>NZ_CP034655.1:0-3695000 GCF_000277895.2 Xanthomonas vasicola pv. musacearum NCPPB 4379 | reverse complement strand
AGCGTTCCGTAAGCCTGCGAAGGTGGATTGAGAAGTCTGCTGGAGGTATCGGAAGTGCGAATGCTGACATGAGTAACGATAATGCGGGTGAAAAGCCCGCACGCCGAAAGCCCAAGGTTTCCTTGCGCAACGTTAATCGACGCAGGGTTAGTCGGTCCCTAAGGCGAGGGCGAAAGCCGTAGTCGATGGGAAGCAGGTTAATATTCCTGCACCTCGCGTGAGTGCGATGGAGGGACGGAGAAGGTTAGGTGTACCGGGCGTTGGTTGTCCCGGGGAAAGGCGGTAGGTTTGGATCTTTGGCAAATCCGGGATCCTTTAAGACCGAGCACCGAGACGAGCCTTTATGGCGAAGTCACTGATACCACGCTTCCAGGAAAAGCTCCTAAGCTTCAGCTCACGAAGACCGTACCGTAAACCGACACAGGTGGGTAGGATGAGAATTCTCAGGCGCTTGAGAGAACTCGGGTGAAGGAACTAGGCAACATGGCACCGTAACTTCGGGAGAAGGTGCACCCTTTTTGGTGGCTCATGCGAGCTATAGCTGAAGAGGGTCGCAGAAACCAGGCCGCTGCGACTGTTTATCAAAAACACAGCACTCTGCAAACACGAAAGTGGACGTATAGGGTGTGACGCCTGCCCGGTGCTGGAAGGTTAATTGATGGGGTCAGCCGCAAGGCGAAGCTCTTGATCGAAGCCCCAGTAAACGGCGGCCGTAACTATAACGGTCCTAAGGTAGCGAAATTCCTTGTCGGGTAAGTTCCGACCTGCACGAATGGCGTAACGACAGCGGCGCTGTCTCCACCCGAGACTCAGTGAAATTGAAATCGCTGTGAAGATGCAGCGTTCCCGTGGCAAGACGGAAAGACCCCGTGAACCTTTACTATAGCTTTACACTGAACGTTGAGTTCGTCTGTGTAGGATAGGTGGGAGGCTATGAAACTGTGGCGCTAGCTGCAGTGGAGCCATCCTTGAAATACCACCCTGTCGTGCTTGACGTTCTAACCTAGGTCCGTTATCCGGATCAGGGACCGTGTATGGTGGGTAGTTTGACTGGGGCGGTCTCCTCCTAAAGAGTAACGGAGGAGCACGAAGGTACGCTCAGCGCGGTCGGACATCGCGCACTGTGTGCAAAGGCATAAGCGTGCTTGACTGCAAGATCGACGGATCAAGCAGGTACGAAAGTAGGTCTTAGTGATCCGGTGGTTCTGTATGGAAGGGCCATCGCTCAACGGATAAAAGGTACTCCGGGGATAACAGGCTGATACCGCCCAAGAGTTCATATCGACGGCGGTGTTTGGCACCTCGATGTCGGCTCATCACATCCTGGGGCTGTAGTCGGTCCCAAGGGTATGGCTGTTCGCCATTTAAAGTGGTACGCGAGCTGGGTTCAGAACGTCGTGAGACAGTTCGGTCCCTATCTGCCATGGGCGTTGGAAGTTTGAGAGGGGCTGCTCCTAGTACGAGAGGACCGGAGTGGACGAACCTCTGGTGTTCCGGTTGTCACGCCAGTGGCATTGCCGGGTAGCTATGTTCGGAAGCGATAACCGCTGAAAGCATCTAAGCGGGAAGCGCGCCTCAAGATGAGACTTCCCGGGGCACAAGCCCCCTAAAGGAACCATGTAGACTACGTGGTTGATAGGTCAGGTGTGTAAGTACAGCAATGTATTGAGCTAACTGATACTAATGATCCGTGCGGCTTGACCATATAACCTCAAGTTGCCTTGGTCCCAACGAACGTTGGTAGATCATCAAATGCAAGCTACGTCACAAGTTAACTATGCGAGACGAGCGCCGTAGGTGCTTCTTCAGCAAATGTTTGCACTTGCTTGTGCAAACGTTTGACGAAAAGCCCCAACTGGCGACGCTCCAACCGTCTCCCTGGTGAAATTAGCGCTGTGGAACCACCCGATCCCATCCCGAACTCGGAAGTGAAACGCAGCTGCGCCGATGGTAGTGTGGCTCAAGCCATGCGAGAGTAGGTCATCGCCAGGGGCTTTACCCGAAACCCTCTATCCGAATGGATGGAGGGTTTCTTTTTGCGCGCGACGTGAGGAAAATGTGCACAGCCTCCCGCTGCATAGGCGCTGGCTTCACCCAGCACAACCAACCCATCTTGAGGCCGCGTCTTGGACACGGCTGCAGGTGATGTGCTGTGCGAATTGCAGGAGTAAATGCCGGCAGCTGACTTGCCGCAGCAGCGCAGCACATCGCCATAAGTCTCCAAACATCCCTACGGCGGGCGCTGCTGCGTACTCATTACTGTCTCAGGTGTAAGCAGTGGGTGCAGTGGGTGCAGAGTATCTGTAAAAACGTGCCGATTGCATTCGAGCTCATCGGCCTCCCTATGCTGCTTTGCCGGTGCGTGACCGGCAGTTCTTTGGATGCGCTAATGCCCGAGTTGCCCGAAGTTGAAACTACGCTGCGCGGCTTGTCGCCGCACCTGGTTGCGCAACGCATCCATGGCGTCATCCTGCGTCGGCCGGATTTGCGCTGGCCGATTCCTGAGCAGATCGAGCGTCTGCTGCCCGGCGCCATCATTACCAATGTGCGCCGACGTGCAAAGTACTTACTGATCGACACGGATGCGGGCGGCAGTGCACTCCTGCACCTTGGCATGTCCGGAAGCCTGCGGGTGTTGCCCGGCGATACGTTGCCGAGGTCGCATGACCACGTGGATATCAGTCTGCAAAATGGACGCGTTCTGCGGTTCAACGATCCGCGCCGCTTCGGCTGTTTGCTGTGGCAATCCGACACGCAGGCGCATGAATTACTCGCGGCGCTTGGTCCAGAACCATTATCGGACGCATTTACTGGCGATTATCTGCACGCACTTGCATATGGTCGGCGTGCTGCCGTTAAAACCTTTCTGATGGATCAGGCCGTTGTTGTCGGCGTTGGCAATATCTATGCTGCCGAAAGCTTGCATCGCGCTGGAATCAGCCCCCTGCGCGAGGCGGGAAAGGTGTCGCTGGATCGCTACCGGCGTCTGGCTGACGCAGTAAAGGACATTCTGGCGTATGCCATCCAACGCGGTGGTACTACTTTGCGTGACTTCATCAGTCCTGATGGTGCGCCCGGCTATTTCGAACAGGAACTTACCGTATACGGCCGCGAAGGCGAGCCCTGCAAACAGTGCGGGCGGCTGTTGAAGCACGCCACCATCGGCCAGCGCGCCACGGTGTGGTGCGGGAGTTGTCAGCGCTAAGTGCGACGTCAGACCGACGCTGCGTTTGACCAATCGCGTTATCGCAGTCGCGTCCAGCTCATCTCAGCGGAAGTCCCGGCAAGGTAAGCCGAGCAACGACGCATGTTGCTTATTAGCTGACGTGTTGCATGCGCCTGATCTACGCAATGTTGCGAGGCGATAAAAGTGTCTCTTACACGCTGTGGTGATTCGGCATGCTCCGGCTGGTCGCCACGCCTTTGTGTCCGGAAGTGCAGCGGACAGTAGAAATTTCTATCACGGGGCTCATCTGCGCTGTGGTGATTCGGCATGCCCGGCTGGTCGCGATGCCTTTTGTATCCGGAAGTGCAGGGGACAGGCGTAACTTTATCCAGGCAGCCTCGGTCACTGCGCTCGCTCTGGAAGCCGGCATCAAGTGTGCGCCGCAACCTTCATGCATGTCCGAGGGTGTCTATCGACTCACCAGAGATGCCCGTCTTTTTGAAACTGTCGAGAAGCAGCCAGCGCTATGCGCGTCTCTCGTCTCCAGGCAGGCGTATCGCCAATGCGCGCTTTGCCCGTCTGGAGACTTCCAGCAAGCAGACGCAACTAGCGTTGTTCTGGTGTCCACACATGCAGCGGGCCACAATTCCGAGGTCCTTGTTTGGAACCGCGATATGTCCAGCTCGCCGAAGCGCGTCATTCCTCTGATGGTTACCGGCGCAGTTGCGCTGTTGTGCATGACGTCTTCAGGCGCAGTGACGCCCGCACCCGCTCACGCAGCTGCCGCAGAGCGCATCCGATTAAATAGCAAGGAGGTGGAGTTGAGCGCAACGCCGGCATTTGGAGGGCGCGTGCTGTCGTTCAATCTGCGCGGTCAGCCTAATGTGTTGAAAGTCGGTGCGGCGGTGAAGCAACAGCCTGCGCCCGAGGTTTCAGCCACTTCGGGGGATATTCCGTATTTTGGCCATGATGTGTGGGTTGGGCCGCAGAGTCAGTGGTGGTTGCACCAGCAGCTCAACCATGAGCGTCAAGCGGCGGCCGCGGTGTGGCCGCCTGACCCGTATCTGTCGTTGGCGCAGACGCAGGTCACCCTGCAGGGTCATGACGCGTTGGAATTTGAGGGCGTGCCCAGCCCGCTGACCGGCGTGCAATTGCGCAAGCAGGTCAAGCTTTCTGCAGCGCGTGCGGATACTGTGGAGATCCACGCCAGCGCACGCAATATCCGCACGCAGCCCATTGCCTGGGATCTTTGGTTCAACACACGCGTTGCGGCCACGACTAGGGTCTTTGTGCCGGTTGCCGCTGCTGCGGATATTCGTGTGCAGCCGCCGAGCGAGGCCGGCACGACTGCGCCGCGGTTTAAGCTCAAGCGCGGCGTCTTTGCGCTGCGCGCCGATGCGCGCCAAGACGGACTGATCCAGCGTGGCAAGCTGTTGCTGCAGCCGTCTGCGGGGTGGATGGCCGGTTTTGCCGGCGGGCAAGTATTGGTGATTCGCTTCGCACATCAACCGCTGGCGGCGATCCATCCCGAACAAGGGCAGGTGGAGTTATATCTGGATGCGCCACCGCAGCATCCGGAGCAGGGATTGTTGGAAATGGAGGTGCATGCGCCGTATCGGCAGCTCGCGCCAGGCGCGCAAATGCAGGCGCAGGAGCAGTGGACGCTGTTGCGCTACACCGGGCCGAACGAGGAGCAGGCGCAGCGACAGTTCCTGTGCGGCAAGACCAAAACGCTCGCGCTGGCCAATGCCTGCGATGGGCCGTCCGCGCCTCGCTGAGGTGCGCATTCACCTCGGTGCCGGGCTGTGGCTATGATGTCGCCCAATCCCTGACCAGATCGATGCGCATGCAACGACGCCACTTCCTGAAGAATGCTGCTGCCGCATTGGCCGCGCTCGGTTTGCCGGCGTTGCCGCAATGGGCACTGGCGGCCAAGGCGGTTGGCTTGCGTCGCCTCGGGCAGCCGCAGCCGTTCGACTACGCTTGGTTGAAGGGTCAGGCGCGCGAGCTGGCAAAGGCGCCATACAAGAGCCACAAGCAGGTATTGCCGGGGCCGCTGGAGGCGTTGAACTGGGATCAGTACCAGTCCATCCGCTACCGCCAGGACCACGCGCTGTGGGCCGATGGCAATGGCAAATTCCAGGCGAAGTTCTTTCATCTGGGGCTGTATTTCCATACTCCGGTGCACATCTACGACATCGTCGATGGCAAGGCGCAGCAGCTGGCGTACGACCCGGCTGCATTCGATTACGGCAAGAGCGGTCTGGGCGGCAAGCAATTGCCGAAGGATCTGGGCTTTGCCGGTTTCCGGCTCAATACACGCAAGGACACCGATCGCGATTTCTCGGCGTTCCTGGGCGCGAGCTATTTCCGTGCTGTCGGCAAGGAGGGCCAGTACGGGCAATCGGCGCGCGGGTTGGCGATCGATACCGGCACCGGCGGGCCGGAGGAGTTTCCGGACTTCATCGCCTATTACCTGGAGCAGCCGGCCGACGACTCGAACACGGTGGTGGTGTACGGGTTGCTGGATTCGCCCAGCATTGCTGGGGCCTACCGGTTCGCCATCACCAATGGCGATGTGCTGCTGATGGACATCGACAGCGCGCTTTACCCGCGCAAGACGATCGAGCGGCTGGGCATCGGGCCGTGCACCAGCATGTATCAGGTCGGCGAAAACGATAACCGCATGGACTGGGACTGGCGCCCGGAAATTCACGACACCGATGGCCTGGCGATGTGGACCGGTGGCGGGGAGTGGATCTGGCGCCCGTTATGCAACCCGCCGCATCTGCGCTTCAACATGTTTGTCGACGAAAACCCGCGCGGTTTCGGGCTGCTGCAGCGCGACCGCAACTTCGACCATTACCAGGACGATGGCGTGTTTTACGAGAAGCGCCCCTGTCTGTGGGTGGAACCCAAGAGTGGGTGGGGCAAGGGCTCGGTGCAGCTGGTCGAGATTCCGACGGTGGACGAGACCTTCGACAACATCGTGGCGTTCTGGAACCCACAGGCCAAGCCGCAGCCGGGGCAGGAGCTACTGATGGGCTACCGGTTGTACTGGGGCGCGCAGCCGCCGGCCAGCTCGCCGCTGGCGCACTGCGTCGCCACCCGAACCGGCCTGGGCGGCATCGTTGGGCAAAAGCGCAGCCATTTCTCCTGGCGCTTTGTGGTGGATTTTACCGGTGGCGAACTGGCGGCGTTGACGAAGGACCCCAAGGCCAAGGTAGAGGCGGTGCTGCAGGTATCGCGCGGCACCACCGAAATCGTGTCGGCGCGCCCGCTACATGAGCTCAAGGGCTATCGTGCGATGTTCGACCTGGTGCCGCCGGACGAGGGCGCCCAGCAGATTGATATCCGCCTGTATCTGCGCGCTAACGGTAAGCCGCTCACCGAAACCTGGCTGTACCAGTGGACCCCGCCGGCGGCGAGTGAGCGCAGGATGTATTGACGCTCGCTGAGCGAGACGGCTGGCGCCTGTTGTTGCGCCAGCTCCGCGCTGTGGCGTGCAGCCATGGCATGCGAATGGCTAGAGTCCGAAAGGCCGCCACATCAGCCGTTGGCGCGCCGCCTGCCGATGTGCTTTTTTGCAGGCTGACGGTCGTTGCGTAAAGCGCTTAGGCCGGCGCGGAGTTGTCGACCAACTGCAGGCGCCCACGCGGGCGTGCGCACGCCAGCTCCACGCGAAAACAGGTGCCTCCCTTTTCGCTGATGATGCGTAATTCGCCTTGATGTGCTTTTGCGATCTGCGCTGCCATATGCAACCCCAGATCGACATCAGGCAGCGCACGTCCGCCGGCATGCACATGGGTGGATGCGTGCAGAACATCCAGCCTGCGCGGATCGATTCCGTCCAGATTGCACACTTCGAAGCGCAGCCGGCCATGTTCGGTGACCGCGACCGCCTTGATCAGCGAACTCTGCGGGCCTTGCACGACCGCGTTGATCATCAGGCTGCCGAACATCTGCGCCAGACGGATCGCATCGCCGTGCACGGGCTCGTCGATGGCCACGTGCGTGGACAGCACCTGGTTGGGATAGGCAGCGCGGGTTTCGTCCACTACCTGGGATAGTGCATCAAGCAGGTCGCTGCCGTCGCCATAGTCCAGCTGCAGCCAGTCGCGTTCGATGCCGCGAGCGAAATCGCAGGCGAAATCGATCAGTTCTTCCATGCGCCGCAGGCTGCGCTGCATCGAGCGGAAGGAGTTGCCGTAGCGATGGTTGAGCTGGTCGATGGACAGCATGTCCACCACCGCATGCATGGACTGCAACGGGTTGCGCAGGTCGTGCGCGAGAATGCCGATGAATTCTTCGCGCAAGCGCGCCGATGCACCGACGCGTCCCAATTCGCTGCGCGCGCGCCGCGACTCCTGCGCACTTTCTTCGGCACGTTGCTCGGCCTGGATCTGTGCGGCCAGCAGCTGCGCGAGCAGTTCGACCTTTTCCACCAGCGGTGCATCCATGACACGCGGCTGCGGATCCAGTGCGCACAAGGTGCCGAACACGCTGCCGTCGTCGAACTTGATCGGCACCGAGACGTAGCTTTCAAAGCCGTAGAGCCGTGGCGAGGGATGATCGCGATAGACCGGGTTATCGGATGCATGCCCAAACCACACCGCGTTGCCTTTGACCCGCACGCTGTCGCAAAACGTGGTTGCCAGCGGTAGCTCGTCGCCGGGACGCAGGCCAAAAGACAACGTGTCGTGCACCTGGCAGGTGATCCAGCGTGCTTCGGTTACGCGCGCGACTGCAGCGAACCCCATGCCGGTCAGACGGGTGAGGACGGTCAATACATCCGGGACCGACGAGAGCCGGCCAACCCGCGCGATATCGGCGCGTAAGGCGGGAGGCAGTGGATCCATGAGTGCCTCCAAGGAGTGGCTGATTGCCAGTTTACAGGGCTGCGGTTGCGCTCGGCTACGTGGCGCGCCGTTGTGTTACATGCGCCACGATACGCCTGTGCGCGAATGATCGCGATGCCGTCGTGACACATGCCCTCACAGGTTTAGCAGCGCCTGCATCGCGTATAGATCGCGGTGGATGGATCGCGCTTAGCAGGCGAGGAAGTTGCCCTGCGCCGCCGAGCAGGGGCGTTGGTGCCAGCAACTGGCGTCAGCGCGGCAGCGAGGCATTCGGTGCTGTCGAGAGGCGAGCCGCTGTGTATATGAGACCAAAGCTGGGGTGCCTTCTTAGGGCGATACCGCGGTGCGTGCCACAGTGCGAAAATGGATGCGATCGAACTGCTCATCACTTAGGCGCAGCCCGGCCTTAATAGACCGCAGCCGCATCAGCACCGCAGGTACGCTCCCAATGCTCAGCGCTAGGCAACTGGCAGCGGCAAGGCGATCTGCAGTGGATCGATACGGCCTTCGCCGCGCATGATTTTCTTGAACTCGGCGCGGCTGACCGAGACATAGCGCTCGTTGCCGCCGATCTCCACCTGCGGGCCGTCCTGCACCGCGTGCCCGTGCGCATCCACACGCACGGTCATGGTCGCTTTGCTACCGCTGTGGCAGATGGTCTTGATCTCTTCCAGCTCGTCGGCCCAGGCCAGCAGGAACTGGCTACCTTCGAACAGCTCGCCGCGGAAATCGGTGCGCAGGCCATAGCACAGCACCGGAATGCGCAGGCGGTCGACCACCTCGCTCAGCTGCCACACCTGCGTACGGCTGAGGAACTGCGCCTCGTCCACCAGCACGCAATGCAACGGGCCGTCGTTGTGTATATCGCGCTCGACCAGCTGCTGCAACTCGGTGTCGCGCTCGAAGATACGCCCGTCCGCGCGCAGGCCGATCCGCGAGGCGACCACGCCGCTACCGGCGCGGTGATCGAGCTTGGGCGTCAGGATCAGCGTGCGCATGCCGCGCTCGCGGTAGTTGTGCGCAGACTGCAGCAAGGTGGTGGTCTTGCCGGCATTCATTGCCGAATAGTAGAAATAGAGCTTGGCCATCGGACGATTTTACCGGGCCGGGCGGCTAGATGCGGCGCTGGTGTGTGCCGAGCTGGCCTCCCATAGCGGGGTGAACGACTGGCCCTCGCCCATGGACGTATAGCCGCTCGCTGTGGGGCCGGGCTACCTGCAATGGATACATGAACCCAACGCGCCGGCCAGCCGCAGGCAGCCCCGGTACAATGGCGCGCTCTGTCGGAAGCCTCTATGTACGGTCTCAATCCCCCGCAAAGCGCCGCGGTGCTGCACTGCGAAGGTCCCTTGTTGGTGCTGGCCGGTGCCGGTAGCGGCAAGACACGCGTGATTGTGGAAAAGATCGCGCATCTGATCGCCATCGGCCGTTATCCGGCCAAGCGCATCGCCGCGATCACCTTTACCAACAAATCCGCCAAGGAAATGCGTGAGCGTGTGGCCAAGCGCATCCGCGGCGACGGTGCCGATGGCCTGACCATCTGTACCTTCCATGCGCTGGGGCTGAAGTTCCTGCAGATCGAGCACGCTGCTGCCGGCCTGAAGCGCGGCTTTTCGATCTTCGATTCGGACGATGCCGCCGCGCAGATCAAGGACCTGATGCATGGCGCCAAGCCCGACGCGATCGAAGATGCCAAGAACCTGATCTCGCGCGCGAAGAATGCCGGCCTGTCGCCCGAGCAGGCGATGGCGGCGGCACGCAGCACCCGCGAAAAGGAAGCGGCCAGCTTGTACGAGCGCTACCAGGCGCGGCTGACGACCTTCAACGCGGTGGATTTCGATGACCTGATCCGCCTGCCGGTGCAGATTTTGGAAGCCAACGAAGACATCGTGATGGGCTGGCGCGAGCGCATCGGCTATTTGCTGGTGGACGAGTGCCAGGACACCAACGATGCGCAGTACCGGCTGTTGAAGATGCTGGCCGGGCCACGCGGCAACTTCACCTGCGTGGGCGACGACGACCAGAGCATCTACGCCTGGCGCGGTGCCAATCCGGAAAACCTGCAGCAGATGGCGCGCGATTATCCGGCGCTGGAAATCATCAAGCTGGAGCAGAACTACCGCTGCTCCAACCGTGTGCTGCGCGCAGCCAATGCCTTGATCGCGCACAACCCGCATGAGCACTTGAAGACCTTGTGGAGCGATCAGGCCGACGGCGAGCGCATCCGCGTGTGGGAATGCCGCGACAGCGAGCATGAGGCCGAAAAGGTCGCTGCGGAGATTGCGTTCCTGGGCACCGCCAAGCAGGTGCCGTGGAGCGATTTCTGCATTCTGTTTCGCGGTAATTTTCAGTCGCGGCCGCTGGAAAAAGCGCTGCAGCTGCTGCGCGTGCCGTATCACCTGACCGGGGGCACCGCATTTCTGGAACGGCAGGAGGTCAAGGACGTGTTGTCGTGGCTGCGGTTGATCGTCAACCCGGACGACGATGCGGCGTTCTTGCGTGCGGTGCAGTCGCCCAAGCGCGAGGTTGGTGCGACCTCGCTGGCGCGTTTGGCTGAGCTTGCCAGCGCCAAGTCGGTGCCGATGTCGCGTGCGGCTGAGTCGATGGGTGCCTTGCAGCATCTGCCGCCGCGTGCAGCCAACGGCTTGAGTGCCTTTACCGACATCCTGCGCGACATGCGCGAGCACTCTTCCAGCATGCCGGCCGGCGAGCTGGTGCGCATGCTGGCCGAAAAATCCGGCCTGCTCAACGACCTGCGTAATCAATCCAAGGACGAAACCGGCTTCCAGCGGCGCAAGCGCAATCTGGACGAGCTGGCCGAGTGGTTCGAAGGCGGCCCGCGTGGCGCGAGTGCCAGCGATCTGGCCGCGCAGCTGGCGTTGCTGTCGCGCAACGACAAGGACGATGGCGGCAACCAGGTGCGCATGATGACCATGCATGCGTCCAAGGGCCTGGAGTTCCGCTACGTGTTCATCGTCGGCTGCGAGGACGGCGTACTGCCGCACGAAGTGAGCCTGGAAGAAGGCAATCTGCAGGAAGAACGCCGCTTGTTGTACGTGGGCATCACCCGCGCCAAGGATCAGTTGTGGATGAGCCACAGCAAGCTGACGCGTAAGTTTGGCGAGCATGTGCGACTCAAACCGAGTCGCTTCTTCGACGAGATTCCGGCCGAAGAATTACAACGCGACGGTGCCGACCCGGTGGCCGATGCCGAGCGCAAGAAAGAACGCGCCAGTGCGGGATTGGCGGCGATCCAGGCATTGTTCGACTGATGTGCGGTGTGCCGTTGCACGCGCAACGCGCAACCACATGCTGCATCGCGCTTGCCAGTGACGCGCCGGCACAGCAGTCTGGCTTTTCATGATGCCGGAGTGTGACGTGACTGTCGTAATCGAAACCCCGCGGCTGCGCTTGCGTACGCTCGACCCTGAGCACGATGCCGATGCGATGTTGGAACTGGTCAACGACCCTGGTTTTATCGCCGGCATTAACGACCGCGGTATTCGCACGCGTGAGCAGGCGCGCGCGCATCTACGCGCGTGGGCGCAGGCGCACCAGGAGCGATATGGCTTCGCACATTGGGCGGTGGAAACGCGCGAGGACGCCGCGTTTGTCGGTACGTTGGGGCTGTTGTGTCGCGACACCTTGCCGGTGCCGCATATCGGCTTTGCGTTGCTGCCTGCGTATCGCGGCAAGGGTTATGTCACCGAAGCCGGTCGCGCGGTGTTGGACTACGCACGCGCTGTACTGGGCTTGTCGCAGCTGTGCGCCATCGTGTCACCGGACAATGCCAATTCGATCCGTGCGCTGGAAAAGCTCGGGCTGCAGCAACACGGTTTGCGGGAATTGAGCCCGGAGACAGCGGCAGTGCTGTATTACGAAATCGATTTGGGGCCTGCGCGTAGCGCTAGCTGAGCAGGCTCGCGCGCCAGATGCACTGACCCGACGGTACGCGGCTGGACTACCAGTGCGTGCGCTGCAGTTTGGACGCGTACGGCGTGTTTAGCCCGGGCTAAAAAGCTGCCTGGCAGTCAGACGGACGCGGCTGCTACTCGGTGCGGCATGCACCGCTCGACGCTCCAGTTCCTGCACGTAGTCCATACCTGCGCCTGCACTGGGCGGTACGCCAGGCCGGGCACTCCGGTCAGCCGGTACCCGCCGGCATCGTGCCGGGCGTGGTGTACGAACGGCATTACGCGCTCAATTGGCTACCGCACTTCGAAGATGCCGAGTGGGACGAGGTGGATACGCCGACCTGAGCTGGACACGCCCCAGCGACGGCATTGAGGCGTCGACGGCGCTCGTGCAATGCCGATGCAATACAGGTCTGTGCATTCATCCAGCACGTGTCTGTGGTGACAGGTCTAGGCAGGCGATTGAATGCTGACACTGTGGATCTAGCGGCGATGCGGCCTGCCTCAACTTGCCGTAGTGGTTATCGAGTGATCCGCCGCTGCCGTAGGATCACCCAAAGCGAATGCGCCGACGCTGCAGAACACCTGCGGCGTTACCCACTGCATCTGTCGGCCGGCGCAACCGACAGATCAAGCTCCTGCCGCGTCCAGCCGCGCCTGTAGCGCAGCGAGTACTTCCTGCAGTTCGGTGACCGTGGCTTCCAGTATCTGCACCCGTGCTTCTAGTTCGCTGGTATCGCTGCCGCGCGCACGCTCGGTGCGGCACGCGCCGCGGCGGCCTGCAGCGCTTCCACATCCAGTTCGCCGCTGAGCAGATGCGCGTAGCGATCTTCGCGCTGGCCGTTGGCACGCGGCAGCTGTGCGGCCAGGCCGCGCTGGATCAGCCGGTCGAGGTGATGGCGCACGTCGTCGGTATCGGCGAAGCTCGCCAGCCGCTCGCTGCGTGCGTACAGCTCGCCCAGCGTCTGCGGGCCGCGCAACAGCAACAGGCCAATCAAGGCAACTTGCTGGCGGGTCAGATCCAGCACGCTGCCCAGGCGGTGTTCGTAGCGCTCGGCACGCGAGGAGAACTGCTGGCGCACCAGGCCAAGGGTTTCCAGCTGGCGCAGCGCGTGATGCACCACGCCGGTCTGCAGATTCAACACCGGCTCGCGCGCGGTCTTCTGATTTGCTGCCACCTGCGCGGCGTTAACGGTGAGCGGGTACGCGTCCGGCGTGGTGGCCTCTTTTTCGATCAGGCAGCCGAGCACGCGGGCCTGGGCGGTGTCGAGGACGGGCGGGGGCGAGGTCTCTGTCATGGGTGGCTCCGGGCAATCAGCGCACAAGGATATGCCGATCTGCCGCCGGCGTTCTTCCCATGCGGCGATCATGCGGCTTGGCTGATGGCATCGACGCGTGTAGTGAGAAGGCTGGGCCGTGTGGCTACGATGGACCTGCTTGAGCGCATCCCCTTAAAAATCCTCCCCGAACGCAGGGCGGGATACTGCCTCGAACTGACAGCCCCCGGCGCGCAGCATCGCTCCACGCTGACAGCGTCGGAGCGGCTCAGATCGTCCGCCACGCACGTACGGACGGCCACAAACACGCATCGGCAATCGAGTGGAACACCCGTCCGGCCAGGCGGTTAGATGGTCCGTGTGGTGGAGCCCTCATCCGCGCGTGCCTGCGCCACTTCCAACAGCGTTGCCATGCGCCAGAGCAGGCAGTACCTCGCGAAACCGCTAAAATCGCGGTCTTGATTGCCGCTCCTGTCCTGGTGGATGCCATGCGCCCCTCGCTTTACGCACTGTTGTCCCTGCTCGCCTGCACCGCGCTGGCCTTGAGCGCCTGCAAGCCCGCCGGCACACAACCGGCCCCGCACGCGCAGGAAGCCACCGCAACTGCCAATGCCGACGCCAGCGCTGCGGTCAGCAAGGCCGCGACGTCGACCACCACCGCACCTGCTGGCGACGACAACCTCAACGCGGTGCTGTGGATGCAGCGCTCGGAGGAATACCGTGCCGTGGCCGAGCAGACCTACCGCGCCGCTGCCGACAAGCTCGATAGCGCGCTCAAGCAGCCCAACTGGGACGCGTTGGTGCCGGAAGAACGCGACAACGCCGCCACCATACTGAAGCCGGCCGTGGTGCTGGACGTGGACGAGACCGTGCTGGACAACTCGCCGTATCAAGCGCGCCTGCTGCGCGATGGCAAGGAATACGACGAGCTGAGTTGGGACCAGTGGGTGGCCGAGAAGAAAGCCACCGCCATCCCCGGTGTGGTGGATTTCGCCAAGGCTGCCAATGCGCGCGGCATCACCCTGATCTACATCTCCAACCGCGCCGTGCACCTCAAGGACGCCACCTTGGCCAACCTGCGCAGCGTGGGCTTGCCGGTGGCCGACGACAGCGTGTTTCTCGGCCTGGGCACGGTAGTGCAGGGCTGCGAGCAGAACGGCAGCGAAAAGAACTGCCGCCGCCAGTTGGCCGGGCAGAAGTATCGCGTGCTGATGCAGTTCGGTGACCAGTTGGGCGACTTCGTGCAAGTCACCGCCAACACCAGCCAAGCGCGTGACGCGCTGCTGCAGCAGTATCACGACTGGTTCGGCGAACGGTGGTGGATGCTGCCCAACCCCAGCTACGGCGGCTGGGAGCCGGCGCAGTTCAACAACGACTATGCGCAGCCATGGCAAAAGCGCCACGACGCCAAGCGCGCTGCGTTGGAGGTGGCCCGATGAGCCGGGCGCCTTTGCCGCTGGCCGCGCATGAGCGGCTGATTTTCGCGCTGGATGTGCCCAGCCACGACGAAGCGATCGCCTGGGTGGACCGTCTCGGCGATTCCGTGTCGTTCTACAAGATCGGCATGGAACTGCTGGCCTCCGGCGAGTACTTCCATGTGCTCGATGCGCTGGCCAAGCGCGACAAGCGCGTGTTCGTGGATCTCAAATTCTTCGACATTCCCGCCACCGTGGCCGGCACCATCCGCCGCCTGGCGCAGTGGCCGGTGAGCTATTGCACCGTGCACGGCTGGCACGTCGGCATGATGCAGGCTGCCGCCGAGGCCAATCATGGCGACATGCGCCTGCTGGCGGTGACCGTGCTGACCTCGATGGGCAGGCCAGACCTGGCGGCGATGGGCATCGACCGCGAACCGGTGGAGGTGGTGGTGGAGCGCGCGCTGGCCGCACAGGCCGCCGGTATCGATGGCGTCATCGCCTCCGGCCAGGAAGCCGGCCCGATCCGCCGTGCCACTGGCGCTGCGTTTTCCATCGTCTGCCCCGGCATCCGCCCCGGCGGCCCGGTCGGCGACGACCAGCAACGCACGGTAGGCGTGGCGCAGGCCTTCACCGATGGCGCCGACGCGATCGTCGTCGGCCGCCCGATCCGCCTGGCGAGCGAGCCCGCAGCGGCTGCTAATGCCATCCAGGCCGAGATCCGCACGGCGCTGGGGGAGCGCCGCGACTGAGCAGGGCTGCAGCCGTGGCGCAGCCCTGTCGATGAAAATCAATAAGTTAGACAACAGTAATTAATGTATTGCTTTAACGTAAAAGTCTCGTTAACATGCCGGCGTCCGATGTCAGTCGGAAGCTGTGCCACTCATTGTCTACCGGGCTTGTCCCGGTTTTCGAAGGGATCGCGCCTTGTGCCCGATCCTTTTTTTTGGCCGTCATGTTTGCGTTTCGCCAGGGACCAATGGCAATGGCTGGGCGCGTGTAAGGTCGACGGTGCGGCATTGTGTGCACCAAGCCGGACCGTATAGCTTGCAAGCCTGGGCCAGCTATACAGACGCCTCAGTCCGACCCTTGCGCCGGCTATCAGCCACCGCGATCGCCACCGCCGCAGTGCAAACCAATGCACCTACGCCGGCACAGCCGCCTTGCAATAGCGCTCGATGAATTGCTGGTGCGTCGGCATGACATCCACGCAGTGCGCGATGGTTTGCGCCACGCTGGCCAGGAAGCCTTCGGCATCGCGGTCGGGTACCTGATCCACCAGCGGGTGGTAACCCTGCGGCAGGATGCCCTGGCCCACCATCACCTGCACCCAGCTGATCTCGGCAAACATTTCCTCGGCATTGCGATAGAAGCGGCCGCTATCGCGGAACAAGTCCAAGGTGGTCTGCAGCTCCGGGGTGATCGGCATGCTGCGGCAATGCCGCCAGAACGCGCTGTCGTCGCGTTCGGTGGCGTGGTAATGCAGCAGCAGAAAATCGCGGATGCGGTCGAACTCGAACGCTGATCGGTCGTTGTAGCGCTGCACCAGCACCGGGCTGATGCCCTCGCGCGGAAACAGCTCCAGCAACTTGGAAATGCCGGACTGGATCAGATGGATGCTGGTCGATTCCAACGGCTCCAAAAATCCGCTGGCCAGACCGAGTGCGACCACATTACGGTTCCAGAACTGTTTGCGCCGGCCGGTGGTGAAGTGCAGTGGACGCGGGTCGGCCAGCGGCTTGCCGTCCAGATTGGCGAGCAGGGTGGCGGCAGCTTCGTCGTCGCTGATGTGCGCGCTGCAATACACATAGCCGTTGCCGGTGCGGTGTTGCAGTGGAATGCGCCACTGCCAGCCGGCCGCGCGCGCAGTGGAGCGTGTGTATGGCGTGGGCGGGCCCACTTTTTCGCAAGCCACTGCGAATGCGCGGTCGCACGGCAGCCAGTGGGTGAAATCGTGGTAGCCGGTGTGCAGCGCTTCTTCGATCAAAAGCCCACGGAAGCCGGAGCAATCGATAAACAAGTCGCCATGCACCGTCTGCCCGGATGCCAGCTGCAGCGATTGCACATGGCCGCTTTCCGGATGCAGCTGCACCTGTTCGACCAACCCTTCGATGCGGGTCACGCCGCGCTGCTCCGAATACCGGCGCAGAAAGTGCGCGTATTGCGTGGCGTCGAAGTGGTACGCGTAGGCGATGTTGGCCAGCGGCGAGTTGGCCGGCACATCGCCGGCCGAGGTCATGAACTTGCCGCGCGCCGCCGCCACGGTATTGAGCGTGTACGCCCCCAGTGGCTGCGCTTTGCCGCGGGCGTGTTGTTTGATCCAGTATTGGTGGAACGGCAACAGCCCGAGCGGGTGCCCGATCTGGGTGCCGAACCCATGCATGTACGCGCTGCCGCGGCGCTGCCAATCGACGAACTCGATGCCGAGTTTGAAGCTGCCCTGGGTCTGGCGCACGAACTCGGCTTCATCGATGCCGAGCAGATTATTGAAGGCCTTGATGTGCGGCACGGTGGCTTCGCCCACACCGACAGTGCCTAGCTGTTCGGACTCGATCAGCTGCACGTTGAAGGTGGGTCCAAGCACGCGCGCAAACGCGGCGGCTGCCATCCAGCCGGCGGTGCCGCCGCCGACAACGACGATGTTGCGAAGTGGAGCGGGAATCATGTCGATGCATTCCTGAGCAAAAACAGCGGACGGACACACGAACGGGGCCAGTTGGCCCCGTTCGAACGACCACATGCCCGTCTCGGCGCATGTGGCAATGCACATGCATCAGAACTTGGCGCCGACTTCCAGCACGACGCTACGTGGCACGTAGCTGATTTCGCCGTTGTCGACCACGGTGATATCAGGCTGCAAGCGACCGTCGCTACCGAAGCTGTTGTACTGGTACTGCGTGTAGTTCTTGAAGTTGAAGGCGTTGAGCACGTTGATACGCGCGTTGAGCTTGAAGTCGCCCACCACCGTGAACTCCTTGTTCGCCTGCAGATCGACGGTGCGATACCCCCAGATCTTGCCGCCCACCAGGAACTTGCCATTACCCGGCGGCGTCACGCCGACGGCCTGACAAGTACCGCCATCCGGATCGGTGAACCCGTAGCAGGCGATCGTGTTGATCGGCTCCGGCGTTGCCAGCACCAGCTTGGCGCCGAAGGTCACGCCCCACGGACCATCGATCGAGCCGGACGCCACAAACCGATGTGCCGCCACGGCATCCGACTTCACGAACGGGTAGTCGCGAATGGTCGCCTTGTCGAAGGCGAACGGTTCGTCGATAGTACGGTTCTGGCGCGCGCTGGTGTGGGTGTAGGACAGGTTCAAGCCCCAGCCCGATTCCTTGGTGTATGGCTTTTCGGCCGACAACAGGAACTGACTGCTGCGTTGCTCCAAGCCGTTGTAGCCCAGGATCGTGTTGCGATAGCCCGGTACCGGCTCGCCCCACGGCACGCTGCCGTTGGCATCGAAGTAGGCGCCGTTCGGATAACGATTCACCAGGCTCATCACCAGGCCGTCGTAGGCAAGCACGCGCTGGAAGGTCACGTCGGTCAGCCAGTCGCCCACCTGGTTGCTGATGCCGATGCTGTACTGATCGCTATACGGCGTCTTGAGCTTGTTGTTGAACATGAAAAGCTCGGAGCTGTCGTTGGTGCCCGGGATGGTATTGAGCTGATCGATACCGTTGAGATATCCCGGGTTCCATGCCGTGCATGCGCGGTCGTCGCGGAAGCAGGGCTGACCGCTGGCGGCATCGCTGAAATACACCACCACCGGCGACAACGCCGCCTTGACCGATTCCAGCGCCAGCTGTTCGAACAGGTTGCGATCGTAAGAGCGGCCGGCACCACCATGCAGTACTGCACTCTCGTCGCCGAAGAAGTCGTACGAAAAGCCGAAGCGCGGCGCCCAGGCATCCTTGAAGTTCTTGCGGTTGTTACCGGTGCTGATGTAATCGGCCACGTTGATGCCGCTGGGCAACAAGCGGTTCGCCCACGGCTGGCCCGGGTTGTCCGGATCGTCGGAATACAGCGCATTGATAAACGGCTGCGAGGTCACGAAGTCGGTGTAGGCCGGTGTGTCTTCGTAGTCGTAACGCACGCCGATGTTGAGCATCAACTTGTCGTTCACCGCCCAGTCGTCCTGCAGGTAGATGCCGTATTGCTTGGACGGCGATTCCACCACCGGCACCTGGCCCGGATTATCGAACGCACGGATATAGCGCACCTGGAATGGCACGGGCGCAATACCGTTCTGGCCGACTTCATAACTGAACTGCGGATTGAGCGAGCTGGACTCGCGCGAAGTCAGCTTGATGTCGCGGTAGGTCACACCCGTCTTGATGGTGTGTTCGCCATGCCACTCCAGCGCGTTGAAGGTCAGATCGTTCTGGAACGACCAGCCCTTCTGGCTACGCAATTTGAAATCTTCGCCGCTGGCGGCTCCGGTATTGAGGAACACCCATTGGCGCGGATCGGCTTCGGTGCGGTCGATGTAGGTGTAGATGGACCCGTTGCCAGTGCCGCGCGGCGTCGGCACATTGCTCGAATCCTCGGTGGTGATGATGGCTTCGTTGAACCAGCTGTCGGCACTGTGCTGCCAGCGCAGGCTGGTGCGCTTGTCCTTGTTGATCTTGTCCACCGCGCGATCCGGTGCGTTCTGGCCGCCGACGTTACTGACCTGGGTTTCGTCGCGGTATTGCGTTGCCAGTTCGATGCGATCGTTATCGGTGGGTTCGAAGTCGATCTTGCCGAAGTACAGGTCTTCGGTGAACGGCATGTTGGACGCACCGAACTGATCGCGCAGGTTCGAGGGCAACAAGCCGACAAACGGCGAGGCTTCGGCACTGGGCTGCACACTTTTCGGCGCCACATTGTCCTTGCCTTCGTAGGCAAAGAAGAAATGCATGCGGTCCTGGATCAGCGGTCCGCCGATAGCAAAGCCGTATTCCTTGGTTTGCGAGTCGACCTTGCCGTTCTCTTCGTCCGGACGCTTCTTACGCAGATCCTGATTGGTGAAGCGGTAAAACGCCTCGCCATGGAATTCGTTGGTACCGGACTTGGTGGCAGCAGTGATCGCCGCGCCGCTGATCTGGCCGTATTCGGCCTTGTAATTGGAGGTAATGACCTTGTATTCGCCAATGGCGAGCTGTGGGAACGGATTGCCCTGGGTTTCGTCCTGGCCGGCAATACCGCCGCCGGAGACGTAGCTCTTCTGGCTTACACCGTCGATATACAGATTGCTGGAACTGGCGTTGGATGCACCGCCGCGCAGCTTGGTGTTGCCGTCCTGGTCGATGGTGAACACCATGCCGGGAACCGTGTCTGCAAACTCGAGGAAGTTGCGCGTGGCCTGCGGCAACTGCTGGATCTGCCGCAGCGACACCGTGTTCCCCACTTCAGAGGTCTTGACGTCGCGAATCATCGGCGCGCTGACCGTCACCGTATCCAACGTTGTTGCATCGCCGGCGGGCGCCGCAGCCGTCTCGTTGCCCAGATCGACGGTAGCGCTGGAGGCCACCGACAGGGTGACCGTGCGACTGATACCGTTGGATTCGACCTTGTAGGTGCCCGGCTGCAAACCGACGATGGTGTAGTTGCCGTTCGCATTGACCGGCGCACGTCGCACCGAGCCGGTGGCGATGTTGGTGACGACGACTTCGCTGCCGCTCTGCGCGGAAGCGACCTGACCGCGCAACGTGGCGTTGCTGGACTGGGCCATGGCCGGAGTGGTGGCGAACAACGAGGCAGCCAGGGCGCAGCACAACAGGCTACGCGCCGGCAGGGTGGAGACGGTGCGGTGATTCTTCATGACTTTCCCCCTCCCAGGGGTAAAGCGCGACGCAGTGGAGTGACTGGCGCGTTGGGTTGGTGCTTTGGTGTGGAATACAGGGACAACAGGCAACAACAGCCGCAAGGGCTGCAACAACGAAGGTCTGCGGTGACGAGTGCTTGCTCCTTCAGGCACGGCTTCAGACAGGAAATGCAGTGGCTAGGCGTCGCCGATCAACCTGCTCGATGCCAGACAGCGTGCCGGCGCCACGCACCAGTTGCGACGCCTGGCACAACGCACCAGCATAGATGACAGACCCGGGCTGGCTTGGTCGGCGAGCCGGCACATCAGGCACGGCTTACCAGATGATGCGGGCACTCAAAAACAGAGTGCGCGGCGGGGTGGAAATCGCACCGTATTGGTTGATGCTGACGCGTGGGTTATAGACGCCGCCCTGGCCCCAGTCGATGGCGTACTGGTCGTAGTTGCGGAAGTTCAGCGCATTGATCAAATCGCCGCGCACCTGCACGGTGAGCGCGTCGGTGACATGCATGTCCTTGGACAGCGATAGATCCAGCTGCCGCGTGCCGAAAATATCGCCACCAGTGATGAACTTGCCGCCCGGCGCACCCACCGACACGATACGGATGTTCTCCGACGGCTGGCCGCCGTACTGATCGAACGATACCGCTTCGTTGCGCGGCGGCACCGTGGCCAGGGTCAGCTTGGCCGAGGCGCTGATGCCCCAGAACAGATCGTAGATGCCGGTCACCACCAGGCGATGGCGCGGCACGGAGTTCAGATCCAGGAACGGGTAGTTGGCGATCGTGGCCGCATCGAAGCCGTATTGTTCATCGTTGCCGCGATTACCGCGCGCATGCGAGAACGTGTACGCCGCCGTCAGGCCCCAGCCGCTTTCCTTGGTGTAAGCCTTGTCGGTGGATAGCAGCAATTGCGCGGTCTTGGTTTCCACACCGTTGTTGCCGATGATCAGCGAGCCGAATCCCGGCGGTGGTTGGCCCCAGGGCTGTCCGCCATTCTGGAAGAAATCGCCATTGGGATAGCGGTTGCCCAGGGTCAGGATCAGACCATCCTTGCTGTGGATGTACGACACCGTGGCCGAGTTGCTCCACTCGCCTGCGCGGGTACGCAGACCCAGCGAATACTGGTCCGAATACGGTGTCTTCAGATCGTTATTGAGCAGGTCGATCTCGCCGTTGCGCACACGTGCATCGACCAGGCCACCGAGACTGTCCGGGTTGCTGACAAAGGACGGATTGAAGTTCGTGCAGGTGCCGGGCGCCGGCGTGCAGCCGGAGGATTCGACAAAACGGATGGTGTACTGCGACAGCGCCGACTTGACCTGCTCCAGGCCCATCACGTCGAACAGATTGCGGTCGTAGCTGCGCCCGGCACCGCCGAACAGCACCAACGATTCGTCGCCGCGGAAATCATACGAAAACCCCAGACGCGGCGCGAAATTATTGTTGTCCTGTTTGCGGTTGCGGCCATTGCTGATGTAGTCGTTGATGTTCACGCCGCCCTTGGCCAACTGTTCGGCATAGGTGGCGCTAACGGCCGGGTCGGTGCCCGGGCCATTCAATGCGGCGATCACTTCTGGCGGGGTCACGTTATCCAGGTAAGACGGAATCTTCTCGCCATCCCAGCGCACGCCCAGATTCAACTGCAGCTTGTCGTTGACGTCCCAATCGTCCTGGATGTACAGGCCCAGCTGCTTGCTCTTGGTCGTGACCGACGGCGCCGCACCGGCAAACGGCAGATTGAAGCGCACCTGGTAGGGAATCGGCGCTGTTCCCTGGCCATCGGCCACCGCATAGTAGAACGAGGGATTGGCTGCAGAATTTTCGCTCTGGGTCAGCTCCACTTCCTTGTATTTCACGCCCATCTTGATGACGTGGCTGCCGTGCCAGTCGATGCTGTTGAAGGTCAGGTCGTTCTGGAAGCTCGGGCCTTTCTGTCCCTTGCGCTGGATCGCCAGGCCGCTGGTGGCGTTGTCGCGGATCAGCACATCGTCTTCGGCAACGCCGCGGGTATAGATGTTCTGGTTGCCCAGGGTGAAGGCATTGGGGTTGAACAGCACGTCCTCGTAGGAGACACGCGCCTCGTTGACGTAACGTTCGCCGAAATGCTGCCAGCGCAGGTCATAGCGCTCTTCGGTGTTGAGGTTGTTCTTGCCGGCGATGGCGGTGTTGCGGTCGCCCACGTCGTCGCGGCTCTTTTCGTCGCGGTACTTGGCGGTCAACTCCAGGCGATCGTTCTCGCCCACGTCCCAGTCGATCTTGCCGAAGTACAGATCTTCCTTGAACGGACGGGTGACCGAACCCAGGCGGCTCTGCACGCCGGCCGGCAGGTCGTCGCTCAGGGCGCTGAAGCTGTCCGGCACCGAGACCGGGTTGGCCGACACCTCGAAGCCCTTGCCTTCGTAGCTGACGAAGAAATGCGCCTTGTCCTTGACGATCGGCCCGCTGAAGGCCATGCCGTATTCGTCCTGGTGGGTCTGGCGCTTGCTGCCGTCGGCATTGGGCGCACCGGCGCGCTCGTCGGCCTGACGCGCGCGGAAGTCGGTATTGGTGGTGCGCCCGAAGATCTCACCGTGGAACTCGTTGCCGCCAGACTTGGTGGAGGCCACGATCGCCGCCGACCCCACCTGGTCGAACTCGGCCTTGTAGTTGGAGGTGATGACCTTGTATTCGCCGATCGCCAGCTGCGGGAACGGGTTGCCCGCGCTCTGCTCCTGGCCGGAGACGCCGCCGAACAGATAGCTCTTCTGGCCCACGCCATCGATGTAGACGTTGACCGCCGAGAAGGTCACCGTCTTCTCGGTACCCGGGCCGGCATCCACCTTGTAGGTGCCCGGCGGCAGGCCAACCAGGGCATAGCTGCCGTCCGGCCCGGTCGCCACGCGTCGCGTGGTGCCCGTGGCGACATTGGTGGCGGTCACCGTGGTGCCTGCCTGGGACGCGGCGACTTGCCCGCGCAGGGTGGCATTACTGGACTGGGCCATGGCCGGGCTGGCGGCCAGCAACGAAGCGGCAAGGGCGCAGCACAGCAGGCTGCGCGCCGGCAGGGTGGAGACGGTACGGTAGGTCTTCATGACTTCCCCCTCCCAGGGGTCAGGCGCGTACCGGCAGCGTGGTCGGCGTGGCGCAGGGTGACGCGTTGTTTCAAGGACGAACGAGCAGCGGTAGCGGCAACGATAGAGTTATAAAAAACATAAGAAACCGTAAAGAATTCGTGAAGATGCGACAGGGTGCATAGACGTCAATGGCCCGGTGTGCCGCGGGCGGCGCTGGACGCACGCACGATCAGTTCCGGAACCATCTGCGAAAACGCCGGCGGTGCAGCGTCGGCAGGCGGTGCAGGCGCATCGACCAACTGCTGGCCCAGCAACAACTGCAACGCGCGCGCGCCCAGGCCGGCGATATCCACCCGCATCGTGGTCAGCGCAGGCAGCACGTAGCGCGCCATCGGCACATCGTCGAATCCGGCCAGCGCAATGTCGTGCGGCACCTTGAGCCCGGCGTGGCCGAGCGCGAACAGGCAGCCCAAGGCCATCATGTCGTTGGCGGCGAACACGGCGTCGGGCTGCGTGTCCCGGGCCAGCGCCTGGCCGGCGCGATAACCGGATTCTTCGTCGAAATTGCCGGGCAAGACCCAGGGCTGCGCGGCCGGGTCCAGCGCCAGTTCGTCGCGATACCCGCGCAGGCGCTCATGCGCATCGAAGTTGTCGTCCGGCCCGGCGATGAAGGCGATGCGGCGGTGGCCACTGTCGCGCAGATGCCGGGTCATGACCCGCGCGCCGCCGTAGTTGTCCACATTGAGCACCGGGCGCTGGCTGGCGCTGCCGGCGCAGTTGAGCAGCACCGCCGGCAGGCCACCGGGCAGCGCGTCTTCATGCACGCCCGAATCGCCCAGCGACGGCGACATCACCACCACGCCGTCCACGCGCCCGGGCAGGCGCTCCAGTGCACGGCGCTGCGCCTGCGGGTCGCCGTGCGAACTGGACACCAGCAGGTGATAGCCCTGCTCGCGCGCCACCTGGTCGATGCCGCGGATCAATTCGGAAAAGAATTCGCCATGCAGGTCCGGCAGCACCACCCCGATGGTGTGGGTGCGCCGGCTGCTCAGGCTGCGCGCGGCGTGGTGCGGGATGTAATTGAGCGCACGCGCCACCTGCAAGACCCGCTCGCGTACCGACTCGGCCACGTGCTGATGCCCGTTCATGGTGCGCGAGACCGTCGCCACCGACACCTGCGCTTCGCGCGCAACGTCCTTGATGGTGACGCTGCCGCCTTCGGACCGTGGCCGACTCATGCTGTGGCGTTCTCCAGGTCAACGCGCGTGGCACCGCGCGCCAGGGTGAGGCGCACGGCCTGCTGGCACCGAGCGCCCGTGTCACACAGGCACATGAATGACATCAGCCCCATCTGATGGAGACCCCCAAGCGAGATGCAGCGCACGCTAGCAGGAACTGCAAGCGCTTACATGATGCGCCGCAGCATTGGGCCAAACGCAAGTGGCGCAAGGGCTGAAGCCCGATCGCTGGACAAGTTTGTCCGAATAAGACATCAGCAGCCAATGTCGGACACTGGTCGACAACGTGCCAGGAACTACGAAAACGTAACATCTACCTACCATACCGTGGCGCACGGTTTGCGCCTGCCTTGCCGCCAATGCCTCCAGCCAGCAAGATGCGCCGATCGATCAGGGGGAACATCGTGCGCATGTCGCTACCTACCGTCCGTGCAGGGCGGTTCCACTTCGCCGCGTGGCTGCTGCTGGCCGCGCTGTGCGTGAGCGGCTGCCAGCGCAACCAGACCGCGCCCGCACTGCCCGGCGCCAAGGCCGAGCCGGCCGCGGCGATGCAGGCGATGACCCTGCCGCTGCGGCGCAATGATCTGGTGGCGTATGCGCGTATCCGGGTGACGCCTGCGCAATACACCCAGCTGGAGGCGGCGTGGCGCAGCGGTGCCAGCCGTTGGCCGCTGACCGAACTGCCGCTGCCCAATGAAGTCGGCGCGCTGCTCGGGTCGTTGTCGGCGCCCGATGCCGAACGCCGCCTGCAGCAGGCCTTCGATGCGCAGCTGGCCGGCCAGGCCCAGGGCATCGCGCAGGCGGCGCAATCGCTGGGCCAGTTCGGCGTGCAATACCTGCGTAGCCGCAACGACTACCAGCCCGAGCAGCGCGCCCATTACGTGCAGTTGGTCGACGCCTTGAGCGCGTGGGCCGCCACTGCGCCGCTGGCCGATCGCCCACGCGCCAAGGCCAGCATCGCCGACCTGGTGACCGCCGCCCGTGCCACCGGCATCACCTCCGATGCCGACCTGCAGCGGCTGGGCATGGAGGAAAGCCTGCGCCGGCTCGGGCCGTTCTGGGAAACCTGCAAGAAGGTGCTGGAGCGCTACGACCTGTCGATCGACAGCAGCCTGGACGCGCTGCGGACCGGCTTGATCAAGCAGGATGCCGACACCGCCCAGGTACGGCTGCGCTATCCGCTGGCCGCCCACGATATCGATCTGAACGTCGCGCTGATCAAGCGCGAGGGCCACTGGTACCAGCTGCAGACCCAGAACGAAGTGCAGGCGCTGCTCGATGCCCAGGCCGCGCCCTTACCCAGCGCCACTGCAGTGCCCGACACCGCAGCGGTCGCGCCGGCGAAGGCTGCCGACACCGGGCAACGCCCGGCTGGGCGATAATGACCGTGATGCCAGAACAGAATCCCCTGCCGTTCCCGGACGGCCAGCCCAGCCCGCCCAGCACTGCCGCAGCCGACACCGGCGCCACGACGGCGGCCTTGCCGCTCGCCGAGCCGGTGCCGCCGGCGGTTGCGCCATCGATCGCCCCTGGCGTTGCCGCGGCGCGCAGCGCCAAGCGCCCGTGGTGGGCGCGCCTGCTCGGCCGCCTGGCCGACCCCTGGCTGAGCCTGACCATCGAGCCGGACCAGCCCGGTCGCTACGACGACGGCCGCCCGGTGGTGTACGTGCTGGAAGACTACGGCATGTCCAATGCGCTGATTTTGGACAAGGCCTGTCGCGAAGTCGGCCTGCCGTCGCCGCTGGTGCCGTTGCCGGGCGACCCGCTGGAGCGCAAGCGGGCCTACCTGGCGCTCTCACGGCGCAGCAGCAGCAATTCGCTGATTCCCGAGCAGCGCGGCGGCAAGACCCACTCGGATTCGCTGGCCAAGTTGCTGCAGGCGCACCGCGTGCGCGCCGACCTGGACGTGCATCTGGTGCCGGTATCGATCTTCGTCGGCCGCGCGCCGGACAAGCAGAGCGGCTGGTTCGCCGTGCTGTTCTCGGAAAACTGGGCGCTGGTTGGCCGCTTCCGCCGCCTGCTGTCGGTCTTGCTCAACGGCCGCACCACCATCGTGCGCTTCGCCCCGCCGATTTCGTTGCGCCAGACCATGGCCGAAGGGCTGCCGCCCGAGCGTACCTTGCGCAAGTTGCAGCGCGTGTTGCGCACGCACTTCCGGCGCATCCGCGAAGCGGTGATCGGCCCGGACTTGTCTACCCGCCGTTTGCTGGTGGACCAGGTGCTGGCCGCCGAGTCGGTACGCGAAGCCATCGCCATCCAGGCCAAGCGCGACAATTCCAAGCCGGTCGATGCCTGGCGCAAGGCGCATGCCTATGCGTGGGAAATCGCCGCCGACTATTCCAGCCCTGTGGTCCGCTCGGCCAGCTTCCTGCTGACCCACGTGTGGAACCGCATCTACGCCGGCGTGCTGGTGCATCACCTGGACAAGCTCAAGCAGGCCGCGCCCGGGCACGAAGTGGTGTACGTGCCCAGCCACCGCAGCCACATGGACTACCTGCTGCTGAGCTACCTGCTATACGAACGCGGCATCGTGCCGCCGCACATCGTGGCCGGCATCAACCTCAACCTGCCGGTGGTCGGCACGTTGCTGCGCAAGGGCGGCGCGTTCTTCATCCGTCGCTCGATTAAAGGCAACGCGCTGTATTCGGCAGTGCTCAGCGAATACGTCGCCCAGCTGGTGGCCGGCGGCTATTCCATCGAATACTTCGTCGAAGGCGGGCGTTCGCGCACCGGGCGTCTGCTGCAGCCCAAGGGCGGCATGATTGCGATGACGCTGCGCGCGTATCTGCGCCAGCCGCGAAAGCCGGTGCTGTTCCAGCCGGTGTACATCGGCTACGAGAAGTTGATGGAAGGTAACAGTTACCTCGACGAACTCACCGGACGGCCGAAGGAAAAGGAATCCATCTGGGGCCTGCTGTGGTCCATTCCCAAAGTGCTCAAGCAGAACTATGGCCAGGTGGTGGTGAACTTCGGCGAGCCGATCGCACTCAACGACGTGTTGGCCAAGCACGCACCCGACTGGGACGGCCAACCGCTGCCGGAAGATGAAAAACCCACCTGGTTGGCACCGGCAGTGGACACGCTGTCCACGCAGATCCAGACCCGCATCAATTGTGCCGCCGACGTCAATCCAATCAATCTGTTGGCGCTGGCCTTGCTGTCCACGCCCAAGCACGCGATGGGCGAGGCCGACCTGATCGCGCAGATCCAGTTGTGCAAGAAGCTGCTGGCCGAGATGCCGTACTCGGACCGCGTCACCGTCACCCCGCATACGCCAGCGCGCATCATTACTCACGCCGAAGAGATCAACGTGCTCACGCGCGTGTCGCACCCGCTGGGCGATGTGCTGAGCGTCAGCGGCGACACTGCGGTGTTGCTCAGCTACTTCCGCAACAACGTGCTGCATTTGTTTACGGCATCGTCCTGGGTGGCGTGCTGCTTCCAGAACAACCGCCGCATGAGCCGCGCCGGTCTGTTGCGCCTGGGCCGCACGGTGTACCCGTTCCTGCAGGCCGAGTTGTTCTTGCCGTGGAGCGAAGATCGCTTTGCCGAACGCATTGAGCAAACCATCGACATGTTCGTGCGCGAAGGGCTGTTGCTCAACGTCACCGACGACGATGGCGGCATCCTGGCACGCAACACCGGGCAGACTGACGAGGTGTTCCGCCTGCGTGCCATTGGGCATTCGCTGCAGCAGGCGTTCGAGCGCTATTACATCGCCATTTCAGTGTTGGTGAAGAACGGTCCCGGCGTACTCGGTGCCGGCGAACTGGAAAGCCTGTGCCAACAGGCCGCGCAACGCCTGAGCCTGTTGTACGCACCGGCCGCACCGGAGTTCTTCGACAAGACCCTGTTCCGCAGCTTCATCCAGAAGTTGCGCGAGCTGCGTCTGGTGTGGCCGGACGAGAACAGCAAGCTGATGTTCGACGAGCGTCTGGATGCCTGGGCCAAGGATGCCAAGTTCATTCTCGGCCGCGAGCTGCGCCACACCATCGAGCGCGTCAGCCCGGCGGCGGCCAAGCCGGACGTGGTGCCGCCGCCGGCTGAGTAAGTCGGCGGCGCAACTGCCATCGTCTCCCTGCAGTACGTGAGGGCGGGCCAATGGCATGACACATGTAGGTAGGCGAAGACGCGCAAGAGGCTTCCCTTCTCCCACGGAAGCCCGAAGGGCGGATGAGGGTTGGTCAGCACGCAAATCCTCCAGCGCTGCAGCAGACCAGATTCACCCCCAACGTTGTTCACCAACGCCGTGAACTTCACACAGCAGTTCCGTTCGTTTCATCCGCTTCTTGCAGCCGTGCCGATAGCATCGCGCCACCTTTCATCACGATCGGGTGCGTTGGACCACAGGCGTGCCCGGCAGGAGATCTCGATGCGCGCAGCGATCCACACCCAGTTCGGCGATCCGTCCAAGGTGCTTGAACTCGGCGACCGACCCACACCGCAACCCGGCAAGGGCCAGGTCCGCATCGCGATGCGGCGCTCGCCCATCCACAACCACGACCTGTGGACGGTGCGCGGCAACTACAGCTACAAGCCCGAAGTTCCGGCGATCGGCGGCAGCGAAGGGTCGGGCGTGATCGATGCGCTGGGCGAAGGTGTCGAGGGCTTGCAGGTCGGCCAGCGTGTCGTCGCGGCCGGCGTGCATGAGAGCTGGGCCGAGTACTTTTTGGCCGACGCAACCGGTGTGGTTCCGCTGCCCGACGCACTGGATGACGACCGTGGTTGCCAGCTCATCGCCATGCCGTTGAGCGCGTTGATGCTGATCGAATTCCTGCAGGTCAAAAAGGGCGATTGGATCGTGCAGAACACCGCCAACGGTGCAGTCGGCAAGACGGTCGCCATGCTCGCTGCGGCACGCGGTATCAACGTGATCAACCTGGTGCGTCGCGACGCCGGCGTGGACGAATTGAAAGCGCTGGGCATCGGCAACGCGGTGTCGAATGCGCAAGATGGTTGGCAAGACGCCGTGCGCGCGCTGGCCGGCGATGCACCGATCGTGTGCGCGATCGACTCGGTTGCCGGCAAGGCAGCTGGCGAGCTGATGGGCCTGCTTGCCGAAGGTGGCGAGTTGATTTCCTTCGGCTCGATGACCGGCGAGCCCCTGGAGATTTCCAGCGGCGATGTGATCTTCAAGCAGGCCACCGTGCGCGGCTTCTGGGGCAGCAAGGTCATGCAGGCCACCAAGTCCGAGGACAAGCGGCGCATGATCGGCGAGCTATTGAAGGCCGCGCTCGACGGTAGCCTGGCGCTGCCGGTGGAAGCGGTGTTCGATCTGGAAGATGCGGCCAAGGCGGCAGCGGCCAGCGCCGAACCGGGCCGCCGCGGCAAGATTTTGCTGCGTGCTGGTTGAAAGGGTTCGCGCGCTTACTGAAACGGCGCCAGCACGGGATTGGAACTGGCAGGGCGCGCGCTGGTTGGAGTCCGACGCGCGCTGTCGGCGTAGAGCGACGTGGCCCGATGAAATTCTCAGCACTCGTACCCTCATCCGCCCCGTCGGGGCTCCTTCTCCCGGTGGGAGAAGGAGCCTCTCGCTGCGTATGCGCAGTTACATGCGCCAAGACTTTGCGGCTCAGCCCAACAGACCACCCAGCAGCCATATCAAACCACCGCCAACCCCCGACCAGCCCTCAGGCCGGCTCGTCAGGCACCAGTTCCATCTCCAAGCGCGTAATGCAGTCCTTGATGTGCAGCTTGCGCTTCTTCAAGCGCTTCATCTGCAGCTCGTCGTCCATGTTCGCGGGCACGCGCTGAATCTCCTCGTCCAACGCGCGATGGGCGCGTCGCAACTCGGCGATCTGCTCGACGATCTCGGCGGTTGACAGGGTTTCCACCCCCCGAGCATACACAACCCCAGGCTGCGCGCGTCACCCACGCTTGCCAAGTGGCGGTGGACTGCGACAATGCCGGCGCGCCGCGGGGAAACGGCGGCGCGCCCCATTCATCATTGCCGCGCGGCTACGGCCGTCGAGAAAGGAGTCTTTCGATGCGTCTGCATTCTTCCCTGCTGGCCCTGTGCCTGTTCACCGCCGCCAACCTGGCCAGCGCCGCCGACGTCGCCAAGTACGACGGCTTCCTGTGCTGCAACCTGCGCACCGACGGTCGCTGGATCAGCGACAGCAACTACGCCGAAGACGGCAAGCGCGTGCTCCCGGTCGGCACCCCGGTCAGCGTCACCGGTTTTGGCCGCAACCGCGTCAACCTCAAGATCGCCGGCGAAAAGCAGTCCATCGGCAACGACTACAGCCGCGACCTGGACAACACCGCCTTTGCCGCCCGCTACGTCGTCACCGGCGATCCCAAGCTCAAGCTCGCCACCTTCCCGCCCAAGATTCGCCAGGCCATTACCGACGGCAAGCTCACTGGCGGCATGACCCGCGAACAGGTGCTGATGGCGGTCGGCTACCCGATCAGCAGCGAAAACCCCAACCTGGAAGCCTCGCTGTGGCGCTACTGGCGCGACAGCTTCTCCGAGTACCAGGTGCAGTTCGGCCCCAGCGGCAAGCTGGTGAAGGTGACCGCCGATCCGCAGTTGATGAATTTGATTTGGGTTCCCTGAGGCGCAACGCGACGCAGACGGCGCCGGCCTGAGCTGGCGTCTATCAGCCTCATCACTGCCGGCGTCGCTAGCACCGATTTCGCAAGTGCGCGCTGCCAACGCAAGGCAGCGATGCTGCCACATGGCGCGTTGCCGTGCGTCCCCACCCGACGAGGGAAATATGCACGATGGAGAATTGATGATCCCGCTCGATGCATTGGCAGATCCGGATGCCTTTGAATGATTGCGTCTGTGGGCGGCGAATGAACCGCTGCATGTGAGCATCAGTAGCGATCTGGGCGGCGGTGCAGAGGACTTTGGCGAGCTGCTCGCCGATCTCTTCGAGCACGCCTTACGGATGTACGCGCAGCGCGATAGCATGCCATTGGCGCAGTGTCGCACCCTGATCTCGGACGACTTCCTGCGGCGGATCGCCGACCCCAGTGCTAGTCGAGAGGGAGCACTACCGGTTGAACACTAGCGGCACGGTTTAAGCCCAAGTTGCACAATCGCGCATGCCTCCTCGCCCCGGGCTAACTCCGTTTCATTGTCAGTCAGTCGGTCAGCAGCAGGCCGGAGACGGAAGCATCGCCGTGCCGCCTTTGGATACTATCGACGCTGGCTTTCCAGCCCAACGGCGAAGATCCTGGCGTTACTGGCTGTTCCGGCCAATATTTGATGAGAGCGTTATGCAGCGAGATCCGAGTCTGTATCCCAAAGACGACAACGGCGACACTCTTTGGCACATTGCGCAACAAGGAGTCGACCTTTCAAAGCCGCGGGAAATCGCTTTTTCGGTGGTTTTCCCTACCAAGGAGTCGGCGCTTGAGTTCTCAGTGATGCTGCTTCGCTTTGAGCAGAAAGTTCGTTGCTGTCATTACCCGGAAAACACGGCGTTTCCCATGGATGTCACGGTGTATCCGAGCATGGTGCCGTCGTACAAGGCGATTTGCGCGTTCGAGGAAGAGCTGGCAACCGAAGCTAAGCCCTTGGGCGGCTTGAACGATGGATGGGAGTTTTCTGTGGACACGAAAGACGCCTGACGGGCTCGGCCAGTTCGGAGGACCGCACGGCGTGCAGATCCTCCTATAGCCAGCCCGCATCAGCGCATTGACTGCGGCACACGTCGCAGCTGTGAGACGTCGTAACCCATGGCGGCAATGCGTTGAACGGCCTGCTGATAGTCGGCATCTGAGACCTGCGGGGTACGCGCCATGTACCAGACGTAATCGCGCTTGCTGCGCGCCACGATGGTCTGCGTATAGCCTGCGTCCCGCCAGGCAATCACGTACTCGGCCTTGAACGGCCAGAGGAACTGCATGCGCCAGAGCGCGCCATTGCCCTCCTTTGCAACTTGGCCGACCGGATGCAGAGACTTGAGTGGCGCCTGGAAGCTGGCCTTGCGAAATGTGAAGGTGGTCTGGATGCGACCATCCGGGCGCAGCGCGTAGCTCTCTACCGCGTCGTAGGCGTTGCGCTCGGGGCGGGTCGGAATATGTGCGATGACATACCAGTTGCCCATGAAACGCGGCACGTCGACGGTTTCTGCGCGGGGCAGGGCGGCGCGTACATCGCTTGCGCTAGCGCTCCCGTAAACCGCGAGCGTGAGTAACAACAGCATCGAACTGCGTCGCATGGCACTTCTTCCTAAGAGGGCACGTCTCAGCAGTATGTAGCTGCTCTGCGTCCGGATGCGAGCCCATGCGATGTAGTTCCAGCCCATGCGAAAGGCCGTCCATCGTGCCTGCGACATGACGGTGACGTTGCCAGGTTATCGGTGTTCAAGAGGCAGATGAAGAAACACGCAGACGCCAGGAATGCCCAATCAGCGCCGGGGAGTGCTGGTTCAACGATCAGCTGCAGTGATGGCCACGCGGTGCGTTGCAGCGTCGAGGTGAAAGGACTTTTCTTCCATCACTGCGGTCCACCGATAAGGGCTGCATGGATATCAGGAGACATTGCCCAACAGCACTTACCAAGGCGACACCGCCTCTTCCCCATACGGATAAATCATCGCGATCGTTCCATCTGCAGCATGTTCCAGCGGCGCCATCTTGATGCTGCGCAGATGCGTCTGGCCGCCGGAGAGCACGCTGTCGTGATAGAACAAATACCACTGGTCTTCAAACGCGCAGATGGAGTGATGCGTGGTCCAGCCCACGACTGGTGCAAGCAGGACGCCTTGATAAGTAAACGGGCCGTAAGGTGAGTCGCTGGTGGCGTAGCAGATCAGATGGGTGTCGCCGGTGGAATACGACAGGTAATAGCGGCCGGCGTGTTGGTGGACCCAGGGGCCCTCGAAGAAACGGCGGGCATGGTCGTCGGCGCGGAGGGGGGGGCCGTATTCGTCGAGGATGAGGATTTCGCGGGCGGGTTCGGCCAGTTCGGTCATGTGCGCATGCAGGCGCGCTACGCGTGGGCCGAGTGCAGGTGCGTCGCCCACCGGTTCCTGATGCGTCTGCGCATACGCGTTGTCACGGTAATGCTGCAGCTGGCCGCCCCAGATGCCGCCGAAGTACAGGTAGTGCGCGCCGTCGTCGGCAGCAAGCACGGCTGGGTCGATCGAATACGTTCCGGCGATGGGCTGTGGCTCTGCGACGAACGGACCTTCGGGGCGGTCACCCACCGCTACGCCGATCTGGAACATGCCATCGGCGCGTTTGGCGGGGAAATACAGATAGGTCTTGCCGTTGCGTTGGGCCGCATCCGGTGCCCACATCTGCCGCTGCGCCCATGGCACGTCGCGCACGTGCAGCACTTGCCCAAGATCTTCCACCGCTGCACCCGGGTGTGCCATGCGCAACACGTGGTAGTCCGCCATGTCGAAATGCGAGCCATCATCGCTGAAGGCCACACCGGCATCGATGTCGTGCGAGGGATAGATATACAACGCACCGTCGAATACATGTGCGGACGGGTCGGCGGTGTAGAGATGGGTGACCAGCGGTGCGGAAATGGCGGTGCGCGCCAGGACCTGCAGTGCAGCGGTTTGCAGCTCATCGGACATGCGCGTACCTGTGCATAAAGGAAAAAAGGGGAGGTCAGAGAGTGGCGAGCGTGGCGGTTTGTCGGCGCACGCCGAGTTCGTGTTCGATGCGGGTTTCCAGCGCTTTGTCGATTTCGTACAGCGCCAGCAGTGCCGTGCCGACCAGGAACGGCAGCGAGGCGTACACGCTGATGGCCAGGCGGATGCCATTGGTGACTGCCGCGCTTTGCTGCGGCAGTGCGGCGTCGTAGCCATAGAACGCCAGGATGCCGGCGACCAGTGCGCCACCTACGCTCAGGCCGATCTTCAAGCCGCACAACATCGCCGAAAAGATGATCGCGGTAGCGCGGCGGTGGTTCTTCCATTCCGAGTAATCGGCCACATCGGCGATCATCGCCCACAGCAGCGGGATGGTGATGCCGTAGAAATACCCGTGCAGAACATAGGAGGCGAAGACCCAACCGATGGCATTCGGCGGGTACAGGTAGAACGCCAGCAGGAACAGCGTGGAGATCAGTAGCGCGCCGCCGAACACATTGCGCTTGCCATAGTGGTCGGCCAGGCGTTTGGAAAAACCGATGCCCACGATCATCGCCAGGATGCCGCCGGCGCTGAAGATGCTAAATGCGGAAGTTGGTGCGTCCTGCGGCCAGTGCAATGCGCTCATGCCGGCGCCGGTCAGCACGCTGTTGATCCCGCCGATGAAGCGGTTGAAGCCGGCGTGATCGAGAAACTGCGTCAACGCGTTGGCGTCGAGGTAGTACTTGAAATAGTAGATGTACATCCCGCCCTTCATGGCGAGATTGATGAAGACCAGGATGGTGAGCGCCAGCATCACCAGCCAGGGTTTGTTGCGGACCAGATCGGTCAGGTCCTGGCGCACGCTGTTGCGTTGTTCGCTGATCGGTAGCACACGCTCGCGCGTGGTGAAGAAGGTGATCAAAAAGCACAGCGTGCCGACCGCCGCGAACAGCGCCATGGTGTTGCGAAAGCCCTGTGCCTTGTCGCCATTTCCCAGGATCAACACCAACGGCAGCAGCAGCACCTGGATGATGAACTGCGCAAAGGTCACCGCCAGGAAGCGATACGCCGACAAACTGTTGCGCTGTTCCATGCTGCCGGTGAGCACGCCGCTCAAGGCCGAATACGGCAGGTTGTTGGCCACATACACCAGCATCAGCAAGGTATAGGTGGCAAACGCGTAGGCGATCTTGCCCTGCTCGCCAAGCGCGGGCGTGTTGAAGGCGGCCAGCGACAAGGCACCGAAGGGCAGCGCTGTCCACAGGATCCATGGGCGGAACTTGCCCCAGCGGGTGCGGGTGCGGTCGGCCAGGATGCCGATGATGGGTGTGAACACGAACGCGCCCAGCATGCCGACCACAAAGATCAACGTGGCCGCCACGCCCGCAGGAATGCGAAACACATCGGTATAAAAAAACGCCAGAAAAGTAACCAGCGTCTGGAAGATCAGATTGGCGGCCAGGTCGCCCAGGCTGTAGCCGATCTTTTCGCGCACGGAGAGCTGCTGTGACCGATCGTTCATGAGGTGGGGCGGACTCGAAGAAGGCCGTGGAAAACGCCGCGGCGCGCATTGCGTCACCGGTCGCCGCTGGGAGGAACGGCGACCGATGACGACAACACTCAAAAGGTACCGCGGATGCCGAGCATGACGGTGCGCCCGGGCTCGTACAGATCGTAGGTGGCGTTGGGCCAGGCGAAGGTCGTGCGCAACGGCTCGTTGGTGATATTGGTGACGTTGAGCGTGATCTGCGGTTTGGACGGCAGCCAATCCAGTGCGTAGCTCGCCGACATATCGAGTTGGCCGCGCGCGTCGGCGTTGAGGCGCGCATACGGAATGCCGTTCTGGTTGGCGCCGGAGATCACCATGTCGTCGTTCCAGGTGTAGGACAGGCGGATCGAGGCCGCATCCTTTTCCCAGTAGACGGTCCCGTTCCAGAGGTTGGGTGCGACACCGACGGCTACCGCCGGCACGCCTTCGCCTTCGGACTGCTGGTTGACGTGGGTGTAGTTGAGGCTGAAGCCCAGGCCATCGAACAGCTTGTCCAGCGGCTGAACCCAGATGGCCTCGGTGCCGCGGATATTGAGCACACCATCGGCATTGACCTGCGTCTGCACATCCACGGTGGCCGCATTGGGGCCGCCGCGCTGGGCCAGGCCGGCCTGCTGGATCGGCAACAGGGTGTCGTAGCTCACGCCCAGCTCGTTGAACGGAATGCGGCGGATGCCGTTGACGGTGAAGCCGGTGATGCGCTTGTTGAACAGGGTCAGGCCCACATAGCCTTCGCCGCCGGTGTACCACTCGCCGCCGAAATCCACATTGGTTGATAGATACGGCTTGAGGTTCGGATTGCCCTGCGTGGCGGTCTGCGCGGAAGGATCGCTGAAGTTGGTGTTGGGCAGCATCGCGCTGGGATCGGGGCGGGTCAGCGTGCGTGAGCTGGACAGGCGCATGACCACCTTGTCGGCCACGTCCCACGCCACGTTGAACGAGGGCAGGGTTTCCTTGTAACCCGAATCCAGCACCTGCACGCTGCGGACACCATTGATGGTGACCGGGCCGGTAATGGTCTGGTCGGTGGTCACATAACGCACACCGGCGTTGAAACGCATGGTGCGGTTCCAGACCTCGGCTTCGGCATTGGTCTCGATGTAGAAGCCCAGATTTTTTTCGCGGATGCCGCCGGTCGAAGCGCCGGTGTTGGCCGAGTTGCTCTCTGGTGCGGCATCGCGCAGCGCGTAGTAGTTGGTGTCGGCCAGGAAGCGGGAGAAGTCGGCAGTGATAAAGCCGTCCGGGCCAGGTTTCAGATAACTGGCCAGGGCCGAGTTCGGGATTGCCGAGCCGGCGCCGCCATTGCACACGTTGCCGCCGTCGCCGCGGCACACCACCTGTTCCCAGGCGGTGCTGTTGTCGAAGCCGCGGATGGTGCGCTCGGCCATGTCGTAGGACGCACCGATCTTGACGTTGCGCTTGTCCTCGCCGAACTGCAGATCGGCGCGCGCGCCGCGCGTTTCGGTCTGGCGCTTTTCGTTCTGGATATTGACCCGGCCGCCCGTCCAGCCCCAGCCCAGATTGGGGTCGTTGAGATCGAGCGGGCTGGTGATGCTGGGGCGGTCGCCGCCTTCGTTGCGGTACTCGACGGTGGTGAACGGCGAGGTGATCAGAATGCTGGGCGATTCGCGCGCGAGCCAGCTACGGGTGGCATTGGCCTGCACATTGAGCTTGATGTCCTGCTCGGCGCCAAACAGCAGTTCCGCACCAGGATTGACGCTCCAGAACTTGACGTTTTCATGGTACGGGCGCGCTTCCAGAAAATACTGCGCATTGGCGAAGCTGGCGCTGGTCACCACGTTGTTCTGATCCAGCTGCATGCCGAGCGGGATCATGTTGCCGTTGCGGCCGATCAGATTCATGCTGATGCGCTCTGTGGTGCGCTCGGCTTCGGAGTACAGCGTGTCCAGGTAGAAATGCATGCTGTCGGAGGGGCGCCATTCCAGCGACATCACCGACGCATCGCGGTCGCGATCACCACTCATGTAAACGCGGCGGCCCAGACGCGGGATCAGCGCATCGCTGATCTGGTCGATGCTCAGGCCTGGGTTGCGTGCCAGCAGCCAGGCGGCATCGATGGTTTCGCCGGTGGTGAGGCCGCTGCCGGCGGTGGCGGGCGCCGTGTCGGGAATGCGCCAGTTGCCGCCGCCATTGACGTTGCACGCGGTGGGTTGATTGGTGGCCGGCGTGCCCGCCGGCGGAGTCAGCCCGCACTGGGTGTAGGTGAGGCCGGGATTGGTCGAGCCCACGCTCTCGAAGCCACGCACGCCGAGTTTGCTGCGCACCGAAGCCACCCCAAACAAGGCGCCGAAGGTGCCTGCTTCATTGGTCCAGCTGCCCATGAAAGCGCCACGTGGCGTGGTTTTTTCGCTGGTGCTGTTCCAGTCCGCCTGCGCCTGATAGGTAAAGTGCACGCCAGGGCGGTCGAACGGGCGCGCGCTGCGCATGTCCACCACACCGGACACGCCGCCTTCGAGCATGCTCGCGGTCGGTGTCTTGCTCACGGTGAGCTGGGTAAAGAATTCGGTGGGAAACAGATTCAGATCGACTTCGCGGTTCTGGTTCTGCGCGTTCAGGCCGATCGAAGCAGTGGCGATGCTGGCGCCGTTGAGCGTGGTCTTGGTGAAGCTGGTGCCCAGGCCGCGGATGGCGATGTTGAGACCTTCGCCGTTGACGTCGCGCGCCAGCTGCACGCCGGGAATACGGTTGAGCGACTCGGCGATGTTCATGTCCGGAAACTTGCCGATATCTTCGGCAAACACCGTGTCGGCAAAGCCCACCGAATCGCGCTTGGCGTCGGTGGAGAACTGGATGCTGCGTCGGTAGCCGGAAACCGTGACGGTATCGAGCTGCTTCACTGCATCGGTGTCGCCGGCAGCAGGCGGTGGCGTTTGCGCGGCGCTGTCGGCCGTAACGGACTGTGCCCAGGCGGCAGTGCTAGCCATGCTCAGCAGGGTGGATCCCAACGCGCAGGACAACGCGGTTCGTGCGTAGCTGTTCTTCACCGTAATCCCTTCCCTAACAGGTAGCAGATGTCCCACGCATCGCCCCTGCGCAGGGAGTGCCGCTGCCGGTGTGCGGCGCGACGATGGTGCGATGGGGGAGATGGACGATCAGCGCGCTCGATGTTAGCGCTAACAAATTCGCAACATCACGCTGCAGGGCAGCATAGTTGCGCGTGCAGAGCGGCAAGGCGCCGGCGCAGGCGCGCAATGTTGCCAAGGCGCCCACATACGGTGGCGCAGTGCTGCACTGCGCGATGGATTTATCGCGTGGCCGTGGTAATGGTAGCGCTATCACCCGTGGCGCAAAGCCACCTTCGTGCAGGTGCAGTGGTCGATGAGTCGAACCGAAGAACGCGGCAGTGGCGCGCCCCGCTGGCAACTGGCCGGCGCACGCAGGCATGCGCCGTGTAACGTGCGGGCTGAATGCGCTCCGGCGCAGTTGCGCAGGCCTCGCACATGAGTGAGGTGCCCACCGCCGCGCCTGTCACTGCATCGGTAAAGCTCGGCCGGGTGCGCTGGCGGGTCTGCGCCTTGCTGCTGGCCGCCACCACCATCAATTATGTGGATCGCCAGGTGCTGGGCGTGCTGGCGCCGTTTTTGCAGACGCAAATCGGCTGGAACGAAATCCAGTACGGCTACATCGTCACCGCATTCCAGGCGGCATATGCGCTGGGGTTGCTGTGTAGCGGGGCAGTCATCGACCGCTTCGGCACGCGGCTCGGCTATGCGATGGCGATTGGCATTTGGAGCCTGGCAGCAATGGGGCATGCCTTGGCCACCAGCGTGGTGGGCTTTGCGATTGCGCGGTTTTTTCTGGGCCTGGGCGAATCGGGCAATTTTCCTGCGGCGCTGAAGACCGTGGCCGAATGGTTTCCGCGCCGCGAGCGCGCATTGGCTACCGGCATCTTCAATTCCGGTTCCAATATCGGGGCTATCGTGGCCCCATTGCTGGTGCCTTTGATCGCCACCGCCTGGGGCTGGCAGGCGGCGTTCTTGTTCACAGGTGTTCTTAGTGCAACCTGGCTGTCGGTGTGGTGGTTCAGTTATCACCCGCCCGAGCAACAACCCGGGTTGTCGGCCGCAGAGTTGGCACATATTCGCAACGATGCGCATGAGCCGGTGCAGCGCCGGCTGTCGTGGTTGCAGGTGCTGCGGCATCGGCAGGCCTGGGCGTTTGTGCTGGGCAAGCTCATCACCGACCCGATCTGGTGGTTTTTCCTGTTCTGGCTGCCGAAGTTCCTGCATGCCCAATACGGTTTGAGCCTGCTGCAGTTGGGCGCACCGTTGATCGTGATCTTCGTACTGGCCGATATCGGCAGTATCGCCGGTGGCTGGGTGGCCGGGCGCTTTATCGCGCGTGGCTGGAGCGTCAATCGCGCACGCAAGACCGCAATGTTGATCTGCGCCATTTGTGTCGTGCCTATTGTGTTCGCCGCGCGTGCAGACAACTTGTGGCTGGCGGTCGCGTTGATCGGCCTCGCCACGGCCGCACACCAGGGTTGGTCGGCCAATCTGTTTACGTTGCCCTCTGACATGTTTCCGCGGCATGCGGTTGCCACCGTGGTGGGCATCGGTGGCTTCGCCGGTGCGGTGGGCGGCATGTTGATCGCCACCTTTATCGGCTTCTTGTTGCAGGCCACCGGCAGCTACGTGCCGGTATTTCTGATGGCAGGCTCGGCTTACCTGCTGGCGTTGGCCGTCGTACACACGCTAGTGCCGCGGCTGGAGCCGGCGCGGTTGCCTGCCGGTCCAGCGCCGACATCGTCCTGAGGTGAGCTTATGCACATGCGCGCAGTAACACGGGGGTTGTTGATGGCGGCGGACATGGTCGCGCCTGCACACGCGGCACCTCTGGCAGCGACGGCGTCCAAGTTCCTCGGAAGCGCGTACGGCGCGCAGCAGGTGCCGGGGTTTGCGCATTACTGGAACAAGCTCACCCCGGAAAACGGCCGCAAATGGGGCAGCGTGGAGGCGGTGCGCGACCAGATGGATTGGAGCACGCTGGATGCCGCATACCGGTTCGCCCAGGCCAATCAGAAGCCGTTCCAGATGCATGTCATGGTATGGGGTAACCAGCAGCCGGAATGGATCAAGACCTTGCCGCCGGCCGAGCAGCGCCGCGAGATCGAGCAATGGTATGCCGCCGTCGCGCAGCGTTACCCGGATATCGCATTGCCTGAGGTGGTGAACAAGCCACTTAACGACCCGCCCAGCAAGGCCGATACCGGCGGCGGCAATTATCTGCAGGCGTTGGGGGGGCGGCGACAGCGGCTGGGAATGGGTGCTGCAATCGTTTCGGCTTGCGCGCCAGCATTTTTCCGAACACCAAGTTGATGATCAACGACTACAGCATCACCAATAGCGCGCAGGCCACGCAGAAGTATTTGCAGATCGTGCGGCTGCTGCAGCGTGAGAACCTGGTCGATGCCATCGGCGTGCAGAAGCATGCCTTCGAGACCACGTCGGAGGTTGCGATGTCGGTGCATCGCGACAATCTGGATGCGTTGGCCGCCACCGGACTACCGATCTACATCACCGAGTTCGATCCGGACGGGCCGACCGATGCGCAGCAGCTGGCCGACTACAAGCGGGTGTTTCAGGTGTTCTGGGAACACCCGGCAGCGCATGGCATCACCTTGTGGGGCTTTCGGCCCGGCTTATGGCGCGACAAGGAAGCTGCATACCTGATCCGCACCGACGGCACCGAATGTCCCGCGCTCACGTGGCTGCGCGATTACGTTGCTGCCCATCCCGGTACACCTGCGCCATGACAATTGCTGATGCGCGCCGCGCTCACAGACCTTTGTCTGGTGTCCTGACCTTATGCCGATGCCCGCACGTCATCGTGTTGGCTGCATGCACCGTGTGGCAAATAGCCGCGCTGACCGCGCTGACCACTGCCGCACACCAAGGCGGGTCGGCATGTCCTTTTAAGCTGCTTTCTGACCTGCTTTCTGACCTGCTTGCTTGTCATGCAGTCGCAAGAATGGACAGCCTCGGCGCCATCGTGATCGCACCGTTCATTGGTTTCGTTTTGCAGGCCATCGGCAGCTACATTTCGATATTTTTACGGTGGGTGCTGCCTAGATTCTGGCGCTGGCGCTGGCGCTGGCGCTGGCGCTGGCGCTGGCGCTGGCGGTGGTGCACCGCCTGGTGTCACGACGCAGCCGGCGCGAGCAACCGGACTAGACGCGGTTCCAGGAGTCTGCACTTTGGCGTCTAGCGGACGCACGTCAGCGCACCTGTCCTTTCCGTGGCTGCTTTGCTCACTTATCGAGGATGCCAACATGTTGAAACTACGTTACCCGCTCACGCTTGTGCTGTTGCTGGGCGCCTGTGCGTCCGCTGTTGCCGGGCCCATCGCTGCCGGCAAGCAGCGCATCCTGGGCAGCGATTACAGTCCGTCGCAAGCGAAGGATTTCACCAATGACTGGGATGGCGACGTTCCAGAAAATGCCGGCAAATGGGGCAGCGTCGAAGCCGTGCGCGGCCAGATGAACTGGGGCCCGCTTGACCAGGCCTACCAGCTGGCCAAACGCAACCATATGCAGTTCGAGTTCCATTGCGGGCTCTGGGGCGAGCAGCAGCCGACGTGGGTGAGCAACCTGTCGCCAAACGAGCAGCTTGCGGCGATCGAGCATTGGTTTGCCGCGATTGCGCAGCGCTACCCCGACATCGATCTGATGCAGGTGGCCAACGAGACGCTGCCGGGTCACAACCAGCCGGACAATCGCCACGCCGATTCGGGCAATTATATGCGGGCACTGGGCGGTACCGGGGCGACCGGCGTGGACTGGGTGCTTGAGGCGTTCCGCCTGGCACGCAAGTATTTCCCCCATACCAAGTTGATGATCAACGACTACAACGTCACCGAGTACAACGACCAAGCCAGGCTGTACCTGCACACCATCCAGCTGCTGCAGCAAGAGCGCCTGATCGATGCGATCGGTATCCAGGGGCACCTGTCGAGCAACGGCCCCCCAGTTTCAGTGCAGCGTGCCAACCTCGACCTGCTGGCATCGACCGGACTGCCGATCTACATCACCGAGTTCGACCTGGATGGGCGTACCGACGCTCAGCAGTTGGCAGCCTGGCAGCGCTTCTTCCCAATGTTCTGGGAGCACCCAGCCGTGCGTGGCGTGAACCTGTGGGGTTTCCGTCACGGTCTATGGCGCGAAAATGAAGGTGCTTATCTGATCAATTACGACGGCAGCGAACGCCCGGCGTTGACCTGGCTACGCAGCTACGTTGCCAGCAAGCCCTGACCAGGCTTCCTACCTCTTGTCCATAGGGCTGATATCGATCATGCGTTCTTCCGTGTTGTCCTTGCATCCCGATCGTTTGCTGCCGGCCGATCCCGGCACGCGCGCGATCGCCCGCCGCCTGTATGCACAGGTTGCAACGCTGCCGATCATCAGCCCGCATGGCCACACCGACCCGGCCTGGTTCGCCACCAACGCACCGTTCGCCAACGCCACCGAACTGTTGGTGGTGCCGGACCACTATGTATTCCGCATGTTGTACAGCCAGGGCATCGACCTCGATGCCCTTGGCATCCGGCGCGCAGATGGAACCCGCGCAGCAGTCGACCCGCGTGCGGCGTGGCGTGTGTTTGCCGAGCACTACACGTTGTTGCGCGGCACGCCGTCGGCGCTGTGGCTCAATCATGTGTTCCATGACGTGTTCGATCTACGTATTCGTCTCGATGGCGGCACCGCCGACCATTATTACGATCACATCACCGCTGCGCTGCAGACGCCGGGCTTCCTGCCGCGAGCGCTGTTCGAGCGCTTCAATATCGAGGTGATCGCCACCACCGAATCGCCGCTGGATCCCCTGCACCACCACGCAGCGATTGCCGCCAGCGGTTGGCAGGGACGGGTGGTGACGGCGTATCGCCCCGACCCGGTGGTGGACCCGGAACACGAGCAGTTTGTCGGTGCATTGCAGCAGTTCGGCGCACTCACTGGCGAGGATGTGTTGACCTGGAATGGCTACCTGCGCGCGCATCGGCAGCGGCGTGCGTTTTTTGCAGCGCACGGTGCCACCTCGACCGACCATGGACACCCCAGAGCGGCCACCGCCGATTTATCGCCGGCCGAAGCGCAGCGCCTGTTCGACACGGTGGTGCGCGGTGCGGCCACGCCGGAACAGGCCGAGTTGTTCCGCGCGCAGGTGCTGACCGAAATGGCGGCGATGAGCCTGGACGATGGCCTGGTGATGCAGCTGCATCCGGGCTGTTTCCGCAATCACAACCGGGCATTGTTCGAGCGCTACGGACGCGACAAGGGCGCCGATATTCCAATGCGCACCGACTACGTGCATGCGCTCAAGCCATTGCTGGATCGCTATGGCAACGACCCGCGTTTGCGCTTGATCGTGTTCACCCTGGATGAGACCAGCTACAGCCGCGAACTCGCACCATTGGCCGGCCATTACCCCTCCCTGCTGCTCGGCCCCGCATGGTGGTTCCATGACGCGCCCGAGGGTATGTGGCGCTTCCGCGAGCAGACCCTGGCCAGCGCCGGCTTCTACAACACCGTGGGCTTCAACGACGACACCCGCGCGTTCCTGTCGATTCCGGCGCGGCACGATGTGGCGCGGCGCGTGGATAGCGCCTTCCTCGCCAAACTCGTCGCCGAGCATCGGCTGGAAGAAGACGAGGCGACCGAGGTGGCGATCGATTCGGAAGTGTCTTCAGTGCAGCGGCCGCCACCCAGTCCGCGGGGATCGACGCCGCTGGCCGCGTCGCGGCGATGTCGGCGTGGGAGGCGACGCTGCGGCAGGACGCGCCTGCCATGGAGGGCTGCTTCCGTTCGTCGTTCCCAAACAACGGTTGGCAGGCAGTGCGCTGCGCGCCGTCGCCGAAGGTGGTCTCGCGGCCGCCAGCGATCGCTCACCGCAAGGATGGCAGCATCACCGCGCGTACCGAAGGTACGATGACCGTCGGTAACGGCGTCGACTACGCCGCACGCACCGGCTCGCGCACCCGTTCGGCGGTGGGATCGTTCCCCGCGGTGAACGGCGTGACCACCGGCGTGGAGGACTATTCGCTGCAGATCAACACCAACCTCGACAAGAACTCCGTCACCTGTGTGCAGTTCGGCTATACCTCGTGCGAGACCTGGCAGCAGTTCATCTATTCCACCGACTCCGACGGCGATCCCAGCAACGGCCGCACGCCGGTCGCCTTTATCCAGGACTGGTTCTATGCCGACAGCACGGCCGAATACAAGGCAAAGGGTTGCCCGGGTGGCTGGCATGACTATCCCGAACAGGACGCCTGCTACACCAATAGCTATGGGGTGGAGGTGCCGCTGGTGCCAGTCTCGAAGATCGACAGCATCCAACTGAGCGGCTCGGCGACCGCCGGTAGTGTGGACACCGTGATGTTCTCGATCAACGGTCAAGCCTACAGTGTCAGCCAGAACGCCCATACGCTGAACATCAACAAGATCTGGCGGCTCTCCGAATTCAATATTTTCGGTAACGGCAGCGACGCTCCATTGGTCTCGTTCAACTCCGGCTCGCAAGTGACGGTGAAATTGGCCGTCGACGACGGTACGCGCAGGTCGCCGACCTGCCTGGGTCCCAACGCCGGCCAGACGTTCGAACAAAACAACCTGACGCTGGGCAGCTGCACCGCGTCTGGGGGGGCATCGCCTGCCATCACCTTTACCCAGAGCAACTGACGCCTGCGCAAACGCCCGGCGAGGCCTTGGCCTTCCGGGCGTTTGTCATTCTGGTAGCTTCCCATCGCCGCAGAGCCCTGCTTCCAGCTGGCATAGACGCTAGCCTGTGGTCGTGGGCAGCGATTGGTAGGTGCGGCCCATGCGCCAATCACAGGGATGCGCAACCCGCGAGCATCGGCAGTGGCAGCAAGGCGTGAACCCAAGGGCGCCGTGCGCTGTCCACGGCCGAACCAGCCGACTCTGGCGGGCAATCCCTCTTCAAAGCTGATCCGTCACAAAACTTGCGTGACAGTGCGCAGGTTTACGGGCGCCCATGACGGTGCCCATGCAAACCCCGGCGGTTGACCAGCGGCACTGACATGGCAGCACCCCGCAGTGAACGCATCGGCGACTCCGATTGCCGGTGCCGTAACGCAGCATCGACGCCGTGCGGATGCGTGCTTAACAAAAGAACGTGACGGGCCCCATAGTTGTCGCTTTTTGCGAACGGTCGACTTCGCTTTTCCGTATGCCTCTTCATGACTGCGCATCGCGGGACCGGCCGTGCGAGGAAGGTCGTTTACTACACTTTCATAAGGAGCGAGACTGAATAAGTTCGGATTACAGTCAGTGCTTGTTGTCTGCATCATCGGAAGTGTCGCCAGCGCAGGGGCCGCGACGCAGGGATCGGCCATCAGCGCCGCCGGCCGTGCCGAGGCCATGTCGTCCTGGGAAGCGACGATCCATCAGCAAGCGCCGTCGATGGAGGGTTGCTTCCGCTCGGCGTTCCCGAACAACGGTTGGCAGGCGACGCGTTGCGCGGCGCCCCCGAAGCTCGTGTCGGTACCGCCGGCCGTCACCAATGGCAACAGCCGCACCACCACCGCACGTACCGATGGCGTCTTCACGGTCGGTAATGGCACCGATTACGCAGCACGCCAGCAATGGCCGTACCCCGGTCGTCCAATGGCCGTACCCCGGTCGTCTTCATCCAGGACTGGTTCTTGGCCGGCAGCAGCTCGCAGTACAACTCGGTGGGCTGTCCGTCCGGCTGGAACGCCTATCCCGACCAGAACGCCTGCTATCGCAACAGCGACGCGGTGAGTGCGCCGCTGGTCGCGGTCAAGAACATCGGTAGCATCAAGCTGACCGGCTCGGCGACCGCTGGTGGCGTGGACACGGTGTCGTTCTCGGTCAACGGCCAGGCCTATAGCGTGAACCAGCCCGCCTCCACGTTGAACATCAACAAGATCTGGCGGCAGTCCGAGTTCAATATCTTCGGCAATGGCAGCGACAATCCGGTGGTGTCGTTCAACCGCTGCTCGAGTGTCACAGTGAACGTGGCCGTCAACGACGGCACGACCAATGCGCCGACGTGCCTGGGCAACGCCGGTACCACGTTTGAGCAGAACAACCTGACCCTCGGCAGTTGCACCGCCTCGGGTGGTTCGTCGCCGCGCATCAGCTTCACCCAAAGCAACTAAAGGACGCATGCGTGCTCAACGCCCGGGAAGGCTTTGGCCTTCCCGGGCGTTTGTCGTTGTATGCGTTTTAGCCGTCCTATGAAGCGATGCTTGCGCTGTGCCCGTGGCATGCGCTACGTCTGCGGATCACGCGTGCCGTGCCTTCGCGCGCGGTGCTGCTGAAACATGTCTATCGCCTTTATCGCCGTCGATAGCCGCATCGCTCCGATATCGGTGCCGCAGTCCGGACCCAGCGGGTCGCAGATTGCACTGCATCGCAGCATGCTTGTGATGGAAGCCGACTTGTACATACCGCCTTATCGGCGCCTTCGCCAACGCGCAGATCGCTTCCGGCTTGGCCGTCGTGCCGCGTCGCTGACGAGCATGATCCAGCGCTCAACCCATCACCAGGAACGCAAATGATGAATATCGGAGCCAAGCTCTTGCTTGCCACTTGCATCATCGCAAGCACGGCTAATGCAGCGGAAACCGGGCAAACTGCGGCGAGCGCATCGGCGGGCCGCACCGCGGCGATCTCGTCCTGGGAAACGACGATCCGGCAGGAAGCTCCCACGATGGAGGGATGCTTCCGTTCGTCGTTCCCCAACAATGGCTGGCAGGCAACCGCCTGCGTGCCCTCGCCAAAGCTGCGCTCGAGGCCGCCGGCCATCACTGTCCACAAGGATGGCACCATCACCGCGCGCACCGATGCGGCGCTGACCGCCGGTAACAGTGTCGACTACGTTGCAGGCACACGCCAGCTTATCCAATCGACGTTGGGAACATTCCCGAGCGTGACTGGCGTGGCCACTGGCGTGGCCGACTATTCGCTACAGATCAACACCAATCTCGATAGGAACGCTGTCACCTGCGCACAGTTCGGATATTCCTCGTGCTGGACCTGGCAGCAGTTCTTCTACTCCACCGACTACGACGGCGACCCGATCAACGGCCGCACGCCGGTCATCTTTATCGAGAACTGGTTCTATGCCGGCAATGCCGAGGAATTTGAGGCAAAGGGCTGCCCGTCTGGTTGGAATTCCTACTCCACCTTCGATTACAACGCGTGCTATAGCACCAGCGATGGGGTGATTGTGCCGCTGGTTCCAATCTCGCAGATCGGCAGCATCAAGATGAGCGCTTCGGCGACCGCGGGCGGCGTGGACACCGTGACGTTCTCGATCAACGGCAGGGCCTACAGCGTGAGTCAAAACGCCGACACTCTGAACATCAACAGGATTTGGCGGCGCTCGGAGTTCAATATATTCGGCAACGGCAGTGACCACCCGCTGGTGTTGTTCAATTCGGGCTCGCATGTCACCGTGAACGTGGCCGTCAAAGATGGGACCTCCAATGCTCCGAGGTGCCTGGGTCCCAACGCCGGTTATTCGGCGCAAGAGAACAACCTCACGCTTGGCAAATGCACCGCGTCTGGTGGTGCCTCGCCTTCCATCACCTTTACCGAAAGCAACTGACGCGCGTGTGACGCCCGGCAAGGCCCTGGCCTTGCCGGGCGTTTTTCGTTGCCGTGGCTGCCGGGCGCTGTCTGCAGCGTGAGTTGGTGCGTGCGCAGTACCCAATCTGCGTGCGCAACATCACCGAGACCTTCAAACAGAACATCCCGAACTGCACAACTCGACCATTTCGACAGGTGCGTTGCTGCGTAGTGCTTCACACAACGCAATCCTTGCGCCACCATCCGGCAAGCCGTGTGTGTGCGGACAGTGTTTTTGGCAACCGACACCCTGCATCGTTCGATGCTGTGCATGCGCTCTCGATAGCATAGGCGCTGCCTTAATTGCTGTGCCATGAAGCGATTGCCGCAGATGCGCAAACTGCCGTGGCATGATCGAGGCCACCACGGACGTTCGGTGATTTTTTGTTTTCGACGCGGATCGGTGCTGCCATCGCGAGCGGAAGCAACTATGCTGCATTACTGCCCGGTGCTGCAGCCGAGCTGTGCCATGGGCTTGCGCATCCGCGGCTGACGGATGCATTTCCGTGTGTCGCTGCGTTCCAGCCATGTGCACCGTCCCTTTCCTGATCGAGCCTGCCGCCATGTCCGCACGTCGCCGGTTGTCCTTTTTGTTGCTGGCCGGCGTGGTGGGCAACATCGCAATCGCCACCGCTGCGCCTTCGTCGGTCGCTACCTCGCCGTGTCCGGCGCAAACGCTTAGGCAGGTCTATGCCGATGCATTCCTGATCGGCACGGCCGTCAATACCGAGATTGTGTCCGGCCACGATGCTGTGTCTGCGGCCTTGGTCGCTTGCCACTTCAATGCGCTCACGCCCGAGAATGTCATGAAGGCCGAAGTGGTGGCGCCGCGTCGTGGCGTCAACGACTTCGCAGCCGCCGATGCCTTTGTCGATTTCGCGCGCGCGCAGCACATGTTTGTGGTGGGTCACACCCTGGTCTGGCACAACCAGACGCCGGATTGGTTTTTCACTACCGCCGGTGGTCAACCCAATACGCCGGCACAGCAGATAGAGCGCATGCGTGCGCACATCGAAACGGTGGCAGGGCGCTACACCGGCAAGGTGCAGGCCTGGGATGTGGTCAACGAAATCATCGACGAAGACGGCAGTTACCGTTCGACTAACTGGGTGCAGCGTGTTGGCAATGGCGACACCGTGGTCCGCAACGCTTTCACCTTCGCGCAGCGCTATGCGCCAGATGCGCAACTCTATTACAACGACTTCAACGCCTGGCGGCCAGCCAAGCGCGACGGCATCGTGCGCATGGTCAAGATGCTGCAGCAAGCCGGCGTTCGCATTGATGGCGTGGGCATGCAAGGCCATTGGGGGCTGGATTACCCAAGTCTGCGCGATATCGAAGATGCGATTGATGCGTACGCCGCACTCGGCGTCAAGGTCATGATCACCGAGCTGGACATCGACGTGTTGCCGCTTACCAAGGAGGGCCAGGTCATCGGCACCGGCATGGCGCACAAGCAGTTTCAATTGCCGGAATTCAAGCGCTTTCTCGATCCGTATCGCGATGGCTTGCCTGCCACTGTGCAGGCGCAGTTGCGCGACCGCTACGCCGAACTGTTCGTGCTGTTCTGGCGCAAGCGCGACAAACTCGCGCGCGTCAGCGCGTGGGGTGTGAGCGACGGCATGTCATGGAAGAACGATTATCCGGTGCCGGGGCGTATCAATTATCCCTTGCTGTTCGATCGCGAGCGCCAGCCCAAGCCGGCACTCGACGCGGTGCTGGCGGTGCCCGCGGAGGCGGGCGCACGCTAGCGTTTGCTGCACCTAAGAGACGCTGGTAATGCAACCGCGCTTATCGCCACGCGAGCGCTGCCGCTGCTCAGTGGATGTTGCGCGATACTGCGGCTTCTGGGTGCCGTCCATGCAGCTGATGGAAGCGTACGACGGATTGATTGCCGCGCGACGCAGTAGCGTGCACACGCATGATGGCATCATTCCTCAACCATGAGACAGGACTGACCGATGCGCTTGCCGCCTTATCTGTTGTTGGCCGTCCTGTTGCTGGTGGTGCTTGCTGCATGCACCAAGCAGACCCCACCGACGCCGCGTTTTCCGGCCATCGGCCAGCTGCAGACATTCGACCGCAGCTTCAATGATGTGGTTGCAAGCGATGCGCGCATCGAGAAGCTCACCGAAGGCTTTACCTGGTCCGAAGGCCCGGCATGGGTACGCAACGGCGACTACCTGTTATTCACCGATGTACCGGAAAACAAGCTGTATCGCTGGTCGGAGGAGGCTGGCCTGTCGGTCTTGCTGTCACCCTCCGGCTACACCGGCCCGGAACTGCCGACGCTGCGCGAAGCCGGCGCCAATGGCCTGTACGCCGAGCCCAGCGGCACCGTGCTGCTTGCCGATTCTGGCACGCGCAAGAAGACACCGCTTGCGACCGCTTTCGAAGGCCACAGTTTTAATAGCCCCAACGATGTCGTGCGTCGCGATGACGGTGTGGTGTTTTTTACCGATCCGCCGTACGGGCTGAAAGACCTGGATAAATCGCCGGTCAAGGAGTTGCGCTTCAACGGCGTCTATCGCCTGGACACCGATGGCAGTGTGCATCTGCTGGACGACAGCTTGAGCTTTCCCAACGGCATCGCACTGTCGCCGGATGCGCGCACCTTGTACGTCTCCAACTCCGATCCGCAACGCCCGATCTGGATGGCGTACGCGCTCGATGCGCGGGGCGCCGTTACCGCTAAGCGCGTGTTTGCCGATGCGTCCGATCTCATTGCCAAGGATGTTCCGGGTCTGCCCGATGGCATGACCGTGGCCGCCGACGGCACGCTGTTCGCCACCGGCCCCGGCTGGGTGATCGTGTTCAACCCAGCTGGACAGCGACTGGCCGCATTGCCACCGGCGATGCGGTCTCCAACTGTGCCTTCGGCAATGATGGCCACACGCTGTACATGACCTCGCACGCGATGCTGACGCGCGTGCGGGTGAAGTCGCTGGGGTTGCAGTTCGTGCGCTAGACGAGCGCGGCGATGCCGCGGCATCGCCGTGCCCTGGCTGAAAAACCACCAAGCATCTAACGGCGCTCGCATTTGACGGCAGCGCGGATCGCTTCGTGCAGCCGCTTCGTCGGCTGCGTTGCGTACTGCTTTGTAAGGCGTGGCTTGGTCGCAGGCCACTCCGTTGCAGCCATGGATCGGCGGCCACGACGATTTCCCGCAAACGATCCACACATACGCAGCGTCCTCGCCGGTAGCGACGCCCCCCCTTGCGTGCCTTACGTGTAGCGCGCGTCCGCATGCCTGCTCCACCGGTACCCGAGTGCAGCGCCCGCGCACCAGGGCCATACATCTCGCGGTCCCAACAACCGCTGGTAGCCACAACCGTGGTGCGCCGCGTCAAAACAGCCGGGCCCTCTAGCCGCTGCAGACCGTGCCGATCGCAGCAACCCTTGCTGCGACAAGGCGCGGCGCTGTTTACGCAGCCGCCACGCTCGAGGCTGTTGCGAAAAAGATAATCATCGCTATACGGTAGTTTTCACTACTGAGCGGCTTGCCCGCGGGGTGCGGCAATGAACGAAGTTGGCCTTTCCCGACTGCTGCGCCCCCTGGCGTGCGTGCTCTTAGCGGCACTGCCGCTGATGCCTGCAATGGCGGCCGCGTCCTCGCCGGTACAGGGCTTATGGCTCACCTCGGCCAAGGATGCGGTGATCGCCTTCGCTCCCTGCAGCGATGCGGCCAGCTCGGTGTGCGGACGGATTGTGTGGGACAAGGACGCCGACACGCCGAAGGACACCTGTGGCGTGCAGATCGCGCGCCTGGATCGCGACGACAACGGCACCTGGCGCGATGGCTGGGCGTTCGATCCGCGCAGCGGCAAGCGCTACAAGGCCACGCTGCGCAGCAAGGGCGCCAGCCTGACCTTGCGCGCCTTCATCGGCGCTGAGGTGCTGGGCGAAAACATGCTGTTCACGCGCGTGCAGACCTTGCCGTCCACGCGGGTGTGCGCTAGCGACTAGCTGCGGCCAGCGCGGTACGACCGCGCAGCATCCACCGCCGCGCTCGCGTCGGTCCTCACTTACATCTACCGGGGGGAATCCAGATGGCGAAGATCCACGTCAGCGCAGTCGTCGCGTGTGCGTTGCTGCTGCAGGGTGCGGCTTGTCTGCCGGCGCAGGCCCAGCAAACCGGCACCGCGAGCGAAGGGTCCGTGGCCACCTATCAGTTCGACAACCAACTCAAGCTGATGAGCGAGCAGCGCACGCGCGGCATCTCCGATTCGCTGTTGCGGCCCTCGGCCACGTGGAGCACGCAGTTCGTCCACGCCAGCGGGCTGGTTGCGCTGCTGGAAGTGGCAGGGTCAGCAAGAAACAGTTCGTCAATGGCGATGGCTTGGGCGTCACCCTGGCCGGCGGTTATCGCTTCGGCGATCCGGACCGCTGGCACGCCGGCGTGGGCCTGGCCACCGAGCGATTCCCGGGGGCACGCTTCATGGCGCCGCACAGCATCGACCTTGAAACCGGCACGCCGACCGATGTTCGTGCATCGCGAGGTCCGCACCGCGCTGCTGCAGCGCTGCCGTAGCGCTATGGCAGCACTGCGGCAGCGGTGCCCGCCAGCCCCGACCTGGCGCGCACGATCCATGTCGGCCATGCGGCGCGGTTGGCGACCTTGATCGACGAAGCGCGCGCCGCCGGTGCCGAGTTGGTGGCCGGCGGCGAGCACGACGTGGCGCAGCGTTTCATCGCCCCAACCGTGTTGGCCGATGTTCCAGAGCAGGCGCGCGTTGCGCAGGAAGAAATCTTCGGCCCGGTTTTACCGGTGGTGACCTTCGACCACATCGACGATGTACTCGCCCGGCTCGATGGCGCCGCCAAGCCCTTGGCGCTGTATCTGTGGAGCAACGATGCCGCGCAGGTCGCCAGCGTGCTGGCGCGCAGCAGTTCCGGCAGCGTGGTGGTCAATCATTGCCTGCAGCAGTTCATGCACACCGGCTTGCCGTTCGGCGGCATCGGCCAGTCGGGCATCGGCAGTGCGCACGGCGTGCATGAATTCAAGGCGTTTTCGCACGAACGAGCGGTCTTGCGCGGCGGCCCTCTGCTCACCGCGCGTGCATTTTTTCCACCGTATCGGGGATGGCAGCAGCGCCTGGCCACCGCATTGACCGCCTGGCTGGCTCGCCGATAACGCGCGCCGGCACGGATCGCCCGCGGCGCAACGCGTATGATGTGTTGATGGCAAACACCGGTCGTGCAGGCGCACGACTTGGCGGTGGCATAACGCTGCTGCGGACGATGGACGCCGCCTGGCCGGCGCAATGCAGCGGCGGCGCAACGGCTCAGGTGCAATCGCGGTGGTCTGGCCGACGCATCACTCTGTGTTCGAGGAATTTCCTGCCCATGTCCACGACCAAGTCCCGTCCGCAGGCACCGGTCAAGGCGCCCGCGCCCAGGCTGACCGGCAACAAGCGTCCGGCCCAGCATCGTGCGACCGAGACCTACGAACATATCCTGGCGGTTACCGCACAATTGCTCGGCGATGTCGGGGTGGAACGGCTGTCCACCAATCTGGTGTGCGCGCATGCCGGGCTGACGCCGCCGGCCCTGTACCGTTACTTCCCCAACAAGTACGCGTTGCTGTCCGAACTCGGCACGCGGCTGATGCAGCGGCAGAACGCGTTGGTGCCCAAGTGGATCACGCCGCAGGCGATGTCCGGTTCGCGCGAGCAGGTGCAGCAGGCGCTCACTGGCCTGGTGCTGGACACCTACCGGGTGACCAAGGCGACCGAGGGTGGGGTGTGGATCCTGCGCGCGCTGCGCGCGGTGCCGGCCTTGCAGCAGGTGCGCCTGGATTCGCACGCGCAGGTCACCAAGGCGCAGGTGCGCATGCTTTCCGATTTCTTTTCCGATGCCGATTCGCGCCAGCTGCGTCTGGTCAGCCGCATCGTGGTGGATTTGATTTATGCGACCGTGGAGCTGCTGTTCGACGTGCGCTTAAGTAGCCGGGCGGTGGCCGAGACAGTCGGCACGATGATCGCCGGCCACATCGAGCAGTTGCGTCATGCGACGTCCGATGCGCCGAAGGATGACACCGTGGAACGGCCGCGACGCCGCACAGCGGCGGCACGTCGTTCAACGCACGCTGAGTGACGGTGCACGCCAGGCGCGCGCCCAGACGCATCCTCAGCGTCGCAACGCGACTGCCCGCAGGCACCGAGCGCCGCACGCAAGCGAACGCCAACCGCGGCGCTCAGGGTACCGGCCGCAACACGAGTAGATCCTGCAGTTCCGGTCCGCCGCCGCGGTTGCCGCTGCCTGCGCCGATGTAGAGATCACCGCCCACCTGTGCCGCCTGCGTGCCATGCCTGCCGCGCGGCAAGGCGGGGCCAGTGTCCCAACGCGCAGTGGCCGGATCGTAGAACTCCACATCCGCATGCGCGGCGACCTGGGCGGTGCTTTCACCGCCTAACAGCATGATCCGGCCGTTGTGCGCGATGGCCGCCGCGCCCGCACGCGGGGTTGGCAGCGTGGCATCGGCCACCGACCAGGTCGCCTGCTGAAGATCGTAGATATCCAGCTGCGGGATCGTTTGCGACAGCGTGTCGCCGGTATCGTGCGAAGACCTGCGCCCGCCGGCTGCGTAGAGCTTGCCGGCGAGTACCGCCGCTTGAAAATGATCGCGTGCATGCGGTGCATCGGGCAGGCGCGTCCAGCGCTGGGTCCGCGTGTCGAAAGCATCCAGCCACGGCACGTAGCCGCTGTTGTGGCCGCGCGTATTGCCACCCACCAGATACAGCACGCCATCGTGCGCGACGGTGCCGGCCGAACCGCGGCGGCGATCGGCTGGAATCTCCGCACCCACCTGCCAGCGGTCGGTGGCAGGGTCGTAGATCAGCAGATGCGTTAACGATGCTTCGTTGGGATAGTCCCCAGTGAATCCACCCACCAAGTAGAGCTTGCCTGTCCAGACCGCAGCCTGCGCGTGGTTGACCGCCAACGGCGGTGCGCTGCCATGCGACCAGCGTCGCGTGCGGGTATCGAAAATATCCAGCGGGCGTTCGCCACGACCGCCGAATAAATACAGGCGATCGCCGATTGCGGCCATGCTGTTTTCATGGCGTGCGTGCGGCTCGCCCTGCGATGGCGCTGGGCGCCATTGCAGCTTGCGCGTCGATGCAGTTTGTTCGACGTCATTCGCCCTACCGCTGGCAAGCACGCCCGCGGTAACGACGAGCAGGAACATCGCGCACAAAGACGTTGCCAATCGATGCATCGGTGTTCCCTTGGTTACCGAGAGCGGCCAGTCTACTCACCTATCAACGCAGAGAAACAGCAGAAAGCGGACAGAGCCGCCATGCATGTAGCGACCAGGACAGTGCCGTGTTGCCGTGACCGACGATGGCAGTGGTCGACCATCTGCACTGCTGGGTGCGTGCCGTCTACGCAGCGCGCTTTATCTAACGCAGTGCCCTGCATTGCTTGCACGCGGCCGCGCATACGCCGGCTCTTCACGTTCAGCAGCACCGCAGATGCGAACACGACAGACATCGCAATGGCAGGAGATCGGTGTGGCGCATTCCTCGACAATTCCCCGTTCGGCGACAACGCCGCCCAAGAGCGTTGCCGCTGCGGCAGCGCGTGGACTTCGCCTGCGCGAGCAGCATGGCCGTGGCGGTACCGCGATCGGTGTGGCGCGTGCGCGTGACCTTTCTGCGCAAACGTCGCTCTCCGCACAGACCATTGGACGTATGCGTTCTTACTTCGCGCGGCACAGCGTGGATAAGAACGGCAAGGGATGGTCGGATGCCAAGGCGCCATCGGCTGGTTACATCGCCTGGTTGCTGTGGGGCGGCGATGCAGGCCAGCGTTGGGCAGCGCATTTGTACGCGCGTCTGCAGGAGGCAAGCGCGAAGCAGGGCGCTAGCAGCAGAAATGGCTCTAAAAAAAACTGTTGTAAAGAAGGCCGCAGCGAAGAAGAGCGCAACCAAGAAAGCTGTGGCAAAAGCAGTAGCGCTAAAGAAATCAGTAAAAAAAGCTGCTGCGAAAAAGGCCACAACGACAAAGCGCGCCACGAAAAAAGCTGCGGCCGGGAGCACCCGCGCTAGAAAGACGCCATCATCGACGGTCGCAAGGAAGGCAAGCAAGAAAGCTGCAACAACGAGCAGCGCGACCAAAAAGAAAAATGCGACCAAGAAAGCGCCGGCAAAGCGCAGTGCGGGGAAAAAGAGCACGTCCACAGCAAGCGCTGCGAAAAAGCGCGCAACCAAGACGTCCGCGCCCTGGAACACGCCCAGCCCGAAGAGCGCTTCGCGCTCAAAGCCACTGTCGCTGGCACAGAAGACTCAGGCACGCAAGCGCGCCAACGCTGCCGGCCGGCCCTATCCCAATCTGGTGGACAACATGGCGGTGGCGAGCAAGCGCAGCACGACCAAGCGCGCGGCCAAGTCCAGTGCCACAAACAAACGTGCAGCAAAGAAATAGCGGTATCGGTAAAGCGCAGTGGGCACTATATGCTGCGCTCGGAGGTGTGCAGCTAATGCTCATGACGTGTAGCAGGCGGCCCGCTCTGCGGGAATGCCGACTAAGGCGTGGAGCGGTGACGCTTGCTGTCGCCGCGGCATCGGTCCGAGCAGTATTTCACCTCATCCCAAACACGCTCCCACTTCTTGCGCCAACGAAACGGCCGCCCGCATTGCACGCAGACCTTCTCCGGTAGATCCTGTTTCTTACGCATCGCCATAGGTCGAAGGATCTGAAGCATGTGTTGGTGAACGGGTGCAAGCATGTCATAGGGACGTTGAATGCAGAACTCCGTCTCGGACGTCATGCAAGCAAAGGTCCAGCACACAGCGGGACATGGCGTTGGGATGCAAGCGCACGCGCTTTGTTATAGTCCGCAGGCAGCGGTTTGGCGTCCGATACCGGAAAGCGCTAACTGTACACGCTCACCATCTCAAACAAGGACGTTCGTGAAAGCATCTCTGCTGGTCGTGTCGGCACTTTTGTACGTTGCCGCACTCTATCTTCCTGCGCTGCATGGCGGTGCCGAGCAAGTGAGCGGTGTGGTGCTCCTCATGTTCGGCTGGATCCAGGTACTCGACGGCCAATGCTTCGCCTGGTTAGGCAACCTGCTGTTCTTCGGTGCGTGGCTCTGTTACGTCTTCAAATCTGATAGAGCAGCATTTGGCCAGCTGCTTTTGGCATGTCTGGTCGGCGTGGATACCTTTCGTGCCACCCGTTATCTAAAGAACGAAGCCGGGCATGAAGTCATCATCGACCATGTGGGTGCAGCCTTCTACGTTTGGGAGTTGAGCTTTCTGGCGCTGCTGGTCGTGGTATTGATGCATATGGCCCAAAATCGTGATGTTAATCCAAAAGCAATCAGTTAACGGACTTGGTATCTACAGTCATGCAGAATTTTGATAAAAATCTCGGTCGATCCGCGGTTATTTTTTATTCGGGCTACTGGGGTCTGTTCTTCTCGCACCTATCCTTGCAGAAAACGGCTACCACGATAGCGTGCCGATTTTGGTCCTGTGGGCTGTGATGCCTTTGGTTGCATGGTTCATGTCAAGAGCGGCAAAGGGAATGGGTAAGAACCCGTGGCTTTATGGCGTGGCATGTTTGATTCCACCTATGGCGGTATTATTTTTTATCAAGTTTTCAGTTGCTCGCCAAATAGACAGATCGAAGTTCTGAGTTGTGGCCGGGGTACGGCAATAGGGCAACGAGTCCATCAATGATAAGAGCCAGAGCGGCCTGGTCCTTTCGAAAAATTTAGTCGTGGTTGGTGCCTTGGGAGCTCTCTAAGATGTGGCGAATCAAATGGAACCGCAAGCTACTCTTCGCGCTGACCGCGGTGGTCATTGCATGTATCGCTTCGAATCCGGAACTCGTAGCGCTGGTGCCAATGCTGGATACGCTGGGTCTGGATTTATTCGCCTATGTGCTGGCAGGGCAGTTTGGTGCGGTGGTGCTGGGTAGGCTGATGCCTGGTTGCCGTGAGAGTTGCATGGGATGGGGCGGTAAGCTGGTGTTGGCGTTGGGTTACGTTTTCAGCTGCTGTATTGGCGGCTATCTGCGCCAGCTGAGTTGGTATGTCAGACAAACTGGCTGTGCAACTGTCGTTGCCAGCGTGCGACTCTAACGCTTAGACCCGACGGAGCTTGGCGATGGAAACCAGCATCAACGTAGACGCGCAAACCATCCCAACACTGCCGAGCCGTTCGATCGCGCAGACGGTGGCGTTCTATCGGCGACTCGGCTTCGTCGGCGATGCGCATCCGCACGATGCGGGTTACGCGATTCTGCGACTTGGCGATGTGGAACTGCATTTCTTCGCGCATCCGGACCTGGATCCGGTCGACTGTTATGCGGGCTGTTACATCCGGGTGGGCGATGTGGATGCCATCCACGCAGCGATGAAGGTCGCCGCGCTGCCTGAGCGCGGCATTCCACGGCTCGATCCGGTCGGCGACAAGCCCTGGGGCATGCGTGAGTTCGCCATTGTCGATGAAAGCGGCAATCTGCTGCGGATCGGGCAGGTGATTAGAGGCTGAGTGTTATATCCACCAACTAGGCTGATTATTTGGTGCTGAAAGGAGTGGGGTCGATTACAGAAGTCATCAACCAAGCCCCACTCACTCGTGGTCAGGCTTCCTGAGGTAGGTAGGAAGTTACAGTGGCCTTAATCCTGTCTGCAAAGCTGTAGATTTCGTCGATAGAGCTAAGGTCGAGTTGCTCCTCTTCTTTGTATTGATTGAAAATGCCCAGTCGAAGCTTCTGAAGGTTGTTGAAGCGAAGTCTGCAAATCGGCTTTCTGTTGTTATCGTCGAGTAGCACAGCGCAGTAGCTCTGAGCGTCTCTCATGAAAACACGTTTGCCAGGAATAATCTCGCGCACGATGGCTCGAACGATATGGAAGCCTTCAATTTCTTCCGGAGTCGTAACGATTAGAGGGTCAACTGCTAATGGTGCCGTCGTGGAGGTGGGCGTATCGGCAACGACAACCGGTGCGGGATCATTGATTGAAATTGCCTCAGGCGCCATTGCGCCTTTGAGCCGCTCATTGATTCGTTCGCTGATCAGCTGATCGAAGGCCCGGCGCGTTATCGATGTGAATTGATCGCGTATCGCAGGTGTAAAACGTCGATTCCCTACAAGATCTGCAGAAACAAGTTTGACGAAGTCCTCGGTAGGCTGGTGCATCCACTCTGCGAGTCGTGTCTGAATGGCGCGCGTGTACTTCAGCTCGTTCGCGGTCGTTAGGATTGTGTCCAGGTCGAATGCAGACTTCGCAAACTTTTTCAGCTCGTCGACATCCCGTTCCTTGAAGTCCAATACATTGAACTCGAAGAAAGGCTTTTCATCCATCTTGTTTGGCTGTTCCAGATCAGTGAAAAATCGGTAGACCAAGCCGTTAGTGAGAACGCCGAAGCGTGCGGCGGTGACATGGAAGTAGCGAAACAGCTGTCCAGCATGATTGATGCTCAGCTCAGCACCCGCTTTCTTGCATTCGAAGAGAATGATGGGCTTACCGTCGCGTAGTATGGCGTAGTCGACTTTCTCGCCTTTTTTGGTTCCCACGTCCGCGACGATTTCAGGCGTGACCTCAAGCGGGTCAAAGACGTTGTATCCAAGAATCTGGATCAGAGGCATCACCATCGCATTTTTGGTGGCTTCTTCGGTCTGAATTAGTGCACGCGTCGTACTAATGCGCGTTGCCAGTACGCGCAGCTGATCGATGAAGTCCATCGTTTTTTGCTCCTTTGCCCTGTTGAGCAATTTTTACCACAGAGAGCGGACTTAAATTGCTGATCATTTGATTTTTATTTGTGGTTGCGGATCAGCTCGGTTGCCAAACGCCCAGATTTCATGATTAGCCCCACCGTTGGAAGACCCGCTACTTTCAATTAAGTAGAGCGAAATTTGCATCCAAGAAGGAGTGATTTAGCCCTGCGAGACTAGTTAGCCACGAGCGCATGCTGCACGTCCGCTGGGCTGCCTGTATTCAAAGTGTCGTAGGCGGCATGGAGTGCTTCTAAAAAGCGGACATCGCCAGAAAGCTGGAAAAATACGGCATCGACGGCGAGAAACGCTGCGATGTCATCTTTGGCGGAGCCTTTGGCGTCGTGCCCAATCTGACTCAACTGATCACTCAACGGGTCGACCAGCGGCACGCTGTCATGTGCTTGCCTGCGGATGAAGTGCAGCCACGCGGCAACCGCCAGGCATAAGCGCTGGATCGGTTGGCCGGCAGCGAGGGCGTCGCCGATCGTGCCGAGCAGTCGCACCGGAATTTTTTGCGAGCCGTCCCAGGCGATTTGGGCGAGCAGGTGGCGGATGGCGGGATTGCGAAAACGGGTAAGGATGGCAGCACTGTAACGTTGCGCATCAAAGCCTTCCATCGGTTGCAGGGTGGGGGCGATTTCCGTACGCATCAGCGTTTGGACGAACCCGGCAAGCTCTGGGTGACGCATGGCGTCGGCCACCGTCTCCAGCTGCAGCAGGCTGCCGAGATACGCCAGCGCAGAGTGCGGTGCGTTGAGCAGGCGCAGCTTGGCGCGTGCGTAGCCGGCGATGTCTTGGCTCAAGGTGACGCCCACACGTTCGAATGCAGGGCGGCCGTTGCAGAAGCGATCTTCGATCACCCACTGGCTGTAGCGCTCGCGCTGAATCGGCCAGGCATCGTGCACACCGAGCTGATCTTGCACATGCGTCCGCAGCGCGTCATCGGTGGCGGGCGTGATGCTGTCGACCATCGAGCGCGGAAAGACCACGTGCTGCGTGATCCACTCCGCGAGCGCGGGGGCTGTCTGTTCTGCAAGCCGCACAACGGCGCGCTTTAGCAGCGTGCCGTTGTCGGTCAGGTTGTCGCAGCTGAGCACGGTGAACGGCGCGGTGCCGTTGTGCATGCGCTGTTGCAGCCCGGCAACGAGGTAGCCGATGGCACTGCGCGGGCTTGCGGGGGTGGCGATGTCCTGCGCGATGTCGGGATGCGTGAGGTCAAGGGCGTCCCCGGCCAGGCAATAGCCTTTCTCGGTGACGGTGAGCGTGACCAGGCGCACCCCAGGGTCGGCAAGCCGCGCGAGCACGGCAGCCTGTTCGTCGGCGGCGCAGAGTACTTCGCGAATCGCACCGATGACATGCAGTTGCGGCTGTTCGTCGAGCAGGGCGAGGGTATACAGGCCATCCTGCGGACGTAAGGCATCGCGCACCTGCGGGCGATGCAGCGAGACGGCGCAGATCGCCCAGCTGGGGTCTTCGGCAAGCAGGTCGTCGATGTAGACGGCCTGATGTGCGCGGTGGAAGGCGCCCGCGCCGAGATGCACGATGCCGATGCGGGTATGTTCGGGAGTGTAGTTAGGGGTGAGGACGGCGCTCGGTAGCTGCGCGAGGGTCGTGATGGAGAGTCGTGTGATGGCCATAAGTGTTCAATTCGAAGGATGTGCCGCAAGGTCTCTCGGTCAGCGTCGCCGCGTCCCAAGCCCGCTGCGCGCCCGGGCCCGCGCTTGCGACGCGGGCGCTCCAAGGCACGCGTGCAAGGCGCGCGTGAGCGGTGCCTCTTCGCTCCAAAGGGAAAAAGAGGCTTTAGGGCAGCCGCGGCCGAAGGAATTTTTCGCCCATGGCCGCATGGCGAGCGTGTCGATGGCTGCTACTTGTCAGTCACGGTGAAGCGCTGTTTGGCGCGGATATCTGCGCTAGAGGCGCCGATCTGCACTTCATAGGCGCCCGGGTCCACCGTGTAGGTCTTGCGCTGTTCATCGTAGATGCGCAGCGCCTCCTTTGCGTTGATGGGGAAGCGCAGCTCGCGTTGTTCGCCCGGGTGCAGTGCGACGCGTTGAAAGCCACGCAACTCTTTGCCTGCGCGTTCGCGTTGTGGCGTGAGCGGATGCAGATACAGCTGCGCCACCTCATCGCCTGCGCGTTGGCCGGTGTTCTTCACTGTGACAGTGGCCGTGAACGAACCATCGGCCGCCACCGTGTTGCGGTCAAGGCGCAGATCGGAATACGCGAACTGCGTGTACGACAAGCCATGGCCGAACGGATACAGCGGTGTGCCGCCGAAATAGCGGTAGGTGCGGCCATGCATGGCGTAGTCGTCGAACGCCGGCAGGGCTTCGCTTTCCTTGTAGAACGTCACCGGTAGCCGGCCGCCAGGATTGGCATCGCCGAACAGCGTGTCGGCCACCGCGGTACCGCCGCGCTGACCTGGATACCAGGCCAGTAGGATGGCGGGCACGTGTTGCTGCGCCCAATCGATGGCCAGCGCCGAGCCGGCGGTCAGCACCGCCACCACCGGCTTGCCGGTGGCCTGCAGGGCTTCGAGCAGTTCGCGCTGTGGCTTGGGCAAGCGCAGGTCGGTGCGATCGCCGCCGGCAAAGCCGGGGTAGTTCACCTTCATCTCTTCGCCTTCGACATCGCCGGTCAGGCCACCGACGAAGACCACCACCTCGGCGCTGCGCGCGACGTCCAGCGCTTCTTGCAACGGTGGCTTGGCGCCAGGTTGGCGCCAGGCCAGGCGTACTGCGGCATCACGTTCGCCCTCAAAGTATTCCAATCGCAGGTCGTAAGTGCGGCCAGCTTGTAGCTGCACATCGACGCCGTCGGCGTGCAGGCGGTCGCTGGTACTCCAGCGATCGATCACCGGCTTGCCATCCAGGTACAGGCGCACACCGTCATCGGCGGCCGCTTCCAGGTGGTAGTTGCCGGTGGTCGGTGGGACCAGCTGGCCGCTCCAGCGGATGCTGAAATTGTCTGCCGGCACTGCCTCGCTCGGACCGGCTTCGCCGCGCGCCAGCAGGTTGTCGGTCGGCGAGCCGCGGTCCCACTTGAAGCCGATCTGCGCATCCACGCGCACCAAGGCCGGCTTGCCGGACAACTCACGATTGCGAAAGTACTCGCCACGCAAACCGCGCTCGGGCGAGTTGGCCGATGGCCGCAGGTATTGCGGTTCAATCAGTGGCGTGGCGGCGGGGTCGTCGCGCCCTTCGACCAGATCGGCGCCGCGCGCGTACAGCACCTGCGCATTCGGCGCCGCGGCCCGGATGCCTTGCAGCACGGTCACTGGTGCGGCCGGCGTGCCGTAGTAATTGCCGAGCAGCGCCATGGTGTCGTCGGCGGTGGGGCCGATCACCGCGATGCGTTTGAGCTTGGTCCGCGACAACGGCAGCAGGCCATCGTTCTTCAGCAGCACCAGCGATTCGCGCGCAGTGCGTCGCGCCAGCGCATCATGCGCCGGCGATTGGTTGACCGAGGCGGGAATTTTCGACCAAGGCAACTGCCCCGGCGGATCGAACATGCCCAGGCGCATACGCGCGGTCATCAAGGTCTGCAGGGACGTGTCGATCTGTGCCTCTTCGATGAGGCCTTGATGCACAGCCGCCGGCAGGGTTGAGTATTCCTCGCCGCATTCCAGCTCGGTGCCGTGCTTGACCGCCAGCGCGGCGGCTTGTTCGCGGGTGGCGACAATCTTGTGGTGCTTCCAGATATCCACGATCGCCCAGCAGTCGGACACCACGTAGCCCTTGAAGCCCCATTGCTGGCGCAGTACGTCCTGCAGCAGGAATTTGCTGGCGCTGGCCGACTCGCCATACACGCGGTTATAGGCGCCCATCACTGCGTCTACCTTGCCGTCCTTGACCAGCGCTTCGAACGCGGGCAGGTAGGTCTCGTAAAGATCGCGTTGTGAGGGGCGCGCATCGAAGTGGTGGCGATCGGCTTCCGGGCCGCTGTGCACGGCGAAATGCTTGGCGGTGGCGTCGAGCTTGCGGTAGCTCTCGCCCTGCGCGTTCTTCGGTGCGTCGCCGCCTTCGCCTTGCAGGCCCCGCACGAAGGTCACGCCCATGCGTGCGGTGAGGAAGGGATCCTCTCCGTAGGTTTCCTGACCGCGGCCCCAGCGCGGATCGCGGAAGATATTGATGTTCGGCGACCAGAAGGTCAGCCCTTGATAGCGCTCGTGCTGATTCTGGCGCAGGAACTGATGATGCTTGGCACGCGCCTCATCGCTGATGGCGGTGGCGACCTCGTGCATCAGCGGCAGGTCGAACGTAGCGGCCATGCCGATTGCCTGCGGGAATACCGTTGCGCCGCCTGCGCGCGCCACGCCATGCAGCGCCTCGTTCCACCAATCGTAGGCAGCCACCCCCAAACGCGGAATCGCCGGCGCGGCGTTCTGCATCTGCGCTGCCTTTTCTTCCAGCGTCATACGCGAGACCAGATCGGCGGCGCGTTGTTCGAAACTGCGTTGGGTGTCCAGGTACGGCGGCGGTGTCGCGGCATGGGCAGCGCTTGCGGCACATGCCAGCGCGAGCAGGACGCCATGTGTGAGCGAACGAAACGGGGCGGGCGGATGCGAAGGCATGGTCAGTCCTGTGAGGAGCGGTCGGGGTGCGATTGGGCGAACGGCCCGATCATGCTGCCGACGAAACCGCCGGCCTGTTCGGTGCTGAGAAAGCTGGCGTCGTCGTTGCGGCGTAGCGATTGCCAGCCGCGGCCGTCGGCATCGAAGGCGAAGCTGTACGCGCTGCCATCGCCGCTGATCTGCAGCCGCAGCTGTGCCGTTGCCGGGATGCGGGTCTGCGCCAGCGTGGTGGTGGTTGTGCCATCGCGCTTTTCCAGAAATACCTGCACCGCGTCGCCATCGCGGCGGGCGCCGAGCGCGTACCACGCATTGGAATTCTGAAATGCGGCCAACCCCGCACGCACGCCAGGCTGCGTCGGCACTTCCAGCGCGGTGCTGATGGTGAAACGCATATGTTGCTGGCGGCGTGCGAGGAACGCCGGCGTGCGGGTGCTGTCCAGCCCCTGCGCGTCTGCATGCAGCGTCAACCAGCCTGCACGCGTGCGCAGATCGGCCACGTCGCGCTTTGGCACGCGCACGGTCAGCCACTCGCGCTGCAGCGTGGCTTGGTCGAAGTCGTCATGCCAGATGAAGTTACCCGACGATGGCGACTGCGCAGCACTTGCCTTCATGCCAGCGGGTGCCTTGGCGACGTAGGGGATTGGCTGCCCCGCCGGCAAGATCGATGGCCAGCCATCGCGCCATTGCACCGGCAGCAAAAACGTTTCGCGCCCGGTGTTGTAGCGATCGCCGCTATACGGGCGGCTTGCGAGAAACACCGCCCACCATTGCCCATCGGGTGTGTCCACCAGATCCACGTGGCCGGCATTGCTGATCGGGTGTGCGCGCTCGGCCGGCAGATCGCGTTGGGTCAGGATGGGATTGCCCGGCGCGGGCGCATACGGCCCCCACACGGTGCGGCTACGCAACACGACTTGCGAATGCTGTGGCCCGGTGCCGCCCTCGGCGCACGAGAGGTAGTACCAGCCATCGCGTTGATACAGATGTGGGCCTTCGATCCAGATCGGCTTGCTGGCCAGATCCACGCCACCGTTGAGCAACACCTTGCGCGGGCCGACCGGCTGGTTGGTGGCCATGTCGAAGCGCTGCATCCAGATCGCGCGGTGCCCGTCGTACAACGGCGTGCCTTCCGGCGGGCCGTTGTTGAGCAGGTAGGCGCTGCCATCGGTGTCGAAGAACAATGACGGGTCGATGCCATCGATGCTGGGCAACCACGTCAGTGCCGACCACGGACCTGCCGGATTGCTGGCACTGGCGATGAAATTGCCGCCGCTGTCGACCGAGGTGCCCACCACGTAAAAGCGTCCGTCGTGATGGCGGATGCTGGCGGCGTACATGCCGCGTGACATGCGCAACCCGTCGTAATCGAGTTGCTCGCGGCGTTCGACCACATTGCCGATCTGCGTCCAGTGCACAAGGTCGGTGCTCTCGAACACCGGAATCGCCGGGAAGTACGTAAACGTCGAATTGACCAGGTAATAGCGCTCGCCCACACGCGTAACGCTGGGATCGGGATAGAACCCGGCCAGCACCGGATTACGGTAGTGGCCGGCTGGCAGCGGCGTGGCGAACACCGCATCGTCGCCGCGGTAGTCGAACCAATCGAAGGCGACATCGGCAGACGCCTGCGCAGGCGCCGCCAAGGCCATCAGCAGCGCCACACACATCGTGGAAAGCGCGCGCATCACCAGTCCCACATCGCGCCGTCTTCCAGTCGGGCGATCGGCAACTGCTTGGGCACATACGGATACTTCGCTGCAAGCGCTTCGTCGATGTCCACGCCATGCCCGGGCGTCTCGCCGCAGTGCAGGCGGCCATCGCGGAACACGTAGTCATGCGGGAACACCGCATTGGCTTCGTCGGAATGGAACATGTATTCCTGGATGCCGAAATTGGGTACCCAGGTGTCGAAGTGCAATGCCGCGCCCATGCACACCGGCGAGAGATCGGTTGCCCCGTGGAAGCCGGTACGCACCTGATGCAGCGCTGCAAAATCGGCCAGCCGGCGCACGTGGGTGATACCGCCGGCGTGGACAATCGTGGTGCGGATGTAATCGATCAGTTGCTGCTCTATCAGATGCTTGCAGTCCCAGATCGAATTGAATACTTCACCCACCGCCAGCGGCGTCACGGTGTGCTGGCGAATGATGTCGAATGCGCGCTGGTTTTCTGCCGGGGTGGCGTCTTCCAGCCAGAACAACCGGTATGGCTCCAGATCACGGCCCAGGCGCGCGGCTTCGATCGGCGTGAGTCGATGATGGGCGTCGTGCAGCAGCTCGATCGCATCGCCGTGATCGCTGCGCAATTGCTCAAATAGTTTGGGCACCACGCCGAGATAGCGCGGTGTGGACCACACGGTTTCGGTGGGCAGCTCGCTTTCCGCCGGTTCGTACGGCTTGCCACCGACAGAAATGCCGTAGGTCTTCTTGATGCCGGGCACGCCGCATTGCGCGCGGATGGCGATAAAGCCCATCTCGCGGAAGCGGCCCACTTCTTCACTGGTTTCGGCGATATCGCGCCCGTTGGCATGCCCGTACACCAGTGCGCCCTCGCGTGAGCGTCCGCCAAGCAACTGGTACAGCGGCATGCCGGCCATCTTGCCCAGGATGTCCCACAACGCCACATCCACCGCGGCAATTGCGCTCATCGTCACCGGCCCGCGCCGCCAGTACGCGCCGCGGTAGAAAAACTGCCAGATGTCTTCGATGCGTCCCGCATCGCGGCCGATCAGATTCGGCACCAAGTGTTCCTGCAGGTACGCGGCCACCGCCAGTTCGCGCCCATTGAGCGTGGCATCGCCCACGCCGGTGATGCCCGAGCGCGTGCGGATCTTCAAGGTGACGAAATTGCGCCCCGGGCAGGTGACGATGACGCGTGCCTCGACGATCTCGCGATCGCGGGCAGAACCTTGCAGCGGTGCAGGGGAGTCGGAAGTCTGTGACATCGTGATTTCGCTCAGGGTGAAGAAGTGGCGGTGATGGGAAGTTCGAACGGGCCGGCCGGCAGGCCGCTGCGGTCGTACAGGGTGCACACGGGGCTGTCGGCCCAGCAGTAGCGCACCCGCGTGGCCTGCACGTCGGCAGGAATGCGCAGGCGGATTTCGCGCGCGGACAGCGTTGCACTGGTATAGCGGCAGCTGCCGGCAGCATCGCCGCAGAGCTCGAAGCCGATCGGCGCGTCGTTGCCGTAACTCAGCAGCGTGGTGTCGACGTCGTCGAAGCCGATGCGCACGCTTGCGCCGTCGCGGTGAGCGCTGCGCGGCACCGGCCCGGAGGCGGCAATCGCGTCGCCATACACTACATGCCGCGCTGCACGCGCCAGGCGCCGACCCAGCTCCTGCTTGTTGGCCGGGTGGATGTCGTAGCGGTCGCCGATATCGATCGCTACCGCCAACCCTGCGTGTGCATCGTTGGCAACGAAGCGCCGCTGCGCCTCGCGCAATTGCGCCCAACCGCTTTCGCTCGGTTGGGTGGGCGGTGCACCGTAATTGGCCAGCTGCACCAGCAGCAATGGAAGCTCCGCGCCGAAGCGCTGCCGCCAGTCGCGCTGCCATGCGCTCAGCAACGCGGGGTAGTGCGCCGCATCGCCGGTATTGGATTCGCCCTGGTACCACAGCACGCCGCGCAGGCCCAGCTGCCCCAGCGGCGCGATCATGCCGTTGTACAAGGTGGTCAGCCCGGCAGCCGACGACCACGGCGCACGCGGTGGCGTGCCCAGCGCCTGCGGCACGATGCGGTATTGCCAGGGCGCGTCCAGCGCCAGCGTGCTGCCATCGGCAAACTGCAGCGCGCGCGATTGCGCATCGCCCAGCAAACCGCCGCGCCGATACGTGTTGAGCACATTAAGCACGATGCTGTTGCGCCCGGCATGCAGCCGTCCACGTGGTAGCGCGTAGCGACGCGGCTGATCAGCACCGTAGCTGCTGCCCACGCCACGGCCGTCGACCCAAGTCTGGTCCAGTTCGTCCACCGGCCCGAGTAGCAACGTGGCGTCTTGTGCGGCCTGTGCCTGGGTCAGTTCGACGCTGGTGCGGTACCAGACCATGCCGTTGAAGCCGACCAATTGCGGCACGCCCCAGTCGTCCCACGCGCCCATTGCCGGCGGCGCGTTCTGCCAGTCGCCGGGCGCATCCGGCTGCCACGGCTCGCCTTCGCCATGCGCATGCCACCAGGTTTCCCACAGCGCGGCCCACCGCGGTGCGGCCGCAACCGGATCGGTTGCGTAACGCGCCAGCACATCCAGTGCGGGGCCATCGTCGCCGGCTGCACGCAGCGCCTTGTCGCCGATCCAGGCCTGCAGTTGCGAACCGCCCCACGAGGCGTTGATCAAACCCATCGGCACATCGACGCTCTTTTGCAGCTCACGCGCGAAGTAGTAACACGCGGCCGAAAAGTCTTTCACCGTCTCCGGCGTGGTGCGCTGCCAGCTTGCAGCGCCACCGAAACCGCGTTGGGGTGTCGGGCTGGATTGCGCAGGCACCTTGAACATGCGGATGGTGGGATGCTCGGCATCGGCAATCTCGCTGCGCGAATCCAGCGAGCGATACACCTGCAGTTCCATGTTCGATTGCCCCGAACAGAGCCAGACATCGCCGATCAGCACATCATCGATCTGCTGCACCACACCGTTGGCAGCGCTGGCCTTCAGGCGGTACGGGCCGCCGGCGGCATGCGCGGGCAAGCGTGTCTCCCAGTGGCCTTGCCGGTCTGCGCGCGCCTGCACCTGCGCAGTGTCCAATTGCACGGTGACACGCGCGCCTGGCGCCGCATCGCCCCACAGGTGAATCGGCGCATCACGTTGCAGCACCGCATGGTCCTGGAACACAGGATGCAGCAGCCGTGCATCCGCAGCGCTGGCAAGCTGCGGCAGCAGCAACGCCGATAACGTCCCGATCAATAGCTTTATGCGACATGCGCTCACTTCGGATTCCCCGGTGCATATGGAAATGTCAGTGCCTGGTAATACGCCAGCGGATGCGTCGGCGGGCTGACGCCTGCAGGCAGCGGGCGACCGGACACACGTTGAAAATAAGCGATGCTGGCATCGCGCCACCACTGCGCCTCACGCTGCTGGATCGCCAAGAAAGCGGCCACCTGCTGGTAGCGCTGTGCATCGACCTTGCCGGCCAGGCCCTGCCAGGTCGTGCGCATCGCAGCCACCTCACTCACGCCGTGGTCGTAATGCCACACCAGCTCATCCCACAGCGGCCTGCCAGAGGCCATGCGGTGATCCCACGGCACATGATGGAACCACAGCAGCAAAGGCTCGGGCACGCGCTGCACGTCGCCGAACAGGCGCGCCACCGGTGGCGCATATTGCGCAACGGCATTGCTGCCGCTGGCGCTGCGGTCGAAGCCAATCCCGTTGCGGTCGGCACGGTGGTAATACACCGGGTCCCAATCCGGGCGTTCGCTCCCGGCATCCCACGGCGCCGGGCCGTAATGGTGGCCGCGCCCCATCAGATGATGCAGGCCGAGCGGGGTCATGTAGTCCACTACTGCCTCGCGCGACCGCAGCATCATGCCGACCACCGGCTCGACCACGGCCGGATCGTTGGAGAACGTCATGCGTGCCCATTCCTGCGCAATGGCCTGCGGCGACAGTTGCGGGTCCCACGCCAGCCGCCCGTACGCATACCAGTTGGCCTGATCGAAGATCGAGCCGCTCCAGTTGCGATCGGCGCCGATATTGGCCACGCCGGCAATGCCAGTCAGCCGTGTGCGCTTGGCGTCGGCGAACAGGCTGCCATCCACCGTCTTTGCGACAGTCGAGCCCTTGCCGCGCGCATAGGTGTCGGCCTGCAGGGTTTCGGAAAACAGCGTGCCCAGATAGGCCAGATGCGTGGAGAAGCCAAGATATTCCTTGGTGATCTGGAACTCCGGCATCAACGGCGTCTTGCGCATCGCACCGAACAATGGATGAAACGGCTCGCGCGGCTGGAAGTCGATGGCGCCGTTTTTTACCTGCACAATCACATTGTCGCGAAAGGCGCCGTCCAGCGGCACGAACTCTCTATACGCCTGCTTGGCGCGGTCGTCCGGCTGCTCATGCGAATAGACGAACGCGCGCCACATCACCACCCCGCCGTGCGGCGCTAGTGCGTCGGCCAGCAGGTTCGCGCCGTCGGCGTGGCTGCGTCCATAGTCCTGCGGGCCGGGTTGGCCTTCGGAATTGGCCTTGACCAGAAACCCGCCAAAATCCGGGATGCGCGCATAGATGGCGTCGGCTGTGTCGCGCCACCAGCGCTGCACCTGCGGGTCCAGCGGGTCGGCAGTTTTCAGACCGCCGATTTCGATCGGTGCACTGAAGCGCGCACTGAGAAACACACGAATGCCATAGGGGCGAAACACCTGCGCCAGTGCCGCGGCTTTATCCAGATATTGCGGCGTCAGGCTCCACGCCTTGGCATTGACGTTGTTGAGTACGGTTCCATTGATGCCCAGCGACGCATTCGCACGTGCGTAGTCGGTGTAGCGCGGATCCAGATAGCCGGGCAGCGTCTGCCAGTTCCACAGCGATGCACCAGCATAGCCACGTTCCACCAGCCCATCGAGATTGTCCCAATGATTGAGCATGCGCAGTTGCAGGCGTGGCGATTGGCGCACATCCAATGCTGCGAGCGATTGCCCGGTCTGTAGCAGACGCAACAGGTGAAATGCACCGTATAAAACACCGATATCGCTGCCGCCGACAATGGCGGTAATGCGATGCCCATCCAAGCGGACGCTACGAATCAGATAGCCCTCGCGCCCCAATTGACGCGTATCGAGCTTTAACGCAGCAATTTGTGGCGCGCTGGCGGCGGCCAACACAATCGCGCCATCACGCGTGACCGCGTCCACGTGTAGCGGCGTGTTTCCCAGTAATCCCTGCAGGCCACGCGCCAGCTCATCGCGTGCTGCGTGCAGGGTGGGTGAGTCGCCAACGACCACCAACTGGCTGGCACTGTCACGCAATTGCGCGGCATTGGCCAACGGTTGGTAGCGCAACCATAAATCGTAGCCGTCCTCCGCACGCGCGCTGACGGTAGCCAGCAGGCCGCCGCACAGTAGCGTCAGCCATAGCAACCACTGCGGCGGAAATACACACACAGCGGCGGTATGCCGCTTTATGTCAGACCCGCTCATGCGGCATGCTCCAGCGTAACGCGTGCATGCAGGCGCATATCACCGCTCTGCCTGCTTCCCGGTACCATGGCTTGCACCGTCATCCCTGCACTGGGCGCCTGCGTAACTGCAGCCGCGCCTGTGCATCCCGCAGCTTTCGCACGCATTTGAAGGGGCCACGCTTGGAGAAGGTCAGGAAATCGGTCCGCCGCACCAGCCGCGCGACCACCATCGATGAGGTGGCGGCGCTGGCGAAGGTGTCGCCGATGACGGTCTCGCGCGTGGTCAACAATACCGGCAGTGTGCGCGATGCCACCCGCGAACGGGTCATGCGTGCGGTCGACAAGCTGGGGTACACGCCCAATCTTGCTGCCAGCGCATTGGCCGCCGCGCAGAGCACGCGCATCGCGTTGATCTACAGCGATCCCAGCGGCGCCTATTTGCGCGAATTGCTGCTGGGCGTGTTGCGGGTTGCCTCGCGCACCTCGATCCAGCTGGTGATCGACTGCTGGGACGACCTGGACGCCGATGCCGAACGCAAGGCCGCGCGCAAGCTCGCCAAAGGCGTTGCCGGTGTGATCCTGCCGCCGCCCTTGTGCGAATCCAGAGCCGCTGTGCTGGAGTTGGTGCGCGCCAAGGTGCCGGTGGTGGCGATCGCTTCCAACCATTTCAGCCCGGATGTGGCCTGTGTGCGCATCGACGAATTTGCTGCCGCCAAAGAGATCACCGAACACTTGATCGCACAGGGGCATACGCGCATCGGCTATATCGCCGGGCATCCGAACCTGTCTGCCAGTACGCGGCGCTTCGAAGGTTTTCAGGCGGCATTGGAAGACGCCGGCCTGCGTCTGGATCGACATCTGGTGCAGCCGGGCGATTACACCTACAAATCCGGCTTGGTGGCCGCAGAAAAACTGCTGGCGCGCAAACGCCGCCCCAGCGCCATCTTCGCCAGTAACGACGATATGGCCGCAGCGGCAATCTCGGTCGCGCATCGGCGTGGGCTGGATGTGCCACGCGATCTGTCGGTGGTCGGTTTCGACGACACCTCTGCCGCCACTGCGGTGTGGCCCGAAATCACCACCGTGCAGCAGCCCATCGCCGCCATGGCCGATGCCGCGCTGGACATCTTGCTGAAGACGATTCGCGCCAAGGAGCGCACGGCGAAGATGGTCGATCATGTGGTCGCGCACCTGCTGGTCAAGCGGGATTCGGTGGCCGCACCGACAGCTGACGATGCGGCCGAGCCAACATAGCGATCAGACGACTGCATCGCTGTAAGGTGGACGTGGTCATGTCACAGACCTGCATGTAACGCGCCGGGATTGCGGGTATGCGTTCACTCACCTGCTTACCGCACGCCACGTTGTCAGCCATTGCAGACGGTGGCACTGTTGTAGGTGGCACGCAGCTGCACTGCTGGCATTCGTTGCACACGCGCTTCGTTAAAAAAACGAAGCGCGTGCTATGGCAATCATCAACGCGTCAGATACTGATTGATCAGGTTTTCGTACGCTTCCTGGCGGCCGCTGATCTGCTTGGGCACATTGCCGGTGGCATGCTTGGCCAGGTCGGCCAGCGTGATCTTGCCAGCGGCAAAGTCGGCGCCTGCGCCGCTGTCGAAGCTGGCGTAACGCTCGGCGCGCCAGTGTTCCAGCGGCGAAGAGGTCAGCAGCGCATTGGCTACTTCCAGCCCGCGTGCGAACGCATCCATGCCGCCGATGTGCGCCAGGAACAGATCCTGTGGGTCGGACGACTCGCGACGCACCTTGGCGTCGAAATTCAAACCACCCGGTGCCAGACCACCCTGACGCAGTACTACCAGCATCGCACCGACGGTGTCGTACAGATCGGTCGGGAACTGGTCGGTATCCCAGCCGTTCTGCGGGTTACCGCGGTTGGCATCGATGCTGCCGAGCAGGCCGGCATCGGACGCCACCTGCAGGTCGTGCTCGAAGCTATGGCCGGACAAGGTAGCGTGGTTGGCTTCGATATTGAGTTTGAAGTCCTGATCCAGGCCGTGCTGACGCAGGAAGCCAATGACGGTAGCGCTATCAAAATCGTACTGATGCTTCATCGGCTCCATGGGTTTTGGCTCGATCAGGAAATTGCCGGTGAAGCCGATGCTGCGGCCGTAGTCGCGCGCCAGGGTGAGGAAGCGCGCCATGTTGTCCTGCTCGCGCTTCATCTGCGTGTTGTGCAGGCAGGCATAGCCTTCGCGGCCGCCCCAGAACACGTAGTTTTCGCCGCCCAGCTCCACCGTGGCATCGATTGCGGCCTTGACCTGTACCGCCGCACGCGCGACGACGTTGAAGTCCGGGTTGGTCGAAGCACCATTCATGTAGCGCGGATGCGAGAACAGGTTGGCCGTACCCCACAACAGCTTGATGCCGGTGTCGGCCTGGCGCTGCTTGGCAATGCCCACCATATGCTTGAGGTTGCTCTCGTATTCGCCGATGTCATCGGCATCCGGCGACAGGTCGATGTCGTGGAAGCAGTAATACGGCACGCCGAGCTTGGTGAAGAACTCGAACGCGGCATCGGCCTTGGCTTCAGCGCGGTTCAATGCGGTATTGCCCACATCCCACGGATACGCACGCGTACCCGGGCCAAACGGATCGGCGCCATTGCCGCAGAAGCTGTGCCAGTACGCCACGGCAAAGCGCAGGTGCTCGGCCATGGTCTTGTCGCCGATCTTCTTGGTGGCGTCGTAGACCTTGAAGGCGAGCGGGTTGTCCGAATCGCGGCCTTCGAAACCGATCTTGCCGATGCCGGGGAAATATTCTTTCGCGCCGATGTAGACGGTGTTGCTCATGGGGTGAACTCCTGCAGCAGGGGAGGGAAGAGGTGACCAGCGTCACGCCGGGATAGCGGCATCAGCGCGCAGACCATCGCCACGTGCCGGTTGCGCAATGCGTCAGAACACGCAACCGATGCATCCGCACGACCGTCATTCGCATCCAGCCAGAAAAATGTTAGCGCTACCACAATTCCCCCTGAAAAAAGCCGCGCGTCGTAGCGAAGCTGAAGAGGCCATGCCGATCCCAGGTGAAGCGACCCAGTGACTGTACCGAGCCGGCGGCCGAAAGGCTTGCTGCGCTGCGAGATGCGAACTGTGCTGTAGCCCTGGCAAAGGCCACATTGGCCGAAAGAGGGGCGTGCAAGCACCGCACGCGTCCGCACTGCAAGCATCGCCGACGAAAACCGAGCATCCGACAAAGTCATTACCCGGCGACGACCGCAGCGCAGTGCTCGCAGCAAACAGGTCTGCATTGGCCGGCCCCGCCGCGGCCGCCAGCGCCGTCTTCTGCGTCAACGTAAACGCAGTCAGAAGACAGCTGGCAACCCACTGCCTCGCACGTAGCCCACACGGTCGCCTACCAGCCCCCGCCAGCTACAATGGCCGGCTTATGACCGCTGTCCTGCCGCTGCCGCAACCCCTGGCCGACCCCGAGCCGCGCGACCCGCGCCAGCGGCTGCAGCGTGCACAGCTGCGCCTGGGCAAACGCCTCCAGCGCCAGGTGGGCCAGGCGATTGCCGACTTCAGCATGATCGCGCCCGGCGACAAGATCATGGTCTGCCTGTCCGGCGGCAAGGACAGCTACACCTTGCTGGACATGCTGCTGCAGTTGCAGCGCAAGGCGCCGGTGCCGTTCACGTTAGTGGCGGTGAACCTGGACCAGAAGCAGCCCGACTTTCCCGCGCATGTGCTGCCGGCCTACCTGCGCGGGCTGGGGGTGCCGTTCGACATCGTCGAGCAGGACACCTATTCGGTGGTCAGCCGGCTGATTCCGGCCGGCAAGACGATGTGTTCGTTGTGCTCGCGGCTGCGGCGTGGCGCGTTGTATGCCTACGCGCAGACGCATGGAGTGACCAAGATCACACTCGGCCATCACCGCGACGACATCGTGGCCACCTTCTTCATGAACCTGTTTCACCACGCGCGGCTGGCGGCGATGGCGCCCAAGCTGCGCAGCGACGACGGTGCGCATGTGGTGATCCGCCCGCTGGCCTACGTGCGCGAAGCCGACATCGCCGCGTACGCGCAGGCGCGGCAGTTCCCGATCATTCCGTGCAACTTGTGCGGCAGCCAGGAAAATTTGCAGCGCCAGCAGGTCGGCAAGATGCTGCAGCAATGGGACCGCGAGCAGCCCGGGCGCGTGGAGCAGATCGCGCGCGCCTTGGGCGACGTACGCCCCGAACAACTGGCCGACCGCATGCTGTTCGATTTCCTGGCGCTGGGCCGCAGCGGCGCAGCACCACCCGGTCCTGCGCCTGATTCCAGCGCGTGGCTGTCGGCCAGCGACGCCGCCCACGATAGCGACTGACGCGGCCGGCTGCCGGCAGTCTTCAACCCTCCACGTTTTTCTTCATTCGGTCCAACGCATGTTCTTTCGCAACCTCACCTTGTTCCGCTTTCCCACCACCCTGGATTTCTCCGAGATCGACACGCTGCTGCCGCAAGTGCAGCTCAAGCCGGTCGGCCCGTTGGAAATGAGTTCGCGCGGTTTCATTTCGCCGTTCGGCCGCGACGAGCAGGAAGTGCTCTCGCACCGTCTGGAAGATTTTCTGTGGCTCACCGTCGGTGGTGAGGACAAGATCCTGCCCGGCGCAGTGGTCAACGATCTGCTCGAGCGCAAAGTCGCCGAGATCGAAGAAAAGGAAGGCCGCCGCCCCGGAGGCAAGGCACGCAAACGTCTCAAGGACGACCTGATCCATGAGCTGCTGCCGCGCGCCTTCGTCAAAAGCTCGCGCACCGACGCCATCCTGGATTTGCAGCACGGCTATATCGCGGTCAACAGCTCCAGCCGCAAGAGCGGCGAGAACGTGATGAGCGAGATCCGCGGCGCGCTCGGCAGCTTCCCGGCGCTGCCGCTGAATGCCGAAGTCGCCCCGCGCGCCATCCTTACCGGCTGGATCGCCGGCGAGCCCTTGCCCGAAGGCCTGAGCCTGGGCGAAGAGTGCGAGATGAAAGACCCCATCGAAGGCGGCGCGGTGGTCAAGTGCCAGCACCAGGAACTGCGCGGCGACGAGATCGACAAGCATCTGGAAGCCGGCAAGCAGGTCACCAAGCTGGCGCTGGTGCTGGATGACAATCTGTCGTTCGTGCTCGGCGATGATCTGGTGATCCGCAAGCTCAAGTTCCTCGACGGCGCCCTGGATCAGCTCGAACACAGCGAAGACGACGGCGCGCGCGCCGAACTCGATGCACGCTTTACGCTGATGAGCGCGGAAATCCGCCGGTTGTTCCTGTTGCTGGAAACTGCGTTGAAGTTGAGCAAGGCAGAGTAACCAGGCTTGGACCTGTGGCCGCGTCTCTGGCGTGATCCAAGGCGAGATCCAACGCGCGGTCGAGGGCGCGATGCCCTCACCGCCTGCGGGACAAGTGTGAACCCGCAAGCGCTGAGGAGACCACGCCAGAGCGTCGGCCGGCTGCTTTACTGAAGGACATGCGTACGATGTCTCCTGCGACGGTGGCGGACGAGGGCCCGGCAGCAAAGTCGTAGATCAGCTGCCCTACAACTGATCCATCGGTTGTCCAATCTCTCCTAGCGAGGATACCGATCACGGTCCCGCAGTCAGCGAATGCAGCAATCATTCGGTCTCACCGCCTGACACATCGCAGCGGTATCCTGTGCGCATGTTCAAGCCCGTCCGCCGCCTGATTGCGCCGCCCCCGCAGGTTGTCGAACGCGACTGCGTGCGCGTGCAACTGGAAGGCCGCGAGATCGCGGTGCTACGCGTGCGCGACCCGCGTGCACGGCGCATCAAACTCAGTGTCGATGAACGCGGCGCGCGGCTGACCTTGCCGTTGCGCGCAAGCCTGATTTCCGGCGAACGCTTTCTGCATGCGCATCTGGATTGGTTGAGCACGCAGCTGTCGCGGTATCAGCAAGTCGATGCATTTCCTGCGCTCAAGCGCGGCGTACCCGGACAACTGTCATTGCGCGGTGCATTGCTGCCCTTGAGCTGGCACGAAGGGCGCTATGCACGCATCGACATCACCGATGACGGCGCGCAGTTTTATGTGCCCACCCGCTTGGGCGATGCCGGCCTACGCCGCACCCTGAAGGAATTCTACGAAGCGCAGGCGCGCGCCGATGTCGGCCGCTGGCTGCCGAACTATCTGCCCGGTCTGCCGCGCGCACCAGCACGGCTGCGCCTGAAGGTGATGTCTTCGCAGTGGGGCTCGCTCGCACCGGACGGCTCGATGGCGCTGGATCTGGCGTTGGTGCTCGGCCGTTCTTCTGCGTTCGAGTACGTGCTGGTGCACGAGCTCTGCCACCTGGTGCAAGCCAACCACTCGGCAGCCTTCTGGGCCGAAGTGGAACAACGCTTTCCCGCCTGGCGCGACGAGCGCAGCTACTTCCACGAACACGGCCGTCAGCTCAAGGCGCAGCTGCGCCGCCTGCTGCACGCCGAATAACGCAGGCGCGTCGCGCGTCGTTTAGTCGCGGTATTTACTGACAGGGGCACACGCTTGAGTGCGGCAATGGGTGATCAACGCGGCCACCACCTGATGGCGAGGCGTCATTGGCAATGACTGCTACCGCGCGGGGTGCTTGGAGGTCAGACGCGGCCACTGCCCAGTCGCAACGGTTTGAGCTTCACCCTCGATGCAAGTGCCGGGCATAAGGCGACGCGATGGCTAGCGCCACGCGTAAGACGCCGCCCTGGCAAATTGTCGGCAAGCCAGCGGTGACAGCCAGGCAAAGCGTTTTGACAGGGCGCTTTCGGCGGCCGCAGCGCCTGCCTCCAGCGTGCGTCCCGACATCCAGTGGTCTGCGTGACACGCAACCGTCCATGCCTGTTCCAACAGCACGCGATCGTCTGCGTCCAAGTGGGGAGCTGCACGCACCACTTGGATAAATGTCCACGGCGCCTGCCACGAATCGAAGGATTCAACTGCGCTGACGACACGGGCGGCATCTGCCATGGGTCTAGTTCACCTGTGTGCGACGCCTGGCCACATCACGCGGGCGTCAACGCATCCAAAAACGCATTGATCACCGTCGCCACCGTTTCCGGCGCTTCCATATGCACATGATGCGTGCCCGGCAGCAGGTGCAGGCGCGCATCGCGCATCATCGCCACGCGGTGGTCGCGCAAGGCAGCCGGAAAATACGGCTGTGCGGGCGTGGCGAAGATGGCCTGGGTGGGGCAGGTAATCGAGGCCAGCAGCACGTCGATCTGCGCCTCGGTCATGCGGATGGCGGCCGGCAGGGTCAGGCGCGGGTCGCTGCACCAGCTGTAACCGCCTTCCACTACGCGCACGCCACGTTCGACCAGCAGCCGTGCAGCCGGTTCGGTGAGCTGATTGGCCATCATGCGCGCGCGCACCGGCATCTCCATCGACGGAAACACCCGCAGCGGCCGCTCTGCCAGCGTGCGCGCCGATGCCACTGCATCGCGCAGACGTGTGGCGGTGCTTTCCACCGGCTCGGCCAGTGCGCCCAGCGCTTCGATGGCGATCAACGCTTCCACGCGCTCGGGTGCGGCCGCGGCCAGCAGGCTGGCAACGCCGCCGCCCAGCGAGTGGCCGAGCAAGGTGAAGCGCTCCCAGCCCAGTGCATCGGCAACCTGCAACAAAATGGCGATTGCGCTGCTGAGCGTGTATTCGGCGCCCACCGGCAGCCACGTGCTGTGGCCATGGCCGGGCAGATCCAGCAGCACCAGATCCAACTCCTGCGCGTGCAGATGCGTGCTCAGCGGCACGAAGCTGGCTGCGTTATCCAGCCAGCCATGCAAGGCCAGCACGCGGCGGGGGCCACGCTCCGGGTTGCGCAATCCGGTGACCCGGCCAACGGCCACCTCGCACGCAAACGGCTCCAACCTCACGCGCGGCGCGCCACGTCGGCCAGTGCGTGCGCGTGCGCATCGCTGGCATTGAGGCACGGGATATAGCTCAGCGTGGCACCACGTTCGGCCAGCGTTTCGGCAAAGCCCAGCGCCACTTCTTCCAGCGTTTCCAGGCAATCGGTGGCAAAGCCCGGGCAGACCAGATCGAAGCTGCGCACACCGCCTTCAGCCAGCGCCCACAGTGTGGGTTCGGCGTATGGCTGCAGCCAGCGTTCGGCGCCGAAGCGCGACTGGTAGCCCATCTGCCACTCGTCCGCGCCCAGCCCCAGCGCTGCCACAATCGCCTGCGCGCTGCGTTCGCACTGCTGCGGATACGGGTCGCCGGCATTGGCCACGCGCTGCGGCAGGCCGTGGAAGGAGAACATCAGCTTCTCGCTGCGCCCATGCACCTGCCAATGCGCGCGGATCGACTCGGCGATCGCCGCCACCCAGCCGGCGTCCTCGCAATAGTCCTGGATCACCTCCACGGCGATCTCCGGCGCGCTCGGGCGCCAGGCATCCACCACGTCCTGGATCGAGGCGGTGGTGGTGGTGGAATACTGCGGATACAGCGGCAACACCACGATACGCTTGATGCCGCGTGCGCGCAGCCCGTCCAGCGTCTTGCGCACCGCCGGCTCGCCGTAGCGCATGGCCCATTCCACATGCCAGTCGGGCATCACCGCTTTCAGGCCCTCGGCCAGGCGGCGCGTGTAGACGGCCAGCGGCGAGCCATCCGGCAACCACACCTTGGCGTATTTTTCGGCCGACTTGGGGCCGCGGATCGGCAGGATCACCCCGTACAGCAGCGGCTTCCAGAACAGCGGCGGAATTGCGACCACGCGGCGGTCGCTGAGGAACTCGGCCAGGTAGCGGCGCACGGCCGGGGCGGTCGGCGATTCGGGGGTGCCGAGGTTGACGACCAGCAGGGCGGTATCGGGTGTCGTGTTCATGCGTACCATTCTGGCAGAGCCTGGCATCCCTGCCGAGGACAGCGCAACGATCGCTGCGATCGGCCGTGTCTTCCACTGCCGGTTGCGCTCACCACCGATTCATTGCGCCGGCACTAACGTCGCGGCATTGCTATCTTTAACGGAATATCCCTTGGAGCTTGTCATGCCTCGTTTGTCGCGCCTGGCCCTGTTGTTGTCGCTGACGTTGGTCGCCGGCCATGCCGTCGCCGGCCCGGAAGAAGACCAGCGCGCACGTAATGCGGTGCGGGTGCTTACCGAGATCATGAAGATCCCCGAGCAGGCAATTCCAGACAAATTGCTCGACGAAGCGCGCGCCATCGTGGTCATTCCCGACACGCTCAAGGCCGGCCTGGTGATCGGCGGCCGTCGCGGCCACGGTCTGATGTCGATGAAGAACCCCGACGGCAGCTGGTCGCAGCCGGTGTTCGTCAAGCTCACCGGCGGCAGCATCGGCTTCCAGGCCGGCGTGCAGTCGTCCGACGTGGTGCTGGTGTTCCGCAACGACCGCAGCTTGGACAACATCGTCAACGGCAAATTCACTCTCGGCGCCGACGCCGGCGTGGCCGCAGGTCCGGTCGGCCGCAACGCTGCCGCGGCCACCGATGGCCAGCTCAAGGCCGAAATCTGGTCGTGGTCGCGTGCCCGTGGCCTGTTCGCCGGCGTTTCGCTGGACGGTGCGGTCCTGCAGATCGACGATGCCGCCGATCTCAACGCCTACGGCGGCGGCGCTACCCCGCGCATGATCTTCGAAGGGCGCACCAACGAGCGCCCGTCCACCGATGTGATCGCCTTCCGCGACCGTCTGGAAGAGGCCACCTACACCGCACGCGCCAATCGCGGCACCGATGCCGCTGCCGATGGCGCGCCACCGGCAGCCCGTCCACAGACCCCGCCACCGGCGCAGGCGCAGCAACCGACCACTGTGCCGCCGGCCAACGAAGCCAGCACCGTGCCGATGCAGCCCAGCGCTACCCCGCCTGCCCAGCAAGGTTTCCAGCCGGTGTCGGAGGGCGAAATCCGCACCGAATCACTAGACGGTAACCGCTAAAGCACTGTCATCCCCCTGCGGGGTGCGCTGGGGTATCCTGCGTCTTCCTTCTTTTTCAGCAAGCGAGCAGATCATGGGCGGTTTCAGCATTTGGCACTGGCTGATCGTGCTGGTGATCGTGTTGCTGGTGTTCGGTACCAAGCGGCTCACCAGCGGTGCCAAGGATCTCGGCAGCGCGGTCAAGGAATTCAAGAAAGGCATGCACGACGACGACAAGCCGGCCGGCAAGCTCGGCGACGACTCCCGCACTGCCGAGCAGGCGCGTGAGGCGCAGGCCGAACGCGACCGCGACGCGCGCTGATCCGGAGCGGCGTCGGTGTTTGACATAGGTGTTGGCGAACTGACGCTGATTGCGGTCGTCGCTCTGGTGGTGCTCGGCCCCGAGCGTTTGCCCAAGGCTGCCCGATTCGCCGGATTGTGGGTGCGCCGTGCGCGCATGCAATGGGATTCGGTCAAGCAGGAACTCGAACGCGAACTCGAGGCCGAAGAGCTCAAGCGCAGCCTGCAGGATGTGCAGGCCTCGCTGCGCGAGGCCGAAGATCAGTTGCGCAACAAGCAGCAGCAAGTCGAGCAGGGCGCCCGCGCGCTGCATGAGGACGTCAGCCGCGATATCGACATCCGCAGCAGCGCCACGCCGGTGGCAACGCCGCTGGAGCTGGCGCATGCAGACGTGTCTGCCGGTGCTCATGTCGATGCAGCAGCAGGTGCAGCGGATGCGGCTGGCGCTGCACACACCGCGCCGGTCATTGCGCAAGCCCAACCCATCGCGCCAGCGCCGCATCAAATCCTGGTTCCGGCTCCGCACGACACTATCGTGCCGGCGCCGCACGCCGCGCATCTCACCAGCGCCCCTGCGCCGGTGACCGTCGCGCCAGTCGATGCGGGCACGTCGGTCGCGCCGCCCCCCGGCGAGCCCACCAAGATCCAGGAGAAACAGCCGTGAGCCTGTTCGACGACGCACAGGCCGAAAGCAGTCTGATCGAGCATCTGGTCGAATTACGCGCCCGCCTGGTGCGCGCGCTGATCGGTCTGGGCGTGGTGCTGCTGGCCTTGCTGCCGTTCTCGCGGGCGATCTACTCATGGCTGGCCGCACCGCTGATTTCGCAGCTGCCGCTGGGGCAGACAATGATCGCGATGAACCCAGCCGGCGCGTTCTTCGCCCCGCTCAAACTCACCTTCTTCGTGGCAGTGTTCTTCAGCGTGCCGTGGCTGCTGTACCAGGCCTGGGCATTTGTGGCGCCGGGGTTGTACCAGCGCGAAAAGAAACTGGCATTTCCGCTGCTGGCTTCTGCAGTGGCGCTTTTCTACCTCGGTTGCGCGTTCGCGTATTTCCTGGTGTTGCCAGCGGTGTTCCACTTCCTGACCACGTTCAAGCCGGACGTGATTGCCATTACCCCGGACGCCAATTCGTACCTGGATTTCGTCCTGGCGATCTTCTTCGCCTTCGGTGCCAGCTTCGAGCTGCCGGTGGCGCTGGTGATCCTGGTGCTGCTGGGCTGGGTCACGCCCAAACAGCTCAGCGAAGGCCGCGGCTACGCCATCGTCGGCATCTTCATCCTGGCCGCGGTGCTCACCCCGCCAGACGTGGTCTCTCAGCTGATGCTCGCCATCCCGATGTGCCTACTCTACGAGCTGGGCATCATGGCCTCGCGTGCTGTGGCACCGAAGGATGCGGCGTCCAACGCTGCTAGTTAAGCGATGAGCGCGCGTTCTTCGTGCCTGCGATCGATGCCGTATGCGCGATTGTGCCGAGGGTGACTGCACCAGCATCTACCCGAAAGGAACATAAAAAAAGCCGCTCTTACGAGCGGCTTTTTTGCTACGCCTCAGCAATGCCAGTGCGTGATTCAGGCGACAAACACATCAGGCCGCGAAGGCGGGGCTGGCTGGGCGATTGCGCCTTCGTGACCGAACATCTGCTTCCATGCCGCGTACACCGAGCCGGCGAACACTGGCATGAGCACGGCCATCAGCAGCAGCTGGGCCAGCCACATCGCCACGGTCTGGCCGGCGACCAGGCCGACGATCAGCGCGACGATCATCACACCAAAATAGATCGCGAAGATGGCGATGAAGGCCAGCACGAAGAACACCAGCATCGCCGGCAGGTTGTGCAGGCTGGCGCGCAGGCTTTCGCGCAGCGCGTGACCGCCGGTGCTGCGGTTGAACATGACCTGCGGCGGCATCACGAACAGCGCCAGCGTCATCGCGGCGAAGGTGGCGATGGTCAGCAGCAGCCACAGCAGGATGCGCCCGGCCGGCAGGCTGGCCGCCAGTTGCTCGATCTGCACCGGATCCGGCTGCGCGCCGGACTGGCTGATCTGGTTGATCTTGACCATGACTTCGGACAACTGCTGCAGCCCACTGGCACCGATCATCGCCAGTAGCAGCACGCCCAGCAGCAGGCCGGCGATCAGCTGCGGCAGCAGCGACACCAGCAGATGCGGCGCGCGGCCGTCCTGCATGCCGTGCAGCAGATGCGACGGTTTGGCGATGCGGCCTTCGTCCACTTCGCGGATCGCCCACAGCAGGCCGCCCATGAACAGCGGGCCGGCCAGCACCAGCAGGAACTGCAGGGCCGGGCCCAGCAGTGGCACCAGCACCGACAGCGACACCACCAGCGAGGCGGCCACGCTCCAGATCACCCCTAGCGAGCCAAGCGCCAGCGGCGCCCGCTTCAACAGCGAGAAACCGGTCAACAGCCACTCTGCGCCGGCAGATGCCGGCACCTTACGAATTTCGCTCATTCCCATTCCGGATCGATACGCGCGCCGGACCATCCGGCGTCGCGCAATTATCGCTGCTTTTACGTGTGCGCGGCGGGACGAGCGTTCACTGTTTGCAGGCCGCGTGCGTGATGCACGAAACGGCGCAGCAGCTTGCGGGCGATGGGGGCGGCGGTGACCTCGCGGGCGACCGTGCGGGCGCAACGTCCATGGCGGGCGATGCAGTCGGCACGCGCCTGCACATAGCCGCGCATGTGGTGGGTGGCGAATTCCGGATGGAACTGCACGCCCCAGGTGGCCCGGCCCCAGCGGAACGCATGGCAGCGGTCCTGCCGCGAGTGCGCCAGCACGACGGCCCCATCGGGGGCGCGGACGACCGTCTGCAAATGGGTGGCATGGGCCGGAAACTGCGGCGGAAGGCCTGCAAATAAAGGATCTTGCTCGGCTGGTGGATGCAGTTCCAGCGCGATGGTGCCGGATTCGCGCCCAGCCGGGTTGTAGTCGACCTCGCCGCCAAGCGCGTGCGCCAGCAACTGGTGTCCGTAGCAGATGCCCAGCAACGGCATGCCCTGATGTGCGGCATGACGCAGCCATTCGGCACTGCGTTCGCTCCAGTCGGCGCGGTCGGTCACGAAGGCAGCCGAACCGCTGACGATGATGCCGGCAAAGTCGGCCGGGTCGGGCAGCGCGTCGCCATTGGCGACGTCGATGGCCACGGTTTCCTGCTCGGCCAGCCCGGCCGCCACGCGGATCCAGTGCTGGAAACGGCCGTATCGCTTCATCTCCGGCACGGGGTGCCCGGTTTCGATGATCAGGAACGGCAAAACAGACATGCGCGAAGACCCGGACACGACAGATGCCCCCGATTGTAGGCGGCAGTGGCGGGTTTTTTTCAAGCGGCACTCCAAGAAGCGCGCTGCGGGTCATTGCCGAATGACATGTCCTGATTCCCTCGCAGCCAGATGCGGAGGATGGTAGCGGTGGTCGTCGACGGTTGCATTTCCTGGATATCGGCAGACAAACGAACGACTGGACCGACAGGGCCTTTATGCCGTCGCTGTGGTCAGGTCGAGGCAAGGTTCGGCGGGATTGGCGTGGAAAAACATCGAATCGTGCATAACCATCAGAACACTGTGCTTGGAGGCTGCGGAGCACGTCGCCGTGCCGGCGTGCTGCATCCCATGCGTTCAATCCATGCCATGTGTTGGGGCCATTGGCGCAACTTGGGGTGGGCGTCGCACACGTCGTCGGCGCTTCGTATTGAACACGTCGCTCGCGGGCAGATTGACTAAATTTCGGGCATGAAAACTCATGCCACCAATTCAAACGCGTCCCGCAAAAATCCGCCTTACGCTCATGAGGACAAGCCCAGGCTAACGGAGGATGAGGCAGCAGCCAGCAGCAGCGGCGCGCATCAACCGCTTGGACGGCCGCCTAGAAAACGGCAGAGGATGGAGTCGGATGACCCAAGGGCCTCGACGCGCGACAGGCAGCCCTTTACGGCAAGCGCCTTAAAGAAAGAGGAAATCGATGCCAGCGAAGGCGCATGGGACAGGCGCTTTCGGCCGTGGCAGCCCGCTGCCGTCAAAAACGCGCGCATCAAAACCGAGCGATACCCGGACAAGGTGACTGCTGATGTCGACGCGTCGCCAGCGCATCATCGGCCACAACAGTCGTCGCAGCATTATGGTGTGGAGGCAAGGGCATTTCGGCCGCGCGAACAACCGTCCGAATGGTCCGCCAGAAAGCGACCGCGTGAAGAGCAGGCGCCATCTCGGCAGTCAAAGCGGCCATTCCATGGCATGGGCTGACGACCGAGGACCTGCGTAGGGCCAAACATCAGCTGGACCCGTCGGCAAAAAAACGGCTACAGGCGCAGCGACAGCAACAGCAGCGACAGTTGAGCGAGCCCCACGGAATGGCTCGCAACCACAATGCGGGCCGGTGCGTGTCGATGGCATATGACAACGAGCTGGCGCATCGCATGCGTGGCGGAATGGCGCTGCCCTTCCTGGAAGAGAGTGTCAACGCGCAAGTCAATGCGCAGCGGCTGGACAAATATCTTCAGTTGATTGCCACTGCACGGCGCGCCAGGGCAGGGGTGACGCCCCGCGATCTTGATCGTTGCACCGAGCTCGCGGCGCAGTACCTCTCCGAGACCGGATGGTTCGAAGGGGCATCGCTGGCGCAGCTGGCGCATGTCGGCAACAAGCTGAGCAAGCACCCGAACCTGCCCGCATGCATGGAGGCAATCGCGTGGATCGCCGGAGAGCTCACGCAGGTCGACGATCTGGTGGGGCTGGGAGGCTACCCGTCGGTTCTGCTTCTGAATGCCTTCTCGAAGAATCTCGACAGCGGCCGGTGTGAGCGCGCGGTGGCGCGTCTGGCACGTCATCTGCGGCGTGACGACCACGCTAGACAGACTCTGAGTGCGCAGAACATCAGCCTGGCACTCAATGCCTTCAGCAAGTGGTCCGATAACACGGACTGCCAAGCGACGGCGCACCGGTTTGCCGCGCTTGTCGCCAGCGACTATCGCCTGCGTTGCGCCATGGATGCCCAGAGCGTGGCGACCGCGCTCAACGCCCTGTGCAAATGGCCCGACACGCCGGACTGCGGGAATGCCGTCAGCGCGCTCGCCGAGCGGTTGGCCGACGAGTCCAGATTGCGCAAGGAACTGAAACCGCAAGAACTGGGAAACGCGCTCAACGCCCTGAGCAAATGGGCCGACACCCCGGTCTGTGCGGCGGCCGCCAGTGCGCTGGCCGAACGGTTGGTGGACGATCCCGGCTTGCGCAAGGCCCTGGACCCCATCAACGTGAGTCAAGCGCTCAACGCGCTGAGCAAATGGGCCGATATACCGGTGTGTGCAGCCGCCGCCATCGCGCTGGCCGAGCGGTTGGCCGACGACCCCGTGTTGTGCCGGGCCCTGAATGCGCGAGGCCTGTCCAACGCGCTCAACGCCCTGAGTAAATGGCCCGACAGCCAGGTCTGTGCGGCTGCCGTCAGTGCGCTGGCCGAGCGGGTCGCCGACGACCCCGAGCTGCGCAAGGACCTGGACCCGCAGGGCGTGTCCAACGTGCTCAACGCGCTGAGCAAATGGCCCGACACCCCGGTCTGTGCCGCCGCCGCCAGTGCGCTGGCCGAGCGCGTGGTCGACGATCTCCAACTGCGCGAGGGTCTGGACCCGCAAGGTGTGGCCAACGCGCTCAACGCGCTGGGCAAATGGCCGGATATACCGAGCTGTGCGCAGGCCGCCAGCACGCTGGCCGGGCGGCTGGCCCACGATCCCGAGCTGTGCAAGGCCCTGGACCCGATCAACGTGACCCAAGCGCTGGACGCGCTGAGCAAATGGCCCGATACACCGATCTGCGGGCAGGCCGCCAGTGCGCTGGCCGCGCGGCTGGCCCACGAGAGGAGGTTGCGCAAGGCCCTCAAGCCGCAGGAAGTGGTCATCACGCTCCATTCGCTGAGCAAGTGGCCCGACACGCCGATCTGCGGAGAGGCCGCCAGCGCGCTCGCCGAGCGGGTGGTCGACGAGCCCCAGTTGCGCAAGGCGCTCGACGCACACCAGGTTGTCACCACGCTCAAGGCCTTGAGCAAATGGCCTGACAAGCAGGTCTGTGCGGTTGCTGCCAGCGCGCTGGCCAGGCGGCTGGCCGACGAGCCCCAGTTGCCCAAGGACCTGGACCGGCAGGGTGTGGTCATCGCGCTCAACGCGTTGAGCAAATGGCCGGAAACGGCGGTTTGTGCTGAGGCCGCCAACGCGCTGGCCGAGCGGCTGGTCGACGAGCCCGACCTGCGCAAGGAATTTGGCCCGGTCGACGTGACCAACGTCTTGAACGCCTTGAGTAAATGGCCGGGCACCGAGGTCTGTGCGGAAGCTGCCCGCATGTTGGCAGGGCGCCTGGTCGGCGATCGCCAGTTACGCAAGGCCTTCAATGCACTGGACGTGGCCAACGCGTTGAATGCCTTGAGCAAATGGCCTGACACCCCGGTCTGTGCCGCCGCCGCCGGTGCGCTGGCCGAGCGGCTGGCCGCCGATCCCGGGTTACGCAAGGATCTCAATCCATTGGACGTGGCCAATGCGCTCAATGCCCTGAGCAAATGGCCCGGCACGCCGGTCTGTGCGGCCGCTGCCAGCGCACTGGCCGCACGGGTGGCCGCCGATCCCAGGTTGCGCAAGGCCTTCGACGCGCAGCAAGTGTCCACCGCGCTCAACGCCCTGAGCAAATGGCCCGACGACGCGGTCTGTGCGGCCGCTGCAAGCGCGCTGGCAGCACGGCTGGTCGAGGAGCCTGCATTAGTTGAGGCCCTGGATCTGCAAGGTGTGGCCAATGCGCTCAATGCCCTAAGTAAATGGCCTGCCAGCAGGGTCTGTGCCGCCGCTGTCAGCGCGCTTGCCGCACGGCTGGCAGACGACCCCCGGTTACTCAAGGCCCTGGAACCGCAGGGCGTGGCCACCGCGCTCAACGCCGTGAGCAAGTGGCCCCGCATGGATATCTGTGCGGCCGCCGCCAGCAAGCTGGCCGGGCGCCTGGCCGACGATCCCCAGCTGTGCAAGACCCTCGACCCTGTCCACTTGACCCAAGCGCTCAACGCGCTGTGCAAATGGCCCGACAACAAGCTCTGTGCGGCCGCCGTCGGCACGTTGGCTGAGCGCCTGGCCGACGAACCTGAGTTGCGCAAGGACCTGGACACGCAAGGCGTGGCCAATACGCTCAACGCGCTGAGCAAATGGCCCAACAGCCAGATCTGTGCAGCCGTCGTCAGTGCGCTGGCCAAGCGGCTGGCCGACGATCCCCAGTTGCGTAAGGACCTCGACCCTCAAGGCGTGGTTACTGCGCTTAACGCCCTGAGCAAGTGGCCCGATATGCCTGTTTGTGCGGTCGCCGCCAGCGCGTTGGCAGAGCGGCTAGCCAACGATCCCGGGTTGCGCAGGGATCTGGAAGCGCAGGGCCTTGGCAACGCACTCAACGCCCTGAGCAAATGGCCCGACACCCCGGTCTGCGCGGCCGCCGCCAGCGCGCTGGCCGAGCGGCTGACCAACGATGCCGGCTTGCGTCATGCCTTCGACCCTATCAACGTGACCCAAGCGCTCAACGCCCTCAGCAAATGGCCCGGCACGCAGGCCTGCGAGACAGTCATCGACCTGTTGGCTGCGACGCTGGCCGACGCGCCCGGCTTGCGCAAGGCCCTGGACGCGCAAGGCGTGGCCATCGCGCTCAACGCGCTGAGCAAATGCCTCGCCAGGCCGGTGTGCCAATCGGCATTTGTGCTGCTCGCCGAGCGTGCAGGCTCGGCCGAGCTACCCTGGCGGCAGTTCCAGATGCGTGGGATCGCGATGGTGGCCAACGCGATGTCTCGGCTGTTGCACCTGGACGAAGAGGACGAAGAGGAGGATGGGCAGTTCCGGACCCTGGGTGTCGCCAAGCTGCAGGCGATGGCCGGGCACCTGGACCTGCACCGCGAGCGGTTTGCGTCAGCTTCGGCCGCCGATATCGGTGTGCTCTTCAAGGCCCTTGCATCGGCGCGGCTGCAACCCCAGATGCGTCCGCTGGGACAGCCGGCGCTAGAGCGGGTGTCGGCCCTGATCGGGGACGATGGATTACGCCAGACCAGCCTTGAGGGGATCGGCAGCCTCTGCATGGGACTGGTGCCGTTTATCCGCAGCCCGGAGCTCAGGCCCCGCCATGGGGTCCAGGCATTGCGCGTGTTCAATACGTTGCAGCCCATCGTCGCGCGCAAGATCGACCTGTACCTGGGCGGGGACGGCGCACGCGCGTCGGCCGGCATCGAACAGCATGCAACACGCTGCCCGGCGCTGACCTTCTACCAGGTGCTCAAGGCCTACGCGGTGGTGAGCCGGCAATGGAAAGCGCGCCATCTTGAGGGGTCGCGCAAGCAACTGCGCCAGCGCCGCGACGAACTGGTGAAGTGGGTGGACCAGACGCTGGAGCGCACGCGCGAGGCGATCGAGGCGGACCTGGGCGAGATGAGCTGGAACCTGATCGCGCAGATCGAGGCCGGCGAGCAGGTGTTCGACGCCCTGGACCTGCGCATGGCCAAGGAAGCGCCGACGATTACCCAGGCCCATCCACCGACCCGCTTTGACCTGGACCGTGGGCGCTTGAGCATGTCCTCGGTTCCCGGCCGGCTGGTGGCGCCGGCGCCCGGCCACGGCAGCACGACCCATGTGGTGGTCGATCTGGTGGGCAAGGAGCTGTCGACCAACCGTTCCGAATCGGACAAGCCGTACTCGCTGTTTGCGCGCCTGACTGGGCTGCCGCTGGTGGAAGTGCAACTGCCTGGTGAGCTATCGACCTTCATGCTGGCGCGCACGTTCAACTACAACGGCGAGCCCTGGCGCTTTGACATGTTCGGCGGCAGCCGCGCGGCGCGCAGCAAATCCGGTAGCCACAGCCTGGTGGTGTCCCAACGCAAGGAGTCGGCGTCGCTGTTGCCGGCATTCCGCTATGCCGACACCGCCCCGGGCAGCAGCCTGATGCAGCTGGCGGCCAAGCTCGCTCCGCAACGCGAGGACTGGTCGCGCATGCAGCGCTCGCTGCTGGAGATGGTGCCCAGTGACCATGTCGTGGAAGGCACGCTGCGCCTGGGCGTGTTCGATGACGTCGAGGGCCCTGCGCATCCGTTCAAGCCGTTGGCCGTGGATGGCACTGCCCTGGCGTTGTGCCCCAACGATGGCTGCGGCTTCCTGAAACTGGAGGTGGCCTTGGCCATTCCGGCCTTCCGCAAGCATTACGAGGCCTGGCACGCGGTGCAGGCGAACCAGGCCACCGAGGAGCAGCGCGAGCTGGTGGCCAAGGACAAGGGGCCTTCGGTGATGCCACCGCAGGCGCTGCAGCATTACCCGCGCGATGATGCAGCGCTGGAAGAGGCGCACGCGGCGATGCAGGACCGGCTGCAGACCCTGGAGCCGACAAGCGATGACCCGCTGTGGCTGTACAGGCCGCTCATCGGCGGCGGCTACCGGGGGCAGCGGGTGCGGGCGGTGCCTTCGGCCGACGACAAGGTGCATCTGCCGCAGCAGCGCAGCCAGGCCTTCGACGCCGCCGGCGGCCCGTTGCTGCTCGGCAAGCCCCCCTACGACAAGGAGAATCTGCTGCCTGTGCCGGAGCAGCGCATCGCTACCGTGGCCAAGGGCGATGCCACCGCCGCGTTCCTCTCCCAGTGCTTCGGCATCCAGTACAGCTACACCGGTTTTGATGATCGTTCCGGCGCCGATCCGCAGATGCTGCACAGCAAGGGCATGCTGGTGGTGGTGCCCGAGCAGCAGTGGCCGGCCGGGTTCAGCGACACCGACCTTGCCTGCTCCAAGGAAGATCTGAAGACGCTGTCGTGCTGGACAAACGGCCGTGACCGCGGTGCCTTGCCGCGCGAGATCCTCAGTACCGGCAGCCTGCGGCTCAAGGACATCGTGGAGCCTGGGCGCCTGGGCGCACTGCCGATTGACGAGCTGCGCAAACGCGACATGGACACCGACGGCGACGATGCGTTTGTCTACGCAGGCTACCCCAAGCTGGCCGCACTGATTTCGCGGGTGATGGATCGCAAGGCCGGGCTCGGTCGGCGAAAGTCCTTCAAGCCGCCGAAGACGGCCACGCCGGCCATCGACCCGGTCAGCGGCCACTACCAGCCCGGGCGGCTGTCGGAGATCATGTCCCTCAAGCGCGGTCAGCGCATCACCTCGGCGGCGGCCACGCTGGCGTCGCGTTTCATGGGGCAGCCGGACGACCTGCGCGAAGCGATGGCGCGCGACATGATGTTCGGCACCTACGATGGCATCGAGCGCGGGTTGCGCAACGGTTTGCGCGAACTGCTCGACGAGCAGGTCCGCGATCCCCAGGTGTTGGCCACGCTGCGCGTGCAGGCGCGCGAGGCGATCGAACGCGCCCACCTGCCCGAGGCGCGACAAGCGGCCACGTTGCTGCACGCGCAGCTGCTTGCGCTTGAGGCGGACCCGGCCGCCGACAGCGCCGCGCCGGCGTTGCCCGAGGCCCTGGCTGAGGCGTTTCCCGGCCTGGCCAAGGCCTACGAGGCTGCGTCCGGCGTCGACGCCCGCATCCACGCCATCCTGGACAACTACCCGGTGTGCCGGCTGTCGCATGCGCAGTTCCCGAACGGGCAACCCGGGCTCATCCCCGGCCAGCCGGAACTGACCATGCGCAACCTGTTCACCAACGCGATCAAGGTCGGCACCGATGCGCTGAAGTCCGACACCGGCACGGCGCTGTTCGCCAAGATCGTGGAGGCCTGCGAACGGTCCGAGCGGGCCTTTGCCGAGCGGGTCCGCAGCGTGCCCTACAGCAGGGCGACCGCCCGGGCCATGCAGGACGGGCGCTTCGATCCCGAACAGACCAAGCTGCTGCTGCAGCGCATGCCGTCGATGGCCGCTGGCGTCATGGAAGACGCGCTTGAGGCGCTTCAGCAGGCCGGCTGGATCGCCCGGCCGCCGCCGCCGGCCGAGCGGCTGCGCGCCGTGCAGCCGCAGGACATTGCGGTGGAGGCGCAGGCCTTGCTGCGGCGCGCTCGCCAGATGGAGCCGCAGGTCACCGACATGCTGCAGCGCATTGCCGCGCGTCATGGCGGGCAGCTGGCCGGCACACAGCATCAACTGAAGTCCTACAGCTCGTTGCAGGAAAAGCTCAAGCAGCGGATGGCATTGAAGAAGCAGACGTTGGAAGAAGCGGCAGCCAACGTCAACGATGCGCTGCGCTACAGCATGGTGCTGGAACCGCGGGACTTTACCGCCGGCCTGCGCGCCGTGCTCGCCGCACTGGACGATCAGGGCCATGCACGGGTCAGGCTGACCAATCAATTCATCGACTACCCGCCCTCCTTCAAGGCCATCAATGTCACGCTGCGCAGCCCTGACGGTGCGCTGTGGGAGATCCAGTTCCATACGCCGGAGACCTTCGCGCTCAAGGAGCGCTTCCACGATCTGTACAAGCACACCCATGCGCTGGCGCTTGGCGGCGCCTCGCGGGCCGAGCAGCGCAAGCTGCAGGCGCCTGCGCTGGAGGCCTTCAAGCGTGTGGCCTCGCCGCCAGGGTGCGAGGAGATCGACGACTGGCAGGAAGAGACCGTGCCGGCGTTGGCAAGCACACCGCCGGCGCTCGCCTCCGAACAGACCCCGGTCAATGCGGACGCATCGCAGGCACACAGCATCTTCAACGCCGCTGCAGGCAAGCAAGCGTCGCTGACGCCGGTGCTCAACACGCTGGCCGCAGGCTTGGGCGCGCGGCTCTGGGGCAACGTGCGCTACGACGCCAAGCAGGGCCGGATCGAGCAGGTGCAACAGGCCCCGTTCCAGAAATCGGTCGCCTCGATCAAGGACAAGATCCGGCGCCATCTGCGCGCCGGCATGAGCGCAGAACAGGCCACGCAGAGCGTGGGCGATGCGCTGCGCTATGCGCTTGAGTTGCCGTCCGAGGGTTTTGTGGCCAAGGTGCTGGCGGCCCAGGACGCACTGCGTCTACAAGGGATGACGTGCGTGAAGCTGAAGAATTACTTTACCTCAGGAGACGGCACCTACCGGGGCATCAATGCCAGCTTCACCGATGCCGAGGGCTATACGTTTGAAGTGCAGTTCCACACGGCCGAGAGCTTCAACGCCAAGGCGCAAACGCATCTGTCGTACAAGCGGATGCAGTTGGCGCAGACACGCCTGGACAAGGAGCGGCACAAACCTCAGCCCGACCCGGCGAGGCAGGCAAAACTGACCCAGGAGATCGCACGGCACAGAACGGCGATGCACGAGATGACCGCCAAGGTGAGCAAGCCCGCCCACAGCGAGCGTCTGGGAGATCGCGCATGAGGCGATGTCCCGGTCGCGCCGAAATGCACCTTGCCTTGGGCTTCCCATCGCCCGCTTCATGCGCCATCAGGTTTGAGCGTTTCGGCGTGCTCGGCAATTGCTGGCGCTCGCTCTTTTCGATTCCTTCAGATCCGTCTAGCCCGGTCGTGAGTCAAGCCAGGCTTGCATGCGGTTTGCAGAGGCCTTCGGCTGAACTATCAAAGACCAAACGGCTACCTGGTCAGTCTCGTGTCCGTAAGCCGTTATCGCTCCAGTGCTCGACGACCAGTCGCCCGATATTCCAAGCTCTCGGAGCCCTGCCCGCACGATGTCACGCTGAGTAGATAGGACTGATAAGGCGCCATCGATCAACTGCATGCGCTCGTCAAAAAGATCACATTTCATAAGGCTCTCCATTAGCGAGAGCAGATAATCGCAAATAAAAAAATCTCAGGGGTGACCTGCGGTTTATGATCGGATTATATGGAGGTTTGCATCATTCTCTGGATTCAGGTTGACCTGTTGGATTGGCATTAAGGAAACTCTGAACAACTCCCCTTGATCCTGCGACAATCACACAGACGCAACGGGACAACGACGATGCAACTGACCTTCGGCGATGCGGAGTACAACGGCAAGCGCAAGCGGACGCGGCGTGAGGTGTTCTTGGCCGAGATGGACCAGGTCGTGCCGTGGAAGGATCTGCTGGCACTGATCGAACCGCACTACCCGAAGTCGGGGCAGCCGGGGCGACAGCCGTATCGGCTGGAGACGATGCTGCGCATCCACTTTTTGCAGCAGTGGTACGCACTGAGCGATCCATCGGCGGAAGAAGCACTGTACGACACGGTGTCGATGCGCCGTTTTGCGAAGATCGGCGGGCTGGATGAGGTGCCGGATGAAACGACGATTCTCAACTTCCGGCATTTGCTGGAGCGGCATGATTTGGCGCGCAAGCTGTTCAACCGGGTCAACGCGCACCTGTCGCGTAAAGGGCAGAGTCTGCGGGGCGGGACGATCGTGGATGCCACGATCATTGCGGCGCCAAGTTCGACCAAGAACAAGGATGGCGAGCGCGATCCGGACATGCACCAGACCAAGAAGGGCAACCAGTACTTCTTCGGGATGAAGGCGCACATCGGGGTGGACGATGAGTCGGGCCTGGTGCACCACGTGGAATGCACGGCGGCCAACGCAGCGGACATCACGCAGGCGCACAAGCTGCTGCACGGCAAGGAAGACACTGTGAGCGGCGACAGCGGCTACACCGGGCTGGACAAGCGCGATGAGATGAAGGGCAAGCGCACGCTGCGCTACCTGATCGCGGAGAAGCCCTCGAAGCTGAAGCAGATCAAGAATAAGCGCGAACTGAAGTTGGCCAAGCGCTGGGAGCACACCAAAGCCAGCCTGCGTGCGAAGGTGGAACACCCGTTTCGGGTGATCAAGCGTCAGTTTGGTTACGTCAAGGTGCGCTATCGCGGTTTGGCGAAGAACACCGCACAGGTGCTGACGCTGTTTGCACTATCGAATCTGTGGCTGACGCGCAAAGCGTTAATGCCTGCTGCGGGGAAGCTGTGCCTGTAATCCAGGCAACACCCCGCAAACGTGCCGAAACCGGCAAAAAATCGGCGATTTGAGCGCCCTCAGCGCGGCGGATGCGGTTGCTTCGTTTTCCGGTCGCGTTGATCAGACCATCCTTAACGCCTTTCCGCTTTCGCGTTGATCCTCCGCGTCAGCTGCTATCGCGATCTGGAAAATTGATTGATCCGCGACTGCGCATAGAGCCGAGCTGCAGCTAGCCAGAATCCGTCAGTCAGTACGTGTTCTCTGCACGTTTCTGCGTTTTCTGCCTGCACGCCATCCAACGCGCCGCTTGCCTCTGTTTGCGCATGCAAGAGGCTGAAGCATGCACAAAGAGCGAGGCGAAAAGGATAGGCATCGCCGGTGGATTGGCATACAGTGCCGGCCCCTGCGTTTGCATTGGTTGCCGACGCAGATGTCAGGTTCGATGGAACGCTTGACCAGGCCGACCGGCTGCAGTGGCAACAAGGCAAGACACGCGGAGCGCGGTCTGCTGATTTAGAAAGGAAGTTGCTGTTGAGGTTGTTGAAACGGTGGATGGTGGTGCTGGTGGTTGTGGCTTTACCTGCGGGTGCTGCGGAACTGGTCGGTCGTGCGATGGTGACCGATGGTGACACCATCACCGTTGCGCAACAGCGCATCCGCCTGTGGGGAATCGATGCGCCGGAGAGCGCGCAACAGTGCATCGCCCACGATGGCAGCGCCTGGCCGTGCGGCCGCCGCGCTGCAGCGGCGTTGGACGGCTATCTATTGGATAAAACGGTGCGCTGCCAGCGCAAAGACACCGATCGTTATGGCCGCACCGTGGCCGAATGCTTCGTGCAGGGACAGTCCATCAATGCCTGGATGGTGCGATCAGGCTGGGCGGTTGCTTATCGTCAATACGCCACCGCGTTCAGTGCAGACGAGCGCATCGCGCAGCAACAGCGGCGCAACCTCTGGCAAGGCGCGTTTCAGATGCCGGCAGACTATCGCCATTACAAGAAAGCGCGCGCAGCAACGGCACGCCAAACGGTTCCGGCGCCACCGAGCCATTGCAGGATCAAGGGCAATATTTCCAGCAACGGCAACAAGATCTTCCACGTGCCGGGCCAGCGCGACTACGCAAAGACGCACGTCTCCCTACAGAAGGGCGAGCGCTTCTTTTGTTCGGTGAGCGAAGCCACTGCTGCCGGGTGGAGGCCGGCGCGGCGTTGACGGTGCTGCGACGTCCCATATCCTGCCGAGACTCCAAGCTTCTGAATTTCCTTGCGTAGCATCAGGGAGATCCCGATTGAGCCGGCTCTAGCGCCGCCGCATAGTGCCGGCATGATCATCCATTCCAAACTCGTCGGCGCGCTGATCAAGGGCATGCGCCGTGTTAAGTCTGCGTGGGCGGCGTCGATCGCCTACAGCGCCGGGCTCGCCAAGCAGATAAGCATCTGGTGTGTCACGCCGGACAATGCCGGCAAAGTGCTGGACATGTTCGCTCCGATCCCGAGCAGATCCACGAACTCGGGCTGATCGGGGTGGAGGAACTGGGCGAGGCGGTCTACCACGCTTGGTCCATCAATGCCGGCGAGCTGGAGCGGGTGGTGCAGTGGTTTCGCGCGCCGCGAGTGAAATTTGTCGGCAAGCACTGCAGCGAACTGATCCGCGCCGGGCGGATCGGCCCGGTCCTGACCATGGCACGCGAGCACGCGCTGTTGCGCCATCGCTGAGCGCCAGCAGACCCGTATGGCCCCAGGCGCTTTACGCTGAGCGGCGCAGCGGCAATACTCGCTGACCCGCCCAAACCCTATGTTTCGCCAATGCGCCAGGATCCGCCCGTTTCACCCGCCGCCGCCGCTCGGGCCCAATTGCTGGAAGAGTTGCGCAAGCTTGAGCAAGAAGAAGCGCAGCTGAAATACGCCCAGACGCTGGAAGCCTTCGACCAAGTGATCGAGGTGCTTACCCAGTTCGGCAATCGTTTCAATGCCAAGCAGAAATCCCAGATCGCTTCGCTGGCGATGACCGGCAAGACCAAAGGGCCGTTGTCTTCCACCGGCGAAGTCGTCGCCAAATACTGGATTCCGCATTCTGGCGAGACCTGGTCGGGCCGTGGCCGTACGCCGAAGGCGTTCAAGGCCTGGGAAGGCACCAGCTCTTACAAGGAATGGAAAGCCAATCATCCGGACAAGCGCTTTCCGCTGTATCCGGGTTGAGTCGTTCGATCATTTTTTTGAAGGCGTAGTAATCCGGCAATGCCTTGCCTTGCTTTGCGCTTCGATGTATTGGCGAATGTTTGACGCACTAGTGCCTTCTTGGGCTTTTGTTGCATCGACATGCGCATAACCAATCGTCGATAGATGTTGTGTGCGGTTGCACGTTTTAAATTTCGTTGACAGCAGGCCGTCTGGTGGCAGGTGCTGGATTTTTTCCGTTTACAGCGCTATCGATTGTTGCAGGCTAGCTGTTTTCAGACTTCGCATTCAATGCGGAATTTTCAAGTGGTTGACTTTATCGGCGCCTATGGTAAAGGCATTTGTTGTTTTTTCAATGAAATGTCGAGGCGTGGATGTCCCTCACTTCTAGTGCCGCATCCGAGCAGCAAACGATAAACTTGGTCCAGCGTAAACCTAGCGCCACTCTTTCTTGGGTGGTGCCATAGGTGTCATTGCGTAGCGCACGCAAGGTGGTCTGTATTCCAACGGCCTAAACAAAAACGCTTGCTGCCCACCAAATACCGGCAGGCAGCAAGCGTCGTTCATCGTTTGCGTGTTGCTTAGAAAATCTTATTGATCGCTCTTGCACTCGAAAACCGACACGCTACGCGGCGGGGCCAGGAACTCGCTGGCGCCGGCCGGCATCATGTCCACTTCCAGCGCTTCGTCGGTCGAAAGCACCAGCTTCCAATGCACCGGTTCATCCGAGGAGGGCAGGGTAAAGGTCACGCCCTCGTGATACGCATTGATGACGATCAGCAAGGTGTCGTCGTTGGCCAGTTCCTTGACGCCGGAGGTCTGCGCCTTGCCTTCGAGCAACAGACCAACCGAGCGTGCGCCGGCATCGGTCCAATGCGCATCGTCCATCTCGATGCCACCCGGGTTTAGCCAGGTGAGGTCGCGCAAGCCGGCTTCTTCGTTGTACTGACCGTTGAGAAAGCGACCGCGCGACAGGATCGGGTAGCGCTTGCGCAACTTGGTCAGCGCCTTGACGAAGTCGGTCAGGCGGCCGTCGGTCGGATCGTTTTCCCAATCCAGCCAGGTGATCTCGTTGTCCTGGCAATATGTGTTGTTGTTGCCGCCCTGGGTCTGCGCACGTTCGTCGCCGCTGAGCATCATCGGCGTACCCTGCGAGAGCAGCAACGTCGCCAACAGGTTCTTCATCTGCCGCTCGCGAATCTGCAGCACCTCGGCATTGTCGGTATCGCCTTCCTCGCCGTAATTGCAGGACCCATCGTTCGACGAACCATCGCGGTTGTCTTCGCCGTTATCGATGTTGTGCTTTTCGTTGTAGCTGACCAGATCACGCAGGGTAAAGCCGTCGTGCGCGGTGATGAAATTCACCGACGCCCACGGGCGACGGCCGCGACGATCGAACAGATCGGCCGAGCCGGTAAAGCGGGTCGCAAATTCCGCCAGCTTGCCGTCTTTGCCTTTCCAGAATTCGCGTGCATTGTCGCGGAACTTGTCATTCCACTCCGACCAGCCCGGCGGAAAGTGGCCAACCTGATAGCCACCCGGGCCGCAGTCCCACGGCTCGGCAATCAGCTTGACCTCCGACAGCAGCGGGTCTTGATTGCAGGCATCCAGGAAGCCGCCGCGCTGATCGAAGCCGCTTGGCTCGCGGCCCAGAATCGTGGCCAGGTCGAAACGGAAGCCATCTACGTGCATTTCGCCGGCCCAGTAACGCAGCGAATCATTGACGAACTGGATCACCCGCGAATTGCTCAGATTCAGCGTATTGCCGGTGCCGGTGTCGTTGATGTAATAGCGCTTGTCTTCGGCCAAACGGTAGTAACTGGCGTTGTCGATGCCCTTGAACGACAGCGTCGGCCCCAGCTCGCTGCCTTCGGCGGTGTGGTTGTAAACCACGTCCAGAATCACCTCCAGACCCTGCTTGTGCATGGCCTTGACCATGTCGCGGAACTCATCGCGATGACCGCTGGCCAGGTAACGCGACTTCAGCGCGAAGAAGCCAATAGTGTTGTAGCCCCAGTAATTGCGCAGCCCCTTGTCGAGCAGGTGCTGGTCGTCCAGGTAGGCGTGTACCGGCAACAACTCCACCGCGGTGATGCCCAGGTCCTTGATGTAGTGGAGTACCTGCGGCTGGGCCAGGCCAGCGAAGGTGCCGCGTACCGCCTCGGGTACCTGCGGATTGCGCATCGTGTAGCCGCGTACATGTGTTTCGTAGATGACCGTCTCATTCCACGGCTTGAGCAGGCGCGTGTCGTCTCCCCAGTCGTAGGTGTCCTCGACCACCACGCACTTGGGCATGAAGGGTGCGCTGTCGCGCTCGTCGAAGCTCAAGTCGCCATCGGGGTGGCCCACGGTGTAGCCGTAGAGCTCGTCGGACCAGATCAGGTCGCCTTCCAGTTCGCGCGCATACGGATCCAGCAGCAGCTTGTTGTGATTGAAACGATGGCCTTCAGTCGGCGCATAGGGGCCGTGGACGCGATAGCCATAGCGCTGGCCCGGCTTGGCATCGGGCAGATACCCATGCCAGATTTCATTGGTGTACTCCGGAAGATCGACGCGGGTTTCGTTGCCCTGTTCGTCGAACAGGCACAGCTCCACACGCGTGGCATGCGCGGAAAACAGCGCGAAATTGGTGCCCTTGCCGTCGAAAACGGCACCGCGTGGGAATGGGCGCCCCTGACGGATGCGGGAGGGGTTGGCATAGGCCGCGCTTGCTGGACGTCGCATGGAGAGTCTCGGATGCGCCGGCACGCCGGCATTGAGGGGCCTCAAGCATTGCGTCTATAGCTGTGCAAAACGCGTTACGGCAACAAGGGTGCGGCGTGAGGGCGGCCGGCGGGATCGTTTACTTTGCGCGCCACTGCACGACGCGCCGGCGAGCCAGGCTGCGGCCATGCGCGAGCAATGGGGCAAGGCTACCGACTGGTTGCGATCTGGGTGAGGTCCGCGCGAAGTGCTTTGTGCAACCACGCGTGCATTGCTTGAGCGACGCGCCAACGCCCTGCTAGCATCGATCCGGTTGAGCCCGTGCAGCCACAGCGTTGTTGGACTTGTCGCGCGGTACTTCGCTCCTTCATCCTCGGGGCCGTCGCAGTCGGCCTGATCGCAGCGTACAACGCGGGCTTGCCGCGAACGCGCAATCGGCCTGCACTGTACGGACTTGGGTCACTTCGTCATCAGACTCTGCCCATGTCCAAGCCGCGTCGTGTGCCTGCCGCGATGAAAATCGCCATCCTTTCCCGCAACAGCAAGCTGTATTCGACCCGGCGGCTGATCGAAGCCGGACGCAAGCGCGGCCACACGGTGCGCATCCTCGACCCGTTGCGTTGCTACATGCGCATCGCCGCCGATGGCTTCAGCCTGCACTACAAGGGCAAGCCGATCACCGGCTTCGACGCGGTGATTCCGCGCATCGGTGCCTCGGTCACGCGCTACGGCACCGCCGTGCTGCGCCAGCTCGAATTCATGGGCACCTACACGCCTAATCCGTCAGACGCCATCCTGCGCGCGCGCGACAAATTACGTGCGCATCAGCTGCTGGCCGCGCAGGGCATCGATATGCCGGTCACCGTGTTTGGCGATAACCCCGACGACACCCAGGACCTGCTGTCCATGCTCGGCCCGCCGCCGCATGTGGTGAAGTTGAACGAAGGTGCGCAAGGCGCCGGGGTGATCCTGACCGAAAAGGCCAGCGCCTCGCGCGGCGTGGTCGAAGCACTGCGCGGGTTGTACGCCAATTTCATCGTGCAGGAATTCATCGGCGAGGCCGAGGGCGCCGACCTGCGCTGCTTCGTGGTCGGCGATACGGTGGTCGCGGCGATGCGCCGTCAGGCGGCCGAAGGCGATTTCCGTTCCAATCTGCACCTGGGCGGCACTGCGGCCGTGGCCGAGGCCACCGAGCTGGAGCGAGAGGTGGCGGTGCGTTCGGCACACGCGCTGGGCCTGGCGGTGGCGGGGGTGGACCTGATCCGATCCAAACGCGGCCCGCTGGTGTTGGAGGTCAACTCCACCCCTGGTCTGGAGGGCGTGGAGGGCGTGTGCGGCGTGGACGTGGCCGGGGCGATCGTCCAGCACCTGGAGCAGTCGGTCCGCCGATGGGCTGGCTAACATTTTTACCAAAAAATTAACTAAAATTTAATTGTCGCCTCGCTAGCCTCTCCCGACCGTAGCTCCGCTCTCGGCAGTGACGGTGATCGGGATGAACTTTGGCCCAAGTGCGGTGTCGCACTTGGGCCTTTTTATGGACGGCTTGCCGCTGTTGGGGTTCGCGTCTACATTCGCCAGATGTTAAATCGGTCAGGCACAGGGAGGCGTCGCATGGCAAAGCTGTGGAGTGTTGCGGGGTTGCTGCTCGCAACGGGGTTGGTGAGTAGTCCTGCCTGGGCGGGCGTGCTCGAGTTGGACAAGCCGTTTAAGCCGCAGGCAGCGCAGGTCCGTACCGATCTTGCTGAAGGCGAGAAGTACTCCGAGATCAGTCAGGATGAGCGCGCTAAGGTGGGCGCGGTGCTTGAGCGGATCGAAGCAGCACTCGAGACGCGGGCAGACATCCACGTGCCGCCGCTAGAGCAACTGGCAGCCGTCCGCAACGATCAGGAGCTCGTCACCCGAGCTTTGACCAAGGCACGCGAAGATAGCCGGCGTATTTGCTGGCGCAAGCGTGTACTCGGTTTGCAGATGACTACGAAGCAGGACATGACGGCTGCCTAGCGGCGCCATCAGACCATTTTGAGTCGAAACGAAATTTCTCGGCGCCAGCGCTAAAAACAGCTTAACGAATGAGGTTCCAGTGCGAATTCTAGTAATTGAAGACAACAGCGATATCGCCGCAAACCTTGGCGATTACCTCGAAGACCGTGGCCACACGGTGGACTTCGCCGCCGATGGTGTGACGGGCCTACATCTCGCCGTGGTGCACGAGTTCGACGCCATCGTGCTCGATCTCAACCTGCCCGGCATGGACGGTATCGAGGTCTGCCGCAAGCTGCGCAACGAAGCGCGCAAGCAGACCCCGGTGCTGATGCTCACCGCGCGCGACTCGCTGGACAACAAGCTGGCCGGCTTCGACTCCGGTGCAGACGACTATCTGATCAAGCCGTTCGCGCTGCAGGAAGTGGAAGTGCGCCTCAACGCGTTATCGCGTCGCGGCAAGGGCGTGCACACGCGCGTGCTGGAAACCGGCGATCTGGAATACAACCTGGATACGCTGGAAGTGCGCCGTCGCGGCAAGCTGCTGCAGCTCAACCCGACTGCATTGAAGATCCTGCAGGCACTGATGGAAGCGTCGCCAGCGGTGGTCACGCGCCAGGAGTTGGAAACCCGCGTGTGGGGCGAAGAGCTGCCCGATTCGGATTCGCTGCGCGTGCATATCCACGGCCTGCGTGCCGTGGTCGACAAGCCGTTCGATGTGCCGATGATCCAGACCCGCCACGGTATCGGCTATCGCATCGCTTCGCCCGATGCCTGAAAGCACTAGCGAGGCGCGGCCGGCGCGCACGCGCGGCCGCTATCGGCGGCGCCTGCGCAGCCGCATCATCTTGTCGTTCGTGTTGTTGGGTTTCTGCCTGACGACCTTGTTCGCCTTTGCCACCAACTGGGCACGTTCACGCGTGGAAAACCAGTTGGTCGAAGACGTGATGAACCGCAATATCGACGCCTTCGCGCAGCGCTTCTATTCCGATCCGATGCGTAACCCCGATCTGCCGTTACAGCAGATGCGCGGGCGCGTGGTCAAAAGCGACAAGTTCGAAGCGCTACGCCGCGAACAACCGGAGTGGTATCAGCTGCCCGACGGCATCCACACCATCACCGGCGTGGACGAAAGCGGCAATACTTATTCGTACAAGCTTGCGGTGCGCAAGACACCTAGCGAATGGTTCTTCCTCGCCTACGACATGACCCAGGCGCTGAAGGGCGAAATCCAGCTCAAGCGCACCCTGGTCTTGTCGGTATTGGTGTTCAGCGGGTTTTCGCTGCTGATCGGCTGGTGGTCTGCGTCCAAGGTGATGCGCCCCGTTTCCGATCTGGCTGCACGCCTGCGCGCTTATCGCGGCGGCACCAGCCAACCCAAGCCACTGGCGGCGCATTTCCCGGACGACGAAGTCGGCCAGCTGGCCGAAGCGCTGGACGACTACTCGGCGCGTCTGACCGAAGTGGTGCAGCGCGACCGCGAATTCAACGCCGACGTCAGCCACGAACTACGCACCCCGCTGGCGGTGATCCGCGGTGCCACCGAGCTGCTGCTCACCAAACCCAACCTGGACGAAAAGGTGTTGCAGCGGCTGCAACGCATCCAGCGTGCCGAGCAGCAATGCAGCGACTTGATCGGCTCATTGCTGCTGCTTTCCCGCAACGAGCGCGGCCAGGGCAGCAGCAATGTGGCTAAGGTGGCCGAACAACTCATCGACTCGCACCGTGCACAGCTCGGCGGCAAACCACTGGAATTGCTACTGGAGGGCGTACGCGATCTCGTCATCGACGCCCCGGAATCCGCGCTCTCAGTCGCGCTTGGCAACCTGATCGGCAATGCGGTCAAGTACACCCAGGACGGCCAAGTGCGCGTACGCGTGCTGGGCGATGCAGTGGAAGTGATCGATTCCGGCCCCGGCCTGAGCGAAGAAGACGCCGCCAAGCTGTTCCAACGTGGCTACCGCGGCACTCATGCAGGTCACTCGCAAGGCGGCGGCATTGGTCTGTCGATCGTGAGTCGGCTTTGCGATCTGTACGGCTGGCGCGTGAGCGTCAGGCCGGGGCAGGAACGGGGCGTGATCGCGACACTGGCGTTTCATCGCTAAACACCCGCGCACTTCCTTAGGAGCGCACCCGGGCGTGACAGCCTTACCCGTTGCACCCCAAGGCAGCGCCTCCAAACAATAATCGCACCTAAAGCACCTCTCAGCGCTCCACCACCGTCACCACCAGTTCGCCCGCGCGCGCAGTGATCTGCAGCTTGCTGCCCACCGCAAACCCAAACTGTTCCAGCCAAAGCCCGCGCAAGCGCACGCTGGGGAATCCGCTGGCTGTGTGGCCGGCCCGGCGCTGCATCGTAGAAAGCATAGCCCTCCGTGCAGCGCGTGGGCGCGCGTGCCCTGCGCGGTGGCCGTGGCGGTAGATCGTCCACGTGAGGCCTGTGGCGACGGTCCGACGTCCCCCCAATTTTGAGTAGCACCTCAGTTTGGAGTCCAATTCCCTACCCCAAGGAGATTGGACGTGAAGAAGCGTTTTTCCGAAGAGCAGATCATCGGCTTCCTGCGCGAAGCCGAAGCGGGCATAGCGATCAAGGACTTATGCCGGCGGCATGGCTTCAGTGAGGCCTCGTACTATCTGTGGCGCAGCAAGTTCGGCGGCATGAGCGTGCCCGACGCCAAGCGGCTCAAGGACCTTGAGGCCGAGAACGCGCGGCTAAAGAGGTTGCTGGCCGAGCAGTTGTTCGAGAATGACCTGATCAAGGATGCGTTGCGAAAAAAGTGGTGAGCGCACCGGCGCGTCGTGCGCTGGTGCGCGAGTGGATCGGGCGTGGTGCTAGCGAGCGTCGTGCCTTGGCGGCGATTGGCATGAGCGCCAGCGCGCTGCGCTATTGCCCACGCCAAGACCGCAATGGCGAACTGCGCGAGCGCATTCTTGCGTTGGCGCATCGCCATCGCCGCTACGGCGTGGGGATGATCTATCTCAAGCTGCGACAGGAAGGACGCCTGGTGAACTACAAGCGCGTGGAGCGGTTGTATCGCGAGCAGCAGCTACAAGTGCGGCACCGCAAGCGCAAGAAGGTACCGGTTGGCGAGCGTCAGCCGCTGCTGCGGCCAGCGCAGGCCAACCAGGTGTGGTCGATGGACTTCGTGTTCGACCGCTCCGCCGACGGCCGAGTGATCAAGTGTCTGGTGATCGTGGACGACGCAACGCACGAAGCGGTCGCCATCGAGGTGGAACGCGCGATCTCCGGGCACGGCGTTGCGCGCGTGCTGGATCGGTTGGCACACAGTCGCGGCCTGCCGCAGGTGATCCGCACCGACAACGGCAAGGAGTTTTGCGGCAAAGCGATGGTTGCCTGGGCGCATGACCGGGGTGTGCAGCTACGGCTCATCCAGCCGGGCAAACCAAACCAGAACGCCTACGTCGAATCGTTCAACGGCCGGCTGCGCGACGAATGCCTCAACGAACACTGGTTCCCAACGCTGCTGCATGCACGCAATGAGATCGAACGCTGGCGACGCGAATACAACGAGGACCGACCCAAGAACGCAATTGGCGGCATGACGCCGTCCGCTTATGCCCAACATCTGGCAAACACCGATATCATCAACCCCGGACTCTAAACGCGGCCGCTACTCAGGGCGGGGGGACGTCGGTCGACGGCGAGGTTGTCCAAATAGAACGTGGGCGAGGGCACCAGCCGCATGGGCTGCGCGTCCTTTACCGGCGTAGCTGCCCGCTTGGCATTTGGTTTGGACCGTTTAGTGGTTGAAGGTGGCGTCCGGCTCATTGCCTCACCTCCGCCAGCGCCATGGGGCGACGACGCCTACCAATCTGCACTATCGATACATCTGCCATAACAACGCCTCCTTCGAAGAACAGGCACCGTCGCCGGCCGGCGACGGGATGTCGGGAGGTTAGAAACCGCTAGTAGTCGGCGGGCGTATTCCTCCCGAAGGAGTGTTGTATTAGCCGCCCTCCCGACGCAGGCATCGCGTCGGCTTGCGCCTGCAAGCAGGCACAAAAAACCCACCAGTTTGACGGAGGTGGGTGCCGCTACTAGAGGAGTTTCTACGCTCCTTGAGGCAGAGGTTGCTACTGGTTGCTTGGGATGTCAACTGCGGGAGCCCAGGGGTAGGTGGGAGGTGAATTCCACTCCGTCGTTGCCCGGTATTCGCCTAATGAACGGCTACAATTCTTTTTCAGTCGCCAAGAACAAGTTTGCCAGTGAATAAAGATGTGAAGGTATACAAATGGGTGAGATTTTTTTACTGGACGATTCTTAGTGCATTCGTTCTGCTTGGCGTGTTCTTCAGTCCTACCTCTGGGCAATTCTTTCTCGGAGCAGCAATTTTTGTTGTAATTTCTCTGTTCGTCTGCTTAGTTAAGTGTCCACACTGTAACCAATGTGTCGGGTACAGGTCCTTTGGGTTGCTTGCAGTGATGTGGCCTTTCGGTGGCTGGTGTTTAAGTTGCCAAAGAAAATTATTCGGCAAGGCGGCTTCTTCTTCTTCGAGTAATCCATTGAATGAGGCTGGACGCCGTAAAGATGGAAATGCTTGATATAAGTACCCATTGTCCAGCCATCTCCATTGCAAGCTTGTTGTCAATGTAGACAGGTCCAAACATTAGACATAAGACAACAAGGAAGCAAGAGCTAACAAAAGAGAAAGCGAGTCGATAGAGTATTTTCATTCTTCGATTTCTCAGAATCGCGTCTCGACAGCGCTGCATTCATCGCACTTGAACCACTTCAGGCCAACAAGCTCAGACTTACCCCACTGAAGCCCGACACCCGCATCAAGGCCGCCGCCACTGCCACCTAGTGAGCAAGAGGTGCCATTCTTTGAAACGGCAGGTGTCCACTCGCTTCCCATTTGGTATGCATTGCAGCCGCCACCAAATCCTAAGGAAACTCCGGCATTTTCCATGAAAAACAGGCCGACTAGATTGCTTGGAACGATATTTGGCAGCTGATCTTCCAATGTTACATCTCCAGCTGTTGATGTGGTCGGGAGATACTTTAATCCTGCACCAAATCCAGCGCCCCACGCCCTCACGAGTACGCGTGCTTTCCGGCCATTAACACATTGGGATGTGAGGTCGAACACGTAAGCACCCACAGATAAAGTGCCGACACCAACTGCAGCAGGCATCGCCTTGCCGTTCCAGCGGACGAGTCCATTAGTGTCTTTCCACATTAATGGGCTAGATCCAGTGTAGCTGTAAGTCGTCGATCCGCCATCGAGTCCAATCGGATCACTCTGCCCATATCGCCCGGTAGCCGCTTCGTAATCCCGGAAGTAGTTCTGATTCAACCCACTCGCCGCATCAAACCGCTGCCCCGGAAACCGCATATCCAGCACCAGCGCCGCACCATCGCCATCCGGATCCTGATTCGGCGCGGTGTTGCCGAAGGCTTCGCCCTTCAAGCTCCACGTCCATACCGCCACGTCGCGGGTTGGGTCGATGACCACACGCGGGCTACCGAGGTGGTCGGGTTCGATATAGTGCAGTTTGTTGGCGTTGGCCAACAGGCCGACCGGCAGGTCGTCCAGCCAGATCGCCTGCTGCTTGGGCGTTCCGTTGCTGTCGTAGTCGCCCAGCCAGTGGCCGGCTTCATCAAAGAGCGTGTAGGTATTGGCGGTGCCGAGGAAGCGGCGGATCTGCTCGCCTTTACCGTTGTAGCGATAGTTCATGGTCACCGCGCCGGCGCGGCGGGCCTGGGTCATGCGGCCGGTGGTGTCGTAGGTGTACTGGCGCGCAGTGCCGCCGATGGCGGTGGTATTGCCGGTGGCATCGTATGTACGTGCGACACCGGCGACGGTGCTGAGGCGGTGGCTGTCGGTCGGATAGCGATAGATTTGCGTGGCCGTGCCGACCTTGGCGCTGAGGCGGTTGCCGGTGGCGTCGTAGCTGTAGCCGTCGATCAGCGTGCCGGTGCGGCCGTCCTTGAGCGCTGTGAGGCGGCCGAGGGTGTCGTAGCCCAGGCCGATCTCCGGCGTGGGATTGCCGGCGGGCGTCAGCGCGGTGAGGTTGCCGGCCGGATCGAAGCCGAAGCCCACGTCCAGCCCACCCGGGCGAGTGTCCTGGATGGCCTGCGGGCGATAGTCCAGATCGTACTGGCGGGCGAGGGTGCGGCCATTGCCGTAGGTCCAGTTGGCAGCCGGGCCAAACGGATAGTAAGTGGCATTGCCCAGCAGCACCTGGCGGCTACCGCCAGCAGGCGTCACGCCAACTTGCGTGGTCTGGCCCTGCGCGTTGCGCACGTAATCGACCACTGCGCCGTCCGGGTAGGTGATGCGCTGCAGTTGGCCGCCGATGGTGTAGGCGTAGCGCAGCACCAGCGCGGTGCCGTTGCTGGTCTGTACCTTGCGCACCAGATCGCCGAAGCGGTTGTAGCAATACTGGGTGACGCCGCCGCCGTCCTGCATCTTGGTCAGGCGGCCGATCGAAAACGTCTCGCCGCTGGCGCACACGGTCTGCGTCACGTCGTAGGTATAGGTGACGTTGAGGCTGGAGGTGGGGTAGGTGACCTTGGTCAGGCGATTGAGCGCGTCGTAACTGTAGGCGGTGGTGTTGCCGCGCGCATTGGTCTGGGTGGCGCGGTTGCCGGCGCTGTCGTAGGTGTAGCTGGTGACGCCAGTGTCCGGGCTGGTGAGCTTCACCAGATCGCCGAAGCCGTTGTAGTCGTAGGTGGTATCCAGGCCCTTGGGGTCGGTGACCTTGGTCAGGTTGTCGAGCGCGTCGTAGGCGAACTTCGTGTCGGCCTTGATGCCGGCCACATCCTGCAACGTGCGCGAGAGGCGATTGAGCGGGTCGTACTCGCTCTGCGTCGCGGTTGCCAGCGCATCGGTCACGGTGGTGGTGTTGCCGTTGGCGTCGTACGCGAAGTCTGTCGGATCGCTGCCCGCGGTGGCCTGCGTCTTGAGTTGCCCCAGCTGGTTGTACACGCGCGAGAGCGTCCGCTTCAACGTACCGGCCGCGTCTTTGGTGTCTTCCTTGATGCGATTGCCGGCATTGTCCAACGTGTAGTGGACGGTGTTGCCCGCGTTGTCGGTGATGTCGGTCAGCCGATGCGCCGCATCGTAGGTGAAGGCAGTGAACGCGCCATCGGGCTGGGTTACCTGCTTGACCAGGCCGGTGGGCCAATACTCGATGCGGGTGATGCGGTCATCGGCCTCGCTGGCCGCATCGGCGCCACGCACCTTGGTGGCGGTCAGCCAACCGCGCGGGTGATAGGTGTAATCGGTGACGATGCCGTTGGCGTCCTTGATGGACAGCGGGCGGCCGGCGCCGTCGTAGGCGAGGTATTGGGTGGTTTGGTCGAGGGCGTCGGTGACTTTCTTGAGATCGCCTTTTCGGTATGCGCACGTTTGAGGCAAAGATGCACACGTCGGATCGTCAGCCGAGTAGTAAGTATAAGACAACCTTCCATTGAAGCTTTTTCCGCCGGTAACGCTGGTCACCAATCCCTCGGTCGGACATTTTCCTGCAGATACATCCGATGCGCTGCAGTAAGTGGTGAGTTGCTGCCTCACCCCTTGCGGAGGGGAGGACGCAGAGCCACAGACGTAACTCAGGGCCCCGGAAATGGTTGGGTTGATCGAGCATGCGGCACTCAATCTTCTTGCACCGTCATAAGCAAAACTTTGTGCTTGAACAATGGCCGGAGCCCCGCTTCTGCTGGACCATACCTCTGAGCGTACAACCTGGTTTTCGCTGTTTTTGACTACCTTTGTTTCTTTTTCATCCTTGGTCCCTACTGCGCTCTTCGTGGAATTTTGATAGCTATCAGTATAGCCATACGCGACCCCGCTTCCGCGAGGATCGATTCGTGCCGCCAGACGGCCATCGCCACTGTATTGATAAGTGGATTTCCCATTGCCTCTGGATATCTCCAGAACTCGTCGATAAAGACCCGGTTCGATAGAAAATATTTCCTGTTCCTTCCCGTCGATCGATACAGCTACAGAAGTATCCGTCCGGTATTCGAGATATGTCCGCTCCACATCGCTATCGTTGCTCTTCAGGACACTCGACGTCACCAATCCGTTCTTGTCGTACCCAAACGATGCATAGCGCCTATTATCTTCGCTGCTGATGCCCGTAAGGTGATTTCTTTGTGTGGCGTAAGCAAGTCCCCCCTCGTGATAGTAATATCTTTTAACTTCCCCTGCGCCGTAAGTTGCCGACAGCAAATTTCCGTCATTGTCATAGGCATATTCGACGCTAGTTCCATCGGGAAGCTCGGCGAGCGCCAATCTTCCATTATCGTAATGGAACTTGAGGGAGCGCCCCAGGCCGTCTGTTACCTTGTCCAGCAGTCCGCTGGCATAGAAGAGTGTAACGCTTGCGCCTATATTTCCTGGCGACACAATTGCATTCAATTTTCCAGTTTCATCGAATTTCTTTTCGGTGCCATCCGAATCCAGTAGGCGAAAAGAGCCGTTGCTCTCCCGGTAAAGTATGCGGTCCTTTGAATTCTTTCCACGCATAATGTTGCCATTTACAATGGAAAACGTTTCAATGTACCCGTTTTCATCGAAAAGAATGGGTGAGGAATAATATAAATCCAGGCGCTCTTCATAGGTGTGCGACCAATTAGAACCGGAACCCGAGTGGCCAGAAACCTGGCCTAGCGAGTGGTAGTTACGAACGAATGAGCGGCCTGCGAATACGAAGTCCACTTCGTTGCGCGATTTATCACCAGTTGCTGGATGGCATGGATGGGCAGTTCCGCAGCTTGCCACTTGCGTTATGGTGACCTGGATTTCCTTGTAATTTACTGCAGGCCAGCAAAGCTTTGGCCAGTAAATGATTGCTGTAGGGCTCGTGCTTTCATTTGCATATGCTTGCGGAATTCCGTCCTTCGCATAAAATCCTAATGGACACTGAAATTTCTGGATTTTTTGTACCGAGAACCAGCGGTGATCGTAATAGTCTTGCTGCCAGCCAGGACACTTTACATCGTAACTCCAACCTTTTTGACTGCCTTCAGTAGGAGCGTCATAGTCAAATCTCAGGATGCCTGTGTTACCCGTTTGGCCGGTGTAGTTAGAGTATGAAGCCCGGAATGGCTCAACATAAGATCCAGATATTTTCTGATTTTTGACGTCGCAGCCTTGATGCAAGTTCAGGAAATAGCCAATGAAGTAGTTCATGATAATACTTTCGTCGGCACAGGCCGTGTCCTGGCTTTCAGATGCTTGGCAGTCGCTTTCCTTAACTCCCCAGCCAGACATTATGTAACCAGGGTTATAGAATCGTTTTGGTTCTTGATCATCAATGCGATAGCGGATTGCCCTTATGACGGCGTTGTCTTCGGCGCTGACGATGCTGCTCTCAGATTTACGGAAAAAAGGTCCATAAATGGGATCTTGCCGCATTACAGTTTCGGCTTCCGCAAGCGACGAGTAACATTTTCCTTCGTAGCACGCGTTGCTAGTTTGAGCAATCGCTGGGGTTGCGAAGAAGGCGGCGAGCAGCGATATTGCCAAAGAGCCCAACAGGGTCAGATGAGAAAAATTAAATCTGCATTCGGGCGAGGTGGACTCTGGCCATAATTTCAGGAAAATGCTTGCTGGGAAACGCATGTGAAGTCCCTTTCAATTTTTCGTGATGATTGATGATTGATGATTGATGATTGATGATTGAGATCTAGGGTGGGCGTCGCAGACAGCATGCACGACGTGTTTGTTCGCATTGCGCAATACAGTCAATTACTGTTTTTACTAGCTGTTTTGGATAGTCGAATCATCAGTTGCGCGATATATCAATGCATTTTGAGCTAAGGATGGTCTGATCAACGCGACCGGAAAACGAAGCAACCGCATCCGCCGCGCTGAGGGCGCTCAAATCGCCGATTTTTTGCCGGTTTCGGCACGTTTGCGGGGTGTTGCCTGGATTACAGGCACAGCTTCCCCGCAGCAGGCATTAACGCTTTGCGCGTCAGCCACAGATTCGATAGTGCAAACAGCGTCAGCACCTGTGCGGTGTTCTTCGCCAAACCGCGATAGCGCACCTTGACGTAACCAAACTGACGCTTGATCACCCGAAACGGGTGTTCCACCTTCGCACGCAGGCTGGCTTTGGTGTGCTCCCAGCGCTTGGCCAACTTCAGTTCGCGCTTATTCTTGATCTGCTTCAGCTTCGAGGGCTTCTCCGCGATCAGGTAGCGCAGCGTGCGCTTGCCCTTCATCTCATCGCGCTTGTCCAGCCCGGTGTAGCCGCTGTCGCCGCTCACAGTGTCTTCCTTGCCGTGCAGCAGCTTGTGCGCCTGCGTGATGTCCGCTGCGTTGGCCGCCGTGCATTCCACGTGGTGCACCAGGCCCGACTCATCGTCCACCCCGATGTGCGCCTTCATCCCGAAGAAGTACTGGTTGCCCTTCTTGGTCTGGTGCATGTCCGGATCGCGCTCGCCATCCTTGTTCTTGGTCGAACTTGGCGCCGCAATGATCGTGGCATCCACGATCGTCCCGCCCCGCAGACTCTGCCCTTTACGCGACAGGTGCGCGTTGACCCGGTTGAACAGCTTGCGCGCCAAATCATGCCGCTCCAGCAAATGCCGGAAGTTGAGAATCGTCGTTTCATCCGGCACCTCATCCAGCCCGCCGATCTTCGCAAAACGGCGCATCGACACCGTGTCGTACAGTGCTTCTTCCGCCGATGGATCGCTCAGTGCGTACCACTGCTGCAAAAAGTGGATGCGCAGCATCGTCTCCAGCCGATACGGCTGTCGCCCCGGCTGCCCCGACTTCGGGTAGTGCGGTTCGATCAGTGCCAGCAGATCCTTCCACGGCACGACCTGGTCCATCTCGGCCAAGAACACCTCACGCCGCGTCCGCTTGCGCTTGCCGTTGTACTCCGCATCGCCGAAGGTCAGTTGCATCGTCGTTGTCCCGTTGCGTCTGTGTGATTGTCGCAGGATCAAGGGGAGTTGTTCAGAGTTTCCCTAAGCAAGCTTGCGCACCGCCAATGTGACTGTGTGGCTGTACTCAAGCCTTCCGATGTGATGGAGGCTTGGGGGTTATTTTTTAAGGCCCGCAGAGAAATTTTTTTTAAGTCTAGCAGCTGTTATCCCTCGATAATGCGCATCAAGTCTGTAGGCCTCTTCTGCCAGACGTGTTGGCTGTCCATCGTTGGTGACTACATCATCCGCAAAGGCAAGCCGCTGCCCACGTGACGCTTGCGCAGAAATCATCTGGTTGGCTAATTCTGACGTGGTGCGATCACGGTGTATCAGCCTTGCATGCTGGACCGCCACTGGCACATCGACCACCAGTATCCGATCCAGCCAAGGATAAGCTTTACGTCCACCCGCCTCGGCGAGCAAGGGAATAGCGACGATGACATAAGGCCCTTCGGCAGCTAGCGCAGTCCGCCGTAGTTCCGCACGAATCGCAGGGTGCGTGATGGCTTCCAGAGCTTGACGCTGCGCTGCATCGGCAAAAACGATTTGCCGCAGTGCCTGGCGATCGAGTGTACCGTCCAGCAACAAGATGTCGCGGCCGAAGCGTTCCACAATGGCATCGAGAATGGGGCCAGGCGCCACCACCTGCCGCGCAACGACATCGGCATCGATGACTGGCACGCCAAGCTTCTCGAACTCGGCGGCTAGAGCGCTCTTGCCGGAGGCAATGCCGCCAGTCAGGCCTACGATGAAATCGCTCATCGTCGCGCCAGGGTCAACGCAGGCCTGCGAAGTGCAGGTAGCCGTCCACCAGGTCATTGCCCCAGAAGAACACCACCCAGCCGGCGATGGCGAGGTACGGGCCAAACGGGATGGGGGTCGCGCGGTCGCGGCCCTTTGCGACCAACCAAGCCGAACCCAGAATGGCGCCGACCAGCGAAGAAATCAGGATGATCGGCAGGATGCCTTTCAACCCGCACCAGGCGCCAAGCGCGGCCAGTAGCTTGAAATCGCCATGGCCCATGCCCTCCTTGCCGGTGAGCTGCTTGAACAACCACCAGACCGTCCATAGCGACACATAGCCAACCGCCGCGCCCAACAGAGCGGGCTTGGCCGGCATGTACAGGTTGTCCATCGAGCCGACCAGGCCCAGCCACATCAGCGGCAAGGTTAGCTGGTCCGGCAATAGCTTGTGGCGCAGGTCGATGCCCGACATTGCCACCAGGAAGCAGCTCAGTACGATCGCGCCAAAGCCCTGCCAGCCAAAGCCGAACCGCCACACGCTGGCGACGCACAGGATGGAGGTGAGCAACTCGACCAACGGATACTGAATCGAGATCGGCTTGCCGCTGTAGCGCGATTTGCCGTGCAGCATCACCCAGCTAAGGACCGGAATGTTCTCCCACCACTTGAGCTTGTCGCCTGTCACCGGGTCGTGCGAGGGCTCCACCACGATCCCCGGCGGCGGCGGCTCATAGATGTCTGGCAGCTCCAGAATCTCGCGCGCATCGCGCCGCCACTGCCACTCCATGCGCTTGGGCAAGCGCAGGATCACCACGTTCAGGAAGCTGCCGATCAGCAGTCCCAGTCCGGCCGCGGCAGGAAAGCCGAGACCGGGATGCTGGTCGAGAAATGCCATTACGTCTTATCCAACCACCGAAGCGAGCTTGAAGATGGGCAGGTACATGCCGATGACCATGCCGCCGACGATGGTACCAATGAACACCATGATAAGGGGCTCGATCAGGCTGCTAAGCGCGTCGACAGCGTTGTTGACCTCTTGCTCGAAGTACTCTGCCACCTTGAACAGCATGGCATCCAAAGCGCCCGCTTCTTCGCCGATTGCGGTCATCTGTACGACCATGTGAGGGAACAGGTTGACCTGCTTCATTGCCACGTTGACTGGATAGCCAACAGAGACATCATCGCGCATCCGCAGCACTGCTTTCTCGTAAACCGAATTGCCTGTGGCACCGGCAACAATGCTGAGTGCTTCAACCAATGGTACGCCGGCCTTGAACGTCACTGCGGTGGTTCGCGCAAAACGTGCAATCGAGCTGTTATGCATGATTTGCCCGATGATCGGTACCCTAAGAATCAGTCGATCCATGCCGTGCTGCATAGCCGGCGACCGTTTGTAGGCAAAGATGAAGCCAACGACTGCGCCGATCACGACGAACAAGATCAGCCACCACCACGACACCATGAACCTCGACAGGTTGACGATCATCTGTGTGAACGCCGGTAGTTCTGCACCAAAGCCTTTGAAGACATCTTCGAATTGAGGAACAACAAAGATCAACAAGATCGCACTGACTAGTAACGCTACAGCGACGACCATCGATGGGTAAAACAAGGCCTTCTTGATTTTGCCTTTCAGCGCTTCGATGTTTTCCTTATAACTTGCAATGGTGTCGAGTACCGTTTCGAGCACGCCTGCGCCTTCGCCTGCTCTGATCAAATTTCTGTACAACTCGTCGAACTGAACCGGATGCTTGCTTACTGCTTCGTGCAGCGATGAGCCTCCCTCAATATCGGTGCGGACTTGGCCGACCATGTTGCGCATGCGCGGATTTTTCTGGCCACTGCCAATGATTTCCAGTGCACCTACGATGGGCACACCGGATTTCATCATTGTTGCCATTTGCCGGCTGAAGAAAGAAATGTCCTTCGGGGAGATCTTCTTTCCCGCAGCACCAAACAGCGGCTTAGGTTTCGCCTTCACTACGGTCGGCGTGATCCCCTGGCGTCGCAATTCCGCTCGTAGCAAATTTGCGTTCTTGGAGGTCTGCTCACCCTTCATCTTTACGCCGCGCTTGTCCGTCCCCTCCCAGACAAACGTGCTCATCTGTTCGGCCTGTGAGGCCGGCTTGCTCCTGACTACGCTACGCACTGCTGCCATATCAAATCCCCATCCGGCCATCCCCAGGCGGATACCAGTGCAATGGTAGCCGTTTCTGCACTGCTTGACACGCATGCCATCCCACGTGCGCCCGTGTCACCCAGGTCTCTTGGTGTACTGACCCTGCGCGTCACCTAGTGACCCTGGAAGGCCGACTCGGCAGTAAGTCGCAGTTATGCAAATTCGCCCATTCTTCTAGCGGAAGATCTTGCATCATCAGCCCCCAGAGGGCATTTCTGCAGGGGGCGGCAACTTGGCACGCATCCTGCTTGATTGTCCTAGCACGCCGAGGTTACCGTGCGGCGCCCAAAGGGAGTGGCCCGCGGGCAAATACTAAATTTTCAACAACTCTAGGGGATACCTATGAAGAAGCAGCAAGGTTTTACATTGATCGAACTGATGATTGTGGTCGCCATCATTGCCATTCTGGCAGCGATTGCGCTGCCGGCGTATCAAAACTATGTGGCCAAATCGCAGATGGCTGCAGCCTTGGCTGAGATCACTCCCGGCAAGACTCAGTACGAAGTGATGGTTAACGAAGGCAAGGCGGCCTCTATCACTGCGGATCTCATCGGTCTCAAGACATCCAACCGTTGCACGATTAGCACCCCGAATCCGGGTGAGACTGGCGCTATCACGTGTGCCTTGTTGAATTCCAGTCCGAAACTTGGCAGCGCTTCTATCTCCTGGACCCGAGCTGCGGATGGTACGTGGACATGTTCGACCACGTTGGCCACTGCTGATAAGCTTAAGTATGCTCCTTCGACCTGCCAAGGTTAATCGAGATTGCAAAAGCCCCGCTTGGCGGGGCTTTTGTATGCTATGATTTTTAGTGAAACTGTTTGCCGGAGTGAAATGCGAGCACAAGGCTTTACATTGGTAGAGTTGATGGTCGCAGTTGTGATCATTTCTGTGATGGCGTCTATTGCAGTTCCGCAATACCAAATTTATATCGCGCGATCTCAAGGTCGCTGCAGGCCTTGCAGAAATTAGCCCTGGTAAAACTCGTTATGAAATTATTCTTAACGATGGAAGCGGAAGTGCGCTAAATTCCGCAGCTGCTATAGGATTAACAGTTGCTTCGGCAAACCGCTGCAGCGCTGTTAATGTTCACACTCCAAATGCCGATGGTTCTCAGGAGGATGCCATAGAATGCACTATCCGCGGAAATCCCCTTGTAAATGGTTCTAAAGTAACCTGGGCTAGAAACGCGGATGGGACATGGTCGTGTAGTACCAATCTGACTACGGCCGACAAAGAGCGCTTCTCGCCGTCGTCTTGCCCCTGAGCCTTGGCATAGTTAGCGCTTATGGCGTTAAAGATTGTAGTCTAAGCCATCTCGGAATTAAGTGATGAACGTGAGTGCATCTGCAAATTTAGTTGGTATTACCGGGATTGCGCGTCGTCTAGTCCAAGATGGCGCCCTTGAAGAGTCTGTAGCACGGTCCGCTATGGATCAAGCTGCCTCGGCGAAAATTCCACTTCCACAGTGGTTTTCTGAAAAGAAGCTAGTCTCAGCTGCTCAGTTGGCTGCTGCCAACGCGGTCGAGTTCGGCATGCCGTTGATCGACGTATCAGTGTTCGATGCTAGCCAGAACGCCGTCAAGCTGGTCAGCGAAGAGTTGCTCCAAAAGCACCAAGTGCTGCCGCTGTTCAAGCGTGGCAACCGGTTGTTCGTGGGGGTGAGCAATCCAACCCAAACCCGGGCGCTGGATGACATTAAGTTCCATACGAACTTGGTAGTTGAGGCCATTCTTGTTGACGAGGATCAGATCCGTCGGACACTAGAACAGTGGCAGGCCAGCAACGCGTCTTTGGGTTCGTCGCTTGGTAATGACGACGATGAGATGGGGGACTTGGACGTCTCCACCGGCGACGAAGACATGGGCGCCGGCGGGGATTCCGGGGTCGATGCCAGGGGCGACGACACGCCGGTGGTGAAGTTCGTCAATAAGATGTTGGTGGATGCGATCAGGCGGGGAGCCTCGGACATCCATTTCGAGCCGTATGAAGACGACTACCGGGTGCGCTTGCGCATCGATGGGCTGTTGAAGAACGTGGCAAAGGCGCCGGTGAAGCTCAATCAGCGCATCGCGGCGCGCCTGAAGGTGATGTCGCAGCTGGATATCGCCGAGAAGCGGGTGCCGCAGGACGGGCGCATCAAGCTCAACCTGTCTAAGACCAAGCAGATCGACTTTCGCGTGAGCACCTTGCCAACCCTGTTCGGCGAGAAGGTGGTGCTGCGTATCCTGGACGCCAGCGCGGCCAAGCTCGGTATCGAGAAGCTGGGCTATGAGGCTGACCAGCAGAAGCTGTTCCTGGACGCGATCCATAAGCCTTATGGCATGGTGCTGGTGACCGGGCCGACGGGCTCGGGTAAGACGGTGTCGCTGTATACGGCGCTGGGCATCCTCAACGACGAGACGCGGAACATTTCCACGGCAGAGGATCCGGTCGAAATTCGCTTGCCTGGCGTCAATCAGGTGCAGCAGAACGTCAAGCGCGGCATGACCTTTGCCGCTGCGCTGCGTTCGTTCCTGCGTCAGGACCCGGACATCATCATGGTCGGCGAAATCCGTGACCTGGAGACCGCCGAGATTGCGATCAAGGCGGCGCAGACCGGTCATATGGTGCTGTCGACGCTGCATACCAACGATGCGCCGCAGACCATCGCGCGTCTGATGAATATGGGGATCGCGCCGTACAACATCACCTCGTCGGTAACGTTGGTGATCGCGCAGCGTCTGGCGCGGCGTTTGTGCAACAACTGCAAGCGCAAGTCGACGTTGCCGGACAACGCATTGCTGGCGGAAGGTTTTACGCCCGAGCAAATCGCGAACATGGAGCTCTACGAGGCTGTGGGTTGCGACGAGTGCACTGAAGGCTACAAGGGCCGTACCGGTATCTATCAGGTGATGCCGATGACCGACGAGATCGGCGCGATCGTGCTGGAAGGCGGCAATGCGATGCAGATTGCCGAGGCGGCGCAGAAAATCGGTATCCGGGACTTGCGGCAGTCGGCGTTGATGAAGGCCTCGCACGGCGTGACCAGCCTGGCTGAGATCAATCGGGTGACGAAGGATTGATTGCTGTGCTGTTTGTCAGCTGAGGACCGCTGACAAGCTGTTGCGAGCGGTTTGCCAGTGGAAGGCGGATGGAAGCTGAAACTGTCTGTGGTGCTTACCGCTTAAGGCGCCATTTACGCCTGCTTGGCTAGCGTGTACCGTTCCGATGGAGAGTGGTGGCTTCTCGAGTTGTGGCAGCTGCGCTGACGTACCCCTCGTCCGCCCTTCGGGCACCTTCTCCCAAGGGGGGAAGGGAGGTCCGGCTCGGTCCACTAAGTTGGGAAGCATCTCGCCAGCGCGGTCTCTGAGAGTTGTTCTTCTCGACCGAGTCTCTCGACGAAATTTTCTTGAGATTCGGCGTCTTCGCTTATTGGCTGGCTGGCAAGTACAGAACGCGCCATCGCTTGCTGGCGGCAGTGCTTGAAGTTCCAACACCATTGAGCGCCCAATTACGCGTATTCGGAGCCTGATCTGCCTAAATCCAACCACCCTCACTCCATCCCCAACTTCTTCAACTTGTAACGCAGCGCCCGAAAGGTGATGCCTAACTGCGCAGCGGTCTTGGTCTTGTTCCAGCGGTTTTCTTCCAGCGCTTTCTGGATTGCGGCGCGTTCCAGTTGCTCGATGTAAGAGGGGAGGGCGGCCGAGGCGGGGTCGATGTCGAGGACAGCTTCGCGCGGTTCGACGGCAGCGCTGCCGGGTGTGGCGGTGAGGCGGTGCCCGCCGTGGGCAGGCAGGCGCAGGTCGGTGGCGCTGATCTGGTCGTCCTCGGCCAGCGCCAGGGCGCGTTCGAGGATGTTTTCCAGCTCGCGCACGTTGCCGGGGAAGCCGTAGTGATTCAGTGCGTCGAGCGCGGATTGGGTCAGCAGTGGAATCGGGCGGCCGTGGCTGTGCGCCAGGCGCGCGATGATGGCGGCGGCCAGTTGCGGCAGGTCGCCGCCGCGTTCGCGCAGCGGCGGTACGCGTAGTTCGATCACGTTGATGCGGTAGTACAAGTCATGCCGAAAGCGACCGTCGGAGACCAAGTCGCCCAGGTCCTTGTGTGTGGCCGAGAGGATGCGCACATCCACCAGCGATTCACTGGCGGCGCCGACCGGGCGCACCGATTTTTCCTGGATGGCGCGCAGTAGCTTGACCTGCATCTGCAGCGGTAATTCTGCTACTTCGTCCAGAAACAACGTGCCGCCGTGTGCGGCCTGGAACAGCCCGGGCTTGTCGGCATGCGCGCCGGTGAAGCTGCCTTTCTTGTGGCCGAAAAATTCGCTCTCCATCAGCTCGGCAGGAATGGCGCCGCAGTTGACCGGGACGAACGGGCCGGCGGCGCGTGCGCCTTGTTCGTGGATGGTGCGTGCAACCAGCTCCTTGCCGACGCCCGATTCGCCGACGATGTAAACCGGTGCCTGGCTGCGCGCGACCTTGCCGATCGTGGCGCGCAGGCTCTCCATCGCGCTGGAGTCGCCGAGCAGGCGGCTGGCCTGTTCCGGCGGCGGCGGTGGGGGAGCAGGGCGGTCGCGGTTGTTCAATTCCAGCGCGTGCTTGACCAGGCCGCGCAGCACACCGATGTCGACCGGCTTGCTGACGAAATCGAAGGCGCCGGCTTTCAGCGCTTCCACGGCCAGGTCCATGCTGCCGAAGGCGGTGATCATCGCCACCGGCGTCTGCGGGTACCGCCTGGCGATGTCGGTGACCAGTTCGATGCCATTGCCATCGGGCAAGCGCATGTCGGTCAGGCACAGATCGTAGGGATTGTTGGCCAGCAATTCGCGCGCTTCGGCCAGATTGGCAGCGGTGCTGATGCGCAGCCCCATGCGGCCCAAGGTGAGAACAAGCAACTCGCGGATATCACGCTCGTCATCGACAACCAGGGCACTTTTGGGTTCGCTCATGCTGCGCACGATAGCCCAGCGTGATGATGGTCGACAATTGTCGAGCGGGTCGCGGCCCAACGATTCACCTGCAGCGCGGGGGCGTCGCTGTTGCGTTTTGAGCGTTTGCGAGGAGCAGTTGCCAGTCGGCGGAAAGGGCGTGTCGAGGGGCCGCGTTTCGAACGGATCTGCTTATGAGGCCCTGCTCAAGCCTGCGAGACCTGAAAGCTCGTTGCTGCGGGTCGTTTGCATCTACGAAGACTGCAGCGTTCTGGTGTCGAACAAGCTGCGCGATCCATCTGATATCGCCACATCAAACACCCCGCCCAGCCGACAGCCAACCACTCACCTCCCAAGCAAGCTGTTTGGGCCTTGCAACGAAATGCGGAAACATGCGCCGCCGCCGGGGATCGAGATATACTCCAGTTGCGCCTGGTTGGCGCGGCAGAGTTCCTGGGCGATATACAGACCCAGGCCAGTGCCGTGTTCGGAGGTGGTATAGAACGGGCGGAACAGTTGCGCGGCCACGGCTTCCGGGATGCCGGGGCCGCGGTCCATGACATCGATCACCGCCATGCGTTCAACGCGTTCGACGCGCAGCTTGACCCGTGCCGGTTCGTCCATGACGCGGCCGTACTTGAGTGCGTTGTGGACCAGCGCGGTGAGGATCTGATGCAGGTGCTTGGGATCGACCAGGGCATGCACGGTGCTGCCCTGCATGCTGGCTTCCAGGATGTCGGTTTCCATCGACAGGGTCTGCCGGTACTCGACCACGAAGCGCCGCACGAATGCGGCCAAGTCCAGGTTGTCAGGGGTGGCGCGTTCCCGCCGCGCCAGTGCGAGCACGCTTTCGACGATGCCGTTGGTGCGCTGGCATTGCTGATGAATGATCTGCAGCAGGCGTCGGTCGGCATCGCCGATGTCCGGCGACTCCTCCAGCAATTGCGAGGCGTAGCTGATTGCGGCCAGTGGGTTGCGGATCTCGTGCGCCAGGCTGGCCGAAAAGCGGCCCATCGCCGACAACGTCAGCGATTCGGCGCGACGCGACACCACCGTGGCGTCGTCCAGAAACACCAGTACCAGGTCGCTGTCGGCAAGCAGACGCACGAAGCGCGGCTGTACTTCCGGGCGGTCGGCGCCGAGTTGCAGCGGGGCTTCTTCCTGACGCCAGCCACTCCGCCAGCGCTGTAGCCGGCGCGCCAGCTCCGGGGTAAGTGCCACCAGCGAGAGATCGGCCGGTGCGTTGCGCGGGTCGCCATCGCCAAGCAGGGCCAGTGCCGCCTCGTTCGCCAACGAGATGCGGTTATGGGTGTCCACCACCAGCACGCCGGTGCGCATGCGCCGGATGATCAGCTCATTGATCTCATACAGATTGGCGACCTGCGCGCCGCGTTCTTCGGCCAATACCTGATTGCGCCGTGCGCGCGAGGCGATCTGTTCGCAGATGAAGGCCACCGCGACATAGCTGGTGGCGAACATGGCCAGCTCGGCGACCGGTCGGGTGGCGCCGCCGCCTTCGAGCAGGGTCCACAGGTATTCCAGCAGGATGGCCGCGCTGGCAAGCACTGCGATGCTCATGCCATAGCGCAGCCGCAGCAGGATCGAGGCGGCCGCCACGTTGAACAGCAGCATCATCGCAATGCCGGCGCTGGCGCCGGGCAGGGCGTGCGTTGCCAAGGTTGCGGCCAGGATGTCAGCCACCACCGCGCATAGCACGGTGGGCGTCAGGCGGCGCTCGCTGCGGCCCCAAAACAGCAGCGGGATCGCCATGCACAGGTAGCCGATTGCTACGCCTGCGGCCAGGGGCGGGTAGCGCGGCTCGGGGATGGCGTCGGACAAGGGGCTAAACACCAGCGCGGCGATCAGGCCGGCCACCAGCACCCGGTACAATGAGAAGAAGTACAGCTCGCGCTGCGGCGCGGACTGTATCCGAGCGATGAGCGATGCGATGGATGCCAAGCCGATTCCCCCGCTGGAGCGAGCAGCGAGTATAGGCAGGTGCGTGGTCTACGCAGCGCTCGAGCACAGAGTGGGTCTACGCGCAAGCGCTGCGATCAGGCGACCAATCCCGGCGAATTTTGCGCCGCACGGCGTGGTCAGCCACAATAGGCGGCCCGTTCGCGTCCCACGACGTGCCGCCCAGGCGGTCTGCGTTGCACGCAGCGGTCGTTTCCTTTTCCCACGGTGACGCATGAATTTCCACGAATACCAGTCAAAACAGCTGCTTGCCGAGTACGGCATCCCCGTCCCGGCCGGCAAGGTCGCGGCGACCCCGGACGAAGCGGTTGAAGTCGCCAATTCCCTGGGCAAGGGCCCTTGGATGGTGAAAGCGCAGATCCACGCGGGTGGCCGCGGTAAGGCTGGCGGCGTCAAGTTCTGCAAGACCACCGACGACGTGAAGGCCGCAGCAGCCAAGATGCTCGGCACAAAGATGTCCACCTACCAGACCGCCGGCGTCGAGCTGCCGATCAATCTGGTGTTGGTGACCACCGCCGGTGAGATCGTCAAGGAGCTGTACCTGTCGATCCTGGTCGACCGCGGCACCAAGACCATCACCTATATCGCCTCGAGCGAGGGTGGCGTGGAGATCGAGCAGGTTGCGGCCGAAACGCCGGAACTGATCCACGCGCTCAACGTCGATTTCGTTGAAGGCGTGCAGGGCTATCACGGCCGCGATTTCGGCTTCAAGCTCGGCCTCAATGCCAAGCAGGCCGGCCAGTTCGCCAGCATCATGGTGAACTTGTACAAGCTGTTCAACGAAAAGGATCTGGCGCTGGTTGAAATCAACCCGCTGGCGATCCTGGACGACGGCAACCTGTACGCGCTGGACGGCAAGTTCGACAGCGACGACAACGCCGCGTTCCGTCAGAAGCAGTTGATCGCCATGCGCGACAAGACGCAGGAAGACGAAACCGAAGTGACCGCGTCGGAGTTGGACATCAACTACGTCACCATGGACGGCAATATCGGTTGCATGGTCAACGGTGCAGGTCTGGCCATGGCCACTATGGACGTCATCAAGCTCAACGGCGGCGAGCCGGCGAACTTCCTGGACGTGGGCGGCGGTGCGAACAAGCAGCGCGTCATCGAAGCGTTCAAGCTGATCCTGTCTTCGGACAAGGTCGAAGGCATCTTCGTCAACATCTTCGGCGGTATCGTCCGCTGCGACATGATTGCCGAAGGCATCATCGCCGCGGTCAAGGAAGTGGGCGTCAAGGTTCCGGTCGTGGTGCGCCTGGAAGGCACCAACGTGGAAGAAGGCAAGCAGCTGCTGCGCGATAGCGGCATGGCCATCATCCCGGCCGACAACATCAACGACGGCGCCAAGAAAGTCGTTGAAGCTGTCAAGAACGCCGCCTGATCCACGACACCGAAGGAACTATCCATGTCCGTTTTGATTAACAAGAACACCAAGGTGATCGTGCAGGGCTTTACCGGCCAGCAGGGCACCTTCCACGCCACTCAGATGGTCGAGTACGGCACCCAGGTCGTCGGCGGCGTCACGCCCGGCAAGGGCGGCACCACGCATATCGATCTGCCGGTGTTCAACACCGTCGCCGATGCAGTCAAGGCCACCGGTGCAGACGCATCGGTGATCTACGTGCCGCCGCCGTATGCGGCCGATGCGATCCTGGAGGCGGCTGCGGCCGGCATCAAGGTCATCGTGTGCATCACCGAAGGTATCCCGGTGCTGGACATGCTGCGCGTCAAGAACGTGCTGACCCGTTCGCATCCGGACACCGTGCTGATCGGGCCGAACTGCCCCGGCGTGATCACCCCGGGCGAGTGCAAGATCGGCATCATGCCGGGCCACATCCACAAGCCGGGCAAGATCGGCATCGTGTCGCGTTCGGGCACCCTGACCTATGAAGCGGTCAAGCAGACCACCGAAGTGGGCCTGGGCCAGAGTACCTGCATCGGCATCGGCGGCGACCCGATCAATGGCCTGAACTTCGTCGACTGCCTCAAGCTGTTCAACGAAGACCCGCAGACTGAAGGCATCATCATGGTCGGCGAAATCGGCGGCGACGCCGAGGAAGCCGGTGCCGAGTACATCAAGCAGTACGTCAAGAAGCCGGTCGTCGGCTTCATCGCCGGTGCTTCTGCTCCGGCCGGCAAGCGCATGGGCCACGCCGGTGCGATCGCATCGGGCGGCAAGGGCACGGCCGAAGGCAAGTTCGCGGCGATGGAAGCCGCTGGCGTCAAGACCGTCCGTTCGCCGGGCGATCTGGGTGCGGCGATCGCTGCACTGGTGAAGTAAGTCTCGCCAGTGTGGTGTCGTGGAAAGCCGCCTTCGGGCGGCTTTCTGCGTTATAGAGACGGCTTACGCAGATGGCAGGAATCGCTGACTGCCGCGCGCGCGTTGGGCCGACTGCCCGGCTCGCTGCTTGCAGCGGTGCTGAGCCCTGAATCGCACAAGGAGCGCGTCATGCAAGGTGTGTCACAAGTGTGCTACGGTGGGGCTGCCATACGGTTTTCCAAGGTTGCCATGTCCACGACCACAATCCGTTTGCCTGACGAACTGAAAGCGCGTGTCGCCAGGGCGGCGAAAGATGCCGGAACTACGGCGCACGGCTTCATCGTCGATGCCATTGCGGAGAAAATCGAAGCGCACGAGCGCCGCAACGCATTTCATGCCGAAGCGCAGCAACGCTGGGCTGCCATCGAAGGTGGCGAAAACACCCTGTCCTGGGCGGACGTACGCCAGTACATGCAGCAGCTTGCCGACGGAGAGAACCCCGCGCCACCGGTCGCCAGCACCGTCGAGCGCTGACAGATGTCCAGCATCGCGCTTGCCGCGCGCGTCGCCGACGATGCGCGACGTCTGGTCGCCTATCTGCAGGAGCACGATGCAGCAAATGTGCAGCTAAAGCTCGCTGGCGTCTTCCAGGCCATCGATGCATTGGCGGACAATCCGCTGATAGGGCACGCAGTGCATGGCGGATTTCGCGAGCTGGTCATTGGTCGCGATGCCAGCGGTTATCTGGCGCTCTATCGTTACGCACCTTTGGACGACACCGTGTATGTGCTGGCGATCCGTTCGCAGCGCGAAGCGGGTTACCTTGAAAGCCTGTTTTGATGGAGTCAGCAGTGACAGCACACACCCTTCGCATCGCCATGGCCCAGTTCGACTTCCCGGTCGGTGCCGTGGCGCAGAACACCGATCGCATCATCGAGCACATCGCCGCAGCGCGCGACGAGTTCGAGGCCGATATCGTGCTGTTTCCCGAGCTGGCGATCAGCGGTTATCCGCCGGAAGATCTGCTGCTGCGGCCCGGTTTTCTCGCCCATTGCGAAGAAGCGTTGGGGCGCATTGCGGCTGCCACGCGCGGCATCGTGGCGGTGGTCGGTTGGCCGCAAAGCGCTGGCAGCGTGGTCTACAACGCCGCTAGCGTGTTGCGCGACGGGCGGATCGAGGCAACCTACCGCAAGCGCGAATTGCCCAACTACGCGGTGTTCGACGAGCGCCGCTATTTCGACGTGGACCCGGATGGCGACAACTGCGTGTTTACCGTCAAGGGCGTGCAGGTGGGCGTGGTGATCTGCGAAGACCTTTGGTTTGCAGAGCCGCTGGCCAACACCGTCAAGGCTCGCGCTGAGTTGGTGCTGGTGCCCAACGCCTCGCCCTACGAGCGCGGCAAGCATGCGCAGCGCGATGCGTTGCTGGCCGAGCGCACACGCGAGAGCGGGGCGGCCATTGCCTATCTCAACGTCGTTGGCGGGCAGGACGCGCTGGTGTTCGATGGCGCCTCGGTGGTGGCCGATGGCGACGGCACCGTGCATCCCGCTGCTGCCGCGTTCGTGGACCAGTGGCTGGTGGTGGACTACGCCGCCGGCGAGCGCAGCTTCACCCCGGTGGTGTGGGTGGACGATGGCGACGAGAGTATGGACGCGCTGGCGTGGCGCGCGGTTGTGCGCGGGCTGCAGGACTACTGCCGCAAGAACGGCTTCAGCAAAGTTTGGCTGGGCCTGTCTGGCGGCATCGACTCGGCGCTGGTGCTGGCGATCGCAGTGGATGCGCTGGGCGGCGATAACGTCACCGCCGTGCGCCTGCCGTCGCGCTATACCGCGAACCTGTCCAATGATCTGGCCGACGAGCAATGCCGCGCGCTGGGCGTCAAGCTGGAAACCATCGCGATTGAGCCGGCCTTTGAGGGTTTGCTCGGTGCGCTGGGGCCGATGTTCGAAGGCACCCAGCCGGACATCACCGAAGAAAACCTGCAGTCGCGCAGCCGTGGCGTGATCCTGATGGCGCTGTCGAACAAGTTCGGCGGTCTGGTGCTGACCACCGGCAACAAGAGCGAATACGCGGTGGGTTACGCCACCATCTACGGCGACATGTGCGGTGGTTATGCGCCACTCAAGGATCTATACAAGACAGAAGTATTTGGCTTGGCGAAGTGGCGCAACACCGTGGGTGGCGCGCCGGTGATCCCGCCGGCGGTGATCTCGCGCCCGCCGTCAGCCGAGTTGCGCGACAACCAGACCGACCAGGATTCGCTGCCGCCCTACGATGTGCTCGACGGCATCCTGTATCGCTACGTCGATCAGGAACAGTCGCGCGACGACATCGTCGCCGCCGGCTACGCCGCCGATACCGTCGAGCATGTGCTGCGCCTGGTGCGGCTCAACGAGTGGAAGCGCCACCAGTCCGCGCCGGGGCCCAAGGTGTCTCGGCGTGCATTCGGGCGCGAACGTCGCTATCCAATCACCAATGGGTATCGCGGCCAGTAGCCTGAATTGCCCATATGGTCAGTGGCTTGGCACACCGTGGCTGCTGCGGTGGTCGGTGATTGGGCGAATTGGCTGAGCAGGTCCAGGGTCGGTTTTTGGCCGGGAGGTCGACATCAGGCCAAAGTGGCCCTCTGCGCCCTGGATGGTGGGTGCTCGCAGGAAGTTAGATCTGGTTTGCGGTCAGTGCAGGCAGGGGGGCTCCAGCATTCAGTGACCTAGCGCGGGTGACTGGATGCGCGCGCCGAGTCCGGCGATGCGTCTGCAGGTAGTTGATGCACGCTGCCAGGTGCAGGCTCGTCAGCAGTGCCAATTGCAGTCGTCTTGGCATCGTCGCTGCACGCACCGCGCAGCCTTCGCCATCGCCGCATCATCTAAAAGAGGCCTTGCGGCCTCTTTTAGATGATGCGCTGCGCCAGATGTCTCAGTCGCGACTCATCTGGGCATTCTTTTGCCCGGTCGCTGCTGACTTTTCGCCAGCAAACGGGTTGAGCTTGCGGATGGCCCAGGGATACTTCGGCCAGTTACCGGTCAGCCACGGGTGCTGCGGGTCGTTGAGCTCCAGCACGCGGCGTGCGTCGGCCGCCAGGGTCTTGTTGCCCAAGTGCGTGTAGGCCTCGGCCAGCATCGCGACGGCGTCGTATTGATAGGCGCTCTGCGGATAGGTTTCCAACAGGTAATTGGCGCGGCCGGCAGCAGACACCCAGGCATCGCGGCGCAGGTAGTACAGCGCATTGTCCAGCTCGTGCTGGGCGAACACGTCGCGCAACTCGATCATACGCTTGCGCGCATCGGCGGCGTAGCGGCTGTTCGGGTAGCGGTCGGTGACGGTATTGAAGTCGTTGTAGGCCTGCTGCGGCGAAGACAGGTCGCGACGGCTCGGGTCCAGCGACCACACGCGGCGCAGGAACACTGTGTCGCGGTTGCTGTTGGCCAGCCCGCGCAGGTAGTACAGATACGAGATGTTGCGGTGGGTCGGGTAGGTACGGATGAAGCGGTCGACGCTGGACACCGTATCGTCGTGCTTGCCGGCCTTGTACTGGGCGTAGGCGCTTTCGATCATCGCCTGCTCGGTGTATGGGCCATACGGGTACTGGGCGATCAGGCGCTTGTAGCTGGCCTCGGCGCCGGCCCAGTTGCCTTTCTCCATCAGATCGTGGCCCTTGCCGTAGAGCTGTTCGACCGGCATGCCCTCGTCGGGATTTTTGTCCTTGGCACCGCGGTGGCAGCCGGTGACGACGAACGCCATGACCAGCATGAGAGCAATCAGGCGCGCAGGCGCGGAAAACGTGGACCGTCGGATCATGGGTCTGGGCAGGACGCATCAGGAAAACGAGAGCGCGATGATAGCCTAGTGGCCTGTCCGGCGACTGACTCTTGCCGCCCGGACCCCCAAATTCCCGATTTTTCCTGAGTGCCCGTGTCCATGTCCGACCCATCTGCCGAAGCTCTCGAACCGTCCATCCGCCAGGCGATCGTGCCCGACAACGCCGCCGGACGCCGTTTCGACGCAGTGCTGGCCGAGTTGTTCCCCGAATTCTCACGCTCGCGGCTGTCGGAATGGATCAAGTCCGGCGACGCGCTGCTGGACGGCGCCATGGCACGCCCGCGCGACACCTTGCGCGGCGGCGAGAGCGTGCAGGTGCAGGTGGTGCTGGAAACCCAGACCCACGCCGCGCCGCAGGACATCCCGCTGAGCGTGCTGTACGAAGACGAGCAGGTGCTGGTGATCGACAAGCCGGCCGGTCTGGTGGTGCATCCGGGCGCCGGTAATCCCGACGGCACCTTGGTCAACGCGCTGCTGTTCCGCGACCCGGCGCTGGCCTCGGTGCCGCGCGCTGGCGTAGTGCATCGCCTGGACAAGGACACCAGCGGCGTGATGGTAGTGGCGCGCACCGTACAGGCGCAGACCGCGCTGGTGGAGCAACTGTCCGCGCGCGATGTGCATCGCCAGTATCTGGCGGTGGTGGTCGGCGCACTGGTCTCCGGCGGCACCGCCAATGCACCAATCGACCGCCACCCGCGCGACCGCCTGAAGATGGCGGTGCGCGACGACGGTCGCGATGCGGTCACGCATTACCGCCTGCGCGAGCGCTTCCGCGCACATACCGCACTGGAATGCCGTCTGGAAACCGGGCGTACCCATCAGATCCGTGTGCACATGGCCCACCTGAAATCGCCGATCGTCGGCGACCCGCTGTACGGCGGGGCGCTCAAGCTGCCCAAGGGCGCCACCGACGAACTGGTGCACGAACTGCGCACCTTCAAGCGCCAGGCGCTGCATGCCGAAACCCTGGAATTCCGGCATCCGGTCAGCGGCGAGCCGGTCCGTGCCAGCGCGCCGGTGCCGGCCGATCTGCAGCGCTTGATGACCGCGCTGCGCGAAGACAGCGCACGCGCCGCCGAGATGGCACGCCGCTGAGGTGGCCGTGGCCGCGCCCTTCATCCTGCCGGCGGACTGGCCAGCGCCGCCGCGCATCCGCGCGCTGACCACGCTGCGTCATGGTCTGGGCGGCTCGCTGGCGCCGTTCGACACGCTCAACCTGGGCAATCGCAATAGCGCCGAAGGCGATGTGCCCGCGCAGGTGGAGCGCAATCGGGCGCTACTGGCCGAGGCCTTGGCGTTGCCGAGCACGCCGCACTGGCTGCGACAGGTGCACGGCGTGGGCGTGGTGCGGGTAGACGCACCGCCCGCTGCGCCTGGATCAACGGACGGCGCAGCGAATGAGCTACCAGGCGCGCAAGAACCGGTGGCCGATGCTGCGGTGACGTCGGTCCCTGGCGTGGTGCTGGCGATCCTCACCGCCGATTGTCTGCCGGTCGTGTTCGCTGCCGTGGATGGCAACGAAGTTGCTGCTGCGCATGCCGGTTGGCGCGGGCTGGCCGACGGCGTGCTGGAGCGCAGCATGGCCGCGATGCGAACGCCACCGCAGCAGCTGGTCGCCTGGCTGGGTCCGGCGGCGGGGCCGCAGGTGTATGAAATTGGCCAAGACGTCTTCGATGCCTTCGTTGCGCACGATGCACAGGCGCAACAGGCGTTTGTCGCCACGCGTCCAGGGTACTGGCGGGTGGATCTGTATGCGCTGGCTCGCCAGCGGCTGCAGCAGGCGGGTGTGCCGGCCGATGCGGTGTATGGCGGCGGGTTGTGCACCATTTCCGATCCGCAGCGCTTTTTCTCGCACCGGCGCGACCGCCGCAGCGGACGCATGGCTACGCTGGCGTGGATCGCACCCTGAGCACGCCGCTGTTCGCCCAGGTGCTGGGGCAGGACGCATTTGCGCAGTTGCCCGCGCCGGTGCGCGCATTGCACTCGGTGCAGCAGCGGCAGATCTTCGCCGGGCGCGCGCAGATTCAGCGTGTTGCGCATACGTTGGTGCCGTTGCTGGCGCTGCAGAGCCGTTTGCCGCGCAGCGGCGACGTCGAGGTGAAAGTGAAATTTCTTGCCGACGCGCACGGCGAGCGCTGGCATCGGCGTTTTGGCGGTTTGCCGATGCATTCGCGGCTATGGCGCCATGGCAACAGCCTGCGCGAACACCTGGGCGCGGTGCGTTTCGAATTTTCGTTGCAGGCCGATGCGCAATCGCTGTACTGGCAGGCCACACGTGTGTGGGCGTTCGGATGGATTCCGTAGCCTGCGCGCTGGTTGCGGCAGGTGCGTTGCCGCGAGCATGCCGATAGTGGCCGTTACGGGTTTCGGGTCGACGTGCACTTGCCGCTGGCAGGGCCGTTCATTCGCTATGAGACTGGCTTGAACCGCGCTGATCAATCGTTTGTTGCGCTGCCTGCGGCGCCCGCCACCATCGTCTTCGATGGCGTGTGCCTGCTGTGCAATAGCTGGGTCAAGTTTCTGCTGCGCCACGATCAGCGTGCGCGCTATCGCTTTGCGGCCATGCAGGGCCAGGCCGGGCGCGCGCTGTTGCGGCAGCACGGTCTGGACCCGGACGACCCGTTGTCATTTCTGCTGGTGGACGCCACCGGTGCCTGGACCGACAGCGATGCGATTGTGCGCGTGCTTGCAGGATTGGGTGGTTTTTGGCGGCTGGCCGGTGTGCTGCGTGTCGTGCCGCGCAGCGTGCGCGATATCGGCTACCGGCTGATCGCACGCAATCGCTACCGCTGGTTCGGTCGCAGCGACCACTGCATGTTGCCGACGCCCGAGCAGCATGCGCGGTTTCTGGACTGACGCACTGTGGGCGGCGCGGGTGAACTGGCCTGAGGAACGATGCGATGCCAGGACGAGACGATCCGGCGCATCGCTCGGCCGTTCTCGGGCGCGTGCCTGTTGGCGCGGGCATTTCCGGGAAAGCCTGATCGCGCCTGGGTGCGCTCCTAGGCAGATGCTAGGGATGCAATACCCGGCTGATGCGGGCACGGGTGTTCGGCGGCTGCGGCGCGTTTCGAGACAGCCAGCCACAGCGTTCGGGGTGTTCGCGTGATGCGCAGCGATTGCTCGCGCCGGCGCTCCAGAGCAACGGTTCGTCGCAGCGCGCCTGAGCGCGGCGGGCGTTGCTGGAGGCCCCGGGTGCGCTCCTAGGAAACGCCATACATGGCGAGCTTATGCCGCGTTGTGGAAGCTGGCGCGTACGGCGTGGGAGGCACTTGGGCGGGTGTCGGACTGCAGGCGGAAGATCGACACCGCATCGGCCAGTTCCACAGCCTGTTCTTCCAGGCTGCGCGCGGCGGCGGTAGCTTCTTCCACCAGCGCGGCGTTGCGTTGGGTCACTTCGTCCAGCTGCGCGACCGTGCGGTTGACCTGCTCGATGCCGCTGGATTGCTCGGCACTGGCCGAGGTGATCTCGCTCATGATGTCGGTGACGTGTTTGACCGAGCCGACGATCTCGCGCATGGTCGCGCCGGCGCGGTGCACCAGGCCCGAACCCAGTTCCACCTTGTCGGTGGAGTCGGCGATCAGCGTCTTGATTTCCTTGGCGGCATCGGCCGAGCGCCGCGCCAACGCACGCACTTCCGAAGCCACCACGGCAAAACCGCGGCCCTGTTCGCCGGCACGTGCGGCTTCCACCGCAGCGTTGAGCGCCAGGATATTGGTCTGGAACGCGATGCCGTCGATGACGCCGATGATCTCGCCGATCTTGCGCGAGGCCGCGCTGATCTGACTCATGGTGGCGACCACGTCGTCCATCACCTGGCCGCCGCTCTGTGCCACTTCGCCGGTGCCCACCACCAGGCGATTGGCCTGCAGTGCGCTCTCGGCGTTTTGCTTCACGGTGGAGGTGAGTTCTTCCATCAAGCTTGCGGTTTCTTCCAGTTTGGCGGCCTGCTGCTCGGTGCGTTCGGAAAGATCCGTGTTGCCGGCGGCGATTTCCACCGCGGCCTGGCGAATGGTGTCCGATGCGGTCTGGATACCGCCGATGATTTCGGTCAGGCGGGCGACGGTCTGGTTGGTGTCGTCGCGCAAGCGCGCGAAGATGCCATGCGCATCGCCATCCACGCGTTGGGTGAGGTCGCCTTCGGCCAGCGCAGCGATCACGCGGGCCAACGCGTCCAGGTGGATTTCCACCGAGTCGTAGATGCGATTGATGCCTTGCGCCAGGGTCAGCAGCACGCCATCCATGCCGTCGATCTGCATGCGATGGCTGAAGTCGCCGGCGGAGGCGGCGTCGATGATCTGGATCAGCGTCTGCTCGGCGTTGACCTGCGCGGTGACGTCCACCCACTGCGCGATGGTGCCCAGCTTGGTGCCGTCGGCGGCGATGATCGGGCTGTAGACGAAGTCGATCTGGCGGCCAAAGAACGGCGCACGCACGGCCTTGGAGGCGTTCAATGCACGCATGCGATCGATCGCAGCCTGGCTGTCCGGATAGATGTCGCCGATGCTGCCGCCGACGAAGCCTTCGGCGTGGAAGCTGGGATGGAAGCTCTGCACATCCGGCTCGATCAGCTTGAGCATGGCGAGCAGTTTGCGGTTGGCGAACAACACCTGGCCATCGTCGTCGGCGATGCGGATCATGGTGTCCAGATCGTCGAGCGCCTTGATCACGAACTGGCCATGGCGCAGGGATTGCTCCATTACATCGATGCGGATGGCGAGCTTGTCCTGAGCATCCTGCAAGGCATGCAGCAATGGTGCGAGTTCGCCGGAGGCGTTGCGCAGGTCCAGACGCTGGAAGCGCCCTTCGCCGATCGCCATCGCTGCGCTCACGGCTTGCTGCAGCTGCGCAGCGTGACGCCGGCGCGCCCACCACCCCAGGCCGGCGCTTGCCGCGCCCAGCACCAGCAGGACGGGAAGCAGGCGTCCGAGCCCGCTTAAAAAGCCGCCGGGCACCAGCGTGGCGGCGTAGCAGGCAAGCAAGGCCAGCAGCCCGATGTGTGCAGCGGCCGGCAGCCATGCAGTCCAGGTAGTGCGCGCAACGTGCCCACCAACAGGCGGGTAGGCGACGGGGGCGGCATCGTGTGAGTGCAACATAGGCTGTCCGACTGGGTGATCTGATGTGGGAGCGGTATCCGGCAGTCTGTGGGCTGCAGTGTGGTATCGGCGGCTGGATCCGAATAATGAAGGTGTGAAGGCGCCGTTCGTCGGGATATGAAAACTGGGTCCTGAAAAGCCTTGATGTCATTGATGTGGAAGGGATTTCACTGATTGGTAAGCGCGCCGGAAATGATCAAGCGGGCTTGAACGCCAATTTAGCTGTAAATTCCGTGTGAAAAATAGACGCGTCTAGGAGAACGCCCGGCGCCTCGGGCGACGTGTCGTCTGACGTGGACCAGCGCCTGCGAGGGGGGCTGGCGGGGTCATCAACGACGTGTGCGATGCCGTCCGACACCCGCTCCGCCGCATGGGATCGCCGGCTGGATGGTTTCCTAGAGGGAGGCGCTTATGTTCAGGCCTGCAGCGAAAGTGCCATGGCCGCGCCTCAGACGCCTGCACAGCGTCATCGGCTTTGCATCGCCTGCTCAATCGCGCTATGAAACCCGCCCACAAAAAAACCGGCCGTCTCGCGACGACCGGTTCTATCGACTGCATCCGTCAGCCAAGGCCGACGGCGCGCTAGCTGAGCGTCAGACCGCCGCTAGGCGTGTGATGGGCAGTGGCCGACGCAGTGCAGAGTGCGTGCGGTTCTGCGCACCGGTACACCGCCTAGCCGGATGACGCTTCAAGCGCCGCCATTACTTGGCAGGCGCGGCCTGCGCATCGTCAGGCAAGGCCCAGGCAATCACGCTGTCGCCCGACTTGGTTTCCATGCGGTCATGTCCACCCACGGCAGCCACGATGTATTGCTTGCCATTGATGGTGTAGCTCATCGGTGCTGCCTGCGGGCCCGCGGGGACGCGGGTCTCCCACACCTGCTTGCCGGTGCGGGTGTCGAAGCCGCGCATGAAGTCGTCCAGGGTCGCGCCGATGAAGGTCACGCCGCCAGCGGTGGCCAGCGAGCCGCTGTTGTTAGGCGTGCCGATCTCGAACTTGGTCTTGGACGGAATGCCCATTGGACCCTGGTCGTAACCGGTACCCAGCGGACGGCGCCAGATCACCTGCTGCGTGCGCAGGTCCACGCCGGCGATGTAGCCCCACGGCGGTGCCACGCACGGCGTGTTGAGTGGCGACATCCACGGCTCCTTGCGCGCGCCATAGGCCAGGCCCTTCTGCGCCATATAGCCGGGCGTCTTGCTCTTGCCGTCGAACACCGAGACCACGCCCAGCTCATTCATTTTTTCGCGGGTATACACCTGCAAGGTGTAGGGCAGGCGGTTGCTGTTCATCACCATGATGCCGCGCTGCAGATCCACCGAGACGCCGCCCCAGTTGATGCCGCCGTGGTTGCCGGTAAAGGCCAGCGAGCCCTGCAAGGTCGGCGGGGTGAACATGCCTTCGTAACGCAGCTGCTTGAACTGGATGCGGCAGGCCAGCTGGTCGAACGGGGTCATGCCCCAGGCATCGGATTCAATGATGGTCTCGTACTCACGGCTCGGCGCGCCTACGGTGTTGGGCATGCCCGGCGAGATCGGCTGCGTGGCAGCGGTCCAGTCGCCGTGATCGGTACCCTGCGGCACAGCGATCTGCTTGACCGGCATGATCGGCTCGCCGGTGGCACGGTCCAGCACGAACACCTGACCGGACTTGGTGGCCTGGATCACTGCCGGACGCGTACCGCCGCCAGCAACCGGCCAGTCGACCAGGTTCGGCTGCGGGCCAATGTCGTAATCCCACAGGTCGTGGTTGACGGTACGGAAGTGCCAGCGTTCCTTGCCGGTAGCAGCATCCACGGCCACCAGCGAGGCGGTGTATTCCTCGTCCTGTGGGGTGCGGCCCTTGCCGAAGAAGTCGCCGGAGGCGTTGCCGGTGGGCAGATAGACCAAGCCGAGCTCATCGTCAGCGGACATCAGCGACCACACGTTCGGAGTCGAGCGGGTGTAGGTCTGGCCGGCCGGCGGCTCGGCAGTGATCGCCGGGTTGCCAAGGTCCCAGGCCCAACGCAGCTGGCCGGTGAGCGCATCGAAGCCGCGCACCACGCCGGACGGCGCATCGCCTTCCTGACCATCGCGGACCTGGCCGGTCGGCTGGATCACCACACCGCGCATCACCACCGGCGGCGAGGTCGGGCCAACGAAGCCCGGCTTGGTGTTGCCGGTACCGGCATTCAGATCGACGTAGCCGTTGTTGCCGAAGCTGGTGCAGAGCTTGCCGGTCTGCGCATCCAGCGCGCCGAGGCGGCCATCGACCATCGGCCAGAAGATCCGGGTCGCGCATTCGGCGGTGCCTTCCGGCGCCTGGTAGTAGGACACGCCACGGCAGGTGGTGGCAGCAACGCCCGCCATCGCCTTGGGGTTGGTCTGCGGATCGAAGCGCCAGCGCTCTTTACCGTTGGCCGCTTCCACCGCAATCACCTTCTGGGTGGGCGTGCAGATGTAGAGCAGGTCGCCGACCTTGAGCGGGGTGTTCTGGAAGGCATAGCCCAGCTTGGAATCCTTGGGCTTCAGATCGCCGGTGTGGAATTCCCAAGCCACCTTGAGATTCTTCACGTTGTCCGGGGTGATCTGCGCACCGGGTGTGTAATGGTTGGAGAGGTTGGAGCCCGCATAGGAGGTCCAGTTGCTGGCGTCGTGATTAGCCGCGACGTTGCCGTCGGGGCTGGGCACGGTGCCGCGGCTGAAGGCCGTTGCGCTGTCGGCCGGCAACTTGGAGGCATCGGCCAGCTCGACATTGCGCGGCATCAGCAGCGGCCACAGGATCAGCGCAGCACCCAGGATCGGCAGCACACCGGTCACTAGCGCATAGCCGGCGCCCGATAGCGGCGACATGCGCCGACGCGCTACGCCCCAGAATGGCAGCAGCAGCAAGCCCAGCACCGAGATCATCGCCAGACGCGGCACCAGGCCCCAGCCATCCAGGCCCACTTCCCACAGCGCCCAGGCAATGGTGCCGGCCAAGGTCGCGCCAAACAGCCACAGGCCGGCACGCTTGCCCAGCGCGAGCAACACGCCCGCCAGGAACAGGGCAATACCCGCGATCAGGTAATACCAGGAGCCACCGACGGCTACCAGGCGGCCGCCTTCGAAGGCCAGCACCGCACCAAGCACGGCGATCACCACCGCATAGGCCACCAGCAACCAGGTGCCTAGCCCACGTTTTGAGGATTGATCAGTCATTTTTAAGATGTCAGGAAGGACTCAGACACCAGCGAGCGGTGGCAAGTCGTGGAGGGAGACAGATCGCAGGTGGCAAAGACGCGGCCCGGATCTAAATACGAACATCGAACGCTATGAACGCGCGGCCCCTCCCAGGGTCCTCAGCGCTAATCATGTAAATATTTTAGACCCCTCGGGCGCCCTCTGTCCGTGACGGAATAGGAACCAGCGTTCCAGCCTGCACGTCTGGCACACCGGAAACATGCGGATGTTGAACGCATTGCAACATTGTGGTGCCAGGTGTTGCTAGGCCCGGGTTGGACATTCGCTGCCGGTGATCGCGCCGGCGATTAAAGGGCAGGGGGCACGGCTCAGGTTGTGTGGCTCAGCTACTGCCGTATCGAGTGAACGCTGCCGACCTCCGACGCGCTCACGCCTTCGCAGGCACGGCCGTTTCGATCGGAGTTGGCAACCGCTTGCTGCGTTAGCGTGAGGCGCGCTCTGCGGTAGAAAGCGCGCAGCGTGATAGGCCACTTGTGGGCGCACCCGCATCCGCCCACGTTCCCCGAGGACAATGCCCCGGCGGAAGAAGGAGAGCTATCTAGACCTCGGAGAGCGCTTGCAGATAGCGCTGGCGCCAGTGGTTGATGTTGTTCTTGCGCAGGTGATCCATCATCGCGTGCCAGCGTTCGATGCGGCTTGCCAGCGGCATGCTTGCTGCCGTGGCAATCGCATCGGCCACGCCATCCAGATCGTGCGGATTGACCAGCAGCGCTTCCTTCATTTCGTCGGCTGCGCCTGCAAACAATGACAATACCAGCACCCCCGGATTTTCCGGGTCTTGCGCTGCCACGAACTCCTTGGCAACCAGGTTCATGCCATCGCGCAATGGAGTAACCAAACACACAGAAGCTGCGCGATAAAAGCCGGTCAGGGTGGCGTGGCTGAAGTTTTGGTTGACGTAGCGCAGCGGTGTCCAATCCGGTTCCGCGTGCCCGCCGTTGATATGGCCGGCGATCTGTTCGAGCTGGCTGCGCAATTGGCGGTATTCGGTGACATCGCCGCGCGAGACCGGCGCAATTTGCAGATATGTGAGGCTGCCGGATTGATCCGGATAGCGCTCCAGATAGCGCTCGAAGCCTTGGAAGCGTTCCGGCAATCCTTTGGAATAATCCAGGCGGTCCACACCGATGGCCAACTGACGGCCGCGCAAACTTTCGCGCAAATCGCGCACGGCCTGCTTGCCGACCGATGCCTTGGCCTGATTGGCGATCAAATCGGTATCGATGCCAATCGGGAACGACGATGCGGTGAAGCGGCGCCCACCCGGGCCTTCCACCAGATCGCCTTCCAGAATGCGGCCACCACCAAACAGGCGCACATACGCTTTGAAACGCTCGGCATCGCGCTGGGTCTGGAAGCCCACCAGGTCGTACGCATAGAACGTACTGAACAAACGCGCGTGATCGGGCATTGCCTGCACCAGATCGGCCGACGGCATCGGCACGTGCAGGAAGAAGCCCATCTTGCAGCCCACACCCAACTCACGCAGCATCGCGCCGAGCGGAATCATGTGGTAATCGTGGATCCACAAGGTGTCGCTGTCTTTCAGTAGCGGCGCAAGCTTTTCGGCAAACAGCCGATTGACGCGCATATAGCCTTCGCGGGTGGCGCGATCGTAATCGACCAGGTCAAGGCGGAAGTGCAGCAACGGCCACAATGTGCGGTTGGCAAAGCCGTTGTAGTACGAATCGATGTCGCGCTTGTTGAGGTCCATGGTGACGAAGGTGATGTCACCTTCGGTCTGTTCGTGCATGCCGCCGCTGTCGCCGCGCACAGTCTTGCCGCTCCAGCCGAACCACATGCCACCGCGCTCTTTAAGCGCCGCCAACAAGCCAACCGCCAAGCCGCCAGCGCGATTTTCGCCGGGCACTGCAACGCGGTTGGATACCACTACCAAACGACTCATGAAGCCTCCTGCCAGCTCCGCGACAAGCGCATCGCTGCGATGATCAAGCCAACATGCGAATAGGTCTGAGGGAAATTGCCCCAGGCTTCGCCGTCTTCAAACGATAGATCTTCCGATAGCAAGCCGAGGTGATTGCGGCGCGATAGGATGCGCTCGAACAATTCACGTGCCTCGTCCTTGCGCCCGATCGCCGCCAGCGCATCGATGTACCAGAAGGTGCAGATGGTGAAGCTGGTCTCCGGCTCACCGAAGTCATCCGGTGCGATGTAGCGGTACAGCGCATCGCCATGCTTGAGCACGCGACCGACTGCTTCGACCGTGCGCACGAAGCGGCTGTCGTCGTTGGCCACGATGCCAATGTCGGCCAGCAGCAACAGCGACGCATCCAGCCGATGGCCACCGAGTGTGTCGGTGAAATGGCCGTGTTCGTCGCTCCAGGCCTCGTTCAACACGCGCTCGCGGATGCTGTCGGCACGCTCGCGCCAGTAGGTGATGCGCTCTGGCAACGCCAGCCTGTCGGCGATCTTGGACAAGCGATCGCAAGCCGCCCAGCACATTGCGGCGGTGTAGGTGTGCACTTCGGCGCGGCCGCGGAATTCCCACAGGCCGGCATCGGGGACGTTGTGTAATGCATAGGCGCGCTCACCCAGCGGCTCAAGACGGCGGAAGGTATCCGCATCGCCCTGATCCTTCAGACGCAGGTCGAAGAACAGCTGTGTGGACGCCAGTACCACGCTGCCGTAGACATCGTGCTGCTGCTGGATCCACGCAAGGTTGCCGCGTCGCACCGGGCCCATGCCGCGGTAGCCCTCCATGGTGTCGACTTCGTGCTCTTCCAGTTGCGATTCGAAGCCGATGCCGTACAGCGGCTGCATGGTGCCGTCGGCTGTGGCGATGTTGAAGATGTAGCCGATGAACTGCTCCATCGTGCGGGTCGCGCCAAGCCGGTTGAGCGCACGCACCACGAATGCCGCGTCGCGCAGCCAGCAATAGCGGTAATCCCAGTTGCGTGGTGTATTCGGCGCTTCCGGGATCGAGGTGGTCATCGCGGCGATGATCGCGCCGCTGTCTTCGTACTGGCACAACTTCAGCGTGATCGCACTGCGGATCACTGCTTCTTGCCAGTCCAGCGGAATGCACAGGTAACGCACCCATTCACGCCAATATTCTTCGGTGCGTTCCTGTGCTTCCTGCACGTAGCCGGTGAGCGAGCGGGTTAGTGATTCGTCCACGCCCAGTACCAGGCTGACTGGGTGACTGAGCACAAACGGCAACCCATTGCGCACAAAACGCACCGGCACATCGGTGGTCAGGCGCAGCGTGAATTCCGGCAACATCCAACGAATGTGATTGCTGCCCCAGGTGGTGTCCGGCGTGCGGCCACCCCAGTCTGCCAGCGGGCGGGCGCGTACGATGATGCGCGGGTTGCCGCTCAGCGGACGGATCTGGCGAATGATGCTCACTGGCCGATAGAAACGCCCGTTGTTGCGCCAGCGCGGCGCAAAGTCGATGACCTCGATTTCGCCGCCGTTGCTATCGCGCAACACCGTACGCAACACAGCGGTATTGGGCAGATAGTGCTGCTCGCTGCTGGCGAAATCTTCCAGTTCCACGGCGAAGTCGCCGCCTTCGGTCTTGGGCGAGAGCAGCGTGCAAAAGGCCGGGTCGCCGTCGAATGCCGGCAGGCAACTCCACACCACACGTGCCTGCCGATCGACCAATGCACCAAAACTACAGTTGCCGATGACGCCCAGATCCAGGTTTGGCTCGGTCATGGAGTACAAACGATCCTTTGAAGTGAGAGAAGGTGCGCTGTGCTCAGCGGCGGCATGCGTTGTGCTGCAGCCACGCGTGGACATCGGCGGTGCCATCAACGCGAAAGCGCGCGCTGGTCTGTGCGCGATTGCCTACCAGCACGCTCCAGCCGCCGAGCCGGTTTGCGGCGTCGAAACCGAATTCGTCGGTGAGATCGTCGCCGACGAACACCGGCGTACGGCCGGCAAAAACGCCGTGCTGCATCAGTTGTTCGACCGCCAGGCCCTTGTTGCTGCCCTCGGGAACGAATTCGACCACGTGATCGCCAGGCTGTAGCCGATAACCAGAAAGCTGTGCGATTTCCTGCTGCGCGAACGCGAGCACGTCGGGGCCGGCCTGCGGCCGCGCGCGCCAGTGCAGCGCCACGCTGACGCCTTTGTCTTCGACCAGCACACCGGGATGTCGACGCGTGAGCGCGGCAGCACGTTGGTGCAGACCATGCAGCCACTCGGAGGTGTCTTGCGGCATGGCCGCGCGTGCAGCGACAGCGCTGCGCAGTTCATGCCCGTGCAGGCCGGCGGCCGGTAGCAGCAACGGCGCGAACAAGGCATCCAATTGGGCAAGTGGCCGGCCGCTGACCAGTGCGACGGCGCCGTTGAGGCGCTCGCTCAGCAGGCCGATGGCCTCGCGCACCTCGGGCAGTAGCCGCACTGCCTCGGGGCTGTCGGCAAAGTCGATGAGGGTGCCATCCACGTCCAGAAACAATGCGCAGGCATCGTCCAGCAATGGTGGCGACGGAAGGGGTGGGGGGGCGTCTGCCATGGGCACATGGTGACGCAGGGGCCGTTAGCGGCAGGTGGAGCGGCTAGCGCAGCGTTTGGCTGTAGGCGCAATGCCAATCAACGACATCTGCGCTATGCGCGCACCAATGAAAAGCCACCCGGAGCTGGCCAGTGGGCGTGCGTGATGACGCGGCGGCGCGTTCGCAGATCGCTGCGTCTTGGAGCAGTGCGGCCCGCCAGAGGGGGCATCCGGGGGCGCGTTAGCTCAGCCGCCGGAAGACCGACGGCCAGTGGGCTGGGTTGTTGTTGCGCTCGCCGTCTCCGGCTCGCATAGCGCAGCCAGCTTGGCGCCCAATTGCGGATTTCTTTCGCGAATAAGCCGGAGCATGGTCGCAATATCCGGATTGTCCGGTGCGGCCGTCATGGGGGGGGGCGGTGTCTCTTTTACTGTCTCCATAAGGGCTGTCAAGCGTTCCCCCAGTAGCGGGTCTTTCTCGCGGATCGCCCGGAGCAGGCGCAACGTGTCCGAGTTCTCCGACGGTGCTGCAGGTGCGGCCTGCGAGCGTTCGTTCGGTCTGCCGAAACCGAAGCCCTCCACCAGCATCCCCAGTGTGTCCAAGGGGACCGGATATATGCTGTTCAAATCGAACAGGCGCAGTGCCTCCGCCGTGCAGGAAGGCGGTGCCGTGGTCGGATCGCAATCCAAGGTGGTTCCGTCGTGGGATGGCACAAGCGTAAGGTGCTCGACGAATTGGAACAGTTCGCCCAGATTGCTTCCGTGCCGATCCATCTGCGGGATCCTGCGAAGCATCTCTGCGGCAGTGGGCCTGGGCAACACGCTGCTGTCGCCATCGTGGCCTTGCGTGTCATCCCCATAGTGCTCCCTCAGCGACAGCGGCGACAGTCCCGGGCGTTGCGGGCGGCGGTGGCGCTGCAAACTCCCGGGCAGATTGATCGCGGCAGGTCGGGATGGTGCGCGGCCAAGGGGTGGCTTCGAGGTGGTGCGGCATTCCTCGGACGCTGGCGACACTGCGTGGGGCGTCGCCTCGTCCGTGTGCAATACGCGCGACGAGGCGGGATTGAGTTGGGCAGGGCGCATAGCCACTCCATGAGCTTCAGGGCGAAAAGGATGTCGCGTTGCCTAAGGCGGGAGGGTGCGTTTTGCGAACGTTCCGCGCAATAGGCGAAAACCGGACATCGGCTGAAAGTGCTCTGGTCTTTCGACAGCGCGGTGGTGCCGGCATCGTGCCACCACCGCGCCTTACCTTGGTTACGCTCGTTCGCCAGTCGCTTCGCCCTGCATCGCTGCTGACGCGTTCGGCGCTACAGGTGTCGCCGCGTCGGCGTGCGATCAGAAGCTATACCGCACACGCCCATACCAATACGCGCCATTACTACCGATCGGCGAAAGCACGTCGTAGGGCAGGTTGCCGAAGTAGGCGATGTCGTCGATGGAGCGGTCCGAGTAGTTATCCAGGATGTTCTGCCCGCCGATGGCCAGCGTCCATTGCGTGTCCAGGTGGTATTCGGCTTCCAGGTCCAGTTGCCATTCGGCGCCGTAGGTCTGGCGCGGGGCGAAGCCGCCGCCGAAATCGAACACGCGGGTGGCGCTGCCGTAGCGGTTGACGCGTGTCTGCAGGTTCCAGTGCTCGTTGCTCCAGTTGGCGGCGAGCGCGGCGCGCGTGCGCGGTGCCGCGTCGGTGAGCGTGTTGCTTTCTTCCACGCCGAACAGCACGTAATCGGGGTTCAACGCGAGCAACTGCGCCGGGGTGGCGATGATGTTTTTCAGTTCGGTCTTGGCATAACTGTAGGTGCCAGTCAGCAACAAATCGCCGCCAAAGGCGTACTGGCGCCAGTTGGCGACCAGCTCGGCGCCGCGGGTGCGGGTGTCGGCGGCGTTGAGGAAATAGCTGGCGCTCTGCACGCCGGTGACGCCGTAGTTCTGCTGCACGAAGCTGGTCAGCGCATCGCCAGTGATGTCTTCGGACAGCGCAATGCGGTCGTCGATATCGATCTGGAAAAAGTCCAGCGACACGTCGAAGTGATCGCCCAGCTTGCTGGTGAAGCCCAGGCTGTAATTGACCGACGTTTCCGGCTTCAGATCGGTGGCGCCCAGTCCGCGCGCGATGGGGTTGTTGACCGACAGTAAGCGGCCCTGGGTCAGGCGGCCGGCGGCATCGTAACCGGTGGAGGTGGCTTCGTAACCGATCTGGCTGAGCGAGGGCGCACGCACGTTATTGGAGATGGCGCCGCGCAGCGCAAAGGCCGGGTCGAACGCATACCGTGCGGCCAGCTTGCCGGTCCACTGGCTGCCGAAATCCTGGTAATGCTCGTAGCGGCCGGCCAGATCGGTGGAGAACTTATCGCCGAACTGGCTTGATAGGTTGGCATAGGCGCTGGCCACGTTTCGCGACAGGTCGGCTTCGTCCTGCGGGGTGAGCCCGCCGCCGGCCTGCGAGCCGGTGGGGCGATCGGTAAACGGGCCGGCCGCGTAGCTGGCCGGGTCGCCGGCGTGGGTGCGGTATTGCTCGCGGCGCAATTCGGCACCGGTGCCGAAGGTGTGGGTGGCACCGGCAGCGTCGAACACGCGGGTCAGATCGAAATTGCCCACGGTCTGCGCGAAGGCGAAATCGCCGGTCTTGAAGCGCGTGGTACTGCCTGGGCCCAGCGATGCATTGAGCGAGTTGCGCAGCCTGTAGGTGAAGTCGTTGCGGCCATAGTTGAGGCTGGCGTCGTAGTCCCAATCGCCCCATTGCCCGCGCGCGCCGGCCACGATCTGCAGGTCGCGATTTTCGCCTTCGGAAATCGGGCGGTAGCCGTTGGGGTAGATCTCGCGCCAGTTGGCGCTGCTGTCCGGGTAACGGAAATAATTGGCGCCTTCGGTATCGCGCTGGTTGTAGGTGCCGAACGCATAGAACTCGCCGCTGGGGCTGAAGGGAATCTTGGTGTTGAGCCAGGCATTCAGGCCCTTGGTGGCGCCATCGCCAAGCACGTAATTGCGCTGGCCCTTGAGCGCCAGATTGGCCGGGGTCTGTTCTTCGAACGGCGGAATCTGGTCGAAGCCGGCGCGGTTGGTGGCCTCGCGATTCTTCAGTTCCAGGCCGACCCTGAAGAAGCCGCCGTCATCGCCCAGCAGCGTGCCGACCTTGGCGCTGGCGTAGCTGGTCTGGCCATCGGTGACGCGGCGATTGATCGGCTCGACGTCGGTGTTGTAAGCGCCGAAGCTGGCTTCCAGTTCGCCACTCTCGGGGTTGTCGTCCAGGATCACGTTGATGACGCCGGCAATCGCATCCGAGCCGTATTGCGCGCCGGCACCGTCGCGCAGCACTTCGATGCGCTTGATTGCGTTGATCGGGATGGAATTGAAATCCACCGGCGTGGTGCCCTTGCCGATCTTGCTGTCGGTATTGACCAGCGCCGAGGTATGCCGGCGCTTGCCGTTGACCAGCACCAGCACTTGATCGGGCGAGAGCCCGCGTAGCTGCGCGGCGCGGATATGGTCAGCGCCGCCGGAGTTGGACTGCCGCGGGAAGTTGAACGACGGCAGCAGCGCCTGCAGCGCGCTGCCAAGCTCACCGTTGACGACACCGGCCTTGCGGATGTCTTCGGCGGTGAGCACGTCCACCGGCACGGTCGATTCCAGCACGGTGCGGCCGCTGGCACGGGTGCCGGTGACGATCACGGTGTCCAGGGTGTTGGAGCCGGTATCGGCCTGTTGGGCTTGCGCGTTGGCGCTGAGCGCGGCGGCGACGGCCAGGCCAATCATCGAAAGGGTGGGGCGGGTCATGCTGTTCTCTCTCTCTTGCAAGTGCGAACGAAACGCGCCAAGGGGTCGGCATCCGGCCGGGCTGGGCGCAAGGGGACGGATTTTTTCCACATTCATCCGGATGGCAGAGAGATTATCGTGTTGTTCAGCCCGGTGCGAGATGGCACAGTGCGTGTGCGCCTGCATGAGCTGATATTCGCTTTGCATGAGCCTGCCCTCGAGTCCTGATTCCTGCCCCCCAGACCTGTCGTGGAGAAGTCGATGAAGTTGTTGCCCTCTTGCCTGCTTGCCGCCATGTTGGCGCTGTCCGCCTGCGCCACCACCCCCGGCGGTACGCCGAGCACGACCACCGCCAGCCTGCAGGGCGACGCCGCGCGGCCGGCGGTGGCGCGCGGTTGGGTGCGCAGCGAGTTGTATTTCGGCGTGGGCGAAGAATCCGGCCCGGCCGACCGCCCGCAGACCCGCACCATCGACGAAACCCAGTGGCGCGCGTTTCTGGACAAGGAAGTGACCCCGCGCTTTCCGGATGGTCTGACCGTGGTCGACGCCTACGGCCAATGGTTGTTCCGCGGCGCCAAGGAGCCGAACCGCCTGGGCACCAAGGTGCTGGTGATCCTGCACGAAGACACCCCGCAACGGCGCAACGACATCGAGGCGATCCGGCTGGCCTGGAAGCAGGCCACCGGGCACCAGTCGGTGTTGTGGTCGCGGCAGGCGGTGGAGGTGTCGTTCTGAGTGCGACTCGGCACAGTTGCAGGCGACCCCGCGCCGTGCTTGTCGCGTACTACGCGGATCCATTGACACTTGGAGCGAGCGCTACATGCCGGGTCAGGGCTCATCCGCCAGCGGAGTCTGCCGGACCTTGGGCAACTGGCGAGCTTGCAGTGTCTGAACCTTCTTCAGCGCCGTCTGTACGGCGGCGGGTGTGGCAAGCAGACGATACTGGAGGACGAAGTCGCGCGTGCCGCCCGCTTCGATGGTGGGGACCAGGCCAAGGTCGCGCTGCAGACTGCGGTTGTAGGAAAAACTAGTGCCTGGTTCCAAGCCCGCGACGTAGCCCGTGGTGCGGCTATCGGTGTTCTTCCAGAGCGAGAACACTGGCAATTGGGTGAGGTTGAAGTCCAACTCTATGCCGTGCCGAGCGCCTGCGTCATGCAGCACTGCGAGGCTCTGCCCCTTGCCATCGCCGATGGGGTAGATGTTGTAGACCGTCTCGCCATATCCGGAAGTCGGGCCACGAAAGGTCTGCCAATCCTGCAATTCCTGCTGCGCTCGCGCATTGAATGGCGAGACCTCGCGTACCGGTAGCGTCACGCGTGCACCTTGTTCGAGCAGCGTTGAACCGACGTTGCTGTGGTAGAGCGCCTGGTATTCCATGGGTTGGTCCCCCTGATTGGTCAGGCGATCGTGCAGGGTGAATGCGGTGGCGCCGGGTTCGGTGGTCAGCGCCGTGTCGATCCGGAAGTCGACCTTCTTGAAGGCGGCCTCGCTCAGCATGCCTGTGAGGGTGATCCGGTGCGGCGAGCGATCATCAATGCTGAGCACCACGGTGCGGGCGGGCAGATAGGACGCTCGCCCATGCAGGGTGAGTAGTTCGCCACGGTCTTTGCCAGGGTGGCCGACCCACGCGAACCCGCAGCGCGCCACGAACTCGTTGAATCCTTCCAGCCAGCCCAGTCCGCTGCGGCTTTCCAAGTTGACGAAGGCAGGATTGACGACCTCGCTCACCGGAGAATCCCAACCCAGCCGGACGCTGCCTGCCTGGGCGCGCAGCACGTTCATACCGCGGGTTGGCACAACGGTCAGTTGCATGGCGCCGGTATCGATTTCGACGAGCACGCTGCCCTCCTGTCGGCCGCCGCTGAGCCGGTGCATCCGCACCTTGAAGGGCGGACCGTCGCGCATGTTCAGCTGTGTACTGTCTATGCTCCAGTCGCGAGCTGGCGTGTCCGGAGAGATGAGGGTGAACTCCACGGCATGGGCAGGCAGCGCAGCTGCGGTGGCAGCGCAGGCGACAAGCAGGCGTACACTTAACACGTTAACTCCTGATACAGGATGGATAAGAGCGGAAAACACCTCAATATCGCCAGAGTACAGATGTCGGGATTGCGCTTACTGCGCTTAGGCGCATTGCTACGCTGATGGAGCGTTGCTTTCGTATGCTGAAGAACGTGCGTCACTTTTGCTCTGCCATCGCACCGAGAGTACGTTGACAGTGGACGCCGCCATTCTTGCTGGGGCAATACAGTTCCGGCGTCTAGGAGTTGCGTCGCTGTATGACCGGTCGCGCCGCTGTCGCTGCTGCGGTGCAGCAGCTACCATCAGCCGACCCCCACGCTTGCTGGTTCTCATGTCGTCCCCTTCTTCGCGTCCTGCGGCTGCGCCGCGCTGGTTCGTCGCTGGCGATCTCAATGGTTTCTTCGGCCTGGTGGTCGACAATCTGTCCATCCTTGGTTTCATTGCGATGGCCTTGGTCGGCATCTTCCAGTTCCCGGCCGACGTCGTGTTCCAGCGCATGTTCCCCGGCACCGCATTCGGGGTGCTGGTGGGCAATCTGCTGTACACCTTGATGGCGCGGCGGCTGGCCGCACGCACCGGGCGCGACGATGTCACCGCCATGCCGCTGGGCCTGGATGCGCCCACCAGCATCGGCATGGCGCTGCTGGTGCTCGGCCCGGCATTTGCCGGCTTCAAAGCGCAGGGACTGGACCCGCAGGCCGCCGCGATCGCCACCTGGAAACTCGGCATGGCCGCGTTGGTGGTGATGGGCCTGCTCAAGCTGATGCTGTCGTTCGTGGGCGAAGCGGTGACGCGCGCGCTGCCGCGTGCAGCCTTGCTCGGTTCCATCGCCGGCATCGCATTGGTGCTGATGGGCCTGTTGCCGCTGCTGGAAACACTGCGCTCGCCTGTCGCCGGTTTCGTTACCCTGGGCCTGCTGCTGTATGTGCTGCTGGCCAAGGGCCGCTTGCCGACCAAGTTGCCCGGCGTGTTGGTGGCGTTTTTGATGGGCACCGCGCTGTATTACGGGCTCGGCCTGGCCGGATTGGGTGCGCCCGGTTTTGCCGTGCCGGCGTGGAATCCGCCGCAGATCGTGCTGCCGTTGCCCAACCTGGGCTTTATTGAAGGCTTGCCGGCCACGGTGGCGTACTTTCCGTTGCTGCTGCCGTTCGGCTTATTGATGGTGGTGGGTGGCATCAACGTCAGTGAGAGCGCGCGCGCCGCGGGCGACGATTACCGCACCCGCGACATCCTGCTGGTGGAAGCCTTGGCCACGCTGGTGGCGGGCGTCTGCGGTGGTGTGGCGCAGACCACGCCTTACATCGGCCAGCCTGCGTACAAACACATGGGTGCGCGCTCGGGCTACACGCTGCTGACCGGGCTGTTCATCGGTATCGGCGGCATGCTCGGGGTGATCAGCGGGCTGGTGCAATGGCTACCGTTGGCCGTGCTGGCGCCGATCATCGTGTACGTCTCCATCGACATCACCACGCAGGCATTCCAGGCCACGCCCAAGCATCATGCCGGTGCGATGGTGCTGGGCTTTCTGCCTCCGGTGGCGTACCTGTTGACCATCAAGGCGCCAGGCTGGATCGCGCCGGATCAATTGGTGGCGCTGACCACCAAGGTCGATGGCCACGGGCTGCCGGAGCTGGCAGTGATCTTCGCGCTGGGCAATGGCTTCATCATTACCGCAATGCTGTGGATCGCCACGGTGGCGGCGATGATCGATGGCCGGCTGCGGCGCGGTGCAGTGTTCTTGCTGGTGGCTGCGGGGCTGACCCTGTTCGGTTTGATCCATTCGGTGGACCCGCGTGGCGGCATCTATCTGCCGTGGTCGCTGCAAGGCCTGGCGCGCGTGATCAGCTGGCAGTTCGTCGGTGCCTACGTTGCGCTGGCGGTGACCTTGCTGCTGCTGTCGCTATTGCCGGAACGTAAGCAGGCAGTGCAATGACAGATCGTTGGCGCGTTGCGCAGTGCATCGTTGGCAGCGCCTTGCTGCTGAGCGCCAGCGCAGCATGGTCGGCGTCGTTCGACTGCAAACAGGTGAGTACGCCGGTGGAAAAGCGGCTGTGTGCGGTGCCTGCGCTCGGCAATCTCGACGATCAGCTGGATGAGGCGTACCGCGGCGTGCTGGAAGCTACACCGCGCGCCTCGATTGCCGCGGTGCGCGATCAGCAGCGCACGTGGTTGCGCCAGCGCAATGCCTGCGCGCAGGACGCCAAGCTGGATGACTGCCTGCAGCGCAGCCTGAAGGCCAGGGTCGATGTACTAGGCAAGGCGCTCACCACCCAGCAACAAACGCTGGATCGCATCATCGCCAGCATTCCGACAGCGCCTGCCGACGCAGCGCGCCAGTTGCAGGGCTACGATGCGCCGCTGGCATCGGCATGGCTGGCATATCTGCACCAATTCGTGCCTGCCGCAGGCGTCGACGCGGCATTGGCGAAGGCGCGTTTCGACAGCGCACGCAGTGCGTTGCGGAAGACCGATAAATTTGCCGCGTCCTTGCTCGACGATGTGGAGGGGGCACCGGCCATGCAACAGCAAGAGCGCGTGTTGACGCTGCTGCGCATGTGGATCGAACGCGACGACAGTACGCAGCGCCCATACGTGCATTGCTTCATCTTCGCCGCAGTGGGCGAGCCTGCCTACGATGCGTTCGGACCTTTGTATGGTTCGACACGCGACAGCTTCGCGCCGATCTGCAAGCCGCCAGGAGGGCTGTTCGCTTTGTCCAGTTGGAAGCAACTGGAGGCCGGTTTCGCCGGATTGATCGAAGCCATGAGCAAGGATGCCGGCACCATCCGCTACGCCAGCTACGCTGAGTGGCGAATCATTGCGCTGCGCGCAGCGGTAGCGCCCTTACTGTATCTGCAGCCGGATCTGCGTAAGCGCTACGGCAATGATCCGGATCAGGCGATTTCTGCCTGGAGTGGCGAAGACAGCGATTGGCCGGCAGCCGAGCGCAAGGCCGTACGCGCGCTATTGCCCAAGGTGCGCGCCGACACCGCCTGGCTGGTGGGCGAGAAGCGCATGCCGGCAAAGCAGGCCGATCAGGTCGCCGCCGCCATCGTCGCGGCTTGGGTGAATGCGCGGCTGGACTTCGCGGGCTAAGAGTGGCTAACAAAAGGTAGCGAGCAGCCGTCAGGTGGTCTGCGCGTCGCGCTTAGAACCGGAGTGTACGGGTGGTACATGCCGATTCCGAGCACCGGCCGCGCCCACTTGGCGACGGCGCAGTGGCTTTGCTAGCCGCTCTAAAGTGAGTGAATTGCAGAGCGAAGGTTCTGCCGGTTTGCTGCTTGGCCTTGCCCGCCCACCATCGCAGGACACGCTGCAAGTACGTCCCTGTAAGCTCCTTGGCGGCATTCATGCCGCCAAGGGTCCCGCGACGGTGAGCCGGCAAGGACCCGTTGAGTTGGTCGGTTTGCAACGTTTTCAACAAGCAACCAGCAGACCACAGGCGCAGTCCTCGCATTCTTTAGAAAACCACCAGCCAACTGTCTGGTGAGGGCACCGCGCACTCCAGATTGCAGATCGATGGAACCACCGCGATATCCCACGGTCACACCTTGGATGTTGTCGATGTCAGGAGTTCCACGATGCAAACCAAATCTTCGCGCTGGCCGTGGTTGTTGGCGGTCCCGCTGATCGCCGGCGCCGCTTGGTGGTTGTTTGGCGGCCCCGCTGGCACTGAGTCCACCTTGCCCGCACCGATCACTCGCACCGCCAGCGCAGTGGCCGCTGCAGTCAACCCGCAGCCCGCCCCGGCGAGCAACGAACCACGTCATCCGGTACAGGCGCCCTCGGCCGACGCCGCCGATGCGGCAATTCCGCCATTGGCGCAAAGCGACGATGCCGCCTGGGAAGCGCTGCTGGCGTTGGTGCAGGACGATACGGCATTGTCGATCGTGCTGCGCAAGCACCTGATCGAACGCGTCGTGGTGATGATCGACAATCTCACCCAACCCAGCATCAGCCGCCGTGCCTTGGTGCTGCAGCCGGTGTCGGGCGAGTTGCAGGTCTCCGGTCCAGACACGCACCAGGTGATCGATCAGGCCAATGCGGCGCGCTATGGGCCTTACGTCGCTGCATTCACCAGCGTGGATGCGCAGGCCTTGGCGCGTAGCTATGTGCGCTTCTATCCGCTGTTTCAGCAGGCATATGCGGACTTGGGCGCGCCAGATCGCTACTTCAACGACCGCATGATCGATGTGATCGATCACCTGCTGCGCACGCCGGATCCGGCGCAACCGATCGGTGTACAACGCGATGAGCGTGGCCGGTATCGCTTCGTCACCCCGGCGCTGGAGTCTTTGTCGGTGGGGCAGAAGGCGCTGCTGCGTCTGGGGCCGACACAAGCGACTGCAGTGAAGGCGCAGTTGCAGCGGATCCGCGCGGCGCTGTTGCAGGGGCGCTGAGGCCGGTTGCATCCAAACCGTGCAATTTTTAAAAGGCCGCATTCATGCAGCCCTGTGGGTTCACGCAATGGCGCACGTACACGCAGCGGTGCGACACGCGCCGCTCAACGTCCATACGCCTGACACGCTGTGTGATCGATGACAGCACTCAGCGACACATCCACAGTCCAGAAACACCGCAGCATGCCGCACGAGCTTGCTGCAATCCGCGCGCGGTGCCCCGGCGCCTAGGCTGCATCCAGCTCCGGGTAGTGCCGGAAGATGCCATTGGTGTTGAAGGCCACACGTCGTTCGGATGCCAGATACGCCGCAATACGCGGTCGCTTGGCTACACGCTGTTGCAGCGCCATCAACCCTGGTAAGTCTGTCGCTAGCGTCGTCATGCGCTTGGGGAACATGTACTCCAGGCCACTGATCAGCTGAAACAGCGACAGATCCACGTACGAATGCGTGCCCAGCACGTGCATGCCGCCGGACTGTTGCAGCACCTGCTCGAAATACCCCAGAAATTTAGGGAGGCGATTCTCGCGTAGGTCTTGGGCGCGCTTGGCGGCTTCGGCCTGTTGGTCTTCGTAATACAGATCAGTGGCGATCGGGTGATGGGTGTCGTGCACTTCCGCCACCAAGTCGGCAATGGTCATCTGTAATTGCAATGCCTGCAGACGTTGCGGCTCCGAATCGGTTACCAACTGCAACTGCGGGCCGATGAAGTGCAGGATCGCTGCAACCTGCGCCACCACGATGTCACCGGCCTTGAGAAATGGCGGTGCGAACGGCTGCGCACCCACGTGCCCGCCTTCCATAAATTCAGTCATGACCTCATCGCCGTGCGTCCGCGCCACATCGGTATAGGCAGCGCCGGCATCTTCCAAGGCCAATCGCACGAACTCGCCGCGGCCCTGCAGGCCGGTCCAGTAATACAGTTGATAGTGCATGCGCGGCTCCGCGATCGAGTGCATGCAGCTTAGAAAAACCACGGCTAGGCGCGCGTGATCGACACGTCAGCAGGTTGTGACTTGTGGGCGCTGTGCGGCTGCGCCTGCAGCCAGGCAAGTTTGCGCGCACGCGGCAGACGTTTGAGTACGCATTCCGCGCGGGAGGCGCTGGCGCGATCCGGATAGGTGCGACTGGCGAGCACCTGCACGGGCGGATTGGCGCGCGTGTAGTGCGCACCGGTGCCGCGCAGATGGGCCTGGAAGCGTCGCTCCAGATCGTTGGTAATGCCGGCGTAATAGCTGCCGTTACGACACAGCAGCAGGTAGAGGTGCCAGGGTTTGGGTGCATCCATCCGCACATTATCGCCACTCGCGTGTGCTTGCGCAGCGTGGGTGCGCAACAGGCCAACCAGCCGACTGTCACGTGTGATCTGCCGCTGGAGTGAATAACCACCTAAACATTGGTTATTTGACGCTCGCCACGCGGGCAAACAGCATGCCGTATCGCATGCGCGGTCGCGGCGGCTTTGCTGGTGGCACGTCAATCACGCGGCGCGGCGCCCTTGCGGCGCATGCCGGCTGCAGCATCGCAGCGCACCTACCAGCCCATACAAAAGGATGTCAATGATTGCGCGACACTGGAGCCCCGCGGGCATTGTTTCTGCTTCCAGATGGTTGGGGATACCGCAGTTGCTTGCATGGAGTCTGGCGTGCGCCTGCATGCCGGCGGTTGCCGACGAAGTAGGCGATGCCGCCGCAGCGCCGGAGCGCACAGCGCAGACCCTGGGGGCGGTGACCGTCACCGCAACGCGTCGCGAAACCACCTTGCAACAAGTGCCGGTGGCGGTGTCCGTGGTGCAGGGCGAAACGCTGGAGCGCGAGAACCGGAATAGTGTGGCCGACCTGCCGGCGCTGGTGCCCAGCCTGACCTTCCGCACCGGTGCTTCCAACAAGGACACCTCGCTGTTCATGCGCGGCGTGGGCACCATTTCGACTTCGCCAGGCGTCGAACCCAGTGTGGCCACGGTGATCGATGGCGTGGTGCTCGGCCGGCCGGGCCAAGCCACGCTGGATCTGCTCGATATCGAACGCATCGAAGTATTGCGCGGGCCGCAGGGCACCTTGTTCGGCAAGAACGCCTCGGCCGGCGTGCTCAACATCATCAGCAAGCCGGCGCCGGAGGTGTTCGGTGGCTATGTGGATTATTCGCATTTCGGTGGCGGCGACGAAGACCGCGTGCGTGCCAGCGCTGGCGGCGCGCTGGTGCCGGAGGTACTCAAGGCCAGCGTCTCGGCGTTGTGGGCCGAATACGGCGGCAACGTGCGCAATGTGGCCGATGGCCAGACGGTCAACGGTTACCAACGTTCCGGCGCGCGGCTGCGGTTGGATCTGACCCCGGACCCAAGCTTGAACGCAACGCTGCTGGCCGATGACCTGCGCTCGCGCAGCGATGCGCCCAGCGGTGTGGTAGTGGCCAGCACGCGTGCGGATTTTGCCGCTGCGCTTGCGCCGGTGATCGCGCGTGCCGACAACCGCCTGATCAACAGTGATTACCGCACGCATCTGGAAGACACCAACAAAGGCGCCTCGCTGCAACTGGATCAGCAACTCGGGGATGCGCTGCTGACCTCGATCAGCGCGTGGCGGCAGTGGGAAAACACCCAGTTGCAGGATGGCGACCGCACTGCGCAACGCAGCGCGGCGTTTCCGTCCTCGCACGACCGTGGCGATCTTGGCTACATGCAATATTCGCAGGAAGTGCGCATCCAGACGCCGCGCGACCGTGCGGTGGAAGCGGTCGCCGGGCTGTATCACCTGCACGCGCGCAGCAACGAAACCTACCAACGCACGGTGATCTCGCCTACCGCCAGCAACCTGGGCGTGGCCGATTACGACACCCGCACGCAGACCTATGCAGTGTTCGGCGAGGCGACCTGGCATTGGCACCCGGATCTGCGCGCCGTGCTGGGCGCGCGCTTCACTCGCGACACGCTCGACTATCAACACCAGCGCGTGTCCACCTCCGCAACCGCAGTCACCGGCATCCTGCCGGCCACCGCCAGCAGCGGCAGCACCGCAGAAGACGGTGTCTCCGGCCGCACCGGTCTGCAGTACGACGTCGATGCGCAGACCACCGGCTATCTCACCTATTCGCGCGGCTACAAGGGCCCGGCCTACAACGTGTTCTTCAACATGCAGCCGCGCGATACGCCGGCGCTGAAGCCGGAAACCTCAAATGCGTGGGAGCTGGGGTTGAAGACGCGCGCACTCGACGACCGCCTGAGCGCGAACCTTGCGCTGTTCCATACCGAATATGCCAACTACCAAGCCAATTTCTTCGACACCGTGGCCGAGCAGGTGGTGACGCGCTTGATCAATGCCGGGCAGGTGCGCACGCAGGGCCTGGAACTGGATCTGGATTACCGCCCTACCCAGCGGCTTAGCCTGGCCGCATCGTTGGCCTATACGCAGGCGCGCATCCAGCGCTTCGCCTGTCCGGCAGCGGCGGCGGCCAACTGCAATGTGGATGGCAAACCGCTGCCATTTTCGCCGGACTGGAAGGGCAATCTGCGTGCGGGCTATCGCGTGCCGTTGCGCGGCAGTCTGGCGCTGGAATTTAACGGCGATGTGAGCTGGCAGGACAGCGTGCAGTACGACCTTAGCCAGACCGCGCAAACCATTCAGGGCCCTTACGCAATCTGGAATGCCAGCATCGCGCTGGCCGACGATCTGCATGGCTGGCGGGTGGCAGTGCTGGGTCGCAATCTCGGCGACCGCTCGTATGCGCCGCTGTTGGCCAATGCCACCGGCAATGTGTTTCGCCTGGTGCCGCGCGACGATCAGCGTTATGTGGGCCTGCAATTGCATAAGGATTTTTGACGATGGTTGTGATGTTTCTTGATGTTGCTGTGGGTAGTGGCATCGCTGCCTTCTACGGTGCGCTGCGATGAGTGCGCCACGTCAGCTGTCGCTCGGCGCCTTCCTGATGGCCACCGGCCACCATGTGGCGGCGTGGCGGCATCCGCAGGCCAGTGCCGACACGCTGGTGTTCGATCACTACCGCGAGATGGTGCGCATTGCCGAAGCCGCCAAGTTCGACACGGTGTTCGTCGCCGACAGCCTGGCTGCAGCTGGCGGCCCATTGGCCTCGCGCATGGCGCGTTCCAGCTTGTTCGAGCCGCTCACGCTGCTCAGTGCGTTGGCGGTGGTGAGCGAGCGCATCGGCCTGATCGCCACCATGACCACCAGCTACAACGAGCCGTATCACGTGGCACGCAAATTCGCCTCGCTGGATCATCTCTCCGGTGGACGTGCCGGCTGGAATCTGGTGACCTCCGATGCCGCCGATGAAGCGCTGAATTTCAATCGCGATGCGCATTACGTGCACGCCGAGCGCTATGCGCGTGCGCGCGAATTTCAGCAGGTAGTCGCCGGGCTGTGGGACAGTTGGGACGACGATGCCTTCATTGCCGACACTGCTGCCGGCCTGCATCACGACCCGGCGCGGGCGCATGTGCTGGATCACCGTGGCACGCATTTTCAGGTGCGTGGCCCGCTGAATATTGCGCGCGCGCCGCAGGGTCACCCGGTGCTTGTGCAGGCCGGTTCGTCCGAGCCTGGGCGTGCGCTGGCGGCCGAGACGGCCGAGGTGGTGTTCACCGCGCAATCGTCGCTGGCCAAGGCGCAGGCGTTCTACGCCGATATCAAGGGCCGGCTGGAACAGTTTGGCCGCGCGCGCGATGCATTGAAGGTGTTGCCCGGCGTCTTTATCGTGGTTGGCAAAAGCCAGGCCCAAGCGCAGGAGAAATTCGAGCAGTTTCAGGAGCTGGTCGAACCGGAGGTGGGCATCGCGTTGCTGTCGCGCATGCTGGGCAATTTCGACCTGTCGGGGTATTCGCCGGATGGCCCGCTGCCGGAGTTGCCGCTGACCGAAACCGGCCAGCGCAGCCGCCAGCAGTTATTCACCGAACTGGCGGGGCAGGAGCAGTTGAGCATCGCTCAGCTCGGCCGGCGCATCGCTGGCGGGCGCGGCCATTACAGCTTGATCGGCACCCCCACGCAGATTGCCGATGAGCTGCAGGCGTGGTTCGAACAAGGCGCTGCCGATGGCTTCAACGTGCTGGTGCCGCATCTGCCCGGTGGCCTGGCCGACGTGGCCACGTATGTCGTGCCGGAACTGCAGCGACGTGGATTGTTCCGGCGTGAATATGCCGGGCACACGCTGCGCGATCATCTGGGGCTGCAACGCCCCGTCAATCGCTTCAGCGCATGCTGATCAACCGGACATACCCCATGAGCTACCTCGCACATCCCGATCGTTACGACCGTATCGCCTACCGCCGCGTTGGCCGCAGCGGCCTTGTGTTGCCTGCGTTATCGCTGGGCCTGTGGCACAACTTCGGCGACAGCACGCCGATCGAGACGCAACGCGCACTGCTGCGCACCGCCTTCGATCTGGGCATCACCCATTTCGATCTGGCCAACAATTACGGCCCGCCGTATGGCAGCGCCGAGATCAATTTCAGCCGCCTGCTGCGTGAAGATTTCAAGCCGTATCGCGACGAGTTGATCATCTCCACCAAGGCTGGCTGGGACATGTGGCCGGGCCCGTACGGGCAGGGCGGTAGTTCGCGCAAATACCTGCAGTCCAGCCTGGATCAGAGCCTGCAACGCCTGGGCGTGGACTACGTGGACATCTTCTACTCGCACCGCTTCGATGCGGAGACGCCGCTGGAAGAGACTGCCGGTGCATTGGCCAGCGCGGTGCAGCAGGGCAAGGCGCTGTATGTGGGCATATCGTCGTATTCGGCTGCGCGTACACGCGAGATCGCCGCATTGCTGCGTGAGTGGAAGGTACCGCTTCTGATTCATCAGCCGGCCTACAACCTGTTCAATCGTTGGGCCGAACATGAGCTGTTCGATGCCACTGCGGAGGTTGGCGCTGGTGTGATCGCATTCACGCCGCTCGCGCAGGGCTTGTTGACCAGCAAATATCTCAATGGCGTGCCCAGCGATGCGCGCGTCAACCGTCCCGGTGGTCACTCGCTGCGGCCGGAACATCTCTCCGACGACAACCTGCAACGCGCACGTGGGCTGGAGGCGATTGCGCGCAAGCGTGGGCAGAGTCTGGCGCAGCTGGCATTGGCCTGGGTGCTGCGCGACCCACGCGTGAGCTCGGCGCTGCTGGGCGCCAGCCGCCCGGAGCAATTGGTCGAAAACGTGGCGGCTTTGCAGGCGGCGCCGTTCAGTGCAGAGGAGTTGGTCGAGATCGATCGTCATGCGGTCGAAGGCGGCATCAACCTCTGGGAAAAACCCTCCACCGATTGGCACTGAGGAATTTGCTGATGCATTACCGCATCCCCGCAACTACCATCGAAGCGGCTTTGCGGCCACTGGGCTGGCGCGGCCGTGGCATGCAACCAGCAGCTGCGATGCGAGCAACGGGTTGGCTGCGTGCGTTGCGTTGCTCGCTGGCGGCCGCACGTGCTGTCTGGTGCGCCGTGTTGGTGTGTGGGCTGCTGTTGGCAAGTCTGGTGTGGGCGCAGCCTGCGCTGGCGGCCGAGCCGGCGCAGTTGCGGATCGGTTATCAAAAGGCGGTGTCCAGCCTGGTGCTGGCCAAGCAGCACCGGTTGCTGGAGCAGCGCTTTCCGCAGACCAAGATCACCTGGGTGGAATTTCCGGCTGGCCCGCAGCTGCTGGAAGCCTTGAACGTGGGCAGTATCGACCTGGGCGGCGCCGGCGATATTCCGCCGTTGTTTGCGCAGGCCGCCGGTGCCGATTTGCTCTACGTGGGCTGGGTGCCGCCCACGCCGAAAGCCGAAACCATTCTGGTGCCGAGCAAAAGCGCGTTGCGCACGGTGGCCGACCTCAAGGGCAAGCGTGTCGCCTTTCAGAAAGGCTCCAGTGCGCACAACCTGCTGCTGCGGCTGCTGGCCAAATCAGGCCTGAGCATGCGCGATATCACGCCGCTGTATCTGTCGCCGGCCAATGCGCGTGCAGCGTTCGCGGCCGGGCAGGTGGACGCATGGGCAATCTGGGACCCGTGGTATTCGGCGTTGACGCTGGATGGCAGCGCACGCCTGCTTGCCAACGGCGAGGGACTGGGACTGACCGGCGGCTTCTTCCTGTCGTCGCGGCGCTATGCCACCGCATGGGGCCCGTTCGTGCAGCAGGTGATGGGCACGCTCAACCAGGCCGATGGCCTGCTGGAGCGCGACCGCGCCGGCAGCATCAAGATACTGGCGCAGGTGAGTGGGCTGTCACCTGCAGTGGTCGAACGCACGCTGACGCACCGCCCACCAGCCAGCGTGCAACCGCTGAGCGCGCAGGTTATCAAGGCCCAGCAGGCCACCGCCGATCTGTTCTATGCGCAGCGTTTGTTGCCCAAGCGTGTTCTGGTGGCACCTGCGGTATGGCGTGCGCCTGCCGCTACCGCTGCGCGGCAGGCAGGTAAGTGATGCGTTCGATTCCACACAGTCGCAGGACGCAGGGCCACGACGTCACAAGCGTGCAAGTGTGCGCTGGCATTTCAATGCGACAGGGCGCGATGCAGCGCGACACCACCGAGGTGCCGCGATGAGCGCCACCTCGCGCCGTTTGGGCAACGCGCTGGTGCCGTGGCTACTGCCCTTGGCCTTGCTACTGGCCTGGCAAATTGCAGCCTCCAGCGGTTGGTTGCCGCAGCGCATTCTTCCTGCGCCGGATGCAGTGCTACGTGCGGCAGCCACGCTGGTGCGCAGCGGCGAGTTATGGCAACACCTGGCGATCAGCAGCTGGCGCGCGGCGGTCGGTCTGGCAATTGGCGGCAGCATTGGATTTGCGCTCGGCCTGTTGACCGGCGTGTCGCGCGTGGCCGAGCGCCTGCTCGACAGCGCTCTGCAGATGCTGCGCAACGTGCCGCATCTGGCGCTGATTCCGTTGGTGATTCTTTGGTTCGGTATCGATGAGGGCGCCAAGCTGTTTCTGGTTGCCTTGGGCACCTTTTTCCCGATCTATCTCAATACCTATCACGGCGTCCGCAGCGTGGACCCGGCCTTGATCGAGATGGCGCGCAATTACGGCTTGCGTGGCCCGCAGTTGTTTTGGGATGTGCTGTTGCCCGGTGCATTGCCGTCGATTCTGGTGGGCTTACGGTTTGGGTTAGGGTTGATGTGGCTGACCCTGATCGTGGCCGAGACCATCTCCGCCAGTTCCGGCATCGGCTATCTGGCGACGAATGCACGCGAGTTCCTGCAGACCGATATCGTGGTGGTTGCCATCGTGCTGTACGCGCTGCTCGGCAAGCTGGCCGATCTTGCCGCGCGCGGGCTGGAAGCCTGGTGGCTGGGCTGGCATCCGGCGCAACAGCAACGTGCGGAGCTACGCCGATGAGCGCTGCGACTGCCGGGTTGCCGTTGCGGGTGCGTGGCATCGCGAAACGCTATGGCGACAGTGAGGTGTTGCGCGGCATCGACCTGGAGATCGCGCCCGGTGCATGCGTGGCGATCGTGGGGCGTAGCGGCTGCGGCAAGAGCACGCTGCTGCGCGTGATTGCAGGGCTGGACGCCGCCGATACCGGCACGGTCGACAGCGGGCGCGCGCCATTGGCAGTGCAACGCGATGCGGTGCGGCTGATGTTTCAGGATGCGCGCTTGCTGCCGTGGAAGCGGGTGATCGACAACGTGGCGCTTGGCCTGGGCCGGGCCGGTCGTGCGCAGGCGCAGCAAGCGCTGGACGCGGTCGGCCTGGGCACGCGCGGCAATGAGTGGCCGGCGGCGTTGTCCGGCGGTCAGCGTCAGCGCGTAGCGTTGGCGCGCGCACTGGTCCATCGGCCGCGGCTATTGCTGCTGGACGAACCGCTGGGAGCGCTGGATGCGTTGACGCGTATCGAGATGCAGCAGCTCATCGTGCAGTTGTGGCGGCAGCGTGGTTTCACCCTGGTGCTGGTCACCCACGATGTGACCGAGGCGAGCGCGCTGGCCGATCGCATCGTGGTGATCGAACACGGCAAGGTTGGCCTGGATCTGGCCGTGCCGGTGCCGCACCCACGTGCGCCCGGGCTGCCGGCGCTGGCAACGCTGCAGGCGCAGGTGTTGTCGCGTCTGTTGGGAACGGCGCAGCTGCCGGAGCCGGGTACTACAGCCAAGGCTGAGGCGCGGCGAGGCACAACGCGTGAGGCGGCGCACGGTGAGCCGCCACTGCAGCCGATCGCCTAGCGCCGGGCGTCGGGGTCTGACCCTGCGAGGCCTTGGCCTGCGCCTGCGCCACGCATCCAGCCACAGCCAGTAGCTGCGACGTTGCAGCACAGACCGCGGCGTCATTGCGACAGCAAGCCGCCTGCGTGCACTGCCTTCGCAAGCCCGCCCGTGGGCGGTACTGGCCCTATCTGATGCGCGCCTCCAGCACCGGCAAACCTTGAAACCTCGCTCGGCAACCGCATCTGCACGGTATCGCCGGCGTTGCCGGCCACCAGTTCAGAGGATTTCCCCATGCGGATGGACAAGCTCACCTCGCGGTTCCAGCAGGCGCTGGCCGACGCGCAGTCGCTGGCCGTTGGCCGCGACCACAACATCATCGAGCCGGTGCACGTGCTGGCCGCGCTACTCGACCAAAGCGGCGGCAGCACGCGCCCATTGCTGTCGCAGGCCGGCGTCAACGTGCCGCTGCTGCGCGAGCGGCTGGGCGAGGCGCTGGACACGCTGCCCAAGGTGTCCGGGCAGGAAGGCAATCTGTCGATCGGTAACGATCTCAACCGCCTGCTCAACCAGACCGACAAGCTCGCCCAGCAACATGGCGACGCCTTCATCGCCAGCGAATGGTTCGTGCTGGCTGCCGCTGACGATGCCAGCCCGCTGGGCGTGGCGTTGCGCGCGGCCGGCGGTGACAAGAAGAAGATCGAGGCGGCCATCGACAAGCTGCGTGGCGGCGAAACCGTGCAGTCTGAAAATGCCGAAGAGCAGCGCCAGGCGCTGGAGAAATACACCATCGACCTGACCGCGCGTGCCGAGAGCGGCAAGCTCGATCCGGTGATCGGCCGCGATGAAGAAATTCGCCGCACCATCCAGGTTTTGCAGCGTCGCACCAAGAACAACCCGGTGCTGATCGGCGAGCCTGGCGTGGGCAAAACCGCCATTGTCGAAGGCCTGGCCCAGCGCATCATCAACGGCGAAGTGCCCGAAGGCCTGCGCGGCAAGCGCGTGTTGTCGCTGGACATGGGCGCGCTGATTGCCGGTGCCAAATTCCGCGGCGAATTCGAAGAGCGTTTGAAGGCGGTGCTCAGCGACCTGTCCAAGAACGAAGGCCAGATCATCCTGTTCATCGATGAGCTGCACACCATGGTCGGTGCAGGCAAGGCCGATGGCGCGATGGATGCCGGCAACATGCTGAAGCCAGCGCTGGCGCGCGGCGAGTTACATTGCATCGGCGCCACCACGCTGGACGAATACCGCAAATACATCGAAAAAGACGCCGCGCTGGAGCGCCGCTTCCAGAAAGTGTTCGTGGGCGAGCCGACGGTGGAAGACACCATCGCGATCCTGCGTGGGCTGAAGGAACGTTACGCCGTGCATCACGGCGTGGAGATCACCGACCCGGCAATCGTCGCCGCTGCCACGCTCTCCAATCGCTACATCACCGATCGCCAATTGCCGGACAAGGCCATCGATTTGATGGACGAAGCCGCATCGCGCATCCGCATGGAGATCGACTCCAAGCCGGAGGAGCTCGACCGCCTGGAGCGCCGCCTGATCCAGCTCAAGATCCAGCGCGAAATGTTGAAGAAGGAAAAGGATGAGGCCTCACGTCAGCGCTTGGCCGATCTGGAGAGCGATATCGATAAGCTCGAACGCGAATTCTCCGACCTCAACGAGGTGTGGAAATCGGAGAAGGCTGCGTTGCAGGGTACTACCAAAATCAAGGAGCAGATTGAGCACGCCAAGCTGGAGCTGGAGGCCGCACAGCGCCGCCAGGACTACGCAAAGATGAGCGAGATCCAGTACGGCGTGTTGCCGCAACTGGAAAAGCAGATGCTGCTCGCCAACGAAGTGGAACACCACGACTTCAAGCTGGTGCAGGACCGCGTGACCGCCGAAGAAATTGCCGAAGTGGTGTCGCGCTGGACCGGCATTCCGGTCAACAAGATGCTCGAAGGCGAGCGCGACAAGTTGTTGCGCATGGAAGACGAGTTGCATCACCGCGTGGTTGGGCAAAACGAGGCCATCAAGGTGGTCTCCGATGCGGTGCGCCGCTCGCGTGCCGGCCTGTCTGATCCCAATCGCCCGAGCGGTTCGTTCCTGTTCCTGGGCCCGACCGGTGTGGGCAAGACCGAGCTGTGCAAGGCACTGGCGGATTTCCTGTTCGACAGCACCGAAGCGATGATTCGCATCGACATGAGCGAGTTCATGGAGAAGCATTCGGTGTCGCGCCTGATCGGTGCGCCTCCGGGTTACGTGGGCTATGAAGAGGGCGGCTATCTCACCGAGGCAGTGCGTCGTCGCCCGTATTCATTGATCCTGCTGGACGAAGTGGAAAAGGCGCATGCCGACGTCTTCAACATTCTGCTGCAGGTGCTCGACGATGGCCGTCTCACCGATGGCCAGGGCCGCACCGTGGACTTCCGCAACACCGTCATCGTGATGACCTCCAACCTGGGTTCGCACCAGATCCAGGAGTTGTCCGGCGATGGCAGCGCCGAGGCCTACACGCAGATGAAGGCAGCGGTGATGGGCGTGGTGCAGGCCCACTTCCGCCCGGAGTTCATCAACCGGCTCGACGACATCGTGGTGTTCCATCCGCTGAACAAGGCGCAGATCAAATCAATTGCGCGCATCCAGCTGCATGGCCTGGAGAAGCGCCTGGCCGAGCGCGGCCTCAAGCTGGACCTGGACGATGCCGCGCTGGAATTGTTGGGCAATGTCGGCTTCGACCCGGTTTACGGCGCACGCCCGCTCAAGCGCGCGATCCAGTCGCAGGTGGAAAACCCGTTGGCCCAGCAGATCCTGTCGGGCCAATACGCCAGCGGCGAGACCGTGCGGGTGCGCAGCGAAGGCGGGCGGCTGGCATTTACGAAGGGATGAGACGCGGCGCCGCTTGTGTACCGCGTGGCTGCAGGAAGTTGAAGAAAGTGGGGTCCGTTAACACGAAGGTCTGAAGAACTCACCATACCTCTTAGATGTTTGATCCCAGATTTTGATGGTGCACTCTTTTCCCTTGAATGGAAGGAAGCACTATGGGCCAGGTTTTACACGGGAGCGCCACGACGACAGAGGCGATCCGTCGAGCGATACAGCAGAGTCAAGAGAGCCTGAGAGCGCTTTCCAAGCGCTACGGCATCAATCAAAAGACGGTGGCCAAGTGGAAGAAACGGACCTCGGTGTCCGATCTGCCGACAGGGCCGACGCAGCCGTGTTCCACCGTGTTATCCGTTGAGGATGAAGCTGCGATCGTTGCTTTGCGCCAGCACACCTTGCTGCCGTTGGATGACTGTCTCTACGCATTGCAGCCGAGCATCCCGCATCTGACGCGCTCATCACTGCACCGCTGTCTGAAACGGCATGGCATCTCGCGGCTGCCCGATATCACGGCAGAAAAACCTGCCAAGAAGCGGTTTAAAAGCTATCCGATTGGCTACCACATCGACATTGCAGAGGTGCAGACAGCCGAGGGCAAGCTGTATTTGTTCGTGGCCATCGACAGGACGTCCAAGTTTGCGTTCACCGAACTCCACGTCTCGGCCAACAAGATGGCATACGGTTCTGACGGATAACCGCATCCAGTTCACCAACCGCAGCACCGATCACTATGCCTTTGCACATATTTTCACTCGCGTATGCGAGGAGCACGGCATCGAACACCGCTTGACCAAGGTCAAGCATCCCTGGACCAACGGACAGGTCGAGCGGATGAATCGGACCATCAAAGAAGCGACTGTCAAACGCTTCCACGACGACGATCATGCACAACTGCAACAGCATTTGGCCAACTTCATCGACGCCTACAACTACGGCCGCAGGCTCAAAGCGCTGCAGGGTCTGACACCGTACGAATTCATCTGCAAGCAGTGGGCATCCGAACCCGAGCGGTTCAAGGTCCGACGTCCCCCCAATTTTGAGTAGCACCTCAGTTTGGAGTCCAATTCCCTACCCCAAGGAGATTGGACGTGAAGAAGCGTTTTTCCGAAGAGCAGATCATCGGCTTCCTGCGCGAAGCCGAAGCGGGCATAGCGATCAAGGACTTATGCCGGCGGCATGGCTTCAGTGAGGCCTCGTACTATCTGTGGCGCAGCAAGTTCGGCGGCATGAGCGTGCCCGACGCCAAGCGGCTCAAGGACCTTGAGGCCGAGAACGCGCGGCTAAAGAGGTTGCTGGCCGAGCAGTTGTTCGAGAATGACCTGATCAAGGATGCGTTGCGAAAAAAGTGGTGAGCGCACCGGCGCGTCGTGCGCTGGTGCGCGAGTGGATCGGGCGTGGTGCTAGCGAGCGTCGTGCCTTGGCGGCGATTGGCATGAGCGCCAGCGCGCTGCGCTATTGCCCACGCCAAGACCGCAATGGCGAACTGCGCGAGCGCATTCTTGCGTTGGCGCATCGCCATCGCCGCTACGGCGTGGGGATGATCTATCTCAAGCTGCGACAGGAAGGACGCCTGGTGAACTACAAGCGCGTGGAGCGGTTGTATCGCGAGCAGCAGCTACAAGTGCGGCACCGCAAGCGCAAGAAGGTACCGGTTGGCGAGCGTCAGCCGCTGCTGCGGCCAGCGCAGGCCAACCAGGTGTGGTCGATGGACTTCGTGTTCGACCGCTCCGCCGACGGCCGAGTGATCAAGTGTCTGGTGATCGTGGACGACGCAACGCACGAAGCGGTCGCCATCGAGGTGGAACGCGCGATCTCCGGGCACGGCGTTGCGCGCGTGCTGGATCGGTTGGCACACAGTCGCGGCCTGCCGCAGGTGATCCGCACCGACAACGGCAAGGAGTTTTGCGGCAAAGCGATGGTTGCCTGGGCGCATGACCGGGGTGTGCAGCTACGGCTCATCCAGCCGGGCAAACCAAACCAGAACGCCTACGTCGAATCGTTCAACGGCCGGCTGCGCGACGAATGCCTCAACGAACACTGGTTCCCAACGCTGCTGCATGCACGCAATGAGATCGAACGCTGGCGACGCGAATACAACGAGGACCGACCCAAGAACGCAATTGGCGGCATGACGCCGTCCGCTTATGCCCAACATCTGGCAAACACCGATATCATCAACCCCGGACTCTAAACGCGGCCGCTACTCAGGGCGGGGGGACGTCGCAGCCATGCTGCTCGACGAGCCAGGCAAGAAGCGGGCGCTTGTGCGCCGGGTCTACAGCTTTTTTGCGATGACATCCTTCAGTGCATGGTTTTCCATCGCGAGCTCGGCATACATGCGCTTGAGCTTGCTGTGCTCGGTCTCCAGGTCGCGAAGGCGCTGCACATCAGCGGCCTCCATGCCACCGTACTTGGACTTCCAGACGTAATACGTCGCATCGGAAATACCCAGCTCTCGGCACACATCCTTGACCTGGCGGCCGCCCTCCACCTGCTTCAGCGTGGCGACAATCTGGCTCTCGGTGAACTTGCTCTTGCGCATCGTTGGTCTCCTTGGTGGCTAGTGTGCCGGAGACCTCTAACTATGGATGGATCAATTTTACGGGGAGTCGACATCTGGACTTGTCGTGATAGTGGCGCCGCGCGTCGCTGCTGCCGTTGCACGGTGAAACAGCCCGGGCCTGCGGCATCGCACTTGCAGCGGTGATGGTCTGCACGCGTGGCGAACACGTTGCGAGCGTGGGCGCCTTGCCCAGCGCCTCATGGGCCGTGTTTTTTCTGGCCGGTGCGTTGCTGCGCCCGCCGTGGATGTTGCCGCTGCTGTTCGGGAGTGCAGCGCTGCTTATCTACTCTCCAAAGGCGGTTCTTATTTTCTGTCCGGTCACTACCCGCATGCCACGCTGGCCGATTTTTTGTGCGCGTGCCGGCAGATTATTTACGCGCGCTCGGCACCTTGGCCGGTTACGTCGGTCTGGCCTTCGCGCTGCTGGCCGCACCACGCGCCGCCGGCACATGTTCACCCAATGGAGCACGCGCATGAGGACCCCGGGCAAGATGACACGCATTACCGCGAACGTGCGCAGCGCAAGAAGGAGGTGGTCAACAGGCGCATTGCCCGCGCGGTGATCGATCGCGGTGTGCTGCTGGTCAACACCGGCAATGGCAAGGGCAAGAGTTCGTCCGGCGTTGGCATGCTGGCGCGCTCGCTTGGGTATGGGTTGTACTGCGGTGTGGTGCACTTCATCAAGGGCCCGTTTTCGACTGGCGAAGAAGCGTTTTTCCGCCGTTTTCCAGATTGTTCGATGACCACGTGATGGGCGACGGCTTCACCTGGGAAACCCAGGACCGTGCACTCGACATCGCTGCCGCGCAGGCGGCCTGGCAGGTCGCGCGCGGCATGCTGGCCGATGCGCGCTACGACTTCGTGCTGCTAGACGAACTCAACATCGCATTGGTCAAAGACGACAGCGCGCTGGATGAGGTGCTTGCCGCCGTGGCCGCGCGACCCCCGGGCCAGCCTGTGGTGATCGCCGGGCGCGGTGCGCCGCCCGGATTAATTGAGGCCGCCGACACTGTCACCGAAATGCGTCTGATCACGCATGCCGTCAGTACCGGCATCAAGGCGCAGCTTGGCATCGAGCTGTAGCCGTGGCTGAGCGCGTGCCACGCGTTGCAGTGCTGGGCATGTTGACTGCCATGGCGCAGGGCTGCACGCCATGTTGCTGGTGATTGCCGCCGCTGCCGTGCTCCTGGACCTGCTGCTCGGTGAGCCGCGGCGCGCGCATCCGCTGGTGCTGTTCGGTACCTGGGCGCAGCGCATCGAAGCGCGCCTGCACCGCGAACAACACCACCATTGCCCATGCAGCTGCGCCAACTCACCGCTGGTACGCACGCGGTGCTGCGTCACGTGGGGATTACGCGGGACTGGAAGACGTGCTCGACCAATGGCTCGCAGGGTGGTTACCGAACAGCGGTTATGCACTGCGCGAAGCACCGCTGCATTACCTCTATCTCGACGACCCACAAATCGTCGCCGAAGCGCAGTTGCGTGCAGATATGCGGGTGCCGGTGCAGTTATCTGGCAAGGCCGCATCACCCATGTAATGCGTCGTCGGCAAAAACACCATCTGCGGCGCCGGATGCATCAGAAAGTGCTGGTGCGAAATATTCCACGCATACGCGCCGGCCAGCGGAAAGGCCAAGCAATCGCCCGGTGCCAGTACGGCGACATGCTGGTCGCGTGCCAGCACATCCTTGGGCGTGCATAGCTGGCCTACCAGGGTCACCGGGGTGTCGCGCAACACGGGCGCGCGCGCGCCACGCAACACACGGAACGGATGATCGTGCGCCTGCGCGGCCGGCGTGCGGAAGTGATGGGTGCCGCCGCGGGCAACCGCAAACCAGGCGCCGTGGCTGCGTTTGAGATCGAGCACTTCCATCAAGTACCAACCACAGCTTGCGCTGACATAGCGGCCCGGTTCCAGGCGCAGGTGCAGGTCAGTGCCATGTTCGTGCAGCAAGGCAGGCAGCCCGGCGCAGAAGCCGGCCCAGTCGAACGACAATTCCGGCGCCAGATAGTCCACACCGAAGCCGCCACCGGCATTCACCCGCAGTGGGCCTAGGGCATAGGTGTGCCGCCATTGCTGCACGGTGCGCAGGTAAGCGGCGATCAGATGCAGTTGTGCGGCGGCATCGCGCTGATGCGACATCAGATGAAAGTGGAAGCCTTCCAGGCGCAGCGATGGGCTTGCCTGCAGCAACTGCATCGCTGTATCCAGATCGCACGGATCCAGGCCGAACGGTGAGGGATGCCCGCCCATCATCAAGCGCGTGCTCTGCGCACCGGGCACTGCGATGTTCATGCGCAGAAACACCGACACGCAGCGACCGGCATGCGCTGCGATTGCCGCCAGGCGTTCGAGCTCGCTCAGGCTTTCCACATGCACGGTGCAGTCGGGCAGGGCGGCTGCCTGGACGAGCTCGGTATCAAGTTTCCCCGGACCGCCGAACAACAACGCAGCTTGCGGTTGCTGTGCATGCAGCCAAGCGAGTTCGCCACCGGATGCAGCTTCGAAGCCATCCACATGCGCTGCCAGCGTACGCAGAACCGGCGGCTCGGCATTGGCTTTTGCTGCATAAAACAACTCGCACTGCGGCGGCAGCTGCGCACGCATCCATGCCGCATGCGCGTCCAGTGCCGCCAAGTCGTAGACGTACGCGCAGATCGGGCCCTCGCAGCGCTCGCGCACCTGCGGCAAGGCAGCAAGCACCGCAACGGTATCGATGTGCAGGATCATGCCGCCACCCGCCGCGCCGCCGTGATACGTGGGATGGGATTGGGCAGCGCGGTGTAATCGGATTGGCGGTCGGCGCGCTGCCACACACGTGTGCCCAGATTGTTTTTGCCGGGCAGTGGTGCGCCGTTGATCAGACCCTGCAACGCGGCTTGCGCGCCATGGCGTTGCTGCCAGCGTGCCGCCATCTCGCCCACGCATTGCCACAGGCGCGCTTCCAACACGGCATCACCTTCGGTGAGGTGAAAGATCGCTTCGGCCAGGTTGTTGACCAACGCGCAATACGCAACGCGGTTCCAGCCCTGTTCGGGCGTGTAATACAGCGATTGCCGCGCGCGCTCACCCACGCCGTGCAGGTGTGCGGCGGGCCAGTGATGCGCAAGCAGCTTGGTGCCTTCCAGGTCGCGAATCCACACACGTGTCGGCCAGCCGTCGGCGAAACCGATCACCGTGTTCTGCAGATGCGGTTCCAGCGCGATGCCGTGCTGGAACAGCGCGCTCCATACGCCGTCCAGCAGCAGTCCGGCGTAGGCGCGGAACCACAGCACTGTGGCCGTCTGCCGGTCGATGTGCGCGTTGGCAAGCGCCTGCAAGCGTGCGGCGCACACGCTGTTGCCCTGCGCATCGCAGGTGAACAAGGCCGCAGCCACCTGCGGTTGCCAACGTGCACGTTGCGCGGCAGGAATGGTTTGCCGATACAGAATGCCGAAGCTCTCCGACAGCGCCCGCGCCGCTAGCGGGTCGGCAGCGTGCAATGCGGGGTCGACCTGCGCGACCTCCAGCGAGGTGGCCGCCGGCTCCAGCATCACATCGAAGCCCGGCACCTGCGTGGTTAGGGCACGCCAGCTCGGTGCCAACAGTTCGGTGAGCGCAACCGCACTTTCCAATTCGTACCACGCGTTTTTGCGCACGCAGTTGGTGAGCCGCACATGCACCGAGCATTTGAAGAAATACGCAAGTTCCGGGTGATATAGCGTGCGTACCGACGAGGTCGGCCGCACGGCATCGCCCAACGGGCCGACCGGCGTGATCAGGCCGCGCGCCTGCAGGGTGCGCAGCAATGGGTCGTCGAGCAGCCGCTGCGCTTCCCAGGGATGGCAGGGGTAGAGATCGTGGCTGCCGCTTAGCTGCTTCAGCGTGGCGCGCACATCGCGCCCCTGCGTGCGCAACAGGCGTGGGTCGATGCGGAACCAGAACAGCTGGAACGAGGCACGTGCTTCCGGCGCGCAGGCCAGCACCTGATCCAGATCCACGCCTTCGCGGCTCTTCGGCGTCGGGTGCAATGCGTGCCCCCACAGCATCGATTGTTCGGCGTCGATCATGGCTTCGCCGGTGTCTGCTATGCCTCGCGCCTGTCGCAATAACGCAGCGGTGATCGCCACGCTATTCGCGCTTTGCGCAAGCAGTTCGGGGTTGACGGACTTTGCGCTGCCCAAGGTCTGCAACAGGCAGCGCGCCAACGCATCCGCGTCCAGGCTATGCCACGGCTTGCCGGCGCTCTTGAGAAACGGCGTGGAGGCGAAGCGGCAGCGACCCAGGCGATCGGCATAGGCAATCCGCACGCACAGCGCGCCGGCTCCGCCCAGGTCGATGCGTAGCCAGCGTTGTTCGGCAACGCGCGGGCCGGGGCGATCCAGCCCGCGATAGTCGAAGTCGGCCATGTGCTGCGGAATCGCGAACTCGCGCAGGTAGCAGTTCAACCAGCAGCTGCAGGCCTGCGCGTCGGCCATGCTGTCGTACCAGGGGTCATGCATCGTGTGCGGCGACATCGGCAGTTCTCCTCGAAGGGAAGCGCACCAGGACGGTGAGCGCAGCAGCGGCCGCAGCCAGCGCGGCAGCCAGGAAAGGGGTGGCGGGGCCGGACGCCTGCGCCAACGCACCGGCAGCCGCACCGGCGAAGACACCGGCCCATTTGCCGCAGGCATCGAAGCGACCGAACAGGCGTCCGGCGCCATGGCCGTTGGCAACGGCCGCCAAGCTGCGGTTGAGTCCACGCAGGCCGAACAACATGCCGAAGCCGAACAACAGCCGCGCCGCCGCCAACGCGACGGCATCGTGCAAGAACGCCTGCCACACGCAGGCCACTGCGAACAACGCCAGGCCCGGCACCAGCCACGCCTCGCCATCGCCGCGTCGCCACCACGGCAGCACCACCAGATACACCAGATGCGGCAGGCTGTAGAGCAGACCGGCGAGCGCATCGTGGCCGGCGCCGCGCGCGAGTGCGTACGGGATGAAGTAGGGGAACGTCACCACCATCGCGAAACAGAACAAAAACTGTGCGAGTAGCAAGGCGGGCCACAGTGGCGCTGTGATGGTTCGCATTGATACGGGCGATGAAGCTGCGTGCTTCGAAGAGGTTGAAGGTTTGCCGGCAGCTTGTGCTCGCGCAGCGGGTTGATCCGGCGGCAGCCGCCAGGTCAACGCAAACGCGATCAACGGCAGCAACGCCAGAGCGCGATACAGCGATTGCGCCGGGCCCAGTGCTATTGCCAGGCCCAGCAATGCAGGTGCGCTCACCATGGCAAGACGCGCCGAGTACTGCGTCCAGTCCAACGCGCGTGCCAACGGGCCGGCGTGCGACTGGCTGGCCAGATACGCATTGGCCGCCGCCAGCGAGCCGCCGCAGGTGCCTTGCACGATCAGGCCGATCACCAGCCAGGTCAGCGACGGCGCGAAACCGGCAATCGCAAAGCCCAGCGCCAACCCCAGTTGCGCGCGCAGCAACGAGCGCTTGCGTCCATAGCGGTCTGCCAAACGCCCCCACGTGCTCGCCGTCAACGCGGTGCACAGCGTGGGCAACACATACAGCACGCCGCTCCAGCCCACTGCGGCCGATGGTGCAAGTTCGGCCAGGACCTGCGGCAGAAACAGCGGCATGCCCAATGCGGTGAATGCCGCGAGATAGTGCGCAGCCAGCACCGGACCCAGAATGCGCCTCATCGCTACGCGCCCGCTTGCTTGCGCGGCAGGTGTTGCGCATCAACGAACGCAGCGCCGAATGGATTGGGCGCGCTGTCACCGTAGAACTTGTTGATGTCGGTCGCCCCGGTGAGTTGCTTGCTGAGCAGGCTGCCGGCACTGAGCAGGTATTTCACCGGCAGCCTTGGCGCGGCCAAGAGGCGGCGCGCAGGGCTAGTGTCGATGTCGTCGGCGTCCAGTTGCGCCAGCGTCGCAGCAAATTGCGCCTGCAGCTGCGCGTACAGCGGCGTGCGCAGCGCGGGCTGCCATTCGGCCAGGCCTTCCAGCACCGCCTGCAGATCCAGCTGCAGCACGATGGTGCAGAACATTTGTGCCAACGCCAGTGGATCGTCCACCGCAATCCTTTCATCCTGCAGCGGTCCGAATGCATCCACATCCGGCAGCGCTGCACGCAGTTGCGGCATGGCGATCCGCGCAGCGTCGTTGTCCTTCATCAACAAACGCGTGGGCTGGCCATCCGCATACACCAGCACGCTGTTCTGCTGATTGGCTTCCAACGCAATGCCGTAGCGCAGCCAAAGGCGCAGATGCACGGCAAGCAGTAGTTCGGTGTAGTTGCGCCACCAATGCAGCACATCGCCCTGTGCAAAGCGCTCGGCCAGATGGATCGCCATCGGGCGGCCATCGGGCATGGGGGCGCATAGCGCGGCCACCGGCACCAGTGTGGCATCGTCCTTTGCTGGGTAACGCCGTACCAGATAGGCCAGATGCCGTGTTTGCCCGACATGTCCGCCATGCGATTCGTCGACGAACACACAACGGCCTTGCAGCGCGGGATCAAGCGCATCGATGCGCCGCAATGCGCGCTCCAGCCAATACCCGTCGTACAGCGTGGAGGGTTTGATCAGACGCAGATTGAGTGCGCCCAGCGTGCGCATCGGGATCGGTAGTTTGAGATGCAGTTGCGGATGTTGCAGCGGCACCAGCGTGCGCACCGACAGCGTCGGGCGCACGTCCAGCCAGGCGTTTGGCGCGCGCAGCACGCCCTCAGGCAGCGCCAAGCCGTCCTGCTCCAATCGCTCCCACACCAATGGATGCACCGGCCAGGCGACATGCGTGGCAGCCAGCTCAGGCGGCAGTCCCAGGCTTTCACAACTCGGCCATAGCTCCGCTGGCGGGGCGCTGGTGCATTGCGCCAACGCCTGCGGAATCGTCAGCCAGCGCAGTGTGAAGGTCGGCGCAAATTCCGGCGCGTAGTGGCGGAGTTCTGCTGCATCCAGCCCGGCCTTGGCGCGCGCAGTGGGGTAAAACGGATGGTCGCGGTAGCTGGCTAGCTGATCACAGCGGTATGCACGCTCGGCGGCATCGGGGTGCTGTAGCGCATTGCTCAAGGCCGGCACCTGTGCCTGGTAGGCTTGCCGTGCCAGCCCGCGATGCGCAGCGGCGCAGGCGGCTTCCTCGGCGTAGGCGCGATGCAGCTGTTGCGTTTCGGCATCCAGTTCGGCACTCATGCGTTGCAGCCACGCCTGCGCCCCATGTTCGACATGTACGCAATCGCTTCCCTGCACGATCCAGCTGTCGCCGCGGGCGCCGATGTCCTGCAGCGCGCCCTGACGATGGATCGGCAACCACACCGTGCCACCGGGTAAGTGTGCGATGCGCCACCAGCCTTCCACCGGGCTGGGATCGTTCCATTGCGCCAGCAAACCCGCATCCGGTATTGCGGCACTGCCGCGGCTGACAATCCCACGCAGGTCTTCGCGCAGGCAGGCATCGATGATGCGGGTGGCGATGTAACGTTGGTCGGCCACGCTGCTCATGCACGCAGCTCCGCGTGATCGATGCGCCATTGCAGGCCGGCTTCGGCCTGCAGCACGGCGTGTTGCAGCGCCTGCGCATCGCTGGCCAGTGCGCTCAGCACGCCCAGGTAATCCTTGTTGGAATGGCTCAGGCGGATGCGCTCGCCGGGTGTGCGCATGCGCCGGTACTGCACGTCGCAGTGCGCATCATGGTGGCGGCGGTCTTCGCTGGCGGTGACCAATTCGCCGTCGTGCTCGGCCACGTAGTAGCGCAGCAAGGCATGCGCACGCGCGCTGCGCAGTTGCGGCAACGGCAGGCCCAGATGCGGTGCCAGCGCCGCGTTGAACCATTGTTTGGAAAACATCTCGTCGAGCAGGAACTCACGGCGGTCGCCGATGCTGCGGTAATTGATCTCCACCAGCACCGGCCCGTCGCTGCTGAGAATGAATTCGCTATGGCATAGGCCGAAGCCGACGCCGAACCCACGCAGTTGTTGCAACGCCTGCGCGATCACCTGCGTATCCACATCGGCATCCCACTGCGCTTCGCATTCGACGAAGTGTGGCGGTGGCGATAGCTGCACCTTGAAGCCTCCGATGGCCTGCAGGCCGTTGCCGTCACCGAGGGTCTCCAACGTAAACAGCGCACCTTCCAGCATGCGTTCCAGCAACACGGTGCGCTGCGGATGGCGCTGCCACAGATCGTCCAGATACGCCTGCAATTGCATAGCATCGGCGCAGTGGCGCACGTCCAGACTCGCCACGCCTTCGCGCGGTTTGGCCACGACCGGCCACGGTATCTTCGCGGGCAATGCGGCGCCAGGGGACAGTGTGCAAAACCAGGGGCAGGGCAGGCCCTGTGCACGCAAGCGTTGGCGCATCGCGGCCTTGTTCTTTGCCGCGTAACACACTTGCCAATCCTTGCCCGGCAGGCCAAGGGCCGCGGCCACCAGTGCGGTGCTGGTCTGCAGATGGTCGCTATTGCTGAACACCGCACGCGGCACGATGTCGGCATCGTGCAGCACGTCCAGCACGCCGAGTGGGTTGAACACATCGCATTCGATCACCCGCTGCGGCGCATGCGTGGGGTGCTCGCGGAAATAGGCCAGGTGATCGCGTCGGTGGTCGGTGAGCAACCACACCGGCAGGCCGAGCGCGTGCGCAGCCGGCAGAAAACCTTCGGTAATGGCCGGATGGCAGACATGGGTGAGTATCACCAACGGTGCAGCGGATGTCGCAGTCATGGCAGCTCTCGTTCAACAGGACGGTGGAAAAACCGGTACTGAAACGGGCTGCCTGGCGCCATGTGGCGTTGGGTGGCCTGCGATACGTCGATCGCATGCCGCGTGCTGCGGCAGTGATGCGTGCCTCATGCACGCCGTGTTGTCTGTGACAGTCGCCAGCGCGACCGCCGTTGCTCTCAGGGGCGACCAACGCGCCTGTGCGTTGGTCGGGTGCAGCGTTTGCTCAGTGATGCAGGCTCAAAACGTGTATTCCAGCCCGGCGGTGACGGTCCGTGCCGGTGCGGCCTGACGCCCCCACGGGCTGGTATCGACGCCACGGAACCAGTATTGCCGGTCGAACAGATTGTTGATCGCCAACGATGCGCTGAATTTTTGTCCATCGCGTTCGAACAGGGTATGGCTCACCTGCGTGTTCCACACCATGTAGGACGGCAATTGGCCGACCGAGGCGATGGCATTCTCTTGCACGGTGTTGGCTGCGTCGCTGAAGGCCTTGCTGAAGTAATAGCCGGAAAGCGCGACAGTGGTGTGACCAAGTGCGTAGGTGCCGCCCAGCGTGATCTGGTTGCGCGAGGTGTAAGGCACGCGGAAGCCGCGGAATTCGCCCGATTCCTGGCTGGCATCCAGATACGCATAGCTGGCGTTGAGGGTAAACGCACGCAGTTGCTCCGGGCTCCATTGCAGTTCCAGCTCACCACCTTGATGACGGGTCTTGCCCAGGTTGCGGAACACGCGCGTGGTGTTGTCCAGCTGAATCTGCTGATCGAAATCGATGAGGTATCCGCCCAGTTGGATGCGCGTGCGCTCATTGGGCTGATAGCGTGTGCCGGCTTCGTAATTCCATGCCAGTTCGGCATCCAGGTTGTTGCCGAAGATGATCTGGGTAACCTGCGGGGCGCGCATCGAACGCTGGCCGTCGGCATAGAAGAACCACTGCTCGTCTGCCTGGAAGCCCAACGTCAGGCCAGGCAAGACATCGCGTGTCTGGTTGAGCGTGCTGACGCCGGTGGCGCGATTGAAATAGCGCGAATCCAGGCGCTCGTAGCGCAGGCCCGGTGTAACCGTCACGCGCGCGTCGGGCAGGGTGATGGCGTTGCTGACGTACGCGGCCAACGCGCGGTCTTCGAATTGCCAATCGCGCACAGTGGTGAATAATCCATCGCGCAGACGCAGATTGCCAACCAGGAAATCGATGTCCTCGCGCACCGCACGCACACCGGCTGTCCACTGCTGGCGCACGCCACCGGCATCGCCCATGGTCCAGCTCAAACGCGGCTCACTGCCGACGACGCGGAAGTCGCGTGGCGCGGTCTGGCGCAGTTGCGGCGGCAGGTCCGAGCGCCAGGTTTCGCTGGAGGCCTGACGCATGCCGACGATGAAATTGCGGCTACTGCGAGCGTTGAAGTTGGTCCAATCCAGGCGCACGTCCTGCATCAGGCCCCAGTCGCCCAGCAACTGCTCGTAGCTCAGCGACGCACGCGTGGTGCGGCCATTGAAGCTGTCCAGCGGGCGCGTGGACTGGCGCGGGTCGCGCCGGTAATCGTCCGGACTGAGTGCGCCGGCCAGATCCATGTCGACCAGATAACGCTGCACACTGGCCTTGAGTAACGTGGTGTCGTCCAGCCACCACTCCGCACGCACGCGCAGATTGCTGATGTCGGTGTTGCTATGTGCGCGCCAGTACTCACCAGAGGCGCGATTGGCATCCACCTGCATGCCGAAATTGTCGGTGAGGTATCCGCCGCTGCTGAGCGCACTGTCCTGCAGGAACTGTCCTTGGCCGCCGGCGGCGACCTTGTGCGCCAGCGTGGTGCTCCACGCGCTCGGGATCTCCTTGCTGACCAGATTGATCACCCCGCCCACGTTATTCGGCCCGTACTGCACAGCTGCACCGCCGCGTACGATGTCGATGCGGTCGATCTGATTCAACCCCACCGGAAACAGCGACAGGCTGGTCTGCCCATAAGGTGCCAATGCCAGCGGAATGCCGTCTTCCAGCACCTGCACGCGGCCGCTGCGGCTTTCGTACAGGCCGCGCAGCATGATCTGCGGCAGTGCGCCGGTACCGGTTTCGTCGAAGATCTTGATGCCGGGCACGCGCTGCAACGCATCGTCCAGCGAACGATTGCCGCCATTGCGCAGCTGCTCACGATCAATAACCTGGCGGCTGCCGGCATAACGTTGCACATCGTCGGGTTTGGAACGCCCGAGCAAGCTGCCTTGCACCTGGACCGCGTCAAGCGCACGGATCGGCGCGTCGCCATCGGTGGCACCAACCGCATCGGCCGCCGGCGTGTCGGCAGCGCGTGCCAGCTGCGGCAGGATCAGCGTGATCGCTGCGATGGCGATGGCCAGCGCGTGGAAACGGAACGTCGACATCTACGGCGTGCTCCTGCGGGCGGGTGGTGAAGTAGGGACGGAAAAACTGGCCAGCTGACCGCGCAATGCGCGTTGAATCAGTGCGCGGTCTTCGCCGGCGAGCAGCCAGCGCAGCGCGGGCTGTTGCAGCCAGTGCGCGCGTTGCGCATCGGTGCGCGGGTTGGGGCAAAACGGCACGTTGGCAGCACTGCAATGCGCATGCAGTTGCAGCAGCAGCTCCCACACCTGTGGATGCGTGGGCTGCGGGCCCAGGCCTAGATCCAGCGCAAGATCCAGCGCGCCTTCCATCACCAAGGCCACGCCGGGCACGGCGAGGATTTCCGCAAGTGCGGCAATACCTGCGGCGCTTTCGATCATCGGCACGATGCGGATATCGGCATTGGCCTGCGCGATGTAGGTGGGCAAATCGATATTGCCGAAACCGGTGACACGGCCGCCGGTGATGCCGCGCCGGCCCAGCGGCGGGAAGCGTGCCGCGGCGACGGCGTTGGCGATCTGCGCCGCAGACTCAGCTCGCGGAATCACGATCCCGCGCGCGCCGGCATCCAGCACCCGGCCAATCAGCTTTTCGTTCACCTCCGGCACGCGTACCCAGGCTTCGCTGCCGGAGAGCTCACAGGCGCGGATGGCATGTTCAAGTTCATCGGGCGCGCGCAGCACATGCTCCAGGTCGAGCACCACAAAGCCATAGCCAATGCGGCCCAGCAATTCGCAGAGCTGCACGCTTGGCACTGCGTTGAGGATGCCGACTGCAACCGTCATGGAAGAGATTGCCAGGGAAACGGGCGCTCATCCTGCGCTTAATGGGAATGATTATCAAGTGTGTCTGACGGGTGCTCTTTGTGATCCTGGTCGCCGTTGTAACCGGTGGTCAGGTCAATGTTTTCAATCTGAAGTTACTGCCCGCAATAAAAAAGCCCGCAGGCCTTGAACGCCTGCGGGCTCGATTCGTTGGATATCTAGGAGGACGCCGCTGCTGCAAGCGGCAGCGCTTACGGCCGTGCGGGCGCGCCAGCTCTACAACCAACCAGTGCGCAGATGTAGCGCCGTCCAGGCCCACCGGCCATTGGAAGAGCGTCCTTTGCGTGCAGATGCATGCGTACCTATGACGCCGGCACATTCAACGCGCGGTACGGCGGTGTGGACATCACCATCTCGGCCAGCGAATAAGCCAGTTCGCGTTCGGCCAACACCGCGCCGTCGGCGCCATGGTCGAGCAGATGCTTCACTTCCGCATCGCTGTGCGCGCGTGCCAGCAAGGTCAGCGAGGGGTTGATCGCGCGCAGCTTGGCCAGCGCTTCGCCGGCTTCCAGCGGCTGCGGAATGGCCAGGATCGCGATCTTGGCGTGCTCCGGGCGCGCCTCGGCCAGCACGCGGTCGGCCGCGGCGCTGCCACGGATGCCTGGAATACCGGCGGCATGTGCCTTGGCCACGTGGTCGCCGTTGTCGTCGATCACCAGCACCGGCACGCCGCGGCTGCGCAGCAACTGCGCCAACGAGCTGCCCACGCGGCCGTAGCCGATCACGATGGCGTGTCCATCCGCCGGCAGCGGCGGGCCGGGCGGCAGTTCCGGCTCTACGGCGGCCGGAGCGTCCTGGGCCTGCTTGGCCTGCCAGCGATCCAGCCACGAGAACAGGAACGGGTTGGCCACAATCGACAGCAGCGCGCCGGCAAGAATCAGATCGCGCCCGGTCTCGGGCAGGATTGCCAGCTGCACGCCCAGCCCGGCCAGGATGAAAGAGAACTCGCCGATCTGCGCCAGGCTGGTGGAAATGGTCAGCGCGGTGCCGGTGGGGTGGCCGAACGCACGCACGATCAGGAACGCCGCCAGCGACTTGCCCACGGTGATGGTCAGGAAGGTAGCCAGCACCTGCCATGGGTGCGCAACAAGAATCATTGGGTCGAACAACATACCGACCGAGACGAAGAACAGCACTGCAAACGCATCGCGCAACGGCAGCGAATCGCTGGCCGCCTTGTGGCTGAGTTCGGATTCCTTGAGCAGCATGCCGGCGAAGAAGGCGCCCAGCGCGAACGACACACCAAACAACGTGGCCGAGACGAATGCCACGCCCAGCGCGATCCCGAGCACGGCCAGGGTGAACAGTTCGCGCGAGCCGGTTGCCGCTACTTTTTCCAGCGACCACGGAATCACGCGCCGGCCGATGACCAGCATCGCCGCGACAAATGCCACCATCTTGAGCAAGGTCACGCCGAGCGCGGCCAGCAGCGACGGCGATTGCGCGTCGTGCGCTGTCGTTGGCGTGCCGGTGCCGAGCACATCCGCCAGCGCCGGCAACAACACCAACGCCAGCACCATCACCAGGTCTTCGACGATCAGCCAGCCCACCGCGATGCGGCCGCGCTGGGTGTCCAGCAAACGGCGTTCTTCCAGCGCACGCAGCAGCACCACGGTGCTGGCCACCGACAGCGCCAGGCCGAACACCAGGCCGTGAATCAGCGACCAGCCCATGCTCCACGCCAGCGCCCAGCCGAGCAAGGTGGCCACGACGATCTGCGCCAGCGCACCGGGCACCGCGATCCACTTCACTTCCATCAAATCGTCGAGCGAAAAATGCAGTCCCACCCCGAACATCAGCAACATCACACCCAGCTCGGACAGCTGGTTGGCGATGGTCTGGTCGGCCACGAAGCCTGGCGTAAATGGCCCCACGCACACACCGGCCAGCAGATAGCCGACCAGCGGCGAGAGCTTCACCTTTTGCGCGAGCGTGCCAAGTATGAAGGCGACCGCGAGGCCGACGGCGATGATGTCGATGAGGCTGGTGTCGTGATGCATTCCAATCCGTTGTAAGAGTGTCCGGAGAGCGTCGAGGTCGATCCAAGCCAACGGCACTGCGCCGGGCGTCGCCTGCGGGCATTGCGTGGTGATGGCTGGTGTCCCGGCGAGGGGAACAGGACCGCACAACAGGTCCGGTTGGCCGGACGCCCATAGTACACAGCGCATGATTAACGCGATGCGACAGGCGGCGCATGCGCGCAAAGGCGGATGGTATGCGCGCTGGGTTGATCGGTGTCATTTGACGTGCCGGACGCTGAGCAGCGTATGCACTGCACAATGCGCAGTTGCTGCGAAAGCTGCGTCGCAACATATATTCCAACGACCGCCAACGCAGCGAGTCTGGCGCCACGGCCTCGCACCTGCGCAAGGTGCGCGTGACGATTTCCAACAGCGCGGCTCGCCACTATTGATGACGCTGCGTTCTTCAACAGACCGCTTCCTGCCACGCAGGTTAGCCAGGTGTTTGATCCCAGGATTTGATGGGGCACCATTTTCCATCGAATGGAAGGAGGCACTATGGGCCAGGTTCTACACGGGAGCGCCACTACGACAGAAGCGATCCGTCGAGCGATACAACAGAGTCAACAGAGCCTGAGAGCGCTTTCCAAGCGTTACGGAATCCATCAAAAGACGGTGGCGAAGTGGAAGAAGCGGACCTCGGTTGCCGATGTGCCAACCGGGCCGACGCAGCCGTGGCCCACAGTGTTGTCCGTTACGGAAGAGGCGGCGATTGTCGCTTTCCGCAAGCACACCTTGCTGCCGCTGGACGACTGTCTCTACGCACTGCAGCCAAGCATTCCCGTCTGACGCGCTCATCGTTCACCGTTGCCTGCAGCGCCATGGCATCTCGCGGCTACCCGACATCACGGGTGACAAGGCCGCGTAGAAGCGGTTTAAAAGCTATCCGATTGGCTACTTTCATATCGACATTGCAGAAGTACACACAACCCAGGGCAAGCTGTATTTGTTCGTGGCCATCGATAGGACGTCCAAGTTTGTGCTCACCGAACTGCACGCGGCAGCCAACACATTGGTGGCTGCGCAATTCCTGCAAAATGTGATCCAGACAATGCCCTACACTTTGCACACGGTGCTGACAGACAACGGCATCCAGTTCACCAATCGCCGAACCGACCGCCATGCCTTCAGGCACATCTTCACTCGCGTCTGCGAAGAGCACGGTGTCGGCCATCGTTTGACCCAGGTCACGCACCCCTGGACCAACGGACAGGTGGAGTGGATGAATCGAACCATCAAGGAAGCAACGGTCAAACGCTTTCACTACGAGGACCAGGCGCAACTGCAACGGCATCTGACCATGTTCATCGACGCCTACAACTTCGGTCGCAGGCTCACAGCGTTGGAAGGTCTGACACCGTACGAATTTATCTGCGAACAGTGGACATCCGAACCCGAGCGGTTCAAGGTCAACCCGATCCATCTAATGCCGGGAGTGAACACCTAGCAACGCTACAGTTTTCGGCACGATGCATGCCTGATCAACACGTACATACGCAATGCACAGCCGCTGCTCGAACTGGCCGAGCGCCTGCTGATGAGTCACGTTTTCGCCGCGCGGCACATCGACGTGATGCGCCAAGTGGTCAGTAATCTCGCGACGCAGTTGATCGCGAATTTAGGCAATCGTGCGGTGGCGGAATCCCCATCGCCTCGCAACCGGCTTGTATCGATCGGGCTGGGAAGCAGCGCTTGCCGCGCTGCTCACGCAGTTGCAGGCACTGCGCCTGGAGCAACCTCAGGCTGAGCTAGAGTGATGACGCAATCGCAACAGGTGGATGCCTTGCCGGCGTCCTGGTGATGCAGCAGCTTTGCGCATGACTTCTTGCAACGCGCAGCCAGCAGCATTCGCTACATGCGCCACTGCATACAGGCCTAGAACAAAACAGGCACCACCGAAGATCGGTGATGCCTGTCGATGTCTGCGTGGAGCGCAATCCGATCAACGCAGATGTCTGGAACGGCTAACAACTATCGCGCGGCGGTGATGCATGCCGCGCGTAGCCTTCCAAGGCTACGAGCTTCTCAGAAGCGATAGGTCACTCGGCCGTACCAGTAGCGACCGTTGAAGCCGAACGGCGACAGCGAGGAATACTGCAGACCGCTGGCACGGTCGTCATACCCGGTGGTCAACTGTGCCTTGGTCGGATACTGGTTGGTGACGTTGTCGGCGCCCACGGTGAAGGTCAGCGCCTGCCAGGTGTAGTTGGCCGCCAGATTGAGAATCCAGCGTGCCGAATAGGTCTGGTCCTGACTGCCGTCGACCGGATCCGCAACGCGCTTGATCGCGCCATAGCGGGTGGCGTTGCCGTTGAGCGAGAAGCTGCCCAAGGTCCAGTCCGCTGCCAACATGTACTTGGTGCGTGGCGTGGACTCGGTCAACAAGCCCTGGCTGGCGCGTCCGAAGTTCGGATTGGACAGTTCCAGGATCTTGGTCTTGTTGTAGTTGGCGCTAGCGCTCAGATTGAGGCTGCCGCCGGCGCCAAGATCGGCCTTGTAGCTATTGACCCAGTCGACGCCGCGGGTGCGGCTGGTGGCGCCGTTGACGAAGAATTGCACCGCACCAACCTGGCCGATCGGCTGGGCGAGCTGGATCTGGTCCGAATACAGGATCTGGTCCCAGATGCGGATCTGGTACACGTCCAGCGTCGAGGTGAAGTTGGCGGTTGGCTGCCAGACGCTGCCAATTCCGTAGTTGGTGGACTTTTCCGGACTGAGCGGGCGCGCGCCTAACTGCACGGCGATCGGGTCGGAGGTGCGGTAGGTGCCGACCTGGATCAGCTGGCCTTCCTGCGGCAGGGTCACCACCGACGCATAGTTCTGCTGCGCCAGCGAGGGCGCACGGAACCCGTTGGAGACCGTTGCACGCATTGAGAACGTATCGGTGAACGCATAGCGCGCCGAAAGCTTGCCCGAGCGGGTGGCGCCGGCGTCGCTGTAGTTCTCGTAACGTCCGGCGATGCCGCCGGACAGCTTGTCGGTCAGATCCGCTTCCAGCGCTGCGTAGGCCGCGTTGCTGTGGCGGCCGAACTTGCCGGCTACCGAGGGCTCCAGGCCGGAGAACACCTGCGCACCGCCGGGGTAGGAGCTTCCGGTCTCCGGGTTGATGGTGTCGGGGTCGAAGAAATACGACGCTGGCGAGCCGGCGACGATCTCGTAGCGGTCCTGCCGGTGTTCGGCGCCGAAGGCCAGATTGACCGGATAGGCCAGGCCCCAATCGAAGGACTTGTTGAAGTCGGCGTTGAGCGTGCCTTGCTCGGTTTCGAAGCCGCCGGAATTGAAGTTGGTCGGCGAACTGCCGGTGCTCCAGTACAGATTGCTGTTGATGCTGTTGAGGATGTTGAAGGTCATGTCGTTCTTGCCGTAGGTGGCCGACACGTCCCAATGCCAGTCGCTTGCAGTGGTGCCTTTGACGCCGAGCACCGCCGAGCGGTCATTGATCGGGTTGTAGATCTGCGGCAGGAAGCCGTTGGGATACACCGCCTGCACATTGCGGTCGGTGTTGTCGTAGGCACGGTAGTAGCCGTTGGAGGTGACTTCGCGGCGGCTGACGCTCAGATGACCATACAGTTCGACGTTGGGCGTGAAGTTATAGCCGAATGCGGCCAGGCCCTGATAGAACCTGGCATCTGGATCGCCATGACGCTGGTAAGGCACCCCACTGGGATTGGCGGCGCCGGCAATCGTGGTGGCGCGATTGGTGTTCTCGCTGCGATTGGTGTCCATCGAATTCTGATAATTCCAGGACAGCCGCACCCAGCCAGGCGCGGTATCGCCGGTGGTGCTGCCGAACGGCAGACCGACCGAGCCGTCGATGCCGTTCTGCGCGCCGTCGCCCTTGTCCATGATGCCGCCGTTGACCGAAATGCTGTTGCTGCCAGCATCGGCGCCGTGCTTGAGCACGATGTTGATCACACCGGCAATGGCGTCGGAGCCGTATTGCGCCGATGCGCCATCGCGCAGCACCTCGATGCGGGCGATTGCCGACATCGGCAGCGAGTTGAGATCGGCCGGGGCTGAACCACGACCCACATAGGGGTTGTAATTCACCAGCGAGGAGGTGTGATAACGCTTGCCGTCGACCAGCACCAGCACGTTGTCCGGCGACAGTCCGCGCAGCGTGGCGGGACGCGCGGCGTCGTTGCCATCGGCGATGGCCGGCCGCGGGAAATTCAGCGATGGCAATAGTTTGCCGAGTGCAGTGGCGACGTCGGTGGCGCCGGTGGCCTGCAACGACTCCTCGGAGATGATGTCGATCGGCGATTCGGATTCGGCCACGGTACGGTCGCTCACACGTGTACCGGTAACGATCAGGGCATCCAGGGTCTTCTGCGGCTGGGGCGATTGCGACTGCGCACTTGCAGCGAAGGAACAGACGGTGAGTGAGACTGAAATCGCCAGCGAGAGTGCGTTGGAGGTGTGCATGGGAATCAAGGCTCAAAAAGATGATGGACGTAGCGACGTAGCGCCGGGGAATGCAACTGCGTACGGGTAATCTGTCATGCCTGCGCGCCGCGTGCTGCCGGAGTGCGGAGCCGTGCGGGCGAAGATGGCAGCAATCGGCAATGCGCGGTGTGACGCCTTAGGCACTTTGCTGTGCGCATCCTTGCTGAAGCGGTGCAGCGTGCAGCGGAGCGTCTAACCTGGTCACCCTCACGTGTGCGAGGGTGACCAGTGGCGGTGACGTCGGCAGCACGCAAACGTGCGGTGCCGCGCGACTCAGGTGCCGGTCGTTGCCGACCGGCACCTGGGAATTACCACTTGTAGCTCACGTTTGCGTACACCAACGCACCGTTGAAACCGAACGGCGAGGCGCTGCTGTAGAGCAGGTAGGTGCGCGTGCCCAGACCCGCTTGCTGGCGGTCGGGATATTCGTTGAGCACGTTGTCGCCACCAACAGTGAAGTTCCATGCGCCCAACTTGTAGGACGCAGCCAGATCCAGCGTCCACTTGGCCGCGTAGGTCTGGTCGCTGCCAGCGTTGGTGCCGAAGGTGCTGAACTCACCCCAGCGCGTGGCGGTGCCGGTGAACGACCAGTTGCCCGGCGACCAGGTGCCGCCGAGGAAGAACTTGTCGCGCGGCGTGCCTTCGGTGATGCGACCAATTTCGGCGCGGCCGATGCGCACCGCACTCGGATCGATCGCCATCAGCGCTGCCGGGTTGTCGGCGATGCGTTTCACTTCGGTCTTGTTGTAGTTGTAGCCGGAGGTCAGCTCTGCGCTGCCGCCATCCAGATTCCAGCGATAGGTGCCGACCGCATCCACGCCCTGCGTCTTGGTGTCCACCGCATTGGTGAAGTAACGCCCGCCGCCGATGCCCGGGAAACCATTGGCCTGCAGATAGTTGCGTGCCGACGTCGAGGTGAGGTTCTCCGACAACACGATGCGGTCGTCGATATCGATGCGGTAGGCGTCGACGGTGATGTATAGATTCTCCACCGGCTGCAGCACCACACCCAGGCCGTAATTCTTGGACTCTTCGGCCTTGAGCGGCTCGGCACCGAGTGCAATCGCGGCCGGGTTATCGGTACGGAAGGTGCCGATCTCGAACGGAGTCGCAGTAACTGTGCCGTTGGGCTGCGCCACGTTGAGGAACTGGGTGGCGATCGACTGGAAATTCTGCTGCTGCAGCGACGGCGCGCGGAAGCCGGTGGACGCAGTGGCACGCACCGCCACCTTGTCGGTGAACGCATAGCGCATCGACAGTTTGCCGGTAGCGGTGTCGCCGAAGTCGCTGTACTTCTCGTAGCGCCCGGCCAGACCGGCAGAGAACTTATCGGTCAGATCCGCTTCCAGATCGACATAGGCAGAATGGCTATTGCGATTGTAGTAACCGGAATCGGAGGGCTTGAAGCCCGGGAACACCTGCGCGCCGGGAATCAACGATCCGTTGGCCGAAGGAATGCCACCGTTGGCCGACGAGGCCGCATCGCCTGGCGATTCGTTGAACTTCTCGCCGCGCCATTCCGCACCAAACGCCAGCGTGAGCGGATACGCCAAGCCCCAATCCAGCGTCTTGGTGAAATCGGCATTGAGCACGTTCTGCGTCACTTCCAGCGTACCGGCATGGAAGTCGGTCGGGCTGGTCACGCCCAGGCTGTTGTTCAAGCTGTTGCGCACATCGAAGGTGAGATTGTTCTGGCCGTAGTTGTAGCTCAGATCGATGTTCAAGCCACCGTCGGTGGAAGTCTTCAAACCGCCCACCCACGAGACGTCCTTGCTGACGTTGTAGATCTGCGGCAGGAAACCGTCCGGATAAATTTCCGGTCGATTGCGGTTATCGCCTGCAAAACGGAAATAGCCGTTGGACAACACTTCGCGCCGGCTGACCATGCCGAACGAGTAGAAGGTCAGGTAATCGGTTGGGCTGTATTCGCCGTTGAACGAGATGGCGCCCTGGTCGATCTCGGGGTCGCCGTAACGCTGCTCCACACGGCCCTGAAACGGCAACGCGCGGTTGGTCTGATCCGAATGTCCGGCCTGCGCGGCCAGGTGCACCTTGCCGGTGCCGGCGAAGCTGAAGCCGGCATCGCCGGACAACTGATACTGCTCGCCGTCGCCAGCGCTGTACTTGCCGTAGCGGCCATTGACGCTGCCGCCTTCGCCGCTGCCCTTGAGCACGATGTTGATCACGCCGGCGATGGCATCCGAGCCGTATTGCGCGGATGCACCGTCGCGCAATACTTCGATGCGCTCCACCGCTGCAATCGGAATGGTGTTGAGGTCTGCCGGCGAGGAGCCGCGCCCTTGCGTGTCATTGAGATTGATCAATGCGGTGCTGTGATAGCGCTTGCCGTTGACCAACACCAGGACCTGATCCGGCGACAGGCCGCGCAGCTGCGCCGGGCGCACGGCGTCAGAACCGTCGGAGATGGCCGGACGCGGGAAATTGAGCGAGGGAATCGCGCGTGAGAGCGCGGTCGCCAATTCGGTGGTGCCGGTCGATTCCAACGCCTGCGGCGAAATAATGTCGATCGGCGATGCCGATTCGGCGACCGTGCGATCGGCCACGCGCGTACCGGTCACGATCAGGGTGTCGAGTGTTTTCTGGGTCGGCGACTGCGACTGTGCAACGGCGGTGGAAGCGGAAAACGACAGTGCAAGAACCAACGGCAACTGCGAGTGGACTGGTCTTGCAATTCATGCGGTGACAACTCCGAGTGGGGAACGGATGCATCGCAGGTGCCCCCTCCCGGGCCGCGTCTAACGCGGCAACTGCGATGCGTTCTCAACCATTAACCACGCGTAACCACATGTCAAATTTTGGTTACGTTGGCAAGCAACTGTCATATCTCTCGTGCTGCTGGCAACGCTGTCATCGTGCACCAAAGTGATGCGTTGCGTGCACCACACCTGCCAGCGCAAGGGTTTGCTTGCACCATGTTGGACGGCAATACCAGTTATAAAACTTGTGCATCAGAACGTGATCTGCACCGCATCTGCACTGTGTTGCGCAACACCATGGAAGACCGCTTCGATATTTTTGCCGTCCGGATGGAGCAAGAACGCAGCGTCGTAGTGCCGGTGATACGGCCGCAAGCCAGGTGCACCATTGTCGCGACCACCACGGGCGAGCGCCGCCTGATGAAAGGCATGCACCATCGCCACATCGCGCGCCTGAAATGCCAGGTGATGGCGGCCGGTCAGCATGCCTTGTGCCACCGTGTCGCGGTTGGAGACAAACAGTTCGTCGGCCCAGAAGAATCCGTCCCCGTTACCGCCGAGCGGAATGCCAAGAACGTCCAGTACGGCTCTGTAGAAGCGCCGGCTGGTGCACCACCAGGTGCAGGTAGTCGATCAAGCGTCCGCGCGACAGCTGCGATGTTTTTCCATGGTGCGTGCTCCGGCAACGACGGGAACGCTGTTGATACGACCGCAACTGCCGCTAGCTCTTCACTTCGCAGCGATGCGGTGCGTAAGCGCGGCTAGCAAGGCGTAGCGACCAGTCGTCAGGTACGCGCAGGCGGCGCACGCGAACTGCGGTGTACGCGTGGGACATGGCGCACAAAGCACAAGTACCGAGCACCGGCAGCGTCCGCTGGTGGCTCGGCAGTCATTTGTTTGCCGCTCTACAAAGCTGCGGTAACGCCGGCCAATACGCACACGCCCCGAACTGGTCGGGGCGTGTGGTCGAACATCAATGGTGAAGATGCACTGCGACACGCCATGCATGTGCAGTGACAGCGCATCCCCAATCACGGCGAATGCTGCGGCTGTCTCATGCTGATCGCAAGATGGCCAATCGCGTCGCCCACCTCACGATCGCGACGGCGACATCCGCCGCTCAAGCGCAGTGCTTACCAGCGGTAGTTGATGCGCCCGTACACATACGCACCGTTGAAACCGAACGGCGACAGATTGCTGTACGGAAATTGCCCGCTGGTGGAATTGGCGAAGTTGTTTTCGTCCGGATATTCGTCCAGCACATTGTCTGCACCCAACGTCAGCGTCCAGCGGTCCACCTTGTAGCTGGCCGAGGCATCCACCACCCACTTGGCGCCGAAGGTCTGGTCGTTGGTCGCGTCGGCCGGGCGGGTGCTGAACTTGCCGTAGCGCGTCGCACCCAGGGCCAGCGTCCAGTGCTCCAAATTCCAACTGCCGTTGATCAGGAACTTATCGCGCGGGAAGCCTTCTTCGATGCGGCCACGCTCGGTGCGGTCGATGCGCTCCAGGCTCAGCCCGTTGTCTGACAGCGCTGCCGGGTTGGCGGCTACGCTGCGCACTTCGGTTTCGGAATAGTTGTAGCCGGCAGTCAGGTCCACGCTGCTGGTGGCAAGCTGCCAGCGGTAGCTGCCCACCACGTCCACGCCACGCGTGCGCGTGTCCACGGCGTTGGTGAAGTAACGCCCGCCGTTGATGCCGAAGATGCCCTGCGATTCCAACAGGTTCCGCACGCCGTTCCCGGTGAGGTTGGACGACAGCACGATGCGGTCGTCCACATCGATCTGGTACGCATCCACGGTGAGGTAGAGCGCATCGGTCGGCTGCAACACCAGGCCCAGGCTGTAGGACAGCGAGGTTTCCGCGTCCAGCCGCTCGGCGCCGAGCGCGCGCGCCACGGTGCTGTCGGCGGGGAAAGTGCCGATCTCGAACGGGTTCGGGTTGCCGGCCAGGAAGGTGGTGCTGGTGGACTGGAAATATTGCTGCGCCAGCGACGGCGCGCGGAAGCCCGACGACACCGTGCCGCGCAACGCGATCTTGTCGGTGAACGCATAGCGCGCGGACAACTTGCCCGAAGCCTGACTACCGAAATCGCTGTAGTCCTCGTAGCGCCCAGCCAGACCGGCAGATAACTTGTCGGTGAAGTCGGCTTCCAGATCCGCATACAGCGCGTAGCTGTCACGCGAATACCGGCCCGATACGCTAGGAGCGAAGCCGCCGAACCCCTGCGCGCCAGCGGCCAGCGTGCCGCTCTGGAAATACGAACCCACTTCGCCTGGCGACTGGTTCCACTTTTCGTTGCGGTATTCCGCACCGAAGGCCACCGTCACCGGATACGCCAAGCCCCAGTCGAAGCCGCGCTTGACGTCCAGGTTGACGATGTTCTGCGTAGTTTCCAGCGCACCGTCGTAGAACGCCGTGGGCGAGGTCGGGCCCAGGCTTACGTTGAGTGTGTTGCGGGTGTGGAAATCGATGCGGTTGTAGCCGTAGTTGTAGCTGGCGTCCCAATCCCAACCGCTGGCGGTGGAACCGCGCACACCGGCGACCAGCGAGCGGTCTTTGGCATAGGTCTGGATTTCCGGCAGAAAGCCCTGCGGATAGATCGACAAGATATTCTGCGAGGTGCTGCCCGGCGCGCGGAAAAACGCGAACGAGGTGATGTCGCGGTTGCTGGCGGTGGCAAACGCATAGCCGGTGATGCTGTCGCTGAAGGCGAATTCGGTATTGGCCGAGACCGCCTGCGCATTGACCTCCGGGTCGCCGATCTTGAACGCCTTCTGGCCGACTGCCGGCTGCGAGGCGCTGGGCGCGCCGGCGTAGGCGCGCGCACGGTCGGTGGGGTCTTGTTGATTGAGCTGGGCGGCCACGTGCAGCCAGCCGCGGTCGCCGCCGTAGGCCACGCCGGTGTCGCCGGACAGCTCGTAGTTATTGCCGTCGCCGGCCGAATACTGGCCGAAGCCGGCTTGCAGGCTGCCGCCCTTTTCTGCGCCCTTGAGCACGATGTTGACCACACCGGCGATGGCATCGGAGCCGTACTGCGCGGAAGCGCCGTCGCGCAGCACTTCCACCCGCGCGATTGCAGCGACCGGAATGGTGTTCAGATCCACCGCCGCCGAGCCCCGACCAATCGTGCCGTTGAGGTTGAGCAGCGAAGAGGTGTGGCGGCGTTTGCCGTTGACCAGCACCAGCACCTGATCCGGCGACAGGCCACGCAGCTGCGCGGGGCGGATCGCACTGGTGCCGTCGCTCAGCGCGGGGCGTGGGAAGTTCAGCGAGGGCAGCGCGCGCGCCAGCGCGGTGGCCAGTTCCGGGGTGCCGGTGGCCTGCAGCGATTCGGCGCTGATGATGTCAATTGGCGATTGCGACTCGGCCACGGTGCGGTCAGACACGCGGGTGCCGGTGACGATGACTGTATCCAACGTGTTGGCCGGGGCGGTCGCCGGCGCGGCGGTCTGGGCCAGGGCGGGGGAAGCAAGCAGTGCAGCGACCACAGCGGTCGCAAGGGCGGAAAGGGGGATGTGCATGACAACTCCGAAAACGTGGGTCCAGGCAGGACCAGGCAAGGCTGGGCAGGCGGCGGTCGCTGCAGTGCGAAGACTGCGGCGGCCACGCTGAAGGCGCTAATTATTCGTTAACGCTAGAATGGTATCGCAGGAATGCTGCTCATCTGCTCATTCCTTTTCGTTCTATCGGACTGTCCATCAATGATTTCCCTGCGTAACTTCTCCATGCGACGCGGCGAGCGTCTGCTGCTCTCCAACGTTGACCTGACCATGCACGCCGGCTACCGCGTCGGGGTAGTGGGCCGTAACGGCACCGGCAAGTCGAGCCTGTTCGCTGCGGTGAAGGGCGAGCTGGAGGCCGACAAGGGCGATGTCGATCTGCCCGGCAAGGTGCGCACCGCCAGCGTGTCGCAGGAAACCCCGTCCTTGCCCGACCCGGCGCTGTCGTTCGTGCTCGGCGGCGATATCGAGGTGTCTGCGGTGCTGCAGGAAGAAGCCGCAGCCACCGCACGCGAAGACTGGGAGGCGGTGGCCAACGCGCACCAGAAGATGGCTGAACTCGGCGCCTACGACGCCGAAGCGCGCGCGGGCAAGCTGCTGCATGGCCTGGGTTTCCCGGCCAACACGCACCACCGCGCGGTGTCCTCGTTCTCCGGCGGCTGGCGCGTGCGTCTGAATCTGGCGCGCGCGCTGATGATGCCCAGCGACCTGCTGCTGCTCGACGAACCGACCAACCACTTGGACATGGACGCAGTGCTATGGCTGGAGCAGTGGTTGCTCAAGTACCCTGGCACGCTGTTGCTGATTTCGCACGACCGCGAATTTCTCGACAACGTGGCGACCCACACCCTGCATCTGCATGGCGGTACCGCCAAGCTGTATGTCGGTGGCTACACCGATTTCGAACGCCAGCGCATCGAGCACCTGCGTCAGCAGCAGATCGCGCATGACAAGGAACAGGCCGAGCGCGCTCATCTGCAGAGCTTCATCGACCGCTTCAAGGCGCAGGCCAGCAAGGCCACCCAGGCGCAGAGCCGCATGAAGCGCCTGGCCAAGATGGCCGGCACCGAAGCCGTGCGCGCCGAGCGCGAATTCCGCATCCAGTTTGCGCAGCCCAATCGCCTGCCGTTTTCGTTGATCCGGCTCAATCACGTGGAAGCCGGCTATGCCGCTGCGCCGCGGGAATCGGGAATGGAGAATGGGGAATCGCAAAAGCGTGGGTCTGGCGATGCGATTACCGTTTTGCATGATGTCGGGTTTGGCTTGGAAGCGGGCGACCGGATTGGTTTGCTGGGGCCCAATGGCGCGGGTAAGTCGACGCTGGTCAAAACACTGGTGGGCGAACTGGCGCCGCTGTCTGGCGAGCGCAGTGCGCATCCGGATTTGCGCATCGGTTACTTCGCACAGCACACGGTGGAATCGCTGCACGAAGGCCAATCGCCGATGGACCACTTCCGCGACTTGTCGCCGGATGGCTCCAATCAGGCGTTCCGCGACTTCCTGGGTAAATGGAATTTTGCCGGCGACCGCGCCTTCGAAGTGGTGGATGGTTTCTCCGGCGGCGAGCGCGCGCGCCTGGCGCTGGCGTTGATCGCCTGGCAGCAGCCGAACGTGTTGCTGCTCGACGAACCGACCAACCACTTGGACCTGGAAATGCGCGAAGCGCTGGCCGAAGCGTTGAGCGATTTCGAAGGCGCCATCGTGATGGTCTCGCACGATCGCCATCTGATTGGCCTGGTCTGCGACAGTTTCTGGCGCGTGGCAGATGGCGTGGTCGAGCCCTTCGGCGGCGACCTGGACGAATACGCCGCCTGGTTGCGTAGCCGCCCGGCCGCGCAGGGTACCAAGCAGAAGATGGCCGAAGTGGCGCCGACCCCGCCACCGCCGACCAAGCCGCTGCCGCCGAAAAAAGCCGTCAACCCGCACAAGCTGGCCAGCGCCGAAAAGCGCGTCGGCGAGCTGGAAGCGGCGCTTGCTGCGCTGGATCGCGAGTTGGCTAACCCCGGCAACTACGCCGACAGCGAGAAAATGGCCGTGCTGGGGCGTGATCGCGAAGCAACCGCGCAGCAGCTGGCTGAGGCAGAGGCCGCGTGGATGGAGCTGATCGACGGCGCGTAAGAGCGGCTAATACCACCACTGCGCAGTGGCCGCTGCCGGTGCTCGCTGCGGCAGGGACCACGCTGACATTGCGGTTCCTGTGCACGGTGCGTAACCGCCTGCCGACTGCGCTAGGTGTCGTTAGCCACGACAAAAACGCCTGGGTTACGCTGCGCCGGGAGTCAAACGAGGTTGCCCCTGATCACCGCCACCATCAGCCTGGAAGACCATCTGGCCGCCCAGTGGTTGCATGCGCGTCGTTCTTCCAAACGCGTGATCGTATTTCTGGCGGTTCTGCTGCTGATCGGGGTCGTGTTGTTGCAACTGACTGACGCGGGCCAGATCATCGGCCCGGTGCTGATCGGCAACGGTGGCGGCGGTTTGATCGGCCTGGCGCTGTTGCACATATGCGGTCTGCCACGGCGGATCACGCGCCTGCATGTGCAGCAGGCCGCCCTGCGGCATGCCTACACCTATGCATGGGACGAGAACGGGCTGGAAGTCGTCCGGGCGGACGGGCATTTCCGCCGCTCCTGGTCCGATGACATTTCGCGTTCGCGAAAGCGAGCGGGTGCTGTTGCTGTATCGCAATGATCGCCTGTTCGAGCTGTTTTGCCCACACTGGTTCGCCGGCAGGGCCCAGTACGATGCATTTCGTCAGTTGGCCTTGCCGGTGGGCAAGACATCTAAAGCGCTCTAAGCGCGGCTACCAAAACGTAGCGAGCAGTCGTCAGGTGGGCGTGGACGGCGCGCTCAGAGCCGTAGTGTTCGAGTGGCACCTGCCGCACCGAGCATCTGCCGCGCCCGCCTGGGCGATGAGCGCAGTCGTTTTGTTAGCCGCTAAGCGCGGCAGTACGCCAGCGCTGCTCAGCGGCTGAGGTGCTGTTCGGCCAGTAGCCAATCGCGCAGCCGTCGCCCGGCGTCGCTTTCCGGTCGCGAGCGTTGCCGCGTGAGCCAATAGCGCCCAGCGTCGATGGTGATGGGGAACGGGCAGACCAGGCGCCCGGCATCCAGGTCCTGGCGAAACATCGGCAGCGGCAACAACGCCACGCCGGCGCCGGCTGCCGCTCCGCTGGCCAGGGTCAGCGACGAATCGAACATCGTGCCGCGCGCGGGCACCTCAGGCACACGTGCAGTGCGAAACCACTGCCGCCACTCATCCGAACGATACGAGCGCAGTAATGGCACCCGTGCCAGATCCTCTGGGGCGCGCAGGCCGCGCGCCATTGCCGGCGCACACACCGGCGCAAAGGGCGCTTCCATCACGGCCTCGGCAACCTGCCCCTGCCAGTCGCCATCGCCGAAGCGGATAGCCAGATCCAGGCCTTCACCGGCTAGATCGACGCGGTTGTTGTGGGTAGACAGGCGCAGCTCGATACCCGCATGCGCCGCATGGAACGCTGCCAGTCGCGGCAACAGCCAGCCGGTGGCGAAGGTACCCACCACGCCCACGCTGAGCACCTCGCGATAACGGCCATCGGCAAAGCGTTCAAGGGTGGCGGCAATGCGGTCGAACGCTTCGCCGAGCACCGGCGCTAGCGCGGCGCCTTCGTCGGTCAGCGCTACACCGCGGGGCAGGCGGTGGAACAAGCTGGTGCCCAGTTGCTGCTCCAGTGCCTTGATCTGGTGACTCAGCGCGGCCTGGCTCACGCACAGCTCGTCCGCCGCGCGGGTCAGATTCTGGTGGCGTGCGGCGGCCTCGAAAGCGCGTAGGGCATTGAGCGGGAGACGGGGCCGGGGCATGCGCAGAGATTAGTTCAATTCATGTCTGGGATCGAAACCTCGCAATGGTGAGTCACTCCGCGCGCACCGATACTGTGGGCTCTCTCAAGGAGGCAAGCGCATGTTGAATCGGCGACAGTTCCTGCACGCAACCGGCGCGGGCGTGCTAATTGCGGCGTCCAGACCCGCATGGGCGCTCAGTCCGGCGTTGAACGTGGACGGCATGCTGCGGGCCCAGTGGGCGGAGATCGAACGCGGCACCGGCGGCCGCCTGGGCATCAGCTTGCTCGACAGCGCTACCGGCTGGCACCTCGGACAGCGCCAAGACGAGCGCTTTCCGATGTGCAGCACCTTCAAATTTGTATTGGCTGCCGCGGTGCTGCAGCGGGTGGACCAGGGCAAGCTGATGCTGGCGCAACGGGTCAAGATCCGTGCCTCCGACATGCTTGAGTATGCCCCGGTTACCGAGCGCCATATCGGCGGGTCGCTGAGTGTCGGTGAGCTGTGCCGGGCCACGATGATCTATAGCGACAACCCAGCCGCCAACCTGTTGTTCCCGCTGGTGGGCGACCCGGCCGGCGTGACCGCGTTCCTGCGCAGCATTGGCGATGCCCAAACCTGCAGCGACCGCCACGAGCCGGATATGAACCGATTCGCTGCCGGCGACCCACGCGACACCACCACCCCGGCAGCGATGGCTAACACGCTGCGCACGCTGCTGCTCGGCGATGCGCTGCGGCCGGCCTCGCGCAAGCAGCTGACCGACTGGATGATCAACAACCGCACCGGCGACGATTGCCTGCGCGCGGGGCTCACGCGCGACTGGAAGATCGGCGACAAGACCGGCAGCAACGGCATCGATACCCGCAACGACATCGCCATCCTCTGGCCGCCGAAGGGCAGGGCGCCACTGTTGCTGACGGCGTACTTGAACGGTGCCAAGGTCGAAGACGCTGCACGTGATGCAGCGTTGAAAGCGGTGGCAGTCGCGGTACGCGACAGCATCGCGGCTTGAGTGCAACGGCGCGGTGCTTCGCGCATTTCATCCGCGCACGAGTTCGCAGGGTGCTTCCTGTTTTCCATCAGCTTTTTCGAGGTCAACCGTGCAAATCAGGCTGCGTCATTGGTAGGTGGCAGTTGCGCTGCTGCTTGTGCATGGGCTTGCACTGGCCGGAGCGCTGGCAACCAGCGCCTGGCCAGGTCGAGATATCGCTCTGGCCGGGCGCGGTGCCTGATGCGCTGCGCCACCCGTAGTCCGAATCAGTGGGTACCGGCCAGGGGCGCTTCCCATGGACCAAGGTGAGCGATGTCAGCCGCCCGACGATGACGGTCTATGCGCCCAAGGGGCACAACACCGGTGCGGCGGTGCTGGTGTTCCCCGGTGGTGGCTATCACGTCCTGGCCATGGATCTGGAAGGGAGGGAGATCTGCGACTGGCTGACCGCACGCGGCATCACCTGCGTGCTGCTGAAATACCGCGTGCCGAACTCGGGCCGACCTGGGTCAACGACCGCCGCTATTAACCGAAAGTGCAAACAGCCGTGCAGGACGCCCAACGAGCGTTAGGGATGGTGCGCGCGCAGGCGGAGCAGTTGGGCGTGAACCCACACAAGATCGGTGTGCTCGGTTTCTCCGCCGGAGGTCATTGAGTGGCCGCGATCAGTACCCATTTTGCAACGCGCACGTATCCGCCGGTGGATGCGTCCGATGCACAGAGTTGCCGGCCCGACTTCGCCATTGCTGTCTGCCCGGGCCATCTATGGGCGCACGAGGACGAAGACGGTGCCACGCGCGATCCGACCCAGTTGTCGCTACGGCCAGACATCACCGTCACCGCCCAAACGCCGCCGACCTTTTTGCTGCAGGCGCAGGACGATCATGTGGACGGCGTTTCGCAGGTGCTGGCGTACTACGTCGCGCTCAACCACGCCAACGTGCCGGTGGAAATGCATGTGTACGCGCAGGGGGGCATGGCTTCGGTCTGCGCGTTAAGGGGCTGCCGATCGCGCAGTGGCCGCAGTTGGGGGAGACCTGGCTGCACACGATCGGCGTACTGGATTGATGGGTCAGCGCTGCTGATGGGGACGACAAGTCGATCATCGCGAGCGCTACGGCTATCACAGTGTGGCGGCGCTGCTGGATCGGTAGATGCGGTGGGTTCCTGGCAGCTACTGGTGCCAGCGACGGCTTGCGCTCGCTGCCCGCAGAACCGACACTGCGCGCCCGGCCGCCTTGCGCCTGATGGCCGGCGCCTACAGGAGCGCAACGCGTGAACCAGCAACTGCCCCCCGACCGTGGCCTGCTACCGGCCCGGATCCTGCTGTGCTATTCGGCCATCGCGCTGTTGATCATGCTGGTTTTCAGCTGGTCGATGCCGCCCATCGATGCGTCCGGTTTCCGGCAGACGCAGACCGCGCTCTCGATCGACTGGATGCTGCGCGGCGGGCCTTTCCTGTCCTATCTCACGCCGGTGCTCGGCGCGCCGTGGTCAATACCGTTCGAGCTGCCGCTGTTCCAGTGGTTGGCTGCGTTGCTGTCCAAAGTCACCGGCATGAGTGCCGACAATAGCGGTCGCTTGCTGTCCACCCTGTTCCATGTGGGCTGCATCTGGATGACGTATCGCATCACCCTGGTACTGCGCCCCGACCGCGTGCTGGCACTGTGTATCGCCGGTGCGTTCGCAGTGTCGCCGCTGGCCCAGTTATGGGGCCGCTCGGTGATGATGGAATCCACCGCGGTGTTCTTCGGTCTGGTGTTTGTCTGGGCGATGGCACGGCTGTACGTGCAGCCGCGGGCCTGGCACGGCGGGGTCGCCGTTGCTGCCGCGGTACTGGCAGCCTTGATCAAGATCACCACCTTCTTCGGTTTTGCTGTTTTCACCGTCCTGGCGCTGGCCTGGGTGGCGTTGCGCGAGCATGGCTGGCGTCCACAGTGGTTGGCCGGGCATTGGAAGCTGCTGGGCTGGGGCGCGGTGGCGGCCGTGGCGGCGCTGGGGGCCCTGCTGCTTTGGCTGCAACATGCCGACGCCTTGAAGGCACAGTCGTTACTGGGCCAACAGGTCACGTCCGCTAGCCTGTCGGGCTTCAATTACGGCACCCTGCAGCAGCGCCTGGATCCGGCCATCTGGTGGGGGACCATCTTCAAGAAGCGCTTTGCCGGACCGGTGGGTTCGAACTGGGTGTTCCTGATCATCCTCGTCGCCGGTTTGTCGATCCGCCAGATCCGTGCGGCGGTGGTCTTGTTGTTGCTCGCCTACCTGGCGCCGATGCTGGCCTTCACCAATCTGCAGGTGGTGCATCCCTATTACCAGTTCGCGCAGATGGTGTTCGCCACCTCGATCGTCGGCCTGGTGCTGTGGCACGTTGTGCAGCGTGGCCAGGAAGTCGGTAAACCCGGCCGCGGCGTGGCATTGGCGGTGTTCCTGTGCCTGCTGTCACTGGGCTCTGGCCTGGTGAGTGCGCTGAAGAACATGAAGCAAGCGCGTGAGCCGACGGCGATCTCGCAGATCGCCGAGCAGATCCGTGCCGCGACCCCCGAGCAGGGCGTGGTGGTGGCCTTTGGTGATGACTGGTCTTCCGAACTGCCCTATCGGTCCGGGCGCCGCGCGGTGATGATTGCCGACTGGGCGTCCGATCAGGCCTTGCAGTCGCTGGCCAGCACCGACACTGCGCTGGGTGGCCTGCCGCTGGCGGCGTTGGTCGATTGCCCCAACAAGGTGGGCAGCAACCCGCAACGGGCGCAGTGGCACGCCACGATCGTGCAGCGTTATTCCGCGGGCGCGCAGCCGCAGACGATGGGCGACTGCCGGTACTGGCTGCATCGGTAGTGCAAGCCGACGGCTTGGCCGGCGACGCGGTGTACGCGTCGGCCAGAGGCCGTCAGGGTTTGCGCACCAATAGCCCTCCTTGCCGGGCGGCTGCTGTCGCTAGGCATGGTGCGTGACTGCGGTAGCAGGCCTTGCTGCCGCCCGCGCTGAAAAACGCCGCCGTCGATACCAATACGCAGAGCGCCGCGCCATGGCGGTGCGAGCTGATGACGGCGCACGCCGGTCCTGTCCTTGCCGAATCTGCACTGCCCAATCCCGTTCTTGTTACGCAGGTCCTGGGCCGTCGATGCGTGGCGGATCGTCCTGATACAGCCGTGCCGGCCCGCCGAGCGCTGGGTCGCTGATTGCGGGCTTGCCGGTTTCCACGCGTCCGGCAAGGCGCTGGCGCCCCCCGTCCTGGACCAGCCACAGGTCGTACCAGCCGCCGGTCGATGTAGCGCTCCAGCGCACACGGTGCTCGTCCCCGGCGGCAACGGTGACGTGCTGGCCCGGTTGCGTTTGCGTGTACGCGCCAGGTTTCAGCGCGACGTGCAGTGGGCGGTTGCCGGGATTGCGTAACATCAGGCACAGCGCCTGCGCATCGTTTACGTCCTGCGTGATCTCGGCCACCAGCAACACCGCGCTCAGATCGCCACGATAGTGACGATGAAATCCGTTGGGGCCGAGCAGCCACAGATCGTAGCGGCCATCGTAGGTGGTCCACGTTCCTTCCACTGCGGCGCCGTTGCCCACCGTATAGCGGCGCGGAATCGCGGCGAGATCGAAGCGGTCGTAGACATGTAGTACCACCGCGGCGCCCGCGTTGGTCATGCGCAGCTGCACCTCGCCACGCTCGGGCAGATGGGCTAGCTCCACGCTGGGGCGATACGGCAGTGCGCGCGAGCGGCGCACGCCGAACGGTTGTCCTGGCGGCTGCAATGTGCCCGGCAACGGCGGCAGTGCGTGTTCGCGCAAGGCTGACGCGCGCGCTGCGGCTTCACTGACATCGGGCAGCGCTGCGGCGAATGCGCGCGTATCAATAGTGCGGAAATCGAAGGCGTTGGTCAGATCGCCACACACCGCGCGCCGCCACGGTGTGATCTCCGGTGCGGGTACGCCGAAGCGACGTTCCAGCAGGCGCAGCACCGAGGTGTGGTCGTACACCTGCGAATCCACCCAGCCGCCGCAGCTCCATGGCGAGATCACATACATCGGCACACGCGGGCCCAGCCCGTACGGTCGCCCGCGGAATTCAGGCAGATCCACTTTCTGCTCGCCTGGCGCCGGATGGCGGTGGTAGTCGTCGTCGGTTGCGATCGTCGATGTACCGGCAAACCCGCCAAGCGCACGTGCATCCGGCGACGGTGGTGCGGGTGGCGGCATATGGTCGAAAAAGCCGTCGTTCTCGTCGAACATCAGCAGCAAGGCGGTGCGGCTCCACACTGCCGGATCGGCAGTGAGCGCATCCAGCACACGCGCGGTGTAAGCCGCGCCCTGGGCCGGGCTGGACGGATCCGGGTGCTCGCTGCCGGCCGCATCGGCAATGATGTAACTCACCGCGGGCAGGCGCCCGCCCAGCACGTCCTCGCGCAGCTGCGCGACACCGCGCGTGCTCACGCCACGCGCGCGCAGGTCTGGATCATGTCCGTGTGCGGCACTGTACGCCTGTCGAAACGGCGCAAATCCTGCCAGCGGGTTGTCGGTGAAGTTGTCGGCCATGTCCTGATAGATCTGCCAGGACACACCGGCGTTCTGCAACGCTTCGACATAGGTGCCCCAGCGATACGGCTCGGCAAACCCACCCAGTTCCGGAAAGTTATCGTGCGAATTGCCAATCACCGGGCCGCCCGCGGGGGCCTGCGGATCGTTACTGCCGGTCCACAAAAACACACGGTTGGAATGGGTGCCGGTCTGGATCGCAGCGTGGTACGCATCGCAGACGGTAAACGCATCGGCAAGCGCGTACTGAAACGGAAGATCAGCACGCGTGTAATAGCCCAGCGCATGATTGTGCTTGGCGGCGGCCCAATGCCCGAGCCGGCCATGGTCCCAGGCCTGCTGTGCATCCGGCCAACTATGCGGGGTGCCTTTGACGCGCATGAAACCGAACTTCGCTGCCGTGTCCAGCGCAAACGGCGTCAGCCACTGGCGGCCGTCTTCGCTGGGTTGCAGCCACACCGTGCGCGCGGGTGCGCCGGGCAATGGCGGCGCCGGAATCGGGAAACGGTCGCCGAACCCGCGTACACCGGGCAGGGCGCCGAAGTAATGATCGAACGCGCGGTTCTCCTGCATCAGGATCACCACGTGTTGCAGGTCCTCTAGCGTGCCCGTGCGACGGTCCGGCGCGATGGCTGCGGCACGCGCGATGCTGGGTGGCAACAGCGCGGCGGCGGCACCGGCAAGCCCGGTCTGCAGTGCGCGGCGGCGGGGGAGATCGATCATCGTGTCACCTGGTTGGCGTTCCAATCCTGTCTGCAATGGCGAGCGTCGAGCCTACCCGGCGCGCTTGCGTAATGCGTTCTTCGGCTGCTCGCAGGAAAGGCGATCAATTCCGTTCCCAATCGCAGGAAGGTTGTCCGCAGTGTGGATCGGGCATCGTACGTTTACCCCGATCCGCTCTTGCGCATGTCGGAGCAAATCGCCTTCGCAGATCGAGCTGCGTGCGGCTGGGTTAAAGATCCAGCGTCAAGGTCAGGCCCACGGTGCGCGGCGCGGCGATAAAGGCACTGTCGCTGCCATCCACGCCCTCCAGATAGCGTTTGTCGGTGAGGTTGCTGACGTTGAGTGCCAGCTGCAAGCCTTTGAATTGCGAGCTCAGCTGCGAGAGCTCCACACCCAGGTTGGCATCGAAGGTGGTCACGCCATCAAGCACGGCGCGGTTGGACGCGTCCAGGTAGCGCTTGCCCAGATAGCGCCCGGAGACACCGAAGCGCCATGCCTGGCCGCGCCAGTCGGCCGACACCACCAGCGTATTGCGCGGTTGGCCGATTACCTGCGCACCGGGCGTGATCTCCAAGGCAGTATCGCGCGCGGCATCGCCGCTGCCCAGGTAATCTGCCTTGTTGTAGGTGTAGGCACCATTGATGCGCCAGCCGTTGTCCCAGCCGTAGCCCAGCGCTGCTTCCAGGCCGCGCGCATGCACGCCGCCGAAGTTTTCGTACACGCCATCGGTTTCGCCCAGGTAGTCGATGCCGGTGACGAAGTTGGCCGGCACATACACGATGCGGCTGTCGAAGCGGATGTCGTAGAGCGTGACGCTGCCGGTCAACGGCCAGCGGCTGACACGCAGGCCGAGTTCGATGTTGTCGGCGGTTTCCGGTTTCACCCGGCTCAGCGCGACCGGATCGGTTTCGCCCAGCACGCCGGACGGAATCGCGGCGAAATTCTGCGAGTAACCGGCAAAGGCCTCCAGTCCCTGCACCGGTGTGGTCCAGGTCAGGCCGGCCGACAGCAGCGGATCGGATGTGAGTCCGATTCCACGTGCTGCGCATCGCCGATGCGGCGGTCGCGGGTTTGATCGACGAAGAACTGCTTGACGCCCACGCGCCATGCGAACGCGCCGTAACGCATCACGTCCTCCACGTAATACATCTGCTCGTCGGTCTGGTAGTTGTCCTTGAACTGCACCCAGTACGGCTGATGATCGAAGCTGATGTTGGTGCCGACATTGAGCAGGCGATGCCAGTCGCGGGTGACGCTGCGCTCAACGCGCTCCAGCCAAGCACCGGCGCGCACGGTGTTGTCGATGGCACCGAGGTCGGCGCGCCATTCCACATCGGCCATCGCGCCTGCGCGGTGATTGTCGTAATGGCTATGCCGATACGATTGCACCGGCACCGAGCCTGCCGGATAGCAAGCGGGGTTGGATTCGGCCGGCACCGCGTCGCTGCCGGCGCAACCGGTCAGCATGGTCGCGGCCGCGCCGCCGGGGGTGAGGTAATACAGTTTGCCCAGGTCGCTGCCGCCATACACGGTGTTGCCGCCGCGCGCCTCCGATTCGGGTGCGCCGGCGCCATCGTTGGTGACGTCTACCAGATACGGCGGAATCCAGTCGCCGCGCCCCTGCATGTGGTGCGCATAGCCGGTGAGGGTGGTCTTGAAGCCGCTGCCGCCATCGAACGCGCCGCGCAGATAGCCGAACGTGTTCTTGCGCAGCGCGCGCGAGCCGGAGCGATAGTTCTGGTCCAGGTACGGAATGCCGGTGAGCGTGCCGGTCAATAGGTCGTGCTCGGGGTCGCGCGCGAACTGCTCCGGGGTCACGCTGGTGTACTCAGATTCGTCGGCATCGTCGTAAGAGGCATAGCCGCTGAGCGTCCACTGATTCAAAACGCTGACGAACTTGCCGGCCAGGTGATCGCGACTGGTGTGGCCGCTGCCGTCGATCCAGTCATCGTTACGTGCCGACGAACCACTGACCCAGGCACGCGTATTGCCGCCGATCAGGCCGGTGTCGTAGCGCGCGTAATATTTGCGCGCCTGGTTGTCGCCGATACCGCCGATCACGCGCACACGCTGCGTTTCCAGCGGTTCGCCGGTCAGGTAATTCAAGGTGCCACCCAAGGCTTCGTTGGAGCGCGAGGCGATGTCGGCAGTGCCCTGGCTCACTTCCACCGTTTCCAGATCCGGCATGTCGATAAAGCGGTTGGCCTTGGAGCCGCCGCCGTATGCCGAGCCGCCATTGGGCACGCCGTCGATGGTGGTGCCAATTTGCTGCGTGTCGCGATTGCTGACAAAGCCGCGCATGCTGATTTGCGTGCCCCAGTCAGACGAGCCAAAGGCATCGGCTTCGGTCACCACCACGCCGGGCAGTTCGTTGAGTGCGTCATTGACGCTGCCGAGCACGAACTGGCGGTCCAGCATTTCCTTGCTGACGGTGGCCTTGGAATACGTCATCGCCTGGCCGACCACTTGCACCTGATCCAGCGTCGATACCTGTTCGGCAGTGCTGGCCGGTGCGGTCGCGGTCGGGTCGGACGTTGCGCCATCCGGAACCTGCTGCGCGTAAGCCGGCAGCGCGAGCGGAACCAGCAGGAATGCGAGCGTGGCTGGGTGGCGCACGCGCAGGCAGGACATCGAATCCATTGAAATCCACAGCGGGGGAGGCGATCCAGGAAGACTGCCGCGCTTGCGTTGCGTGATGATGACGGCGCTGGAAGTGGGGCTGCGATCACTCGCTCGAATCACTCGCTGGATATACGCAGCCTCATAGCCAGAGCGACGACGTGTTTAGCGGCGTTTGGATGCTTCCAGCCGAGCTGACGAGATCTTGGGCGAAGCGGGGTTTGGGTTGGTCAGCGGATTGAGTCAACAGCTGAGTCGGCCGATGGCGCGATGCCCTCACTGCTCGCGGGACACGCCGTGAACCATTCCTGGGGGCTCGATGGCGGCATCCATGCCGCCAACGGTCCTGCAAGCGATAGGACGCCGCACTAGGGATGGTCTGATCAACGGGGCCGGAAAACGAAACAATCCACATCCACAGCGCTGATGGCGCTCAAATCCCTGATTTCTTGCCGCTTTCGTCACGTTTGCGGGGTATTGCCCCGATTACAGGCACACCTTCCCAACGGCAGGCATCAACTGCTTCCGCTTCAGCCACAGATTCGACAGTGCAAACAGCGTCAGCACCTGTGCGGTGTTCTTCGCCAAACCGCGATAGCGCACCTTGGCGTAGCCAAACTGGCGCTTGATCACCCGAAACGGGTGTTCCACCTTCGCACGCAGGCTGGCCTTGGTGTGCTTCCGACGTCCCCCCAATTTTGAGTAGCACCTCAGTTTGGAGTCCAATTCCCTACCCCAAGGAGATTGGACGTGAAGAAGCGTTTTTCCGAAGAGCAGATCATCGGCTTCCTGCGCGAAGCCGAAGCGGGCATAGCGATCAAGGACTTATGCCGGCGGCATGGCTTCAGTGAGGCCTCGTACTATCTGTGGCGCAGCAAGTTCGGCGGCATGAGCGTGCCCGACGCCAAGCGGCTCAAGGACCTTGAGGCCGAGAACGCGCGGCTAAAGAGGTTGCTGGCCGAGCAGTTGTTCGAGAATGACCTGATCAAGGATGCGTTGCGAAAAAAGTGGTGAGCGCACCGGCGCGTCGTGCGCTGGTGCGCGAGTGGATCGGGCGTGGTGCTAGCGAGCGTCGTGCCTTGGCGGCGATTGGCATGAGCGCCAGCGCGCTGCGCTATTGCCCACGCCAAGACCGCAATGGCGAACTGCGCGAGCGCATTCTTGCGTTGGCGCATCGCCATCGCCGCTACGGCGTGGGGATGATCTATCTCAAGCTGCGACAGGAAGGACGCCTGGTGAACTACAAGCGCGTGGAGCGGTTGTATCGCGAGCAGCAGCTACAAGTGCGGCACCGCAAGCGCAAGAAGGTACCGGTTGGCGAGCGTCAGCCGCTGCTGCGGCCAGCGCAGGCCAACCAGGTGTGGTCGATGGACTTCGTGTTCGACCGCTCCGCCGACGGCCGAGTGATCAAGTGTCTGGTGATCGTGGACGACGCAACGCACGAAGCGGTCGCCATCGAGGTGGAACGCGCGATCTCCGGGCACGGCGTTGCGCGCGTGCTGGATCGGTTGGCACACAGTCGCGGCCTGCCGCAGGTGATCCGCACCGACAACGGCAAGGAGTTTTGCGGCAAAGCGATGGTTGCCTGGGCGCATGACCGGGGTGTGCAGCTACGGCTCATCCAGCCGGGCAAACCAAACCAGAACGCCTACGTCGAATCGTTCAACGGCCGGCTGCGCGACGAATGCCTCAACGAACACTGGTTCCCAACGCTGCTGCATGCACGCAATGAGATCGAACGCTGGCGACGCGAATACAACGAGGACCGACCCAAGAACGCAATTGGCGGCATGACGCCGTCCGCTTATGCCCAACATCTGGCAAACACCGATATCATCAACCCCGGACTCTAAACGCGGCCGCTACTCAGGGCGGGGGGACGTCGAATGGACAGCCAGGGATCACGGATGATGCGGCCGGGCACGCGGCGGATGTTGCTGTGGGTGGTATTGCTGGTCGTGGCGATCGGTGCGGTGGCGTGCAAGCGCAACGAAAGCGGCCAACTGCCTGCCGCCAGCGGCGAGGCGATCAAGGCCGACAAGCAGGCCATCACCGGCTTCGCGCTGGCGCGCGCCTATCCCGACCAGACCAGCGACGGGCTGTCGCTCGCACTGGAATTCTCGCGGCCGCTGGTCGGTACGCAGGATTTCGACGCGTTGGTGCGCTTCGAAGAAAAGGTTGGCACTGGCGACAGCAGCTGGACGCTGTCCGAAGACGGCAAGACGCTGCGTTACCCGTATGTGGAAGCAGCAAAGGACTACACCGTGCTGGTCGACGCCAACCTGCTGGCTGCCGACGGCAGCCGCCTGGGTAAGCCGCTCAAGCAGAAGGTCTACACCGGCGAACTCAAGCCTGTGGCCGGGTTCGCTTCGCAGGGCAGTGTGCTGCCGGCGCGTGAGAGCCGTGGTCTGCCGGTTGTGTCGGTGAACGTGCCGGAAGTGGACGTTGAGTTCCTGCGCGTGCGCGAGAAGTCGCTGCCGGCGTTCTTCCAGCAGTTTCAGCGCGGCGGTCGTCGCGGCAGCTGGGATCTGGAGAGCGAATACAGCGGCAAGCAGCCGTTGTCGAAACTTGCCGACCCGGTGTACGTCAATCGTTTCATTCTTGGCGGCAAGCAGAACGAGCGCGTGCTGACCTACCTGCCCACGCAGGACATCAAGGAACTGCAGGAACCGGGCCTGTACTTCGCGGTGATGAAGCGCGCGGGCAGTTTCGAAAACGAATTCGACACCGCGTTCTTCACCGTCAGCGACATCGGCCTGCACACGCGTGCCTACAAGGACAAGCTGTTCGTGCACACCGCCTCGTTGCAGAGTGGCGAGGCGCTCAAGAACGTGGAACTGCGCATCCTCGATGCCAAGGGCGAGTTGTTCCTGAAAGGGGCGACCGATGGTAACGGCAATGCGCTGCTCAACTACACGCTCGATGCCGGCCATGTGCTGACCGCGCGTAGCAAGACCGATATCTCGCTGCTGCCGTTCAACCAGCCCGCATTGGATCTGAGCGAGTTCGCCGTGGCCGGGCGCCAGGGCGCGTGGTTCGACGTGTTCGCCTGGGCCGGTCGCGATCTGTACCGCCCCGGCGAAACCATGCGGGTGTCGGCGATCTTGCGCGACAACGACGGCAAGCCGACCAAGCCACAGCCGGTGTTCCTGCGTCTGAAACAACCGGACGGCAAGACCTTCCGCGAGACCAAACTGCTGCCAGGCGAACAGGGCTATTTGGAATTCACCCAGCAGATTCCGGCCGATGCGCCGACCGGCCGTTGGCAGGTGGAATTCCGCACCGACCCGGCCAGCAAGGACGCCGTGCAGGGCATGACCGTGCGCGTGGAAGAGTTCCTGCCCGAGCGCATGAAGCTGGACCTGGACAGCACGCAAAAAACCTTGAGTGCCGGCCAACCGTTCAAGCTGGTTGCTAACGCTGCGTATCTGTACGGCGCGCCGGCCGATGGCAACCGTTTTACCGCCAAGCTGGCGGTCGGCGTCGAACAGCATCCACTCGAATCGTTGCCCGGCTGGTTCTTCGGCGACCCCACGCTGGAGCTGCCGCGCGAAGCCAGGGACGTGATCGACACCGAATTCGGCGGCGACGGCGTCCTGCGCGAAGACATCGCGTTGCCGGCCGAGGCCAAGCCGGTCAGCACGATTGCTGCGGTGGTCTCCGGCAGCGTGTACGAAACCGGCGGGCGCACCGTCACCCGCACCCTCAAGCGTGTGCTTTGGCCGGCCAAGGCCTTGGTTGGCGTGCGTCCGTTGTTCGACGACGCCGACGGCGCCGATGCGAACGGGACGGCGCGCTTCGAAGTCACCCGCGTGGATGCCGACGGCAAGCCGCAGCCGGCCAAGGGCCTGAAGGTCACGCTGGTGCGCGAGCTGCGCGATTACCACTGGAACTACACCGACAACCATTGGGATTACGACTTCACCCGCCGCTTCGAAAACAAGGACACACGCACGCTCGATGTGGGCAGCGTCAACGCCAAGATCGAGTTCCCGGTGGAGTGGGGCGAGTACCGCCTGGACGTGTTCGACCCGGCAAGCGGGCTGACCACGCGTTACCCGTTCCGTGCAGGTTGGAGCTGGAACGACGAAAACCGCGGCCTGGATGCGCGCCCGGACAAGGTCAAGCTGGCGCTGGACAAGACCGGCTACCGCGCCGGCGACACGCTCAAGGTCACGCTGACTCCGCCGCATGCTGGCAAGGGCGTGCTGCTGGTGGAAAGCGACAAGCTGCTGTACGTACAGGACATCGACGTCAAGCCGGGCAGCAGCTTCGAGATTCCAGTGACTGAAGCGTGGGAGCGCCACGATGTGTACGTCACCGCACTGGTTTTCCGCGGCGGCAGTGCGCCCAGCAAGATCACCCCGGCGCGCGCGGTGGGCGTTGCGTATGTGCCGATGGACCGCAAGGCGCGGCGCGTGGCAGTAGGCTTGTCTGCACCCAAGCAGATGCGTCCCGAGCAGCCCTTGCCGGTGACGGTGAGCGTGCCCGAACTGGCCGGCAAGGCCGCGCACGTGACCATTTCGGCAGTGGATGTAGGCATCCTCAACATCACCCGTTTTCCGGTGCCCGATGCCAACGCGCAGTTCTTCGCGCAGCGTCGTCTGGGGACTGATTCCTACGACATCTATGGCCGGGTGATCGAAAGTTTCGAAGGCGCCAGCGGCAAGCTCAAGTTCGGTGGCGACATGGCAGTGGAAGCCTTGCCGCAAGCCAAGCGCCCGACCGCGCGCGTGCAGACGGTTGACCTGTTCTCCGGCTCGGTAAAACTCGACGCCAAGGGCAATGCGCGTGTGCAACTGCCGGTGCCGGATTTCAACGGCACCTTGCGGGTGTCGGCGCTGGTGTATTCGGACACGCGTTACGGCAACCGCGACATGGAAACCATCGTGCGTGCGCCGATCCTGGCCGAAGCCAGCATGCCGCGTGTGATGGCACCGGGCGACCGCAGCACGGTGACCCTGGATGTGCAGAACTTCACCGGCAAGCCGGGCGAGTTCAACGTGCGTGTCGAGGGCATTGGCCCACTCGCCATCGGCGAGGCGTCGCGCAGCGTGAAGCTTGGTGTGGATGCAAAGCAGACGCTGAGCTTCCCGCTGAGCGCCACCGAAGGCTATAGCGTGGCCAAGGTGCGCGTGCGCGTGGACGGCAATGGGTTCAAGGCCGATCGCAGCTACGAGTTGCCGGTGCGCGCCGGATGGCCGCAGGTGCTGCGTGCGCAGACGCGCGTGCTCGACCCGCTGGCGCCGATCACTCTGGACAGCGGTTTTGCCGATGGCCTGATGGCCGGCTCGGTGACCGCGCGCATGGTGGTCAGCGCACTGCCGCCAATTCCGTTTGCCAGCGCGCTGCAGGGCGCGTTGGAGTATCCGTACGGTTGCGCCGAGCAAACCACCAGCAAGGGCTATGCAGCACTGCTGCTCGACGATGCCACTGCCAAGGCGCTTGGCACCCAGGGCTTGGAGGCGTCGAAGCGGCGCGAACGTATGGAAGGTGCGTTCGGCCGGCTTGCATCGATGCAGATTGCCAGCGGACATTTTTCGATGTGGGGCGACGATGGTTACGTCAATCCGGGCCTGACGCCGTACATCGCCGAGTTCCTGCTCGACGCCAAGGACGCCGGTTTTGCGGTGCCCGACAACGTGCTGCAGAAGGCGCTCAATCGCCTGAGCGAAGATCTGCTCTCCGGTGGCAACGCGTTCTACGGGCAGGATCGCCGCGACAACTTGAAGTTCGCCAATCAAGCCTGGTCGGGCTATGTGCTGGCGCGCGTCAACCGCGCCCCGCTGGGCACGCTGCGCGCGCTGTACGACAACCAGCGCGACAAGGCGCTGACCGGTTTGTCGCTGGTGCATCTGGGCATCGCCTTGTCGCTGCAGGGCGACACCAAGCGTGGCGATGCGGCGATCAAGGCCGGGTTTGCCAAGGACAGCAGCGAACGTCCGCCTTACTTCGGCGATTACGGCAGCGCGATCCGCGACGACGCGTTGATGATGGCGTTGCTGCACGAACGCGGTTTGTCCAAGCCCGAGTACGACATTCGCACAGCGGCCCTGGGCCGCGCGCTAGACGCACGTCGCGCGACCGGTTGGCTGTGGCTGAGCACGCAGGAGCAAGTGGCGCTTGCGCGGTTGGGCAAGGCCTTGATGGTCGGGCAGGGCAAGCAGGTATCGGGCAGCTTGACGGTGGGCGACCAGGTGCAGCAGATCGCACCTGCACGCGTGTTCGGGCGTAGCTTCGACAGTGCCGCCTTGGCGCGCGGGGTGCAGTTCGCACCGCAGGGCGAGGCGCCGATGTACGCCAGCCTGGAAGTGGCCGGCATTCCGCGCAGTGCACCGGAGCCGGACACGCGCAATCTCAGCGTGGAACGCAGCTGGTACACCACCGACGGCAAGCCGTGGACGCCGCGTCCGCTTAAGGAAGGCGAAGCGCTGATCGTACGCGTCACCATTACGGCCAACAGCAGCATGCCGGATGCCTTGCTCACCGACTTGTTGCCGGCCGGCCTGGAGATCGAGAATTTCAATCTCGGCGATGCCAAGCAGTGGGCGGACGTGGTGGTGGACGGCATCGGCATCAGCGAGCGTTCCAGCGCCGCCGACGTCAAGCACGAAGAGTTCCGCGACGACCGCTATGTGGCCGCGCTGGCGCTGTCTTCGGGCAGCAAGGCGCAGGTGTATTACCTGGTGCGTGCAGTCGCTCCGGGTACCTATACGGTTCCGCCATCGCTGGTGGAAGACATGTACCGCCCTGAGTTGCGCGGCGTGGGTCGCAGCACGCCAGCCACGATGACGGTGGTGCAGCCGTAAGGCCGCGCTATCCCTGACAGGCCGCCGAAATCATCCCTTCTCCCCTCGGGAGAAGGTGCCCCGTAAGGGGTGGATGAGGGTACGTGCGAAGCCTCGTGTAGTTGGCATGGCATGAGTGGCTTCGCCCCGTACCCTCACCCCAACCCCTCTCCCGCAGGGAGAGGGGCTTTTGCAGGGCATTCGCGATGTTTTTCGTTAGTCGCTGAGTGCTTACTTCGCAAGCGGCGACATCGCTGCGCCTTGTCTTTTCGGTGCAATGTTAGCGACACGCAAAGGTCATTTTCACGCTCTACGGTGGCGTGCTTTCTCATCGGCGCAGCGTGATTGCTGCGCGACTTTCGGGATTCCATGCAGCACTCCAATTCGTACCGTATCCACTTGTCCGTTCTCGCCGTGGCCATTGCCGCATGCTCGCCTGCAGTGCAGGCTCAAAGCGTCGGACCGTCATCCGACTCTGCGCGCGTTGCGTCGGCAACGCGTCCAGACAGTGCTTCATCCAACGAAAGTCAGTCTCCTGCCGAAACAGCGTCGGCGGCGGGGCAACTCTCAAGCAACGAACGCACACCTTCGCTCAACGACGCAGCAAGCAGCGATGCGCCTGACACAGACGCGGCGAAAGGCGGCGTAAAAACGCTCGACGCCATGCAGGTCACCGGCGTGCGTCGCGCCAATGCGGCAGCGGTGGAAAGCAAGCGCGCGGCAACCAATATCACCGATGTGATCAGCGCCACCGATGTGCGCGCCTTGCCCGACAGCACCATCGTCGAGGCGTTGCGCCGCGTGCCGGGTTTGTCGGTGTTGCCGGCCACCGATAACGAGCATCCGCGCGATGAGGCCGCCACGCCGGTGTTGCGTGGGCTGGGGCCGTCGTACAACAACGTCACCATCGACGGGCTCACCATCGCCTCGCCCGGTACACCGAACGGCACGCTCGGTTCGATCACCCGCGGCGTGCGCCTGGACTTGCTGCCGGCATCGATGGTCAGCGAACTGCAGGTCGTCAAAACCTTTACGCCGGACCTGGATCCCAACGCCACCGGCGGTGCGATCAACCTGAAAACCCGTAGCGCGTTCGAAAACGGCGGCAAGCCGTTCTTCAGCGCCGATGCGGCACTTGGTCACGCCAACGATGTGGGCAAGCCGCGCGATCAGGATGATCCCGGTTATCGCATCAATGCCACTGGCAGCCGCACCTTCGGCAGCGAGCAGCAATATGGCGTCACCGTCTCGGCCAACTATCAAACGTTGAGCAGCTACACCGAAACCCATATGACCACCGACACGGTGCATTACGGGTTCTACGACAACAGCGGTGTGTTGCAGAGCGGCGCCAATCTAGGCAATGGCTGGGCGGTGCCGCAGCAGGATAAATATTGGTACGTGCAAGATCAGCGCGACCGCTATGGCGTTACCGGCAAATTCGAGATGCGGCCCAGTGCGGCGCTCGAAGCATATGCCATGGCCGGCTACTACTATTTCAAGGACAACATGGAGCGCAACGAGGTCATCATCGACCCGCGCAACCGTGGTCAGGTCTTCAATCAAACCGCCACCTCTGGCAGCTACCCCGGCGGCGACATCGAGGTGGGTTACTCGAACCAGATCGTCACCACGCGCACCAAGGTAGCGCAGCTGGGCTCGATCTGGCGGCCGACCGATCGACAGCAGTTTTCCGCGCGCGGCGCGTGGTCGGATGCGACCTATGACGAGCCGATCCGCATGATCAAGTACGCCACCGGCATCACGCGCCCGGCACCGGTGCCGGTGGGCCAGACCGGTAGTGGCGTGACCCTCAATGCGACGCCGAACTACGCGTTCAATTACGACACTTCCGGTTTCGATCAACGTTTCGCTGTGTCACCGCAGGCGTATAACAACCTGGACAATTACAGCCTGTCGTACTGGCGCCCGGACTACAAACGCACCGCAGCCGATCGCATTCTCACCGGCCGGCTCGATTACGGCTTCAATCAAGGCGAAAGCGATCAAGGTATCGGGTTTGCCGCAGGCGTCTCGTACACCACCGACAAGCCGTCCTATGACATCTATCGCGTCGAATACCAGCCCAATACAACGGCGCCTGCATTGGGCCTGGCCGATGTGGTGGGTACCGGTAGGGCGCCGATGCGTTATGTCGGTTTGAACCTGCTGAGCATCGACCCGAACGAGGCCAACCGCGTGCTGGCGGCCACGCCGTTGAGTGCTTTCAACAGTACCGACCAGCAGGCTTTCAGCAATCAGGACAACTTCACCCATACCGAAAAAACGTTTGGTAGCTATGGCTTGGTGAGCTATCGCAGCGATCGTTTGAATGTGCAAGCCGGCGTGCATTTCGACAGCACCAAGCTCGACACGGTAGGCCGCCAGCGGCAGCTGGATACGGCAAGCAATCACTACGTGTATGTCGATAACCCGACCAGTGCAAATTACGACTATCTGTTGCCGTCGGCGGTGATGACCTATCACCTGACCGATGCACTGGATTTGCGTGCGGGTGCAAGCCGCACCTTGGGGCGCCCGCCTTACGATGCCTATGCTGCGCGTACCTCGATCGGCTTCGTCAACACAACAGACGCCGGCAACCCGAATGCGCAAGGCGTCACCGTCACCATCGGCAACCCGGATATCAAACCGCGCGTGTCCAACAACCTGGACCTATCGCTGGAATGGCGCCTTCCTGGCGATTTTGATGCATTCGCCTCCGCTGCCGTCTTCGACAAACATATCCAGGACGAGATTTTCACGCTCTCGCGCACCGACAGCTTCACCTTCGACGGCACCACGTATGCGAATGCGTTAATCAGCACGCCGGCCAATGCCGCCAAGGCGCGTATTCGCGGTGTGGAATTCAATGGCATCGTCAACACGCTGGCGCCTCTCGCGCCATGGTTGAGCGGCGTCGGTTTCAGCGTCAATGTCGCGTTGCTCGATGGCAGCCTGAATGTGCCTTACAGCGCCGGCAGCGGTAGTAACCTGAGCCAACGCGAGCGCAAGCTCGACAACTTGGTTGGCCAGCCGGATTACACCTCCAATGCCACGTTGTTCTACAACACCGGTGGGTTGGAGCTACGTGCGGCTTACAACCGGCAAGGCAAGGCGCTGCGGTCCATCGTCAGCAATATCGATTGGCAGGATCTGTACTGGTCGCCGCGCTCGCAACTGGATTTCACTGCAACCTATGCAGTCAGCAAGCAGCTTAGCGTGATCGGCCAGGTCAGCAACATTACTCATAGCCGCATCACCAGCGTCACTGGCCCGGGGCAAGATCTGCTCAAGGACAGTTATTCGGTGCCTACAACGTATTGGGTGGGCCTGCGGTTTACGCCGACGTTGTAAGCGCGGCTGGGCAAGGGATGTCGAAGCCTTGTCATGCTGAAGCTATGCCTGCCGCTCGCCCGTTTCATCTGCAGCAATGAGCACGAAACGCGTTAATGCACGTTTATCGCACTGTCGTTTTGCAAGTCACCTGATTGGAGTTGTTCGATGAATTCACGTCCCGCTGCCATCCTTGTCACCGTGCTATTCGCTGCCATTTCGACCACGGTGGGCGCAGCGCCTGCCGGCGTGGCCGCGATCCAGGCGCGCCTGACCAACCCGCAAGGCGGCATCGTGGTGGTGGCGCATCGCGGCTGCCATGCCGCCGCGCCACAGCATGGCTTTGCCGAGACCGCACCGGAAAATTCGCTGTTGGCGCTGGAGCGTTGCATCGCCATCGGCGCCGACGTGATGGAAACCGATGTGCGGCGTGCAGCCGATGGCACCTTGGTGATGCTGCACGACGCCACCGTGGACCGCACCACCGATGGCAGTGGCAAGCTGTCCGAGCTGACGCTGGCCGATTTGCAGAAATTGCGCCTGCGCAGTGACGAAGGCGGCGCCCAGGCGCCGTTGACCGACCAGCGCGTCGTGACGCTCGAGCAGATGCTTGCCAATGCCAAAGGCCACATCCTGCTCAACCTCGACGTCAAGGATGCGATCTACGTGCAGGTGGTCGATGCGGTCGCACGCGCCGGCATGCAGCACCAGGTGATCGTCAAGGCCGAAGCCGGCATCGCCACCGCACCACTGGCAGCGATGAAGCCCTTCGATACGGTGTACTTTTTCCCGATCCTGATCAACGCACATGGCAACGCCGACCTTGCGGCGATCGCCACTGCGCAGACCCGCAATGCACGCCCGATGGCATTTGAATTGCCCAAGATTGCGGCCACACAGTTGCCGGCGCTGGCGGCGGTGAGCAAGAAACACAACGTGCGGCTGATGGTCAATTCGCTATGGGAAGGCTTCATCGCAGGCTACGGCGGCGACGCCGACGCCGAACGCGACCCGGACAAGGTGTGGGGCCGGATGTACCGCGACGGCGTGTCGATCATCCAGACCGATGCGCCGGAGGCCTTGTTGCGCTATCGCGCGACGTTGGAAAAGCACTGAGCGGAGGCGACTAGGCCGCCGTGCCACACGGCGGCAACGGTGTCTAGTACAACGTGCCGTGCACCAAACAACTCAACGAACGAGACATAACGTCTAACAGAACTGTATTCGTGGGCATCGCCACCGCCTGCCGCCAATGCGTGCTGCTGGCGAAGGGCGCCGACCGCGCCTTCGGTGTGAGTGGCCTGATCATCGCAGGCACCTGCACGCGGTGCCACAGGTAGATCAGGCGGTTGCGCGCAAGGGTCCGCATGTCGCTCAAGGTGTGCGCCTGGCCCATGGGCCAGTAGCCTGTCCTGCTGGTCGTGCAGCTGATCGCGCTGCCGTGACGCCGGGCTCGAGTCGCGTAACAGTGGCCGAAACGCGTTTCGCCCTGCATGCTTTGCACGATGGACGAACAACCGCAGGCGCACACAGGGATGGACTGGACGCGATCGCGCCCACCGCCGTCGAAACACAGGGCCCGAAACGGACGCCGCTGGCTGCGATGGCTGCGCTGGGGCATAGCCGCACTGCTGAGTGTCTTGCTGCTGCTTGATCTGGCTTTCCCCTTGCCGCTGCCCAAATCGCGTGACACCTCCACGTTGGTGGTTGCGCGCGACGGCACGCCGTTGCGCGCGTTCGCCGACCACAATGGCGTGTGGCGGTATCCGGCCACACCGCAGAGCGTGTCGCCGTTGTATCTGCAGGCGCTATTGAATTACGAAGACCGCTGGTTCTGGCGCCACCCCGGCGTTAATCCGTGGGGCCTGCTGCGTGCGGGCGGGCAGTGGATCAGGCAGGGCCGCATCGTGTCCGGCGGCTCCACGCTGACCATGCAGGTAGCGCGCATCCTGGACCCGCATGCGCGCACGCCGTGGGGCAAGGCCAAGCAGCTGTTGCGTGCGTTGCAGCTGGAAGCGCACCTGAGCAAGCGCGAGATTCTCATGCTGTATCTGGAGCGCGCGCCCTACGGCGGCACCATCGAAGGGGTGGAGGCGGCCAGTTGGGCGTATCTGGGCAAGCCGGCCACCGATTTATCGCAGGCAGAGGCCGCGTTGCTGGCGGTGCTGCCGCAATCGCCAAGCCGACTGCGTCCGGATCGTCATCCCGAAGCTGCGCAGCGTGCACGCGACAAGGTGCTTGATCGCATGGTGGAGCTAGGTGTGTGGTCGCGTGCGCAGGTGCACGATGCGCGTATCGAACCAGTGGTCACGCGTTCGCTCAAGCCGCCGTTACTTGCGGCCTTGCTGGCGCAGCGCCTGCACAGCGCGCAACCGCGTGCGGCGCGTATCGTCACCACGCTGGATGTGGAATTGCAGCGCACGCTGGAAGAGCGCGTGTCCACGTATTTTTCGCAGCTGCCAGAGCGCACCTCCGCGGCATTATTGGTCGTGGACAACGCCACGCTGGAAGCGCGCGCCTATGTAGGCTCGGCCGGTTTCGGCGACCGCAAGCGCCTGGGTCATGTCGACATGGTGCAGGCGTGGCGCTCGCCCGGCTCCACGCTCAAACCGTTCCTGTATGGCATGGCGCTGGATGATGGCCTGATCCATTCCGGAAGCCTATTGGTGGATGCGCCGCAAAGCTTCGGCGATTACCGTCCCGGCAACTTCGATGCGGCATTCAACGGCCCGGTGAGCGCGGCCAGGGCATTGCGGCTGTCGTTGAACGTGCCGGCGGTGGATCTGCTCGATCGCATCGGCCCGGCGCGGTTCGCCGCGCGGCTGTCCAATGCAGGCATTGCGCTGCATTTTCCTTCCGGCAGCACGCCGTCGCTGGCGTTGATATTGGGCGGCACCGGCGCACAGTTGCAGGAGCTGGTGGGCACGTTCGCCGCGCTCAATCGCGGTGGTATTGCCGGGCGTGTGCGCTACACGCCGGACGACGCGCCCATCGATCGCCGCCTGATGTCGCCGGGTGCGGCCTGGATCGTGCGCGAAATCTTGCAGAGCAATCCTCGCCCCGGATATGGCAGCGGTACGTTCGACACCACCGCGCGCCCGGGCGTGGCGTGGAAGACCGGCACCAGTTACGGCTACCGCGATGCGTGGGCCATTGGTGGGACGCGGCGTTACACCGTCGGCGTATGGGTGGGGCGGCCGGACGGCACACCGTTGCCGGGCCAATACGGTGCAGTCACCGCGTTGCCGTTGATGTTCGAAGTCATCGATGCGTTGCCACGTAGCGCCGGCGACAGCGCGCCGTTGCCGATGCCAGCCACGGTGCAGGCAATCGACATCTGCTGGCCGCTGGGCGGCGCTGCGAATCAGAGCCCGCCACCGCTCTGCGCACGCCGTGCCGATGCTTACGTACTCGACGGCGCGGTGCCGCCCACCTTCGCCGAGCGCGATGCGCGTCTTTGGCAAAGCGGGCAAGTACGCTTCGATATCGATGCACGCAGCGGTCAGCGCTTGTCGCAGGAATGCAGTCAGGCGCACGAGCGTGTGCCACGCGCTGTCGCACGCTGGCCGGCGTTGGTTTCGCCTTGGCTCAGTACATCCGAACGCGCGGCCGCGCAACTGCCGCCCTTGGCCGCAGATTGCGTGCCAGACGGGCGCATGACCGGTGGCGGGGTGCTGCGCATCGACGGCTTGAGCGACCGCGCCACGCTGGCGCGCGCCAACGACACCGCACGACCGGTACGGTTGCAACTGCGTGCGTTGGGTAGTGAGGCGCGCATCGATTGGCTGCTGGACGGCCGCTGGATCGCGCAGACCAATGGGCGACAGGGATTTCAGCGCGACTTCGAAGAAGTCGGGTTACACACGCTCACCGCCATGGCCAACGATGGTGCATGGACGCAGGTGCGCTTTCGGGTGTTGCGTTGAATGTGTGGCCAACGAAGGGCTACCGCCCCGTGCTCAGCGACGGATACCTGCTACTCGCGACAAACCCGTAGGAGCACACCTGGGCGCGATGGAGTATTCCCGGTAACGCCTCATCGCGCCCAGGTGCGCCCCTACGTATGCGCGGCGAGGGTGGCGGCGCGTCGGGAGCTAGCCGCCTCGTGGGTCGTTGCTTGCACGGACGTAACCGTATAGACGCCACACAGTGGCAAAAAACAGACAGGGTGAGCGAGGCGCCCGCCCTGTCTGTCGTCATCGAGTCGACGTGGATTCAACTCGATGCGATCTTCGATCGCAACGTCAATGCCGATCCGATGCCAATCATCGATCGCACCACATCACTACATTGCTAAATCTCAACTCACTCGCCGATCCAGCCTTCCAACATGTCGGCGAACTCGTCTGCATGCTCTTCTTCCTGTGCCAGGATGCTTTCGAGAATGCGCTTGGTGGTGGTGTCCTTGTCGCCGATGAAGTCGATCATCTCGCGGTAGCTGTCGATGGCGATACGTTCGGCGATGAGGTTTTCCTTGACCATGTCGCGCAGGTCCGTGCCTTCCTTGTATTCGGCATGCGAGCGCTTGGTTAGCGTGTCCGGGTTGAGGTCGGGTTCGCCACCCAGCTGCACGATGCGCTCGGCGAGCTTGTGCGCGTGCGCCTGTTCCTGCTGTGCGTGCTCCAGAAACTCGCCTTTCACTGCGTCGGCAAGCATGCCCTTGGCCATGAAGTAGTGGCGGTAATAGCGCAGCGTGCACACATATTCGGTGGCAAGTGCGGTGTTGAGCAGCGCGATCACTGCCTCGCGATCGGCGTGGTAGCTCTCGGTGATGGCGCCGTCTTCGATGCTCTGGCGTGCGCGGGCGCGCAGGGTGGCGGTATCGGTGATACCGGCGGGAGTTGCGGTGGCTGGCTGATCAGACATGGCTGGCCGTTTTCCTTCTGAGTGAACGGGGGAATCGATGGATCAATCCGGCAGGTGCTGCAGCACGTAATCGGCGGCAGACACCTTGAATTCGCCGGGTTCTTCGACAAACAACGCTTTGACCACGGCGTCGTCCGCATACAGTGCATAACGGCGCGAGCGCAGGCCCATGCCCGAGCCGCTGGCGTCGATTTCAAGGCCCAGGGCGCGTGCCAGTTCGGCGTTGCCGTCGGGCAGCAGGTGCAGGCCGTCGGGGATCAACTGGCTGCGCCCCCAGGCCTGCATCACGAACGGGTCATTGACCGCGGTGCACAGCACTTCGATCCCGCGTTTGCGGAATTCATCGAAGTGCTCCACATAGCCCGGCAGGTGCTTGGCCGAGCAGGTAGGGGTAAAGGCGCCTGGCACCGCAAACAGCAGCACTTTGCGGCCTGCAAACAAGGTGTGGGTGTCGACTGCCTCAATGCCATCGCGCATGCGCTTGAGCACGACTTCGGGAATGCGGTCACCAACGTGGATGGTCATGCGGCAGGCTCCTGTGGCTGAACGAATTCTAGAAAAGGGCAGGGGAAAAGCGCGTCAACACGCTTGAAATCCGCCCGGCGACGCCTATCTGACGCACATGGCCGGCGCAACTGCGCACGACGCGGTCGCCGGCCCTTCATCAACCCTTTTGGAGGCTTGCAATGAACATCGTTCGTTATCCCCAATTTCCCACCCATGCGCTGCAGAACGAAATCAAGCATGTGTTCGATCGCTTCTTCGAGCAGAACAGCGACACCGACGAGTCGGCCGTGGTGACGGCGCAGTGGGTGCCGCGCGTGGACATCAAGGAAGAGCCCAATCACTTTGTGCTGTACGCCGATTTGCCGGGTATCGATCCGAGCCAGATCGAAGTGCAGATGGATAAGGGCATCCTGTCGATCAAGGGTGAGCGCAAGAGCGAATCCAGCACCGAAACCGAGCGCTTCTCGCGCATCGAGCGCCGCTACGGCAGCTTCCATCGCCGCTTCGCGCTGCCCGACAGTGCCGATGCCGATGGCATCACCGCCTCGGGCCACAATGGCGTGCTGGAAATCCGGATTCCCAAGCGCCCGGCAGCCACGCCGCGCCGGATCCAGGTCGGCAACGGTCAGGACACTAGCGGAAGCACGGTGCAGTAAGCGCAGCTGACGTAGCGGCGGCGCGCTTCATTGACGCGCGGTCTTGCTGGGTAGGCCTGTGCTGGGCGTGCAGGTTGGCTCATCAATTGGCGGCAGCGCTGGCTGGCACCCTCTGCCAGCCAGCGCTGCCCGCCGCAAGACGCTAGACCTGGGGCGGAGCCAGCGGCTTCGCTCCCCGGCGACGGCCGCGCCGTAGAATAGGCGCGGTTGCCCGCCCGGCTGCGAATAGATTGGCCAACACCTCCGTTGCATGACCGCGTTGCGAGCGCGGCTGGTATGCGAACTCGGCACGTACGCCCGTACAGTGCAGTCTGCACACCACCTGCGCCGCACACGCCGTCTACCGGAGTGCTGGCTGCTCGAACTGGCTCGTGGCCTCGGCTGCGGGCCGTTTTTTTTCCAGAGGTGACTAGATGGAATTCAAGGATTACTACGCAACGCTCGGCGTGGAGCCCAGTGCAGGCGATGCGGAGATCAAGACCGCCTACCGCCGGCTCGCGCGCAAATATCACCCCGACGTCAGCAAGGAAGCCGGCGCCGAAGAGAAGTTCAAGGCGATCAACGAAGCTTACGAAGCGCTGCGCGACCCGGCCAAGCGCAAGGCCTACGACCAGCTGAAGGCGCAGGGTTTCCGGCCGGGCGACGAGTTCCAGGCCCCGCCCAATTACGGCGGCGGGCAGGGCTTCGATTTCGAAGAGGTGTTCGGCAACGGCGGTGCCGGTGGCGGTTTCAGCGATTTCTTCGAGAGCCTGTTCGCCGGCCAGCGCGGCGGTCGTCCTCGCGGCCCGGGCGCCGGGCCTGGTGCAGGTGCCGGCCCGCAGGCGCGCGGCGACACCCGCGCCAAGCTGGCGGTACCGCTGGAGGCGGTGCATTCGGGCGACAGCGTGCGCATCACGATCAATGGCAAGCAGCTGGACGTGCGCGTGCCCAAGGGCGTGCAGCCCGGCCAGGTGATCCGGCTGAGCGGACAGGGCAATGGCGGCGGCAACCTGTTGCTGGAGATCGAATACGCGGCGCACCCGCACTTCGAGGTGGACGGGCGCAACATCCTGTACACCTTGCAGGTCATGCCCTGGCAGGCCGCGCTGGGCACCACGATCAGCGTGCCGACCCTCGGCGGCTCGGTCGAACTGAAGGTGCCGGCAGATTCGGATGCCGGCCGCAAGCTACGCCTGCGCGGCCGCGGCCTGCCCGGTACCACCCCGGGCGATCAGATCGTGGAACTGGAAATTTTGGCGCCGGCCCCGACCGATGATGCCCAGAAAAAGGCATACCGAAACCTGGCCAAGGCGTTTGGCGAGACGGTATGAATTGGCTTGGTCAGCGCGAGCTAATTGAGCCCCTCTCCAGACCAATCCCTCTTCGATCTGCGCCCACGCATCGCGCCCGCGCCTTCATCCGGCGCGACGTGCCACCTCTCCCCATGAAGGAGGACAATGTCCCGATGGGACAAGGAAGCAAGCCCCTCTCCTGCGGAAGAGGGGGTGGGGTGAGGGTACGGCGGGCCAGCAACGCGGCAGTCGACGTTGATCTGTGCCAGCGAACCGCTCCCGCACCCTCATCCGGCGCTACGTGCCACCTTCTCCCCATGGAGGAGGACAATGTCCCGATGGGAGAAGGGGGCAAGCCCCTCTCCTGCGGGAGAGGGGTTGGGGTGGAGGGTACGGCGGGCCAGCAATGCGGCAGTTGACGTTGATCTGTGCCAGCGAATCGCGCCCGCACCCTCATCCGGCGCTATGCGCCCCCTTCTCCTCCATAAAGGAGGACATTGTCCCGATGGGAGAAGGGAATCGCTGCTCTTGAGTCTGCGTTGAATCCAACGGTGCCCTGTCCGACGTAGTACTCCATTTCTCGTCTGCAAAGAAAGACAGCGTGTAAGTCCATCGCGTGCCGCACCAAGCACCAAGCACCAAGCACCAAGCACCAAGCATGAGCAGTTAGCCTGGCCCAGCTACCGCAAGCGCAGCCTTGGCACTACACTCGCCGCGCACACTAGGGGAAACACATGGCACGTATTTTGATCGTCGACGACTCGCCGTCGCAGCTGCTGGGGATTCAGCGCATTGTCGAGAAGCTGGGGCACGAGACCATCACCGCCACCGATGGCGCCGCCGGCGTGGAAGCTGCCAAGCAATCGCTGCCGGATCTGGTGTTGATGGATGTGGTGATGCCCAACCTCAACGGGTTCCAGGCCACGCGCACGCTCAAGCGCGAGCCCACCACCCAGCACATTCCGGTGATTCTGGTCACCACCAAGGATCAGGATACCGACCGCATGTGGGGCATGCGCCAAGGTGCCCGCGCCTACATTACCAAGCCGTTTTCGGAAGATGAGCTGCTGGAAGTGATGGAGCGCGTGTTCAATCAGAAAGACGAACCAACGAAAACGTAAATGCGCCGGCATAGTGTGATCGAAGCCGGATGTCGGGAAAGGCGGATGTAGGCGACGGTGGATCTGGGAGAAGGACAAAGTCCCTCTACTGCGCTAGAAGAGAGGTTGGGGTGAGGTTCGGTAGCTCAGCGATGCGAACTTGACGTCGAAGTCGCCTCGCGCCATTGCATCGCAGCCGTACCCTCATCCGTCGCTGCCCACGAGCCTTTCCCCCATGAAGGGGAACAAGGTCCCGATAGAGAGAAGCAGCAGCCATCTTTGCCGTAGCGCGAGAAGGCATGGCTTACGCGCCATTCGCGCGCGTGCGCTTGAGCGCCAGCGTCGCAAGCGCGGACCGCGGCGCAGAGCGGGGGCACGGGTGCAGCCACTCTGCCGTCGGCACCAATAGTTGGGTGGAAGTCACAGGCTCCAAGTTAAGCAATCGCCTGGCGCTGTGCCCGCTTGCCGCACGCATCAGCGCACCGCCACTTAAGCCCAGCCAATCAGGTACGCACGCGGCAAGCCGAGTCCACCCGGCCAAGACCCGATCAGCGGCCCGGCTGCGACCAACAACGCGGCTACACAGCGCCCGGGCGACCACCCGCCTGTGCCAACAGTTGGCGCGTGCCACGCGCACCCTCTGGTTCCCGGTAACGCCGTTCAACGACCCAAGAACCGCTGCTGGGACTCCGGCGTGTGGTTCCCCCCGCTGCTCAAAACCGCTGCGGTGTTTTCCAGGCCGCCAAATCCACCCCGCCGGCTAAACCAACGATGCACTGGACGGGGCCTTTCAAAACGGTGCGTCTGCCCCATCTAGTAGAATCGGCGAATCAAACAACATGGCGGCACTGCGGGACTGGCCCGCACAGCCCCTCGATCATGGAGCGTGCATGGCCTGGAACACACCCGGCAACAAGGGCGGAGACGGCCCGGATCCTAACCGTCGCAGGTCCTGGGGCCCGCGCGGTGGTGGCAACGGTGGCGGTTGGGGCAATCTGCCCGCCCCGTTGAAAGAGCTGTTCGATGGCGGCGTGGGGCGCTGGATCCTGGTCGCGGTGGTGCTGATTGTGCTCTTCTCCAGCTTCCAGCTCATCGGCGAGCAGCAGCGTGGCGTGGTGCTGCGCTTCGGCCAGTTCTCGCGCATTCTGCAGCCCGGCCCGAACTTCAAGCTGCCCTGGCCGATCGAGTCGGTGCGCAAGGTCAATGCCACCGAGATCAAGACCTTCAGCAACCAGGTGCCTGTGCTGACGCGCGACGAGAACATCGTCAATGTCTCGCTCAACGTGCAGTACCAGATCAGCGACCCGCGCAAATACCTGTTCGGCTCGCGTAATGCCGATCTGGTGTTGGAGCAGGCCGCGCAGAGTGCCGTGCGTGAGCAGGTCGGTCGTTCGGACCTCAATACCGTGCTCAACAATCGCGGCCCGTTGGCGATCGCCTCCAAGGACCGTCTGCAGGCTGCGTTGGATGCCTACAACACCGGCCTGGCCGTCACCGGCGTGACCTTGCCGGATGCGCGCCCGCCGGAAGAAGTGAAGCCGGCCTTCGACGAGGTCAATGGTGCCCAGCAGGTGCGCGAGCGCCTGATCAACGAAGCCCAGGCGTACGCCGCCAAGGTGGTGCCCGAAGCGCGCGGCCAGGGTGCACGCACCCGCACCGGTGCCGAAGGCTACAAGCAGGCCACCATCTCCAAGGCCGAAGGCGACGCCGATCGCTTCACGCTATTGCAGGCGCAGTACGCCGGCGCGCCGGACGTCACCCGCAAGCGTCTGTGGCTGGAAACCGTGCAGAAGGTGTTGTCGGAGAACCGCAAGGTGATCGGCAGCGATGGCCGACAGCTCATCTACGTGCCGCTGCCGGCCGATGCCAGCAAGCCGGCTACTCCCAGCAGCAAAGCTGGCATGCCGTCGATGGTGCCGCAGGACGTGCTGTTGAATCCGCCGCAAAGCACCAGCAGCGAGGCCATCCGTAACCCGGAACGCGGCCCGCGCCCGACTGGCCGTGAGGGGACCGAATAATGAAGAATTCGCTAGTTATCGGCCTGATCGTCGCCGTGCTGCTGGCCCTGATGGGCTCGGTATTCGTGGTGCGCGAAGACCAGACCGCCATGGTGCTCAACCTGGGCCGTGTGGTGCGTGCCGACATCAAGCCCGGCCTGCACTTCAAGGTTCCGGTGGTGGAATCGGTGCGCGTGTTCGACCGCCGCTTCCAGGTGCTGGACACCGCCCCGGCGCGCTACTTCACCGCCGAACAGAAAGACGTGAGCGTGGACTTCTTCGCCATCGGTTACATCTCCGATGTGCGGGCCTTCTATCGCGCCACCGGTGGTGAAGAGTCGGTGGCCAACTCGCGCCTGGCGCCGATCATCACCGATTCGCTGCGCAACCAGATCAACTCGCGCACCTTGCAGCAGCTGGTCTCCGGCGACCGCAGCGAACTGATCGCCAGCCAGCTCAAGGGCATCAACGGCGCGATCAAGGGCTTAGGCATGCAGATCACCGACCTGCGCATCAAGCAGATTGACCTGCCGACCGACAGCCAGGTGATCACCGACGTCTACGAGCGCATGCGCGCCCAACGCAAGCAGGAAGCCAGCAAGCTGCGCGCCGAAGGCGAAGAGCAGGCCCTGACCATCCGCGCGCAAGCCGACCGCGAGTCCACCGTGATCGTGGCCGACGCCGAGCGCGATGCGCAGAAGCTGCGCGGCGAAGGCGATGCCGAAGCCGCTCGCATCTACGGCCAGGCCGGTTCCAAGGATCCCTCGTTCTACGCCTTCTACCGCAGCCTGGAGGCCTACCGCGGCTCCATGACCGACGGCAATGGCGTGATCGTGTTGGACAAGAACGATCCGTTCCTGCAGTACCTCAAGAGCGATCGTTGATCGCTGTGCCTTGAAACGAAAACGCCCGCGTAATGCGGGCGTTTTCGTATGTGCCGTCATGGCACAACACGCATGGGCCACTGCAACGCTGCACTCAAGATCCCTGCAATGAATGCTGCCTCGCAGGAGCGCACCTGGGCGCGACGGCTTCACCGGCAACGCCTGTCGCGCCCGGGTGCGCGCCTACGACCCATTGTGATTGTCGCTACGGTGATACTCCCGGGCTGGGGCCGGCAGCGCTCGGAGCACCGCGCAACCGGCGGCCAGCCGCACCAGCCCCCGATCCGCCGTCCGCCAGGGGTAGTGCGGGCCATCGGAAACCCGGATAATGCACAAAAGCCGGCCGGGCACGCTCCAATCAGAGCACTCCCGTCGGCTTTTTCCGTGTCAGGGCTGTCGCGCCACTGCAATGCTCCCCGATGGAGCTGCGCGCAGGGTGTCGCCGCTAACCCTGCGTCGGTCCCATCCCGCGGCCCCGATGGCCGCAGCAAAACTTAGGAGTTCACCCGTCATGGGTCAGTCAGTTGTCGTGCTCGGTGCCCAGTGGGGCGATGAAGGCAAGGGCAAGATCGTCGATCTGCTTACCGAAGAAATCGGTGCAGTCGTCCGATTCCAGGGCGGCCATAACGCCGGCCACACGCTCGTCATCAATGGCAAGAAGACCGTCTTGCATCTGATTCCGTCCGGCATCCTGCGCGACGACGCGCTGTGCCTGATCGGCAATGGTGTGGTGATCTCCCCGGCCGCGTTGATCAAAGAGATCAGGGAACTGGAAGACGCCGGCGTGGAAGTGCGTTCGCGCCTGAAGATTTCCCCGGCCGCGCCGTTGATCATGCCGTACCACATCGCCCTCGATCAGGCGCGCGAAAAGGCAGCCGGCGGCAAGGCCATCGGCACCACCGGTCGCGGTATCGGCCCAGCGTATGAAGACAAGGTGGCGCGTCGCGGTATCCGCATCGCCGACCTGCATTACCCGCCGCAGCTGGAAGAGCTGCTGCGCACCGCGCTGGATTACCACAACTTCGTGCTGACCAAGTACCTGGGCGTAGAAGCGGTCGATTTCCAGAAGACCTACGACGAGGCGCTGGCGTTCGGCAACTACGTGCAGCCGATGAAGTCGGACGTGGCCGGCATCCTGCACGACCTGCGCAAGCAGGGTAAGCGCGTGCTGTTTGAAGGCGCGCAGGGCGCATTGCTGGACATCGACCACGGCACCTACCCGTATGTCACCAGCTCCAACACCACGGTGGGCGGCGCACTGGCCGGCACCGGCGTTGGCGCCGATGCGATCGACTACGTGCTCGGTATCGCCAAGGCCTACGCCACCCGCGTTGGCGGCGGTCCGTTCCCGACCGAGCTGGACGACGAAGTGGGCCAGGGCATTCGCGACCGCGGTGCCGAGTACGGCGCTTCCACCGGCCGCCCGCGTCGTTGCGGCTGGATGGACATTGTTGCCCTCAAGCGTGCGGTGGCCATCAACGGTATCTCCGGCCTGTGCATCACCAAGCTCGACGTGCTTGATGGCATGGAAAAGCTCAAGGTCTGCATCGCTTACGAATATCGCGGCAAGCGCACCGAATACGCGCCGCTGGACGCGCAGGGTTGGGAAGAGTGCACCCCCGTGTACCTGGAGTTCCCGGGCTGGAGCGAGAACACCCACGGCATCACCGTGTGGGATGACCTGCCGCCTCCGCCCGCGCCTATCTGCGCGCGCTGGAGGAACTGGCCGGCTGCCCCATCTCGATCGTCTCCACCGGCCCGGACCGCGACCACACCATGGTGCTGCAGGACCCGTTCGCCTGATCGGCTGATGCGTGAGTGAAACGACAAGAGCCCTGCGGAAGCGGGGCTTTTGTTTGGGTGATGCTGTCGAGCGCTGCTTTGGGGCGAGGTAGGGCGACGGCAACTGCGGTGGCCTAATTCTTATGTCTGCACTGTTGGTGATCGCACTACCACTCGAAGACTCCCGCTCCTCAGCTCCACCCGCACCTAGCTGACAACTGCTATGAGGGCGTGTTCAGCACCACCCTGTAGCATGCTTCCGCCAGTGGGGATTGCTTGCTCTGGTCTGATGTCCTCACACCCCGTCGTTACAGTGGCTTCTGTTTGACGTGTGTGTCTTCGCGTCTGGCAGGCGGGCGCATGACTTTCGGCCGTGTGAGCCCTTGCGTGTCGGCGCCATGATGCTGGCCGCTGTACGACTTCGTTTACCTCATTACTCTTTTTAGGAACGTCATGCGCCAGATCCTGGTGACTGCTATTGCGCTGGCCCTGGCCACTACCTCCGCCGTTGCGTCGGCTCACGCTGCTGCTGCATCCGATGCAATCACCGCATCTGCCACGCAGGTCACCAGCCAGTTGCCGCGTACGGCCAAGCCCACGCATTACGCGGTGGAGATCACTCCGCACGCCGACAAGATGACCTTCGACGGCAAGGTCGCCATCGACATCGTCGTGCTGCAGGCCACCGACCGCATCGTGTTGCAGGCGGCCAATCTCAGCTTCGCGCGCAGCACATTGGCGCAGCGCAAGAGCGGCACGCCGCAGACTGCCAAGGTCAGCACCGATGATCAGGCGCAGACCGCCACGTTCGCCTTCAACAAGCCGCTGGCGCCGGGCAACTACGTGTTGTCCATCGACTACAGCGGTGTAATCAATACGCAGGCCAACGGTTTATTCGCGCTGAATTACGCCACTCCACAAGGCCAGCGCCGCGCGTTGTTTACCCAGTTCGAAAATTCCGATGCGCGCCGCTTCATTCCGTCGTGGGACGAGCCCAATTTCAAGGCCACGTTCGACCTGGCAGTCATTGCGCCGGCCGCGCAGATGGCGGTGAGCAACATGCCGGTCGCCTCGTCCAGCAATGGTGCCGGTGGCATGAAGCGCGTGGCCTTCCAGACCACGCCCAAGATGTCCACGTACCTGTTGTTTCTGAGTGTCGGCGACTTCGAGCGGGCGACGCGCAAGGCCGACAATGGCACCGAGATTGGCGTGATCGCGCAGAAGGGCAAGGTGGACCAAGCGCAGTTCGCACTGGATTCCGGGCGCGACGTGCTGCATGAATACAACGCGTATTTCGGCATTCCATATCCGTTGCCGAAGCTGGACAACATCGCCGCACCCGGGCAAAGCCAGTTCTTCAGCGCAATGGAAAACTGGGGGGCGATCTTCACCTTCGAGTACTCGCTGCTGCTGGACCCGGCCACGTCCAACATCAACGACAAGCAGGACGTTTTCACCGTTGCCGCGCACGAGATCGCGCACCAGTGGTTCGGCAACCTGGTGACCATGGCGTGGTGGGACGACCTGTGGCTCAACGAAGGGTTCGCCAACTGGATGGAGGCGCGCACCACGCACAAGCTGCATCCGGAATGGGATATCGATAACACCGGCGCGGCGTTCAAAAGCCGCGCGGCGATGCAGCGCGATGCGTATGTCACCACCCACCCGGTGGTGCAGCACGTCGCCACGGTGGAGCAGGCCAGCCAGGCATTCGACCAGATCACCTACGACAAGGGCGAAGCGGTGATCGCCATGCTCGAAGACTATGTGGGCGCGGACAACTGGCGCAGCGGTGTGCGCAGCTATCTCAAGCAGCACCAGTACGGCAACGCCGTCACCGATGCGCTGTGGCAGCAGATCGATGCAGTGGCACCGGGCAAGCAGTTCACCCAGGTGGCGCACGACTTCACGTTGCAGCCGGGTGTGCCGTTGATCCAGGTCAGCGCCAGCTGCACGGCCGGCACCACGACCGTGCAGCTGAAACAAGGCGAATACACCGTCGACCGCACCGACAAACAGCCATTGCGCTGGCATGTGCCCGTCACGGTGCGCGGCGCCAAAGGCACGCCAGTGCGCGTATTGGTGGATGGCAGCGCGCAGGTGCAGTTACCCGGCTGCGATGCGCCTGTCGTGGTCAATGCCGGGCAGAAGGGTTACTTCCGCACGCTGTATGCACCGGCGCAATTCACTGCGCTCACCAAGGGGTTCAATGCATTGCCGGTGGTCGATCAGTTGGGCGTGCTGATGGATACCGCTGCGCTGGCACCGGTGGGCCTGCAGCCCGAAGCGGATCTGCTTGAGCTCACCGCCAAGGTGCCGGTCGGTGGCTCGCCGGATCTGTGGAAAGTGGTGTCCGAAACGTATTCCAATATCGATCGCCTGTTCGCGGGCGACCTCAAGGCGCAGGCCAGCTGGCGGCGCTTCGCGCGTGCGCGGCTTGCTCCCGAGTTCGCCACGCTCGGCTGGGACGAGCGCAAGGACGACAGTGCACAGACCAAGCAGCTGCGTGCCAGCCTGCTCAAGAGCCTGAGCGCGCTGGACGATGCACAGGTGATTGCCGAAGCGCAGCGTCGTTTCGCTGCGTTCCAGGCCGACCCGGGCACGCTGTCGTCGGAGCTGCGTAGCACTGTGCTGCGTATCGTCGCCCGCCACGCCGACTCCGCCACCTGGGACGCATTGCATGCCACGGCGAAGACAGAAACTTCGTCGATGCTGCGCGACCAATTTTACGCTCTGCTGGCTGAAGGCAAGGATCCGGCGTTGGCGCAGCGCGCCCTTGAACTTGCACTCACCGACGAGCCCGGCGCCACCACCGGCGCTAGCATGATCGGCGATGTCGCCAGCGAGCATCCGGAGCTGGCATTCGACTTCGCCTTGGCGCATCGCACCCAGGTGGATACGCTGATCGACTCCACCTCGCGCGCCCGCTACTACCCGCACCTGGCCGCAGGCTCGAGCAAGCTGGAGACCATCGACAAGATCAAGGCGTACGCTGACACCTACCTGGCCCCCACCTCACGCCGCGATGCAGAAACCGCCATCAGCACCATCCAGACGCGGGTGACGTTGCGCGAACGGCGGGTGCCGCAGATTGCGGCCTGGTTGAAAAAGCGCAAAGCGTGACGGGTAGTGTAGAGAAACAAAAAGCCCGGTATTTTCCGGGCTTTTTGTTTGGTGCAGTGGCCACCATTGCAGGTGAAGCGGATTGGCCAGGAACAGCAGAGAATGGATCTGGTGTGTGGATGCCTGAAATGTGCAACGCGCGCGTTGTAACTGCCGATTTCGTTGTCGAGCGATTCTGAGCCGTGCTGCGTGCTGCAACGCTGCGCGCAGCACCTGGCTCCAGTGCGCCGGCCGACTGGCTGCGGTTGGCTGCATGCATCACGCCATGCGCATCGACATATTCTCGCGCACCCGATTGTCCATGTCTTGCTGCTGGCCCTGCATCAGGGCCCGTTGCCGCTCCACGCTGGCCGTTTCCAGTTGCTGCAGCGATTGCTCAACCGGTGTGCGTACCGCCACATCGGTGGACATTGCAGCACGCAGATGGGCAGGGTTGTTCAATTCGCCCTGCACAACAAAGACGGTACGCCCTGCCGGGTGTTCGGCGGTCTGGTTGCTCAACACAACATGATCGGCGCGATCCAGGTTGTTCTGGCGGGCGAGGGGCATCACGCTGGCGATGAGGCGCTCGCTGTTTTCGTCCGGCGTGCGCCCGGCTTGCGCATCGATCGCACCCACGCCCGTACGCACCTGCTGCAGCAAATTGTAGTCCCGATGGTCCGGGCCGATATCGGCCAGCTTGGTCGGCGCCTGTGTCTGATCGGGTGCACCATCGACCGATGCGGTGAACGGGCTGCGGGTGATGGAGCGGTACGGATCGTCTTCGTGGAACTGCGTGGCTTTCTGCTGCCGCTCCAGACGGACGGCGCGGGCGTCGTCGAGTTCGGCGATACGTGCAGGATTGGTTTCTTCGCGCATGGAAAGATGCCCGCCACTGGCGCTGACGTTCACCCACTTCTGTTCTTTTTCGAAGTACATCGCATAGAAGCTGTTGCTGCCGATGACGTTGGGATCGACGGCGGAGCGGCCCTCCAGCATCTGGATCGCTTCGGTGGTGCCGAGCTTGGCCAGGTACTCGCTCCCGGCCGCCATGCCCATCTGTGAGAAGGTCTCGTAACCCGTGTTGCCGATGCGGCTGGCGCCGGCGTACCCGTTGTCGAGCATGTTGGTCCAGATCTGCTCCAGCTTCTGGGGACCGCTTTTCTCTAGGGCCGCTTGCAGTAGCACGCGGGGTGTCCAGCAGTTAGGGTCGAGCCGGTGCTGCTCAAACGCGCGGTCGTGCGCGAGCATGACGGAGGCGCCTGGTAGGTTCAGTGCCAGATCCGGACGTTCTCGACGGAGCCATGCTTGCCGAAGTTCCAAATCCCTCTCCAGCAACGTCTGTCCGAAGCTCTCCCACTGACGTTCGCTCAGTTGAGCATTAGCAAAGCGCGAGCCGCTCTAGTGCTGCGTGTTCGCATAATCTTGCGCGTAACGATTCGCAACGCGCCCCGGCAAACTGTCATTACGCACGACACCAAGCGCGAGCGTTCCGTAGCCGTCTGCGCCGGGCAGTTGCGAGAGGTAGTTCCAGTACAGCTCACGATTGCCTGCTTTTGCGTAGCTGCGCAGGATCGTCAAGTTCTGCTGAGTTAATCCACCCATGATTTACTCCTTGAAAAAGTGTCGATCATCCAACTTTGGTGTTTACCAAAACGTCCCGAATCGCTTTTTCCATACGTTTCCAGTCTCTTAGGAACGCGCGATGGTAGTTGAGCGTGATGGATAGTTTGTTCTCGACATCCACAAGGTAGTGCGTACATCCGGCGATAACTGGTTCTTCTTCGTCAATGACTTGGTCGCCCTCAAGCCGGATGCCATCTTTACGAAACTTGACGCTATCGCACTTGATAAAAGTGGTTAGATTGCCGCCAGAATCGCGCGCAACATACCAATCGTCCTCAAACGCAGGATTGCGTGTCGGAGGTTTGCTGTAGCGGGCTTCGTACGCTTTAACGTACACCGCCATCTTTTCTTCATCGATGGCATAGGGCGTCAATCCGAGTGTTTCAGGCTGTGCAATCCGTAGATCGAGCCTCTCCGCAGGATTACCTCGTTCGACCCAATCAGCCTTGGTAAGTGCTTCGTTCGACGAATAGCTTCCAAGCAATGCCTCAATCGGGACCCGGTCAACGTAGTCGATCGCTGCGTGGATCTCCTTCCTGAAATCATTCGTACGCGGATTGGCCCGCGCACCGGGCGGAGTAGGGGTCATGTCCGGCCATTCGATGACCAGCGTCACGCCTTCGCCCGGCCATGGTGCGATCTGGCTGTCTAGATAGTTGGCGGGGATGCGGAAGGTGTTCGGCCCCAGTTTTACGTCCACCGGAGCATCCGAGTAAGTGTGCCCGTTGATGGTGCGGCCGGTGGTGACGGTATCCGACATGGGGGAGGTCCTTTTTTGTTCGGGTTGTGGCGCCCGTGCACATGCACTGCCGGTCACAGCGACGGCGAGTGCGAGGGCCAGACACCGGCCCGTTGACATGATGTGCATTGGTCAATCCATTGCAGGGTTCGTCGCAACTATAGGCAACTTGGGTTCAGCGCGATAGCAAGGACCAAGCCTGCGATTCCCGTGCCATGCGCCACATGACATGGGAATGCGATTACGCGTTGCCGGCAGGTATACAGGCGGACCAGGAGGCTGGCCGTGCAACGGCAACTCGCCATGTGTGTTGACTGAGGGAGTTTGCCGCCATCGGTCGCATGTGTCGAGCTGCAGTGCAATCAACGCCGACGCCGACGCCGCCGCGTCACGCTCCAAACGCACCATCGATCGTATGCATCGCCCCGGTCACAAAGCTCGCTTCCGGGCCCGCCAGCCAGGCCACCATGCCGGCCACTTCGTCGGCGCGACCGTGGCGCTTGATCGCCATGAAGCTGTGCATCAGGTCTGCGGACCTGGAAGCGCACCTCGCCGCCGGTTTCCAGCAGCATCACTGCACCCACCGGGAACGAGCGCCCCAGGCTGACCAGCAGGCTGCGCACATGTTCGCCAGCCGCGCTGGAAATCCGGTAGCTGGATCTTGCCTTGGACGACGTCCTTGAGCAGGTCCTTCAATGGCAGTTTGGTGCTGTCGAATGTGGTCATGGGTTCGCTTCCTTGTGATGGATGGGATGGATCAGATCAGCTTGTCGCCGCCTTGCGGCCGCGCTTTGGTTTGGGCGTGGCGGCGCGCTGGGCGCGGATGCGTTCCAGCAGCACGCTGGCCGGTTCGTCGCTGGGGTCCTGTTGCACCAGTTCGCCGCGGAACGCCTTGGCGAGCAGGCTCTGGGTCAACGCGTCGATGCGCTGCTGGGCGGCGGCGACTTTGGCTTCCAGCTGATCAGCGCAGGCGAAGAGCTGTTCGACGCGGCGGACGATTTCGGTTTGCTCGGCAAGTGGTGCAAGTGGAAACGGAAGGGACTGCACGCTTTTTTTGTTCAATGCCTGTTGGTTGTTGCCGCCGCCAAAACGTCGTGTCTCCTCGTATTTCCCCCATAGGTAGTAGTAGAGGTACTCCGGAACACAGTACTCATCATGCACTCGCAGTGCTGCCGTGTTCTGGTTGTGGCATGCGTCAATGGCGAGAATTGCAGGCTGTCCGCGCGTTTTCCCTTGCCCGATCATCGCCAGCATCACGGTCCCAGGAGGGTGTAAGTTCGTGGAAGTTGCGCTGTAGCCGGCTTCGGTGATCTTTTCTTTAGTCGAGCGAATTCTGCAGAAGGCGACCTCCGCGCTACTCACCCAAGAAATGGAACCTTTCCAAAAATCGGTTCGATCTCTAGCTGGCGTTGCGCCGACGAACACGTCAAATATGATCCCAATCTGGGTGGCTTGCCAGGTTGGAGGAAGATCGTCTCTTAAGTTCGTTGGGTCCAGATTTGGGGGCGCGAACTTTCTGCCGCTCCGCTGGTAGTGATCCCGCCATGCCTGCCGCACATCCGTGATGGACGCCGCCTTAGTATCGGGATGCAACTGGCGCCACTCGGCTGTTAGCTCCCCAGAGAATGCTGACTCAAGTACAGACTGTCTGAAGCGCTTGAGGAGAGCCGGGATGGCGTCGATGCGGGCCTTGAGGGTGTCGACCTGGGCCAGCAGCGCATCCAGCTTCTGCGCTATGCGCTTTTGCTCTGCCGCCGGTGGAACGGGAACTTTCAGTTCGGCCAGCTTCCCGCGCGCAATCCGCTTCCTCGTGGTCCCGGAAGCGTTGCGCGAAATTTCTTCGCGAATAGGCGAAGCGTTGAGCGTATGCATCAACCAGCGATGGCTGATATCGCGGCTTCCAGAACGAAAGACAGCAACGTCGACGACCGTCAGGCACCGTTGCGGAAGGCGAGGCATTAGACACGCTCGTCCAAGAGGGTCAGGCATTCGGGCAAGCAAGATGTCGCCTTCTTCAAGCGCGGTGCAATTCAATCGGTCGAATGTCTCATCGTTGACGTAACGAGAGGACTTGTCGATAAAGCGCCGGTCGCCAATGTCTGCGAGTTGTAGCAAGCGATTACGCCCGTTTGGATCTTGATCCTTACTTTCAATCCAGTCCCCGTCAGCAAAAATGCCGCCCTGGGCCTGAAGTTCGTTAAGTGAGGCAAAAGCCCACCCTTGCGGCAACTCACTCACCGCCCACCTCACTGCTGGTCACTTCCAGCCCCATCACCTCGGCCAGCAGCCGCTTCTGTTCCAGCGCCTCATCACCGGCGCCCAGCGCCTGCATCAGCGCGTCGAGTTCGCGCAGCGCTTCGCTCAGTTCGGCCATCGCTTCGGCGGCCAGCACTTCGGGCGCGGGCAGGCTGTCGGCGTCGACGCTGTCGGCGTCCTTGAGCCAGCTGATATCCAGCGAGTCGCCGCGCTCGGCGATCTGGGCGCGGGTGAAGCAGCGGAAGCGGCCTTCCTCGCCTTGATCGGTGCGTGGGCTGGCGCCGTTGGGATCGGTGCCGTAGGCGTCCTCGAACGGTGTGAGATGCGTCGGCCCGAACGGGGTGCGCTTGCCGAAGCTGGGCATGTTGCTGCGCAGGTCGTAGACCCACGTCGCCTGGGTGCAGCTGGTGTCCTGGCGCGGGTTGGTGGCGGTGCCTTTCTGGAAGAACAGCACATTGGTCTTGACGCCCTGCGCGTAGAAGATGCCGGTGGGCAGGCGCAGTAGGGTGTGCAGGGTGCACTTGTCCATCAGGTCGCGGCGGATGTCGGTACCGACGCCGGCCTCGAACAGCACGTTGTCCGGCAGCACCACGGCGGCGCGGCCACCGGGCTTCAGGCCCCGGTAGATGTGCTGCAAAAAGGCGAGCTGCTTGTTGCTGGTCTTGTAGGTGAGGTCGTCACGGGTGGGTCCGCCGCCGCCCTTGGCGGTGCCGAAGGGCGGGTTGGACAGGATGATGTTGGCCGGTGGCAGGTCTCTGCCTGCGGCGCCGAGGCTGTTGCCCAGGCGGATGGGACCGGCGCCTTCGCCGTTCATGCCGTGCAGCAGGCAGTTCATCAACGCGAGTCGGCGTGTCCCGGGGACGAGCTCCATGCCGACAAAGGCCTTTTCGCGCTGGAAACTGCGCTTCTTGGCGGTGACCCCGGGACCGTACAGATCGTCGTGTTGCGCTTTGATGTAGGCATCGGCGGCGATCAGGAAGCCCGCGGTGCCCGCGGCGGGATCCTGGATGACGTCGCCAAGCTGCGGCTTGATGCAACGGATGATCGAATCGATCAGCGCACGTGGGGTGAAGTACTGGCCAGCCCCGGACTTTGTCTCGTTGGCGTTCTTCTGCAATAGGCCTTCGTAAAGGTCGCCCAGGCCGTCCTGGCGCGCGCTGAACCAGTCCAGCCCGTCGAGTGCGGTGACCAGGGTTTCCAGATGGCGCGGTTCCTTGAGGCGGGTCTGCGCGTCGGCGTAGATGGCCGCGATCATTGGATCGCTGCTCTGGCCTAAGTCCAGAAGCATCTGCTGGTAGTGGTTGAGCAGGTTGCGGCCAGACTTGCTTTTCAGATCCGGCCAGCGGCTTCCTTCAGGCAGCTTGTGCTCGAAGTTGGGACTGTTCTGTACCTGCTCGTATTCCATCTTGACGAACAGCAACAGCACCAGCTCGGTGACGTAATCGCTGTAGTTGATGCCGTCGTCGCGCAGGACGTCGCAGAGGTTCCAGAGTTTCTGGACGATGTCGTTATGGGTCATGGGGTGGTGGTGTCTTGGGATGAAGTGCGGGCCGGCAGCGCGATGCTGGAGGCCGGGGCGTTGATGGCGTAACGGGTGCTGCGGCCGCTGCCGGGCAGGCGGCGCAGGCAGCCCTTTTCCAGCAGGTCGGCCAGATGGCGGGTGGCGGTGGCCTTGGAGACCTTGGCCACGGCCTGATATTGCGAGGCACTGATGCCATGTTCGAAGCCGCGCTCGCCGCCATCGAGCAGGCGGTTGAGCACCTTGACCTGTTCGGCCGACAGCGGCTGTGCGTGATGCTGCTGCCAGAAGCGTGCCTTGGCCAATACCCGATCGATGCGGTGCAGTGCCTGCACCAGGCTGTCGTGCAGGGTGGTGAGGAACCAGTGCAGCCAGCCGGTGATGTCGAGCTGGCCTTTCTGGGTAGTTTCCAGGCTGCGGTAATAGCCGCTGCGGTCGGCGAGGATGCTGGCCGACAGTGCGTGGAGGCAGATCGCCTGCGGTTGCGCCTGGGCCAGGGCAAGATCGGTGAGTGCGCGGGTGAGGCGGCCATTGCCGTCGTCGAACGGGTGCAGAGTGACGAACCACAGATGGGCGATGCCGGCACGCAAGAGCGGGTCCAGCGTGGCGTCGGTGCGCGAGCTGGCGAACCAGTCGAGGAAGGCGGCGAGCTGGGCGTCCAGGCCGTCGCGCGGCGGGGCTTCGAAGTGGACGGTGGGGCGGTCGAGCCGGCCGGAGACGACCTGCATCGGTTCATCGCCACGCAGCGCGCCGATGCGGATGCGCGTGGGCAGCAGGCTGTCCTGTTCGGCAAACAGCCAGCGGTGCCATTGCAGCAGGCGGGGCAGGTCCAGCGGGGTGTCGGCGTGGCCAGTAGCATCCAGCATCAGCTCGGCCAGCCCCTCGCTGCGGCCAGTGGTGCGGCGCGGGCTGTCTTCGGCCAGGCCCAGATGGCGGGCCAGCGAGGAGCGTACCGAGCCGACATCCAGCCGCTCGCCTTCGATGGCCGAGGAGGTGACGATGTTGGAAAGCAGGGTGTCCAGCGCTTCGGCGGCCTGCTGGTCGCCGGCGACCGCACCGGCCATGCCGAGCAGCTGGCCGTGGGCGTGCTGGCAATCGCGCAGCAGTGCCGCCAGGGCATCGGCCTGCCAGTGGAAGCCAGGCCAGTCGGACTGCTGCCAGATCCAGCGGGGGCGGGGTTCGGTGGTTCGGTTAGACATCGGTGAGCCGATTGGTTGGGTTAATTGGCTCTTTTTATGAGCCGATTATCGCGGCTAATCGGCTCATACGCCAGTGTGAACTAGCGACTCAGCCCGTCTGATCCCACAGATGTTCGCCCAGATCGCCCAGGATTTGGTCCAGCCGGCCATCGAGCAGGCGGTCCAACTGCAGGGCGCCGCCGTCGCCGCTGAAGTTGCGTTGCACGGTGTCGCGGTCCATCACCACCTCGTGCACCAGCTGCTGGGCCAGCCGCTTGAGCCAGCGCCGCTGTACCGGCGTCCAGCTGCGCTGGGCATAGATGCCCTGCATGGCCTTGTCGACGCGCTGCTCGAACGGCACCAATGCCTCGCCCAGCGCGGCACGGCGGATGTAGCCGATGATGCTGGCAGCCACCTCCTGCTGGGTGCTGTCGCGCCACGCGCCGCGCAGGTGGGCCTCGCTGTAGCCGTGCTGGTCGAGCAGCAGGCGCACCTCGCGCAGCTGGGTGCGGGTGAGGTCGCGGGGGCGATTGACGATGACGCTGAGCGCGGCGGACTGGTTGATCTGCTCGCGGATGAAGGCGTTGAAACTGTCCAGGTAATCGGCCGGGGCTTTGTTTATGCCGTAGTTCTGTGCGCGTTCTAGCAGGGTGTCAGCGTGTTCGGAAATGACCGGATAGCGGTCCGTGCCCAGCAGCACGCCCACTTCGGCCAGTTGCTCCACCAGGCGCGGGTGTTCGCGGAGGAAGCTGGCGGCATTGCGCGCGCCGAGCTTGTGCAGATGGGTGTGCAGCACGGCGGGCGCCACGCCCCAGGAGGTTTCCAGCGCGCTGAGCCTGTCGCGCAGATCCGGGCGCTGCTCGGCGCGATGCTGGGCCTTGCGTAGCAGGCGCATGATGCGCTGGCTCAACTGGTCGAGCACGTCGTCAGCATGGCTGCCGCCGTTGCTGCCGGGGGCATCGAAGCTGCGCTGCTGGCCGAGCTCGTGAACCAGCTGCTCGATGCTGATGTTGGGGTCCTTGACCAGCGGGCGCATGGTGTCGACGTCTTCGAGCGCGGCGTACAGATCGACCGGATCGAAGATGCGGAACACGGTCTTGCCGATGTCGTCGCAGCGGCGGGTGGCGCGGCCCTTCATCTGTTCGTAGAGGATGCGCGAGCGGACCCGGCGCATGAACACCAGGTTGGCGATACGCGGCACATCAATGCCGGTGGTCAACAGGTCGACGGTGATGGCGATATTGGGGTAGCGCTCGTTCTTGTAGTTGCGGATCAGCTGGTCGACCTTGTCGCTTTTACCGGTGATCACCGCGACGCTGGCCTGGTTGTAGTAATTGCCATGGACCTGTTTGAAGGCCTCGTCCAGCTGGTGCTTGACGCGTTCGGCGTGCGGCTGGCTGACGCAGAAGATCAGGGTCTTTTCATCGCCGTCCGGGTCCAGTTCGATGGCGAGCTGCTCGCAGACGACCCGGTCGAAGTCTGCGGTGATCACACGCCGGTTGAACGACTCGATATTGAAGTCGAGTTCGTCTTCCAGGTCTGCGGTGTCGACTTCGCCGGTCTGCGTGTTGATGACGCTGACGCGCTCGCCGCGATCAAAGTGGATGCCGTTCTTGCCGAGCGCGGTGGTGTAGCGGATGGGCGGCTCGTGGTCGATCAGCCAGTCATCTGCCACTGCTTCGCGGTAGCTGTAGGTGTAGATCGGCTTGCCGAAGATCTCGGTGGTGTGCTTGGCCGGCGTGGCGGTCAGGCCGATACGGCAGGCATCGAAGTAGTCGAGCACGCGGCGGTATTGCGACAGGTATTGGGCGTGGTCGCGCACGGCCAGCTCGCCGTCAGTCATTTCCTGGTCGAGCGTGTAGCCGCGGTGGGCCTCGTCGACGACGATACAGTCGAAGGTGCCGATCGGTGGCGGGTCATCGGACTGGAAAATGCGCCGGACCATGGCCTGCACCGTGGCGACCTGCACGCGGGTCTCATCGGCGGTGCGGGTGTCGTCCAGGCCATCGAGGTTGTAGATCTGCGCCAGCGTCTGGTTCTGCTCAAGCTGCATATCCTGCATCGTCTCGGTGGCCTGGGTGCCGAGCGCGGAGCGGTCGACCAGGAACAGAACCCGGTGAAAGCGCTCGGCCTTGAGCAAACGGTAGATCAGGCCAATCATTGTGCGCGTCTTGCCGGTGCCGGTCGCCATCGCCAGCAGGCAGTTGCGTGAGCCCGATGCCAGCGCGCCTTCCACAGCCTGGATCGCGCGCTGCTGGTAGTCGCGCAGGTTGAGGTAGGCCATGCCTTCCTGGGCCAGGTCGCGCTCGGCCTGGTCGCGATCGCGGGTGAGCAGATCGGCGATGTCCTCGGGCGTGTGGAACTTCTGCAGCGGGCGCCGCAGATTGGCCGGTGAGCGCAGGTCGCGGAACCAGATGCCCGATTGCTCGGCCAGCTGTTTTACATAAGGACGGCCATTGCAGGCGAATGCCAGCGGCACCTGGAAATGGCCACCCTGGCCGTCGGCCCAGCCTGCGATCGCGGTGGTAGCCGGGTAGGCGGGGGCTAGCTCGCCACGCATCACAAAGTCGCGCGCGTAGCGCTCGGCCTGGGGAATCCGGTCGGCGATGTTGATCCGCTTGCGCTTGGCCTCGACGATGGCGACTGGCGTGAGGCCGGCGAACAACACATAGTCGGCGTTGGCACGTGGCGCCTTGGTGGGCCATTCGGCGATGGCGAGGTTGCGGCCTTTTTCCGGGCGGATGCCGTTGGCATGGGTGAGGTCGAGCGAGTCGGCTTCCCAGCCGGCCTCGCGCAGCTGCTGGTCGATGAGGATGCGGGTGAGGTCTTCGCTGAGATCGAAGTTGTTGCTGGCCTGCTGGGTGGCGCCGGCGACCTGTTGAGTGGCGGCCTGGCGGGCGGTGTCCGGCTGCTGCAGGCTGGCGATGCGTTGTGCGAAGTCCTGGCGTAGCCGTTGCAGTTCCTGTTCGCGTTGGACTGCCAGCGCCGCCTGCGCACGCGCTTCACTGTCCATCGCTTCGGCGAGCTCAGCGTTGAGCTTGGCCTCGCTGTCCTTGAGTTCGACGAGCGCCTGGCTCTGGTCGTGTTGTTGGCGGGCGGTATCCAGCTCCGCTTTGAGGCGATGGACCTCGGCCTGCACTTCACGCAACGGCGCGGCTGGATCCTTCGGGGGCAGGAAAGCACCCGCCTTGAACTCGGCGGCGTTCTTGCCAAAGGCGCGGTGGTACCAGACCGCCAGGTCGCGGGCGACCTTCAGGCCATCCATCGCTTCGCGGTGTTGCGTGGTGAAGCCGTGGGTCGCCTTGTTGCCCTCGACCCGCAGCACGTGGAACAGCTCCTGGATCCGCCGGTCCAGGCGCAGCTCGCGTGCGAGCTGGTAGATCAGATCCGCCTGAGTTGTCCGTTGGTCGTGGATGATGCCGGCACGCCCAGCTAGATCCTGGGCAAGTGCTTCGGCGAACTGCCGGAGCTTGATCAGCGTGGTGTTTGGATCGCTGGCAAAGACCTGCTCGGCCATCGAGGCCAGTTTGAAGAAGACCGGATCGTGTTCCTGCAGGAAGGAAAAGTTGCTGTCGACAGTCACACGCGTATCCGTACTTGGCGCCGGGCGGGATGGCATCTCGCGGTAGCCATCATAGGTCACCGATGCTGCCGTCGTCACTCTAACGCCGGATGCGATGGACCGATATGCGATGGCTTGGGCTGTCCGCAGCGACTTTGCTGGCAGCTGCGCAAGTTTTTTCTATGAGTTCCCAGTTTTTTGTCGGCAACTAAGTCGTTGCCGCAATGAAATTTGGCGGCAGCATCGATGCTTCTGCCTGATGATTCGTTCGGAATGGCCCTGCTGCTTAGATGAAATTCCAGGTACCGAAGGGCTTGGCGGCGGTAATCCTTAACGGCGGCAATCTGTAGTCGCACGATCACCTCGCGGAGCCTCGAAACTCCGCTAACAGCGGTACCCACCTCCGACAAACCGGTGGGTTTTTTGTGCCTGCATGTTCTGTAGGTGCAACCGACGCGATGCTCTGCGTCGGGAGGGCGGCTAATACAACACCCGCAAGGGGAATACGCCCGCCGGCTGTTCGCGGTTTCGAGCCTCCCGACTTCCCGTCCGTCGCTTTGCGGCGGGCGGGGGCGATTCCATGGAATGAGGAGCAGGCCATGTCGGACGTTGTACGCGAGGTGCAGTCACAGCCGGGTTACTACCTTCCAGAAGGCGCGCAGTACCGCCTGCAGCAACTACGCGACCATATGCGCTTCTTGGCGCGGGTGGCGCAGCCACGCACGCAGGCCGAAGAGCGGGCGCGGCAGCCGGATATCTGCATGGACGAGCTGGCGGTCTGTCTGGAGTTACTCGCTGAGCAGTTGGGCGGGGTGCTGGACGATGTGGAGTGCGCTGTCATGGAAGGGACGCATCCACAGCCATGGCGTGTTGTGCCGTCTGAATCTTGTTGACGTCTGGATCACCGCCGAATGGGCGCATCACCGGCACGGGTATGGCAGCAAGCAGCGGTGCCGATTGAATGCCCGAATCAGTGCTCAGACTGCGCGCGTGCGTGCACACTTGCCTCACCTGTTTTTCAATCCCGCGTTTCTAGACCCGGCTACTACACCCGGCGTGGCCCATCGGCTCGCGCTCACCTGTAATGTGGGCGCTGCTAAAAATAATTGCCGCTAAAAAGAAGGCAAGCGCCTCAGTTTTTCGTAGGTGCGGTGCATCCGATCACGGGGCGGGAGCGGCTGTTGGGTGAAAAAGGGGTTGCGCAGCAAGATCTCCGCCTTGGTGCGCTGGCCGGTTCCATCGTCCAGCATGCTGTTGAAGAAGCGGACTACCGTGCGCTTGTGGTCGGCCGGGAGAGCCTGCAACGCATCCATGAAGGGGAAGCTGTCTGCGGTCTTGGCGCGATTGATCCCGATCATGCCCATGTTGTAGTCGGGGCGCTTGAGAACATGCACCAGCAGTTGCGCCACGCTGTAGACGTCGCGCGTATGCCTGGCAGGGCTGCTCAAGTCGTAAAAGCCCGGTGTGCCGCCGCGGTTAGGGTCGCCTTCCTCTGAGCCGAGTCCCAGGTCGATCACCCGAAAGATCTTCGCGGGTTGGTCGTACATGACGTTGTTGTGCGAGATGTCCTGATGCACGATGCCGGCGTCTTCGCAGCAGGCAATGCCCACTAGTACATCGGCCATCAGCTGCCGGGCCAGGCCGAGATACTCCATGGCGCTGATGGCCTTGCTGCAGCGCTGTGCGTGCGCGGGCAATCATGCTGCGCACGCTGATGCCGTCGATTTTCTCCAGCAAAATTCCGAAGGTGTGTTCGATCTGCACCACGCCGTGGGCGCGGACGATATACGGCACCGCATCCACCGACCTGATTATTTGATACTCCTGGAAGATCATGGCTTTGCGCGCAGCGATGTGTTGCTGCAGCGCCTGTGCGTCTGCAACCGAAGTGGGGTCGCCCGGTATCGGTGGGGTCGGCGGTTGCGGGTCGGTGCGTAACAAGGCCTTGAAGATGAAGTCGCGTCCGCAATTTTGCCCGCCCTGCCAGAGATCTTCGGCCAGCCGCACCGCGTTGGTCGAGGCGGATGCGCCGGTGCCGACGGTTGGCATGGCGTCCAGCGTTCCTGCAGTGCCTGCGTGCCCGGTTTCCAGCGCCACGTGGAGAAACCCACCATCTACATCCGAGGCGCCGGGCTTCAACGCCGAGAGCTTCTGGATCAGGTCCGGGCGTTCGGATCGGCTGGTCAGCGATTTCACCGGACGCGGGCTCAGCACGACGTGCTGCCTGGCATGACGCATATCGCTGACCAGCTGCCGTGCGTTGCGCAAGTTCTGGAATGCGTCACTGCTGTCGGTGCCCGCAAGGGCCGATGTGTGCGCCGGCGTCTCCAGCAGGCAGGCCCAGGTCGGTGAGCCGGGCTGCGGGCTCAGACGAGGGCTGCGGCCGGTGGCAGACGTCGTTGGCGAGTCGCTACTGGATGAGGACCAGGTGTGCGGTGCCAATGCTGCCTGCAGGCGGGGCACCACGACCTCCAGGTGCGTACTTTCATCCGCGAGCACGCCGGTGGTGCTTCTTCTTTTTTCCAGCAGGTTGAGCGGATGGTCTGCGACGGGATGGGGCGGGGTGTGCTGCTCGGTCGCCTGGGCAGTTTCGGGTGCATCGCGCTCTGCGTCTGCGCGCAGCGCTGTGGAAGGGAGAGTGAAGTTGCCGGAGATCTGTTTCATGGTCCAGGCCAGTCTGGTCAATGATCATCCGAGGTGGCTCTGGCGGTTCGGTTGCAACACGCGGCATGTGGCAGCTGGTGGGAGCCCGCTGCAACCAGCAGCCACTCAGCAGCGTCACCGGCATCATCATTGAGGCGGTGGTGCATGCATAGGGAGCAATGAACGAAGCTGTGCAAGCGTGGGCGAAGCTGCGCCAGTACTACATGTGCTTGCATCTGGCGTGGTGGCTAGGCGCCGGATGTGGTGGCCAACGCGCGCTTTCAACATGATCGCCAGCCACCCTGCTCGTTCGTCTGCAGCGATGCGCTGGTGCTGGCTTGGACAGTTTGCGCGCTTTGGCATGCGCAGTGCCGCTTGTTTCGTGTTCGGCAATGGTTTTTCGGCAGGATGCATCATGCACGATCACGCTGGTGAACAGTGGAGCGCATCGATAGCGGAGAGGTGACCATGCAACCTTTAGCATTGACATCCGTCACGCGGCGAGGTGCCAGGCGCGAGCAGCAAGAGGGCGCGACCGTGGCAGATGCTGGCCCGTCTGCACCGGCCAGTGACCCGCATGCCAATACGCAACTGGTTCAGGAGTTGCGACGCTTGCCCATGCGTGAAGCGCCGCTCAGGGCGGCGCGCACGCCTCCTGGCGTCCGCATCGCGCGGTTCGGGCGGCTAGCGGCGCACATTTGCGCTGCTCCTGTGGTGTCAGTCTTCGGCTTTAATGTTGTCTGTGCGGCAGGCGTTGGCGCTTATGGGTATGCAACACACGATGAATACTCTAAGACCTATGCAAGGATCTCGGCTCTGGGAGCTGTGGGTTCTGCAGTGGCGTTCGGTGGGGTGACCTTGGCGGATTATTTGGCTGACCGTTACATTGAGGCGCAGGCGCGGGCGGATGCGCAACGGCCGCCCGTGCAGAAGGCACAGAGGGCTAGCGAGCTGGAAACAACGGTCGCCTGTCTTGATACGTCGGTCGAAATGGTGACTATGCCGGAGGAAGATGGTCCTTACGCCCACTTGACCCTTGGCGAGCAGACGGCCCTGGCCAAGGATCTGCTGAATCTCATCACCGCAGAGCGTTCCCGCTTGCCGCCTGAACTGTGGAGCGCGGCCAGCGGCGTGCGCGACCCGCATGTGTTGGTCGAACGGCTTCTGGCAGCGGCAGCGGCCCGCGCAGCGAAGGCGGCGTCCACGTCGTCGACGTCCTGAGTGCACGGGCGTCAATCGGCGTCCAGCGCTGCGCTAACGCGTCACCGCCGCCAACTTCAAGATACGCGACGAGCTGCTGCGTAGCACCGGCTGTAGGGCGCTCGACAGCAACTTCTGCCGTAGCGATCTTCAAAGAGGTCTGCACAGCAGGCCATCAAACAACGATAGACGTTGAGTCGCTGGCAATGCAGAGGACAGCCTTTGCCCGCGTCGGCGTCAGCAGGCTCTGTCACCGTCTTGGCGGTCCACAGTCCTTACCGCGTGGCCCCGGGGCAAGAGCAACGGTTTTGTATTGCGACGCCTGAGCGACCGCGCGCTGTGGCGATGCGAGCCCGCTGCTTCGGCAGCCAGAAGACGGGTTGCGTGAGAGCACTGCGCTAGCGGTGGCAAAGAGACGTTGGCCATGTAGCTCTCGGATGTGTGCTGCATGCGTAGCGGTCGGCCCATGATGCGCGATTTCACCCGGTTCGACGCGTGGTAGCAGATCGCCAGCACATGGCCAGCAGTCGATCGCCCAGCAGGGCGCTTTGCCTGGATCGACCATGCTTGCCATCCAATGTGTCGGGAATTGTGGTGCGCGTTTCGCCATCGGTCACGCTTATTCGGGCAATGCCGCGCGTGCGTGATTGGGCAACGGAACAATGGGGTTCCATCTATCTATGAGAGGTGATGTATGCATCCTGTGGCGATGACGACGGCAGTGCGCCGGGGGGGCGAAGCAGAGTCAGGAAGATAGGGTTCCCGCGTCAGATGCCGGCCCCTCTGCACGTTTCCATGACCCGCATGCCAATACGCAGCTGGCCCAGAGTCTGCCGCGGCGGGTTGTACGTGAGGCGCCTCTCAGGCCGGCCGGGAGGGCGGCCGCTCAAGGCGCGCAGCCGCAGGAACAAGCCGCTGGCGTGCGCGTGGCCAATGCGGTGCGTGAATTAGCAGATAGCGCAGCTGTGGTGGGCGCTGGACTGGTGTTTGCTTATGGCGGAAACACTTTTTACAAAAACTCGATGCAAGCCGGTTCTGCTGCTGACCCTCGCTACCATGAAAGCGTGGCCTTGGGAGGTGCCAAGACAATGCTTGGCGCGGCGGCGGCATACGGTGGCTTAAAGGCCATTGAGTATCTCGCTAACGGGTACATACGGGCGCAAGCGCGTGGGCAAAAAGGCCAGCGGGCGCGGGAATTGGGGACCACCGAAGCGTGTCTGGATGCGGCGCTCGAAATGGTGAGCACGCCGGATGCCGACAATCCCGGTCCTGACATGAACGTAGGCGAGCAGATTGCGTTAGCCAGGGATCTGCTGCACCTCATAACGGTGGAGCGTTCTCGCTTGCCCCCGGATCTGTGGAACGCGGCCAGCGGTGTTGGCGGCGATGCGCACAGGTTGGTCACCCAGCTTTTGCAGGCAGCCAGGGCCCGTGCAGTGGAGGAAGCGTCAACGTCGTCGGCAAATTGAGTGGGCGCTGGCAGATGGCGGAAGCATGCGGTCCGCAATCGACGAGCCGGTGCCGCTTAAGGGCTACACCGGCGCCGACTTGAGGATGCCTGACAGGCTCTCGCGCAGGATCAGCTGCAGATGCATGCGGTTGAGTTCCATGCCGCTGGTCATCACGCTGTGCAGGCCGCCGCACATGGCGGCGACGGCGAAGACGCGGGCCTGGAATTCCTGTTCGCTGCTGGCGGTGTCGGTGTGGCCGCGGAGCAGGCGTTTGAGCAAGGCGCTGAGGTGTTCGATCAGCGAGGCGCTCTGCCGGCGCATGAAGGCGGCCAGCACCGGGTCGCGCAAGGTGGCCAGGTGTAGCTCCAGGTCGATGCGGGTGCGCTTGATGTTGATTTCCTGCAGCAGCCAGTCTTCGAGCAGGCCGGCAATGAAGTCCACCACGTGCACGTTGGCCGGTCGTTCCACCAGCCACATCTGGCGGATGGCGCGCATGTAGTTGCGTTCCAGCAGTGCGCGCACTAGGGCATCTTTGTCTGCGAAACGCTGCAGCAGGTTGCCGCATGCCAGGCGCGCGCGTTCGGCGATCAGTTCGAAGCTGGTGGCGGACAGGCCGATCTCGTCGATGCAGCGCTCGGCGGCGTCCAGTACGTCGTCTAGCAGGAGCTCTTCGCGTTGTTTTGCGGTGCGCAGCTGAAGGACGTTGGACATGAGCGAGCGATCTGCAGGGGGCTGCAGTATACCGATGCAGGGTTACGCATCCATTGGAATGCGCTGGCGTGTGCGTCGTGCCGTGTCCGCCGCAGCGAGGCTGTCTGCGGGCTCATGCATGACACCGGTGGCGCGGCGATGACGTGGCCATCGGCGTGGTCGACCAGCTGTTCACGGCAGCTGTGCGACACGTGGTGGCGACGTCATGCAGGAGATGGGTGTGAGTGAGACCAGCGCGGTTGCGGGTGTGTCGGCGCAGTGGCCGGCGCGGTTGTGGGTGGTGCGACATGGGCAGAGTGCGGGCAACGTGGCGCGCGATCTGGCCGAGTCCAATGGGGCAGCGTTGATCGACCTGGAACACCGCGATGCGGATGTGCCGTTATCGGGCTTGGGCGAGCGGCAGGCGGAGGCCTTGGGCGCCTGGATGGCTGGCTTGCCCGCGCACGAGCGGCCGACCTTGATCTTGAGTTCCACCTACGTGCGTGCGCGGCAGACCGCTGCTGCGGTTGCGCGTGCGCTTGGGCAGCCGGCCGATGCGGTGAGCGTGGACGAGCGGCTGCGCGAGAAGGAATTCGGCGTGCTCGACCGTTACACCACGGCCGGCATTCTGGCGACGTTTCCAGAGTTGGCCGAGCAACGCACGCTGGTCGGCAAATTCTATTTTCGCCCGCCCGGTGGCGAGAGCTGGTGCGATGTGATCTTTCGCTTGCGCAGCATCGTGGGCGACCTGCAGCGCAACCATGTGGGCGCGCGCGTGCTGATCGTGGGGCATCAGGTGATCGTCAATTGCTTCCGCTACCTGATCGAGCGGATGGACGAGGCCACCATCCTGGCCATCGATCGCCAAGGCGATGTGCCGAACTGTGGTGTCACCGAATATGCGGCCGCCGTCGATGGGCAATCGCTGGAATTGGTGCGGACAAAATTCGTGCCGCCCGAATTGGCCGATGAGCCGGTGACGACCGAATCCGATCGCCCGGCCGGAGCACGCTGATGGCTGCCGCGCGCATCCGCACACTCACCGCCACTGCACTGCGTGCGATGCCGTTGCCATCGCCCGGCGGCGACAAGGAGCAGCGTGGCCGCGTGCTGGTGGTGGGCGGGTCGATGCGCGTGCCTGGCGCTGCATTGCTGGCGGGCGAAGCCGCGTTGCGCGCAGGCGCGGGCAAGTTGCAGATCGCCACTGCTGCGAGTGTGGCGCCCGCAATGGCGCTGGCGGTGCCGGAGGCATTGGTGCTGGGCCTGGGGCAGAACGGGCAGGGCGAGATCACGCGCGGGCATCGTGCCTTGGATGCAGCGCTTGCAGCATGCGACGCGGCCGTGATCGGGCCGGGTATGGCGTCTTCCACGACAACAGCGGCACTGGTCAAGCTGGCCGCTGCAAAGGCGGTCTGCACCTTGGTGCTGGATGCGGGGGCATTGTTGCGCAGTTTGCGTGCGCCGCCTGGGCGGCCATTTGTGCTAACGCCGCATGCGGGGGAGATGGCGACCCTCGCTGGCGACGACAAGGCTGCGGTGGAAGCAGCGCCGGGCGAGTACGCGCTGGCTTTCGCACAGAAGATGCGCAGCGTGGTGATCGTCAAGGGCGCGGACAGTTTTATCGCTGGGCCGGATGGTGTGTTGTGGGTGCATCGCGGTGGTGTGCCGGGGTTGGGCACATCCGGGTCTGGCGATACCTTGGCCGGCTTGATCGCAGGGTTTGCTGCGCGGGGTAGCGATGCGTTGACTGCTGCGCTATGGGGCGTGTTTGTGCACGCGGCTGCGGGTAAGCAGCTGTCGAAGCGGATTGGCACTGTGGGATTTCTCGCGCGCGAGATTCCCGCGGAAGTGCCTGGGATCTTGGATCGTTTGTCGCGCAAATGATTGAGCCCCTCTCACTCCGGGAGAGCGGTGAGGGTACGGTTGCTGGGATTGATGCAGATTGAAGTCTTGTGCGTTGTTTTGTTCGCGATGCATTACGCGTGGCCGGCACCTTTAAGTGCACACGTATCCTCATCCGACGCTGCGCCACCTTCTCCTCCATAAAGGGGGGGCAATGCCCCGATGGGAGAAGGAAATGCTGGCGTCGCGGCTTGGCCCCTCTCCCTCCGGGCGAGGGGTTGGGGTGAGGGTACGGGTGCTTGCATTAGTGCAGATTGCAGATTTGCATGTGTCACTGTTTGTGATGCATCACGCCCTACCGGCACCGCCACGTGCACACGTACCCTCATCCGGTGCTGCGCGCCACCTTCTCCCCCATGAAGGGGACAATGTCCCGGCGGGAGAAGGCAGTCTGATGTTACATCTTCTTGCGCTTGCGCCCGTTTGTCCCGCGATGTTGCGGCGCGTTGGTCGGTTAGGCTTGCGCGATCTACCTGGGAGGGTATGCAGTGAAGCGAGCGATGACGTGGTCGGTGGTGGGGGTGTTGGGGATTGGGCTGGGCACGCTGGGCAGCGCGAGTGCAGCAGCGACGGCTGTTGCATCCGCCGCGACGCCAACAGCGGTAGATGAGACCTCGCCAGCGGTGAGCAGCACTGGTGCACTGCGCATCTACACCAGTTCTCAAGGCGCCACGCAGCAGATGCGCGTCAGCACAGCTGCTGCTCCTGCCGCCGGGCATGCGCTGACCGAGAAAGAAAACTCCATCTTCGTCAATCCGCACCGGCAATTTCAGGAACTGCTGGGCATCGGCGGCGCGATTACCGATTCCAGCGCAGAGACCTTCGCCAAGCTGCCCAAGCGTGCGCAACGTGCGCTGCTCACGGCCTATTACGATCCGCAGAAGGGGATCGGCTACACGCTGGCGCGTACCACCATCCATAGCTCGGACTTCAGCAGCGGCAGCTACACCTACATCAAGGAAGGCGATGCGGCGCTGAAGAGTTTTTCGGTCAAGCACGATGCGAAGTACCGCATCCCGATGTTGCGCCAAGCCATTGCGGCGGCCGGCGGCAAGTTGACCACGTTTGCCAGCCCGTGGAGCGCGCCGGCCTTCATGAAAGACAGCAACAACATGCTCAAGGGTGGCAAGTTGTTAGGGATGGTCTGATCAACGCGACCGGAAAACGAAGCAACCGCATCCGCCGCGCTGAGGGCGCTCAAATCGCCGATTTTTTGCCGGTTTCGGCACGTTTGCGGGGTGTTGCCTGGATTACAGGCACAGCTTCCCCGCAGCAGGCATTAACGCTTTGCGCGTCAGCCACAGATTCGATAGTGCAAACAGCGTCAGCACCTGTGCGGTGTTCTTCGCCAAACCGCGATAGCGCACCTTGACGTAACCAAACTGACGCTTGATCACCCGAAACGGGTGTTCCACCTTCGCACGCAGGCTGGCTTTGGTGTGCTCCCAGCGCTTGGCCAACTTCAGTTCGCGCTTATTCTTGATCTGCTTCAGCTTCGAGGGCTTCTCCGCGATCAGGTAGCGCAGCGTGCGCTTGCCCTTCATCTCATCGCGCTTGTCCAGCCCGGTGTAGCCGCTGTCGCCGCTCACAGTGTCTTCCTTGCCGTGCAGCAGCTTGTGCGCCTGCGTGATGTCCGCTGCGTTGGCCGCCGTGCATTCCACGTGGTGCACCAGGCCCGACTCATCGTCCACCCCGATGTGCGCCTTCATCCCGAAGAAGTACTGGTTGCCCTTCTTGGTCTGGTGCATGTCCGGATCGCGCTCGCCATCCTTGTTCTTGGTCGAACTTGGCGCCGCAATGATCGTGGCATCCACGATCGTCCCGCCCCGCAGACTCTGCCCTTTACGCGACAGGTGCGCGTTGACCCGGTTGAACAGCTTGCGCGCCAAATCATGCCGCTCCAGCAAATGCCGGAAGTTGAGAATCGTCGTTTCATCCGGCACCTCATCCAGCCCGCCGATCTTCGCAAAACGGCGCATCGACACCGTGTCGTACAGTGCTTCTTCCGCCGATGGATCGCTCAGTGCGTACCACTGCTGCAAAAAGTGGATGCGCAGCATCGTCTCCAGCCGATACGGCTGTCGCCCCGGCTGCCCCGACTTCGGGTAGTGCGGTTCGATCAGTGCCAGCAGATCCTTCCACGGCACGACCTGGTCCATCTCGGCCAAGAACACCTCACGCCGCGTCCGCTTGCGCTTGCCGTTGTACTCCGCATCGCCGAAGGTCAGTTGCATCGTCGTTGTCCCGTTGCGTCTGTGTGATTGTCGCAGGATCAAGGGGAGTTGTTCAGAGTTTCCTTAACTACTTAGAGAAGGTGCGTCAGTTTGACACTGACGCACCTTTTCATAGCAAAAGATACAGACAGCCAAATACGACTATGACCAGCGATATCAGTAGATAACGCCAAGCATGGCGACTATTTGCTTGCCCGAAGTAGCTTGAAATAACATCAGCGATTTGAGCAAGCAATTCAAACATATTAAAGCTAAATTCCTAACGAGGCCGCTTCGATCGGGGTTCGCCAGTTAAGCGCCGCTGAATCAACGCACACTTTATAGCGCCGGTCTTTGTGCACGCCAGCTACATAAGTGACAATTTGAAGTGCGGTTTTGGCGACATAAGACCATCCCGGGATCCAACCGACCGGCTTCGGAACTAAACTATATGCCTCAGAGCACTCCATAATCTCTTTGGTGACAGTTCCAAGAATATCGCCAACCGCCGCATTCATCTCCCAACCATCCGCAAGCGACTGCCCCCAAATAGAGGCAGCTACCTTGCGCATTTCGGCTTGTTCTGCTGCAGTAGGATCTGCCGCGCTCGCTGACACTGAATTGCGCGAGCCAGAGAAAACGGACGTCGCTTTACGCTCAACTTCAAATTGAGGCGCAAAACGCTTGGCCCAGGCTTGAATAGCAATATGGATTTTTCCATGGTCGGAGCTAAAATACCGAATGCGTCCCGCAGTGGCTGTGTAGTAAGCGGCGTAAACCCGTCCATCGGGGTAGTAGACAAAAGCAGCTGCATCGGTCGCCGACCTCCCCTTTTTCCATCCATCAATTAAGACACCACCGTCTTTAAGCTGAGTAGGATTACCTACCTCGTCAAAGTTTTCCTTGAAGGGAGCATATTGACCATTGAGAACTGCCCTTAGGCTATTCTCAATCCCCGCAGTGGCCACAACCTCATCAAATGGCGTTACTGCTTTTATCGTTGGTGATTGAGCCCACGCCTGAGATGAAATCACCAAAAACAACAACAAAAATCCCCTTAGCAGTTTCATTTCATTTATCTCCATACAAATGCATGACAATTTCCCCCTGCCCGGTCGATGTAAACTACTATTGTTACAGGCGCAAGCGCTGACGGCAAGGCCGTCAGTGGGATGGGCGAAGCCCGGGTTACAGCCAGCCCCCTTCCAGGGGGCGTCCGGCGCAGGGGTGACATGCGTGGGGAAAATGATCCCGGATTTTCGGGATAGCTCTCCCCCAGTCGCGCTGCTCCTATCAACGCGACTCATTGTTTTGCCGCTCAGTGGCTGAAAGCCCTGCGGCGCTTCGCGCCTTGCTGGGGGCTGGCACCGCCCCCAGTCCCCGTGGCGGCCCTTGGCAGGCCGCCGTTTCTTCGCTTTCGCTCAGTCAGGAGCGGCTACGCCCTGACGCTTGCGCTAGGGAAAGCCTTGCGTTCGCAAGAAACCGCAGGCAGAGCTGCCCCTAGCCCAGCCGGGAAACGGCTGAGAGTTTGAAACTCTATCCCTCGCTTGTAGTGCCGCAAAGAAAACGGCTGAGGGTGTGTCTTACTGCACTGCAACGCAATAAAACTAGCGCTATTCACGATGTTGCCATCGCTGCCCAGGTTAGCGCGCGTGATTTGAATCACGCTTTCTCTCTGCCGGTGGCCTTGGCAACATTCCATCGACGCGACTCGATGACAGCTTAAAAGGGTGCCCTAAATCGTTAATCCCCAGTGGCTGAATACCACACGCTTGTTATCGAAAACAGATTGAGAGAACCGTTTAGCTCCAATTTTCTGTTGGAGTGCCCGCCTAGCCTCAACCGCGCCGGCTCTTCAAGGATCAGTCTTTGCGCGAGTAATGTGGAAGGACTTGCGGATTTCGTCAGGCTTGTTAGTATGGCCACAAGGGGCGCCGCCTGGGTAATCGTAGTTTGAGCCTACATTGCTCGCTTCAAAGATTAGTCGTCTTTGGAGCCGCTTTCAAGATAGTAACCCCGGGAATGATTAAGTCAATCACCCCGGGGTTATTTTTTGCGTGAGAAAAGTCACGCTCTCTTCTATTTATTCCGTGATAACCAGCCGCCAAAGGCGGCCAAGGCCCAGGACGGGCCGCAGGTGGCCAATGGCCACGCCCGCCCCGGAGGGGCATGGATGGGAAAGAAAAAGCCCCGGCTTTTTGGGGCTTCCCTCCTTGCACTCACAGCTTAGGCCTTTGCGTGGATGGATCTTTAACCCTCATGACCTTATCCAATTCAAAATCAAGCGTATTTTCACTGCCCACTTGTTTTGGCGCAATCGGCGAAAAACGGGATTTAGGAAGCGGGTAGCGCTTCTCAAAATTAGTCAGTTGCTCGCTTAGCTGCCTGCCTGTCTCGTTCGCTTTTTGCAAGTATTCTGTTTGTTTTTCCGGACTTAGGGATGGTCTGATCAACGCGACCGGAAAACGAAGCAACCGCATCCGCCGCGCTGAGGGCGCTCAAATCGCCGATTTTTTGCCGGTTTCGGCACGTTTGCGGGGTGTTGCCTGGATTACAGGCACAGCTTCCCCGCAGCAGGCATTAACGCTTTGCGCGTCAGCCACAGATTCGATAGTGCAAACAGCGTCAGCACCTGTGCGGTGTTCTTCGCCAAACCGCGATAGCGCACCTTGACGTAACCAAACTGACGCTTGATCACCCGAAACGGGTGTTCCACCTTCGCACGCAGGCTGGCTTTGGTGTGCTCCCAGCGCTTGGCCAACTTCAGTTCGCGCTTATTCTTGATCTGCTTCAGCTTCGAGGGCTTCTCCGCGATCAGGTAGCGCAGCGTGCGCTTGCCCTTCATCTCATCGCGCTTGTCCAGCCCGGTGTAGCCGCTGTCGCCGCTCACAGTGTCTTCCTTGCCGTGCAGCAGCTTGTGCGCCTGCGTGATGTCCGCTGCGTTGGCCGCCGTGCATTCCACGTGGTGCACCAGGCCCGACTCATCGTCCACCCCGATGTGCGCCTTCATCCCGAAGAAGTACTGGTTGCCCTTCTTGGTCTGGTGCATGTCCGGATCGCGCTCGCCATCCTTGTTCTTGGTCGAACTTGGCGCCGCAATGATCGTGGCATCCACGATCGTCCCGCCCCGCAGACTCTGCCCTTTACGCGACAGGTGCGCGTTGACCCGGTTGAACAGCTTGCGCGCCAAATCATGCCGCTCCAGCAAATGCCGGAAGTTGAGAATCGTCGTTTCATCCGGCACCTCATCCAGCCCGCCGATCTTCGCAAAACGGCGCATCGACACCGTGTCGTACAGTGCTTCTTCCGCCGATGGATCGCTCAGTGCGTACCACTGCTGCAAAAAGTGGATGCGCAGCATCGTCTCCAGCCGATACGGCTGTCGCCCCGGCTGCCCCGACTTCGGGTAGTGCGGTTCGATCAGTGCCAGCAGATCCTTCCACGGCACGACCTGGTCCATCTCGGCCAAGAACACCTCACGCCGCGTCCGCTTGCGCTTGCCGTTGTACTCCGCATCGCCGAAGGTCAGTTGCATCGTCGTTGTCCCGTTGCGTCTGTGTGATTGTCGCAGGATCAAGGGGAGTTGTTCAGAGTTTCCTTAGATCTCGACTTGCGCACCTAGTTCGACCAGGCGGTTGCCAGGAATGCGGAAGAACCCGGTGGCCGGGGCGGCATTACGATGCATCAGCGCGAACAGCTTGTCGCGCCAGATCGGCATGCCGCGGTTGGCGCTGGCCACGATGGTTTCGCGGCTGGCGAAATATGTGGTGTCCATCGGATCGAAATAGATCCCGCCCTGGTCGCAGGAGCGCATCAGCGCCAGCGGCACGTCTGGGGTCTCCATGAAGCCGAAACGCACATGCACGCGGTAGAACTCGTCGCCGATCGCGTCGATCTTCAGCCGTTTACCAGCGGCCGCGTACGGCATCTGCAACGTTTCGACCGTCAGGAACACGTTGCGCTCGTGCAGCACCTTGTTGTGCTTGAGGTTATGCATCAGCGCGTGCGGCACCACCATCGGGTCGGCGGTCAGAAACACTGCGGTGCCGGGCACGCGCACCGGCGGCGCCAGCATCAACCCGGGCAGAAAGGTATCGAGCTTGATGCCGTCCTTGCGGATCTCGTCGTGCAGCAGCTTGCGGCCGCGGCGCCAGGTGCGCATCAGCACGAACAGGATCAGGCCCAGCAATAGCGGGAACCAGGCGCCATCCAGGAACTTGATGATGTTGGCGTAGAAGAATGCGCAGTCCACCGCCAGGAACACCAGCCCGACCAGCCACAGCAGCGGCGCCGGCATACGCGGATTCGCGCGCGCATAGATGATCATCAATACGGTGGTAATCAGCATGGTGCCGGTCACCGAGACGCCGTACGCGGTCGCCAGCGAGGCCGAGTCACCGAAACCGATCACCGCCACCGCCACCAGCGCCAGCAGACACCAATTCACCGCCGGCACGTAGATCTGACCAATCGTGGAGTGCGAGGTGTGGTGAATGTGCATGCGCGGGATATAGCCCAGCTGCATGGCTTGGCTGGCCACCGAATAGGCGCCGGTGATCAGCGCCTGCGAGGCAATCACCGTGGCCGCAGTGGCCAGCACGATCATCGGGTACAAGGCCCAATCGGGCACTGCTTCGTAAAATGGATTGCTGACCGCGGATGGATCGCGCAGCACCAGCGCGCCCTGCCCCAGATAGGTCAGGGTCAGCATGGGCAGCACCACGAACTGCCAGGAACGACGGATCGCCTTGGCGCCGAAATGGCCCATGTCTGCGTACAGCGCCTCGCCGCCGGTCACGGCCAGCACCACCGCGCCGAGCACGAATACCGCATGCCAGTTGTGTTCGGCGAAGAAACGCACGCCCCACCACGGGTTCAGCGCGTGCAGCACTTCCGGTGCGCGCGCCATGTTGTAGACGCCGATTGCGCCTAATGCGAAGAACCAGACCAGCGTGATCGGCCCGAACGCCTTGCCCACGCGCTCGGTGCCGAAGCGCTGGGCCAGGAACAGCATGCTCAGCACCACCAGGGTGATCGGCACGACGAACGGTTCGAGTTTGGGCGCGGCCACCTCCAGGCCTTCCACCGCCGACAGCACCGAAATGGCCGGGGTGATGACGCCGTCGCCGAAGAACAGCGAGGCACCGAAGATGCCGAGGATGCCAACCACATACATCGAGCGCGAACCGCCCGGCAACGTGCGTTGGGCAAGCGCGGTGAGCGCCATGATGCCGCCCTCGCCGTCGTTGTCGGCGCGCATGATCACGGTGACGTATTTGAGCGTGACCACCAGCATCAGCGCCCAGAACACCAGCGACAGGATGCCCAGCACGGTGTCGTGGTCCGGGTTCAACCCATAATGCGGCGAAAACGCCTCCTTCAGGGTGTACAGCGGACTGGTACCGATATCGCCGAAGACGACACCGATGGCGCCGATGACCAAGGCGGTTTGGCTATTGGCGGGCGCGTGGCCGGAGCCGGCTGCTGGTGTAGGGGTGTGGGACATGAGGTGAGCAGTTTTCGCCAGACAGCGTGAAGAAGATGAGGGGCGCAGCGCCTGCCGAAGGCAGCTGCACTACCGGCGCAGGCGACCAATGTACGGGCGGGCCGCGGGCAAGGATGCGCAGTGTACGAGGCGTCCCTCCCGATTCCGAGTGAAGGCCGCGCTCGCTTGGCGGCAGCGCAGTGCTGGGGCGGCTGCGCTCAACGCAGCGCGGCTTGCAGCGCCTTGCGAATGACCGTGGCCACTTCATCGCCTTCTGCACCGGCTTCGCGTGCCATGCGGGCGGCCTCGGCCGGCTTGTAGCCCAGCTGCTGCAAGGCCACGGTGGCTTCGGAGATGGCGTCCGGCCCCAACTGACCGGTGATCGGCGCGCCGCTGCTGAAGTCGGCCGCGCGGTCGCGCAGCTCCACCACCATGCGCTCGGCAGTCTTCTTGCCGATGCCGGGGATGCGGGTCAGCGCGGTGATGTCGCCGCTGGTGATCAGGCGCGCGAACTCGTCCACGGTCACGCCAGACAGCACCGCCAGCGCGATCTTGGCGCCGATGCCGGTGACCTTCTGCACGTCGCGGAACAGCCGCCGCTCGCCTTCGCGCAGAAAGCCGTACAGCGACACGCTGTCTTCCTTTTGCGCGTAATGGGTAAACAGGATCACGTCGCGACCGACATCGGGCAAGTCGTAGAAGGTGCTCATCGGCGCCTCCAGCTCATACCCCACCCCGCCCACATCGATCACCAGCCACGGCGGCTGTTTGTAGGCCAGGATCCCGCGCAGACGGCCGATCATTGGGCACCGCCGTGGCGGTGCCGGGATCCGGGATTCGGGATTGGGGATTGGCAAATTCCCTCGCTGCCGTTAACGAAGGCTACGCACCGCCGAAGCGGCACAGCGCGCGCAGACGCGCCGTTGCGAATCCCAAATCTCCAATCCCAAATCCCGATTGTCATTTCTTGCGGCTCCAGGCCTGTTGGGTATTGACGCCCAAGCGTTGCGCAGTGGCGCGCACGTGAGCGTGAGTGATGGCGACCGCCAAGGCGTCGGCGGCGTCGGGCTGCAGCTTGCCTTTCAAGTTGAGCATGATGCCGACCATGTGCTGCACCTGCACCTTGTCTGCGCCGCCTTTGCCGACCAGCGCCAGCTTGACCTCGTTGGCGGCGTACTCATGCACCGGCAGGTCGCGCATGACCACCGCGCAGATGGCCGCGCCGCGTGCGTGACCGAGCTTGAGCGCGGAAGCGGCACTCTTGCCCATGAACACCTTCTCGATCGCCACCTCGTTCGGCCGGTAGGTCTCGATCAGCTCGCCCAGGCCCTGCAGCAGCCGCTTGAGCCGCTGCGAGAAGTCGCCCTCGCCCAGCAACAGCAGCGGCGCGTGGTGCACATGCCGACTGCGGCCGCCCTCGTCGATATCGATGATGCCGATGCCGGTGCGCTGCGAGCCGGGATCGATACCCAGGATGCGGGTCATCGAGCGGCCGGGATTGGGGATTGGGGATTAGGGATTGGTAAAGCGCGTGCAACGTGCCGGTCGCATCGCTGTTGCGAATCCCTAATGCCGAATCCTGCCATCCCCGTCTTCATTTAGGCGCCAAGCGCCGCTTGATCGACGTTCGAATACACGTCCTGCACGTCGTCCAGGTCTTCGAGCATGTCCAGCAGCTTGCGCACTTGCACCGCGGTGTCGCCGTCCACGGCGATGTCGTTGTCGGCACGGAAGGTGATTTCGGCGTGCTCCGGTTCAAGGCCGGCGGCGGCCAGGGCGTCCCTGACCTGGGCGAAGGCATCCGGGGCGGTGAGCACGTCGATGGCGCCGTCTTCGGGATAGACCACGACATCGTCGGCGCCGGCTTCGATTGCCGCGTCGGTGAGGGTGTCCTCGTCGATGCCGGCGGCGAAGCTGAGCACGCCCAGACGCTTGAACATGAAGGCCACCGAGCCGTCGGTGCCCATGTTGCCGCAGCATTTACTGAAGGCATGGCGCACGTCGGCCACGGTGCGCACGCGGTTATCGGTCAGGCAGTCCACGATCACCGCAACGCCGCCGGGGGCATAGCCCTCGTAGCGCACTTCTTCGTATTCCACGCCTTCCAGCTCGCCGGTGGATTTCTTGATGGCGCGCTCGATCACGTCCTTGGACATGTTCGCCGACAGACCCTTGTCCATGGCGGTGCGCAGACGCGGATTGTTGGACGGGTCGCCGCCGCCGGCACGGGCGGCCACGCTGATCTCGCGGATGATCTTGGTGAACATCTTGCCGCGTTTGGCGTCGGAGGCGTTCTTGCGGCCTTCGATCGAGGGGCCTCTACCCATGGGTGGTTCCAGACTGGCTTGGATGACAGGGCGCGGATTTTACCTGATTGCCTGCCCTCACCGGGGCCACAACATCCGCTGGCAGATGTTCACGACTGGAAGCGGCCGGTGCGCAGGAAGGCCAGCGCCTGTGCGGCGGCCTCGGGCGAGCGCAACAGGCCGCTATGGCTTGCCCGCACCACGCAATGGTCGCGCAACCCGGGCAGACGGGTTTCGGCCAATGCAACAGTTCCGTCCGAACCGCCGTCGAGCGGGGCAAGCCAACGACCGACCCCGCGCGCGACGCTGCCGGCCACCTGACCGATCTCGGCCTGGCCATCCCAGCGCGCGAAGCCCTGTTGCAAGATCGCGGCGCTGCGGCCCATCGCCCACAGCCCGCCACGTTGCGCCAGCCCGCGCGCGGCGGCACTGCCGCATAACGGCGAGCCCAGGCACACCACGCGGCGTACCGGCAGGTCGGGAGCATCCTTCAATGCCTGCAAGGTCATCAGGCCGCCCAGGCTATGGCAGACCACCCAGTGCGCGCGGCTGGCGCGCAGGCGTTCGATCAACCGTGGTACCGCCTGCGCAGGCCCGCCGAGCACGCTGGCGTAGCCAAACAGCGCAGGCGCCAGGCCGTCGGCACGCATCCGCCGCGCTAACGGCAGCAGCCAGTGCGCGGTGTTCCAGATGCCATGTACCAGCAACACGTCGGCGGTTGCGGTGGTCGCCTGGGCGCGTGGACTGCGCCGCGGCGTGGCCGGGCTGATGGGTGATGCGTTGGACACTTCGGTGGTTACCGGGACATGGGCGTCAGATGCGTGCCTGGCGCGCGCGGGACTGCAGGGGCGAAGGCGCAATCGCACTGAGCGGCAGCACTGAGCGGCAGCACTGGTGCGATCAGCCGGCTGCCAGCACCGGCCTGCGCCGCAAAATGTATTCGCGGTCGACGATCTTGCCGACCGGAAAATCGCATTCGCCCACCTTCTCGAAGCCGTAGCGGGCGTAGAACCGTTGCGCGCCGAAATTCTCCGACCACACGCCGATCCACAAGCTGCGCGGGCCGTCGCGCTCCATCCATTGCAGCGCGGTTTCGAACAGCCGGCTGCCCCAGCCGCTGTTCTGGTAGTCCTTCAGCAGATACAACCGCTTGAGTTCTCCATCGCCGGGGCGCACTTCGTCATGCGGCAGCCCACAGGGGCCGGCAGCTGCGTGGCCGACCAACAGGTTGTCCATCTCCAACAGCCAGATCGCGTAATTCGGGTGCGCCAGCACGATACGCGCACGCTCCACGGCATAGGTCTCTTCCAGAAAACCATGCAGGTCTTCTTGCGGATACAGATGTCCGAAGGTCTCGGTAAAGGTCTGTGCGGCCAGAAGCGACAGCGCTTCGGCATCATCCGGCGTGGCGCGGCGAATGCGGGTCATGCGGGCTTCTCGGACAGATCGACGGGGCAGCTTCTCGCATGCTGCGGCGCTGCTGCAAGTGGGGAATCGGGAATCGGAGAGCATCATCAACCGCACCCTGGCCGCGCGCGATGGCGTCATCGCACTGGGAAAGTTACGGTTCGCGACTGGCGGGCGCTCACCTGCTGCGCGCCACGCTGCGCATGCAGCCGTCCGATACCGGCGTTGAGCACGGCGCAGATTCGCTAAGCTAAGGCCTTGCCCAGAAGATTGCCCGCTGCGCATAAACAAACACGGCCACGCATTGGACGCGGCCGTGCTTGAGTGCTGGTCAGACCTGCTTCGGGCGGACCTGCACGTGCACTTCGGCGAGCTGGTCGGCGGCGATCGGCGAGGGGGCGTCGGTCATCAGATCCTGCGCGCCGGTGGTCTTCGGGAACGGGATGACGTCGCGGATGGACTCGGTGCCGGCCATCAGCGCGGCGATGCGGTCGATACCGAACGCGATGCCGCCGTGCGGCGGTGCGCCGTAGTTCAAGGCATCCAGCAGGAAGCCGAACTTGGCGCGCGCTTCTTCCGCGCCGATGCCGAGCAGTTCGAAGACGGCGCTCTGCATGTCGGGGCGATGGATACGAATCGAGCCACCGCCGATTTCATTACCGTTGAGCACCATGTCGTAACCACGCGAGACCGCGATGCGTGCGTTGGCGCGCAGGTCGGCGATATCGTCCACCGCCGGTGCGGTGAAGGGGTGATGCAGGGCCACATAGCGCTGGGCTTCGTCGTCCCATTCAAACATCGGGAAATCGGTGACCCACAGCGGCGCCCAGCCGTCGGCGAGCAGATTGAACTCCTTGCCGGCCTTGAGGCGCAGCGCGCCCATGAAATCGGACACCTTGGTGTAGCCGCCGGCGCCAAAAAACACGATGTCGCCATTGCCGGCACCAACGTGCTTGATCAGCGCAGCAAACGCCTCTTCGCTGAAGAACTTGGCGATCGGCGAACTCACCTCGCCGGTCTCCGACAACTTGATATACGCCAGCCCCTTGGCACCATATTTAGCGGCGTGCGCGGCGTATTCGTCGATCTGCTTGCGCGACAGGCCGGCGCCACCAGGAATGCGTAGCGCGGCGACGCGGCCATCGACATCGTTGGCGGCGGCAGTAAATACCGGGAATTCGCTGGATTTGACCAGCTCGGCCACGTCGACCAATTCCAGCGCGATGCGCAGGTCCGGCTTGTCCGACCCAAAGCGACGCATCGCCTCGGCCCAGGTCATGCGCGGGAACTGCGCGGCCAGGTCCACATCCACCACTTCCTTGAAAATGGCGCGGATCATGACTTCGACAAAATCCTGCACGTCGCGCTCGCGCACGAAGGCAAATTCCATATCGAGCTGAGTGAATTCCAGCTGGCGGTCGGCGCGCAGCGCTTCGTCGCGGAAGCAACGTGCGATTTGGTAGTAACGGTCGAAGCCGGCCACCATCAGGATCTGCTTGAACAACTGCGGGCTCTGCGGCAACGCGTAGAACTCGCCCGGATGCATGCGCGCCGGCACCAGGAAGTCGCGTGCGCCTTCCGGGGTGGCCTTGGTCAGGATCGGGGTTTCGATGTCCTGGAAATCGCGTGCATCCAGATGCCGGCGCAGCGCCTGCACCAGCTTGATGCGGGTGCGCTGCATGCGCTGCATTTCCGGGCGACGCAGGTCCAGGTAACGGTATTTCAGGCGGGTTTCTTCGCCCGGATTCTCATGCGCGTGGAACGGCAGCGGCGCGGCCTTGTTGAGGATGCTGATGCGCGTGGCGATCACTTCCACCTTGCCGGTGCGCAGCTTGTCGTTGACCGCATGGCGCGCGCGCACCACACCTTCCACCTGTAACACGTCCTCGTAGCCCAGGCTGGCGGCCACCTTGAACAGCTCTGCGCTGGCGTCGTCGCCGGCCACCGGTTCCACCGTCACCTGCACGATGCCTTCGTGGTCGCGCAGGTCGATGAAGCACACCCCGCCCAGGTTACGGGCCACGTCGGTCCAGCCGGCGAGAGTGACGGTTTGGCCGATCAAGGTCTCATCGACCAGGCCGCAGAAGTGGGTACGCATCGAAAGCTCCGCTGAAAACCCGACGCAGGACAGCACCGGAAAGCCGGATATTCTGGGGCCGGCGGCCGACAGGAGCAAATGCGCGGGCGCTCATGGTCGCTTAAGTCAGCGCCCGGCTGAATAGGCGCCACGCCCCTCCCGCACCAAGGACGACACGATGCTGCGCACCGCCCTGCTGCTTACCGGCTTCGGCCTGATCACCCTGACCGGCGAGTTTGCCAGCGCCACCGCCAGCGCGCAGGAACGCGGCTGGGACGGCGCCAGCATCACCTGCTCCAGTAACGACAACCGCCGCCGCGAGTGCGATACGCCGTTCCGCGGCCGCGCCGTGCTGGTGGAAAACATCTCCGGCACACGCTGCATCGAAGGCCGCAACTGGGGCAGCGACCGCGGCCGGGTCTGGGTGGACAACGGCTGTCGCGGTCGCTTTGTCGAAGGCCGCAACGGCGGCGGCTGGGGCGGCGGCAATGGCCCAGGTGGTGGCTACGGCGGGGCCGCCGGGACGGTGCGCTGCGAAAGCAACGACCAGCGCCAGAAGATCTGCGACACCGGCTGGCGCCGCGCCATGTTGGTACGCCAACTCTCGAATACCCCGTGCGTGGAAGGCGGCAACTGGCGCCAGGAAGGCGGCCGGATCTGGGTAGACGATGGGTGCCGGGGCGAATTTGCACAGGCCCGCGGTGGCGGTGGCTGGGATCGCGGCGACGGCGGCGACGACCGCCCCAGCAACGACTACGCCATCAACTGCGCCAGCGACGACCGCCGCCTGCGCACCTGCGCCTGGGATGGCCGCTATGGCCGCCCGGTGCTCACCCGCCAGCTTTCCGACACGCGTTGTGAGGAAGGCCGCACCTGGGGCTACGACGATCGCCGCGCCACGGTGTGGGTCAACGATGGTTGCCGGGCGCGCTTCGAAGCGCGTTGAGGCGCCGGTCGCGCAGGCCGGCGTTGTGGGATCGGCCTGCGCGCTTCGGCGAGGCACCGGGCTATTGCTATCGACAACAGCAGGTATTCCAGGCGGTGCGGATCTCGAACCCGGCCGGGGCAACCATAAAGAAGTGCGGCAACACCGGCGCGCGCGACGCGCACGTCGGGGCCGTAGAGCCTGGCAGCCGCGCGCGCATGCCTCGTCAGAAGTTTGCTGGGAATGCAGGTGTGATGGCGGAACCAGACTTACCGAGCATGGCCCAGCCAGCCCATACTCGCCCGCAATGCAGTGCGGCAGCGCCGTCGGCAGCCAGCACCACGCGGTAGCCGTCCATCGACAGCAGCGCGCCGGCATAGGTGCGTGCAGACAGCAAGTCGCCCACACCAGGGCGGCGATGCGGCGATTGCGAGCGCTTGAACAAATCAATCTGCGGGCACAACACTGATGGCGGCGAACTGCGTTGGCGTCTTACAGCCACCTGACCTGGCGGCCAGCAACAACGCAGGCTAGCGTGACCCTGCTGACAGCACGATGCGCGACGCGGGGGCATTTGGCGCGCGGCATCGCGCCAACCGGCGCAATCTGCGCACCGTGACCACTTACGCCGGATCGGACGCGGGCTTGGCCGCAGGCTTGCTCTCTGCTGCCGCGGCCGGTTTGGCATCGCCGCCGGCGCTGCTGCTTTCGGTGAGGTTTTTCTTTTTTTCGCCGGCCGACTTGAAGTCGGTCTCATACCAACCGCTGCCGGACAGGCGGAACGACGGCGCGGTGACCTGACGCTTGATCGTGGCCGCGGCGCAGGCCGGGCAGCTCTGCGGATCGGGGTCGGACATCTTCTGCAGGCGGTCGAATGCGTGGCCGCAGGTGGTGCACTGGAAACCGTAGATGGGCATGGCAGGATCAGTTGAAGACGATGCAGGGGCGCAGATTCTAGACGCATGCAGGCTGGCAGGTGCAGTGGGGGTAGGCGGTGCGCAGCGACAGCCACGGTGGGCGATCAAGGTCGGCGGCGCGTAGCGGGCGGCGACCATGGATGGCCGCTTCGAGAACATCGCGTGGATGGATTCCGTGTACGGACGCAATACCCCCAGTCCCGCCCCCGCGTGCGCAGTGGTGGAATGACGTTCCGCTTCATTGCGCGCGCGATGCGCGTGCGTGAGTGCGTGAGTGCGTGAGTGCGTGCGTGGATGAGCCATGCAGGCAGCGCAGCGTGCAGCCAATCGTAGAAGTCCTACACGTTGCAGGAATCACATCACAGAGCGACCTGGCAATCGCCGACAACCCCATCGAAGCACGCCAACACAGTCAAGCTGCGTCGGGCAGGCTGTTACACTCGGACACGTGATCGACGCGCCTTTTCCCCCACGAGGGCCGCATCCATGCTGCGGCTGACTGCCTTATTGCTCGGCGTTGCCCTGCTGCTCACCGGTAGCGGCCTGCTCGGCACGCTGCTCGCCGTGCGCGGCGATCAGGCCGGTTTCGATGCGCGTGCGTTGGGCTTGATCATGTCCGGCTACTTCGCCGGTTTCTTTCTCGGCACCTTCTTTGCACCGCCGCTGATTCGCCGCATCGGGCATATCCGCGCATTTGCGTTTTATGCGGCGCTGGCGGCCATTGCGGTGCTGCTGCATCCAATCTGGTTGAATGCCTGGGGCTGGGGCGTACTGCGCCTGGTGACCGGCGCGGCGCTGGTGGGTCTGTATACCGTGATCGAAAGCTGGCTCAACGCCGAACCGGACGCGCGCCGGCGCAGCCGGGTGTTTTCGGTGTACATGGCAATCAATCTGTCGGCGCTAGCGCTGGGGCAGATCCTGCTCACCATCGGCGACGCAGGCGCGCCGGCGATGTTTACGCTGACGGCGATCCTGTTCTGTGCAGCGGTCATGCCGGTGATGACCACGCGACTGATCCCGCCCGAGGTGCCGCATGTATCGCGGCTGCGGTTGGTCACGTTGTATGCCTTAGCGCCTGTGGCGACGATTGGCGCCGGCCTTTCCGGCCTGGCGATGGGCGCGTTTTGGGGCTTGTTGCCGGTGTACGCCAAGCGGATCGGGCTGGATTCCGACGGCGTTGCGATGTTCATGCTCACCGCCATCGTGGGCGGTGCGGTGCTGCAGTGGCCGATCGGGCGCATCAGCGACGGGCATGACCGCCGCATCGGCCTGGTGACGGTGAGTGTGATGGCCGCCGGCATCGCCATCGCTGCGGCATTGCCGATGGTGCAGACGCAGACGACCATGCTGTTCGTGCTGTTCTTCGTCTATGGCGGGCTGGCGTTTTCGCTCTATCCGTTTGCGGTGGCGCACATGCTCGATTACCTGCCGCGCGAAGACCTGCTTTCCGGCTGCAGCAGTTTGTTGCTGGTGCATGGTGTGGGTGCGGCGGTCGGCCCAGCGTTGGCCGGCGGTGCGATGCAGAAATTCGGCCCAGCCGCGTTGCCGGTGTACTTCGCCGTGATGCTGTTGGCACTGGCCGGATTCACGCTGTCGCGACTGTTACGCTTCACCCGCCGCCGCACCCATCCGATCGCCTTCCGCCCGATGCTGCGCACCACGCCGTCGGCACTGGAATTGATGCCGGAAACCCAGCAGGCCGAAGCGCCACCGCATACCAAGCAACGCTGACAACCCTCCTTCGCGCTGTTTTCTAGGAGGCTTGAACAGTTTGGTCAGTGCACGACGCAGAAGTGCTACTGCCTGCAACCAGCGACGGGGGATGTCGAGGGGACCTGCTCGATCTCGGCCACGAAGATCTCGCGGCGGGTCTGCTTGCGCTTGCCTAGGGAAGGTCTGATCAACGCACCACAGATACGCGACACTACCCGCCTCATGTTGAGGATTCATCCATGCAACTGACGTTCGGTGACGCGGAGGGCCTGGGCAAGCGCAAGCAGACCCGGCGGGAGATCTTCCTGGCGAGATGGTGCAGGTCGTTCCGTGGCAGCAACTGCTCGGGCTGATCGCGCCGCACTATCCGGTGTCGGGGCGGCCAGGGCGGCAGCCATACGCCCCGGCGACGATGTTGCGGATTCATCTGCTGCAGCAGTGGTATGCGTTGAGCGATCCGGCAATGGAAGAAGCGCTGCACGAGATTCCGACCTTACGGCGATTTGCCCAGCTCGGCGTGTCGACTCCCCGTAAAATTGATCCATCCATAGTTAGAGGTCTCCGGCACACTAGCCACCAAGGAGACCAACGATGCGCAAGAGCAAGTTCACCGAGAGCCAGATTGTCGCCACGCTGAAGCAGGTGGAGGGCGGCCGCCAGGTCAAGGATGTGTGCCGAGAGCTGGGTATTTCCGATGCGACGTATTACGTCTGGAAGTCCAAGTACGGTGGCATGGAGGCCGCTGATGTGCAGCGCCTTCGCGACCTGGAGACCGAGCACAGCAAGCTCAAGCGCATGTATGCCGAGCTCGCGATGGAAAACCATGCATTGAAGGATGTCATCGCAAAAAAACTGTAGACCCGGCGCACAAGCGCCCGCTTCTTGCCTGGCTCGTCGAGCAGCATGGCTGGAGCGAGCGCCGGGCCTGTGCGGTCGTTGGCGTAGCGCGCTCGACAGCGCGCTATCGGCGTCGTCCCGATCGCGACGAGGAGGTCATTGCGCTGTTGTCCGAATTGGCCGAGCGCTTTCCCGAGCGTGGTTTTGGAAAGCTTTTTCAGATCATCCGCCGTCGCGGACATGTGTGGAATCATAAAAGGGTGTGGCGCGTGTACTGCCTGATGAAGCTCAATCAACGTCGCCGCAGCAGGCGCCGGGTCCCGACCCGTCATCCACAGCCGCTGGCATGCGGAGAGCGACCCAATGCTGGATGGTCAATCGACTTTATGTCCGATGCGCTGTGGGATGGTCGGCGCTTCCGTACGTTCAATGTCATCGACGACTTCAGCCGGGAAGCGTTGGCGATCGAAGTGGACTTGAATCTTCCGGCCGCCCGCGTCATGCGCACCTTGGAACCCATCGCAGCCTGGCGCGGCTACCCCGCCAAACTTCGCTTGGACAATGGCCCGGAGTTTGTCGCATTGGCCTTGGCCGAGTGGGCCGAGCGCAAGGGCATCGCCTTGGACTTCATCGAGCCGGGGCGTCCAATGCAAAACGGTTTTATCGAGCGCTTCAACGGCAGCTACCGGCGTGGCGTGCTGGACATGCATCTGTTCCGCACGCTCAGCGAGGTCCGCCAACAGACCGAACACTGGCTGGCCGACTATAACCAGCAGATCCCGCACGACAGCCTGGGCGGGCTAACGCCCGCCGAGTTCCGTGATCAACATCAACCGCAGACCTCTAATTTTGGCTGGCACTGAACTGCGGGGAGTCGACAAGTCGACAGGCGGGTTGGACGACATTCCCGACGCGACCACGATTCTCAACTTTCGGCGTCTGCTGGAGACCCATGGCCTTGCCGCGCGGATGCTGGAAGCGGTCAACGCGCATCTGGCGCGCACGGGCCAGAGCCTGCGGTCGGGCACGATCGTCAATGCGACGCTGATCGCTGCACCCAGCTCGACCAAGACGCCGATCACGCGCGTGACCCTGAGATGCATCAGACCAAGAAGGGCAATCAGTGGTCTTTCGGAATGAAGGCGCACATCGGCGTGGATGAGTTTTCCGGGCTGGTGCACCACGTCCATTGCACAGCGGCCAATGTCGCCGATGTCACGGTGATGCACACGTTGCTGCATGGCAAAGAAGACAGCGTGTTCGGCGACAGCGGCGACACCGGTGCAGACAAACGCGAAGAGCTGCAGGACTGCGAAGCAGCATTCTTCATCGCCGCCAGGCCCTCGACGATCCAAGGCATCGGCAGCAAGCGCGAGCGTGCCCGGGAACAACGTTGGGAACACTTCAAGGCCAGCGTGCGCGCGAAGGTGGAGCATCCCTTCCGGGTGATCAAGCGCCAGTTCGGTTACACCACGGTCCGCTATCGCGGCCTGGCCAAGTACACCACACCTTGTTTGCGCTCTCCAATCTGTGGATGAAGCGAAAGCAGTTACTGCCGGCTATGGGGAGCGTGCGCCTGTAAACCGGGGAATTCCCGCGGAAAGCGCCAGAAATGGCGAAATTCCGAAGATCCAAACGCCACTCTTCGGAACGACGCGACATCTCGCACTCTCAGGCCTCGTTGATCAGACCTTCCCTAGGTCCTCAGCGCCACCTACGTCAGTTGTATGTCGCGTCCCTATACGTGAGCGGAGAGTGTCGCTCATCTGCGGTGTGTTGTTCAGAGGTTCCCTAACGCAGGGGGAGGTCACGCAGCAATGCTCCAGCCACAGTAGATCGGCGTTGGTATTTCAGCTGTTTGTCAGGAGATTATTAGATGGATATCTCATATAAAAGCTAAAGGGACGCGCACAACGATCATGACGAAAATTTTAATAACAAAATCTCATGTATGCGATTGCAAAATTACCTTGCGCCAGCTCATCCGAAGCATATAATCAAACCTAGGCTAACCTAATATTGAAATTATTGAAATTAGAAAGGATTCGGTAGAGTAGGAACATTGTGATTGGTGCTGATGCCGACAGAGAGCTATCCAAATGAATTTTTCCCTTGAACAACGCCATGCCAGACGCCAGGACTTCAGTAATCCGCTGACATTGTTGTCGCGGCATATAAAATCTGGCTGTGAGTGCTCTTACTCATTGGATGAGAAAATTGCAGCCGCTCACAAGGTGAAGGTTGGCCAGCGTGATTGGTCAACCGATGTGGCCGTCACGGAGGTGACATGTAACATCACTGTTGCGATCGGCTGCCTGTTGCGATCGGCTGCCGATTTTTCAATTCCTTTGAAGAAGAAAATGATCGGCGCCGCCGATCTCCAGCGCACTGATCCTGTGTTTGCGAGCGTCATCGATTTGAACCCGACGCAGCAGCAACGCGATACTCTGGCCAAGAAGATCGAGTAATTTTTACATAGCCCGTCATCGCGCGGTTTCTTCTCAAAATTATCACATGTCTCCGCACACTGGGCTCGGTGTGTGCGTATATCATGATATGCATCATATTTTATATTAATTAAATTTATATATAGAGCAACTGCAGCACACCAACTTGTTGCCTGCCACAATTTGGCTATTCAAAAGTTTTTAAACAGGCATCGTTGCCCCCCCCTCATCACCACTAGTTGTAGCCTGCGTAAGCATCTTGAGCTAAGTGTGCCTATCCTCCGCTACTGAGGTTCCTATATGTCTACAGAAAAATATTTCTTAAGGAAACTCTGAACAACTCCCCTTGATCCTGCGACAATCACACAGACGCAACGGGACAACGACGATGCAACTGACCTTCGGCGATGCGGAGTACAACGGCAAGCGCAAGCGGACGCGGCGTGAGGTGTTCTTGGCCGAGATGGACCAGGTCGTGCCGTGGAAGGATCTGCTGGCACTGATCGAACCGCACTACCCGAAGTCGGGGCAGCCGGGGCGACAGCCGTATCGGCTGGAGACGATGCTGCGCATCCACTTTTTGCAGCAGTGGTACGCACTGAGCGATCCATCGGCGGAAGAAGCACTGTACGACACGGTGTCGATGCGCCGTTTTGCGAAGATCGGCGGGCTGGATGAGGTGCCGGATGAAACGACGATTCTCAACTTCCGGCATTTGCTGGAGCGGCATGATTTGGCGCGCAAGCTGTTCAACCGGGTCAACGCGCACCTGTCGCGTAAAGGGCAGAGTCTGCGGGGCGGGACGATCGTGGATGCCACGATCATTGCGGCGCCAAGTTCGACCAAGAACAAGGATGGCGAGCGCGATCCGGACATGCACCAGACCAAGAAGGGCAACCAGTACTTCTTCGGGATGAAGGCGCACATCGGGGTGGACGATGAGTCGGGCCTGGTGCACCACGTGGAATGCACGGCGGCCAACGCAGCGGACATCACGCAGGCGCACAAGCTGCTGCACGGCAAGGAAGACACTGTGAGCGGCGACAGCGGCTACACCGGGCTGGACAAGCGCGATGAGATGAAGGGCAAGCGCACGCTGCGCTACCTGATCGCGGAGAAGCCCTCGAAGCTGAAGCAGATCAAGAATAAGCGCGAACTGAAGTTGGCCAAGCGCTGGGAGCACACCAAAGCCAGCCTGCGTGCGAAGGTGGAACACCCGTTTCGGGTGATCAAGCGTCAGTTTGGTTACGTCAAGGTGCGCTATCGCGGTTTGGCGAAGAACACCGCACAGGTGCTGACGCTGTTTGCACTATCGAATCTGTGGCTGACGCGCAAAGCGTTAATGCCTGCTGCGGGGAAGCTGTGCCTGTAATCCAGGCAACACCCCGCAAACGTGCCGAAACCGGCAAAAAATCGGCGATTTGAGCGCCCTCAGCGCGGCGGATGCGGTTGCTTCGTTTTCCGGTCGCGTTGATCAGACCATCCTTAGATCCCCATCTTCTATCGCGTGTATGTCGATAAGATCGGGATCCAGAAAGCGAGCCGCATTTTGGACCAGTTCACCAAGGCGCAGACCTGGTTCGAGTCGCTAGACCTCTCCGAGCAACTCCAGCATTTCGTCAATTCTTGCGGGATCTCGCATAGCTGCCTAACTCAGGTGTTGGATGGCGCATGCAGGGTGCATGAGCCATCGCCAAGCCGCGCATTGCTGCATGCGAGGCTTGATCCATCAGTGATGGGATGGATTCACGCGCAGTCACCGGCTAGCTGACCTGTGTGACCTTAGAAATACGCAGCTACCAGTCATCGGCTTTCAACATTTGCGCCGGCTTTACGCCCTGCGCAGCTGCCGTGCATAGCGACTTTATGCCGATCCTGCTTATCGTGCCGTCTACCGCACGAACGGTGCGCCATGAGTGCTGCATGCCTGGACTGATCCTGATCCCAACCACGCTGTAGGCCATGGCGCGCTCACGCGCTGCGTGACGCCGCAAAGGCAGGCAGGTGTCTGACAGTGCAAGCCTGCGCACTTCTCTGCAGTGGGCGTACGCATCGCACAGCGACCGCACTGACGCCGCCCTGAAAAACGCAGTTGCGGCACCGCCGACCAAGACGCAGCGCCGCCATACCGTGCGTAGTAACGCCTCACACATCCCACTCTTCAACGCTGCACGGTCATGCGATCTGTGCCGCGCTTTGCCCTGGAATCACCGCAATGCCCACCATCACCTCGCGTTCGTCGTTCCGCAAGACACCTGCATCGTTGCTCGCCGTCATCGTCACTGCAGCGCTGGGCAGCCTCGCAGTTCAGGCGCACGCCCAAGACGCCACCGAAGCGGCGCTCTGCACCGATCGGCCGACCAAGTCCAATGCCACCTGCACCGTGCCGGCTGGCGATTGGCAGCTGGAAACCGACATCGGCAATTACACGCGCGACAGCCAGCCCGGCACACGCACGGAAACCTCGTACTTCACCAGCCCCACGCTCAAGTACGGCGTCAGCGACCGTATCGATCTGCAGCTCAACTGGGCGCCGCAGCTGCAGGTCAAGACCACCGACCGCGCCACCGGCGAACGCAGCAGCCTGAGCGGCGGCGGTGATCTGTATCTGCGTATGAAGGCACGCGTCTATGAGAGCGACACCGCCAGCGTGGCGTTGCTGCCGTTCGTCAAGGCACCCACCGCACGTAGCGGCCTGGGCAACGACACCTGGGAAGGCGGCCTCGCGCTGCCGGTCAACTTCGTGATGCCCAGCAGCTTCTCGCTGACGTTTGGTCCGGAACTGGATTGGTTGGCCGACAGCGATGGCAGCGGCAAGCATGTCGCCATCGTCAACGTGATCAATCTGGCGCGTCCGCTCACGCCGAAGTTGTCGATGGCGGTGGAATTGTGGTCTTCGATCAACCGCGATCCTGCGCAGACCGTCGAGCAATACTCGGCCGATATCGCAGCGTCGTATCTGCTCAACCCGCTGTTGCAGCTGGATGTGGGCGCCAATTTCGGCCTCAACGACCGCACGCCCGACACGCAGGTCTACATAGGCCTGTCGCACCGCTTCTAAGAGCAACTAACAAAATTACTGCGCAGCCGCCAGACGGGCGCGGCCGGTGCTCGGTGCGGCATGTACCACTCGTACACCGCGGTTACTCCGCGCCGTCCACGCCTACCTGACGACTGCTCGCTACATTTTGTTAGCCGCTCTAAAGCGCTCAGTCGCCCATGTCGCAGGGATGCGGCATGGGCAAGCGATTGACGGCGTGACGCGCGATGTCGCGCCGCATGACCTCCTGCCTTTGCGCGTGCGCCGCAGCAACGCCTAACATCGACGTTTTGCCGTTGCCGGAGAGCTCGATGAAGCTGCGTCACGCCGTATTGCCCCTGTGTTTGCTGGCTGCCCTGCCAAGCCTAGCCGCCGCGCGCGGTTTCGATGTGCGCGACATGGTGGCGCTGGACCGGGTGTCCTCGCCCACGCTCAGCCCGGATGGCAGCGTGGTGCTGTTCGCCAAGCGCCAGGCCAAGACCGCCAATGGCAAGCCGGCCAGCAGCCTGTGGGTGCGCAATCTGCGTACCCGCGATTTGTCGCCGCCCAAGCGGCTCACGCCGGAGGGTTGGAACGTCAACAGCCCGGCGTTGTCGCCGGACGGCAAGACGGTGTACTTCCTCAGCAGCAAAACCGGCAGCCAACAGCTCTACGCGCAGCCGATGGCCGGCGGCACCCCGCAGCAACTCACCGCGTTTGCGGTGGATGTGGATAGCTACAAGCTCTCGCCCGACGGCAAGCGCATCGCTTTCAGTGCAGGTGTGTTCCAGGACTGCGGTTCGGATCTGGGCTGCACCAAGAAGAAGTTAGGCGAGCTCAAGAACAAAAAGGCCAGCGGCGTGGTGTACGACCAGTTGTTCGTGCGCCACTGGGATACCTGGAACGATGGCCGCCGCAATACCTTGTTCGTGGCCGAGTTGCCCGCTGCTGGTGCCAGGGCAGTGGTCGGGGCGTCGGCGATCAGCGCCACGCTGGCCGGCGATGCGCCGTCCAAGCCGTTCGGTGGCAATGACGATTACACCTGGTCGCCCGATGGCGCCAGCGTGGTGGCCAGCGTGCGCATTCCGCAGTCGCATGGCCCGGAAGCAGGCAAGAATGCCAAGACCGGCGCCAAGCCCACCGGCAATGACGAGCCGTGGCAAACCAACTTCGATCTGTACCGCCTGGATGCAAGCGGCAAGTCTGCGCCGGTCAATCTGACTGCGGCTAACCCGGCCTGGGATGCCGGCCCGGTGTTCAGCACCGACGGCAAGACGCTGTACTACCGCGCCATGAAGCGCCCGGGCTTCGAGGCCGACCGCTTCGGCCTGATGGCGATGGACGTGGCCAGCGGCAAGACGCGCGAGATCGCGCCGAAGTGGGACCGCTCGGCTGGCGAAATCGTGTTGAGCGACGACGGCAGCAGCCTCTACACCAGCGCTGACGATCTTGGCGAGCACCCGCTGTTCAAGATCGATATCGCCAGCGGCGAGGCGACCAAGCTGGTGGGCGAGGGTAGCGTGCACGCCCCGACGCTGGCCGGCAATACGCTGGCGTTTACCCGTAGCTCGCTCAAGAGTGGCGACCAGATCTTCGTCAGCGACACGCAAGGCCAGAGTCTGCGCGCGATCAGCCAGAGCGCCGCTGAACTACTGCCCGACGTGCAGTTCGGCGACTACGAACAGTTCCAGTTCAAGGGTTGGAACAACGACACCGTGCATGGCTACGTGGTCAAGCCCTACAACTACCAGGAAGGCAAGACCTACCCGGTGGCGTTCCTGATCCACGGCGGCCCGCAGGGCAGCTTCGGCAATGGTTGGAGCAACCGTTGGAATCCGCAGACCTACGCCGGCCAGGGCTATGCGGTGGTCATGATCGATTTCCATGGTTCCACCGGCTACGGCCAGGAATTCACCGACGCCATCAGCCAGCATTGGGGCGACCGCCCTCTGGAAGATCTGCAAAAAGGCTGGACTGCCGCGCAGAAGCAATACGGCTTCCTCAACGGCGACAAGGCCTGCGCATTGGGCGCCAGCTATGGCGGCTACATGGTCTATTGGATGGCAGGGACGTGGCTTGACAAAGACGGGAATCACCCGTGGAAGTGCCTGGTCGACCACGACGGCGTGTTCGACAACCGCACCATGGGCTACGCCACCGAGGAATTGTGGTTCAGCGAATGGGAAAACGGCGGCACGCCGTGGCAGAACCCGGCCGGCTACGAGAAGTTCAACCCGGTGCTGCACGTGGACAAGTGGAAGGTGCCGATGTTGGTCATCCACGGCCAGCAGGATTTCCGCATCCCGGTGGAGCAGGGCCTGGCCGCGTTCACCGCGCTGCAGCGCAAGGGCATTGATTCCAAGTTCCTGTATTTCCCGGACGAAAACCACTGGGTGCTCAAGCCGGATAACAGCATCCTGTGGCACGACACCGTCAACAGCTGGCTGAAGCAGCATATCGGCCAGTAATGTGCGACCGACACGCCGCCTGGTGCGGCGTGTCGGGTCGTTAAGTGAGTGCCTTGCGCTTGGTGACCTGCAAGCGCAAGTTGCGATGGTATCGATCAAGTCATCAGTCGCTGGAATGACGGATGCCGGCGGCTGCGGTTGCGATCCGGAGCGGCGCATCGCAGACGTGTCACTCCGCTGACGCACTAAATGCGGATGAGCTCGTTTGTGATGGATACATCGCGGCACTGCCATCCGGATGACGGGCCAATGCATCCCAGATCCGTTTTGCCGCACTGCATCACAGGCGTGTCAAACTAGCGCATCTTCCTCTTCCCAGTTCCCTGCCAGGATCGCAAGGACCGTTTGCATGCGTACCTCGTTCCGCCCCGCATTGTGGGTAATCGCTCTCATCTTTAGTCCTGCCCTGGGCGCCGCATCGCGGCCTGTGGTTGCGCCTGCGCCTGCGCGTGCGTCGGTGGCGCTGCCTGCGTCCGAGCCAGGCAGCGATGCGAGCGTGCCATTGCCGGCCACGCTGACATCCGGCATGGGGTATCGCGCGTTTGCGCAGGCGATGATGGAGCAGGGCTGGCAGCTGGTGGATCCACTCGCGGCCGATAGCTGCATGGCCGCTGGCGACTGCGAAGTTGAGTTCATTGCGCCCGGTGGCAGTGCGCGCTTGCGCGTGCAGGTGGGCTCGCAGGCCGGTGCGGCGGTAGTGCAGAGCTGGCGTGCACGACAGGTGCCACTGGATCGCATCGGCAACCCGACCGCTGCGGCGGGAGATGCCAAGCCTGCATCGGCAGGAGTGCACGCAGGCAACAACTCGCGCTGAGTCCCCCGGCCGCAGGCCGATCGCGCATGCGGCGTATCATGGCGCGGCAGGGGCGGATTGTTACGATCACGCGCCGCGTTTGATGCGCCTTCCCCGCTCCCGAGCCCATTGCACTGCATGAACCCTTGCGCATGAAGAGCATCGATCCTGCCGATCTGGAAGCGTTGTTCGATGCCGTGCCGGACGTGTTGTTCTTCGTCAAGGATCGCGAAGGCCGCTACACCCACGTCAACCAGACCATGCTGCGGCGGCTGGGGCTGAAATCGCGCAAGGAACTGATCGGCAAGCGTGTTGCCGAGGTCTATCCCAGTGGCCTGGGTGCCAATTACGCCAATCAGGACGAGCAGGTGCTGGCCGGCGAGGTGATCGACAACCTGCTGGAGCTCCACTTGTTCGCCAACCGTGAGCCCGGCTGGTGCCTGACCTGCAAGCGGCCGTTGCTGGTGAACGGTAAGGTGCAGGGCATCATCGGTATCTCGCGCGATCTGGGCCCGCAGGATGGCCACGAATCGCAATACGAAAAGCTGCGGCTAGCGCTGGCGTATCTCAACGCCAATTACGCGCAGAACGTCCGCATGCAGGCTCTGGTGGAGATCACCGGGTTTTCGATGTCCAAGCTGCAACGCTCGTTCCGCAAGGTGTTTCAACTGACGCCGCAACAAGTGCTGGCCAAGCTGCGCCTGCAGATGGCCATGCATCTACTGCATGGAAACAAGAGCCTGACCGAAATAGGCCATGCCTGCGGTTTCAGCGATCAAAGCGCTTTTGCGCGGCAATTCAAGCAAGCGGTGGGCATGACGCCACGCGAATATCGTGCGTTGGCGAATGCGCAGCAGTTTTCAACCGAAGCCGTGTAGAGGGCGGGGCAACCTCAACGTGCATGCGCAAGACGTGGGTTGAGCCTGAATCTCTTGCACTGCCTGATGAGGTGTTTTTCAAACAAGTGTCCTGTGGGGCGCCGATACCGCGTTGTGCAACTGGCCCAGGCGGCGAGCCTGGGCAGCAGCGCACGCCTTGTCTCGACGCGCCACAGGTCGCCTCGCACTCACCTCAAAGTGCATAGCGCGCTCCAAAGGGCGTCAGACGTGGTAACGGGTCTTGATAGGTGCCCAAGTGATTGGGGGATACCTTGATAGCCTTGTCTGGTCCTTGAATAACGGCGTGCGCAGCCGGGTCGTCTTCGTATCAGTCACCACGCATTCGCGCGGCATGCCAACAGCGCGGCATTCGGTGGTTTACTAAAGCAGCGATGTCACGCACATCAAAATGAGTGGGTCGGGCTTCTTGCGTTGAAACGGTAATACGGATTTCGCCGCACACGTCATTGCGGAATTGCATGATCAAACATGCCTGGCGGAGCCGGCAGCGAGGGACGCAGGCACGCAACATGTAGCACGAGAAGGCAGTCGGATCGAGCACCATGGCACAGGTAACGCGATCACTGCGCGACGCATTGGCAACACGCGTCGCTGCTGGCTCGCAAGGCCTGGTTTACTGCACCACCACGTTCCACGCACATTCCGGGACTGGGTGACATCAGGACGTCGTGTGCGAGCAAATTGAATGGCAATATCGGAGGATGCACCGTGCCTAAAATTGAATCGACCAAGCAGGCCGCACCGGATCCCGCGCAATTGATTCAAACTGCACCGACACCATCGGGCTCGGGAGCAACCACAAGCGCGTCTGCCGACAGCGTGGCGCTCTCCGCGCAACTCGGCGGGCTTGCCATCAGACCGCGCAGACCGGGCCGAGCCTCCAGAGCCAATCCCCCAGCGACATCGTCGACCAATGCAAAGGACGTCATGGCGGCGCTCTTTGCCGCGCCATCAATTCCGGAAGGGCCAGATCTTATCGAAGTATTGACCAAGTCCACATCCAGGCTGAAACGCTTCAACGACTTGGCAGAAAACATAGCGCCGACAGGGTCAATGGATATCAGAGCCCTGGAAGCAAGACTCCGGACCGGAAAGTCCGCGATCGAATCCGCTCGACAAGGCTTGCAGGCGCTGGCCGAGCTGAAGATCCAAAAACGCATGTCGCTCGAAAAAATCGCAGAACACGAGGGTGACTTGGCGCGGCAATTGGCAATAGCCGCATCCCTGCACTTCGACGCATGCAAGGACATGATCGATCAGAAAATGGCCACCGAATTGGGCCATGTGACCACCCGAAGGGTCGAGATGGTGGAGGTGTCCGCTGATGCCATCCGTCTGCAGCAACCGGAACCATGGCTTACGTTACGCGATCATCTTCTTGATGCGCTTGCAGCGCTGGAGGAGTTTTGCCAGCGCATCAAGGCGCCGATGACGGGTCCGGGGTCGCTTGATTCGCTCAGGAATAAGCTCCCGGTCGTCAGGGGGATGATGGGATCCTGCTATGAACGGATGCAGACGGTGCGCGCAATGCTCTTCAAAATACATGAAAAGCGACTTGCCGATGAGGCCAGCGATTGCGGCCTGCTCCAGGTGCTTGACGGACTGATGGAGCTTGATGAAATCGACAGCCTTAACCATGATGAGGTGGCCGAAGCGTTAAAGCATGTGATCCAGGTCCATGTTGAATGCCTGTCCCAAACCGAGCATTCGCTCACGCCGGAGGATCTGGCTCTGGGCAAAAAGCTACTCACCGAATACGCCGAGAGGCGCGGCCGAGTGGGGATGCAGCTGTGTGTGGATGCCGCCGCATTCATCGAAGAAGGGGGGCATGCCGGAGATCGTCTATGGCCAACGATGCTCGGTCTTGCACAGGCACTTGCCGACCAACGCCAGGCGATTCTTGATATGTGCCAGTTCGCCGTCCAGGACAGACAGCTGATTGGCGCAGCAGCGCCTTCGCCAGAGCAAGCACTGGCATCGATCACACCAAGCGTGCCGAAAGCCACGACGACAACAGGCAAATCGAGCAGGTCACGCAAGGCACGCACACGCACGCCTGATGCTTCCAGCTCGGCGGCAGTGCCTGTGCGGCAGGTCATCGATGAGCGCAGCGCGGCGCAAAAGCAGGCCGACGAGATACTGAAAAGCATCGCCTTGGAGTCGTTGCCAGTAGCAGAACTCGAGGGAGATTTCATCGCGCTCGCCAAGCGCCTTGGCAAGGACACCACCGACGTAGAGCGCCTGATCAGTGACTCCAGGCACGACGCGGCGACGGCCTTCGATTCTGCCAGGATCACCATGCAGGGCTGGTTCGGATCGAGTGAGCGTCTGCTGCAGCTCAAAGGCAAGCTCCGTGCAGGAGACGAGCGCATCGAACACCTCGACACGCGGCTGCGTCTTCTCCAGAGGATCGAGCACGATTTCGAACAGCGCGAAGCCGATGCGCTCAAGACCGATCCGCAACCACGTGCGCCGCACCTGGAGCGCCTGTTGGCGATGCATGGACTGGCACGCGTCACGGCGCCGAACCGCCTTTGCTCGGCGGACGACATTGGCGACCGTGGCACGCTGTTCGAAGTGCGTATCGACCACATGCCGCAGTCGAATGGAAACATCCCGCGGCCCTGGTTCGTCCACGTACATACCGAAAAACCGGTAACCCCAGACGGGCTACGCGCGCTCCACTATAAGGACTTGGCCGCCGTCCACCTGAAGACGGAGAGAGAAGTCAACCTGGGCGCACGCTGGGAGGAGATGATGCGCGCCCTGGGAAATACCGAGGCCAAGGTGCACCGGGCGACCATCGGCTCCAAGCTGCTAGGCCAGCTTTGGGCGGCCGGCGCTGGCGGGCAGCGATAGCCACAACGGTCAACGTCCCGTCGCACACCCAGACCACCAGGTCTCGCATCTGCTGCGAACAGGCACATCTGGCGTCATGCGTGGCAATTGAATGGCAATATCGGAGGATGCACCGTGCCGAGAGTTCGAGCGACCAATCAAACCCCAGTGGATCCCGCGCAGTCCGCTCAACCAGCGGCGCCGCCACAGGATGCGGCAACCAACGCGAGCGTGCCTGACGACATAGTGGCGCCCTCCGCGCAACTCAGCGGGCTTGCCATCAGGCCGCGGAGAACGGTCCGAGCCTCCAGAGCCAATATTCCAGGGACATCCTCTGCCAACGCCAGGGACGTCATGGCGGCGTTGTTTGGTGCGCCGTCGGTTCCGCAAGCACCAGATCCTTTCGCAGTATTGAACAATGCCTCATCCACACTGATACGCTTCAACGACTGGGCACAAACAATAGGGCGGACGGATACAAAGGATATCGGAGCCTTGGAAACAAGAATCGGGACCGGAAAGTCTGCGATCGTATCCGCGCGACGAGGCTTGCAGGCGCTGAGTGAGCTCAAGATTCAACGCTGCATTTCATCCGCCGACATCGAAGCCCATGAAGATCGATTGGTTTCGTCTCTCGGACAAGCCGCAGCGATGACCTATGTGGCATGCGAACAACTGATCGATCAGAAATTGGCCCAGGAGTTGGGTGCGACGCTTACCGATAGCAGCGGTTTAGCGCAATTTGATGCCCAAGCCATCCGACTGGTGCAGCCGGAACCATGGCATGCGTTACGCGCTCATCTTCTTGATGTCATTGCAGCACTGGAAGAGGTTTTCCGACGTATCAAGTCGCCGATGACGAATCGGGCGCCGTCCGACTCGCAGAAGGACCATCTGCCGCTCGTCAGGATGACGATGGGATCTTGTTACACGCGCATGCAAGCCGTCCGTGGAGTCCTATGCGATATATATGCAAGAAGACTCTCCGATCAAGCCAGCAATTGCGGCTTGCCACAGGTGATGGATCGACTGAACGCGCTGGAAGAAATAGACAGGAGCATGGATGCTAAGGTCAGACAAGCGCTCAATGAGCTGACCGAGATTCATGTTGAACGCTATTTCTCAACCGAGCACTCGCTGACGCCGGAGATGCTGGCCATGTACAAGAACGTGCTTGTCGAATACGCCGAGCTGCGCGGCCGAGCGGCGACGCAGCTGTGTATGGATGCCGCCGCGCTCATCGAAGACGGGGGGCATGCCAGAGATCGTCTATGGCCAACGATGCTCGATCTTGCACAGGCGCTTACCGACCAACGCCAGGCGATTATTGACTTGTGCCAGTTCGCTGTCCAGGACAGACAGCTGATTGGCGCAGCAGCGCCTTCGCCCGAGCAAGCACCGGCGTCAGTCACACCAAGCGTGCCGATAACGACAGCAGGCAAGTCGAGCAGGTCACGCAAGGCGCGCACGCGCACGCCTGCTGCTTCCAGCTCGGCGGCAGTGCCAGCGCCGCAGGCAATCGATGCGCGTAGCGCAGCGCAGAAACAGGCCGACGAGTTACTGAGAGCCGCTCCCCTGGAGTCGTTGCCAGTAGCAGAACTCGAGGGAGATTTCATCGCGCTCGCCAAGCGCCTTGGCAAGGACACCACCGACGTAGAGCGCCTGATCAGTGACTCCAGGCACGACGCGGCGACGGCCTTCGATTTTGCCAGGACCTCCATGCAGGGCTGGTTCGGATCGAGTGAGCGCCTGCTGCACCTCAAAAGCAAGCTCCGCGCAGGAGACGAGCGCATCGCACAACTCGACACGCGGCTGCGTCTTCTCCAGAGGATCGAGCACGATTTCGAACGGCGCGAAGCCGATGCGCTCAAGACCGATCCGCAACCACGTGCGCCACACCTGGAGCGCCTGTTGGCGATGCATGGACTGGCACGCATCTCGGCGCCGAACCGCCTTCGCTCGGAGGGCGACCGTGGCGACCGTGGCACGCTGTTCGAAGTGCGTATCGAACACGCGCCGCAGTCGAATGGAGACATTCCCGCGCCCTGGTTCGTCCACATCCATACCGATAAACCGGTGATGCCCGCTGGGCTGCGCGCGCTTCACCCTAAGAACCTGGCCGCCGTCCATCTGAAGACGGCCAGTGAGGTCAACCTGGGCCCACGCTGGGAGGAGATGATGCGCGCCCTGGGAAATACCGAGGCCAAGGTGCACCGGGCAACCGTCGGCTCCAAGCTGCTTGGCCAGCTTTTGGCGCTTGGCTCTGGTGGACAGCGATAGCCACAACGGTCCACGTGCCGTCGCACACCTAGACCACCAGGTCTCGCATCTGCAGAGAACAGGCGCATCTGGGCGTCATGGGTGGCAATATCGGAGGATGCACCGTGCCGAGAGTTCGAGCGACCAATCAAACCCCAGTGGATCCCGCGCAGTCCGCTCAACCAGCGGCGCCGCCACAGGATGCGTCAACCAACGCGAGCGTGCCTGACGACTTAGTGGCGCCCTCCGCGCAATTCAGTGGGCTTGCCATCAGAGCGCCCAGGCCGGCCAGTGCGTCCAGAGCGAGTGCGCCCGCAGCATCATCCGCTAACACCAGGGGCGTCAGGGCGCTGCCCTTCAACCCGGCGCCTGTCTCAGGAGGGCCAGATCAGCTCAAGGTATTGCACACGGCTTCGGCCAGGCTGCAACTGTTCAATCACCTGGCCACAAACGTGGCGCCAACGGGGGTAGCAGACACCAGATCCCTTGAAGCAAGGTTAAGGTCCGGCGCATCGGCGATCGCATCCGCGCGACAGGGCTTGCAGGCGCTGAGCGAGCTCGAGATTCAACGCCGCATGTCATGCTCCGACATCGAAGCGCATGAGGATCGATTGGTTTCGTCTCTCGGACAAGCCGCAGCGATGAACTATTTGTCGTGCCAAAGAATGATCGATCACAAATTGACCCGGTAAATGGGTTCTGCGCTTGCGCAAAGCAGCCATTATGCGCGGTTTAATGTCCAGGCCATCCGTTTGCAGCAGCCGGAATCATGGCATGCGTTACGCACGCATCTTCTTGATGTCATTGCAGCATTGGAAGAGGTTTTCCGACGTATCAAGTCGCCGATGACGAATCGGGCGCCGTCCGACGTGCTGAAGGCCCAGCTGCCGATCATCAGGATCACGATGGGGTCTTGTCACACGCGGATGCAAACCGTTCGTGCAGTGCTGTACGAAATATATTCAAGAAGACTTTTCGATCAAGCCAGTCGTTGCGGCTTGCCACAGGTGATGGATCGATTGAGCGCGCTCGATGAAGTAGACAGGTGCATGGAAGCCAGGGTCGGGCAAGCGTTCACGGAGCTGACTAAGATTCATATTGAACGCTTTCTCTCAACCGAGCACTCACTGACGCCGCAGATGCTGGCCATGTACAAGGAAGTGCTTGTCGAATACGCCGAGCTGCGTGGCCGAGCGGCGACGCAGCTGTGTATGGATGCCGCCGCGCTCATCGAAGACGGGGGGCATGCCAGAGATCATCTATGGCCAACGATGCTCGATCTTGCACAGGCACTTGCCGACCAACGCCAGGCGATTCTTGATATGTGCCAGTTCGCCGTCCAGGACAGACAGCTGATTGGCGCAGCAGCGCCTTCGCCAGAGCAAGCACTGGCATCGATCACACCAAGCGTGCCGAAAGCCACGACGACAACAGGCAAATCGAGCAGGTCACGCAAGGCACGCACACGCACGCCTGATGCTTCCAGCTCGGCGGCAGTGCCTGTGCGGCAGGTCATCGATGAGCGCAGCGCGGCGCAAAAGCAGGCCGACGAGATACTGAAAAGCATCGCCTTGGAGTCGTTGCCAGTAGCAGAACTCGAGGGAGATTTCATCGCGCTCGCCAAGCGCCTTGGCAAGGACACGACCGACGTAGAGCGCCTGATCGGCGACTCCAGATATGACGCGGCGACGGCCTTCGATTCTGCCAGGATCACCATGCAGGGCTGGTTCGGATCGAGTGAGCGTCTGCTGCAGCTCAAAAGCAAGCTCCGCGCAGGAGACGAGCGCATCGCACAACTCGACACGCGGCTGCGTTTTCTCCAGAGGATCGAGCACGATTTCAAACGGCGCGAAGCCGATGCGCTCAAGACCGATCCGCAACCACGTGCGCCACACCTTGAGCGCCTGTTGGCGATGCATGGACTGGCACGCGTCACGGCGCCGAACCGCCTTCGCTCGGAGGACGACATTGGCGACCGTGGCACGCTGTTCGAAGTGCGTATCGACCACATGCCGCAATCCAATGGAGACATCCCGCGGCCCTGGTTCGTCCACGTACATACCGGAAAACCGGTAACCGCCGCCGGGCTGCGCGCGCTCCACTATAAGGACTTGGCCGCCGTCCACCTGAAGACGGAGAGAGAAGTCAACCTGGGCGCACGCTGGGAGGAGATGATGCGCGCCCTGGGAAATACCGAGGCCAAGGTGCACCGGGCAACCATCGGCTCCAAGCTGCTGGGCAAGCTTTTAGCGGCTGGTACTGGTGGGCAACAGTAACCACGACGCGCCGTCTGTCCTCGCCAAGGAAAGAGATCTCCGGAAAAGAACGCCCCACGACCGGCCTACTCACTCAACGTGCATGGCCAGCCTCGCCGCCCAGGAGAATGTTCTTCAAGCGGAAAAACTAAATCCTCAAATCCGCCAAGTGAATAAATGGTGGACGCCCTGGATCGAATCCCAAATGTGAAACCAGCTCCATAATCTCTTCATATTCGTTTGGATCAAGATCGACGTTATGCTCCAAGAGATGGTCGCATAGAATCTCGAAAGCCAGTGCGCTTTCTCCATGATCAATATAATTCAGGGCGCCATCGATAAGCGAATTTTCAAGCCTGCCTGAGAATTTGCGCCCAAGGTCATGTATTAGTTGATTAATCATAAATTTATTCAATCTTTTTTAACCAAGGCATTGGCGTGTCGTCAGGGAAGGCCGTAATGACCTTCCCAATCGCCGGCTGATAAATAACGCGAATACGAACACCCCCACGCACTTCAAATGCGACCCACTTCGCTGGATCACCGCGGCGCGTATAGGTTTCGCCACTACCAGTTTGCGCATACCAGGTCGTTTCAGGAGATGTGGCGATGTCGCCAATTTGATGGATGATCTTATCTGCCCCCCACGACTGCGGGAACACGCTCTTTCCTTGCTGTCCTGGCCACATATGCCCACCACTTCCAGATTCATCCCCGTATAGTATGTGCCGTTTGATCTCGAGTGGAATGATGTCCACATAGTTGTTCGGCTCTGCCATTCGGCTGGCGTGGTCGATGCCAAGCGCATCCATGATGCCAAGCGCATCCATGATGCCAAGCGCATCCATCTGCTCGGGGTTTACGTCCTGAGGCCTTGAGGCGCTGGCCCTGAGCGAATGCGTCCCCGTTCGTGTCCGTCGGACGGGCGCAGGAGTGAGGAAGGCAAGGGCGGTGTGGCGTGCTTGGGCGTCGTGGGAGGCAACAGACACAGACGTGGCCGACTGCATGTACTCTCCCCGCTGCAGCAGGCTTGGCAAAGATCTGAAGACTGTAATCATCCGATAGCTCCGGATCGAGCAGGTTGGGATCTTAGGGTCTTTCTGTCCTGACAATACTTGCACGAAGAAAGCCGATGTCAAAAGCTGTAAGCAGCCCGAAGGTTGGCTGACGTGAGGCGCGACGTGGCTCATGCGAGATGTCGCCGTCGGCAGGACTGATATTATGTATATCGCTGTCTGCAATACTACTTGCTGCGGTCTTCATTTCCGGGCTTTCTCAACCACGTTGCTGAGGAAAGAGGAATTGCATTCCAACACCTGGTTCACCAGCGCGGCATCCGGCATCCAATCCGCGCCAGACATGGATGACGTCAAATAAGACAGGGATGCCAAGCGGATTGCGCAAGCGAGGATCAGCGGCAACCAGGCTATCGTGAATCTCGCAGACATCGTCGATGTTCAGTGCATCCGTTTTCGCCTTTCCGTCAATTTCTTACCTTTCTCGGTATCGAGAAAGCATGGAATGCCACTGTCAGCCATTGTTGCGTGGCCTCTTTGTCCATGGTGCCCTCAACCAGCCTGACTGCCGAGCCGACGATGTAACCCAAGCGCTTGTTGTCCTCCGCGCCTTGCCCCATCGCGCAACATTCCACTGCTTAACCCAACAGGCTTCGGGAAATTCCGGTTTTGACAAGATGCGCCTGGCTATCGAGCATCCCGACCATGCCCACGTCGCTGCCTTCCAACGTCGCCTTGGAGCGCGAGAAGACAACAGCGCTTCCGGAAAGGCTCAGCGTGGGGCCAATGCCGCCAATGTCGGCCTTGGTTGATAGAAACGCTATAGGCCGAATGATCGAGAATATAGGCTTATCCGCAGGTTTACGACTGGAGCCGCGGCAAGCGCAAGTATGCTTTTGCTGCACGCTGCGTCCGGAGTTACGCAATCAAGCACGGCGGCCGTGCTTGATTGCGCCACGTTGCGGCGGGGCGTTAGTCCAGCCAATCGGGAAGCAGTGCCATGTTGCCGATCGTCGGCGGTCGCCGGGCTGCGTGGTAACGCCGCGTCATAGGCTGCGGGGAGCGGCAAACTTGCTGCGCCAGAGGTCGGGGTGATGCGAGGTTCCATACCGTGCTCCAGTGACTAGCGGCACATTCTGCAATGCGGCCAATCCCAAGCAACTCCGCTTGGCGCAATCGTCATCCGGTAATCGAATATCGACCGAGCATCATCATCAACGCTACCCCATGATCTGAACGCGAGCGGCATGCAAAAATCGCTCGCGACAAGATGCTCTATCGCGGCTTGGTAGCGAACATTGCGCAAATGCTCATGCTGTTTGCACTATCGAAAGCTTTGACTAAAGCGAAACAGGTGACGCTCTCCTTGGGATGGGCGCGGTAACCCGCCACTGCCCCGCAAACGCGTGGTAGCGGCGAAAACCGAGGGGCGTAAGGCCGCCGGCGCGGCGATGTGGCGTCCCTCGGTTCTAAGCCGGGTTCTCGGACCTTCCCTGGGCGCGCGATTACGCCAGCATGCGCACCTTCGGCTCGCGTGCCCACTGGCGTGTCTTCGCGGCGGTGATGAACGCCTTGGTATCGGCTGCGGGAACGACGCCGGCATCCTTGCCGACATTACCGGCCTTCAACAGCAATTGCGCACCATCGTCGAAGGCGATGGCCTTCAAATGCGCCCAGGCAAAGCTCACGAAATCCAGTGCTGCCGATTCGCGGGTCAGCAACTTGGCCGCTTCCGAAGACAGCAATACCGCCACGGCATCGAACACCACCGACGGCGTGCCGGCCAGCTGTCCATCGGCGGCCAGTTGCTTGCCGTCGCTGAGCTTGGCACCACCGAGCTTGGGGGCGACGATCTTGACCGTTGCGCCTGCAGCTTCCGCCGCCTTGCGCACTGCCTTGATCGCTGCTGCGTCCGAGCCGTCGTGAATCAGGATGCCAACCGTGCGTCCCTTCAAGGTGTCCTTCATCTTGCCGATGACCTGCAAGGCGGGCGACAGCGGCATGTCGATCGGGGCCACGGCAGCCGGCGGTGCTGGCGGTAAGGTGGTCATGCCCATGCCATCGGCCACACGCTGTGCGAGCTCCTGGTCGATGTGGCGCAGATGCCCAACGATGGCTTCGCGCACGTGTGCGGTTTCCACCTTCGACAATTCGAACACCAATGCCGATGCCATATGCGCTTGTTCCGGTGCAGTCTGGCTGCGGAAGAACAGTCTTGCCTGGCTGTAATGATCGGCAAAGCTCTCTGCACGCACGCGACCCTTCGCACCCTCTTCGGCCGGGGTTGCATGGCTGGGGAATCCACGCAGCGCTTCACGCGGCGCATCGGCCTGCAGCGAGCTGGGCTCATAGGCAACACGGCCCTTCGGCACGCCCATCTGCATGTGACCATCGCGCTGATTGTTGGCGAACGGACACTTGGGTGCGTTGACCGGAATCTGATGGAAGTTCGGCCCACCCAATCGGCTCAGCTGCGTATCCAGATACGAGAACAGGCGCCCTTGCAGCAGTGGATCGTTGCTGAAGTCGATACCGGGCACGATGTTGGCCGGGCAGTAAGCAACCTGTTCGGTTTCGGCAAAGAAGTTGTCCGGCCAACGGTCGAGCACCATGCGGCCGACGATCTGCAACGGCACCAACTCTTCGGGAATGACCTTGGTCGAGTCCAGATGATCGAACGGGAAGGCTTCTGCTTCGGCCTCGGTAAACAACTGCACGCCCAGTTCCCATTCCGGGAAGTCGCCGCTTTGGATCGCTTCGAACAGATCGCGACGGTGAAAATCCTGATCGGCACCGGCGATTTTGACGGCCTCGTCCCAGATGGTCGACTGCAGGCCCAGCTTGGGACGCCAATGGAATTTGACGAAGGTGCTCTCGCCTTTTTCGTTGAGGAAGCGAAAGCTGTGGATGCCGAAGCCTTCGATCATGCGCAGCGAACGCGGAATGGTGCGGTCGCTCATCGCCCACATCACCATGTGCATCGATTCGGGCGTCAGTGAGATAAAATCCCAGAACGTGTCGTGTGCGCTAGCGGCCTGCGGAAAGCCGCGATCAGGCTCCATCTTCACTGCATGAATCAGGTCAGGAAACTTGATCGCATCCTGGATGAAGAACACCGGGATATTGTTGCCGACCAGATCCCAGTTGCCTTCCTTGGTGTAGAACTTCACCGCGAACCCGCGCACATCACGCGGCGTATCCACCGAGCCGGCGCCGCCCGCAACGGTAGAAAAACGCGTAAACAGCGGCGTTTTTTCACCGACTTCGGTAAAGATCTTGGCGATGGTGTATTGGCTCAACGACTTGGTGAGCTCGAAGTGGCCGTGCGCAGCGCTGCCACGCGCATGCACGATGCGCTCAGGGATGCGCTCGTGATCGAAGTGGGTGATCTTCTCGCGCAGGATGAAATCTTCCAGCAACGTCGGTCCGCGCGGCGTCGCGCGCAGCGAGTTCTGGTTGTCGCCAACCGGAATGCCTTGATTGGTGGTCAGTTGCGGATGCGTACCGCCGGCCTTCTGGTGCAACTCATCGCCGGTGCCGCGCGACACATCGGCCGTTGCGCTTGCAGGTGGGAGGGCAGAAATCTGCGCAGATTTATTGGGGAGCTTGGTCATGTGGGGCTCAACTCTGGCGCGCTTGGGATGCGGGCTGAGCAATGGAGCCTGGGAGTGGTGCTGTTAAGTGTATGTGTCTGCATGCGAACGAATACTCACATGCATAGCCAACATTGCGCGGCGTCGCGGTTGCATGCTGCATTGGTCACACATTGCGTACCGCCATGTAGTGCGTTACGCAACGAACGCGACCATTGCGAGCTTTAGAGCAAATCTAGCGGCTGTTTACGCGTAGGCGGCGCGAATGCGCGATCAATCTCGGCAAGATCTTCTGCGTTCAATCGCAGCGTGCAGGCGGCGGCGTTGGCACGCACATGAGCCGGTGTCCCGGATTCGGGAATGGCGACGACGCTGCCGCTGCGGATCGCCCACGCAAGCGCTACCGCGGTTGCTGCCACGCCACGACGGTCGCCGATGGCGCGCAGCACTGGATGATCGAGCAACGCGCGGCTACCAAGCGGCGAGTAGGCCATCACTGCGACATCGTGCGCGGCGCACCATGGCAGTAGATCGAATTCGATGCCGCGGCTGCCAGCGTGATACAGCACCTGGTTGACCAGGCAATGCGAACCGCCATCGATTGCCCACAGCTCTTCCATATCGTCGACATCAAAGTTCGACACCCCCCAATCGCGGATCTTGCCGGCATCGCATAATGCTTCGAACGCCTCCACCACCTCGGCCAAGTTACTGCCGCCGCGCCAGTGCAGCAGGTACAGATCCAGCGTACGCACGCCCAGCCGTTGCAAGCTGGCTTCGCAGGCACGCGCAATCCCGCGTGCGCTGGCATTGCTGGGCAATACCTTGGACACCACATAAGGCGGCTGCGCGCGGCCGATGGCCTGGCTGATTAATTGCTCCGAGCGGCCATTGCCATACATTTCCGCAGTGTCGATCAGCTGCATGCCCAATTGCTGCCCGAGTTGCAGCGCTTCGATTTCCTGCTGCGGCGCATGCCGGCCCTGGCCCAGATTCCAGGAGCCTAGGCCTAATGCGGGCACTCTGCGGCCGTTGCGCAGTCGCACCTGTGCGCAGGGGGATGCAGTGGATTCGGGCATGAGTGGCTCCTGTCGCGTTGGTATGAGAATGACGACTGCATGACGCCGATGTCGCCAAGTTACCGCGACGATGGCTGCTCTGATGTTGCCGCAGTGTCTGCATGCGCATCCCAGAACGCGCAACGATGACGCTGCACGAAGTCGGGCGTTGTGCCGATCCTGTGCGGCGACAACGTCAGCGGTGTCTCACCATCGAAGCGCGGCCACAGTGGCCGCCCACCACCGTTGGGATCGCCAGTGCGTGCGAACGCACCCCAGTAATCCTGCAGCGTATTGGCAAGCGCCTGTTGCGCTGGAGTGAACGGCGCATCGCCACTGAGTACCCATGGGCGCTGGAACAGATACACCAATTCGGACGCATGAAAAGCGCCCAATGCACGCGAAAACGGCAGGCGCAACAAACCATACGGCGCCTGCGGGTCGTCGAATTCATAGGCGTACACCGGCGCATGCGTGCGCAATGCCTGCCCAAGCCGACGCGTGGGGCAGGCGAAGCCACCATCGGTGACGATGTCGGCGAACGCCTCCCAGCGCGATTGCGCGGCGACATCCGCGTACTGCGCCAGGATCGGCTCGGGCGACGCATGCATGCGCTGCACGCGTGCGTCATAGCCGCTGCGCAGGTTGAGCTTGCCGATGTACGACAGCAGCTGCGCAAACAAACGCCCCTCGTCGCGATTGTTGCCGATCAGCACCGGTACCTGCGCGTGTTGACCGTTGCCAATTGCAGCGCTCGGTGGGAGCGGTAACACCTCACCACCGGACATCGGCGCCCACGCATCGCTGCCGGTCAGCCCGCGTCGTTGTGGTTTTGCATCGGCCAGCGTGTCGGCCGGCAATGCGCGTAGGCAGGCGGCGACATCGCTGGTCTGCGTGCAGCCCAACTTCTGCGCCATGCGCACACCGCCGCTTTCTGCTTCGCGCTGCGGCACGCTGGAATCGCTTGCGCACTGGCAACGCCGCGTACCGGACCGGCTGCGGTCTGCACCACCTCTGCGCGTGCATCCGGCGCATGGACCAGCGCCGGCACTTCGCCGGGACGACGTGGTGCGCAGCCGATCAGCAGGCAGGCGGCCATCAGCACGGCGCCAAAGTATTTCAGTTCACGCATGCGCTAGGGTCTGTTGTGGGAGTGAGCGTCCGTCATCATCCTGATGGCACGTGTAGGCCAGGCAAACTAGGCTTCCGCGCCCGAGCAGCAGTTGGTGGGTGTGGTAGGCGCCATTTGCCGAACGGACGTGCGAGCTCATTCGTCATCTATGCGTCGCATCTCGCTCAAGGCAGATGTTTCGGTAATGACATCTGTAGCGACAGCGACGGACACTCTTTCCAACTAGCGAGCTCGCGGCTCGCATTGAAACCGCAGTGCCAGGGCCACATGGTGGAGCGCGCATCGCGATCACCATTCACGCGTAGCGCAATAAAAAACCCAGCCGCGTTACCGGCTGGGCTCTCTTGTCTGACGTCGCCGGTGCTGCGATCAGGCCTCGGCGTCTTCCTTATACGCATCCACCGGAATGCATGCGCACATCACGTTTTTGTCGCCGTAGACGTTGTCCACGCGTGCCACCGGCGGCCAGTACTTCTGCTGCTTGAGGCTGGGCAGCGGGAAGGCCGCCAATTCGCGCGGGTAGGCATGCGTCCATTCGCTGGCCGACACCTGCGTTGCGGTATGCGGTGCGTGCTTGAGCGGGTTGTCCTCGCGGTCCAGGCGGCCGTCTTCAATGGCGCGGATCTCTTCGCGGATCTGGATCATCGCGTCGATGAAGCGGTCCAGCTCATGCTGCGATTCGCTTTCGGTCGGTTCCACCATCAGCGTGCCGGCAACCGGGAAGCTCAACGTCGGTGCATGGAAGCCGAAGTCGATCAGCCGCTTGGCGATGTCTTCGGCGCCGATGCCGCTGGTCTTTTCCAGCGGGCGCACGTCGAGAATGCACTCATGCGCCACCAGCCCGTTGCGGCCGGTGTACAGCGTCTTGTAATGCGGGGCCAGTCGCTTGGCGATGTAGTTGGCGTTGAGCAACGCCACCTGCGTTGCCTTGCGCAGACCGGCGCTGCCCATCATGGTCATGTACATCCAGCTGATCGGCAGGATCGAGGCAGAACCATAAGCCGCCGCGCTGACCATGCCCCCAGTGCGCAAGGAGCCGGCAGCTCCGCTTTCGGAGTTGAGTCCGCCGCCATGGGCGGCGACATCTTGACCTTCGCCGGCATGGATGCCGGCACGAGGAAGGTAAGGCGCTAGGTGTGACTTCACCGCGCACGGGCCCACGCCCGGGCCGCCGCCGCCGTGCGGAATGCAGAAGGTCTTGTGCAGGTTGAGGTGCGACACGTCTGAGCCCCACTTGCCGGGCTTGGCCACGCCGACCAGCGCGTTCATGTTGGCGCCGTCGGTGTAGACCTGGCCGCCATGCGCATGCACCGCTTCGCAGATCGCCACCACGTCCTCTTCGAACACGCCATGCGTAGAGGGGTAGGTGATCATCAGCGCGGCCAGACGGTCGGAATATTTTTCCGCCTTGGCGCGGATGTCTTCGACATCGACGTTGCCGTTGGCATCGCACTTGGTGACCACCACGGTCATGCCGCACATCTGCGCCGAAGCCGGGTTGGTGCCGTGCGCGGATTCGGGAATCAGGCAGATATCGCGATGCGCTTCACCGCGCGAACGGTGATACGCACGGATTGCCAACAGGCCGGCGTACTCGCCTTGCGCGCCGGAATTGGGCTGCAGGCTCACTGCGTCGTAGCCGGTGCATTCGACCAGCATCGCTTCCAGCTCGTCGATCAGCTGCGCGTAGCCGGCCGATTGTTCTGCCGGTGCCAGCGGATGGATGGCGCCGAACTCGGGCCAGGTCACCGGAATCATTTCGGCGGTGGCATTGAGCTTCATCGTGCAGCTGCCCAGCGGGATCATGGTGCGATCCATCGCCAGGTCCTTGTCGGCCAGCGAGCGCATGTAACGCAGCAGTTCGTGTTCGCTGTGGTGGGTGTTGAACACCGAGTGGGTCATGAAGGCACTGGTGCGCAGCAGACCCTGCGGCAAGGCATCGGCGGTGGCGGTATCGAGTGCATCCACATCGGCAGTGGCACCGAACAGCTGCGCCAGCGCAACCACATCGGCGCGCGTGGTGGTTTCGTCCAGGCTGATGCCGACCGCTTCGCTATCGATGGCGCGCAGGTTGATACCGGCCGCACGCGCACGGGCGTGGATGGCCTCGGCATCGATCGCCTTGACGTGCAGCGTGTCGAAGAAATGCTCGCCCACGGTAACGCCGACACTACGCAATGCGGCGGCCAGGATGGCAGCCAGGCGGTGCGTGCGGCGCGCAATGCGGGTCAGCCCATCGGGGCCGTGATACACCGCGTACATCGAGGCCATCACCGCCAGCAGCACCTGCGCGGTGCAGATGTTGGAAGTGGCCTTTTCGCGGCGGATATGCTGTTCGCGCGTCTGCAAGGTGAGGCGATACGCCGGGTTGCCGGCAGCATCGACCGACACACCGATCAAACGGCCCGGCATCGAACGCTTGTAGGCATCGCGACACGCCATGAAGGCCGCATGCGGGCCACCGAAACCGAACGGCACGCCGAAGCGCTGCGAATTGCCGACCACGATGTCTGCGCCCCATGCGCCGGGCGCGGCAATCAACGTCAGTGCGAGGAGATCGGTGGCCACAGCGACCAGGCCGCCTTGCGCATGTACGGCATCGGCCAGCGTGGCGTGATCGCCGATATGGCCGAAGCTGTCCGGATATTGCAGCAACACGCCGAAGCATTCGGCCTGCAGCGCTTCTTCCGGCGTACCGACGCGCAACACGATATCCAGCGGCTCGGCGCGCGTGCGCAGCAATTCCAGCGTTTGCGGGTGCACCGCGTCGTGCACGAAGAAGGTGCTGGACTTGGACTTGGCCGAGCGTTTGGCCAGCGTCATCGCTTCGGCCGCGGCGGTGGCTTCGTCCAGCAGCGAGGCATTGGCGATCTGCATGCCGGTCAAATCGGCGCACAAGGTCTGGAAGTTGATCAGCGCTTCCATGCGGCCTTGCGAAATCTCTGCCTGGTACGGTGTGTACGCGGTGTACCAGGCCGGGTTTTCCAGGATGTTGCGCAAGATCACCTTCGGCGTATGGGTGCCGTAATAGCCCTGGCCGATAAAGGTGCGTTGCACCTGATTCTTGCTGGCAATCGCGCGGATCTTGGCCAGCGCTTGTTCTTCGGTGATCGCGTCGGGCAGCGCGAGCGCAGCCGGCAATTTGATGTTGCCCGGCACGATGGCGTCGGTGAGCGCATCCAGCGACGCGTGGCCAACCACCTCCAGCATCTGCGCGATTTCCGCGTCGTTGGGGCCGATGTGGCGTTCGACGAACGCGCTGTGGTGTTCGAGGTCGCGCAGGGAAGACGGGGTCTGGGACATGGCGGGCATCCGGGGCAGGGGCAGACGAATGGTCGACCCGCACCGCAACCGGCATGACGCGCATGTGCGCACCACGACCTGCCGCAGCGACGGTCTTCCTCGCGCCCCTCTGTCCTTTTGCCTGAGAGTTTAAAAACGCGGCAAGGCGCATGGCCTGCCTGCGTTTCGTGCCCCTTCGGCGCCGGCATCGGCCGGTCTCTCCAGAGTTGTACTGCGGATGGTATCGGGCCTGAGCGATTACGGGCTGTTGCGCCTTCGGCAGCGGCAGTGCCGCTTCTCCCACCGTGTTGCCTGGCTAGTATAGCCAGCGCCCAGCCGCTTGGCGAAATGCTGCGCGGCTCGATCGACCGCCGGAGACCGGGCGAGTCGCCTCGTCCGGTCTCCAAGTTCTCAGGGGCCGCGGTCACCTCCGCTAACCGGTGGTCCGGCGACTGCAGCGCCCGCTCGATCCTGCCAGTGCAGTCGGATCAAGGGTTCCCTTTTTTGGGCGGCGGCTTTGGTGGGTCGTGGCGGTCATTCGAGCCCGGCGGGGCATAGTCCCCACCCCCGACATGCTTCCACAGACGCTGGTCCAGCGGCTCTAGCCGGCCCTTGGCGCCGGCCGACCGCTGGAGCGATCCCGCGCCATTGGATGGCGATTTTTTCAATAGTTTCATGTTGACGTCCTCGCAGGTTGTGCCCTTCATACGCAGCGTCACGCTGCCCGAAGGGACGGCGGCGTAACCGCTCGGCCATCTGCCCGGTGGCCGGTGAGACTAAATATGGCTGGACCGCTGGACCGCTGGACCGCTGGACCGTTGGCCCTTCCGCGCGGGGTACGACCATGCGCCCCAGCCTGCGCGGTCTTCGGAGCGACACATCACCGGCGCACGAGGGTGTGTGTGCGGTAACGAACGTCGCATCTGCCAAGTGCGCGGCGCTACAAGGCAGTGCGATGCCGGTCACTGCAAGCGCTGCCACGGCATGGCCGGAGCGTCGGCATTCGCAAAGCGCAGCGTATTTGCGCAGCGTGTCCGCGTGCGCTGTGGCACACCATGCAAGCTTGGTCAGCGATGCGTTCAGCCGGCATGCCGCCGCCGACCAGCATCGGACAGGGGAAGCGCGACGTGGACTACCATTTCATCTCCGGGCTGCCGCGTGCAGGCTCTTCGTTGCTGGCCGCATTGCTGCGGCAGAACCCGCGAGTGCATGCCGACGTCACCTCGCCGGTCGCGCGGCTGTATGCGGCGATGCTGATGGGCATGAGCGAGGAACATCCCTCCAACGTGCAGATCGACGACGCGCAGCGGTCGCGGCTGTTGCGTTCGGTATTCGACGCCTATTACCGGGATCGCCAGGGGCTTGGCACGGTGTTCGATACCAATCGCGCCTGGTGCAGTCGCCTGTCGGGTCTGGCCACGCTGTTCCCGCACAGCCGCATCATCTGTTGCGTGCGTGATATCGGCTGGGTCGTCGATAGCTTCGAGCGCCTGGCGCAGACCCAGCCCCTGCGCTTGTCGGCGGTGTTCGGCTACGACCCGGAAGACTCGGTTTCGATGCGCGCTGACCTGCTGACCGCACCGCGCGGCGTGGTCGGCTATGCGCTGGATGGGTTGCGCCAGGCGTTCTACGGCGACCATGCCGATCGCCTGCTGCTGTTGCGCTACGACACACTGGCACAGCGGCCGGCGCAGGCGATGGAGCAGGTCTATGCCTTCCTGCAACTGCCGGGGTTCGCGCACGATTATGCCGGTGTCCAGGCCGAGGCCGATCGCTTCGATACCGCACTGCAGATGCCAGGCCTGCATCGTGTCCGTCGCGGGGTGCATTACGTCCCCCGGCGCAGTGTGTTGCCGCCGGCGCTGTTCGAGCGGCTGCAGGAGCTTGCCTTCTGGGAAAGCGAACCCTCGCATGGAGCCCTGCTGGTATGAGCAGACACGTGGCTTGGCAACGCACGGCGGCGCGCCGACGGCACTACCGAGCAGGCGGGCAGCACGGCCGGGCGTCGGCGGCTGCGGGCGGATGACGACACTGTTCCGACGCGAGGCAATGGACTACCGGCAGCGCAGTCGGCTCGGGCCGGTGGTGCTGGGCCAGCATCGCGCGCTGCGTTGGTGCGTAGGCCTGCTGATGGCAGCGGTGATCCTGCTGCTGATCGGATTCTTCCGTCTGGGCTTCGCCCGTAGCAAGACCTTGCATGGCACGGTTGTCCCGGCAGACGGAATGATCGCACTCACCACGCCGCAGTCGGGCGTGGTGGTGCAGGTCGGCGCCGTGCAGGGCCAGGTTGTCGCTGCTGGCCAGATGCTGTTCGTATTGGAGGCCGAGCATCGCGACGATCGCGGGCGGCCGACCCGGCGTGCCGCTGCGGTGCTGGCTGAGCAGCAGCGCCTGGCCGTCGAGGCGATGGCGCAGCTGCGTGCCCAGGGGCGCATGCAGCAGCAGGCGGCTGCGCGGGCCTTGGCCGGCCTGCGTGATCGCCTGCAGCAGGTCGACGCCGAGCTGGACTTGCTGCGCCATCGGCAGCAGCTGACCCAATCGATCGAGCAGCGTTATCGCACCGCCTTGACGCGTGGCCTGGTCAGTCAGCAATTCGTCGACGAGAAGCAGGCCGACGTGCTCGATCAACGCACGCATACCCTAGAAGTGGAGCGCGAACGTATGGCCTTGGCCGATGCGCTTGCGCAGGCCCAGGTCGAGTTGCAGCAATTGCCGTCCAGCTTGCGCCAGCAATTGGCGATAGCCGGTGCCGGCCTGCAAGAGGACCGGCGTGCGGCGATCGAGCAGGCTGCCGCGTCGCGTTGGGAAGTGCGCGCGCCGCGTGCCGGGCGCATGGCGCTGCGGCCGCTGCAGCGCGGGCAGGCGGTTGTGCAGGGACAACGGCTGGCCGATCTGCTGCCGACGTCCATAGCGACCGAGGTCGTGTTGTACGCGCCCTCCGGGGCCGCCGGGCTGATCGGCCCCGGAATGCCGGTGCAACTGCGCTTCGATGCCTTGCCCTACCAGCATTACGGTCAGTTTGCCGGGCGGGTGGTCGAGATCGCCGCGGCGCCCGAGCCGGCGCGGGTCGACTCCGCGTCGGCGAGCGAACCGTTATACCGCGTGCGGGTGCGCCTGGCCGGGGATGCCGCGCTGCGTACAGGACGCATGGCGGTCCTGCGACCGGGCATGCGCGTGCAGGGCACGCTGGCACTGGAATGGCGGCGTTTCTCGCAGTGGGCGTTCGAGCCGCTGTCCAACGTGTACGGCACGCTGCGATGAGCCGCTGGTGGGCGCAGCTGCGCCGAGCGTCCGGCTTGCGTGCCTTGCCAATGATCCTGCAGGGGCAAGTCGGCGAATGCGGATTGGCGGCCATGGCCATGATCGCCCACCATCACGGTTGCCACATCGGCCTGGCCGAACTGCGCCGCCGGTTCCTGCTGTCGCGGCAGGGAACCAACCTGGCCAATCTGGTCGCGATTGCGCAGGCGCTCGGTCTGCAGCCGCGCGCGCTGCGGCTGGAAATGGACGCGCTGCCGGATCTGCAGTTGCCCTGCATCGTGCACTGGGATCTGAATCATTTCGTCGTGCTCAAGCGGGTGGGCGCCAACCGTCTGCAGATCCACGATCCGGCCAGCGGGCCACGGAGCCTGACGCCCGGCGAATTCGCTCGCCATTTCTCCGGAATCGCGCTGGAACTCAGCCCGACTGCCGACTTCCGTCCGCAATCTGCGGCGCCGGCAGTGGCGTTGTCCTCGTTGATCGGTCGTGTCCACGGGCTTGGACGGGCGGTCTGGCAGGTGCTCGCCTTGGCGTTCGCGCTCGAGGTGCTCAGCCTGGGGATGCCGTTCCAACTGCAGTGGATCGTCGATCAGGCGGTGCCGTCGGCCGACATCGGGCTGATCCATGTCCTTGGCGCCGGGTTCCTGTTGCTGGTGGTACTGCAAGCGTGCATCGGCCTGCTGCGCGGATGGTTGATCGCCAGCGTGTCGGCGCAGTTGGGCTTTCAATGGATGGGGCAGGTGTTTGCGCACCTGCTCTCGCTCCCATTGGCGTATTTCGAGAAACGTCACCTCGGTGGCATCCAGTCGCGCTTCGCCTCGATCACGCAGGTGCAACGCACCTTGACGACCGGATTCACCCAGACGCTGGTAGATGGCGTGCTGGTGGTCGGCACCCTCGGCCTGATGCTGGTCTACAGCGTCGGCCTCAGTGCGATCACGCTGGTGGCGGTGGCGCTGTATGCAGCGACGCGGTTGCTGTGGCTGGGGCGGATGCGCGAAGCCGCCGCCGAGCAGTTGTTGTGGGACGCGCGCCAGCACACCCATCTGTTGGAAAGCGTACGTGGCATCCAGGGCGTGCGGCTGTTCGGTCGCCAGCAGGTGCGGCGCATGGATTGGACCCATCTGCTGGCCGAACAGACCAATGCACAACTGCGTCTTGCGCAGGGCGAGGTCTGGCAGTCGTCAATCAAGCTCCTGCTGTTCGGATGCGAGCGGGTGCTTGTGATCTGGCTCGCCGCGTTCGCGATCCTGCGCGCGCAGCTTTCGCTCGGCATGTTGCTTGCGTTCATGGCCTATCGCGAGCAGTTCGCCACGCGCTTGTCCGAGCTGATCGATCGCCTGGTGGAGTTCCGCCTGTTGCGCGTCCATCTGGAGCGGGTGGCCGACATCGTCCATCAGCCGCGGGAGGAGGCCGGCCAGCGCATCGATGCACCGGCCTGGAACGACACCACCATCGAACTGTGCGGCATCGGCTTCCGCTATGCCGACGATACGCCGGCGGTGCTCGAAGACGTCAGCGTGCGCATCGCCAGCGGAGAATGCGTGGCCATCACCGGTCCGTCCGGGTGCGGCAAGACCACCCTGGTCAAGTTGATCCTCGGGCTGTTGAAACCCAGTGCTGGGCAAGTGAAGATCGGCGGGCGCCCGCTGGCCGACGCGGCGCTGGCGCACTATCGCGCCATCGTCGGCACGGTGATGCAGGACGATCTGCTGTTCACCGGATCGGTCAGCGAGAACATCAGTTTCTTCGACCCGGAGCCGGATCAGGCGCAGATCGAACGTTGTGCACGCATCGCCGGCGTGCACCAGGAGGTGGAGCAGATGCCGCTCGGCTACGCCTCGTTGTTGAGCGAGGCGGGCACCGGGTTGTCGGGCGGGCAGCGGCAACGCGTCTTGCTGGCGCGCGCCCTGTATAGGTCGCCGCGCATCCTGGTGCTGGACGAGGCAACCAGCCATCTGGACGTCATGAACGAACACCGCGTCAATCGCGCCATCCAGGCGATGCAGGTCACCCGGATCATCGTGGCGCATCGGCGCGAAACCGTGGGCATGGCTGCACGTGTCATTACTTTGGAACGCGGACGCGTGGTGAGCGATCAGCCGATCGCCGCTTGGCAGCGGCTGCAGGAGCGCTCGGCCGCCGCCGACTGATCGCGGCGTTCGCCGCTGGCGCCGAGCAAGGCCGGTGTGTCCTTGCCTGCGCGCCGGGCCGCTTTGTTGGGCGGGACGAAAATACCGTGATGGCACCAAGCGACCCCGACAGCGATCCGGTGTCTGTATGCCGCGCGTGCGCTCCGGCGCTGGCCGAACATCTGGGCAGTTGGCGTAAAGTGTCGGATCATTTGCCCCCATGCTCGCCGCTGCGGTCGTTGGCCTGGCCACTGCTAAAGGCGCCTGCGCGTTGGGGAATCGTCCGGATACCCTGCGCATGACTTCTGCTGTTCCCACCTCCCGTCGCATGGCGCTGCTGCTTGCCGGGCTGTCGATGTTCGGCCCATTTGCGATCGACACCATCTTCCCGGCGCTCTCCCAGCTCAGCCGCAGCTTGGCGGTGGACCAGGTGGCGATCCAGCAGACCGTCAGCGTCTATCTGCTGGCCTACGGCCTGATGAGCATCGCGCATGGGCCGTTGTCCGATGCCTGGGGCCGCAAGCGGGTGATGCTGGGCGGGCTGGCGTTGTTTATCGCCGGCTCGGTCGGATGTGCGCTGTCGCAAGACTTGCCCACGCTGCTGGCGTTCCGCGCGCTGCAGGGCCTGTCGGCCGGCGTGGGCATGATCGTCGGGCGTGCAGTCATTCGCGACCTGTTCAACGGGCCGGATGCGCAGCGGCTGATGAGCCAGGTGTCGATGATCTTCGGCATTGCGCCGGCCATCGCGCCGATCATTGGCGGCTGGATCCTGCTCAGTGGCGCCGGCTGGCCGTTGATCTTCTGGTTTCTGGTGGTGGTCGGCCTGGTGCTGCTGGTCGCCACCCTGATCTGGCTGCCGGAGACCCACCCGGTGGAAGCGCGCACACCGCTGCAATTCAAGCGACTGCTGCAGGACTATGTGCGCATCGGCTTCAACCCGCGCTTCCAGCGCCTGGCTGCGGCGGGGTCGTTCAATTTCGCCGGCATCTTCCTATACATCGCCTCGGCGCCAGTGCTGATCATGCAGCACCTGAAGTTGGGCGAAGGCGACTTCGCCTGGCTGTTCATTCCCACCATCGGCGGCATGACGCTGGGCTCGTTCCTGTCCGGGCGCATGGCCGGGCGCATGGATCCGGTGCGGCAGGTCCGCATCGGCTTCATCTGCTGCGGTGTGGCGGCGCTGGTCAATCTGGCCTACACATTTGCGGTGGCGCAGATCGCCTTGCCGTGGGCGGTGCTGCCGATCTTCCTGGCGGGCATGGGCATGGCGGTGATCTTCCCGATCCTGGCGCTGGCGGTGCTGGACATGTACCCGCAGCAGCGCGGCCTGGCGTCCTCGCTGCAGGCCTTCACCCAGTTGATGACCAATACGGTGGTAGCCGGGGTGTTGTCGCCGCTGCTGAGTGAACACCCGCAGCATCTGGCGATCGGCATGACCGGCTTTTTCTTGCTGGGCTGGCTATTCTGGCGCTGGGAGCGCCGCAGCGGCCGCCGGTTACGGCACCGCCAGGCCACCGAGGCAGTGCCTCTGGAGCCGGCCGACCACCTCTGACCTCACGGGAGCCTGCATGTCCACCGATTCCAAGTTGCGCCGTGATGCCCGCAAGCGCGCCGCCGAGCGCCAGCGCAACCAGGCGGCCGCCAATCCTGCGCCGGTCTCCCTGATCGAGCCGCATGCCGAGCTCCGCGACCAGCAACGCACGCTATTGGCCGGCATCGTCCGCCGCGACGGCGAATGGGTGCTGGGCATGGATGGCCGCATCGCCGGCGAAAGCACCAGCGCCGCGCAGGTGCTGGCGCTGATCATGCGCGCCGCCGAGTTGCACGAGCGCCAGGGCACACCGGTCCGGCTGACCTACTCGGACGCGCTCAAGGACGCCGCGCACGCCGAAGCCCGTGCCGACGGCATGGAGTTCGAGCAATTCAAGACCAGGTTGAGCGAAAGGCTGCAGGGGGGCGCCAAGCTCAATTGAGCTTGGTTGCAGACGCGCGTTTAGCGTCAGGGCGTCATGTCATTGCCGCGATCCGGCAATGACATAAGCAATATATGTCACCGCGCTGCAGCAGCTGCAGTTGTCGCGGTACCTGGAGTGGCAGCGGTTGCCTGCCATCCACACATCTGCCCCTGATTCTGCTGCTTCAGCCATTCGCTCATCGGCGCGAAATACTCCAGCATCGGGCCGGCGTCGAGCTTGTCGCTGCCGGTGAGTTCCTTCAACGTGGTCTGCCACGGTTGGCTGGAGCCACGCTGCAGCATCGACCAGAACTTTTGCCCGGCGTCCTTATTGCCGTAGAAGCTGCATTCGTACAGCGGGCCTTGATGCCCGGCGGCCTGGCACAAGCCTTTATAGAACTGAAATTGCAGGATATGCGCCAAAAAATAGCGCGTGTACGGTGTATTGCCGGGCACGTGGTACTTGGCGCCGGGGTCGAAGAAGTCTTCGCCGCGTGCGCTCACCGGCGCCACGCCCTGATACTTGGCTTTCAGTTCCCACCAGGCCTGGTTGTAATGCTCGGGCGTAATCGAGCCGTCGAACACGCCCCAGCGCCAGCGGTCGATCATCAGGCCGAACGGCAGGAACGCCACCTTGCTCAGCGCCATGCGCATCTGCGAATTGATCAACGACTCACGGCCGGTTTGTTGTTCGCCCACCAAGCCGATCGACTGCAGATACTTGGGCGTCATCGCCAGCACGATGGTGTCGCCGATCGCTTCGTGAAACCCATCGTTGGCGCCGTTCTGGAACAGCGGCGGCAACGGGTTATAGGCCAGGTCGTAATAGATGTGGCCCAACTCGTGGTAGATGGTGGTGAAGTCTTCTTCGGTGGGTTTAATGCACATCTTGGTGCGCACGTCCGCATCGATGTTCTGGTTTGGTTCGCCGCCCATGTTCATGTCCCAGGCACTGGCGTGGCAGACCACATCGCGGTCCAGCGGTTTGATGAACTGCGAGCGCTGCCAATAGGTGTCCGGCAGTTTGGGCATGCCGAGCGAGGTGTAGAAATCCTGCGCGCGCTCGGTCATCTGTTTGGCGGTGCGCAGTTGCGCTTCGCGTTCGGCGTTGAAACGTGCGGCCGCGCCTCCATCGCCGCCGGTGTTGCGTGCCAGCACCGCAGTGAGGTTGCCCTGATACTGCTTTTCCAGCGCCGAGGTGATGTCCAGATCGCCGGCACCGGGGTAGGGCTGCAGCAGATCCCACAGATTGCTCCAGTCCTGCTGCCACATATTGCCCATCAGATGCGCCGGCAACAGGCCGCCGGCGACCTCGCCCTTGTCCTTGCCGTATTGCGTATCGAGTTTGCCGCGCGCATAGCACTGCAACTGCGTGTACAGCGGTTTGACCTGTTCCCACAAACGATCAGTTTCGCTGGCCAGTTGCGCCGGCGGCATGTCATAGCCGCTGCGCCAGAGCACCCCGACGTCGGCGAAGCCGAGTCCGCGCGCGCCTTCGTTGGCGAGCTCGACAAAGCGTTGATAATCCTTGCGCATCGGCTGTGCGGTGCTGTGCCAGCCCTTCCATGCGTCGAGTTGTTCGTTGTAGTCGCGGCTGCTGGCCAGCACTTGCTCCAACTCACCGAGCTGGCGGCAGCGGCGCTGCTCGCCGTCGCCCACGCAGTAACTGCCGGCGCCGTAGTCGCCTTCCATCTTGGCGGCGATGCGGGTGAGTTCGGCCAGTTTGGCCGGGTCACGCGGTGCGGGCAGGGCGCTCATCAATTTCAGCAACTGCAGCGCACGCGCGCTGTCGGCCGACATCGGTGTGCCGACGTACTGCTTGGATTGTTCGATCCAGCGATCCAACTGCGCCAGCGAGCGCTCGTTGGCCTTGGCCGCAAGCAATTGCGAATCGCTGTTGATATAGGTCGACGAAAGCCACTGCGCGGCGGTGGTTTCCGGATAGGCTGCCTTGTAGTCGGCGCTGATACGCGCAACGAACTGGTCGGCGCTTTCCTCCGGCGCGGTCTTGGTTGCGACAGGTTTGGCCGGCGGTGCCGCATCCCGGCGGCAGGCCGACAAGCTCAGGGTGCCGGCAGCCACAGCCAACGCCAGCAACAGCAAACGAGAATTCACGGGTGGTCCTTGCAGTGAAGTCCGGCGAAGGCTAGAGCGCGCCGGGTTTCAGGGCAAGGGCAACGCCCGCCACGCATCCAGTGGGGCGGGCTTTGTGGCAGGCGCTGCCAATCAGTGCAACGTCGTGCCGGTGCACTTGGCGAACAGATCGCGCTCGGGTGCGTAGACGCTGGTCTTGACCTGCATCAATCCCAGCACCGACGGGAACAGCGCATCCTGATCGGTGTATTGCCCTGCACGGTGGCGCAGGCAGGCTTCATCCAGCCCGCGATCGCGCGCGAACTCCGGCGAGAACCACATCACCATCGGCACGTGGGTCTGCTCCTTGGGCGCGATGGCATACGGCACGCCATGCAGGTACAGGCCCTTTTCGCCGAGCGATTCGCCGTGATCGGAGAGATAGATCATCGCCGTGTCGTAGTCCGGCAGGCCGCGCAGCGCATGGATGGCCTGATTGAGGAAATGGTCGGTGTACAGGAGCGAATTGTCGTAGGCGTTGACGATGTCCTGGCGGCTGCAGCTGCCCAGGTCTGCGGTCTTGCAGACGGGCTTGAAGCGTTCGAACTGCGCCGGGTAACGTTCGAAGTAACTCGGTCCGTGGCTGCCCAGTTGATGCAGCACCACGACGCGGTCGCCGGGCTTTGCCCGCACCTGCGCAGCCAGATCGCTCAGCAAAATCTCGTCCATGCAGCGGCCATCGGCGCACAGGCCCGGCGTGGTGGCATCGTCCAGCTTCTGGAGCTCCAACCCGTCGCACACGCCCTTGCAGCCAGACTGGTTGTCGCGCCATAGCGTCGAAATACCGGCGTGTTCCAGTACATGCAGGAACGACTGATGGCCACGGATCATGTCCTCGTTGTAATCGCGACGGCCGTACGGTGAGAACATGCACGGCACCGACACTTCTGTGCTAGTGCCGCACGAATGCATGTCCGGGAAATTGATCACCCCGGCCTGCGCTAGCTTCGGCGTGGTCTGACGGGCGTAGCCATTGAGGCCCCAGTTCTGCGCACGTGCGGTTTCACCCAACACCACCAGCAACAGGCGCGGGCGGCTGCCCGGCGCACGCGGCCTGGCCATGGCGTCGTGTTCGATCGGCTGTTTGGGGGCACGCTTCATCGGCGAATCGGATTTGAGATTCTGCCGCAGTGCCACGATGTAGTTGATCGGCGTGGCCAGGTAACGCACTTCGCGGTGGTTGCGCATCAACGCAGAAATATCCTGCGACGACAGCATGGTGCCTGCGGCACCTACCAGCGCCACGGCCAGCAGAAAGCCCACCCGCACCAGGAACGCCTTGCCCACGCTGCGCGCGCGCAGACGTGTGCGCCATAGCAGTGCGGTCGGGATCAGGAAGTAGCACAGCAGCGGCAGGATCAGGCCGGGCGTGAGCAACTCACGCGATTCCTTGTGATCGGTATGCAGCACATTGCGCAGCATGTCCGCATCCAGATAGACGTTATAGCTGTCCATGTAGTGCGCGGCCAGGGCGGTGGTGAACAGCAACAGCGTCAGCAGCGGCTTTGCATTCCAGCGCCAGACCAAAACGCCCAACAGCAGCGCATGCACGGCCACCAGCAGCGCCATCAACGAGATCGCAAACCCAATGCTGCCCGGATGCGTGGCCATGGCCGTGCGCCAGAACAACTGATTGCACACCAACGCGAAAAACAGGCTCGAAAGCAGCACCAGCGCTTCGGTCGACACCGTCGGCCGCGTACTCCATGTCAGCGCGCGCAGGCCACTGCGCGTGCGCGGTTCCGGCAACCAGGTACTCATGCAGCATCCCCCGAGAGCAACGTCACGCCAGGTGCGCGACGCGGCCTTTGCAGCATCACGCAGTACAGTGCAAGTGCGCTCACCCAGCACACTGCCAGCGACCACAGGTCGTGCGAGAGAAAATGCGCGCCGCGCAGTTGTTGTGCAACACCGAAAATGAGACCTGCTGCCAAGCCTGTAAACAAACCTGCGAACCGCCATGCAGGACCGAGCGCTAGCGCACAAAAATACAGCGCTACCCACGCATAACCGGCACTGGCATGGCCGGCAGGAAAACAACCGGACGCGGTAATGCCATGGCGCGATTCGAATAGCCCGATCATCGCTTGCGTACCGCCATAGCGGCTCAGATCCCACGGGCAATCCATCGCCGTCCACGACTTGAGCAGCGACACCAGCGAGGTCGCCAGTGCGACGGAGGCGGCCAAGTAAGTCAGCGGCCAGCGCAACACCTTCAGGCGTGGCCTGCACCAGGCAACAATAGCCAGCACCAGAACGCCGACCCCGGCTGCCGTGCTCAACCATTTACCCACGTGGTGGATCACGACACTGGTGAACCAGTGGTCCTTGAGTAGCCAGTGCCCGCCTTCCAGCCGATACAGCGCATCGGCAACCCATTGGTCGCCACCGGCGCCCATCAGCAACGCGCTCGCCAACAGGACGCAGGCCATGGGCAGCCACAGATGGCGCACAAAGAAGTGCGTCTCCATGCCGTTGGCTGTATGCGCCACGGTCGACGCGTGGCTGGGAAACGTTGTCATTAAGATGTCGGCCTGTGTCAATGCCCGACATCTTCGAAACCCGGATGTCGGAAAGCGGTCGGACCGGGGTTGCTCGGCCGTTAACCCGGCACCAAGCATTCAGTCTGCATCGCCTTCGCTACCGGTTTGTTCGGCGTCGGACGCAGTGGAGATGCAACCGGCATGCCATGCCGTGCCCGGCAGCAATTCCCATTGGTTGCGATTGGACTCGCCGATATCGATGCGTTGCGCCGGATCGATACATGCTGGTACCGCTTCTTTGAGCACGAACAGCCAGCGGGTGTGCGGCGATTGCGCGAGCCACGGGCCGGCCTTGGCCCATTGGTCCTTCCAGCTCGCCTTGAAGCCGAAGTCGGTGACCGGACGGTCGGCCTGCAGCAGGTTCTGTTCGCGCCAGGCCAGCATGCCCAGTTCTGCGTCCGGGCCGATGCGCTGGCCCACCCGCTGCATCAACCGTGCGGACGAACTGTACGGATCCAGCGCCGGCATCAAGCCCAGGCCATACACCGTCCACAACGCGGCGGTCATCACCACTAACGCGGTGCCAGCGCGTTTGCCGCGCGACCATGCAGTGGCGGCCAGGCCGACCGCGCCCAGGCCGATCAACCAAATGCCCACGGACTGCAGCGAGGCGAGCTCCATGCCGCGCTTCACTGCGGTGTTTTCGGCCCAGTGCAGATGCAGCGCAATGCCGGCGCCCAGCGCCAAACCGGCGACGGCAAGCAGCAGCACATACCCGGTCAGCAGCATTCGCACGCCGCGCCGGCGCAACAGCCCGGCCAGCAATGGCGCCGCGGCAATGCACAGCGCCGGCAGCATCGGGAAGATGTAGACCTCTCGCTTGCCCGGGCTGGCGCTGAAGAACAGCAGCACCAACACGCTCCAGGCAAGCAGCAGCAGATAGCGCGGGTCGCCGCGCCGTAGCCGCCGCCACCAGGCCGGCAGCAACCACGGTAACAACAGGCAGCCCGGCAACCACAACGTGGCGATCACCTGCAGGTAGTACCAGGTCGGTTTGACGTGATGCCAGGCGTGCGCATAGCGCGTGCCGGTCTGCTTGAACAACAGCTCGTGCGCGTAGGCATGCAGCTGTGGGTTGTCGCTGTGCAGCAGTGCAATACACAGCGGCCCCAACCACACCGCGGTGCCTGCCACGAAGGCCGGCAGCACCAGCAACCAGCTACGTGCTGCCTGCGCACGCGCCGGCAGCACGCTCACGTGTGTGCGTCGCAGCGCCATCCACGGCAGCAACAGCAGCAGCGGCAGAAAGCCGACGCCCTTGGTCACCGTGCCTACACCCGCGGCAAACAGGCCCAGCGTCCAGGCGCGCCAGTCCGGCCCGCGCAGCAGGTGTCGCAACATTCCCCACAACGACAGGGTAGTCAGCGCCACCAGCACCATATCGATCTGCGCGCGCTTGGCCATCAGGCCGAACTGCAGCACCGTGAACAAGGCCAGCACCGCATAGGCCGCCATGCGCCGATTCCACAGCCGGCACGCGATATCCCAGGTCAGCCACAACGTGGCCAGCGCGGCCAGCAGCGACGGCAGCAGGAAGGCCACCGGCCAGTGCGGTATCACCGCGTAGGTCGCAGCCTGCAACCACATGAACACCGGTGGCTTTTCAGCGTACAACTCGCTGCCACGGTGCGGCAACAGCCACTGACCGGTCTCGACCATGGTGCGCGCAGCCAGCACGAAGCGCGGTTCGTCTGGCGGGTTGGGCTGGCGCATGCCAAGGCCGGCCAGCAGGCTGACGAGAATCAAAAGCAGTGCGGCCAGCAGCGCGCGCTGGCGGGATGGGGAAGCAGAGATGGCAGGCGACACGCGCACGCCCTGAGTAAATGCGGGCAGACACTATCTGGCAAGTGGGTCGGAAATTTGTCGGAACAAAGTGTGCCGCATCGAGGTGGGCAGCGCAGGCAGCGCAGTTGTGCAGAGGATTGGAGCGCAACCGATTGGAAGGCCGCACCGGCGATACCGGCTGTGTTTGGCTGGCCTCGGTTAGGATGCGCACACTGTGCCTGCCGGGCCGCCCTGGAACCCCGCTCATGCGGCTGCTGGTCATTGAAGACAACCGCAATATGGTTGCCAACCTGTTCGAGTACTTCGAAGCGCGCGGACATACCCTGGACGCCGCGCCCGATGGCATCACCGGCCTGCACCTGGCCACCACCCAGCACTACGATGCGCTGATCCTGGACTGGATGATGCCGCGCATGGACGGGCCGGAAGTGCTGCGCCGCCTACGCGAACAGCACCAATCCGAGTTGCCGGTGATCATGCTCACCGCGCGCGATGAACTGCCGGACAAGATCGCCGGCTTTCGCGCTGGCGCCGACGACTACCTGACCAAACCGTTCGCGCTACCCGAGCTGGAAGTGCGCATCGAAGCCTTGTTGGCGCGCGCACATGGCCGTCGGCGCGGCAAGCTGCTGCAAGTGGCCGACCTGCGCCTGGACCTGGCCACGCTGGAAGCCACCCGCGCCGGCCAGGTGCTGCATCTGTACCCGGCCTGCCGCAAGTTGCTGGAAGTGCTGATGCAGGACAGCCCGGCGGCGGTGACGCGGCAACGCCTGGAGCAATCGCTGTGGGGCGACGACCCGCCCGACGGCGACATGCTGCGTTCGCACATCTACGAGCTACGCCGCAGCGTTGATGGCCCGTTCGCAGAAAAACTGATCCACACCTTGCCCCGGCTCGGCTACCGGCTGGCGCAGCTGGATGCGGCCGAAGCGCCTGGCGCAGGCGACAGCAGCGATGTCTAAGCAGCGTCCCCTGGGTCGCCGCGTGCTGGTGTGGTTGTTCGGCTACACGCTATTGATGACGCTGGCGGTGTTCGGTACCGCGCAGTACCTGCACGAACGTGCCGAACACGGCGTGTGGCGCTCACTGCTGAATTCCGAACTGGACAGCATTCTCGAGCGCAGCGTGCAGAATCCGGATTACCACTGGCAGGATTCGGACACCTTGCGGCTGTACCGCATCGACGACGTCGCGCGCACACCGCCAGTATTGCGCAGCCTGCATCCAGGCTTGCACGACGGCTTGGAAATCGCCGGCCGCCAGAGTGCGGTGATGGTGCGCGACACCGCGCATGCCGGGCGTCTGGCGCTGGTGCTGGACATCTCCGACTTCGAAGCGCTGGAAAAATTCCTGACCCGCTGGATGCTGGCCGCTGGCATCGCGCTGATTGGCATCACCTTGTTGATGGGCACCTACGCGATGGCCCGGTTGGTGCGCCCGCTGGTGGAACTGGCACGCGACATCGGCGCATTACGTCCGGGGCAACGTGCGCAGCAGATTGCGGTCGGGCCGCAGGGCAGCGCCGAGCTTTATGTGGTTGCCGATGCGCTCAACAATTATCTCGAGCGCAATAGCCAGTTTGTGGACCGCGAGCGCGCCTTCATCGACAGCACCAGCCACGAATTACGCACGCCCATCGCGGTGATCGGCAATGCGGTGGAGTTGGCGCTGGAGCAGCCCGGTACGCCGCCGGCAGTACGCCATCAGTTGCAGCGCATCGCGCAGACCAGTGCCTCGGTCGAACAGTTGATCACTTTGCTGCTGGTGCTGGCCAAGGACCCGAGCCGGCTGGTGCGCAGCAGCGACTCGTTGCGGCTGGACCAGCTGCTGCCGGATATCGTGACCGACCACACGCACCTGTGCGCCGACAAGGATCTGCAGCTGATCGTGGACCCGCTGCCGCCGTGCAGCCTGGTTGCGCCGGTTGCCATCGTGCAGACCGCCATCGGCAACCTGCTGCGCAACGCCATCGAAAACAGCGACCGCGGCATCATTCGCATCTCGCTATCTGCGCCCGGCGTGGTGCGCATTGCCGACCCGGGCCACGGCATGGCGCCGGAAGAGATCAGCGCCATCTACATGCGCTTGGCACGCGGCAACGCACGCCAGGGCAGTGGCATCGGGCTGGAATTGATCGGGCGGCTATGCGAACACCTCGGCTGGCATCTGCAGCTGGATTCCAACGCAGGGCAGGGCACGGTGGCGACGCTGGATCTGTCCGGCGCCACCGCAGCGGTTCACTAAAGCGCCCCAAAAACCGACTGAGCTCACCGCCGGGCGACCGGTGCTCGGCGCGGTATGTACCACGCGTCCACGACAATCCCTGCGCGCGCTTTCGGCACCTGCCTAACGATTGCGCGCGACGATTTGGTTGCTGCTCCAGCGCTCAGCGCAGGATCAGGCCGGCAACAAGCCGCGCGCGTGCAACCAGCTGCGCGCGTTCTCCGCGTCGTGCTCGAACCAGGCACGGGTGGAGCCCAGCCGATACGTATAGCCCCAGCTGTCCATGTCCGCCATCAGGCGCGCGCTGCCCACGCCGGGCAGTTGTTCGGCCAGCAGGATCTGCAGGTAACAGGTGGCGTCTTCTTCCTCCACCGAATCGGTGGCGTCGGTATGCACGGCGGCGCGTTTTTCCGCAGGCAGCACGATCAGATGTCCGGCTTCGTGCAGGAGCGAATGCACCGGTGTGTCGTCGCGCACGTAAACGTCGCAGCCGATGATGCCGGCTTCCGGTTCGCCCCAGAAACTGCCTGGAATCGCTGCACCACTGTCCACGCGATGCAGGCGCAAGCCATAGCGCGCGAGCAGGGCGGCAGGTGCGTCCAGGCCGATATCGGCCACGCACAGAACATCGGCAGCGGTGGGTGTGGCAGTGGGGGCGGTGGTCACGCGCAATGGCTCGCGGTCGGGTCACATGCAACAACGGCACCGTGCGAACGCGGTGCCGTTGTCGGCGCTTACTTGTCGCCGTCTTCCGGCAGGGCGACCGAGATGTCCAGCACGTCGTGTTCGCCGTCCTTGACCAGATCCACGCGCACCGCATCGGCATCGATGTTGACGTACTTCTTGATCACTTCCAGCAGTTCGCGCTGCATCAGCGGCAGGTAATCCGGCCCGCCGCGGTGGTTGCGCTCCTGCGCAATGATGATCTGCAGGCGGTTCTTGGCCGTCTCGGCGGTGTTCTTCTTGCTCTTGAGAAAATCGAGCAGGCCCATGCTTACCCTCCGAACAGCTTGCTGAAGAAGCCTTTCTTCTCCACGGATGTGAATCGCATCGGGCGCTCCTCGCCCATGATGCGGGCGACTGCGTCGTCATACGCCTGGCCGGCCGGGGACTCGGCATCCAGGATCACCGGCTCGCCCTTGTTGGAGGCGTTGAGCACGTCGCCGGATTCGGGAATCACGCCGATCGCCTTCAGGCCCAGCACTTCTTCCACGTCGGTGATGCTGAGCATCTCGCCGCCTTCCACGCGGCCCGGGCTGTAGCGGGTCAGCAGCAGGAACGCCGGCACGGCCTTGCCTTCTTCGGCCTTGCGGGTCTTGGAATCGAGCAGGCCGATGATGCGGTCCGAGTCGCGCACCGAAGAGACTTCCGGATTGACCACCACCACCGCGCGGTCGGCGAAATACATCGCCAGGAACGCGCCTTTTTCGATACCGGCCGGCGAATCGCAGACGATGTAGTCGAAGCCGTCGGCAGCCAGGTCCTTGAGCACCTTTTCCACGCCTTCCTGGGTCAGCGCGTCCTTGTCGCGGGTCTGCGAGGCGGCCAGCACGTACAGGTTCTCGAACCGCTTGTCCTTGATCAGCGACTGCTTGAGCGTGGCTTCGCCGTGCACGACATTGACGAAGTCGTACACCACGCGCCGCTCGCAGCCCATGATCAGGTCCAGGTTGCGCAAGCCGACGTCGAAGTCGATGACCGCCACCTTCTTGCCGCGTTTGGCCAGCCCGCAAGCCAGGCTTGCGCTGGTGGTGGTCTTGCCGACGCCGCCCTTGCCGGAGGTGACTACGATGATTTCAGCCAAAGGATTTCTCCGAATATTTCTGTGGTTGGGCCGCGTCAATCAAGCGCAGCGATCTTGATCTGATCCTGCTCCAGCCAGACCTGGACGGCCTTGCCACGCAGGTCCATGGGAACATCGTCCAGCACCTTGTAGTGGCCAGCGATGGCAACCAGTTCGGCGTGGAAGTCGCGGCAGAAGATGCGCGCGTCGGGATTGCCCTGCGCGCCGGCCAGAGCGCGGCCACGCAGGGTACCGTAGATATGGATGCTGCCGTCGGCGATGACCTCGGCCCCGGCACCGACCGTACTGAGTACGGTCAGGTCGCAGTTCTCCGCGTACAGCTGCTGACCCGAACGCACCGCGGTGCGCTGCATCCGGCCCGGCGCCGGTCGCGCGGCCGGCGGTGCCGGTTCGGCACGTGTGGGCGGCGGCGGTGGCGGTGGCGGGCTGACCGCGGTCGGCTCGTACTGCGCGCGAAATTTGGCCAGCAGCGGCACGCCCAACTGCTGGGACAGCAGGTCGATCTCGCTGGTGCCGTAGGCCAGCGCCACCGGCAGCACGCCGGCATCGCGCAGGCCGTCCAGCAGCGCCTTGGCTGTGGCTAGGTCCGGCACCTGCGACAGCCCGCCGAAATCCAGGATCACCGCCGCACGGCCGAACAATTTGGGCGCGCGGCTCACGCGCTCGCGCATTTCCTGCACCAGCCGCGGCACATCCAGCGTACGCACGCGCAGGTTGGCGATGCCCACCTGGCCGATCTTCAGTTCGCCGGCCTGTTCAAAATCCACATTCACACTTGCCAAAACTCAGCTCCCCGTCGATGGGCTAGCGGTGGTGGCGGCATGACGCGGCCGGCCCACCCACGGCAAGTGGTCGGGCAACTTGCCGCCATAGGTCTCCTTGACCCACCGATAGCTGCACATGTCTTTCATCAGCATGCTGGCGCGCACTTCCACATCGGGCATGGTGTTCTGGCCAACCTCGCGGAAGCCGAAGCTGCCATGGAACAGCAAGGCCGCATCTGCGCCATGGTCCAGGAACACCTCGCACGCCAGCTGCGGGTAACGCAGCTCGGTATAGCTCTGCACATCGGCATAGAACGCCCGCCCGACGCCACCGCCGCGGCGGCGGCTGGCGACCACGATGCGGTCGATATAGAAGAATTCCGGGTGACGGTCCCGGAACCAGGCGAAATTGCTGCTGTCGTGCGCACTGCCGCTTCCGAAACCGACCAGAAACCCGGCCAGGTTGCCGTCGCGCTCGGCGACGCGGAAATACTCGGCCTGCTCGTAGAAACGTTGCAGCCTGGTTGAATCCAGCGGCAGGATCGCCAGTCCGGCATTGTTGTTCAGGGCCAGGACGGAATCGAGCTCGTGCTCGCGCACGTCGCGGATGACGATCGACATTGGGACTCCGTGGGGTAACGCGTCGACCCGAAATCGGATCTGCGTCGGATTATTACATGCGGGGCCTGAAGCGGCGACCCAGCGCAAGCGATCGGCCGGCGCGCGGCAGGTGCCGGCGTGCAACGGCGCGTCAGTACAGGCGCTGTGCGGGTCCGACATCCGCCACCCGTGCACCTGCCGGCATGCATGACTTCCGGCAAGAGGGCAGCGCGGTCGCTTACGCCTAAGATGCGGGCATGTTGGGATACCTCAGTCACACGCGCGTCCTGCGCTTTGCCGGCCTGTTCACCTGGGCGATGATCGTCATGCCCTTGGTGTACACCTACTGGCCGCCGGCCGAAGAGGGCGACCACCGCAGCGTGGCCGAGGCGGTGATGATGTCGGCATTCTTCATCGGCTTCGGCGCCAGCTACTTCTGGTTGACCCGCGGCTTGAACAGCGGCGGCCACGCGCACTGGTACGACCGGTTGATCCTGTTGCTGCTCACCATCTGCGCGCTGGCGGTGAGCTATCTGAGCGGAACCGGGCTCGGCAGCATCCTGATGATGGTGGCGGCCGGGGTGATCCCGTGGCTGCTGCCGCTACGCGTGGGCGTGCTATGGCTGGTGCTGAGCCAGCTGGCGGTGCTGCCGGTGTTCTACTACCTGCGCCCGGACTTCACCCTGTTCGCGGCGCTGATGCAGTCGCTGTTGTACGGCGGCTTTTCGATGTTCATCTTCGTCACCAGCCTGGTGGCCCGCCAGCAGACCGATGCGCGCGAAGAGCAGCGCCGGCTCAACGCCGAACTGCGCGCCACCCGCGCGTTGCTGGCCGAGAGCGCGCGCATCAACGAGCGCACCCGCATCTCGCGCGAGCTGCACGACCTGCTCGGCCACCACCTCACCGCGCTCAGCCTCAACCTGGAAGTGGCCGGCCACATTACCGAGGGCCAGGCCCAGGAGCATGTGCGCCAGGCGCACACGCTGGCCAAATTGTTGCTCACCGATGTGCGCGAGGCGGTCAGCCATCTGCGCGACAGCGGCGCGATCGACCTGGAAGCGGCGCTGCGCCCGCTGGTCACCCAGGTGCCGTCGCTGGATATCCACCTGGACATCGCCCAGCCGCTGACCCTGGACGACCCCGAGCGCGCCCACGTGCTGCTGCGCTGTACCCAGGAAATCATCACCAATGCGGTGCGCCATGCCGGCGCGCGCAACCTGTGGATCCAGGTGCGCCGCGATGCCGATACGGTGCTGATCGACGCCCGCGACGACGGCCACGGCGCCGATGCGGTCGCGCCCGGCAACGGGCTGCGCGGCATGCGTGAGCGGCTGAACCAGTATGGTGGGAAGCTCGAAATTCAAACCCGGCGGGGTGAGGGCTTTGGCCTGCGCATCGCTGTTCCAGGCGCGCCGGCACTGATGCCTGCGGCCGTGACCCAAGGAGTGTTGTGATGATCCGTGTGTGCCTGGTCGACGATCAAACCCTGGTGCGCCAGGGGATCCGCTCGCTGTTGGCGCTGGACGACGGCATCGAGGTAGTGGCCGAGGCCTCCGACGGCAAGCAGGCGGTGGAGCAGATTCCGCAGATCCAGCCGGACGTGGTGCTGATGGACATGCGCATGCCGGTAATGTCCGGGCTGGAAGCGCTGCAGATGCTCTCGCGCAACGGCACCCTGCCGCCGACGATCATCCTGACCACCTTCGACGACGACCAATTGGTGCTGGCCGGGCTCAAGGCCGGCGCCAAGGGCTATCTGCTCAAGGACGTCTCGCTGGAACAACTGGTTGGCGCCATCCGTACCGTCGCCGAAGGCGGCTCGCTGGTGCAGCCGGCGGTGACCCAGCGCCTGCTGTCGGGTCTGGAGCACATGCGTAACGAGTTCGTCAGCCTGGACCGCCCCGATCCGCTCACCGACCGCGAAACCGAGATCCTGCGGCTGATGGCGAGCGGGTTTTCCAACAAGGAAATCGCCAACTCGCTGGGCGTGGCAGAAGGCACCATCAAGAATCACGTCTCCAACATCCTCTCCAAGCTCGGCGTACGCGACCGCACCCGCGCGGTGCTGAAAGCATTCGAACTGCAGCTGGTGTGAGCTCGGCCCTGCGCCGGCGAGCTCGACGCCAAGCCGGCCTGCAGCAGGCACCGGACTCGCATTCAGGACGCTGCGGCGCCGGTCGGACTGCGAAACGGGCGGACCGGTGCCGCCCGGCAACTGCAACATCACACGCACGCAGCACGTGATGTGCATGATAGCGGCGCGCAATCGCCCAAACCCTTGTGCAGGTTGGGATTGCGCATCCCCCACGCGCTGCATTGCGCGGTGAATGACACCGCAAGACCGCGCTACCCGTCGCACAACTGAACATCTTTCTCGAAGCCTGCTAGGATGGTGGCTTCTTCACTCAACCCGGCCGTGGGATCGGCCCCGGAGACCTCCTGAATGACCCGTATTATCGAGTTCCTGATCGCCTTGGGGATCGTGGCTGGCTTGTTTGTCGTGGTGGGCTTGGTGTTGCCCTCGGAGCGGCAGATGTCCGAGAGTGTTGAGACCAACCGCAGGATGACGATTGTTTACGACACCGTGAACAGCTTCCGTCGTTTCAAGGATTGGAACCCGCTTGTGCTGCGTGACCCGAAGATCCAGCTGAAGCTGGCCGGCCCGGAAGAGGGCAAGGGTGCACGCGTCGAATACAGCTCCACCGAGGGCTATATCGGCAACGGCAGCTGGGAGATCACCAACAGCGTCAAGAACGAGCGTGTTGAGATCGCAATCGAAGATCCCACCAAGGGCTACGACAAGGTCACCAATTTCACCCTGGTGCCGACCGGCAAGAACAACAAGAACGTCAAGATCACCCAGGATTACAGCGTCAAGTACGGCTGGAACCTGTTTGGTCGCTATGCCGGCCTGTATGTCAGCCGCCACGTGGGCGACGACCTGAAGCTGGGTCTGTCGCGTCTGGCGACCGCGCTGGCCACCGTGCCGAACTTCGACTACCGCGCCGAGCTTGACGGCAAGCCGGTGTTGAGCGACCTCAAGATCGTCGATGTGCCGGCCGAGGACCTGTTGGTCGTCACCGCGGGCAACATCGATCGTGACAACGAGACGATCAAGAAGTCGATCAAGGACAACCAGGAGTGGATAAAGCGCGTGATGGATTCCAACGGCCTTGAGGCTGCTGGTCCGGTTCGCATCGTGACCACCGACTTCGCCTCCGACAAGTACGCGTTCGACGTCGCGCAGCCGGTGCGCAAGCGTGCTGGTGGCGCGCCGAAGACCGACGCCAAGGCAGACACCGCCAAGGCCAACGCTAAGAAAGACGACGCTGCTGCCGCGGCACCGGTCGATGCAACGCCAGTGGCTGCAACGGGCGACGAGCTGAAGCTCAATATCCCGTCCGAAGCACCGGTGAAGTACCAGCGCGTTCCGGCTCACCGTTCGGCATTTGCGACCTATGCAGGTCACATGGCAGGTCTGGACGCAGTGCGTAACTCGCTGCGTGCATGGGCTGCGACCAGCGGCATGGATGTGACCGATCGTCCGTACGAAGCTTGGAAGGGCGGTGTGGACAAGTCGTTCACCCAGGACGGTACGTACGACGTCTACTGGGCCATCAAGTAATCGTCTCACTACGATGACGTGATCCAGACCAGAAACGCGCCGCAGTCCTGCGGCGCGTTTTTTTTTGCGCTACGGCGCTGTCATGGAAGTTGCCTGCATGTCTTTGCTCGATCGTCGTAAGAAACACCCTTCGCTGCTGGCGTTTTGCGGCGGCCTGCTGGCTGCCATAGCGGTCGGTCTGTCGGCCTACGCTTCGCACGGCGTGGCTGATGCACTGGTGCAGTCGCGACTGCAGCTTGCATCGCTGTATGCGTTCGGCCATGGCGCGGTGCTGACCGTGCTGGGTTCTGCCGAAACGCGTGTGCTCGGCCGGATCGGTTTGTATCTGCTATTGCTGGGCACCTTGCTGTTCGCCGGTAGCCTGGTCGGCGGCGCGTTGCTGCATTGGCCGACCAGCTTGGCGCCGATTGGCGGCGGCAGCCTGATACTGGGCTGGGTGGTGTTGGCCATCGGCGCCTTGAGGCGCTGAGCATGCCGCGCCACGCCCGCGGATTCGATGTGGAGGCTGCGTTCGCGCATCTTGCTCGGCGCGACCGCGCGTTGGGCGCGTGGATGAAGCGCATCGGCCCGATCTCACCGCAGCCGGGATGGCGCAAGCCGTTCGACCCGGTGGATGCGCTGGCGCGCGCCATCCTGTTTCAGCAACTCAGCGGCAAGGCGGCATCCACCATCGTGGCGCGGGTGGAAGTGGCGATCGGCGCGCAGCGCCTGCATGCCGATACGCTCGGTCGTATCGACGATGCAGCACTGCGTGCCTGCGGCGTCTCAGGCAATAAGGCGCTGGCCCTGCGCGATCTGGCACGGCGCGAAAGCGCAGGCGAGATTCCCTCGCTACGCAGGCTCGCTTTCATGGACGACAACGCTATCGTCGATGCCCTGGTGCCAGTGCGCGGCATTGGTCGTTGGACGGTGGAAATGATGCTGATGTTCCGCCTGGGCCGCCCCGATTTGCTGCCCATCGACGACCTGGGCGTGCGCAAAGGTGCGCAGCGCGTGGACAAGCAGGAGCAAATGCCTACTCCCAAGGAACTGGCCGTCCGCGGCGAACGCTGGGGCCCATATCGCACCTACGCCGCGTTTTATCTGTGGCAGATCGCCGACTTCAGCGTCGAGACCAAAGTGCCGACACCGCGCTCGCAGGAGTAGCGCACTTGCAAGCATGGCCGACGCGACGATCGGTCGTGTCGTATGGCGCATGAGGTACGGCCGGCTTACGTCGCCGACCAACGCCAGTGCCAAGGCTCGTAAACGATGCCATGCGGGTTGTTGCGTGGATAACTCAGGCGGTAGCCGAACGCGTGCGCATTGCCGCACAACCAGGCGAATGCAGGCGTGGTTTCGAAGGATTCCTCGGCAGGCGGTTCGCCCGGTGTGCCGATGTCCAGCGCCTCGCCGCTGTGATGTTCGCTGAAACCTGGTGCTGCGTTGACCGCCAGAATCTGCTCCAGGGTGAGTCCGCGCGCGAACTTGCGCTCGAAGATGCCCAGTTGGTAATCGTGGCTGCGGTAGCCTGAAATCGTATCGAGCACGATGTCTGCGCGCAACGCAGCCGCACGCATTTGTCGCCATGCGCGCGCAGCGCCGGCACTCAGCCACAGCGGCCGACCGAAGCGATCGCGCCCGGCAAACTGCAGTGCAGCCGGTTCGGCGACCAGTTGCAGGCCGGTCTGTTGCGTGTAGGTGTCGGCTGCAAGCCCTAGCTGCGCCAGACGGCGCTGCAATCCATCGATTGCAAGTACGCCGTCGTGTGCCTGGCCAATGCGACCAGCGGCGGTGTCCAGCCGATCCAGCGCTTCGTCCAGTCCAGGCTCACGTGCCAGCCGTGGAATCAGCGGAATGATGCCCTGCGGTAGCTGCGCTGCCAGATATCGCCCATCGCGTTTGCGTCGCAATAACCAATCAGCCTTCGCGAGCACACGTGCGTCGGCATTGCTGCGCGCATGCATCAGGGCGGCAGGCAATAGCTCGATGGCGGTGGTGTTGAGCAGCAGGGTCGAGTTCGTGTGCATCACAGCAGGGTAGGGCTAAGCATGGCTTACGGCCAGCTGTCGTAGATCCTCGAGCAATTGGCGCGGCTGCTCAGGACTGAGCACCACCAAGCCGTTTTCCCGCAATGGCAAAATCAGGACCCGTGTCGACTGGGTCAGCAGATAAAAGCCTCTATTTGCCGATTTGCTACGGTAATACCCCGACTTGAATCCGGGATAGCCGAAACCGCACAGCTGTAGGCCAGGCTCGAAGCCAGTGTGCTCGGCAAGATCGGCAATGCGTGCGTTGTCCAGGTGTATTGCGCGCAGTGGCACGCGCCTGGTGAAAAATGTCGAGCGCACGATCAGGCTGTCATGGTCCAGCCGGATACTGCGCCGCGTATGCGCAAGGGTACACACCACTGCCGCCGTCAACAGGATGCCCAGGTTTGCAATGAGTGTGCCGGGGTGGCTATGGCTGTCTGCGTGTACGGCGCCGATAACGCCGGCGACTGTCAACAGCGGCAGCCACAGCCAGACTACCAAGCCCCAGCGCGTCACCGGAGCAACGGCATAGTCGCGCTTGCGCGGGCGCACGCGTTGCCCCGTACGCGCCTCCGGCGCAATGGGGCTGCCGTGGGATTGGCCAGATCGCGCCGCCATCTCACACCTCCTTTAACGCAGGCAACGCAACACATAGTGGTTTCTGCATGGCGACGTTGAGCTGCTTCCGACCCTGGCCAAGCCGCGTATTCGATTGGGCTTGGGTTTCACTCGGCGCCATGTCGACGATAAATGACGGTTTCAGCTCAATGGCTAGGGAGGTTGACCGCTTGTTCATGTCGATGATTCCTTATCGTCTTGCGGCTTCGACAGCCGCCCGGCCTTGCGCAGCGCATCGCGCAGCACGTATTCGATCTGCGCATTGAGGCTGCGCAATTCGTCGTCGGCCCAACGCTGCACGGCGGCCAACACATCGGCGTTGATACGCAGCGGGTAGGCCTTTTTTTCGCTCATTCGCCGTCTCTGCGGCTGCCGTGCCGACGCAGGTGCATCACCATCGACATGATCAGCACGTTGACGCCGATGATCATGCCGATCACCACCGTATAGATGCCGGCACGGTTGTCGCCAGCCCAGTACAGGCACGCGGCGCCGACCAGGATCACCAGGCTGATCAGCGCCCAGCGCAGGCCCAGGCCGCGCGCGCGGTCGTCATCGTCCGCGCCGATGGACGCGGCGATCGCCAGCGCGGGCAAGCCGGAAAGCGCAACCACCAAGGGCACCATGACATTCATCGATTTGCCTCAATACAACGAGCCGGCGTTGACCACCGGTTGGGTCCCACGATCAGAACACAACACGGTGAGCAGGTTGCTGACCATATGCGCCTTGCGCTCTTCGTCCAACTGCACCACGCCATTTTTCTGCAATTCGGACAGCGCCATTTCGACCATGCCCACCGCACCGGCGACGATGCGCGAGCGTGCGGCAATCACGGCATTGGCCTGCTGACGCTGCAGCATGGCCTGGGCAATTTCCGGCGCGTAGGCGAGGTGGCTGATGCGCGCCTCGATCACGTCCACGCCAGCCTGGGTCAGGCGCTCGTCCAGATGACGCTTGAGCTGCTCGCTGATCTCGGCCGGATGACTGCGCAGCGAGATCTGCTCGTCCTCATGCTGGTCGTACGGATAGCTGGTGGCCATCGCGCGCAGCGCCGCTTCGGACTGGATATGCACGAAGCTCTCGTAGTCGTCGACGTTGTAGACCGCTTCGGAGGCATCCAGCACCTGCCACACGATCACCGCGGCAATCTCGATCGGGCTGCCATCCAGCTCGTTGACCTTGAGTCGTCCGCTTTCGAAATTGCGCACGCGCTGGCTGACGCGCCGCTTGGCGTAGAACGGCACATTCCAGCGCAGGCCGGCGTCCTTGACCGTGCCGACGTACTTGCCGAACAGGCTCAAGACCGCGGCCTGGTTGGGCTCCAGCGTGTACATGCCGGCCAGCATGAAAATGCACGCCGCCGCGACCAGCACTGCGGCGATGAACGCGGCCGGCGTGACGCTGGTGTTGGCCATCATCGTCAACACGTACCAGGCCGCGCCGATGAGGCCGGCGCCTGCGACGAGGACGACGGGAATGCCGGGTAACGAGCCGATCGGCTTCTCTTTCATGAGGGCGAGTCCTTAGTGAAGTCATAAAAAAGATATCAATATGATATCAGCCAAGCAACAGCCGTTCGTCGGGCGTCGGCCTTAGCAGCCGTTTAGAATGGCGGCCCCCTCTCGTTCTGGATTGCGCCCATGACCACCCTCGGCACCCCGCTATCGCCTTCCGCCACCCGCGTGTTGTTGCTGGGCTCGGGCGAACTGGGCAAGGAAGTGGCGATTGAGCTGCAGCGTTTCGGCGTGGAAGTGATCGCGGCCGATCGCTACGCCAATGCCCCGGCGATGCAGGTGGCACACCGCTCGCATGTGCTGGACATGCTCGACCCCGCCGCACTACGTGCGCTGATCGCCAGCGAGCGTCCGCATTTGATCGTGCCGGAGATCGAAGCGATCCATACCGAAACCCTGTTAGCGCTGGAGCGCGAGCAGGGCCAGAAGGTCATCCCGACTGCGCGTGCCGCGCGCCTGACCATGGACCGCGAAGGCATCCGTCGCCTGGCCGCCGAAACACTGGGTCTGCCGACCTCGCCGTATCGCTTCGTCGACACCGCCGCCGAATACCGCGAGGCGATTGCGGCAGTGGGCTTGCCGTGCGTGGTCAAGCCGGTGATGTCGTCGTCGGGCAAAGGCCAGAGCACCTTGCGTAGCGAAGCCGATATCGATGCGGCGTGGGAGTACGCGCAAACCGGTGGGCGTGCCGGTGCTGGCCGCTGCATCGTCGAAGGCTTCATCGATTTCGATTACGAAATTACCTTGCTCACCGTGCGGCACGCCGGCGGCACTTCGTATTGCGACCCCATCGGCCACTGGCAGCAGGACGGCGACTACCGCGAAAGCTGGCAGCCGCAGCCGATGTCTGCCGGTGCATTGCGCCGCTCGCAGGAGATCGCCAAGGCCATCACCGACGATCTCGGCGGCTGGGGCCTGTTCGGCGTGGAATTGTTCGTCAAGGGCGACGAGGTGTGGTTCAGCGAAGTCTCGCCTCGCCCGCACGACACCGGTCTGGTCACACTGGTCTCGCAGGAGTTAAGCGAATTCGCGTTGCACGCCCGCGCCATTCTCGGCCTGCCGGTGGGCGCGGAAGATGGCGGCGTGATTCGTCAGAGCGGCCCCTCCGCATCCTGCGCGTTACTGGCGCATGGCAACGGCGTGCCGGTGTTCGACAACGTGGCCGATGCGCTGCGCGACCCGGACACTGCACTACGCCTGTTCGGCAAACCCCGTGTGGACGGCCATCGTCGCGTCGGCGTCACCCTGGCACGCGCGGACAACATTGATGCTGCACGCGAGAAGGCGCGCGTTGCGGCGGCTGCGCTGACGATTCAGCTGCAGGCCTGAGTTTCTTGTCGACTCGCATTGGTGCAGTCGAAAGATTGCTGCACCGTAGACCTGGTTTGCTGGCTCTGAAAAGTCAGTTGGTAGCTAACAGGCGAGGCGCCAGGGAATGAACTCCCGACGACTCTCGCCCGGTCAGCTCATGGTTCGAGCTGCTGGAGCCTGCGTTTGTTCCTGTTGCAGGTTCCGTTGCTGCTCTGCCTGCACGCGCTCGGCTGCAGCCTGCGTCCATGCCTGACTGCTCTGCTCCAGCGCTGTATTGAGTGCGACGACCGTATCGACATGGGCGCGCAACTGGTCGTGCGATCCAGCCAAGTAAGGATTGTTCTGCACAGCAAATGCACGCGAGGCATCGTCGCTCAGTCTCACTTCGTCTATGCGTTCTATTCCCATCTTGCAGGATTGCACCGCCAGGCAGCCCGCAAGATTGGCGCTGCGCGCATCCGTTTGCCGTCCATGTTCGCGATCCAGGGTCTGTACGTGATCCTGCGCCTGTGTAAACAGTTGGTAGCCTGGATGCGTGGGGTCCTTCAACGATGGCGCGTGCCGCTCTTCGCTGAGAATGTGCTGCTGCAACGACCTTTGTGCCGGAAGCGGGTTCCGAATTTCCTTGTTCAACGCGCACGTGCGGAGGCTCGGGACGCTTTCTTAGTTGCCAGCCACATCCACCCACACCGCATGATGGTCGCTGCCATCGGCAATCGCCGCTTCCGGTGCGTGGTTGGCCGGCCAGAAAATGCCGCTGCCGATCAGGGTGAATTGGCGCGACGGCAGCACGTAGTCCAGGCGCATGGTGCCGGCTTGCGGGCCGAAGTCGCCGGTCACTTGATGCGGGTCGCCGCTGTGAGCGATGCCCAGCGTGGCGTATTCGGCGGTTTTCTCCGGGCCGCCCTCGCTGCGTGGGGTGGGGTATTGAAGGACGCGCGGGTGCTCGATCAACGCGCGGATCGCGTCATGCCGGCCGGCGCCATCGACCGGGTCGTTGTTGAGATCACCGAGGATGACGAAGCGCGCATCGCCAGCCAAGCCGCCGCAGCTGCCTTTGTCGTCGCAGAGCCAGCGTTGGCTCTCGGGGGCGTTGTCCAGATACGCGCGCCACAGCTGCAGTTCGTCGTGGTTGCGCGCGGCGTTGCGCTTTTCGGCACCGTCAAACACCGGCGGGGTGGGGTGCGACACCAGCGCATGCACCACACCCAATGGCGTGCGCACCGGCACATCCCAATGCGATTTCGACGACAGCCGTAGTTGTGCCCAGATGGCATCGCTGTAGTACGACGTCTTGGTGGCCGGATCGATCGGCCGCACTGCACCGGGCAGCGCGCTCCACTTCAGCAACTGGAAACTACGCACTGCCTGCTCGTCGATCGGGTAACGCGACAACAACAGCATGCCGTACTGGCCGGGGTGCAACCCGTAGCCCCATGCATCGTTGCCACGTGCGCGCCCTTCGCCGCCGATGCTGCCGTTCTTGTCCAGATCCAGACCACTCGGCATGCCGGTATTAACCTGTGCCAGATAGCGGTACGGATAATGCAACGCCTCGCCGCCGCCCGGCTGGGCCACCTGCAGATAGCGGTGCTGGAACAGATCGGCAGCGCGGTGTTCCGGGTCGAAGTCGAACTCGTTAAGCAGCACCAGATCTGGCCGCACGCGCTGCAGTACCGCAGCGATCTTGCGCGCATGCGCGCTATCGCCCTGCAGCTTGCGGATCAGGCCGCCAGCCTCGTCCGAATACAGCGAGGTGTTATAGGTGGCGATGCGCAGCTGGGCCGCAGCGGGCCGGGAGGCGAGGGTGTCGGTGTGCATCTTGGGCGACGGCGCGCGGTGAGCGCAGGACGCGCACAAGGCGGTCAGCGCAAGCAGCAGGAGAGGTTTGATCATCGCGGGATTCTCGCATGTGCGATGCGACATGCCGATGTCGCAATCCGGCGGTTCAACCGACCGATGCGTGTGCCGGCAAGCCGCGCCAGTGGCGGCCATCGTAGGCTTCCAGTGCACTGAAACGGCGCTTGTAGTTCATCTTCGCGTGGCCATCTATCCAGTACCCCAGATAGACATGTGCGCGGCGCTCGCGCTGCGCCCACTGGATCTGCTGCAGGATCGCGAATGTGCCTAGGCTGCGCGCAGCTGCCTCCGGCGCGTAGAACGTGTAGACCGCCGACAGCGCATGCGCGGTGACATCGGTCACCGCGACAGCCAGCAGCCGGCCAGGCAAATGCGCGATGGCTGGTTCGCGGATCTCCAGAAAGCGCCCATGCGACCAACCGCCGATCAGGAACTGGTCGAACTCGGTGGCGCCATGCTCGTCCATGCCGCCGCCGGGATGCCGGTGCTTTAGGTACTGGCGATAAAGCGCCAGTTGTTCGTCGGTGCGCTCGGCGGCCACCACGCGGACGACCAAATCTTGATTACGCGCCAGGCAACGGCGTTGACTGCGGTCGGGATGAAACGCATCCACCGCGATGCGTACTGGCACACAGGCACGGCACCGTTCGCAGTGTGGCCGGTAGACCAGATCGCCGGAGCGACGGAAGCCCCAGGCCAGTGCTTGCGGATAAATAGCACCCAGGCGCGGATCGTGCGGATCCAGCACCAGATCGCGCGCTTGCCGGTCGGACCAATAGCCACAGGCATGCTCGCCGGTCTGGAACAGGCGCAGGTCGTCGTGGGTGTCTGCATGGATGGCCATGGCCGAAGGATAGCGCCTGCGCGTCGCAGCAGCGGCGACTATCCGCCGGATGAATACGCCCGGCCCGGACGTCAACGCGCGCATCGGTGGCTCGTTGATGTGGGTGTTGGTGGCAGCGCACGGATGATCCGCACGCACCACCCACGCGATGCGGCCCAATGCAGGTGCCGCGTGGTTCCCATCTCTCAGGAGTGTCTCATGACGTCACGCAAACCTTTCCTCGCCCTGGCCGTGCTGGCCGCGCTGTCCACCGGCGCCGCGTTCGCCGCCACCGTGCCGGCTTCCGGCGATGCGGCGCGTCCTGCCAAGCTCGACAAGAACGGCGATGGCGTGATTGACCGCAGCGAGGCGGCTGCAGATCCGGCCCTGGCTGCCCAGTTCGATACGCTGGACACCAACAAGGACGGCAAGCTGTCGCGCGACGAGCGTCCGCATCATCGTGGTCCTGGCCGTGATGGACGTGGCGGACCTGGCGAATGGATGGCCAAGCTCGATACCAACAAGGACGGCCGTATCAGCCGCGAAGAAGCCAAAGCCGACCCGAAGTTCGCCGCGCGCTTCGACCAGATGGATCTCAACAAGGACGGCTTCGTTGACCGTACCGACCGCGAGCTGCGCATGCAGCAGCATCGCGATGCATGGTTCGCCAAGGCCGACACCGACAAGGACGGCAAGCTGAGCAAGGCCGAGTTCGATGCTGCGTCCAAGTGGCGTGGCGGGCACGGACCGGGTGGAATGGAGGGGCGCGGCGACTATGGCAAGCCTGCGCCAGCAACCGCACCTGCGACCAATCGCTGAGGTCTCGCTGACCGCGGCGCTCGTGGTTCACCCGCGAGCGCCGTTCGGGTGTTTGGTTTAGGTGTTTGATCCCAGGATTTGATGGTGCATCATTTTCCATCGAGTGGAAGGAGGCACTATGGGCCAGGTTCTACACGGGAGCGCCACTACGACAGAAGCGATCCGTCGAGCGATACAACAGAGTCAACAGAGCCTGAGAGCGCTTTCCAAGCGTTACGGAATCCATCAAAAGACGGTGGCGAAGTGGAAGAAGCGGACCTCGGTTGCCGATGTGCCAACCGGGCCGACGCAGCCGTGGCCCACAGTGTTGTCCGTTACGGAAGAGGCGGCGATTGTCGCTTTCCGCAAGCACACCTTGCTGCCGCTGGACGACTGTCTCTACGCACTGCAGCCAAGCATTCCCGTCTGACGCGCTCATCGTTCACCGTTGCCTGCAGCGCCATGGCATCTCGCGGCTACCCGACATCACGGGTGACAAGGCCGCGTAGAAGCGGTTTAAAAGCTATCCGATTGGCTACTTTCATATCGACATTGCAGAAGTACACACAACCCAGGGCAAGCTGTATTTGTTCGTGGCCATCGATAGGACGTCCAAGTTTGTGCTCACCGAACTGCACGCGGCAGCCAACACATTGGTGGCTGCGCAATTCCTGCAAAATGTGATCCAGACAATGCCCTACACTTTGCACACGGTGCTGACAGACAACGGCATCCAGTTCACCAATCGCCGAACCGACCGCCATGCCTTCAGGCACATCTTCACTCGCGTCTGCGAAGAGCACGGTGTCGGCCATCGTTTGACCCAGGTCACGCACCCCTGGACCAACGGACAGGTGGAGTGGATGAATCGAACCATCAAGGAAGCAACGGTCAAACGCTTTCACTACGAGGACCAGGCGCAACTGCAACGGCATCTGACCATGTTCATCGACGCCTACAACTTCGGTCGCAGGCTCACAGCGTTGGAAGGTCTGACACCGTACGAATTTATCTGCGAACAGTGGACATCCGAACCCGAGCGGTTCAAGGTCAACCCGATCCATCTAATGCCGGAGTGAAAACCTTAGTTCACCCAGCTATTTGCAGTACGTAAAAAGCGCTGATCGACCGCGCCCTGTCGCCTGGCGGGAGGGCGCTGCGTTTGAGCCAGACGCTGGGCGTTGGTGCAACGCTTAGTCGTGCTTCCAGGATGTGGGAACCGGATTGGACACGGTGTTTTTCTCCAGCGTGTAGGTTCCGTTCTGCTGCGCGATTGCTTCGCCGGTGTCGACGATGGCGTTCTGGATGAAGACATTCTGCTTGTCGCCGCGCACGAAGGTCAGCTGATGAAACGCGGTCTTGTTGCCCCAGTCTTCCGAGGGCAGGGAGATGAAACGGATCGTGTAGGTCTGGTCGTCGAACGTCCCCTGCATAACATAGACGCCGTAATGGTTTTCGCCTTGCGAAATGATCTTGTACATGCCGTTGCTGAAATAATAGATTTCCGCATCGGGGAACGGCTTCTTCTCGTACATCTTGTTGTAGTGAAGCACCTGCTTGAAGGTCGGTGCTCCGAAACTCACCGACAGCGTCTTGCCATCGTGGGATGTCGTCAGTCCGTCCGCATGAGCGCTCATGCTGGCCATCATTAGCAGACTGGTGAAGAGAGTTGCCTTCACTGCATTGCTCCGGGGTCTAGTTGAATTCTTCCTGCTTATAGCAGGGCGGCCGCTACCCGATGGTTACTGAAGTCGGATGCGAATGCATCACTTCGGATCCTGCGACGTTGTTGCTCGCGGCGTTTGCCATTAACATGCATGCCGCGCCGGAGCGTGCTCCAGTGCGCGCAGTCCGTGACATGCTGCCAAGTCTGCGTAACCCATAGCCGGTGTTGCGGTGGCGCGGTTGGATCTGCACCCGGATGTCCTCGTCTTGGAAAAGTTTGCAACCGCCGGTAAAGCGGTGACGTCAGCCTGGCTTCAAAAGATCCCCAACCACATGTAGTGCTGCACGATAGGCAGAATGACGGCCGCCGTGCTCAGCACCATCGCGCCGGGACTGAACATGCAGCGGTACAACAGCGGTGCCCGGTGGCGCCACGTCTGTGCGCATCGCGTTCCAGCATGGGGCAAGTGACGCGTGGCAGGATGCGCTGGGATTGATAGTTGAGCACCGCCATGCCTGCGCACAGCGTCAGAACCGATGCCCACGCGCCCGCCTGCAGGTGTTTCAGCAGCAGTGTGCTGCCGCACACCAGCACCGAGGTCAGCGTGGTGATGTGCATGAAACGACGGACCGCCGTGGCCTCGCTGGCGGTTTGTGCGAAGCGCAGCAGGTACCAATACGGCCAGTAGGTGCCGATCCCGGCAACCAGCACCGCTCACGCAGCGAACAGTGCCGGCATGCCGAGCCAGAGGCTGAGCGCGCCAGCGCCGCCGCCCCGCCAAGCGCCGAGCCGCTCAGCCCGCTCGCGCCTAATTTGCCCGCGCCTCCGATGCCCGTCAGCACAACGGCCGCGCTAGCCGTGCCCGGCGCGCCCAACAGGGTGGCCGAGCTCACTGTGCTGGCGAAAGCTGCGCTGGGTGCGCTGCCGCGTGCGAAGTCGCCGAAGCGGCGCAGCAGTTCGCTGCGCACGCTGGCCCGTGCGCGCGACAGGCGTTTACGCACTGCCGCGTCGCTGAGTTCGAGCAGAGGCGCAACCTGCTGCGAGCTCTGGCCTTCGCGGTAGTACAGCAGCAGCGTTTTTGCGGCTTTCTTCGGGCAATGCAGAAATGATGTCGAGCGCGGCGATCTCTTCTTCCACCTGCAACAGTTGGTCGGTAGGCGAGGGCGCAGGGTTGGCGGCCATTGTGATGGCAAGGTCTGCCGCCTCGCCGCTGAGCGCACGATGACGGTTGGCGCAGCCAGTCGCGCGCCAGGTTGCGGGTGATCTGCCGAAGCCAGGGGAGAAAGCTTGCCGGCTGATGCAGCTGCGCCAGCTGCTGCCAGGCACGCAGGAAGGCCTCCTTGGCGATGTCTTCGCTGGCCGCGAGGTCGCGGGTGATCGCCAGTGCGATCGCGGTCACCGTGTTCTGGCAGGCAAATACGATGCGCCCGTACGCCTGCTGGCAGCCAGCCGCGGCGTTGGGCAGTTCGCGTCGCAACATCAGATCCAGCGTGTGGGCGTTCATCGGCCCAATCCATGTCCCGTCGCCAGCATGACGCATGCCGGCAATGGATGTGACCGCTATGATCAGGGCGCCGCTCGTCGCGCCACCGGCCGGTCGCGCGGGCTAGCCGCGCTCAGCGCGCCGGCTGGATCCGCACGCGCATCTGTTCGTCGTCTGCGGCTGGTGGGGCGGCATCTTGGGTTGGCGCTTGCTGCGATGCCGGTTGTGCCGCCGGTGCCGGCGCGCTGCGATGGCGCATCACCACCACCATGGCTACGGCGCCGATCACCAGCAGCAACACCAGGCGGATGCGCCAGGCCCAGCTACGCGCGCTGGAGCTGGAGCCGTTCTCGCCCTCGCGGAAGGTGTATTCCACATTCGGTAGGTCGCGGCGGGTGGTGTCCAGCAGGCGGGCGTCACGCAACAGTTCGCGCGCACGCGGCTGATCGTTGGCATGCACGATCCAGACGGTGGGCTGCGCCTGGGCGTTGCTCTGTTCCAGGTAGCTGAACTGGCCGCCGCGCTTGCTCTGGTATGAGCGGCCATTGCTGAGGCGGATCTCGATGCCCGCATCGCGCAAGAGATTGGCCACGCCTTCGGCGGTTTCGATACGTTGACTGCTGAAGATCTTGCGCATGGTGGAAAACACCGTTGGGTCCGGAACAGATGGCGCCACTGCGGCGCCGGTTCAAGATGAAACATCAGGATGCGAGTGGTGCAGTCGGGTGACCGCGGAAGCAGGGCGAGCCAGGATGCCAGCTTGCGGCGTCTGCGGTGCGCTGGGAAAGGTGCTTGGCTGCCTCAGCGCGGCCCGCGTGCGAACTGGCAATCGAACAGCGTGCGGTGCTGCCGCGCTTGCAGGCCTACTCCTTAGGCCGGCACGGCAATCGCGCTGCCGTCAGGCACCACTCGGATCAGGCCTTCCTGCGTGGTGCTGGCCACCAGCACGCCGTCGCGGGTGAAGAACTGCCCGCGCGCCAGACCGCGTGAACCTTGTGCGGTGGGGCTGTCGAGCGAATACAGCAGCCAGTCGTCGGTGCGGAACGGGCGATGGAACCACAGCGCATGATCGAGCGAGGCCATCTGCACGTTCGGCGTGTAATAGCTGATGCCGTGCGGAAATGTCGAGGTGCCCAGCAACTGGAAATCCGAGGCATATGCCAGCAGCGCGCTATGCAGGCCCACATCGTCGCCGATGGGATTGCTCAAGCGCAGCCACATCTGCTGAAACGGCGGGCGCTTGGGCGGCTTGAGTTCATCGCGCGGAAACACATGGCGAAACTCGAACGGGCCGCCGCGCGAGAGCCAGCGCTGCACCTTGGCCGGCAGCTTGGCCAACACTTCCGGTGCCAGCGGTGCGGCCGGTTCGATGTCTTCCGGCGGCGGCACCACCGGCATCGCCGACTGATGCTCGGCACCGTCTTCGTGCTCTTGAAACGAGGCCGCGCAGAAAAAGATCACCTTGCCGTGCTGGATTGCCGTGATCCGGCGTACCGAGAAGCTGCCGCCATCGCGGGTGCGGTCGACGTCGTAAACGATGGGGTGGTCGATATTGCCGGCACGCAGGAAATACGCGTGCAGCGAATGCGCCTGACGGCCGTTTTCCACCGTCGCCTGTGCTGCCGATAACGCCTGGCCCAGCACCTGACCACCGAACACGTATTTGGTGCCGATGTCGCGGCTCTGGCCACGAAACAGGTTGTCCTCCAGACGCTCCAGCGACAGCAGGCTGATCAGTTCGGAGACGACGGGTTCGGCGGTGGCGGACAAGGGGCTGGCCTGGGCGTGCGACGGACCGCGAGTATACCGGCCCACCCAATGGGCGCCGCGACGGCGGAGCTCAGGCCTTCTGCAGGCGCGCCACCAGACCATGCAGCGCGGTCTGCGCATCTGGCGCGTACCAGCCATCGATAAAGCGCTCCAGCTGGATCAACTCTGGCGCCAATGCCGCGCGCAGGTCTGCGCGCGCAATCGCACGCGTGGTCAGCATCGGCTGGCGCGGCAGCTGTTGCAGCTCCTGCAGCCATGCCACCGCACGCGCGGTCACCAACTCGCCATCGACCAGCTCGTCCACCAGGCCGATCTTGACCGCCTGTTCGGCCGGCAGCAGTTGCCCGGAGATCAGCAGGCGCTCTGCGCGGTGCGCCCCGACCACGCGGCGCAATAGACGCTGGATGCCTTCCGGCGCGGCCAGGCCTACCTGTACTTCGTTGAGGCCAATCCCATAGGGTTTGGCGGTGTCGGCACTGCGCGCCATCACCCGGTAGTCGCAGCACAGCGCCAGCACGCAGCCGCCGGCCGGCGCATGCCCGCCGATGGCCGCCACCACCGGCACGCGGCTGTTGGCCAGCGCCCGCGCGGCATCGAAGAACGCAGTCCAACTGGCCAGCAGCGCGGCGCGGTCGGTGCCGTGCGCCAGCAGATACGGCACATCCATGCCGCCGGAAAAGATCCGCTCGCTACCCGACAGCACGATGCCATCGACCTGCTCGCCCGCCTGCTGCACCGCGGCGCTCAGCGCCTGGCACAACGCGCTGTCCAGCGCATTGACCGGCGGACGCGCCAGACGGATTTCGCGAAGACGGCCATGGTCTAAGATCTGGATGCTCATTCGGGGCTCCTGGAGGTCGGGTCATGATAGACGGCAGTCGAAGCAGGCGGGTTAGGTGTGGTGGCATGGTGTTTGCGGCATTGGCGCTGGTGGCAGGTGCAGGCGCGTCGGCCCAATGCCTGCCCGAATTCAAGAATGGCTGGATACGCATCCCGCCTCCCGGTGGCATGGGCATGGCGGCCGGTTTCGGCCAGTTTCATAACGGCTGTCCGCAGCCACTGAAGATCACTGCAGCGAAAAGCAGTGTGTTTGCCGATGTGTCCCTGCACGAAACCACGCAGACCAATGGCGTCAGTCGCATGCGTGCGGTTCCGGAGCTGGCATTACCGGCCGGCAAGTCGGTGCCGCTGGCGCCGGGTGGCCTGCATCTGATGTTGATGGACGCGACTGCGCCGCTGCAGGAAGGTGCGCAGGTGCCGGTGAGTTTCACCCTGCAGGACGGTCGCGAAATCAAGGCCACGTTCGAAGCACGTCAGCGCGCGCCCGGGTCCTGATGGTTTGACGCTGTCGCGCAACACACCTGCATGCAAACAAAAACGGCGGCTCCCGAAAGAGCCGCCGTTGATGTTTCGCGCTTATGGCGTCAGCGACCGGGTCGATAGAAAACTCAGCTGCTAGCCGCGCGCACCGCATCCGGCAGCGCCGCGCTCTTGCCGGTCTGCGTATCGATCCACACCACCACCACGTTGCCATCGGAGTACAGCTTGCTGTCATCCTTTTGGTCGAAGATGCGGTGGCCAATGGTCACGCTGCTGGTGCCCAGGCGTTCGACGAACAACTCGACGGTGATGTCGTTGGGCCAGATCAATGGCTGCTTGTAATTGACGTTGGTGGCAGCAACCACCGGCGGGATGCGGTCGGTCATCGCCACGCCTTGCACGCCCAGCATCCAGCGCACGCGCGCTTCCTCCAGATAGGAAATGTACTTGGCGTTGTTGACGTGGCCCATGCTGTCCATGTCGCGCCAGCGCACGCTGATCGGGATGCGTGCCAGAACCTTATGTTCGCTCATCAGCTTGCCTTCTTCTTTGCAGTCTTCTTGGTGGCGGATTTGGCGACCTTGGCCACCTTCTCCGGTTTGACCTTGCGCGGCGGGCGCGCATCGGGCTTGTTGGCCATTGCCGCCGGCCGCGTCTCGCGCGCCTTCACTGACGGCAGCATCTTGGCCAGGAACTGCCCGGTGTAGGACGCCTTGTGTGCAGCCACATCTTCCGGCATGCCGGAGACCAGGATGGTACCGCCGCGATGGCCGCCTTCCGGACCCAGATCCACAATCCAGTCGGCGGTCTTGATCACGTCCAGATTGTGTTCGATCACCACCACCGTGTTGCCTTCGTCGCGCAGCTTGTGCAGCACGACGAGCAACGCTTCGATATCGTGGAAGTGCAGGCCGGTGGTCGGCTCGTCCAGGATGTACAAGGTGCGCCCGGTATCGCGACGCGACAGTTCCTTGGACAGCTTGACGCGCTGCGCTTCACCGCCGGAGAGTGTGGTCGCGCTCTGGCCCAGCTTGATGTAGCTCAAGCCCACATCGACCAGCGTTTCCAGCTTGCGCGCGATCGACGGCACCGGCTCGAACAGGCGCAGCGCATCTTCCACGGTCATCTGCAGCACGTCGCTGATGTTGAAACCCTTGTAACGGATCTCCAGCGTTTCGCGGTTATAGCGCTTGCCGTGGCAGACATCGCAAGGCACGTAGACGTCGGGCAGGAAGTGCATCTCCACCTTGATCATGCCGTCGCCCTGGCAGGCCTCGCAGCGGCCGCCACGTACGTTGAAGCTGAAACGGCCTGGCGAATAACCGCGTGCACGCGATTCCGGCACCTGCGCAAACAGCTCGCGCAACGGGGTAAACATGCCGGTGTAGGTCGCCGGATTGGAGCGCGGTGTGCGCCCGATCGGCGACTGGTCGATATCCACCACCTTGTCGAACAGGTCCAGATTTTCGACTTCGCGATGCGGTGCCACTGTATGCGAGGCGCCATTGATTTCGTTGGCGGCCAGCGTGAACAACGTATCGTTGATCAGCGTCGACTTGCCCGAGCCGGACACGCCGGTGATGCAGGTGAGCAAGCCGGCCGGAATATCCAGGTCGACATTCTTCAAGTTGTTGCCGGTCGCCCCGCGCAGATGCAGCATCATCTTCGGGTTGGGCTTATGGCGCTGCTTGGGAATCTCGATGCGACGCTTGCCCGACAGGTATTGGCCAGTGAGCGAACGTGGCGATTCCAAAATGTCCTGCAGCGTTCCTTGCGCGCAGATTTCGCCGCCATGCACGCCGGCACCGGGGCCGATATCCAGTACGTGGTCGGCCAGCCGAATCGCGTCTTCGTCATGCTCGACCACGATCACGGTGTTGCCCAGATCGCGCAATCGCGTCAGCGTGCCGAGCAGGCGTTCGTTGTCGCGCTGGTGCAAGCCGATCGACGGCTCGTCCAGTACATACATCACCCCAACCAGGCCGGCGCCGATCTGGCTGGCCAGGCGAATGCGCTGCGCTTCACCACCGGACAAGGTGTCGGCCTTGCGCTCCAAGGTGAGGTAATCCAGGCCCACATCGACCAGGAAGCCCAGCCGCTCGCCGATCTCCTTGACGATCTTTGCCGCAATCTCGCCGCGCCAACCCGGCAGCGACAAACCACGGAAAAAACTCAGCGCTTCGTTGACCGGAAGCACCACCAGTTCCGGCAGTGGGCGATCGGCTACGAACACGTTGCGCGCAGCGCGATTCAAGCGCGTGCCGTTGCAGGCAGGGCAGGGCTGCTGGCTGACGTACTTGGTCAGCTCTTCGCGCACCGCCGGCGATTCGGTTTCGCGGTAACGGCGCTCCAGGTTCGGCAGGATGCCTTCGAAGCGATGCTTGCGCGTGGTGCGCCCGCCCGCATCGGTAAAGTAGGTGAAGCTGATCACCTCATCGCCGCTGCCGAACAGCACCGCCTGGCGCACCTTGGCCGGCAGCGTGTTCCATACCGCATCCACATCGAACTTGTAGTGCTTGGCCAGCGAGGCAATCAGCTGGAAATAATAGGCATTGCGTCGATCCCAACCGCGCACCGCGCCGGCCGACAGCGACAGTTCGGGATGCACGACCACGCGATCGGGGTCGAAGAATTCGGCCACGCCCAGGCCATCGCAGCTCGGGCAGGCGCCCACCGGTGCATTGAACGAAAACAGCCGCGGTTCCAGCTCCGGCAACGAGTAATCGCACACCGGGCAGCTGTACTTGGACGAGAACAGATGCGGCGCTGCCGCCGGGTCGTCCAGCGATTGCACCGCCACCATGCCTTCGCCGAGCTTGAGCGCGGTTTCGAAACTTTCCGCCAGGCGCTGCTTGATGTCTTCGCGCGGACGGAAGCGGTCGATCACCGCTTCGATGGTGTGCTTCTGGCGCAGCGCCAATGCCGGCACCGCATCGATTTCATACAGCTCGCCGTCCACGCGCACGCGCACGAAGCCCTGTGCGCGCAGTTGTTCGAACACCTGCGCATGCTCGCCCTTGCGGTCGCGGATCACTGGGGCCAGCAGCATGTACCGCTGCTCCTGATCCTGGGTGAGCATGTGGTCGACCATCTGGCTGACGGTCTGCGCTTCCAGCGGGAAGCCATGGTCCGGGCAGCGCGGCTGGCCCACGCGTGCGTACAGCAGGCGCAGGTAGTCGTAGATCTCAGTGATCGTGCCGACCGTGGAGCGCGGGTTGTGCGAGGTGGATTTCTGTTCGATCGAAATCGCCGGCGACAAGCCTTCGATATGGTCCAGGTCCGGCTTTTCCATCACGCTGAGGAACTGGCGCGCATACGCCGACAACGACTCGACGTAGCGGCGCTGGCCTTCCGCATAGATGGTGTCGAACGCCAACGACGACTTGCCCGAGCCGGACAGGCCGGTGATCACGATCAATTTGTCGCGAGGCAGGTCGAGGTCGATGTTCTTGAGGTTGTGCGTCCGCGCGCCGCGGATGCGGATGAAATCCATCGCCATGGGGGATCCGATGTCGGGCCGGCGAACCGGCAGTGGTGCGAGCGTGCTCAGCAGGAATGAGTGGCAGTCGATCAGCCTACCCGCCGACTTAGGTGAGGGCAATTGCCCCAAATGCCAGTCTGCTGGGGCCGTTGTGGGGGCCGGATGATGCGTTCTGCCAGCCTGCTGTCAGGTGGTTGCGGCAAGAGTGCTTGCCACTTGACCCGAAACCGGCTAAGCCAGTACAATCCCGCTCCTGTTTGCCCTAGGGCATGGCAGTGCGACCATAATAACTACAGAGGAAAACCTGGTCATGTACGCAGTTTTGGTAACCGGCGGTAAGCAGTACCGCGTCGCGCAGGGCGAAACGCTCCGCGTGGAAAAGCTCGAAGTCGAAGCTGGTAACGAGATCAAGTTCGACACCATCCTGATGCTGGGCGATAGCGATGGCATCAAGCTGGGCGATGCGCTGAAGGGCGCCTCGGTCACCGCCAAGGTTGTGGCCCACGGCCGCGCCGACAAGGTGCGCATCATCAAGTTCCGTCGCCGCAAGCACCACATGAAGCGCCAGGGACACCGTCAGCACTACACCGAAATCGAGATCACCGGCATCGCCGGTGGCGACAAGAAGTAAGGAGAACCAGTCATGGCACATAAAAAGGGCGTAGGTTCCTCGCGCAACGGTCGCGATTCGAACCCGAAGTACCTCGGCGTGAAGATCTTCGGTGGCCAAGCCATCGACGCCGGCAACATCATCGTGCGTCAGCGCGGCACCCAGTTCCATCCGGGCGCCGGCGTCGGCCTCGGCCGTGACCACACCCTGTTCGCCCTGGTGGACGGCAAGGTGGAGTTCTCGGTCAAGGGTGCGAAGAAGCGTCGCACCGTCAGCGTGGTTGCCGATGCGTAATCGCCCGCTCCATGCAGGCCAGTTCGCTAGGCAGCAATGCCCTGCGAACGAGACGGAAAGCCCCGCTTCGGCGGGGTTTTTTGTTTGAGAGCCGGGAGTGGGGATTCGGGATTCGGGATTCGCAACTGCGGATTCCGATACGTTCCGATGCCGTCGCTTCCTGCTTTCCCGCAGCTGCCAAGCGGCGTGCTGCGGTGGTGTTACCAATTTCAAATTACGAATCCCAAATCTCATGAAGTTAGTCGACGAAGCAGAAATCCTGGTCACCGCCGGCAATGGCGGCAACGGCTGTGTCGGCTTTCGCCGCGAGAAGTTCATCCCGCTCGGCGGGCCTGATGGTGGCGATGGCGGTAGCGGCGGCAGCGTCTGGATCGTGGCCGACGAGAACGTCAACACGCTGGTCGATTTCCGCCATGAGCGCACCTTCAAGGCGCAGCGCGGCGAGAACGGCATGGGCCGTCAGGCCTACGGCAAGGGCGGCGAAGATCGCATCATCGTGGTGCCGGTCGGTACCGTGGTGATGAACGTGCAGACCGACGAAGTCATCGGCGACCTGACTCAGCACGGCGACCGCTTGCTGGTGGCCAAGGGCGGCAAGGGCGGCCTGGGCAACATGCATTTCAAGAGTTCGGTCAACCGCGCACCGCGCCAGTCCACCACCGGTGAAGAGGGCGAGGAGCGCCTGCTCAAGCTGGAGTTGAAGCTGCTGGCTGACGTTGGCCTGCTGGGCTTCCCGAATGCTGGTAAGAGCACCTTGATTCGCGCGGTGTCATCGGCAACGCCGAAGGTGGCCGATTACCCGTTCACGACCCTGTACCCGAATCTGGGCGTGGTCAGTGTCGAGGCGTACCGCAGCTTCGTCATCGCCGACGTGCCGGGCCTGATCGAAGGCGCTGCCGACGGCGCCGGCCTGGGTACGCAGTTCCTGCGCCATCTGCAGCGCACCCGCCTGCTGCTGCATCTGGTGGATATTGCTCCGATGGACGGTGGCGTGGAAGGCGTGTCGCCGGCCGAGCAGGTGCGCACCATCGAGCGTGAGCTGGAACGGCATGATCCCGAGCTGCTGAAGAAGCCGCGATGGCTGGTGCTCAACAAGGCCGACCTGATGTTTGAAGACGAGGCGCGTGCCGCTGCAGAAACCATCGTGGCCGAGCTGGGCTGGACGGCGCCGTGGTACCTGGTCTCCGCCCTTGGGCGCGATGGCACGTTCCCGATCATGAAGGACGTCATGGCGTTCTTCGACCGCCAGCGCGAAGACGAGCTCGAAGCGCGCAATGCGGGCTAAGTACAGGCGCATACACACAAAAAACCCGGACAAGGCCGGGTTTTTCTGTATTGCAGGAAGCCAGGCTTCCGGCAACGCACCAACTGATCGCTTACGCGGCCTTGATGGCCTTGATGCGAGCGGTCAGGCGGCTCTTGTGACGCGCAGCCTTGTTCTTGTGAATCAGGCCACGGGCGCTGAAACGGTCGAGGATGGGCTGAGCAACGGCGAAAGCAGCTTCGGCGCCTGCAGCATCGTTGGCGTCAAGGGCCTTGATCACCTTCTTGACGGCGGTGCGCAGCATCGAACGCTGACCGGTGTTGCGCTCATTGCGCACAATGGTCTGCTTGGCGCGCTTCTTGGCGGACTTGATATTGGCCACGGTGGTGGGTTCCTGAAAAATCGGTATGGTGGAAAAAGCAAGCGCGAAAGTATGATGGACCCAGATATGTACGTCAAGTCAGTTGTCAAGAGGGATGCAGCGTGAGTAAGCCCGGCATGTTGAGAGGCCTACTCTCATTTAGCAGTATGACCATGGTTTCACGGGTGCTAGGGCTGGTTCGCGACCAGGTCATCACCACCACCTTCGGCACCAATGCGGTGACCGATGCGTTCTGGGTGGCCTTCCGGGTCCCCAATTTCTTGCGCCGGCTGTTTGCCGAAGGCTCGTTCGCCACCGCCTTCGTGCCGGTGTTCACCGAGGTCAAGGAAACCCGTCCCCATGCCGAGTTGCGCGAGTTGATGGCGCGCGTAGCGGGCACCCTGGGCGGAGCGCTGCTGCTTGTCACTGCACTGGCACTGATCTTCGCGCCGCAGCTTGCCACGCTGTTCTCCAGTGGCGTGGGCACCGATCCAGCCAAACACGGCCTACTGGTGGATCTGTTCCGGCTGACCTTCCCGTTTCTGCTGTTCGTTTCGTTAACCGCGCTGGCGGGCGGGGCGTTGAACAGTTTTCAAAAGTTCGCGATGCCGGCGCTGACCCCGGTGATCCTCAACCTGTGCATGATCGCCGGCGCCGTGTGGCTGGCGCCGCGATTGGGCGGTACGCCGGAAAAGCAGATCCTTGCACTGGGCTGGGCGGTACTGGCGGCGGGCATGCTGCAGTTGTTGTTCCAGCTGCCTTCGCTGAAAGGCATCAACCTGTTGACCCTGCCGCGCTGGGGCTGGCGTCATCCAGGCGTGCGCAAGGTGCTGACCTTGATGATCCCAACCTTGTTCGGCTCGTCTATTGCGCAGATCAACCTGCTGCTGGACACCGTCATCGCGGCCAAGCTGGCCGATGGCTCGCAATCGTGGCTGTCGCTGGCCGACCGTTTCCTGGAATTGCCGCTGGGTGTGTTCGGCGTGGCACTTGGCACGGTGATCCTGCCGGCGCTGGCCCGCCATCACGTCAAGACCGACCGCGCTGCCTTCTCCGGCGCGCTGGATTGGGGCTTCCGCACCACCTTGCTGATTGCGATGCCGGCCATGCTGGGCTTGTTGCTGCTGGCCGAGCCGTTGGTGGCGACGTTGTTCCAGTACCGCCAGTTCACCGCGTTCGATACGCGCATGACCGCGATGTCGGTCTACGGGTTGAGCTTTGGCTTGCCGGCCTACGCCATGATCAAAGTGCTGCTGCCGGCCTTCTACGCGCGCCAGGACACCCGCACCCCGGTGCGTGCAGGTGTGGCGGCGCTGATCGCCAACATGGTGTTCAACTTCGCGTTGCTGGCGGTGGTCTACCAGATCATGGTGCCGCCCGAGCTCAAGGCGCAGGGTGTGATGCAGGCGATGGGCAAGCAGCCAGGCCTGCATCTGGCGTTGGGGATCGCCAGTGCACTGTCGAGTTATCTCAACCTGGGATTGCTGTGGTACTGGCTGGGTAAGTCCGGCGTGTATCAGCGCCGGCCGGGCTGGAGCGGCTATGTGCTGCGTCTGCTGCTGGCGTGTGCGGCGATGGTGGCGGTGCTGTTGAGTTTGCTGTGGTGGCTGCCGTCGTTTACGCAGATGGGGAAATGGGACCGCATCGGTTGGCTTGCGGTACTGGTGGGCAGTGGTGGGGCGACCTATCTGGTCGCGCAGCTGGCACTGGGGCTGCGGCCGCGGCATCTGCGCGAAGGCTAGGCAACTGCCGAACACGAGTGGACGTGCAAGGCCGCCCGCGCTGTCCAGGGTCTCGGGCAGTCAATCGCATGGCGATCAATCGGGCGCTGCCGCGCCCAAGTGCGTGCCCATGCGGCTTGACAGGCCCGGCTATACTTGCAGGTTATGTAGCAACGAGGGTCGGCCGGCTGGTCGGCATCTGTTTGGATCGAGGAATGAGCACGCTGTTTAGAGACGTCGAGGGCGGGACGTTGTTCCCGCACGGAAGCGTGGTCTGCATCGGCGCCTTTGATGGCCTGCACCTGGGTCATCGGACGCTGGTGCAACACGCCGTGGCGCGCGCGCGCGCGCTCGGTGTGCCGGCAGTGGCGGTGAGCTTCGAGCCGCTGCCGCGTGAGTTCTTCGCGCCCGCCGCGCCGCCGCCGCGTCTGACCCTGGCACGCGCCAAGATCGAAGGCTTGTACGGGTTCGGCGCCGACAGCGTGGGCATGATCCGTTTCGATGGCCGCCTGTCGAAGATGAGCGCGGAAGATTTCGTACGCCTGGCGCTGGTCGGCCGGTTGTGTGCGCGCGAAGTCTGGATCGGTCCGGAGTTCCGCTTCGGCCATCGGCGCGGTGGCGACATCCGCCTGCTGCATATGCTTGGCGAACAACATGGCTTTGTGGCCGGCGAGATCGCCCCGGTGCATCTGCACGGCGAGCGGATTTCGGCAACGCGCATTCGCGAACTGCTGGTTGCGGGCGAATTCGCCCACGCCGGCGACTTGCTTGGTCGCCCGTACGCCATCGGTGGGCGGGTCGTGCGCGGCAAGCAGCTTGGTCGCAGCTTGGGTTATCCCACTGCCAACTTGCGCTTTCCGCGCACGCCGGCCTTGTCGGGAATCTATGCGACCTGGGTGCATGGCGTGGCCAAGACGCCCTGGCCGTCGGTCTCGAGCTTTGGCACGCGTCCAACGGTGGCCGGTGTGGAGCCGCTGCTGGAAGCGCACCTGTTCGATTTCCAGGGCGATCTGTATGGCCGCCACATCGACGTCGAATTCGTCGCCAAGCTGCGCGACGAAGAAAAATTCGATGGCCTGGAGGCGCTGACCGTGCAGATGCATCGCGATGCCGGACAGGCGCGTGAGGTGTTGGCGGCACAGGCGAATTCTCAGCAACAACCCGTAAGGACTGCGAGTCCTTCTCAAGAAATCCAGCGCAACGGTAGATTCCTGTGACCCAAGACTACAAAGCCACTCTTCATCTGCCTGCGACGGAATTTCCGATGCGCGGCGACCTGCCCAAGCGCGAGCCGGCGATGCTGGAGCGCTGGGAGCGCGAGGGCTTCTACGCGCAACTGCGTGCCAATGCCGCCGGACGGCCGCTGTTCGTGCTGCACGACGGCCCGCCGTATGCCAATGGCCAGATCCACCTGGGCCATGCGGTCAACAAGATCCTCAAGGACATCATCGTCAAGTCGAAGTATCTGGCTGGCTTCGATGCGCCGTATATCCCCGGCTGGGACTGCCACGGCCTGCCGATCGAGATCGCGATCGAAAAGAAATACGGCAAGGTCGGCGTCAAGCTCGATGCGGCCGAATTCCGCCAGAAGTGCCGCGAATACGCGGCCGAGCAGATCGATCTGCAGCGGCGCGATTTCAAGCGCCTGGGTGTGATCGGCGATTGGGACAACCCTTACAAGACGCTGGATTTCCGTTTCGAAGCGAACGAAATTCGCGCGCTGGCCAAGGTGGTCGATAACGGCCATCTGACCCGCGGCGTCAAGCCGGTGCATTGGTGTTTCGATTGCGGTTCGGCATTGGCCGAGGCCGAGATCGAATACGCCGACAAAGTGTCGCCGACGGTGGATATCGCTTACCCGGCGCGCGATCCGGGCGCAGTCGCTGCCGCATTCGGCGCGAGCCTGCCGGCGGGCGTGGGCGTGGCGGTGCCAATCTGGACCACCACGCCGTGGACGCTGCCGGCGTCGCTGGCGGTGAGCTTGGGCGCAGAGCTCGACTATGTGCTGGTCGAAGGTCCGGCCGATCGCAACCAGCCGCGCTGGCTGGTGATCGCCGAAGCGCTCGCTGCCAAGGCGCTGGCCCGTTACGGCGTGGACGACGTGGTGGTGCATGGCCACGCCAAGGGCGCTGCGCTGGAGCAGATGCTGCTGAACCACCCGTTCTATGCCGAACGCGAGATCCCGCTGCTGCTGGGCGATCACGTGTCGGCCGAAGATGGTACCGGCGCGGTGCATACCGCCCCGGGTCACGGCCAGGAGGACTACCAGGTCTCCAAGCAATACGGTCTGCTGGAGCGCTATGGCGCTGCGCAGATCAACCCGGTCGACGGGCGCGGCGTGTATCTGCCGTCCACTCCGCCGCTGGGCGACACCGTGCTGGCCGGCGTGCATATCTGGAAAGCCAACGACGTCATCATCGAGGCGCTGCGCGACACCGGTGTGCTGCTGGCGGCCAGCAAGATGGAGCACAGCTATCCGCATTGCTGGCGGCACAAGACGCCGATTGCGTTCCGTGCCACGCCGCAGTGGTTCATCTCGATGGAGCAGGCCAATCTGCGCGCCGATGCGCTGAAGGCCATCGAAAGCGTGCATTGGTATCCGTCGTGGGGCCAGGCGCGTATCGCCGGCATGGTCGACGGACGCCCGGATTGGACCATCTCGCGTCAGCGCACCTGGGGCGTGCCGATCGCCTTGTTCGTCCATCGCGAAACCGGCGAACCGCATCCGCGCAGCACCGAGTTGTTGCGCCACGTCGCCGATCGGGTGGAGCAGGGCGGCGTCGATGTCTGGTACACGCTGGACGCAGCCGAACTGCTGGGCGATGAAGCGGCCGATTACGACAAGATCACCGACATCCTGGATGTGTGGTTCGACTCCGGAGTGACGCATGAAGCGGTGCTTCCGGATCGTGGCCTGCCCAAGCCGGCCGACCTGTATCTGGAAGGTTCCGACCAGCACCGCGGCTGGTTTCAGTCGTCGCTGCTGAGCGGCGTGGCGATGGACAAGGCGGCGCCGTACAAGCAGTGCCTCACCCACGGTTTCACTGTGGACGAGCACGGCCGCAAGATGTCCAAGTCGCTGGGCAACGGCATCGAGCCGCAGGACATCATGAAGACCCTGGGCGCGGACATCCTGCGCCTGTGGATCGCCTCGGCCGACTACAGCAACGAGATGTCGCTGTCGCAGGAGATCCTCAAGCGCAATGCCGATGCGTATCGCCGCTTGCGCAATACCGCGCGCTTCTTGCTCGGCAATCTGCATGGCTTCGATCCGCTGCAGCATCTGGTGGCGCTGGACGAGATGGTGCTGCTGGACCGCTGGATCGTGCATCGCGCCCATGAGCTGCAGGAAAAGATCGTGGCCGCGTACGCGCGCTACGACTTTGCCGAGATCGTGCAGGCGCTGCTGAATTTCTGCAGCGTCGATCTGGGTTCGCTGTACCTGGACGTCACCAAGGACCGCCTGTACACGATGGCCGAAGATGCGCGCGGCCGCCGTTCGGCGCAGAGCGCGATGTATCACGTGGCCGAGGCGTTCGTGCGCTGGATCGCGCCGGTGTTGAGCTTCACCGCCGAAGAACTGTGGGGCTATCTACCGGGCAAGCACGTCGACAACGTGCTGTTCGCCACCTGGTACGACGGCCTCGCACCGTTACCGGCCGATGCCGCGTTGACCAGTGCAGATTTCGATAAGTTGTTGATCGTGCGCGAGCAGGTGGCTAAGGTGCTGGAGCCGATGCGTGCCAATGGCGCGATCGGCGCGGCGCTGGAAGCGGAGATCACCGTGGCTGCCGACGCTCAGACTGCCGCGCGCTGGCAGCCGCTTGCCGAGGAGCTGCGCTTTTTGTTCATCAGTGGCGACGTCACCGTGACCGCTGCCAGCACTGACGACATTTTCGTCAGCGCGCGGCCCACGACCAAGGCCAAGTGCGTGCGCTGCTGGCACCACCAGGCCAGCGTGGGCAGCGACCCGCGTCGCCCGGAACTGTGCAGCCGCTGCGTCAGCAATATCGAAGGCCCCGGCGAGCAGCGTCGCTGGTTCTGATGCCGTGCGCGGCAGTGCGTGGCAGCGATCGCCGCGCACTGTGGTCGTCTCGCCCTGGCGCAGTCCGTCTTCATCCGGCTGGTAGTCTGGGCTGCTGCGAAGCGGGTGCCGCAGCTATGCGCATGCGTCTGGCTTTTCTGAAGCTTGGGGCACGTTGTGGGGCGGGGTAGGACTGTTCGTTGAACCGTCCGTGCCATCCTCGCCTGTCTGCGCGACAGCCTTCGTCATGTTTTCCGCCATTCCGGTCACAACCTCCATCCAGGCATCTTCTCCCGGCATCGGAGCAGTGGCCACTAATTGCGATCTTTCGACATGAGTCAACGACCCAAACCCTCCGCCCTGATCTGGCTGCTGCTGTCCGCGCTGGTGGTCGGCCTGGACCAATGGAGCAAGGCCTGGGTGCTGTCCAGCCTGCCCGAGTACACCCCGGTGCCGGTGATCGACGGTTTCTGGAACTGGTACCGCACCTACAACACCGGCGCGGCCTTCAGCTTCTTGAGCGATGCCGGCGGCTGGCAGTTGTGGTTCTTCACCGCGTTGGCGGTGGGTATCAGCGGCCTGCTGGCGTTCTGGCTCTCGCGCACCGCGCGCGGGCATTGGCGCAGCGCGCTGCCGTATGCGCTGGTGATCGGCGGGGCGATCGGCAACGTGATCGACCGGCTGATGCATGGCCACGTGGTGGATTTCATCCAGTGGTACATCGGTAGCCACACCTGGCCGTCGTTCAACATCGCCGACTCGGCAATCGTGGGCGGGGCGATCGGCATCGCCGTGTTCGGCCTGTTCGACAAATCCGGCAAGCAGGAGTCGGGAACCGGGAATCTGCGCTGAAGCCTGCCTGCTCGCGACTGCCGCCAGCTCCGACCCCTTGTTCCCCATTCCCGTAGAATGCCCGCCATGGATGTCCTGCTCGCCAATCCCCGTGGTTTTTGTGCCGGTGTCGACCGTGCGATCGAGATCGTCAAGCGTGCGATCGAAACGCTGGGCGCGCCGATCTACGTGCGCCACGAGGTCGTGCACAACCGCTTCGTCGTCGACGACCTCAAGCAGCGCGGCGCGATCTTCGTCGAAGAACTCGACGAGGTGCCCGACGATGCCACGGTGATCTTCAGCGCGCACGGCGTCTCGCAGGCGGTGCGGCTGGAAGCCGAGCGCCGTGGATTGAAGGTGTTCGACGCCACCTGCCCGCTGGTGACCAAGGTGCATTTCGAGGTGGCGCGGCATTGCCGGGCCGGCCGCGACGTGGTGCTGATCGGCCATGCCGGGCACCCGGAAGTGGAGGGCACGATGGGGCATTGGAGCCGCGAACGCGGCCCGGGCACCATCTACCTGGTCGAAGACATCGAGCAGGTCGCCACGCTCGATGTCCGCCAGCCCGAAAATCTTGCCTACACCACCCAGACCACGCTGTCGGTGGACGACACCATGGGGATCATCGAGGCCTTGCGTGCGCGCTACCCGGCAATGCAGGGGCCGCGCCACGACGACATCTGCTACGCCACCCAGAACCGCCAGGACGCAGTGCGCGATCTGGCGCGCCAGTGTGATCTGGTGCTGGTGGTGGGTTCGCCGAACAGCTCCAATTCCAACCGGCTGAGTGAACTGGCCCGGCGTGACGGTGTGGAGTCCTACCTGATCGATAACGCCAGCGAGATCGACCCGGCCTGGATCGTCGGCAAGCAGCATATCGGTCTGACCGCCGGTGCCTCTGCGCCGCAGGTGCTGGTCGATGGCGTGCTGGCGCGGTTGCGCGAACTGGGCGCCAATGGCGTCTCCGAGCTGGAAGGCGAGCCGGAATCGATGGTGTTCGCACTGCCCAAGGAACTGCGGTTGCGTCTGGTCAGCTGACGCGCCGGCTCCGGCACGACGGTGCAGGCAAGACGCGGCGCTTGCAGTGATTGACCCGGATGCCGCTGCGCTCCTACAATTCACGGCTAGCCGGAATAGCTCAGTTGGTAGAGCGGCGCATTCGTAATGCGTAGGTCGTAGGTTCGATTCCTATTTCCGGCACCACGCTCCAAGACTGGGTCGGCGTATGCCGGCCCAGTTGCGTTTTGAAGCGTTGAAAACGTGGCGTTTCACTTAGTTCTCGCATGCATTGCACGCTTGCAGGCCTGCCCCCCCCTTGCGAACGCAACGGTGCATTTCTTGCCTCGCGCTGCGCTGCGACAACATGTCGCACAAATTGGCGCGCTTTTATTGCGTCAGATCATTGCCAATGGGTTTCGTGCAGGTGCAGCAAAGACTAAAATTACTGCGCTAACCCGTGTCTTCGGTCTGCGCAGTGCATCTCCTCTAGGAAGACAGCTGCGTCGGGAACATCCCAGGACGGATACGACGAACGAGGCTGGCGTTCCTTCGCACTTGGATCGACCGATGATTCCGCTGAAACAGCTCGGGCGTTTACTTCGTCCAGGTCTGATGTTGCCCTTCCTGCTGCTGGCAGGCTGCAACTCGGCCATCCTCAATCCGAAAGGCCAGATCGGCCACGACGAAAAGCAACTGCTGATCACCTCGGTGGTGCTGATGCTGATCGTGGTCATCCCGGTGATCGTGATGACGATTGCGTTCGCGTGGAAATATCGCGCATCCAACACCAAGGCGCGCTACGAGCCGGATTGGTCGCACTCCACCGCCATCGAAGTGGTGGTGTGGTCGATCCCGTGCGTGATCATCCTGGTGCTGGCGGTGCTGACCTGGCGCTCGTCGCACGCGCTGGACCCGTACCGGCCGCTGGATTCGGACGTCAAGCCGATCACCATCGAAGCGGTATCGCTGGACTGGAAGTGGATGTTCATTTATCCCGACCAGAACATCGCCACTGTCAACGAGATCGCGTTCCCGGTGCACACGCCGCTGAACTTCAAGATCACCTCCGACACGGTGATGAACTCGTTCTTCATTCCGCACCTGGGCACCATGATCTACGCGATGGCAGGCATGGAAACCAAGCTGCATCTGGTGGCCAACGAGCCGGGCGAATACTTCGGCCTGTCCACCAACTACAGCGGCCACGGCTTTTCGAAGATGAGCTTCAAGGCGCATGCCACCGATCAGGCCGGCTTCGCTGCGTGGGTGGCCAAGGTCAAGGCCTCGCCGACCACGTTGAACGCTGCCGAGTACCAGGTGCTGGCCGCCAATCGCAACGACAAGGAACAGTATCCGGTCACCTACTACTCGTCGGTGCAGGACGGCATGTTCCGCTCGCTGGTCGAAAAATACATGAATGGTCCGGGCCACAGTAAAGGCCACGGCGACCATCAGGCATCGGCGACAGAGCCGGTCGCCATGTGCACTTCTGGAGACAAGTGATGCTAGGCAAACTCACCATCGAGGCAGTTCCGTACCACGAGCCGATCATTATGGTCGCGCTGGGTGGTGCCGGCCTGCTCGGCCTGCTCATCGCGGGCGCCATCACCAAGTACAAGCTGTGGGGCTATCTCTGGAAAGAGTGGTTCACCTCGGTGGATCACAAGCGCATCGGCGTGATGTACATCATCGTGGCGCTGGTCATGCTGCTGCGCGGTTTTGCCGACGCGGCGATGATGCGCACCCAGCAGGCGCTGGTCGGCAACGGTGGCGAAGGCGTGTTTCCTCCGCATCACTACGACCAGATCTTTACCGCGCATGGCGTGATCATGATCTTCTTCATGGCCATGCCGTTCATGACCGGCCTGTTGAACCTCATCGTGCCGCTGCAGATCGGCGCACGCGACGTGGCGTTTCCGTTCTTGAACTCGCTGAGCTTCTGGCTGTTCGTGGCCGGTGCGGCGCTGATCAACATCTCGCTGGGTGTCGGTGAATTCGCGCAGACCGGTTGGTTGGCGTATCCGCCGTTGTCCGGGCTGGAATACAGTCCAGGGGTCGGTGTCGATTACTACATCTGGGCGTTGCAGGTGTCCGGTTTAGGCACGTTGCTGACCGGCATCAACTTCTTCGTGACGATCATGCGGATGCGCACACCGGGCATGACCCTGATGCGCATGCCGATCTTCACCTGGACCGCGCTGATCACCAACATCCTGATCATTGCCGCGTTCCCGATCCTGACCGTGGCGCTGGCGCTGCTGGGTGCCGACCGTTACCTGGGTACGCACTTCTTTACCAACGACGGTGGCGGCAACGCCATGATGTACGTCAACCTGATCTGGATCTGGGGTCACCCGGAGGTCTACATCCTGATCCTGCCGGCGTTCGGTATTTTCTCCGAGTTGATTGCGACCTATAGCCGCAAGCGTCTGTTCGGCTACACCTCGATGGTCTACGCCACCTCGTGCATCGGCGTGCTGTCGTTCGTGGTGTGGTTGCACCACTTCTTCACCATGGGCTCGGGTGCCAACGTCAATGCCTTCTTCGGCATCACGACGATGATCATCTCGATTCCGACCGGCGTGAAGATCTTCAATTGGCTGTTCACCATGTTCCGAGGCCGTGTGCACATGACCGCGCCGGTGCTGTGGACGATCGGCTTCATCATCACCTTCAGCATCGGCGGCATGACCGGCGTGATGCTGGCGATTCCGGCCGTGGACTTCGTGCTGCACAACAGCCTGTTCCTGATCGCGCACTTCCATAACGTGATCATTGGCGGCGTGGTGTTCGGTTACCTGGCAGGTCTGACCTACTGGTTCCCGAAGGCGTTCGGCTTCAAGCTCAACGAAAAGCTGGGCAAGGCATCGTTCTGGTGCTGGATCATTGGTTTCTTCGTGGCCTTCATGCCGCTGTATGTGCTCGGCTTCATGGGCATGACCCGTCGCATGAACACCTACAACCACCCCGAGTGGGCGCCGTGGCTGTACGTGGCTGCGGTGGGTGCTGCAATCATCGGCATGGGTATCTTCTTGAACCTGGTGCAGATCGGTTACAGCGTGTGGAAGCGCAAGGAGCACATGGATTACACCGGCGATCCGTGGGATGGCCGTACGCTGGAGTGGGCAACCTCGTCGCCGCCGCCGTTCTACAACTTCGCCGTGCTGCCGCACATCGACGACCGCGACCAGTTCTGGGCCGACAAACAGAATGGCAAGGGCTGGGTGCGTCCGTCCAAGTACGAAGCGATCCACATGCCGCGTAACACCGGCGCAGGCGTCTACATCGGTGCCTTCAGTGTGCTGCTGGGCTTCGGTCTGATCTGGCACATCTGGTGGCTGGCCATCATCGGCCTGGTGGGCATGATCGGCAGCTTCATTGCACGTACGTTCGATGACGACATCGATTACTGGGTGCCGGCCGACGAAGTGGAGCGCATCGAAAACGCACGTTTCGCCCTGCTCGAACAGCAACAGGCGGCGCAGGCCGCGAAGGTGGTATGACCATGGCTTCCTCGACCACGCTTGACCACGCCGCCCACGCGGGCGGCCACGATCACGACCACGAGCATCACGACGGCGGTGGCAACACCGTCTTCGGGTTCTGGGTCTATCTGATGAGCGACTGCCTGCTGTTTGCCGGTCTGTTCGCCACCTATGCGGTGCTCTCCGGGGCCACGGTGGACGGGCCGACTGCGAAAGAGCTGTTCGACCTGAAGTTCGTGCTGGTGGAAACCTTCCTGCTGTTGTTCAGCAGCTTGAGCTTCGGCTTCGCGATGATTGCCGCGCACAAGCGCAAGATGGGCGGCCTGTACGGCTGGCTGGCCGTCACCGCGCTGCTGGGTATCGGCTTCTTATGCATGGAAGTCTGGGAGTTCAACCACCTGATCCATGAAGGTGCCGGCCCGAGCCGCAGTGCGTTCCTGTCGGCGTTCTTCACCCTGGTGGGTACGCACGGTCTGCACGTGGCCTCCGGCCTGCTGTGGATGGCGGTGCTGGTAATCCAGATCTCCAAGAACGGTCTGACCGCGCGCAACAGCACGCGTCTGGCCTGCCTGAGCCTGTTCTGGCACTTCCTGGACATCATCTGGATCGGTGTGTTTACCGTCGTCTATCTGCTGGGAGCGTTGTAATGGCCAATCACCGCCACACCGAAACCGCTGCCGACGCACACGCCGGCGGGTTGAAGTCCTACCTGATCGGCTTTGTGATGGCCGTGATCCTCACCGTCATCCCGTTTGCGATGGTGATGAGCGGCGCGTTCTCCAAGGGCGTCACTGTCGTCGTGATCTCGGTCATGGCCGCGGTGCAGATGTTGGTGCACATGGTGTACTTCCTGCATATGGACCGCACCCCGGAGCAGCGTTCCAACGTGCAGGTGGGCTTGTTCTCGCTGCTGATCATTGGCATCGTGATCGTCGGCTCGCTCTGGGTGCTGCACAACATGAACGTCAACATGATGCATTGAGACGGCGCTACGCCGGATCGCAGCAATGTTGAAGAAGAGGCCGCCAAGTGATTGGCGGCCTTTTTTTACGGTCAATCGCCCGCAACATGACCAATGGCATACGGGGAAGCACAGGCAGGCGCTTAGCATCGTGGGCTTGCCTGTTCCAGGTCACCTGCGGAGTTGCGATGAAAATGCCCACCCTGTTGTCCATGTCGTTGTTGGCGGCGTTGTCGCTGCCTGCGGCTGCGCAAACCACACCGCCGCAGGATGTGCCGTTCGACGGCACCTTGAAGATCGACGTGGATGCCACCGATCTGGCCCACCGCATCTTCAAGGTCAAGACCACTATGCCGGCCAAGCCGGGCTCGATGACGCTGCTATACCCGCAGTGGATTCCCGGCAATCATTCGCCGACCGGGCCGATCGACAAGCTCGCCGGTCTGGTGATCAAGGTCGATGGCAAGGTCGTGCCATGGAAACGCGACCAGTTCGATGTCTATGCATTCAAGGTGGACGTGCCGCAGGGCGCTACCGAGCTGACCGCCGAGTTCAAATTCCTCTCGCCGCAGGCCGGCAACCAGGGCCGGGTGATGATGACCCCGGAGATGCTCAACCTGCAGTGGAACACTACCGCGCTGTACCCGGCCGGTTATTTCGCGCGCAACATCAAGGCGCAGGCCAGCGTCACGCTGCCTGCTGGTTGGAGCTATGCCACCGCACTGGAAACCGATCGTCGTGTTGGCGACACGGTGACTTTCAAGCCGATCGATTTCGACGACCTGGTCGATTCGCCGATGTTCGCCGGCAAGTACTACAAGCGCGTGGAGTTGAGCACCGGCAAGCAGCCGGTCTATCTCAATGTGTTCGCCGATGAAGCCAAATCGCTGGAGGCCAAGCCCGAGCAGATCAAGGCGCACGCTGCGCTGGTGCAGCAGATGGACAAGTTGTACGGCGCGCGTCACTTCGACCATTACGAATTCCTGCTGGCGCTGACCAAGAAGCTGGGCGGTATCGGCCTGGAACATCACCGTTCCAGCGAAAATAGCGGCCCGCCGAACTACTTCACCGAGTGGGACAAGAGCTGGACCGGCCGCGATTTGCTGTCGCATGAGTTCAATCACTCCTGGAACGGCAAGTACCGCCGTGGCGCCGACCTGGCAACGCCGAACTTCAATGTGCCGATGGGCGACAGCCTGCTGTGGTTGTACGAAGGCCAGACCCAGTTCTGGGGCGAAGTGGTGGCTGCCCGTTCAGGCCTGTGGACGCAGGACCAGGCACGCGACATGCTGGCCGGCGTCGCGGCAACGTATGAGCGTGGCCGCCCCGGCATGACCTGGCGCACGGTGCAGGACACCACCAACGACCCGACCATGTCGATGCGGCGGTCGAAGGCGTACCGCAGCTATCAGATGAGCGAGGACTATTACTCTGGCGGCCAGATGATGTGGCTGGAAGTGGACAGCAAGCTGCGCGCGCTCACCAACAACAAGCGTTCCATCGACGATTTCGCCAAGGCGTTCTTCGGCATGAAGAACGGCGATTGGGACGTCAACCCATACACCTTCGACGACATCGTGAGCACGCTCAACGGCGTGGTGGCCTACGATTGGGCCAGCCTGTTGCGCGAGCGCATGGACGGGTACGGCTCGTTGAATGGCGGTATCGAAGCCAACGGCTGGAAGCTGGTCTACAACGACGAGCCGAACCTGGTCATCAAGACCTACGAGAGCAACGAAAAAGACGTCAGCCTGACCTATTCGCTGGGCCTTTCGCTGGAGGGGTCGGGCGAGGTCAGCGAGGTGTTGTGGGACAGCCCGGCGTTCAATGCCGGCATCATCAATGGTAATAGCATCGTTGCAGTCAACGGCCGCGCCTTTAGCGCAGATGTGATCAAGGATGCGATCAAGGCGGCCAAGGGCACCACCGCGCCGATTGAACTGCTGGTCAAGCGCGGCGACCGCTACGAGACCGTGCGCCTGGATTACCACGGCGGTCTGTTGTATCCGCATTTGGAACGCATCGCCGGCAAGCCGGATCGCCTGAGCGAGTTGTACAAGGCGCGCTAAGTGGCGCACTCCCACGTCGTTGACCGGCGTGGGATCAGTGGAATCCAAGCGGCATGGCCGGTCCTCACCGGTCATGCCGTCGTTGTGTGAGCGCAGCTGGTAAACATTGCGCGATGCGTCAGCACGTCGCCGATTCCCGATTCCCGATGCCGCAAAGGCCTGCGTCGCGCACGCTGAGACCGTCAGCCACTATCCTGCTGCTCCAGCAACGATGGGCAAAAACAATGGCGAAGGCGAAAACGGCCTATGTCTGCGGCGAGTGCGGCGCCGAGTACAACAAGTGGCAGGGGCAGTGCACCGAATGTGGGGTCTGGAACACGCTGAGCGAAATCGTGCTTGAAAGCGCGACGCCGGGCGGCAAGGCATCGCCAGCAGCATCGCGGCGTAGCGGCTGGGCCGGCAAGGCCGAAGCGCCCAAGATCACTGCGCTCAAGGACGTGCAGCAGTCCGAGCAGGCGCGCGTCTCCACGGGCATTGGCGAATTCGATCGGGTGCTGGGCGGCGGGCTGGTGGAAGGGGCGGTGGTGCTGATCGGCGGCGACCCGGGCATCGGCAAGTCGACGCTGCTGCTGCAGGCGCTGGCGAGCATGGCCTCCACGTTGCCGGTGTTGTATGTCACCGGCGAAGAATCGCTTGCCCAGGTAGCCGGGCGTGCGGTGCGCCTGGATCTGCCGCTGGAAGGCCTGAACGCCCTGGCCGAAACCGGTATCGAGAACATCCTGCAGCACGCCAGCGTGGCGCGTCCGAAGCTGATCGTGGCCGACTCGGTGCAGACGTTGTGGACCGAATCGCTGACCGCAGCGCCCGGCTCGGTAAGTCAGGTGCGCGAGAGCGCAGCGCGGCTGGTGCGCTATGCCAAGGAAACCGGCACCGCCGTGTTTCTGGTCGGCCATGTGACCAAGGAAGGCGGCATTGCCGGCCCGCGCGTGCTCGAGCACATGGTCGATGCGGTGCTGTACTTCGAAGGTGAAAGTGGTAGCCGCTTCCGCTTGTTGCGCGCGTTTAAGAACCGCTTCGGTGCAGTCAACGAGCTAGGCGTGTTCGCGATGGGCGAGAAGGGACTCAAGGAAGTCTCCAACCCGTCGGCAATCTTCCTGTCCGGCGGCAGCACCCAGCAACCGGGCAGTTGCGTGATGGTCACCCGCGAAGGCACCCGTCCGCTGATGGTGGAGGTGCAGGCGCTGGTGGATGCGTCGCCATTGTCCAATCCGCGTCGTGTGGCGGTGGGGCTGGAGCAGAACCGGCTGGCCATGTTGCTGGCAGTGCTGCACCGGCATGGCGGCATCGTGGTGGGCGATCAGGACGTGTTCGTCAATGTGGTGGGCGGCATCCGTGTGCAGGAAACCGCGGCCGATTTGCCGGTGCTGCTGGCGGTGCTGTCGTCGCTACGCGACCGGCCATTGTCCGAAAAGACCATCGCGTTCGGCGAAGTGGGGCTGTCCGGCGAAATCCGCCCGGTGCCTAACGGCGAGGATCGCCTGAAGGAAGCCGCGACGCATGGCTTCAAGCGCGCCATCGTGCCGCGCGCCAATGCGCCCAAGACCACCAGCATCAAGGGGATGGAGATCATTGCGGTGGAGCGCTTGAGCCAGGCGCTGGAAGCGGCGGCCGACTGACGCTTATGCGGTCCGCTGCGGCGCGGACTTTGCAATTGGTGAGTTCAGCAACCTGCCGACAATGGCCGAGGCGCTGCCTCGGCCATTGTCGGCAGCGGCGTACTGGCATCGCTCCGGCTGGCTGCGGTCCGGTCATCGAAGATCGGTCGGCTAGCTGATAACCGCGGTTGCGGTGGCGATCCCCGGAACCGGCGGGCGAGAAATACACGGCGCGCCTCCAGGCGCCCCGAGGTCAGTGGATTGCCTTCGTTCGTTGCTTGCGATCAGACGCCCGCAAGCCATTTGTCGGACAATCGCCAGAATTTGCATTTGCCTGTTGAGAAAGCGTTTTCAGAAAGAGTGCGGCTATGGCAACATGCGCGGCCCGTTGCACTGTGCACCGGATCACAGACACTGCTCACTGCCGTTTTCAGGAGAATCACGATGGAATGGATGTTGCTTCCGCTCAAGCGCTACGCCGACTTCAATGGTCGCTCGCGTCGCAAGGAATATTGGATGTTCGCGCTGATGCAGACGTTGGTGCTGATCGTGCTTGGCGGCCTGTTTGGCGTCGCAGCAGCATTGATGGGCGGCGAAAATGGTCCCGGCGCGCTGACATGGCTGATCCTGGCGGTGATCATGCTCTTTGTGTTGGCGTTGATCGTGCCGGGCATCGCGGTGACGGTGCGTCGCTTGCACGATCAGGACAAGTCCGGCTGGTTTTATTTGATCTGCCTGGTGCCGTACGTCGGTGCGTTCATCTTGCTAGTTTTCATGTGCATCGAAGGCACGCCCGGCCCGAACCGGTACGGCGAGAATCCCAAGCAGTAACTCGCGTTTCATGAGAACAGACAACGGCGCAGGGATTCCCTGCGCCGTTGTCGTTGTGGGGTACGCGGATCGGGCTGCTGCGCGGCGGCGGGTATAGGCGCAACATCACTGCTTTGCACATCACGTTCGCCAGTAAGGCCGCGCTTTGCAGATCGGTACGTCCGCATCGGACCACAATAAAGGCACACGGCGACGCAGCCGCGTGCTCGCCGCAAGTTTGAATTTGGAGTCTCGTCGCAGCAGGTGGCGTCATTCGTCACTGCCATGCGCATTAGCAATCCACTGATGCAGCAATGCTGATCAGCAAGCGTACCGGGCTGTGTAATGAGCGATGCAGCTGAGTGGGTACAGACCGCACTGGATTCACGGCGCAGCACGCGGATGAAATGCGCCTGCAAATTATCCTGTCGTCGTTAGCGTGCCAACGCACGCAGTGTCATCGAAACGCTCGCTGCAGCGCACGCAAAGGTGAGCCATCGCAAGAGTACGCACCCCAGATCGCACCTGCAGCGGTGGGCTTGCTCAGCAGGCAGCTGTGCGATGTGCCGGGCTGAGACTCGGGCTGACAGCCTTGCTCATCGTCGTTGCATCTTTGTCGTGCAGCGCGAGCTCCAACTTGTAGCCATGCGAATACACGGTTCTGATACGCACTGCGCCGTTGTGATTGCTGAGCTGCAATTTCTTGCGCAGCTTGTAGATGTGCTGCTCCATGGTGCGGTCGGTGAATTCGGTGTGGCTGCCCCACACTGCCTTGGCCAGCTGGCAACGCCGGAAGCACACGCCGGGGCTGGAAAACAGCAGCCATGCAATCGAGAACTCGCGTGCGGTCAACACGATCGGCTTGCCATGCAGGTACACCGTATTTTCGTCGCGTATCAACTGGTATGGGCCAACGCTGAGTTGCTGCGTTTCCGGGCAGGCATGCGTCACCGGTGACACCGCCAGGGCCGCACGCACTTGCAATTCGTGCGAATTGACGGGGAGTGCAAGTACCTCCTGCGCGCCTGCGCTATACCAGCTAAGAATGTCGTTGGCGCAATCGAAGCGTCCGAGCACGATCAACGGCGTGGGTTGACCGCTATGGCAGCGCTGCCAGGCCAGCAGCGAGCTGTCGTCGGAGGCAACGCAGCTGGCATCGAAGATCAGCAGCTCGCAAGGCGAATGTCGCAGCGAACGCAGGAGCTCCAGTTCATCGGAAAACACCGATACATTGCGCGACAGCGGTGCAAGGCTGGCGTTGACCTGTGAGGCCAGGCGCGCGTCCTGCGTCAACAGGAACGCCGACCCGTGTTTGGGGGGGCAATGGTCGTGCATCAGCCGGCCCTCCCGTGGCAGCGCACATTCCGCTCGCAGGCCGGATGCCCATGCAGTGCAGCCGATGCCATGACAAAACCCATATGAAGAGATCGATGCATCGTGGGACCAGTCGGCTGTCGAAGGGAGGTCCGGCGGAACCGGATGAATGGTATGTACCATTGCGAGAGCGGAAAGTTTCACCCTTGCGCACGCTTCTTCTGATTTGTGAGCAGCGGCTTTAGCCTGCGCTCATTTAGGCGTAACAGAGCTCTTACATAACGGGCATGTCTGGCTGGGCGCCTTGCTGCGCAGGCGTACTGGCGCTGCAGCGGTGACGGGTGCAACCAGAGACTTGGGTTACCAAGGTCTAGACCAATCTATTACGATTCGTGCAGCGATTGCGCGTTCCAGGAATATGTCGGTCGCGATGCGCCGGCGCGATATGCCTGCTCCCTTCGATCAAGCCAACTCCCCGGGCATGCGTGCGCGCAGTAGTCGGACATCGACACGACTGTGGCCGACGACGGCGATTGCGCACACAAGACGCGTGTTCGCAGACGTTGTCGGGGGGGGGCGCATTATTGGCGCAAAAAGACATCCTCAATACTCGTCCGAATGGCGCGAGATGTCTGATGCGCGATACCGCAGGTGGTATGCAAAAAATCCCCGCATCCCGCGAAACGCACGACGTGCTTATTCGAGGGCAGAGTGAGATTTTTTGATTTTTTCAGTGTCTTCAAGTGAGAAATTCCATTGGATCCGCTGCATACAATCGTTTGCGCCAGCGAGCTCGGCGCCTGTTGTCTATTGCACCGCCCCCCCAAGAGAGAGACCGGCATGATCCTTTCCACCTACTTTGCAGCGATCTCTGCGTTGTCTTACGCAGAACGTCTTCCTACCTATACGAGCAGGATGTTAGTTGGTGCTTGGCCGCAGGGACTGCAACACCTCCAGCAGCGACGCGATGGACAGGGCACAGCCGATGGCGCCGACGATGAGGTCAGCCTGTTCGGGGCCAGCGGCGATGCGCTGCTGATCCTGGAATATCAAGAAGAGGCCGAAGACGCGTATCGGCAGGCCCTGAAGGCAATGCGCGGCCATCAGCGCCAATTACGCCTGCTGTCGTGTCGCAACACGGCCTGGTTGATGCTGAGCCAGCGGCGCCTGAGTGCGGCGCTGAATTGCTTCGCGCAGCTGGCAATGGATCGCGAAACGCCACCCACCTTGTGCGGCGAGAGTCTGCTGGGCAAGGCGCTCACTCACTTCCATCTGGGCCAGAGCACGCTGGCCTTGCAGACTCTGGAGCGCGCCAACGAGGTGCTGGCCGAACTGGAGATCGGTGCTTCCGATTGGTTGCGTATCGTCACTGCGCTGCGTCTGGACATGATTGCGCAGCTGCGCATCCGCCGCTCCGATCGCATGAGCGACCATGTGTTCTGGCAGGCGACATTGCGGCAGGAAGACGCCGCGCATGCCTTTGAACCCAATGACCTGCGCGCCTGCATCGCCGACCTGGCCGAGACCATTCCGGTGCTTGCGCAGCGCATGCGGCATGTGCGCAACCTGCTGCGCATCGCAGGCGGCGACACCTTTGGCTTCGATGCGCAGATCGATGCGCTTCCGGCTGCGGCCACCGGATGCCCGCCATGCGCGCGTCAGGACGCGCAGGTGGAGCTGGCGCTTGCCGCGTTGGCGGTAGGGCGGGCCGATCTGGCCGAACGCGCGCTGGCTGGTGCCGGCCGGCATCATGCGCCGCGCTGGAACCTGGAGTTCGAGTACTGCCAGGCCAAGATCAGCCAGGCGTTGGGACGCACGGAACAAGCCTTGTTGCTCTACAACCGCTACGCGCTGGGCGCGGTGCAATGCCTGCGCAGCGAAGTGCAGGCGCCGCGCTTGCTGGAAAGTGGCACCCCGGCACATGTCAGCGACGATATTTCCGCCCGCTTGCCGGCCAAATACCGGCGCGCCTACAGCTACATGATCACCAACGCGCACCGCTCGGATCTGTCGATCAATGAAGTGGCCGCACAGATCGGGGTGACCGGGCGCGCGCTGCAGCAGGCGTTCAAGTCCGCTACCGGGCTGTCGCCGACCCAGGTGCTGCGTCGTTACCGCATGCAGAGCATCCGCGACGAATTGCTGGCCGAAGGCGGCTGCGGCAGCGTGTTGCAGGCAGCCAGCCGCTGGGGCGTGGGCAGCCGTTCGGCATTGGCCAAGGGCTATCGCCAGCACTTCAACGAAGCACCGATGGAAACCTTGCAACGGTAATCTCTGCACGCCACGGCTTGGTAGCGCTACCGGCCGTGGCGGTTCGTTTTCGGCGGATGATGCGGCGGGTGCCACGGTGCGCAATGTAGGGCAGGAGCCGAATCGAGACGTGCGTGCGAGGTGGCTTGCGGCTATCCTTTCCGGCTGGCACTGGCATCCAGGGGGCGAGTCCGAGATGGGCGTCGTCGCCAAGGAAACGACGACCGATCATGCAAGATCACACACCCGAGGCGACCGACGCCGCGCAGATCCGCCGTGCAGGCGTGGATCTCAATGGACTGATGTCGGTCCTCAGCAAGCATCTGTATTCCACCCCGGTGGTGGCGCTGCGCGAGCTGGTGCAGAACGCGCACGATTCCATCCTGCGCCGCCGTCTGGAACAACCCGATTGGCAAGGCGAATCGCGCATTGAAGTGCATGCCGATGCTGCCCAGGGCATCGTGCGCATCGTCGATACCGGCGCTGGGCTGACCCAGCAGGAAATCCACGATTACCTGGCCACCGTAGGCGTGGGTTACACGCGTGGGCTCCGCCAGGGCGGGCACGAGGACAGCGGGCTGATCGGCATGTTCGGGCTGGGCTTTTTGTCTGCCTTCGTGCTGGCGCGGCGGGTGACTGTGCGCACCACTTCGTACCAGTCCCCGACGTTGGGCCATTGCTACATCTCCAGCAACGCCGAGCAGTACACGGTCAGTCCGATTCCTGCGCGTGCGCAGGTGGGCACCGAGGTGGTGCTGGAATTGCACAGCAATTATCTGTCGTTGGCGCAGGAGGGGCGGCTGCGCGAGATTCTGTCGCGCTACTGCGCGCTTTTGCGCGAGCCGATCTGGATCGGCGCCGATGCGCAGCCGATCAATCCCGAGCCGCCGCCGTGGCGCATGCAGGACGCCGTGCCGTTGCATCCGGTGCAGGCCTGGCGCCGGCAACGCGAGTTCGCCGCGCGCTTCGAGCGCAATTTCGAACCGTTGTGCTGCATGCCGGTACGTGCGGAAGAGGGCAGCGATGCGGTCGGCTTGTTGTGGGTGCAGGACGGTGCCACCTATGGCACCAGCGACAACCGCAATCTGTCGGTATTCCTGCGCGGCATGTTGCTGGACGACAACGCGCGCGAACTGCTGCCGCCGTGGGCAGGTTTCATCGGTGGGGTGATTGAATCCAACCGGTTGACGCCCACCGCAAGCCGCGAGGATCTGCAGCGCGATACGGTCTACAGCGCGGTGCAGCACGCCTTGTCCGAAGCACTGGTGCAAGGCCTGTCCGATGTCGCCCGCCAGCAACCGGAGGCATGGCGACGCATCTTGCTGCGCCATAACGAAGCCCTGCTGGGCGCGGCGTTGTGCGATGAGCGCCTGTTTGTATTGCTGCTGGAACACGTGCGCGTGCCGACCTCGCAAGGCGATCTGCCGGCGCAGCAATTGCCGTCGCGTGGCGCGGTGCATGTGATCCTGGATAGCGACAGCGGTTTTGAAGAAATGCTGTTCCGCGCGATGGGCGTGCCGGTGGCCTATGGCAACCGCTATGCGGTGGTGCCGTTTTTGCGGCGCTGGGCGCAAGCCAAGGGTGTGCGCCTGGTCGAGCTGGGCACCGAACACGGCAACCGCCAGTTGTTCCATCTGGACACGCTGCCTGCTGACGAACTGGCGTGGCTGGAACAGCATCTGGGCGATGGCGAAGCGCTGGTGCCGGCGCGTTTCAGCCCGCAGGAATTGCCGCTGGTGGTGGTGCCCGATCGCGAGGCCGAGCTCAAACGTCGCCTGGAGCAGGACGAGAACGACAAGCGTGTCTCCACCGCCGCGTTGCGGCTGGCGCGGCAATTCACCGCGCGTATCGAAGCACGGCAGACCCAGCGCCTGTATCTGAATCTCGATAATCCGGCGCTGCAGGCCTTGCTGGCGGCGCAGCGTGCGGGCAATCCGCAGGCGGCGGTGGCGGCGCGCTTGCTGCGTTCGCTGAAGGTGATCGTCTCCGCGCAAGGGCGCACGCAGCCGCAGCCGCAGCCGGGCAGTACCGAAGCAGGCGTTTCCGAACTCAATAAGGCCTTCGGTGATTTTGTCGAGGCCGTGACCCAATTGCTGGCGCGCTAAGCGCCGCATCGCAGGAGCGACACGATGGAAATCTGGAACTGGGTAGAAAAACTGCAGGACGATCTGGGCGAAGCCGGGCAGCCGCAAAATGCGCAGCTGCTAACGCGGCTGACCGATCATATCTGCGATCTGCAGATCGAACGCGCCGAGGCCTTGTTGCCGGAGGCGCGTGCGCTGGGCAAGACGCTTGCCAATCCATGGCTGGAGGTGTTCGTCGGGCATTGGGAAATGCGTAACCGCGTCGGCAATCTATGCGAAGGCGAGCGCGCGTTGGGAGATGCGGTGGCACTGTTCGAACGTGCGCATCGCGCCGACGCAGTGGAGTGCCCGCAATCGGTCTGCGTGACCCAGGATCTGGCCGCGTGCTACGCCAACATCGATGGTCCGGGCTGGGTGGAAGAGCGCATCGAGGTGTGCGACGAAACCCTGGGCCGCATTGACCCAAGCTGGTCGTGTTACCAGTGCCTGAGCTGCGAAAAAGCCGATGCCTTGCTCGATGACGGGCGCGGCGACGCGGCACTGGATTATCTGGAGCAGCAATCACAGACCATCCTGGCGCACGGCGGAGAAATCTACGACGGCGTGCCGGACATGCGCATCTCGATCCTGCTTGCGCTCGGGCGTGCGCAGGACGCGCTGGCGCTGGTGGAGCAACGCGAACGCGACGCTGCGCGCGAAGGCGCCGAGTGGGCCAACTGCAGTCAGCCGCGACGCCTGCAGAAAGCGCGCGCGCTGGCGCTGTTGCAGCGCGACGTTGAAGCCATGGAAGCGCTGCTGCCATGGCGCGAAGTTGCCCCGCGTTACCGCCTGCATTGGTTGCGTGCAGTGGTGGTGCTGGTGTCGCGTGCGCCGGAGCGCAATAGCTGGGATCTGGGCAGCCGCGTGCAGCTGATGCTCGATCATTACGCGCAGGTCGGCGCGCATCGCATGCTGATCGAAGCCGCTGAGCTGGCGATGCAGTTGGCGCTGCAGCGTGGCGCAGTGTGGACCGCGCGCCGGCATCTGGCGCTTGCGCGTGCGCATCTGCCCAAGCTGCGTCAGGACCGCGGCGCCACCCAGTTGCTGGATGGGTTGGCCGCACGTATCGACGCCGCGCCTGCGGGCCAAGCCGCGCCGGTGCCAGCCGCACAATTGCTGGAATGGGTGAACGCGCGAGGCGACGATGTTGTGCGCAATCCCGAGCGCGAAGCGCAGTGGCTGCTGCAGGCCGTAGCGGAATGTCCGGACGATGCGGAGCTTGTCGACACCACTGCATCGGCATTGAGTGCTTGTGCGGCTGACGAGGAAGCGATCGCGTTGCTGTGGTCATTCGTGCAGCGGCATGCCGATCGCGAAACCAGCGCCACCTTCCGGCTGATAAATCTGTTGCTGGCCCGCGGCGATGAAGCAGGTGTGCGCCGGCTGGTGCAGCTGTACCGCCCGCAGGTGCCGGTGGCGGCGTTGTGGTGCGAGGCGCAACTGGCGCAGCGGTTGGCCGACTGGCCGGCGCTGGAACAGGCCTGCACCGCACTGCTTGAGCTGTCGCCTGGCTCGCATGGCGCGCGCGGCCTGTTGGCGCGCATGTACCTCAACACGGGCCGGTTTGCCGAGGCCGCCGCGGTCTACCGGCAACTCACCGAGCTGCTGGAAGAACCACGTTCTGCGCATTGGGATCACATGACGGCGGCCAGCGCGGCGCAGGATTGGGATGCGGTGCGTGCCTCTGCGCAGGCCATCGGCATGGAGCTGAGCAGCACCAGCGGCGTGGTCGAAGAGACCTGGGGCTGGGTGATCATTCGTTGCGTGGATGATGGCGAAGTGGCCGAGTATTACGCACGCCGCACCGGTCCGGTGACTGCGCGCATCGTCGAAAACGCGCCTGCGCATCAGCGCCAGCACGTCGGCGACTGGGTAGTGTTCGATGCGGAGCTACTGTATCCGCCGCCGGAAGACAAGGCCGAACGCGAGTGCTTCGTGCCGACCTACGCGCAGGTGTATGTGTTGCAAGCCGGCGGTTATGCCAACAGCTGGCTGGTGGACGGCGTGCATCCCGGCGAAGAAGCGATCGATGCGCTGCGCGAAGATATCGAAGCACGCGGTTGGAAGCTGTGGTTGCACAGCCGCGACGACTATCGGTTGATCAACCCGGAAGATCCGGACGGTTTCGATCCGGAAGTGGCGGGCTCGGGCTTGCCGGGCGTGCTGTTTACCGTGGCCTTGCCGGAAGCGGCCGCGCCGCTGGAATTGCATCGCGCCTTGCTCGCAGCAACAGCGCAGTGGCCACACCCGATGTGCTGGCTGCGGCTTGCCCAGGCCTGCGGCCAGGATCCGCAGCCGCATCTGGATGCGGTGGATCGTTACGGGTTGTAGGGCGGCGATTCGCTTTATATGGTGGCGGCCGATCATGCGATCGCCGCCGCGATTGGGGTTTGGGCGTTTGGGATTCGTGGTGTGCGCTCTGGCGTCACTTTTGATGGGTAGCGATGAATCTGGTGTCCGGGGATCCTGCCAATCCATCCATGGATCTGCTGGCGGCGTTCATGCCGCCACACGCCGCCGCCCTGGATGCAACACCGCGCTTTCAGCGTGCCTGCTGAATTGAGCGCATTGCGTTCGAGCGCAACGCGCAGCGAGATCGCCTCGTCGTTGCCGTAGCGCTTCGGTCCATGCGACTACACCGGCGACAGCCGCCGCAATGGGCGGATGCTCGGCCTAGCGACAACACGCCGGTGAACTCCGTACTGCAGGCGAATGCGAGATGGGTTTGGCGGTTGTCTGCGGATAGTTTTCATTTCGCCACGTGTGTGCAGCGGCACAGCGCATATCCGCAGGCGTGGACCGGCGCACGTTCGGCGCGTGCGCTGCAATGTCACACTGCGCGCGATGCGGCGCGGATAACTGCTACAGGTTGGGTCGCTGGTTGCCCAATCTGAATTGCTTTACTCTGCCGCGCATCGGCGTGGGGGCGCCGCGTCAGTCAGGGCGCAGTCCAGCCCGCATGCCCAACCTCTTCTTCTTTTGGTGGGTGATCTCATGGTGGCATTGCAACAGCGCTCGATCGATGCGATTCGTGGCCAGGAAAGTGCGTTGTTGGCCGCATGGCTGGGTTCTAGCCTGGGCAACGATGCGCGTCTGTCGCGGCAGGAGTTCGAAGCGCAGGCTGGCGAATTCTTGCGCTTGCTGGTGACCTCGTTGAAAGACGATGGTAGCAGCCTGGACAGTGCCGAGTGGAGCGAAGTGCGCCGCTTCCTGGAAAATCTATCGCGCGACCGCGCCACCCGCGGCTTCGATTCGCAGGAAACCGCCAACTTCATCTTCTCGCTCAAGCGCGTGTTGTTTGCGCTGGTGCAGCGCGAGTACGCCGGCACACCGGAAGACCTTGGCCAGCAGTTGTGGGCGTTGTCGGAATTGCTCGACCGCCTGGGCCTGTACACCGTCAAGGCGTTCCAGAAGACCCGCGAAGACATCATCGTGCGTCAGCAGGAAGAGATGCTGGAACTGTCCACGCCGGTGGTGAAACTGTGGGACGGCGTGCTGGCATTGCCGATGATCGGTACGCTGGATTCGCAACGCACCCAGGTGGTGATGGAATCGCTGTTGCAGCGCATTGTCGACACCGGCTCGGAAATCGCCATCATCGACATCACCGGCGTGCCCACTGTAGACACGCTGGTGGCGCAGCACTTGCTCAAGACCGTCACCGCCATCCGCCTGATGGGCGCCGATGCCATCATCAGCGGCGTGCGCCCGCAGATTGCGCAGACCATCGTGCATCTGGGCCTGGATCTGCAAGGCATCGTCACCAAGGCCAACCTGGCCGATGCGCTGGCGCTGGCGCTCAAGCGCACCGGCGTAAGCGTGAGCAAGGCGAGCTGACATGGAGCGCATCCCGATCTTGCGGATGGGCGATCTGCTGCTGGTCACCATCCAGGTAGACATGCACGACCAGCTCGCGCTGCAGCTGCAGGAAGATCTGTCGGAAAAGATCAGCAACACCTCCGCGCGTGGCGTGCTGATCGATATTTCCGCGCTGGACATCGTCGACTCCTTCATCGGCCGCATGATCAGCACCATCTCCGGGCTGGCCGCGATCATGGACGCCAAGACCGTGGTGGTGGGCATGCAGCCGGCCGTGGCGATCACGCTGGTCGAGCTGGGCCTGACCTTGCCCTCGGTTCGCACTGCGCTCAATGTCGAACGCGGCATGCGCCTGTTGCAGCAACCCGACGAGGCGGCATGACGACCGGCTCGCAACCGGTGCGCACCGAACAGGATGTGGTGCTCGCACGGCAGACCGTGCGCAAGCTGGTGGTGCAATGCGGCCTGCGGCTGGTCGACCAGACCAAGCTGGTCACCGCGGCCAGCGAGTTGGCGCGCAACACCGTGATTTACGGCGGCGGCGGCGACATGGATTGGGCGCTGGTGGAAAGCGGCATCCGCAAGGGCGTGCAGCTGACCTTTCGCGACCAGGGGCCCGGCATTCCCGATCTGGACCTGGCACTGACCGACGGCTGGACCTCCGGCGGCGGACTGGGCCTTGGCCTGTCCGGTAGCCGCCGGCTGGTGGACGACTTCGTCCTGGACACAGCGCCAGGCCAGGGCACACGCATCACCATCACCAAATGGAAGTGAATGTTGCCGGCCTGGTGACCCGTTCGTTTCGTGTCGACGAAACCAGCCAGGTCGGGCAGGCGCGCCGCGAAGCGACCGCCTTGGCGCAGACGCTGGCCTTCGACGAAGCCAGCTGTGGCCGCGTGGCGCTAGTCGCCACCGAACTTGCCACCAACATGGTCAAGCACGGGCGTGGCGGCGGCCTGCAGCTGTCCACGGTGGCCGCGCGCGACGGCGGCACGGGCGTGGAGTTGTGTGCCATCGATGATGGCCCAGGCTTCGTGCTTGCAGATGGCCTGCGCGATGGCTATTCCACTGCCGGCACGCCGGGCACCGGCTTGGGTGCGATCAAGCGCCAGGCGCAGCTGCTGGATGCGTATTGCGATGCCAAGGGCGCGATTGTGCTGGCACGCGTGTTCGCTCAGCCGCGTGCGGAATTGGATCTGCCCTACGGCGCGCTGCGCGTGCCGCTGCATAACGAAGTGGTGTGCGGCGATGGCTGGCACCTGGCGATCGATGCGCAACGGGTGACCGTCAGCGTGATCGACGGCTTGGGCCACGGGCCAGGCGCGGCCGATGCTGCCGATGCCGGCACGCGCGCTGCGGCGCTGGCCGGTGGCGAACCCGGCGAGCGCATCGCGCGCCTGCATGCGGGCATGAGCGGCACGCGCGGTGGCGCAGCGGCAGTGATGCAGTTCGATGCCAGCAGCGGCCAGGTGCGCTTTGCCGGTCTCGGCAATATTGTCGCGTCGCTATGCGATGGCGATGGCGTACGCGGCATGCCATCGCATCCGGGCATCGTCGGGGCGCAATTTCGCAAGGCGCAACCATTCGACTTTCCGCATGCGGCCGGCAAGTTGCTGGTGATGCACAGCGATGGCCTGCAATCGCGCTGGAACCTGCGCGATCACCCTGGCCTGTTCTCGCGTCACCCACGCATCGTGGCGGCGCTGCTATTACGCGATTACACGCGCGGCCGTGATGATTGCTGTGTGTTTGTCATGCGCTTAGGAGGCATGCAATGAATCCCACCACGGATGTGCCGGCTCTCGATGCAACGGCAGAACTGGAACGCTTGCGACAGCAGAATCAGGCCTTGCGCGAGGAGCTGGAAGAAACCAACCAGGGCGTGCTGGCGCTGTATGCCGAGCTCGACCAGCAGGCCGAACAGCTGCGCGATGTGTCTGAACTCAAGAGCCGTTTCCTGTCGTACATGAGCCATGAGTTTCGTACACCGCTGGGGTCGATCCTGAGCATCACCCGCTTGCTGGAAGACGGCATGGACGGCCCGCTCAACGCCGAGCAGCTCAAGCAGGTGCGCTTTGTCAGCGGGTCGGCGCGCGAGCTCACCGAGATGGTGGACGACCTTCTCGATCTGGCCAAGATCGAGGCCGGGCGCATCACCATCTCGCCGGGCTGGTTCGATCTGATGGACCTGTTCGCGGCCTTGCGCGGGATGTTCCGCCCGCTCACCGATACCGGCAAGACCATGTTGGTCTTTGACGATCCACCGGTGTTGCCGATGCTCTACACCGACGACAAGAAGCTGGCGCAGATCCTGCGCAACTTCATTTCCAACGCGCTCAAATTTACCCCGCAGGGGCATGTGCGCGTGTTCGCTCAGCTGGAAGGCGACACCCACGTGCGTTTTGGCGTGCAAGATACCGGCATCGGTATTGCGGCCGAGCTTCACGAGGCCTTGTTCGAAGATTTTGTACAGGTGGACTCGCCGCTGCAAAAACGCCTGACCGGCACCGGTTTGGGGTTGTCGATCTGCAAGCGGTTCGCCGAGTTGCTGGGCGGCCGGGTGGGCGTCAATAGCGTGCCCGGGCAGGGCTCGGAATTTTACGTGGTGCTGCCGGTGACGCTGGTAGCGGAGGATGCACGTGGGCAGTAAGCAGCACATTCTGGTCGTCGACGACAATGCGGTGACGCGCTATTCGGTGCGGCGCGTGCTCGAACATCACCAGTTCGTGGTCGAAGAAGCCGCTACCGGCACCGAGGGGCTGACCAAGCTGGCCGCGCAGACGTTTGCCGCGGTGGTGCTGGACGTCAATCTGCCGGACATGAGTGGCTTCGACATCGTGCGCACGTTGCGCGCGGAACCGCGCACCTCATTGTTACCGGTGGTGCATGTCTCGGCCGCTTCGATTGCCACTGGCGACATGATCACCGGGCTGGAGGCCGGCGCCGACGCCTATCTGATTCATCCGGTCGACCCCAACGTGCTGGTGGCCACGCTGCGCACACTGCTGCGCGCCCGTCGCGCCGAAGAAGCGTTGCGCATCAGTGAGGCACGTTTCCGCGAAATCTTCGAACACATCAGCGCGCCGATTGCGGTGGTGGACGCCAACCTGCACACGCACGAAGCCAATGCCGCGTTTCAGCGCCTGGTCGGCAATGCCACGCCCGGCGCTGCGATCCACGCTGCCGGGCTGGATCAGGCCTCCACCGTGCATGCACTGACCACCGCGTTGGCGCAGCGCGAGCGCTGGAGTGGTGCGTTGACCCTGTTGCGCGATGGCAAGCTGTGCGAAACCGAATGGCGGGTGTCGCCGTACCGCGAGCCGGATTTGGGTTTGTTGATGGTGGAAGACGTCACCGAGCAACGCCTGCGCGAGCGTGAGCAGCGCCAGGAACTGGATACCGCCACCAGCGAGCTTGCGCATCAGATCGCGCAGCGCCAGCACACCGAAATCCAGCTGCTGCAGGCGCAAAAGATGGAAGCGCTGGGCAAGCTCACCGGCGGCATCGCACACGATTTCAATAATCTGCTGACCAGCATCATTTCGGGGTTGGACATGATCCAGCTGGCGGTGGAATCCAACCGCGTTGAACGCGTGCCGCGGCTGGCCGAGATCGCCACCGGCTCGGCGCATCGCGCGGCCGCGCTGACTCAGCGCATGCTGGCGTTCGCACGCAAGCAATCGCTGGATGCGCAACCGTTCGACGTCAACACCCGCGTGCGTTCGCTGGAAGACATGCTACAGCGCTCAATCGGCGAAAACATCGCGCTGGAACTGGAACTTGTATCCACGCCGCTGGTGGCGATTGCCGATGCCAATCAGCTAGAAAACGTGGTGCTCAACCTGGTGATCAATGCGCGCGATGCATTGAAGGGCCAGGGCACCATCCGCATCCAGAGCGAGGCCTACACCGCGCACGACGATCCGGAACTGGAGGATGGCGACTACGTTGCGGTGAACGTAATCGATAACGGCAGCGGCATCGAGCCGGCCATTCTCGATCAGGTGTTCGAGCCGTTTTTCACCACAAAACCCATCGGCGAAGGCACTGGCCTGGGTCTGTCGATGACCTACGGATTCGCGCGTCAATCGGGCGGTACCGCGCGCATCACCAGTACCGTGGGCCGTGGCACCACGGTGGCGTTGCTGCTGCCGCGTGGGCTCTCGGCCAATGAGGTACTGCCGGCACCGGCGCCGAGCGCGCCGCGCACACGTAACGAGCGCATCCTGCTGGTCGATGACACCGATGTGGTGCGCATGATGGTGAGCGAAGTGCTCGGCGATGCCGGCTACCAGGTGATCGAAGCCGAAGATGCCAACGGCGCTCTGGAGCAATTGCGCACCGACGTACACATCGATCTGGTGGTGTCCGATGTCGGCCTGCCCGGCATGAACGGGCGCGACATGGCCGATGTGGCGCGCATGCTACGCCCAGGTCTGCCGATTCTGTTCATTACCGGCTACGCAGAAAACGCGGCGACGCGGCAGGAATTCCTGGCCGAAGGCATGGCCTTGTTGCCCAAGCCCTTCAGCCTCAACGATCTGCTCAACACGGTGGGGCAAATGCTCGACAGCAGCGTGCTGGCGCGGGCGTAGGGTGTCAGGGCGGCTACCAAAATGACTGCGCAGCCGTCAGGCGGCAGTGTCTTCGGCATGTATTGCGCGCGCACTCCGGTTCCCTGCGCGCCGTCCACGGCTACCTGATGGCCGCTCGCTATGTGTTGTTAGCCGCTTACAGACGCGTGGCGCGATGCACAGCAGTTGTGCAGGCGCCCGCACTCACCGCGCATATGCATACGGCCCGAATGTAGCGCCGACAAAACCACCGGCCGACTCGGTGCTGAGCACGCGCGCATCGCCCTGTTCAAGCAGCGTCTGCCATTGTCCTTCACCGACTGCGTAATCCACATGCACGCGCGCAGCATCCAGCGCGAAGCGCAGCTTCACCGGCTGCGTGAGATCGGGCAGTGGCGCGCGTGCCAGCTCGGTGCCGGTGTTTGGCTGCTGCGCTCCCGCACGGCGATATAGCACCACCGCGGTGCCGCTGCCTCGCGTACCAGCATGGGGGCAGGAAGCTGCTCTCCTTGGCCACAATCGCCAGGCCGGCTTGTTCGCCAGGGGCCAGCGCACTGCCGTCCACGCTGGCGACCAAGGTGGCGTGGTGAGAGCCGCGCGTTGTGGGCGTGTCGCTCAACGTCAACTGGCAGTAATAGGGTAATCGGTTGACTGCAGTCACTGCGGCGTCAGCGCAGCAGTGATGTTTCGTGTGTGGATCCAGGCCAGCTGCGTACATGCGCAGCTGGCCTTTTTGTTGCGTTACCGATGGCTCAACACCGAACGCACCCAGCTGACGATCTGCGCGCTGCTCACCGCGCCCGAATGCCGGCCAAGCTCCTGCCCACCCTGGATGACCAGCAAGGTGGGAATGCTACGGATGCCAAAGCGCGTGCCCAGCGCCGGATGCAGGTCGGTATCCACCTTGGCCAAGCGCACCTGCGGTTCCAGCGCGGCGGCGGCCGCGGCAAATTGCGGCGCCATGCTCAGGCACGGCCCGCACCACGGCGCCCAGAAATCCACCACCAGCGGCAGTGCACTGCGCACCGCGTGCTTGTCGAAATCTGCAGTCGATAGGGCCACCGGCGTGCCCAGAAACAGTGGCTGATGGCAGCTGCCGCACTTGGGCGCGTCGCGCAGGCGCGTGGGCGCGATGCGGTTCATCGCAGCGCAACTCGGGCAGGCGATCAGAAGCGATGCGTCGGTCATGTGGGTCTCCAGTAGGCGGCGCTGCCTGCGCTGCCCGGCTATCACTGGCCGCGCGCATGCTGCATGTCGCCAGTGTAGCTGCCACGCCCAAAGGCGCTGTGCCCAGGGCCAGCGGCTGTACCATTAAGCGGATGCGTGGCGAGCTGCCTGCGCGCCGTAGCGCGCTGCATCGCTCAGGCCGACTGGCCGAGCGTCACGATCGGGACGAAGCCGCCGTAGACCATGCGCTTCCCGTCGAACGGCATCGGGTTGACGGACGGATCCATGCGCGGGTCTTCCATCATCTTGCGCATGCCTCCATCGCGGGTGGCCTTGTCCGGCCATTCGATCCAGGAAAACACCACAGTCTCTTCATTGGTTGCGTCGACTGCGCGATAGAAGTCGGTCCACTTTCCTCGCTGGACATCGTCGGCCCAGCACTCCACTACGCGCAGCGCGCCGTACTCCATGATGACAGCATCGCCCATGCGGGCATGCGCGATAAATGCGTCTTTGTTGGCCGTGGGCACGGCAAGCACAAAACCATCGATATACGACATAACCACCTCCGCAGACAGGGCGCACGATGTGCACCCGAGGATGACCAAGGGATGTTGGTGCGACCAAGAACTGGAGAGCAGTGGGGCAGGAGCGTGCATCCAGCGCGCTGGCCGTACGAGCATACGGTGCATGCAGCGCGACAGCACTGCTTGAGTTGGCTATCACGCGGGCTGACAGACGCGCTACTGCCGGGTTCGCTGGTGCGACGGTAGTCGATACGGCAGTCGTGGATTGTGCGTTGATTGATGGAGGCCCCTGGCCGCCAAATCTTGCTGGAAGAAGCGCCAAATGCGCGGCCAAACACGCGTTGGCCACGCAGCTTTACCATTCCGGCGTTATCTGCAATTGCTGAAGCGCGGCGAGTTGCTGTTCCGGCGCAACGCTTCAAGAGCATCCTGGCTGCGCGCTACGCGGGTGCAGTGCGCCCGTTCACGCCCGCTGGCATCGCGGGCGCTGTGAGACGTGCGGAGGTTAAGCCGCCAGGTTGTGGCGGCGCAGTCTGGCTTCGAACACTACGTCGCCGTCTTCGTTGCGCGCCTGCAGCGTGCCACCGTGTGCCCTGACGAATTGGTCGGCAATAAACAGCCCAAGCCCCAGTCCCTGGCTGGCATGGAAGCTGGCCTTGAACGGTTCGAACAGACGCGGCATCAGGCTGTCGGGAATGTGGCCGGCGTTGCGCACCGACAGGCGCAGGGTGTCGTGTTCGCGGCCATCCAGATGCACCTGCACCGGATGGCGGCCGCCGTGTAGCACGGCGTTGCCGACCAGATTGGACACCACCTGCGCCAACCGGTCGCCATCGCCATCGCCATCCAGGTCGCCCTCGGTGCGCAGGTCGATGGTGGTGTGCGGATTGGCCTGCGCCACTTCGCCCACCACGCTGTGCACCACCTCGCCCAGGTTGCATGGGCCGAACTGCATCGGCAGCCCATCGGTGCGCAGGCGCGAAAAATCCAGCAATTGCTCGACCATGCGCGACATGCGGTGCGCGCTGTTTTCCAGTTGTTCCAGCGTGCGCGCAGCCGAACTGTCGGCATCGACATCCAGGCCCAGTTTGTCGGCGCACAGCAGGATCACCGACAGCGGCGTGCGCAGGTCGTGGGTGAGCACGGCCATCATGGTTTCGTTGAGCGTGAGCGCGCGTTCCAGCGAGGCGTTGCGTGCCTTGAGCAACCGTCGCTGCTGGTACAACTCGATGAACACGTTGACCTTGCTCAGGATCACGTGCGGCTCGATCGGCTTGTGCAGAAAATCTACGGCGCCGGTTTCGTAACCCTGGAAGGCACGCATCGGATCGTTCGGCGAGGCGGTCAAGAAAATGATCGGCACATGCCGGGTGCGCTGCGAGCCGCGCATCAATTCTGCCAGCGAAAAGCCGTCCATTTGCGGCATGTGCACGTCCAGCAGCGCCAATGCCACGTCATGCTCGAGCAGCAGTTCCAGCGCCTGCGCACCGGACGCGGCGCACAGTACGCGGATGCCGTCGCGTTGCAGCAGCGCTTCCATCGCCACCAGATTCTGCGGCACATCGTCCACGATCAGGATCTTGGTGGATTCGGTGTCGTTGCTGCTTGCAGACTGGCCGGTCGCGGTGAGATTCATGCGTGAAAGGCTTCCAGTCGGGTGCAGATGGCCTGCAAGGTGAGCACCGCATCGGCGCCGGCGTGGGCGAGGGCGGAGGCGGGCATCAATGACGCAGCGGCGTCGTCGGGGCGCTGGATCCAGGCGGTGCCGCCCACAGCGCGCACCGCCGCCACACCGGCGCTGCCATCGGCGCTTGCACCGGTGAGCAGAATCGCCAGCAGGCGCTCGCCAAACACGTCGGCAGCCGATTCGAACAAGGGGTCGATTGCGGGGCGCGAAAACAACACTGGCGCATCCATCGACAACGCCAGGCTGTCGCGGGTTTCCACCAGCAGGTGATAGTCGGGCGGAGCGACAGTGACGGTGCCAGCCAGCAGCGGCTGTTTGTCTTCGGCCTCGCGCACCGGAAGCGCGCAGCGCGCATCCAGTAGCTCGGCGATATGGCTGGGACGGTCGCGCGGCAGATGCAGCACGACCAACACCGGCATCGGTAAATCCGCTGGCAGCCCGGACAACAGCGCCTGCAAGGCCATCACGCCACCGGCGGATGCGCCGATCACGATCGCGTCGAACTGCTGTGCATTCGGCATGCGGCTCATGCGGCCTTCCGATACAGCCGCTGCTCACGTGCGCACGCTTCGAACGCCTGCGCATGCGCGCCGAACTGCAGCGACTCCTTGCTGCCCAGCCCGAGAAAGCCGCGATGGACCAACGCATCGTAGAACAAGCCCACCGCACGATCCTGCAAGCTGCGGTTGAAATAGATCAGCACATTGCGGCACGACACCAAGTGCACTTCGGAAAACACCGTGTCGGTGGCCAGGCTGTGATCGGCGAATACGATATTGCGCTTCAAGCGCCGGTCGAACACCGCACCGTTGTACGCGGTGGTGTAGTAGTCCGACAGCGATGTGCGGCCACCGGCGTCCAGATAATTGCGGCTGAACTGCGCAATGCGATCGATGCCGTACGCGCCAGCTTCGGCCAGGCTCAATGCTTCCGGGTTGATGTCGGTGGCATAGATCACCGACTTTTCCAGCAGGCCTTCTTCGTGCAGCAGGATGGCCAGCGACCAGACTTCTTCACCGGCGCTGCAGCCTGCCACCCACAATTTGATCGAGGGATAGGTGCGCAACACCGGCACCGCATGCTCGCGCAGCATGCGGAAATACGCAGGGTCGCGGAACATCTCCGAGACCTGCACGGTAAAGAACTGCATCGCCTGCGCAAAGGTGTCCGGTTCGTGTAGCAGACGGTGCTGCAGATCGGCTACACGTGCGCAGTCGAAACGCGCCATTGCGTGGCGCATGCGCCGCCGCAACGAGGACACCGCATAGTCGCGGAAGTCGTAGTGATAGCGCTGGTACACCGCTTCCAGCAGCACACGCAGTTCCAGATCGAACAGCTCCACCGGGTTCATTGCCGCGAGCACCACACGCGGCACAGCGACACCAGCTTGTCCACATCGATGGGCTTGGCGATATAGTCGTTGGCCCCAGCTTCCAGGCAACGCTCGCGGTCGTCGGCCATGGCCTTGGCGGTCAGCGCGATGATGGGCAGATCCTGCCACTGAAGGTTGGCACGGATCTGCCGCATCGCGGTGATGCCATCCATCTCCGGCATCATGATGTCCATCAGCACCAGATCCACCTCGTGTTTGGCCAGGTGCTCCAGTGCCTCGCGGCCGTTGCGTGCAATCTGCAGCGTCACGCCCAGCGGTTCGAGCACGCTGGAAAGCGCGAAGATGTTGCGTACGTCGTCTTCTGCCAGCAGCACGGTGGCACCGTCCAGCACTGCATCGCGTCGGCGTGCTTCGCGCAGCAGGCGCTGCTGATCGCTGGGTAACGAGGCTTCCACGCTATGCAGGAACAGCGTCACTTCATCGAGCAGACGTTCCGGCGAGCGCACGCCCTTGATGATGATGCTCTTGGAATAGCGGCGCAGGCCTTGTTCTTCGTCGCGGGTGAGCGCACGCCCGGTGTAGACGATCACGGGCGGGAAGGCGACCGCATCGTTGCCGGCCATGCGTTCGAGCAAGTCGTAGCCGCTGCCGTCGGGCAGGGCCAGATCGGTGACCATGCAATCGAAGGTGGAACCTGCCAGCTGCTCCATCGCCTCGGCAATACTGCCCACTGCGACGATGTCCAACTGGTCGCGCGCCAACAGCAACTGCAGATTCGCGCGCAATGCGCTGTCGTCTTCGACGATCAACAGGCGGCGTACTGCACGCGCATTGGTTTCTTCCAGCTGACGGATCGCACCGGCCAGCAAGTCGCGGGTGGCCGGCTTGATGAGATAGCCGACCGCGCCAAGCTCCAGTGCAATCTGGCTACGTTCGAGAGCGGATACCACGTGCACCGGAACGTGGCGTGTGGCCGGGTCGCGCTTGAGGCGTTCGAGCACGCTTAGGCCAGACGCATCCGGCAAGCCGATGTCGAGCAGGATGCCGCTGGGGCGCAGCTCGGCTGCCAAGCGCAGTGCTTCTTCTGCGTTGGGAGCCACCACGCAATCGAAATCCAGTTCGTGTGCCAGGTCCACCAGCGCCTGCGCAAAACGGGTGTCGTCTTCCACCGCCAGAATGAGGCGGCCGGGACGGCTGCGTTGGTCGCGATCATCGTCAGCGCGCCGGATCGGTGCAGCACTGGGCGAAGCGATCGGCAGCGGGGCGATGTGGGTGGCCGCAAGAGAATGTGCGCCGGGTTGCGCGGCTGTTGACATGCCGCGGTGCTGTTGCACGGAGCCGCCCGCTGTCGAATGCGGTGCCGTGGCAGCATTCGCAGTTACATCCGCTGCGCCGATCACTTCCGCAGGTGCACCATCAGTTGGCAATTCCAGCGTAAAGCAGCTGCCGCGGCCCGGCTCGCTGTCCACACTGATACTGCCGCCCATGCGTTGCGCCAGGTCGCGCGAAATCGACAAGCCCAGCCCGGTGCCGCCATAGCGGCGACGCGTGCTGCCATCGGCCTGACGGAACGCTTCGAAGATCACTTCGCTCTGTTCGCGCGCGATGCCGATGCCGGTGTCGGTCACCGCAAAGCGCACACGGCCCGGCGCATGGGCCTGCACCGACAGACTGACCTTGCCGTGTTCGGTGAACTTGATTGCGTTGGCCAGCAGGTTCTTGAGGATCTGCTGCAGGCGCTGGTTGTCGACCACCAGCTGTGTCGGCGCATCGGCAACGGCTGCGATCTCTAATGCCAGGCCCTTCTGCCGCGCCAGCGGCTCGAAGGTTTCGCGCAGGCGTTGCAACACCGAAGTGGTGGCCACGGTTTCGTCGGCCAGTTCCACATGCCCTGCTTCGATCTTGGACAGGTCCAGGATGTCGTTGATCAGCGTCAGCAGGTCGTTGTTGGACGACAGGATGGCCTGCGCGTATTTCACCTGCTCGGTGCTGAGTGTGCCGTCCTTGTTGTCGGCCAGTAGCTTGGCCAGGATCAACGCGCTATTGAGCGGCGTGCGCAACTCGTGCGACATGTTGGCCAGGAATTCGGACTTGTAGCGCGAGGCGGTGGATAGCTCGTTGCTATTGCGCACCAGCTGATTCTGCGCAATCAGCAAGGCCTGTCTCTGCGCTTCCAGTGCCTGGGTGCGCTCTTCCAACTGCACGTTGGTCTGTTCCAATTCTGCCTGCTGCACTTCCAGATCGCTTTGCGATTGCTGCAGGCTGCGGCGCTGTTCTTCCAGTTCTTCGTTGGCGACGCGCAGCTCCTCCTGCTGGGTCTGCAGTTCTTCGCTCTGCCGTTGGGTTTCTTCCAGCAAGGTCACCAGCTGCGCGCGCAGCAATGCTGTGCGCAGGGCAAGGCCGATGTTTTCGCCGCAGCGTGCCAGCAGTTCTTCTTCGCGCGACCCGGCGGTGAGTGGGTCGGTCACGCGACCGAGTTCAATGATGCCGATCACCCGACCATCTGCCGTAACCGGCGCCAGCAGCAATTCCTGGCAGCCGCTCTGGCCCAGCCCGGAGGCGATCTGCAGATGGCCGGCGTCCACGCCGCGTAGGCGCCGCACCGTGCCACGTTGCAGCACTTCGCCGAGTTGGCCGGCAGTGGTTGGCAGTGTCTGCGGAAGATCGGGCGGCAACGCCGCACCACCGGTGAGCCGCAGGCGTTCGCCTTCAATGCGATACAGCGCGCCCACCTGCGCATCCAGCGTCTTGCACAAAGCGCGCACCGCGGCGTCGGCCAATTCCTGCGGCGCCTGATCGCCGCGCAAACTCGCCTCAACCGTATTTTCTGCTTGCTGCAGCCACAGCGCGAATTCGGCCTGCCGGCGTGCGCGGATCGCTTGCATCACCACAAATGCCATGGCCAGAAACGACGCGCCGCCGATGCTGCGGTTGACCGATGAAAAACTCGAATTATTGCTCGGTGGCGCAAGTTGAAAACCGATCGCCAGCAAGGCGCACGACAACGCGCCCACCACAAGTGGTACCTGCGGGCGGCTTTGAAACACCGTCACGCCGACCGCAACGAAGTAGGTCAGCCACACCGCATAGCCGAGCGGAGTGACCAACTCCATGCCCAGCGTGCCAGCCATCAAGGCCCCCGCGATGACCCAAATCCAACGGTCGCGTGTGGTCGAGATGTTGGGCATAAGTCGCGCGGACCGAACTGAGAGGGCGGTCATGGTAGCCGATAACTTTCACGCGCAAATCGCCGGAAATTTGACGCTTTTTGCTGCCGGGTTGGCTTGCACGCAACCTTCACGGACCCCTCACTAAGGTCGCGCGCTTTTCCGGGGGAAACATCGCGCGATGGATGCGGAAACGGCCGTCGACAGTGCAGGGCCGCTTTCTTACGACAGCCGGCAGTGTCAGCTGTTGGTGCAGAGCGTGTCCGATTACGCGATCTACATGCTCGATATCGGTGGCCATATCCGGAGCTGGAACCCCGGCGGCGAGCGGATCAAGGGCTACAGCGCAAGCGACGTATTAGGCACGCATTTCTCGCGGTTTTATCTGCCCGAGGATGCGCAACGCGACGAGCCCAGCCGCAATCTGGAGATCGCCAGGCGCGAAGGACGCTTCGCTGCCGAAGGTTGGCGCCTGCGCAAGGATGGCAGCAGGTTCTGGGCGAGCGTGGTGATCGAACCAGTGCTGGAATTCGGGATGCTGGTGGGCTTTGCCAAAGTCACCCGTGATCTGACCGAGCGGTATGAGGCGCAGCATTTGCTGCAACAGGCGCAACAAGCACTGTTGCAGTCACAGAAGATCGAAGCGCTGGGTCGGTTGACGCTGGGCATGGCGCACGACTTCAATAACTTGCTCACGGTGATGGTGACCAGCCTGGATCTGATTGCACTGCGCGCAGGCGAGGATGCACGCACCCGCATGCTGATCGAAACGGCGCAAACGGCGGTGGATCGCGGCACCTTGTTGACGCGTCAACTGCTGGCCTTCGCGCGCGGGCAACGGCTGAATCCTGAGCGCCACGCCGTCAGTGACATCGTGACGCGTTCGTTAGCGCTATTGCGGCGTGCCTGCCCGTCGGCGGTGGATCTGTCGCTGCAGTTCGCCGATGCATTACCGGATGTGCGCGTAGACCCAGGCCAGCTGGAGGCGGCGTTGCTCAATCTGGTCTTCAATAGTTGCGATGCGATGCCTGCTGGCGGCGCAATCGCGTTGTTCACTTCTGCCGCGCAACGCACAGCGCCGTCAGATCCCCAAGGCGTACGGCGCCGGTATGTCGCCGTTGCCGTAGGCGACGACGGCCCAGGCATGTCGGCGCATGTTGCACAGCGCGCCAGCGAACCATTTTTCACCACCAAAGATGTCGGCAAGGGCTCAGGCCTGGGGTTGAGCCAGGTCTACGGCTTTGCATCTCAGTCCGGTGGCTTTGTTGAGCTTGAGACCGCACCTGGACGCGGCACCACCGTCACCGTGTTTCTCCCGGCCATTGAGGAGGCCGAGCATGACTGAATCCCTTCGCCTGCTGATGGTGGAAGACCAAGAAGAACTGCGCGAATTGATCGGCGAAGCGTTGCGCGATGCTGGCATCAGCGTCGACACCGCCGATGATGGTCAAAGCGCCTTGCGCATGTTGCGCGACAGCGGCCCGTACGATGTGGTGTTTAGCGATATCCGTATGCCCAACGGCATGTCGGGCATCGAATTGAGCGAGCAGGTGGCACAACTGCTGCCGCAGGCGCGCGTCATTCTGGCCTCCGGCTTCGCCAAGGCGCAGTTGCCGCCGTTGCCGGCTCAGGTCGATTTCCTGCCCAAACCGTATCGCCTGCGCCAGCTCATCGACATGCTCAAGAGCACTGCAGCCAACGCATAAACGTTGGCTGCGCGTGCCGCATCAACGGCTCTGGTAGTACACCTTGCCGATGGCAATCTCCACCGGTGCAGCCGGCGGATCGGTCACCGGTAGAAGGGCTGTTCGACCGCCTGCAGATCCAAGCGCTAGAACGCGCCGAACTTTGCCCGTCCGCCACACTGCTGGCTGCGGCTCACCCTCCATTCGCCTGACGTGCGCCTGACGTGCGCCTGCCGCAGCCCACGCACGCGATCGTTCACTGCAGCTTGAGCATCACGATCGAATGCGCCGGCAGCGCCACGTTCAATGCCTTGCCCTGCACACGGGCGCCCTTGAATACCGCTGGCGCGACGGCACGTGGTTGCGCATAGGTGTTGTGCGTGGTGATCGCTGGTGCGGTCAGGATCTGGCCCTCCACCGCACGCAGCGTCAGACCATCCACCTGCACGCTGACAGTCGCCGCCGCAGTGGTGTCCAGATTGGTCAACGCAATATACACATGGCCATCCTTTGCCTTGACCGCCGAGCCGTGCACCGCCGGCACATGCGTATCGCCATGACGGTACTCCGGGGTCTGCAATTGCAGCGGCAGGTGAGTGGCATCCTGGTAGGGCTTGTACATTGCAAACACGTGATAGGTCGGCGTCAGCACCATCTTGTCGCCATCGGTGAGGATCATTGCTTGCAGCACATTGACCATCTGCGCGATGTTGGCCATGCGCACGCGCGCGGCATGCTGGCTGAAGATGTCGAAGTTGAGGGAGGCCACCAGCGCGTCGCGCAGGCTGTTTTGCTGCTGCAGAAAGCCAGGATTGGTGCCGGGCAATGGCGCGTACCAGGTGCCCCATTCGTCAACGACCAGGGCCACTTTCTTGGCCGGGTCGTATTTGTCCATGATCGCGCTGTGCTTGGTGATCAGCTCGTCCATCACCAGCGCACGCGACAGCGTCTGGATCCATGCGGCTTCGTCGAACGTGGTCGAAGAGGCGCGCGGCGGCCAACCGCCCGGAATGGTGTAGTAATGCATGCTCAGCCCATCCATGTACTTGGTGGCTTCGCGCATCATCACCTCGGTCCAGTGGTAGTCGTCATCGCTAGGGCCAGGCGCGATCTTGAGGATCTTCTGGTTGGCCGGCGATTTAACGAAGGTCTGGTAGCGGCGGAACACATCGGCTGCGTATTCCACGCGCATATTGCCGCCGCAGCCCCACAACTCGTTGCCCACGCCGAAATACGACACCTGCCAGGGCGCGTCGCGGCCATTGGCGCGGCGCTCGTTGGCCAGGCTCGAACGGGTTGGCGCGGTCATGTATTCGGCCCACTGCGCGATCTCTTCCGGCGCAGCATCGCCCACGTTGCCGGCGACATAGGCCTGGGTGCCAAGCAGTTCGGTGAAATCCATGAACTCGTGCGTGCCAAAACGATTGGTCTCTTCCACACCGCCCCAATGCGTATTGACCCTGGTCGGGCGCTTGGCCGGCGTGCCCACGCCATCGCGCCAGTGGTATTCGTCGGCGAAGCAGCCACCCGGCCAGCGGATGTTGGGCACGGCGATGGCTTTCAATGCGGCGATCACGTCGTTGCGATAGCCGCGCGTGTTGGGAATCGGCGAATCCTCGCCAACCCACACGCCGCCATAGATACCGGTGCCCAGATGCTCGGCGAACTGGCCGAACAGTTGCCGCGATACCTGCGGACCGGGCTGGTCCACGCGCAAGGTGCCGCTGACTTTGACCTCTGCAGCGAAGGCAGCTGATGTGCTGGCAAGTAAGACGGCGAGGAAAACGGCATTCAACAGCTGTCTGCGCGATGTCCGCAACGCGAGGGAAATCCACTGCATCGGGTCGGTGCTCCTGTGCTGGTCGGTAGTCGGGCGGGTGCTGCTGCGAGGGAAGCGCGTCGTCAGCGTAGTGCGGGTGGTGGCACTTTGTATTGTTGCAGCGCGACCAGCGCGACCAGCGCATATCAGCGCAGACGAGCGCAGACGAGCGCGGCAGTGCTTCGCGCGCTGCAGTCGCTTCGCAGGCCAGGATGTGCGCAGCAGCATGGTCGGCAGCGGCGTCGTGCGGCTATGCTCGCTAGCTTCCCTCATCGGCAGGACGATCCATGCAGCGAGTGTTCGGGCAGTTGCCAGACGGTGTCGAGATCCACGCGCTCACGCTCCGTAGCGAGGCCGGTCTCGAGGCGGAAGTGCTCACCTACGGCGGCATCCTGCATACGCTGCAGTTGACCACCGCACAGGGCGTGGTGCCGCTGGTGCTCAACCTGCCGGATCTGCCCGACTACGCCGCTGACGGCGACAGCCTCAACATTCTGGTCGGCCGCTTCGGCAATCGCATCGCCGGCGCGCGCTACACGCTGGACGGCGTCAGCCACGTGCTGGCAGCAAATGAGGGGCGCAACCAGTTGCACGGCGGGCTGCGCGGTTTCGGGCGACGCGTGTGGAGCGTACTGGAGCAAGCGCCAGATCAGGTGCTGTTGGGTTATGACTCGCCCGATGGCGAAGAGGGCTACCCCGGCAATCTGCAAGTGCGTGCGCGCCTGCAGCTTCATGGGCTGCACCTGCAGCTGGACTTCGAAGCGCACTGCGATGCCGCGACTGCGTTGAACCTTACCCATCATCCATATTTCAATCTGTCCGGCGACCCGCAGCTGCGTGCTGCAGCGCAGGTGCTGCGCGTGCCGGCCGATCGCTACCTGCCGGTGGACGCCGAATCGATCCCCACTGGCGAGATCGCGTCGGTGGCCGCTACGCCATTCGATTTCCGCCAGCCTGCCGCGCTAGCCGATAGCACCGATCCGGCGCATCCGCAGATCGTCCTTGGCAAGGGCTACGACCAATGTCTGGTGCTGGCCGCCGACGCGGACTGCGTCGCCGAGCTGTATTCGCCGCACAGCGGCGTGGCGTTACGCATCCGCAGCGATGCCCCTGCGGTGCAGTTGTACGAAGGCCAACATCTGGACGCGCATCATCCGGGACTGGGGCGCGGCGTCTGCCTGGAGCCGCAGGACTACCCGGACGCGCCCAATCACGCCAATTTCCCTTCGACGATCCTGCGGCCCGGCGAAACCTATCGCCGCCGCATCAGCTATCACTTCGTCAGTGCGGGGCAGGACCAGCCCTGGGAGGCTGTGCGCGCCGCGCTGGATGCGTGAGGAGTTTTTAGAACGAAGGAGCTGGCTGGGCTGCGTCGTGCAGGCACGCGCAACCTGATTCCGCTGATTGCGTTATGAGCTCTGACGGGGCGAGCGCGTCACTCGGCGTATGCCTGGATTGCCAGTGACCTTTGGTGGGCCTAAGCCCTAGCGGCCTGCAGAAGATCGAGTCATGCGCACGTGCCTGCGCGCAGCGGCTACCACGCCAGGCAGGATGCGCCGGATGCAGAGGTTGCACCCGACCACCTTGGACTTCGAACCAACGCCGCCGCTGTGCTCACACCACGCTTAGCGCGGCCCTAGCACCAGCTCGATGACGAACTTGCTGCCGAAGAACGACAGCACCAGCAACAGCATCGCGGTCAGTGTCCAGTGCACGGCCTTGGTGCCACGCCAGCCATTGCGCCAGCGGCCGATCAACAGCGCACCGAACACGATCCACGACAGTATGCTGAGCACGGTCTTCTGCAGCAGCCGTTGCGCCAGGAAATCCTGCACGAACAACAGGCCGGTCAGCAGGGTCAGGCTCAACAGCACAAAGCCCACCGCGATCGTGCGAAACAGCAGCGTTTCCAACTCGGTCAATGGCGGCAGTGCGCGCAGCCAGGTGTGGAAATCGCGCCGACGCAGCGCGCGTTCCTGCAACCACAGCATGATCGCCAGCAGTGCCGCGATGCCCAGCGTGGCGTAGGCCAGCAAGGCCAGCCACGCATGCAATTCCAGCCGCCAGCCCAGGTCCGAGCTGGGCTCGTGGCCGTAGGCGTGATAGCTGGCCAGCAGAATCGCCGAGAGCGGGAATACCACCACGCCCACCGAGGCCATACGCCCGCGGCCACCGAACACGGCCGTCAGCGCAGCCATGCCCAGCCCGCACAACGACAACGCCGCGAAGAAATGCATGTCGGGCCCACCGGCGGTGCGCACGGCCACCAGCACGTGGTAGCCGGCGTGCAGCGCCACTGCGGCCAACGCCGGCGCCAGCCAGCGCGCAGGCGCCTGGTTGCCATCGCGCAACACCGCCCGAGTGAGCAGTGCCGTGGCCAGCAGATACAGGGCGAACGCGATGAGAACGATTGTCATCGTGGAAGTTTCGCATATTGATGGGGCGGGTATTGGAGATTCGGGAATTGGGATTCGCAAATCAGAAGCCGTGGCGCGCGAGGATCGGGGGACTGGGGAATAAGTGGCTGGGGCAGGCCACTGATTTGAGCAACGTTGAATGGCTGTGCGGCTTGGGCTGGTTTGGCTGGGCGGACCAGGTCGGACCTGGACAAGAGCGGGGGCGGGCAGCGCTAGGTCGGGTCGGGCCACTGCCGGGGCAGGCAGCCAGCCGGTGCCGCTATAATCGGCACCCGTTTCCCCTCCGCGGTCCTTTGCGCATGTTCGAGTCCCTTACCCAACGTCTCTCCGGCACCATGGAGCGCCTGCGCGGCCGCGGTCGCCTGACCGAGGAGAACATCCGCGAAGCCACCCGGGAAGTGCGCATCGCGCTGCTCGAGGCCGACGTGGCGCTGCCGGTGGTCCAGGCGCTGATCGAGCGCATCAAGGTGCGCGCGGTCGGTCAGGAAGTGCTCAAGTCGCTGACCCCGGGCCAGGCGCTGATCAAGATCGTGCGCGACGAGCTCACCGCCGTCATGGGCGCCGCCGCTGCCGACCTCAACCTCAATGTGCCGGCACCGGCGATCATCTTGATGGCTGGCCTGCAGGGTGCGGGCAAGACCACCACGGTCGGCAAGCTCGCCAAGCACCTGAAGGAAAAGCGCAAGAAAAAGGTCATGGTGGTCTCGGCCGACGTCTACCGCCCGGCCGCGATCGAGCAACTCAAGACCCTGGCCGAACAGGTTGGGGTGCTGTTCTTGGCCTCCGACGCCTCGCAGAAGCCGGTCGACATCGTGCGCGCCGCCATCAGCGATGCGCGCAAGTCGTTCGTCGACGTGCTGCTGGTCGATACCGCCGGCCGCCTGGCGATCGATGCGGCGATGATGGACGAGATCAAGGCGCTGCACGCCGCGGTCAACCCCACCGAAACCCTGTTCGTGGTCGATGCGATGACCGGACAGGACGCGGCCAACACCGCCAAGGCCTTCGGTGAGGCGCTGCCGCTGACCGGCGTGGTGCTGACCAAGACCGACGGCGACGCGCGCGGCGGTGCAGCACTGAGCGTGCGCTACATCACCGGCAAGCCGATCAAGTTCGTCGGTACCGGCGAAAAGACCGACGGCCTGGACGTGTTCCATCCCGACCGCGTTGCCAGCCGCATCCTGGACATGGGCGACGTGCTGTCGCTGGTGGAGCAGGTCGAGCACAGCGTCGATCAGGAAAAGGCCGCCAAGCTCGCCGCCAAGGTCGCCAAGGGCAAGAAGTTCGACCTCAACGACATGAAGGAGCAGCTCGAGCAGATGCAGAACATGGGCGGCATCCATGGGCTGATGGACAAGCTGCCGGGCATGGGCCAGATCCCGGATAACGTCAAGCAGCAGGTCACCGGCAAGGAAGTGCCGCGCATGATCGCCATCATCAATTCGATGACCAAGAAAGAGCGCCGCAACCCGGCCCTTCTTAACGGTTCGCGTCGCGCCCGCATCGCCCGCGGCTCGGGTATGCAGCCGGCCGACGTCAACAAGCTGATGAAGCAGTATCAGCAGATGGAAAAGATGATGGGCAAGCTGGCCGGCGGCGGCATGAAGGGCCTGATGCGCAACATGAAGGGCATGATGGGCGCCATGGGCGGCCGCGGCGGCATGCCGTTCCGCTGAGCAACCTGCGCAGGCCGCGCGCTGTGAAGACATTCGCAGGCGCGCACTGCGTGCATCTTGCGCTGGCCCTTGTGGTGGCGTGGCAGGCCACATCCGGCTGGGCAGTGGTCCCCGCAAGTATCGTGTTCTGGCTGTGTATCGCACTGGTTGCTGCTGGCATCGACCGCGTATTTGCGTCGCACCCTGCAGAAGTACAAGCGACACACTCAGCCTCTGGAGATACGGGCGACGGCAACCTTGCTGCGCAGGTGATCGTCCGCCTGCCACGGCTCGATGCAGCCGCGAAACGTGGCATCGAAAAAACCGTGCACGACGCCTTAGTGCGGCAGTGGCGCCGCCACATTGTGGACGTTACGCCTTACGAAGAAGAGCGCTATCCGCGGCAGGGCATCTGCACCACGGTCGAGTTGTTTCTGCGTGCCGGCGACCGGCTTGTACTCGCGTTTCATCCGGATGCGAACGCCAGTCCGCCTGCACCAGCGTGGCGCTGTGACCTATGGCCTCCGGCGCTACGCATTCGCAGTGGCTGGACGTGCCTGCTAATGGCGAGATGGACGTGCCGCTGACGCAGACCGGGGTGTATTCGATCGGCATTGGCCAGGCCTACGGGCACTGCCCGGGAGTGATCGGGTTATGGTTGCGCGTACCCGAGCCGGACCGGCTGGCGTTGTCGCTGAAGCCGGCATTCGAGTCGACCCTGCGTTACGCACGTCGCGACGATGGCGCGGCGGTGGTGCATATCTAAAACGAAGCGCAGCTGTCGTCGCATGCGCGTCTCGAGAACGTACCTGTGCACGGCACGCCGGCTGGTGCGGCGCTGTTATTCGCCAGCACCGACGATGTATGGGATGTATCTGCATGCGCGGACCCTTGCAACGTCTTGGCCCGCAGAAAACACCCATCTGCACCGCTACTTCCTGCGCGTGACTCAAGGCGATTTGCTGACACTGGAACTTGCCTGGGCCGCCACGCACTTTGATCGCCCCTTGCCGCTGCCCGATCAATGCACTGGTCGCACGCAAGGCGAGGTGCGTTTATTCAAGTTGGTGCGTGGGCCGGAGTTGGAGCATATGCGGGCGAGCGCAAAGGCGGCCGATTGCACGCAGCTCACCTGTCCCGCCGATGGCGATGACTGCCTGGAATTGCGGCTGTTCGGGCCGCCGGCGTGGCGCACGCAACCGGTTTCGTCGTTCGTCGATTTGCGCTTGTGGGGCGCTTATCTACAGCGTCCGCACCGCTTGCGTGACTTTGCGTTGGAGAATGTCTGGGTCGAAGATTGGTACCAGCAACTCATGCCGGTGCCGAGGCATTAACGCAACAGGTCCGGCATGCAGTGCACTTGCGATTGAGCATTTTGCCTGTGCCGGCATCAGTGTCTCTCCATCGCGGTTACCATGCGCCATCCCATGGTGTGCGCAGTGGTTGATGACCAGATTCTCCAACGTCGATGCCTTTCAGCAGCGCTTCGGCCTACGCCTTCCGATCCTGCTCAGCCCCATGGCCGGCGCCTGCCCGGTGCCATTGTCGGCGGCGGTCGCGAACGCTGGTGGCATGGGCGCGATGGGTGCGGTGTTGTTGCAGCCGCAGGACATCGTGGCGTGGATGACCGCGTTCCGTGAGGCCAGCGCAGGGCCTGCGCAAGTCAATCTGTGGATTCCCGACCCGGCGCCTGCGCGCGATGCGGCTACCGAAGCGCGCCTGCGTGCGTTTCTTGCGCAGTGGGGACCACCGGTGCCGGAGGCGGCAGGCGATACACTGCCTGCCGATTTCGATGCGCAATTCGAGGCCTTGCTGGCTGCGCGTCCAGCGGTTGCGTCCTCGATCATGGGCGTATTTCGGCCCGATCAGGTGGCACGCCTCAAGAGTGCCGGCATCGCCTGGTTCGCCTGCGCCACCACGCTTGACGAAGCGCTCGCCGCGCAGGCAGCAGGTGCCGATGCTGTGGTTGCGCAAGGTGCCGAAGCTGGTGGCCATCGCGGTGCATTCGATGCCGGCCGCGCAGCGCAGCAGATGACCGGGCTGTTCGCATTGCTGCCGCGTCTGGTCGATCGTCTAGATATCCCGGTCATCGCTGCCGGTGGCATTGCCGATGCACGCGGCATTGCCGCGGCGCTGACGCTGGGCGCCAGCGCTGTACAGATCGGCACCGGCTTGTTGCGCACGCCCGAAGCGGCACTGCCGAGCGCCTGGGCCGACGCGCTGGCCCAGGCCGAGCCGGAGCACACCCAACCAACCCGCGCATTCTCTGGCCGGCTGGGCCGCGCCCTGACCACAGCGTATGTGCAGGCCGCTGGCGCTGCAGACGCACCGCCACCCGCGCCTTATCCGGTGCAGCGCGGGCTCACCGCGCCAATGCGGCAGGTTGCGGCGCGCGCGAACCGTCTGGAGGCGATGCAAGCCTGGGCCGGCCAGTCCGCCTGGATGGCGCCTGCACAAACGGCCGCGCAGGTGGTGACACAATGGTGGGAACAGGCGCAGGCGCTGCTGTGCCGCTGATCTTTTGCAACGGCGCGGCCGCTACCGTGCAGCAGCTCAGTGCTGCCGCGTTGAACAACTACGGCCACTTCACCACGCTGCAGGTGCGCGACAGCGCTGTGCTGGGGCTGGACCTGCATCTGCGCCGTTTGCGGCACGACAGCGCAGCGTTGTTCGGCACATCAATCGATGCAGAAGTCATTCGCACGCAGTTGCGCGCTGCGTTGTCGGTTGCCGGCAGCACCGATGCGAGCGCGCGCATTACTGTTTTTTCGCAGGATTTCGACCTGCGCGATCCATCGCGCGCCGTCGCACTGGATGTGCTGGTCTCGCTCGCGCCGGCCGCACAGATGCCAGCCACTGCAACGCGCGTGCAGCCCGTCCATTACGTGCGTGAGCTGCCGCTGTTCAAACATGTCGGCACCTTTCCACTACTGCAGCTGCGCCGCCACGCAATGCTGGCCGGTTTCGACGATGCGCTATTGATCGATTCCCAGGAGCATCTGGTGGAAGGTGCGTTCTGGAATCTTGGCCTGTGGCAGCATGGCAGGGTGGTATGGCCGCAGGGGCCGGCCTTGCCTGGTACCCGGCAGCGTTTACTGCAGGCCGGGTTGCAGATGCTCGGGGTTGAGCAGGAAGTGCGTCCGGTCGCACTAAGCGAGCTGGACAGGGTCGATGGCGGCTTCAGCTGTAATGCCCGCGGGCAGCAGGCGCTGGCGGCGGTTGGGTCTGTGCACTGGTCGGCAGATTCCGCGCAGCTTGCGATCCTGAACCAGGCGCTGGAAACCCAGGCCTGGCAACGGATCTGAGCGATTCCTGGGTGACTTGGCTTCGCCACCGGAGCCCGCTATAATCACCGGCTTACCGCGCCACTCTGGCGACTGGGCAACTTAGGAAAACGACACCATGGTCAAGATTCGACTGACCCGCGGCGGCGCCAAGAAGCGTCCGTTCTACCACATCATCGTGACCGACGTGCGCAGCGCGCGCGACGGCCGCAACATCGAGCGTCTGGGCTACTACAACCCGGTTGCGCAGGGCGCAGAACCGCGCATTGTGCTCGATATCGCCCGTGTCGACCATTGGGTCGGCAACGGTGCGCAGCTGACCGATAAGGTGCGTAACCTGTATCGCGAAGCCAAGACCCAGGCCGTCGCGGCCTGATCTTAAGGGCCGGGTGTCACCACCTGGCCCAGAGTCGACACAGATGAAGCAGACCGAGCGCCGCATCCTGTTAGGCAGGGTTGTCGGCGCTTTTGGTGTAAAGGGCGAGCTGAAGCTCGAATCCTGGACCGAGCCACGTAACGCGATCTTCCGGTATCAGCCGTGGATCGTGCGCGCGCCATCGGGGCAGGAATCGGTCATCAGCGGCGTGCGTGGGCGCGATCAGGGCAAGAATCTGATTGCGGTGTTCCCGGACGTCACCGACCGCGACACCGTTGAAGCCATGCACGGTACTGAAATATACGTCGCGCGCAGTGCGCTGCCGCCACCCAAGCCCGATGAGTATTACTGGGTGGATCTGGAAGAGTTGCAGGTGGAAACCGTCGAGGGCGTCAAGCTCGGCACGGTGTCGCACTTGTTCTCCACCGGCTCCAACGACGTGGTGGTCGTGCGTGGCGATCGCGAGCGGATGATTCCGTTTGTGTTTCCGGATTTCGTCAAATCCGTGGACTTCGAGGCCAATCTGATCGTGGTCGACTGGGATCCGGATTTCTGATCAAAGCGGCGCCTCGGCTCTGCTCTTGCTCTACCCATTCCCCAATCCCGATTCCCGATTCTCCAGTGCGCATCGACGTCATCAGCTTGTTCCCCGAGTTCATCGCGCAATGCGCGGCGTTCGGCGTGGTCGGGCGGGCGCAGGAGCGCGGCTTGCTGGAATTGCAGGGCTGGAATCCGCGCGAGCATGCGCAGGGCAACTACCGCCGCGTGGACGACCGTCCCTTCGGTGGCGGGCCCGGCATGGTGATGCTGATCGAGCCATTGCGGGCCTGCCTGGATGCGGTGCAAGCCGCAGACGCGCGGCCGGCGCCGGTGATTTACCTCAGCCCGCAGGGGCGTCCGCTGACGCAGGCGTTCGCGCGCGAGCTGGCGCAGTTGCCGCGCATGGTCTTGTTGTGCGGCCGCTATGAAGGCGTGGACGAGCGCTTCCTGGCGCAGTCGGTGGATATGGAAATCTCCATCGGCGACTACGTGTTGTCCGGTGGCGAGTTGGGCGCAGCGGTTGTTGTGGATGTGGTGACGCGGTTGCAGGACGGCGTGTTGAACGACGCAGAATCGGCGGCCCAGGACAGTTTTGAAGGCCCGCAAGGCCTGCTCGACTGCCCGCATTACAGCCATCCGGCCACCCACGCATGGGGCGATGTGCCCGATGTGCTGCGCTCGGGCAACCATGCGGCAATTGCGCGCTGGCGCCGGCAGCAGTCGCTGGGCCGGACCTGGTTGCGTCGCCCGGACCTGCTCGACGAGGCGGGGCTGGACAAGAACGATCGCCGTCTGCTGGACGAGTTTCGCCGCGAACTCTCCCCGGGCGATGAGAAATAAGGGCTACCCCCTAGCTCTTGCACGATTGATTGGGGTACAATAGGCGGCTTGCTGGCCAGCCTTGCGTCTGGCCCTCCTACGAACCTCGAGCAATCGCCGTGCGGCGACTGCCGGTCCAATATCACCAGACACGCGGTGCCCATCATGAGCAAACTCAACAAGACCATCCTGGCTGACTTCGAAGCCGCCCAGATCCAGCGCAAGCTGCCGGAATTCAACCAGGGCGACACCGTTGTGGTGAACGTCAAGGTGAAGGAAGGCAACCGCGAGCGCGTGCAGGCCTATGAGGGCGTCGTGATCGGTACCAAGAATGCCGGCCTGAACTCCGCTTTCACCGTGCGCAAGATCTCGCACGGCTTCGGCGTCGAGCGCGTGTTCCAGACCCACAGCGCCATCATCGACTCGGTCGAAGTGAAGCGCCGCGGTAAGGTGCGCGCCGGTAAGCTGTACTACCTGCGTGGTCTGGAAGGCAAGGCTGCCCGCATCAAGGAAGATCTGGCCGCTGCTGCACAGGCCAAAGCTGCTCGCCAGGCTGCTGCCAAGGCTGAGTAAGTCACACTGGCGGGCTTGTCCCGCCACTGCCAAACAGCCGCCTTCGGGCGGCTGTTTGCGTTTGTGGGAATGCAATGTCAATGTCCCAGCGGTTCTGAAGTGGCGTCGTGTGAGTAGCGACTGCCGCTTACGGAATCGGTGAAGCGACCGCACGTTCGCGAGCGACTGGTCGGTGTGGTGATCGGGGCGCTTGGTCCCATGACGATTTCAAGCAGCGCATGCGCGCCAAATCGACGTTCGCTTGCTATGTAGTTGTTGCTGGCCTGGTTGGATCAATGTCAGGCGGCAGATTGCAGCTGCATCCATCGCGTCGATGAATATGATCTCCTTGCATCGATCAAATCCGCACCGCACCCGAGCTTGGAAGGCCGTGCGTCTTAAGCTGCTGACGCTGGATGGCTAGTCACGCTTTAGCGTGGGAGCGCACTTCCCAGATAACTGCAGGTCCATCGGCCCCATTCGCACGCCGGCCACAACCGCCGACTATCGCTGCGGCGCTTGCGGTGATCGCTGCATGCCTTGTGCGGCGGTGAGCGGCGCGGGGTCGGCGACCGGTGATGCCGGATGCGCGGGGACTTCGGCTGCCGCTGCCAGTTCGGACGGATGCGTGGGCGTGGTCAACATGCGCGCCTTGCGCCAGCCGCCCCAGCGGTAATAGGCCAGCGACAGCAGCATCGAGCAGGTGGAGTTGATCGGAAAGCTCCACCACACCGCATCGGCTCCCAGATGCGGCAGCAGCACGTTGGCCAGCGGCACCCGCACGCCCCACAGCGAAAACGCCAGGATCAACAATGGCGGAATCACCGCACCCGTGGCGCGCACCACACCCGAGAGCACGAAGCTGACACCGAACAGCAGGAAGGACCAGATTGCGATGTGGTTGAGGTGGCGCGCGACCTCCAGCGTGGCGCTGCCTTCAGGCAGAAACAGGGCCAGGGTCCAGCGATCGAACACGATCAGCAGCACGATCAGCAGGCCGGTCATCAAAAAGTTGGCGGCGATACCGGTGCGCGCGACGGCATCCACGCGCGGCCACAGACCGGCGCCGACGTTCTGGGCAGCCATGGTCGAGCAGGCGGCGCCCACTGCCATTGCCGGCATTTGCACGTAGTTCCACAGCTGCAGCCCGGCGCCGAACGCCGCAGCGGTTTCGGTGCCGAAGCTGTTGACCAGCGACAGCATGGCGATCATCGACAGCGAGATCATCACCATCTGCAAGCCCATCGGCACGCCTTTGACGATCAGCGCGCGCAAGATGGTGGTGTCGATGAGAAACAGGCGCAGGTCGCGCCGGCCCAACCACAAGACATGGCGTTCTTTGCGCAGATAAATGAGCAGCCCGGCGAGTGCGACGACCTGCGCGATCAGTGTGGCCCAGGCCGCACCGGCAATGCCCAATGCCGGAAACGGGCCGATGCCAAACAGCAGCAACGGGTTGAAGACGATATCCAGCAGCACCGACAGCAACAAGAAACGGAACGGTGTGCGTGCGTCGCCGGTGCCACGCAATGCAGCCGACAGGAAGGCGAAAAGATACAGCGTCGGCATCGCCAGGAAGATCACCCGCAGATAGTCTTCTGCCAGCGTTTGCGAGGCGGCTGGCGTGCCCATCGCGCTAAGCAGGTGCGGCGCCAGATACCAACCGAGCACAGCGATCACGGCCGATAGCCCGCCGAAGAAGCTTGCGCTAGTGCCCATCACCTTGCGTGCCTGGGCGATATCACGTGCACCCATGGCTTGGCCGATCAGGATGGTCGAGGCCATGCCGATGCCGAACACCGAGCCGATCAGGAAGAACATGATGCTGTTGGCATTGGCCGCCGCGGTCATCGCTTCTTCGCCCAGATAGCGGCCGATCCAGATCGCGTTGACCGAGCCGTTGAGCGACTGGGCGATGTTGCCGGCCATGATCGGCAGGGCGAACAACAGCAGGTTCTTGCCGATCGGGCCTTCAGTCATGACAGCGGATTTGGGCATTGCAGTCGTATCGTCGCGCAGAAGCTGCGCACACTAGCATTGCGCGGGTGAGCTCGGATGTAAGCTGCATGCGGCTGCGATGCGACAGGGCCGGCCCAAGGATCGCTTGGTCTGGATGGTGTGGCTGGAGTGGGAATCGCAGTGTTGCTGCGCCTTCCCGGTGACGCTTCTGGTTCTGGCCGCTTGAGTTCTGCAGCGAGTGCCCAAATATCGGTTTTGGCACAAATCATCGCTGCCGACCACGCCGGCAGTCACGCCGGCGTTCCGGAAGATCGCAGTGCTTGCGCGCATCCCACGATGTGCTGTGCGAGCCAGCCCACCACACGAGACCGCGAGACGCATGAATCTGGAACTGGAACAGGCGACAACGGTCAGGCTGGACGTCTGGCTGTGGGCAGCGCGCTTTTTCAAGACGCGCAGCCTGGCCAAGAACGCAGTGGAAACCGGCAAGGTAGATGTCGCCGGTCAGCGCCCCAAGCCATCGCGCACGCTGCGCAGCGGTGAACAGTTGCGTATTGACAGCGGCGGCGAAATCTTCGAGATCACCGTTGCCGCGCTCAGCGATGTACGCGGCCCGGCACCCGCGGCACAGGCGCTTTACGTTGAAAGCGATGGCTCACGCGAGGCCCGCGCGCAATGGCGCCTGCAGCGCGCAGCCGAGCGCACGGGCTATCGTGCGCCCGAGGGCAAACCGGACAAACGCGCGCGCCGGCTGATCACTGCACTGGGCGATATCGACGCGTTGTAGCGCGTAGCGCGGTTGGCAAACCTTGCAAACACAAACGCCCTGGTCACCCAGGGCGTTTGTGTTGTGGTGCTTACTCACACGCGTCGTGCAGATGCATGTGAGTGAAGATGCTTACGCCAGATCGAAACGGTCCAGCTGCATCACCTTGGTCCAGGCGGCGACGAAGTCGTGCACGAACTTCTCCTGTGCGTCAGCGCTGGCGTAAACCTCGGCCACCGCACGCAGGATGGAGTTGGAGCCGAACACCAGATCCACACGCGTGCCGGTCCACCGATGTTCGCCGGTGCTGCGATCGCGACCTTCGTACAGATCCTTCGCCTCCGAGGTGGCCTTCCATTCGGTGCGCATGTCCAGCAGGTTGGCGAAGAAGTCGTTGCTCAACACACCGGGGCGGCTGGTGAACACGCCGTTCTTGGAGTCGCCGACATTGGCGCCCAGCACGCGCAAGCCGCCGACCAATACGGTCAACTCCGGTGCGGTGAGGGTGAGCAGCTGCGCCTTGTCGATCAACAGCGCTTCGGCCGGCACGGCGTAGCGGCGCTTGGCGAAGTTGCGGAAGCCATCGGCCACCGGTTCGAGCACGGCGAAGGATTCCACATCGGTCTGTTCCTGCGACGCATCGGTGCGGCCGGGTGCAAACGGCACGGTGACGCTGTGGCCGGCGGCCTGCGCTGCGTGTTCAACGGCCGCATTACCAGCCAGCACGATGAGATCGGCCAGCGAGATTTTCTTGCCGCCCGATTGCGCGGCGTTGAAGTCGGCCTGGATGCGTTCCAGCGTGGCGAGCACCTTGGCCAATTGTTCGGGCTGATTGGCCTGCCAATCTTTCTGCGGGGCCAGGCGGATGCGTGCACCGTTGGCGCCGCCGCGCTTGTCCGAGCCGCGGAACGTGGAGGCCGACGCCCACGCAGTGGACACCAACTGCGCCACGCTCAGGCCCGAGGCCACGATGGTCTGCTTGAGCGCAGCTGCGTCCTGCGCATCGACCAATGCGTGATCGAGCGCCGGCAACGGGTCTTGCCACACCAACTCTTCCGCAGGCACGTCCGCGCCCAGGTAGCGCGAACGCGGGCCCATGTCGCGGTGGGTGAGCTTGAACCAGGCGCGTGCGAACGCGTCGGCAAACTGCTCCGGGTGCTGATGGAAACGACGCGAAATGGCTTCATATGCCGGGTCGAAGCGCAGCGCCAGATCGGTGGTCAGCATCGTCGGGCGATGCTTCTTGGAGGCATCGTACGCATCGGGAATGATGGCGTCGGCATTCTTGGCCACCCACTGGTGCGCGCCGGCCGGGCTCTTGCTCAGCTCCCACTCGAAGCCGAACAGATGGTCGAAGTAGTCGTTGCTCCACTGCGCCGGCGTGGTGGTCCAGGTGACTTCCAGGCCGCTGGTGATCGTGTCGGCACCCTTGCCGCTGCCGTAGCGGTTATGCCAACCGAAGCCCTGGCTTTCCAGCTCGCCGGCTTCCGGCTCGGCGCCGACGTTGTCGGCCGGGCCGGCACCGTGGGTCTTGCCGAAGGTGTGGCCACCGGCGATCAGCGCCACGGTCTCTTCGTCGTTCATGGCCATGCGCGCGAAGGTGTCGCGGATGTCGCGCGCGGAGGCGATCGGGTCGGGGTTACCGTCCGGACCTTCCGGATTGACGTAGATCAGGCCCATCTGCACGGCGGCCAGCGGGTTCTCCAGGTCGCGGGTGTGCGGCACCTGGCTGTCGTCGTCCTTCACCAGCACGCCGTGCGCTTCGTCCACGCCTGGCGAACCGCGCGAATAGCGCTCGTCGCCGCCCAGCCACTTGGTTTCGCGGCCCCAGTACAGATCCTGATCCGGCTCCCAGGTGTCTTCGCGGCCGCCGGCAAACCCGAAGGTCTTGAAGCCCATCGACTCCAGCGCGACGTTGCCGGTGAGAATCATCAGGTCGGCCCAGGAAATGGCCTGGCCGTACTTCTGCTTGATCGGCCACAGCAGGCGGCGCGCCTTGTCCAGGCTGACATTGTCCGGCCAGCTGTTGAGCGGCGCGAAGCGCTGCTGCCCACGTCCGCCGCCGCCACGTCCATCGCCGATGCGGTAGGTACCGGCGCTATGCCAGGCCATGCGCACGAACAACGGGCCGTAATGGCCAAAGTCGGCCGGCCACCAGTCCTGCGAGTCGGTCATCAACGCATGCAGATCCCGCTTGAGCGCCTGCAGATCGAGCCGCTTGAACGCTTCGGCATACTTGAACGACTGGTCCAGCGGATTGGACTTGCTCGAATGCTGGTTGAGCAGGTCCACGCGCAACTGCTTGGGCCACCAATCGCGATTGGTGGTTCCGGTACCGACGACGGCGTGGTTGAACGGGCACTTTGCTTCGGTGGTCATGGCGTTTACCTGTGTGCGTGAGCACTTGGGGAGCTGCGTGCTGAATGTTGCAGGCACGTGCTGGTGGAATCGAAGTGGCGAGCAGTGCTTAAAGCTGGGTCATCGGGAATGGGGCAGGTGCGCGCGATGCCGATCTGACGTGGCTGCTGCGTTCGCCGATGCTAGCGCCTGGCTGGATGGCTCGGAATAGGGGACGGCGAGTTGGCAGGGATCGCAAACACACGCATCAGGCGGACTCATCACAGTGGCGTTGGCACACGATAAAGAGCATCGATCATTTGGTGAATTCGAATTATTCAACCATATCGATAGTGTGCCGCTATGGATAGCACGGCGGTGCCTGGCCTGACCAGCGTGCCGCGCGCTCGTTGTATCGGCGTTGCAGGCGGTCATTGGGCACCTGCAATGGAGGGCCGTGGATCAGGCCAACGACTCAGCGTTTGCCGAACAGGCTGCCGCCCAGCTTCATGACATCGCCTAGACCCAGTTGCCCGTCGCCGTCCTGGTCCAGCAGGCTGGTCAGCAGGCCGTCGGCACCGGGGTTGCTGCGCACCTGCTGATGTTCTTGCGCCAGCGCAGGGCCGAGTTGGCGAATGGCTGCGGCATCGCCGCCCAGAAAGCGCTTGGCCAGATACGCCATCACGATCGGAGCGAGTAGCTGCAACAACTGGCTGGCCTTGCTGGTTTCCAGCCCGGTGGCCTGGCCCAGACCTGCAGCGGCCTGCGGCGCCTTGTCGCCGAACAGATGGCCGACGATGCCGGCACCGTTGTCCTGTGCACCACTGGCCGAGCCACCGAGCAGCGAACCAAGCAGGCTGCCGATGTCCGGGCTGGCGGCATGGTCGCGTTGCAGCGCGCCGAGCAACGCATCGGTGCCGCCGGCCTGCTGGCTATTGCGGCCCAGCGCGCCCATCAGCAGCGGCAGCGCGGTCTGCACCGCCGACTGCGCCTGCTCTGGCGCAATGCCCAAGCGGCCGGCGAGTTGCTGCAGCTGCGGACCCTGCAGTTGCGCGGCAAGTTGATCGGTCAACGAAGCGGATGTGGTCATCGTGGGTTTTCCTGTTGGACGAACGTTGCGGCAGGGTGCACCCCAGGCGCCGACAGAGCAATCCACGCGGCATTGCGGCGCATCAGTCGGTGCGCACCGTACTCCGGACGACCACCAGTTCCTGTAGCGCACTGCGTCCGCAAGCGCTGCAAGCCTCAGTCATGCAGCTACTCTCTTACGATTCCCGATTCCCCAATCCCCAATCCCCAATCCCCAATCCCAGCCCTCACAGCAACGCCTTCAACCGATACAGCGCCTCCAACGCCTGCTTCGGTGTGAGCTCATCCGGGTCCAACGCCTGCAACGCCTCCTGCGCAGCGGAGGAGGGCGCGGTGAATAGCCCGAACTGTTGCGGCGCATCCAGCGCGGTGGGCGCCATCTGCGCGCTGTGGCTTTCGCCGCCACGTTGTTCCAGCTCCACCAGCCGCCGGCGCGCCTGCGTCACTGCGGCCTTGGGCAGGCCAGCCAGCGCGGCCACTTGTAGACCGAAACTGCGATTGGCCGGGCCATCTTTCACGGCGTGCATGAACACCAGGCGCTCGCCGTGTTCGACCGCATCCAGATGCACGTTGGCGATACCGCTGGCGCCACCGGCATGCGATTCGTCCGCCAGTGCGGTGAGCTCGAAATAATGCGTGGCAAACAGGGTGTAGCAGCGATTGGTATGCGCCAGATGACGCGCGACGGCATCGGCCAGTGCCAGGCCATCGTAAGTGGATGTGCCGCGGCCGATCTCGTCCATCAGCACCAGCGATTGCGGCGTGGCGTGATGCAGGATGTAGCTGGTTTCGGCCATTTCCACCATGAAGGTGGATTGCCCGCGCGCCAGGTCGTCGCCGGCGCCGATGCGGGTGAGGATGCGGTCGATCGGCCCGATTACTGCACGGCTGGCAGGCACGTAACTGCCGATATGCGCCAGCAACACGATCAACGCGTTCTGGCGCATGTAGGTCGATTTACCGCCCATGTTCGGGCCGGTGATCACCAGCATGCGGCGGTCGCTGTGCAGGTCCAGATCGTTGGGCTCGAACGGTTGGTCGCGCACCGCTTCCACCACCGGGTGACGGCCGCGTTCGATGCGCAGGCAGGGCGCGCTATCTAGCTCTGGCTGCGACCAGTCCAGCGCCTGCGCGCGCTCGGCAAAGCCGGCCAATACATCCAGTTCGCTGAGTGCACCCGCGCAGCGCTTGAGGCCTTCCAGTTCGGTGCCGAGCGCGTCGAGCAGACCTTCGTACAGCAGTTTTTCACGAGATAGCGAACGTTCGCGTGCGGACAGCACCTTGTCTTCAAAGCTCTTGAGTTCTTCGGTGATGTAGCGCTCGGCATTAGTCAACGTCTGCCGGCGGCTGTAGTGCAACGGGGCTTTTTCGGCTTGGCCCTTGCTGATCTCGATGTAGTAGCCGTGCACGCGGTTGTAGCCAACCTTGAGCGTGGCAATGCCGCTGCTGGCGCGCTCGCGTTGTTCCAGGTCGATCAGGAATTGATCGGCATTGGTGGACAGGCGGCGCAGCTCATCCAGATCGGCGTCATAACCGGTGGCGATGACGCCGCCGTCGCTGAGCTTGAGCGGCGGCATCTCGGCCACCGCGCTGATCAACAAATGTGCGGTGGCATCGTGCTCGCCGAGTTCGGCATGCAGTTTCTGCAGGCGCGGCGAATCCAACGGTGCAAGGATCGTGCGGACCTTCGGCAACAGCGCCAGGCCATCGCGCAAGGTGGAAAAATCGCGCGGTCGCGCCGAACGCAACGCCACGCGGGTGAGGATGCGTTCCAGATCGCCGAGCGCACGGAAGGCCTCGCGCAGGTCTGCATCGGCACCGGCATCGATCAAGGTGCCGACCGCATGATGACGCTGCACCAGCACATCGCGCAGGCGCAATGGACGGTGCAGCCAACGGCGCAGCAAACGCCCGCCCATCGGCGTGACCGTGCTGTCCAGCACACCGAGCAAGGTGTTGCGGGTGTCGCCATCCACGCGCGTGTCCAGCTCCAGATGCCGGCGCGTGGCCGCGTTCATCGAGATCGCCTCGCTCGCCACTTCCATCGCGATCGAGGTCAGATGCGGCAAGCGCTGTTTCTGGGTTTCTTCGACATACCCGAGCAATGCGCCGGCGGCGGCCGTGGCGCAGGGTTTGTCGTCGATGCCGAAGCCGGACAGATCGTGCAGTTTGAAGAACGCCAACAGCTGACGTCGGCCGCTGTCGGCATCGAACAACCACGGCGGCCGACGCCGCACGCCAATGCGCCCACGCAGGAATTCCGGCCAGTTGTCTTCGTCGGGCACCAGCAGCTCGGCCGGTTCCAGACGCGCGATTTCTGCTTCCAGCGCATCCACGCTGTCCACTTCGTTGACCAAGAAGCGCCCGCCGGCCAGATCGGCCCAGGCCAGGCCGTAACCTTGTTTGCTGCGCGAAATCGCCATCAATAACGTGTCGCGGCGCTCGTCCAGTAGCGCCTCGTCGGTGACCGTGCCCGGCGTGACGATGCGTACCACCTTGCGCTCGACCAGGCCCTTGGCCAGCGCCGGGTCGCCGATCTGTTCGCAGATCGCCACCGATTCGCCCAATGCGACTAACCGCGCCAGATAGCCTTCATACGCATGCACCGGCACCCCGGCCATCGGAATCGGCGCACCGCCGGAGCTGCCGCGCTGGGTCAGGGTGATGTCGAGCAGCCGCGCCGCCTTGCGCGCATCGTCGTAGAACAACTCGTAGAAATCGCCCATGCGAAAGAACAGCAGCAGATCGGGGTAATCCGATTTGGCTGCGAAGAATTGCTTCATCAACGGGGTGTGTTCGGGGACTTTCTCGGAGGTCATGGCGCCTTCGTGCGGACGTGCGGGGCGGCGGGCGCATGGGGCGCCCCGCCGCTGCGACAGGGGCATGGGGCGGCGGGGCCGCCCGTGGGGGAGGCAAGTTTAGTGGATCGAGGAGGTGGCCGGTCGGTCGGCAGCGCCGGCGGCACGCTCGGCGTCGGCAGGGGTGGCGCATCGGGCACGGAGCTTGGCATGGCGCGCTCCTTGCCGCTGCACTTGGCCTCCTAAGGCAGCGCATCGGCAACGGAGAAGGCCCTTTCGAAGGCGTGGCGCTCGAAGCGTTCGATGTGAATCCCGCCAAAGCTGACGGTGAGACGCAAGGCGCTGTTGGCCAGGTCGCCCGGGCGTGCGCGGATCTGCTGGACCAGTCCGTTGCAGGGCCAGAAACGCCTGGGCGAAGATCCCGGGAAACGCGACCAGCAGTTCCTCGCCGCCCCGGCGCGCGGCAATGTCCGCGGCGTGGGCGTTGCGCTTCAGGACCGCCGAGACGATCGGCAGAGCGCGGTTGCCGACACGATGGCCATGGGCGTCATTGAGGCGCTTGAAGTCGAAATCGAGCACCGCCAGGCCCAGCCTGCCGCCGGTCGGCAGGCGCTCGATGGCATCGGCCAGGAAACCGCGGTTGTACTGCCGGTCGGTCCGTTCGTAGATTGTCGGTGCCTTGCGCCTGTTCCTGATGGCGGCGGCCAGGTGTCGGTGGCCGTATCACCGCGGGCCATGGGTGTCGCGCGCTGCATGCGCCAGTCGCAGGCTCGTCTTCACGCGGGTGCGGCGTTATAGATGTTGCGCCTTTAGCTGCAAATGCCATCTCGCCAAGCAAGGTGATATCGCCCTACAAGCGCCCTCCCGCCGAAGATCGGCGCGGTCCGGTTCGCCTCACGGCGCGTCGCCCAGCATGTACAGCGGCGGGTTTTCGGCGCCATCGACGGGAAGCAGGACTCCGGAAAGGAAGGCCGCCGCATCGCTGGCGAAGAAGGTCGCGACATGCGCGACGTCGGAAACTTCGGCAAAACGGCCGAGGGCAATGGTGCCGACAATGTAATTCATCAGCGGCGCGTTATCGGTGAGCTCGCGCGTGAGCGAGGTCTTCACCATTGTCGGGCATATGCCGTTCACCCGAATGTTGTATCTGCCGTACTCGAGCGCAGCGGACCGGGTCATCTGCGCGGCGGCAGCCTTCGACATGTTGTAGATCGCTTGCATGGGAGGCTGCCTGATCGCAGCGGTCGAAAGCATGTTGATGATCGATCCTCCGCCCGCGGAGATGAAATGCTTGGCCGCCTCCTGCATGCCGAACCACATGCCCTTGATATTGACGTCGATGGTCCTGTCGAAATCGGCGTCGGAGAATTCGTGGAAGCGCTTGCCTACAATGCCGATCCCGGCGTTGTTGACCATGATGTCCAGGCGACCGAAAAACGCCAAGGCGGCTTCAATGGCGGCTTGTGCTGCTTCGCGCCTTGTCACATCGTAGTCGACGAAAATCGCACTGCCGCCGATCTCCGCGATCAGGTCGGCGGTCGACAGGTCGGGGCGTTCGTCGAAGCTCTCTGGCCTAGGCATTCTGATGATGTCGCCGACGACAACCTGGGCGCCGGCGCGCGCGAAGGCCACCGCGATGCCACGGCCGATTCCCGTCGTGGCTCCAGTTACGATCGCCACCTTTCCATCCAGCGAACCGCTCATTGTTCTTTCCTTCGTTTTGCGAATTTGGTTTTCAGCGAGGCACGCAGCGGCGCCTTGCCCTCCTCAACGCGCGGTCGCGCCCCCGTCGATCGCGATGGCGGCGCCATTGATGAACTCCGCCTCGTCCCCTGCCAGGAACGCCGCTGCCGCAGCAATGTCGCCGGCCGTGCCCAGACGCGAGAACGGCGTCGCCTAGCGGAACCGCGCGGCGGTCTCCGGATCCTCCAGCGCGGAGCGGGTCATTACGGTTTTAATGGGGCCGGGCATGATCGCGTTCACCCCGATCCCGTGCGGTCCGAAGTCGACGGCCAGTTGACGCGTTAGCGCAAGCACGGCGCCCTTGGATGCACAGTAGGCTGGCTCCAGCGGCAGGCCGGAAACGCCAGCCGCCGAAGCAATGTTGATCACGCGCCCGCGGGAACGGCCGGGCAGCGGCTCCTGCCGCATCATCTGACGCAAGGCGAATTTACAGCCCAACCAGACACTCTTGGCGTTGACCGCCATGGTCAGTTCATAGTCCTCTTCGGACTGTTCGATGATGGTCTCCAGTCGGGTAAAGATGCCAGCGTTGTTGACCATGATGTCGAGGCGGCCAAACAAAGACACCGCGGCATCCACAGCGCCCGATAGCGCCGTAGACTGGGTGACATCGCACTCCGCGAAGGTCGCGCTTCCGCCGATTTCGGCGATGAGCTCTGCTGTCGTCAGGTCCGGTCGCTCGTCATAGCTTCCTTCCCTGGGCAGCCGAATGATGTCGCCGACAACAATCTTGGCGCCGGCCCGCGCAAGCGCAACCGCGATGCCGCGCCCAATCCCGGTAGTCGCTCCGGTGACGATCGCAACTTTTCCGTCCAATGCGCGCATCGCTTGGTTCCTCGACCGCAGGGTTCAAGTGTTAGAAACAAAGGGGCGCACCCGCTTCGTCCTTCAGACTGCGGGACGGAGATGCCTGTCGAACCAGCCCAGTGAAGCCTTCGCGGTTTGGAAGAAGTAATCGTCGTAGCACGAGTAATGACCGCAAGGAAAAACGATGAGTTCCTTGTCCGGGCAGCGCGCGCGTTCGAAGGCTTCCCGCGTCAGGGCGACGGGGATCAGGTCATCGTTCTCGGCGCCGATCAGAAGGAACGACCTAGGCGTGATCCTGCTGATATATGCCATCGGCTCGAAGCAGAACTGGGATTCCAGGCTGCGAACAGTGACTTCATTCCTCCAGTTCGGTGCGGCTGCCGCAACGCGCATGCACCATTCCCAGGAGTTCTTCGTGGGAAGAATGCATGGGGTACGGGCAGGATCTTCGGCCACAATGGCGACCGTTTGCGGCGCTTGGCCGGCGGCCCGTTGCCTGCGGTCGGTTTCGAACATTCGCAACATGTTCTGGCGTACTTCGGCGGGCAGCGTGTTCCAGATGGCGCCTCCGCTGAGGAACGGTACGGTGCTGACCAGGCAATGCACGCGATGGTCCATCGCCAGCGCTTGTACGGCAGTTCCGCCGCCATAGCTGGCGCTCCATACACCGACGCATTCAGGGTCGACGCCCGGCAGCGTCAGCGCAAAGGAAATGGCGTCCCGGAAATCGGCGATTTGCAGGAAGGGATCGATTTCCTGCCGAATACGTCCGCCGCTCTCTCCCAGGCTCCGCGGGTCGTAAGTCAACACGCCGAAGCCGGCCGCGGCAAAGTACTCTTCGAAGAAGTGCTCCGGATAGCCTTCCTTCACCGCACTGAAGCCATGGTGCATGGTGATCAGCGGCTGCGGCCCCTTTTCACCGATGCGGGAAGAAAGTGCCAGCCGCGCAGCGTGATGCCGTCGTCTGTCCTGAAGGCAATATCAGTCCGCTCGTAAGTCCCCGTTGCATATGCCGATGACATAATCAGTTTCCTCATGAAGCTGGCGGTGCAGCGCTAAGGCTGCGGTTATACGTCTGTGCGCCTGTGTGGCCTGCCGACCGATCAAAAGGCTATCTGGCGCGTTCGCCCGAGCACGCGGCGAACGTCGAGTTGCGAGTCCGTGGTCCTTTTTTTCATTCTCTGTTCCTCTCCCTAAACGCTCCGGGCGAAAGGTGCCCCAGGAAGAGACGGCTTCCTCTATCTGACCCGGCCGCGCGGCGGTTTGCTTCGATGCGGGCAAGCATGTCTGCTTGCCGACGTCATGTCTTTGCACTGAAGGCCCCTTGTATTTGCAATTTAGGAACTGGCAGCCGCAAGCAAATTGACTGGAAGCTTCGAACCCTTCACGATCCCGGCGAGTTCAGCTGGGAGCTTCTAGTGAGGTCGCGCGCACCAAGGCGTTCGGACGAAATGATCCCGGTGAGCGGCGACTCTGCCGCTTGGGCGGCCTCGCTTGGCCCCATCTTCGTCGAGCTCGAAGTGGAGCAGCTCGAGGCAGATCCGCCGATCGGGCGCATGTATCGCTACCCCTTCGGGGAGATGACGTTCATCCCCGCCATCACGCGCGGGGGTGCTCACCGCGCCGTGCGTTCCCAGCGATTGATTCAAGCATCGACAAAGAACGACTTCGCCATTGCGTTGCTGATCAGCGGCAGTGTGACCCTAAGTCAAGGCTCCAGCCAGGCGTTTTTGAGGCCCGGAGATATGGCCATCTTCGATAGTAGTCGCGAGTACGCCATTGAGGTGTCGCGGGGATTCGACGCTCTGTGGATGGGCGTGCCCAGGCATCGCCTCGAAGGCAGGCTGGCTGTAGCCACCGAGGTTCTCGCCCAGCGCATCGACGGTGGCTGCGGCGTTGGCCATGTCGCAAGCAGCATGCTGCGCGCGGCGCTGGACGAGGCGCATCAGCTCCGCCCGGCCGAGGCAAACCGCATGGCCAATCACCTGCTGGATCTCCTTGGCTTGGCCCTTGCCTTGCCCAATCCAGATGCGCCTCAAGCGAGCCAGAGTCGCTACGCTTCTTCCACTCTCCGACGGGTACAGGGCTTCATCGAAAATCACCTCGACGATGAAATGTTAACGCCAGAGGTCATCGCGCAGGCGCATTACGTGAGTGTCCGTTATCTCAACAAGTTGTTCGAGCGCGAAGGAACGTCTGTAGCGCGCTGGATGCGCTTGCGCCGGCTCGAGCGCTGTCGGTCGGACATAGAGAGCGGGTCTCAAGTTCGGCAGAAAATCAGCGATATCGCTTACAGCCACGGCTTCAAGAATGTCAGTAGCTTCAATCGCATTTTTAAAAGCCACTTTGGTTGCTCGCCACGGGCTTTGCGTGACACCCCGTGATTCGATGAATGGGGGCCGCGACGGACTAGCCGTAGTTGAACGCAATGTTTGGCGTTCCGGAATACAAGTGGCGTTATCGCCTTGCCGCCGCGATCACGGCGACGTCTGCAGCGCCGCTTCCGCTTCCGGCGCGTCCTCGTTGTCCACCTCATCGACCAGGGAGCGCCTGCCGGCCAGATCGGCCCAGTCCAGGCCGTAACCTTGTTTGCTGCGCGAAATCGTCATCAATAACGTGTCGCGGCGCTCGTCCAGTAGCGACTCGTCGGTGACCGTGCCCGGCGTGACGATGTGCACCACCTTGCGCTCGATCAAGCCCTTGGCCAGTGCCGGGTCGCCGATCTGTTCGCAGATCGCCACCGATTCGCCCGCGCCACCAGCCGGGCCAGATAGTCCTCGGATGCATGCAACGGCACCGGTCGCCGGATCGGCGCGCCGCCGGATCGGCGCGCCGCCGGAACTGTCGCGCCGGGTCAGGGCGATGTCCAGCAGCCAAGCGGCCTTGCGCGCACGTTCCGCGACATTGCGGGACGGTCAATCGGAGAGACAAGGGATGTCCGATCTGTGGACGGAACGTGTAATGCCACGTCCGCGTCACGTGCGATCGGGCCGTCCGGCGTCGACTGCAAGTGTCCATGGAAGCGGGAATCGGCGACAGCGCGCAGTGCGCTTCCAAGGCATGCGGCCAAGGATCGCCACATGTTCGACATTCTGCCCTTGAACGACCGTCCATCGCTTCGACGTAGGGCCGTTCTGCCGTTGGAAAAGCTAAGATCGAAGCTTGTGATAAGTCGGAAGGCGCTAATGATCGATCGTCGTACCTTTCTTGCCACGGGTGTGGCGGCGGCCGCTGCTGCCAGCTTCAGTGCATCGGCGTCTCGCATCGCGCAGACGCCGCGCGCCAACGGGCCGGCACCGTGGGGGGCAGTGGCCAGCGCGCGCCAGCTGCGCTGGCATCGCTGGGAGCAATACGCCTTCGTGCATTTTGCGATGAACACCTTCACCGACAAGGAATGGGGCTACGGCGACGAGGATCCGCGCAAATTCGATCCCAGCGATTTTTCAGCCGATCAGATCGTGTCTGCTACAAAGGCCGGCAATCTGAAAGGGCTTATTTTCACGGCCAAGCACCATGATGGGTTCTGTCTGTGGCCGACGCGCTTGACCGAGCATTGCATTCGCAATTCGCCCTACAAGAACGGCAAGGGCGACATCGTCGGCGAAATGGCAGCGGCGTGTCGCCGCGCTGGCCTGGCGTTCGGCCTTTACCTCTCGCCCTGGGATCGCAACCATGCCGAGTATGGTCGCCCTGGGTATATCGACTATTTCCGCAAGCAGATAGTCGAATTGTGCACAGGCTACGGCGATCTGTTCGAGTTCTGGTTCGACGGCGCCAATGGCGGCGACGGCTACTACGGTGGCGCGCGCGAGTCGCGCAAGATCGATGCGCCCGCGTACTACAACTGGCCGCGGATGATCGAGCTGGTGCACCAGCATCAGCCGATGGCCTGCACGTTCGATCCGCTCGGCGCCGATATTCGCTGGGGCGGCAATGAAGATGGAATCGCCGGCGATCCGTCCTGGCCGACCATGCCCAATGCCCCGTACACCCAGGAAAATGGTAATTCCGGCGTGCGCGGCGGGGCGCTGTGGTGGCCGGCCGAAACCAATACGTCGATCCGCCCGGGCTGGTTCTATCACGCCGATGAAGACGGCAAGGTGCGTAGCCCGGAGAATCTGGTGCGCTATTTCGACACCTCTGTCGCGCGCGGCACCAATATGAATCTCAATCTTCCGCCGGACCGACGCGGCCGCATTCCCGACCACGATGTGGCGGTGTTGCAGAGTTTCGGCGACGCAATCCGCGCCAGCTTCGCCATCGATCTGGCCAAGGGCGCCAAGGCCACTGCCAGCGCATCGCGCGGTGCTGGCTTCGAGCCGGCGCGCGTGCTCGACCGTCAGCCGGACACTTACTGGGCCACGCCGGACGATGTCACCACACCAACGCTGACGCTGGAGCTGTCGGCGGCGCACAGCTTCGACCTGATTCGGTTGCGCGAATATCTGCCGCTGGGCGTGCGCGTCACCCGCTTCGCGGTCGAAGCCGAGGTTGACGGTCAATGGCGGCGGTTGGCCGAAGCGCAGTGCATCGGCGCACAGCGCATCGTGCGGTTGGATCGGCCGATCACTGCACGCCGGGTGCGCCTGGTGGTGCTGGAGGCGCCGGCCTGCCCGGCGATCAGCGAGTTCGCGCTGTTCCGCGCGGTTGCACCGGTGCCGGTCGCGCGGCCCACGGCGAATGCGCCGGACGTGCTGTCCACGGCCGGCTGGCGCATCGTCGGGGCGAGCGCGCCAGGGGCAGAAAAGTTGCTTGACGACGATGCCAGCACCATCTGGGTCACGCCTGCGCCGACGCCGGGCCATCCCGTGCAAGCCACCATCGACCTCGGTGCGCTGCGCCAGGTCGCCGGTTTCAGCCTGACGCCTTCGCGCGCAGTGATGACCGGTGCGGCACCGCCGAAGGGCTATCGCGCCGAAACCAGCGAAGATGGCCAGCACTGGCAGCCGGCCGGTGCCGGCGAGCTGTCAAACATCGCCTATGCGCTCTCGACCCAGCGCGTGAATTTCCCTGACGTCCGCCAGATCCGCTATCTGCGGCTGTCGTTTGCTGAAACAGCGGTGCCCGCCGAGCGGCTGGCAATCGCCGGTATCGGTGCGTTCTCGCGCTTGCGATGAGAGCTTGCCCTCCCGCGCGGCCATGCGCCGCGTGGGAGGGGATCGTTGGGTGGATGTAGTTGCGCGCGCTGAGGTGCGACTAGCGAGGCGATGAAGAGGGAGGTCGCCACGCTCGCATCACGTGGTGAACCCGAATCTTCAACTCCCTTGCACGCCGCCGTTCCAGATGAGGCGTTATGGTGCGCGGCGCATTACGCAGGCGACTTGGTTCGATATGGAACAGAAACAACACGAGTGGATGCAAGCCGTGACCGAGGCGCTCAGCGATCTGCTGGCCGCGCGCGTGGCACAGGCCACGCTGCTGGAGGCGATGATGGTTTCGCATCCGGATCCGGTGATGCTCAGAAAGGCGTGGGATGAACTGTCATCCCAGCGCATCGCCTATGTGGCGCAGAAGAAGGCGTTGGCCGACGACCCGCGCCCGATGGATGCCCATACGTTGGAGCAATTCCGTGCATGGGAAGAAAAGCTCAACCGCTATTTTCCGCGTGATCCCGCTGCGGGAAATAACCAGACGTAAGGCTGCCCATCACGCTAGCGGCGGGAGTTGTTGGTCTGCATGAAGACATGTAGACCATGTCCTAGCTGCAGCTGAAGCGCTGCCCGCGATCGTCCAGTGGGAATGACCTGCTGGGCGATACGGGTTTTGCCAAACATGCCGACGGATGGCCTTCGACTGACGTTTGCCATCTCTGCGCTACCACGGCCAATAACGGCCCCGGCAGTGTCGTCGTGCATATCGCATCGCGCAGCGACCATTGCTTATCAAACCACCGCCGCACGCAATTTCGTGACGCCTGCGTGCAAGCGCAGTGTGGCCGAGGTCAGTCCGGGCGGGGTCGCCTGCAGCACGATATCGCCGCTGTTGCGCGTGGTCTGCAATAGCGCCGCACACAGGCCGTTGAATGCCTTGCGCTGCGGTGCCTTGTCATCTTCGTGGCTGCTGGGGTCGCCATTGCCGACGCCAATCAGCCGGGCAGGGCCGCGCAGCGCGAACTGCACATGGTTGTCTGCGGTTGGCACCAGACGGCCTTGTGCGTCGACGATTTCCACCTTCACCACGGCCACATCTTCGGCGTCCGCGTGCAGATTGCTGCGATCGCAGTTCAGGCGGATCGCCGCTGGCTTGCCGACGGTTTCACGGCGTTCGGTGAGCACCGTCTTGCCGCCCCGATGGCCGCGCGCTTCGATCACGCCGGGCGCATAGACCACGCGCCATTCGACATGCCCGTAGGCCGGTACCTGCTGCAGGCCCTGGCTGACGCCGTTGACCAGCAGCTCCACCGCTTCGAGATTGCTGTGGCACCAGACTTCGATCCGGCCATGGTCGTCGGGCTGCAGCAGGCCGTCCCAGTTCCAGTGCGGAAACAGATGCAGCACCGGTTCGCTGGTCCATTGCGCGCGGTAGTACCAGTAGTTGTCCTTCGGGAAGCCGCAGCTATCGAGCACGCCGAATTGCGAGGCCACATTCGGCCAGCGGTTGTAGGGCGTGGGTTCGCCGCGGTAGTCGAAGCCGGTCCAGATGAAGCCGCCGGCGATATACGGGCGCTGCGCGACATAGCTCCACCAGGCTTCGGCGGTGCTGGCCCACCAGGGGTGGTCCAGGTCGTAGGCGCGGGTGTAGCCGCGTTTGTCATCGCGTTGATAGTTGCCGCGCACCGATACGGTGCTGCCGGTTTCGCTGCCGTAGATCGGGATGTTGGGGTACTGCGCGTGGAAGCCGTCCATCTGGCTGGTGCGGTAGTTGAAGCCGACCACATCCACCACTTGGCCCACGCCATCGCCGAAGCCCTTGTCCATCGCGAAGGTGGTGGGGCGGGTGGGGTCGAGTTGGCGCACGCGTTGCTGCATGCGGGCAACGATGCGCGCGCCGCGTTCGGTGACCTGCTGCGGCTCTTCGTTGCCGAGCGACCACAGGATGACGCTGGGATGATTGCGGCCGCGCCGCACCATGGTTTCCAGTTCGCCCATCGCTTCTAGGTCGGTGGACATGCGGCGGGTTTCTTCGATCACGAACATGCCGATGCGGTCGCACAGCGCGAGCAATTCCGGCGTGGCCGGGTTGTGCGAGCTGCGGTAGGCGTTGCAGCCCATCGACTTGAGCTGGCGTAGTCGCCATTCGTGCAATGCATCTGGAATGGCGGTGCCGACCCCTGCATGATCCTGGTGATTGTTGGTGCCGTGTAGCTTGAGCGGTGTGCCATTCAACAAGAAACCGCGTTGCGCATCGAAGGCGATGCTGCGCACGCCGAACGGCGTGACCAGCGCATCGACCGCCGCGCCGTCGCTGTGCACGCTGGTGGTCAGGCTGTAGAGCTGCGGGGTGTCGATCGACCACAGCGCGGCCTGCCCGAGCGGCAGGGCCTGTTCGACTATCTGCACCTGGCCAGGCGCGACTGTGACGGCTGCGCTGGCCGCCTGCGCCACGGTGCGTCCATCCGGTGCGGTGATGCGCGCCTGCACCATGCACTGGCGTGGCGCGGTGCCGTCGTTGCGCACTTCGGTGGAAAGCTGTGCAGTGGCATTGCCATCCTGCACGCTGCTGCGCACGAATACGCCATCTTGCGGGAGATGCAGCGGGTTGGTCTTCTGCAGCCACAGATGCCGATAGATGCCGGCGCCTTCATAAAACCAGCCTTCGCCCAGCGTGGCATCCACGCGGATGGCGATGATGTTGGGCTTGCCGTAGTCGAGCACTTCGCTGAGGTCGACTTCGAAGCCGCAATAGCCGCTCGCGTTACGGCCGACGATGTGGCCGTTGCAGAACACAATGCACTCGCGGAACACGCCATCGAACACCAGGCTGATGCGCTTGCCCAGATCGCTTGCCGGAATCTGCAAGGTGCGCCGATACCAGCCCACGCTGTTCTCCGGGAAACTTGTGCCCAACGGCCTGTAACCGTGTGCAGCGGCCGGGTCTTCCTCGGCCATGGAGGCCGAGATTGGCTCCTGCCGAAACGGCAGGCTGACAGCCCAGTCGTGCGGCAAGTCCACCTGCTGCCAGGCACTGTCGTCGAACCCCGGTTGCGCGGCGGTTGCGGTGTCCTTGCCTGCCTTGGCGAAGGTACGCTGGAAGGTGCCGAATTCGAAATCGCGCGCTGCATCGCTGGCATGGCCCAGGTGGAAGCGCCACCCGAAATCGAACAGCAGTCGCTCACGCGGTGCCAGCGCTGCATCGCCTAATGCTGTGGTCGTTGCGCTGTTTTTCGCCGCAGAAGGTGCGGCAGCTGCGCCCGCCGAGACCAATGCGCCGGCTGCGCCTGCCGGTAATGCGGCGCTCACCCCACTGGCGAGCATGCCGCGCAGCAATTCGCGCCGATTGATGCCGCTCATGGCTGCGTCCTTTTGCCGGTCTCTGCCGAACTGTCTGGTGTGCTCGTGCCGCGCTTGCTTGCGTCAGGTTTGCTCGATGCAGGCACACCGGTATACGGGTGGCGCATGAAGTCGATTGCCGGCAACACCTCGTTGCCGTGCTTGAAGTCGAAGAAGCTGGCGTTTTCCCACGACGAGCCAGTGCCCCAGCGCGTCTTGCAACTGCTGCTGGTCCATGCCGGCTCCCAATACACGACCCCGGCACCGCCTGTATCGATCACCAGTTGAGTAAGGTCCACCATGTAGCGCGCCTGGCCTTGCGGCGTGGCCGGGTAGCCGGGAATCAGCGAGTCTTCGCCGAGCAGATTGTGCGAGGTATCGCCGGAGTCCAGCGTCCACGGATACGCGGTTTCCACCACCACCACATCGGCAGCGTAGCGGGCGCGCAGGCGTTTGATGGTCGTGCCCAGCTCGGCCATCGATTGCGTGGACCATTTGCGGTAGTAGCTGATGCCGATCAGATCGAAATCGGTGACGCCGGCCTTGGTGGCATCAGCAAACCACGGCTCCACATTTTCCGGCTGGGCGATATGCAACATCACCCGCGGCTTGATCGCCGAACGTGCGCTGATATCGCGCACCGCCTTGATGCCGGCGTTGAATAGCTTGGCGTTGCGCTGCCAGTTGATGGGGCGCTTTTTGTCCCAGGGCGTGCTGTCCATCAGGTCGGAATTACTTTCGTTCCCAACTTGCACCAGCTCGGGCATCAAGCCGGCGCGGTCGAGTGCGCTCAGCGTGTCGTAGGTGAAGCCATACAGCGTGCGTGCCAACTCGTCGGTGTCGGTGATGCTGGCCCAGGTCTTGGGAATCAGTTGTTTTTCGCCATCGGCCCAATCGTCGGAGTAGTGCAGATCCAGCAGCACCTGCATGCCGTGCGCGCGTGCACGTGCAATGGTTTTTTTGACATCGGACAGATCGCTGTACTTGGTCCAGCGCGCATCGTTCCACAAGCGCACGCGTACCAGATTGGCGCCGTGTGCGTGGAAGAGTTCGAACGGATCGGTGACCACGCCGTTCTCGCGGTATTGCACGCCGCATTCCTCCATCTCGTTGACGTAGGACAGGTCCGCGCCGAGATACAACGTAGCGGGGGCCGGGGCGGCGTGTGCGCAGGTGGAAATGGTCAACGCCAGTAGCGCGGGCGTCCAGAGACGGCGTGGTGAGCGCATGCAATTCCTCGACAGAGACTAACGTGGAGCGGGTGACAGCATGCCGCACACGGCCGTGCTGCTGCGCGGCCGCTGCGCAAAATCCAATCGTGGGTTGCAGATTGAATTGCACACAGCGGCTGCGGTGTTATGCGGGTATGCAAAGACCAGATCGGCTGCGCAGAAGCATGGGCAGCCGATCGAGCAATGCTCAGAATTTGTAAGTGGCTTCCAGCTGGTAACGACGACCGAACACCTGGTAGCCGCCATCGTCCTGATTGGCCAGACGGTTGGGCTTGTTGTCGGTGTAGGCGCGCAGCGGCTCGTTGGTGAGATTGCTGGCCTGGAAGCGGAAGCCGAGCTGCTTGCTGTACTGCCAGTTCAAGCTCAGATCCACCGTGCCTTCGCTCTGCAGGCGCGCCAACCGTGCAGCATTCCAGCCGTACACCACCGTGTAGGGGCTGTGGTACTTGTAGCCCACGCGCGCTTCGAAGGTGCCGGTGCTGTACCACAGGTCGAATGTGCCGGTCTTGCGTGCCAGCCCGCTCAACGGCAGCGGGTTGTCTTCCGGCGAGAATTCCTTGAGGTTGGAATCCACCAGCGAATAGTTCGAGTAGACGCCGAAGTTTTCCATGTGCGGGATAAAGTAGAACGGTGTCTGGAAGGTGAGTTCAACGCCATTGATGTAACCGCCACCGCCATTGAACGGCGCGCTGACCAGGTAATCCAGGCCGTTGATCACTTCGCGGTCGGTGCGGTAGCCGATGCTCGAATCCACTTCCTTGCGATACACGGCCAGGGCGGCGAGCGCTTCGGTGTGGAAGTACCACTCGTAGGAGACATCGACCTGCGTGGCCTTGAACGGATCCAGCTGCGGGTTGCCACCGCTGCCGGTGAGCTGGCCGACGGTGACGCTGGGGTCGTCCAGACGGCGGCCAGTGCGTAGTTCGTCCAGCGGCGGACGCGCAATGACCTTGGCCACCGCAAAGCGCAAGATGCGTTGGTCGTCGATCAGGAAATTCAGCGTGGCGCTGGGCAGCGCATCGGTGTATTCCTTGCTACCGGTGCTGGGCTGGATGGTGCTGCCAACCGAATCAAATCCATCACTGGTGGTCTTGGTGTTGACCAGGCGCACGCCGACATTACCGGTGACATCGGTGCCGAACAGCTGCGAGCTGAAGACCGCTTTGGCGAAGGCTTCGCGCACGTCTTCCTTGACGTTCCAATGGTCAAGCAGTTGTTCGTCGAGCGTGCTCGGATCGAAACCGCCGAAGCCGATGCGCGCGATCTCGGCCATGTTGCCGCCGGTCAGCGTGGACACGTTCAAGTCCGGCATGGTCACCGGGTAGATCAGGTCTTGGTACGCCGAGATCGGCTGATCGTAGCCGGACTGGTTGCTGAGGAAGCGACGGTTCTCTTTTTCGCGCCGTGCAACGCGTGCGCCAAATTCCAGCGACGTGAACGGGCCGGCATCCACTGCACGGCTGGCATTGAGGGCCAGTGCGGCGATCTTGTCGCGCAGTGCCTGCGGCTCGGTCTGCCCGGCAATGCCATATTCGGGCGTGTCCGAGCTGGTGCTGATGGTGGGTGTGACGCTGCGGCGGAAATCGAACGACACCGTGTCCGGGTTGCTGCCGAAACGCACCGCCTGCCAGGTGTTGTCGCGCTTGGCCTGCGAGAACGACAGGTCGCTGCCCAGGGTCCACACATCGCCGCTCCACTTGGCGTTCAAACCGCCGGCGGTGAGTGACTTGACCTCGTTGTAGTGGCTGACCACATGGTCGACCTGCAGGTTCGAATTGGCCAGCGTGCCGGCCACCACATCGCCATCGACGATGGTGTAGGACGAGCCCGGCGTGGTGTATGGATTGGTGTTGCCGGAGAAGGTGCTGAACGCCAGCCCGTTGAACCAGTTCTGCAACTGGTCTTCGTCGATTTCGATGCGCGAATACAGGCCGTCGAACTTCAATTCGAAATTGCCCGAGCGCCATTGCACGGTGCCCATTGCGCCGCTGCGGGTCTGGTCGATCAGCTTGAGCTGGTCGGCGGCGCCCCACGGGGTCGGGTCCACGGTGCCGTCGCCATCCACATCGCGCGATGTGGTGGCATCGGTATAGCCCCAGCTGCCGATCGAGGAGCTGGCGTTCTTCTGCTTCTGATAGGTGGCGCCCAGCGCGACCGCCAGGTTGTCGTTGATTTTGTGCACCCAACTGGCGCCGAAGCGGCTGCCCCACGGCGAGTAGCCGTCCACATCCTTGGCGTGGTCGTAGAACACCGGGCCGGCGGTGCCGACGAATCCCGGCCCGGTGTAGTCGAGCGGGCTGATGGTGGAGATGTCCACGGTGGCGGCAAGACCGCCGGCGACCAGATCGGCCGACTGCGTCTTATAGACCTTGACGGTGGAGACGATCTCGGTGGGAAACACTTCCCAGCGCACCGCACGATTGGGTTCGGAGGAGGCGATTTCCCGCCCGTTGACGGTGCCCATGGTCATGCGCGGGCCCAGGCCGCGCACGGTGGCCAGGCTCTCGTTGCCGCGGTCGCGGGTGCCGTTGACGCCGGGCAGGCGCACGAGTGCCTCGGCCACGGTGACATTGGGCATCTGACCCATGTTGTCTGCAGAGATCACTTCCATGACGTGATCGGACATCTGCTTGGCCTGCACCGCCTGATTCAGGCTGGCGCGCTGGCCGATCACGGTGATGTTGTCGAGCGTCACCGGCGCCTGCCCATTGCTGGCGGCGGTGTTGGTGTCGCTGGCCGGCGGCGTGGCGGGCGCGGTGTCCTGCGCGTGCGCGCTGAACGCGGCAGCCAGCACGCAGGCAATGGTGGTGCAGAGGATGTCGCGGACAGGCGTGCGGCGCAGGCGCCGGCTGGCCGGACGGCCGGTATGGTGAACAGGCATCGGTTGATCCCTCCCAGGACAAAGTGACCGAATAAGGTGGTGGCTGCTGATGCGGCCAGCCGCATGGGGCGGGTCTGGCGCGTCCACGCGGGCGTAGCGAGTGGTGCAGTGCTGCGTGATGGGCGTTGTGCGGTCGTTTGCGTGGCGCGGCAAGCGCGATGCGTCGCGCTGGCGTCCCCTGTCTTGCATGTGTCCGCTTCAGGGTAGAAGCGCAAGTCATTCCATTCCAATGAAGCATTTTGCGGCAGCTATCTCGGCTTGGAATGCTGCGCTGCGGTAATGGTGTTCGCTTGCTCGAAGGAAGTCGGTGTAGCAATTGCGATTCCAACTCTCCATTCCCACTGTCCAGCACGACGCTAACGCGCCCTTGCCGGCAAACGCGGCAGCGCAGGAAACGCGCGCTGCACGCAGTCGCTGCGCTCGCAGGTCAGGCAGCCCGGGCCAATCGGTACCGCATCGTCTACTGCGTTTAAATCCCAGCCGCGTGCATAGACGAGTTGATCGGCGTGGCGCAGGTCGCAGCCCATCGCCAGGGCAAACGTCTTGCGCGGCCGGCCATAGCCGGGTGGGCCGCTGCTGACCTGGCGGGCCAGCCAGAAATAGCGCCGGCCATCGGGCATGCGCGCGATCTGGGTGAGGATGCGGTCGGGCTGGTTGAAGGCTTCGTACACGATCCATAGCGGGCAGGCGCCACCGACATGCGAGAAGTGGAAGTCAGTGGCCGAGTGACGCTTGGAGACGTTACCGGCGCGGTCTACCCGCATGAAAAAGATCGGCAAACCGGCTGCCCCACGCCGCTGCAAGGTGCTGAGCCGGTGGCACACTGCTTCGAAGCCTACGTCGAAGCGGTGGGCCAACCATTCGATGTCGTAGCGCGAGGTTTGTGCGCTGTGCAGGAACGCCCTGTACGGCATCACCAGCGCGCCGGCGAAATAGTTCGACAGGCCAATCCGCGAGAGCGCGATGCGTTCGGCGTCTTCGAAACCGGCATCGGCAATGCGCGCGTCCAGCAGGGGCGCGCATTCCAGCAATGCCAGTTGCGCGGCCATCTGGAACGCCTGCTGGCCCGGTCGTAGGTGGCCCGGTAGCCACAGCACGCGTGCCTGCGCATCCATGCTGCGTTTGTCGCTGTGCAGGTCGGCGGCGTCCTGCACCAGCAGACCATGACGATCGGCGAGCCGTTGGCGCAGCCGCAGCTGCAGATTTTCCGGGGTCAATCTAAGTTCGGCGTAGAGCGCTTCGGCGCGCTCGTCTAGTTCGGGCAGATAGTTGTGCGCGCGGTTGAAGTAGTCGCGCACCTGCTCGCCAGGCGACAGCGATGGCATCGCCGCGTGCTCGACGCCGATCTGCAATTCCAGCGCGGCGTTGCGTTCGAGCAGATGCTGATGCGCGCGATGCAGGTCCAGCAGCGCCTGCGCTACTTGCGGCAGGTTGCCGGTGAGCGTGCGTAGTTCGGCGGGTAGCAGAGGGTGGCCCAGGCTGCGCAACGATTCGTCCAGCGGCTCGACCAATGCGGCCGGGTCGTCCAGGTCCAGTAGGCCGTCCAGGTCGCCCAGCGTGGCTTTGAGTCGCTGCTGGATCGCCAGCGTGAGCGGGCGCTGGTTGCGTTCGATCTGGTTGAGATAGCTCGGCGACAGGCCAAGCCGGCGCGCCAACTCGGCCTGGGTTAAACCATGGCGTTGGCGTAGCCGCTGCAGGCGCAGGCCGAGCTGGTGGCGGAGTTGGGAGTGGGCGTGAGGCATTCGCAAGATTCGCAAAATTGTGTCGCGAGCTTAGCGCGATTAAGCAGTCGCAAGCTGGGAATGCCAGGTAGCGATGCGAACAATGCGAATCGATGGCCGGCAACGGCCCGGAGCCCTTCTTAACTAGCGAGCCCTGCAGTGAGCGAATCCGTCCCCCGCGTGTCCTTGTTGATCGATGGCGAGTTGGTGGTGTCCGCCAGTACGCACTGGCAGGACGTGGTCAACCCGGCCGATCAATCGGTGCTTGCCCAGGTGCCCTTCGCCACCACCGCCGAAGTGGACGCCGCAGTGGCCGCTGCCAGCCGCGCCTTCGTCAGCTGGCGGAAGACGCCGATTGGCACGCGCGCACGTATCTTCCTCAAGTACCAGCAGCTCATCCGCGAACACATGCCTGAACTGGCTGCGCTGCTCAGCGCCGAGCAGGGCAAGACCCTGGCCGATGCCGAAGGCGATGTGTTCCGTGGTCTGGAAGTGGTGGAGCACGCTGCGGCAATCGGCAATCTGCAGCTGGGCGAACTGGCCAACAACGTCGCCAACGGCGTGGACACCTACAGCTTGCTACAGCCGCTGGGCGTGTGCGCTGGCATTACCCCGTTCAACTTCCCGGCGATGATTCCGCTGTGGATGTTCCCGATGGCGATCGCCACCGGCAACACCTTCGTGCTCAAGCCCTCCGAGCAAGATCCGATGGTGACCATGCGCTTGGTGGAGCTTGCGTTGGAAGCCGGCATTCCCAAGGGCGTGCTCAACGTCGTGCACGGCGGCGAAGAGGTGGTCAATGCGCTATGCGATCACCGCGACATCAAGGCGCTGTCGTTCGTCGGCTCCACCAAGGTGGGCACGCACGTGTATCAACGCGCCTCGCTGGCCGGCAAGCGCGTGCAATGCATGATGGGTGCCAAGAACCACGCCGTGGTGCTGCCGGATGCCAACCGCGAGCAGACTCTCAATGCGATGGTTGGCGCTGCATTCGGTGCCGCCGGGCAGCGCTGCATGGCCGCCTCCACGCTGGTGCTGGTGGGTGAAGCACGCACGTGGATTCCGGAGTTGGTAGCCAAGGCCAAGAGCCTGAAAATCGGCGCCGGCAATGCGCCGGGCACCGAAGTTGGCCCGCTGATTTCCTGCGCCGCACGCGAGCGTGTGGAAGGCTTGATCGCCTCCGGCGTGGAGCAGGGCGCCACCCTGGAACTGGATGGCCGCGCGCCGCAGGTGCCGGGGTTCGAGCAAGGCAACTTTGTTGGGCCGACCATCTTTTCCGGCGTCAAACCCGGCATGCGCATCTACGACGAAGAAATCTTTGGGCCGGTGCTGGTGATTCTGGAAGCCGCCACGCTGGACGAGGCCATTGCCTTGGTCAATGCCAATCCCAATGGCAACGGCACGGCGTTGTTCACCCAATCCGGCGCGGCTGCGCGGCGTTTCCAGGAGGACATCGATGTGGGTCAGGTGGGCATCAACGTGCCGATTCCGGTGCCGGTGCCGCTGTTTTCCTTCACCGGTTCGCGTGCCTCCAAGCTCGGCGACCTGGGCCCGTACGGCAAGCAGGTGGTGATGTTCTACACCCAGACCAAGACCGTGACCGCGCGCTGGTTCGATGACGAGACGCTGTGCCATGGCGTCAACACCACCATCTCTCTCAAGTGACCCGATTGCCATGAACGCAGCCATCCAGCTATATCCCAACGCGGCCGATTTGAACGACGAGCAGGAAGCCTTCCGCGCCGTCGCCCGCGATTTCGCCGACAAGGAGCTTGCCCCGCACGCAGCACAGTGGGACGCAGAAGGTCACTTCCCGCGCGAAGCCATTGCCAAGGCGGCCGAACTCGGTTTTTGCGGGCTGTACACCGATGAAGGCGTGGGCGGCCTGGGCATGCGCCGGCTCGATGCGGCGGTGGTGTTCGAAGAACTTGCCACAGTGGACCCGTCCACCTCGGCCTTCATCAGCATCCACAACATGGCCACCTGGTTTATCGCCAGCTACGGCACCGATGCGGTGCGTGCGCATTGGGGCGAGGCGATGACCAGCGGCGCCAAACTGGGCTCGTACTGTCTGACCGAACCGGGCAGCGGCTCGGATGCGGCATCGCTGAAATCCCGTGCGCAGCGCGATGGCGACAGCTATGTACTCAATGGCAGCAAAGCCTTTATCTCCGGCGCTGGCGCGACCGATGTGCTGGTGGTGATGGCACGCACCGGCGAAGACGGCGCACGTGGCATCAGCGCCTTTGTGGTGCCGGCCGATGCGCCTGGCATCACTTATGGCCGCAAGGAAGAAAAGATGGGCTGGAACAGCCAGCCCACGCGCGGTGTCACCTTCGAAAACGTGCGTATTCCGGCCGAGAATCTGCTTGGCAAGGAATGCGAAGGCTTCAAGATGGCGATGAAGGCGCTGGATGGCGGCCGCATCAACATTGCCGCATGTTCCTTGGGCGCCGCGCAAGGCGCACTGGATGCCGCGCGTCGCTACATGGGCGAGCGCCGCCAGTTCGGCAAGAAACTGGCCGATTTCCAGGCGTTGCAATTCAAGTTGGCCGACATGGCCACGCAGTTGGTGGCCGCCCGGCAGATGGTGCACACCGCTGCACGCAAGCTCGATGCCGGCAGCCACGATGCCACCGTGTGGTGTGCGATGGCCAAGCGCTTCGCCACCGATGCCGGCTTTGCGATCTGCGACGATGCCTTGCAGATCCACGGCGGCTACGGCTACATCCGCGAGTATCCGATCGAGCGTTTGCTGCGCGACAGCCGCGTGCACCGCATCCTGGAGGGCACCAATGAGGTAATGCGCATGATCGTGGCGCGTCATCTGCTCAATGGCGAGGAGGAACTGCGATGAGCGATTGGGAACAGGGCGTCCATCCCGGTCTTCAGGTCGAGCGCGATGGTCACCTGGCCATCGTGACCTTGAGCAACCCACCGGCCAACACCTGGACCGTGCACAGCCTGGCAGCCTTGCGCGATCTGGTGCGCGCACTGGATGCAGACCGCAGCATCTACGCGCTGGTGATCACTGGCGAAGGCGAGAAGTTCTTCAGCGCCGGCGCCGATCTCAAACAGTTTGCCGATGGTGACAAGGCCAATGCACGCGAGGCGGCGCGCCGGTTTGGTGAAGCATTCGAAGCCTTGAGTGCGTTCCGTGGCGTGGCGATCGCTGCGATCAACGGCTATGCGATGGGCGGCGGGCTGGAGTGCGCACTGGCCTGCGATCTGCGCATCGCCGAGCAGCAAGCACATCTCGCCTTGCCCGAAGCCAGCGTTGGTCTGCTGCCATGCGCAGGCGGTACCCAGAACCTGCCGCGCTTGGTCGGCGAAGGCTGGGCCAAGCGCATGATCCTGCTCGGTGAGCGTGTTGATGCTGCCACGGCGCAGCGCATCGGTTTGGTGGAAGAGGTGGTTGGGAAGGGCGAGTCGCGCGCGTTGGCGATTGCCTGGGCGCAGCGTGCCGGCAAGCAGAGCCCGGTCAGTGTGGCGGCGTGCAAGCAGTTGGTGCAGTCCACGCGCCATGGCACGCACGCGGCCGCGCTGATTGCCGAGCGCGAGGCATTCGTCGATCTGTTCGAACACGCCGATCAGGCCGAAGGCGTGGCCGCATTTCTGGACAAGCGCGCGCCGCAGTGGAGTAACCACTGATGGCGGAGGTCAGCGCAACCGACGACGCACCTGTGCTGTTTGAGCAGCGCACCTGTGCCGATGGACATCGCATCGGTATCGCTACCTTGAATGCGCCCAAGACGCTCAATGGTTTGTCATTACAGATGACGCGGCTGCTGGATACGCAGTTGCGCGCCTGGGCCGACGATGCGCAGATCGCGTGTGTGGTGTTGCGTGGCGCCGGTGAAAAAGCGTTCTGTGCCGGCGGCGATCTGCATGGCCTGTACCAGAGCATGCGTGCGCATCGCGATGCAGTGCCCGACAGTGCAGCGCGACGCGCAGCGCCGCAGGCCAACGCGCATGCCGCTGCGTTCTTCGAAGAGGAATACCGGCTCGACCACCGCATCCACACCTACCCGAAGCCGCTGCTGTGCTGGGGCCACGGCATCGTAATGGGCGGTGGCATTGGCCTGATGGCCGGTGCCAGCCATCGCGTGGTCACCGAACGCTCGCGCCTGGCCATGCCGGAAATCAGCGTCGGCTTGTTTCCCGATGTGGGCGGTAGCTGGTTGCTGCGCCGTGTTCCGCAGGGCGCCGGCCTGTTTCTCGCACTCACCGGCGCTCCGCTGGATGCCAGCGATGCGATTTATGCAGGGCTCGCCGACGTGCGCCTGGAGCATGCGCAATACGCAGCGGTGCTGGATGCGCTGAGTGCGCACGCCTGGACAGGCAATGCCGACGACGACCGCAAGCAACTCAGTGCATTCCTGCATGGCATCGCGCAACCGACCGAGCCGGGCCCGCTTCAGCTCCATGCACAGCTGATCGAACAGTTGGTGGCCGGCGAATCGCTTGAACACGTCGTGGCTGCAATCCTGGCGCTGCAAAGCGGAGACAGCTGGCTGCAGGCTGCACGTGCCACGTTGGCGGCAGGCGCTCCGGGTTCGGCGCGCCTGGCCTGGGAGCTGCATCGTCATCCGGGTACCACGACGCTGGCCGACACCTTCCGTACCGAATACATGGTCGCATTGCACGTGGCGGCACATGGCGATTTTGCCGAAGGCATCCGCGCGCTGTTGATCGACAAGGATCGTCAACCGCACTGGCAGCCAGTATCGCTGGAAGCAGCCGATGCGCAGTGGGCTGCCGACTTCTTCGTTGCGCCCTGGTCGGCTGCACAGCATCCGCTTGCCGATTTGGGAGCGGCGACCTAGGTCTGCACCGAGTGGCTGGCAACTCGCGAAGCGTGTTTGCTTACGCCGGATTGCATCGCGATTGCCGCCTCTCGGCGTGTGTCATCGCAGCTGAAAACTAGTAGTTGCTCGGTGCGTATCAGTCATCCGCGATGACATCGGCAATGTAGTGAAGATCATCCTAATTTGGAAACCGACACCATGAGCAAGATCGCTTTTATTGGCCTGGGCAATATGGGCGGGCCAATGGCCGCCAATCTGATCAAGGCCGGGCATCAGCTGCGGGTGTTCGATCTCGCACCGGCTGCCCTGGACGCTGCAGCAGCGTCCGGCGCGCATGCAGCCAGCTCTGCACAGGACACGCTGGCCGATGCCGAGATCGTGATCTCGATGCTGCCTGCGAGCCGCCACGTTGAAGGCCTGTATCTGGGCGACTCCGGCATCCTGGCGCAGATTCCGCCCGGCGCGCTGGTCATCGACTGCAGCACCATCGCACCAGTCTCAGCACGCAAGGTGGCTGATGCGGCTAAGGCGCGTGGCCTGACAATGTTGGACGCCCCGGTCTCCGGTGGCACCGCCGGTGCCGCAGCCGGCACGCCCGGTGCTGCAAGCCATGGGCAAGAACATTTTCCATGTCGGCGATAATGGGGCAGGGCAGGTCGCCAAGCTCTGCAACAACATGGCCTTGGGCGTGATCATGGCGGCCACCGGCGAAGCGTTGGCGCTCGGCGTGGCGCAGGGCCTGGATCCGGCAGTGTTGTCGCAGATGATGGCAGTCAGCACCGGGCGCAGCTGGGCCACCGAAGTGTGCAATCCCTGGCCCGGCGTGCTGCCCAATGCTCCTGCATCGCGCGGCTACAGCGGTGGCTTCGGCAACGACCTGATGCTCAAGGATCTGGGTCTGGTCGCCGAATCGGCCGTGCAAGCCGGCGTCTCGATTCCGTTCGGTGAGCTGGCGCGCAACCTGTATGCAATGAACAGCCAGGCTGGTAATGGGGCGCTGGATTTCTCCAGTGTGGTCAAGCTGGTCGCCAAGGTCTGAAGAGTCCGGCCCGTGCTGCTCATTGATGGGGCGGTGCGGAGCGTGGAGGGGCGCCTGGACCAGGTGTCAATGCGCCTTCAGCGGCAGTGGAGACGACTGCTGTCACAGGTCATCAATGTGTTGTCGGCAAGCGGCGCACGCGACCACCTCGGACTGCATGCGCGAGCGTGCGCCCTGTTCAAAAGGCTCGTCAGCATCTGGGACTTCGAGCGCGTGCGCCGCGTGGTCCTGGGGCACGTCGCCGGTGTTCGAGAGCACGCTGCGACTGCGGACACACACAAAGGTGACACCAAAGCATTCCTGCGTGATCGCCAGTGCTGGTGCCTTCCATCCAGGTCCTGACTGCACCCATCACGCTCTGCATTAGCGCAACCACTGCGCTTTCCCGGCCATCAGCATGGCTCGCGTGATGTGATGTCATCACATGTAGGTGTAATAGTCTCCGTCATCGCTTGCGCCTAAGGTGCGCGCATCGCACGAGACCACGACCTCCATGGGACACGACCACAACCACGCACCCAGCGAAATTCGCCACGAAACACCCTTGTGGTGGGCGCTGGGCCTGACCGCTACCTTCCTGGTGGCAGAGATCATTGGCGCGTTCGTGACCAACAGCCTGGCGCTGTTGTCCGACGCCGCCCATATGGCCACTGACACCGTCGGCCTGATGATCGCGCTGGTCGCAGTGCGCTTGAGCCGTCGCCCGGCCGATGCCCGGCGCACCTATGGCTATGTGCGGCTCGAAGCGCTCGGCGCATTGGCCAATGGCGCGCTGCTGTTCGCAGTGGGCGGCTACATCCTGTGGGAAGCCGCGCAACGCTTTCGCGCCCCGCAGGACATCGCCTACAGCGGCATGCTGCTGATCGCCGGCTTCGGCCTGGTGATCAATCTGATCGCGATGAAGCTGCTGCATGCCGGCAGCGGCGAAAGCCTCAACGTCAAGGGCGCCTACCTGGAGGTCTGGAGCGACATGCTCGGCTCGGTGGCGGTGATCATCGGCGCCTTGCTGATCCACTGGACCGGCTGGCAGTGGATCGACCCGGTACTGGCCGTGCTGATCGGCCTGTGGGTGCTCCCGCGCACCTGGGTGTTGCTGCGCGAGGCGATCAACGTGTTGCTCGAAGGCGTTCCCAAGGGCATCGACCTGGCCCAGGTGCGGCAGGCACTCGCCAGCCATCCCGATGTCGAAGACGTGCACGACCTGCATGTGTGGGCGCTGGCCTCCAGCACGCCTGCGCTTACCGCGCACATCGTCGTCAACGAGGCAACCGACCGCGACGGTGTGCGCGACGCGCTCGGCACCTTGCTGCGCGACCGCTTCGACATCGCCCACGTCACCCTGCAGGTGGAAAGCGGCGACTGCGGCACCGAACCGTGCGGCACGCCAAAGCCCGCTGCAGACGCTGGCCATGACGTGCATCATGGGCACAGTCATGCGCATGGGCACTCCCATCATTAAGGTCTCGTAACAGCAGGTCGGCAGGTCATCGAATTAGCGCGTTTTGATCTGCACAATCAACACGAAGGGTTCGGCTCTAGCGCAACATATCTACATAGATGTCGACTGCGAAGGAATAGGTGCCAACCTCTGCAATCTGCTGTCCTGACGCACAAAAAGAAGGCCGCCAACGGCAGCCTTCTCGCAAATCAAATGCTCTCGATAGATAGCGGCCGGCTTACACCACCGCCTCCCGCAACAACGGCGAGTCCCAGCCCGGGCGCGGTGCGAAACGTTCGCCATAACGTGCGTGCAGCGCCTGCAGACGCTCCAGCAGCGCGTCTGCGCCGACGCTGCGGATGTGTTGGATCGGGCCGCCGCGGAAGGGTGCGAAGCCGGTGCCGAAGATGACGCCGGCATCGAGCAGGTCTGCGTCGGCCACCACGCCGTCGTGCAGGCATGCCACTGTTTCGTTGAGCAGCGGCAGGATCAAACGATCTTCCAGATCCGCAGGCGCGCCATAGCCGCTAGCAACTTCGGGTTTGACCGCGCGCCCGTTCTCCCACTTGTACAGGCCGTGGCCGTCCTTCTTGCCGCGCTTGCCGGCTTCCACCGTGGCCAGCGCTCCCGGAATCGGCAAGTGCAGGAACGGCGCCAACTCCGCACCCACGCCGGCGGCCACGTCCAGGCCAACGGTGTCGATCAATTCGATCGGCCCCATCGGCATGCCGAACTTCACCGCGGTCTTGTCCAGTACCGGGCCGGGAATGCCTTCCGCATATGCGGTGGCCGCTTCGAGTAGGTAGGGGAACAACACCCGATTGACCAGGAAGCCCGGCGTGCCGGCCACCGGCATCGGGAACTTGTCCAATGCCTTGCAGAACGCAGCCAGGCGCGCCACGTTGGCCGGATCCAGGTCATCGTGCTGCACGATTTCCACCAGCGGCATCATCGCCACCGGGTTGAAGTAATGCAGGCCGGCGAACTGCGCCGGGCGCTGGATGTGGCCACGCAACTCGGTCAGCGGAATCGAAGACGTATTGGTGGTCAGCAATGCATCCGGCTTGAACTGCGGCTCGATCGATTGATACAGCTCGCGCTTGGCCTGCGGGTTTTCGATGATCGCCTCGATCACCAGATCCGCCTGCGTCACGCCCGCACCGGCCAGGTCACCGCGCAGACGCGCTGCCACGGCCGGCCGCTTGGCGTCGTCCTTGACGCGCTTGGCGAATAGTTCGCCACCGCGCGTCAGCGCCGTATCGATAAAACGCTGCTCGCGGTCCTGCAACGTGACTTCGAAGCCCTTGTAGGCCGCCCACGCCGCGATATCGCCGCCCATCACACCAGCGCCGATCACATGCACGTGGCGAATCGGCGCCGCTGCCGCACCGGCTGCATCCTTGCCACCCAGCGCTTTCAAGCGCTCGGTCAGGAAGAAGATGCGGATCAGGTTACGTGCGGTCGGTGTGCTGGCGAGTTTGACCACCGCCTTGCGCTCGGCCGCCAGCCGCACCTGGATGCCGCTACCGCCAACTCGCTCCCACACATTGATCAACGCATACGGCGCCGGGTAATGCTCTTTGCGTGCCTTGCGCGCAACTTGTTTGCGCATCTGCGGTGCCAGTATTTTGCGCGCCAGCAAAGTATTGGTGGCCCATGCAGTGGCGCGCTGCTTGAACGGACGCGTAGTACCTGCGAGCGCCAGTGCAGCAGCCACATCGACCAACACGGCGGGGGCAGCGACTTTGTCGACCAGGCCCATCGCGCGCGCTGCCTTGGCCGACACCGTGCGCCCAGTGAGCATCAGGTCCATCGCCGCCGGCGCACCGATCAGCCGCGGCAAGCGGGCGCTGCCGCCCCAGCCAGGGAAGATGCCGAGCTTGGTTTCCGGCAACCCGACGCGGGTACTGCCATCGTCGGAGGCCACGCGGTAGCGGCATGCCAGCGCGATTTCGGTGCCGCCTCCCATGCAGAAGCCGTGGATCGCCGCGACCGTGGGGCAGGGCAGTTCGGCCAGCTTCTGGAACACCTGCTGACCGCGATGGATCGCATCGTTGACGGTGCCCTTGCGGTCGAATTGCTGGAATTCCTTCAGATCTGCGCCGGCGATGAAGCCATTGGCCTTGCCCGAGCGCAGCACCACGCCCTTGGGCGGATCCAGTGCCAGGCGTTCAACCAAGGCGCCCAACTCCAGCAGCACCTCCTGCGAAAATGCGTTGACCGGTGCGCCCTGGCGATCGAGGCTGAGCACGACCACGCCGTCCTCGCGCAGGTCGGTCTGCCAATGGCTGAATCGGAGCCCGTCGAAACCTGGAAGCATGCGTCTGGCCGTCCGGCAATAGAATGAAAGGTCGTTATCATCCAGAGGTTGTTTCCTTCACGTCAAATACCCATACCTGTCGACAGGGCAGATGCGCGCTCCGGCGCGGCGTCGCCAGCGGTGCATCGGGACCGCTACCCTGATGCGTGACGGTCGTACGGTTCGGTATGAACTTTTCTTTTCAATGGCGGTCTCATTGCCCGACTTCGGTGGGCTGACAGGAGTGCGGCCCGACATGGCCGAAGTCGATACACCTCAGGAGCTGGACCTGGAACTGGTCCGGCGTGTGCAGCGCGGCGAAAGTGCGGCGTTCGATGTGCTGGTGCGCAAATACCAGCATCGGATCGTTGCGTTGATCGGGCGCTACATCGCCGACTGGAGCGAATGCCAGGACGTTGCCCAGGACACGTTTGTGCGCGCGTACCGCGCAATCAACAGTTTTCGTGGCGACGCCCAGTTCTATACGTGGCTGCACCGCATTGCCGTCAACACTGCCAAGAACCATCTGGTTGCGCACAACCGCCGCCCGCCCACCGACGACATCGAGATCAGCGATGCCGAGCAATTCGATGGTGCGACCCGATTGCGCGACACCGACACCCCGGAGCGCGAATTGATGCGACAGGAGCTGGAACAAACAGTGATGCGCGCGGTCCAAGCTCTGCCGGAAGAACTTCGGTCGGCCATCACCCTGCGCGAGGTGGAAGGGCTGAGCTATGAGGACATCGCGCGAAAGATGGATTGCCCGATCGGAACGGTGCGCTCGCGCATCTTCCGGGCGCGCGAGGCCATCGACATCGAGCTGCGGCCTCTGCTGGAGACCGAAAGCGCTACCCGTGAGCGACACCGTGTATGAGCCATAACCCCGCCATGTCCACCACCGACAAGTTCGAGCTTCACTATCGCCAGCAGCTGTCTGCGCTGGTCGACGGCGAATTGAGTGCCGACGAGTCGCGCTTCCTGCTGCGCCGTTTGGCCCACGACGAAGAATTGGCAGGTTGCCACGAGCGTTGGCAGCTTTGCGGCGATGTGCTGCGCGGTGCGGCCAGTGCGCCGGCGCCGCTGGATTTCGCAGGGCGAGTGCGCAGCGCCATTGCCGAGGAGCCAGCCCCGCAAGCGCAGCCTGCCGCTCGCCAAGGCGCACGTTGGCGCTGGGGTGGCGGCGCCGCGATTGCGGCATCGGTGGCGGCGATTGCGTTGTTCATGGCGCGCGAGCGCCTGCCCGAAGCGGCAGCGCCCGGTGGCGAAACACGTGTGTACGCCACCGCAGCGCAGCTTCCGCCTGCATCGCAAACGCCGCAGGTCCCTGTGGCACCCAAGGCGCCGGCTGCACCGCTTCCGGAAACGCCGGATCAGGTGGCTGCGCTCGCTGCGACCGTGCCTGCCGCTGCGCTGGCATCCACGCGCCGCAGTGCGGCAACGCGCAATCAACAAGTCGCACGCAGTGCAGCTGCGCGTCAGCAGCAGGCGCCGGCCCGCATGATGGCTGCGGCAGCACCGGCACCGGCACCGGCATCATCGGCCGCTTCATCCGCCGTTGCAGCTGCGCCGTCCAACCCGTTCACGCATCCGGACACTACGCTGCAGGCACGCCCGTGGCCGCGCGCGGCCTTGTCCGGGGCGAGCGAAAGTCCGCTCAACGCCAGTTTCCGCCAGAGCCGCCCAGGCACCACGTTCTATCCGTTTGAGCCAGCGCCACAGACGGTCGCCAGCCCGGCGCCGAACCGGCCATTGCCGGTGCAGCTCCCGCAGAACTGACCCTGTCGTCTGTCTTTATCCGTTCGGCATTCTCCTTCCCGTTATCGTGCCGGGCCCGTGTTGTTACGCGGGTTCCGCCCCCTGTCGCCCTGCCATCGGAGGCAACCTGATGAACCATCGCATCCGCACCCAGATGTTCGGCCTGATCGCCATGACCCTGCCGCTGGCCGCCTGCGCGCAGCAGCCCGCACCCGCTGCCAAGGACGTCGCCCCGATTGCCGCCAACCGCAGTGCCACGCCAGCGCCACAGCTGGTGGCGGGGCTGCCGGACTTCACCAATCTGGTCGAGCAGGTCGGACCGGGCGTGGTCAATATCGAAACCACCATCACCCGCAAGGACGCCATGGCGCGCCAGCAGCGCAGTGGTCCGGGTGGTCGCGGTGGCGGTGCGATGCCTGATGACGACCAGATGCCGGAATTCTTCCGCCGTTTCTTCGGACCGGATTTTCAGATGCCGGGTGGACCACGCCAGGGGCCAGGTGGTCCGGGGCAGGGCGATGACGACGGCGGCATCGCCGGCAAGTCGATGGGCTCGGGCTTCATCATTTCGGCCGACGGCTATGTGCTGACCAACCACCACGTGGTCGATGGCGCCAGCGAGGTGACCGTCAAGCTCACCGACCGCCGCGAGTTCAAGGCCAAGGTGGTGGGGAGTGATGAGCAATACGACGTGGCGCTGCTGAAGATCGAGGCCAAGGGCCTGCCGACCGTGCGCCTGGGCGATTCGAACACGCTCAAGCCGGGCCAGTGGGTGGTGGCGATCGGCTCGCCGTTCGGCCTGGATCACTCGGTCACCGCTGGCATCGTCAGCGCCACCGGCCGCAGCAATCCGTACGCCGACCAGCGCTACGTGCCCTTCATCCAGACCGACGTGGCGATCAACCAGGGTAATTCCGGCGGCCCGCTGCTCAATACGCGTGGCGAGGTGGTCGGCATCAATTCGCAGATCTTCTCCGCGTCCGGCGGCTACATGGGCATAAGCTTTGCGATCCCGATCGACCTGGCCTTCAGCGCGGCTGAGCAGATCAAGGCCACCGGCCACGTGAGTCGCGGCATGCTGGGCGTGGCGGTCGGCCCGATCGACTCGCTCAAGGCCCAGGGCCTGGGCTTGCCGGACAGCCGTGGTGCCTTGGTCAACGACATCCCGGCCGGCAGCCCGGCAGCCAAGGCCGGCATCGAGGTGGGCGACGTGATCCGTGCGGTGAACGGCAAGTCGATCGATGTCGCCAGCGATCTGCCGCCGATGATCGGGCTGATGCCGCCGGGCGCCAAGGTGACCCTGGATGTACTGCGCGAGGGCAAGCCGCGCAAGGTGACAGTCACCCTCGCACCACTGCAGGACGGCGGCGAGAACGTCGCGCCGCGCACTGCGGCTGATGAGGCCAAGCCCAGCGCCCCGGCCAGCGTGGAATTGCTCGGCCTGCAAGTCGCTGACCTGACCGCTGCCGAACGCAGTCGCCTGGGCCTGGAAGCGGGCGAGGGCGTGCGCATCGCCTCAGTCACCGGCGCGGCGGCACGCAGCACCCAGCCGCCGCTCTCGCCGGGCCTGATCATCGCCCGCGTCGGCCGCACCAAGGTGGGTAGCGTCGCCGAGCTCAACCGTGCCCTGTCCAGCTATAAAAAGGGCGACGTGGTCATGCTGCTGGTCACCGACGGCAAGGCGACCAGCTATGTGGCCTTGAAGGCCGGCGGCTGAGAGGCCGGGATTGGGGATTGGTGATTCGGGATTGGCAGGAGCAAGTGCACGTTTGCGGGCATTTGTTCCTGCTCTGCTTTTTCGAATCCCCAACCCAGACTGCCTAATCCCTGCTTCAAAGCGTGCGATAATGCTGCGTTACCCTGACGACGGCAACGCCGGCGCCCACCTCAATGTCCTCTGATTCAATGCGGAACATCCGCAATTTCTCCATCATTGCCCACGTCGACCACGGGAAATCCACCCTGGCCGACCGGATCATCCAGCTGTGCGGCGGCCTGCAGGCGCGCGAGATGGAGGCTCAGGTCCTCGACTCCAACCCGATCGAGCGCGAACGCGGCATCACCATCAAGGCACAGTCGGTGTCCCTGCCGTATACGGCAAAGGACGGGCAGGTCTACCACCTGAACTTCATCGACACCCCCGGGCATGTCGACTTCTCCTATGAAGTCAGCCGCTCGCTGGCTGCGTGCGAAGGCGCGCTGCTGGTGGTGGATGCGGCGCAGGGCGTGGAAGCGCAGTCGGTGGCCAATTGCTATACCGCGGTGGAGCAGGGCCTGGAAGTGGTGCCGGTGCTCAACAAGATCGACCTGCCCACCGCCGATGTCGACCGTGCCAAGGCCGAAATCGAAGCGGTGATCGGCATCGATGCCGAAGATGCGGTGGCGGTGAGTGCCAAGACCGGCTTGAACATCGATCTGGTGCTGGAGGCGATCGTGCATCGCATCCCGCCGCCGAAGCCGCGCGACATCGACAAGCTGCAGGCGCTGATCATCGATTCCTGGTTCGACAATTACCTGGGCGTGGTCTCGCTGGTGCGCGTGATGCAGGGCGAGATCAAGCCGGGCAGCAAGATCCTGGTGATGTCCACCGGCCGCACGCATCTGGTCGACAAGGTCGGCGTGTTTACGCCCAAGCGCAAGGAATTGTCTGCGCTGGGCGCCGGCGAAGTGGGCTGGATCAACGCCTCAATCAAGGACGTGCATGGCGCGCCGGTCGGCGACACGCTGACCCTGGCCGCCGACCCGGCGCCGCACGCATTGCCCGGTTTCCAGGAAATGCAGCCGCGCGTGTTCGCTGGCCTGTTTCCGGTCGATGCCGAGGATTACCCGGACCTGCGCGAAGCGCTTGACAAGCTGCGCCTGAACGATGCCGCGCTGCGCTTCGAGCCGGAAAGCTCCGAAGCGATGGGCTTCGGCTTCCGCTGCGGCTTCCTCGGCATGCTGCATATGGAAATCGTGCAGGAACGCCTGGAGCGCGAGTACAACCTCAACCTGATTTCGACCGCACCCACCGTGGTCTACGAGGTGCTCAAGACCGACGGCAGCGTGATCCCGATGGACAACCCGTCCAAGCTGCCGCCGCTCAACAACGTGGAAGAGATCCGCGAACCGATCATTCGCGCCAACATCCTCACGCCGCCCGATTACGTCGGCAACATCATCACCTTGTGCGAAGAAAAGCGCGGCAGCCAGATCGGCATCAATTACCTGGGCAGCCAGGTGCAGATCAGCTACGAGTTGCCGATGGCCGAAGTGGTGCTGGACTTCTTCGACAAGCTCAAGTCGGTCTCGCGCGGTTATGCCTCGCTGGACTACCACTTCCTGCGTTTCGATCCCGGCCCGTTCGTGCGTGTGGACACGCTGATCAACGGCGACAAGGTCGATGCGCTGAGCATCATCGTGCACCGTAGCTACGCGGATCGGCGTGGCCGCGAGTTGTGCGAAAAGATGAAAGAGTTGATCCCGCGGCAGATGTTCGATGTGGCGATCCAGGCTGCGGTGGGCTCGCAAATCATCTCGCGCTCCACGGTCAAGGCGATGCGCAAGAACGTGTTGGCCAAGTGCTATGGTGGCGACGTTTCGCGTAAGAAAAAGCTGCTGGAAAAGCAGAAAGAAGGCAAGAAGCGCATGAAGCAGGTCGGTCGCGTGGAGATTCCGCAGGAAGCCTTCCTGGCTGTTTTGCAGATGGACAAGTAGCAGGGATTCGGGATTCGTCATTCGGGATTGGCAACGGCTTGCCAATCCTCTTGCTCTTACTAATCCCGAATCTCAAATCTCGAATCCCGTTCCGAAGGAACATCAATGAAATGGTTTGAAATCATCCTGGTTGTCCTGACGCTGGGCAGCGGCTTCATCTGGCTGCTGGACAAGCTGTTTTTGGCCAAGCGCCGTGCCGCGCGTGCAGGGTTGCTGGACAGCGAGCCGGCGATCATCGATTACTCGCGCGCCTTTTTTCCGGTGCTGGCAGTGGTGCTGATCCTGCGCAGCTTCGTGGCCGAGCCGTACAAGATTCCGTCCAGTTCGATGATGCCCAATCTATTGATCGGTGATTTCATCCTGGTCAACAAGTTCGCGTACGGTTTCCGTCTGCCGATCACCAATACCAAGTTCATTCCGACCGGCGAGCCCAAGCGTGGCGACGTGGTGGTGTTCAAGCCGCCGCATGCGCCGGACCAGAACTGGATCAAGCGTGTGGTGGGCCTGCCGGGTGACCGGATCGGCTTCCATGGCGATACGCTGTACATCAATGACAAGCCGATGCATTACACGGTCAAGGGCGAGTACATCGGCAAGGGCAAGGGCGCTGAAATGACCGGCACCACGCTGCTGGTCGAGGACCTGCCGGGCCGCACCCATACCGAGCTGGAGTGGCTGGACCGCAACATGCCGGCCGGGCAGGGTGACTGGACCGTGCCGGCGGACAGCTATTTCGTGATGGGGGATAATCGCGACAACAGCGAAGACAGCCGGTTCTGGACCCAAACGCACTTTCTGCCGGAAGCCAATCTGCGCGGCAAGGCGTTCCTGATCTGGCTCAATTGCGAAGGGTGGTTCTGCAAGGGGAGTTTCGATCCATCGCGTATCGGGACTGGAATCCAGTAAATGCACGCACGGCGTGCCAGGGGAAGCACAATGAAGCGCAAGCAAAGCGGTATGACGTTGACGTCGTTCGTGGTGGTGCTGGCGGTGGTGGGGTTCGGTCTGTACATCGGGATGAAGCTGTTTCCGATGTATCAGGAGTATTACTCCGTACGCACCGCGATGAAGGGCCTAGCCAAGGACCCGGGTAGCGCCAACATGGATCCTTCCAAGCTACAGGACCTGTTCTTTCGTCGCCTGTACATTAACTACTCGGAAAACGTCAAAAAGGAAGACGTCAAGTTCGAGCGTGTCGATGGCGGCTGGCGGATGAAGGTCAACTACGAAGTGCGTCGCGAATTGATCGGCAATCTGGATATTGTCGGGAAATTTGATACGTCGCAGGACATGACCGGACGTGGCGGCGAATAGAACCTTCCAACGCGGTGATCTAATCGGGCATGCATTTGCCGATCCGGCTCTGCTCGCCCAGGCGCTGCGGCATCGCAGCGCCGGGACGCCGCATAACGAGCGACTGGAATTTCTCGGCGACGGCATCGTCAATCTGTTGATCGCCGAAGCGCTGTATCAACGTTGGCCCAAGGCCGATGAAGGCGCATTGACCCGCGCGCGTGCCGAACTCGTCCGCGAAGGTGCGCTGGCAGTGATCGGACGCACGTTGAACCTCGGCGAGCGTCTGACGCTGGGTCCAGGCGAGCTGAAGTCCGGTGGCCATCGGCGCGATTCGATCCTGGCCGATGCGGTCGAAGCGATTGTCGCGGCCATTTACCTGGACTGCGGTTTCGAGCGTTGTCGTGCGGTGGTGCTGCCGTGGTTCGAAGCCTCGCTGGCGGCGCTGCCGGTGGGCAAGGCCGAAAAAGATCCCAAGACCCGGTTGCAGGAATGGCTGCAGGCGCGCCAACTGCCGCTGCCTAATTACGCTCTGATCAGCGAGAGCGGCGACGAACATGCCAAGCAGTTCCACGTCGCCTGCATTCTGGAGCAGCCCACTGCCCGTGCCGAGGGCCAGGGCACCTCGCGTCGTCTTGCCGAGCAACAGGCAGCGACTCTTGTCATCGCACAACTGGATTCAAACACGTGAGCGAAACCTCTTCCCCCCACCGCAGCGGTAGCGTTGCCGTGATTGGCCGGCCCAACGTCGGCAAGTCCACCCTGACCAACGCCATGGTCGGCGCGAAGGTCAGCATCGTCTCCAACCGGCCGCAGACCACGCGTCATCGGCTGTTGGGCATCGCCACGTTCCCGGAAGGACAGCTGGTGCTGGTCGATACCCCCGGGCTGCACCGCGAGCAGAAGCGCGCGATGAACCGGGTGATGAATCGCGCGGCGCGCGGCTCGCTCGAAGGCGTGGACGCGGCGGTGTTAGTGATCGAAGCCGGCCGCTGGGACGAGGAAGACACCCTGGCATTCCGCGTGCTCAGCGATGCCCAGGTGCCAGTGGTGCTTGTGGTTAACAAGGTCGACCGCCTCAAGGACAAGACTGCGCTGTTCCCGTTCCTCGCCCAGGTCAGCGAGGGCCGTACCTTCGCCGCCGTGCATCCGATATCGGCGCTCAAGCGCAAGGGCCTGGAGGCGCTGGTCGCCGACCTGCTCAAGCTGGTGCCCGAAGCCGAGGCGATGTTCGGCGAAGACGAGATTACCGACCGCAGCCAGCGCTTCCTGGCCGGCGAATTGGTGCGCGAGCAGCTGATGCGTCAGCTCGGCGAAGAACTGCCGTACGCCACCACCGTGGAAATCGAGCGCTTTGCCGAGGATGGCGCGCTGCTGCGGATCGGTGCGGTGATCTGGGTCGAGCGCGAAGGCCAGAAGGCGATCGTGATCGGCAAGGGCGGCACGCGTCTGAAGGAAATCGGCGGCAAGGCGCGCCTGCAGATGGAGCGGCTGTTCGGTGCCAAGGTCTTCCTGGAAACCTGGGTGCGCGTGCGCGAAGGCTGGTCGGACGACGAAGCTGCGCTGAAGGCGTTCGGCTACGAATGACGTCAGGACCGGGGCTCGGGGACCCGGAAATCGGGCAAAGCCAGGTCAAGCAGCTGGCCGGCAGATCGTCGGAGCGATGTTGTTCTGTATTCGCTAGGGCTGCGCGCCGCCCTGGCAGTATCGGCTTGGCTAAACATCGTTGCGTCGCGTCGCCATTAGGCGACCGATCCTGTGGCTTCACCGAATCTCCGGCTCGCGATTCTCAGCCTCGGCTCTACCGCGCATGCTGATCGAGCACGAACGCGGTTTCGTGCTGCACGTGCGTGCCTGGCGCGAGACCAGCCTGCTGGTGGAAGTGCTGACCGAGCAGCATGGGCGTGTGGGGCTATTGGCGCGCGGTGTGCACGGGCCGCGCAAGCACGCCTTGCGCGCTGCCTTGCAGCCATTGCAGCTGATCCAGTTCAGCGCCGTGCAGCGCGGCGAGCTGGCCCAGTTGCGCCAGGCCGAAGCGCTGGATACTGCGCCTCGACTGGTCGGCGAAACCATGCTGGCCGGTTTCTATATCAGCGAACTGTTGCTGCGGCTGGCCCCACGCAATGATTCGGTACCCGAACTCTATGCCTGTTATGCGCAGGCGCGGACGCACCTGGCATCTAATCTGCCGTTGGCATGGGGGTTGCGCCGGTTCGAGCGCGACGTGCTGGAAGGGCTGGGATTCGCCTTCGATCTGCAGCACGACAGCGACGGGCAACCGATTGACCCGGCAGCGCGGTATCGGCTTGATCCGCAGGAAGGCGCCTTGCGCGTGTTGAGCGAACGGCTGGCGCAGGATCGCCGTGAAACCGTCACCGGTGCGGCGCTGCTGGCGTTGGGTGAAGACATCATGCCAGCCGCGGACGATATGCCCGGCCTGCGCCGCAGCATGCGCAGTGTGCTGCTGCATCATCTAGGTGGGCGCGGGCTGAAATCCTGGGAAATGCTTGAGGATCTGGCACGGCGGCGCTGATCGGGCCGGCCCTGTCCATGCACGCGATGCTGCTGTGTCAGTGCCGTCAGCGCAGCCATACGCGAACATCTCAATCTGCAAACCTGCAATGCTTCGAACGCTGCGCCGAGCTGGAAAGCAGATCGACGCCGAGCCTCTCAATGCAGCAACGCCGCCACCGCCGCATGGAATTGAGTCCGCGCAGTCCGCGATTGCGGGTCGCCGCGCAGCAGGCGCACTGCACCAGCAAGCCGCGCCGCGCCGACAAAACCGCAGCTGGCCTGCAACCGATGCAGATGGTTGCGTAATGCTTGTTCGTCGCTGATCTGCAGGGCCGAATCTACCGCATCCCGGGTGCCCGGCAGTTCGGCCAGGAACAGCTCGCGCAGGGCATTGAGGTGGTGTTGCTGGCCGTTGAGTGCGCTGAGTGCGGCCGCCTCGTCCCAGTCGCTGGCAGCGATGTCTAGCACGCCCACCGGGGCAACGCTGTAGCGGCCGCGGGCAAGGCCGCGCCGTACCGCCTGTAACAGGCGCTCGGAGGTCAGCGGTTTGACCAGCGTTTCCAGAAACCCGTCGGACTGCAGGCCGTGTTGCATCGCCATGCTGGTGTCGGCGGTGTGCGCCAGTGCCGGCACGTCCGGGTGCAGCAGGCGTAGCGCACGCAGTAGCCCGCTGCCGGTGCCATCGGGAAGGTTGACGTCGATCAGCCAGAGATCGTGGCGACGTTCGCGCGCGCGGTCGAGGGCAGAAGAGAGGGAATCGGCACAGTCCACAGTGGCAGGAAGACCGTCCAACACAGCCTGCAAGAATCCGCGGCTGATCGGGTCGTCTTCCACCAGTAATAGGAGTGGATGGGGTTCCTGGCGTGTGGCCATGTTCATGCTGCCTCCTTGTCAGCGATGCCGCGTCCTGATTCGCGCACAGCGGCAGTTTGCCTGGGTTTGCGGGGCGCGACAATTGTTGCGCTGCCCAGCGCGGACGCCGTCGATCGCATCTGCGACAATACGCACCCTTTTAGCCCGCAGCTTGTCGCCACGTGGCCAGAACCAGAAACCGTTTCGACCGTACGCTCTTCCAGACCGCGATCACCGACCTGAGCCATGACGGCCGCGGTGTGGCGCGCCGCGACGGCGAGGGCGGCAAGGTCACCTTCATCAGCGGCGCCTTGCCAGGTGAGTTGGTGCGTGCCGAACCCACCGCCCGCAGCCGTCATTTCGATGAGGCCAAGACGGTGGAAGTGCTGGAGGCGTCCCCGCAGAGCGTGGCCCCGCGCTGTCCGCACTTTGGTGTTTGCGCCGGTTGCGTATTGCAGCACCTGGAGGAATCGCAGCAGATCGTCGCCAAGCAGCGCGTGCTGATGGACAACCTTGAACGTATCGGTCACGTCACCCCGCAGGCCGTGCTGCCTGCGCTGACCGGCGATAACTGGGGCTATCGGCGCAAGGGCCGCTTCTCCGTGCGCCGTGTGGAGAAGAAGGACAAGACGTTGATCGGCTTTCGCGAGCTCGACCCGCGGTTCGTGGCCGATTTGTCCGTCTGCTACACGGTGATCCCGCAGATCGGCGAGAAGATCCCGTTGCTGGCCGCGCTGGTCGAAGGCATGGACGGTAAGCGCGACATCCCGCAGATCGAATTCATTGCCGGCGACGATGCGGTGGCATTGACCATTCGCCATATGCAGCCGCTCAGCGAGCGCGACCAACAAGCCTGGATCGCATTTGCGCAAGAGCACGGATTTGCGATCTCCCTGCAGCCTGGTGGCGTGGACAGCGTGCATCCGCTGTGGCCGCAAGAAGTGCCATTGTCGTTCCGCCTGCCGCAGTGGGATGTGGAACTGGCATTCCGGCCGCTGGACTTTATCCAGGTCAACGCTTCGCTCAATCAAAAGATGATCGCGCACGCGCTGGCACTGCTCGACGCTAAGCCCGACGACCGCGTGCTGGACCTGTTCTGTGGCCTGGGTAATTTCACCCTGCCGCTGGCGCGCGTGGTGCGCGAGGTGGTGGGTGTGGAAGGCGACGCCGGGCTGGTGGCGCGGGCCAAAGACAACGCCCAGCGCAATGGTCTGGAGAACGCGCAGTTTTACGCCGCCGACTTGACCCAGGATCAGCGCAACACGCCCTGGATGCGCCAGGGCTTCGACAAGCTGCTGCTGGATCCGCCACGCTCCGGCGCGTTGGAGGTGCTGCAGCAACTGCCGCTGAAAAAATTCGAGCGCATCGTCTATGTGAGCTGCCATCCGGGCTCGCTGGCGCGCGACGCTGGCTACCTGGTCAACGAGCAGGGCTTTACGCTGGTATCGGCGGGCGCGATGGACATGTTCCCGCACACTGCGCACGTGGAAAGCATTGCGGTGTTTGAGCGGCGTTGATTGGGGATTCGGCATTCGGGATTCGCAGAAGCGAATCCTTTCGCCCCTCCATCGCCGGTGTTGTCTCGCGCATTGCTGGCTCTTGATTCCGGATTCAAGTGCAATCCGCGGATTGATATGTATTGACGTGATCAGCACTAGCTCCTGCTTTAACCAATCCCACTCGCGAATCCCCACTCTCATGCCCGTAGAAATCGAACGCAAATTCCTGGTCACCGGCGACGGTTGGCGCAACGCCGCGCATGCGGTGATTCCGATGGCGCAGGGCTACATCAACGATCAGGCGGCGCTGCGTAGCGGCACGCAGAATGCGTCGGTGCGGGTGCGCATTCAGGGCGAAAGTGCGTTTCTCAATCTAAAATCGCGCGAAGTGGGGCACACGCGGCAGGAGTTCGAATATCCGATTCCGCCTGCCGATGCCCGCGCGTTGCTGGCGCTGTGCGTGGGTGGTTTGGTCGACAAACGCCGGCATCTGGTCGCCTACCAGGGCCATGTGTGGGAGGTCGATGAATTCCTCGGTGACAACGCCGGGCTGGTGGTGGCAGAGATCGAACTCGAACACGCCGATGAAGCGTTTGCCACGCCTGATTGGATCGGGACCGAAGTCACCGACGACGTGCGCTATTACAACCTGGCGCTGGCCTCGCATCCGTTTAAGCAGTGGGGCGCGGAGTTGTGATTCGGGATTTGGGATTCGCAAAAGCGGATATGCGGCTCCGTGCGCTGGGGAACTGATTTGGGATTTGGGATTGGTAAAAGCAGATGGCGCTCGGCGCAAGGTCACTGTTTGGCGAATCCCTAATCCCGAATCCCCAATCCCTGCGTGCGCAAACGCTTCGCGACTGCCCAATCCCGCTTATGCTCCACAAACCCCCAACCCCCACCAACGAATTCCCGCTCATGCGCATCGACATCTGGTCCGACGTAGTGTGCCCCTGGTGCTGGATCGGCAAGCGCCGTTTCCAGGCTGCCATCGCTGCGCTTGGCGCGCAGGCGCCAGCCTTGGACATTCACTACCACGCGTTTCAACTCGATCCCGATGCCGGCTTGGAGCCGACGCCGTTGCGCGACGCGCTGGCGCTGAAGTTCGGCGGTGCTGCGCGGGTCGAGCAGATCCTGGCGCAGACCCAGGCCACCGCGCAGGCGGAAGGATTGCCGCTGGATTTCGGCCGTGGGCAGGTCCAGGTCAGCACGCTTCGCGCGCATCGGTTGATCTGGCTGGCTAGCCACGAGGGCGATGTGGATGCGGTGATGGAAGCGCTGTTTCAAGCGCATTTTGCCGAAGGCCAAAATGTGGGCGGGACCGAAACGCTGGTGCGTGCCGGTGAGGCCGGCGGTCTTGCTGCGGCCCGCGTGCAGGCGATGCTGGAGTCCGACGAAGGTATCGTCGAAGTGCAGGCGCAGCTGGCGCAGGCTGCTGCATTAGGCATTCGCGCGGTGCCCAGTTTCGTGATCGACGGTCGTACCTTGATCCAGGGCGCGCAGCCGCCGGAGAGTTTTGCGCAGGCCTTGCTGCAGTTGGGGGCCGAATCGACACCAGTCGGCGGGCCGGATGCCTGTGGGCCGGACGGCTGCGCGGTGTGACCCACATGCTTGCTGCATGCACCGGCACGCGCGCGACCGCATGAGGTTACCTGCCTGCGTGCAAAAGGTGGCTGTGATTGGCGCCGGGTTGGCCGGTCTGGTCTGTGCGCAGCAGCTGCAGGCGGCGGGCTATGCCGTGACGGTGTTCGATCAGGTCGATGCGCCGGGTGGCCGCATGCGTCACTGCACAGGCGATCATTGGCAATGCGATCACGGCGCGCAATATTTCACTGCGCGCGATCCTGCGTTTGCCGCGGTTGTGGATGCCTGGATCGACGCTGGCATCGCCGCACCCTGGCAGGCACGCATCGCAAGCTGGGACGGCGCGCAGTTAAGCCACTCACACAGCGCGCTGACGCGGTATGTGGGCGTTCCCGATATGGCTGCGCCGGCCAGGGCACTTGCAGTGCATTTAGATATTCGTCTTTCTACCGAGGTGCATGCGCTGCAGCGCAGCGGGCAAGGGTGGAGCGTGTCGTGCGCGCAAGACACAGCAGCGCACATGTTCGATGCGGTGCTATTGGCCGTTCCCACACCGAATGCGGCTAAATTATTCCCACCGATCGCGCCTGCGTTTTCGTCGATTGCCCCACACGCGCAGATGCAGCCTGCGTGGGCGGTGATCGCGCATTTCGATGGGCCAGTCGATCCGGGCTACGACGCACTGTTCGTCAATAACGGCCCGTTGCGCTGGGTAGCACGCAACTCAAGTAAGCCTGCGCGTGCAGGCATCGAGACCTGGCTGTTGCACGCTACTGCCGAGTGGAGCCAGGTGCATTGCGACGCGACGCCCACGGACGTCATTGCCAGCATCGTGCCGGAGCTTGCAGCGCTCGGTTTGCCGACGCCGCAGTCCTGTGATGCTTTTTTTTGGACAGTCGCCAGCAGCAACCCCGCGTTGCAGATCGGCTGCGTGTGGGACGCGCAGCTTGGCCTGGGCATGTGCGGCGACTGGCTGGCAGGGGGCAAGGTCGAGGGCGCATGGCAGAGCGGGGTAGCGTTGGCGCAGCGCGTGTTTGCTGGCGATGTATTGCGAAGCGTTTGCGACTGACGCTGTGGCGGGCATCGCAGAACAGATCGTGGTGCGTGCAAGGCAATGCTTATCTCATGGCAGTCGTGCGCGCATGTGGCCACGGTGACCAGAGTATGTCTGCCGGATCGAACGCTTTCCCACCCAATGCGTCAGCAGGTACGCGCCGTTGCACCCCGCATGTTTGGGCGCCGTACTGATGCCTGATTCCAGCGCGTCCACAGCAGACGCCACTGCGCAAACGCCGGTCCACACGCTGCGTCTTATTCTGGGTGATCAGCTCAATCCGCAGCACAGCTGGTTCGCAACGCGTGATGCCGGCGTGGTCTATGTGTTGATGGAAGTGCGCGAGGAAACCGACTACGTGCTGCATCACGCGCAGAAGATCCTGGCAATCTTCGCGGCAATGCGCGCCTTCGCCGCAGGCTTGCGGCAGGCGGGGCATCGGGTGCGCTATGTAACGATCGACAACGCCAGCAACCGGCAGTCGATCCCGCACAACCTCGATGCCTTGATGGCGCATTACCGCGCCGGACACCTGGAGTACCAGGCCCCGGACGAGTGGCGGCTGGACGAAGCACTGCAGCAGTGGAGTGCCGGGCAGCTATTTGCCACGCGCATGGTCGACAGCGAACATTTTCTGACCGCGCGCAACGAAGTCGCCGCCTGTTTTCGCGCCGGCAGCGCGTGGCGCATGGAAGCGTTTTATCGGCGCATGCGGCGCCAGCATCGGATCTTGCTCGACGCGGTAGGCGAACCGGAAGGCGGGCGCTGGAACTTCGATCACGACAATCGTGCGCCGTGGCCGGGCGACCCGCCTGCGCCGAAGGATTGGCGCGCAACGCACGATCACAGTGCGCTGTGGCGCACGATCGAAGCCGCCGGTGTGCGCAGTTTCGGTGCGCCGAATGCGCAAGCCCTGCCATGGCCACTTGATCGCGAAGAAGCCTTGCAGCATCTGGATGCATTCATCGCACACGCCTTACCGGACTTCGGCCGCTACGAAGATGCGATGAGCACACGCAGCCCACGGCTGTTCCATTCGCTGTTGTCGTTTGCGCTCAACGTCAAGATGCTGCATCCACGTGAAGTGATCGCGCGTGCCGAAGCTGCCTGGCGGCAAGGGCATGCACCGCTGGCGTCGGTGGAAGGCTTCATCCGGCAGATTCTGGGCTGGCGTGAATACGTGCGCGGTGTGTATTGGTCGCAGATGCCGGGCTACGCGCAGTTGAATCGCCTCGATCAGCATGCACCGCTGCCGCACTGGTTCTGGGATGGGCAGATCGGCATGCGCTGCCTGGCCGATGCGGTCGGTAATTCGCTGGCTAGTGCGCATGCACATCACATCCAGCGGCTGATGGTGATCGGCAATTTCGCGCTGCTGGCGGGGCTGGACCCGCAGGCGCTGCATCGCTGGTACCTGGGTGTGTACATCGACGCCTTCGAGTGGGTGGAACTGCCCAATACGTTGGGCATGAGCCAGTTCGCCGATGGCGGCCTGCTCGGCAGCAAGCCGTATATCAGCGGCGCGGCCTACATCGATCGCATGAGCGATTACTGCAGTGGCTGCCGGTACCAGCGCAAGCTGCGGGTTGGAGCGAATGCCTGTCCTTACAACGCGCTGTACTGGGATTTTCTGCAGCGCCAGCGCCCGCTGCTGGGCGCCAACGAACGCTTGGCGATGCCGTACCGCCAGCTCGACGGCATGGCGCCCGAGGTGCTTGCGCAGGTACAGGCCCAGGCTGCGCATTGGCGAGCCCATCTCGAGGTGCTGTAAGCCTGCCCGTAATGGCGGACGGGGGGCGCAGCTGAATGCGCGATCTGACGCTGCCACGCGCATCTGCGACAATGCCGCGCTGCGCCACCAAGGCGCCTGGCCCGGGAGTCCCCCAACATGCTTCTGATCGGCGTTGCCGGTACCAAACTCAGCGCACAGGAACGCGACTGGCTACAGCACGATGCGGTTGCCGGCGTGGTGCTGTTCAAGCGCAACGTCGCCTCGCGCACCCAGGTGGCCGAGCTGTCGGCAGCGATTCGCGCCGCCGCGCCGCGCCCGGTGCTGATCTGCGTGGATCAGGAAGGCGGGCGCGTGCAGCGGTTTCGCGAAGGATTCAGCGCGCTGGCGCCGTTGCAAAGTTTCGGTGCGCAGTACACGCAGGACCCCGACGCCGCACTGGCTGCCGCACGCGCGCATGCGCAGCTGATGGCCAGCGAGGTCCGCGCCAGTGGCGTGGACCTGAGCTTTGCGCCGGTGGTGGATCTGGGTCGCGGTAATCGCGCCATCGGCGATCGCGCTTTCAGCGACGACCCGCAGATCGTGGCCACCTTCACCCGCGCCTATGTGCAGGCACTGCACGGCGCCGGCATGGCCGCCACGCTCAAGCATTTCCCCGGCCACGGCACCGTGCTGGAAGATACCCATGTGGATCACGCCAGCGACCCACGGCCGCTGGAGGTCTTGCAGGCCGAAGATCTGGTGCCGTTCGTGGCTGGCATCGAGGCCGGCGCGGACGCAGTGATGATGGCGCACGTGGTCTACCCGCAAGTCGCCCCGGAACCGGCCGGTTATTCGCAGCGCTGGATCGAACAGATCCTGCGCGGCCAGATGGGCTTCCATGGCGTGGTCTTTTCCGATGATATCGGCATGGCCGCCTCGTTCAGTGCCGGCGGCGTGGCAGGCCGGGTGCACGCGCATCTGGATGCCGGCTGCGACGTGGTGCTGGTCTGCCACCCGGAACTGGTCGCCGAATCGTTGCAGGCCGTGCAGGGCCGTAACCTCAATACCGCCGCACTGATCGGCCTGATCGGCCGCGGCGCACTGGGCTGGGATGGCCTGCTCGCCGGCACCGACGCCTCATTCACCACTCCTCCTTCTGCCCATTTCGGAACAACTGCCTGATGTCCACGCTCACCATTTCCCAGGCCCTGGCCCAAGCCGATCTGTTGGTCGACCGTCCGGCCATCGATGCCGCCATCGCCACCATCGCCGGCGCGATCGCACGCGACTATGCCGGCGAAGTGCCGGTGTATCTCACCATCATGCACGGCGCGCTGCCGTTCTCCGGCCAGTTGGCGTTGGAATTGGGCGCACGTGGCCAGGACCTGCAGTTCGATTACCTGCATGCCACGCGCTATCGCGGCGAAACCACCGGTGGCGAATTGGTGTGGAAGCACCGCCCAGCCACTGCGCTGTTCGGCCGCCGGGTGATCCTGGTCGACGATATTCTCGATGAGGGTTACACGCTGCAGGGCGTGCGCCAGTGGTGCCTGGAGCAGGGCGCCACCGACGTGCGCGTGGCGGTGTTGACCGTCAAGCGTCACGACCGCTGCGTGCCCGGCGTGACGGCCGATTACGTGGGCGTGGAAGTGGCAGACCGCTACGTGTTCGGCTTCGGCATGGACGTCAACGAGCAGCTGCGTGGCATTCCTGCCATCTATGCGATGAAGCAGTAACCCGCAGTTTTTACGCTCGCAGAAATGCGAGCTGCCGAGCGCGTCTTGCTGCGCGCACCCTTGTTGATTTGTTGCAGAGGTCGGTTGTGTCCGCAAATTCCATCGCATTGGCCGTCATTGGCGGCACTGGTGTCTACAAGCTCGCGCAGCTGGACGATGTGCAGTCGCACGACGTCGAAACGCCCTACGGCGCGCCGTCCGGACCAATCCGCGTCGGCATGCTGCTTGGCCACCGTGTCGCCTTCCTGGCACGCCATGGCGAAGGCCATTCGCTGCCGCCGCACAAGGTCAATTACCGCGCGAACATCGCTGCACTGCAGCAAATCGGTGCCTCGCGGGTGCTGGCGCTCAACACCGTGGGCGGTATCACCGAACAGTTCGGACCGCGCGTGCTTGCCTGTCCGAACCAGCTGATCGATTACACGTGGGGCCGCGTGTCCACCTTCTGCGAAGAGCCTGGCAGCGAGGTGCAGCATGTGGATTTCGGCCATCCGTATTCGCCAATGTTTCGCAGCAAGGTGATTGCGGCAGCCAAAGTGACCGGCGTCACGATGGTGGCCGGCGGTTGCTACGGTGCGACGCAAGGACCACGGCTGGAAACGATTGCAGAGATCACGCGCATGCGTCGCGATGGCTGCGATCTGGTGGGCATGACCGGTATGCCCGAAGCGGGCCTGGCGCGCGAAAAAGGCCTGGAATATGCGTGTTTGGCGATTGTGGCCAATTGGGCGGCCGGTTGCGGCGATGCGCAGGAAATCACCATGGCCGAGGTGTTGGCCAACGTCGACGCCGCCTCGTCCGGCTTGCCCGAGCTGATTGACGAACTTGCACGCGGGTGATTGTCATCGGGGCATAAGCTTTGCATACTCGACGCGTACGCACCGCCGTACACCACCCATTAATTATTGCAAAGGTCTCGCATCACCATGCCGAACGGTACCGTCAAGTGGTTCAACGACGCCAAGGGATTTGGCTTCATCTCACCGGAGGACGGCAGCGCCGATGTCTTCGCGCACTTCTCCGCGATCAATTCCAAAGGCTTCCGCAGCCTGCAGGAAGGCCAGCGCGTCAGTTATGACGTGACCCAGGGGCCCAAGGGTGCTCAGGCTTCGAACATCACGCCGGTCGAGTAATCTGACTCGATTGTGCGGTTGAAGAACCCCGCCACGGCGGGGTTTTTTTGCGCCGGTTGTGCGCGGAAGTATTGGCGAAACAGAGCAGGGACGATGCAACAAGCATTACGTATTGCAGTGGTGGGCTACGGAACGACGGGGCAGGCACTGGCAGTGCTGCTGGGCACCGATGGGCATCAGCTGGAGGTCTTTGAGCGCGCGCCTGCGCCCGGGCCGGTAGGCGCAGGCTTTCTGCTGCAGCCCAGCGGCCTGCAGGTGCTCTGGAATATGGGCTTGCTGCCACAGGCGCTTGCGCATGGCGCACCGGTGCGTCGCTTGTATGGCGACACGCCCTGCGGGCGTGCGGTGATGGATATGCAGTACCGCGATCTGGATGCGCGCCTGATGGGTGTGGGCATGCAGCGCGGCGCCTTGTTTACGCTGCTGCGCGAGGCTTGGCCGCAGCACGCGCAACTGCATGCGGATATGCAGATCACCGCGATCGATCACGAGGGCGTGCGCGTACAGGATCAGCGCGGGCACTGGCATGGCCCTTACGATCTGATCATCGCCGCCGACGGCTCGGCCTCCACGCTGCGTGCGCAAACGCAAGGAACGCGGCTGGATCGGGTGTATCCGTGGGGCGCACTGTGGTGTCTGTTGCCGCGCGAAGACTGGCCGTTCGTGGACGAATTGCGCCAGCGCTATATCGGCGCACGCAAGATGATTGGTTTGCTGCCAGTGGGCACGCGCCCGGGCGATGACACGCCGCGGCTGAGTTTTTTCTGGAGCCTGCCGTGCAGCGATTTCGTTGCGTGGGAACAGCGCGGCATCGCGGCCTGGCGCGATGACGTGGCGCAGATGTGGCCCGAAGCGCACGCGCGCCTTGCCACCGTGCAGGTGCACGGCGCACTGGCACGCGCGAGTTATCGCGATGCGGTGGTGGCGCGCTGGCATCGCGGCCGCTTCGTGCTTGCCGGCGATGCCGCGCACGCGATGAGCCCGCAATTGGGGCAGGGCGTGAACATGGCCCTGCTGGATGCATTGGCGATGCGCGATGCCTTGCGATCAGGTGCCGATCTGGACGATGCCTTGCAGCGCTATCAACGCGAGCGGCAGGCGCATGTAGCGATCTATCACCGCTGGAGCCGCTGGCTGACGCCGTTGTTCCAGTCAGAACGTGATCTCTGGGCACAAGGCCGCGACCTGCTGCTACGCCCGATGGGACGCGTGCCAGGCGGACGCGGGCATATGCTGCGCGTGCTCAGCGGCACCCAGCATGGCTGGTTCGGCAAGCTGGCGTTGGCACCGGATTTCATTGACGCGTTAGCGCAACCGGTGGCGAGTGTGGCCGACGATAAAGCCGAAGTGGCTGCGTAGAGCGCCCGATAAACTCCTACGCGTCTTCCAGGTTGGCGCGGCCGGCACTCGGAATCGACATGTACCACGAACACTCCGTGTCCTCTGCGCCGTCCGCACCCAACTGATGGCGACTCGCTACGTTTTGTTAGCCGCGCTTAGTCGCAGCGTTGGCCGGCGCCTTTGCGGTGCTGGTTAACACACCGGCAATGCGATCGCGTCGCCTTCCACGCAGGCAACCAGGCGTTCGCCTTGTGTCAGCGTCGGCACGATGCCTGCGGTGAACTGCGAGAACGCCGGCAGGATGGTGACGCGTTCGCGTAACCAGAACGCCGGCCAGCGCCGCGACAGTCCCGGCAGCTTGGCCAGTGGATGCAGATGCCCGCACAGCACGTAGCGATTAGGGTGCGGCAACGGGTCGTGACGCAGCACGAAGGGGCCGTCTTCGACCTGTTCACCAGCGGCTTCGATATGCAGGTCCGCACCGGCCAGTGCGCGATCGTGATTGCCGCGGATCGCGATCACACGCAACGCGCAATGTTGCTCGCGCCATGCGCTCCAGCGACGATGCCAGGCGGCGCGTGGTGTTGGGCCATGTAGCAGGTCGCCCAGGATCCATAGCGCCTGCACATCGCGTTGTTCCAGCAACGCATCCAGCCGCTCCAGATCATGCGCGGTGCCGCCGGCCGGCAGGCCGATGCCGGCACGTCGAAACACATCGGCTTTTCCAAGGTGCAAATCGGCAATCAACAGCGCACGTTGCGCCGGGCGATACAACGCGCGTTCGCCGAGCAATTCCACGGTTTCGCCGGCCAGCTGCAGCTGCACGCTATCGCCCATGCTTGCGCTCCAGTTGTTCGGCAGCGCGCAAGACGCGCGCCTTCCAATCTTCGGTACTTAGTTGCCCACGCACGCGTTCTGCCCAGAGCGGGAACGACAACGGAGTGAGGCTGCGCGGTCTGCACAGACGAAGCTCGCGGCGCGCGCAATCTTCCAGCGCATGCGCAAGCCGCGCCAGTTCGAGCTGGCCTTCGAACACTTCGCGTTCGGCTTGCGCAAGCAGCAGATGATCGGGGTCGAAGCGCTGCAACACGTCATACAGCAAGCCACTAGAAGCCTGCAGCTGCCGCAGGCTGCGCGGCGCACGCCCAGGCAACGAGGGCGACAACAGCCCGGCCACGCGCGCGATCTCGCGGAATTGCCGGCGGGCCAGCTCGCCCAGATTGAGGCTGTCGCGCAGATCGTCGAACAGGTCCACCGGCGACAACAGGGTCTGCAGCACATCGGGATCGATGTCGACATCCTGCGCCGGCGACAGCACAAAGCCATAGTCGTTGGCCGCGAAGCTAAACGTGTTGCGCTGGCGTCGACCCCAACGTGCCGCAAGCAACGCCGCCAGGCCTTCGTTGACCTGCCGGCCGGCGAACGGATACACGAACACGTGCCTGCCGTCGCGCGCCTTGATGCTTTCCACCAGCAGATGATCCGGCCCCGGCAACGAAGACAGCGACGCCTGCAGCTGCAACAACGGCGCCAACGCCTGCATTTCCGGTGCATCGCCGGGATCAGCGAACACCGCTTCCACCTCGCGCCCCAATGCCGACGACAGCGGCATGCGTCCGCCCATCCATTTCGGCACCACGCCACTGCCGCCCTTGGCCACGCGCACGTAGGCGGTCATGTCTTCCAGGCGCACCAGTTCCAGCAAGCGGCCGGCGAATTGAAAGCGGTCGCCGCGGCGCAGGCGGCCGATGAATTGTTCTTCCACCGCGCCCAGCCGCCCGCCGCGCAGGAACTGCACGCGTACGCTGCCATCGCTGGTGATCGTGCCGATGGACAGCCGATGCCGCAGCGCGACGCGCCGGTCGATCACGCGGTACATGCCGTCGTCGTCGCGAACCACCTTGTGGAAATCCGGGTAATGCGCCAACGCGCTGCCACCTTGCACGATGAAATCCAGCACCGCGTTCCAGGTGGTTGTTTCCAGCGCGGCGAAGGCATCGGTACCGCGTATTTCTTCGAATAACGCATCGGCGTGAAAGCCGCCACCGAGGGCGAGGGTGACGCAGTGCTGCGCCAGCACGTCCAGCGATAGCCGCGGTGGCGGCCGCGCTTCGATCTGGTTATGCACCAGCGCGCGGCGTGCCGCCGCGTATTCGACTAGCTCCAGCGCATGCGAAGGCACACACACCACGTGGCCGGATTCGCCGGGACGATGGCGCGCGCGGCCGGCGCGTTGCAGCAGGCGTGCAATGCCTTTCGGGCTGCCGACCTGCAGCACTTGATCCACGGCCGGGAAGTCGACGCCCAGATCCAGGCTGGAGGTGGCCACCACGCAGCGCAGGCTGCCGTCGGCCAACCCACGCTCTGCTGCTGCGCGTAGCGCGGGATCCAGCGAGCCGTGATGCAGCGCGAGCGTGGCTAGATCGTCGGGCCACACCGCACTCAAGGCTTGATGCCATAGCTCGGCTTGCGCACGTGTGTTGGTAAACACCAGGCTGGTGCGCTGTTGCATGATCTTCTGCAGCACGCGCGCCAGTTGCGCCAGGCCAAGATGGCCCGCCCACGGAAAGCGCTCGCCACTTTCCGGCAACAAGGTTTCCAGCGTCATCGTGCGCGGTTTCACGCCGGAGACCAGCGCTGCCTCTGGGCGATGCGGCAACAACACATCGCGCGCCTGCGACAAATTGCCCAGCGTGGCCGACAGCCCCCAGATGCGCAGTTGCGGCATCCATCCGCGCAGGCGCGCAAGACACAGCTGCAACAGCACGCCGCGCTTGTTGCCGAGCAGCTCGTGCCACTCGTCCACGATCACGCAGCGCAGCGCCGACAGTTGTGGCGCGGTATCCGGATACGACAACAGCAAGGCCAGCGATTCGGGCGTGGTAACCAATACATCGAGCTTGCCGCTGCGTGCCAGGCGCTTGTCGCGCGCGCTGGCATCGCCGGTGCGCAAGCCCACCTGCCAATCCAGTCCCAATGCCTCCACCGGCTCGCGCAGCGCACGTGCGGTGTCGGCGGCCAGTGCGCGCAACGGCGTGATCCACAACACTTGCAGATTGCGTTGCTGCTGGCGGCGCGCAGGCGAAGCGGGTTTGCCTTGTTTAATCGGTGACGTGCGCCCGCGCGCTGCCAATGCGTCCAGTAACGGCCCGCCGAACGCCGCCAGCGTCTTGCCGCTGCCGGTGGGCGTGTGCAACAAGCCGGATTCGCCATCGAGATAGCGCTTCCACACCTCGCGCTGGAATGGCAGCGGCGCCCAGCCGCGCTATGCGAACCAGGCACGCCATTGCTGCAACGGCGTGCCGTGTGTCTGCTGCGTGGCACTCACCGCGCCAATGCCTGCAGGGTACTCAGATGATCGGCTTCGGCCATCGGCTTGTCCTGGCGCCAACGCAGGATGCGCGGGAAGCGCACTGCGATGCCGGACTTGTGCCGCGCGCTACGGTTCACCGCTTCAAACCCCAGCTCGAAGACATGATGCGCCGTGACCGCGCGCACCGGGCCGAAACGCTCTGTGGTGTTGGCACGAATCCAGCGATCCAACTGCAAGATTTCTTTGTCGTCCAGGCCCGAATACGCCTTGGCGATTGGCACCAGTTGGCCTTCATGCCACAGCCCGAAGGTGTAGTCGGTGTAGAGCGTGCTGCGTCGGCCATGACCAGCTTGTGCGTACAGCAGCACGGCATCGATGGTGAGCGGGTCGATCTTCCATTTCCACCAATCACCGCGCCGGCGACCGGATTGATAGACCGAACTGGCGCGCTTGAGCATCAGCCCTTCCACACCGCGCTCGCGCGCTTCCACACGCACCTGCGCTGCGGCCTGCCAATCGCTGACCTGCACCAGCGGCGAGGCGACGATGCGCGGATCTGCCAGCGTGGCGAGCACGCCTTCCAGCAACGCGCGCCGCTCCCGTAGCGGGCGCTCGCGCAGGTCTTCGCCAGCCAGTTCCAGCAGGTCGTAGGCCACCACGCGCGCGGGTGCGGCGGTCAAGGTCTTGGGCCCAGGCTTGAGCCGCTGGATGCGCGTCTGCAATGCAGTAAATGGCATCGGCACGGGCTGTTCTGCTTGCCAGGCCAGCAGCTCGCCATCGATGACAGTGCCATCGGGCAACTGCATTGCGGCGTGTTCGATTTCCGGAAAGCGTCCATCCAGGCGTTCTTCGCCGCGCGACCACAGAGCCGCCTCGCCCGCACGGCGAATCAGCTGCAGGCGAATGCCGTCCCATTTCCATTCCAGCAGCCAGTCATCGACCGCGCCCAGCGTTTCCACCTCGGCTTCCAGCGGCGAGGCCAGAAAGAACGGGTAGGGCTGCTGGCGGTCGCCGGGGAGTTCTTGGTTGGTCAATAACTCCGCAAGATAGCTCGCATGCGGCCGCCAACTGCCGAGCATGCGCTGCGCGATGCGTGCGATATCCACGCCCGACAATTCGGCCAACGCCTGCTGCACAAGCCGCTGCGACACGCCCACGCGCAGCGCACCGGTGAGCAGCTTGTTGAACACCAGGCGCTCGTCGAAGGCCAGGCTGCGCCACGCCTGCACAATGCAGGCCTTGCGCACCTCCACGTCTTGGTTGGCGATCGGCAGCAGGCGCTGCTCGATCCACTCGGCCAATGGCAGATCGGCTGCCTCGGTGACCGGATCGTCCAGCAGCAAGGCCAATGTTTCGGCCAGATCGCCTACGTGGTCGTAGCTGTCAGCCACCAGCCAATCGGCAATGCCGGCAGTATCGGTAATCCACTCACGCAATTCGCCGCTGCTGGCAATGCGCATGCGCGCGCTGGCCACCTTGCCACCAGCCAGCAGATACAGCGCCCACGCCGCGTCCAGCGCCGGCGCCTCGCGGAAATACGCCACCAGCGCGGCGCGCTTGTCGAGCGTGCCGGTGCTGCGATCCAGGGTGCGGTACAACGCTGCGAAACGCTTCACGGCACGGCCTGCGGCGTTGTGCGCCGGTCGGCGGCACGCAGCTCCAGTGCGCGTCGGGTAAACGCAGCGAACACGCGTGCGCGCCGCTGCGGCTGCGGTGGGCCGATGCTGGCTGCGGGAGCGTTGCGATGCACGCAAAACGCCAACGCGTGCCGACGGAACACGAGCGCACCGCTCAAGCGAATGCGCGGACGTGCGCGAATATACCGACGTGCGGGCAGCGGGTTCATTCCTCGGCTCCGAAATCGGTGCGGAAGGCTTCCGCTGCGACGCCGCGTTCGAGCAGATGCTGGATCAGTGCATCGGTATTGCCATGCGTGGCGATCACGCGCCGTGCGCCGGTCTCTTCGATGGTGCGCAGCAGGTCCGGCCAGTCGGCGTGGTCGGACACGACAAACCCACGGTCGTAATTGCGCCGACGGCGATTGCCGCGGATGCGCATCCAGCCGGAAGCGAAGCCTTGTTGCGCGCTGCGGAACCGACGAATCCAGGCGCTGCCGGCCGCCGATGGTGGGGCGATGACCAATTGCCCGGCATAGTCGGCGCCGCGCGCATGCTCGCTGACGGGTTGGGTGTCCAGCATCGGGACGCCGGCCTGGCGATACACCTCCACGCCCACCGCGACCGCGCCGTGCAGCAATGCCGGCTGCGTTTCCCAGGCACGCAATTCGGCCAGCACGCGCTGCGCCTTGCCCAGCGCATAGCAATAGAGAATGGCCGCTTCGCCGCGTTCGGCGCATTCGCGGCGCCAGGCAGAGATATCGGCCGCCACCTCCGAGGTATCTGGCCAGCGATACACCGGCAAGCCGAAGGTCGCCTCGGTGATGAAGGTGTCGCAAGGCACCACCTCGAACTGCTTGCAGGTGGGATCGGGCTGGCGCTTGTAATCGCCGGAGGCAACCCAGACTTCGCCATCCACTTCGATTCGCACCTGCGCCGACCCCAACACGTGCCCGGCCGGGTGCAGCGAGACGCGCGCACGCCCAAGCTGAAACGCTTCACCGTCGGCGTGCGTGTGATAGACCTGTTCGCCCAGCCGCCATTGCAGGATGGATAGGCTTTCGCGGGTGCAGTGGTATTCGCCCATGCCGCTGCGGGCGTGATCGCCGTGACCATGCGTGATTACCGCGCGTGGCACCGGCCGCCATGGGTCGATATGAAAATCGCCTTGCGGGCAATACAGGCCCTCGGGGCCGAGTACCACCAGATCGCGGCGTGTTTGAGAGGTCTCGTCGTTGCCGTTGCGCATGCGGCAACTCTGGCCAAGCCGGTGTGCAGATCCTGAGAATGGAAATGAGATGCGACATCGCATTCGTGCGACAAACGGCCGCAAACCGCGGGCAGCTAATGTCGCGTACGCCGCCCCGGCGAACGCACCGCGGTTGCTTCCACTGCCAGGGTAAAGCCGCGTTCTTCGCCGCCGTGCATCGCGCCGACATCGACCACGTGACGGCGAATTTCCTCGCCCTTACCGTTACGCACCACGACCACCACGGTGTATTCCCACGCATCGCCATCGGGCGGGTGGCGGATGGTGCCGTCGACCTTGAGCGGCACGATCGGCGGCGGCTGCGCGTGTTGCGCAGCCGCCGAATCGAAGCGCAGATGATGCTTGCAGGCAGGGCAGACACTGGCGCTTTCCAGGATTGTCGCCTTGCAATGCGGGCAGCTGCGCGTGGCGCCGGGCGTGCCCGGGCGGAGTGCACTCATGTGGCGTCGCTGTCTCCGCTGGCCACCGCCTTGCTGGCCGTGGCCGGCTTGCCGCCATCATCGCCCCAGCCGAAATCGGCCTGGCCGCGCATGCGTGCACCCGATGCCACGGTGAGACTGCCGGCCTTGACGTCGCCGACCAGTACGCCGGAGGTCTGCAACTCGACTTGTGCGGCCGATTCGATGTTGCCTTCCAGCTCGCCGGCAATGATCACCTTGTTGGCGCGCACGCCGCCGTTGAGCTTGGCACCGCGTTCGATGGTGAGATCTCCCTTGACGTTGACATCGCCCTTGAAGCGGCCGGCCAGACGCACATGGCCGGCGCCTTCGATCTTGCCTTCGATGCTGATATCCGCAGCGATCAGCGACTCTTTCGCCTCGCTGTGACGCTGCTGCGGAGCCGTAGCCGTCGGTGCAACGCTGGGCGTGGCGGCGGCGGGTACCGGCGGTGCCGGGCTGGCCTCGGCAGTGAGCAGCCGCCCATCGGCAGCAGGAACCTCGGGGGTGACCGGAACGCCGTCTTTCTTGTTGGGACCTTGATCGCGCCACATCGACATCGGACTGCCTCGCTTTAGGGGTCGACACCGACTATCGCTGGGCAACTGGATCTTTTGTGTGACGAATTACGCAATCCGCGATGGACGGCGTGCGTGCTCAGTCCACCGTGTCCACGACAGCGCCGTATCGCTCGACCCGATTGCGCCCGCGGTGCTTGGCGCGATACAGCGCTGCATCGGCCTTTTGGATCAGGCTCGCACCTTGTTCGCCATCGGCCGGGAAGCTGGCCACGCCGATCGAGGCAGTGACCAATGCCTGCTCGCGGATCGCGCTGACAGTACGGAAGGCGCTTTGCCGGATGTCGGCACGTGCCTGCTCCAGTCCACCTTGTGCATACACGTCGAGCACGTGCTGAATCTGCTGTAGGCGCGTTTCCACCAGGCGTTGCAGCTGCGTCAGGTGCTGTTCCTGTGCAGGGTTGTCGACGATCAGGCGGCGCGGGTTGTCGAGCAGGATCGGCAGACGTTGGACGCTGGTCTGGTAGTCCAGCAGATAGGCGTCGTTGCCGGTGAGCAGGAAGCCGCGCTGCGCCGATTCGGCATCGAGCACGCGGGCCTGGATCTCGTCGACGCGGCCGATCACCTCGTGGGTGTGCGACACCAGGGCGGCATCGGCCAGTGAACGACGGGCACCGATGAAGATGCCGATGCCGATGACGACAAAGATCAGCGCACAGAAAATCAGCGCCAGCTGGTTGCGCCGACGCGATGTAAAAGAAGAGGGCATACGCGAATGCTGGGCTGCCGGGCTGGACAACACGAGTCGCCCCCTTTGCAGATGCAAGCGCGCCGGCACATGGCCAGCGCGTTGCGGGATGCTGCGGAAGGTGTCCGGACTCAGTGCTGCGCGTGATCGGCGTCGTGCTTGTCGGCGTTCTGTTCGGCTTTGTTGGCCATTTCGCGCGTCTTGTCGGCGGTGGCATCGGCCGCATTGGCGGTAGCGCGGCTGGCGTCTGCGGCCAATTCGCGTGCAGCCACGCGTGCATCGGCAGTTGCGGCCTTCGCCTCCACTGCGGCGCGGTCAGCGGCCTGCTCAGTCGCGGCGGCGGCGTGCTTGGCGGCAGACGCGGCATCGCGGCGTGCCTGCTCGGCATCCGGGCCCTGACAGGCAGCAAGGGTGAGGGCGGCGATGGCGCCCAACGACAGCATGCGGATCATCTTCATGGGTGGTCCTGTTCCTGTTCCGGTGGTGGAAGCGGGAGCTTATGCAGGGGCCGATGCAGCCTGCGTCAATGCGCGGCCGGCCATTCAGCCTCCGGGTGGAAAGACGCAGGCTCCTGTATTGCTGGTAATTATGTCGGCGGATGCGGCCTACATCGCTTGAATCGCAGGCAAAGAAAAAGCCGCTGGAAACCAGCGGCTTTTCCCGAACCCGCTTGGAGTCAAGAAGTCATTACTTCTTGGCTTCTTCTGCGGTGTCCTTAGCAGCCTTGGCGGTGTCTTCAGCCGTCTTGGCAGCGTCGGCAGCCTGGTCAGCAGCAGCGTCGGTGGCGGCGCCGGAAGCAGCCTGAGCAGCGTCAGCAGCGGTGTCGGCCGAAGCAGCAGCGGTGTTGGCAGCAGCCTGAGCGGCGTCAGCCGACTGCGAGCCCGAGGCAGCGGCCTGGTCAGCAGCGGTCTGAGCGTCGGTAGCAGCTTCGTTAGCCGAAGCAGCAGCGTCCTGAGCCTGTTCCGGCTTCGAGCAAGCGGTCAGGGCCAGGCCCAGAGCCATTGCGATCAGCAGCTTGTTAATGGTCATTGTTTCAATCCTCGTCGTTAGATTAGGCAACGCGCTATTGCGCGCCCCCGACATGATGACGGCCACAAGATGAGTGTCAAGCGCACGCGCATTCAGTTTTGCAAAATCGCCGTTAAAGATAATTAAATCAATTCGATAGCAATGGCAGTCGCTTCGCCGCCGCCGATGCATAGCGTCGCGATTCCGCGCTTGCCACCGCGGCTGCGCAACGCGTTCACCAATGTCACCACTAAACGCGCGCCGGATGCGCCGATCGGATGACCCAATGCGCAGGCGCCGCCATGCACATTGACTTTATCGTGCGCGATGCCGAGTTGCTTGATCGGCGCCATTGCCACGACGGCAAACGCTTCGTTGATTTCGAACAGATCCACCTCGTCCAATTGCCAGCCGAGCTTGCCGACCAGCGATTGGATTGCAGCGACCGGCGCGGTGGTGAACCACTCCGGCTCCTGAGAGTGGGTGACATGGCCGACGATGCGCGCCAGCGGCGTCACGCCGCGGCGCTGCGCGTGGTCTGCGCTCATCAGCACAGTGATCGCTGCGCCATCGGAAATACTGGAGGAGCTGGCCGCAGTCACGCTGCCGTCCTTCTTGAAGGCGGGCTTCAAGGTCGGAATCTTGGTCACGTCGGATTTGCCCGGCTGCTCATCGCTGTCGACGACGACCTCGCCCTTGCGCGTAGCCACCGTCACCGGAACGATTTCGTCGGCAAACGCGCCACTGCGCTGCGCGGCCTGCGCGCGTTCCACCGAGGCAATGGCGAATGCATCCTGGTCGGCGCGGCTGAAGCCGAATTTTTCGGCAGTGGCCTCGCCGAACACGCCCATGGCCTGGCCGTCGTACGGGTTGGTCAGACCATCCCAGGCCATGTGATCGACTGCCTGAAAGTTGCCGTAGCGATTGCCGGTGCGCGAGTTGGGCAGCAGATGCGGCGCATTGCTCATCGATTCCATGCCGCCGGCCACCACGATGCTGGCCGAACCGGCCTTGATCAAGTCGTGTCCGAACATGATCGCCTTCATGCCCGAGCCGCAGACCTTGTTGATGGTGGTAGCGCCGGTCGAGGTAGGAATGCCCGCAGCGATCGCGGCCTGACGCGCCGGTGCCTGGCCGAGATTGGCTGGCAGCACGCAGCCGACGATGACTTCGGACACATCGGCCGGCGCGATGCCGGACTGCGCGAGCGCGGCCTGGATGGCAGCGGCGGCGAGTGTCGGTGCCGGCACTCCGTTGAATTGGCCGAGGAACGAGCCGATGGCAGTACGTTTGGCAGCAACGATGACGATGTCGGACATGGGCAGATACCGTTTAAAGTGAAACGATTATCTGCCTCATGGTCGCGCCGCGCCAGCACGCGCACCTGCGCGCGCGCTTTCCGATTAAAGTAAGCAAAGCGTTATTCGGGCCCGATCGGGCCCCATCCATGGAATGGGTTCGGGGAGAACACCAAATGAAGAAGAAAGACGTCGCCAGGACTGTGCTGGCCTCGGCGCTGGCTGTTGCGTTGACCGCGTGCGGCGGCGGTGGTGGGGGCGGAGCCGGTATCCGTCCAAATACCCCGGCCGCACCGCCGCCGACCTCGCCACCACCGCCTCCGCCGCCGACATCACCGCCGCCGCCGGTGACACCCACGATTCCAGAACCGGCGATCGATGCGCACCTCGCATTGACCAATGCGCGCGCAGCGCAAGCGCTCGGCTTTACCGGTGCCGGGTATCGCATCGGCGTTATCGATACCGGCATCAATGCCAATCATCCCGCGTTGCAGGGACGCGTCAGCGACAGCTTCATCTATGTGGATCCGCGTACCAACAACACCGCTGTGGGCGATGTGGTCGGGCACGGTACCGTGGTGGCCGAGCTGGCGGCCGGGCGTGCGGTTGGTCAGTGGCCCGGCGGTATTGCCCCCGGCGCCGGTCTGGTGTCTGCGCGCATCATCAGCGACCGCGCACCGGTGGATGACGGTAGCGGCGATGGCAACGAGGTCGATGGCCCGCTTGGCTTGGGGCCGGTGCATGCCGATCTGATCAGTGCAGGCGTGCGCATCATGAACAATTCGTGGGGCGGCCTGTATTGGAACGACCCGACGGTGACCAATCAGATCGCGCAGGAATACCGCCCTTTCATTCTCAGTAATGATGGGCTGGTGGTGTTCGCGTCGGGCAATGAGTCGCGCTCGCAGCCTTCGGATACTGCGGCACTGCCGAGCCAGCCCGGCCCGAATGGAACGCTGCCGGCGGCCGATCTGGAGCGCGGCTGGCTGGTGGTTGGCGCGCTGGATACCGCCAACCCGACGCAGCTGGCGTCGTACTCCAATGCGTGCGGTGTGGCGATGCGCTATTGCCTGGTTGCGCCGGGGACCTCGCTGTTCATTGATCCCGACGCCACCGCCAGCAACATCCGTTATTTCTACGGCAGCGGCACCTCGTTCGCGGCGCCGCTGGTCTCGGGTGCGGCTGCGTTGGTGTGGCAGGCGTTTCCGTATTTCAACAATGATCTGGTGCGCCAGACCTTGCTGGGAACCGCCACCGATCTAGGGGATGCGGGCGTGGACCCGGTGTTCGGCTATGGGTTGCTCGATGTCGGCAAGGCAGTGCTGGGGCCGGCACGCTTCGATTGGGGCACGGTGGATGTCAACGTCACCACCTTGCGTTCGACCTGGGCCAACGACATCAGTGGCACCGGCGGCCTGACCAAGCGCGGCACCGGCACGTTGGTATTGAGCAGCACGGCCAATAGCTTCACCGGCGATACCCAGGTACTCGCTGGCACCTTGCAGACTGCCAGTTTGCAGAGTGCGCGCGTGAGTATCGCCAATGGTGCGAGCCTGGTCGGCGCCGGCAGGATCGGTGGGCAGGTTGAAAACGCCGGTACGTTGCAGGTCAATGGCGCGACTGCGTCCATTACCGGCAATTACACCCAGGCCAGCAACGGGCGCCTGGCAGTGAATGTGGGCGACCGTTTGAATGTCGCCGGCACGGCGACCATCGCAGGCGACCTGCAGTTGCTCGGCCGGCGCGATTACGTCGTCAACGACACGACCTATCCAGTGCTGCAAGCCACCAATGGCCTGCAAGGCACGTTCGATACGCTGAGCAGCGGGCCGGCCGTGACCTTTCTGACTGCGACACCCAGCTACGATGCTAATACCGCGTATATCTCGCTGCAGCGCATGGATGTCACGGCGGTCGCCGCATCGCTTGGCGCAATCGGCACCGCATCGATGGACTCGGCCATTCGCGTCGAGCAGGCCTTTCAGAAGGTGGATGCGCAGCAGTTCCAGGGCAACGGTGCACTGAGCGGCGACTTCATTCGCGCCGCAGCTGCGTTGCAGCAATCGCCAACCGCCAAGGCCGCTGCAGACTCGCTGCGCAGTCTGTCTGGGCGTGCGCATGCGGAATCTGCCGCGATGACGTTCGACACTATCGATCTGGGCCGCCGCGCACTGGCATCGCATTTCGATGCCCTGTCGCAACAGCCGCGCCTGTTGGGCAACTGGCAGCGGGCACTTGGCGGGCCGGGTGAGGGCGGTGCGACCACCTCGGGCTTTGCTACTTCCGGCTGGATGATGGGCAGCGATCTACGTCTGGCGTCCGGTGCGGTCACCGGTTTTGCATTCGGCCAAACGCGCTCCAGCAGTCTGGGCGATCTGGATGGTGCTCGCGGGCGCGATCGTCAGGTGCAGGCGCAGCTGTATTGGGGCACGACGTTGGGCGCTGCGTACACGCTGGGCCAGATGGGCTTTGGCAACGTCAATCGGCAGATCGAGCGCACCCTGCAGCTGGGCGAAGACCGCAGCAGCGCCTTCAGCGATTACAGCGGCAGTTACCTCAGCAGCAATCTGGAAACCGGGTGCCGCTTGGGTGGTCTGCATGCAAGCCTGACGCCGTATATGGGCCTGGATTACGTGCGTTTGCGCAGCGACGGCTTTCGCGAAAGCGGCGGCGATGGCTTCGGCTTGCGCGCCAACGCGAGTACGTCATCGCGCACGCAGGTGCTTGCCGGCGTGCGCTCGGCGTATCGCTGGCGCGGTATCCAGCTGGGCGGCTATGCGGAATGGCAGCAGGCGCTGAGCAGCGATGGCGTGACGCTGGATGCCAGTTTCGTCGGGGTGGATGCGTGGGCGCCGTTGCGTGGCATGCAGCCGGCACGCTCGGGTGGTCTGTTCGGGATTACCGCGGCAGCGCCGTTGGGTCAGCAAAGCCAGCTGCATTTCGGCTACGACCAGCGAGTGGGCGAGCGCGGCGACGATCGCGCGTTGAGTCTGCGTTACAGCGCCGATTTCTGATCGGCGCTTTATCTGTCTGATGCATGTGTTCCCTGTCCAGGCAGCGCGCCTGGACAGGGCTTCACTCGCCGCGTAGCTTGTGCAGAAAGCGCGGTGCGGTGCGGCCCAGCGGTAATTTGAGTTTGCTGATGGCTTCGATGCGCGCTTCGGCAATCTGATCGGCCGCCTGCTGCGGCGAGATATCCAACTGTTTGGATACATCGAAGACCTTTTCCAGGTTGTGATAAATGCTGCGGATCAGCCGCATCGCACGTTCGCGGTTGTAGCCGTCGATCTCCAGCGACACATTCATCACCCCGCCGGCATTCACCACATAATCGGGCGCATACAGAATGCCGCGCCGATGCAGTTCTTCGCCGATGACGGCGCTGGCAAGTTGATTGTTGGCCGTGCCGCAAATGATCTTGGCCTTGAGTTGCGGCAGCGTCTCTTCGTTGATGGCGCCTTCCAAAGCGCAGGGGGCAAACACGTCGGCCGCTACCTGATGGATTTCATCCGGGCGCACCGCTTCTGCGCCGTATTCGGCCACCGCGCGGTCCACCAGCGCCTGATTCAGGTCGGCCACGTAGAGTTTTGCGCCGCGTTCCTTGAGCAGCTTCACCAGCTCCATGCCGATATGGCCCAGGCCCTGGATCGCGATGCTGGCCTTGCCGACTTCTTCGTGACCGAGCTTGCGGTTGAGTGAGGCCATTAGCGCCTGCAGCGCGCCATATGCAGTGAACGGGGCCGGGTCGCCTGAGCCGCGATGCACCTGGTGTACGCCGGTGACGTATTCGCTTTCCAGGTAGATCTGTTCCATGTCGTTGACGTCGGTGCCGACGTCCTCAGAGGTGATGTAGCGCCCGCCCAGGGTGTCGACAAACCGGCCGAAGGCGCGGAACAGCGCTTCGGTCTTGTCGGTTCTGGGGTCGCCGATGATCACCGCCTTGCCGCCGCCAACGTTCAGGCCGGCGAGGGCGTTCTTGTAGGTCATGGTGCGGCTCAGCCGCAGCGCGTCGTTGAGCGCCGCCTCGCTATTGGGGTAGGGGCGCATGCGCACGCCACCCAACGCTGGCCCAAGGCGCGTGCTGTGCAAGGCGATGATCGCCTTGAGTCCGGCGTCGCGGTTGTGACAGAAAATCACCTGCTCGTGGCCGGTGGTATCGAGGGTTTCGAAAAGCATCGAAGGCTCCGCGGGGCTGCGTGATGTGCCTTCCCTGAAGCCGGGTATGCACCCGTGCAGTGGGAAACAAAAAACGCGACGTTTGCAGATCCTGTCCGGTCACGTCGCGCTGCAACATTTTAAACCACGTCGGCACGGGGTTGTGTATGAATCTGTTCACCAATCCCGGTAGCGCTGCTGCCGGAACCACAGCGTTCCCAACCATTTGCTGCCTGCTGTGACCGGTAGGCCAGCGTGCAGCGAATCGGCGTTGGGGCGGCCATCGGCATGCAGGTTGTCGAAGCACACCAGCGCACCGGGGCGCGGCTGCACGCGAACGCCTGCCAGCGGAAATTCTGTTTCGCCGCCGGCATCGACAACATTGAGATAGACGCAGACGGTGCGCTGGCGGTTGCCGGCGTTGGGATGGTCGGCAGCAATCGTTCCAGGCGGCAGATAGTCGCGGTGCGCGCGGTACTGCTCGCCCGGCGCGTAGCACAGCACCGAGAGCGGCTCTGCGTGGGTCAGTGTCAGCTGTGCGCAGGCCGCCAGCCGCGCCTGTGCAACACGCGCGGCGAAGTCTTCGATGATCGGGTCCAGGGTCGCGCCTCGGCTGGTGCGGACCGGTGCGCGCTGCGTGCTGGCATCGTTGGGGTCGATCACCTGCGAGTCACGCAAATGCGGTCGCGCCAGCAGCATTAGCAAGCGGCATTCGTCGGCCGACAGTACCCCCGCATATTCTTCGATGAGCGGAGCTGCGTGGCGCTGCACAGGGCCAGTGCGGGGTGCGAAATCGATGCGGTGATCGGCAGTGTCATGCGCGGGATCGGGTGGTGCGATAAACACATCGGGCAATGCAGTCATGCCAAGGGCTTGCAGTTGCCGCCGCAGCTGCGCAGCGGCATCGGGCTGGGGCGGCACGCCTTCCCCGCGCAGCAGGCGCTCGGCCAGCAGGCCAGCGGAGACGGCATCGCCCGCTGCCGCGGCGCGTTCGAGCAGGGCGACGCACTGACGTTGCCGATCCGGATGCGCCACGCGTCCGTGCTGTATGGCGAGGGCGCGTAGCGCAGGCGGGTAGCCGGCAGCCGCTGCCGCCTGCAGCCGGTCGAACGCCGAGCCGTCCAGCGCCAGCGGCTGCTCTCCTACAGCCAGGGTAGCCAGCAAACCGTGCTGCCGCAGCGCCCTGCCGCTCAGCCAGCTCCCACTGCGCACGCGCCTGGTCGACGTCCACTTCGCAGCCGACGCCGTAGGCGCGCATGCGGCCAACTTCAATCTGGGCAAGTGCATCGCCTGCGGCCGCTGCGCGAATACCAGACGAAGGCTTCTTCCGGCTGGCCGGCACGCACCAGCGCCTGGGCCAGCGCATTAATCGCGCCGGGTTGCTGGCGTTGCGCGGCACGGGTGAGGTCTGCAAGCGTGGAGGGCTGCATGCACTTATCCTAAGCCTTGCACGTGTACCGCGCGATCAGCTATGGGCAGACAGGGCCAACTGTGTCAGATACAGGCGCAGGTCGAACTCCAGTTGGTGGTAGTCCGGGGTCATGTGGTTGCAGAGCTGGTAGAAGGCCTTGTTGTGATCGGCTTCCTTCAGATGCGCCAGTTCGTGCGCCACGATCATCTGCAGAAAAGGCTCTGGCGCGTCACGAAACACGGAGGCAATGCGGATTTCGCGGCTGGCCTTCAGGCGGCCGCCGTGCACGCGCGAAATCGCCGTATGCGTGCCCAGCGCATGCTTCACCACCTGCAGATGGTTGTCGTACATCGCCTTGTGCAAGGTAGGCGATGAACGCATGTAGCGCTCCTTCATCGCCTTGACGTACTCGTAGAGATGGCGATCTGTGCGGATCGCGTGCCGGTCCGGATAACGCCGCGCCAGTACGGTGGCGAGCTTGTCCTGTGCGATCAACTCGCGTACTTGATCCAGGACGGCAGGCGGATAGCCGATGAGGTAGCGAAGAGTGTCCATGGCGATCGATCGCTGCGAAGCGCGCATGATCGCCGATGCGTCAGCTGCTGGCGAATCCACACGTGCAAGTGAGTGATCGAGAGCGGCTGACAAAACGTAGCGAGCAGCTGTCAGGTGGGCGCGGACGGTGCAAGAACCGCAGTGTACGAGTGGTATGCCGATTCCGAGCACCGCCGCGCCGGCCTGGCGGGCGCGCAGTCATTTTGTCGGCTGCTCTAAGGACGGGCAGAGCATGCTCGCTGAGCATCGATGGACGGCCGGTGTGGGCGTCTGCTGCGATCGGATGTTGCGATGAATTGGACTGCACACTGCCGTGCGAAAAGCGGTGGCCGCTTCAGTGAGTGATGGGCGGCGCGCTGACGAGCCGTGATGACCTCTTCACGACGCATCCGCAGTTCTATCTCAATGGCGATCGCCCTCTGAACGTAACGCTCGTATTGCAGCGTTTGTCAGGCGCATTCACGAATGCGGCACATTCGAATCGGTAGCGTGCGGTGCATGTTTTGCGGCGTTACGTCGCAAGCAGACGATCAAACAACGGCACGGTGCCGATGAGGAGACAACATCATGATTAAGTGGGCCATTATTTTCGCAATTATCGGCTTGATCGCCGGTGCGCTTGGCTTCGGTGGCATGGCCGGCGCTGCGATGGGCATCGCCAAGTTCCTGTTCTGGGCCGGCATCATCATTGCCATCGTGCTGTTCGTGCTGGGCATGACGATTGCCAAGAAGGTAACCTGACGCGGGCCGCCGCCTGGCACGCGCTTGGCGGCATAGCTGCATTACCGGTTATCGAAGGAGCGACCAGCGGTCGCTCCTTTTTTGTTCTGCGAATCAGCCGGCAAGCATGCCAGCCGCGGGCGGTCTCAAGCGTGACTTGCGCCTGCAGGTGCGGTGCTCAAACGCCCGTGTTGTCTGCCGTCGTATGGAGGGCGATATTGAGCTGATCAATGGTCACGATCCAGTCGGCATCGTCGAGGCGTTCTTCACGCAACAGCTGGGATTGCGCAGGCGTCCAGAACGGCGCCTCTTCCAGGCGCATATCGCCCGGCAGCGGAGAGTGCTCGGCGATGAAGCTGCGAATGCTGGCTTCGTCGGAGGGCAGGCCCATCTGGGCGAATAGTTCGGAAAACGGGTGGACGGGCTGTTCCATTGCGGTTCCTTGAGAGTGCGGATGACTGAGTGCCTGGCCACTTGCCGCGCGTGCCGGCAGGTGGCGGTGATTTGAATGCTAGAGCACTCAGTTTGAGCGTACTGTGCACGCGCGGCTTGGATTTGCCTGCACGAATGACCATATCTGTATCCATACCAGTGAGGTGTAGCGATCATGGCGACCGGATGGGCGGGTGATGGAGCGGTACAGGACCAGATCGATGCCACAGTCGACGATGCGATCAAGCGTGCGCGCAGCCAGCTGCATCAGGGCCCGAGTTTGACGCACTGCGAAGACTGCGAGGCACCGATTCCCGAGGCACGCCGCAAGGCAGTGCCTGGCGTGCGCTTATGCGTGAACTGCCAGGAAGCGCACGACCTGGAGCAGGCGGCGCAAGGCGGCTACAACCGTCGCGGCAGCAAGGATAGTCAGCTGCGTTGAGTGAGTGATGTTTATTCCCAACGCTGCAGGTGGTGCGGCGACTACCCCCGTGAGCGCGGCATCGCCATAACAAGCGGGCGCTGCAATGGCGCCTCTTGTATTCGCAGGTGCTACCACTTGCCTGGGTCGTCGTAATTGACGTTCGTCAGTAGCGAACTGGCCGCTGCAAACAGCGCGTTGTCGCCTGTATCTACTTGGCGTTGAAGCTGCTGGTCTCGCGCCAGCGACGCGTGGTGCGCTGGAAAAACAGGCTATTGGGTACCTGTAACACGCTGCCGGTACGGTCGCCGGTTTCTTCCAGCGTGGTGTAGATCACGTTGATATCGATCACGCGTCCCTTCAAGCCCGGTTTGTCGCCACCCTCAAGTAGCTCGATGTGGTCATGCAGCCGAAACGGGCGCGTTGTAATGATCAGGAACGTGCAGAAAATATTGGAAAGCACACTCCATGCGGCGAAGAACGCCACTGCGCCGACGGCTGCAAACCCCGTAAATGCGGTCCATAAGGTGCCCCCCGAGAAACCGAGGACCCGTAGCGCCATCAATAGGGCGCTGACCGAAATGATGAAGCTACCAACGCGGCGGATACCGATCGTCATTTCGGCAGGCACGCTGTAACGCGCACACAGGCGCCGCAGCAGTTGCCGTAGCAGCAGCCGTGCCAACGCGGCAACAGCCAGAATCAGCACGATCTTGACCGTGGGTACCGCAATCGCCAGCCACTCCGGATTCCAGGGGGGCAACAGGCTGCGGATCATGGCGGGCAAGGCGTCGGGCGCGGACATCACATCATGCAGAGTCGAAAGAGGCGTCCATTGTAACGGGGCGTCCCTTGTACTGTAGGTGCGCAGGGTAAATACCTACTCATCTGCGAATGCAGGCAATGCTGAAATGCACGAGCGAGCGGGCGCGCATTCCTTCGTAAGCTGGCTCCGGCAGCAGCACAAAAAATTCCGCTCAGGTCTAAACCTATTCGTCGTCCGAGGCATCCAAGTGGATATGCTCGACATCTCCATGCCCATCGATGCCCCATCCAGCGAGAGTCCCGCCGACCGCGACGATGTGACGTTGGCGCGTGCGGCGGCACTGGGAGACTGCGCTGCCTATGAGGCGATTTATCGCCGTCACGCACCACGCCTGTATGCGCTGGTGTGGCGCCTTTGCGGCGGCAACGCAGCCCGCGCCGATGATGTGCTGCAGGACACCTTCATCGCGGCATGGAAGGCATTGCGCAGTTCCGTTTCCAAAGCGCGCTGGGCACCTGGCTACATCGCCTGGCCGTCAATACTGCGTTGATGAAGCTATGCGCGCGCTCGGCATCCAGTGACCACATGGTTGACGCCGCCGACGGCGACGGACGCGCGGCAGCGGCCGGCCCCAGTCGCTGCCAATCGACACACATGGACCTGGAGCGTGCCCTGGAAGCGCTGCCGCCACGAGCGCGCGCCGTGCTGGTGCTGCACGACATCGAAGGCTGGAAACATCAGGAAATTTCCGACGAACTGCGCATGGCGGTTGGCAACCCAAGGCACACCTGCATCGCGCGCGTAGCTTGCTGCGTGCGCGGCTTGGAGACAACGCATGAATCACACACAGCATGATCGCGACCAGGAAGACGATGCCGGCCTGCTCGCGCAGTTGCAGGCACTCCCGTCGCAGCGCCCGCCACCGCCGCAGATGTGGGAGCGTATCGCGCCTGCGTTGACGGACCACTCCAATGTGATTGCCTTGGTGCCGATGCGTCGGCGCGGCTGGATCCTGCCGGCAGCGGGGCTGGCGCTGGCCGCTGTAGTGGCGCTCGTCGCCATCGCACCGGGTATCGATCGGCAGGCACCGCCGCCAGCTGCAGCGCAACCAGTGCTGGTGACGCAAGCGCAGGCGTTGGCCGAGCATTACCAACAGGCCATCGCCGATGTACCGGTGCAGCAGGTACCCGTCGACTTACTGCCGGCACTCGATGAGCTGGATCGCAGCACCCAGGCCATCCATGCCGCCATCGCGCAGAGCCCGCGTTCTGCATTTTTGTTGTCGCAATTGCAGCGCGCCTACGCGAAACGATTGCAACTGACCCGTCTCGCCTGCGAAGGCGAGGCATCCTTTCCAAGCTGAGGAGCACCGCCATGCGTTATGCCCATCTTTCCCTGCTACTGCTGGCAGCGTTCTGCGCGATGCCCGCAGCGGCGCAAACGGCGGTCAAGCAAAGTCATCCGTTGGCGCGCGGCGGACGTGTGGAGTTGGAAAACATCGCCGGCAGCATCCGCGTGCGCGGCTGGGATCGCGATGAGGTGGCCTTGACCGGCAGCCTGGGCGAAGGCCAACGGCTGCAGGTGGACGAAAGCTTCAACCGGCTGCACTTCGAGGTAATCTACCCGCGCAATAGCCGCAACAGAAAAGGCGCCGAACTGGAGTTGCGGCGCGGTGCTGCAGGTGGATGCGGTGAGCGCTGCGGTGGATGTTGATCAGGTCGATCTGGCGCGGCTGCAGCTCAAATCTGTCAGTGGCGACGTGGTGGCTGCCGGGCGTGCCAAGGAGCGCAGCTGGAAACGGTCAGTGGCGCATTGCGCAGCACGGTGAGTAGCGGGCGGATGACCTTGGGCACGGTGAGCGGGCAGCTCAATGCGCCGGCCGGCGCCAGCGGGTTGGTAGCAGTCGAGTCCGTCTCCGGCGATATCCGTCTCGATGCCGGCCAGGTATCGCAATTGCGTGCGCAGAGCGTGTCCGGGGCAACCGCGATCACCGTGGCATGGCTGGCGCCGGGCGGCAGCATTGCGGCGGAGAGTGTCAGTGGCACGATGACGCTGGGGTGCCGCGCAATCTGTCGGCAGCGCTGGATGTCGATGTCTTCAGCGGCGATATCCGCTCGGTCGCGGGCAATGTGGAACGGCGGGAGTACGGCCCCGGCAAACACCTCAAGGCGACGCTGGGGGCCGGCAATGGCGACGTCAAACTGGAGTCGCATTCGGGCTCGGTGCGTATCGATTACACCAACTAAGTCCGCAAACAGAGCGTGCCACCTTGCGGTGGCACGTTGGTACAACACTCCAGCTTTGCGGCAATACTCAACGGCGGATGACACCACTGCGGCGCGATGGCCTGTGGACACGCGGCAGCTGCTGGGAATCCACGCCTACCTCAGGGCCATTTGCCGCGTGTCCTTCGCTGCTTAAGCGATCTTGTCGCCGTCGTTGCGTGCCGGGCCGAAGTTGGTGGTGAGCACTTCGATCCGGCCGCCGGTCTTGCGGAACGCGGCGATATCGGCTGCGATGCGCTCACGACTGAGCGGCTGCGACTTGCCTTCGCTGCGAGCGATGCTGGGCTGGGATTTCTGCTTGGTCGCGGGACGTGCCATGTGGCCTCCTGTAGCGGGGAAGTGCGGTGACACCGCGTGCGGCTAGGGTGGCGCGCGCGGAAGCGGTGTCGAGAGTGCGACGGCGTTCGGTGCGCAATCGCGGTGGCACAGCGTGCGTGCCGTTGCAGACAAGACGGCGGTGCGTCAAGCAGCAACCGCGCATTATAGGGGGTCTGATGCCCGGGTGTGTTAACCGTCCGACAGACGGGCTTGCTGCGCGGCTGCCCAGGCCAGGCCCTGGACCACGCCGAAGGACGGGTCGCCATGCACCAGGCGCGATTCCGGGAATGCGGCAGCCACGGTGTCGCGGATATAACCGGCGCGCGACATGCCGCCGGTGAGGAACACCGTCGCCGGTGCGGTGGTCATGTCAGCGCGCACCTGCGCCAGCAGGCTTTCCAGTTCGCCGAGATAGTTGGAAGCGGACGCAACCAGTGCATTGGCCTGCACCTCCACGCCCAGCCCGCGTTCTATGAAGTCCAACGGCGCCTGGTGGTGGTCCAGCTCGCTGAGCGCGATCTTGCAAGCCTCCACGCCGCGATACAGACGCGCGGTATTGCCGGTGTCCTGCAAGGCCTGCAGGCGCTTGTCGAAGGGGGTAGGAACGTCCTGATACTTGTGCAGACGGAATTCGCGCTGGCGGGTCATGTCCTGCACCATCGCCGCCTCCACGTAATGGTGGGTCGGCACGCGGGTGATGCCGCGACCGAACAGCGGCATATAGGCAGCCAGGCTCAGTGCCAGATCGATATCGGTACCGCCGCGTGCGATACCCCAGGCCCGGTGCACCTGCGGCGCAGCGCTGCCGCCGACGCTGGCATGCGCAACGTCGGTGGTACCGCCGCCGATATCCACCACCACGGTGTCGTGGCGGCTGTCGTGACTGACGTGGTAATGCATCGCGGCTGCTGCGGGTTCTTCGAGAAAATCCACGCTGTCGAAACCGGCTGCGATCGCGGCGGTCTGCAGGATTTCCAGCGCCTGCGCGTTGCCGGCTTCGCCGATCGAACTGCGAAATTGCACCGGGCGGCCCAGGGTGGCGTGTCGGATGTTGATGTCGAACTGGCGCGAGGCAGTCAGCCGGATGTGCTCCAGCACATGCGTGGCGATGCCGGTGATGGTCTGGCGCGCCCGCGGATGCAGGTTGTAGCCGAGCATCGACTTGGGGCTTTGTACCAGGCTGCCTTCGCCTTCGAGAAAATAGGCGTCCAGCGCCTCGTCGCCATAGACCGCGTTTTGCAGCAGGGCGGCGGAGCTGCGTGGCTCGCGCACCTGCTCCTCCATCCATTGCCGTCGCACGATGCGGATCGCATCGCGGCGCAAGCTGTCATTGTTGGGAGTGCGGCCAGCGGCCACTGCATCGCGGCGGCCCGAGTCGATCAGCCGCTCTACTTCGTATTCCAGCGCTGGTGTAAGGCTGAAGTCGTCCGGGTCGCGCATGGTCTCCGGGAAGTACACCGTGGTGCGGAACTGCAAGGCCTCGCCGAAGCGTACCGGCACCACGTGTCCATCGACGATCGCCGCGGCGGCGGAGTTGCTGGTACCGAAGTCGATGCCGAGTTTCATGCAGACGGGCCTGGAGAGCGGGCCGCGCACTTTACTACGGCGACCGCACCGGCCGTCGAGACCGGCATCAAGACGCGCGTTACTACCCAAGCACGGCAGCACCGCGCCGCAGCCATCCAGGCGTGCGGCGAGTGTTGGGTCAGGCCGCCAGGTCGGCCACGTGACCGTCGTTCAGTTCTTGAGTGGTGGCCTCGCGCACCGCCACCACTTCCACCGCAAAGTGCAGGGTTTGCCCGGCCAGCGGGTGATTGCCGTCCACGGTAACTTTGTCCGGGCCAACTTCGGTCACGGTGACCAAGACGGGGCCTTGCTGCGTGCGCGCTTCGAACTGCACGCCGGGTACCACCTTGACATCGGTTGGAAACGCGTCGCGTGGCACATGCTGGATGAGCTGCTCGTGGCGCGGGCCGTAGCCCTGTTCGGGTATCACGTCGGCAGTGAGCGTGTCGCCCAGCCGCTTGCCTTCCAGCGCCTGTTCCAGACCAGGCACGATGTTGCCGGCGCCATGCAGATAGCTCAGCGGCGTCTCGGGCGTGGAGCGGTCGATGACCTGGCCGCTGTCGTCGGAAAGGGTGTAGTGAATGGTCGCAACGCGACCCTGGCTGATTTCCATTGGAAACCTCCATGACGGTGATCGAGGGGAATGCATCGGCTCATTCACGATGCGAAGAGATACTGCACCCACACCGTAGGCAATCGCACTGGATCATGCAACCGCAGCCGGGATTGCGGTTGAGGCGGGGATCAGTTTGGTGCAGTCACTGTCACAAGCGCATGCGTCATTCGGCTATGCCGGTCCGCAAAAGCAGTAGAGGTGATGTGGGCACGGCTACCAATCGTGGCTACATCGATCATTCGCGGCAGCATGGGTGCTTGACCATGTCGCGCCTGATGTGTGAAAAAACACGTGTGCAGACGGCTCATGGCCACACGCCGTTGCGTCGCTTAGTCCGTCTTCGCGCCGCTCTCGATCTGCGCACGCCTGGCACGCCAGGTTTCCGGGGTTTGCGGTTTGATGAACAGGGCGGTGAGTTCGGGGTGCTGCTGTTTGGCCGCCGCTTCAATTCGCCCGACACAGGCCTCGATTTGCGGCGTGGTGCGGCTGTCTTCGAATTCGGCGCTCAATGCAGCAACCACTTGGTTGGGCCCCATTTGCATGGTGAGCACGCCATTGGCAGCACGCACGTCCGGGTCGCTGGCGGCGATGCGCAGCAGCGAGTCGGTCACATGCGCATGCGCCGGTTCGCCGATCAGCAGGCCCTTGGTTTCGCGCGCAAGCAGGAAGGCGGTGAATGCCAGTACACCGGCAATGCCGATCGAGGCGATGCCGTCGAGTTCTGGCATGTCGAACAGCTGCGCGCCGGCCAGACCCAGCAGCGCCATCAGCAGGCCGATCAACGCAGCGCTGTCTTCCAGCAACACAGTGAAGGTGCTGGGATCCTTGCTTTGACGAAACGCCTGGAAATAGCCCATGCGGCCCTTTTTGGAGCGAAATTCGCGCAACGCCACCACCCACGAAATGCCTTCGAACACGATCGACACGCCAAGCACAATGTAGGCAAGCAGATGACTCTTGGCCGGTTCCGGGTTGCGCAGATGCACGATGCCTTCGTACAGCGACACGCCAGCGCCCATCGCGAAGACCAACAGCGCCACGATGAAACTCCAGAAATACAGCTCGCGTCCGTAGCCGAATGGATGCGTGGGTGTGGGCGGCTGCGCGGCGCGGCGCAAGCCATACAACAGCAGCACTTCGTTGATGGTGTCCACCAGCGAATGCACGCCTTCGCTGAGCATTGCCGAGCTGCCGGAAATGCCGGCGGCGATGAACTTGGCGACGGCAATGGCCAGGTTGCCGGCCAGCGCCACGTAGACAACCAGATGCGAGCCTTTGGGCTTGCCTGGGCTCTTGCCGCTTGCAGCCGCGGCGGCATCGTGGGCGTTACTGGAGTCTGCGGTTGCGCGCGGGGGATTGGGGGCTGGCTGATTGGACACGCGCGACCTGCGGGGTATTCGACAAGCGCCGCACTATCGCGCTATCGCCGTGCCGGGTGCGTGATCGCGCGGTTGGGCGGCTACAATCCACGCCCACTTCGATCAAGGAATTGCATGTCCACCGTCCCCGCCTGTCCGCAATGCGGCCTGGAGAACACCTATCTCGACGGTGCGATGTCGATCTGCGCCGACTGTGGCTTCGAATGGAGCGCCGGCGACGCCGAGGCAAACACGACGGTGGTGCGCGACAGCAACGGCAACGTGCTGCAGGCCGGCAATACGGTAACCGTGATTAAGGATCTCAAGGTCAAAGGCTCGTCGATTCCGCTCAAGCAGGGCACGGTGATCCGCAATATCCGCCTGGTCGAAGACGATGCCGAGCACATCGAAGGTAATTCCGAAAAGATCAAGGGCCTGGTGTTGAAGACCTGTTTCCTGCGCAAGGCGTAAGTGTGTCTCAGTGACTGCGTTTACCGCCAGGCAGCGTGGTCGGTGCTCGGTACGGCATGGTCCACTCGCAGGTTGCGCCCTTGGACGTCGTCCATGCTTAGCTGACGACTGCCTTATCCCTACTGGTAGCTGCCTCAAGCGGCGAAGCGCGATTTGCCAGTGTAGGAGCGCGCATGCGCGCGATGCGGCCTTCTCGGTAACACTGCATCCAGCGGCGGCTCGCCGTTAACGTGCGATGTCGCTCCGAATGGCGGGCGCTCGCAGATGGGTGGTGAAGGCCGGCTGCGCTAATCGCGCGGATACACCGCTGCTACCATGCAGTTCTGCCACATGCGCGACAACATGCCGCCGCGCATGCTGCTGAGATCACCTTCCGCACCAGCCCCCACGCGTGCGCCGGCGATGCCGATTTCGTCGAGCACATCGACCTTGTCGCCCGGATTGCCGCAGATCGCATACAAGCCCATGCCGGAGATGAAGCGGATGGATGGAGCGCCGCTGAGTTCACGACAGCTGTCCATCAATTCAACCCGGTAATGACGGTGTGTGCCAGGATGGCGCGGCGACACTTCCACCACCAGGCCCTGGCCGTTTTACGACCAGGAGCGCAGCATGCTGGGATTGAAGCAGTAGCTGGAGGAACCGGCGAAATTGCGGCGGCGCGCCTCGCGCACGCTGATGCGTTCCAGCGTTGGCACGCCGTCGTGGTCGCGTGACGCCCAGGGCTGGCGTAGTCGCGTGCGGTGAGTGGGGCGACCTGATCGATCGCGCAACCCTGCTGACCGGTGCTGACATACGCTTGTGCGCCATTGCAGACCCAGCCGTTTGCAGCCAACAGGCTGGCATCCGGTTGTGCGGCCAGTTGCGGGCAGTCCTGCGACAACTGCAGGCGGAATAGCCGTCCATCGCGCTCGGCAACTGCCAGGATACGCGCGTCGGCCTGATGCAATTCGGCAACCTGGCGTGCGTCAAGGCAGTCGGCACTGGGCGCTGCTGGTCACTGCATTGGTGCCGATGCAGCAAGCACGCCACAGCCAAAAACCGTGCTATCGAGCAGAACTGCAACGATCACGCACATCCTTGGCAATGAGGTTGCTGCATCATCCGCCCGCGTTGGCGTGCTGGTAATCGCGACGGTAGCGTGCATTGCGGCGAACCGCGAGTGGTGATGTGGTGCTTCGCGGTGAAGATCAGAGGCGCAGTGGCGACGCGTGTCAGTCGCGCATGGCAATCAGCAAAAACGAAAGAAAAAAACGCAACGCCGGATACGCGATGCGGCATGCAGGCTTCTAAATACATCCCACTTCACGAACGCTGAGGGTATGTCATAGCGCCCATGTGCAAGGCGCTACGAGCGGTCTGTTTGCAAGGCAAGTAACTACGTATCCGGCAGCAGCAAGCATGCAGTGCATGTGCCATGCCGCATAGAGAGCGCACCGTGCCGGCTGGCAAGGTGCGTTCGCGTGGTCAGCGGCTGATCAAACGATCACTCCGGCAATGCGGGGTAATCGGTATAGCCCTTGGCACCGCCGCCGTACATCGTGGCCTGGTCGAGCTCGGCCAGCGGCGCGTTCTCGCGCAGGCGACGCACCAGATCCGGGTTGGCGATGAAGGGACGTCCGTAGGCGATCGCATCGGCATAGCCGCTGCTGATGGCGTGTTCGGACATGCCGCGGTCGTAGCCGTTGTTGGCGATCCAGGCGCCGTCGAACTTGCCGCGCAACGCGGCGTAGTCGAAAGCGATGTTGTCGCGCGGGCCGCCGGTGGCACCTTCGATCACGTGCACGAAGGCCAGCCCGCCGATCAGGTTGAGGCGCTCGACCGCACGCTCGAACAGCGGCTGCGGGTCGGAGTCGTGCGCGCCATACACGGGGGTCACTGGCGACAAGCGCACGCCGGTGCGGTCGGCACCGATTTCATCGGCGATTGCCTGCACCACTTCGGCAAGCAGGCGGGTGCGGTTTTCAATATCGCCGCCATAGGCGTCGGTGCGCTGGTTGGAGCTGTCGCGCAGGAACTGGTCGAGCAAGTAGCCGTTGGCCGCATGCACTTCCACGCCGTCGAAGCCGGCATTGATCGCGTTGCGCGCCGCGATGCGGTAGTCCTCGATCAAGCCGGGAATTTCGTCCAATGCCAGTGCGCGCGGCTCGGACACATCCTCAAAGCCGTTCTTGGTGAAAGTCTTGCCTTCCGCGCGGATGGCGCTGGGCGCAACCGGCACTTCGCCCGGCGGCAGCACGCTGGTGTGTGAGACACGGCCCACATGCCACAGCTGCAGCACGATCTTGCCGCCGCGGCGATGCACTTCGTCAGTGACGGCGCGCCAGCCCTGGATCTGTTCCTTGGTGTAAATGCCGGGCGTGTCGAGGTAGCCCTGGCCCAGCGGACTGATCTGGGTGCCTTCGGCCACAATCAGGCCGGCGGTGGCGCGCTGGCCGTAATACTCGGCAGCAAGCGGCGAGGGCACCTGACCGGCGATGGCGCGGTTACGCGTCAGCGGGGCCATGATCACGCGGTTGGCAAGATCCAGCGCGCCCAGGCGCACCGGGAAGAACAAGGGGGATTCAGTGGATTTGGACATCAGCAACCAGTCGATTTGATCACGCGCCAGGCGCGACGCCGCGTCGATCGCGGTGCCCCATAGCGATGGTGGCGCACTCATGCAGTTTCGAGCGATGCAGATAGGACACAGCGTCCCCATCGCGTTGAAAGCGATGTAACTGTGATGGGTTGGGCGATTGCGCTGAACCGACCTGGTGTCGCGCTTTCCTGCTCTATTGCATTGCACAATAATAGGCCGCCCCGCCATCACCGGAGTCGGGCATGACCGATACCGATCTTTCTTCGCCACGCGTGTCCCGGCGCGATTACGTGCTGATCCTGCTTGCGCTGGCGATGGGCGGCTTTGCGATCGGCATCAGCGAATTCTCCACCATGGGCCTGATGACGCAGATTGCGCAGGGCTTGCAGATCAGCGAGCCGCAGGTCGGCCACGTCATCAGCGCATATGCATTGGGCGTGGTGGTCGGTGCGCCATTGCTGGCGATTTTGGGAGCGCGCTGGCGGCGGCGCACCTTGTTGCTGCTGTTGATGGTGTTCTATGCGCTTGGCAACGTGGCCAGCGCCTTGGCGCCGAGCTACCACACGATGCTGCTGTGCCGCTTTATCGCCGGGTTGCCGCATGGCGCGTACTTCGGCGTTGCATCCTTGGTCGCCGCATCGATCAGCCCGCCCAATCAACGTGCCACTGCAGTGGGGCGGGTGTTGTTGGGCTTGAGCGTTGCGCTGCTGGTGGGCAACCCGCTGGCGACCTGGCTGGGGCAAATTGTGAGCTGGCGTTGGGCGTATGCCTCGGTGTCGGTGATTGCGCTGGGTACGGTCGCAGCTGTGGCGATCCTGCTGCCACCGCAGCCCGATGAGCCGCGGCAGCAGCCGTTGCGCGAATTGCGGGCGTTCAATCAGCCACAGGTGTGGCTGGCATTGGCGATCGGTGCAGTTGGGTTCTCCGGCATGTTCTGCGTCTTCAGTTACCTCGCGCCGACGTTGACTGCGGTGACCGGCGTGACCGCAGCGCGCATTCCATTGGCAATGGTGGCGTTTGGCTTAGGCGGGGTGCTGGGGAGCATCCTGGGCGGTTGGTTGTTCGACCGTATGCAGTTCCGTGCGGTGCCGGTATTGCTGGTGTGGTCGGTGGTGGTGATGTTGACGTTTCCGCTGGCCGCGCAGTCAGAGGTATGGGTGTTCGTATCCATCGTGGCGGTCGGCACCATGGGGGCGTTAGCGCCTGCCTTGCAGACACGCTTGATGGATGTGGCGGCAGAAGCGCAAACCCTGGCCGCAGCATCGAACCACGCAGCATTCAATACGGCCAATGCGCTTGGCCCATGGCTGGGTGGGATGGCGATCACGGCGGGTTGGGGCTGGACCTCCACCGGCTACGTTGGCGCGGCCACCGCGCTCGGCGGGTTGGTGGTGTACGCACTAGCAGTGTGGCAAGAGCGTCGCCAGCAGCGCACGGTATTGGCGAACTGGTGAGGTGGCACACGCCAATCCGGTCGTGCGCATCTGGTGCGGCAATGCCGCGCCAAGTGCTCGCACACTCGCCTCGCCGTGCAGTTGTACAGCGATGCGCGTGTTGCATCACCACAGCCATCTCACAGCCTGCCGGCGAGACTGTGCGCTCAATCAAGCGAGCCGAACAGTGCCATGACTGAATTTACTCCACCGCCGTGGAAGCGCCCGAATCCCAAAAGCAAGGCGAAGTCGACACCGTTGACCGACGCGCAGAAAGCGGCTGCCAAACAGCGTGCTGAAGAGGCGGGGCGGCCCTATCCGAATTTGGTCGACAACATGTGGGCCAGCCGTCAGCCGAAGTGATCTTGACCCGCTGTTGGCATGGATGAATTGCGATTCATCGCTTGCACGGTGGCGTGAGGATGACGCTCGCATCGCTCACATTTCAATTATGCAAACGACGCGAGGATGAGGCCGTACACAACGCAACGGCACTGCAATCAACCCATCGATTGACTCAACCGCCGCAGGCACAGTCATCGCACAGTGCAGCGTCGGTCCATCCAACAAGGAGCCACACATGAGCATTCAGAGCAAAACCGAGCACAGTCTCAACGACCTCATCGCCATCTCGCGCGACGGCAAGGACTTCTACGATGAAGCCGCAGCCAAGGTGGGCGATGCAGAGCTTGCGACGCTGTTCCGTCGCATTGCAGGCGTCAAGACCGACATCGTCAGCAGCCTGAGCAGTGTGGTCACCGCCGCTGGTGGTACGCCGGAGCAGCACGGCACCATGGTGGGTAGCATGCAGCAGTTCTACGGCAAGGTGCGCGCAACCCTGGGTGACACCAAGTACGGTTACGTGGCCGAGCTGGAAGAATCGGAAGACCGCCTGCTGAAGGCATTTGACGAAACCATTGCCGACCAGGACACTCCGGCTGCTGCACGCGAAGCCGCGCTGCGCCTGCTGCCGGAAGTGCGCGCTTGCCACGACGTCATGCGTAACCGCAAGCATGCAATGAAGAGCGCCGCATAACCTGCGCGCTTGACCGAAGTGCATCGTCACCGATCCGGTGCAGCTCCGGGGTAAAACGATAAAGGCGGAAACGGGCAGCGCGAGTTGCCCGTTTCTTTTTGTGTTGCAACAACGCGCCACAGCGCGACATAACGCAGCAATCGCGGTTCCACGCATCGCAACGCGTTTCACGTCGGCGATGCGCACGACGGCATATTCGGCAGGCAGCGGGTCTGCTAGTATCCGCCGCCCTTCTTCAGGCAGGCCCGCGTTGCGCGGTCGTGGCATCCACCCATGAAGCAACAGTTCCTGTACCTGTCATCGGCCGACGCGCAATTGTCGCTTGGGCTTGGGGAAGAGAAGACGACTGAACGGCTGTTCTTCGCGGTCATGGCCGATGCGCCCACTGCCGAGCATGCGGCGCGAATTGCAGACAGCCTGCTGCAAGGCGGGCACGCGGAAGGCAAGCCGCTGGCGCGCGAACGGCTACATGTAACCCTGCATCATCTGGGCGATTACGCCGGTGGTCTGCCGCCATCGTTGGTGAGCCGCGCCAGCCAGGCCGCGGCGCGCGTAGCGATGGATGCGTTCGCAGTGGAATTCGACCGCGTTGGCACCTTCGGTGGCAGGCGCTCGCAACTTCCCTGCGTATTGCGTGGCGAAGAGCAGGTGCGTGGGCTATATGAGCTGCAAGGCGCAGTGGGAAAGCAGCTTGCGCATGTCGGCATTGCCGGCGATGCGCAGTACACGCCACACATGACCCTGCTGTACTGCAATCAGGCGGTGCCACAACGGCGCTGCGATGCGCTTGCCTGGACCGTGCGCGACTTTGCATTGGTGCGCAGCTTCCTTGGCCAGTCGCGCTACCAGATCGAAGGCCGCTGGTCGCTGCGCTGATGTGCACGGCCGCGCGCACACGGTAGCCTGCGCGCATGGACATTCCCTCGCCATTGCCGTTGCACGCAGACCACCTGACCGCACTCGAGCAGGCCTATGCCAAACCGCCGCGCGCCTACCACCACTTCGGCCACGTGCGCGCGGTGCTGCAGCACTATGCGCAGGTGGCCGCCGGGCCGGGCTGGCGGCAGCCGGCAGAGGTCTGGTTGGCGGTGCTGTTCCACGATGCGATCTATCAACCCGGACGCAGCGACAACGAGGCGCAATCGGCATTGATGGCGGCCGAATCCATTCCATGCTGGTGGCCGCAGGCGCAGCTGGATGTTGAGCGCGTGCAGGCGCTGATCTTGCTCACCGCCCGGCATGGGCAACTGCAACCGCAAGATGTGGATGAAGAGGCCGCGCTGTTTCTGGATTGCGACATGGCGATCCTGGCCGCGCCCGCGGCAGTGTTCGATGCCTACGATGCGGCCATCGCCGAGGAATATCGCGGGCACGTGCCCCGCCTGCTGTTCAAGCTCAATCGCCGCCGCTTCCTGGCCGGTGTGCTCAAACAACCGCGCATCTTCCTTAGCGACTACTTCCACACCCATCACGACGCTGCGGCGCGCGCCAATCTGCGCCGGCGGCTGGGGCGCTGAGTGAACCCGTAACGTCCGGGCGGTAGGCCCGGATGAGGCCGATGCGCACGCTACAATGGCCGCATGCACGACAGCGCTGCTTCCAGCCCCGACCCTCGCCCGATCGCCCCACAGCCGCCTGCACCCTACGAATGCTGCGAGAGCGGCTGCCCGCTGTGCGTGCACGATCTGTATGCCGAGGAGCTGACGCGATACCGCCAAGCCCTGGCGGCATGGGAAGCACGCCAGCCGGGTGTCAGCGGGCCAAAGGCGCAATGAGCCAAGTCCTGCACTTCGCTCTGCCGCCTGGAACGATTATCTTTGAACCACTTTTCCCGATGGTGCGACATGCGACGACTTGATATGTGGAGCGCGCTCTGCGGCGCGGCGATGTTGACGCTGTCGGGCATGGCCGCCGCGCAGGCGCCGGAACCGGTCAGCCATGGTCGTTTCGAGCAGGTGCCGGTGCTGATGCCCAAGGGCGAGCCGCAACGGGTGGTGATCTGGCTGGCCGGTGCCGGCAATGCCGCCAAGCGCCAGGCCCAGGCGGAAAGCCTGCGCGCCGACGGTGCGATGGTGGCAGTGGTCGATACTGCACACCTGTACGCGGTGCTGCGTAAGGCCGGCGGTACCTGCCCGTTCTCGGTTGGCGACGTGGAAAACTTCTCGCGCTACATGCAGGCCTTCTACCACATCCCCACCTACCGCCTGCCGCTGCTGGTGGGCGATGGCGAGGGCGCGGCGCTGGCCTATGCAATCGCTGCGCAATCCAAGCCGCATGTGCTGGCCGGCGTGCTGACCGACGGGCTGTGCCCAACCAACGTGTCCAACCAGGCGATCTGCCAGCCGGGTGTCAGCCCGGGCACCAACACGCTGCTGCCGCTACCGCTGCAGATTCCCTGGGTACTTGCCGCCAGCCAGGACAAACGCTGCCCCGCGGCTGCCGAAGAGGGTTTCCTCAAGCAGGTGCCGCAGGCGCGAACCTTCCGGCGGTCTGCGAAAGGCGACATCCTGCCTGGCCTGCGCGCCGCGGTGCGCTCGCTGGGCGAGCAGAAGGGCGTAGCATTGCCGCCGCCGCCAGGCGGTCTGGCCGACCTGCCGGTGGTGGAGCTGCCGGCCAAGCCAGACGGCGATAGCGACGACGACACCTTCGTGATCTTCGTCTCCGGCGATGGCGGTTGGGCCGGGCTGGACGAAGAAGTGGCTGACGCACTCGCGGCGCAGGGCATTCCGGTGGTCGGCCTGGATTCGCTGCGTTACTTCTGGACCGAGCGCACGCCGCAAGGCTTTGCCGACGACCTGGATCGCATTGCCCGCATCTATGCGCAACGTTGGGACCGTCAGCGCGTGGTGCTGATCGGTTTTTCGCAGGGCGCCGACGTGCTGCCGGCGGCCATCAACAAACTACCCGCTGCGACCAAGCAGAACCTGCGCATGACGGCACTGTTGTCGGTCGGCAAGCTGGCCGACTACGAATTCCACGTCAGCAACTGGCTGGGCTCGGACGACGAGGGCCTGCCGATCGCTCCGGAAGTACAGCGTCTGCCGGCGGGGACCACAGTGTGCATCTACGGCCAGGACGACGACGACGCGCTCTGCCCGAGCCTGCCCGCAAACGTGGCCAAGCGGGTGGCGCTGCCGGGCGATCACCATTTCAAGGGCGACTACACGACCCTGGCCAAGACGATCATGGACCAGATGCACGCGCTGTCGAAGTAAGGCGCGCAACATTGGTTGCTGTGATGCGCCGGCCGACGTGTCGATGTCGGCGTCTCGACTCTGTACGTTGCTGTCAAAGGCAAAGTATAGACGTTCGATGATTCCATCCAGATGCCGCTCTTTCAGCCGCTGACGATGGCACGCGTGCGAGCGCCCGCAGTGACTGATGCTTTCGCTCGGGAACTATAGTTATCAAACGCAGAGTTGGTCAGCGGCCCGGTGCCGCATCCGGTGGCGGGACACTCTGTGCATCCCTGGAAACCTGCTGGCGGTATCCATGCCGCCGCACGGGCCTGCTCCCAGATGCAACACCGGGCTTCCAAGCTCGCGGCAGCTTCTTGCCAAGCCAACATTTCAGGAACTGAGTTCTACCGAAATTTCGACATTGACGCTAGTAAGCAGCTAACCAGTGCCCGCCAGACCCGCAGGTCTGGCGCCAGCGTTCCGCAAGGTCTTACTCCTGCCGTCCCGGATCCGCCGAGATCAGGCGGGTGACGTCCAGCAACGCGGCCGGCAGGTGCATGCCGCCGGGGGCGACCAGATAGCGCGGGCGCCAGGTCGGAGCAAACTTCGACTTGAAGCGGCGCAGACCGCTGAAGCCATAGAAACGCTCGCCGTGGCGCGCGACCAGGCTGGCGAAGCGATTCCAGCGTCCGGCCAGGCGATGCTCGGCCAGCCCCGACAATGGCGCCATACCCAGCGAGAACCGTGTATAGCCGTTGGCCTGGCCCCACAGGAACAGCTCGATGAACAGGAAATCCATGGTGCCCTTCGGTGCCTCTGCGCTGTGCCGCATCAGATCCACCGACAGCTCGCCGCCGGCCGGTGCCCACCACACGTTGGCGAACGCCACGATCTGGCCTTCTGCCTCGGCCACCGCCACCGGGAAGCGCCGCAGGTAGTCCGCATCAAAGCTGCCCAGCGAAAAGCCTTTCTCCTCGCCGGATTTTTCTTCCAGCCACTGATCCGAGACCTCGGCCAGCCGCGGCAATACCTCGTCCACCTGCTCGGGCTGCAACATGCGGAAGCTCAGGCCACCGCGCTTGCCACGGTTCCAGGCCTGGCGTAGGTCGGCGCGGTCGCGGCCTTCCAGGGTGAAGCCTTCCAGCGGCACGATCGCCTCTTCGCCCAGCTTGACCAGGGTCAGCCCCATGTCGAGATAGGTCTGCCAGTACTTTTCGCCAACCTGATAGAACACCGGGCGCAGGCCCATGTGGTCGGCCTCTTCGCGGAAGCGCCAGATCAGCGCACGCGCCACCTCCGGCGGGCCGACCGGGTCGCCCATCGAAATCAGCGAGCCGCCGTAGCGCTGCATCATCACAAAGCCGCTGCTCTGCTCATCCAACAGGAACGCCTTGTCGCCGGTCAGCGCCAGGCAGGCCTGGGTATCGGTGCTGGTGGCCAGAATCGGCCCCAGCGTCTGCAGCGTCGATGCATCGGCCGCCGGCATCGGGCGGCGCCCGCCGCGCAGCAGGCGCGCCATGCCGAACACGATCACGCCTATGCACAGGATCAGTGCGGCGCGCAACGCACGCGGCGCATTGGCCGAGGTCGCGAACTGCCACCACAGATCGTTGCTGTATTCGACATGGCTGTAGACGAAGAACAACAGCCAGAAGGTGGCGACCAATACCAGGCCCAAATTGCTCAGCCAGCGCCACGACCACGCTTCGTCCAGAAGCGCGCCCTGGCGGTAAAACTCGCGTCGCGCCGCCCATAGCGCAACCGCTGCCAGTGCCGCCGACAGCGATACCGAGATATGGCTGCCGCGCAGCAGCGCCAACGGCGGCAGCAGCAAGCACACGCCCAAGGCCAGCATCCAGGCCGCATGGCTGCGGCGCTGCAGGCCCTGGCCGATCAGCAGCAGCATCATGCCGCCCAGGCTGACCAGCAGATGCGAGGTTTCGATCAGCGGCAACGGCGCCACTTCCTGACGCGCGCGCGGTGTCGGCAAGGTGCCGTCGATCACCAGCGCCGCACCTACGGCGAACACGGCCAGCGCCAGAATCTGCGGCAGCCAGGGGCGCAGGGCCTTCCACACGGTGCGTGCGGTGCTGGCGCTGACGCGCACTGGCGCACGCAGCCCGGAGGCCGCAGCCATCGCGACCGAGATCAGCAGCGGCACGATGTAATACGTGACCCGGTAGGCCAGCGCCGCCGCCAGCACCGCGGCAGGGGTGACATGCGGCAGCAGTTTGAGCAGGCTCCACTCGAACACGCCCAGGCCGGCCGGCACGGTGGAGATCAGCCCGGCCACCACCGCTACCAGCCAGATGCCGATGAAGCCGAAGTAGCCAGTGCCCGGATCCGGCGGCAGCAGCATATAGAACGCAGCCGCGGCCAGGCCCAGCTCGACCACGCTGAGTGCGGTAACGCCCAGCACGGTGGTGCGGTCTGGTAACCAGAACCGATGGCTGCGGATGCCGAACTCGCGGCCCTGTTTGCCGACCAGCACGAGCATGGCGACATAGCCAGCCAGCAGGGCGATGCCAGCGATGCGGATGGCCTGCGCAGTGATCGGCAACGCGCGCGCAGCGGCTTCCGGTTCCAGCATCAAGGCCAGGCCAAGCAGCACCCAGGCCCCGAAGATGAAGCCCAGCGTGCTCATCAGCACCACCTGGCCGATCTCGGCCAGGGTCAGGCCCACGCTGCCATAGCCGCGCAGACGCACGGCGCCGCCGGTGAGTGCGGCAAAGCCCAAGGTCTGCCCGACCGCATGCGCCATGAAGGCAGTGATGCCCACCCGCGCCGGATGCAGCTGCTTGCCGGTGCGCTTGAGCCCCACCCAGTCGAAGCCCACCAGGCACGCATAGCTGCTCAGGCCGAGCAGCAGCGTCAGCGCGATCTGCCCGGCGCCCAGCGCACGGAACGCATGCCGAATCTGGCGATAGCCGTGGTCGGTGAACTGCGAAGACAGCGCATGCAGGGCCATCGCCAGGATGGCCAGGCTGATGATTACCGGCAGGGCGCGACGCCAACCGCTGGCGGACGTTTCGGAAGAGGCGGGGGTATCCGTCATGAGGGCAACGGGATCTGCTGAAAGGGAAGGAGGGTGCATGCACAAGGTGTGCCGCGCGCGCATTTGCAGTGCATGGGCCGGTCGGGTTGAGGGCACATGCAGCGTGATTGCGAAGGTGCCGACATCAAGTGAGCGCGTGGTTCGGTCATACCGACATAGTTGATGTGCGGGCCGGCCGCGCGCATCATAGGGCAAAGCTGCACACACGTGCCGCACGGACACGACAGGACTGCTATGACAGTTGGAAGGCAGACAGGCTGCTGATGCGCAATCCACCCGATTCCCCGAGGTTTGATTACCCGGCGCAGGCTCTGCCGCCGCGTTGGAGCGGCTACGCCGGCCGCATCGCGGCCATTGCGGGCCTGGCTTTCATCGGCCTGGTGCTGGCGCTGCAATGGCTGCGCAGCGACCTGTGGTGGGTGGATGCCCAACTGAGCGCCTATCTGCACGGCCCGTACGGCTTGGTGCTGCGCACCGCCTACTGCCTGCTGGCAGTCGCTATTGCGTGTCTGGCGCTGGGGTTGTATGCGGCGTTGGCGCCGGCAGCGCGCAGCCGCACCGTGCTGGGACTGTTCTGGATGGCGGCAGTAGGCCTGTGCATGGTGTCGATCGGCGATAGCTGGCTGCCCGAGCTGGCGCCGCAGGCGGCCGCGATGGTGCATGTGTTGTCGGCCGATATGACGTTTCTTTGCGTGATTGCGGCGGTGTTGCTGCAGTCGTGGTATTTCCGCCGCGATCCGCTGTGGCGCGCGCATTTTCCCGCGGCCTTCCTGCTGGGCTGGGCCGCGTTTGCAACGTTGCTGTTCCATGTCACCGTGACCAGCGCGCCCTTGGGCATCAGCCAGAAGATCGCCATCGTGCTGATCGTGGTCTGGATGGTGCTGGCAGGCACATGGTTGGCGCGCTGCGTGCGCGACGGGGCTGCACGCTTGCCGCATTCGCGGGACAATGCGGGCGTCAATCAACCGTAGGAAGTCAGAAATGGTGCAGCGATTCGATGCGGGTTCGCGGATGTCCGAAATGACCGTCCATGCCGGCGTGTGTTATCTGGCCGGCCAGATTGCCGATGACACCAGCGAAGACATCACCGGGCAGACCCGCCAGGTGCTGGGCGAGATCGACAAGCTGCTGGCGCTGGCGGCCAGCGACAAGACCAAGATCCTGCGTGCGGAAATCTTCCTCGGCGACATCGCCGATTTCGATGGCATGAACAAGGCCTGGGACGAGTGGGTGCCGCACGGCTTCACGCCTGCGCGCGCCACCGTCGAAGCCAAGTTGGCGCGGCCGGAGTGGAAGGTGGAAATTGTGGTCACCGCTGCGGCGGGCTGATCGCATCAACGAGTAAAGCGATCGACATGCGGTGCGCGCGATTGCACGCACCGCATCATTGCGACCCAGTGACTGCTGCGCCGTTGTCACGGTACGTGCGTGCACGTGTGTTGCACGGGTAGCCGCCAGTCGTATTTCCAACGAATGCTGGCGGCGCGCGATCAGCGTTTGACGAAGCGGTAATGCGCTACGCCCCATTCGCGGCCCTGGTCGTAGCCGAACAGTTCCGCACAGGCCAGCCAGAACATGCGCCAGCGCTGCCACCACCGCTGTGCGTCGTCGCCGTAGGTTTGCTTCAACAGCGGCATGATCTGGTCGCGGTGGCGGTCCTGGTTTTCCAGCCAGGCATTGGCGGTTTTTTCGTAATGCTCGCCCGACAGCACCCAGCGTTGTTCGATCACCACGTCTTGCTGGAAATGCAGCAAGGTATCGGCCGCCGGCATCAGCCCGCCGGTGAAGAAATGCCGGCCCATCCAGTTGTCTTCGCCAGCCACCTCGAATGGGTAGGCCAGGTCGCGGTGACAAAAAATGTGCACGAACAACTTGCCGCCCGGCGCCATCCAGCTGCCGACGCGTGCGAGCAGCTCGCGGTAGTTGCGCATGTGCTCGAACATTTCCACCGACACCACGCGATCGAAGCCGCCTGGCGGCAGCGCCAGCGCGTTGACGTCGGCAGTAATCACCTGCACGTTGCTCAGCCCGCGCACGCGGCACTGCTCCAGAATGTGCGCGCGCTGCGGGCGCGAGTTGGAGACCGCCGTGATGCTGGCACCCGGATAGCGCTCGGCCATCCATAGGGTCAACGACCCCCAGCCGCAGCCCAGCTCCAGAATGCGTTGACCATCGACCAGTTCCGCGCGTTCGCCGTACAGCGCCAGCATGCGTTCTTCGGCGGCATCCAGATTCGGTGTGCTGGCGTCCCAGTAGCAGCTGCTGTACTTGAGCCGGCGGCCCAGGCACAGGGTGAAGAACTGCGGCGGCAATTCGTAATGCTGGCGGTTGGCCGCATCGGTTTCGATCGCGATCGCGCTGGCACGCAGGCTGTCGATGAAGGCGCGCTGGCGTTCGCCGTTGGCATCGGCATCGTTGCCGCGCTCATCGCGCAGGCGCTGCGCGCATAGGCGACGGATGCCGTAGCGCAACGCGGCGTCGGGCAGGACGCCGGATTCGGCAAGCCGGGTGGCGAAGGATTCTTCGGGTTGTGTGGAGGGCGGGACGATAACGGTAGACATGCAACTCTCCAGGCAACTCAGGACGAAGGGGGAAGCGGAAAGAACGCGCTGGTATTGCGCTGGTACTGGGCGTAATCCTCGCCACGCGAGCGCAGTGCCTGCTGCTCGGTGTAGGGGATGCCGGTGAAGCGATACAGAAACACGAACATCACCACCGGGCCGAGCGCGCACAACACCACCGGCCACGGGCCAGCACCCACGGCTAGCGCCAGATACGCAAACCAGTGCACGAACTCGAAAAAATAATTGGGGTGGCGTGAGTACCGCCATAGACCGGTGCGACAGGTCTTGCCGCGATTGGCAGGGTTGGCCTTGTGCGCCGACAACTGCCGGTCCGCCAACGCCTCGCCACCAACCGCGATCAGCCACACCGCAATGGCGAGGCTGGTCCACACGCTCCAGTCAGGGCGCGGGTTGCTGGCAGCAGCAAGGAACGGCACGGCGAACAGCATCACCACCACCGCCTGGGCCAGGAAAAACCCGAGGAACTTGCTCTGGCTGCCGTTCCAATGCTCGCGCAGCGCGCGATAGCGGCCATCTTCGTGCGGGTCGCCGAACACGCGCACGCCCAGATGCAGCGCCAGCCGCGCACCCCATACGCCGCCGAGAATCGCCACCAGTACGCGCGGTAGCACGGCGCCATCGGACACCCACGCGCAATACGGTGCAGCCACTGCCAGGCAGCTCGCCCACAACACATCGACCGGGCCAGCGTTGCCGCTGCGGCGTTGCCACAGCCAGCCGATCACCATGACCACGCTTGCGAACACGCCTACATGCAGCAGCGGCCAGGCATTCATTGCAGTTCTCCGGCGATGTGCTCAGGCGATGGTCGCGCCAGCCGGCGTGCATACAGAGACAACACGCCGCAAGCCACGCCCCAGCCAATGCCCGTGGCGAGCACGGCGTGCAGGTAAGGCGATTGAAATTCCACCGCGTGCCAGCTGCGTTGCGCCAGCCAATACGAAAACGGACCGAAGATGGCGCCGAGCAGCACTGCCAGCCACGGCCGCTGCATCACCGTGGCCAGCGAATGATTGAGGGTGAGTGCAAAGCCAAGCCACAACGCCAGGATCCACGGTGGCGCCAGCAGGCTGCCTGGCCACGGCGCGGCGTAGCGCACCCAGTTGGCGGCGGCAAGCGTGGTGTCCAGCAGCAATCCCAGCGACAACGCCGCGATCATCAACGGCACATCACCCGGCGCACGTCGCGATGGCCACAGCTGGTAAAGCGCGAACACAGCCAGCGCCAGCAGCGTTGGCCAGATGCGCGCATGCGCAGCCGCGCTGACTGCCACCAGCCACAGCACCTGCAGGCCAAGGTAGTTGCCGAGCTGCTTCATGCGTCGGCAGCAAGGCCGGGCACGAACTGCGGCGGGCGCGCACCGGGCTTGCTCAGCCACAAATGCACATCGCCGATCGAGCGTTCCAGGAAACCGGCTTCGCAATACGCCAGATAGAACTCCCACATGCGGATGAAGCGCTCGTCGTAGCCCAGCGCACGCACCTGCGGCAACTGCGCCATAAAGCGCTGCCGCCATGCGCGCAAGGTCAGCGCATAGCTCGGGCCGATGTCTTCCAGATTGAACAGGCGCAGATCACTGACGCGCGCAATCGCACCGGTCATTGCCGCCACCGAAGGAATAAAACTGCCCGGGAAGATATGCCGTTTGATGAAATCCACCGAGTGCAGCGCCTGTTTGTAGCGGTGGTCTTCGATGGTGATGGCCTGGATCAGCGCCTCGCCATCGTCGGCCAGCAGGCTGCCGACCTTGGCGAAATACGTGTCCAGATACTGGTGGCCGATCGCTTCGATCATCTCGATCGACACCACGCGGTCGAAGCGGCCTTCCAGGTCGCGGTAGTCGCGCAATAGCACCGTCACCCGATCGCTCAAACCGGCTGCGGCGATACGTTGCGTGGCCAGATCGAACTGCTCGCGCGAAATGGTGGTGGTGGTGACGCGGCAGCCATGTTCGCGTGCAGCATGCAGCGCAAAGCCGCCCCAGCCGGTGCCGATCTCCACCACATGATGCTGCGGGCCCAGGCGTAATTTCTGGCAGATGCGTTCGAGCTTGCGGGTGGCCGCACGCTCCAGCGCTGCTTCGCCTAGCGCTTCTTCGCCATCGACGAAGATAGCCGACGAATACATCAGGTTTTCATCCAGAAACAGCTTGAACAGCGGGTTGCCCAGATCGTAGTGCGCAGCGACGTTGCGCCGGCTGCCGCTGCGGGTATTGCGCGCAAACGTATGCAGGCTGCGCATGGCCCAGCCGCCCACACGCGCGGTACCGGTTTCCATCGCATCCAATCGCTCACGATTGCGCAGCAGCAGCCGCATCAACGCCACCAGGTCATCGCACTGCCACTGCCCATCCATATACGACTCGCCCGCACCGACGCTGCCGTTGAGCGCGGCCTGGCGATAAAAGCCGGGATCGATCACGCGCAATTGCGTTTGCAAGGCCTCCGCTCCAGTGGCCGTGCCCAGCGTGGTGACAGTGCCGCCTTCCTGCAGCTGCAGTTGCCCATCACGCAATTCGCCAAGCGTGGCCAGCAAGCGCTTGCGCAGCAGACGGTCTGACCAGGAAGCCGCGCGCGGCGCAGCGTGATCGGGCAGGGACGTGGCGTTCATCGGGGTTCTCGCACAGGCGGGTGAGGATGGTCGTGGACAGGATTGCCGCGCAGCCACAGGCGCAAGGCCTGCCAATGAATGGCGACCACCACCCAGACCGTCATCAACGGGTAAGCCAGCAAGGTGCGCGCCAGATTGCGCGCGGTGAGCGGTTGCCGTTGCAGCACCAAGGTGGCGTCGAAGCGGCGCGTGCCGCTGTTGTCGATGGCGCCGCCGGCATCGTCGCCGACGGCGTCCAGCACGTCCATGTGCACGCGCAACTGCGCGTCCGGCACGCTGAAGCGCCAGTCGTAGCGATGCTGCATGCCCATGAACGGCGAAACGTGGAAGCGCTTGTCGAAGCGCCACGCATGCACATCGCGATGCGTGCGCGCCTGCGCAACCGGCAGCACATAGGTATGACGCTGCTGCCAGGGCGTGTTGGTGATTTCGGCCACGATCCAGCGCAAGCCGTCGTGGCGATCGAAGCAATAGTAAAAGCTGACCGGATTGAACACGTGGCCGAAGTAGCGCAAGTGCGTGAGCAGCCGAATCGCGCCTTCGGGGCGCTCGCCGGTGTGCGCCTGCACGCAATCGCGCACCGCCTGGTCCAGCGGAATATTCGCATCGCCTAGATAATCGCTGCGCCGGAACTGCGCCAGGTTGGCGCGCCCCACCGACCATAACCAGCGCTGCGCAAACACCTGATCCAGTTCGGACAGATCCAGATACATCAGGAACAGGCGATAGCGGAATTGCAGTGCTTTGGGCATGAATCGGCGGTGCCGCACCCAACCGGTGTAGATCGCGCTGCGCAACGGCTCCACCACGCGACCGGCGCCGCTGCCCTCGGCAGAGGGCAACGGCGCCGCGTCGGTGTGGGCTTCGCGCAGCAGCTGCATTACCACTGCACTCCCAGGCCCTGCGCGACATCCACACCGCTGCGCAGGCCGTCTTCGTGGAAACCAAAGCCCCACGCTGCGCCGGCAAACCAGGTGTTCTGCACGCCCTGGATCTCGGCCTTGCGCGTCTGCGCTGCAAGTGCGGCTGCATTCTGTACCGGGTGGCGATAGCGCATGCGCCGCAGCACCTTGCTCGGGTCGATAGCGTGATCGCGATTGAGGCTGACGATGAACTGCTGCGGGGAGCTGATCGACTGCAGTGCGTTCATCCAATAGCTCACCGTGCAGGCGGCATTGGGGTCGGCCGGCACATGCGCATTCCATGCTGCCCAGGCGCGTCGGTCGCGTGGCAGCACGCTGGCATCGGTGTGCAGCACGGTATCGTTGTCCTGATACGTGATGCCGCCCAGAATCTGCTGCTCGGCTGGCGTGGCATCGCTGAGCAAGGCCAGCGCATCGTCGGCATGACAGGCCAGCACCACGTGGTTGAAGTGTTCCTCGCAACGCGATGCCTCCAGCACCACGCCATTGGGCGTGCGACGGATCGACCGCACCGGTGTGGACAGGCGTTCGATCACCTGCCAGCTCCGACTCAACGCACGCACATAGCTGTTGGATCCGCCACGCACCACCTGCCACTGCGGACGCCCGCTCACTTGCAGCATGTGGTGATTGGCCATGAAGCCGATCAGCTGGCCCATGGGGAATTCGAGAATGGTCTGCGAGGGTGAAGACCACAGCGCAGACGCCATCGGTACAAGGTGCTGGTCGCGAAATGCATCCGAATAGCCGTGCCGCTGCAGATACGCACCCAGCGTGCTGAAACGCTCGCCGCTGTGCAGCACCGCTGGTGCCTGGCGATAAAAGCGGCGCAGGTCGGCCAGCATGCCCCAGAACCGTGGGCTGAGCAGATTGCGGCGCTGGCAGAACAACCCGCCCAGGCTGCCGGCGTTGTATTCAAGCCCACTGCGCGCATCGTGTACCGAAAAACTCATCGTGGTCTCCTGCGCGGCAACATCCAGCTCGGCGAACATCCGCGTGAGCAGTGGGTAATGCTGCGGGTTGAACACGATGAAGCCACTATCCACTGCGTAACGCTGACCCTCCAACCGGATGTCGTGCGTGTGCGTATGGCCGCCCAGATAATCCGATGCCTCGAACAAGGTCACTTCGTAGCGCCGCGACAACAGCCACGCCGCGCCGAGGCCGGCGATGCCGCTGCCGACCACGGCAATCCTGCCCTCGCTCATCGCGTCACCCGTTCGGCGCGCTGGGTGAGCTTCTTCGGCATGGGTTTCAGGTCCCAGACCAGCCCCACCCACGACATCGCGGTGAGTCCGTACCAGGTCACGTCGTATTCCCACCACCGCAAGCCCTGGCGCGCGGAGCCGGGGAAAAAGTGGTGATTGTTGTGCCAGCCTTCGCCGAAGGTGAGCAAGGCGAGCAGCCAGTTGTTGCGGCTGTCGTCGCGCGTGTCGAAGCGCCGGCTACCGAAGCGGTGCGCCAGCGAGTTGATGGTGAAGGTGGCATGGAACAGCGCCACGGTGGAGATCACAAAGCCCCACACCAGCAATTGCGCACCGCTGGTCTTCAGCGCGGGCGCCGCAACCGCCAGCCAGTCGCCGAGCAGGTACAGGCCCAGCGCCAGCAGTAACGGCATCACGATGTCGAAGCGGTCCAGAAAGCGCAGTTCGGCAAAGCGGCGCAGATCGGGAATCACTTCCCAATCGGTGCGGAAATTACGCGGGGTCAGGAACCAGCCGGTATGGCTCCACCAAAAGCCGTGCTGCGCCGGCGAATGCGGGTCGCGGCCGGTATCGGTATGCCGATGGTGGTTGCGATGATGCGCTGCCCACCACAACGGCCCGCGCTGCACGCAGGTGGCTCCGATGGCGGCGAAGACGAACTGCAGCACCCGCGAGGTCTTGAACGCACGGTGCGAGAAGTAGCGGTGATAAAACCCGGTGAGCGCAAACATGCGCAACGCATACAACGCCACCGCCATACCCACCGCAAACCAGGACGCGCCTACCCAGAACACCGCCAGGCAGGCCAGGTGCAATGCGATGAAGGGCAGTGCGCGGAGCCAGTCGATGCGATCGGCGCGCGCTTCGTCCAGGGGCTCGTCTGTTTGCGAATCCACCCAGCGGCGCAGGCTGCCGATGCGCGCCGCCAACCCGCCACGCGGTGGCGTGGCTGCGGGCTGCGGCGCTGCGGCGCGAGGGTCGAGGCCAGTGCTCGGCACGCGTGATTCTCCATGGTTAGTCGTGGCCCAATACGGAAGCTGCCGGCAAACAGATGCACCAGGCCGCTTGATCGTCGCATGCATGAGCGGGGTTCGCTTGGCGTCGCGAATGAATCGCGCAACTGCGCACACATTGCCCGCGCCGGAGAACACTGGCGCGGATGAGGCTGTTTTCGATGGAGCCTCGCTTGCGATGTGCTCGCAAGCGAGGTCAGGCGCGCTGAATCAGGGCGCCATTGCCAGCGTACTGATGCCGCCCTTCGCAACCACAGTGCCGGTGGCAACACCACCCGGTGCGCCGCCCGGCGGTTCCAGCGTGACGGCCAGGAGCGCCTCGTTGCTGAGCATTGGCATCAACTGATCGGGGATCTGCGCACGCCGTGCACGCTGATCGTCGAACGTGCCCATCGAATGCGCCTTGCCATCGGGGGTGATCAGCCACAGCTCCGGTACCTTGCCGACGGTGGCAGTGCGGTCCAGCGGCGTCACCGTGATGGTGTGCTTGTCGGCATCCATCAAGGCCACGTAACCAGGGCGACCGTCTTCGGTAGCCAGGGTCGAGGTCATGGCGATCCCGGTTGCGACAGGCGGATTTGTGGCTGGCGGGGTGACTGGGGTCTGCACCACCTCGCCGGTCGGCGGCGGCTGCACCGGTGCCGGCGGCGTGCGCAGGTTGAGCAGGGCGAGCACGCAGACCGCTGCAGTGGCCAGACCACCGACGCTGGCCCAGCGCCAGAACCGCACGTTGTTCCACAACGGTGCTGCCGGCGCATTGGTGCTGACCGGCGCCGCAGACGGCACCGCACGCAAGGGCGTATCGAAGCCCAGCGTCTGGCGCACACGTGCCCACACCTGCTCCGGTGGCGTCTCCGCCGCGATTTCTTCCAGCAGTGGCGCCAGCAGTTCCTGCCACTGCAGGACGGCCTGGGCGAACTGTCCGTCGGTGGCAACGCGTTGTTCGGCCGCCAGGCGTTCTTCTGCGCTCAGCAGGCCAAGCACGTATTCGCCGGCAAGCACGTCGCGCGGCGGTTCCTGGTCGATGGGAAAGGGCGTGCTCATCGTTCCAGACATGCCTTGAGTTTGGCCAGACCACGACGGATCCAGCTTTTGACCGTGCCGATCGGCGTGTCGGTGCGCGCGGCGAGTTCTTCGTAGGTGATGCCTTCGAAGAACGCCGTGCGGATCAACTCGCTGCGCGGCGGTTCCAGTTCGGCCAGACAATGATCGATGCGCCGGCGCGTGCTGGCGCGCTCGGTGCGCTCCAGCGGCGAGGCATCGCTGGCACGCAGTTCACCGGCATCGTCGAGCGCCACGTTGCGGCGCTGCGGCGCGTTGGCACGCAGGTGATCAATTGCCTTGTTACGCGCAATCATCGCCAGCCAGGTGAGCCCGCGTGCGCGGCTCGGGTCGAATTGCCCGGCCTTGTGCCAGATCAGCGTAAACACATCCTGCAGCACCTCTTCGGCTTCGGCGCGTTGCGGGATCATGCGCAGGCACACCCCGAACAGCTTGGCGGAGGTCTGCCGGTACAGCACTTCGAAAGCATGCCGGTCGCCGCCCGCAGTTGCGGTCAGCAGGCGTCCGGTCTCATCGTCGTCGTGGCCAGGAATGGCACTCATGCGGTCGGGCGTTGGGTTAGGTAGCAGCGATGCTACCGGACTGGGCTGAGCGTGTCTTTCACTTACGTTGGAACCACAGCAGCACTGCAGCGAGCAGCAACACGATCTCCACGCCGGCAAGCGTAACCGTGGGTGCGGAGACCGGCCACAAGCGCGCGAGCGCGACGTTGCGGAACAGCACGATCGGGACATAGAACGCAAGGGCGACCACCAGCCCAGTGCGGGCTTGATCGGTCCATGCGAAATAGCCGAACAGGAACGCCATGCCCAGCTGCAGGCCACCGTAGATGACCAGGTATTCGGATTGCCCGGCCGGCGAGAGCTGGGTATAGCCCACCGCGGTTGCGGTCTTGGCCGGGGAGAGCGTGCACCACACCGCCAGGGCGACGTAGAGCACTGCATTGATCCAGAGATAGGCTTTTGCCACGATGGTGCTCCAGTGCGGGGAATGGGTGCCCGGGCCGTTGTACGCACCGGCGCGTGGTCGAACGTGAAGATGGCGCGGGCCTGGCTCACGGGGCGCTGCACGACTTGGCCAGCGGCTGCTCGCGCGCCTCGCGCAATTCCTCGGCACTGGCCGCGCGCGCAGCGGTGTCCGGAAAGACGATGCGCACGCGCGGATAGCGGCCGTTCGCATCGCGCAGATTACCGACCCCGCGGAATTCGAGCAGGCGTTTGTCGGCGATCGAATAACGCACCTCCAGCGAGGGCACCGCCGCGCCGTACCAGGCATCCAGACTGATGCGGAAGCGCCGCTGACCTGCAGCATCGCCCATGCGTTCGACCCGGAAGCCCAGCTGCCGCTGCAGGCTGGGCAGCACGAAATCCACCTTTTGCGGCGCGCTTGCGATGGCATCCCACTGGTTGCGCAGATAGGTGTCGAACCCCGCATCGATCACCCGTGCGCCGGCGCTCGGCGGCAGCGTGGTGCGGCGTTCGGGTTTGCCGGGTGCGAGCTGAAACATTTCGCGCACGCCTTCGCGTTGGCGCACACCTTCGCGATACCCATCGCGCCCATCGATCAGGCTGAAATCGGGCGAAGTGCCGCCGCCGTCGACCTGCTTGCGCGCGAACGCACGCCCGTCCGGGCAGCGGTACAGCACCAGCCGCCCACCGTCGTCGAGCAGCCAATGCGATTCGCGGTACCGCAACGCGCCGCTGTCGCCATCGAAGGCATCGCCATCCACCCGCGTCACTGCCGCTGCACTCAGTGGCAGGCTGCATAGCACCAGCAGCACCGGCGGAATTGGCCGGCAACGGACGCTGAGCGCAGTGAGGGCAGCGGCAAGTGGGCGCATCGACAGATCCTCGATGGGAGTGCTTACCAATACGGGCGCGGCCGCAGCACGGATGCGCCGGTTGCGTCAGGACGTTTCTGACAGCACGTGGGTTGGAGGGCCGGGGCGAATGGCCTGGAGTCGCTGGCAACGGGATGTGTGGTTCGACTCCGGCGTGACGCATGAAGCGCTCTGGATGCCCGCTGTCTGCGTGGCGCGCGCTGGTTCTGGCGGGCTTGTTGCGATGAGTGAGCACAGCGGCAACCCGCGTGATGAATACGCGCAGGCAAGCGCGCATGGTGCAGCGCCGGTGGGCGCATGCGGGCGCCGCAATCAAGTGGCATGCACAGGCAACGGTGGACCCGTGAGCTCGATGGATGTTCCCGGTCGCAGCTTGGCGCATCGCTCTGTCTATGCGCAGATCTTCGTGGCGCATGTAGATGGTGCGCAGCCATACACGGTTACAACCCGGGTTTCGATCAAATGTTGGTCCGCTTGCGGTGTCGTAGATGCCCTGTTTCTGGCATTCCCTAGCCGGATGCGGCAGATCAGCTGGTTGATCGGGGGCGTATCTCCAATTCGCGCTCGCTCAGATCTGGCTTGCGCAACGTGGGACCGTGACGCGATATGCGTGAACCGGTGGCCACGCACGCGTCCACAGATCGCGGCATCGCGCTGAGCATCGCACTCAGCCGGCTGGGTGCAACTCGATGCAATCCACCGGGCAGGCCGGCAGACACAGTTCGCAGCCGGTGCACAGCGGCGCGATCACCGTGTGCATGTGCTTGGCGCCGCCGACGATGGCATCCACCGGGCAGGCCTGGATGCACTTGGTGCAGCCGATGCAATCGGCTTCCACAATCCAGGCCACCTGCGGCAATTTGTGCGTGCCGCGACTGCGATCGTAGGGACATGCCGGCACGCCCAGCACCTGCGCCAATGCGCGTGCCCCCGCGTCGCCGCCGGGTGGGCAGTGGTCGATCGTGGCTAATCCATCTGCCATCGCCTGTGCATACGGGCGGCAGCCGTCGTACCCGCATTGCCCGCATTGGGTTTGCGGCAGCAGGCGGTCGAGGCGCTCGACCAGATCGGGGGCAGGGGCGGACATCGCGGCCATCTCAGGGCAGCAAATTACCGCGATACCAGCGCTGTTGCGCAAGCGCGAGCATCGGTTTGTCTTCGCGGCTGTCGCCGTACGCATGCACGCATGCATAAGCTGGCAGGTCGTAGCGCGCCTTGATCTGCGTCGTCTTGTGCGGGCCGCAATCGCCTTCGGCATAACGTCCGGTCAGTACGCCTGCAGCATGTTCCAGCCGGTTGCAGATCAGCGATAGCCCATGCGCTGCGCACCACGGGTGCAGATATAGATCCAGCGATGCCGAGACCAGCACTACTTCATGTCCCTGTGCCTGATGCCAGTCGATGCGTTGCATCATCTCGGGACGCAGCACGCCCGGCAGGGCAGTGCGCGCGTACTCGGCACCATGCGCGCTAATATCATCCAGCGAGCGGCCGCTGAACACCAATCGCGTCACCCGCGCGCGCAATGCTGCTGCGGCCACCACGCCCATCCGATACCCCAGCACCCACGGTCGCACCTGCCACTTCGCCGCCGCCAGCTGCGCCGGCGTCGCCACCTTGCGCAAGAAACGCTCATAGGTGTCGCAGGTGGTGATGGTGTGGTCGAAGTCGAACAGGGCTAGGTGCATGGGGCGGGGATTGGGGATGGGTTGAAGCGGTGTTGCTGATTTTCCTTCTCCCATTGGGACATTGTCCCCCTTTATGGGGGAGACGGTGCCCCGCAGGAGCGGATGAGGGTATAGGCGAAGCCACGTGCAGTTGCCAGTCCCGTGTGGCTTCGCCTCGTACCCTCTCCCGCGAGGAGAGGGGCTTAATAGCGCGGCTCCGCACCTGCCTAACTATTTCGTGTTTTCAGCAGGTTCTGTCAACCGCCCTCAAGCCTAATGCCATGTTTGGAGTGGTGAGTGCTGCGATTTCAAACTCGCAATTGGCAGATCTTGCAGACCGAGCAAAACCGGCTCTTACGAATCCCAATTCCCCAATCCCCAATCCCATCACCTAACCGGCATGCCTGGCTGCGCGCCGCTATCGGCATCCAGCAGCGCCAGGGCGCCGCCGTCGAAGCCGGCCGACAGAATCATGCCTTCGCTGATGCCGAAGCGCATCTTGCGCGGGGCCAGGTTGGCGATGAACACCACGCTGCGGCCGACCAGCGTTTCCGGCTCGCCGTAGCTGGCGCGGATGCCCGAGAAAATCTGCCGCTTGCCTAGCTCGCCGGCATCCAGTTCGAAGCGCAGCAGCTTGTCCGAGCCTTCCACGAATTCGCAGACCAGCACCTTGCCGATGCGCAGATCGAGTTTGGCGAAGTCGTCCATGCCGACGAAGCTGGGAGTGGAGATTGGGGACTCGGGATTGGCGGGTGCAGCAGGCTTTGCATCTGCCTTGGCCGCTGCTGGCTTGGTGCTGGTTGCAGCCGGTGCAGCGAGGGTGTCTTTGGAAGCGTCGGTCATGGCGTCGATCAATTTGGGGTCGATACGGGTGAACAAGGCGGTGTAGGGCTGGATCGTGTGCGAAGTCAGCGGGCGGATCACGTCCTCCCAACTGGTCATCGGTGCCGACAGGAACGCTTCGGCTTCGGCACAGGTACGCGGCAGGATCGGCTTGAGCGCGGCCACCAGGATCCGGAACAGGTTCAGGCCCTGCGTGCACACCGATTGCAGCTGCGCGTCGGCGCCGTCCTGCTTGGCGATCACCCACGGTTTGGTGTCGTCGATGTACTTGTTGGCCTCGTCGGCCAGCGCCATGGTCTGGCGGATCGCGCTGGCGGCATCGTTGCGCTCGTAGGCCTCGCGGATCGGCGCCAGTGCGGCGACGAAGCGGTCGTACTGCGCTGCATCGGGCAGTGCCTCGGCCAGCTTGCCGTCGAAGCGCTTGCCGATGAAACCGGCGCAGCGGCTGGCCAGGTTGACGAACTTGCCGACCAGGTCCGCATTCACCCGCGCGATGAAATCGCCCAGGTTGAGGTCAAGATCGTCCACCCCGCCGGAAGACTTGGCCGCAAAGTAATAGCGCAGCGCTTCGGGTTCCAGGCCGACATCCAGGAAGGTCCGCGCCATCACAAAGGTGCCGCGCGACTTGGACATCTTGGCGCCGTCCACGGTCAGGTAGCCATTGACGTGCAGGCGGGTTGGCGCGCGGTGGCCGGTACCATGCAGCACCGCCGGCCAGAACAGGCCGTGGAAATTCACGATGTCCTTGCCGATGAAGTGATGCAGCTCGGTCTGCGTGCCGGCACGCAGATGCGATGCGAAGTCTTCGCCCATCTGCGCGCACAGCGTCTTGAAGCTGCACAGGTAGCCGATCGGCGCATCCAGCCACACGTAGAAATACTTGCCCGGCTGGCCGGGAATCTGGAAACCGAAATACGGCGCATCGCGCGAAATGTCCCAGGCGCGCAGGCCGCCCTCGGTATCCAGCCATTCCTTGAGCTTGGCCTTGACGCCGGGCAGCGCCACATCGCCAGCCAGCCACTCGCGCAGGAAGCCGTCGAAATGGCCTACTTCGAAGAAGAAATGTTCCGAATCGCGCAGCTCCGGCGTCGCGCCGGAGATCACCGATTTCGGCTCTTTCAGCTCGGTCGGTGCATAGGTCGCGCCGCAGACTTCGCAGTTGTCGCCGTACTGGTCGGCGCTGCCGCAGTTGGGGCAGATGCCCTTGATGTAGCGGTCCGGCAGGAACATGCCCTTGGCCGGGTCGTAGAACTGCGCCACCGAGCGGCGGCTGATGTGACCGGCACCCTCCAGCTTGGTGTAGAAGGCCTCGGTGAGCTCGCGATTGACCGGCGAATTGGTCGAGTCGTAATGGTCGAAGGTCACCCCGAACGCAGCGAAATCGCGCTCGTGGCTGGCCTGGATGCTGGCGATAAAGGCTTCCGGGGTCACCCCGGCCTTCTCGGCAGCAAGCATGATCGGCGTGCCGTGGGTGTCGTCGGCGCAAACAAACCAGGTTTTGTCGCCGCGCAACCGGCGCGCGCGCACCCAGATATCGGCCTGGATATAGCCGACCAGATGACCAAGATGCAGCGGGCCATTGGCGTAGGGCAGGGCAGTGGTGACGAGTGCGGTGCGGGTCATGGCAGGCGTAGTGCGGGGGACGCGCGATTATCGCATTAGTGGGAATGGGGAATGGGGAGTTGGGAATCGGGAATCGGTTGCAGCGGTCGGTTGCCGTGCCGCTGATGCGTTCCGGCGTTTGGCACGTGTAGGCACGATCGCTTCCAGCGCTACTGCCGTCCCTCTCGCAGGGGTCTTGATCTGGCGAACATAAAAAAAAGGCGCCCCAAAGGGCGCCCGCTCTTACGATTCCCAATTTCCGATTCCCGATTCCTGATTCCCGTTTCCCGGTTACTCACGCACCCAGGTCTGGGTGCGGCCCAGCGCTTCGATGCCGACATAGCCGCGCATCTGCAGCTTCTTGCCGCCGTCGGTGAGGGTGATCTTGGACTTGTAGGTCTTGCCCTTGGCCGGGTCGAGCACCGAGCCGCCGCTCCATACCGCAGTGCCGTCGGGCTTGAGGCCCCACAGGATGGTCATGCCCTTGATCGGCTTGCCCTTGAGCGCGCCATCGCATTTGTCGCAGGTCGGGTTGGGCCCATGGTTGGACTGCAGGATCTCGATCACCTTGCCGGTCAGCGTGCCGTTGGCGGCCTGCTCGATCTGCACCACCGACTTGGGCTTGCCGGTTTCGTCGTCAATGGTCGTCCAGCGGCCTACCGGCGACTCGGCAGCCTGGGCCAGCAGCGAGGCGGCGGCCAGCGGCAGGGCCAGCACCAGGGTCTTGTAGGTCTTGCGCATGATTCCCCTCCCAGGGATTGCTAGGGCCACCGTCGGCGGCCTGATCGCGAATGTATACCGTGGAGTATGGTGCGGGAAAGACGCGCTGCAGGGTGCGTTCACGCGGCGCCCGGTGGCTGACGTCCGACAGTCCTGGCAGCTGGGGAGTGTCCGCCGTCAGCGCCAAGAGTTGACGCGGTGCCTGACGAAGTGCGATGCCCCCGGCACGTATGAGATTGCCGCAGCACCGCCGGGTTTTGCACGCCAGCTCAGCCGACCTCGTACAACTCCAGCGGCAAGTCATCCGGGTCGGCGAAGAAGCTGAAGCGGCGGCCGGTGTATTCGTCGATGCGGATGTCTTCGGTTGCTACGCCGTGTGCGTTGAGATGCGCGACGGCGGCATCCAGGTCTTCGACGCGAAAGGCGAGGTGGCGCAAGCCGCGCGCTTCCGGACGGCTGGGCCGCAGTGGCGTGTTGGGGAACGAGAACAGCTCGATCTGCCCACCGTCGGGCAGCGCCAGATCCAGCTTCCACGAGTCGCGCGCCTGTCGGTAATGCTCATCGAGCACACGCAAGCCCAGAATCTCGCAATAGAACTGTTTGGACACCGCGTAGTCGCCGGCGATGATTGCCACGTGGTGGATTCCAGCGAGCATCATGCGGCGCTCCGAAGTAGCGCCATCGGCAATGCGGAGGATATCGAGGTGTTAGACCACTGCCTGCATGCATAGCGCAGACGCGTGCCTGCGATGTAAAGCGCAGCACGGTCAGCAGTGCCTGCGCACGTTGCGCTATGTGGAGTGGGTGAGCGCCCAGGCCAGTTCAGGCTAGCGAGGCGGCAAAACGATGTGTGCAAGGCGGCACGGCGATGGTGTGGCATGGGGAGAGTCAGCAAAAACCAATCGGCAGCATAACCGTCAGCGACTGAGCAGCAGGCCCTGCGTCACAGCTCGCCTGCGTACGGCTGTGCCCGTCTGCGTGCGCGTGGCAGGATAGAGCGCCCCCGATCACGCGCGCCCATGCCCGAACCATCGTCCACCACTGCACCGCGGTTTCAGCGCAGCATGCAGGTGCGCCATCTGGTGATGCTCTCGCTGGGCGGCGTGATCGGTACCGGCTTGTTCTTCAATACCGGGTACATCATTGCCAGCACCGGCGCGCTGGGCACGGTGCTGGCGTATCTGCTCGGCGCGTTGGTGGTGTACCTGGTGATGCAATGCCTGGGGGAGTTGGCGGTAGCGATGCCGCAGACCGGCGCGTTTCATGTGTATGCCGCGCGTTATCTGGGTCCGGCCACCGGTTACGTGGTGGCGTGGTTGTATTGGCTGACCTGGACGGTGGCATTGGGCTCGAGCCTGACTGCAGCCGCGTTCTGCATGCAGTACTGGTTTCCGCACAGCCCGGCGTGGCCGTGGTGTCTGCTGTTCTGCGCGCTGATCTTTGGCTTGAACACTGTGTCGGCGCGCTGGTTTGCCGAAGGCGAGTTCTGGTTCTCGTTGATCAAGGTCGTCACCATTTTGGTGTTCATCGTGCTGGGTGGTGCGGCGGTGATCGGCGTGCTGCCACTGGCCGATGGGTCGCCCGCACCCGGGATGCGCCACCTGCGCGCCGAAGGCTGGTTCGCGCACGGCACGCTGCCGATCTTGATGACGATGGTGGCGGTGAATTTTGCATTTTCCGGGACGGAGTTGATTGGTGTGGCCGCCGGCGAAACCGCGCAGCCGACGCGCGCGATTCCACTGGCGATCCGCACCACGCTGGTCCGGTTGGTGGTGTTGTTCGTCGGCACGGTGCTGGTGCTGGCGGCGCTGCTGCCTGCCCAACAGGCGGCGGTGGAGACCAGCCCGTTCGTGCGCGCATTTGAGTTGTTGGGCATTCCGTACGCGGCAGACATCTTGAATGCGGTGATCCTCACCGCGATCCTGTCCGCGGCCAATTCCGGTCTGTATGCCGCCGCGCGCATGCTGTGGTCGTTGGCCAACGAAGGCACCTTGCCGTCGGGCTTGGCGCGGTTGACCGGCCGCGCCATTCCGTTGCGTGCGGTGTCGCTGAGCATGTTGGGTGGGTTACTGGCACTGCTCACGGGCGTGTATGCGGCAGACACCGTGTTCGTTGCGATCTCGGCGGTCTCGGGGTTTGCGGTGGTGGTGGTGTGGTTGAGCATTTGCGCCGCGCATTACCGCTTCCGTCGCCAACTGCTGCGCGATGGCGTTGCGCCGGAAACGTTGGCGTATCGCGCGCCGTTGTACCCATGGACGCCGATCCTCGGCTTTTCGCTGTGTCTGCTGGCCTGCATCGGGCTGGCATTCGATCCGCAGCAGCGCATCGCGTTGTGGTGCGGCATTCCGTTCGTGGCGCTGTGCTATGGCGCCTACGCACTCACCCAATGGCTTGCGACCCGGAGACTGCACGCATGACGATTCTTCCACGCCATCCGCGCGCCAACGCCCCTTTCAGCCAGGCCTTGCAGCACGACGGTTACGTGGTGCTGGATGGCGCGCTGGCCACCGAGCTGGAACAGCGCGGATGCGATCTCAACGATACGCTGTGGTCGGCGCGTGTGCTGATGGAGCAGCCGCAGTTGATCTATCAGGTGCATCGCGATTACTTCGCTGCCGGTGCGCAATGCGCGATCACCGCCAGTTATCAGGCCACGCCGCTGGGGTTTGCCGCGCGCGGGTTGGATGTTGCGCAATCACAGGCGTTGATCGCACGCAGCGTGGAACTGGCGGTGCAGGCACGTGCCGACCATCTGCACGCGCAGCCGCAGGCCGCGCCGTTGTGGGTGGTCGGCTCGGTTGGGCCGTATGGCGCGTATCTGGCCGATGGTTCGGAATATCGTGGCGACTACGTGCTGCCGGTGGAGCAGTTGATGGACTTCCATCGCCCGCGCATTGCTTCTCTGGCTGAGGCGGGCGTAGATCTGCTGGCCTGCGAAACATTGCCAGCGGCCGGCGAAATCGTGGCGTTGCGGCGGTTGCTGCAACACGAGTTTCCGCAGCTGCATGCGTGGTTTTCCTTCACCTTGCGCGACGCCGCGCACCTGAGTGATGGCACGCCGCTGGCGCAGGTGGTGCCGGCCCTGGATGCCTGTACACAGGTGATCGCGATAGGTATCAACTGCATTGCGCTGGATCAGGTGACGGACGCATTGCACAGCCTGTCGGCGCTGACCGCGTTACCGCTGGTGGTGTACCCGAACTCCGGCGAGCACTACGACGCCAGCGACAAACGCTGGCATGCCGGCCACGGAACTGCGCTCACCTTGGCCGACCAGCATGCGCAGTGGCTGGCGGCCGGCGCGCGCTTGGTCGGTGGCTGCTGCCGCACCACACCACGCGATATCGCCGCATTGGCGGCGGCACGTTTGGCGGACTGACCGGGCCTGTAAACGCGCTCACAATCCATCTTGCGATCAACCTGGGAAGCTGGGGCTTGCCCGCAGAAAGCAGCTTGCGAGGCGGTGCCGGCGTTGCACGAGACCACACAAGGCAAATCCGCCTCAAAGCCAACGCTAACCAGCGCCTGACGACGTCAGCGCCGTCTAACGACCGCGACCGCTTGCCTCAGCCCTTCTGTGTAGCGATCCAGCGTTGGATCTTGTTCTGCAAGATATCCAGCGGCACCGAACCGTCCTTGAGCACTTCGGTGTGGAAGGCCCGCACATCGAAGCGTGGGCCCAGCTCGCGCTGCGCCTGTTCGCGCAACTGCGCAATCTTCATCTCGCCCACCTTGTAGGCCAGCGCCTGACCGGGGATGGCCATGTAACGATCCACCTCGGCTTCGGCATCGGTACGGGTCATGGCCGAGTTGTCCACCATGTAGTCGATGGCCTGGTTCCGCGTCCAGCCTTTGCTGTGCAGGCCGGTGTCGGTGACCAGGCGGACCGAGCGCCATAACGCATTCTGCAGATAGCCGTAATAGTTGTATGGATCCTGATACAGGCCCAGCTCGCGGCCCAACGATTCGGCATACAGGCCCCAGCCTTCGATGTACGCCGTCTCGCCGCCCAGGCGGCGGAACTTGGGCAAATCGGTCAGCTGCTGCTGCAACCCGAGCTGGTAGTGATGGCCGGGCACGGCCTCGTGCAGATACAGGCTCTCGGCCTCCCAGGTTTTGCGCGAGGGCAGGTCGGAGGTATTGACGTAGAAGATGCCCGGGGTGCTGCCGTTGCCGCTGGGGCGCATGTACGAGCCGCTGGCAGCCGATTGCGCACGCTGCGGTTCCACCGCGCGCACTTCCAGCGCCGGCATGCCCTGAGTGTTGAACAGCCGCGGTACCGCCAGCTGCACGCGGCCCTGCAGGCTGCGGTACGTGCCCAGCAACTCGGTGTCGCTGCGGTAGCTGAAGCGCCGGTCGGTCTGCATGAACTTGTAAAACTTGGGCAGGGTGCCGCGGAATTTGACCTGTTTGGCCAATGTCTGGATTTCGCTCTGCAAGCGAGCGACCTCATCCAGGCCGATCTGATGTACCTGCTCCGGTGTTAGGTCGGAGGTGGTGCTCTGGCGTACGTCGTAGGCGTACCAGGCGGCACCATTCGGCAAGGCGGCAAGGCCATCGCTGTCGCGGCAGGCGGGCAGGTATTCGGTGGCGATGAAGCCGCGCAATGCGCGGTAGGCCGGCATGATGCGCACTTCAATCATGCGCTTGTACTCGGCAGTGATGCGCTGCTTGTCGGCTTCGGGCATGTCGGCGGGCAGGTTGCGCACCGGGCCCCAGAACAGGCTGTCTTCGGCATTGCGCGCAATGATCGCGTCCAGCTGCGGCAACACCTTTTGCATCAGCACCTTGGGCTGCACCACGCCGGCCTGCATGCCGGCACGCATGTTGGCGATGGCCTGCTCGAACAGGTCGGGGATGCCGAGCGCACGCCGCGACCAGTTGTCGTAATCCTTGACCGTCTTGAACGGCTGCGCGCCGGTACCCGAGCCCAACACCACTGCAATGCTGGCGATGTTGTAGAACTGGTTGATCGGCAGCATCCAGCTGGGGAACTGCTCGGCGGCCAGCGCGCTGCGCGCATCGCGCACGAAGATCTGGTAGCTGAGCAGATCCTGCCCGCTTAGCCCATCGGGCCCCAGTGCCTCGGCCTTGCCCAACCACAGCACGGTGAAGTCATGCGATTGCTGGCGGAACGCAGGCGACAGGAAGTTCGGCAACTGGTCGTTGTAGCGGCTCTCGCCCTGGAAGGTGGCCTGCAGCGGGTTGAGCTTGAGCGAGGCGTCCCAGTACTGGTCGTACAACAGGTTGAGCTGCTGCGCCTTGGTCAGCACCACCGGCGCGACAACCGCGCGTGGCCTGACCGTAGCGGCCCTGCTGCCCTTGCCCTTGGTGCTCTTGGCTGCCGGCTTGGCGGTCTTCTTGCCTTTGCTCGCCTTCGCGCGCGTTTGCGTTGTCTGTGCCTTGGCGGTCTTCTTCTTGGCCGCGTCGGCCGGCGCCGCCAGCGACAGGCTTACGAGGACGGCCATGGCCAGGGACAGCAGGCGGGAAAAGCGAAGGGGCATTACCGGCTCCGGAAACAAGCGAGCGGGGAGCTTGCCCGATCCGCACGGTTACGGCCACCCATTAGAGTCATACCGCCTATCGGCAATTCATGCGGCGCATGGGCGCGGTGCTGCGCCTGCGTGGTGTGGTGCGCTGCGGCATGTGGAGAAATGCCGCGCGTGGGCCAGAGCGCACGCTGCGCTCGCCTGCTACGCAATGATGAAGACCACTGCGGTCAGGTGGTGTCACCGCAACACATTGCGGGGCGATGACCTTGGCCGGAGCCGCGCGGCTTAGTCGGCAGCGGCTTCTTGGCGTAGCTGTTCAGCACGCTCGGCGCCCAGGTATGCGGTGATGCCGCGGCGCGCCAGATACAACAGCGGGATCAGCAATACCGCAAAGCCCATCTTGTAGATGTAGTTGAGCGTACTCACCGCCAGGAACTGGTCAATGGACCAATGCTGCGGGCCCAGCACGAAGGCGATGTAGATCACCACGAAGCTGTCCACCACCTGCGAGACCGCGGTGGAGCCGGTGGCGCGCAGCCACACGTGTTTTTCGCCAGTGACGCCGCGGATGCGGTGGAACACCGAGACATCGATCAATTGGCTAAACAGGAATGCCACCAGCGAGCCGCCGATGGTCCACAGGCCTTGCCCGAACACCGCCGCAAATGCGGCCTGGTAATCCGGCACACCCTGGTTCTGCGCCGCAGTGACCCACCAGCCAGCCGGCGCCAGTGCGATAGCCGCGAATGCGAACACGAAGCCGTAGCCGATCAGGACGACAGCCACCCACGAGATGAAGCGCACCCCACGGCTGCCGAAGAACTCGTTGATGGTGTCGGTCATGATGAACACCACCGGCCACAGCAAGGTGCCGGCGGTGAAGCTGAGCGAGCCGCTCTGGCCGAACAGATTCCAGTTCAACGGCGCAATGCCGAGCGTGTCTTCCAGCGCGAAGATCTTGACGCCGATGAATTCGGCCAGCGCCGCATTGACGCAGAAGAAGGCTGCCAGTGCAATGAACAGGCGTACCGCACGATCGTCTAGGGTACGCACCTGTGTCATGGTCTTAGCGATCCGCAGTTCGGGTGAAGGGAACCGATTCGGGCGCCACTGCGCCGCCGGAAATGATGAAGCTCATCGCCTGATCCACGCTCCAGTCGGTGGGCGTGAGCAGTTCCACCGGCACGATTTCCAGGTAGCCGGAGGTGGGGTTCGGCGTGGTAGGCACATACACCGCCGCCAGCTCGCGGCCGGTGCCCTGCTCCTTGATCACGCGGGTGACCAGACCTACCGACTTCATATCGCGATGCGGAAAGTCGATCAGCACCACGCGCTGGGTGCTGCCGGGCTGGGTCTGCAGAATATCGAGCAGCTTGCGCGCGCTGTCGTAGACCACGCTGGCCAGCGGAATGCGCCGCATGATCGCTTCGAACCAGTGCAGCAGGCGCTGGCCGATCACGCGCCGGCTCAGGATGCCGACAAACAGGATGACGGCCACCGTGGCGATCAGCGCGATGGTGTTCTGCACCCATAACGCCTTGAACCAGCCCAGATAATCGGGGAACGAGGCCGCGATGCGTTCGGACAACGGCACCACCCAGGGGCTGCTGATGCCGGAGAGCAGCGAGAAAACGAACTTCACCACCACCCAGGTCAACCAGACAGGCAGCAAGGTGAGCAATCCGGTCAGAAAGACCCGTTGCAGGGAAGGGCGTGCGTGCGGAGTGGGGGATTCGGACATCGGCATAGTGTATGCATTCGGCCGCGCTCGGTGGCAATGTCGCGCGGATTTGGCTGCGTGCATTCGGGATTGGCAAAAATGCTTCGCGTGCGTCTGGGCACCGCAACGCCTTGTGCTTGCCTACATGCGCGTCTGCAGATCGCACAATGTCCTGCGGCGACACGGTTGCGTCTGCCCGTCGCAGGCCTGCGCCGATGGCACTAAGATGCGCGGCACCTGGGAAGGATGTATGCACATGATTGCCAAGTTTTTCAAAGCGGCCTTGCTCGGCCTCTGCATCCTGTTCGCGGCCGCAGTGGCGGTGTACGCGGTCTCCAGGCATTGGCCGATTCCCGAAGCGCAGCGTCAGGCGCTGGCGCAGCTGCGTCAGCCGCTGCCACCGTTGCGCGGGTCCAATATGTTCGGCGCGCTGTGGTCGCTGTCGTACGCGATCCCGGAAGCGCAGCGCGAGACAGTGCTGGCCCAGGACGTGGAACGATTCAATCGGCTGCCAGATCGCGTGCCATTTCAAAGCACCGCAGCGGGCTATCCGCGTTTGCCACGTTGGCCCTCCACCGCGCCCGCGCTGTGCACGGCCAGCGCAGGCGGATGCGTGCAGCGCGTGCGCGAAGATCCGCAGGCCTATGCCGATGCGCTAGTGACACAGGCTCCGATGTTGGCAAGGATGCGGGCATTGGCGAACTACGCCGACTACCGCAGCCCATTCCGGTCACGGGGCGATACGCCGTTGCCCGAATTGCCGCGAATGCCGTTGTCGATGACGGCCAGCGCCCTGGATTTCGTCCAGGGGCGCACCACCCAGGCCTTGTCCGGCGTCTGCACCGATGCGCAGGTTGCCCGTGTGCTGATGCGGAGCAGCGACAATCTGGCGATCACGATGATCGGCGCGGCGATGCTGCGTGGCAATGCGCAACTGTTTGCCGACATGCTGGCCGAGCTACCCGCCCAGCAGTCGCTGCCTATGCATTGTGCCGCGGCGTTCGCACCGGCGACGACGCAAGAGATCTCGCTCTGCCATGCGCTGCATGGCGAATCGCGGATGGTGTTCTCGCTGCTGCAGGACGCGCCTGCTCCGCATGATCGTGGCTGGCTGGAGCGCGTAGGGCCACAGCTGCTGGACGGCGAGCGCACCCAGGCCCTGTTGGCGCCGACCTTTACCTGGGCCTGCAGCGCGCCGGTGCTGGCAGTGCTGGCGCAGGATCAGGCGTTACCGCAAGACAGCGTTCCGGTGCCCGAGACCACATCGGTGACCTGCGTGGCTAATGCCAGCGGTTGCCTGTTGGCAAGCGTGTCGCGTCCAGACTACGCCAATTACCAACACAAGCTGCAGGACACTGCCGCTGCATTGCGGACTGTTTCGACGATGCTGTGGTTGCGCGATCACCCGGCCGACGCAACGCCGTTGACGCAGCGACTTGCCGCACTACCGCTTGCGCTGCGCGGACAGACGCGCCCGCTGCAAGTCGATGGCGACGGCAAGCATCTGATCCTGGCTCAGTACGCCCGCCGCGAAGACGGGGCGGCTGAGTACCGCTGGCCATTGCCGGCCAGCCGGATCACAGAACAACGTCAGGCCAATGCCATTCAATAGAGCCGGCGATGCTCCATCGGCACGGTGCATCCATCGGATGTGTCGCGGGAAAAACGCATCGCTCCAATAAGTTTGCAGCTGATTGTCTTAGCCGATATTCGCCGAATCGGCGCGCTCGCCACTGCTGTTGAGTGCACGCCTGGCGCAACGCGCAATGGCCTAAGCCGCAATGCCCAAACGCAACATGCCGCGCCCCAGACAGGAAGCGGCATGCATGCATAACAGCGATGGCAGAACGACCCGATGCGCGCAGGCGCATCGAGTACCTGGCGCTTAGAAGCGGAAGTTCAACCAGCCCATCACGAAGGTCGAATCGCCGTAGCCGGCTTTCTCCAACGCCGGGCCTGCCATCAGGTGTTCGGCGCGGAAGGTCACCGACCAATTCGGGTCGATATTCCAGGTGGCATTGATGCGCGGCATGGTGCCGATACGGCGTTCGCCGGTGTTCTGGGTGCGTGCGTAGGCGCGTGCCTGATTGTTGTAGATCGCATCGCTGGTGGTCTGGCGCCACAGCGTTTCCCATTCCAGATTCACGGTGATCTTGGAGGTCGGCGAGAACGTGAACGTCGGTGCGGCGGTGACCAGGTTCACCGGGCCGAAGAACGTGGCCCAGCTGAAGTAGATCGTGTTGCCGTACAGGAAGTTGTTGTTGCGCAACGTGCCGGTACCGGAGGTGCCACCGCCGCCGGACGCGATTTCGCTATGGAAGCCCAGACGCGGCTTCCAGCCCGATTCGCTCAACGACCACGCGTTGGAGGTGCTGGCCATGTAGGCGCGCAGATCGCGTCCGCCGAAGCTGCCGCGCTGCACGGTCACAAATGAATCGGTACGCAGCTTACCCACGTTGCCCCACAGGCGCAGGCCGTAGTAATTGCGGTTTTCTTCGGCAGTCTGGCGGCCCCAGACCTGGTTGTCGTTACGGAACTGGTAGAAGAACGGCTCCAGATACATCGGCTTGGCGGTCGGCAAGCGATAGCCGCCGACCACGCCGCGGAAGTGCCGCGAGCGGTCGATGCGATCGTCGCCCAGGCCTTCGGTGCCATCCAGGTTGAAATTGAAATCGAACACGTCAACCCGTGTCTTGTCGCCGATTGCCCAGGCGCGCGCGCCGTTGAAGGTCACGAAAATATCGGTGTTGTCGCGCAACGCCATCAACGTGGCGGGGCCATCGACGAAGACTTGGCGACCAACACGCAAGCCGGTGTCAGCGCTGCCGATACGGCCTTTCACGTCGAAGAACACCTGCTGCAGGATCGCGTTGTTTTCCTGGGTGCCGGTCTTGGTACCCTCGTTGCGTCCATCCAGGCTGCCGTGCGCCAACTCCGTGTACAGACGGAAGTGTTCGCCGACATGGAAATCCGCGCCGAAGAACGCGCGCAGCAGATACTGCTGCTGCGAATGACTACCGGGAACCAGGCCCGGATTGGTGATGGTGTTGCTGCGCATGCGCAGCTCGTTGCTCAGCGACACATACACATCGCCGTCTTGATTGAGCGGGATGAACTTGAGCGGATCGAACGGGCTTTTGCGCTTGGACGGGTCCTTTAGATACGACCAGTCTTCGGCCCAGCGCACCTGCCACATATTGCCGCCCTGTTTGGCCCCCCAACCTTGTGCTTCGAGCGGATAGCCCTTGGCAGTTGCCGGTGCGGCGGTGACCGGCGCTTTCGCCGGCTCGGCCACGGCCTGCTCGGCATTGGCGGGAGTCGGTTGCACCTGCGCAAAGCTGAGTGCCGGCAACGCCAACCCAATCGCAAGGCACAGGCGCCGGGTGGCACCAAAGGAAATATCGGCCACGGCCGGCTGCGCCAAGCGTGTCATTTGCATTGCATTGCCCCATCGAAAAGTGAAAACCCCTGAGCGAAGCTTATCGGCACGGGAACACCGACTGTAGTAAAGCGGCGCCAGAAAGGCTGTAACCCAAAGGTTCTAAGCTAATGAAGGCACTGGGATTTGCGCAGGCGGGCGCTAGTGGGACGGGGATTGGGGATTGGGCATTGGGGATTGGGCATTGGGCATTGAGGATTCGCAACGGCGGCGTTGCGTTCTGCGGTGGAGCTCGCTGCGATGCTGACAATTGCTCAAACAAGCTGCCGACCACGCCTTTGTCTTTTGTTTTGGCGAATCCCTAATGCCGAATCCCCAATTCCCGCCCATGACGACCGGCACGTTCGCTATAGCTAGGTTCTACATGGCATCACCTTCGACCTAGCAGAGATGGCCGATAAGCGAGCCGGATATCTACCTACGCAAATTTCAGAAGGAGCTGAGTGCGGGCACGGTGTCGCTGGCCTTGCTGGCCGTCCTGGCCCAGGCCGATGCGCCGCTGTATGGCTATCTCATCGCCAAACGTCTCGAGCGTCTGGAAGGCGTGCTCAGCGGCAAGCAGAGCGCCTTGTATCCGGTGCTGCGAAATCTGGAAGGGGCCGGGTTGCTGCAAAGCCATATCGAGCCATCGGCCTCCGGTCCGCCGCGGCGGTATTACCGCATTACCGACAGCGGGCGTGGCTGCCTGCGCGACTGGACCGCCGCCTGGCGTGCCACCCGAGATTCCGTTGATTCAGTGCTGGAGGTGACCCACGTATGAACACGATTGCACAGGCACATCCGCTGCCGGCCACCATTCCCGATTATCTGTTGCAGTTGCGCCAAGCGTTGTCCGGGGCCGACCCGGCGATGATTCAGGACGCGCTCTACGACGCCGAAGAATATCTGCGTGCCGAACTGGCAGAGCAGAACTGCAAGAGCGAAGCCGAGGTCATTGCAGGCGTCGCCAGCAGCTACGGCGCGCCAGAGGAAGTGGCCGAGATCTATCGCGAAACCGAAGTCACCGTGACCCGTGCGTTGCGCCCACCGGTGCCACCCAAGCGGGCATCGTGGATCGGCGCATTTTTCGGCGTGGCCGCCGACCCGCGCACCTACGGCGCATTGTTCTACATGCTGCTGTCGCTGCTCACCGGCGTGTTTTATTTCACCTGGGTCGTGACCGGCGCCAGCCTGTCGATCGGCTTGATGATCCTGATCATCGGGGTGCCGTTGCTGGTGCTGTTTTTCGGCTCGGTGCGTGTGCTTTCTCTGGTGGAAGGTCGCGTGGTCGAAACGCTGCTCGGTGTGCGCATGCCGCGTCGCCCGCCACATCCGGGTCTGCAAGGTGGTTGGTTGCAACGCATCGGTGCGATGTTCACCGACGTGCGCACCTGGAGCACGATGCTGTACTTCCTGTTGATGCTGCCGCTGGGCGTTATCTACTTCACCGTATTTTGCACGCTGCTGTCGCTGTCGTTGGGTCTGGCCGCGTCACCGCTGGCACGATTGTTCGACAACGCCGCAGTGCTGACCTGGGATGGCGTGGATATGGCCAGCGGCTGGCTGACGCTGCCGTTGTTCGCGGTGGGCGTGTTGTTGTTATTCGTCACGCTGCATGTGGCACGCGCCTTCGGCAAGCTGCATGGCATGTTCGCCAAGCAGCTGTTGGTCAGAAGTGGTGAGGCGGGTGCGTGATGCGCCTTGTCGAGATGTCGGCGTGCGCAGCGTCGATGCCGGCGCTTGCCGCAGCACATGACCTTGCCCGAGCGCTTGCACGTAGAGAACGATAAAAACATCCCCGGCCGTGCCGGGGATTTTTCATTGCGTCGGTCAGGCGCGTTTACTGCGCTTGCGGATCGGCGTCACGGTGGCCGGGTCGCGGCTGCCGACCGGGTCCGCATCGTAGCGGGCGATAAATTCGCGCACCTGCGGGTACACCACTTCCCGCCAGCGACGGCCGCTGAAAATGCCGTAGTGACCGGCACCTTCCACCACCAGATGGCGACGATGTGCAGCATCGATGCCGGTGCACAGATCGTGCACCGCCTCGGTCTGACCGAGGCCGGAGATATCGTCCAATTCGCCTTCGATGCTCAGCAACGCGGTCTTGCGGATCGCCGATGGCTTGACCAGTTGGCCATCCACTTTCCACTTGCCCTGCGGCAGCAAAAACTCCTGAAACACCACGCGAATCGTGTCCAGGTAATACTCGGCCGGCATGTCGAGCACGGCGTTGTATTCGTCGTAGAACTGCCGATGCGCCTGTGCATCCTGCAGGTCGCCCTTGACCAGATCAGTGTAGAAATCCCAGTGCGACATCACGTGCCGGTTGGGGTTCATCGACAGAAAGCCTGCGTGCTGCAGGAAGCCCGGATACACCTGGCGGCCATGGCCCGGATACGGGAACGGCACCGCGTGAATCAGGTTGTTCTGGAACCACTCGATGCCGTTTTCGGTCGCCAGGTTGTTGACCTGGGTGGGGCTGCGACGTGCGTCGATCGGCCCCCCCATCATCACCAGCGAACGTGGCGTGGGTTCGTCATTACTCGCCATCAGCGACACCGCCGCCAGCACGGGCACGGTGGACTGACACACGCTCACCACATGCAGAGGCTCGGCGCCGATATGGCGGATGAACTCCTGGATGTAGGTGATGTAGTCCTCGAGCCGGAACGCGCCCGCTTCCAGCGGCACCATGCGTGCATCCACCCAATCGGTCACGTAGACCTTGTGGTTGCGCAGCAGGGTGCGCACGGTGTCGCGCAACAGCGTGGCGTGGTGGCCTGATAACGGCGCAACCACCAGCACGGCGGGTTGCTCCTTCATCTTTCCGATCAGTTCGACGTGGTCGCTGAAACGCTTGAAGCGCAGCAGCCGGCAGAACGGCTTGCTCAGCACTTCGCGTTCGATGATCGGCAGCGAATGGCCATCGACCTCGACATCGTCGAGCGCCCAGGCGGGCTTTTCGTATTCCTTGCCCAGACGGTGGAACAACTCGTTGCTGGCGGCCATGCGCTCGGCGCCCGGGAGCGAAGCCCACAGACTGTCCGGGTCGGAAAACATCTTGGAGTTGGCCTGGGCCTGATGCACCCAGGGGGCTAGCAGATTGCGAGTCAGCTCATGCAGTTGATAAAGCATTCCACCCATCCGTGCGGTTTTGCTGCCGCGCAGCATACCGGTTTTGGCGCATTTGCACCTTAATGGGGCTGCGGACGGTTGAGGCCGTCATATGCAGTGTGGCAACAAACGCGCCGGCGTGAGATGGGTTGGCGGGGATCACGCCCCTGTTCCTGAATTATTGGGCTGTCCACACTCCGGTTAGCCACGTTCCAACGCAGACGTGGCTCCGGCCAACTGCGGCGATAACCAGCAATGCGACCCCAGCGCAGCAAAACCCACGCTGGCGAAGCGCTTGCGATACCAGCGCGCCGGTCGCGCCTGGAAGCCGTCGTGATCGCCTTCGAACGCATCTTCTTCGGCGAAGGCTTCCAGAAACGCCACCCCCGCGCACATCTCGGCCAATCCGGGCAGGCCCTGGTTGAATTCGCGGGTGGGCACGTAATGCAGTACGTCCGAGCAGATCAGCAAGTCCACCGGCGCGCACGGGCGCAGCCAGGCGAAATCGCCAAAGCGGGCGGGGTGGATCTGGCGGCTGCGGCCATAGCGCTGCACCGCATAGGCGCTGCTGTCGAAGCCTAGGTAGCTCAGCTTCGGTCGTAACGCCAACAACGGCGCACGCCATGCCGCCTCGCCGCAACCGACGTCGAGCACGCTGCGGATCGGCCGTTCCAGGTAGTACTCGGCCTGGGCAACGGCCAGTGCGACCTTGCGTCGCAGGCGCGCGGGGTCGGCCAGGCCCGCATCGCGATACCAGCGGCGGAAATAGTGGGCGTCGTACTGTTTGGAGTCGGAGTACTGCATGGACATCAGCTGCTTTCGCGTGCGCGGATAGGTGAAAATGCGGGTAATCCTACGCGAGCCAGTGGAGCCAGCGCATGACCCTGTATTTGTGGATCAAGACCTTCCATCTGTTGTTCGTGATCGCCTGGATGGCCGCGGTGTTCTATCTGCCGCGCATTCTGGTCAACATTGCCGAAGCCGGGAACGACACCGCGGTACGCGCACGCTTGGTGTTGATGGGGCGGCGGCTGTACAAATTCGGCCACAGCATGCTTGGCCTGGCGCTGCTGCTGGGCGCGGTGTTGTGGCAGGGCTACCGGGTGATCCCGGATTTCCCGACGATGGTGACGGGCGGCTGGCTGCACGCCAAGCTGTTTGCCGTGGCATTGATCCTTGCCCACTACATCGTGTCCGGCCGCTGGGTCAAAGGCGCCGAACAGGGGCGTGCAGTGCCCAGTGGGCGGGCGTTGCGCTGGTTCAACGAAGCACCGGTGTTCCTGCTGGTCGGCGTGATCTGGCTGGTGCTGGCCAAGCCGTTCTGAGCGTATTTCGCACTGCGCCGAAAACGCGCCTGCGCGGTTCGGTGTCGCAGGCGAGCGATGCTGCCTCTGCTGACGGGTCTGCGTGCAGATCTTCTGTTGTGAAGCATCACGCTGCTGTCGGTCGGCGGGCAGCGACTTATCAGGCAGATCGATCTGCGTAAGCGATGCAGCTACTGTCGATGATGCTGGGTAACGCTTGAGTCAGACTGCGCCGCAGAGCGGCGTCGGTTTGACTGCAGTGTGAAACATCAGACCCACGGCGCCTGGCCTTGCACAACGTTGGCGTAATAGCTCACGTTAGCTCGGACTGCGTAGATGGCGGCGAATCCGCAGCCTACTGCTCTCCCGGACCTACCGAGGCCGACGAGCTCCAAGAGGGTTGCCAAGGCAATCGCAAGCAGCACGTAAACAATGGCCTGACGCCACAGCCCCTTTGCCAGGAAATAGAACGGCCCCAGCAAGAAGGCAAGCCAGTTGAAGTTGATTCCTCTCCGTTCGGCAATCGGCAGGGAGCGAAAATCTGGCAACCTTGGACCACCGGCCTTGGTGATCACCTTGAAACGCTTCTTCCATTTGTCCGAGACAGTCAGGCGATCAATGCGATCTTCCTGCATGGCGAGCGTCGCTGTTTCAGCAGTAAGTGGCATAGGGGTTTGTACGCCATCAGAGTTGTACGACTTCATTGCTTTACATCTCCAAGGTGATGTCTGACGCGCGCGTCAGGCGTGGTGAGGTGATGCGCTTGTCGGCTGTTGCTTGAGCAGCATTTCCAGATACGTTTTCTGGTGTCCGGCAAATCCCTTCCTGCCGTACAACGCGTAAATCTTGCCCAAGACAGCGCTGGCGCGTGCTTCATCTCCCAGCTGCAGCATCGCATCGCATTCGGTCATCAGGACAAGATGGTCGGTGTGGTCCGGGTCGTCCTACATCCGTGCCATCACCTCGATCCACCGCACAGGTTGTCTCTGTCGTGCAGGTCTGCGTAATCCTCTACGAAACTCGTAGACAGGCTTTGCGGGTAGTAATCCCCGTGCTGCTTGGGCTCGGGGATCAGCGCCCAGACCTATAATCCCAGGGCGAGCGATTCCGCCAGGGTGCCGCGGCGAAAAATCTGCGCGGATTGCTCCAGCAAGTGATCGATCTCGGCTCTGAGACCCGCCTCGATTTGCGGCTTTCTCTGCATGGTGTGGCCGCCCTGATCAGATTGCCGAGCGATTCAATGCATGCCGCGCGTGTGGCGTCCTTTCCATGGCCGCGCACTCGGCGCGGCCGTCATCATGCACGTAGATCATTGCCCTTCGTAGGCACCGTAGCTGCGCAGGCGCTCGTAACGCTGCTGCAGCAACGCATCCACCGGAATCTTTTCCAGTGCGTCCAGCTCATTGAGCAGCACGGCTTTCAGGCGCTTGCCCATCTGTTCCGGATTGCGGTGCGCACCACCGGTGGGTTCGCGAATGACCTTGTCGACCAGGCCCAGGCCCTTCAGGCGCTTGGCGGTGAGGCCGAGCTGTTCGGCGGCGTCCTTGGCCTTGGCCGGGTCCTTCCACAGGATCGAGGCGCAGCCTTCCGGCGAAATGACCGAATAGGTGCCGTATTCCAGCATCAGGGTGCGGTCGCCCACGCCGATTGCCAGTGCGCCACCGGAGCCGCCTTCGCCGATCACGGTGCAGATCACCGGAATTTTCAGCTCGGCCATTTCCAGCAGGTTGCGCGCGATGGCCTCGGACTGGCCACGCTCCTCGGCACCGATGCCCGGGTAGGCGCCAGGGGTGTCGATAAAGGTCAGCAGCGGCAGCCGGAAACGCTCGGCCAGCTTCATCAGGCGCAGCGCCTTGCGGTAGCCCTCCGGACGCGGCATGCCGAAGTTGCGCGCCACCTTGGTCTTGGTGTCACGGCCCTTCTGGTGCCCGATGATCACCACCGGACGGCCGTCGATACGGCCCAGGCCACCCACGATCGCTTTGTCGTCGGCATAGGCGCGGTCGCCGGCCAGCTCCTGGAATTCGTCGCAGATGGTGTTGATGTAATCCAGCGTGTACGGGCGCTGCGGATGGCGCGCCAGCTGCGACACCTGCCAGGACGACAGGTCGCGGAAGATCTGCGCAGTGCGCACGCGCAGCTTGTCGCGCAGCGCACGCACCTCGGTCTCCACGTTGACCGCAGGCCCGGTACTGGCCTTGCGCAGTTCCTGGATCTTTGCTTCCAGATCGGCGATGGGTTGCTCGAAGTCGAGGTAGTTAGGATTCATGCAATGGCGTCGTCAACGTAAGGCGGGGAGTGTAGCCGAATGCGCCCGCTCGACCCGTACGGTGGGGTTAGGAGTGGAATCGGGAATGGAGAATCGGGAATCAGAGCAAGGTATTCGGCCGCCCCGCTGTTGCGATTCCCTATTCCCGACTCCCGATTCTCACGCCCACGGCGGGTTGTACTTGATCTTCAAGGTCCGCACCGCCGGGTCGGCGCGCAGGCTGTCCATCAGCTGCTGGTCGATGCGTACCGAGTGGCTGCCGTTGAGGTCGAGCATGCCGGCCACGCCGCCGCTTTGCGCGCGTAGCAGCAAGTCTAGGCGCAAGGGGGTCTTGCCGGGGCGGTGCTTGGCCAGTAGCGCGTCGATGCGCTTGAAGGCCTGTTTTTCGCGCAGGTCCAGACGCAGCGACAGGCGCTGTGCGTGGTCGGCGCAGATCTGCTCGTAGTCCCAGCACTGGCGGATGCGCAGGCTGTAGCCGCCGTTGAATTCGTCCTCGCGCAGGCCGCCCTTGACGATCAGGATGCGGTCGCGTGTGAGCAGATGGCCGAACTCGGCCATCGCATCGGAGAACGCGCTGCATTCGACCCGGCCGCGGCCGTCTTCGAGTTGCACGAACACCTGGCTGTCGCCCTTGCGGCGCACGCCGATCACCTGGCCGGCAAGAATGGCGCTGACTTCCGGGCGCCAGGCGCGTTTTTCGCCATCGCCGCCGCCACCGCCGCCGCGTTGTTGCGACGCGAGGATCTTTTCCAACGCGCCCAGGTCGCAGCCGACCAGTTCACGCACTTCTTCGCGGTGCGGGTCGAACGGATGGCCGCTGAGGTAGAAGCCCAGCGTTTCGCGCTCGCCGGTGAGCAGCTGGCCCAGCGGCCATTCCTTGCTTTCGGGCAGGTCCAGGCGCATCGCCGGCGCGCTCGGGTCCGGCCCGCCGAACAGCGAGTTCTGGCCCGAGGCACGTTCGCGTGCCATCTGCTCGGTGGCCTTCATCACTTCGGGCAACTGCAGGATCAGCGAGGCGCGGTTCTTTCCCAAGCCATCCATCGCGCCGGCATTGATCATTGCTTCCAGCGTGCGCCGGTTGAGCTTTGCGGTGCCCACGCGCGTGCAGAAATCCAGCAGCGTGGTGTAGGGGCCGCCGCGCTGGCGTTCTTCGACGATCGCCTCGCAGGCGCCCAGGCCGACGCCCTTGATCGCGCCCAGGCCGTATTGAATGGTGTCCGGGCTGGCCGCCTCGAACATGTACGCCGACTCGTTGACGCGCGGCGGTTTGACGGTGAGGCCGAGGTTGCGCACCTCATCGAGAAAGCCGACCACCTTGTCGGTGTTGTCCATGTCCGAAGACAGCGTCGCGGCCATGAATTCGGCCGGGTAATGCCGTTTCAGCCACGCGGTCTGGTAGCTGACCAATGCGTAGGCGGCCGCATGCGACTTGTTGAAACCGTAGCCGGCGAACTTCTCCATCAGGTCGAAGATTTCGTCGGCCTTGGCTGCGCTGACGCCGCCCTTGGCCGCACCTTCGCGGAAGATTTCGCGGTGCTTGGCCATTTCGGCCGGCACCTTCTTGCCCATCGCGCGACGCAGCAGGTCGGCGCCGCCCAGCGAATAATCGCCGACGATCTGCGCCATCTGCATCACCTGCTCCTGATACACCATGATGCCGTAGGTGTCTTTCAGGATGGCTTCGGTGCGCGGATCGGGGTAGACGATCTCCTGCTGGCCGTGCTTACGCGCGTTGAAGTCCGGGATCAGATCCATCGGGCCCGGGCGGTACAGCGACACCAGCGCAATCAGGTCTTCGAAGCGGTCCGGGCGCGCGTCCTTGAGCAGGCGGCGCATGCCCGAGGATTCGAACTGGAACACCGCACCGGTGCTGCCCGAGGCGAACACGCCCTTGTAGGTGGGCACATCGTCGAGCGGAATGGTGGTGATGTCGACCGGGTCGATGCCGGCGCGCGCGTGGCGCACGTTGATCGCCTTGACCGCCCAATCGATGATGGTGAGCGTGCGCAGGCCGAGGAAGTCGAACTTCACCAGGCCCACCGCTTCGACGTCGTCCTTGTCGAACTGGGTCACCGGATTCTTGCCGCGGCCGTCTTCGTCGTGTTCGGCGAACAGCGGGCAGAACTCGCTCAGCGGCTCGGGCGCGATCACCACGCCGCCGGCGTGCTTGCCTGCGTTGCGGGTGAGGTCTTCCAGCTGGCGCGCCAGATCCATCAGGTCGCGCACGTCGTCTTCGACCTGGTAGCGCTGGATCAGATCCGGCGAGGCCATCTCCGAATCCTTGCCTTCGCCCATCGCATCCTTGAGCGTGATGCCCAGGATGTTGGGGATCAGCTTTGCCACGCTGTCGACCAGACCGTAGGTGAAGCCGAGCACGCGCCCGGCATCGCGCACCACCGCCTTGGCGGCCATGGTGCCGTAGGTGATGATCTGGCTGACGCGCTCGCGGCCGTACTTGCGCGCCACGTAGTCGATGACTTCGTCGCGGCGGTCCATGCAGAAGTCGATGTCGAAGTCGGGCATCGACACGCGCTCGGGGTTCAAGAAGCGCTCGAACAGCAGGTTGTACGGCAGCGGGTCCAGATCGGTGATCTGCAGCGCCCAGGCCACCAGCGAACCGGCACCGGAACCGCGGCCCGGGCCGATTGGAATGCTCTGGTTTTTGCCCCACTGGATGAAGTCGGCCACGATCAGGAAGTAGCCGGGGAAGCCCATCTTGATGATGGTGTCCAGCTCGAACTCGAGCCGGTCCACGTAGTCCTGGCGCGTCTTGCCGGGCGCGAGCGGGCTTTTTTCCAGACGTGCGGCCAGACCGTCGCGCGACTGGCTGCGGATCCAGCTGTCCAGCGTCTCGTCTTCCGGCACCGGGTAGGCGGGCAGGAAGTAGGTGCCCAGGCGCATTTCGATGTTGCAACGTTGCGCCAGCGCGTGGGTGTTGTCGATCGCGTCGGGGATGTCGGCGAACAGCGCCGCCATCTCCTCACTGGACTTCATGTATTGCTGGTCGCTGTAGTCGCGCGGCCGCTTGGGGTCGTCGAGCACGCGGCCCGAGGAAATGCATACGCGCGCTTCGTGCGCATTGAAGTCGCTGGCATACAAAAAGCGCACATCGTTGCTGGCCACGACCGGCAGCCCACGCACGCCGGCTGCGTTGAGCGCGAACTGGTTGAAGCGTTCTTCGCCATCGCGGCCGGTACGGGTGAGTTCCAGATGCAGGCCATCGCCGAACACGCGTTGCCAGTCGGCCAGTTGCTGCTCGGCCAGGTCGGCGCGGCCCTCGCCGAACAACCGCCCGGCCAGACTGTCGCGGCCAGCCAGCGCAAACAGGTTGGCATGGCCGGCTTGCAGCCATTCCGGATGGATCGCCACGCCACCTTCGGGGCGGTGGCCTTCCATCCAGGCGCGCGTGAGCAGCCGCGACAGGCTCAAGTAGCCCTCGCGGTCGCGGCACAGCAGGGTCATGCGCCAGGGCGTCATGTCCGGCGTGGCGATCATCACATCGGCACCAGCAATCGGCTTGATGCCAACGCCTTCGGCGGCCTTGTAGAACTTGACCAGCGCGAACAGGTTGTTGAGGTCGGTGACTGCCAGCGCGGGCATGTCGAGCTCGACTGCGCGGCTCAGCAGATTGGCCTGCTTGGCCTTTTTCGGGTCAGCCTGATCCGGTTTCTCGGGCACACGGATGGTGGAATCCGCCAGCGAGAACTCGGTGTGGACGTGCAGATGGACGAAGCGGGAAGTGGACATGCGAGACCGGAATAATGCGCGGTCAGGGTACCGGCGGGGGCGGAGACGAACAAGGCTTGACAGCTGGGGCGGCGGGGTTGGGGTGACACCTCGGAGCCGAGCGCGTGGTGCCTAAGAGCAGCTAACAAAACGACTGCGCAGCCGCCAGGCGGGCGCGGCCGGTGCTCGGAATCGGCATGTACCGCTCGTACACTGCGGTTCTGAGCGCGCCGTCCGTGCCCACCTGACAGCTGCTCGCTACCTTTGTTAGCCGCTCCAAATGTTGGTGAATCGCTTGGCGTCCGGGGCGCTGGGGCGCTATGGACCTGCGTCTGGAAGTGATGGGATTGCCGGGCCGGTGCGGGTGGAACGATCCGTGCCTGAACGGACTCGCGCATCCTGCAACTCGCGACCGTGACCGGGTTCTGATACGCGCAGGCAGGCCGAGGTGGCGATCTATTTCTTCAACGGCCTTGGCCGGTTGCACGGCTTGCAGCTCTCCTGATCTCCTGATCCCGACAAGCAGGCAGGACGGTTGGTTGCGGACCATCGCACCTTCGACAGCGGCGGCAGTCAGTTCCTGCCTCAGCTGTTTTGGCCTCGGAAGCATCGGAAGCAGCCAGGCGAGTCGAGTACGGACTGCTGGGCCTCGTTAGAGAGATGTAACCAACTGCGCGACCTGCAACTGCTCCGGGTCATGGATCGCGGCTGATCCCTGTTCACGACCTTCCAACGCCAACCGCACCGGTGCAAAACTGCGTCGATGCTGCGGACATGGCCCGTGGGTCTTCAATGCAGCCAGGTGCACCGGCGTGCTGTAGCCCTTGTGCTGGTCGAAGCGATACTCTGGGTGCTGCGTATGTAGTTCGTGCATCAGCCGGTCGCGGGTGACCTTGGCCACGATCGAGGCGGCCATGATGGCGCGGTCCAGCGCATCGCCACCGATCAGCGCTTCAGCCGGGCAGGGCAGCCCCTTGGGCACACGGTTGCCATCGATACGCGCAAACCCGGCCACATGCGCCACACCTTCCACCGCGCGCCGCATGCCGAGCATGGTCGCCTGGTAGATATTGATGCGGTCGATTTCCTCGCTGTCGATCAACACCACCGACCACGCCAGCGCCCGATCGACGATGCGCGCATACAACTGCTCGCGCCGTTCGGCGGTGAGCTGCTTGGAATCGTCCAGCCCGTTGATGCGCGGCTTGCTGGGGTCGAAGACCACTGCGGCAACAGCGACCGGGCCAGCGAGCGGACCGCGGCCGGCTTCGTCGACGCCGGCGACCAAACGGGAATCGGGAGTCGGGAACGGGGAATCGTGGAAAAGCGCGTTTTGCTTCGCCGGAAAGACAATGTCACCGTTGGACGCAGAGCGCTTCACGGCCCAGCTCCTACCGATTCCCCATTCCCGATTCCCGATTCCTGCTGCGTCAGCAGCTCAGCCACTGCATCGGCTGCGCGTGCGGAGGCATTGCGACGCAGTTCGGCGTGCAGTGCCAGGTAACACGGTTGCAGCGCGGCAACCTTATCGGGGTGCTTGAACCAGTCCAGCAGCGCCACGCACAGTCGCTCGGGCGTGCAGTCGTCCTGCATCAGCTCGGGGGCAAGGTCGTCGTTGGCCAGGATGTTGGGCAGGGCGTAGCGGTTGACCTTGAGCAGCCCCAGCAGCTTGACGATGCGGTAGGTGAGCGGGGCGACCTTGTAGCCGACCACCATCGGGCGCTTGACCAACATCGCTTCCAGCGTGGCGGTGCCGGAGGCCAACAGCACCACGTCGGCGGCCAGCATCGCGGTGCGCGCCTGGCCGTCGAGTAGGTGCGAGCGCATCACTGGCAGCGACGAGCGCGAAAGCTGCTCTGCCAGCAATTGCTTGCAGCCCGCGTTGGCCGCCGGCACCAAGACGTGCAGGTTTGGGATATGTTCGGACACCAGCCAGGCAGCCTGGAAAAACGCGTCGCCGAGCCGGCTGATTTCGCCATGCCGGCTGCCGGGTAGCACCGCCAGCACGGTGCTGGAGGCGGAAAGACCGAGTTTGGCGCGTGCAGCCTCACGGTCGGCCTGGTAGGCGATATCGTCGGCCATTGGATGGCCGACAAAGCGCGCGTCCACGCCGTGTTTGGCGTAAATCGGCGGCTCCATCGGGAACAGGCACAACACCAGATCGGCGCTGACGCCGATTTTTTCGGCACGCTTCTCGCGCCATGCCCACACCGAGGGGCTGACGTAGTGCACGGTCTTGATACCGCGCTGCTTGAGCCAGCGCTCCACCGGCAGATTGAAATCCGGCGCGTCGATGCCGATGAACACGTCCGGCTTCCATGCCAGCACGCGCTCGCGGAACGCGCTGCGCAGCTTGAGCAAGCGTGGCAAGTGCCGCAGCACTTCGGTCAGGCCCATCACCGCCAACTCGCTGGCATCGAACCAGGTCTGGCAACCGACCCCACGCATCGCATCGCCGCCGATGCCGACGAATTCGGCATTCGGATAGCGCAGCCGCAACTGCTCTATCAGCCCCGCGCCGAGGATGTCGCCAGAGGCCTCGCCGGCAATCAATGCGAAGCGGGGAGGGCGCGCATGCGCAACGGGAATGGGGAGTGGGGAATGGGGAATCGGCAGAGCCGTCGGGTCGCCGCCTGCAGGCGCGCGATCATGCACGCCTGTCTCGATGCCCGACTCCCGATTCCCGATTCCCGTCATCGCAATAACGGCCGTTCTGCTGCTTCGATGAACTCGAGCATTCCGCGCACATCGTCGCTGCTCTTGGCCTGTTCGGCCAGCTGCAGTTTTGCGTCGGCCAGCAGCAGGCCGGCGACATACAGCGTGCGGTAGGCGCGCTTGATCGCGCTGATGCGTTCGGCATCGAAACCACGACGCTTGAGTCCTTCGCTGTTGATGCCGCGGGGGCGACCCAGCGACTCGCTGCCTACCATGGTGAACGGCGGAACGTCGCCATTGGTCAACGCGCCCATGCCCAGGAAGGCGTGCGCGCCGATGCGGCAGAACTGATGCGCGCCGGCGAAGCCGCTGATGATCACGTAGTCGCCCACGGTGACGTGACCAGCCAGCGTGGTGTTGTTGGAAAACACGCAGTGGTTGCCCACATGGCAGTCGTGCGCTACGTGCGTGTAGGCCAGCATCCAATTGTCGTTGCCGACCGTGGTGATGCCGCCGCCGCCGCCGGTGCCGCGGTTGATGGTGACGAATTCGCGGATCACGTTGCCGTCGCCGATCACCAGTTCGGTGCGCTCGCCGGCGTACTTCTTGTCCTGCGGTTCACCGCCGATCGCGGCGTGACCGATGAAGCGGTTGTTGCGACCGATCCGGGTCGGGCCGTGGATCGAGCAATGCGGCCCCACCTCGGTGCCCGCCCCGATCTGCACATCGGCGCCGATCAGCGAGAAGGCGCCGACGCGCACGTCGTCGGCCAGCGTTGCCGATGGATCGATGACCGCCGTCGGATGAATCAAAGGTGTTGAATCACGCATCGTGTCTTACTCCGAAAGCGGGTGATTACCGAGCGCCGGCGCACATCACCTCGGCACTGGCCACCACCTCGCCATCGACCTTGGCTTCGCCGTAAAAGCATCCCACGTTGCGGATCAGGCGCTTCATCTGTACTTCCATGATCAACACGTCGCCCGGGACCACCTGCTTGTTGAAGCGGGCCTTATCGACCTTGACCATGTAGAACAGCTGCGACAAGGCATCGCGGCCCAGGCCGAGCTGGGTCATCAAGCCACCGACCTGCGCCAGCGCCTCGATGATCAGCACGCCAGGCATCACCGGGCGATTGGGGAAGTGGCCCTGGAAGAACGGCTCGTTGATGCTGACGTTCTTCTGCGCCACGATCCACTTGGTTTCAAGATCGAGTTCGATGATGCGGTCGACCAGCAGAAACGGGTAACGGTGCGGGAGCAGCGTCTGGATCTGATTGACGTCGATCGGCAGTTCGTAAGCGGGATGGCTCATTCTTTCTCCTTGCCAACAGCCAGGATGCGCCTAGCGAGCACATCGAGCTGTTTGAAGCGCGCGGCATTTTTGCGCCACGTGCGATTGTCGGTGAGAGGGGTGCCGGACGAATATTCGCCCGGCTCATGGATGGAATTACGCACGACAGACTTGCCGGTGATCACCACCTTGTCGCAGATCTCCAGGTGGCCGACCACGCCGACATGCCCGCCAAGCAGGCAGTAACGGCCGATCTTGGCGCTACCGGCGATGCCGGTGCAGCCGGCAATGGCACTGTGTGCGCCGATGCGGCAGTTGTGGGCGATCTGCACCAGGTTGTCCACGCGCACGTCTTCTTCCAGCACGGTGTCTTCCAGCGCGCCACGGTCGATGCAGGTGTTGGCGCCAATTTCGCAATCGTCGCCGATCACCACGCCGCCGAGCTGCGGCACCTTGATCCAGTGGCCGGCATCCATCGCCAAGCCAAAGCCGTCGGCGCCAATTACTGCGCCCGGGTGGATGCGCACGCGCTTGCCCAGCCGCACGCGGGTGACCATGGTGACGCGGGCGAGCAGCTCGCTGCCGTCGTCCACCACACAGTCTTCGCCGATGATGCTGCCGGTGCCGATCACGCAACCATCGCCGACGCGGCTACGCGCACCGATGCTGACGAACGGACCGACGTGCGCGCTGGCCGAGATCTGTGCAGTCGAATCGATCACCGCAGATGGATGAATGCCAGGCTCGCGTACCGGCGCGACATCGAACAGCGCGGCGATCTTGGCGAACGCGGTATACGGATCCTTGGCGACCAGCGCGGTGCCCTTGGCGGCGTCGGCATCGTCGGCACGCAACACCACGACAGCGGCGTGGGTATTAGCTAGTTGTGGGCGATAGCGCGGGTTGGACAAAAAACTCAGCTGCCCAGCGCCGGCATGGGCCAGGGTAGCGACGCCGTTGACTTCGGTGGTGCCGTCACCAACGACGGTCAACCCAAATTGTTCGGCAATCGCACTGGCGGTCAAGCGCATCAGGGTACACCTCGCGTAAACAGTAAGTAGCTGGCTTTACGGGACAAAAAACGCCGCCAAAGGTTGGCTAAACAGTCGAGCGTATCTCTTGCCGGGCCGCAACGACGCGGCTAACCCAGGAAGAAGCATATGAAAACCGTCCTCTCCATTTTTCGGTAGCGTGATCCTGCTAGGCGCGGTCACCAGTGCATCGGCAGATGACTTCGCCCAGCAACGCGCCGACGCGCAGAGCGTGTGGGACCAGCAGGTGCAATGCGTGGACTCGTCCGATTGGCTGCTACCGCCACCTGCCTGGGCAACGTCTGGAACACGTATTTCTAAGTCTGCTTCACACCAGGGTGTTCAACAAACAAAGGCGGCCCGAGCATCCGGGCCGCCATTGTGTCGCGTGCCGATCTTTAGAACTGGCCGCCGAAGGTGAACTGCAGACGCTCGATCTCGTCGTTGTCTTCCTTCTTCAGCGGGAACGCGTAGCTGATCGAAATGGGGCCGACCGGGGCGCGCCACAACAGCGCCACACCGGTGGAGGCGCGCAACTCGTTGGCCTTGAAATTGTCCACGCCGCTGTACACGTTACCGAAGTCGAAGAACGCGGAAATGCGCGCCGACGGGCTATCGAACAGCTTGGGGAAATACATTTCCACCGAGCCCACCGTCTTGAACGAACCACCCAGCGGCTGGCCGCGGCTGTAGTTAATGGTGCGCTCCGAGCGTGGGCCTAAGGTGTTGTCTTCGAAGCCGCGCACCGAGTTGGTACCGCCAGCGTAGAAGTTCTCATAGAACGGCAGGCCGCTGGCGGTGACGGTCCGGGTCGAGCCATCCGGGTTGGTGAACACGCGGGTGGTGTCGCTGCCATAGCTATCGCCATAGCCCAGCTCGAAGCGCGTGTTCAACACGAGCGCCGGGATGATCGGCCAGTAGTTGGAGATCTGGTAGTTGAGCTTGTAGTACTCGACCGTGGAGCCGGGTAGGGTAGTTTCCAGGCCAACACGCTGGTACATGCCGCGCGTCGGCATGAAGAAATCGTTGCGGGTATCGCGCGCCCAGCCGAGCTCAGTGCGCCAGGCATGGAAGGTACGCGAACCGACTGCATCGATGTAGTCGATGATCGACCGCGGGGTTTGGCCCTGGAACGTGTTGATCTGGTTGCTGTCGATGCCGACCATCGCCGAGACGGTATCGTTCTCGGTAATCGGCACGCCGAATACCACCTGTGCCGAACCGTTCTTGCTGTTGTACTGCGCGGTGTTGAAGTCCGAATAATCCAGCGACCGCCAGGACAGGTTGTAGCCCAGCGACACGCCGTCGTCGGTAAAGAACGGGTTGGTATAAGAGAACGCATAGCGCTGCTGATAGCTGCTGCGCGAGGCCTCCACCGCCACGCGGTTGCCGCCCCCCAGGAAGTTGTTTTGCGACAACTGCACCGAGGTGGTCACACCGAAGCTCTGCGAGTAACCCAGGCCGAACACGAAGCTGCCGGAGGTGGTCTCCTTGACGTTGTAGACCACATCGACCTGGTCGTTGCTGCCGGGCACCGCGGGCGTTTCCACGTCCACGCTTTCGAAGTAGCCCAGGCGCTGCAGACGGATCTTGGAACGGTCGATCGCCGCCTGCGAGTACCAGGTGTTTTCGAACTGGCGCATTTCGCGACGCAACACTTCGTCGGAGGTACGGCTGTTGCCCTTGTAGAGGATGCGGCGCACGGTCACGCGCGGGCCAGGCACCACCTGCAGGTTCACCGCCACGGTGCGGTCTTCGCGGTTCGGGGTCGGGAGCGGGTTGACCTTGGCGAAGGCATAACCGACGTTGCTCAACGTGTTGGTGATTGCATCGGAGCTGTACTCCAGCAACGCACGCGAGAAGATGTCGCCGGCCTTGGGGATCACCAAACGCTCGATGTCGGCCTGCGGCAGCACGGTGTCGCCGGTGACCTTGATCTCGGAAATCTTGTACTGCTCGCCTTCGGTGACGCCGGCGCTGATGAACATGTCGCGCTTGTCGGGACTGATCGAAACCTGGGTGGAGTCGATGCTGAAGTCCACATAGCCGCGGTCCAGGTACCAGGAGTTGAGCTTTTCCAGGTCGCCGGACATCTTTTCCTTGGAGTACTGGTCATCGCGGCGGTACCACGAAGCCCAGTTGTGCTCCTTGGATTCCCAGTTGTCCAGGATATCCTCGTTGGCGAACTTTTCCGTACCGACCAGGTTGACGTGGCGAATCTTGGCCGCCTTGCCTTCCTTGATCGCGATGGCTACATCGACGCGGTTGCGGTCCAGCGGGCTCACCGTCGGAGTGATCTCCACGTTGTACTTGCCGCGGTTGTTGTACTGGCGGGTCAGTTCCTGGGTGACGCGATCCAGGCTTAGACGGTCGAAGGTGCCGCCCTCGGTCAGGCCGATGTCGCCCAGGCCCTTGAGCAGTTCCTCGGACTTGATGTCCTTGTTGCCGGTTACGGTGAGCTTGTTGATCGCCGGGCGCTCCTTGACCGTGATCACCAGGATGTTGCCCTGGCGGTCCAGTTGCACGTCCTCGAAGAAGCCGGTGCGGTAGAGCGCACGGATCGAGTCGGCCACCTTGGCATCGTCCACGGTGTCGCCGCGGTTCACCGGCAGATAAGTGAACACGGTGCCGGAGGCAATGCGCTGCAGGCCGTCGACGCGGATGTCGCTGGCAACGAACGGCTCGGCGGCCAGGGCAACGGCCGGCAGGCTGAGGCCGGCGGCAAGAGCGAGAGCAAGCAGGCGGCGAGTGGGAAGACGCGTCATGTCACATCCGGTTGGAGTCGTATTCGGGTGTTGCTGGATGCCGGCGTATGACGACGACAACAGGCGGAAAGAGTGGAGCAGCTTCATCGTGGAACCAAGCCGAGGATGTCGTTGTAGAACGCCAGTCCCATCAACCCGGCCAGGACTGCCAGGCCGACGTATTGTCCGGCAATCATGGCCCGTTCGCTGATCGGGCTGCCCTTGATCAACTCGATAAGGTAATACAGCAGATGCCCCCCGTCCAAGATCGGGATGGGCATCAGGTTGATGATCGCCAGGCTGAGCGACAGCAATCCCAGAAAATACAGGAACCAGTCGAGCCCGCGTTCGGCCGAGGCATTGGCGGCGCGCGCAATGGTGACCGGGCCGGAAATGTTCTTGACCGAGGCCTGGCCGGTCAGCATGCGCTTCATCATGCCCAGCGAATCGGCCGTCATTCGGCCGGTTTCGCGGATCGCCGCCGGCACGGCGGCGAACAGCCCGTATTGCTGACGGGTGTCGTATTCCGGGGCCGCAGTGGCCGCAAACCCCACGCCCAGCATCCACTGGCCTTCGGGCGACTTGCGCGGCACGATTTCCAGCGCCAGCCGGTCCTCCTGACGTGCGACCTCGATCATGCCGGCGCCCCCGTGTGTGCCCAGCGCCTGGAGTTGGGCAGGCACGTCGCTGGCCGAGCGGATCGGCTGGCCGTCGATGGCCACAATGCGGTCACCGGGCTTGAGCAGGCCATCTGCCGCCGAGCCGGCGACCACCTTGTCCACGACCGGCGGCTGCAGCATGAACTGCCAGCCGATGCCGGCAAGCGCAGCCACGCGGCGCTCGTCGAAACCCACCGGCAGCTGCGACAGGCGCAGAGTGTGTTCGGCACTGCTTGCCGTGTCGGAAGCGGTCAGGACGCGGACATCGCGCTTGTCCATCGCCGCGGTGGTGAGCTGCATGCTGGCATCGCTCCAGCTGCTCACGCTGCGGCCGTCGATGCGCACGATGCGCTCGCCCGGCGTCAGCCCGGCTGCGGCGGCCAGACCATCGGCGCGGCCAACGGTCGCCGAATAATCCTGCTTGCCCACCACAAACATCGCCCACAGCATTGCCATGCACAGCAACAGGTTGGCGATGGGGCCGGCCGCAACGATGGCGATGCGCTGCCACACGGTCTTGTGATTGAAGGCCTGGTCCAGCTCGGCCGGATGCACGTCGCCTTCGCGCTCGTCGAGCATCTTGACGTAGCCACCCAGCGGAATCGCGGCAACCACGAACTCGGTGCCATGGCGGTCGCGGCGCATCCACAACGGTTTGCCGAAGCCCACCGAAAAACGCAGCACCTTGACCCTACAGCGTCGCGCGACCCAGAAGTGCCCGAATTCATGGAAAGTCACCAACACGCCCAGGCTGACGATCATCCACCAGACCGAACCGATGAAGTCACCCATGTGTGCAGCTCGCGGACGTGGATCGATCAGGCATGAAGGGCGTGGTGGGCGAGGGCGCGTTCAGTGATTTGCCGGGCTTGCGCATCGGCAAAAAGCAGGGTGTCGAGGGTGTCGGCATTGTGCCGCGGCAGCGTTGTCAGCGTGTGTTCGATCAACGCATGGATCGCTAGGAAACCCACCTGGCCCTGAAGAAACGCTGAAACCGCCACTTCGTTGGCCGCGTTCAGTATTGCCGGCGCGGTGCCGCCAGCGCGTAATGCGTCCCAGGCCAGGCGCAGGCACGGGAATGCGGCGGTGTCGGGCGCCTCGAAATCCAGTCGCCCCTGGGCCAGCAGGTCCAGCCCGCCGACCCCGGATTCGACCCGCTCCGGCCACGCAAGGCCTACCGCCAACGTGGTGCGCATGTCCGGCAGGCCAAGCTGGGCCAGGGTGGAGCCGTCGACGAATTCCACCAGCGAATGCACCAGGCTTTGCGGGTGCACCAGCACATCGATCTGCTCGCCAGGCAGGCCGAACAGGTGATGCGCCTCGATCACTTCCAGGCCCTTGTTCATCAGGGTGGCCGAATCCACCGAAATCTTCGGCCCCATCGACCACTTGGGATGCGCCACCGCCTGCGCAGGCGTGACCGCTGCCAGCGCGGCGCGGTCCCAGCCGCGGAACGGGCCGCCGGAGGCGGTCAGGATCACCCGCCGCACGCCGCGGCTGGCGTCGCAGGAGCGTAGGCACTGGAAGATGGCGCTGTGTTCGCTGTCGATCGGGATGATTTCAGCGCCGGCGGCGGCTGCGGTGCGGGTCAGCAGCTCGCCGGCCAGCACCAGCGATTCCTTGTTGGCCAGCAACAGGCGCTTGCCGGCGCGCGCTGCGGCCAGGGTAGACGGCAGCCCGGCCGCGCCAACAATCGCTGCCACCACGGTGTCGCAGGCGTCGCTGCCGGCCAGTGCGTCCAGCGCCTCGGCGCCGGCGTGCGCCTGCGTCGCCAGGCCAAGCGCGCGCAGGCCATCGCGCAGCGCCGGATACAGCGACGCCTCGGCGATCACCGCATGCGCCGGCCGGTGGGTGGCGCAAAGGGCCAGCAGGTCATCGACCTTGCTGCCGGCCGAGAGCACGCTGGCGCGCAGCCGCTCGGGGTGGCGCGCGATCACGTCCAGCGCCGATGCGCCGATCGAGCCGGTGGCGCCGAACACGGCGACCTGACGAAGAGAAGTGCCCGTCATGCCTAGAATCCGAGAATCTCCTTGCCGAGCGCGAACACCGGCAGGGCGGCGAGCACGCCGTCTATACGGTCCAACACGCCGCCGTGGCCCGGGATCAGGGTGCCCGAGTCCTTGGCGCCGGCGTGGCGCTTGAGCAGGCTCTCGAACAAGTCGCCGAGCACCGATGCCAGCACTGCCAGCGCGGAAACCAGCACCAGCTGCGGCACATGCGCCAGCGTCAGCCCGGCCAGCCAACCAAACGCGCAGGCCACCGCAACGCCGGCGAGCAGGCCGCCGAGCAGGCCTTCGATGGTCTTGTTGGGGCTGACCCGCGGCGCGAGCTTGCGCTTGCCGAACGCGCGGCCGGCGAAGTAGGCGCCGGAGTCGGCCGCCCACACCATGGTTAGCGACGTCAGCAGCCACAGGTTGCCCTTGTCCGGGCTGGCATGCAGTAGCACCAGCGCCGCCCATGCCGGCAGCACCGCCAAAGTGCCGGCGGCCAGCTTGAGCGCACGTGCCTGGCCGTTGCCATGATCGGCGCCGAAGGTGAAAAAGCGCAGCCACAGCAGCGCCAGCAACCACCACGCCACGCCCACGAGCGATGCAATCTGGAACAGCACCATGGAGCCGGCCGAGGCCCACACCATCAGCACCATCAGCAGCAGATTGAGCATCAGCAGCACGGTGCGCGGCAGGCTGTCGTCGATGCCGGAGAGCTTGAGCCACTCCCACAGGCCGGTCAGGAACAGGATCGCCGCCACCGCTGCCAGCCATTGGGTGGGCAGCAGCACGATCGCGCAAATCGCGAGCGGCGCCATGATCAGCGCGGCAATCACGCGGGTCTTGGTCATGCGGAGGACGTCTCCGTCGCCTTGTCGGCGATCTGTGCGCTGGTCAGGCCGAAGCGGCGTTCGCGCCCGGCATAGTCGTCCAGCGCTTGCTGCAGCACGCCGGCATCGAACTCCGGCCACAGGGTTTCGGTAAACCACAGCTCGGTGTAGGCCAGCTGCCACAACAGGAAATTGCTGATGCGGGTATCGCCACCGGTGCGGATGAATAGATCCGGCGCCGGCAGGTCTGCCAACGCGACCCGGCTGGACAGCAGCGCTTCGTCGATCTGCTCTGGCTGCAAGCGGCCGGCGGCCACGTCTTCGGCCAATGCGCGGGCAGCCGCGGCAATGTCCTGGCGGCCGCCGTAACTGGCCGCGATGCTCAGCACCAGCCGCGAATTGGCGGCGGTGCTGCGCTCGGCGCCAGCCATCCGGTCGCGCAAGGGTGCGGCGAAGCGGCTGCGGTCACCAATGAAGCGCACCTGCACGCCACGCCGCTGCAGTTCTTCAACCTCGCGGTCGAGCGCATGCAGAAACAGCTTCATCAGCGCATCGACCTCATCCTGCGGACGGCCCCAGTTTTCACTGGAGAACGCGAACAGGGTGAGCGCCGACACGCCTTTTTCCAGGCAGAAATCGATCGTGCGGTTGACTGCGCGCGCGCCGGCACGGTGGCCGATCACGCGCGGACGCCGCCGGCGCTGCGCCCAACGCCCGTTGCCATCCATGATGATGGCAATGTGGCGCGGTACGTCTGCGGCAGAAGGGACTGGAGGCATGGCAGGCGATGCCGCGATCAGACCGTCATCAATTCCTGTTCCTTGGCCTTGACGACCTCATCCACATCCTTGATGGCCTTGTCGGTGAGCTTTTGAATATCGTCTTCGGCGCCGCGGGCTTCGTCTTCGGTGACGGCCTTGTCCTTGAGCAGATCCTTGACCTGCTGGTTGGCATCGCGACGGATGTTGCGGATGGCCACCTTGCTGTCTTCGCCTTCGCCATGCACGGACTTGCTGAGCTCCTTGCGGCGCTCCTCGGTCAGCGGCGGCAGGTTCAGACGGATCACGGTGCCGACCACGGTCGGGGTCAGGCCCAGATCCGAGGCATAAATGGCTTTTTCCACGTCCTTGATCATGCCCTTGTCGAACAGGCTGATGACCAGCGAGCGGCCTTCGGACACGCTGATGCTGGCGACCTGATTCAGGGGCGTGTCGGTGCCGTAAGCCTTGACCTTGATGCCGTCCAGCAGTGCCGGCGAGGCGCGGCCGGTGCGAACGGTGGTCAGGGAATGGCGCAGAGCATCGATGCTCTTGGTCATGCGCGTCTGCGCGTCTTGTTTGATCTGGTTGAGCATCGCCGGAATCCGTGTGGAGCTGAATCCGGGGATTATAGCCGGGACTGAGGTTCCCGACTCGCAAGCCGCCAGGACCTGCGCAGCCGGTTCACCTGCAGCAGCGTTTCACAGCGGCTACCGATCTTGATCAGCCATCAGCGCAGTGCATCGCACCACGCTTTTACGAATCCCCGATCCCGACTCCCGAACCCGAACCTCAGCTACGGCCCTGCACCAACGTGCCGATCTGTTCGCCGTGCAGGATGCGCAGCAGCACGCCCGGCTCGCTCATGCCGAAGATGCGTAACGGCAAGTCGCTGTCGCGTGCCAGTGCGAAGGCGGCGGTGTCCATCACTTCCAGGCCCTGCATGATCACCTGGTCGTAGGTCAGGGTGTCGTAGCGCACCGCGTCGGTGTGCTTCTTCGGGTCCTTGTCGTACACGCCGTCGACCTTGGTTGCCTTGAGCAGCAGATCGGCACCGATCTCGATCGCGCGCAGCGCTGCGCCCGAGTCGGTGGTGAAGAACGGGTTGCCGGTGCCGGCGGCGAAGATCGCGATGCGGCCCTTTTCGAGATGACGGATTGCGCGACGACGGATGAAGTCTTCGCACACGTCGTTGATCTTGATTGCGCTCATCACGCGCACCTTGGCGCCGAGCTTTTCCAGCGCATCCTGCATTGCCAGCGCATTGATCACGGTGGCCAGCATGCCCATGTGGTCGCCGGTGACGCGGTCCATACCGCTGGCAGCCAGGCCGGCGCCGCGGAAGATGTTGCCGCCGCCGATCACCAGTGCCACCTGCGCGCCGGCCTGCTGGGCTTCGATCACTTCGTGTGCAAGGCGATTGATCACCTTCGGGTCGATGCCGTAATCCCCGTCTCCCATCAGCGCCTCCCCGGAAAGTTTGAGAAGAATGCGGCGATAGGAAAGTTCAGACATGGGGAGGCCTCGGGGGTAGGGGATCTGCAAACGCCGGCAATTCTAGCGGAAGCCCGTCACCTGGCGTGGTAAAAATTCCTTTGTTGGCAGCGGCGTGATCGGCTGCTCAGTGCGCGCGCGAGTTTGGCGGTGTGGCGACGTCGTTCGCATCGTACGCAGTGACGCGGTTGCGGCCGCGATGCTTGGAGCGATACAGCGTGCTGTCTGCCGCCTGCAACAAATGTTCGATGCTTTCGAACTGGCGCTCAACACCGCCGTGCGTGGCAAGGCCTGCAGAGAAGGTGATGTGCAATGGGCCGCCCGGCAGTTGCGCCATCGGCGTGCGTGCGGTTTCGGTCAGGATGCGTTCGATCACCATCAGTGCCGCATCTGCAGGTGTCTTGGGCAGGATCACCAGAAATTCTTCGCCGCCGTAGCGCGCAACCAAATCGCTGGTGCGCACCATGCGTTGCAGCGTCTGCGCGAAGTTGCGCAACACTTCGTCGCCGACCAGATGCCCGTGCGCATCGTTGACGCGCTTGAAGTCGTCCAGGTCGATGAAGGCGATCGACAGCGGCCAGCCCTGGCGCGAGGCCAGTTCGAATTCATGCGTCAGCGCGGTGCCGAGTTGATGCCGGTTGAACACCCCGGTCAGCGCATCGCGGCTGGCCTGTTCGGCCAGATGGCGCATGCGGTTTTCCGATTCGCCGGCATGCCGGCGCGCCTCTGCCACATCCTGCAATTCACGCAGATTGCGCAGCATTGCCAGCTCGCGCGCCTGCTCGAAGATCATCTGGATGTGCTCGGGTTGCGGCACGCGAATGTCGAACAGCGCTTCCAGTTCCGGCAGCGATTCGGCGATGCGTTCGATCACTTTCTCGAAGCGCTCGGCATCCAGCTCCAGCACATCCTGTGCCTGCCGCTGCGCATGTTCGGTGGCGGTGACCGCGCTGGCCGAGAGCCAGATATCGGCCAGGCGTCCGGACAGCGCCACGCAGGCCATAAACGGCTCCAGACCCGCCGGTTCTTCTTCGCTCTGTGCGATCGCATTCTGCAGATACGGCGGCAATTGCCACTGATGCGCGAGCCACGCGCCGACTTCGGCATGGGTGGCGCCCAGGTGCTCGCGTTCGGCGTCCAGCAATGAGGCGTTGTCGGGCGCCTGTTCCAGCAGCGGCCCGTACAGTTCCGGCGCGCCTTCCAGCAGGGCTAGCTTGCCGATGTCCTGCAGCAGCCCGGCCAGCATCAATTCTTCGGGTTTGCGGATGCCGTAAGCCTGGCCAAGGATGCGGCTGGCCAGCGCGCACAGGCCGGCGCGACGCCAGATACGCTCATGCAATGGATGCGCGATGAAGGTGCTGCGCACGCCGTGCACCATCGAAAACCCTAGTGCCAGGCTCAGGGTTGCGTTGAGGCCGAGCATGGTGAGCGCTTGGCCGAGGTTGTCGATGCGACGTCGGCTGGCGTACAGCGGCGAATTGGCCACCCGCAGCATGCGCGCGCTCAATGCCATATCCATGCCGATGACGTTGGCCGTGGTGGTCATGTCCACGTCCGGGTCCTGCGCAAGTTCGATGATGCGCAGCGCAACGCCGGGCGGCGATGGCAGGTTACGGCAGTAGTGCAGGGCGGCCTGAAGATCTGGTTGCATTGAGTCATCGCCGACAGTGACCGCAAGCATACAGCTGCGGTCGTTGAGTGGGGCGCGCCATGCTCCGCCATTGCCACACGGCAATATGGACGCTCAAAGCCTGGTCGGTGTCTTGAGGTAACGGCAACGCCGACCACATCTGTAGAGTTGGGGGCGCGTGATGGCGTGGCGGACGCGTTCGCTTCAGGATCGCGCCGCGCTGCGGATGCGTGACGTGCAGGCAAAAAAAAACCGCGGCATGCCGCGGTTTTTTCTGAGTGGCGAAGATCAGGCCAGACCGGCCTGCTTCATCACTTCGGCGGCGTAGTCTTCCACCACCTTCTCGATGCCTTCGCCAACAGCCAGGCGTTGGAAGCCTATCACTTCGGCGCCAGCGGCCTTGACTGCCTGCTCGACGGTCTGGTCGGTGTTCAGCACGTACGGTTGGCCGTACAGCGTCACTTCGTTGACGATCTTGCTGATCTTGCCGCTGATGATCTTTTCCAGGATCTCGGCCGGCTTGGACTTGTCCTTCTCGGACATCTTGGCCAGTTCGATTTCCTTTTCCTTGGCAACGAATTCGGCCGGAACGTCGGAGGCCTTGACGTGCGGCGGGTTCATCGCCGCGATGTGCATGGCAATGCCGCGCGCCAGCTCGATATCGCCACCCTTCAGCTCGACCAGCACGCCGATACGGCCGCCGTGCACATAGGCCGCGACGTTGTTGGCGCTGTCGATACGGACCAGGCGACGCACCTGCAGGTTTTCGCCGACCTTGGCGATCACCGCAGCGCGACGCTCTTCGATGGTCTCGCCGCTGTCGAGCTTGACGCTCTTGAGCGCTTCGGCATCGGCAGCGTCCGAGTTCAGTGCGGCATTGGCCACAACCTGGGTGAAGGCCAGGAAGTTCTCGTCCTTGGCAACGAAGTCGGTCTCGGAGTTGACTTCGACCAGTACGGCCTTGCCGCCGGCCTGTGCGGTGGCGATGCGGCCTTCGGCGGCAACGCGGTCGGCCTTCTTGTCAGCCTTGGCAAGACCCGACTTGCGCAGCCACTCGGCCGCGGCGTCGATGTCGCCTGCGTTTTCGACGAGTGCCTTCTTGCACTCCATCATGCCGGCGCCGGTGCGCTCGCGCAGCTCTTTGACCAGGGAAGCAGTGATTTCCATGGAATTACCTCATATGGACGAATGCGTGCGGCGGAAGTGTTTCCGCCAGTAGGAGACGGTGCAGCGTGCCGCCGCCCCCGTAGATGTAGTCAGTGGCCTCAGCGACGGGCCGCGAGGGCGCCGTCGGGGCTGCGGCCGCACAGCATGGTGCGGCCGCATTGCATGCCGATTACTCGGCAGCCGGAGCGTCTGCCTTTTTCTCGCCCTTCTTGGCCGGAGCGCGACGGCCCTTGCCTTCGTCGGCGGCTTCGGCCGAAAACTCTTCTTCACGCACCGACGCCGAGTTCGGCGCAGCAGCCTTGCCTTCCAGTACGGCATCAGCAGCGGCGCGTGCGTACAGCTGCACGGCACGGATGGCGTCGTCGTTACCCGGGATGGCGTAGTCGACCAGGGCCGGGTCGTAGTTGGTATCGACCACAGCGATCACCGGGATGCCGAGCTTCTTGGCTTCCTTGATGGCGATGTCTTCATGGCCGATGTCGATCACGAAGATCGCGTCGGGCAGACGGTTCATTTCCTTGATGCCACCCAGCGAGGCGTCCAGCTTTTCGCGCTCGCGACGCAGGCCCAGCACTTCGTGCTTGACCAGCTTTTCGAAGGTGCCATCGGTCTCGGCTGCTTCCAGTTCCTTCAGGCGGGCGACCGACTGCTTGACGGTACGGAAGTTGGTCAGCGTGCCGCCCAGCCAGCGCTGGGTCATGAATGGCATGTTGCAACGCTCGGCTTCTTCCTTGATGGACTCGCGCGCGCTGCGCTTGGTGCCCAGGAACAGCACGGTGCCGCGCTTCTGCGCGATCGAGGAAAGGAAGTTCATCGCGTCATTGAAGAGCGGAACGGTCTTCTCGAGGTTGATGATGTGGATCTTGCCGCGCGCGCCGAAGATGTACGGCGCCATCTTGGGGTTCCAGTAGCGGGTCTGGTGGCCGAAATGGACGCCGGCTTCCAGCATCTGACGCATGGTGACTTGGGGCATTGCAGTAACTCCTGAGAGCGGAATCGCTATGCGCGGACCTGACTTTTTGAAGAGTCCGCACATGGATGTGCGGGCCCTTGCGAAAGGATGCGCACACGATTCCGGGGTTGGGCTTCCCTGTTGCCTCCGCGACGAACCCTTTGTGAGGGCACCCCGGCGCGGATGGCGGCAGCAGGTGTGAATTCGTCGGTGACGTCCGACGTAAACGACGCAGTGCGTGAGAGACGCAAAACAGCCGGGGGATTATAGCGGGCGGCGTGGTCTGGTGCAATTGGTCCGGTTCTAAGGCAGCTGACAGTGATCGCTGGGCGATTCGGGAGTCGGGATTAGGGATTTGTTTAGAGCGGATCGCGAATGACCGGCTGTGTCGCACAGCCGAAGGACGTGAGGCCAGCAACGCTTTTGCGAATCCCTAATCCCGAATTCCCGATCTCAGCCCTCAGGGCTCCAATGCCAGCGTGGTTTCGATATCGCTATTGATACGCGCGACAAAGCGGCCGCTGCCTGCGGGCAGGTTGGCGGGCAGGGCCCATTGGCGGGTCTGGCCGGGCAGGACGTAGCCGGCCAGGTCGTTGCGGATGCGGCGGCGGGTGCCGCCGGCGTCGATATAGGCAAGATCGGCCAGGCGTGCATGGCTGACCCCGGGATTGTAGATGCGCAGCGTGCGGTCGCTACCATGCCCGGCGAGGGTGGCCTGCAGTGCCGGTTGCCGTGCGCTGGCTTGGCTGGGCTGTGCAAACACCGGGGTGGAATAGCGCAGCAGTTCGGTCTCGTTGCCGATGGCGTGCTGGGTGACGACGAGGCGGTAGCTTTCTTCGGCCTGGGTGGGGCTGGGGCCGAGGCGGATCACGCGCAGCAGCTGCCGGCCTTGCGACGGAATTTCGAAATGCGCCGGGCTGACGGTGATGCCGGTCGCCGGCTCAAGCAGTTCGCGTTCGCCGTCCTGACGCCAGCGGTAGAGCTTGGCATCGGCACGCCATGGTTGCGCGGCCTGGTTGTAGAGCCAGACGGTGGCCTGGTCGCTGTCAGCCGGAATATGCGCGGTGGTCGGGGCGATGGCGATCTCGGCAGCGCCGGCGGCGCCGCTTCCTGCCGCACAGGCCATGATCAAGAGCGGGGTCAGCAGAGCGCGAAGGTGGCGGGGCGCGGCCATGCTCAAAACGCGATGGTGGTGATGCGCGCGCTGCCGGCGGGCGCCGGCCCGGCGAGTGCGCTGGCGTCCTGGCCCGTGCTGGTGACAGAGGAGGCTTCGCTGCTGCCGACCGGCTCGGCGATTGCCATCGGCGTGCCCCTGGAGCAACTGGCGTGCGGCGGCGTGGTGCGCAGTTCGCAGCCGCTCAGCAGGCGCAGGCCGATGTGCAGCGTGGAGTTTTCCGGCCCCTTCGCGGTGGTCGCGCTCGCTGCAGTCGAGGTAGCGGCGCAAGCGAGGGTAACCAAAATCAGGCGCTTCAGTAATGCGACCAGCGTCATGAAGGCAATCGTTTGCATTGGAGACGTAACATTAGCGACGCCCCCGATGCGAACTTTATTAATTGTCAGTAAGTGATCGAGACAGTCACCGTGTCGGTGTAGGCGCCGGCAATGGGCAGTTGTGGGGCCGGCGCGCGGCCGTAGACCGTGACTGTCTGCGCCGTGCCATTGCCGGTGCCCGATAGCGTGTCCACCCCGGTGACGGTGCCCCACCGCGTACTGCGGCCGGCGTTGCTGTAGAGCTCGTAGGTAACGTAATTGGCGCTGCTGGCGTGGCGCATGCGTCGGACGCTGCCGGTAGCATTGCTGCCATTGTCCAGCCCGATATTCCAGGCGGTGCGGTTGGTGCAGGCCAGGCTGATGGTGGAGGTCCGATCGATGGCGGCGTCGATGGTGCCGGCGATGCTGCCGAAATCCAGGTCGGTGGTGACGTAGGTATTGCAGCGTGCCGGCACGTTGGCCGAGGCGGTGAACGGAAACGCGTTACTGGCAGTCTTGGAGCCGCTGCCGCCAGCTGTGCAACTGCTCGGCGCAAGCGGCACACCGGTGATGCTTTCGTTATAGGAGTAGCGCAGCACGGTGTCGGCGCCGCCAAAGTTGCTGGTGTGGTTGCCGACCGACAGAATCTGGCTGGCCGGAATTCGCCCGTACACGGTAACGGTGGCCGTCTGCGAGCCGCCGGTGATCACCGGGACGTTATAGGAAAGTGTCAGCGTGCGTGGCGAGGGTGCTGCTGACCCGGTGGCGCCCCAGATCTGCGTACGCGTTGCCTCGCTGTAGATCTGAAAGTCCAGACTGTCGCTGGTGGAGTTGAGCATGCGGCGTGGTGCGTACACGCCACTGCTGGCACTGCCCGGGCCAAGGTCCAGGCAAAGGCTCACTTGTGCATAGCCCAGCACGCTGAGCGCGGCGGTCGCGCAGGACACAGTGAGCGTTGCCACTGCATCGGTGGTGCCGTTGGCCGCCACGTTGCCAAAGGCCAGTGGAGTGCCGAGGGCGACGGTACAAGTGGTGTCCGCGTGCGCACGCTCGCTGGGCGCGAGCCATGACAGCGCGATCATCAGCGCAAGCGCCAGGTGCCAAAGCGTGGACATCTTCATGGCGTTGTCTGCTCAAGGATGCACGGCAGCGGACCTACCCGCGGAATGCCGCCCGGGTCGGCCGGATACGCGAACTGCGCGACACAACGGCCCTGCGGCAGGTCCACCAGAATGCGGTTGTCGCGTTGCAGGTTGTCCAGATAGGTTTCGCCGTCGTAGCCGACCACGACGCGTTCGGAACTGCCGTCGCGCTGCACCACGCTGCCAACTGGCAGCGGCGCGCCCTGCACATCGTGCAGCACGACGATGGCGGCGCGCACGCGGGTGATGCCGAAGTGCACGGCGACGCCGGATTGCTGGCGCGGCGTCACCGCCGTGTCGACACGGTCCACGCGCAGGTCCGCCGGCAGGGTCAGGGTATCGATGGATAACTGGTTGCGCTGCCACGATTGCAACGGCGTCACCAGCAGGGTGCCGCGTGCATCGGTGACCCCGATCAAGCGGTTTTCCAGCCGCACCGGAATGCCGGGCTGGCCGTCGGTGGAGACCACCGCGAAGGCGTCCTGGATATCGCGCGCGGCGAAGGCGCGGCCGTTCATCCATACCAGGCTGCCGCTGGCGCTGGCATAGCCGAAACTGTCGCCGTCCTGGGTTGCTGCGCCGAAGTTGTAACGGCCGACCCGGTTCAACCAGCCCAGTTCGGCCAGTCCGCCGCTGGCATCGTCGCCGGCACGTCCCTGCAGGCGCCAACCAATGCCGCCCAGATCGCCATCGCCGGGCAGTGGCTGGCTGATATCGGCCACAAAGCCGGTGCGGTTGCCGTTGCGCTGCATCGATGCGCTGGCCTGGCGCAGTTCGCCGAAGGTGGTCGACAGTGACAGGTACAGGCTGCGATCACTGGACACATCCAGATTCTGATTGCCCGACAGGTTGGCAGCCCAGTTGCGCCCGAAGTTGCGCGACCAGAACACGCTGGCATAGCGCGAGGTATCGCCCTGCGGATAGCTCAGCCGCACATAACTGGTGCCGAGCGAACCGATCTGGCCGACGTTGACGCCCAGCGCTGCACGGTCGCTGACGCGCGCCGGCAATGCGCCTTGCAACGCGCCCAGGTCGCGGTAATCGCCATGGGTGCGCTGGGTGCCCAGATTGACGTTGAAACGCCGGTTGTTCCAGCCGTAGCCCAGCACGTACTGGCCACCACGCAGCGCGTCCATCCGGCTGTGCGCGTAGGCGGCATTGAACACACCGCCTATGCCCAGCAACCACACGCCGCCTGCGCCGGCATTGATCACGCCGCCGCCGGTTTCGGCATGCGCTTCGATCGTGAAATCGTCGCGTAGGCCTTTGCGAAACGTGGCACTGGCTACACGACGTGGATCATAGGAAAACGAGCGCACACCGTATTCGCGGCGCAGATGGCCGATGCCGGCCGACCATTCGGAAATGCCGCGTGCCAGCAACTGCGGTGTGCCATAGAACGCGAAATCCAGCCGGCGCACGCGGCCGAAGGCATCGGTCACCACGATCTGCGCCTGACCGGTGCCGCTGATGCCCGGCTGCGCTGCCAGCTGAAATGGGCCGGCCGGCACCTGGCCGCTGTATTGGCGCAGCCCGTCCACGTACAGCTCCACGGTGGAGGGCACTGTCGCTTCGCCGAGAAAGCTCGGCGTCGGCGTCAGCACGCGATACGGCTGCAAGGCGTAATTGCGGCCGATCTGCACGCCGCCCAGGCGGAGCGAACGGCTCCAGTCGACAAAGCCGCTATAGAAATCGCCCACGCTGAGGCTGGTGGCGCTGTCCGGGAAATCCATTTGCCAGGCGCTGTCCAGACGCACTGCTTCGGTCCGCCAGCGTTCGTCCTCTGGGCGGTCGTAGGCCAGGAAAATGGCGGTAGTGTCGACCATGCCGCGGCCAATGCCGAAGGCGCGCAGTTCGGTCGCCAGCGACGCGCTGCTGGTGCCGGCATTACGGGTGGCATACAGGTCGTAATTGAGCAGCAGGCCCGGCGATGCGGTGGCGCTGGGCGGGGCCACTTGTTCGGCCTTCAGCACCGTGGTGGACAACGACAGCTGCGCCAGGGGCACCTGCAGCGCGAGCCGCTGCAGCGCGGCGTCGTAACGCACTTCCACATCGGGCAGGCGGTCCAGATCGACCAAGTCGGCGGGCGCGCGGTCGGCCAGGATAAAGCCGAGTTTGCGCAAAGTTTCCACCGAGCCGCGCAGCCGGCCATCGACCAGTTCGAATGGCGCCAGGCCGCGGTCGGCCTGGTTCAAGGTGACGTCCAGATACAGCGTTTGCGCCTGTAGCGTGGCGCCTGGCGGCGGCTGATCGGGAAGCGATGTCACATCGGCCAGATCGCCGGCTGCGGCGGTGCCCAGGCAGGTGGCGGTCGCCAGCAGCGTCATCGCCAGCCGAACCGCATCACGGCGCCGTCGGCGAGGCCAACAAAGTGCGTTCGTCAGCCTCACCATTGATCCTTGCGATGATGGTGCCGCGGCCGAACTGCGCCAGCGGCGCACCTAGCGACCAACGCATGGTCTGACCGGGCAGCACATAACCAACCAAACCATTCAATGTGGTCTTGGTCGCGCCATCGATTTGGTGCCGCAGGTCGGCGACCTGGGCATGTCCGTTGCCTGTATTGCTGATCTGGATCTGCGCCTTGCCATCGCTGCCGGCAACCACTTGCGCGCTCAATGTTGGTGTGGGTTCGGTGGTGCCGGGTGGCAGCAGGAAGATTGGCACCGAATAACGCAGCACGAACTGCATGCCCTTGCGGTCGGCATCGGCGCTGGGCAGCTCGTCGACGATGATGCGGTAACAGTGCTCCTGCCCGGTGGGCGCAGGTCCGGCGCGGATCACCTGGCGCTCGCCGGCGGCCAGGGTGCGCATCGGTGGGCTGACCAGCAGGTCCTGGGTGGGTTCCAGCTGATCCTGCCCATCGCGCTGGGTCCAGCGATACGCGCGGGTCTGCACCTGTACCGGCGCGCTGCCGCTATTGCTTAGCCATAAGCCGTCGGCGGCTTGCTGCGCGCTCAGGCTCAGCGAGGTCGGCGCCAGCTGCAAGCTGGCGGCGTGTGCCGGCGTCAGCAAGACGCCGTTGACCATGACCAGCGTCATCGCCAGTCCGGCTGACGTCAGCCAGGCGGGGAAGCGTGACAACAGGCGGTGATGCACAAGCATGCGCGTGCTCAATAAACGATCGTGGCAGTGATCGTGTCCTGGTAACTACCGGTCGCGGCATTGCTGGCTGCCGGGTTGGTCACACGACCGTAGACCGGGTAGACCTGGTTGATACCGGTGGCGGTACGGCTGAGCGTATTGGTGCCGGTGGTGCTGCCCCAAACCGTGCTGCGAGTTAAGTCTTGGTAGAGCTGGTAGGCGATGAAGTTGTTGGTGGTCACCAGCGGGTCCGTATTTTTCATGCGGCGGGTGGTGACGTCATTGGCAGTGCCGGCATTGCCACCGGCGCTCAGTGCGATGTTGTAAGGCGTCAATGCGGTGCATTGCGCGGTGACGCTGCCGTTGGCGTCGACGTTGGTGGTGGAGGTGGAGAGCACCGAACCGAAGTCGACGTCCGTGGCGGACGCGGCGGTGATCGTGCAGGCCTTGGTGACCGCGATCTTGACGTTGAAGGTGGTGGTATCTGCCGCGCTCGCCATGCCAATGGTCGAGAGGAGGCCGAGGGACAACAGGACAGGGCGGACAGTGCGCATGGACATTTCCTTGACCGTTCTGGTCATCGATGACGCGACGACTCGTCGCATCCCCTGTAATGCATCAGCTGTGCCAAACATAACGCCGAATTCACATGCTATCTAGTTGCCTCAGCTGGTTTTTTTCGTGAAATTGCGATGTCCCACGGATGACTTCGTTAATGCAAGTTTTGACGCTAAATGGACTGCGTCACACATGAATAGGCGAGCGCGACGGTTTTATGCCGTTCCGTCCGCGTGCGCCCAGCTGATGCGTTCTACAAAAAACCCAGACGCGGGTCGTTCAGATTAGCCCGAATCGGCGATAATCGCGGCCATGAGCGTCAATCTAAAAACTAAAGAAGAAATCGAACTGATGCGCGTCGCCGGCCGCCTGGCCGCCGAAGTGCTCGATGTTGTGGGCCCCCACGTCCAGCCGGGCGTGACCACGGCCGAGCTGGACCGCATCTGCCACGACCACATCGTCAACGTGCAGGGCACCATTCCTGCCAATGTCGGCTACCGCGGCTTCCCCAAAAGCGTGTGTACCTCGGTCAACAACGTGATCTGTCACGGCATTCCGAGCGCCGCCAAGGTGTTGAAGGACGGCGACATCGTCAATATCGACGTCACCGTCATCAAGGATGGCTGGCACGGCGACACCAGCCGCATGTACTACGTGGGCACCCCGTCGGTGATGGCCAAGCGTTTGGTCGAGACGACGTATGAAGCGATGTGGCGAGGCATCCGCGCGGTCAAGCCGGGCGCCACCCTGGGCGATGTGGGCCATGCCATCCAGAAGTTCGCCGAATCCGAGCGCTTCAGCGTGGTGCGCGATTACTGCGGCCACGGCATCGGCAAGGTCTATCACGACGAGCCGCAGGTGATGCATTACGGCCGTCCGGGCGAAGGGCTGGTGCTCAAGCCGGGCATGACCTTCACCATCGAGCCGATGATCAACGAAGGCACCTATCACCATAAGACGCTGCCGGACGGCTGGACCGTGGTCACCAAGGACCGCAAGTTGTCGGCGCAGTGGGAACACATGGTGGCAGTCACCGAAGACGGCGTGGATGTGCTGACGCTGTCGGCCAATTCGCCAGCGCCGGTATGACGGAGACGCCGGCGGAGCGACCCGACCCGGGCGTCGCCGGCGACGCGGAATGGGCCGCGCAGGCCCGTCCGCTGCTGGTGCATGCGGACATGCGCCTATGCAAACGCTTCGATCAGGGCGAACCGATCGAGCGGCTGGTCGTTCTGCGCGCACGCGCGGTCGACCAATTGATGCGCAATGCGTGGACCCGCTGCATTCCGGCCGATAGCGGTTTGTCGCTGCATGCGGTCGGCGGCTATGGGCGCGGCGAACTGTTCCCACGCTCGGATGTGGATGTGTTGGTGCTGGGCGAAAGCGTCGCGCAGCAGCAGCACGAGCAGGCCCTGGCGCGCTTGTTTGCGCTGCTGTGGGATGTGGGCCTGCCGATCAGTCATGCGGTGCGCTCGCCAGCGCAGTGCACGGCGGCAGCGGCCGACCAGACCGTGCTCACTGCCTTGATCGAATCGCGCGCGCTGGTGGCCGATGCCGCCGCGCGCGCTGCACTGGCCGCGGCGATCGCGCCGCCACAGGTGTGGCCGCCGCGCGATTTCTTCCAGGCCAAGCGCGAGGAATTACTGGCGCGCCATCAGCGCTTCGGCGACACCGCCGACAACCTGGAACCCGACATCAAGGATGGCCCCGGCGGCCTGCGCGATCTGCAGACGCTCGGCTGGATGGCGCTGCGTGCGTTCGGGGTCAAGGATCTGGAAGCCTTGGTCGGGCTGGGCCATGTCGGTTTCGACGAAGCCGCCGCATTGCGTCGGGAGCGCGAAGAGCTCGCCCGCCTGCGTTTCGGTCTACACATCGTGGCCAACCGGCCGGAAGAGCGCCTGCGTTTCGACTACCAAAAGACCCTCGCCGAACGGCTGGGGTTTGCTGACGACCTGGAAAGCCTGGGTGTGGAAAAAATGATGCAGCGCTTTTATCGCAGCGCTGCGTTGATTCGTCGCATCAGCGACCGGCTGCTGCAGCGCTTCGAAGAACAGTTCGATGGCGAAGCGACACTGGAACCGCTGCGCGATGGCTTCAGCCTGCGCCGCGGCTATTTGGCTGCCGACTCGGACAGCTGGCCGGGCAACGATGTGTTGCAGGTGTTTGCACTGTTCGCGCAATGGGCGGCACACCGCGAGGTACGCGGCCTGCATTCGTTGACTGCGCGCGCGCTGGCCGAGGTGCTGCGCGAGTTGCCGGCGTACGACATGGCAGATGCCACTGCCCGCGAGCGCTTTATGGCGCTGTTGCGCGGCCCGCGTGCGGTGGAAACGCTCAATCGCATGGCGCGGCTCGGTGTGTTGGGGCAGTGGATTCCGGCATTCGCCAGCGTTTCCGGGCGCATGCAGTTCGACCTGTTCCATGTTTATACGGTGGATCAGCACACCCTGATGGTGTTGCGGAACATCGCGCTGTTTGCCGCCGGCCGCGCCGACGAGCGTTTCTCGATTGCGCATGAAGTCTGGCCGCGTCTGCGCAAGCCGGAACTGCTGCTACTGGCCGGCCTGTTTCACGATATCGCCAAAGGCCGTGGCGGCGATCATTCCGAACTGGGCGCGGTGGATGCGCGCGCGTTCTGCCTTGCGCATCGTCTGAGCGAAGGTGATACCGAACTGGTGACCTGGTTGGTGGAGCAGCATTTGCGCATGTCGGTTACCGCGCAGAAGCAGGACATCTCCGACGCGGAAGTGATCCACCGTTTCGCCACTCTGGTCGGCACACGCGAGCGTCTGGATTATCTGTATCTGCTCACCTGCGCCGACATCGCCGGCACCAGTCCCAAACTGTGGAATGCATGGAAAGACCGGCTATTGGCGGATCTGTATTTCGCTGCACGCCGCGCCTTGCGCGAAGGCCTGGAACATCCGCCGCCGCGCGAAGAACGTCTACGCGAAGCACGCGAATCCGCACGTGCATTGATGCAGGCGCAAGGGCATGACGATGCCACCATCGACCGGCAATTCGGCGGCATGCCGGACGAAAACTTCCTGCGCTTCCGTCCCGAGCAATTGGCCTGGCAGGCAGCGTCGCTGATCGAAGTGGACATCGGCCAGACCCTGGTCAAGGCGCGGCGTGTGGTGCCGGACAACGATGCACTGGAAGTGTTCGTGTATTCGCCGGACCGCGATGGACTGTTTGCGGCCATCGTGGCCACGCTCGATCGCAAGGGCTACGGTATTCACCGCGCACGCGTGCTGGACGCGCCGCACGATGCGATCTTCGACGTGTTCGAAGTGCTGCCGCAGGAAACGTATGCCGACGGCGACCCGCAGCGGCTGGCGGCAACACTGCGCCAGGTGCTTGCCGGCGACCTGCAGAAGGTGCGTCCGGCACGGCGCGCAGTGCCGCGCCAGCTGCGGCATTTCCGCTTCGCACCGCGGGTGGAGTTCAGCGAAAGCGCCGGCGGCCGCCGCACACGCATCAGCCTGGTCGCGCCCGACCGTCCCGGCCTGCTTGCCGATGTGGCGCATGTGCTGCGCATCCAGCACCTGCGTGTGCACGATGCGCGCATCGCCACCTTCGGCGAGCGCGCCGAAGACCAGTTCCAGATCACCGACGAGCACGACCGCCCGTTGTCCGAATCCGCCCGGCAGGCACTGCGCGATGCGCTGTGTGCCTGCCTCGACCCTGTCTAGCACTCCGGAGAACCCCATGGCCACCAGCAAGAAGACCGCGCGCAAGCAGAGCGCGACCACCGCGACCACTCCCACCAGCGCAACGCCCAAGCGCGTGAGCGCCACAAGCGGCAAGGCTGCGAAGGCGCCCGTTGCGGCCGCCTCCAAGCCGGTCGCCGGCGCTGGCAAGAAGAATGCCGCTGGCGCTGCCGGCAACAAGGCCGTTGCATCGAGGCCAGCACGCCAGAAGACCGCTGATAAGAAGATAGTCGGCAAGACCGCGACTGCCGCTGCGCCGCGCGTGGCCAAGCAGCCGACCAAGGTGGTTGCTGCACCGGCTGCAAAGAAGGCGGCGGCGGCAAAGAAGCTGCCGATTGCCGAGCAGGCCGTGCACAGCGCTGCAGTGCAGGTCGGCAACGATGAACTCAAGTTCGGTATCGAAAGCGCGTTCGAACGTCGCGCCACGCTGACCATGGACGAGATCGACGGCTCCACGCGCGCAATGGTCACGCGCGTGATCGACGGCCTGGAAAGCGGCGAGTTCCGCGTCGCCGAGCCGAACGGGCAGGGCGGCTGGACCGTCAACGCGTGGTTGAAGAAAGCCGTGCTGCTGTATTTCCGCGTCAACGAGATGGCGGTGATCGATGCCCAGCCCGCGCCGTTCTGGGACAAGGTGGAATCGCGCTTTGCCGGCTTCCATGAAGCCGAATTCCGCAAGGCCGGCGTGCGCGTGGTACCGGGTGCGGTGGCGCGTCGCGGCAGTTACTTCGGCAGGGACGTGGTGCTGATGCCGAGCTTCACCAACATCGGTGCGTATGTCGGCGAAGGCACCATGGTCGACACCTGGGCCACGGTGGGTTCGTGCGCGCAGATCGGCAAGCATTGCCATCTCTCCGGCGGCGCCGGCATCGGCGGCGTGCTCGAACCGCTGCAGGCCAGTCCCACCATCATCGAAGATCATTGCTTCATCGGCGCACGTTCGGAAGTGGTGGAAGGCGTGGTCATCGGCCACCACAGCGTGATCGGCATGGGCGTGTTTATCGGACAGAGCACGCGCATCTATAACCGCGCAACCGGCGAGATTTCCTATGGATACGTGCCGCCGTACAGCGTGGTGGTGTCCGGCCAGTTGCCCTCGAAGGACGGCTCGCACTCGCTGTACTGCGCAGTGATCGTCAAGCAGGTCGATGCCAAGACGCGCAGCAAGACCAGCGTCAACGAGTTGCTGCGCGGTCTGGCAGATTGAGTGCCACGCAGCCTGTCGGCGCCATGCTGTCGCGTTCGCCCGGTGGCTGGATCCGTTGGGGCATCCCGACCCTCTGGTTGGGATGGGTGGCGGTCTACATCGCCGGCTCGCTGATGCGCGATGGCATTCCGCAGCAGCTGGACATTCTGCGTTGGCTGGCGCCTGCACTCGTTCCGCCGCTGCGGATGGCGCTGAAATTCCATGGCGAACGCGCCGATGTGGTGTTTCTCCCCGCACGCGGCCTTGAACACCATCAATTGGCAAACACCCTGTCGGCGAGCACAAGCGTGCGCCGCGCAGTCCAGAAGGGCACACCATGACCACGCTGTACGGATTGAAGAATTGCGACACCTGCAAGAAGGCAACCAAGTGGCTGGATCGCTTCGGCGTGGCCTACACGTTCGTCGATTACCGCGAGCAAAAACCCGAGCCGGAAACGCTGGTCGCCTGGGCCGAACAGGCCGGCGGATTCGATGCATTGATCAACAAGTCCTCGACCACCTGGCGCCAGTTGCCGGACAACAAAAAGACGCCTGGCTCGCAGGCCGAATGGAAGCTGCTGCTGCGCGAGTATCCGCAGCTGATCCGACGGCCCCTGGTCGTCACCGACGACGACGCGTTGAGCCAAGGATTCTCCGATAACGGCTTCAAGAAGCGGTTCGACATCGAGTGAACGTGCGGCCCTACCAGGCCGAGGACTGGCTCACGCTGTGTGCCGTACACGATGCGGCGCGGCAGCAGGCGCTGCGGGCGGCCGGCTTGCCGAAAGCGTTTCTACCCCTGCCGATCGCCGCCGAGCGTGAGTCACCGTTCGACTATATGTTGCGCGTGGCGAGCTCGACGGACGCGTGGTGGGATGGGTGGCCTACGATGCGCAGGAACTCGCCTGGCTGTCTGTGGCGCCGGACGCGCAACGACGCGGCGTGGGCGCAGCGCTGGTTGCAGCGGTCCCGCAGGACCGCCCGAACGTCCTGTCGCTGGAATTGCTGCAAGGAAATGACACGGCACTGGCGTTCTACCAACGCTGCGGCTTTGGCATCACCGGCCGCCACGGCTGTATGCCGGGACACGAGCGTGTTGCGGTGCGCGTGCAGGCGATGCAGTGGCATGGCCCGGATGCTGCCCCAGCGACGCATAAATCAACCGTGTGATCAAAAAGGCCTGACGACATGAACGATGTGCTGAAGCTGACCTGCGATCTGATCGCACGCGCCTCGGTGACCCCTGATGATGCTGGTTGCCAAGCGCTGCTTGCAGAGCGCTTGACTGCCGCCGGCTTTGCTTGCGAGCACTTGCGACTGGGCGAGGTCGACAATCTATGGGCCACGCATGGCAGTGGCGCGCCGGTGCTGGTGCTGCTGGGGCATACCGATGTGGTACCGCCGGGCCCGCGCGAAGTGTGGACCAGCGATCCGTTCGATCCGCAGATCCGCGACGGCGTGCTGTATGGGCGCGGTACGGCTGACATGAAAGGCAGCGTCGCTGCGTTCGTGGTTGCCGCGGAGCAGTTCGTTGCCGCGCATCCCACGCATGCCGGCACGCTGGCAGTGTTGCTGACTTCTGATGAGGAGGGCGATGCCATCGATGGCGTGCGCCGTGTCGCTAACCTATTTCGCGAACGCGGGCAGGCGATCGATTGGTGCATTACCGGGGAGCCATCGTCTACCGAGCGCTTGGGTGATCTGTTGCGCGTCGGTCGTCGCGGCAGCCTGTCCGGTACGCTCACCGTCAAGGGCGTGCAGGGGCACGTGGCGTACCCACAGAAGGCGCGCAATCCGATTCATCTGGCAGCGCCTGCGCTGGCCGAATTGGTCGCGCGGCAATGGGACGATGGCTTCGAAAGTTTTCCGCCGACCAGTCTGCAACTCTCCAATATCCACGCCGGCACAGGCGCCAATAACGTGATCCCCGGCGAGCTGCAGGTGGCCTTCAATCTGCGCTACACGCCCCACTGGGACGCGCCGCGCCTGGAGGCCGAAATCACTGCACTGCTCGATCGGCATGCGCTGGACTATGCGTTGCGCTGGCATCGCAGCGGCGAGCCGTTCTACACACCGGAAGGGCGCTTGCGCAGTGTCGCGCGTGAGGTGTTGGGTGAGTTCGCCGGTGCGCCGCCGGAAGAGAGCACCGGTGGCGGTACTTCCGACGCGCGGTTCATCGCACCGCTGGGCGCGCAGTGCATCGAAGTCGGCCCGGTCAACGCCAGCATCCATCAGGTCGACGAGCACGTGCGTGTGGCCGATCTGCAGGCGCTGCCGGCGCTGTATCGCACGCTGATCGAGCGCTTGCTGGTCGGGTGATCGGGTCACGTGCACGCCGTCGTTGCCGCTGAAACAGTTGCGCCGATGAAACCGAACGGTTAGCGTCGGCCACATGGTCATTCGCTTTGCCAACCTCAATAACGCCAACCGCAACAATCTGCGCACGAATAATCGTGCGCGGCCGATGCGGGTCTGCGACTAGGCGAAATCCACCAAACGCCCAGGAATCAGAAAACCCGCATCGGCCGATGCGGGTTTTTTTTTGGGTGTCATTTTCATGCAGCACGGTCTCTCACCGGCCGCCAACCCCCGCAGTTTTTCAGGAGTGTATCCATGTGTTCCATCTTCGGTATTTTCGGCCTGCAACCCGGTGACGATCTGCAGGCGCTGCGCCGGCAGGCACTGGAATGTTCGCAGCGGCAGCGTCATCGCGGGCCCGACTGGAGCGGCGTCTACGTCGATACCGGTGCCATTCTGGTGCACGAGCGCCTTGCCATCGTCGACCCGGCCGGCGGCTCGCAGCCGCTGCTATCCGAAGACGGGCAGCTCGCCTTGGCGGTCAATGGCGAGATCTACAACCATCGCGAACTCAAGGCCGAACTGCTGCACCCGTACGCCTTCCAGACCGGCTCCGATTGCGAGGTGATCAATGCGCTGTATCGCGAAGATGCGCCGGCCTCGTATCTCAACCGCCTCAACGGCATCTTTGCGTTCGCGCTGTGGGACAAGACGGAAGGGCGGGTGATCATCGCGCGCGACCCGATCGGTGTGGTGCCGCTGTACTGGGGGCACGACCGCGAAGGCCGCCTGCGGGTGGCATCTGAATTGAAATCGCTGGTGGACGATTGCGCCGACGCGGCGCAGTTCCCGCCGGGTCATTGGTACGACAGCGCCACCGGGGTGCTGAGCCGTTACTACGAACGCGCCTGGCGCGAATATGCCGAAGTGGAAGGCGTGCAGGTGCAACTGCAGGAATTGCGCGAGGCCTTCGAGCGTGCCGTGCACCGCCAGCTGATGACCGACGTGCCGTACGGCGTGTTGTTGTCGGGCGGGCTGGATTCCTCGTTGGTTGCAGCAGTTGCTTCGCGCTACGCCCGTCACCGCGTCGAAGAAAACGACACAACCGAAGCGTGGTGGCCGCGGCTGCATTCGTTCGCGATCGGCTTGAAAGGCTCGCCCGATCTGGCTGCGGCGGAAGTGGCTGCCGCAGCGCTGGGCACCGTGCACCACGGTTTCGAATACACCTTCGAAGAAGGGTTGGATGCGTTGCCTGACGTCATTCGCCACATCGAAACCTACGACGTCACCACCATTCGCGCTTCCACGCCGATGTTTTTGTTGGCGCGGCGGATCAAGGCGATGGGCGTCAAGATGGTGCTCTCCGGCGAAGGCAGCGACGAGATCTTCGGCGGCTACCTGTACTTCCATAAGGCGCCGAACGCGCGTGAATTCCATGAAGAGCTGGTGCGCAAGCTCGAGGCGCTCAACAACTACGATTGCCTGCGCGCAAACAAGTCGATGATGGCCTGGGGCGTGGAGCCGCGCGTGCCATTCCTGGACCGCGAATTCCTGGATGTCGCAATGCGCATGGACGCCAGTTTCAAAATGATCGACAAGACCAGCAGCGGCGCCACGCGCATGGAAAAGGGCGTGCTGCGCGAAGCATTCGCGGGCTATCTGCCGGAATCGATTCTGTGGCGTCAGAAGGAGCAGTTCAGCGACGGCGTCGGCTATGGCTGGATCGACGGATTGAAAGCGCACGCCGCAGCGCAGGTGAGCGATCGCGAACTTGCCGCTGCCGATCGACGCTATCCGGTCAACCCGCCGCAGACCAAGGAAGCGTATTTCTATCGCACCTTGTTCGAGCAATTCTTCCCCAGCCAGGCGGCGGCGGAAACGGTGCCGGGTGGCAAGTCGATCGCCTGTTCTTCGCCAACCGCGATCGCCTGGGATGCGAGTTTTGCCGCGATGGCAGATCCATCGGGCCGCGCAATTGCCGGGGTGCACGAGCAGGCGCTGGCCTCGTAAGGCTGCCGTAACTGCAGCGGCCGGGCGTGCATTGCTGCACGCCTGGCCGCTGTTCTTAGTGCACGCGTCTCATTGCTCCAGACGCACGCAGTACCCATAGCGCTGCGGATCGATATCCACACCGGCCATGTCGGCCTGGTTGTTGCGCCATAGATTCGGCTTGAAGTCGGCCGCCGTGCAGTTGGCTGCCCGGTCCACGCCGATGGTGTAGGTGAACGGCATGTTGGCGAAACGGTTGTTCTCGAATACGTTGTCCTGGCTCATGCTGTTGTCCCAGCACAAAATTTCCGGTGTGCGATAACGAATCGCGCAGGCCAGAAACACGCCAGCCACTTTGTTGCCGTCGAATTGATTGTTGCTGAAGCGATTGCGCCGTGCATCCGAGAGATAGATACCTTGGCTGCCATTGCGCTCGAAGCGGTTGTTGCGAATCTCGCTGTCTTCCAGGTGTTCGGTGGTCAAACCAGCAGCCACGTTGTCGTGGATGTAGTTGTTGACCATCGTGACCTTGGCGGTGCGGTTGAACGACACGCCGTCCCAGATTGCGCCAGACACATCGTTGTTTTCGATGGTGATTTCACGGGTGTCATACTCGCTCAGCAGACACGCGCTACGGCACTTGTTGACCTGCAGGCCGGCAAGCCGGATGCCTTGCCCGGACCGCACCACTACTGCGCTATTGCTTAGATAGGGGCGCTCGGGCATGAATTCTTTGTCGCCAGTGCTGGCGACGATCTGCATGTCTTCGATGCTGACATTGCGGATCACGCCGGTGGGCTGCTGGTTTTCGTAATCGCCGACCACCAGAACCGGCTGCTGCACGCCGTCGGCCATGCGCACGATGGTGCTGGGGCCTTGACCGCGCAGGGTGAGGTTGCCGCGGTGGATCGATACCAGGCCATTAAGCGGGAACTCGCCTTTTTCCAGGCACAACACCGCCGGCGTATCGCTTTGCGGCAACTTGTCGATGGCTTTTTGCAGGTCCTGGCCAGGACGTGCTTTGGCGGTGCATGCAGCCACAGGCGCAGCCGGCGGGCCGGATTTGGCTGGCGGCGCGGCAGAGCAGGCAGTCGCAAACATCAGTGGCAACAGGGCGGAAACGGAGCGGGCAAGCAAAGGCATGCGGATTCCGGTCAGTGGGGGGAAGAGGGCAATGTGTGGAGCGAGGCTCGACATCGCGACGGGCTCTAGTGTGTCCCACCGGACGTTAAATTCCAGCCCACATGTGCCTGCGCGATTCGGTACAGGTTCATTCCACTGCTGCAGCCGAGGCTGCATTGGCCATTGCATACAGTCGCATCGGTTGACGTGCGTCACAGTGCTGACGAAACAAGGTGATTTGCGCGATCATCTATCGAACAACGGTGCTCGCAGTCGTGGTGGAGTGTTTGCATGCTGTTTTCGCATGCGTCTGCATGCGCCCAGCCGCAGCCCGTGCGTTATTCGACGCCTGAAGCGAGCGTCATGCCGGTGCTGCGTCAATGCGTATCGCACGCGTGATGCGTGATGCTTGCTGACATCGCAGGTGCCGGCGGATGCAGCGCGTACACCAGCTGCGCCACCGTCAAAAGCTGTATGCCAACTGCGCATAGATGCGGCGCGGCTCGCCAGGGAAATGCCCGGCGCGGGTGTTGAAACCGCTCACCGCATACACCTTGTCGAACAGGTTCTTGACGTTGATCTGCAGTTTCCACGCGTCCCATTGCGTCTGCCAGCTGATGTCGTAAATGGCATACGGTTTGACGCGCTGCCCGTCCAGGCTGACGCGTTCGCCCACGTAGTCGGCACCAAAGGCGATTGCCGAGCGCCACACCGGCAGGTCGTAGCGTGTCCATAAACCGAAGATGTTGCGCGGTGCATTGGCGAAGCGATCGCCGGCCGCATTGGTGATGCCGTCGGTGCCTGCATCGAGCACGCGTGCATCGTTGTAAGCGTAGGTGAGGTTAAGTACCCAGCGCTCGGTGAGATCGGCCAGCAGGTCTACTTCCAGACCTTCGCTGCGCACCAGGCCAAGTGCAGAGAGCTGATTGACGCCATCGACGATGCGGCCGTTGGCCTGCACGATGTTGCTGCGCTCGATGCGATACAGCGCCGTGTTGAGGGTCAACCCACCGTCGTTGAGGGCAGTCTTCAGGCCCACTTCCCATTGCGTGCTGCGTTCCGGGTCGAACGGGCCGCCCACGCTGCTGTCCTGATTGGCGGCGTCCTGCGGCAAGAAACCGCTGGCGTAATTTGCGTAGGCATTGATGCCCTCGCGCAGCACGACAGTGCTGCCGACGCGCCAACTCATATCGTTGCCGGTAACGCGTGAGCCGTCCAGCAGGTTGTCGTCCCTGAAGCCATCCCAGCGTAGCCCGGCCATTGCATACCAGCGCGGGGTCAGTGTGAGTTCGTCCTGCAGATATGCGCCATAACGTTGACCGCGCGTGCTGGTTGCGCGCCATGGCAAGGTGTCCAAGCCGTAATCGTAGAAGCCGCTGCGCCCGTACACGGGGTTGAACAGATCGATACCCGGCACTGGGCCACGTACGCGGCCGGTGTCGGCGGTATTAGCGGTTTGCGCGCGGAAATCAGCATCCAGGCGGTAGTAGTCCGCGCCCATCAGCAGCTTGTGCTCGATCGCACCGGTGCTGGTGCGGAACACCGCATTGACATTGCTGGAGATCGCATCGTTGTCGCGGTACTGATTGCGCAACTGTCGGGTCATCCATTCGGCAGTGCCATCGCGATCGCGGTCGATCAAGCCCATCGGCTCGTGATAGATCTGATGCTCGTCGTTCTTGAACCAGCGCAGCGCCATGTCCACATCCCACGCGCTGGACGGTGCGAACCGGTACTGCGCAAACGCCACCTTTGCGCGCATGTCCAGGAAGTCGGTGGGCTCGTTGTGATTCCAACGCCGGTCGGTGAGGAAGTTGCCGGCGTTATCCACCGGCACCCCGCGCAGACGATTGCCGCCCAGGTTTTGGGTGATGTCGGTGTACTGCAGGGTTAGCTCGCCAGTGTCGCCGATATCGAAGGCCACTGACGCATCGCCGATCTGGCTTTGGCTATCGGTGTTCCAGCGAAACCCATCTTCGCCATCGGCATAGGCGCCGATGCGGTAGCGGACACGGCCATCTTCGCGCACCGGCCCGGTGGCTTCGAACGAGGCCGCGCCGAAGGATTGATTGCCGACCTGCAGTTCTATGCGCCGCTCAGCCTGATGGCCGGGTTTGCGCGTGACATAGTTGATGACGCCACCCGGTTCGCCACCGCCATACAGCGCGCCGGCCGGGCCTTTGAGCACTTCCACGCGCTCTATGTTGAACAGCTGCGGCACTGAGAAGCCGGCATACGGGTCGCCGCGCAGGCCGTCGTACAGCACGTTTTCCTGGCGGAAACCGCGCAAGGTCACACCGGCATAGCTGAAGAAGCTGATGCCGCTGATGCTGCGATACAAATCGGTGATCTGACGCGCAGCCTGGTCGTCGATCAACTCGCGCGGCAACACCTGCACCGACTGCGGCACCAGCGCCAATGGCGTATCGGTGCGCGTGGCAACGGCAGCGTCTTCGGATTTGTAGAGCGTCTGCGCACGGCCGACGACATCCACGCCGTCCAGCTCGGTTACGGCGGGACTGGCGGTATGTTGAGCGAAGGCAGGCTGGGTATGCAGAGCGAGCGCAGCGGCGAGCGCGGTGACAAGAAGCGTGGGGCGCATTGGTCACTAATGGGAATGGTTATCAAATGCATCTTAGCATGGTGTGTTTGGTGAATTGCAGAGGCCGCTGCAATGATGGGCACGAGGCTTTGAGCGGAGGTGCGATGTGCTGTGTGCAAATGCATGTACAGGTGTGGAGGTATGCACGCGAAACGCGGAGTCGTAGAAGCCTGAAAATGCAGAAGGCAAGGCGGGTAAGGCAGTCAAATAAGGCAGAGCAGGCAGAGCAGAACGTACGAGAGCGTGGTCTCGCTTCTCCCGCTGGGACATTGTCCCCTTCATGGGGGAGAAGGTGTCCGAAGGGCGGATGAGGGTACGTGCGAAGTCTCATGCGCTCGTGTGCCGAGCGTTTTTGAATGACTAAGGGCAGGGCCACCTTGCGCACTAATCGAATGCTGCGTGATGGCCGTACCCTCACCCCAACCCCTCTCCCGAGGAGAGAGGGGCTTTTGCGGAGCGGCGATGCTTGATCGCCTCCGTCCTTTTTCCCTTCTCAGGCCGCTGCGCAGCAGAGGGGCTAGCCGCTTTTACTGCGGGCGCAATTGCAGCGTGTAGCGCGCGGCAGTGGGCAGAAACGGTGTTGGTCTTCCATGCACCCAATCGTCGTGGCCTGCGCCCCAGAACGGCGATAGCGGGTGTCCGCTCTGGCCGCCGGGCATGTGCACGATGCCGTCCTGCTCGTGGCCGGGCGAGACCACCATGCGTTCGGAGGCGCCAAAGGCCGGGCCTTGCACGCGCGGCATGTCGCGGTCGCCCGGTAGTTGATCCGGCGGCATGCACAGCCAACGCTTGGCGAGGGCGGGCAATGCGCGCGCGATGGGATGGCAGATGGCAGCGGTGTTGCGCTGGCCCCAGGTGTGCTGGCCGCGGTGCTCGCTCTGTGCGTCTTCTGCGATCACGTCTGATTGCGCGTTGCGCGCGGCATCGCTGAGCAATTGATCCCAACTTGCGAAGGCTGGCGGTAGCAGGTTGGCCGGGCGCTGTTGCAGCAACGGCCAGACGATGCCTTCCAGCTGCGCGCGACGTGGCGTCAAGAAATCCTCGCCGAGTGCGGCGTGGGCGGGTGCCAGCAGGCCGGCTTCCACGGCATCGATGGTCTTGGTACGGAATTCGCGCACGATGCGATAGCTGGCCGACTGGGTGGAGGCATGCCCATCCCAATCGCGTGTGACGGGTGCGATCTGTTGCAGCGCCGGATCCTTGCTGTGGTCGACCACCCTGCGCAGCAAGTGCCACCAACGCGTAAGCAGCACGGCGCGATCGTCGAGCTGGATGGCAAGCAGATCACGTTCGTTGAAGCGCTGCTTTGCAAAGAGATCATCGCGAATCTGCTGCGCACGCGCACCAAGGTCGTAACCGGCACTGCCAAGCGTGGCCAGTTGCTGCGCATCGACGATACGGCTATTGGCGGTCCAGAGCCGATGCGACGGCGGGTCGATCAGCGCAGGCGCCGCATCGCTGCGCAGCGACCACGGCAGGCAAATGCCTGGCATGGACGGCGTTGCAGCCGTATCCGCAGGTGCGCTGGTTGCTGCGTTTGGCACAGGCGCCGACGTTGCAAGTTCGGCAATCCCACTTGGGCTGCATCCTGCATTGCGTTCTGGGCGCGCACCGATCAGACGCCAGGCGATACGCCCGCTGCGATCGGCCAGCAGCAGGTTCTGCGTCGGAATGCCGGAGCGGTCGGCCACCGCGAATGCAGCTTGCAGATCGCCCGCTGTGCTCATCTGTGCGAAGTCCAGCCGAATCGCCCCCGGTAGCTGCGCGGCCCAGCGCAACGCCAGCACACTGCCGTCCGCGTTGGTGTGCAACACCGGTCCCCACGCCGCTTCGCGCACCTCGAAACGCATCGGCGCCGCGCCAGCCACGCGAATGGTTTCCACATTCGTGGTCAGCGCTTGCCGATGGCCCGGCGTGGGCGCAGGAATGCGTGCGAAATCCGCGGTGTCGATGTAGCTGTTGGTGAACGCCCAGGCCACATGCCCGTTGCTGCCGACCACCACCGCCGGCAGGCCGGGCAGGGTGAATCCGGTGACATCCACCTTGCCATTGGGTGCATTGCTGTCTGCATAGCGCAGGCGTGCGCGGAACCAGATGTTGGGCGCGCGCAGGCCCAGGTGCATGTCGTCGGCAACGATGGCGCGGCCGTCGGCGGTGAGGCTGCCGTCTACCGCGAAGTTGTTGCTGCCTGGTGTCGGCGTTTCCGCGTGGGGTGCGGTCGCCGGATGCGGCAGGCGCCGTAAGTCCAGCGTGGCGGCATCCGGTAAGCTGGCGTCGCCCTGCGGCGGCCCGAACAACGGCGCGTCCCAGCTGGAGCCCTGATGGCCGAGCAGCGCCGCCAGCGCAGGCGGCACCACGGCGCGGATGCGCGCAGCAGCCAATTCGGTCTGGTTGCTGTTGTCTTGCAGGTCCGCGTACATCGCCAGGCCGGTGAGGATGGAATCGTCCAGCGTCCATGCGCGCGGTGTCTGGCGCAGCAGCAAGTAGGGCCAGGGCCGCACGCGGAGCGCGGCAAGCCCAGCGTTGACGCCATCCGTATAAGCCTGCAATGCGGCGTGCTGGCTGCCGGCGGCGATGTCCAGGTTGGCATGCACGCGGGCGCGCAGGCGGTGCACGCGGTTGCGCTTGTCCAGGTCCACGGCCTTGGGGCCGAACAGTTCGGATAACTCGCCGGCCGGCGCGCGGCGCATCAGGTCCATTTCGAAATAGCGTTCCTGCGCGTGCACGTAGCCGAGCGCCCGCATCACGTCGAGCTGGTTTGTGGCATCGATGGTGACCACGCCCAGCTGATCGCGCTGCACACTGACCGGCGCAGCCAGGCCGCTCAGGGCGGCGTCGCCATCCAGCTGCGGCAAGCTGCCGCGCATCAATAGATAGAGCGCAAGGCCTGCCGTCAGGGCCAGCAGCACGATTGCCAGCAGCAGCCGGCCCAGCCATTTACGCATTGTCGGTTCCTTGAGCCCGGTTGAAGTGTGGCCGGCGGACTTGACCGTGGCGGGTCTGGCCGCAAGCGCAACTGAAAGTGATTCCGATTAGATCATTGCCCGCCGGCTTAGGGCACCATGCGCGCATTGCGTCGCTGGAGCACATCATGAAAGGCCATCCCGAAGTCGTCGATTACCTCAAGCAGCTGCTGCGCGGCGAATTGGCGGCACGCGATCAATATTTCCTGCATTCGCGCCGTTACGAGGATCAGGGCCTGATGGCGCTGTACGAGCGCATCAACCACGAGATGGAAGAGGAAACCGAGCACGCCGACGCGCTGCTGCGGCGCATCCTGTTCCTGGAAGGCGACCCGGACATGCGCCCGGCCGAATTTTCGCCCGGCAAGACCGTGGTGGAGATGCTCGAGCGCGATCTCGTCGTCGAATACGAAGTGCGCGCCGCGCTCGCCGCCGGCATGAAATTGTGCGAAGACCACGGCGATTACGTCAGCCGCGACATGCTGCTCAAGCAGCTGCAGGACACCGAAGAAGATCATGCGTGGTGGCTGGAGCAGCAGCTTGGCTTGATCAAGCGCATTGGTCTGGAGCTTTACCAGACCTCGAAGATCGACAAGGGGCACGTTGCAGGTTAAGCCGGTGACCGATGCTGCGTAGCCGCCTGGCTGACGCAGCGGGGGTATCGGCTCGGTATTTAATACGAGTGCTTTGCCATTCCCGGTTATTGCCCGTGCGACCTGCCGGCTATTTGCTGCAGCTGTTTGCCGGATTTATTTTCATTGCTTTGCTATGCAGAACCACCGTGTGGCGCGATGCCGCGCGGTCTTGCTTGGCTAGCGGCACTTGCTCTATGCAAACTACTGAGAGCAGCTAACAAAACGACCGCGCAACTGCCAGACGGTCACCGCCGGCGCTCGGAATCGTCATGTACTGCTCGCACACTGCGGTTCCTCCGCGCCATCCGCGCCCACCGACGACTGCTACGTTTTGTTACCCACTCTTAGCCACCAGCGTCAGTCGCCATGCAGCGTTCGACCACTGCGTTCAGTGGCGTTGCAGGCGATAGACAACGGTCGATAATCCAGTGACGCCCTCAGCGCGGAAGCGTGGTTCCTGATTGAGGATGTCGCGGTTTTCCAGCTGGTCTACCTGCCACGCGGCATCGAAAAGTGCGTGCACTTCTGTTGCGCCCACCGAGAACGGCGGGCCGGCCTTCTCTGCCTGCGGATATTCCAGGGTGATCAGCAAGCCACGGCAGGGTGTTGGCAACTGCGCGTAGACCGTTTGCAGATAACGCTGGCGCAAATCGGCCGGTAGCGCGATCAGTGCGGCGCGGTCGTAGACGGCAGTGCAATCGGCCAACACGTTAGCGTCCAACGCGAATGCATCGCAGCAGATGATCTCGATCGGGCCAGCGATGAAATGCTCGCCTGCAGCGCTGATATGCCGCTGCGGTTGCGGTCCTGCCTCATCGAAGAATTGCGTTACCGCCAGCGGCGATAGCTCCACGCCGAGCACGCGATGGCCTTGCGCTGCCAGCCAATGCATGTCCAGCGTCTTGCCGCATAGGGGAACCAGCACGCGTCCCTCTTTCGGCAATTGCAGCGCAGGCCAGTGCTTTTGCAGTAGCGGCAATACCTCTTGCTGATGAAAGCCGGTCTGTCCGAGCTGCCAACGTTCCAACCAGAATTCGCGTCCATGCATCGCCTTGTCAGTGGTTGTTGCCCGCTGTGGTCTTTTGAAATGGCGGGTCATCGCGCGTTCTGATGCAGTGCTCAGGGGTGGCGGTGAGCTCAGCGCTTGCAGCTGTTACGCCTAGAAGAGCGGGTGACGCAATGCCGGTGCTGCAGCAATTTTTATCTGCTAAAACGCGACACGTGTTCAGGCACTTGGTCGCATTGCGCAGGAGGAGTGGAGATTCAATTGCCTTGCATGGTAGACGTGCCCCGTTGAAGAAGGATCAGTTCCCCGGCAACCGCAGACTCTTGCGTGTAGTGGACTAGGCCGCAGAAATCCGTATCGACCATGATGCCCTCGCCGAGGTATGCCCAGGTTTCCTGTTCCGGAAGGTAATCAGCTGTGTCCATGCAGGCGATGACCTTGCCGCGAGACAGCGTGTCGATCTGAATCAGATCGCCTGACTTCGCTTCATGCCCATTCGAATACTGCATGCATCCTCCTGGCTCAACGAGCGCGCCTCAGGTGCCTTGAGGCGCAAAAATGCCGGTCGCGCCGCCGCGCGCCGATCTGGCGAGCAACCGTTACTGCACTCCCGCGCCTCAGCAGCCTGAGGCGACCGCAGTTCTAGCCGCGCCGCCGCGCGCCAGATGAGTGAATCGCCTTTACTGCACTTCCAATCCATCAACCTTCTGCCGCGCCTCAGCAGCCTGAGGCGACCGCAGTTCTAGCCGCGCCGCCGCGCGCCAGATGAGTGAATCGCCTTTACTGCACTTCCAATCCATCAACCTTCTGCCACCCGCGCGGCAACAGCGACCCACGGCTTGCACGTGCACCCACATACGTGTCCAGATCCTTGAACGACAGGCTCATGGTGCGTGCGCCGCTGCGTACCAGCAGCGTGTTGCCCGGTGCTACCGCGACCACTGCCACCACGCGTTCGGTACCGAGTTTGGCCTTGGGGATCTCGATGATCTTGTTGCCTTTGCCCTTGTCCAACTCAGGCACATCGCTGGCCGGCACTGCAAGCAGATTGCCGGCGCTGGTGACCGCAACAATGCGATCGGTTTGCGGGTTGCTCACCTGCGCCGGCGTCAGCACGTGCGAGCCGGCGGTGAGATTGAGCATCGCCTTGCCGGCCTTGTTGCGGCCAGTGAGGTTTTCAAAGCGGGTGACAAAGCCGTAGCCGTGCGACGACGCCAGCACGAACCGGGTGGCATTGTCGGCACTGGCCATGACCTGGAACGCTGCGCCCGAAGCCGGCGAAAAGCGGCCGGTCAAGGGTTCGCCATTGCCACGCGCCGAGGGCAAGGTATGCACGGCGGTGGAATAGGCGCGGCCTTCCGAATCGAGGAACGCCACTTGGTGCGTGCTGCGGCTGCGTACCGCCGCCAGCAGGCCGTCGCCATCGCGGTAGGACATGCCGGCCGGATCCACTTCATGCCCCTTGGCGGCGCGCACCCAGCCCTTTTCCGACAGCACCACGGTCATCGGTTCGCTGGCGACCATCTCGGTTTCGTCGATGGCCTGCGCGGCGTCACGTTGCACCAGCGGCGAACGGCGCGCATCGCCGAACTTCTTGGCGTCGGCAATCAGCTCGTCCTTGATCAGCTTCTTCAGCTTGGTCTTGCTTTCCAGGATCGCCATGATCTGCGCGCGCTCCTTGGCGAGCGCTTCCTGTTCACCGCGGATCTTCATTTCTTCCAGGCGCGCCAGTTGGCGCAGCTTGGTTTCCAGGATGTATTCGGCCTGTTCCTCGCTCAGCGCAAAGCGCGAGATCAGCACCGGCTTGGGTTCGTCTTCGCTGCGGACGATGCGGATCACTTCGTCCAGGTTGAGGAAGGCGATCAACAAGCCTTCCAACAGGTGCAAACGACGCTCGACCTTCTGCAGGCGATGGTTGAGGCGGCGGGTGACGGTGTCGCTGCGGAAGGTCAGCCATTCGCTCAGCAACTGGCGCAGATTCTTGACCTGCGGGCGACCATCCAGGCCGATCACGTTGAGGTTGCAGCGGTAGCTGCGCTCAAGATCAGTGGTGACGAACAAGTGGCCCATCAGCTGTTCGGCATCGACGCGATTGGAGCGCGGCACCAGCACCACCCGCACCGGGCTGGTGTGGTCGGATTCGTCGCGGATGTCTTCCAGCCACGGCAGCTTCTTGGCACGCATCTGCTGGGCGATCTGCTCGATCACCTTGGACGGCGACACCTGGTACGGCAGCGCGTCGATGACGATGTTGGCGTGTTCTTTCTTGTAGGTGGCGCGGGCGCGCACGCTGCCGTGGCCGGTTTCGTAGATCGCACGCAGGTCGGCCGCCGGGGTGATGATTTCGGCGGTGGTCGGGTAGTCCGGGCCCAGCACGTGTTCGCACAGTTCGGCGACGGTGGCATCGGGGTTGTCGAGCAGCCGCAGCAGCGCGCTGACGATCTCGTTGAGGTTGTGCGGCGGCACGTCGGTGGCCATGCCCACGGCAATGCCGGTGGTGCCGTTGAGCAACAGGTGCGGCAGGCGTGCCGGCAGCCAGGTGGGCTCTTCCAGGGTGCCGTCGAAGTTGGGCGCCCAGTCGGTGGTGCCCTGGCTGATTTCGCCCAGCAGCACTTCGGCGATCGGGGTCAGCTTGGATTCGGTGTAGCGCATCGCCGCGAACGACTTGGGATCGTCGGTGGAGCCGAAGTTGCCCTGGCCTTCGATCAGCGGGTAACGGTACGAGAACGGCTGCGCCATCAGCACCAGCGCTTCATAGCAGGCGCTGTCGCCATGCGGGTGGTACTTGCCGATCACATCGCCCACGGTGCGCGCGGATTTCTTCGGCTTGGCGGCCGCATTCAGGCCGAGCTCGCTCATGGCGAAGATGATGCGCCGCTGCACCGGCTTCAGGCCGTCGCCCAGGAACGGCAGGGCGCGGTCGAGCACCACGTACATCGAATAATCGAGATAGGCGCGTTCGGCGTACTCGCGCAGTGGCAGCTGTTCGAAGCCATGGAAGGTGGGGCGGGTCAGATCGGTCATGTAAAGCCAGGTCCTGCGTGAAGAGGAACCGCACCGGGGCGCGGACTCGAAGAGCGCCGATTATCCGGATGCGGCGGGGGATGCCACGCCGCGCGCATGGGGGTTGGCTAAATAACGGGCGGGCGGGGCGCCGAAATGGCGGTGGAAGACGCTGACGAAGGCGCTGGGGCTGCTGTAGCCGAGCTGCTCGGCCACCTGTGCCACTGCGCTGCCCTGACTCAGCCGCCGAAGGCCTTCGGTCAGCCGGGCCTGCTGTCGCCACTGCGCAAAACTCAGGCCGGTCTCGTCGCGGAAATGCCGGCTCAGGCTGCGCGGCGACAGTCCGCCCCAGTCGGCCCATTGCTCCAGCGAACGCGGGTCGGCTGGGGTGTCGAGCAGCTGGCGGGCGATTCGCAGCAGCCGGCGGTCGGCCGGCATTGCCAGGTGCAGGTAGTCGATCTGCACCTGACATAGCTCGTCCAGCAGCACTGCGGCCAGGCGTTGCTGGGCGGCGTCCAGCGGCTGATCCAGTGGCCAGTCGGCGGCCCGCATGATGGCCTCGCGGGCCAGTCCGGTGAGTCGGATCACCCCGCCTTGCGCTGGCAAGGCGCTGCAGGCATCCGGGCGCACCACCACGCCCCAGCCACGCAGCGGCCCGGCCAGTTCCACGGTGTGCTGTCGGCCGGGCGGCATCCAGCCGGCGCAGCCCGGCGGCAACGACAAGGTCCCCTGCTCGGTGTGCACGGTCAAGACGCCGTGTTCCACATACATCAGCTGGCCGCGGACATGCGCGTGCCAGGCGGTTTCCGGCGCCCAGACCTCGCGCAGCTCTGCCAAGAACGCGATCAGCACCGGGCCATCGGCTTTTTCGAAGCTGGCGCGCACGCCTGGCGGCAGTGCGTCGATCTGGGTTGGCGGGTTTTCGATACTCATTGGCCGAATTGTATTACCGAGCCAGTCCGCTGGCCGATTAAGGTGGCGATCCTTGCAGATGGTTTAATCCCTTATGAGATAATTGCTTTGACAAATATATTTCATGTAACAAAATGTACTGCATGAATGTTTCGTCTACCGCTGCGCCGTCGTTTGGCCTGTTGCTGCGTCAGGTGCGTGATGCGCTGATGCGCCAGCTCGATGCCGAGATGAAGGGCGAACTGCCCGATTTCGGCTTCAGCCACTACGTGGGCCTGAAGATCCTGGCAGTGCGCTCGCCGTGCACAGCCAACGAATTGGCGCTGGCACTGGACCAGACCCCGAGCGCGGTGACCCGCCTGCTCGACAAGCTTGAAGCGCTGGGCGCGGTGCGGCGCGAGCCGCATGCGCAGGACCGGCGCGCACTGCAGATCGTCATGACCGAACAGGGCGTGGCGCTCTGGGAGCGGCTGCGCTTGCGCGGCGAACGCGCCATCGAGCACGGCCTGCGCGATCTGTCTGCGCCCGAGCGCGAACTTCTTACCTCACTTCTTATCCGTGTCCGCGATGCACTCAACTCATGAACGCTGCTAGTTCCCCGACCCATACGCTGCGCTCGCGCTCGATGCGCCTGGCGCGGCCGTTCGTTATCACTGCCCTGGCGCTGGCGTTGGCCGCCTGTGCCAGCAGCCGTGGCCTCACCCCGCAAGGCGCCGTGCTGGACCCCGGCACGCTGCACGCCGAACGCACCCTGTCGCAGCAGACCACGCTGAGCCCGGCCGCATGGCCGGCCAGCGATTGGTGGCGTGCGCTGGGCGATGCGCAGCTGGACGCGCTGATCGCCGAAGGCCTGCAACACAGCCCCAGTCTGGCTGCGGCCGATGCGCGCTTGCATCAGGCGCAGGCCCGTATCGACACTGCGCAGGCCAATCGCGGCCCCAGCTTGTCGGTGTCCGGTGGCTACACCGGCCTGCAGCTGCCCGAATCCATGGTCGGCGAAGAACTCGGTGGCAAGTACGGCGGCAGTGCGCAGCTCGCGTTGGATTTCCGCTACGGCGTCGATCTGTGGGGCGGCAAGCGGAGTGCGTGGGAAGCTGCGGTCGATCAGGCGCATGCGGCCGAAGTGGATGCGCATGCGGCGCGATTGAATTTGTCGTCAGCAATTGCCGAAGGCTACGCGCAGCTCGCTTACGCGTGGAGCCAGCATGATCTGGCCAACGATGAATTAAACCGCGCGCAGAAACTGCTGGAGCTGACCCGGCAACGCCGCAGCGCCGGCATCGACAGCGAGTTGCAGGTGCGTCAGGCGCAAGCGCGTGTGCCGGCTGCGCAGCAGCAGGTGCAGTCCGCGCAGCAGCAGATCGACGAAGCCCGCACCGCGCTGGCGGCGTTGGTCGGGCAGGGCCCGGATCGCGGCTTGGACATTGCTCGCCCGGTATTGGGCGCGGGCATCGCCACCCAGTTGCCGAGCATGCTGCCGGCCGATCTGCTTGGCCGTCGTCCCGACGTGGTCGCCGCGCGCTGGCGCGTGGAGGCGGCCGACAAGGACATCGCGGTACCCGGATGTCGGCAAGTTGCTGGAAAGTGGCTCGGTGTTCGGTCTGGTCGCGCCGGCGCTGAGTCTGCCGATCTTCGACGGCGGCAAGCTGCGCGCCAATCTGGCCGGCAGCGACGCGCAGTACGACCTGGCTGTGGCCGACTACAACCAGAAAGTGATCGCTGCGCTGCGCGAAGTGGCCGACCAGGTCACCGCCGTGCGCTCGCTGGAGCAACGCGCGCAGGCGCAGAACGACGCGGTGCAGACCGCAACGGAGGCCTTCGATCTGGCCCAGCAGCGCTACCGCGCCGGCATTGGCAGCTATCTGGAAGTGCTCAGCGTGCAGGAGCAGCTGCTCGTCGCACGCCAACGCATGGCCGGGCTGCAGTCGCAACAACTCCTGGCCTCGGTGAGGTTGCAGCGTGCGCTGGGCGGCGGATTCACGCCGGAGCCCGCACGCGATACCGCACACACCGCGCCCACTTCCGTACAACCGAATTCCTGAGACATCGACGATGAGCCAGACGACTTCAACTTCTCCTCAACCCGCACCCGCCGCGCCCAGCAAGCGCCGTGCTGCGCTGCGCATCGTGGCCTTTGTGGTGATCCTGGCGATCATCGGCCTGGTGGTGTGGTACTTCCTGGTCGGCCGTTGGCACGAAGACACCGACGACGCATATGTGCAGGGCAACCAGGTGCAGATCACCCCGATGGTGGGCGGCACTGTGGTCAGCATCGGCGCCGAAGACGGCATGCGCGTGGAGCGCGGCCAGTTGCTGGTGCAGCTGGACCCGGCCGACACCGAGGTCGCCGTGCAGCAGGCCGAAGCCAACCTCGCCAAGACCGTACGCCAGGTACGCGGTCTGTATCGCAGCGTGGAAAGCGCGCAGGCCGAATTGTCGGCACGCGAAGTCACGCTGCGCAGTGCGCGCTCCGACTTCGCACGGCGCAAGAATCTGGCTGCCACCGGCGCGATCTCCAACGAAGAACTGGCACACGCCCGCGACGAACTGGCTGCGGCCGAAGCGGCAGTGAGCGGCTCGCGCGAGAGCTTCGAGCGTAACCGTGCGTTGGTGGACGACAGTGCGGTGGCCAACCAGCCGGACGTGCAAACCGCTGCCGCGCAGCTGCGTCAGGCGTATTTGAATCATGCGCGCACCGGCGTGGTCGCGCCGGTGTCGGGTTATGTCGCACGGCGCTCGGCGCAAGTTGGCCAGCGTGTGCAGCCGGGCAGCGTGCTGATGGCCGTGGTGCCGCTGGAGCAGGTGTGGGTGGAAGCCAACTTCAAGGAAACCCAGCTCAAGCACATGCGCCTGGGCCAGGAAGTGGAGCTGCATTCGGATCTGTACGGCGGCGGCGTCAACTACACCGGCCGTATCGAAAGCCTGGGCCTGGGCACCGGCAGCGCGTTCTCGCTGTTGCCGGCGCAAAACGCCAGCGGCAACTGGATCAAGATCGTGCAGCGCGTGCCGGTGCGCATTGCGGTGGACAGCAAGCAGCTGGCCAGCAATCCGCTGCGGATTGGGTTGTCGATGAAGGTCGAGGTCAATCTGCACGATCAACAGGGCAGCGTGTTGCCCACCAAGCTGGCCAATGGCGCGGTGTTCTCCACCGAGGTGTATGCGCAGCAGCTCAAGGCCGCTGACGCCGACATCCAACGCATCATCCAGGACAACCTGCCGTCGCAGGCTGCCGGCAAGGCGGGCTAAGCCACCATGTCTTCGCAAGCTTCCACCGCGCCCGGCGGTCCGGCGGCGCCCGCTGCCGGATTTCGCCCGGCCAGCGTGGCGTGGTGCACTGTTGGCCTGGCCATGGCCTCGTTCATGCAGGTGCTGGACACCACCATCGCCAACGTCTCGCTGCCCACCATCGCTGGCAATCTCGGCGCCAGTTCGCAGCAGGCCACCTGGGTCATCACTTCGTTCGCGGTCAGTACCGCGATCGCGTTGCCGTTGACCGGCTGGTTGAGTCGGCGCTTCGGCGAAACCAAATTGTTCGTGTGGTCCACGCTGGCATTCACCATTGCCTCTCTGCTGTGCGGTCTTGCCCAAAGCATGGGCATGCTGGTGGTGGCGCGTGCGTTGCAGGGCTTTGTTGCCGGGCCGATGTATCCCATCACCCAGAGTCTGCTGGTGTCGATCTATCCACGCGAAAAACGCGGGCAGGCGCTGGCGTTGCTGGCGATGATTACCGTGGTGGCGCCAATCGCCGGACCGATTCTCGGTGGCTGGATCACCGACAACTACAGCTGGGAATGGATCTTCTTGATCAACGTGCCGCTGGGCATCATCGCCAGCAGTATCGTGGGTTCGCAGTTGCGGCATCGCCCCGAACAACTCGAAAGACCGCGCATGGATTACATCGGCCTGATCCTGCTGGTGGTCGGTGTGGGCGCACTGCAGCTGGTGCTGGACCTGGGCAATGACGAAGACTGGTTCTCTTCCGACAAGATCGTGGTGCTGGCCTGCATCGCTGCGGTGGCGCTGGTGGTGTTCGTGATCTGGGAGCTGACCGACAAAGACCCCGTCGTCGATCTCAAGCTGTTTCGGCATCGCAATTTCCGCGCCGGCACCTTGGCAATGGTGGTGGCGTATGCCGCGTTCTTCAGCGTGAGCTTGCTGATCCCGCAATGGCTGCAACGCGACATGGGCTACACCGCGATCTGGGCCGGCCTTGCCACCGCACCGATCGGCATCCTGCCGGTGCTGATGACGCCGTTCGTAGGCAAATATGCGCTGCGCTTCGACCTGCGCATGCTGGCCACCATCGCCTTTATCTTCATGTCGTTCACCTGCTTCTTCCGCTCCAATTTCAACCTGCAGGTGGACTTCAGCCATGTGGCGACTATCCAGCTGGTGATGGGCGTAGGCGTAGCGTTGTTCTTCATGCCGGTGCTGCAGATCCTGCTGTCGGATCTGGATGGGCGCGAAATCGCGGCAGGTTCCGGTCTGGCTACCTTCCTGCGGACACTGGGCGGCAGCTTCGCTGCGTCGTTGACCACATATCTGTGGGCACGCCGCACCCAGGTGCACCATGCGCATATCACCGAGCACATTTCGGTCTATACGCCCGGCATGCAGGAGCAGGTCACCGCGATGGGGCAGGGTGATCTGCAACGCGGCGCCGCCTTCCTCAACAACAGCATCAACCACCAAGCCTCGCAGATGGGCTTCAACGACATCTTCTATCTGCTTGGTTGGACCTTTCTGGCGATCATCTTCTTCCTGTGGCTGGCCAAACCGCCGTTCGGCGCGGGTGCGGGTGGTGCAGCGGCGGCCGGGGGCCACTGAGCCCCTGTTGAGGGGCTACTAGACTCGCGCCGTCAACGCACCTGTGATGACGACCAGCCACGCGTGTCGAAAGTCACTGCGTCGCACGGTAGGGGCTGGATCACGCTGAAGCTCCGCACTGTCTGCAAGCCGCGACCAGTGCATTGTGCGCGTGCGGCGTGCGCTGACGCGGAGCCGCATGGCGCTCGCCGGCTTTGGGTGCGTCGTCGTCAAACGCGAGTGACGACAGCGAGCGATCTATCAGACAACCGCTAAAACGTAAAAAACCCCGCCGAAGCGAGGTTTTTTACGATCTACCGTGAGTCGTGGTGCCCAGGAGAGGACTCGAACCTCCACGAAGTTGCCCCCGCTAGCACCTGAAGCTAGTGCGTCTACCAATTCCGCCACCTGGGCGACTCAGGGGGCGAATTGTGCAAGCTGCGCGCAAGACTGTCAACGCATCCTGCGCATTTTTTCGTGGCGACGTGCGCCGCATGGCAAGCGGACCAACCCGAGCTGGCGCACGCACGTGTCAGTGCGTGCGCTGCGTGCGCTTACGGCAACTGTGCCGCCTGCAAAGTGACCTCCGCGCTCTGCACCGGTTCGCTCGCCGAGCGCGCCAGTTGCACGCGGTAGGTGCCCGCCGCAATCGTCCAGCGACGTGCATTGGCGTCGAAGTCGGCCAGCGTCTTGGGCTCTGCAATCACTTGCAGGCTGCGCTTTTCGCCCGGCTTGAGCGTGAGCTTCTGCCAGCCAATCAGACGCAGCGGGGTGGCGTGGCCGTCGGGCAGGGTGACGTAGAGCTGCGGCACGGCAGCACCATCGCGCCGACCGATGTTTTCCACTTCGAAGCTGGCGGTGAGCTGGCTGCCGTTCGCCTCCACCCGCAGCCCACCCATGCGGAACTGCGTGTACGACAGGCCATGGCCGAACGGATAACGCGGGGTCAGCTTGCGCGCGGCGAACCACTTGTAGCCGACATTGGCGCCTTCGATGGCGTAGTCGATTGTGTCTCCGCCCGGCTTGGCCGGCTTGAAGCCCAGGCCGGGAATCGATGGGCGCGGCAGCTGCGATTCGTCCACCGGCCAGGTCACCGGCAGATGGCCGGAAGGATTCACCGCGCCGGTCAGCAGGTTGGCAATCGCCTCACCGCCACCAATGCCCGGGTACCACGCTTGCAACACCGCCGGCACGCGCTCGGCCCACGGCATGCGCACCGGTCCGTTGGTTTCCAGCACCACGGTGGTCTTGGGGTTGGCCTTGGCCACCGCGTCGATCAGTGCGTCCTGGTTATCGGGCAAGCGCATGTCCGGCAGGTCGACCGATTCGGCCGCCCATTGGGTGGCGAACACTATCGCCACATCGGCCGCCTTGGCGGCGCGTGCGGCAGCGGCGTGGTCCTTGCCGTCCACGTAATCGATCTGCGCGTTCGGCAAGGCAGCACGCAATGCCTGCAGCGGCGAGGACGGATGGATGATCACCGGGCCAGGCCAGGTGCTCGGGGTGATGCCGGGCACCGCGTTGCCGCCCTTGATGGTGTAGTCCACGCGCGAGGAGCCGCCCCCGGACATCACGCCCTTGTCGGCGTAGCCGCCGATCACGGCGATGCGGCGCACGTCCTTGGACAACGGCAACATGGCCTGCTCGTTGCGCAGCAAGACGCTGCCTTCTTCGGCTACATGTTGCGCAGCCAACAGACCGGCCTTGCCATCGATGGGCTGGCGCTGGGTCGGGTAATCGAAGGCGCCATGCGCGAACAGGCTGCGCAAGATGCGCTTGACCATGTCATCGAAGCGCGCGCGCGGCACCACGCCGGCAGACACTGCCATGCGCAACGGCGCATCGAAGAACACCGCCGCATCGAACACTTCGCCGGCCGATTGTTGATCCAGTCCCGCCAAGGCTGCCTTGGAGCCGCTGTGCACGCCGCCCCAATCGGACATCACGTACCCGGGGTATTTCCATTCTTGCTTGAGCACCTGGTTGAGCAGGTAATCGTGCTCGCAACCGTAGACGCCATTGATCTTGTTGTACGAACACATCACCGAGGCCGGGTCGCCGATCTTCAGGGCGATCTCGAAAGCCAGCAGGTCGGATTCGTGCATCGCCTGCTCGCCGATCTGCGCGCTGTGGAAGTTGCGCCGCGTTTCCATGTCGTTGAGGGCGAAGTGCTTCATCGTCGATAGCACATGTTCGCTTTGCACGCCGCGAATCGATTCGCCGACCATGCTGCCGGCCAGTAACGGATCTTCACCGGCGTATTCGAAATTGCGCCCGTTACGCGGGTCGCGCTGCAGATTGACGCTGCCGGCGAGCAACACGTTGAAGCCCTGTTGCCAGGATTCGCGGCCCATGGTCTTGCCACCGGCATACGCCAGTTGGCGGTTCCAGCTCGATGCGGTGGATGGGCCCGACGGCATCGCGGTGGCGTAATCGCCCTTGCGTATGCCGCCGGGGTTGGTCACGCCCACGCCCGCGTCGGCCAGCTGCTGCGCGGGGATGCCCAAGCGCGCAATACCGGGCACATAGCCAGCCGAACCCAGCGCGCCTTCGGGCTTGGGAATCTTGTCGGTGCCCAGGCCGAAATAGCTGCGCAGCATCTGGAATTTTTCGTCTTCGGTCAGTTGCGCCAGCAAGCGGTCGGCGCGTTGATCTGCAGTCAACGCGGTGTCCATCCACGGCTGCGAAGACGGTGCGCCTTGCGCGACTGCCAATGGTGCAGACAGGGCGATGCCAAGCCCCATGACGACCGCAAGAACCAAGGGGCGAGGGCGGTTTTCGCGGGCTGTAAACGTTTTCATATCGAGTTGTGGCACGGGGTGTCCTTTTAGTGCTGGGTCATGACAAATCGTGGCGGGCACTGACGTGCCCGAATCGGCGACGCGCGACGGTGCCGCGCAGCCGCATGCCGGAATCGGCGGGGCGGTTAGAAGTCGGTCTGCGCGGTGCGGAGTACCGGGTAGAGCTGGTAGCGCTCATCCCACGATGCGTGGCGCTTGGCGAAAAATTCCAGGCGTGCCTGCGGGTTTTTGGCAAAGTCCGGATCGCTGGCAATGCGCTGTTCGAATTGCACCTTCAATGCGGCATCGTGCGCAAGTATGTCGCGCGCCACGTCTTCTGCGACATAGGCTTCCATGTATTCCTTGCGCTCGAACGCGGTGTTGAAAAAGCCCCATTGCAGCAGCGAATCCGGTGCCTGCGGTTCCAGTATCGCCATCACCAGACGCGCCTTGGGTTGCGCAATCGGCACGAACAAGGAGCCAGCCGGCACTGCGCGGGTTTCATCGCGCCATTGCCCGCTGAGTTCGACGGCCTGATGGCTTTCGTTGGAGCGCGCCGCGAACTTGACGGTATCGGCGCGGAAGCTTTGTACCGGGTGCTCGGCTGCATTGTTGATCGTCTGAAACGCTATGCCATGCAGGCCCAGTTTTTCGCCAACCAAGGCGGCTTGCGCAGCGGGTATCAGATAGCCGCCGCGCGGCGCCTCCACCACCACATCGGGCGTGATCTGGTCGCGCAGCGGTACCTTCCAGATTTGCGGCTTGCTCTCGTCGTAGTGCGTCATCAGCGCGCCGGAAATCGGCGACGGCGTGCGCGTATACGCGTAGCCACGAAACGCGACCGTGCGCGCGTCCGGGCCGGCCGCAAAGCTCAGCGGCTCGGACGTGCCAGCCAGGTGCGTGGCGCGCTGATCGGCAGCCAGTGCATCGGCACGCCACTGGGTGCCGTGGCGTGCGGCCTGCTGCAGCACCGAGACGATGGCATTGCGGGTGACCCGCACGCGTGTGGGGTAATCCTTCCACGAATGCGTTTCCACCAACATGCCGAAGCGATTGCGCAGCAGGAAATAGCCGTGCGAGAAACGCGGCGGCGGCACATCGTCGGCAAAGCCGGAGCTGGGGTCGTCTTCGTGCACGAAGGACGGGTAATACGGCAGCGGCAGTGAGCCCTGTTTTTTCAGGTCGGCAAGCACTGCGTCGCGCCAGCGGGTGCCATCGCGCTGCAGGGTCGCATCGCCGGCATGCACCGGTTCCACCTGCACAGACACATCGTGCTCGAACTTGGCACCATCGGTGACGTGCAGGTCAACGTACATCAGCGGGTCCCACTGTTGCACCAGTTGCAGCATCGCCTGCATTTCCGGCGCATCGGCCTTGACGTAATCGCGGTTGAGATTGAGGTTCTGCGCGGTGGTACGCCAGCCCATCTGTTCGGGGCCACGCTGGTTGGGGCGGTTCCAGGCACCGAAGCGCTCATGCCCATCCACGTTGAACACCGGCACAAACACCCACACGACCTTGTCGAGCACAACGTTGCCGGTCTTGCCGTCGAGCAACTCGCTCAGCGCCAGAAAGCCCGCGTCCTTGCCATCGATCTCGCCGACATGGATGCCGCCCTGGATCAGCACCACCGGCAGTTTGCGCTGCGTTGCCGATTGCGCGTCGAGCACGCCACTGGTGAAGGCGACCAAGGCCTTCATCGGCCGCCCTTCCGGGGTGGTACCGAACTGGATGCAGCGCACCGCCTGAGGATAGCGCTGCGCAAACCCATCGCACAGCGCGATGACTTCGTCGTAGCGCCCGGTCTGCACGAAACCGCTGCGCTCTGCCTGCGTGGTCAGCGGCGCGGCAGCCAGGGCGGCAGGGGCGGAAGTCAGTAGCAACAGGCTCAGGGCCAGGCGGGTGAAGCGGGGCATCCAGCGGTCCAGTGTTCCAGGAAAACGTTTGCAATGTAGCCGAGCCAGCGTGCAAGGCCAATCTGCACTGCGTCATGGTGTCACTGCGACCCGTGCAGCACGCGGATCTCAAGCGGGCGCGACAAGTTATGCCCATTGCCACGCGAGCGAGGTGGAAACAGGTGTAGGCAGCGCGAATTCGGCGCAATGGTGATGCCATCAAGATGGCGGGTAACCACAGGATATTGCGATTGCCTGGAGGAACATCGCCATCTGCACCCGCCCAGCGTCGCGCACGGCGGCTCGGGCGAGCAATGGCGGCCGGCGGGTGCGCGCCGGTAGGATAGGGCTTGTTTTCAGCATCGCCGGACTGCCTTTGACCACCTCCATCTCGCCAGGCGTTACTGCCGGCGCGCGGCTGCCGCGCCAGATTCCTTTCATCATCGGCAACGAAGCCTGCGAGCGTTTCAGCTTCTACGGCATGCGCAACATCCTGGTGCAGTTCCTGATCACCTCGCTGTTGCTGCAGGAAATCAGCGGCCCCGGGCGCGAAGCCGAGGCTAAGCACATCCTGCACAGTTTCATGATTGGGGTGTATTTCTTCCCGCTGCTGGGCGGCTGGCTGGCCGACCGCTTTTTCGGCAAATACAACACCATTCTGTGGTTCAGTCTGATTTATTGCGCGGGGCATGCCTGTCTTGCGTTGTTCGAAGGCAGCCGCGACGGGTTCTTGGTCGGCCTGGGCCTGATTGCGCTGGGCGCAGGTGGGATCAAACCGCTGGTGGCCTCGTTCATGGGCGACCAGTTCGACCAGTCCAACAAGCACTTGGCCAAGGTGGTGTTCGACGCCTTTTACTGGATCATCAATTTCGGCTCGTTGTTCGCCTCTCTACTGATTCCGCTGGCGCTGAAGAATCTTGGCCCGGCCTGGGCATTCGGTATTCCCGGCATCCTGATGTTCGTGGCCACCCTGGTGTTTTGGTTGGGGCGCAAGCGCTATGTGCTGGTGCCGCTGCCGCCGAAGGATCCGCATGGTTTCGGCGCGGTGGTGCGGACTGCATTGCTGGCGCATGCGCCGGGGCAGGGCCGTCCTGGCCTGATGCTGGCAGTCGTTTCGGTGCTACTGGCGCTGGCTGGGTTGGCGCTGGTCGAGCAATTGGGCATCGTGGTGTGCCTGTGCATCGCGCTGGTGTTGTTGTTGGCCGGCATCGGCGGTGGCACCTGGTGGCAACTGGAGCGTGCCCGCGGCACGCATCCGGTCGTTGCGGTGGAAGGCGTGCGCGCACTGTTACGGGTGCTGGTGATCTTTGCGCTGGTGACGCCGTTCTTCTCATTGTTCGACCAGAAGGCGTCGACCTGGGTGCTGCAGGGGCGCGAGATGACCATGCCGGCCTGGTTCACCGCCTCGCAGATGCAGGCGCTCAATCCGCTGCTGGTAATGCTGCTGATTCCCTTCAACAACCTGGTGCTGTATCCGCTGCTACGCCGTGGCGGCTGGGAGCCGACACCGCTGCGCCGCATGACCAGCGGCATCGCCTTCAGTGGCGTGGCCTGGATTGCGGTGGGGGCGATCCAGATGGTCATGGATGGGGGCGAGCCGATGCACATCGCTTGGCAGATCCTGCCGTATGCGCTGCTCACCTTTGGCGAGGTGCTGGTGTCGGCCACCGGCATCGAGTTTGCCTACAGCCAGGCGCCGCCCTCGATGAAGGGCGTGGTGATGAGTTTCTGGTATCTCACCACCACCGTCGGCAACCTGTGGGTGCTGTTGTCGAACGTGGCGGTGCGCAACGAGACGGTGACCGCGCATATCGCCGATACTGGGCTCAGCGAAGCGGCATTTTTGATGTTCTTCTTCGCGGCGTTTGCATTCCTGGCGGCACTGGCCTTCGGCCTGTATGCGCGCCGGTATCGCATGGTCGACAATTACCGTACTGCCTGAGGTCTGCATGATTACCCTGATCCTGATCGCCATCACCGGCATCGTCTCGTGGATGGCGTTCAACAACCGCAAGTTGAGCGACCGGCTGATCCTGTGGCCGCCGGCGGTGGACAAGCACAATCAGTACGACCGCCTGGTGACCTACGGCTTTATCCACGCCGACCTGGGGCACCTGGTCTTCAACATGGTGACGCTGTTCTTCTTCGGCCGGGTGATCGAGAACGTGATGGCCGAGCTCACCGGCAGCGTGCTGACCTATCCGTTGTTCTATCTTGCTGCACTGGTGGTCTCGATCCTGCCGAGCTACCTGAAGAATCAGAAGAATCCGAATTACCTCAGTCTGGGTGCGTCCGGCGCGGTCTCGGCGGTGTTGTTCGCCTTCATCCTGCTGCAGCCATGGACGATCATCCTGGTGCTGTTCATTCCGGCACCGGCGATCCTCTATGCGGTGTTCTATGTGGGCTACAGCCTGTGGATGGATCGCCGTGGCGGCGACCGCATCAACCACAGTGCGCATCTGGCCGGCGCCGCGTTCGGCGTGATGTTCATGCTGATCATGGAGCCGCGCGTGTGGCAGGTGTTTTTGGAGCAGCTGTCCAATCCGCGCTTCGGGTGAGCGGGGCTGGTAAGGCGGTCGCGCTGGCGTAAGGCCGCCGGCCTACCTGCAGTCGTCTGTTGATAGCGGATGTTTCTGAGGCGTCGCTTGGCGCGAACCGTGGTTGCAGCAAGCGCAATGTGGCGCTCGACGGCAGCAGGTTCGAACGGACGGGGCCGTTGCGGGAAGCGGATAAGGAGCGGGTTTGACAACGCAGAGCCGGGCCCGATGCGTGATGGTGCGGGGCTTGGCGATGACCGCGGCTTGCAAGAGGGTCGCGCAGTCACGGGACAGGTGCAGCGATGCCTGAACTAGCCTGCACCTCTGCTTTGTTCCGGTTTCAGGCACGCCGTCGGTCTGCAGCCGTCGGCGGCTTGCTGATGCGATCAACGACTGCGCAGCAAACGAGACCGCCACCGCGCAGCGACGCTACTCAGGCCGCGTTGCGTTCCTTGTCAGCGCTGGATGCCACGCCGTAGGCCTGCTGCAGGCGCTCGTACACCGTATCGTTGAGCTGCGTGAAATCCGGATTTTGGGTATCGCCTTTGAGGGCGAACTGGAACAAGTTTTCCAGCAACGAGCTGTCGCTGTCTGCGCTGTGTCCGGCCGAATCGTGGTTCATGCGGTGGCTCCTTCTTAGATAGGCGAAGACATTGGCGGCTTCCGCAGAGCGGTTGCAGCGATTGCCTTCGGGTCAGCTATCGGCGCCTTCCGAACGAACTTGAGGGCGCCTTCTGCAAGCTGCACGGCCGATCACAGCATCGATTCACTTTCACGCAGGCGCGGCATCGCGCTGGTCACACTGATGACCACTGCCTGCTTGGCGCAGACAATGAAAGAGGCGTCGACAGTGCACGCAGAACACGATCTGGCCCAGCAGCGTTTCACCATAGACACCGATGGACATCGCGCCGAGCTGGCGTATCGCCGCGAGGGTGAGATCATGACCATCACCCACACGCAGGTGCCAGACGCGATCGGCGGACGCGGTATCGCTGCCGTGTTGGTCGAGGCTGCTCTGAACTATGCACGCCAAAGCGGTTTGAAAGTGGTGCCGGCCTGCAGTTATGCCGATGCTTATGTGCGGCGACATCCGCAATTTCAGGATCTGCTGGCTTGACTAGCAAACGCGTCTTTTCGTAACACTATGAATCAGGGGAGCGGGCGGTAATGGGGCGGTTGTTTGGAGTGAAGGCAGTACAGGGCTTGTTGGTGCTGGGCGTTTTGGCGGGGTGTACGCAACGCGAACCAGCAACCGCAGAGCCGAGCGAGCCTGCAGCCGATACAGCGGCCGCGGCAGCACCGCCTGCAGAGCCGACCGTCGTAGAGAGCGGACCGCTGCAAGATGTGATCGAACATGCGCCCGCCTACATGATTGGCATCAGCTATCCGCACGGGCTGGATGCGTATCCGGAACTCACTGCGCTGCTTCGCGGCTATGCGCAGGATGCGCGCGCCGAGCTGATGCAGGCCGTGTCCGGCCTGGGCAACGACAAGCCGGCCGTGCCGTATGAATTGTCGCTGGCGTTCGAGACCATGTTGCAGACCCCTGACCTGATCGTGATTTCCGCCGACGGCAGTAGATACACTGGCGGTGCGCATGCCGAGCCGCTGGTGGCGCGCTTCGTCTGGTTGGTCAAGGAGCGCAAGCAATTGACCGCGCAGGCGCTGATTCCTGACCCGGCAGGCTGGGAAAAGATCGGTGGCGAGGTGGCGGCGCAATTACATGCTGCAGCGACCCAGCGCGTCCAAGCGGATCGCGTGCCGGTCGAAGAGCAGGCAGAGCAGGTTGCATCGGCCGATCGCATGATTGCCGAAGGTACTTCAGCGCAAGTGGATAATTTTGCGCAATTCGTCCCGGTCTTGAATGCGAGCGGGCAGATTACTGCGGTGAGGTTCGTGTTTCCGCCGTATCACGTGGGCCCATACTCGGATGGCACGCAAACGGCAGAGGTCGCTGCCACCCTGTTATTGCCTTGGGTCGCACCGGAATATGTACATCTCTTCGCTCGCTGAGGTGTTGCGCTGAGCATGATGTGATTGAATGGCTGGGCCATTCAGTAATGCAATCCGACGGGTGATATGAGTAGTTTCGATCCAACCGCAAGTCGCGTGGACCATACCTGCGTGCGTTATCCGGCGTTCCCGCGGGAGCCGGCAATGCTGGTGAGACTGATCAAGCATCTCTACAAGCGACTGCATACGCAGGGCTGCACGCTGCTCAAGCCGTATGGCATCAGTCCGCCGGAATACGAGATTCTGATGATGCTTTACGGCACACCTGCGCAAGCGATTACGCCGACCGAGGTAGCCGAAGCCGCCAGCGAAAAACCAGCCAACATTACCCGGCTCACCGATCAGCTGTGCGAAAAGGGGATGATTACGCGTTCGGGTAGCCCGGACGATCGACGCAAAATCGTATTGACCATGCTGCCTGCGGGGTTGGCCTTGATCGAAAGCCTGTTGCCCGATGTCTGCACGTTGGTGAATGCAGAAACGGCCAGCATGAGCGAGGCCGAGCAAGTGCGTTTGGAGAAGCTGTTGAAGAAGATGCTTGATGGTGTAGACGCGATCTCCGAATGAGCGCTGCCGGACGGTGCGAACACTGTTGTGCGGTTCGCGGTCGAGTGCCGGTGCGCTATACGCCAACGCCGGAGTGCATTCGGCGCGCGGGTTAACGCCAGTGATGGTCGCGCGCATTGCGCTCGCCTTCGGCGTCGAGGGCCTGGCCGTCGATGGCATCCAATAAGGCTGTCGGCAGTGTGCTGGAGGCCATGCGCAACTCGCTGTCGTTGCCCTGCGGCTGCAGTGGCGAAACCACTTCGATGCGCCAACGCTCACCCTGACGACAAGCTAATCCAGCGTGGCTGGATTGCAGCGAATAGCTGCGGCAATAGCGTCTATCGCGCGCGCGAAAACTCAGGCCCATGCCAACCTTGCCCTGCTGCTCGCCGGAAAGAAGACGGTCCAGCGCCAGCGCAAGTGCAGCGCTGGCATCGTACCCTTGCTCGGCCAGCACGGCAGATGGCGCAGGCTGCGGCGGCTGGCGTTGCCAGAGCCAGAGGCCAATCAGCAGCGCGGCCGCGATCGAACTGGGCACGGCCCAACGCTGCGTTGCGTGCCGCCGCGTTGCTGGCGTCTGCGCTTGAATCTGGGCGGCGGCCGAGATGACAGCGCTCTGCGGCGATGCCCGCGGGCGGTGTCGTGCCGCATCCAGCAAGTGCGCCGGGATGGGTTCCTCGAGCACCGTGCATAGCCGTTACGTAGTCGCGCTTTGACCTGCTGCAACTGGCGCACGTCCGCAGCCCGCTGCGGATCTGCCGCGAGCGCGGCTTCGACGCGTCGGCCTGGTCGGGTGTCAACGCGCCGTCTGCGTAGGCCTGCAGAGTGGATTCGTCGATGGCCTTCACGATTTTCCTCTAATAACGCCTGTAGCGCGTCGCGGCCGCGTGCCAGGCGACTGGTCACGGTGCCGATCGGGATCTCCAGGACCGCCGCAGCGTCCCGATACGACAATCCCTCGATCAACACCAAGGCGATCGGCCACCGTTGCTCGTCGGGCAACCGGGCCATTGCCGCCTGTACCGCTATCCACTCCTGCTGGCGCTCCATCGGACTGTCGCCGACCTGTTCTCCTTCTCCTTCTGCGGCGCTGACGAACAGCTGGCGTCTGCGCCGCTGCGCGCGAACTTCATCGAGCCATGCATGACGGATGATGCCAAACAGCCAATATTGCAGCGGCGTTTCCGGTCACCAGTGCGCGTAATGACGCAACGCGCGTTCGATCGCCACTCGCAGCAGATCATCGGCATCGGCCGGATGACCGGCAATGGCGCATGCGAAGCGTCTAAGTCGCGGTAGCAGTGCACAGATGCCGTCGCTGACGGTTGCCACAGGATCAAGCTCGTTCATCCGCTATACGTCTGGCGAAGTGGTGTTCTTCCGCGCACGCTGCAAGGCGTGCACGGTGCGTCTGCGAGGCGTGATTAGTGTGGCATGGCGTGCAACAACAACCATGGTGGGGTAGGCGATCGCAAGAATCCGGGCAATGCGCTGGTGCTGGCTTGCAATACTGGCCTTCGGCCAGCCGGTGTCGGCGCAACTTGCGTTGCCCTCTGTCGGGGGCCTGGCGAATGACGTGACGCAAGCCGTACCACCGCTGTCGGCTGCGCCGGATCGCGTGGTGCAGCAAGCGCAGGGCGATTTGCGGCAGTTGCGCAGGCTGCGCCTGGATGCGCTTGTGCGTGCGCGGCCGCGCGATCTGGATCGCGATGCCGATGGCGCGATCGTGATGTGTGGTCAGATCGTGGCGTTGGCGCCGAGTCCAGCGGCCTTGCAGACAGCGCAGACCGCGGGTTTCGTCGTCGCAGAACAACGCGGCTTCGATGCGTTTGGGTTGCGCGTGGTGGTGTTGCGCGCGCCGCCGGGTCTGGCAACGCAACAGGCGATGCAGCGGCTGCGCCAGCTCGACCCGCAGGGCGAATATGTCTACAACCATCTCTATAGCGAGTCCCTGGCCGGCGCGGCGTCTGCTGCACAGGCGCCCCGGTTCCAGCTCAGGCCGATGCAGCGGCAAGGTTTCGGGTGGGACTGATCGATAGCGGTGTCGACGCGGCGCATCCTGCGCTGGCTGGTGTGCAGGTCCAGCGCTGGGGGTGTGACGGAGAGGCGCCCGCTCAGCTCCACGGCATTGCGGTGGCATCGCTGTTGGCCGGACGCGCGGTCACGCATGGTCCCATCGCGCGCACCTTATATGCGGCCGATCTGTATTGCGGGAAATCAAGCGACGGTGCAGCGGTCGAACTGGTCGCTGCGTGGGCCTGGATGGCGCTGCAAGATGTTGCGGTGATCGATATCAGCCTGGTCGGCGCACCGAACCGGCTGCTGGAACGTGCGGTGGCAGCACTAGTGGCACGCGGTCATGTGCTGGTGGCGGCTGTCGGCAATGATGGACCGGCGGCTCCGCCGCTGTATCCGGCCTCCTATCCCGGTGTGATCGGCGTGACCGCAGTCGACACGCGGCTGCGTGTCCTGCCAGAGGCCGGGCGCGGTTCTCAGGTGGCCTTTGCCGCGGTCGGCGACGTCATTGCTGCCGCGCCGCAAGCGCAGTGGAAACGGCAGCGCGGCACCTCTCTCGCTGCGCCGTTGGTGGCGCGGATCGCGGCGCAATCCCTGGCGCAGCCGCGGCTTTGGGGTCAGCGGCGTAGACACGGTGTACGGCTACGGTGTGCTGGGCGAAGAGCTCCCACTGCAGCGGGCGCCGGGGCGGTGAATGCTTCCTGTCTACCTACGGTCACGGCGGTATGAACGCTTGCGTTCGGTTCGTATGCTTGGGTAAGGCCGCAGATTGTCTGCGGCAGCGGAGGAGATAGCGATGAAGAACAAGACCTTGATCTCCAGTACGGTGATGGTTGCGGTGTTGGCGCTGGGCCCCGGCCTGGCTGGCGCGCAGGCGCTCGGCGGTGCCGGTGGACTCACCGGGGCGGTGGGTGGCACGGTCGGTGGGGTGGGCGGTGCGACGCTTGGCGGTAACGTGGGCGGCGCGGGCACCCTGGACGCAGGGTCTACGCTCGAACACGGGCAGCGTGCGATCGATGCGCAGTCGCGGCATGTGCGTGGCGCAGCGCAGCGCACCGCCGCGCGCGGTGCCGCCGCCGCCTCGGCGACGAAGGATGCGGCCGGCGATGCCGCCATGGGTGCGAAGACCATGACCGAGACCACAGCAGCCAGTGGCGTAGCGACAGCCCGTAACACCGCGGAGATGGCACGTAGTGCTCCGGCGCTGAGCGGCAGTGGCGCAGCTGGCGGCAGCGCATCGCACACCGCTAACGCCAACCTGAGCCCGTCGTCGGCACGGGTGTCGGGCGGGGCCGGCGCATACGGGTCCGGTGCTGTGCAGGGCGGGAATGGCCAGGGCAATGCCAGCGGTTCGGTTGGTGCTGGCGTCGATGCCAGCGCCTCGGGCCAGGGGCAGTGACCTGACCTGATGCATCCGCGCGAATAGATGCGCGCTAGTGAGTGCTGAGAAGTTCAACGGCGTCCGGATCACCGGGCGCCGTTGTTGTTTGTGTAGAGCGTCAATGACCGACATGCCATTGAGTTGAACGCACTGGGCGTGTCAATTGCACCTGCGCCGATGGCAGTCCGGCATCCATGCCTGCCATGCCGACATGCCGCATCAGCGCATCACTGCGGGAGTCGCTGTTGTCCGCACTTCGGGTGCCTTCCATGCGTAGCAGAAGATCGTTTCGGCAAACTCTGCGATCAAACGCGGTCTGGGAATGCTGGGGCGGTGCACTGCATGCGATGGGTGGCATCTACACGCAAGCATTGTGTGCAGCCCTCTCCCACAGGCGGGAGAGAGCGCACGGGTTGATAGCGGGCCAGCGAACAATGCGTCATCACCCGCAATAATGCGCTTAGCGTTTTGGCGTTTCCGCTGTCTCGGTCAGGCCACGCTTTTCGAGCAGTGGCTCGATCTGCGGCGCATGCCCGGCGAAGTTCTGGAACAGCTCCATCGCATCCACGCTACCGCCGCGCGAGAGCAGGGTCTTGCGAAAACGATCGCCATTGGCGCGGCTCAGGCCGCCGTGTTGCTTGAACCATTGCTGGGTATTGGCGTCCAGCACTTCCGACCAGATGTAAGCGTAATAGCCGGCCGCGTAACCGCCCATGATGTGGCTGAAATACGGGGTCTTGTAGCGCGGCGGCACCGGTGCATAGGCAATGCCGTCCTGCTGCAGCGCCTTGGCTTCGAATGCCATCACGCCAGCGGCGTCGGGCACTTGGTTGGCGCTAACCTGATGCCAGTTCTGATCCAGCATTGCCGCACCCAGATACTCGGTGGTGGCAAAGCCTTGATTGAACTTGGACGCGGCAATCACCTTGTCCAACAATGCCTGCGGCATCGGTGAGCCATTCTCATAATGCTTGGCGTAGTTCTTCAGAATGGACGGCTCGTCAGCCCACATTTCGTTGACCTGCGAGGGGAACTCGACGAAGTCGCGCGGCACGCTGGTGCCGGAGAAATACGGGTATTTGACGTCGGAGAACATGCCATGCAGTGCGTGCCCGAACTCATGGAACATGGTGGTGACTTCATCCCAGGTCAGCAGCGTCGGCTGGCCAACCGGCGGCTTGGGAATGTTGAGGTGATTGGCCACCACTGGTTTGAAACCGGTCAGCTCCGACTGCGATACGTACGAGTTCATCCATGCGCCACCGCGCTTGGATTCGCGCGCATACATGTCGGCGATGAAGATCGCCAGCTGCTTGCCGTCGGCATCAAACACGTCGTAGACGGTGATGTCGTCGCGGTAGGTCGGCAGGTCGGTACGCTGCTTGAAGGTCAGGCCGTACTCCTGATTGGCCGCATAAAACACGCCGTTTTCAAGCACGTTCTTCAACTCGAAGTAAGGCTTGAGCTGCGATTCGTCGAAGTTGTACTTGGCTTGGCGCACCTTTTCGCTGTAGTACGCCCAATCCCAGGCTTCGAGTTTGAAGGTCGGCTTGCGCGCGGCTTTCTGTTCCTTGTCGATCATCGCCTGCAGATCGGCTGCTTCGCGCTTGGCGTTGGCCACTGCGGCCGGTGCCAGTTTGCCCAGCATCGCGTTGACCGCTTCAGGCGTCTTGGCGGTCTGGTTTTCCAGCGAATACGCCGCGTATGTCGGGAAGCCGAGCAGCTTGGCCTTGTCGGCACGCAGCTTCATGATGCGCGCCACCAGCGCGGTGTTGTCGTACTGGCCGCCGTGGCTGCCGCGCGATACCGAGGCGTCGTAGATCTTCTTGCGCAGCTCGCGATTCTTCAGCTGGGTCAGCGGCGGTTGGCCGGTGGTATTGAGCAGCGCGATGACGTATTTGCCGTCGAGCTTGCGTGCCTTGGCGGCTTCGGCGGCAGCGGCAATCTGCTCCTCCGACAAACCATCCAACTGCTTGACGTCATCGACAACGACTGCGGCGGCATTCACTTCGGCCAGCACGTTCTGGCTGAAGGTGGTACCTAGGTTCGCCAGCTCGGCGTTCATCGCCTTGAGCGTGGTCTTGTCGGCGTCGGAGAGCTTGGCGCCGTCACGCACGAAGTCGCTGTAGTACTTCTCGACCAGGCGCACGCCTTGCGCGTCCAGCCCCAGCTTGGCGCGTTGGTCGTACAAGGACTGGATACGCACGAACAGCTTGCCGTTGAGCGAAATCGCATCGCGGTGCGCTGCAAACTTGGCCGAGTAGTCGGCCTGCAGCTTCTTGCGTGCGTCGTTGGTGTCTGCGCCCACCAGATTGAAGAACACCGTGGTGGCGCGGTCGAGCGTGGCGCCGCTCTTTTCCAGCGCGACGATGGTGTTGTCGAAGCTCGGCTTGGCTTTCTGATTTGCGATCTTTTCCACTTCCTTCAATTGCTCGGCCATGCCGGCATCGAAGGCAGGTGCGAAATCGCTGTCCTTGATCTTGTCGAACTGCGGGTAGTGCAGCGGCAGCGTGCTGTCGGCAAAGAAGGGGTTGGCTTGGGTGGCGGCCTGCGTGGCGGTGGGTGCGGCGATGCTGTAGGACGGCATGGCGAGTCCCAGGGAAGCGGCCAGGGCAAAAGAGAGACGGGTGGTCAAGAGCGTTGCTCCAAAGTGCGAACCGCGGAGGCTAACCCAGCCATGCGGGACAGGCGTGTGACAAAAGGCATGGCGGCAAGGTCACAGTGCGGCCAATTGGCGAATGTCGTTGAGCGAAGGGGCGAGCGCGACCGTATAGCCGGCGGTAATGGGTACGGCTGCCGAGCATGCAGGACGACGGCAGTGCTGCACGCCGACAGCTGCGCTACGCTGGCGTCCCTGTGAACAACCGAGCCCGGCATGAGCGATCTCTCCACGTTTGAATTCACTGACCTTGAGGGTCGCACGCAGACGATGCGCGACTACGCCGGCAAGGTGCTGCTGGTGGTGAATGTGGCATCCAAATGCGGTTTTACGCCGCAGTACGCCGGTTTGCAGGCTTTATGGCAACGCTATCGCGAGCGTGGGCTGGTGGTGATCGGATTCCCGTGCGATCAGTTCGGGCATCAGGAGCCGGGCGATGCGGCGCAGATCCGTCAATTTTGCTCGCTCGACTATGCGGTGGACTTTCCGCTGGCGGAAAAAATCGAGGTCAACGGCAGCGGTGCGCATCCGCTATGGCAATGGCTCAAGCACGAACAGCGCGGCGTGCTCGGATCCGAAGCGATCAAGTGGAATTTCACCAAATTTCTGATCGGCCGCGACGGCACGGTGTTGGAGCGTTATGCGCCGACCACCAAGCCCGAAGCGTTGGCCGCGGATATCGAACGCGCGCTGGACGCATGACATTGCAGGGCGTGTTGGTCAGACGTAGGAGCGCGCCTGGGTGCGATGAGGCGTTACCGGTAATGCTTCATCGCGCCCAGGGCGCTCCTGGGACGCACGTGCTGGCGATGCGGTCTACGTAAAACGCCGCACCATCGCTGGCGTTTCACGCGCGGTGCATCACTTCTCGACGAACGCACGCTCGAACACGTAATGCCCGGGCGTACCGATGCGCGGCGACGTCTGGAAACCGCGGCTATCCAGCAGAGTGCGCAGGTCGGCCAGCATTTGCGGGCTGCCGCAGATCATGAAGCGGTCGTTGGCCGGATCCAGCGTCGGCAACCCAAGTGTCTGCTGCATGCGGCCATCGGCCATCAGCTCGGTCAAACGGCCTTGATTGGCGAAGTCTTCGCGCGTGACCGCCGGGTAGTACAGCAATTTCTCGCGCAGCAAGTCGCCTAGGAATTCATGCTGCGGCAACTCGCGTTCGAAGTAATCGCGGTAGGCCAGATCCTGCACAAACCGCACGCCCTGGGTGAGGATCACCTTGTCGAAGCGCTCGTAGGTTTCCGGGTCCTTGATGATCGACAGCCATGGCGCCAGACCGGTACCGGTACCCAGAAGATACAGATTGCGTCCAGGGTGCAGGTCGCTGATCAACAGCGTGCCGGTGGGCTTCTTGCCGACCAATACCTTGTCGCCGGGCTGGATGTGCTGCAGCCGCGAGGTCAGCGGTCCGTCCGGCACCTTGATGCTGAAGAACTCCAGATGTTCTTCCCAATTGGCGCTGGCGATCGAATACGCGCGCAGCAACGGACGCGTTTCGGTTTCCAGCCCGATCATCACGAACTGGCCGTTTTCGAAACGGAAACCGGCATCGCGGGTCGTGGTGAAGCTGAAGTAGGCATCGGTCCAATGACGGACCTCAAGCACCGTTTCGGCGCCGAAAGCGGAAGACATACCGATAAGTTCGTGGGAGGAGTACCGGTCAATTCTACCTCAAGCTGGCCAAATGAGATGGAATCTCATTTGGGTGCCGCGATTTGGGAGTCAGGATTGGGATTCGCCAAAAGCGGATCCTTGGGGTCTGAACGGTATGGGGCTAGCGGGTGCGTTGTGGATCAAGCCAATCCCCACTCCCGAATGCCCAATCCCCAAAATCACCGATACCCCGCAGCCTGCAGCTCGAACAGCTCCGCGTAGCGCCCGCCCTGCGCCATCAGCTCTTCGTGGGTGCCGTTGGCTTCGATGCGGCCTGCTGCCAGCACCAGGATGCGGTCGGCCATGCGCACGCTGGAGAAGCGGTGCGAGATCAGCACGGCGGTGCGGTTGTCCGACAATTCCTCGAAGCGCTGGAATACCTCGAATTCGCTGCGCGCGTCCAGTGCGGCGGTGGGCTCGTCCAGGATCATCAGCTGCGCATCGCGCATGTAGGCGCGCGCGATGGCGATCTTCTGCCATTGCCCACCGGACAGATCTACGCTGTTTTTGAAACGGCGTCCCACCAGTTGGTTGTAACCGTCCGGCAGGCTGTCGATCAGCTCGCCGGCCATCGCGCGCCGCGCGGCGGCGTGGATGCGTGGCGCATCGTCCATTGCATCGACCTGGCCGACGCCGATGTTCTCGCCCACGCTCAGGTGATAGCGCACAAAGTCCTGAAAAATCACGCCCAGATTGGCGCGCAGATCGTCCAGATCGTAATCGCGCAGGTCGTGGCCATCGAGCAGGATGCGCCCTTCATCGGGGTCGTACAGACGCGCCAGCAGCTTGACCAGTGTGGTCTTGCCGGCGCCGTTTTCGCCGACCAGCGCCAGCACTTCGCCGGCGCGCAATTCGAAATCCAGATGCCGCACCGTCCACTGTTCGGCATCCGGATAACGAAAGCCCACATCTTCGAACACGAAGCCCTGGCGAATCGGCCGGGGCACCGGCAGCGCGTCCGGGCGCGAGCGGATTTCCGGCACGATGTTGAAGAACGAATACAGGTCGTCCAGATATAGTGCCTGGCCCGCGACCTGCGAAAAACCAATCAGCAAGCCTTCCAGCAACTGCCGCAAGCGCAGGAAGCTGCCGGCCAGAAAGGTCAGGTCGCCGATGCTGAAATCGCCGCGCACGGTACGCCAGGCGATGTAGCCGTAGGCCATGTAATAGCCCAACGTACCCAGCGCGGCCAGCAGCGCGCCCCATAACGCACGCTTGCGTGCCAGCGCGCGGTTGGCCTGGAAAAACTTGTCGGCCAGCCGGCGATAGCGCGCGATCAGGAAGCGATGCAGGTTGAGGATTTTGACTTCCTTGGCCGTCTCCACGCTGGCGCCGACCTGGCGCAGGTAATCCAGCTGCCGCCGCTCCGGCGTCCACTGGAAATTGAGCGAATACCCCAGCGCATTGAAGTGCGCCTCGCCGATGAAGGCTGGAATCAGCGCGACCGCCAGCAGCACGATCAACCACGGCGCATAGACCACCAGGCCCACCGCCAGGCTGACCACGGTGATGGCATCCTGCACCTGGCCGAACAGCTGGCTCATCAGGTTCATACGGTTCATGGTCTGGCGCCGCGCACGATCCAGCTTGTCCTGCCGATCGGGGTCTTCGAAATCCTCCAGATCCAGCTGCGCGGCGTGTTCCATCAGGCGCACGCTGGCGGCGTTGTTGAACAGCTCCGACAGCAGTGCATCGGCATAGCCGACCAATCGCCCGAGCAGGTCCGAGCCGATCGCCAGCGCCAGTTCCAGCGCCAGCAATTCCAGCAAGCGGTTCAGGCGGCCGCTGCCCAGCGCCTGCGCGAAGGACTCGAACGCCGGCGGTTGGCCGACCAGGTGGATCGCCTCGTCGATGATCAATTTGCCGATGTACAGCGTCGCCACCGGCATCAGCGCGCGCAGCACGCGCAAGCCGATGCTGCTGGCACTCAGCCAGCGGCTGGTCTGCCAGATCTGGCGCAGGAACGGCGGGAGATTACGCAGCGCATCCAGGCGCTCGCGCAGGGTGGGGCCGGTACGGGGAGCGGCAGGCGCAGTGGCGCCGGAACGGGAAGCTGACATCGCGCTAGTGTGCCGCGCCCGGCGTGGGCGCGCGGTGTTGGAGAACGGATAAGGGGCAGGGTCGGATGCGTGCTTGCCCATCGGGGCGCCGGGCGTAGCCCCAGCCGCTGCACCGGCAGCGGTGAACGGATTCTTCGCCTGCCACCCGGCGACACCGGCGCAGCAGTGCATCGCCGCCAGGGCAATATCTCGCCCAGCTCAATCGCAGCGATAGACGCCGCGCCCGGACGCGCCTGCTGTTTGCTCTAAAATGCCCGGATTCCACCCCCGCCAGCCGTAGAGCCAGCCGTGACCTCGATCAAGCAGGAAGACCTCATCCAGTCCGTCGCCGATGCGCTGCAGTACATCAGCTACTACCACCCGGTCGACTACATCAAGAATCTGTCCGCCGCCTATGAGCGCGAAGAATCGCCGGCCGCCAAGGACGCCATCGCGCAGATCCTGATCAATTCGCGCATGTGCGCTGAAGGCCACCGCCCGATCTGCCAAGACACCGGCATCGTCACCGTGTTCCTGGAAATCGGCATGCAGGTGCGCTGGGACGACGCCACGATGGGCGTGGAAGACATGGTCAACGAAGGCGTGCGCCGCGCCTACAACCACCCCGACAACAAGCTGCGCGCCAGCGTGCTGGCCGACCCGGCCGGCAAGCGCACCAACACCCGCGACAACACGCCGGCAGTGGTCAACACCAAGATCGTGCCGGGCGACCACGTCGAGGTGATCGTCGCGGCCAAGGGCGGTGGTTCGGAGGCCAAGAGCAAGTTTGCCATGCTCAACCCGTCCGATTCCATCGTCGATTGGGTGCTCAAGACCGTGCCGACCATGGGCGCCGGCTGGTGCCCGCCGGGCATGCTCGGCATCGGTATCGGCGGTACTGCCGAAAAGGCGATGCTGCTGGCCAAGGAGGCGCTGATGGAGCCGATCGACATCGTCGACCTGCAGGCGCGTGGCGCCTCCAATCGCGCCGAAGAGCTGCGGCTTGAGCTGTATGAAAAGGTCAACGCGCTCGGCATCGGTGCCCAAGGCTTGGGTGGCCTGACCACGGTGCTGGACATCAAGGTCAAGGATTACCCGACCCATGCCGCCAATCTGCCGGTGGCGTTGATTCCCAACTGTGCGGCGACCCGCCACGCACACTTCACCCTGGACGGCAGCGGCCCGGTAATGCTGGATCCGCCGTCGCTGGAAGACTGGCCCAAGCTCACTTACAACCCGACCAATGCACGCCAGGTGGATCTGGACACCATCACCCGCGAAGCAGTCGCCAGCTTCAAGCCGGGGGAGGTGATTCTGCTCAACGGCAAGCTGCTGACCGGCCGCGATGCCGCGCACAAGCGCATGATCGACATGCTCAACCGTGGCGAAACGCTGCCGGTGGATTTCACCAATCGCTTCATCTACTACGTCGGTCCGGTCGACCCGGTGCGCGATGAAGTGGTCGGCCCGGCCGGCCCGACGACCGCCACGCGCATGGACAAGTTCACCCGCCAGATGTTGGAGCAGACCGGCCTGCTGGGCATGGTCGGCAAGTCCGAGCGCGGCGATGCGGCCATCGATGCGATCCGCGACAACAAGGCCGTGTACCTGATGGCAGTCGGCGGTTCGGCCTACCTGGTGTCCAAGGCAATCAAGGCCGCTCGCGTGCTCGCGTTCGAAGACCTCGGCATGGAGGCGATCTACGAATTCGAGGTCAAGGACATGCCGGTCACCGTGGCGGTGGATTCCACCGGCGAGTCGGTGCACAAGACCGGCCCGCGGCTGTGGCAGTCGCGCATCGGCAAGATTCCGGTGGTAGTGGAATAAGCGCGGCTAGCAACACGTAGCGCGCAGTCGTCAGGCGGCATGGACGACGCGCATTAATCGCAGTGCACGAATGGGATATGTCGGCTCAGCGCATCAGCCGCCTCTACCGGGCGGCTGTGTAGTAGGTTTGGTACGCGCTCACACTCAGGAATCTGCATGGCGACGACGCTTTACCACACCCCCAGCACCGCAGCGTTCGTGGTGCATTGGCTGCTGATCGAACTGGATGTGCCGCACGAGCTGCACCCGCTGGATTTCGAGCGCGGCGAGCACAAATCGCCGCAGTATCTGGCGATCAATCCCGCCGGCGTGGTGCCCACCCTGTTACTGGATGGGCACGTGCTCACCGAGGCTGCGGCCATCGCGCTCCAGCTGGCCGATCTGCATCCACAGGCAAAGCTGGCCCCCGCGCTCGGCACACCCGAGCGTGCGGCGTACTACAAATGGATGTTCTTCTGCGCCAACACCTTGCAGCCGGCGTACCGCGCCTGGTTCTACCCGAGCGAGCCGGCCGGTGCCGAGCATGCCGAGGCTGCGCAGGTTCAAGCCCGCCGCAAACTCGAAGCGGCCTGGACCCAAGTCGATGCGCATCTGCAGGCCCATGGTCCGTATCTGCTCGGGCACACCGTGTCGGCGGCCGATTTCATGTTGACCATGCTGATGCGCTGGTCGCGCAACATGCCACGCCCGACCGATACCTGGCCGGCGCTGCAGGCACATGCAACGTTGATGAAGGCGCGCCCAGCTTTTCAGGAAACCTATCGCCGCGAAGGCCTGACGGACTGGACCTGAGCCCGCGTCGCGGACTGCGTCCTCCTGTTTGCAGAATCTCGACTTGGGTCATTCTGCTGCGTTCGCCGCCGATTAGGATCGCCATACCAACCAGAGAGCAGGAGCTCGTCCATGTCGCATTCCGCATCGCGTCGAAAATGCTGCAATGCAGCTGTTGCGCGCCGATCGCGGCCGCTGCCGCTTCCTGCCGTTCGCCTTGCGTGCGGCGCCGTCCAAGAAAACCGATCTGAATGCCGAGCAGGCGCTACAGATCCGGCGCGACGGCAACACCGCGTCCGTCGAAAACCGCCCCAAGAAGGTGATCTCCGACAGCAAGCGCGGTCTGGAACTTGCGCTGGGCCAGACCCCGTTCGTCATCCCGGTGTCGTGTTCGGATTCCCGGGTACCGCCGAATTGCTGTTCGGTCGCGGCCTGGGCGAGATGTTCATCGTCCGCAACGCCGACAATACCGTCGACACCACGGCGCTAGGCTTGATCGAATAATGCGGTCAGCCAACTCGGCGTGCCACTGGCCGTTGTGATGGGCCACGAAAGCTGCGGTGCGGTGGCGGCGGTCTCGGTGGTGGAGCAGAACACGTTCTTCCCCGGCGCGATGGCTCCATGATCGAGCCCATCGTCCCGGCCGTGCTGACAGCAAAGGCCAAAGGCGGCACCAACTTGCTGGCTGATTCGGTCAAAGCCAACGTCAAGCGCACCGTCGACCGCCTGCGCCCTGCATCCGAACCTGCCCTGCTCGAACCCGAACCGTTGCGCGCTGGCGAAGTGCATGTGGTCGCGTATTACACCCTGCAGGACGGCAAAGTAGATTTCTTCGACGTCTGAGTCGGACTGCAGAAGCCGCGGCGACAGTGATGTTGACGGTGCTGGGCAAGCAAAGTGCTTGCAATACGGTTGTAAGTAAAAGAGCCGGCATGCGCACATGCCGGCTTTTTCTTGGATTAACTCGGGGCAATTTTTCGATGAAGTCCATCGCCCGATTTGCCGGGCGCCTGGCGCATGCGATAGATCAGCAGTATCAGTGCCCGCCTGACGACTGCTCAGTAGCGTTGCTGCATGCGCTTAGAACCACTCCAGCAACGACACGCCCAGGCCGATGTAAGTTGCCTTGTGGTTGTAGTCGATCATGCTTTCGCCGTAGCCATCGAACACCTGCACATGGCCGCGCAATAGGTTGGTGATCGGGAAGCCGTAATCCAGCTGCACCGAGCCATGCGAGCGGTCGCCGCCACGCAGCGAATGGCGTGCGATCAGCGCGAATTCGTGGCCATCCTTGTTGTACACCAGCGTTGCATCGCCGCGGCCCATGTAATCCTCGATATCGGGATTGTTGTCGTCGGCGCGGTCTTCCTTGATGCGGAACCACGGGCGCAGTGTCAGGGCCCAGTTCTCGCGATCCAGGCCGAAGTTCAGGATGACCCGGTTCCAGGAGCGCGACAGCGGGTCGGCACGCCCATTGGACATGTGATTCAGGCTGATGCCGCTCATGCGGCCCTTCCAGCCGAAGATGCTGTAACTGTTGCGGAACACCAGCATCGCTTCGGGCTCGTAATTGGTCTCGCGAAACGGGCGCGACGCATCGGCGTTGTAGGCCTGCCAGCGCGAGCTCTGGGTGTAGCCCATCCAGATATCGCCGTTGTCGCCGAACAGATCCTCGACCACCTTGGTCTTGAAGCTGAGCTGGAACTTCAGCTCGGTGCTGTCCAGTTGCTGCGGCGTGTTGACCGAGTTGGCCGGATTCGGCGACTGCGGGGTGCGGTTGGTGTCGCTGGTCCAGAACGCCGGCAACAGATACACCGGCTTGTAGCCACGCAGCTGGAAGGTGCCAAGTTTGGAGTCCTTTACACCGGCTTGTAGCCACGCAGCTGGAAGGTGCCAAGTTTGGAGTCCTTGGCCAGTTCCCAACGGCGATCCAGCAACGAGCCGCGGCCGGCATTGGCCACCGCTTCTTCTTTCGGTTGGTCCTGGCCGTCGGCGCGGAAGAAATCGCCGACCCGGCTGATCGCACGCGTATCGTCGGACTTGGCTTCCTTCTGCTTGGCCAATTGCGCGGCGGCATCCGCCTCCGCGGTTAGCTGCGGTGTATTGCCCAGCGCCTTGTCGTAACAAGCCAAACGCGCGGCATCGGAGCTCACCGAGGTGCAGGCTTGCGGCGAGGCCGGCTGGGGTGCGATTTCCTGCGCCTGGGCCAATGGCGCAGCGGCCAGGGCGATGAGCATCAATGGGCGGGTGCGGTGCTTGGACATGAGCAGTCTGGCCGAGGTAAAGGCGCCAGGCAGGCGCAGAGACACGTAGCTTAACGGTCGCGTCTGCATGCGCAGTGTGTACACGGTGGCCTAACATCCGATCAGGTCGCTTCGCCAGGGCGGTCCTTGCAGTTCCTTGGGGAGGCGCGTGCGCGTCCGGCAAGCGCCTGGTATGCAGGTCAGCCGGATGACCTGCTCGGTCACTGCGCTCATCCTCGACGGAAACCGTGTGCCACCGCCAGGCCATTCGGAAGCCCTAGAAAAACCAGCCGATGGCAAACACGCCGAGCATGCACAGACCCAGCGCCAGCTTGGTGGCGGTGCCAAGCATGATCCCCACCCAGGTGCCGATGCCGACCTTGGTGGCCTGGCCGGTCTTGCGCGTCTGGTAGTACTCGCCGATCCATGCGCCAGCGAACGGACCGACAAACAGCCCGATCGGCATGAAGAAAATGCCGGCAATGCCGCCGATCACCGAGCCCCACAACGCCATCTTGCTGGCGCCCACGCGCTGCGCCCCGTAGAGCGTGGCCAAGAAGTCGATGAGAAACGAAAGCGCGGTGATCAGCCCCAACACGACCAGCGTGACCCAGCCGACGTGGGTGAAGTGGTCGGCCCACGCCGCGACCAGCAGACCGGCAAACACCAGTGGCAAGCCCGGCAGGGCCGGCAGAATTACGCCCGCAAGGCCGATCAGCACCAGTGCTGCAGCCAGGAGGTAGTAAACGACGGTGGTGTCCATGATGGTTTGGAAATGTCCTATTTCAGGCTTGACAGAAAGGTGCAAAAGGTGCTTGAAAATTGGTTTGGTGCGGGTTAAGTTGCAGCCGCTGTTGTTTGCAAAGGTCACCGTGAATCGTGGCCTGATGCGGTAGATCGTCCGATCCGCTACATCCTTGTACCTCGCTTCCTCCTTGCAATCACAGCCACCACCGCCAGTCCATCACAGTGTCGTAGGGAGTCAGTCGAGATGTCCAACATCGAACGCGAGAATGGTGTCGTGAAGTGGTTCAACGATGCCAAGGGTTTTGGATTCATTAGCCGCGAAAATGGCGAAGACGTCTTCGTCCATTTCCGTGCGATCCAGATCCAGGGCTTCAAGAGCCTCAAGGAGGGTCAGAAGGTCAGCTTCACGGTCGTGCAAGGCCAGAAGGGCCTGCAGGCCGACGCAGTGCAGGTGGTCTGAGTCCACCCCTGCGCAAGGCGCATTACGCAGACAGCAGAAAGGCCCGTGATCGGGCCTTTCTGTTTTTGCGGTTTTATCTTGTCGCCGCACTCAGCATGTATGGCGAAGTGAGCTTCCGATGCGGCCATGAGGGGCGCTTGAGATCAGCTTGCCTAGGTCATGTCGGGCACGACGCTTAGCTGGTTTCTGGCACGCGTCGTGTCTGCCGGCAATGCGGCAGCGATACCGCATTCGCACACACGCATGGATCAGCGCAGCACGACCTTGCCGTTGACCACGCGCACATACGCGTTTTCTTGCACGCCGGCCAGGTCGCGCTGGTTCACTACGATCACGCGGCCGTCGTCCATGCGCACCTGCACGTCGAAGCTGGAGCTGGTGACGTTGTTCTGGATCGCGTTACCCGCCAGCGCACCGGCCGCAGCGCCGGCGACCGCCGAGACGTTCTTGTTACCCGTGCTGCCGCCGGTGTCCTTGGAAATCTGGCGGCCGGCGACGGCGCCCACAATGCCGCCGAGGACCGCGCCGGCGCCGGTGGGCGCAGAGCGGGTCGGGGCGACTTCGTCGATCCGGGTCACGATGCCGCAATCCACGCAGCGCTGGCTCTGCTGCGAATACCCCTGGTCGTAACCGCGGTCGCCGCGATAGCTGCCGTACTGGGGCTGAGAGGTGGCGCAGCCAACCAGGGTCGCGGTTGCAGCCAGGCCAATGACAAGCAGTCGGGTCTTCATGAGGTCTCTCCGGGGTGGTTCGAAAAGGCGGACAGGGCCGCGGCGACGTCATCCTGTGATGGTCCAGGTGAACGGTCTGCCAACTGGTTCACCGCAGGCTTAACGAAGCCCGAGCGCCGTATTCATCAAACCTCAGCGAACGTCGCGATGACAGGCCTCGCAGGCATCGGAAATGCGTGTGTGCATCTGGCCCATCGCTTTGCAATCGGCCAGCGGCACGCGCTGCGCCTGACCCAGCACGGCGCGCAGTGCGCGTGCGTGCTCGCCGAAGCGACGGTCTTCGCCAATGCCGGGAAATGCCGGCTCGACCTCGTCGGCCAGCAGGCGTAGCGATTGCAGTCGTCGTTGTTGCAGCGCCGGCGTGCAGGAAGCACCTGTGTCGTGTCGCAGCGCGCGTAACTGGTAGGCCATGACCTGCATCAGGCTGTCGGGCACCGGGTCGCGCCGCGCTTGCAGCGCGTTAGCCACCATGGCGGTGGCGACCAGCCCGATCAGCACGCCCAGCACCAGCATGAGGGCGTAACGGGCCGCGCGGGATTGGTTGGGAGGCGGGGTCTGCATCGATGGCTCCTGGGACGCAACGTTCGTCGCGGCGGCGTGGGCGCGCCTTTGGCGAGGCGCGTAAAATGGGCCGATGAAAGCACAATGGCGTGAACGCTTTGCCGGTATCGACCGGCTGTATGGAGTCGGCACGGTCGAGCGCTTGTCGGCGTGCCGCGTGGCCGTGGTCGGGATGGGCGGCGTGGGCTCGTGGGTGGTCGAAGCGCTGGCGCGCACCGGGGTGGGACACATCCGCCTGATCGATGCCGATGATCTGTGTGTTTCCAATACCAACCGGCAGTTGCCGGCACTGGCCGGGCAGTACGGGCGCAACAAGGCGCGCGCAATGGCCGAGCGCTGCGTGGCAATCAACCCGGACATCGAAGCCGATGCGGTGGAGGCGTTTCTGACCTCCGGCAATATCGAAACGCTGCTGGGCGAGGGCTTCGATCTGGTGATCGATGCCTGCGACAGTTTCCGGGTCAAGGTAGAAACCATTGCCTGGTGCCGGCGGCGCAAATTGCCGCTGTTGACCGTGGGCGCGGCTGGCGGGCGCACCGATCCGACCCTGGTGCGCGTGCGCGACGTCTCGCGCACCGAGCACGATGCAATGCTGGCGCTGATCCGCAAGAAGCTGCGCAGTGAATTCAATTTCCCGAAGAATCCGCAGCGCTACTTCGGTGTGCCGGCGGTGTATTCGCTGGAAAACGTCAAATACCCACAGGCCGATGGCAGCGTCTGCGGCATCCGCCCGCAGCTCGATGCCGATGCCACGCTCAAGCTGGATTGCGGGGCAGGGCTGGGCGCGGCCACGCATATCACCGGAACCTTCGCATTCGTGGCGGTGGGCAAGGCGTTGGAGATGCTGCTCAAGCCCAAGGCTGCAGTGTCGACTTCGTCGGTTGAGGCGATCGCCGCCTCCTAATGTCGCGTGTGCATTGCGCGGTCGCCTCGATTACGCGGCCGCAGTGACGCACCTGCTCCGCTCAGTGCGGTAAGCCGAACAAGCTGCGCGCGTTAGCGGTGGTTTGCGCAGCGATGTGCGCGGGATCTTCGCCACGCAGTTCGGCGATGCAGTCCAGCACCGTGCGCAGGTATGCCGGTTCGTTGCGTTGGCCGCGGATGCTGGCGTCGGGCTGATCGGGCGCGTCGGTTTCCAGCAGCAGATGTTGCAGCGGCATGCTCGCCACCAGCCCGCGCAGGCGATTGGCGCGTGGGTAGGTCACCGGGCCGCCAAGGCCAATCATGAAATCCAGTTTCCACAACTGTTGCGCTTGCTCTGGGCTGCCGGCAAAGCTATGCACCACGCCGCGCAGGCCAACCACCGCCTTGATGCGGGCAATGACCTCCTCGGTGGCGCGGCGCGCATGCACGATCAGCGGCAGGTCGAAGCGCTTGGCCAGCTGCAACTGGCCGTCGAAGTAGTCGCGCTGGGTCCGCGCATCCAGCCCGTCGACAAAAAAATCTAGTCCGCACTCGCCGATCGCGCAGGGGCGCTCGCGGTCGATCCACTCGGCCAGCAGCTCCAGATGCTCAGGGCGGTGTTGGTCCAGAAATAGCGGATGCAGGCCGTAGGCAGGGTAGAGGCCGCGCGCCTGGGTGCAGACCGCGCGTAAGCCCGGCCAGCTGGCAGCGGTAATCGCCGGCACCACTTGCTGGATGACTCCTGCGGCCTGCGCGCGCGCGATCACCGCTGCGCGGTCGTGGTCGAATTCGCCGGCGTCTAGATGGCAATGGCTGTCGATCAACTGCATCAGTCGCGGCGCACCGGTGCCGGCAGTGGGGCCTTGCGGGTTTTCCAGTTGGCCAACAGCAGCGTGGTCAGGCCGAACAGCAATTCGTCCAGGAACGGGATTGGGTCTGGCATCACCAGATCCACCAAAAACAGCGCGGCGGCCAGCTTGAACAAAGTGGGGTAGCGCAGCTTGCTGGCCCAATCCAGGGCGCGTGCGGTGAGTGGATTTCGCATGCGAATGCTCCGGCTGTTAGAGATGCATGAAGTAACCGCTAGCTGAACTTAACCGTCGTGTTCATGAGCGAGGGTGTTTTCGTTCAGGGTTCCCGTGCTGGAATCACGGCCGTCAACAACGCGGTGCGTCCGCAGGGAGCTGGTTATGAAGAGTAATACGACAACTATACTGGTCGCTGCTGGTGCCTTGTTGGTCGGAGGCGTGGCCACTGCCGCTTTCATGAATAACCGTCCGTCGTCCGGCGACTTTGTGGCCAATGGCCAGCCGGCGCCGCGTGGCCTGGAATATGCCGACGTGGTCAATGTGGCCCCGATCAGCCAGCGTGAGCCGCAATATGCGCAGGTGATCAACAGCAACGCCATCCGCGAAACCACCACCAGCACCTCGCCGCGCCAAGTGTGCCGCGATGTGGTGGTGCAGGAACGTCTGCCGGAGCGTGACGGCAATGTCGGCGGCACTGTGGTCGGTGCAGTCATTGGTGGCCTGCTCGGCAACCAGGTGGGCGGCGGCAACGGCCGCAAGCTGGCAACCGCTGCAGGCGCCGTGGGTGGTGGCTTCATCGGTAACCGCATTGACCGCGACCACGTCGGTGGCCGCGTGGTCGATCGCACCGAGCGTCAGTGCCACACCGAAAATGCCAATTCGCAGTCCTCGCGTGTGGTCGGCTACGACGTGACCTACCGCAATGCCGATGGCACCACCGGCACCATGCGCATGGACAGCAAGCCGGGCGAGCGCATTTCGCTAGGCGATGCCGACAACGTGGTTGCCTATGACGTCACCTACCGCTACGACGGTTTCGAAAAGACCGTGCGCATGAACGACAAGCCGACGAGCGACCGTCTGCCGGTGGTCGATGGTCAGCTGGTGACGCAGATGGCATCGACGGCCGGCGATTCCAACATGCGTCAGGACAGCATGAGCACTCGTCAGTAACGGGCAAACCGAAGCGTGGCGCGAGTAGCGCAGTGGTGAGAAAAGAGCCGGCATTGCCGGCTCTTTTCATTTGTGCCATTCCCGTGCCGGCTGGCAGCACGATGTTCGGCCGGCAACTGGCAGATAATCGCGTCTTACGCTTGCGATGGAAGCCAACATGCCGGTACGCCCTGATGACCTGTTCGACGTACGCGCGCTGCTCACCGACGAAGAGCGGGCGGTGCAGGAGGCGGTAGCGCGTTTTACCGATACGCGGGTAGTGCCGGCGATCGGCGATGCCTTCGATGCTGGGCGCTTCCCGCGCGAGTGGATTCCGGAACTGGCGCAACTGGGCTTGCTGGGCGCCAGCCTGCCGGTGCGCGACGGCGATGCGGGCCTTGGTGCGGTCTCCTACGGATTGATTTGCCAGGAACTGGAGCGCGGCGACAGCGGGCTGCGCAGCTTCGTCAGCGTGCAGTCTTCGTTGTGCATGTATCCCATCCACGCCTATGGCAGCGACGAACAGCGGCAGCGCTGGCTGCCGGAGATGGCGGCCGGCCGGGTGATCGGCTGCTTCGGCCTGAGCGAGGCGCAGGGCGGGTCGGATCCCGCCGCGATGACGACGCGCGCGGTGCGCGAGGGCGACGGCTGGCGCTTGAATGGCGCCAAGATGTGGATCACCAACGGTAGCATCGCCGGGCTGGCGATCATCTGGGCGCACACCGACGATGGCGTGCGTGGCTTTCTGGTCGAGACCTACAGCCCCGGCTTCAGCGCGCAGGACATCAGCCATAAGATGAGCCTGCGTGCGTCGGTCACTTCGGCCCTGTTCCTGGATAATGTCTTCGTGCCGGAGCAGATGCGGTTGCCGGAGGCGGCTGGTTTGAAGGCGCCGCTGAGTTGCCTCAACCAGGCGCGCTACGGCATCGCCTGGGGCGCGATCGGCGCGGCGGTGGCCTGCCTGCGCGAGGCGCTGTCCTATGCCGGCGAGCGCATCCTGTTCGGCCGGCCGCTGGCGGCCACGCAGAGTGCGCAGATCAAACTGGCCGACATGGCGCGGCGGATTTCCACCGCCCAGCTACTCGCCTTGCAGCTCGGCCGCTTGAAGGAAGCCGGTACGCTGCGGCCGGAACAGATCTCACTGGCAAAATGGAACAATTGCCGCATGGCGCTGGATGTGGCGCGCGAATGCCGCGACCTGCTGGGCGCGGCCGGCATCACCACCGAGCATGTGGCGATCCGGCATGCGCTGAATCTGGAATCGGTGATCACCTACGAGGGCACCGAAACCGTGCATCAGTTGGTGGTGGGGCGTGCGCTGACAGGACTCAATGCGTTTTGACGAGGAGTGGGTGATTGATCAGCAAGGACGTGATGCGACGCCTGCGCGGCGTCTTTTGGAGCGTGTGTTCGCTCGCCGGCATGGCAATTGCGCCAGCGCAGGCCAACGAAGCGCCACGCATGGCGCCGACGCCGGTGTGGGTGGTGGCCGATGCCGTGCCCGACAACGTGCCTGGCGCCACCGGGCTGCGCTATGAGCTGGTGTCCGACCAGGTCGATCTGACCGGCCGCGTGCCGCAGGCCTACCGCCGGCTCAGTTACACCGTGCAGCGTGCCAAAAGCCTGGAGGAAGCCGGGCAGATTTCCATCGATTACCAGCCGCAGTATCAGCAGCTGGAACTCAACAGCCTGGATGTCTGGCGCGCCGGCAAGCGCATCGATATGCGCACCTCGGCGCATTACGCCAAATTGCGGCGCGAAAGCGGCCTGGAGAACGGCTTGATCGATGGCGCGCTGACGCTGTCGATCACCTTGCCGGACCTGCGCGTGGGTGACCGGGTCGACTACGGTGTGACCATCAGCGGCAGCAATCCAGTGTTCGGCAAAGGCTATTACGACGTGTTCGAAGCGCGCTACGGCGTGCCGTTGGGCGAGCGCCGGGTGCGGGTGCGCTATCCCTCCCGCATGGCGTTGCAGTGGCGGATCAGCGCGCCGGGTTTTGGCCGTAACGTGCGCACGGTTGATGGCGTGACACTGTTGAACATCGGCGCGAGCAACATCGCGGCGGTGCAGGAGGAAAAAGACGCGCCGGACGATCTCGACCCTTACGGTTTGATTGAAGTGTCCAGCGCCGGCAGTTGGGGCGCGGTGGCTGCCTGGGCGGCGCAGCTGTATCCGGAGGCGTTCAAGGACGCGCAAGTGGCCGCCAGGATGGTGCAGAGCCTGAAATTGCGCAGCGACGACCCGCAAGGTGCACTGCTGCGCGCCGTGGCGTTCGTGCAGGGCGAGATCCGCTACGTCGGCCTGGACATGGGCGAAAACTCGCACGCCCCGCACGCGCCCGAAGTGACGCTGCGTAACCGCTACGGCGACTGCAAGGACAAGGCGACGCTGCTGATCGCACTGCTGCAATTGGCCGGCATCCGTGCCGAGCCGGTGCTGGTCAACAGCGACCAGGGCCACGGGCTGGAGAAGCGGCTGCCCAGTCCGTACGCCTTCGATCATGTGGTGGTGCGCGCGCATCTGCCGCAGGGCGAGGTGTGGGTGGATGCCACACGCGACCGCGAGGACGGTCCGTTGGCGCAACGCCGGCCGCTGCCTTTCGTGCGCGGCTTGCCGGTGATGGCAGGGCAGGACAGCTTGGTCGAAGTGCCAGCGCCGATGCCTGCGTTGCCGCAAATCGAAGTGAACGAAGACATCACCATTTCGCTGCGCAAGCCGCAGCGCTGGGCGAGCTTCACCGTGGATACCATCTATCGCCAGGGCCGCGCCGAGCGTGTCGCCAGCAGCTTCGACGACGATGGTGCGCAGACGGTGGGCGAGCACTATCTGGAATTCATGCAGCAGTACTACACCGCGCTGACGCAGGTGAGCGTGCCGAGCATCGATGATGCCGACCCGCTGAATGTGCGCACGCACGAGGCCTACCGGCTGGAATGGCCGGCGAACGAGGGCGATGAACTGGGCTTCCCATTGTTCCAGCTCGGCGAGTGGATGGATGCGCTACCGAAGCAGGCGCGTAAAGGTCCGCTGGCGCTGGGCGGCCCGCGGCTGGCGCGGCAGACCGTGCGCGTGCACAGCGACCCGGCGACGCAGGTAGAAGCGGACACGCAAGTGGTTGCCAACCCGTGGTTCCGCTTTTCGCGCAGCATCGCGATGCGCGACGGCAAGCTGGTCATCGTGGGCGAATGGCAGCGCTTCACCGACCGCATTCCGGCCAACGGCGTGGCGCGTGCTGCGCCGACATGGAACGCGCGCGCGACCTGTTGTACTTCAATCACGATCTCAAGCCGCAGCGACGTACCCAGCCGCCCGAGTGGCGCGCGCTCAGCTACCCGCTGGCCGGTTTGATCGCCCTGGTGGTGCTGCTGGTGGCGTGCCTGCTCTGGTGGCGCGGCGGTGGGCTGGGCGGAATCATGTTCGATCCCTATGCCACGGTGACGCGGATGCCGCAGCACGCCGGGCTGCGGTAGAGCGCCTGGGCCGTGTTCGCGGCGACCACGCTGTTGTCGGCATGGGTGTGGCTGCACGCGTTGCCGTGGTGGGCCAAGGCCGGTGGCGTCATCGTGGTCGTGGCAATCGCCGTGCTGGGATGCGTGCTGCTCAAGCTGATCTTGCGCTGGATGGGCAGCGGCACGCGCCTCACGCACGTGTTGCCGGCCATGGCGGGCTGCGCTTTGCCGTGGCTGGTGTGCCTGCTGGCAGCCGTGGTCGCGCTTAAGGGTCAAGTGGCGTTGCTGCGCACCGGCGCGACCGATCCGGCCGGCATGGCGCAATTGGCGACATGCATCTTGCTGCTGATGCTGGGCGCGCTGTGGTGTTCGGTCTGTGCAGTGCAGGCGGTGGCTGCCGCCAGTGGCTGTGCGCGTCCGCGCGCATTCGGTGCATGGGCGCTGACGGTGGCGGCACTGGGCATCCTGATCGCCGTCTTGAGTGTGCCGGTGGCGGTGCTGGCATTCGCCTGAACGGGTTGGCGCGACAGCGCGTGCACGGCCCGGCGGCGGCAGCGCACGCAAGCGTGGCATCGGCGTGCCGCCGCTGTGTGCAGGGCTTTGCAAAGGCACGCCGGGCTGTGACACTGCCAACCCTTGTTGCTGCCGCGGAGCCAGCTAGATGTCGACCGTGCGTCCCCCGTTGACCGTCCATGGCATGTCCAGTTCCGGCAACTGCTACAAGGTGCGTTTGCTGCTGGAGCAACTGGGCAGCCGCTACCACTGGGTTGAGGTGGACAGCGTGGCCGGGCAGACCCGCACGCCCGAGTACCTGGCCAAGAATCCCAACGGCAAGGTGCCGATGGTAGAACGCGACGACGGCCGCGTGCTGACCGAGTCCAATGCGATCCTGTTCTGGCTGGCCGAAGGCACCCCGTATCTGCCCACCGATGCGTGGCAGCGCGCGCAGGCACTGAGCTGGATGTTCTTCGAGCAGTACAGCCATGAGCCGTATGTGGCGGTGGCGCGTTTCATCAGCTTGTGGACGCCGCGCGATGCCGCACGCCGCGCCGAGTTGCCGCAGTTGCGTGCGCGCGGCGAGCAGGCGCTGGCGGTGATGGAGCAGTACCTTAAGCAGCAGGCCTGGTTTACCGGCAGCGACTACGGCATCGCCGATATCGCGCTGTTTGCATATACCCATTGCGCTGAAGACGGCGGTTTCGATCTGGAGCGCTGGCCGGCGATCACGGACTGGTTGCAACGCGTGCATGCGCTGCCGCGCTTTGTGCCGATGCCGGCAGTTGTGTCGGTGACGGCATGAGCGGCGCGCGCGATCTGCATGACGCTGCCGGCAGCACTACTGCGTGTTTGGTGGATGCCCGTCTTAATTCTTTTTCATCCGCATCCGCATTCGCCGCGCACTTGCACGGGCGCGCGCTGCGCGTGACGCGTGTGGGCGACCTCCGGTTACTCCCCGTTACCGGCAGGCAGGAGCACTGACGATGTGCGGATTGGCAGGACTATTGCTGGCGTCGCCGCGTCTGCATGGCGAACAGCTCGATGCGCTGGTGCGGCCGATGGGCGCCACTGTGCGCCATCGTGGCCCGGACGATGCGGGTACCTGGTGCGATGCGCAGGCCGGCGTTGCGCTGGCGCATCAGCGCTTGAGCATTCTGGATCTGTCGCCGCTCGGCCATCAGCCGATGCGCTCGGCCGATGGCCGCTACGTACTGGCCTACAACGGCGAGATCTATAACTTCGCGCAGCTGCGCGCGGCACTGTCCGCGCTCGGGCATCGCTTCCGCGGCCACTCTGATACCGAAGTATTGCTGGCGGCCGTAGTGGAGTGGGGCCTGGACGACACTCTGGCCCGCTGCAACGGCATGTTCGCCATTGCCTTGTGGGATGAGCGCGACAACTGCCTGTTTCTGGCCCGCGATCGCGTCGGCAAGAAGCCGCTCTACTACGGGTGGGCCGGCGACACCTTGGTGTTCGGTTCCGAACTCAAGGCCTTGTGGCAGCACCCGGATTTCGACAACGGCGTCGACCGCAATGCGCTCACGCTGCTGTTGCGGCTGGGCTATATCCCCGCACCGGCCTGCATCCACGAGCACACCTTCAAGCTGATGCCTGGCCGCGTGCTGCGCATGGATGCGCAGGCGGTGGCAGCCGGCGCTGCCGCGCATCGCCCTGATCAGGCGCAGCAACCGTTCTGGAATGCGCGCGAAGCGATGCAACGCGCGCTCGCCGCACCGTTCACCGGCACCGACGCGCAGGCCGAAGACCAATTGGATAGCGTGCTGCGGGATGCGGTGGCCTTGCGCATGGTGGCCGATGTGCCAGTGGGCGTGTTCCTGTCCGGCGGTACCGATTCGTCCATCGTCACCGCAATGATGCAGGCGCAGAGCGCGCAGCCGGTGCACACCTTCAGCATCGGGTTCGAGGGCTCGCACCACGACGAAGCGCCGCTGGCGCGTGACGTCGCCACGCACCTGCACACCGACCACACCGAGCTCTATGTCAGCGGCGCCGATGCGCTTGCGGTGGTGCCGAACCTGCCGGACATGTTCGACGAGCCCTTCGCTGACGCCTCGCAAGTGCCGACTGCATTGGTCGCACGCCTGGCGCGCGGCGGAGTGACGGTGGCGCTGTCTGGTGACGGCGGCGACGAATTGTTCTTCGGCTATGGCCGTTATCAACGTGCGCTGCGCAACTGGCGCATGCACGGCCTGGTGCCCGGTCCGCTGCGTCGCCTGATGGCGGTGGCGGCACGCAGTACTGGCGAGTCTTCGCGCACCGGTGGGTTGGCCGCACTGGTGGCCGAGGCCGGCGCGCGCGGCATCGGCGATATCTATCGCAACCGGATTTCGCGCTGGCGCGACCCGGCCGCGGTGGTGCTGGGTGCCACCGAACCCGATAGTTTTTACAGCCTGGCCGACCCGTTGCATGGGTCCGGCACGCCGGCCGACGCGATGATGCTGGCGGACTTCGCCGCGTATCTGCCCGACGATCTGCTGTGCAAGGTGGACCGCACCACAATGGCGGTGGGGCTGGAAGCACGCGCACCGCTGCTGGACTGGCGCGTGGCCGAATTCGCCTGGTCGCTGCCGCTGTCGCTGAAGTACCGCGATGGAGTCAGCAAATATCTGCTCAAGCGCGTGTTGTGCCGCTACCTGCCGGACACGATGGTGTACCGCGGCAAGCGTGGCTTCGGCGCTCCGGTCAGCGCATGGCTACGTGGCGATCTGCACGGCTGGGCCGACGATCTGCTGGCCCACGGCGCGCTGGAGCGCGAGGGCGTGTTCGCCGCCGATACGGTGGCTGGCTTGTGGCGTGACTTCAACGGTGGTGAGCGCAAATGGCATACGCACCTGTGGACGGTGCTGATGTTCCAGGCCTGGCAGTCGCACTGGCGCGAACAGCGCGCGGCGGTGGTGCGCTGACGCCTGGCGCTGCGGTGTGGACAGTGGTTGGCAGTTGCTCACGCCGTCTGTGAACGCAGACGCCACCGGGCGGCGTTTCACCAGCTCTGAGCATTGAGCTGAGTAGGGTGGGGCCTGTTTCCACGGAGATTCCCATGAGCAAGCTCACCATTGCCGTGCTGGTCGGCAGCCTGCGCGCAGAGTCGTATAACCGTCAGCTGGCGCGTGCACTGGAGCATCTGGCTGGCGACAAGGCCGTGTTCGAGTACCTGGAGATCGGCGATATCCCCCTGTACAACCAGGACCGCGACGGCGATTACCCGGCCGAAGGCACGCGTCTGAAGCAGCAGATCCGCGCTGCTGATGCGGTGCTGTTCGTGACCCCCGAATACAACCGCTCGATTCCCGGCGTGCTCAAAAATGCCATCGACACCGGCTCGCGCCCCTATGGCGATAGCGCGTTTTCCGGCAAGCCGGCGGCGGTGGTCGGCATTTCGGTCGGCGCGATTGGCACCGCCACCGCGCAGCAGCATCTGCGCAACGTGCTGGCGTATCTGAACATGCACGTGCTCGGTCAGCCGGAAGTGTTTCTGCAGTACAAGGACGGCCTGTTCGGCGCCGACGACCAGATTGTCAATGCCGACAGCCGCAAGTTCCTGCAGGGTTTCATCGACCAGTTCCTGGACCTGATCAGGCACCTCAAGCGCTGAGTTGACCACAGCGGCGCCGCGCTCGCGTGCGGCGCTCCGCTGGGCTTGGGGGCAGGGCGGAAGGCCAATAGGCGCAAGGGTCTCGGCATCTGCGACGGCCGGCGCGTAGAACGCCGGTACACGGCTATCCACCAGTTATCCACAGAGTTGTGCATAGTCGCCGGCGCCGCCGATGACTATGCTTCCTGCCCTCGTCTCCCCGCGTCAGGTTTGTTTGTCCATGTCCGCTCGTCCTGGTTTCCGTTCCAAGCGCAATCGCGATCGCGACGACGACGATTACGATCGTCCCGAGCCGCGTCTGGACCAGTTGCGGGTGCCGCCGCATTCGGTCGAGGCCGAGCAGGCGGTGCTGGGTGGCTTGATGCTGGCGCCGGACGCGTTCGACCGGGTCAACGATCAGCTCACCGAAAACGACTTCTACCGACGCGACCATCGGCTGATCTACCGCGCCATTCGCGAATTGAACGAAAAAGACCGTCCGTTCGATGCGGTGACGCTGGGCGAATGGTTCGAATCACAGGGCAAGCTGGAGCAGGTGGGCGATGGCGCCTACCTGATCGAGTTGGCCAGCACCACACCGTCGGCGGCCAACATTGCCGCGTATGCGGAAATCGTGCGCGACAAGGCGGTGCTGCGGCAGCTGATCGAAGTTGGCACCACGATCGTCAATGACGGTTTCCAGCCGGAAGGCCGCGAGAGCGTGGAGCTGCTGGCCTCTGCAGAAAAAGCGGTGTTCAAGATCGCCGAAGCCGGCGCACGCGGGCGGACCGATTTCGTCGCAATGCCGGGCGCCTTGAAGGACGCCTTCGAAGAGTTGCGTAACCGCTTCGAAAACGGCGGCAATATCACCGGCCTGCCGACCGGCTACACCGATTTCGATGCGATGACCGCCGGCTTGCAGCCGACCGATCTGATCATCCTTGCCGCACGTCCGGCGATGGGCAAGACCACGCTGGCGCTGAATATCGCCGAATACGCGGCGATCAAGTCGAAGAAAGGCGTGGCGGTGTTTTCGATGGAAATGTCGGCCTCGCAGCTGGCAATGCGTCTGATCTCTTCCAATGGCCGCATCAATGCGCAGCGCCTGCGTACCGGTGCGTTGGAGGACGAGGATTGGGCGCGCGTGACCGGCGCGATCAAGATGCTCAAGGAAACCAAGATCTTCATCGACGACACCCCGGGCGTATCGCCGGAAGTGCTGCGTTCTAAGTGCCGCCGCCTCAAGCGCGAACACGACCTGGGCCTGATCGTCATCGACTACCTGCAGCTGATGTCTGTGCCCGGCAACAGCGAAAACCGCGCGACCGAAATCTCGGAAATTTCGCGTGGCCTCAAGGGTCTTGCGAAGGAACTCAACGTGCCGGTGATCGCGTTGTCGCAGCTCAACCGCTCGCTGGAAACGCGTACCGACAAGCGCCCGGTGATGGCCGACTTGCGCGAATCCGGCGCAATCGAGCAGGACGCGGACATGATCGTCTTCATCTACCGCGACGATTACTACAACAAGGAAAATTCGCCGGACAAGGGCCTGGCCGAGATCATCATCGGCAAGCACCGCGGCGGTCCGACCGGGTCGTGCAAGCTCAAGTTCTTCGGTGAATACACCCGGTTCGACAATCTGGCGCACGATTCGGTGGGCAGTTTCGAGTAAGCGCAGTGGACCCGCTGGGCGGCCACCCGTCGCCCGGCATCGCGCCATCGTTGCGCCCGCTGGCTTATGCTGCGCAGCCTCATCGTTCGCTGCCGAGTTCGTATGTCATACGCCATCGTCTGGTTCCGTCGCGATCTGCGTCTGGAAGACAACCCGGCTTTGCGTGCCGCACTCGACGCCGGGCACCACCCGATTCCGCTGTATATCGACGCACCGCACGAAGAAGGCGAATGGACGCCCGGCGTCGCATCGCGCACCTGGCGGCATCGCTCGCTTGCAGCGCTGGATGATGCGTTGCGTGCGCGTGGCAGTGGCTTGGTCATCCGCGCCGGCGATAGCGCACAGGTGCTGGATGAGGTGATCGCGCAGACCGGCGCGGTAGCGGTGTATTGGAACCGCAAATACGAACCGGCCACGCAGCCGCGCGATGCGCAGATCAAGCGCGCATTGCGCGAGCGTGGCATCGAGGCACAGAGCTGCAATTCCGCATTGCTGTTTGAACCGTGGCAGCTGTCCACGCAGCAGGGCGGCCCGTACAAAATGTTTACGCCGTTCTGGCGCAATGCGCTGACGCAGCTGCACTTGCCCGCCGCCGTGCCTGCGCCGCGCAGCCTGCCGCCGCTGCCTGCGGCGTTGAAGACGGATGCACTCGACACGCTGCAGTTGGTGCCCAGCTTGAACTGGGACCAGGGCTTCTGGGAGCACGGGCAGCCTGGTGAAGCCGGCGCCCACGAAATGCTGGAGATCTTCATCGATGGCGCGCTGTCCGGGTATCGCGAAAACCGCGACCGCCCCGATCGCGTTGGCACCTCGCAACTCTCGCCGCATCTGCACTTCGGCGAGATCGCGCCGTGGCGCATTGCCAGCACGCTGGAAGCGCGTCGCACTGCGCGCAATGGCGCAGAAATCGATGGCTATATCCGCCAGCTGGGCTGGCGCGATTTCGCCTATCACCTGCTGCATCACTTCCCGGACACCACCAACCAGAACCTCAATCCGCGCTTCGAAGGATTCGACTGGACGAAGGTCGATCCGGTTGCGCTGCAGGCCTGGCAGCGCGGCCGCACCGGCATTCCGATCGTCGATGCCGGCATGCGTCAGCTCTGGCACACCGGCTGGATGCACAACCGCGTGCGCATGATCGTCGCCAGTTTTTTGTGCAAGCATTTGCGCATTCACTGGATCGAAGGCGCGCGCTGGTTCTGGGACACGTTGGTGGATGCGGACCTGGCCAACAACACGTTGGGCTGGCAGTGGGTGGCCGGCACCGGCGCCGATGCAGCGCCCTATTTCCGCGTGTTCAACCCGGTGACGCAGGCGGAAAAATTCGATCCGCAAGCCACGTACATCACACGCTGGGTGCCCGAGCTGGGCAAGCTTGCGGTGAAGGAACGCTTTGCGCCCTGGCTGCACCCGTTATCGTTGGCGCGCTTTGCGTCAGAGTACCCGCGTGCACCGATTATTGGCCTGGCCGAAGGGCGCGATGCGGCACTGGCAGCCTATGCGAAATCGCGCGCTTAGTCGCTGCTGAATGATGCGCGTGTGCCTGTTGCTACAGCGCGCGCCGCGTCGTCCCAAAAGATATTACGGGGGCAGGGAGCGCATGTATTTGCGGGCATGCGCTGGCGAAGTTGATGGCGCAATGTGGCGTTTTCATGCCGAAAACGTTTTCCTGAATGACGTACCTGCTACGCGTTTGTTTCGGCGCTTTCATCATGCGGCAGTCGCGTGGGCCTGTTTATCCTCGCGCACACGAATTGAGTGCCGGATGGTCCGGCCATAGGAGAACATCATGTCCCCAGCAGCCACCAAGAGTCTTGCCGTTGCCCTGGCTAGCGCCATTGCGCTGTCCGCCTGCGCCACCGGCGGCTCGTATGTGCAGCGTGATCAGTACGGCGACCAGACGCAACAGCAGAATCGGACCGGCCGCAATGCGCTGATCGGTACGGCTATCGGTGTGGCTGCGGGCCTGCTCACCGGCGACAGCGCCACCGAGCGTCGTCAGCACGCAATGGTCGGTGCCGGTATCGGTGCGCTGAGCGGCGCGGCAATCGGCCAGTACCAGGATCGGCAGGAGCGCGCGTTGCGCGAGCGCACCGCCAACACCGGCATCGAAGTGCAGCGTCAGGGCGACAACATCAGCCTGAACCTGCCGGACGGCATCACCTTCGACTTCGGCAAGTCTGCATTGAAGCCCGAGTTCTATACCGCGCTGAACGGTGTGGCCTCCACGCTGCGCGAGTACAACCAGACCATGGTGGAAGTGGTTGGGCACACCGATAGCGTCGGTAGCGATGCAGTGAATCAGCGCTTGTCCGAAGAGCGCGCCGGTGCAGTGGCGCAGTACCTGACAGCGCAGGGTGTGCAGCGCGAGCGCATGGAAACCATGGGCGCGGGCAAGCGTTATCCGATTGCCGACAACAACACCGATGCCGGCCGCGCGAAGAACCGTCGCGTCGAAATCCGCCTGATTCCGTTGCGTGCCGAAGGCGCTGCCAGCAACACCGGCATGCGTTGAGTGTGATGCAGTGAATCGCGGCGAGTCGGATGACTCGCCGCGATGTGCTGATGTATTGAAAACAGGTCGCGGAAGCGGCCTGTTTTTTGTGCTGCATGGTGTGATCAAGGGCAGCTAACTCAATCGTTTGGGTTTAAAGCGGCTGGTCTGCATGGTTTTGAGGTCTCGATCCTTCTTGCGTTCGGCTGGTGCGTCTGCGGAACTGTAGAACTTCAAAACTGCGCATCTGAGTGTTGCTGTAGGGCCCTTGCCCGCTCACCATCGCAGGACACGCCGCAACGACGTCCATGTCAGCTCCGTGGCGGCGTCCGCCAGGGGTCCCGCGACGGTGAGCGGGCAAGGACCAGTCGCGATGGTCGGTGTGTTGATGCATGCGATGGGCGACGTTCGCTGGTTAGTGGCGAGTTGCGGCTAGTTCGCAGTGCCCAAGCAACAAGCCGGTCTTCACCATTCCTTCAACGTTGGCGCGTCGCCATCCTGCGTTTCGCTTGGGTAAAACGAGCACTTTTTCTCGAAGCAATGACCAACGTGCTGGTGCGGTGCCTTGCCGATTGCGGGACCGTTGGCGGCATGGATGCCGCCATCGCGCCCCCATGGACGGGTTTACGGCGTGTCACGCGAGTGGCCAGGCACCGCACGCCCGACTAAGTTTGCTTTCGCGCATCAGGTGATCGCATGCAACGACACCACGACTGACGTCTCTTCTTCCCAACTCACCACTCAGTGCAGTGAGATCATTTGCAAAGCAGCCGATCTGTCGTCGGCTGTACGCAACTTGGTGACAGAGATGCACTCACGCAGCTACATCGATGAACTTGCGGCCTGCGCCAGACGGCTCACACCATCGGCGCATTCGATCCGGCACTACGCCGTGACATCTTCCAGAATGCGCTTGCCCTCGGCGCGCAATTTCGCGTCTGCGCCCACGTGGACTTTCGCGTCGTTATCGGCCTTTTGTGCGGCCAGACGGGCAGGGCATTGCGCCATCATGTAGTCCGCGTCGAAGTTCATGCGCGTTACCAAAAAGTCCACGAACGCACGTACTTTTGGCGACACCAGGCGCCCGCCGGCGAACACCGCGTTGAAGTCCACTTCCGGTCCGGTCCAACCGGCCAGCACGCGCCGCACCAGGCCCGATTGCACGAACGGTTTCGCCATCACATCGCCGGTCAGCAACAGGCCTTCGCCGCATAGCACTGCGCCGTTGAGCGCGGCCGGATCGTTGGCCACCATCAGCGGATTGACCGGAAAATCGCGCACATCGCTGCCATCGCTGAGCGACCAGAAGAAGCGGTTGTTGTGCACGTTGCGGTTCTTGCGCAAAGCGAGTGTGCGATGGAATTGCAATTCATCCGGATGCAGCGGCTCGCCATAACGTTCGATGTACGACGGGCTGGCGAATACCTGCGTGCGCAAGCTGCCGAGCTTGCGCGCCACCAGATTGGAATCGGGCAGGGCACCGACGCGCAAGGCCAGATCGGCTTCGCCGCCGATGAGGTCCAGCTTCTCGTTGCCCAGATGCATGTCCAACTGGATTTCCGGGTATTGCGCGTGGAATTCGCCCAGCAATGGCGCGATCCAGGTGATGCCCAGCGAATACGGCACGGTGAAACGCAACCAGCCGCGCGGGCCGGATTGCAATTGCCCCACCGCGCTTTCGGCTTCTTCCAGTTCGCGTGAGATGCGCTGGCAATGCTCGTGATACACCGAGCCGGCTTCGGTCAGGCCGATGCGGCGCGTGGTTCGGTGCAACAGCCGCGCACCCAACCGGGTTTCCAGTTCTTGCACCTTGCGGCTGACGGTGGTCTTGGGCAGCCCAAGCGCGTTGGCGGCAGCGATGAAGCTGCCTTGTTCGACCACCTTGACGAAGATCAGGGTGTCGTTGAGATCGTGAGTCATGGGACGCCTTCCGGGGTCAGGAGGGATTAGACCGCTTGCGGGACGATTATTCCCCTAAATCCAGACTAATCAAGTGCTGCTTTGAAGCCTAACTTATGCGGCATCCCCTCCATGCAGGAGCACGGCCATGTGGTTGTGCAAGGTTTTCGGCGCCTCTTCCAATTCCCGCAGTGCCATCGAAAGTGCCTTCGATCCGGTCGTTTCCGCCGGAAATCGGTCTCGCAGCAGCGTGTCGCGCGAATTCTCCAGCTCGCCACGACGCCAGGCTGGCGGCGCGCCGGCGCAGCGGACTGGACTGCAAGCGCGCTGGGTGCAGCGCGGAATTGTCCCGATCTCGAGAGTGAAAGTCCCATGATTGGGATGGTCCAAGCCGAGACGGCCGTCATCGGTGGCGCGGGCAACGTGGGCGCGGGCATCGTCGCTGCGCTGCTCGACGCCGGTATGCCGACCGTGGTGATTGGACGCGACGCCGCCAAGCTAGACGCCCTGCGCGCGCAGCATGGCGACTCGCCACTGCTGGACATCGTGCAGGGATCGGTGGCCGACGATGCGTCCGCGCAGCGCCTGGCCACAGAGCTGGCACAGCGGCACCGACCGCTGGGCGCGGTGATCGCAAGCCTAGGTGGCCCGCCCAAGGCCGGGCGTCTGCTGGATCGGCCGGTGGCCGCGCTGCGTCGCCGCCTGGAGCGCGACGTGCTGCCGCATCTGGCCGCCGCGCGCCATCTGCTGCCATTACTGGCCGAGGCCGATGGCGGTGGCCGCTATCTGCTGCTCGGTAGCCCGTGCGCGCTGCGTGCCTGGTCGGCGCATGGCGATCGCTCGGTTGCCGCCTCCGCCACCCGCATGCTCGCGCAGGTGTTGCACGAGGAAGCCAAACCATTGGGCGTCCGCGTGCATCTGCTGTCGGTCGAGCAGCCGGTGTGTAACCCCGGCCGCGCCAAGGACGCGTGTCCGGAATGGATTCGCGCCATCGATGTCGGTCGCGCTGCCGTTTCCCTCATTGCCGGGCCTGGCCAGCCCGGACAAGCCATCGTGACCGTCAGTCGTCGCCCGCCGGCCGCACCGTCGGCGAGCCGGCTCGCCGGTCTGCAATTTCCCATCCCCACCCGAGAGATTTCCCCATGACCACGAACGCCACCCCGTTCCGTTTTCCCTTACGTACCGTGTTGGCGGGCGCCGTGCTCGCGGTCGTGCTCGCCGGCTGCGGCAGCAAGGCCGCCGAGACCGGCGCGCCGCCGCCGCCCAGCGTCAGCGTCGCGCCGGTGTTGACGAAGGAAATCAGCCAGTGGGACGAATTCAGCGGCCGCATCGAGCCGGTGGAAAGCGTCGAGCTGCGTCCGCGCGTGTCCGGCTACATCGACAAGGTCAACTACACCGAAGGTGCCGAAGTGAAGAAGGGCGATGTGCTCTTCACCATCGACGAGCGTAGCTACCGTGCCGAGTTCGCGCGTGCCAATGCCTCGCTGGTGCGTGCCCGTACCCAGGCCACGCTGGCACGTAGCGAGGCAGCGCGTGCCCGCAAGTTGTCCGAGCAGCAGGCGATCTCGACCGAAACCTGGGAGCAGCGCCGCGCTGCCGCCGATCAGGCCGACGCCGACCTGCAGGCCGCCCAGGCCGCGGTGGACACCGCCAAGCTCAACCTGGATTGGACGCGTGTGCGCGCTCCCATCGACGGCCGCGCCGGGCGTGCGATGGTGACCGCCGGCAACCTGGTCACGGCTGGCGACAGCGCCAGTGTGCTGACCACCCTGGTGTCCTTGGACAAGGTGTTCGTCTATTTCGATGCCGACGAAGGCACCTTCTTGCGCTATTCGCAGATGGCCCGCAACGGCGAGCGCCCCGACGAACGTGGCGGCGAGTTGCCGGTGCGCATCGGGCTGGTTGGCGAGCAGGGCTTCCCACATACCGGGCGCGTGGATTTCCTGGACAACCAGGTGACCCGCAGCACTGGCACCATCCGCGTGCGGGCGGTGCTGGATAACGCGCAGCGGCAGTTCACGCCGGGGTTGTACGCGCACGTGCAGTTGCTGGGCAGCGGCCAGTTCAAGGCGATGCTGGTCGATGAAAAGGCCGTACTGACCGACCAGGACCGCAAGTACGTCTACGTGGTGGACAAGCACGGCAAGGCGCAGCGCCGCGATGTGGAGCTTGGCCGTAGTGCAGATGGTCTGCGCATCGTGCGTAGCGGCCTGGCTGCCGGTGACCGCGTGGTGGTCGATGGCGTGCAGAAGATCTTCATGCCCGGCATGCCGGTGGACGCCAAGACCGTGGCCATGGCGCCGGCGGCGGACAAGCGCACCGCTTCCAATTAGATATCGCCAACGCACGTTGCGCGCCGTCGTGCCTGCCCGGCGACTGCGCACCACCTGCCACGGCTGTACTGATTCATCGCTGCATCGCACCCCATGACTGCCGGCCTCGTCATCAGGCCGGCCCGGGCCCGCTGTGCCGCGCCGCCACCCGGCGGCAACCTCTTTCAGGACCATCCCAATGGACTTTTCCCGTTTTTTCATCGACCGGCCGATCTTTGCCGCGGTGCTGTCGATCATCATCTTCGCGGCCGGCTTGATCGCCATGCCGTTGCTGCCGATCAGCGAATACCCCGAAGTGGTGCCGCCGAGCGTGCAGGTGCGCGCGGTGTATCCGGGCGCCAATCCCAAGGTCATCGCCGAAACCGTCGCCACGCCGCTTGAGGAAGCCATCAACGGCGTGGAAAACATGATGTACATGAAGTCGGTGGCCGGCTCGGACGGCGTGCTGGTGGTCACCGTGACCTTCAAGCCTGGCACCGATCCGGACCAGGCGCAGGTGCAGGTGCAGAACCGCGTCAGCCAGGCGCAGGCGCGTCTGCCCGAAGACGTGCGCCGGCAGGGCGTAACCACGCAGAAGCAATCGCCGACGCTGACCATGGTCGTGCATCTGACCTCTCCCAAGGGCAAGTACAACTCGCTGTACCTGAGCAACTACGCCACCTTGAAGGTCAAGGACGAGCTGTCGCGGCTGCCGGGCGTGGGCCAGATCCAGATCTTCGGTGCCGGCGACTACGCCATGCGCATCTGGTTGAACCCGGACAAGGTGGCCGCGCGTGGGCTCACCGCCAGCGATGTGGTCGCCGCCATCCGCGAGCAAAACGTGCAGGTCTCCGCCGGCCAGCTCGGTGCCGAGCCCATGCCCAACAAGAGCGATTTCCTGCTCTCGATCAATGCGCAGGGCCGCCTCACCACCGAAGAAGAGTTCGGCAATATCGTCATCCGCAGCGGCAACAGCGGCGAGATCGTGCGCTTGAGCGATGTGGCGCGTCTGGAGCTGGGCGCCGGTAACTACACCTTGCGTTCGCAGCTGGACAACCAGAACGCCGTGGGCATGGGCGTGTTCCAGTCGCCCGGTGCCAACGCGATCGAATTGTCCGATGCGGTGCGCGCCAAGATGGCCGAGCTGCAAAAGCAGTTCCCGCAGGACATGGCGTGGTCGGCCGCGTACGACCCGACCGTGTTCGTGCGTGACTCGATCAGCGCGGTGGTGCACACGCTGCTGGAAGCGGTGCTGCTGGTGGTGCTGGTGGTGATCCTGTTCCTGCAGACCTGGCGCGCCTCGATCATTCCGTTGCTGGCAGTGCCGGTGTCGGTGGTCGGTACGTTTGCCGCGTTGTATCTGCTGGGCTTCTCGATCAATACGTTGAGCCTGTTCGGCTTGGTGCTGGCGATCGGCATCGTGGTCGACGACGCGATCGTGGTGGTGGAAAACGTCGAACGTAATATCGAAGAAGGCTTGAGCCCGCTGGCTGCGGCGCATCAGGCAATGCGCGAAGTGTCCGGGCCGATCATCGCCATTGCGCTGGTGCTGTGCGCGGTGTTCGTGCCGATGGCGTTCCTGTCGGGCGTGACCGGTCAGTTCTACAAGCAGTTCGCGGTGACCATCGCCATTTCCACGGTGATTTCTGCGATCAACTCGCTGACCTTGTCGCCGGCGCTGGCAGCGATGCTGCTCAAGTCGCACGACGCACCGAAGGATGGTCCGTCGCGGTTGATCGACCGTTTGTTCGGCTGGTTGTTCCGCCCGTTCAACCGTTTCTTCAACACCAGCTCGCACAAGTACCAGGGTGCGGTGTCGCGTGCGTTGGGCAAGCGTGGTGCCGTGTTTGTGGTGTATCTGCTGCTGTTGGTGGGTACCGGCTTCATGTTCAAGGTGGTGCCGGGCGGCTTCATTCCGACTCAGGACAAGCTGTATCTGATCGCCGGCACCAAGCTGCCGGAAGGTTCGTCGCTGGAGCGCACCAATGAGGTGATTCGCCAGATCACCCGGATCGCGCTGCAGACCGAAGGCGTGGATCACGCCATCGCGTTCCCCGGTTTGAACCCGCTGCAGTTCACCAATACGCCCAATACCGGCACGGTGTTCCTGACGCTCAAGCCGTTCAGCCAGCGCAGCCGGACTGCCGCGCAGATCAATGCGGAAATCAATGCGCGTATCAGCCAGATCCAGCAGGGCTTTGCGTTCGCCTTCATGCCGCCGCCGATTCTGGGCTTGGGCCAGGGCTCGGGCTACTCGCTGTACATCCAGGACCGTGCAGGTCTGGGCTATGGCCAGCTGCAGAGCGCGGTGAATGCGATGTCCGGTGCGATCTCGCAAACGCCCGGCATGCAGTTACCGATCGGTACCTACCAGGCCAACGTGCCGCAGCTCGACGCCAAGGTCGACCGCGACAAGGCCAAGGCGCAGGGCGTGCCGCTGACCAACCTGTTCGACACGCTGCAGACCTATCTGGGTTCTTCGTACATCAACGACTTCAATCGCTTCGGTCGCACCTATCAGGTGATCGCCCAGGCCGATGGACAGTTCCGCGACAGCGTCGAAGACATTGCCAACCTGCGCACGCGCAATGCCAACGGCGACATGGTGCCGATCGGCAGCATGGTCACGTTGGGCCAGACCTACGGCCCGGACCCGGTGATCCGCTACAACGGCTACCCGGCCGCCGACCTCATCGGCGAAGCGGACCCGCGCGTGCTGTCGTCCACCGAAGCAATGCAGAAGCTGTCCAGCATGGCGCCGCAGGTGCTGCCCAACGGCATGAACATCGAGTGGACGGATCTGAGCTATCAGCAGTCCACGCAAGGCAACTCGGCGTTGATCGTGTTCCCGATGGCGGTGTTGCTGGCGTTCCTGGTGCTGGCCGCGTTGTACGAAAGCTGGACCCTGCCGCTTGCAGTGATCCTGATCGTGCCGATGACCTTATTGTCTGCGCTGTTCGGTGTGTGGCTCACCGGTGGCGACAACAACGTGTTCGTGCAGGTGGGCCTGGTGGTGTTGATGGGCCTGGCGTGCAAGAACGCGATCCTGATCGTGGAGTTCGCTCGCGAACTCGAAATGCATGGCAAGGGCATTGTTGAAGCCGCACTGGAAGCCTGCCGCCTGCGTCTGCGTCCGATCGTGATGACCTCCATCGCCTTCATCGCCGGCACGGTGCCGCTGGTGTTCGGCCATGGCGCCGGCGCCGAAGTGCGCTCGGTCACCGGCATCACAGTGTTCGCCGGCATGCTCGGTGTGACCTTGTTCGGCCTGTTCCTGACCCCGGTGTTCTACGTGGCGCTGCGCAAGTGGGTGACCCGTCGCGGGCCCGCGACGCCGCCTGCGGTTGCGCACGATCACCTGCACGTCAACGCCTAAGCGCGTTACATCCCCCTACAGACATTCGAAGGACTTAGACATGAGCAACACCAAGATCGCATTGGTCACCGGCGCCACCCGCGGCATCGGCCTGGAAACCGTTCGGCAATTGGCCGCCGCCGGCGTGCATACGCTGCTGGCAGGCCGCAAGCGCGACGACGCAGTGGCCGCCGCACTCAAGTTGCAGGCCGAAGGTCTGCCGGTGGAGGCTATCCAGCTCGACGTCAACGACGAGATCAGCATTGCTGCCGCAGTGGGCACGGTTGAGCAGCGTCATGGCCACCTGGACATCCTGATCAACAACGCCGGCATCATGATCGAGGACATGCAGCGCGCCCCGTCGCAGCAGAGCCTGGAGGTGTGGAAGCGCACCTTCGACACCAACCTGTTCGCCGTGGTCGAGGTGACCAAGGCATTCCTGCCGCTGCTGCGTCGCTCGCTGGCCGGGCGCATCGTCAACGTGTCGAGCATGCTCGGCTCGCTGACCCTGCATACCCAGCCGGGCTCGCCGATCTACGACTTCAAGATTCCCGCCTACGACGCCTCCAAGAGCGCGGTCAACAGCTGGACGGTGCATCTGGCCCATGAGTTGCGCGACACCGCCATCAAAGTCAACACCGTGCATCCGGGCTACGTCAAAACCGACATGAACGGTGGTGGCGGCGAAATCGAAGTGGAGCAGGGTGCGCATAGCAGCGTGCAGATGGCGCTGCTCGACGCGCACGGTGCCACCGGCAGCTTCACGCATTTGGGAGAAGTGTTGCCATGGTAAGAAACTTCCTGAGCGTGGCCCTGGCCGCGCTTGTGCTCAGCGGTTGCGCGGTCGGGCCGGATTACCGTCCCGATCCGCCTGCCGCCGTGACGCTTCAAGGCGCGCAGGATCCGGCGTACAGCGCCGAGTCGCCGGTAGGTAATTGGTGGTCTCAGTTCGACGACCCGGTGCTGGAGCAACTGGTGCGCGACGCCTTGTTCGCCAACCACGATCTGCGCATCGCGGTGTCGCGCGTCAAGCAGGCACGCGCGGTGTTCGTCGAACGCCGTCTGGATCAGGCGCCGCACATCACCGCGCAAAGTAGTTTCGATCGTCGCGAACAGCAGCAGGTGGTCGCCGGCAATCAGCGCTTCCTCACCGAGCAGACCACGCTCGGTCTGGATGCGGCCTGGGAGCTGGATCTGTTCGGTCGGCAGCGGCGTGCATCGGAGGCGGCGCGTGCCGACCTGGATGCCGAGCAGGCCAATCTGCAGGACGTGCAGGTCACCGTTGCAGCCGAAGTGGCGCGCAATTATTTCCAATTGCGCGGCACCCAGAAGCAGTTGGAGGTCTCCAAGCGCACGCTGGCCAACCTGCACGACACCCAGAAGTTGACGCAAACGCGTTGGGACCTGGGTGCCGGCAGCGAGCTGGATGTGCAGAGCAGCCTGGCGCGGTTGAAGGCGATCGAAGCGGATATTCCATTGCTGGAAACCGCAGAAGCGCAATACCGTCATCGCCTGGCCGTGTTGCTCGGCCAGCAGCCGGATGCGCTGGACGCCACCCTGGTTGCGCGCACCATGCCCGCGTTCGCGCGCCCGCTGCCGCTGGGCGATACCGCTGGCTTGCTGCGTCAGCGCCCGGATGTGCGCGTTGCCGAACGTCGATTGGCGGCAGCCACCGCGCAAGTGGGCGTGGCCACTGCCGATCTGTTTCCGCGCATCAGCGTAAGCGGCTTTGTCGGCTTCCTGTCCGGCGATGCGGCCCGGTTGACCGAGGGCAACGCCAAGGCATGGTCGATCACCCCATCGATCAGCTGGGCCGCCTTCGATTTCGGCACCGTGCGTGCGCGCTTGCGTGCCAGCAAGGCGCAGGCCGAAGGCGCGTTGGCGCAGTATCAGCAAGCCGTGTTGCTGGCGCTGGAAGACACCGAAAACGCGTTGATTGGCTATGGCCGCCAGCAGGCACGTCTGGCCATCGTGGTGGAGCAGGCCAAAGCGGCGCGGCGTGCCGAGCAGTTGGCGCAAATCCGCTACCGCGAGGGCTCGGAAGACTTCCTCACCCTGCTGGATGCGCAACGCACCCAGCTGGCCGCCGACGATGCGTTGGCGCAGGCCGAAGCGGCAGTGAATGTCGGGGTGGTCGGCGTGTACAAGGCGCTCGGTGGCTGGAAGCAGGACCAAGCACCTGCGGCACCGGTGGCCGTGGTCAACCGTTGAACGATGCAGGCGGGGCGGCCAATGGGTCGCCCCGCGGTTTGGTTGTTGCGATAGAGCGATAGGCAGTTGGTTGTGATCCAACGCGATTACGCATGACCGTTGGCAAGATCGGCCGTGCCTCCGTCGACGTGCGTTCGCTCACGCCGGGCTTCGCGCTGCTACCGACACGGTCGACAGCGCAACGTATCCGTGACCGATTGCTTTCACTCCATCTGCCGCGTGCGTCTGCATGCGCAGTCGCATGGACGCTTACTGGTGGCGCTTAGTCGGCAACCCGTGCGCTATCGCGGCCGCTGTTCTTGGCCAGATACAGCGCTGCATCGGCACGCGAGAACCAGTCTTGCCAATGCGTTTCGCCGTCGTGACGTGCCGCACCCAGCGAGACCGTGATACGCCCGCCTGGTCCGCGCAGGCCGGTGCGAATCACCTTGCGCAAGCGTTCGGTGGCCGCTTCCAGTTCCGCCAGCGAACCGGCACGTAGCAGCACTACGAATTCTTCGCCGCCAAAACGGAACACCTGATGCGGTTCGCGCACTTCGAAGCGCAGGATGGTGGCCAGATCCGAGAGCGCCGCATCGCCTGCGGCATGCCCGTACAGATCGTTGACCTCTTTGAAATGATCCAGATCCAGAATGATCAGGCTGTTGAGCCGGTCGTGCGGTTGGCGTTGATCGATCTGATGGGTGAGTGCGCGTTCGAGCATGCGGCGATTGGGCAAGCCCGTCAGCGCATCTAGAGAGGCCAGCTCTTCCAGATGCACGCGGTCGTCCTGCATCCGCAGCGAAAACGCGTAGCCCACCGCCAGCGTCACCAGTGTCACCACAATCGTCGACACGCCCTGGCCAGGGCTGGTGATCAAACCGGGCAAGAACAGCAATGCCGCCAGCAGTGGCAAGCTCAACAACACCGCGCGTCGCGGCCCGCACAATAAATAATTGGTGGCCAGGACCGGGAACAGCCAGGGCAGGGCGCCGTCGCCACCGGTCCAGCAAGCCACCAGGCACCCGCCGACATTGATCGACGCCAGCCACACGCCGCCGGCGCCGGTGTCTTCGGCACTGCGCATCTGCCAGCCGCGCCATATCGCCAGCAAGCCGAGCGAGGTGGTGACCAGGCAAGCAACCACCTGACCAGTCATGGCCAGGTACACCGCATAGAGGCAAAGCAACAGCGCAGTGATTGGCCCAAGCATCTTGACGATGCCGAGGCGGAAATCCCGCCGCAGGTGAAGGATCACAGGAAAGGTTCTGTAGGAGTCGGCAACATTATCGGCGGGGTGTCGTCAAAGTTGAGCGTGTCTTCATCTGCGCGTCGGATAGGAAAATGAAGCGTTGCAGCGCAAGGTTTCGCACATCCTTGACGGCCTTGCCGCAACCGTGTCGTTTTGGTCGTCGGAGTCTGCCATGCCCACCCGCGAAGAACTCGAGATGCGCCTGGACGCGTTGCAGGAACAGTTGCCGAAGTTGTCTGCAGATGAAGATGCGGACTTCGACTATTTGGATTTCCAGGCGCGTGCCGAAGCGATCATCAGCAGCGCGACCCAGGACGATGCAGCCTATGTGCGCACGCGCATCGATGGCATGCTGGCCGGCGCCGGCCTGATTCCTAGCGATGACGCTGGGCACTCCTGCGGTTGATGTTTCGCCCTACGTGCGAGTTCGTATGATTTATAGATCATCACTGCAATGCGCTTGGGTGAATGACGCAAGCGTCATCGTGCAGTCGCTCGCGCCTAGAACCGCTTGGCGCAAGCGCTTGATGCGGGCGCAAAAATCGACCACATAACCGATGTCTTTGCAGAAGGTCAGCGAGCACGCGTGACGCCTGCGCTCAGGCCGCGGTTGCGAGCACGTGCGCACTCACGACCTGATTGCGGCCACCCTGTTTGGCGCGATACAGCGCCTCGTCCGCCCGCTGCAGCAACTGCGCCACGGTGCCGGCGTGATCGGGGAAGCTGGCCGCGCCGAACGATGCGGTGACCTTGGGCAGTGAGACGCCATCGCCCATCACCTGCAAAGCCTCGATGCCGACGCGCAGCTTCTCGGCCATCATGCAGGCGGTAAGCAGATCCACCTCGGGCAGGATGATCGTCAATTCTTCGCCGCCGTACCGGCAGCAGATTTCCTCGCCACGCGTCTGCGACAACAACAACGCGCCGATGGCCGCCAGCACGCGGTCGCCGCCGCTGTGTCCATGCAGGTCGTTGAACTGCCTGAAGTGATCCACATCGAGCATCAGTACCGACAGCGGCAGCACCCGACGCGTACAGCGCGCCAGTTCGTGATTGAGGGTTTCTTCCAGATAACGGCGGTTGTACAGACCTGTCAGCGGGTCGCGGATCGATTGCTGGCGCAGCGTTTCGCGCAAGCGCAGGTTGTGCAGCGCCAACGACAGTTGTTCGGCTGCCGCCTCGGCGACGGTCAGCGACGCGAGGTCGCTTGGATCTTCGCTGCGCAACGCCAGCATTCCCAATTGCGTGCCTTGCGCCGACAGCGGAATGCAGGCCGTGCCCGCCTGCGGCGGGAGATTGACGCCGGCATGCTGGCACAGCATGCCCTGGCTGGCGTCCATCACCACATGGGTGCGGTCGCGACGCAACGCCCAGCAGTTGTCCGGTGCGATGCTGGCACCGGCGTCGTCGGCCATCGCGCCCCAGGCGACGACTTGTTCGGCGCGGTCGCGCGAGGCACGCAGCAGGTACACCGCGCCTGCTGCACCTGGCATCAGCGGCGCGATCGTGCGGGCAGTGACTTCCAGCGCTTCTTCGGCATCGCGGCAGTTCTGCAGCAATCCTGAGTAGCGCGACAGCGCCTCCAGACCCGCAGAGGTGCGTTCAAGCGCCGCAAACGATTCGGTCAGACGCTCGCTGGTATGGCTGGCTTGGTCTTCGGCGCGCGTACGCCGTTCCAGCTCGCGCGACAGCAAGCGGTAGGCCAGCAGCATCACCAGCAGCCCGCTGACAATGCCGATCACGGTCACCCACAGCACCCATTGCGCACTGCGCGTGGTGGCGTCGTTACGAAGTACCAACTGCCGACGCTCCAGCTCCGCCATGGTTTGCACTTGGCGGCGCAGCGACGAAGAGGTCTGGAACATGCCGCGCGCAATCGAGGTGCGTGCGCCGTCCAGGCCCTGCGTGCGATAGCTGTGCAATAGATCGTCGATCTGCACCAAGCGCCCATCCACCAGCCGGCTGAGCGTTGCGACATTGCGCTGCTGCTGCGGGTTGTCCTGCACCAAGGCATCCAGCCGCACGAGACGTTCGGGCAAGCGGCCGATCGCATCGGCATAGACCCCTAAAAAGGCCTCGTTGTCGGTTAGCACATAGCCGCGCACCGACGATTCCGCCGACAGAATGCCGGCCTGAATCTCATCGATGCTGGCAATCACCTCCTGCGTATGCGTCACCCAGCTGGCATCCGACAGCGACTGCCGCGTCGTGAAATAACCACCCACGCCGATCAGCACAAAGATCAGCCCGCCCACCAGCAGTGCCCCGGCAGCGCGGCGTTTCGTTCGTTTAGTTACCACCGCGTTCCCCGGCACGATTGTCTGGTCGAGGCCGATGCAAGGCGCGTGCCTACGCTTCACTCTGCTTACTGAGTCAGCTGGCAGACGGCACAGCGCGCCCGGTCGCAGCGACGTGGCGGTATCCTCCTAGGCACCTATTCAGAAGAACGCCCGTGGTCATTTTCCTAGGTAATTACCAGCTCACCTGTCACGCCGCCAAGGACGACACGCTCGCCCACGGCTGGGTTGCCGGCTGGGATGTCGCGCAGATCGGCGTCGGCCGGGCCGCGAATTTGGCAGGTGCGGCGCTCTCGTCAACCTTCCCCGACCACCGAAGCGCCATGGCCGCCGCCCGCATCGCCGGCATGGTCACGCTCGAAGCCATGTACGCCAAGGCGCAAGAACAGCGCGAACACGCCTGAGCGCCCGATCCTGAATGCTGGCACGCGGTTTGCTCCGACGTGCTCAGGACGCCGCCGAGTGAACCGCCCCGGTTTTGTCGGAGGCCGTTTGGTTTGAGTCAGGCCGCCTCGGCCTGACCGGTTTGCTGCCGATCATAAGCCGCTTCGGCTTCCGCTGGCGGGATGTATCCGATCGGCCCCAACAGGCGTTTGTGGTTGTACCAGGGCACCCAGTCCAGCGTGGCCAGTTCCACCTGCTCGCGATGGCGCCACGCTCTGCGGTGGATCACCTCGGCCTTGTACAGTCCGTTGATCGTCTCGGCCAGTGCGTTGTCATACCAGTCGCCCACGCTGCCGACCGACGGTTCTATCCTGGCCTCGACCAGCCGTTCGCTGTAACGGATGCTGAGGTATTGCACGCCACGGTCGCTGTGGTGGATCAGTGTCTGCTCGTCGCTTCGCTGCCGGGCATGTACGGCCTGCTCCAGCGCGTCCAGGACAAAGTCCGTCGTCATTGAACCGGACACCTTCCAGCCCACGATACGGCGGGCGTACACATCGACCACGAAGGCCACGTACACCACCCCTTGCCAGGTCGACACATACGTAAAATCGCTCACTCACAGCGCATTCGGTCGCGCGGCATGGAACTGCCGGTTGACTCGGTCCAGGGGGCACGGCTGCGCCTTGTCGCTGTACGTGGTCCTGGCTGCCTTGCCGCGCACCACCCCACGCAGGCCCAGCCGGCACATCAACCGCTCCACCGTGCACCGCGCCACCTCCACGCAGTCGCGCCGCAGCTGTCGCCAGACCTTGCGCACGCCGTAAACGCGGCGGTTGTCTTCCCCAGATCCGCCCAATGGCTGCGCACAGCTGCGTGTCTGCCTGCGCACGCGCCGACGCCCTGGAGGGATCGGCACGCCGGGCCGCATGCAGGTAGTACGTCGAGGGGGCGATCGGCAATACCTTGCAGATCGGCTCGACCCCGTAGACATTGCGGTGTTCGTCGATAAACCCCGTCATGGCTTGAACCGGCGGTCGAGCTCCGCCTGGGCAAAATACGCTGATGCCTTGCGCAGGATCGCGTTGGCCTGCCGCAACTCCCGCACCTCGCGTTCCAGCGACTTCATTTTCTCGCGCTCGGACGTGCTCAGCTTCTCACGCCGCCCCTGGTCGCGCTCGGCCTGCCGTACCCAGTTGCAGAGCGTCTGCGCCGTGCAACCGATCTTCCCGGCGATCGATGCGATCGCCGCCCACTGCCAGGTGTGATCCTTCTGGTGCTCAAACACCATCCGCACCGCTTGCTCACGAACCTCTGGCGAATCCTTCATTGCTTTGCTCATGACTCCATCCTCTCAAGAGTTGGAGCCTGCGGGAATCCCGGGGCGGCTCAGATCCGATCGCTGAAGGAGCAGTGCGTACACCGGCATCGCTTCGAGAGCCAAACCCACGCGCTGCGCGTGATTGCTGACTGGATCGCCTTCAACCAACAGCGCTCTCATCAGGCACTGAAGATGATGACCCCAAACGCGGCCTATGCCGCTACATTAACCGCATGACCTGTGCAGAAACCGGTGGGTCATTACATTTCACAGAAGCCAGTTGCTGAAAGGGGAGGTATTTCTGTGCGTCCAGCAGCCGCGCATGATCGTCTGCTCTGTTGGCAGAGAGCTCCACGCCACCGACCTTGATGGTGTAGGGGCGTGCTTCGTTCCCTTGCAATGCGGCCAGAGCCTGGCTCAGCAAATCGTCCTGCATGCCCTCTCCCTGCCGCATCCGATCGAATGCTTCCGAGAGTGCCACAGCAGTTCGTGTTACGGCCAAACGGCCAGCATCACCAAGACACAAGCGAACGGGACGGACCAGGTAGCGCGAGCCGATGAGGGCTTGAAGGTCAGTCGGGACGAAGAAGCGCACATACAGCCCAGCAGGGCGGCGCAGAAAATACGGCTTCGGCACGGGGTTTGATACCTCGTTTGATACCTAACGCAGGCTCAAACTGAACATCAAACCCCGGGCCTAACCTTCGCGAAATCAAGCACTTACTGCTCTTTTCCGCGATCAGATGGTGGAGGTGGGCGGAATCGAACCGCCGTCCGGAAGCACTCCATCCCCAGCACTACATGCTTAGCCCTCCGTTAGATCTCATTCCCAGGCAGCACGGTTGGCAAAGCGCACCTGGAAACCAGCCTGCTTTATCTAACCGGTAGCTGACAGGCAGCCACTACCGATGGTTCCGTGATAATGACCCTACACCTACGAGCACGGGCACAAGTAGGTTCGGGGGTTCGCCTTAGGCGGCTGTAGAACTACAACTAAAGCCAATTAAGCGGCGATAGCGAAGTCCGAACCGTAGTTGTCATCGTTGGCAACTAAAAGTTTGCTGCTGGATTAACGAGGAAAGCTGCCCCCTCGGCATGCGCCAAGCGACTTCGCGACCCCCGTCGAAACCAGTGCACCCCCGGGGAAAGCTTTAAAACGCTGACTCGCCCAGTGTAGGGATCGGCGCGCCCTCTCACAAGTGGCGAGATGCGAAGCGCTTACAGTGGCTTCAGTCCGTACCGAACGGAACAATCTGCAAACGAAGGAGCGATGCGATGGCGACAGGCAAGCCCCCACGTTCGACGCCTGCGCGCGCAGCACCGCGCAAGGCGGCTGCAAGCACGGAAAAACCGGCACGGCCGCGTGCAAGGCGCGCGCAGCAGGCCGAGCCGCAGGAGCCCAGCGTGACCCGCGTGCAGGGCAAGGCGCGCACGGTGATTTACATCCATGGTATCGGCAACAAGCCGCCGGCCGATGTGCTGCGGTGTCAGTGGGACAAGGCTTTGTTCGGGCGGCCGATGGGCGAGCGCACGCGGCTGGCGTACTGGGTCAATCGCGAGCGCTATCCGGTGGCCGAGCCAGGCAATTGCGATGCGCGCGATGTGGGGCCGGCGCTCAATCAGAGCGTGCAGCGCGCCCTGAGCACGCTCGGCCCGGTAACGGGCGAGCAGGCCCCCCACCTGTTGGCCGATGCGCTGGCGCAGAGCGAGCAGGAACGCGCGGATCTGCATCAGTTGTTGGACGAACTGGAGGGGGCGTCCGCACCCGGCAGCGTACAAGCCATGGGCGCCATCGATGCGATCAACCGGGTGCTGCTACGGCTGATTGCCGCTGCGTTGTTGCAGGACGTACACGACCTGTTCTTCGTGCCGGAGCGTGCGGCGCTGATGCGCGAAAGTCTGGCGCAGCGGCTGCGCGCAGGGGGCGGGCCGTTCGTGGTGGTGGCGCATAGCCAGGGCTCGATGATCGCCTTCTAATGTGCTGCGCCAGCTGAAGGCCGCCGACTGCCAGGTCAGTCTGTTCGTCACTCTGGGCTCGCCACTGGGGTTGCCGCAGGTGCGCAGCATGTTCAAGCGCTGGACCGGTACGCGCAAACTGCCGTTTCCCGAGTGTGTGCAGCGCTGGATCAATGTTGCAGAAACGCGCGACGCGATCGCGCTGGACCCGGATCTCACCGACGACATCGCCAACGCAAAAGGACGCTTCGAAAATTTAGCCGCTGCGCGCTTGAATCCGGACTGGCAGCACAACCCGCATTCGGGCTCTGGGTATCTGTCGATTCCGCAGGTGCGCGCCGCGGTGCGCCAGGCCGTGGGCGTGGGCTTCGATCAGCCAGTGTCCAATGCGGTGCTGATCAAGGATCTGAGCGAGCAGCTCGAAGCGCATGGCCCGGAGCACCGACACGACGTGCTGATCGAACTGGATCGCCGCGTGTTGGGCAACGACCCCGCCGGTGTGCGCGCACTGCTGGTACAGCACGTGCGCGAAGCCGCTGCACGCACCACCGGCCTGAGCGGCGATGCGCTGGATGAGGCGATCGAACTGGAAGACAGTCTGCAGCGTTTCGTGTCTGCGCGGCTGACCCGATTCGAGATCGAATTGCTGCAGGATCGCTATCGCGCGTTGGGCTTTCGACGGGTGTGGCGCGACGCCGGCAAACGCGCGTTGATCCATGAATCCGGCAATGTGCTGCATTCCGATGCGGCGCGCACGGCGTATCGCGCGCGTGGTCAACAGATTGGGTGGGCGGTACTGGATACCGGCATCGCGGCCAGTCACCCGCATTTTTTCGTCAAGGGCGAGCGCGACAACGTGGTGGCGCAGTGGGACTGCACGCGGCGTGGTGCGCCCAAGCGACTAACCCGTGCCGACGGCGCCACGTTTACCCGGCTCGATCGGCATGGCCACGGCACGCACATTGCCGGAATCATTGCCGGTGAGTGTCGCGCTTCGATTACCGATGCGAGTGGTGCGCCCGGCCGCACACTGGAATTTGCCGGCATGGCGCCCGACACTCAGCTGTACGGCTTCAAGGTGCTCGACGATGCCGGAAATGGCCGCGATTCGTGGATGATCAAAGCAATCCAGCAGATCGCTGCAATCAACGAGCGCGCCGGCGAGCTGGTCATTCATGGCGTCAATCTGAGCCTGGGTGGCTGCTTCGATCCGGAGAGCTACGGCTGCGGGTTTACACCGCTGTGTAACGAATTGCGCCGGTTGTGGCGGCAAGGTGTGCTGGTGGTGATTGCTGCCGGCAACGAAGGCCTGGCCTGGTTGATGCGCAACGATGGCGATGCATATGCGGCCAACATGGATCTATCGATCAGCGACCCTGGCAATCTGGAAGACGCCATCGTGGTCGGCTCAGTGCACAAGAGCAGCCCGCATAACTATGGCGTGTCGTATTTTTCCTCGCGGGGGCCCACCGCCGATGGTCGCAGCAAGCCGGACGTGGTCGCGCCAGGGGAAAAAATCCTCTCGGCCTACTACGATTTCGACCCGAACGATCCGGCCAGTTTGATGGTGGAAATGAGCGGCACCAGCATGGCCGCACCGCATGTCTCCGGCGTGCTAGCGGGTTTCTTATCGGCGCGCCGTGAGTTCATCGGCTTCCCGGACCGCGTCAAGCAACTGCTACTGGACACCAGCACTGACCTGCAGCGCGACCGCTATGTGCAGGGCAGGGGCGTGCCGAATTTGATGCGGATGCTTGGAAAGACGTGAGGAATTGGGAGTGGGGAATCGGGAATTGTAAAAGCGGCGTAGCGTGCACGACCTCAGTTCGCGCTCAGGCAGCTACAACGCCGGCCGGCGCGGGAAGCGATCTTGCCTTGCGATTCCCAATTCCCAATTCCCGATTCACGCATCACGGTTATGCCGCCGCATCACGCGCTGCTTGTCGCGCTGCCAGTCGCGGTCCTTGGCGGCGTCGCGCTTGTCGTGATTCTGCTTGCCCTTGGCCAGGGCGATCTCCAGCTTGACCTTGTTGCTGCTCCAGTACAGCGCGGTGGGCACCAGGGTGTAGCCCTCGCGCTCCACGCGGGTAAGTACCTTGTCGATCTCGGCCCGGTGCAGCAGCAGTTTGCGGTCGCGGCGTTCCACCGGCACGGTGTGGGTGGAAGCCTGGATCAGCGGGGTGATCTGCGCGCCGATCAGGTAAATCTCGCCGGAGCGGACATAGGCGTAACCGTCGACGATGTTGGCGCGGCCGGCGCGGATCGCCTTGATTTCCCAGCCCTGCAGCGCCAGACCAGCTTCGTAGCGTTCTTCCAGGTGGTATTCGTGGCGCGCACGCTTGTTCAACGCGATGGTTTTCGTGGCCTTCGCGCCGTTTGCTTTATCCTTGGTTGGTTTCTTGCTCATCCGCCCATTGTCGCCGATTCGGTGTCGTCAAACGATCTTCCGTCTTTCACAAGTTAGCGAATGCCTACCATCCGTCGCAGCGCCCTGGTCGAACACAGCACCACCCGCATGTTCGATCTGGTCAATGATGTCGAAGCCTATCCGCGCCGCTTCGGCTGGTGCGACGCTGCCCATGTGCTCGAGCAGGACCAGGCGCACATCGTGGCGCGCCTGGATCTGGGGCTGGGGTCGTTCCGCACCTGGTTCACCACCGAGAACATCCTTGAGCGTCCCGAGCGCATCGTCATGCATCTGCGCGACGGCCCGTTCAAGCGACTGGAAGGGCTGTGGGAATTCCAGGCGCTAGGCGACAACGCCTGCAAGGTGAGTCTGACCCTGGAAGTCGAAACCAGCTCGCGCCTGCTGGGTCCGGCGCTGGCATTGGGGTTCCAGGGCCTGGCGGACCGCATGGTCAATGATTTCGTGCGCGTCGCCGACCGCGGCGACGTCTAGGCAGTACTGCAGGATGCGCATCGAGGTCGTGCTGGCCTGGCCAGATCGCTATAACGTGGTGCAGCTTGAGTTGCCCGATGGCGCAACCGTGGCAGAAGCAGTCGCCGCATCCGGTTTGGCGTTGGAGCAAACGCCTGTGGCACTTGCAGTGCACGGGCTCATCGCGCGCCCGGAGCAGGTATTGCGCGCAGGCGACCGGGTCGAATTGCTCAGGCCGCTGCTATTGGATCCAAAGGAGGCGCGGCGTCGGCGTGCCGGACCAAGCAAAAAGGCCGGCCCCAACACCTAACCGGTTTGCCGGTGCTGCGGTATGCGTGCGCTGTGCGGTAGAGCGAGCTCTTCCGATCACTGCCCAGCAGTGGGCCAAACGTATTCGTTGTCGTTGGATTCGAGCACTCGCTTTTCGACGCGCAACGCCTGGCGAACGTGCGAGGTCTTGGTCGGCAGGAAGCAGCTCGTCGAAGAAGCGATGCGGTATTAAGAACCGATCTTCGGAGACGCCAGCCAGTTCGGTGCTGCAACTCTATCGAGCATGTTTTCCGATCATGCAAATGAAAAACGCATCCGTTCGACGGGATGCGTTTTTTGGTCCCGCCAGCCTCAGGCGATCGCAAGACCGCCCAGCAACCGCATCAACGGCCGCGCTGCTTCTTCTTGTCACGTGCCAGGTTGCGGCCGAACTGCTTGGGCGCGGCTTTGGCCAGCTGCTCGTCCTGCGACGGGAAATAGTCGCCTTCCCAGCGCACAACTTGCTCGTTCTCGAAGAACACGGTGAAGTTCTTGACCTCGGTGTGCGCCAGACGGTCCACACGCTGCGTGGAGGTGTAGTCCCAGCGCTGTGCATGGAACGGGTCGGGAATCGAAGGGGTGCCCAGCAACGCGCTGACCTGCTGCTTGCTCTGGCCTACCTGCAGTTGCTCCACGGCGGTCTGTTTGATCAGATTGCCCTGGTAGATCGGCTGCTTGTAGATGATGCCGCAGCCAGCGGTGGAAAGAGCAACGGCGGCGACCAGCAGAAGATTACGCATCGGGGATTAAGTGCTGAGGAAATCACGCCGATGATACACTTCCGTCGGTCGCCGCGACCCGTTTGATGGCAGCTGGCGCTAAATCGCCAATGAACGGAGAACATATGGAAACCCACGACCTGCGCAAAGTCGGGCTCAAGGTGACCCATCCGCGCATGCGGATCCTGGAATTGCTCGAGCAAAAGAGCAATCACCACCACCTCAGCGCAGAAGACATCTATCGCCAGTTGCTCGACCACGGCGACGAGATCGGTCTGGCCACGGTGTATCGGGTGCTGACCCAGTTCGAGGCCGCCGGCCTGGTGCTGAAGCACAATTTCGAAGGCGGGCAGGCTGTGTACGAGCTGGATCGCGGCGGTCACCACGACCATATGGTCGACGTGGATACCGGTCATGTAATCGAGTTCGAGAGCGAGGAAATCGAGGCGTTGCAACGCCAGATCGCTGCCAAGCACGGCTATGAGCTCGAAGAGCACTCGCTGGTGCTGTACGTGCGCAAGAAACGCCCGCGCTGAGTTCCGCGTTTTGCAGGTGCAAGCACAAGGTGGCTTCGGCCGCCTTTTGCATTTGTGGGGTGCGGTGGTGGATTCGCTGCATGGCCCGCGGCTCAATCGGGCCTCCGGCCGCTTCCCCGTTGGCGGGGGCGATGGAGCCCCGTTAGCGGGGAATCTGACCTCGCTGACGAGAACAAGGAGTCTCGTCAGTAGAGACCTCGCGGGCAGGGAGGGCGCCTCGCGAACGGGACAAGCGAACGGAGCTTGGGATGGGGCCTCAATGCATGAAGCCCGCCCAGGCGGCTTCAGGGGCGCCGATCAGTTACGGCACTGCATGCATCGAAAACGTCGGTGAAGCTACGCGTGTCTAGCGTTGCCGCCATCGCACGGGCGTAGCAGCACCGGCCTAGCAGCACCGGTGCAGCGCTGCCGGCCCGATCAGGTGCTTTACAACAGTTTGCGAGCTATTTGCCTGGATCAGGCGCTCTGCAACAGCTTGCGGGCTGCTGCGCGTGCTTCCTTGCTCACTTCCACGCCGCCCAGCATGCGTGCCAGCTCTTCCTGGCGGGCCTGCGGGCCGAGCAGCTCGACCGCGCTCTGGGTCATGCCGTCCACCGGCGCCTTGCTGACCCGGTAATGCGCGTGGCCCTTGGCGGCTACCTGCGGCAAGTGGGTGACGCACAGCACCTGGCGCTCTTCGCCAAGCGCGCGCAGCTTCTGCCCGACGATGTCGGCCACTGCGCCGCCGATGCCCGAATCCACTTCGTCGAAGACCATGGTCGGCACGCTGTCCAGGCCGAGCGCCGCCACTTCGATGGCCAGCGAAATGCGCGACAGTTCGCCGCCGGAGGCGACCTTGCGCAACGCGCGCGGCGGTTGGCCGGCGTTGGCGGCGACCAGGAATTCCACCCGTTCGGCGCCGTTGGGGTCCGGCCGCGCGCTGTCGTGCGGCTGCAGTTGGATCAGGAACTGCCCGCCGCCCATGCCGAGCTCGCCGATGAGCGTGGTGGTGGCGGCCGACAACGCTTCGGCGGCGGTGCTGCGGCTGTCGCTGAGCACGCCGGCGGCACTGCGCCAAGCCGCGGTGGCGGTTTCGATGTGCTTGTCGAGCTGCTGCAGGCGCTCGTCGGCGCCGCGCAGGCTCTCGACTTCGGCGCTTAGATGGTCACGGTGCGCGGCCAACTCGTCCGGGGTGACGCGGTGTTTGCGGGCCAGGTCGTGCAGGCGGCCCAGGCGGCGCTCCATGGCTTCGAACTGGGCCGGGTCGGCCTCCAGGTCGTCGCGCACGCGGTCGAGCAGGGCCAGCGCTTCTTCGATCTGGATGACGGCGCTGTCCAGCAGTGCGTCCACTTCGCCCAGCCGCGGTTCGTGCTCGGCGACACGGGCGATATCGTGGCGGCTGTCCTGCAACAGACCCAGCGCGCTGGCGCCGTCGTCGCCGTTGAGCTGCTGGGCGACGCTGTCGCAGGCCCCGATCAGCGCGGTGGCATGCGCCTGGCGGCGATGGTTGACGTCCAGCGCGGCGATCGCGGCCGGGTCCAGGTCCTCGCGTTCCAGTTCGGCCAGTTGGTGCTCCAGAAAGCCGATCCGGTCGGAGACATCGCCTTGCGCCGACAGCGCATCGCGCTCGTCCAGCAGCGCTTGCCAGCGCTGGCTGGCCTGGCGCACCTGTTCGCGCTGGGCGCTGTTACGGGCATAGGCATCGAGCAGGGCGAGCTGGCTGTGGCGGGCCATCAGCGCCTGATGTTCGTGCTGGCCGTGGATTTCGACCAGCCTGGAGGCCAGTTCCGCCAGCTGCGAGGAAGTGACCGGGCGGCCATTGATCCAGGCGCGCGAGCCGCCGTCGGCGCGGATGATCCGGCGCAGCTGACATTGCGCCTCGTCATCGAGTTCGTTGTCGGCCAGCCAGCTCAGGCCCGGATGCTCGGCCGGCAGCTGGAATTCGGCAGACAGTTCGGCGCGGTCAGCGCCGTGGCGGACCACGCCGCTGTCGGCGCGCAGGCCCGACAGAAAGCCCAGCGCGTCCACCATCAACGACTTGCCGGCACCGGTTTCACCCGAGACCACGGTCATGCCTGGACCGAATTCGAGTTCGGTGGCGCGGACAACGGCGAAATCCTTGATCGAGAGGTGTCTGAGCATGAGGTCGAGTGTGAACGCTTTGGGGAAGCTTAGGGTGGAAGGGGGCAGACAAGGAATCGGACGCTTGCCATCCCCGGGGCCAGACATTATCTATGCCCAGTCTCACCGGATGATCCCATGCGCGCGTCCCAGTCCCCAATGCTCGACCCCCGCGCCCGTCAGTTGCTGCGCACGCTGATCGCGCGCTACATCCGCGATGGCGAGCCGGTGGGCTCCAAGACGCTGGCCCAGCATGCGGGGCTGGATGTCAGTCCGGCCACCATCCGCAATATTCTGGCCGATCTGGAAGACGTGGGCCTGCTCAGCTCCCCGCATACCTCGGCCGGGCGCGTGCCTACTGCGCATGGCTACCGTGTATTCGTCGACAGCCTGGTGCAGATGCAGCCGCCCGGCGAAGAAGAAGTGCGCCGCCTGCGCGCGGAACTGGCCAGCGGCAACGGCACCCAGTCGCTGCTGGGCAGCGCCTCGCAGATGCTGTCGGCGATGAGCCACTTCGTCGGAGTGGTCAGTGCGCCGCGGCGCGAGCAGTTCGCGTTCCGGCATATCGATTTCGTGGCGCTGGACGCACGCCGGGTGCTGGCGATCCTGGTGTTTGCCGACAACGAGGTGCAGAACCGGGTGATCGAGCCACGTCGCGCCTACGAGCCTGCCGAGCTGGAACGGGTGGCCAATTATCTCAATGCGCAGTTCGCCGGGCGCGCGCTGGCGGACATCCGCGCCTGCCTGCTGCGCGAGCTGCGCATGGCCAAGAACGAAATGGAACAGCTGTTGGCGCATAGCGTTGACCTGGCCAGCGAGGCGCTGGTGCCGGCCGATGCCGACGATATGGTGATGGCCGGGCAGACCCGGCTGATGGGCGTGCAGGACCTGTCGGATCTGGACCGCCTGCGCGAACTGTTCGAGGCCTTCGCCAGCAAGCGCGAGATCCTGCAGCTGCTCGAACGCACCATCCAGGCGCCGGGCGTGCGTATCTTCATCGGCGAGGAAACCGGCGTGGTTTCGCTGGAAGGCGTCTCATTGGTCACCGCGCCCTACGCCGCCAACGGCCAAGTGCTGGGCGTGCTGGGGGTCATCGGGCCCAAACGCATGGCCTACGACCGGCTGATTCCGCTGGTGCAGACCGCCGCCGACGTGCTGGGCGCGGCCATGGAGTCGCCCGGCACGCGATAACCGGCATCGATCGGCGCGATCGTGTTTGCTTGAAACGCGCGCGAGCGCCCATATACGGGGTGACGTTGGGGCGGGCGTTCCGCTTGCCCGGGAACTGCACATGAACCAAGACCACCCCGAATTCGACTCCGAAGACCTGTCCCAGAACCCGCCCGAGACCGATCCGCTCAAGGCCGAGATCGAATCGCTGCGCAGCGAGATCGCGCTGGTCAAGGCCGATGCCCTGCGCGAGCGCGCCGACCTGGAAAACCAGCGCAAGCGCATCGCGCGCGATGTCGAGAACGCGCGCAAGTTCGCCAACGAGAAGCTGCTGGGCGAACTGCTGCCGGTGTTCGACAGCCTGGACGCCGGCCTGACCGCAGCCGGTACCGAGCCCAGCCCGCTGCGCGATGGCCTGGACATGACCTACAAGCAATTGCTCAAGGTCGCCGCCGACAACGGCCTGACCCTGCTCGATCCCGTCGGCCAGCCGTTCAACCCGGACCAGCACCAGGCGATCAGCCAGGGCGAGGCCGAGGGCATCGCGCCGGGCCACGTGGTGCAGGTGTTCCAGAAGGGCTACCTGCTCAACGAGCGTCTGCTGCGCCCGGCCCTGGTGGTCGTGGCCAAGCACGACTGAACCGAAGTGCCGGCTGAACTGCCAGGCGCAGGCATGAAACACAGATGTGCGCCGGTGGCTTGAACACCTGCGCACCACCCCCACATCTCAGCCAGACCCGGCGTCGCCGGACACAGCTGAAGAATCATCAGGAGCATATCCATGGGCAAGATCATTGGTATTGACCTCGGCACCACGAACTCGTGCGTGTCGATCATGGACGGCGGCAAGGCCCGCGTCATCGAAAACTCCGAGGGCGATCGCACCACGCCTTCGATCGTCGCCTACACCAAGGACGGCGAAGTGTTGGTCGGCGCCTCGGCCAAGCGCCAGGCGGTGACCAACCCGAAGAACACCTTCTACGCGGTGAAGCGCCTGATCGGCCGCAAGTTCACCGACGCCGAAGTGCAGAAGGACATCTCGCACGTGCCGTACGGCATTCTCGCCCACGACAACGGCGATGCCTGGGTGCAGACCAGCGACGGCAAGCGTATGGCGCCGCAGGAAATCTCTGCGCGCGTGCTGGAAAAGATGAAGAAGACCGCCGAGGATTTCCTGGGCGAGAAGGTCACCGAGGCCGTGATCACGGTGCCGGCGTACTTCAACGACAGCCAGCGCCAGGCCACCAAGGACGCCGGCCGCATCGCCGGTCTGGACGTCAAGCGCATCATCAACGAGCCGACCGCGGCTGCCCTAGCCTATGGCCTGGACAAGAAAGGCGGCGACCGCAAGATTGTCGTGTACGACCTGGGCGGCGGCACCTTCGACGTGTCGATCATCGAAATCGCTGAAGTCGATGGCGAGAAGCAGTTCGAAGTGCTGGCCACCAACGGCGACACCTTCCTGGGCGGCGAAGACTTCGACAACCGCGTCATCGAGTACCTGGTCGACGAATTCAACAAGGATCAGGGCATCGATCTGCGTAAGGATCCGTTGGCACTGCAGCGCCTGAAGGACGCCGCAGAGCGCGCCAAGATCGAGCTGTCGACCAGCCAGCAGACCGAAGTGAACCTGCCGTACGTCACCGCCGATGCATCAGGCCCGAAGCACCTCAACATCAAGCTGACCCGTGCCAAGCTCGAAGCGCTGGTGGAAGACCTGGTCAAGAAGTCGATCGAGCCGTGCCGCACCGCGTTGAACGACGCCGGCCTGCGCGCCAGCGACATCAATGAAGTGATCCTGGTCGGCGGTCAGACCCGCATGCCGAAGGTGCAGCAGGCAGTTGCCGATTTCTTCGGCAAGGAACCGCGCAAGGACGTCAACCCGGACGAAGCCGTGGCCGTAGGCGCTGCGATCCAGGGCGGCGTGCTGGCCGGCGACGTCAAGGACGTGTTGCTGCTGGACGTGACCCCGCTGTCGCTGGGTATCGAAACCATGGGCGGCGTGTTCACCAAGATCATCGAAAAGAACACCACCATCCCGACCAAGGCGTCGCAGACCTTCTCCACCGCCGAAGACAACCAGTCGGCCGTGACCGTGCACGTGTTGCAGGGTGAGCGCGAGCAGGCCCGCTTCAACAAGTCGCTGGCCAAGTTCGACCTGTCCGGCATCGAGCCGGCGCCGCGCGGCATGCCGCAGGTGGAAGTGTCTTTCGACATCGACGCCAACGGCATCCTGCACGTGTCGGCCAAGGACAAGAAGACCAACAAGGAACAGAAGGTCGAGATCAAGGCCGGTTCGGGTCTGTCGGATGAAGAGATCCAGCGCATGGTCGCCGATGCGGAAGCCAACCGCGAAGAAGACAAGAAGTTCCAGGAACTGGTGCAGGCCCGCAATCAGGCCGATGGCTTGATCCACGCCACCCGCACCGCGATCACCGAGCATGGCAGCAAGGTCGGTGGCGATGTGATCGGCAAGGTGGAAGCGGCATTGTCGGATCTGGAAACCGCCATGAAGAGCGACGACAAGGCGCAGATCGAAGCCCGCAGCAAGACCCTGGAAGAAGCCGGCCAGTCGCTGTATGCAGCAGCTGCGGCAGCAGAGCAGGGCGGCAACGCCGATGCCGCCAGCGGCAACGCACAGGCCTCCAAGGCCGCCGATGACGTGGTGGACGCCGAGTTCACTGAAGTCAAGGACGACAAGAAGTAAGTCGTGGTTTGGGAGTCGGGGAGTGGGGATTGGCAAGCGCTAAAGCTTGCCGATCCCCATCCCGATATCCTTTACGCGTCGCGTCGCCAAGGCGGACCAGCACATGCTGTCCGCTTTTGCGTTTCAACGAATCTCAAATCACGAATTCCAAATCCCCGCTTATGAGCAAACGCGATTACTACGAAGTGCTGGGCGTTGCCCGTGGCGCCAGCGACGAGGAGCTGAAGAAGGCGTACCGGCGCTGTGCGATGAAGCACCACCCGGACCGCAATCCTGGCGATGCTGCTGCCGAAGCGGCGTTCAAGGAATGCAAGGAAGCCTACGAAGTGCTGTCCGATGGCAATAAGCGGCGTGCCTACGACGCGCACGGCCATGCGGCCTTCGAGCACGGCATGGGCGGTGGTGGAGGTGGGCCGGGTGGCCCGGACATGGGAGATATCTTTGGCGATATCTTCGGCAATATTTTCGGCGGTGGCGCCGCCGGTCCGCGCGCTGCGCGACGTGGCGCCGACGTCGGTTACGTGCTGGAACTGGATCTGGAAGAAGCCGTCGCCGGCATCGAGCGACGGATCGAGATTCCGACCTTGATCGAATGCGTACCCTGCCATGGCAGCGGTTCGGAAGACGGCAAGATCGAAACCTGCGGCACCTGCCATGGACGCGGCCAGGTGCGTATCCAGCGCGGCATCTTCGCCATGCAGCAGAGCTGCCCGCATTGCGATGGACGCGGCACGCTGATCCAGAACCCGTGCAAGGTCTGTCACGGCGCCGGTCGCGTGGAAGAAGACAAGGTGCTGTCGATCAAGGTGCCGGCCGGTGTGGACACCGGCGACCGGATTCGTCTGGCAGGCGAAGGCGAGGCCGGCCCGGCCGGTACACCGCCGGGCGATCTGTATGTGGAAGTGCGCGTGCGCGAGCATGCGATCTTCCAGCGCGACGGCGACGATCTGCACTGCGAAGTGCCGATCCGTATTTCGCAGGCGGCACTGGGGGACACCGTGCGCGTGGCAACGCTGGGCGGCGAGGCGGAAATCCGCATCCCGGCCGAGACCCAGACCGGCAAGCTGTTCCGCCTGCGTGGCAAGGGTGTGCGTTCGGTGCGTAGCCGCAGCGAAGGCGATCTGTATTGCCGCGTGGTGGTGGAAACCCCGGTCAATCTCACGGCCGATCAGCGCGAACTGCTGCAACAGTTCGAGGCGACGTTCACCGGTGAGGATGCACGTAAGCACTCACCCAAGTCGGCTACATTCATCGACGGCGTCAAGGGTTTTTGGGATCGGATGACGTCCTGATTTAGCCTTCTGATGCACCGATGGCCCGGCGTGCAGCAGACTGCACGCCGGGCCATTTTTTTTGCTGGCTGCAAGACATCACGCGCATGCAAACGTGTGTGCGTGAAGCGACGGAAGCAGCCGGGGTTGCTCGCGTGACACATGCCCGTTTGACGCACCCGCGGCTTTTCCTGGCCGAGAACACTGTCGCCTGCAACGCTAGCGAAGCTGTGCCTTGAATGATGCAAGCCGGGCCAGCGAAGTGCATCATAATCGGGCATACTTTTAGCGGTTTCGTTGGGAATATCTGCGGTATTGCGCACCGCTGCGCCGGTTGGCGTCGGCATCTGGTTTCGATATGGTGAGATCGCCCGTGCACCATTTCCAAAACGCTAGGTGCCGATTGCAGCGTGCATCCACAGCACACTTGCAGGGTTGCGCGGATAATCGTTGCCTTCTCTTTCCAGCACGGCCGCCTTTATGAGCGATGCAACCGACAACCACCTCGTCCATGGTCGCCGCCAGCGTCCGGATGGTCCTTCGCCGATCGATGTGATCTCCGTGCAATCGCAGTTGGTCTATGGCCATGCCGGTAATAGCGCTGCGGTGCCGCCGCTGCGCGCGCTGGGGCTGTGCGTGTAGCGGAGGTGCCGACCACGCTTCTGAGCAACGCGCCGTTTTACGCAACCCTGCGCGGGCGCATTCTGCCGGCCGACTGGCTGGCGGATCTGTTATTGGGCGCTACCGAGCGCGGGCTGCCGCAGCGTGCGCGCATGCTGGTGTCCGGTTATTTCGGCAGCCTGGCCAACGGCGAAACATTCGCCGATTGGCTGGAGCAAACCTTGCCGCAGGCGCCGCAGCTGCGCTATTGCCTGGATCCGGTGATCGGCGATACGCACACTGGCCCGTATGTGGAACCCGGGCTGGAACGCGTGTTCGCCGAGCGCTTGCTGCCGCATGCCTGGCTGGTCACACCGAATGCGTTTGAGTTGGGTCGGTTGACCGGCTTGCCGAGCCTGCAACAGGACGATGCCATCGTTGCTGCGCGCGCGTTGCTGGCGCGTGGGCCGCAGTGGGTGCTTGCGCATAGCGTGGCCGGTGCCGCGGGTGAGCTGGTGACCTTGGCGGTCAGCGACGCGGCGGTGTATCGCTGGGCCAGCCCGCATCTGCCGGTGGATGTTGCCGGCACCGGCGATGTGCTGATGGCGCTGCTGATCGGCCTGCTATTGCGCAATGTGCCATTCGAGCAGGCGGTGGGGCACGCACTCAGCGGCGTGCATAGCGCGCTGGAAGCCACACTGGCGGCGGGTTACGAAGAGTTCGACGTCATGGCTGCTGCGCCGGCAGCACTTGCCGCTGCGCCGCGATTCGCCGTCGAGCGATTGGCATGATCGCGCAGCCGGTGGTCGGCATCGTCGGCATCGCCGGCGCGTACGGGCGCTGGCTGGCACAGTTCGTGCGCGCGCGCATGCAGCTGGAGGTGATCGGGTTCGACCCGGCCGACAGCGGCAGCATGGACGAGGCCACGCTCGCGCAACGCGCGGACGTGCTGATTTTTTCCGCGCCGATCCGGCACACCACTGCATTGATCGAGCGCTATGTGGAACTTGCCGGCGCGCGCGCTGCCTCGCAGTTGTGGCTGGATGTCACCTCGATCAAGCAGGCGCCGGTCGCTGCGATGTTGACCTCGCAGGCGGAAGTCGTCGGCCTGCACCCAATGACCGCTCCACCCAAATCGCCGACCTTGAAAGGGCGCGTCATGGTGGTCTGCGCGGCGCGGTTGCAGCACTGGTCGGCATGGGTGCAGCGCTTGTGCGGCGCGCTGCAGGCCGAATGCGTGTACGCCACCCCCGAGCACCACGACCGCGTGATGGCGCTGGTGCAGGCGATGGTGCACGCCACCCATCTGGCGCAGGCCGGCACCTTGCGCGACTACGCGCCACTGCTGGGCGAGTTGCGCGCGCTGATGCCGTATCGCTCGGCATCGTTCGAACTGGATACCGCGGTGATCGCGCGCATTCTCTCGCTCAACCCATCGATCTACGAAGACATCCAGTTCGGTAACCCATATGTTGGCGAGATGCTCGACCGGCTGCTGCTGCAATTGCAGCAGCTGCGTGCCTTGGTGGCGCAGGGCGACGATGCGGCGCGTGCGCAGTTCCGCAGCCAATTCCTGCACGACAACGCGCAAGCGTTGCAGCAGGACGCACTTGCGGCAGGCAATTACACCTATGAGCGCGTGGGCTACCTGCTGGCCGATCTCACCGAACCGCTCACCTTGAGCGTGTATCTACCCGAAGACCAGCCCGGTTCGCTGCGCGCCTTGCTGCATGTGTTCGAGCGACACGGCGTGAACCTGTCGTCGATCCATTCATCGCGCACGCCGATGGGCGAGCTGCATTTCCGTATTGGCTTTGAGGCTGAAAGTGATCGCGCGGCATTAGCGCAAGCGGCGAGCGAGATTGATCGCAGTGGGATTGGCCGTGTACTGGAGCGATCCGATTCCTGATTGCGATGCAGCGATACGAGGACGGCTTTCTGCCGCCATCGATTTCATCCACACAGGGTGTGGATGAAGCTTGCACAAGCATGTGGATAAATGCGCACAGCCCCTGCCGCGCAAGGGTTGCGCATTCAGTGGTGAAAAATTGACCAGTGCCGTGTAGAGCACGCAACGCATCTGCTGCGCAGTTGTCAGTCGGGCGCGGCTGGTGCTCGGAATCGGCGACGCTCTTGTACACCGGTCCCCACGCGCGCCGTCCAGGCCCAACAGACAACTGCTCGCTACCGTTAACTGCCGCTTTAGAACGTAGAAAGGCGCAGCTCGCCGCCATCGGTGACAAAGCGCTGCCCCTGCCGTTGCAGATGTCGTCCGTCAGGGAGCTCGTAACGCGGTGCCGATCGCGCATTTGCGCGTGGTTGCTGTTCGTCGCGGAATTCGACGATGACGTAAGACTCGCCATCTGCACCGATTGCGGGAAATTGCCGGAAAGACATACGCACCTCCGAAAGTTCCTAAGGTTGCAGTGCAGATCGCTCGGACCCGCACGCCACCGGCGCCAAGCCGGTAGGGCGAGCATGCGCACGTACTTGTTACCCAGACGTCGTTATGTGGTGAGGTACGAACGCGTGCAAGTTGAGCTCGTCAGCAGAGCCACCAAGCCACTCGTTACATCGTCACGCCGTGACGCTTGAGTGGGTCAGATCGGCGGCGCGCGTAGCAGCAATCGAGCAGTTACCTGCATTGCGCAGGCTCGATTGGGTGGTGAACGTTTTGAAGCGAGGTCATTGCGGGCAGTAATCAACCGACTGTGTGGCTTGAGACGGGGCGGATGCAACGCTTTGTATGGCCTCAACAGATGCCCAGCCGAGAAATCGCAAAGGCACCACTGCGCAAGCATCGCCCATTGACTGCATCGTCGCGTACGCACGACGCGCAGCCAAGCATTCAACGACTCAGCTGCAACGCATTCCGGTCGGCTGTGGCTGCGGCCAGTTCTGCACGCGCGGAGGCGATGCGTGCTTGTGCATCGATCAGGCGCACGCGCGCGTCGTTGGCGGTTTCCTCGCGCTGGTTGACCAGGAAAAAGTCACCCGATCCCAGCTCGAAGCGCCGCCGCTCGGCTGCGGCCAGGCGATCTGCCAGGCCGCGTTCCTCATCGGCGATCGTGGCCAGCCGTTCGGCGGCGTTGAGCGAGATGACGATCGATTCGACCTCGATCGAAATCTGGTCGCGCAGAAAACGGCTGCGCTGATCCAGCGCTTCGATCTCGGCACGCGCCTCGGCCACGCGGCCCTTGGCGGCGCGGTTTTCCAGCGGCACGCTGAAACGGAAGCCGATGACGGCATCGGTCAGCGAGCGATTCGGGCCGCCAACGCCGGGTGGGCCGAGGTCCTTGCTGACTTCCACGCTCACATCCAGGCGCGGTTTCAGATCGTTCTGCGCCAGCATCAAACGTGCGGTGGCCTGGTCGATGCGGGTGAGCACGGCGCGGTAATCCGGGCGCTCCACCGGTGCGGTGATCTTGCTGGCGCCGGCTAATCCTTCCAGCGCCGAGGTGTCGGCCGGCAGGCGCTCGGCGGAGACGATCAGCGGCATGCCGGCGTCATCGCGCAGATACAGCGACAACGCGTTGGCGGCGCTGGCGAAATCCTGTTCCGAGCGCACCACCAACGCACGCCGACGCACCAGATTCTGGTCGTTTTCGGTGAGCAAAATGGTCGGCCGCGCACCGAGCGTGACCTGCCGCGAAATCGCATTGCGGCGTTGCTCGGCCAGTTGCAGCAGGTCGTTGTAGGCGCGCAACTTCAGCCCGGCGGCGACCCAGTTCTGGTAGGCATCCACCGCGCGCCGTTGCACGCCGATGGCCACCATTTCCGCTTCGTACTTGGCCACATCGATATCGGTGCTGGCAATGCTGCGCTTGGTGCGGCGTTCGTCGATCACGCGGTCGCGCAACAGCGCATACAGCGCGCCGACCTTCACTTCGCCGCCGCGGTCGGTATAGGACTTGTCTTCGTAGACGGGAAAGGAGCCGCGCGAGGAGCGGTAGCCGCCGTAGTAATAGCCGCCGTTTTCTTCGAACGGCCGCTTGGCGCCGGTTTCGATCGTGCTGCCGTCGTAATAGCCGGCCTCGCGCGAGCGGCCTTCGATGTCGAACACAGTGTCGAAGGAGCCGTCGGCCGAGATGCCTTTGCCCTCGGCCTGGCGCACCTTTGCCAGCGATTCGATGATCTGCGGTGCAGAGCGGGCCGACGACTGCAGCACTTCGTCCAGCGTCAGCGCATCGGCCTGGGCGAATGCCGCACCGGGGCAGAGTGCGATCAGCAGGACAACAAGACGGCCGATCATTTCTTGCCCGTCGCTTCGTCTTCGGCCTTGGGCGCGGCCGGTTTGGCCTTACCGTCTTCCTGCGTGGTCGCAGCCGGGCGCCGGCCGAATTCCAGCGGGAAGTTGTTGAGCTGGCGCCACAGTTCGTAGCCGACCTTGACAGTTTCGCCCTGCACCCAGCCGCGCACCTTGCCGCCCTGGCGGGCGAATTCCTGCGCGGGCCACGCCGGCTTGCCCGGCATCGGTTCGACCAGGATGCGGAACAGACCATCGGGCGCAGCGTTGGGGTCGATCGCGCGCACGCGGCCATCGAACATGCCGTGCGCCACCGACGGCCAGCCACTGAACTGAATCGCCGGCCAGCCTTCGAACTCCAGCCGCACCGGGCGGCCGGGACGGATCAGTGGCACGTCGCGGCCGTCGATGTAGAGCTCGACCGCGCGTTCCACCCGTTCCGGTGCGATCACCGCCAGCACCGTGCCCGGCGAGACCATGGCGCTGCCGCTGGCGGCGTTGAGCTGCTGCACGCGGCCGTCGCGCGGTGCGCGCACCAGCTGTGCAGACTGACGATTCAACTGGATATCGATGCGGGTCAGCTTGGCGCGCGATTCGGCCAGCTTGGCATCGGCTTCGGCCACCTTGATCTGGGTCAGCTCGAAGTCGCGGCGGCCGGCCAGGCCTTCGGCGAGCAACTGCTTGCTGCGTGCCATATCGATGCTCGCGACTGCGCGTGACTGCTGGATGGCGGCGATTTCTGCCTGCGCCTGCGCGCGTTCGCTGGCCAGGCGGGTGAGCAGGTCCGGGTCCAGATCGCCGACACGCGCGATCGGGTCGCCTTTCGCCACATGCTGGCCATCGTGCACATACCAGCGTTCGACGCGGCCCGGCACGAAGGCGGTGACCTGTTGCTGGCGGTCGCCCGGATCCAGCGAGACCACCTGGCCCTTGCCGCTGGCGGTCTGCACCCAGGGCGCAAACGCCAGGATCGCGCCGACGATGGCAACGCCGATCAACAGCATCCATGCCAACGCCTTGGCGATGCTGGGCGGCCGCATCGACGCCAGGGTGGGGAAATGCGCCAACCGATCAGGGGCGTGCGGCATGCGAAGCCTCCTGTGTGGACGCGATCAATTCAGCACGCGTGGCATAGCGTTGCTGATGCTCCGGTTCCAGGCGGAACCAGCCGTCCAGGGTGATGTCCTCCGGCCGGCCGGTGCACAGCAACACCGTGGTTCCTGCGTCCTTCAAGCGCCGCAGGATGCGGGCCAAACGTTCTGCCGGAAGCAGGTCGTACAACTGCGACAACATCAGCACGCGTGGGCGCACCAGCAGCGCATTGGCCAGCTTCAGCGCCATCACATCGCCAATCCACAGCGGGAAGCCGGACGCGGCAAGCCGGGTATCCAGGCCTTGCGGCAACGTGGCGATGCGCGCACGCAAGCCCACCGTATCGATCGCTTCCAGCATCGCTTCGGAGGTCACATCGGCCGAGGCCATCGCCAGATATTCGCGAATGGTGACCTCCACGATGGTCGGCCGGTCCAGCACGGTGACTTCCGAACGCAGCAGGTACATGTCGAAGGTGGCCAGGTCGGCGCCTCCCACCATGAACAGCCCGCGGTCAGGAACCACGTGGCGCTTGAGCACCATGGCCAGCAAGCGGTCGGCGCCGCCGTCGGCCAGCGTGACCAACTGCTCGCCAGCTTCCAACGCGAAATCGAAACGCGCGCCGTCGATTACCACACCATCCAGGCGCACGGCGCTGTTGCGCGGCGCTTCGCCGGCGACGGCCACCGGGCGCTCTTGAGGAATGGCATACAGCAGCGACAATTCCTCTGCGCTGGCGACCAGGTCGTAGAACACGTCCAGATAGCTGCCCAGCTGCGCGATGCCGTAAAACACCGCGCTTAAGATCAGTTCGGCCGCCACCAGCTGGCCGATCGACAACTCGCCGCGCAGGATCAGGCTGCCGCCCAGCGCCAGCAGGGCCGCGCTGGCCACCGCATAGGTGAGCAGGAACGCCAGCGTCTGGGTGAAGGTGTAGCGGAAATGGCGCCGATGCCGGTCGACGTACTCCGCGGTCACCGCTTCCGAGCGATCCATCGCGAAGTTGAGATGCCGGCTGGATTTATAGAAGCCGTTGGAGCCGCCGACGCTTTCCAGCCAGTGCGCGGCGTTGTGCTTGGCGTGACTCAGGTCCACCGCGGTGCGGATCGAGCCACGCGACCAGATCATCCAGATCGAGAAGATGGCCAGCAACAACAGCGCGTTGAACCCAAGGAAAAACGGGTGATAGAAGCTGGTGACGATCAGGCCGACCGCCGACTGCAGCACGATGGTGAAGGCGCCAACCGCCAGGCTGGGGACCGCTTTCTGGACGATCACCAGGTCGAAATAGCGGTTGAACACGTCGCCACGGTTCTGGTCGGCGAAGAATGGGTTCTGCGCATGCACTGCGCGCACGGTGATCTCGGCGACCACCCGTGCAAACAGGCGGCGTTCGAATAGCGCCATCACCCACACCCGCATCGCGCTCAGCGCCGCCACCAGCAACAGCAGGCCGAGCAACAGGCTGGACAAGGTCCACAACGGCGTGGGCAATGCGGTGTTGGCGACGCTATTGATCAGCAACTGCACCGAGATGGGTGTGGCCAGCGACAGCAGGCTGATCGCAATGCCATACACCAAGGTCAAGCGTACGTACGGCATATCCGGGCCGACGACTTCCGCCAGCCAGCTTGCTGCTTCCTGCCATCCGATCCGCTTGGCCGCCATTGGCTATCCGTTGATGAGTTCAGTAAAACATTGACGAGTTGTCAGCCTTCCAACAAGGCCGCAGCGCTTATGTACCGCATAGGATTTTCCTATGCCGCCACCGCACGTAGCAGATTGGCGATCAAACCGAAGGCTGGCGCACGACCGGCGCCCTGCCGCCAGAGCAGACCAATCTCTCTATAGTAGCGTCCGCCTTTGACTGGTCGAACCACCACATCATCGCCTTCGCGGATTTCCTGGCGGACATATAGGTCTGGGAGCAAAGCAAGGCCCATGCCCATGCCGGCCATCTGGCGGATCGCATCCAGGCTGGTGCCTTCGTAATCGCGCAAGACATTCGCGCCGACATCCATGGCGATTGCGGCGACCTGTTCTGCCAATCGGTATTCCGGCATCAAGGTCAGCAGGTTGGCGCCGCGCAGATCGGCCGGGGTGATGCAGGTCTTGGTGCGCAGCGGATGGTCGGCGGCCATGGTCACATGCAGCAGTTCGCGGAACAGCCGCTCGCTATGCAGGCCGCGGCCGGCCACCGGCAGTTGCGCCAGGACCAGATCGTGTACGCCGCTGCTCAGGCCGGCGGCAAGCGCAGTCGGCAGCCCCTCGCGCACATGCACGCGCAGGGCCGGATGTTCGCGATGCAAACGTGCCACCAGGCTCGGCATCAGATAGGCGCCCAGCGTGGGCGACACCCCGAGCCGGATGGTGCCGACCAAGGTGTCGGCGGCGGTGGCGCGCACCTCTTCCAGATCGGTGACGCCGAGCAGGATGCTGCGTGCGCGGTCGAGCAGATCGCGACCCAGCGGGGTCAGGAGCGCCTGCGCGCCGCGCTCGAACAGCGGCGCTCCGATGATGGCTTCCAATGCGCGGATCTGCTGCGACAACGAGGGTTGCGAGACGCCCATCTGCTCGGCCGCGCGGGTGAAGCTGCCGGTGTCGGCCAGTGCGACGAAATAGCTCAGCTGGCGAAGCGTGGTTTTAGGCCGGGGCATGGGTCACATCGGATTGCGTGGGAGCGCACGGCCGGCGTGGCCGGTGAGGCAAGATGGGCGAAGTGTGGCTAACACGTGGAGCGAGCGGTCGTCCGGTGGCTGTGGACTGCGCGTTGGAATTGCAGTGTACGAGTGACGCGGGCCGATGCCGAACACCGGCCGCGCCCGCGTGGCGATGAGCGCCGTCGTTTTGTTCGCTGCTCCAAGTGCCAAGCGCTGGTAGCGCAGCGTCAGGCAACTCTTATTGATCGATGAACTGCAGCCGCGCCAGCTCCGCGTACAGGCCGCCTTCGGCAATCAATTGCGCATGCGTGCCCTGTGCGACGATGCGGCCGGCATCCATTACTACGATGCGGTCGGCCTTGAGCACGGTGGCCAGGCGGTGCGCGATGACCAGCGTGGTGCGGCCTTCCATCAGCCGGTCCAGTGCCTGTTGCACGGACCGTTCGCTTTGGGCATCGAGCGCGCTGGTGGCTTCATCCAGCAGCAGGATCGGCGCGTCCTTGAGCAGCGCACGCGCAATCGCCACGCGTTGCTGCTGGCCGCCGGACAGGCGCGTGCCGCGTTCGCCCAGTTCGCTGGCGTAACCCTGGGGCAGGGCGCGGATGAAGGCATCGGCTTCGGCCGCGGCGGCGGACGCTTCCACTTCGGCATCGCTGGCTTGCAGCCGCCCGTAGCGGATGTTGTCGGCGGCACTGGCGGCAAAGAGCGTGGGTTGCTGCGGCACCAGCGCGATGCGTTCGCGCAGCAGTACCGGGTCGGTGTCGCGCAGGTCGATGTCGTCGATGCGCACCTTGCCGCTGACCGGGTCGTGGAAACGCAGCAGCATCGCCAGCACCGTGCTCTTGCCTGCCCCGGAAGGACCGACCAGCGCCACGGTTTCGCCAGGGCTGACATGCAGATCGAAGCCATCCAGCGCCGGCGCGTCCGGACGCTGTGGGTAATGAAACACCACCTGATCGAAATGGATCGCGCCGCGCAGCGGCCGCGGCAAGGGCTGCGGCGTGGCCGGCGCCACGATGGCCGGTTGTTCGTCGAGCAATTCACCTACGCGGCCCATGCCGCCGGCGGCACGCTGCAACTCGTTCCAGACCTCGGCCAGCGCGCCGACCGAACCGCCGCCGATCATTGCGTACAACACGAACTGGCCCAGCGTGCCGGGCGTCATGCGGCCAGACACCACATCATGCGCGCCCAACCACAACACCCCAACGATCGCCCCGAAGATCAGCACGATCGCCACTGCGGTCACGGTGGCCTGGGTGCGGATGCGCAGCTTTGCGGTGTCGATGGCGGTCAGCAGTGCCGTACTGAAACGTTGGCTTTCGTAACGCTCGCGCGCATGCGCCTGCACGGTGCGTACTGCGCCCAGGGTTTCGGCCGCCAGCGTATTGGCGTCGGCCACACGGTCCTGGCTTGCACGCGAAATCTTCTGCAGGCGGCGTGCGCCCAGCACGATCGGCAGCACCGCCAGCGGGATGCCGATCAAGGTGAAGCCGGCCAGGCGTGGGCTGGTGACGAACAACATCACCACGCTTCCGATCACCGTGGCTAAGCTACGCAAGGCCACCGACATGGTGCTGCCGATCAGCCCGCGCAGCAATTCGCTGTCGGCCGACAAGCGCGACACCAGTTCGCCACTGCGGCTGCGGTCATGAAATCCGGCGTCCAGGCCAATCAGGTGTGCGTACAGCCGGCCACGTAGGTCGGCGACCACTTTTTCGCCCAGCAGTGCGACGAAATAGAAGCGGGCAGCGGTCGCCACCGCCAGCACCACCGAGACTGCGAACAACAGCGCGAACGCCTGGTTGATCTGCGCGTCGCCGGAGAAGCCTTGATCGATCATGCGCTTGACCGCTGCCGGCAGGCTCAGTGTGGCGGCAGCGGAAATCGTCAGCGCGACCATCCAGGCAACGAACAGGCCACGCTGGCGTTGGATGAAGGGCCACAGGGTGCGCAGGCTGCCCAGCTTCCGCAACGGGTTGGGACGTGCAGCGGCTGGCTGGGTCATGCGGCTTCCGGAGTTGAGAGATTGACACGATTGCGAGTGGCGTCGCACAGGCGGGTTTTCAAGCCGGCGAGCTGATCCGCAGGCAGTTGCACGCGCAACGCTGCACCGTTGGCGTCGAAATGTTCATCCAGTTTGTCGGCATGGAAGGCCGCCAGCGCTGCGTGCACCAGGCCCAGATCGTCGAACCGGCACTGCACCTGCACCAGCGACAACGCGATCAGCGGTTGCCGCGTCGCCAGCCGCAAGCACTCGGCCGCCGTGCCGCCATAGGCGCGTACCAGCCCGCCAGCGCCGAGTTTGATGCCGCCATACCAGCGCGTGACCACGACCACTATCCGGTCGAAGCCCTGGCCGTCGATGGCGGCCAGGATCGGCCGGCCGGCGGTGCCACTCGGCTCGCCGTCGTCGCTGGAGCGATAGTCCTGCCCGAACCGATAGGCCCAGCAGTTGTGGGTGGCATCCGGCACGGACACGCGCTGCACGATCTCCAGCGCATGCGCGGGAGTGTCCAGTGCGGCAGCGTGGGCCAGAAAGCGACTGTGCTTGATGTCCAGGCTGTGGTGCGCGTCAGCGGCGAGGGTATCGAGCATCGCCGCCATTCTATGCGAGGCGCTGTTGCGGGTTGCTGCGGCCATCGTGACTGCCGTTGCAAGCTGGCAAAACAGTGCCAGGTGCCCCGTCGTGCAGCACTACCTCAGCAGTGTCGGAGTGATGTTGGCCGACGCGTCCACAGCGGCATCGCGCTTGCCGGCACCGCGGCGGCGGCTGGCATCGTGTGCTGGGCAACCTAGTGAGTCGCGCCTTGGTAACCCCGCAGACTTGCAGTGAGACGACGTGTGTTTTGGCTACCTTCGGTTACACCAGGGTGGAGCGGCGCTTCTCGTCAATCCACTTCGACGCCTGCGCCGGGGTGTAGTGCTGCATCCATTCCAGCATCTGCTCGATATCGGCGCCATACCACAGGTCGGCACGCTGGTCCGGATGCAGGAAACGCTCTTCGACCATGCGATCGATCATGCCGATCAACGGTGCGTAGAAGCTATCGATATCCAGGAACGCGCACGGCTTGTTGCCGATGCCGAGCTGGCGCCAGGTCAGCATTTCGAAGATCTCTTCCATGGTGCCGAAGCCGCCGGGCAGGGCGACGAACGCATCGGACAACTCGAACATGCGCATCTTGCGCTCATGCATCGAGCCGACGATCTCCAGTTCGGTCAGGCCGCGGTGGGCCACTTCCCAGTCCGCCAGCTGCTTGGGAATCACGCCGGTGACCTGGCCGCCGGCAGCGAGGACGGCGTTGGCCACCGTGCCCATCAGACCAACATTGCCACCGCCGTAGATCAGTCGCAGGCCTTGCGCGGCGATGCGCGTGCCCAACGCGGTGGCGCGTTCGGCATAGACCGGTTTGTTGCCGGCGTTGGAGCCGCAATAGACGCAGATGCTTTTCATGGGATTTGGGAGTTGGGATTGGGGATTCTTAAAAGCGGAGCGCGGCGCGTCGATGTCATCTGAAATCAGTCGAATACACGTTGCACGATTGTTTTGACTGGGCCTGAAAAACACAACGCCGGGCTTTCGCCCGGCGCCATGCCATTGCCGGAAAGATGCGGGAAGGGGACGACCGCTCTTGCGAATCCCTAATCCCTAATCCCGGCCTTAGTTCGCCTTATGAATAGCGCGCTTGCTCACTGCCATCGCGGCGTCGTGGATCGCTTCGGAAAGCGTCGGATGCGCGTGGCAGATACGCGCCAGGTCGTCGGCGGAGCCGTTGAACTCCATCGTCAGCACGCCTTCGTGCACCAACTCGGAGACGCCCACGCCGACCAAATGCATGCCCAACACGCGGTCGGTTTCGGCATCGGCGATCACCTTGACGAAGCCAGCCGGCTCGCCCATGGCCACCGCACGGCCGATTGCCGCGAACGGGAAGCTGCCGGCCTTATAGGCGACGCCTTCGGCCTTCAACTGCTGCTCGGTCTTGCCGACCCAGGCAATCTCCGGTTCGGTATAGATGACCCACGGAATGGTGTCGAAGTTGACGTGGCCGGGCAGGCCGGCGATCAGCTCAGCCACTGCGATGCCTTCCTCAAAGCCCTTGTGCGCCAGCATCGGGCCGCGCACGCAGTCGCCGATCGCCCACACGCCGTCCACGCCGGTGTGGCAATGTCCGTCCACCTCGATCTGGCCGCGGTCGGTGACCTTGACTCCCGTGCCTTCGGCCAGCAGGTTCTTGGTCGCGGCCTTGCGGCCGACGGCCACCAGCAGCTTGTCCACGGTCAGGGTCTGCTCGCCAGCGGCGTCGGTGTAGCTGAGCACCACCTGCCTGGCATCGCCGCTGCCGGTGATCTCGGTCTTGCTCACCTTGGCGCCCAGCTTGATGTCCAGATCCTGCTTCTTGAATTCCTTCAGCGCGGTCTTGGCCACTTCGGCATCGGCCAGCGCCAGGAAGTCCGGCAACGCTTCGAGGATGGTGACCTCGGCGCCCAGACGCTTCCACACGCTGCCCAGCTCCAGGCCGATCACACCGGCGCCGATCACCGCCAGACGCTTGGGAACGGCGGTGAAATCAAGGCCGCCGACGTTGTCGACGATGGTGTCGCCGTCGAACTTAGCGAACGGCAGTTCGATCGACTCCGAACCGGCCGCCAGGATCACGTTGGTGCCCTTCAGCTCGATCTCGCCGCCTTCGTGCTGGGTCACCTTGACGATGTTGCCCGGCTGCAGCTGGCCGAATCCGTAGTACGGAGTGATCTTGTTGGCCTTGAACAGCATCGCGATGCCGCCGGTGAACTGCTTCACGATCTTGTCCTTGCGGCCGATCATGGTGGGCACGTCCATCTTGGCGTCGTTGAAGCTGATGCCGTGGTCGCCGAACAGGTGACCCATGTTCCAGAACTGGCGCGAGGAATCCAGCAGCGCCTTGGACGGAATGCAGCCCACGCGCAGGCAGGTACCGCCCAGCGCCGGCTTGCCATCCTTGCCGAGGGCCGCGTCGATGCAGGCGACCTTCATGCCCAACTGCGCCGCACGGATGGCGGCGTGATAACCGGCCGGACCGGCACCGATGACGACGACGTCGTAGTTTTCAGCCATTTTCTAGAGTCCTTTGCCTTGCCCTTCTCCTGCGGGAGAAGGTGGCGCGTAGCGCCGGATGAGGGTGCGGTGGTCGCCTGCCCGGTATTCCCGACATGAAGCAAGCCACTGCGAAATGAGTTAGTGAACAGCCGATAGTTCGCCTCTGTGACTCGCGGCGGCTCGTTCTTCATTGCTGAGTCGGACGCAGTTGCCTGGCGTCCCCAACCCCTCTCCCGGTGGGAGAGGGGCTTCAAGGCTTACAGACCGAACAACATGCGGCCCGGGTTTTCCAGCTGATTCTTGATGTCGACCAGGAACTGCACCGAATCCTTGCCATCGATGATGCGGTGGTCGTAGGACAGCGCCAGATACATCATCGGGGCGATCACGACCTGGCCGTTCTCGGCGATCGGGCGTTCCTTGATCGCGTGCATGCCCAGGATGGCGCTCTGCGGCGGGTTGATGATCGGGGTGGACAGCAGCGAGCCGAAGGTGCCGCCATTGGTGATGGTGAACGTGCCGCCCTGCAGATCGTCCAGACCCAGCTTGCCGGCGCGCGCCTTGGCGGCGTAATCGGCGATGCCCTGTTCCACTTCCGCGAACGACTGGCGCTCGACGTTACGCAGCACCGGCGTGACCAGACCCTTCTCGGTCGACACGGCGATCGAGATGTCGCTGTAGCCGTGATAGATGATGTCGTCGCCGTCGATCGACGCATTGACCAGCGGGAAGCGCTGCAGCGCGTTGGCGGCGGCTTTGACGAAGAAGCTCATGAAACCGAGCTTGATGCCGTGTGCCTTCTGGAACTCGTCCTGCAGTTCCTTACGCGCGGCCGACACCTTGGCGAGGTTGACCTCGTTGAAGGTGGTCAGCATCGCGGTGGAGTTCTTGGATTCCATCAGGCGCTTGGCAATCGTCTTGCGCACGCGGGTCATCGCCACGCGCTCTTCCGGACGCGCACCAGAGGCCTTGCCCACGCCGCCGGCCTTGGCGAAGTTGACGATGTCTTCCTTGGTCACTGCGCCACGACGGCCGGTGCCCTCGACCTGCGACGGATCCACGCCCTGGGTGATCGCGGAGAAACGCGCACCCGGCGGCAGTGAATCGGCAGCCGACTTGGACGCAGGCGCCGGTGCAGCGGCGGCAGCCGGTGCCGGAGCGGCTGCCGGAGCGGCAGCAGCCGCGGGTGCAGCGGCCTGCTTCTCTTCAGCCGGTGCAGCCGCAGCCACAGCGCCTTCTTCGATGATCGCCAGAATCTGGTTGCTGGTGACCGTACTGCCGGCTTCGAACTTGATTTCCTTCAGTACGCCGTCGACCGGCGAAGGAACTTCCAACACGACCTTGTCGGTTTCCAGGTCGACCAGATTCTCGTCACGCTTGACCGCTTCACCGGCCTTCTTGTGCCAGCTGGCGATGGTGGCGTCGGAAACGGATTCGGGCAGTACCGGAACTTTGACTTCGGTGGCCATTCGGGGAGCGTCCTAGGGTTTTCGTTCTTTGGGGAAGAGGAGTTATTCAGCGACTTGGTCGTTGAACGGATTGAGTAGCGCATCGGCGACCAGCTTCTGCTGTTCGATGATGTGGTCGGCCATGTGGCCGGCGGCAGGCGAGGGCGAACGGGCGCGGCCGGCGTAATGCAGGCTCTGACCGCTGGCCAGGCAGAAGTTGAGGTGGTGGCGGATCTGGTACCACGCACCCTGGTTCTGCGGTTCTTCCTGGCACCACACCACATCGGTGGCATTGGCATAGGCCTTGAGCTCGGCAGCCAGCTGCGCACGCGGGAACGGATACAGCTGTTCGATGCGCACAATGGCGACGTCGTCCTGGCCGCGCTTGGTCTGGTCTTCCAGCAGGTCGTAATAGACCTTGCCCGAGCACAGCACCACGCGCTTGACCTTGGCCGCGTCGGCCCTGGCATCCGGGATCAGATGCTGGAACTCGCCCTCGGCCAATTCTTCCAGGCTCGACACTGCCAGCTTGTGCCGCAGCAACGACTTGGGCGTCATCACCACCAGCGGCTTGCGGGTGGTCATGCGCATCTGACGGCGGATCATGTGGAAGCACTGCGCCGGCGTGGTCGGCACGCAGACCAGCATGTTCTCCAGCGCGCACAGCTGCAGGAAACGCTCAAGGCGCGCGGAGCTGTGCTCCGGACCCTGGCCTTCGTAGCCGTGCGGCAGGAACAGCGACAGGCCCGCAATGCGGCCCCACTTGGCTTCGCCAGCGGCAATGAACTGATCGATCACCACCTGCGCGCCGTTGGCGAAGTCGCCGAACTGCGCTTCCCAGATGCACAGCGCATTCGGGTCGGTGGTTGAGTAGCCGTATTCGAAACCCATCACCGCTTCTTCGCTGAGCAGCGAATCGATCACGGTGGCGTCTTCGGGGTTCTGCACCAGCTGGCGCAGCGGCAGGTAGTAGTTGTCGGTCTTCTGGTCATGCAGGATCGCGTGACGGTGGAAGAACGTGCCGCGGCCGGCGTCCTGGCCGACCAGACGCAACTTGTGGCCTTCCGCCAGCAGCGTGGCGTACGCCAGGTTTTCGGCAAAGCCCCAGTCGCCGAGCTGATCGCCGGCAGCCATCTTGACGCGATCTTCGTAGATCTTCGCCACGCGGGCGTGCAGTTCGACGCCTTCGGGGATGGTGGTGATCAGCTTTGCCAAACGGTCCAACTGCTCGCGCTTGACGCGCGTGTCGACCGGATCGGCAGCGGTGCCGACCAGATACTTGGACCAATCGATGGCGAATTCGTCCGGCTTGCGCTTGGCCAGTTCGGTGGTGTATTCGCCCGAATCCAGCTTGTTGCGGTAGCCATCCACCAGCGCCTTGGCTTCGTCGGCGCTCAGCACGCCGTCGCTTTCCAGCTTGGCGGCATACAGCTCGCGGGTGGTCTTGTGCTTGCGGATGGTCTGGTACATCACCGGCTGGGTCGCTGCCGGTTCGTCGGCTTCGTTATGGCCCCAACGGCGGTAGCAGACCAGGTCGATGACCACGTCTTTCTTGAACTGCTGGCGGAATTCATAGGCCAGCTTGGACACGAACATCACCGCGTCCGGGTCGTCGCCGTTCACGTGGAAGACCGGCGCGCCGATCATCTTGGCCACGTCGGTGCAGTACAGCGTGGAGCGCGCGTCGTCGCGGGTGCTGGTGGTGAAGCCGATCTGGTTGTTGATGACGATGTGCACCGTGCCGCCGACTGCGAAACCGCGCGCCTGCGACATCTGGAACAGCTCCATCACCACGCCCTGGCCGGCGAATGCCGCGTCGCCATGGATCAGGATTGGCAGCACGGTCTTGCGTTCGGCATCGCCGAAACGTTCCTGACGCGAGCGCACGCTGCCCACCACAACCGGGTCGACGATTTCCAGATGCGAGGGGTTAAACGCCAGCGCCAGATGCACCTGCTTGTCGGTGCCAACAGCGATGTCGGCCGAGAAACCCATGTGGTACTTGACGTCGCCGGTATGCGCGCGGTCGTCATGGGCGTGCTCGAACTTGCCTTCGAATTCGTCGAACAGCTTGCGCGGGTTCTTGCCCAGCGTATTGACCAGCACGTTGAGGCGGCCGCGGTGGGCCATGCCGATCACGATGTCCTTGACCTGATCGTTGCCGGACCGGCGAATGATCTCGTCCATCATCGGAATCAACGAATCGCCGCCTTCCAGCGAGAAGCGCTTCTGGCCGACGTACTTGGTGTGCAGGTAGCGCTCCAGGCCTTCAGCCGCTGTGAGCCGCTCCAGGGTGCGCTTGCGGCTGGCAGCATCGCCTGCAATCTTGCCGCCGGCATCTTCCAGTCGCTTGTAGATCCACTGACGCTGGTCGAATTCCTGGATGTGCATGAACTCTGCGCCGATGCTGCTGGCGTAGGTCGCCTTCAGGCGCGTCAACAGATCCTTCAGCTTCATCCGCGGCTGGCCGCCGACGCCGCCGGTGCTGAACTCGCTGTCCATGTCCGCCTGCGAGAGGCTGTGGAACGGCAGATCCAGATCGGGCGGGTTGACCGGCGGGGTCAGGCCCAGCGGGTCGAGCTGCGCGCCAAGATGGCCGCGGGCGCGGTAGGCAGTGATCAGACGGCCGACATTGCGCTCGCGCTCGTCACTGACGCCTGCACCGGTGCCGGCGTTGGCTGCGTGTTTGGACGCACTGAGGATGTGGGCGATGGCCGCCGAGTGCGGTACGTCACCGGCACTGCGACCTTCGAAACCATCGAAGTAGCTCTTCCACTTCGGATCGACAATGTCCGGGGCGACGAGGTACTGCTCGTACAGATCCTCGATATAGGCGGCGTTGCCGCCGGCGAGCTGCGATGACTGCGCGAACTGCTTTAGGAGATTATCCACGATGGTAAGTCGGGTCTGCTGTGGGGATGATTGTGCGGAAGCGGCAGGGCAAGATGCCCTATCGGTCGGTCTCAAATCTCGAAAAATTATACCCTCTTGCGCCAGTGAGGGGGCGTCTGCGAGCTGACCGGCGGGGTAGGCCAATTGCTCACACGCCTACGTGCGAGGAACGCTGCGGCGTCAGATGCCGAGCGCGCGTGGCTCATTCCAAAGTGCGCTGCGCTCCCATATCTGCGCGAATGCGCGCTCTAACTGGCGGCTACGCGCTGCGCCAGACAACCAGGTTTCGCCATCATCGAAGCGATGACCTGTTGGACGAAAGTAGTAGGCGTCGTCGCCGACGACATAGACCGATGCAAAACTTGCATCGACCGGGTCGCTGACCGCGCGGAACCGGAACACGCTGGGCAGGCGCTGTGCCAGCCTCAGCATTGCACTGCTACCGGCGTTGGCGCTGGTGGGGTCTTGCACCAAGACATGCACGCGCTTGTCGTGGCGGGCGGTGGCGAAACGGCGCAACGCATCGAGCACTGCAGCGTTGTCGAACAGGGGTGGGTCCAGGGCGCGTGTGTAGATCAGCACTTGGCGGCGCGCAGCGCAGAGCAGACCAGTGGTGGCGGCCAGGGCCGCGGTGAGGGTCTCGACGGCCATTGGGCCATCGAGGCGACGGTGCACGACGATGCCGGGCGCAGCGTGTGTCTGGCCGAAGCGCTCGGGGAAGGGAAGTGGGGTGGTGTCGGGCAGGAAGCCCAGGCGCGCGAAGACCGCCTCCGCGTTGGGGCTGGGGCGCGCGTGCAGGCTGGGCCAGCCGTGCTGGCGGGCCGTGTCGACGGCGGCAGCGAGCAGTTGGTCGGCGACTCCGCGGCGGCGCCAGTGGGGGAGAACGCCGAGCCGGTCGAGCCGGCGATCGGCGGTGACTCGCACCGAGCCGATCCACTGGCCGTCCTCGGTGCGCGCTGCCAGATGCAGGCTGAGCGGGTCCAAGGCATCCCATTCGGCACCGCTGGTGGTGCCAGCGGTGTCGGTGGCGCAGGTCAGCCGCAGTGCACGCAGCGCCGCGGCATCGGAAGCCGGGTTCAGCGTGACGATCTGCGGGCTGGCATGCGGAGTCATGCGGGTTTGGTGGTCTCGTCGCTGTCGTCGGAATCGGTGTCGTCGGCACTATGGCTGGCGTCGTCCTGCTCGGCTGCGTCGTCACTCTCGATTTCGGCAACAGCGTCCTGCACGGCATCCAGCGTCTCTGCCGGGTTGCCGGCGTCGTCTGCGACCTGTTCGACATCGGCATCGGCATCGATGGCGTCGTCCGCTTCCGGTGCCTCGTCTTCGGCGTCTGCCTCGTCGTGGTCGGAAGACACGCTCAGGGCATGTACGGCATCGTCGTCGGCGATATCCCCATCGGCGTCTTCGTGGGCGCGCTGGTAATGGCCTTGTGCCAGCAGCTCCAGTACGACCTCACGCCCACGTGGCGACAACTGCCCGTACAGCGTGCCGTCGATCTCTTCGGCCGCGGCCAGACGGGACGCGTCCTTGGCCGACAGCGCAAACTCCAGGCCGCTGCAGAACAGCGTGGCGCCGCGCTTGGCACGCCGCCAGGCCAGCCGCGACCACGGGTGGCGATGCAGCAGCACGCCTTCTTCCAGCGCCTGCTCGACCGCTTCGCGCGGGATGGGTTCTGGCGCCGGCACCACGTCGCCGGAGGCGCGGTAGGTGGTCATGAAACGGCCGAACCAGTCGCCAAGGCGATCGGGCTCGTTCATGCGCAACGCGTTGAGCGCTTCAACCACGCGGTTCATTGCGGTGACGTCGATCTCGTACGGGTCGGCCGGCACCTTGAGGTCTTCGTCGTGATAGCGCACGGCCTCGTCGGCATCGGCAATCAAGGTATCCAGGTAATCGCCGATCAGCTCGGCCGAGGACGGCGCGCGGGTGCCGATGGAGAACGTCAGGCAGGCGTCTTCGGCCACGCCGTGGTGCGGGATCAACGGCGGCAGATACAGCATGTCGCCCGGGCCCAGAACCCAATCGTGCGTTGGCTTGAACTCGCGCAGCAGCTTCAGCTCGACATCGTCGCGGAACGCCAGTGGGGTGGGCTTGCGGCCCTGTGCGATGCGCGCATCGATCTGCCAGCGGCGGTGGCCCTGGCCCTGCAGCAGGAACACGTCGTAATGGTCGACATGCGCGCCCACCGAGCCGCCGGTGGCGGCGAAGCTGATCATGATGTCGTCGATGCGCCAGCGCGGCAGGAAGCGGAAGCGCTCCAGCAGGGCACGCACGTCGGCGTCCCATTTGTCCACGTCCTGCACCAGCAGAGTCCAGTCATGGTCGGGCAGGCCGGGGAAATCGGTTTCCTGGAACGGGCCGCTGCGCACGTCCCAGCTGTCGGTGGTGCGGTCGTGGCTGATCAGACGCGCCAGCACGCCGTCTTCGCAGGCCAGCCCGGCCAGATCTTCCGGCTGCAGCGGCGAGGCGAAATCCGCGAACGCGTTGCGAATCAAAAGTGGGTGCTTGTGCCAGTAATTGCGCAGGAAACGCTCGACCGGCATGCCCAGCTGCTGTCCCGGACGGGCCTGGACTTCGATGGCAAGTGGGGTCGCTTTACGTACGGCCATTTTGGGGGTCCTTGAACGGTGTAGAAGAGAGTGCGGCGCGCGGCGTTGGCAGGCGCGAATGGCCTATTGTCGACTGCCTGAGCCGGATGTGCACCTGTGCCGGTGCGGCGCGCACGTGCTGTCGTCCGCCACGCAGCACTGGTCAGGGTGTCCGATGGCACATGAGTGGTAGCGCCTGCACTGAAACACTGCGGCATCGCAGTCTTGGTGTGCTGCTCCCTCGCTTTGGAAACCGGGTGCATGAACCGTCGGACGCTGATGCAGCTGTTGTTGAGTGCGACGTGGGAGTGCACGGCGCCGTGCAGGCCGCCGATGACAAGGCTGGTTCGGCCTGAGTTTCGCGGTGGAAGCGATGGATTTTCGTTCAATCCCACGCTGACCTCGGTCACGATCGATTCGGTAAAGCTGGCCTCGCCCGCAGCCACAGCGGGGCTGCAGGTGGGTGATGCGATCGTGTCCGCACAAGGCATCACGGTGGCTGGAAGCAAGGCCGATGTGCTCAAGCAGGCCGTCAACCGCAAGGTCGGGCAGACCCTGCGGTTGGTGATCGTGCGCGGTGCAGCCCAGCCGCGCGAAGTGACGCGGGTGGCCGCCCGGCGGCCCGACTGACGCGCTAGGAACGGCTTAAACGTGGCGAGCCTCGTCAGGTGGCTGCGTGCGGGCATGCAGGAACCGCAATGTACGAGTGGTTCCTGCGAATTGCGAGCGCCGGCCGCGCCAGCCTGGCGTGTACGCAGTGGGTTGTTAGTCGCACTAAATTCGCATCGTTTGTAAAAGCAATGCCTGCTGGCGTTGCGTGCAGTGCGGTCATGCAGCGACGTGCAGACGGCTGATCTGGAGCGCGTACGCCTGCATGGCGCGCATCACAGCCGACAGATCACATCACCTTGTTATCGCGGCCGCGGTCGTCCAGCGCGGGCTTGCTGGATGGGTTGACGGTGTTGTCGTTGCCGGAAAACCGCACCTGCTTCATTTCGCGCGCCAGCACAAGATTCTTGTTGCCCTGGATATCCACACTATCAACATGGGTCAGATTGAGCGTGTTGTCGTGACCGGTCACGCTGAGCTGGCCAAGTTGCTTGTTGAGCACCGTGAAGTTGCTTCTTTCCAGGCGAATGCTGCGCGCGGTGTCCAGATTCATGGCGCCACGCGAGGCGGTGCTGGTGACCATGCCGCACTCGCCGTGCAGGATCCATTCGCTGTCATTGCGGTCAGCCGGACATCCTTGCCGGCGCAGTCTGCGCCGCTGGCAGGATCGGTCAACGTGGACGAGACCGCCGACAGCGCCTGCGCGGCAGGGCCGTCGCCGCCGCATCTGCTCAGTGTAAAGACGCTTGCCAGCGTCAACAGGGAAGGTGGGTGAGTGACAGGCATCGCCGATCTGCTGATCAGTTAATCCGGCACGGTAGCAGTCCGCTCGGTCACCCATGTGCAGGCCAGCGTCCGCTATCCAGGCCGGTAGCGAGGCATGACGCATGCGACGCGACGTGTGCCGCGGCGCAGGTGTCACTGATTTCTACGGTGCTTTATCGGCATGTGGTGATGCCGATGCCATCTCGTTGATGATCGTCGATGAGCTGATCCACACGGCAAGCCTACAGAGGGCTTGCGGGCGGGTCAGTTCAGATCGCGCGCGCCAGCTGTTCGGCCAGGCCGGTGTAGGCGCCTGGAGTGAGCGCGCGCAGGCGCTGCTTGTCGTCTTCCGGCAATTGCAGGCTTTCCACAAAGGCCTGCATCGAGGCGGCGGTGATGCCCTGGCCGCGGGTCAGGGCCTTGAGTTGTTCGTACGGGTTGGGCAGGCCGTGGCGGCGCATCACCGTCTGCACGGCTTCGGCCAGCACTTCCCAGGCCGCATCCAGGTCGGCATCAAGACGCTCGGGGTTGACGGTCAGTTTGCCCAGCCCCTTGGCCAGCGAATCCAGTGCAACCTGGGTGTGGCCGAACGCGGTGCCGAGCGCGCGCAGCACGGTGGAATCGGTGAGATCGCGCTGCCAGCGGCTGATCGGCAACTTGGCGGAAAAATGCTCGAACAGCGCATTGGCGATGCCGAAATTGCCTTCGGCATTTTCGAAGTCGATCGGGTTGACCTTGTGCGGCATGGTCGAGGAACCGACTTCGCCTTCTTTCAGCTTCTGCTTGAAATAGCCCAGCGAGATATAGCCCCAGATGTCGCGTGCCAAGTCGATCAGGATGGTGTTGACGCGACGGCTGGCATCGCCGATTTCGGCCACATTGTCGTGCGGCTCGATCTGGGTGGTGTAGGGGTTGAACACCAGGCCCAGGCTCTCGACGAAACGCTGTGCGAACGCCGCCCAGTCCAGGTCCGGGTAGGAAACCAGATGCGCGTTGTAATTGCCGACCGCGCCATTGATCTTGCCGGTCAGCTCGACCGCGGCGATCTGCTTGCGCTGGCGCTCCAAGCGCGCGACCACATTGGCGATTTCCTTGCCCAGCGTGGTGGGCGAGGCGGTCTGGCCGTGGGTGCGCGAGAGCATCGGCTGGCTGGCCTGGGCGTGGGCGAGGCTGCGCAGCGCGGCGGTAATGCCGTCCAGGCTGGGCAGCAACACCGCGCGGCGTGCCTGCTCCAGCAGCAAGCCGTAGCTCAGGTTATTGATGTCTTCGCTGGTGCACGCAAAGTGCACGAATTCCAGCGCCGGGCCCAGCTCGGCGTCGTCCTTGAGCTGCTCCTTGATGAAGTACTCCACCGCCTTGACGTCATGGTTGGTGGTGCGTTCGATCTCTTTGACCCGCGCGGCATGGGCTACGCTGAAATCGTCAGCCAGCGCGCGCAGGCGCTGCGTGGCAGCCGCCGAGAACGGCGCCAGCTCGGCGATGCCCGGCTCGGCCGCCAGGGCCAGCAGCCATTCGATTTCGACCTTGACCCGCGCCTTGATCAGGCCGTATTCGGAGAAGATCGGGCGCAGCGCATCCACTTTGGAGGCGTAGCGGCCGTCGAGCGGGGACAGGGCGAGCAGGGCGGAATCCGACATGGGCAAGAGAGGCAGCGGTGACGGTGGGGCCAATATTCTACGCCGCCGGCGCTGTGGGCAGGCCCGGTGAGCTGCAAGTGGGTCGCCAAGTCCACGCCAGCGTGGGCTGAATGGCGGGCTACCTGCGCAGCAGAGGAGCCCGACACAGCGCGATCTGCACTTTATGGTAGAGTTCCCCGCGCTGTTCCGGCCTGCCATGCGCCCGATCTTCGCTCGCCTCGCCATCGCGATCTTGCCCGCCGCGCTGCCCGCCGCCGCGCAGGAGGCCGACTTCGCGGCGCAGGCGGCGGCGCTGTATCGCACCCCGCCCGCGATCGCCGGTTGCCGTGCCGGCGATCTGCAGCCGGCGCAGCGACAACGCGTGCTGGCGCTGATCAACGACATCCGTCGGCTGCACGGTCTCGACGCGGTCGACTACGACCCGGCGGCCGAGCCCGAAGCCACCCAGGCCGCCTTGGTCATTGCCGCCAACGGCCGCCTCAGCCATACGCCGACGCCAGACTGGCGCTGCTATTCCGACATCGCGGCCAAGGGCGCGCGCCGTAGCCTGATCTATGGCGGGGTCAGTTCGCCGCTGCTGGGTTTCTCCAGCCCCGAACAGATCGTGATCGAATGGCTGACCGACGCCAACAATGTCAGCGCCGGTGGACTAGGGCACCGCCGTTGGCTGCTGGATCCGTTTCTGCAACGCGTGGCCTTCGGCATGGTGGCTGGTCGCAACGGCGCTGCGTTCAGTAGCGGCGCCGCGCTGCGCTTCGTTCCGGCGGTCGGCGGCGCGGCGCGGACGCGTGCCGATTTCATCGCCTGGCCGATCGGTGAGTACCCACGCCGTTACCACGCCGACGATGCGCTGTTGTCGTTCACCGCCTTGCCGGACCGCAATCGCAAGTTCGCCAATCGCGATGTCGACTACGCCGAGGTGCAGGTGCAGATTAGCGAGCGCGGTGGACGCCAGCTGCAGGTGCGCAACCTGAGCGACGACCACGAGGGTTTCGGGGTGCCCAATAGCCTGCAGTTCCGGGTGCCGCGCTTGCAGCCGGATGTGATCTACGACGTGACCATCCGCGGGGTGCGCTTCGGCGGGCAGTCGCGCGATTACCGCTATTGGTTTCGCCTCGGCGATTCGCCTCGCGCGTCCGTCGACTGAATCGACGGCATCATCCGGCCGGGGCGTCAGCGTCGCCCACCGGACGCACGGTCACTGCCTGGATGCGGTGGCCGGCCATGCGTCGCACAGTCAATAAGTGGCCATCCACCTCCAGCGTTTCGCCCTCCTCGGGCAGCCGCTGCAGCTGATACAGAATCAGCCCGCCGACCGAATTGACGTGGTCCGGCGCGCTCAGATCCTGGCCGAGCAGGCGTTCCAGGCGGAAAATCGACGTGCTGCCGGCGACCAGTAGCGAGCCGTCCTGGCCACGGATCGGGGCATCGCGCACCACGTGGCGATGCTCGTCCTCGATCTCGCCGACCACCACTTCCAGCAGGTCTTCCAGGGTGAAAAAGCCCAGGATGCGGCCTTCTTCTTCCACGCACAGCGCCAGATGGGTGGTGCCGGTGCGGAATTGCTCCAACGCGCTGGGAATCGGCGTTTCCAGAGTCAGTACGGTAGGTGGCCGCAGCAAAGGGCGCAGATCGTCCAGGTCCTGGCCGCGTGCCATCGCCACCAGCAGGTCCTTGGTGTGCAGGATGCCCAGCACCTGTTCGCCATCGGCATCGAACCAGGGGTAGCGGCTGTAGCGCGACTCACTGAATTCCGCTAACACCGCTTGCAGGTTCATGCCTTCGCGCAGGCTGCGCATGTGCTCGCGCGGACGCATCAGATCGCCGGCCACCAAATCCGGCAATTCCAATGCGTGGCTCATCAAGGCCAGGCCTTGGTCGGACGTGGCCGCGTTCGGGTCCTGGCGGCCAACGATCAGCATCAGCTCTTCTCGCGAATAACGGTGCGAGTGATGTCCCGCATCGCCCCAGCCGAGCAGGCGCAGCAATCGATTCGCGCTGTTATTGAGCACCCAGATCGCCGGATACATGGCCCAATAAAAAACGTAGAGCGGCGCAGCGGTCCACAGCGACATCTGCTCCGGCCGGCGAATCGCCATGGTCTTGGGCGCCAATTCACCCAGCACGATGTGCAGGAACGAAATCAGGCTGAAAGCGATCGCCAGCGCAGTGAATTGTGCCGCTTCCGGCGACAGGCCCAACGTATCGAAGACCGGTTGCAGCAGATGCGCGAAAGCCGGCTCGCCGACCCAGCCCAGTCCGAGCGAGGCCAGCGTAATACCGAGCTGGCAGGCCGACAGATACGCGTCCAAATGTGCGTGCACACCAAGCAGCAATCGCCCGCGCCAGCCGTTGGTTTGCGCCAGGCCCACCGCCTGCGTGTGCCGCAGCTTGACCAGCGCAAACTCGGCGGCAACAAAAAATCCATTCAACAGCGCCAACAACAGCGCCACGAACAGCAGCAGAACGTTACCTAACATGTCTGCCTCCGTGCGCTCTGAAAGCGCTGCTTCTGCGCGCCAATGCACCCCTCGCGGCGGTGCGGTATTGGGCGGACATGGAGTTTGCGTATCTACAGTCAGGCTCGTCGCCCATGGCGGCTTGGTACTTCGTATTGATCAGCATGCAGCCTAGCGGACGGCGCGCGACGACATCGTCGCAACGCGGCGAGCGAGTATCGTAGACAGCCACGCCAGCGTGGGTACGCCCGCTGCCAGCCATCCATCACCACAAACCAACCATGTGCGGAGAGTGCAGATGAGCGAACGTTTCAGGACCGAACACGACAGCATGGGCGAACTGCAAGTGCCTGCCGATGCGTTGTGGGGCGCGCAGACCCAGCGTGCGGTGCAGAATTTTCCGGTGTCCGGGCAGCCGATGCCGCGCGGTTTCATCCGCGCGCTGGGCCTGATCAAGGCAGCGGCGGCCGGCGTCAATGCCGAACTTGGATTGCTGCCGAAATCGATCGGCAAAACCGTGCAGACCGCTGCGTTGCAAGTGGCCGAGGGCAGCTTCGATACGCAGTTTCCCATCGATGTGTACCAGACCGGTTCGGGCACCTCGTCCAATATGAATGCCAATGAGGTGATTGCCACATTGGCCACGCGCGCTGGCAAGGACGCGGTGCATCCGAACGATCACGTCAATCTCGGACAGAGTTCCAACGACGTGATTCCCACTGCCATTCGCGTGTCGGCATTGCTCGCTGTGCAGGAACACCTGCAGCCGGCGCTAAAGCATCTGCGCAAGACCATCGACAAGCGCGCGAAATCGCTGGACAAGATCGTCAAAACCGGCCGCACACATTTGATGGATGCGATGCCGCTGACCTTCGGCCAGGAGTTCGGTGCATGGTCGGCGCAGCTGAGTTCGGCGCAGGAGCGTCTCGACGATGCGCTGAAGCGGTTGCGGCGGTTGCCGTTGGGCGGCACCGCGATCGGCACCGGCATCAATGCCGACCCGCGTTTCGGTGGCAAGGTGACCAAGGCCTTGTCCAGCCTGAGTGGGGCCAAGTTCGAGAGTGCGGAAAACAAGTTCGAAGGGCTCGCTGCGCAGGACGATGCGGTGGAATTGTCCGGCCAGCTCAATGCGCTGGCGGTGGCACTAATCAAGATCGCGAACGATCTGCGCTGGATGAATGCCGGCCCATTGGCGGGCCTGGGCGAGATCGAATTGCCGGCGTTGCAGCCGGGCAGCTCGATCATGCCGGGCAAGGTCAATCCAGTGATTCCCGAAGCCACCGTGATGGCGTGTGCGCAGGTCATCGGCTACCACACCGCGATCACCGTGGCCGGGCAGACCGGCAATTTCCAATTGAACGTGACGCTGCCGCTGATCGCCTACAACCTGCTGGATTCGATCACGTTGCTGGGCAATGTCTCGCGCCTGCTGGCCGACACGGCGATTGCCGGGTTGAAGGTGCGGCAGGAGCGTGTCCGCGAGGCGCTGGACCGCAATCCGATCCTGGTGACCGCGCTGAATCCGATCATCGGTTACGAAAAGGCCGCGGCGATTGCCAAGCGTGCCTACAAGGAGCAGCGCCCGGTACTCGATGTAGCCAAGGAAGACAGCGGGCTCAGCGAAGCGGAGCTGCGGCGATTGCTCGACCCGGCCGCGTTGACGCTTGGCGGTATCCAGGCCGGCGGTGGTAGCGGCGGCTGATCACTGCTGCGTGAGTAGGAGCGCACATGTGCGCGACGGGGCATCATCGATGACGCCCTGTCGTGCGCAACCGCGCTCCTAAGCGGCCTTGCGCGAATCCGCGATTTTCGCGCTGCTTCGCTACTACTCAGTGACGCTCGGCCTGCACGTTACCAAAACTCTCGCGATATGGCTGCAGCGACGGAATTTCATCCAGCAACTCGCCACTGAGCTTCTGGATTTCCGGCGTGGCGGTCAGCTTGATCGACTTGTAATCCGGATCCGGTCCAGCATCGTTGACCGCCTGCTGACGCAACATCTGCAGGTGGCCGAACAGCAGTTGCAACTTGGCGCGCGTCGGCTCCTTCTGGGGCAGCGCGATGTCGTCGATCTTGAGCGTGCCGTCGGGGGTGATTTCAGCGTTGGCAGCCGGCGGACGGCGGATCATTACCGATTGCGTGGTGATCGCAACGCGCGGCTTGCCGCGTTCGGCGCGGCGGGACGATTGGTCGCCACAGGCGGCGAGCGTGCACAGCAGCAGCGCCATGCAGAGCATCACGAACTTGTTCATGGGGTCGATGGAGTGAGGGATAGCACACTAGTGTAATCCCGCTCCGGTCTGCGGATTGGCTAAGTGCCAGCGGAGTGCGCGCCAAAATGTCGCAGGGCGTTGCCCGCTTGGTTGCCATGTATGCAGTCTCGCGCCGCTGCGCTTCCCGGCGATCACGGTCGAGTGTCGACGATTGATCAGCAGCTGCGCAGGCCCTAGTTCACACGCAGCCACCGAACCGCCGTGTTTGGAGCGGCTTCCAAACCGTAGCGAGCAGTCGCAGCTTTGCGTGGACAGCGCGCTCGTAGAGGCAGTGTACGAGCGGTCTACGCCGCACCGGACACCCGGCCGCGCCCGCCTGACGGTGAGCGCAGTCGTATTGCTAACTGCTCTACTTACGGCAGTCGTCGATGTCGTGCTGCGTCAGGCTCGAATACGGCGCAAATGCCGGCACAAGTTGCGCAGCTGCATCCTGTGCAGTACGCAAGCTGGCCAACTGATCGCAGATCTGCATGGCACTGTTCTTGAAGGTATCGGCTTGGGCTTGGATCTTGTCGCCGATCTGATCGGAGTTGCCGCTAAGCACGCCCTTGATTGCTTCGCCCGCCGCATGTGCGCCAAATGCCGCGCCCTGGGTGCCGATATCGATGCCCTTCTTGGCCACGCCCTGCACCTGCGCGTAGTAATCGCGCATGGCCTTATGCTGCGCCTCGTTCAAATCCACCGGCTTGCCGTCGATGCTGAGCGCGCCATCTACACTGATCGTGGCCGCGGGCAGGCCATCGCGTTTGAGCGTCAAGCTCTTGCCATTGAAGGTCACGCCGGCACTGTTGGCCTGGCCGGAGACGTTGACGGTGGGTTCGGACTTACCGCAGCCCACCAGCAACACGCTCATCACTACCGCTGAAACAAGTAATTTCATCAGCAATTCCCCCGAAATCTGAAAAGAGTCGTCATTTGTCTGCCGGCACCCGCGTGCTGCCGGTGACATCGCTTACATTGATATCGCCGCTGCCTTTGCGCGCCACGCTCAGATCACCGCGCACCTTGCGCACAGTCAGCGTGCCGGAAGCGACCGACTCCACGCTGACGTTGCCTTGCACATCGCGGATATCGACATCGCCCGAGCCGATCGTGCCGAGCTTGACGTTGCCTGCGACACCGTGCAGCTCGACCTCGCCAGACTGCACTTTCGCCACCTCTGCCGCGCCGTGCACCTCACGCGCCTTGAGATCGCCGGAGCCCACTGCCAACACGCGCAGTGCGCCCAGATCTTCCAGCTCGACATCGCCGGAGCCGACCTTGGCGGTCACGCGGCCCTTGGTGTGACGCATCGTCATCTCGCCGGAGCCCACGTCGGCGCTCACTGCAGCGGCCCCGTTGATCTGCGCATCGCCGGAACCCACGTCGAATTGCACCAGCATCGTGTTGGGCACGCTGCCGCGCAGATCCAGGTAGGAATAGCTGTTACCGAAGGAAAACCGGCGGTCATCCTTCAAGGTCACCACCAGCTTGTCACCGACGCGCTTCTGGGTGACGGTCAGGCTCTTGAGCAACTCCGCCCTGGCAGCACAGGCGCGCCCGCTCAGTTTTCCGTTGCTGCTCGCTGACGCGTCCAGATGCAGGTCGTTGGAGGCGACCTCGAACAGCACCGACTTCACGCCGGTCAGCTGCAAGTCCAGGCTACGCGGTTCGGAGACTTTGCACTGCTCCTCTGCCGCTGCGGCAAAGGGCAGTGCGAACAAAATGGCCAAGCTCAAGGTCAGGCGCATGGGATGTCCCTCAGGCTTCGGCGCGCCGACGGCGCAGGTAGATGGAAGCGGCGATCAAGGCGATGCCAATGGCTGCGCCAATCCAGATGTCCGGGCTGCCATAAACGAGCGTGCTGTTGGTGTGCTGCAGCGCCCACTGCACCAAGTCGCTGGGGTTTTGCAGCGTGCTGCTGTCCAGAGTGCCGCTGACGGCAAGTGGCGACCAGGTGCCGGGCAGGGCGCTGAGCAGGCCGCGGTAGCCGACGATGTACCAGATCCAGCCGATCGGCAGCGACACGCCCGGCATCGCCGAAAGAATGCTCAGCATCACGCAGGCCAGTAATGGAAACAGCACCGCCCACAGGAACGGCTTGCTGTTGGCCCAGGCCGAGCAGAACATCAGCCAGCCCACGGTCGGCAGTGCCCACAACAGGCTCATCGGCACGGTTTTCAGCAATAGCCACAGCAGCGAGAACGGGTGCGAATGGGTTGCCAATGCCCAAGGGCTGGGCACGCCGGCAATCAAAGCGCCCACGATGGCGATCAACCACAGTGCCAAGCCGACTGCCGCACCAATCACGATGGAGATCAGCGGCGCCAGCAGTAATGCCCAGGCGGCTTTTGACAACACCGTCTGCAGGTCGGACACCGGCAAGGATTTCCAGAACAGCACGCTGCGGTCGCGGCGGTCGTCGTACAGGCTGCCGAGTGCGTAGAAAAACACCACGAATGCGAGCACCACCGAGGCGATGCCGATGCCGCCCAGTAACAGGCCGTCGCCAACCTGGCCCAGCGTGCGCGTGTATTCGGCCAGATCGTCCATGTTGATGCTGTCGCCGACCATGTTGCGGCGTGCACTGATTGCACCGATCACCGCGCCCAGCAGCGCGAAGAACACCGCGATGCCACCGGTGATGAATTGGGCCCACACGAAGCCGCCACGGTGCTCCCAGTACTCGCGTTTGAGCAGCCAGGCGAAGGTGCGTGCGGGTGAAGCTTGGTTAGTCACTGCATTCATGCGTAGGTCCCCTTCATGACCGCAACGAACAGGTCGGCTAGGCCGGGATTGCGGGTTTCGCCGAAACGGGCGAGCTGCGCTTTCGGCGCGCCATCGAACAACATCACGGTCTTGCCGAACGGCAGGCTGCGCTCGTCGACCGGCTTCAAGCCGCGCGCTGCATCCAGATGGTCGGCACCGACCAACACCTCGGTATAGCGCTCGGAGACGCTTTCCATATCGGCGGTGAGCACGATGCGGCCGTCGCGGATGAACATCACATCGGTGAGGATGTGTTCGATCTCTTCGACCTGATGCGTGGTGACGATGATGGTCTTTTGCTCATCGAAGTAATCCTCCAGCAGGCGCTGGTAGAACTGCTTGCGGTAGAGGATGTCCAGGCCCAGGGTCGGTTCGTCCAGCACCAGGATGCGTGCGTCGATTGCCATCACCAGCGCCAGATGCAGCTGCACGATCATGCCCTTGGACAATTCGCGCACCCGCGATTTGCGGTTGAGCTGGGTGTTGGCCAGGAAGCGCTCGCACTTGGCGCGGTCGAAGCGCGGATGCACGCCGGCGACGAAATCGATCGCTTCGCCAACCCGCAGCCAGCGCGGCAGCACCGCGACGTCGGCGATAAAGCAGACCTCATTCATCAGCGCGTTGCGCTGGGTCCGCGGATCCATGCCCAACACGCGCAACTCGCCATCGAAATCGGTCAGCCCCAACACCGCCTTGAGCGCGGTGGTCTTGCCGGCACCGTTGGGGCCGATCAGGCCGATGATGCGGCCGGCGTCGATGGTGAAGCTGGTGTTGTCCAGCGCGAGCCGATGCTTGTAAGCCTTGCGCAGGCCACGTGCGTCGACCACATGGTCGGAGGAGACGGCGGTCATGGTGTTTTTCCCTGTGGCAACAGATCGTCAATGGATAGTCCCAGGCGCTGGATCCTTTCCAGCACCGCGGGCCATTCTTCATTCAAGAAACGCTCGCGTTCGCTGCCACGCAGTTTCTGTGCGGCTTCCGGGGTCATGAACATGCCCAGGCCGCGGCGTTTCTCCACCAGGTTCTCGTCGGCCAGTTCTTGATAGGCGCGCGAGACGGTGATGGGGTTGAGTTGGTAGTCGGCGGCCACCTGGCGTACCGAGGGCAGTGCATCGCCGGGCTTTAAGATTCCATCGAGCATCATGGCAATTACCCGTTCCTTGAGTTGGCGGTAGATGGGAGCGCCGTCGCTCCACTGAATGTCATTCATGATCAGCTCCGTGGGCGCAGGGCTTGCGCGAAGGAGAAATAGGGCATCGACAGCGAAGCGCGCACATGCTGGCCAGGCCGCGAACGCGCTTCGGGGGGAGTTGTCGCGTTTTCCGTAACCGCCTCCGAGGCGCCATAATCAGCGCCAGACTCCGTCACCTGACTGGAAGCGGCTCCCAGGCAACCAATAGCAAACAGGGTGCTGCCGAACAGCAACAGCGGAACTGGTCGCGTGAAGCGTGTGCTGTTCATGCTTTCCCCCTGCGTTGGATGACTGGTGTTGTATTCAACTATAACACCGACACGGAGGCAGTCAACTGTTTGTCATACCCAACTGATGGCACCTCCTCACAGGTGCGCCGCCCCAACTCTCCAAGGCATTGCTCATGTTGCTCAATCGTCTACTAGCTATTGTATTGACTGGCTTTTTTGCAACCTCGGCGCTTGCCGCTGGCACTCCAGTGCTGGATGTCGACTACCGGCCGCTGGCCGGCAAGGCGCCAATCAACCTGAACCGTACCTACGGCGGCAAGGTCGTCATGGTGGTCAACACGGCCAGCAAGTGCGGCTTCACCCCGCAATACGAAGGCCTGGAAGCGCTCAATCAGCGTTTCGGCAGCCGCGGCTTCACCGTGCTGGGCTTTCCGTCGAACGATTTCCAGGGCCAGGAACCCGGATCTGAGAAACAGATCCAGGAATTCTGCACGCTGACCTATGGCGTCAAGTTCCCGATGTTTGAGAAGGTGCATGTGCTGGGTGCGCAGGCAACGCCGCTGTATCAGCGCTTGACCCAGGTCACCGGCGTGGCGCCGGGCTGGAACTTCCATAAGTACCTGATTAGTCGCGATGGTCGCGTGGTTGCGCAGTTCCCCAGCAAGATCAAACCGGACGATCCGAGCGTGCTGGCAGCAATCGAACGCGAGCTCAAGGCGCCGTCGCGCTGAGTGCAGCGCTCGCATCGCCGCGCGCGCATGCGACAATACGCATTCAGCGCCATCGGTGGCGTGTCTTTTCACTTTGGGAAGTGCATCGAATGAAGATGGGAAAGCGCGGCGCGGCGGCGTCGTTACTGATGGTGGCAATGTCGGCATCGATGCCGGCGATGTCGCAGCAACCGGCCGCAGCGGCCACCAAGGAGAAGCCAGCTTTGAATGCATCGTCTGAGAAGAGCACGCGCGAGAACGTCAGCTACGCCATCGGTATGGACGTGGCACGTTCGTTCGAGCCGATTGCTCAGGACATCGATGTGAACGCGATGCAACGCGCCATCGAAAATGCATTCAAGGGCGGCAAGCCGTTGTTGTCGGATGAGCAGACTCAGGCCACCGATACCGCATTGCGTACCGCGCTCGCTGCCCGTAACGGCCAGCAGGTGCCTGGCATGGCGCCGGGCGCCGCGCCGGCCGCACCGTCCAAGGAAAATGTTGGCCTGATGCTCGGCGATCGCGCGGTCGGTCCGTCGCTGGCCGGCATCAAGGACGAGATCGATCTGTCGATCCTGATGGAAGCGGTGCGTACCGTGTTCGCCAAGGGCACCACGCGTCTGACCCAGCAGGAAGCGATGGCCACCATGCAGGCATTCGCCTCTGCCAAGCAGGGCGCTGCCGGTGCCAAGAATCGCGAAGAAGGCAACGCCTTCCTTGCCAAGAACAAGACCGAGAAGGGCGTGATCACGACCGCGTCTGGCCTGCAGTACATGGTGTTGCGCCAGGGCAGCGGCGAGCGCCCGATGCGGACCAACAAGGTGCGTGTGAACTACGAGGGCAAGCTGCTCAACGGGCAGGTCTTCGACAGTTCCTACCAGCGCGGCCAGCCGGCCGAATTTGGTCTGGATCAAGTCATTCCCGGTTGGACCGAAGGCGTTGCGTTGATGCCGGTCGGTTCGAAATATCGTTTTTGGATTCCATCCAACCTGGCCTATGGCCCGAACGGCACGCAGGGGGGGCCGATCGGACCTGACGCAACGTTGACGTTCGATGTCGAACTGATGGGTATCCTTCCCTGATCCCCCACAGGAGTACCCCCACCCATGCGAGTTGCGATCTTTGGTACCGGTTATGTTGGTCTTGTCACCGGAACCTGTCTGGCCGAAGTCGGTCATCACGTTATCTGTGTAGATATCGATCAGGCGAAAGTTGATGGTCTCAATCGTGGGGTGATTCCCATCTATGAACCCGGCCTGGAGCCGATGGTGAAAGCCAACCACGCCTCTGGCCGGTTGCGCTTCACCACCGATGCTGCCGAGGCGATTGCGCACGGCGAAATCACCTTTATCGCCGTGGGCACGCCGCCGGACGAAGACGGCAGCGCCGACCTGCAGTACGTGCTGGCTGTTGCACGTACGGTCGGTCGCCATATCGATGGGCCCGCGGTTGTGGTGAACAAGTCCACCGTGCCGGTCGGCACCGCCGACAAGGTGCGCGTGGCAATCCAGGAAGAACTGGACGCGCGTGGCGTGGACCATGAATTCGACGTGGTTTCCAACCCTGAGTTTCTCAAGGAAGGCGACGCGGTAGCCGACTGCATGCGTCCTGATCGCATCGTGATCGGTGCCAAGAAGCCGGCGGCCATTGCGCGGATGCGGCGTCTGTATGCACCGTTCAATCGCAACCGCGATCGGATTGTGGAAATGGACGTGCGTTCGGCCGAGCTGACCAAGTACGCGGCGAACGCGATGCTGGCGACCAAGATCAGTTTCATGAACGAGATCGCCAATATTGCCGAGCGTGTCGGTGCGGACGTCGAGCACGTGCGGAACGGCATTGGTTCGGATCCGCGGATCGGCTGGCACTTCATCTATCCCGGAGCTGGTTACGGCGGCTCGTGCTTCCCGAAGGACGTGCAGGCACTGGCCAAGACGGCCGAGCAGTACGGCATGCAGCCGACCCTGCTCAACGCAGTGGAAAGCGTCAACAACGCGCAAAAGGGTCATCTGTTCGAACTGGTGCAGCGTCATTACGGCACCGAAGGCACTGGCAGCGTGGCCGGCAAGACGTTTGCGGTGTGGGGCCTGGCGTTCAAGCCCAACACCGACGACATGCGTGCCGCGTCCAGCCGCCGCTTGATGGAGCAGTTGTGGGAAGCAGGTGCAACCGTGCGTGCCTACGATCCGGAAGCCACCCATGAAGCCAAGCGCATCTTCGGCGAGCGCGACGATCTGACCTTCTGCGAGGATGCTTTCTCCGCACTGGAAGGCGCCGATGCACTGGTCGTGGTCACCGAGTGGAAGCAGTTCCGCAGCCCGGACTTGGGCAAGATCAAGCAGGCCTTGAAGGACGACGTCGTGTTCGACGGTCGCAACCTGTACGACCCGCAGGAAATCGAAGCCGCAGGTCTGGCGTACTACGCCATCGGACGAGGCCGTTCGTTGCATGCATGAGCAACTCTCGCCGCGCGACCAGGCACTGGAAGCGCGGTTGGTTGAACTGGAAACGCGCCTTTCCTTTCAGGAGCAGGCGCTCAACGAACTGAGTGAAGCACTTGCGGACGCCCGTTTGACGGGCGCCCGCAATGCCGAACTGATCCGCCACCTGCTCGAGGATTTGGGCAAGGTGCGCTCCACGTTGTTTGCCGATGCAGCGGACGAACCGCCGCCTCCGCACTATTGATTGCAGATTGCCACCGCCATGAGTGATACATTACGTGACCAGTTGCTTGGGTTGGGCTTCAAGTCCGCGCCCAAGCCCGAACGCAAACCCGACGCACGGCCTGCCGCGCGTGCGCATGGCAACGGTGGCAAGCCAGGACCCGGCGGCAATCGGCCGGGCCAGGGCAGGGGACCGCAGCGGCCGCATGCCGCTGCGGCGGCCGACGGCAATGGCGAGCGCAAACCCAATGGCAGGCCCAAGCCTCGGCATGACGGCAAGCCCGGCGTAGCGCCGCGCCCGCAGCATGCCGCTGCAGACCGTCGTGGCCCCAGGCCGGCACGCACCCGCGAAGATATCGATCTGGCCAAGGCCTATGCGATCCGTGCGCAGCGCGAGAAAGACGAGCGCATCGAAGCCGAGCGAGTGAAGCAGGAAGAAGCACGCCTGCGTCGCGAAGCCAAGGCAAAGCTCGAAGAGCTGGTGAAGGACAAAGGTTTGAACGATGCCGCTGCGGATATCGCCCGGCACTTTCCGTATGGCGGCAAGATCAAGCGTATTTACGTTAACGCCGATCAACTCAAGGCGCTCAACGCCGGCGAGCTGGGCGTGCTGCAACTCAACGGGCGCTATGTGCTGGTAACTGCCGAGGTACTCGCCGAAGCCGAAACGGTGTTCGCCCCATCGGTCGCCTTGAAAGTGGACCCGAACGCACCGGCGGGAGACGACCCGTACGCAGACCCCAAATATCAGGTTCCTGACGACTTGGTCTGGTAAGACTGCACTACATTGAGTGTGTTGTGAGTGGGCGCCTGCGGGTGCCCATTTTTGTTTGCGTGTCACCGAAAGTCAGAAGGGGCGCAACAGAGCAGCGTCATCACGTGCATCAATTTGTCGGGCGCAGCACGCGTGCGGTGTTGTCGAGCAGGGTTTCCCCTTGAATGTCATCAAGGCGCACCACAGCCGGTAACCCGCGAAAAAAAGGGAAAACAATAGACAAGGGGCCGCTATACAAGCCGGTCACGGCCAGCGCGGCACCATGCGTGCCTCTGCTGGTCGATGCAGGCAGGATTATCTTGCTGTGGCGTCGCCCCTTCTTGCTTGCTCCGTCCTGCCAATGGTGCTGCGTATGTCCATATCGTCGAAATCCTTGAACTCCCATGTCGATGGATTTTTGGAAGCTCGTGCACTTAGTGGCATGCGTGTGCAGGCGACAGGCCGAACGGTCTCGACCGCTGTAGCGCTCGCATTGTGTCTGGCTAGCGGCCACGTCGCGGCACAGGCAGACGATGCACCGGCATTCGATCGCCCGGGTATTCCCTTCTCGGCGGAGGTATTGCAGCCAGGTGGGTTCGCCTGGGAACAGGGCTTGCCGGATGCGAGTACCGATCGCAGCGACGGGCAGCGCACCACCCAATACACCGCCGATACGCTGCTGCGGCTGGGGCTGTTCCAGAACGTCGAGTTGCAGCTCGGGAGCGACAGCTACAACTGGCAGCATGGCGGCGGCGCGCGGGTGCGTGGTGGTGGCGACAGCAGTATTGGCTTGAAGTTGGTCTTGCCGTCGCGCTCGGACAGTTTCCATTGGGCTGCGCTGGGCACCTATAGCGTGCCGACCGGCAGCCCGGCCTTTAGCGAGGGCTATTCGCGCGAACTCGGTGTGACCGCGTCCTGGGACCTACCGGAGCAACGCGCTATCGCGATGTACGTCAATTACGCGCGCGACGATGAGGGCCACACCTGGACCTTCGCGCCCAATTACACGTTTTTTTCCGGCGATCATTTCAGCAGCTACGTGGAAGCGGGGTTCGATACCGGCAGCGAGCATTCGCGCGTGGCTGGCGCCGGCGGCGCCTGGCAGCTGCCGCACGCGATGCAGCTGGACGTGTCAGTATTGCGCGGCCTGACGTCGGAGAGCCCGGATTGGCAGGGCGGAATCGGGGTGTCGATCGCGTTCGAATGAGCGCGAGGAAGCTGTGGCAGCCGGTCACTGGTCGAGTCGAGTTTGACGTTGGTGTTCCTGCGGTTGCTCGATTGTCTATGTTGCACTGCCGCATGCATTGATTGCGCAGAAAAGGCCTAATTGGATCGATCCAATTTGATGCCAATGCATGCGCATTTCTTTCACCGCAAGGCTTGCCACATGACGCAAGCCGAGCCAACATCCGAGGCGACTGAGGACATCGACGCGTTACGTGTGCGTCGCGGTGCGGTGACCTTGCGCGATATCGCGGGGGCCATTGGTGTGTCGCGGGCGACAGTGTCGCTGGTGCTGCGCGGTAGCCCGCTGGTGCATGCAAGCACGCGCGCGCGGGTGGAAGCCGAGCTGGATCGGCAGAATTACGTCTACAACCGCGCCGCGGCGAATTTGCGCCAGCGCACCTCGTCCAGCATCGCGTTGGTCATCAATGATTTGTCCAACCCCTTTTTTGCCGAATTCGCTGCCGGTGTCGACGAGGCATTGGGCGCGGCGGGTTATGTGACCTTGCTCGGCAGCACTGGCGAATCCACGCAGCGTCAGCAGGCCGTGCTGACCTCGCTGATGGAGCACACACCGGCGGGCATCATCCTATCGCCAGCCGAAGGTAGCCAGGCGCAGGCACTCGGCCAGGTACTCGGCCGCCAACGTAACGTGGTGCTGTTCAACCGCGAGGTAGAAGGGGCGCAGTGGGATCTGCTGGCGTTGGACAATGCGCAGGGCGCGTTTCTGGCGTGCACGCATCTGATCGCGCAAGGGCATCGGCGCATTGTGTTTTTTGGTGGGCATGCTGCATCTAGCTCCTGCCGCCAGCGCCGCGCCGGCTACGCGCGGGCGATGCAAGAAGCGGGCTTGGAAACCCACTACGTCGAGTCGGCCCCCAATCGCCAGGACGCTGCACTGTGTGGCGTGCGCTTGCTAAGCAGTGAAGCGCACTCGGCGACTGCTGCGGTCTGCTACAACGATAGCGTTGCGCTGGGCTTGATGGCCGCGTTGGCGATGCAGGACATCGTGCCGGGCCGCGACTTTGCGGTGACCGGTTTCGACGACATCGCCGAAGCAGCGTTGTTCACGCCTGCATTGACCACGTTGGCCGCAGATCCGCGTGCGCGTGGCAGACAGGCTGCGCAACTGGTATTGCAGCGGATCGGCAGCCCCGAACTCGCCGCGCAGCAGTTGACCGCAGCAGTCGCCCTAAAAATTCGCGCAAGCAGCGCCTGCGCGCCAGCAGCGCAGATGTCATCACCTCCCCCAAGCGGTCCATCCGCCCATTCCCCCACCAAGGCCTCAGGCCGCTGACCAGGCAACTCCTATGGTTTCCCTTTCCACGCAATCCTCCGTGTCCAGCGGCAACAAGGCGCCCGTCAATAACGGCGTCGCGTTGTCGGTGGTGACCACGATCTTCTTCATGTGGGGTTTTCTCACCTGCCTCAACGACATCCTGATTCCGCACTTGAAAGCGGTGTTCGAGCTCAACTTCGCGCAGGCGATGCTGGTGCAATTCACCTTCTTCGGTGCGTACTTCCTGATGTCGCTGCCGGCCGGTTGGTTGGTAAATCGCTTGGGCTACAAGCAGGGCATCGTGGCCGGGTTGGCAGTGGCGGCGGTGGGCGCGCTGGGCTTCTGGCCGGCGGCGGAATTGCGCGTGTACGGTGCTTTCCTCGGTGCACTGTTTGTGCTGGCCACCGGCATCACCATCTTGCAGGTCGCTGCGAATCCCTACGTCGCCTTGCTGGGTCCAGAGCGCAGTGCTTCCAGCCGTTTGACGCTGGCGCAGGCGTTGAACTCGCTCGGCACCGCAATCGCGCCGCTGATGGGTGGCTGGTTGATCCTGTCCAACACGGTGATGAGTGGCGATCAGCTCAAGGCGTTGCCGGAAGCCGAGCAACTTGCGTATCGCGTGCAGGAAGCGCAAGCCGTGCAAGGCCCGTACATCGGGCTGGGCATCGTGTTGTTCCTGCTGGCGATCTTCGTGTTTCTGTTTCGTCTGCCGGCATTGACCGATGCAAGCGCACAGAAGGACGAGAGCAAGCATTCCTTGCTTGATGCCTTGCGTCATCCCCACGTGCGCTTCGGTGTGCTGGCGATCTTTTTCTATGTCGGCGCAGAAGTGGCGATCGGCAGCCTGATGGTCAATTACTTCTCGCTGCCGCAGATCGGCGGTTTCACCGAGCGTGAGGCGACCAAGTATGTGTCGGCCTACTGGACGCTGGCGATGATCGGCCGCTTCATTGGCTCGGCACTGCTGGCTAAATTGTCGCCGCGCGTATTGTTGTCGGTGTTCGCTGCGATCAATGCGGTATTGCTGGGGTTGACCATGGCCAGCGGCGGCATGCTGGCGGTGTATGCGCTGGTGGCGATCGGCCTGTTCAATTCGATCATGTTCCCGACTATCTTCACCCTGGGCATCGAGCGGCTGGGTCCGTTGACCGGTCGCGCGTCGAGCCTGTTGATCATGGCCATTGTCGGCGGCGCCATCGTGCCGTATCTGCAAGGACTGCTCGCAGACAGCATTGGCTTGCATGAGTCGTTCGTGCTGCCCCTGCTGTGCTACCTGTACATCGTGTTCTACGGTATCTGGGGCTCGCGTTTGCGCGGCGCACTGGCGGAGGCACGCGCATGAGTGCGAGCAAGCATCAGGTGGTGTGTTTCGGCGAAGCGTTGATCGATATGCTGGCGTTGCCGCAGGCCAGCCCGGACGAAGCGCGGACCTTCGCGCAATATGCCGGCGGTGCGCCGGCCAACGTCGCCGTTGCGGTGGCGCGCTTGGGTGGCGCTGCACATTTCGTCGGCATGCTCGGGCGCGACATGTTCGGCGATTTCTTGCTGCAGAGCTTGCAGCAGTCTGGCGTGGTGACTGATGGCATTGTGCGCACCGATCAAGCCAAGACTGCGTTGGCCTTCGTTGCACTGGACGAAGCGGGTGAGCGCAGTTTCAGTTTCTACCGTCCGCCGGCAGCAGACCTGTTGTTCCGCCCCGAGCACTTCGCTGCGGATGGGTTTACCCAAACCGCGGTATTGCATGTGTGTTCGAACAGCATGACCGAGCCGGAGATTGCGCAATGCACGCTCGACGGCATGCGCCGTGCGCGCGCCGATGGCGCCATCGTCAGCCTGGATCTCAATCTGCGGCCGATGCTGTGGCCGCAGGATGTCGACCCGGCGCCATTGCTGTGGGAGGCGCTGGCGCTAGCCGATGTGGTCAAGCTCTCGCGCGAAGAACTCGACTATCTGGCGGGGACGCTCGATAGCGATGCCAGTGCGGTGACGCAAAAGCTGTGGCAGGGCAAGGCCAGTTGGTTGCTGGTCACCGATGGTGGCGGTCCGGTGCATTGGCAGACACGTACCGATTCCGGCCAGGTACCGGCCTTCCGCGTGCAGGTGCGCGACAGCACCGCTGCCGGCGATGCGTTCGTGGGTGGCCTGCTGTATCAGCTTGCCGTGCGCGCATCTTCGCTGGAGCAGCTATGCGGCGATCCAGCGGCAATCAACGAGGTGATTCGTTTTGCTGCAGCTGTCGGTGCGTTGGCGGTGACACGCAAGGGCGCGTTCGCTGCGATGCCGAGCGTCGATGAGGTCCATTCTTTGATCCAGGAACAATCATGAGCCGTTTGCCTGCAACACCTGCACCCGATTTCCGTTCGGCTGACGTCTTGCGTCAGCACATCGCCGACACCATGGCGTTCTACCATCCGCGCGCGATCGATCCGGCGGGCGGGTTTCTCCAGTACTTCCGCGATGACGGTTCGATCTACGATGCCGGGCATCGGCACCTGGTCAGCAGTACGCGCTTCGTTTTCAACTACGCGATGGCCTACCGCGAGTTTGGCGATGCGGCGTATCTGCAAGCAGTGCGCCACGGGCTGGACTATCTACGCAACGTGCATCGCAACCCGCAAACCGGCGGTTATGCGTGGACGCTGCGCGATGGCGTAGTCGAAGACGACATGAATCACTGCTACGGCGTGGCCTTCGTGCTGCTGGCGTATTCGTGTGGTTTGAAGGCCGGCGTCGATGAGGCGCGTGCGTGGATGGACGAAACCTGGCAGCTGCTGGAAAAGCACTTCTGGGAAGCGGAGTTCGGGCTGTATCGCGACGAAGCCGACGCGCAATTCAACTTCACCAGCTACCGTGGCCAGAACGCCAACATGCATATGTGCGAGGCGATGATCGCCGCGTACGAGGCTAGCGGCGAGCAGCGTTATCTCGATCGCGCACTGGTGCTCGCGGAGAACATGACCAAGCGCCAAGCGGCCAAGGCCGATGGGTTGGTGTGGGAGCATTACGACCTGCAGTGGAATATCGATTGGGAGTACAACCGCGACAATCCCAAGCACTTGTACCGTCCGTGGGGCTTTCAGCCGGGCCATCAGACCGAGTGGGCCAAGTTGCTGATGCTGCTGGATCGCTATGCGCCGGCCGACTGGTTGCTGCCGACCGCGCAGCATCTGTTCGATGTGGCAGTGGAGCGTTCATGGGATGCGCAGCGCGGCGGGCTGTATTACGGCTTCGATCCTGACGGCAAGGTCTGCGACGATGACAAGTATTTCTGGGTGCAGGCCGAGTCGCTGGCTGCCGCTGCATTGCTGGCCCAGCGCAGCGGCGATGATCGTTACTGGCAGTGGTACGACAAGCTATGGGCCTATTCGTGGGCGCATATGATCGACCATCAGTACGGTGCGTGGTATCGCATTCTGGATGCGGACAACCGCAAGTACAGCGATGAGAAAAGCCCGGCGGGTAAGACCGACTACCACACGATGGGCGCGTGCTACGAAGTCTTGAACGTGTTGCGGCCGGCGGCGTGATCCGATGAGGTCGGCGGGGGTGTGCTGACTTTTGAGTCTGGATCGCCGGGTTTTGCCCGGCGATCTGTTTTCAGCATCCTTAATATGTACGCCTATTTGAAAGCTATGTGCGTCGAGTTCGGTCGTAGCGTCGTTCGGATGCAGGCGAAAGCGTGAGTCAGTCGCTTGGGTCAGTTGAGGGCGCGATGCCCTCACCGCTCGCGACACGCCGTAAATCCGTCCGTGGGGCCATGGCGGCATTCATGCCGCCAACTTTCCCGCAATCGGGGCGAGTGCAGTCACTGCACCGGCATCACCGCAATCACCGCACCCGATAGTTGTTGGTAGCTTTACTGAAAGCTATGCACACCAGTCATCTCGACTGGTGCCTGCTTACTCATCGTGTGTCCTGCGATGGTGGGCTTGCAGCCCAGCCGCAGGTAGTCGCTCTTATTCCGGGTCGTAATCCAGATTCGATGCCAGCCAACGCTCGGCCAATGCGAGCGTGATGCCCTTGCGCTTGGCGTAGTCAGCGACCTGTTCCTTGCCCAAACGCCCCATCACGAAATACTGGCTCTTGGGATGGCTGAAGTAATAGCCGGAGACCGCGGCGGTGGGCAGCATCGCGAAGCTTTCGGTCAGCGACATATCGGCGTTGCGCTCGGCATCGAGTAGATCGAATAACGTGCGTTTTTCGCTGTGTTCGCGGCAAGCAGGGTAGCCGGGCGCCGGACGAATGCCGCGATAGCGCTCGGCGATCAAGGCTTCGTTGTCCAAGGTTTCATCGTCGACATAGCCCCAGAATTCGGTACGCACGCGTTGATGCAGGCGCTCGGCCAATGCTTCGGCCAGACGGTCGGCCAACGCTTTGAGCAGGATGGAGTTGTAGTCGTCGTGCGCGGCTTCGAAGCGTTCCACATGCGGGTCGATACCGATGCCGGCAGTGACCGCGAACGCACCGATCCAATCCTGCTTGCCGCTGCTTTTCGGCGCGATGAAATCTGCCAGGCAAAAGTCGGGACGGTCGACAGGCTTGTCGACTTGCTGGCGCAAGAAGTGCAGGGAATGGGGAATGGAGAATCGGGAATGGTCGAGCGCGGAGGCATCGCTTTGCGATTCTCGATTCCCGATTCCCGATTCCGCCGCTTCGGTCAGGACGACGACATCGTCTCCGACACTATTGGCCGGCCATAGCCCGAACACGGCTTTAGCCGTGAGCCACTTTTCATCGACGATGCGCTTGAGCATGCGGCGCGCGTCGCGATAGAGCTCGCTGGCCTGGGTGCCGACGATCTCATCGCTGAGAATCGCGGGGAACTTGCCAGCCAGCTCCCAGGCCTGGAAGAACGGCGTCCAGTCGATGAGGTCGATGAGCTCTTGCAGCGGGTAGTCATCGAATACGTGGATGCCCGGCTGTCGCGGGGTAGGCGGGGTATAGGTCCCCCAATCGCCATCGAAGCGCTGCGCACGCGCTTTTTCCAGTGACACCACGCGCTTGGCATCGCCGCGATTGCGGTGGCGTGCGCGGATTTCCGCGTAGTCGGCATCGTTGGCGGCGACGAAAGCCTGGCGCAGGTCGCGCGAGATCAGCGATTGCGCCACGCCCACCGCACGCGATGCGTCCTTCACCCACACGGTAGGCGCGGTGTAGTGCGGGTCGATCTTCAATGCCGTGTGGGCACGCGAGGTGGTTGCGCCGCCGATCAACAACGGAATCTCGAAGCCCTGCCGCTGCATCTCGCGCGCGACGTGCGACATCTCTTCCAGCGAGGGCGTGATCAGTCCGGAGAGTCCGATCAAGTCCGCGTTTTCTGCGCGCGCACGATCCAGGATGACTTGCGCCGACACCATCACGCCCAGATCCACCACGTCGAAGTTGTTGCAGGCCAATACCACGCCGACGATGTTCTTGCCGATGTCATGCACATCGCCCTTGACGGTGGCCATGATGATCTTGCCGTTGGACTTGCCGACATCGCCGGTGCGCAGTTTTTCCGCTTCGATGTACGGCAGCAGATATGCCACCGCTTTTTTCATCACGCGCGCGGATTTGACTACCTGCGGCAGGAACATCTTGCCGGCACCGAACAGATCGCCGACCACGTTCATGCCGTCCATCAGCGGGCCTTCGATCACGTCCAGCGGGCGTGTGGATTGCTGGCGTGCTTCTTCGGTATCGGTTTCCACAAATGCGTCGATGCCGTGTACCAGCGCATGCGCAAGGCGCGCGCGGACCGGCTTTTCGCGCCAGGCCAGGTCTTCGACTCTCGTCGCGCCTTTGGTGCCCTTGTAGCGCTCGGCGATTTCCAGCAGGCGCTCGGTGCCGTCCTCGCGTCGGTTGAGGATGACGTCTTCCACGCGTTCGCGCAGTTCCGGGTCCAGTTCGTCGTAGATCGGCATGCCGCCGGCGTTGACGATGCCCATGTCCATGCCGGCCTTGATCGCATGGAACAGGAACACCGAGTGGATCGCCTGGCGCACGGTTTCGTTGCCACGGAACGAGAACGACACGTTGGAAACGCCACCGGAAACATGGCAATGCGGCAGCGTGTCCTTGATGATGCGGGTGGCTTCGATGAAGTCCACCGCGTAGTTGTCGTGTTCTTCGATGCCGGTGGCCACGGCAAAGATGTTCGGGTCGAAGATGATGTCTTCCGGCGGGAAACCCACCTGCTCGGTGAGCACCTTGTAGGCGCGCGTGCAAATCTCGACCTTGCGCGCGCAGGTGTCGGCCTGGCCCGCTTCGTCGAACGCCATCACCACCGCGGCGGCACCGTAGCGCAACACCTTGCGCGCGTGTTCGATGAACACCGCTTCGCCTTCCTTGAGCGAGATGGAGTTCACCACGCTCTTGCCTTGTAGACACTTCAATCCGGCTTCGATCACGCTCCACTTGGACGAATCCACCATCACCGGAATGCGCGCGATATCCGGTTCGGACATGATCAGGTTGAGAAAGCGCGTCATCGCCTTTTCCGAATCGATCAGGCCTTCGTCCATGTTGACGTCGAGGATCTGCGCGCCGCTGTCCACTTGCTGACGTGCGACTTCCACCGCTTCCTCGTAGCGCTCTTCCTTGATCAGTTTGCGAAACTGCGCGCTGCCGGTGACGTTGGTGCGCTCGCCGACGTTGACGAACAGCAGGTCAGGCGTGATGACCAGCGGCTCAAGGCCGGACAGGCGGGTGTAGCGGGGAGTGCTCATGCAAAACCCAGGCAGGAAGACGGCTGCGCGGGCCGCGGGAAGAAACGCTGTAGATGTAACGCACCAACCACCTTTGGATCAGCGTTGCGTCCTGCAGGCGCATGCGACAAACGCGGCCCGCGCTGTAAGTGCGTTGCACGCATCACGCTGCCAGCTCCTGCGCACCAGGCAGTTGCCGTGGCGGCAGATCAGCCACTGCTTCGGCAATTGCGCGGATATGGTCCGGCGACGTCCCGCAGCACCCACCCACCAGATTGAGCAAGCCGGACTTGGCAAACTCACGCAAGGTTTCGGCCATTTCCTCAGGCGTTTCATCGTATTCGCCAAAGGCGTTCGGCAAGCCGGCATTCGGATGCGCGCTGACATAGGCATCAGCGATCTGCGAAAGCGTCTCCACGTGTGGGCGCAGATCCTTGGCGCCGAGTGCGCAATTCAGGCCGACCGACAACGGCCGCCCGTGCGCGACGGACGCATAGAACGCTTCTGCAGTCTGTCCGGACAAAGTGCGGCCAGATGCGTCGGTGATGGTGCCGGAGACCATCACCGGCAAACGTCCGCCGCGTGCTTCGAAGACTTCTTCAATCGCATACAACGCGGCTTTGGCGTTGAGCGTATCGAAAATGGTTTCCACCATCAGCGTATCCGCGCCGCCATCGATCAATCCCTCGATGGCTTCGCGATAGGTTTCGCGCAGCGCATCGAAACTGGTATTGCGGTAGCCGGGATCGTTGACGTCCGGGCTGATCGACGCAGTACGGCTGGTGGGGCCGAGGACACCAATCACAAAGCGTGGTTTGTGCGGCGTCAGCGCTTCGACAGCATCGCAGCATGCACGCGCCACCTGCGCGCCTGCCTTGTTCAACTCGTACACCAGATGTTCCAGGTGATAGTCGGCCTGGCTCACCGAGGTGGCGTTGAAGGTATTGGTTTCCAGCAGGTCTGCGCCCGCGTCCAGATAGGCGTGATGGATGCCGGCAATGATTTCCGGGCGAGTCAACAACAGCAGATCGTTGTTGCCCTTGAGGTCGTGGCCTTCTGGTGCATGCGCGTGATCGCAACCGGGGCCGTGCACATGCGCGCTGTCGTAACCTTCGACAAAGCGGGTGCCGCGATAATCGGGCTCCTGCAGATCGTGGCGCTGAATCATGGTGCCCATCGCGCCATCGATGATGAGGATGCGCTCGGCGAGCGCGGCAGTGAGCTTGGCCGCGCGCTCGGGATGCAGCCAGGGCAATGCAAACGGGATCGGGGATTCGGAATTGGGAATTCGCGCGTGCGTCATAGTCCGGTTCTCCGCGCAGCAGTGTCTTTGTTTTCCACGAATCCCGAATCCCGAATCCCGATTCCCGGCTTCACAGCAATCAACGAGATCACTTCGAAATGGGGCGGGCGTTTTTCGCGCGTCACCGTCTCCAGGCTGGAGACGTCCAGCCCGGCTTTTTCCGCAAACTTGCGCAATTCCTTGGCGGCAAACCCGAGATTGACGTGGCCGTATGCATGCACTGCAGCGCGGTGTTCATGCTTGGCCAGGCTGCACAACAGCAGGCGGCCGCCGGGGCGCAACACGCGTGCCGATTCGGCCACCGCCTGCTCGGGTTTGGCCGCGTAGGTGAGCGCATGCATCAGCACCACCAGGTCGAAGCTGGCATCGGGGAACGGCAGTGCATGCATGTCGCCTTCGCGCACTTCCACGTTGCGCAGTTTGCGCAGGCGCTCGCTGGCGGCCGCGACCACGCGCGCACTGGTGTCGATGCAGATGTAGCGCGTGGCGTGCGGCGCCACCAGTTCGGCCAGCACGCCGTCGCCGGAGGCAATGTCGAGCACGTCGCCGGTTTCCAGCAGCGGCAGGGCGGTGCGCGCCAAGGCCTCCCAGGTGCGTCCAGGCGAGTAATGGCGTTCCATGTCGCCGGCCACCGAATCGGCCCAGTTCTGGTCGGCTGCACGGTTGGCCAGCACGGCGGCCACGCGTTCGGCATCTTGGCGCAGCAGCGGGTCGTCGCTGCCGGTGCTCAGTGCCAGCCATAGCGCACGCTGGGCCGGGTCCAGTGAGACTTCGTCGAAGCGGTAGTAGGCCGACACCCCGGCGCGGCGGTCGCGCACCAGCGCGGCTTCCTTGAGTTTGGCTAAATGCGTGGACACGCGCGGCTGCGCCAACCGAGTGATAGCTGACAGCTCGGCCACGGTGAGTTCTTCCTGCTCCAGCAAGGTCAACAGGCGAACTCGGGTAGCGTCGGCAAATACCTTCAAGCGGGCCGACCAGTCTTCCAGATCCATGAATATCTCTATATCGCGATATGGAGATATTTTCGACCGGGCAGCAGGTGCGGTCAACTGCATACGCATGCGAATGGTTGACGCTACAATGGGGCTCAGCTCAGGCCTGGAGGGGTGCGACGTGGATTTCAGCTTTACCGAAGAACAATTGATGATCCAGGATGTGGCGCGCCGCATCGCGCAGGAAAAGATCGCGCCCAGCGCAGAGCAATTCGACCGCAGCGGCGAATTTCCGTTGGAAAACATCCGCTTGCTGGGCGAAAACGGACTGATGGGCATCGAGGTGCCGGCCGAATACGGCGGCGCCGGTATGGACCCGATCAGCTATGCGCTGGCGATGATCGAAATCGCTGCCGCCGATGCCGCGCACTCCACCATCGTGTCGGTCAACAACTCGCTGTTCTGCACCGGCATTTTGAAGAACGGTAGCGAAGCGCAGAAGCAGCTGTACGTACGCGCGATCGCCGAAGGCACGCATATCGGCGCGTTCGCGCTGACCGAGCCGCAGTCCGGTTCGGATGCCTCGGCAATGCGCTGCCGCGCGGTGAAGCAAGCCGATGGCAGCTTCGTCATCAATGGCAAGAAGAGCTGGATCACCTCCGGCCCGGTGGCCAAATACATCGTGTTGTTCGCGGTGACCGAGCCGGACAAGGGCTCGCGCGGCATCACGGCCTTTATGGTCGATACCGATCGCGCCGGTTTCCACCGCGGTAAGACCGAGCCCAAGCTGGGCATCCGCGCCTCGGCCACTTGCGAGATCGAGTTTGCCGATTACGTCGCGCAGCCCGATGAGGTGCTGGGCGTGGAGGGCGAGGGCTTCAAGACCGCGATGAGCGTGCTGGATGCCGGGCGCATCGGTATTGCTTCGCAGGCGGTCGGTATCGCGCGTGCGGCGTACGAAGCCACGCTGGCCTACGTCAAGGAACGCAAGGCGTTCGGCGCCGCGATCGGCACCTTCCAAATGACGCAGGCCAAGATCGCCGACATGAAGTGCAAGCTGGATGCAGCGCTGCTGCTGACGCTGCGTGCAGCATGGTTGAAGGGGCAGGGGCAGAAGTTCGGCACCGAAGCGGCAGTGGCCAAGCTCACGGCGTCCGAAGCGGCGATGTGGATCACTCACCAAGCCGTGCAGATTCATGGCGGCATGGGGTATTCGAAAGAGATGCCGCTGGAGCGTTACTTCCGCGATGCCAAGATCACCGAAATCTACGAAGGCACTTCGGAAATTCAGCGGCTAGTGATTGCGCGCGGCGAGACCGGGCTGCGCTAAACCAAATACGGCGGCGACATGCCTGCATGTGCGTGTTGCAGCTGCGTCCGTGCGTGCAAGGCGAGGACGGTGGTGATGGCAGGCGCGCCATGTTGAAGCTTTGACCACTGTCCAGCCCCTACGATATAGCACGCACGACTGCGCATGGCGGCGAAAGGCGGTACATATGTCGGGGCGCAGGCATGCACGTCTTCCCGAACCTGGTGTGCGAACGTGCTTGTGGCAGGTCCCATGGCCGGACCACAATCGTCTATCCCCCAACGGCGCACGTGCTATGTCCCGTTTCTGGTTTCGCCCAGCCTGGCGCTGGCTCGCTTGTGCTTTGCTGCTGCCGATGACGGCATTGCCGGTGTTCGCCCAGAGCACTCCGCCGGCCTCGATCGTGCCCACCGATCGCCTGCAGGAGCCCTGGTGGGCGCAGCGGCATGCGCAGGTGCTGGAGCAGGTCAAGCGTCATCCGGATGCGCCATTGTTGCTGATCGGCGACTCGATCACTCAGAACTACGAAAAGGCGCAGGGCCCGGACGAGGATTTTCAGTCCACGTGGCAGCCGTTCTACGGCAGCCGTGGCGCGCTCAACCTGGGTTTCAGTGGCGATGGCACTGAGCATGTGCTGTGGCGATTGAACAACGGCGAGCTCGCGGGCCTGCAGCCCAAGGCGGTAGTGGTGTTGATAGGCACCAACAACACCGGCTACCTCGGCCAGAGTGCCGAGCACACCTTGATGGGCATTGATGCTGTGGTCGCCACGCTGGAACAGAAACTGCCGCGCACGCGGATCCTGTTGCTCAGCGTGCTGCCTAGTGCAGTGTCCGCCGAGAAGTCGCGCCGTGACGCCGAGGTCAACCGGGAGCTGGCGGTGCGTTATGGCGACAATCCGCGGGTGAGCTTCCTGGACGTCAGTAGCGTCTTCCTGCGCGACGGCAAGCTGCGCGGCGACTTGTTCTACGACGGCCGCCTGCGTCCGCCCGGAGGCGCGTTGCATCCGGACACCCAAGGGCAGCGCATGATGGCCGAAGCGATCGAGCCTACCTTGGGGCGCATGCTCGGTGAGGCACCGGTCAAGCCGGTGGCCGAGCTGGGCCTGGATGCGGCGACCTCGCTGATGCCGGTCGATTGGCTGGAGCAGGATTCCTACGATTGGTATGGCCGTCACCATGCCGCGCTGGCGGCTGCGCGTGCGCTGCAGCCGGAGGTGGTGATGATTGGCGACTCGATCACCCATTTCTGGGGCGGGGTGCCGCGCGGCAAATGGCAGAACGGTCCCAAGTCCTGGCGCTGGTTGTACGGCCGACGTTCGGTGTTGAACCTCGGCTTCGGCTGGGACCGGACCCAGAACGTGTTGTGGCGGATCCGCCAGGGCGAGCTGGATGGCTTGGCGCCGCGTTGGGTGGTATTGCTGATCGGCACCAATAATTTGGTGGGAACCGCACAAGCGCGTGCCAGCACTCCTGCCGAAACAGCTGCAGGTGTCGAGGCAGTGGTTTCCGAAGTGCGCCGTCGGCTGCCGGCCAGTCAGCTGATCCTGATGCAAATTCTGCCGCGCGGGACCCGGCCCGATGATCCCAAGCGGGCGCCGATCGTGGAAACCAATCGTCTGCTGGAAGCCCACTTTGCCGGCAGTCCGGCAGTCCGCTTGGTCGACATCGGGGCGCGCTTCCTGCAGCCAGACGGCACCTTGCCGTTGGCACTGATGCCGGACGGGACCCATCCCAGCGAAGCCGGCTACGCCATCTGGGCGCAGGCGCTGCGCGAGGCCGGGATCACTGCCGCGCCGTAAGGTGATGGGGTATGCCGAGCTCGCCGACAGGCGAGCGAGGCTGTTGCCTGCGGTCGGCTACGTCGAGCGTGGCGCGGCTGCAGAGAACAGCGGCGACCGGGCCCGGCTCCGCCGTGCAGTCGAACGGGCGCGCGCGCGCGATGGGATGGATGGCGCGCCAGTGTTGCCGCCGAATGCTCCGATCGCAGGTCGTCAACGATGACGAACCCCAGAAACCAGAAGACCCCCGATTGCTCGGAGGTCTTTTTAAACTGGTGCCCAGAAGAGGACTCGAACCTCCACGAAGTTGCCCCCGCTAGCACCTGAAGCTAGTGCGTCTACCAATTCCGCCACCTGGGCAGGTGAGCCGCGAATTTTGCAGGCCCCCGGCTGGCTTGTCAATGGGTTCCATGCGGCAATCGCCGGCGGTCGCGCCGGCCTTGCTGCCCATCTCGCCGCGCCACGCAGTACCATGTAAGCAATGACAAAGAAAAAAACCCCAGATTCCGATCGGCCGAGTCGCCGCAAATCCACCAGCGCAGGCGAGTCAAGCACTGCCGAGCAGCAGAAGTTGCCAGGCTGGATGCCAGACTTCCTGGTCCGCGCCGCCGCCGGCGCATCGACCAAGTCTGCCAATAAGCGCGCTGCCGACAAAGCCGCCGGTGCTGCGCCGCAACCGCTGGACGCACTGCCCACGCCGCCAGCTCCGCGCGCACCGCATCCGCGCAAGAGTGGCCCGCCTGCGCCGCCGCCGGAACGCTTCCAGACTCCCGCGCCCGCCGCTGCCACGACTCCGGCTGCCGCAACCCCCGCTGCCGAATTCAAGGATCCGCATGCCGACCGCGAGGCCCTGCGTTATGCAGAGCCGATCGCCAGCCGCGAGGCGATCCTGCAGTTGCTGGAAGCCTGCGACGGTCCGCAGACCGCCGAAGAAATTGCCGAGCAGCTCAACCTGAGCGACCGCATCGATGCGCTGGGCAAGCGCCTGTCCGCGATGGTGCGCGAAGCACAGCTGGTGCAGAACCGCCGTGGCGGTTACGCGCCGGTGCAGCAGACCAGCCTGATTGCCGGTGTGGTGATCGCCAACCCGGAAGGCTTCGGTTTCCTCAAGCCCGATGGGGGCGGCGACGACCTGTTCCTGCCGCCGTTCGAAATGCGCAAGGTCATGCACGGCGACCGCGCGTTGGCCAACGTCACCGGCATCGACCGTCGCGGCCGTCGCGAAGGCGCGATTGCACGCGTGCTCGAACGTGGCATGTCGCGCATGCTGGGGCGCTTCTTTTATGAGCACGGCGTGGCTTACGTGGACCCCGACGATAAGCGTATCCAGCGCAATGTGCAGATCGCGCCGGACGGTATTGGCGAGGCGCGCGAAGGCCAATTGGTAGTCTGCGAACTGATCGCGCCGCCGGACGCGCGCCGCCCGGCGATCGGCAAGATCATCGCGGTGCTTGGCGACAAGCTGACCCCGTCGCTGGTCGTCGAAATGGCCATCCACGGCCACGAACTTCCGCATGAATTCCCGCAGGAAGTGCTGGACGAAGCCGCAGCGGTGCCGCTGGTGGTCGAGCCGCAGATGATCGGCGGGCGCGTGGATCTGCGGCAAATGCCGCTGGTCACCATCGATGGCGAAGACGCCAAGGATTTCGACGACGCGGTGTATTGCGAACCCAACGCCGACGGCTTCCGTTTGGTGGTGGCAATCGCCGACGTGTCCAACTATGTGCGTCCCGGTACGCCGCTGGATGACGAAGCGCAAAAGCGCGCCACCTCGGTGTATTTCCCGGGTTTCGTGGTGCCGATGCTGCCGGAAACGCTGTCCAACGGCATCTGCTCGCTGATGCCCAAGGTCGATCGCATGTGCTTCGTCTGCGACATGCAGGTGGGACGCGATGGCGAAGTGACCGGCTCGCGTTTTTACGAAGCGGTGATGAATTCGCATGCGCGCCTGACCTATAACCAGGTCTGGAAGGCGGTGGGCGAAGACGATGCGGATACCAAGGCCTTGATCGGCCCGTTGCTGCCGCAAGTGCAGCGCCTGCATCAGCTGTATCACGTGCTGTCGAAGGCGCGCACGCATCGTGGTGCGATCGAATTCGAAACCTCCGAAGTGCGCTTCGTGCTCGACAACACAGGTGAAGTCACTCAGGCCGGCATGCTGGTGCGCAACGATGCGCACAAGCTGATCGAGGAATGCATGATCGCCGCCAACGTCGAGGCGGCGCGCTATCTGTTGAGCATGCATGTGCCCGCGCCGTACCGCGTGCACGAGCGGCCGCCGGAGAGCAAGTTCGAAGACCTGCTGGAGTTCCTCAAGGAATTCCAGCTGAGCCTGCCGGCATGGAGCAAGGTGCGCCCCGGCGACTACACCAAGTTGCTGAAGAAGGTGCGCGCGCGACCCGATGCAGCGCTGCTGGAATCGGTGCTGCTGCGCAGCCAAAGCCTGGCGGTGTATTCGCCCGAGAACAACGGCCACTTCGGTCTGGCATTGGAGGCGTACGCGCACTTCACCTCGCCGATCCGCCGTTACCCGGATCTGCTAGTGCATCGCGCGATCAAGCACGCCTTGACCGGCGCCAGCCCGGAAAAATTCATCTACACCCCGCGCCAGATGGCGGCGTTGTCCCTGCAATGCTCCGAACGTGGCCGGCGTGCCGACGAAGCCGAGCGCGAAGTGGACGAGCGGTACCGCGCCGCGTGGATGGAAAAGCATGTAGGTGGTCAGTTCGACGGCGTGATCAGCGGCGTGACCGGATTTGGTCTGTTCGTCGAATTGACGCAGTCCAAGGTCAACGGCCTGGTGCATGTCACCCAGCTGCCGCAGGACTATTACCAGTTCGACCCGATCCGCAAGACGCTCAGCGGCGAGCGCCGCGGCCGCGAGTTCCGTCTGGGCGACCCGGTACGCGTATTGGTGCTCAAAGCCAGCATGGAAGAGCGCAAGATCGATTTCCGCCTGGCCGAAGATGGCGCAGCGCCCGCAGCGCCCGAAGCGCCGCTGCCGCCACGCGAAAAGCCGACCAAGCGCAAGAAGAAGTCGTACTGAGCCGATGGCGTTGCGGGCGGCCGAGGTGGCGCCCGCGATGCGCGTAGTAGCCAGCAAGAGCATTTACCGCAACATCGCGAGCCGTCTTCAGGTGGGCGTGGACGGTGCTCAGGAACCGCCGCATGCGAGCGTTTTCCGCCCAATCCGGGAACCGGTCGCTACCGCCTGAGTCAGGGCATTCCTTGCGTGAGCTGATCTGAATGCAGGTGCATTCATTGCGAGCGTTGCTTGTGCGCAATGGCGTCCGTAACAGACTGATGTGCGGAGCAGACGATGGACACTTCAAGCGAATACAGCGGTGGCTGCCAGTGCGGTGCCGTGCGTTTTCATGTGCGCGGTGCGTTGGTAGACGCGTCGATCTGTCACTGCCGCATGTGCCAGAAGGCCTTCGGGGCGTACTACGCACCGCTGGTGTCGGTGCGCGGCACCGAGTTTCGTTGGACCCGTGGCGCGCCCAAGCGCTTTGCCTCCTCGTCGGTCGTACAGCGCGGTTTTTGCGCCGAGTGCGGTACGCCGTTGACCTATGAAGCGCCCGATGGCGTGGCAGTTGCGGCAGGTACATTCGATACGCCAGAGCAGTTGCCGCCGCATATTCAGTACGGATTGGATCGCAAGCTGCCATTCGTCGATACCTTGGCGCAGCTACCCACGCGCCCACCCGAAGACGATGCCACTGCGGAAGCCTTTTTGGTCAGCGTGGTCTCGCGGCAGCATCCGGATCATGACACCGAGCAGTGGCCGGTATGAGGCGTCGTTTTGGTTGCGTTGTGCTGTTGATCGCGGGACACGAGCATCAACGGCGTTACCGCGCTCGCTGACTTTATTCGCCGCGATGAGACGTGCCAGCGCACCATTTGATAGCTGTCCATCGGCACGTTGATCTACGCGACCGGCATGCGTTCAAGGCAGGCACGCGCTAGCCAGACCCCGCACACTCCCCGCCCCCAGCGCCGATGCCATTGCCCTCGCGGCTCCGTCGGCGTCGCCACCGCTCCTACGCCTCGACCGTGACGTAACCGGCCGCAGGCCCTACCATTCCCCTTTATCTCTTCGTATGCCCGCGCAATGAGCAAGCAGAACCAGTGGATCGTCGGCGTCAATGCTGTCGCCTCGTCCGTCGAGAACGACGCCGATAACGTGCGCGAGGTATTGATCGAGGCCGGCAGCAAGAACCCGCGCCTCACCGAGATCGAGGAACAGGCGCGTCGCAAGGGCATCGATGTGCGCCGGGTCAACACCCAGGCGCTGGACGGCGTAGGCGGGCAGGTGCGCCATCAAGGCGTGGCCGCGCGCTATGCGGCGGCACGGCTGTGGGCCGAGAACGAACTGGAAGGCCTGGTCGAAGCCGCAGAAGGGCGCGCGCTGGTGCTGATCCTCGACGGCGTGCAGGATCCGCACAACCTCGGCGCCTGCCTGCGCAGCGCGGCTGCTGCTGGCGTCACCGCAGTGGTGATTCCCAAGGACAAGTCGGCCACGGTGAACGCGACCGTGCGCAAGACCTCTGCCGGTGCAGCAGACCGCATTCCGGTGGTGGCGGTGACCAATCTGGCGCGCTGCCTGCGCGACCTGCAAAAGCAGGGCGTGTGGCTGTATGGCCTGGCCGGCGAGGCGGAGGCATCGTTGTACAGCGTGGATCTGCGCGGCAATGTCGGGCTGGTGCTTGGTGGCGAGTCCGATGGCCTGCGCCGTCTCACGCGCGAGCATTGCGATGGTTTGGTCAAGATTCCGATGCCGGGCGAGATCGAGAGCCTCAATGTGTCGGTCGCCACCGGTGTGACCCTGTTCGAGGTCGTGCGCCAGCGCCTGGGTGCGTAATCGCCCGCGTGCGGCAGGGTCGAGCGCAGGCGTGTTGGCCTCTGTATGGCACACGTCTCGCGTCAGGTAAGTCAGCCGCAGTTCCCCATCGGCCCATCGCTGACAGGCATCTGCGCACTTCTGCGCAGTTGCCGGGCGCAAGACGTCAGGCGGTCTACACGCAGGGCGTTGCAGCAAGCCTTTCGATCCACAGGCACCAGTGGGCGAACGCGCCGTAGCGTTTTTGCCTACCATATCGCCAGCAAACGGCGCATTGTGTGTGATGAACAATGGGGTGGGCGCCTGGCAAACAGGCGAGATCAGTTGCGGCGCACAGGCGTCAGCACGACGAGCAAACAGACGGTGGCTGCGCTGCTTCGGTACCGGCGCCTGCCTGCTATTGGCGCTTTGTTCGCTCGCAGCGTTCGCGGCATCACCTGGCGCTGCGCGCTTACGCGACTACGCCATCGATAGCTGGAGCTCGCGTAACGGGCTGCCGCACAACTCCTTGCGCGCCATCGCCCAGACCCGCGACGGTTATCTGTGGTTCGCCACCTGGGAAGGCCTGGTGCGCTACAACGGGCTGGAATTCAGCGTGATCGATCGCAGCGCGCGCACGGGGCTACCCGATAACGGCGTTGGCGCGCTGTATGTAGACCGCGATGGTGCGCTGTGGCTGAGCGATGCGCGTGGCAATCTGGTCCGGCACGGTGCCGATGGGCAGTGGCAGCAGTGGCAACGGCGCGAGCAATGGCCGCAGGCATTGATCCATGCCATGACCATGGACGCCGAAGGGCGCATGTGGCTGTTGTTCGAAGGGCATGGGCTGGGGTGCCTGTGGCCGGATGGACGTTTCGACTATTTCCCGCCGGACGATGACGCGCCGCTGCAGAGCAGCTTTCCGCGCATGGTGTTCGATGCGCAGGGGCGCTTGTTGATCGGCACCTTCGATGGGCTGATCTACCGCGAACCGGATGGGCGTATGCACCGCGCGCCAGCGACATTCGGGTTTCCGCCGGGGCTGGCATGGCCGTATCGCGCGACGGACGGCACGGTGTGGGTGGTCGCGGGCGACCAGCTGTACCGCCTGCAGGGCGAGCGTGCCGAGCTGGTGCATCGGGTGCCGGGGCAGGGCCACTTCACCGCGATGCTGCAGGATCACCATGGCGATCTGTGGCTGGGCAGCGAAAATCAGGGGCTGCTGCGGATCGGGCCGTATGGCGTGGAGCATCTGCCGGCTGGTCGCAGCCTGCCGACCGGGCGCATTGTCAGCCTGCGCGAAGATGCCGAAGGCAGCATTTGGGTCGGCGCCAACGGCGGGCTGTTCCGGCTGCGCGAAATCTTGTTCAGTAGCTACAGTCACCGTGACGGCTTGAGCGGCGACTATAGCCGCGCGCTGCTGGAAGACCGCGACGGCAGTCTGTGGATCGCCGGAACTGCCGGCCTGGACCGGATGCTGCCGGACGGGCGCATCGTGCCGGTGCCGGTGGTCACACCGTCCGGCCGGCGCCCGTCGGTGCTTAGCCTGGCGCTGGACGGGCATGGCGACCTGTGGGTAGGCACCTACGCCGATGGCGTCTTCGTATTGCGCGATGGACGCTTGCTACGGCATTACGGTGAGGCCGATGGCATTCCCCGCGGGCATATCCGCGCGATTGTGATCGACGACCACGGTGCAGTGTGGCTGGCGACCCAGCGTGGCGTCGTGCGCTTGGTAGACGGCAAGCACGCGCCATTGGCGAACGAAGGATTGCCCACGGGCGTGGTGATGGCGCTGGCCAGCGTCGATGGTGGGTTGTGGATCGGCTCGGTCGACGGCGCGGTGGTGCTACGCAACGGCAAGCTGCAGCAGTTGAATCTGGAAAGCCTGGGCGGCGCGCGCAGCGTGTTCGGTTTTCAGGCTATCGGCGACGCGATGTGGATATCGACCGATCGCGGCCTGTATCGCGAGCGCAACGGCGTGCTTGCACGCGTGGGTCTGGAGCAGGGCATGCCGGTCGACACGGTGTTCCAGATTGTCGAAGACCGGCTTGGCAATGCGTGGATCAGCAGCAATCGCGGCATGCTGCTCACCGAACTCAAGACACTTAATGCAGTGGCCGATGGGCACGGCGCGCTCGTTATCGAACGCTATGGCGAGATTGATGGCATGGGCAATGCGCAGGCCAATGGCAGTTCCGGCCCCAGCCTGCTGCGGCGTGCCGACGGCACAGTGTGGGTGGTCACAGCCGGCGGCGTGAGCATGGTCGACCCGGCACGGTTGCAGCGCTTCCGCGAACGCCGCACGCCGCCGGCATTGATCGAAAGCGTGCAGCAGGATGGCCGCCCGTTGGCATGGAGCCAGCGCGAGCAGCTGGCTGGCGGGCACCGTTTGAATGTGTCCTATGTCGGCATGAGCTTCTTGCTGCCGGAGCGAATCGAATACCGAACCCGGTTGGAGGGCCTGGACACTACCTGGACCGAACGCGGCCGGCAGCGCAGTGTGGAATTCATCGGCTTGCCGCCGGGGCGTTATCGCCTGCAGGTGGCTGCGCGCCATCCTGGCGGGGCGTGGAGCCCGCACGAAGCGGTGTGGGCGTTCGAGGTATTGCCGCTGTGGTGGCAACGCCAGGATGTGCACATTGCCGCGGTGCTGGGCGCGCTCCTGCTGCTGGCTTTGCTGTATCGCGTGTTGCTGCATGGCTATAAGACCCACAATGCGCGCTTGGCCGAGCTGGTACGCAAGCGCACTGAAGACTTGCAACTGCAGGCGAAGCGCTTGCTGCAGGCCAATCAGGAAAAGAGCGAGCTGCTGACGCGCCTGCGCATCAAGTCCGATGTCTTCGAGCGCCAGGCGCACGAAGATGCGCTGACAGGGCTGCCCAACCGTCGCCACTTCGATGAAGCGCTGGCGCGCGACATCAGCCGTGCACGGCGCAGTGCGCGGCCGTTGGTGCTGGCGATTCTGGATATCGATCACTTCAAGCGCATCAACGACCACTACTCCCACGCCAGCGGCGATGCGGTGTTGCACGAGGTGGGCGTGCTGCTCACAGCGGCCGCACGCGCCTCGGATCTGCCGGCACGCCTGGGCGGTGAAGAATTTGCGCTGCTATTGGCCGACACCACTTTGGAGGAGGCCCAGGCGCTCTGCCTGCGCATCCGTGCGCTGTTCCATGCCCGCCACGACTGGTGGGGCAGCGTGGAGGGCTTGCAGGTGACCTTCAGTGCCGGCGTGGCCGAGCTGCGCGACGACGACACCGGCTCTTCGCTGATGCAGCGCGCCGATCACGCCTTGTACGAGGCCAAGAGCGCTGGGCGCGATCGGATTTGTGTGGGTTAGCGGCGGGGAATCGGGATTTGGGAATCGGGAATCGCAAAAGCGACGCGCCTGCCACTTCCCTTCTCCTGCGGGACAAGGTGCCCGAAGCGCGGATGAGGGTACGACAGCACGCAGCGGTGCCGCGCTGTGACTAGGCAGTCGTGATTCGTGGTTGGTAGCCGCGCGACCAGCGCTGCCAACTAAGGAAACACAACGCGTTTACCAATCCCAAATCCCAACCCTAAACCGGCCCCGGCCAGGCGTTGGCGATCGTGCAGAACAGGCGTGCGGTCTGTTCGGTGTCGTAGACCGCGCTGTGCGCGTCTGCGGCATTCCAGTCCAGGCCTGCGGCCTGGGCCGCGCGGGCCAGTACGGTCTGGCCATAAGCCACGCCGGCCAACGTCACTGTATCGAACACGCTGAAGGGATGAAACGGGTTGCGTTTGTGGCCCACGCGCGCGACTGCGGCGTTGAGAAAGTTCAGATCGAAATGCGCGTTGTGGCCAACCAGGATCGCGCGCTGGCAACCATATTTCTTCACTGCCGCGCGTACCGGCGCGAACACATGGTCCAGTGCGTCCTTTTCCTGTTTCGCGAAGCGGAACGGGTGGTCGAGCACGATGCCGGTGATTTCCAGCGATTTCGGGTCGATTTCCAGCCCGGGCGCAGGTACCAGATGCGCGCTGGCAGTGTCGCCGGGAAAGAAGCGTCCGGCGGCATCCATTTCGATCGGCACGCAGGCGATTTCCAGCAGCGCGTGCTTGTTCCAGTCGAACCCGCCCGTTTCGACGTCCACCACCACAGGCAGATACCCGCGAAAGCGGCGCGACATCGGCAAAAAAGAGGGGGCAGGCTGTGCATCGACCGGTTCATTCATCCGCATAGCCTAGCAGGTCGCGCCCCAGGCTCTGCCATGGACACAAGGCTGCAGTTGTCCTGGGGTGGAAGCGCAATGCATTGCAGGGGGCCGCCGTCCCGTGCGCGCGCCTTGCATTTTTTCAGAGTCGGCACGCATCACTGCTACTCGATACCTGCGCGCCCTTGGCGCCGACCTGATGATCGCAGTGCCGATCACACAGCGTCGGTTGCTCCAGCCCGACCATAGCCCGACCATTAAAAAGGCCCGATCCGCGTTGCCACGGACCGGGCCTCCCTAACGACACAGTAGGCGCGCTGTTAGCGACCGGCGACGACGCTGGTGATCAGCCCGGTGGCCACTGCGATCAGCACGTAGGTGTTATCCACGCGACGCCATTCGTGCGCGCGCGGCGGTTGCTTGAGATGGTGCTTGTGGTAGTCGGCAACGCGGTTGCCACGATGGTCCGGTGCCAGACGCTCGCCACGACGATACGGCGGACCGCGGCGGTCGTTGCGATCGTCATGCGCATTGCGTCGATCATCGCGCCGGTCGTCGTGTCTGTCATCGCGATGGTCGTCACGGCGGTCAGGGCCATGATCGTCTTTATGCTGCGCAATGCAGTCACGATCATGATCGAGGTGGTCGTGCTGTTGCGGCGCTGCAACCGCTGCGCCAGAAGTCAGCAGCGACAAAGCCATCAAAGATCCAACGAAACGTTTCATCAGCGGACTCCTGCGTCACAGGAACCGCCTGTGCAACTCCACCGTAGGAATTGAAGCTGAAAACGTAATGAAATAGCGCGTTTTGGCGCTTTTTCGCCGGCTAGCGCGGCAGCGATGCAGCGCTGCCGCAGCTTAGATGACGCCGGTGCTGCTGGTGTCGTCGCGCTTCACACGCGGCGGCAGCGGCTGTTCGCCATGCACTAGGAACCACACGTTCTCAGCGATGTTGGTGGCGTGGTCGCCGATGCGTTCCAGATTCTTGGCCATGAACAGCAAATGCGTGCACGGGCTGATATTGCGCGGGTCTTCCATCATGTAGGTGAGCAGTTCGCGGAACAGCGCGGTGTATTGCGCATCCAGGCGCGCGTCTTCATCGCGGACGCGGATCGCCGCATTGGCATCCTTGTCGCGATACGCCTGCACGGCATCGCGCACCGCGGTGGCGGCCATCTGGCCCAGTGCGCGCAGACCAACGGTCTGCGGCAGCGGCGGTGCGGAATTGAGTGCGATCGAGCGCTTGGCCACGTTGGCCGCGTAATCGCCGATGCGTTCGATATCGGCCGGAATGCGCAGGCCGGCGAGAATCTCGCGCAGGTCGCGCGCCATCGGGCCGCGCAATGCCAGCCGCATCACGTCATGGCTGATCGCATGCTCCAGCGCGTCGATCGCCTCGTCGTTGACCACGATGCGATGCGCGGCATTGTCGTCGCGACGCTCCACCACATCCAGTGCGGCTTCCAGCTGCGCCACCGCCGTGTCGCCCATGCGCACGATCTCGGCGATAAGACGGTGCTGCTCCTCGTCGTAGCTTTTGACGATATGGTCGTTGAGGTGCTGGTTCATCGTGATCTCGATTCGTGGCAGTGGTGAATGTCCGCCGTGATCTTGGCGACTTGGCACATGATGCAAATGTCGTGCCGGGCGGCGCGACGGAATTGCTTCAGTGCGGCGTTACGCTGGCGCGGCTTACATCAACCGAAACGACCGGTGATGTAGTCCTCGGTCTGCTGCTTGGACGGCTGCGAAAAAATGGTTTCGGTGCGGTCGTGTTCGATCAGATCGCCCAGGTACATAAAGGCGGTGTAGTCGGACACGCGCGCGGCCTGCTGCATGTTGTGGGTCACGATCACGATGGTGTATTCGCGCTTGAGCTCTTCCACCAGTTGCTCGATGCGGCTGGTGGAAATGGGATCTAGCGCCGACGTGGGTTCGTCCAGCAACAACACATCCGGACGCAGTGCCACCGCGCGTGCGATGCACAGGCGTTGCTGCTGCCCACCGGAAAGACCCAATGCACTTTGCCCCAGCTTGTCCTTGACCTCGTCCCACAGCGCGCCCTGACGCAACGCCTGCTCGACGCGGCTCTGCATGTCGGCCTTGGAGAGTTTTTCGTGGTGGCGGATGCCGTAGGCGACGTTCTCGAAGATCGTCATCGGAAACGGCACCGGCTTCTGAAACACCATGCCCACCTTGCTGCGCAGGCGGTTCATCGGATACTTCGGCGACAGAATGTTTTCGTTGTCCAGCAGCACCTCGCCGCGGGCTTCCATCTTGGGATACAGCGCATAGATGCGGTTGAAGATGCGCAGCAAGGTCGACTTACCGCAACCCGAAGGCCCGATCAACGCGGTCACGCGCTTTTCCGGGATCTCGATATTGATGCTTTTGAGCGCGTGATACTTGTCGTAATAGAAATCCAGATTGCGTGCGGCCACCTTCACTGCCGCCTGCGCCGTTGGCACCCCCTTGGCGGCCGGAACAGCGATGCGATGCATCGGCTTGGCGTTTTGGAGATCGTTCATGTCGGGCGTCCGGAAGAAAGGTCAGTCATTGGAGATCTTGTTACGCAACAGCAGGGCACGCGCGCCCAGGCTGACCAGCAACACAAACACGGTCAGCACCAGTGCACCGGCCCAGGCCAGGGTCTGCCAGGTGTCGTACGGGCTGCCGGCAAATTGATTCATGATCACCGGCACGCTGGCCATCGGCTGGAAGATATTGCTGTTCCAGTACTGATTGCCGAACGCGGTGAACAGCAGCGGTGCGGTTTCGCCGCTGATGCGTGCCAGCGCAAGCAGGATGCCGGTGAGGATGCCGGCCGAGGCGGCGCGATATAACACCTGCACGGTGACCTTCCACTGCGGAATGCCCAACGACAATGCCGCTTCGCGCATCTGCGCTGGCACCAGCCGCAGCATTTCGTCGGTGGTACGCACCACCACCGGCAGCACGATGAAGGCCAGCGACAATGCGCCGGCAAATGCCGAAAAGCGCCCGCCGGTCTGCATCACGTACAAGGTGTAGACGAACAGGCCAAGCACGATCGAGGGCGCCGACAACAGGATGTCGTTGACGAAGCGCACCACCACGCCGGTCTTGCGTGCATTGCCGTATTCGGCCAACCAGGTGCCTGCAGCAATGCCTAGCGGTGTACCGATGGCCAGCGCCAGCCCGCACATCACTGCGCTGCCGAAGAACGCATTAAGCAAACCGCCTTTCTGCATCGGCGGCGGTGTCATCTTGGTAAACAAATTGAGGTCGATGCCAGGAACGCCCCTGGACAACAGCGTCCACAGGATCCAGGCCAGGAAGAACAGGCCGAACAAGGCCGTGACGCACGAGAGCAGCAACGCAATGGCGTTGGTCAACCGGCGGCGGTTGTACAGCGATTGCGACACCGAAGCGGTGGACATCAGTTGCCCTCCCGGCGCGACAGCTGCATCAGCATGAAGCGGGCGATGGCCAGCACGATGAAGGTCACGATAAACAGCACAAAGCCCAGCAGCAGCAAGGCCGAGCGGTAGGTTTCGGTGGCCTCGCCGAAATCGTTGGCGATCAATGCTGCGATGGTGGTGCCGGGCTCCAGCAGCGACGGCGACAAGCGCACCGTGTTACCGACCACAAATGCAACTGCCATGGTTTCGCCCAGTGCACGTCCCAGCCCCAAAAACACGCCACCGATCACGGCCGAGCGGGTGTAGGGCAGCACGATGTCCCAACTCACTTCCCACTTGGTGGAGCCCAGCGCGTAGGCCGATTCTTTCAGGCGCGTGGGCACGGTCAGAAACACTTCGCGCATCACCGACGAGATGAAGGGAATCACCATGATCGCCAGCACGAAACCGGCGGTCAGCAGGCCGATACCCAGCGGCGGGCCCTGAAACAACGGGCCGATCAGTGGCAACGTGCCGAGATGATCGTTGAGCCAAGGCGTCACGTGCTCGGTCATCACCGGCACCAGCACGAACAGGCCCCACATGCCGTAGATGATCGACGGGATGCCGGCCAGCAGTTCGATGGCGGTGCCAACCGGGCCACGCAACCAGCGCGGCGCTACTTCGGTGAGAAAGAACGCAATACCGAAACTCACCGGCACCGCGATCAGCATCGCAATCACTGCGGTGACCAGGGTGCCGTAGATCGGTGCCAGCGCACCGTATTTGTTTTCGACCGGATTCCAGTCGGAGGAATAGAAGAAACTCAGGCCCTGCATCTGCAGGGCATGGCGTCCGCCCCACAGCATCGACAGCGCCGCGCTGCCGAGCGCCAACAGGACAAAAACGACCGTAGCGGCCAGCGCGAGCTTGAACAGGCGATCGGCGCGTGCATCGCGCAGGTCGCGGCCGCGTGGCGCGGTCATCGCTTCGGGAATGGCGGTGGCATTCATTCGATTGGACTCGTCACCCGCGCAACGGCGGGAGCGTGAGACAGCAGGAACCGCGAGGCACCGTCAGGCACCTCGCCGCAGCGCACCCCGCCGAAAGGGCGGGTGCAGGCATTACTTGAACTCGCTGCCCCAATAGGCTTCGATCTGCTTCACCAGCTCCGGCGGCAGCGGTACGTAATGCAGTTCGCTGGCCTGGGGTTGGCCGTTTTCCAACGCCCACTTGAAGAAATCCAGCGTCGCCTTGCTGCGCGCAGCATCCTTGGGCTGCTTATGCATCAGCATGAAGTTGGTGGCGGTGATCGGCCACGCCTTTTCGCCCGGTGCATTGGTGATCACCAGGTTGAAGTCCTTCGCGTTGGCCCAATCGGCGCTGGCAGCGGCGGCGGCGAAGCTTTCCGCATTTGGCTCGGTCCACTGGCCGGCCGCGTTCTGCAGCGAGGTGTACGGCATCTTGTTCTGCAGCGCGTAGGCCAGCTCGACGTAACCGATCGAGCCCTTGATCTGCTGCACGTACGAGGCAACGCCTTCGTTGCCCTTGCCACCCACGCCGCCCGGCCACTGCACCGACGTGCCTTCGCCGACCTTGCTCTTCCACTCCGGACTGACCTTGGACAGGTAGTTGGAGAAGTTGAAGGTGGTGCCCGAACCATCCGAGCGATGCACCAGGTTGATCTTGGTGGCCGGCAGGGTCACGCCCGGGTTGGCCGCGACGATGGCCGCGTCGTTCCACATGGTGACCTTGCCCAGGAAGATGTCGCCCAGCAGGGCGCCGGTCAGGCGCAGTTTGCCCGGTGCGATGCCTTCCAGATTGACGACCGGCACCACGCCGCCGATGGCGGACGGGAACTGGCCCAGGCCGGCCTGCGCGAGTTCGGCGCTGTCCAGCGGCTTGTCGGTCGAACCGAAGTCCACGGTGCCGGCCTTGATCTGTGCAATGCCGCCGCCGGAGCCGATCGACTGGTAATTGACCTTGTTGCCGGTGGCGGCGTTGTAGTCGGCCGACCACTTGGACACCAGCGGGTAGATGAAGGAAGCGCCGGCGCCGGAGATTTCAGCACCCCTGGTGTCGCTGGCAGTGGCGCCTGCGGTCGGTGCGCCCGTTGCGGCGTCGCCGGACTGTGCGTCCTTGCCGGGCGAGCACGCGGCCAGGGCGAGGGCGATGGTGAGGGACAGGGCGGTCAGGCTGGCCGACTGCAATTTCATGGAAGCTCCGAGGCTGGATTGGCCGGGGTATCCGGCAGGCCACGCTATGAAATGATGTTTTTGTTACACCCGCATGACAGCGCCTTGCGGCCAAGCTGTCACAAAAAAAGACGCGGACCGCGGAGGGCGTCATACCCTCCGGGATCCGCGTCCCGGGGCGACGCCGGGAGAGAGACTGCGTCGTTCCTTTGCGCGCGTTTTCGAATCTGCCGCCAGGGCGGCACTACACGGCACATCTGTATCAGCTGAGGCAGGGGAGTCGGATGGACATTTGACTCCCCTGCTCTGAAACATCGCATGCCCCGCCTGTCGCTGTGTTACCGATGTGCGTGGTGCTTAGAGCGGTAACAGAACGTGGCGAGCAGCCGTCAGGTGGCCGGGACGGCGCGGAGGAACCGGAGTGGATGAGTGGTACATGCCGGTTCCGAGCACCGGCCGTGCCCGCCTGGCGGTTGTGCAGTAGTTCTGGTCTGCTCTTAGTGCGGCAGATTCTTGGCCCAGTAGGCCTCGATCTGGGTCACCAGCGTGTCCGGTAGCGGCACGTAGTCCAACTGCTTGGCCTGCGCATCGCCCTTGGTGTAGATCCAGCGGAAGAATTCCAGCGTGTTCCTCAGGCCAGCCGGGTTCTTCGGCTTCTTCTGCACCAGGATGAAATTGGTCGCCGTGATCGGCCAGGCGTTGTCGCCCGCCGCATTGGTCATCACCAGATAGAAGTCCTTGCTGCTGCCCCAATCGGCGCTGTTGGCAGCGGCGGCGAAGGTTTCATCGGACGGCTGTACGAACTTGCCGGCAGCGTTCTTCATTGCGGTGTAGGCCATTTTGTTCTGCAGCGCGTACGACAGCTCGACGTAGCCGATGCCGCCCTTGATCTGCTTCACGTAGGCAGCCACGCCTTCGTTGCCCTTGCCGCCGATACCGGTCGGCCACTGCACGGCAGTGCCTTCGCCCACCTTGCTCTTCCAGTCCGGGTTGACCTTGGACAGGTAGTTGGTGAAGTTGAAGCTGGTGCCCGAGCCGTCGGAGCGATGCACCACGGTGATCTTGCCTTCCGGCAGCTTCACGCCCGGATTGAGCGCGGCGATGGCCGGGTCGTTCCAGGTGCTGATCTTGCCCAGGAAAATGTCGCCCAGGGTCTTGCCGTCCAGCTTGAGCGCACCGGCGGCGACTCCCGGCACGTTGACCACCGGCACCACGCCGCCGATCACCGAGGGAAACTGCGCCAGGCCGGCAGCAGCCAGTTCTTCCGGCTTGAGCGGGGCGTCGGACGAGCCGAAGTCCACGCTGGCCGCCTTGATCTGGGCAATGCCGCCGCCCGAACCGATCGATTGATAGTTGACCTGCTTCTTGGTGGCAGCGTTGTAGTCGGCCGACCACTTGGACATCACCGGGTAAATAAACGACGCGCCAGCGCCGGTGACATCGGCAGCCTGGGCGCACAAAGCCAGCGAGGCGGCGAGTACGCCGACGGCCAGACGGGTCTTGAAGGAGTGGATCACGGAACAGCTCCAGTAGTGAAGGGATGAGAACGTCCCGCAGTGGCGCCATTGCAGGGCAACGGCATGACCGTGCGGTGTCTGAGAAATGACAAGACGATGACGGCGTTGCGCCGTCGGATGTTCAGACCGGTAGCAAATGGAGGCCGCCGCGTGCGCTCGACCGAGCACATGCGGTGGCGATGCGCTTACCAATAGAACTGCGCGCGTGCTTCGATGATCGAGGGGTTGTCGTCTACCAGGCCGCGCGTGGTGCTGTTGTGACGGGTGCTGTCGACCTTGGCGTAGTCGAGGGCGAACTTGAAGTTGGAGCGCCAATACCAGTTGGCGCCGACCGTCCAGATATTCATCTTGCCGCCAAGCACGCCATCGACGAACGGCGTGTTGCCGTTGGCGACCAAATGGCCGTCGTTGAGGTCCAGGGTGTCGTAGCGCACTGCCAGCTGCCACATGCCCGATGCCGGCTCGTTGGGCAGCGGGGTGGTCGGCACGCCGGCCTTATAGCCCCAGGTTTCGCCGGTGAGGTTCCAGACGCCGCTCACGTACCAGCCATCACTCCTATAGTCGTGTGCGTTGGCGCCAATGCGATTGGCGTTTTCCTGGAAGTACTCGCTCTGCAGCTTGAATGGCCCGGTGATCCACATCGCCTCGGCACCGGCAACACCGACGTTGTCGACATTGGTGATGGCGCCGCTGTCGATCAGGCGAACGGTGGTCAGGTCGGCATCGGGACGTGCGCGCAGGCGCAAGGTGTCGTCATCGGTGTCGTAGGTCAGGTAGCTGAGGCCAAAGTGCAGCACGTTGCCGGTCTCGTTGATCGGCGCCCAGGTGCCGCGCGCACCATAGCCACTGCCGTGGGCCTGGTTGCGGGTCAGCTCGCGGCCGAACGCACTGGCGGTCACGCTCCAGTTGTTGTCGCCCATGCCGTAGGCCACGCCCAGCCGGCGCGAGATGCCGTAGGTGTTGGTGACCGACGCCTTGGAAACGAAATCGTTGTTCTTGGTGCTGGACAATTCTTCCAGGCTGTTGGGCTGCTTGAACTGACCGATCTGCAGATAGTTGTTCGCGTTGCCGCCGAACTTGTACTTGATGTTGGTATCCAGGAACCGCCCGGTGCTGCGCACGGTGGTGCCGCGGATGGTGACTTCCTTCAGCACGCTCGGATCGTACCCGGCCACCCATTCGAAGTTGCCCGGGCCCTTGCCCTTGAGCACCAACTCCGCGCGACGGATGCTGAATTCGGTATTGTCACCGTTGGCGCCGATCGCGCCATTGAGGTCCTGGACATCGTTGTGGAACCAGTTGCCGTCGGCCTGGACCAGGCCTTCCAGCGAGATCTCCGAGCCGCCGATCACATCGATGGCGATTTCGGCATGTGCTGCAGGAGCGGCGAGTGCCAGCAGCAGCGCGGAACCAAGCAGGGTGGGAGCGAGTTTCATAGATGCCTTGCGACCTGAGAAAGTGGGCGCAGGCTATGGTGTGAAAGTTGCGTTAATGTGACAAAACAACGGAAACGTAACAATTTATTTCTGCCAACAATGACAAGAGTTTACGGATGTTTAAACTATGTCGTTGTGTGTCAATAGTCTGAACGCATGCAGTCTATGTTAGTGCGTTGTTTTGGTCTTGAAATCCCGGATTTGCCTGCTGTATCGCCCCAGCTCTGAATGGCATGCAGCGCTATCTGAACCTGTGTGTCAGTTTGTGCAATGCACCACTTGCATACGCAGTGTCTAACTTGTTAGTTTCGAAGCCATGTTTCCTCGATTCCTGCCATTGCTTCTGGCTTGCTTGCTCGCGCTTATCGCGTGGTCGGCAGCCAGCGCACACGCGCGCATCCATGATGCGTTTGTGAGTGATAGCGCGGCGGCGATCGTGGAAGCTGGCGAAGAACGCGATGCAGCAGAAGATGCGCAGGACGACGGCGAGACACAAAGCCAAGTCGATACACAGTCTGCAGACGATATCCCCTTGCTCTCCCAAGCATGGCCGATGCTGGCGCGGTATTCCCCTTCTTGGCATGCGCATCACGCGCCGGCAAATCAAAAACGCGACCTGATCCCACAGCTGCGCCCTCCAAACGCACTGCTTGGCTGATCCACGCTGTCGCTGCACCTGGTGCGTTCCGCACCGGATTCCCAATTGATTTGTTTGTCTTTGCAATTCGCGGTTTGCGCCGCGGACGGCTATTCGTTGCCTAGAGGAATATCCCATGGAAAGTTTGCTAGCAGGTTTTCGTCATTTCCGTAAGGAAGTCTATCCACGTCAGAGTGCGCGCTTTCAGGAACTGGCAGGCGGCCAAAGCCCGCATACGCTGTTCATTACCTGCGCCGATTCGCGCGTCATGCCGGAGCTCATCTTCTCCGCGCAGCCAGGCGAACTGTTCGTCTACCGCAATATCGGCAACGTGGTGCCGCCTTACTCGCAACATGTCAGTGGCGTGGTGGCAGCGATCGAATACGCCATCGCAGTACTGGGCGTGCGTCATATCGTGATCTGCGGCCATAGCGATTGCGGCGCAATGAAGGCCGTGCTCAAGCCGGAGTCGCTGGAAGACGTGCCTTCCGTGGCAGCGTGGCTCAAGCACACCGACGCGGCGCGTCATGTCACCGCGCATCACGGGCACGATCCGCAGAGCCAGGACGCGTTGAGCTGCATGACCGAAGAAAACGTGGTCTCGCAGTTGGACCATCTGCGCACGCAGCCGGTGGTGGCCGCGCGACTGGCCGCAGGCACGTTGCGTATCCATGGCTGGATCTACGATATCGCGCACGGGGAGATCCGCGCCTTCGATGCCGAAAAGGGTGGCTTCCGGCCGCTCCTGGCTGAAAGCACTCCCGAAGCCACTCCGCGTCCGCGACTGCAGCAAGTCGTGCGCGCTGAACTCGCTTGACGGAGCGCACCATGAACACATCAGGCATCGGCGGATATTTCCGTCAGGGACTGTTTGGGCGTGATTTATTGGCGTCTGTCGTGGTCTTCCTTGTCGCGCTCCCGTTGTGTATGGGTATCGCGATCGCATCCGGCATGCCGCCGGCCGCAGGCCTGATCACCGGCATCATCGGTGGTCTGGTTGTTGGCTTTCTGGCGGGCTCTCCATTGCAGGTGAGCGGGCCGGCCGCCGGCCTGGCTGTGTTGGTGTTCGAACTGGTCCGTGAGCACGGTCCTGCCGCGCTTGGGCCGGTGATTCTGGTGGCCGGCGCAATCCAGCTCATTGCCGGTCTGTGCCGCGCAGGTGTGTGGTTCCGGATGACATCGCCGGCCGTGGTGGCCGGCATGTTGTCGGGTATCGGGATCCTGATCGTGGCCTCGCAGGCACATGTGTTGATGGATGCCGCGCCCAAGGCGCGTGGTCTGGAAAACTTCGCCGCCTTGCCTGCCGTGTTGTGGCAGGCGATCAGCGAAGGCACCGGCCGCGATGCGTTGTTGGTGGGTCTGGCGACGATCGGCATCATCCTGGCGTGGGACAAGTTGCGCCCGCAGCGTCTGCGATTCTTGCCGGGTGCGTTGATTGCGGTGGTGGTGGTGACAGCGGCCGTGCAGCTGCAGGGCTTGAACGTCAACAAGGTCGATGTTCCGACCAATTTGTTGTCTGCAATCAGCATCCCCAGCATTTCCGACATCTTTGGCGTGTTCAACCACACGTTGCTGGTATCGGCAGTGACCTTTGCCTTCATCGCCAGCGCGGAAACCTTGCTGTCGGCGGCGGCGGTGGATCGGATGCATCAGGGCGCGCGCACGCAGTACGACCGTGAGCTGGCGGCGCAGGGCGTTGGCAATATGCTATGCGGCTTCCTTGGCGCGTTGCCGATGACCGGCGTGATCGTGCGCAGTGCGGCCAATGTGCAGGCCGGTGCGGCAACGCGTGCATCGACCATCCTGCACGGCAGCTGGTTGCTGGTGTTCGCCATGCTGTTGCCGTGGCTGTTGCGGATGACGCCGGTGGCGTGTCTGGCTGGCATCCTGGTCTACACGGGCGTGAAGATGATCAAGATCGGGCAGGTCAAGGAACTGGCGACCTATGGCCGTGGAACGGCTGCGATCTATCTGGCGACCACGTTCGCAATTGTGGCAACCGACCTGCTGACCGGTGTGCTGATCGGATTTGGTCTGTCGTTGTTCCGTCTGGCACTGCATTCCTCGCGTCTGAAGGTCGAGGTGCGCGAGCACGCCGACAAGAAGGACGAGATGCATCTGACCCTGCAGGGCTCGGCCACCTTCCTGAAGGTGCCGGCCATGGCACGCACGCTGGAAAGCGTGCCGCCGAATACTGCGCTGCATCTGGATGTGGCCAAGCTGCACCACGTCGACCATGCCTGCATTGAATTGTTGCGCGATTGGAGCCGGAATGCGGCCTCGCGCGGCTGTGAGCTGGTGGTGGATTGGAAGGAACTGGAGCGACGTGTTGAAGGGCGGCCGACAGTGGAGCGTACGTCGGCGGAGCCGCGCATCGAGCAAGCGAAAGCTGCCTAAGTTGTTGTAAACGCCCGGCGTTCGCGCGGGGTGACCCCCATCGTGACCGCATGATGCATGGCGCCGAAAGAGGCATCATCCGGTCGCGATTTTTTTGGCCCGGGAATCGGGAATCGGGAATCGGGAATCGGGAATCGGGAATCGGGAATCGGGAATCGGGAATCGAAAAAGCTTGCGGCTGTGCTTCTGCTGGTGTGTATAAGGCTCTGCCGCGCCGTTATTTTGCCCCGGCCTTGCACTGATGCCGTGGCTGCCTCAGCCTTTGGTCTTTGTTGTGCGCTCCGGGTCCGGCTGGGTCTTGTCGCGATAGCGGCATAGATCGTGGATGACGCAGCTAGGGCAATCCGGTTTGCGTGCCTTGCAGACATAGCGGCCGTGCAGGATCAGCCAGTGATGTGCGTCGTGCAGAAACTCGGCCGGAATCACCTTGACCAGCTTGTCTTCGACAGCGCGTACGTCTTTGCCTGGCGCAAGGCCGGTGCGGTTAGAGACGCGAAAGATATGTGTGTCCACGGCCATGGCAGGCTCGCCGAATGCGGTGTTGAGTACCACGTTCGCAGTCTTGCGGCCGACCCCAGGCAGCGCCTCAAGCGCAGCGCGGTCGTGCGGTACTTCACCGCCGTAACGCTCCAGCAGGATGCGGCAGGTGGCAATGACGTTCTTGGCCTTGGCATTGAACAAGCCGATGGTGGAGATGTAACGCTTCAGGCCTTCTTCACCCAGATCGAGAATGTCGCGTGGTGTATTAGCCACCGGATACAGCTTGCGCGTGGCCTTGTTGACGCCGACATCGGTGGCCTGCGCCGAGAGCAGCACGGCGATCAATAACTCGAACGGGGTGGTGTATTCCAGCTCGGTGGTCGGATACGGATTGAGTTCGCGCAGGCGCTCGAACATCTCCTGTATCTCGGGCTTGCGCATGTTGCTGCCGCGACGCGCCGGTGGCGTTGCTTGCGGTGTGTTCATGGCTGCGCTCCGCCCGCTGCTTTGGCTTTGGCACGCGCCAGGATGGCAGCGGCCAGCGGCGGCAATGCCGGCGTTGCCGGTTGGCTGGGTGCCGGGGCAGGTGTCCTGCGCGCGTCGCGCTCGGCAGCACGGCGTTGCAGGCGTGCTGCGCGTGCGCGATAGCGTTCGCGCGCGGCCCATGCATTGCGCAAACGCTGCTGTGCATCGAGCAACGTAGCGCAGACCTGCGGGCAGTGGGCGTCCAGCGCGTCGTGTTGCGGGTCGGGCAGATACGCCATCAAGCCGAGTGCCAAAGCGCGATCCAGATCGTCCGCCTGCACGCAGTCGAACAACTGCAGTGGCAACGGACGCGGTGCCGGTATGGGGTCGAGCGTCATGGCGATGATCAGCGGTTCTTGAATTGAGCAGGGCGCTTGTCGAGAAACGCACGGGTGCCTTCACGCATGTCGTCAGTGGCGAATAACAGCGCAAATTGCGCGGTTTCCAGCTGCAGACCTTCTTCGATGGCGCATTCGCCGCCGAACACCACCGCATCCAGAATGCCGCGCAGTGCCAGCGGCGCGGCAGCTGCCAGGCGTTGTGCCAGTGCGAGAGTTTCTTCGTGCAAGGCATCCGCTTCAACCACACGGTTGACCAAACCCAGTTGCAGTGCGCGCGCGGCGTCGATCGGCAGTCCGAGCAGGCACAGTTCCAGCGCTGCGGCGCGGCCGGTGAGGCGCAGCAGGCGCTGCGTGCCACCGAAGCCGGGTATCAGACCGAGGTTGATTTCCGGTTGCCCCAGGCGCGCGCTGGCCGCGGCAATGCGCAGATGGCAGGCCATTGCCAGCTCCAGGCCGCCGCCAAGTGCGAAACCATTGATCATCGCGATCACCGGCTTGGGCATGCGCTCGATCCGGCGCATCAGCTGCTGGCCCAGCAGCGAGAATTCGCGGCCCTGTATCGCCGACAGATCGCTCATTTCGGCGATATCTGCGCCTGCCACGAACGCCTTGGGGCCGGCGCCGGTGAGAATCACCGCACGTACGTCGTCTGCGGCGGCTGCGTCCTGAAATGCCTGATCCAGGGCCTGCATGGTCTGCTGGTTCAAGGCGTTCAGTTTGTCCGGCCGGTTGACCGTAATCGTCCGGATGCTGGCGTGATCGGCGATCAGAATGACGTGATTGGACATGTGAACCCTTGCGAACGTAAAAAATTAGTAAATACGGAACTTCCGAAAGCCTTGCTGGTCTTAGCTTTCGTGATAAGTAGCGGTTCGGTATCGCGGCCGCTATCCTAGCGCGTCATCTCAGGCGGCAGACCCGTCCTGTGCCACCACCCTGGAGAATTGTTTGATGAAGTTGCGTTCTATCGCGGTCGCTGTGGCGGCCCTGGCCCTGACGGGCAATGCACTGGCCCAGGACACGACGTCCGAGAAGGGCAAGTTGAGCTACTACTTTGGCTATGACTACGGCAACAACCTTGCCGAGCTCACCGGTCGCGGCGAGCAGCTCGACATCAACTCGGTGGTAAAGGGTCTGCAAGACGCCTATGCCAAGAAGCAGCCGGCGATCACCGCCGACCAGCTGAAGCCGGCAGTTGAAGCGTTCCAGAAGCGCGAGCAGGGCCGTGCCCAGCAGGCCAAGGCCGAGTACGAAAAGGCCGCTGCCGCCAACAAGACCAAGAGCGATGCGTTCCTGGCCAAGAACAAGAGCACCGCTGGCGTGCAGACGCTGCCGAGCGGCGTGCAGTACCGCGTGATCGAAGCCGGTAAGGGCGCCAAGCCGACCCTGGCCAGCACCGTGCAGCTGGAAGTGGCCGGTCCGTTCCCGTTCGGCGACCGCGAGAAGGCACGTCCGGCGCAGCAGATCCCGGCCATCAAGGTCAGCGAAGTCGAAATGCAGGCCATGCGCGACACGCTGCTGCAGATGCCGGCCGGCTCCAAATGGGAAGTGACCCTGGCGCCGGACAAGGCCTATGGTGCCGACCCGCGTACGCCGTTCCCGCCGAACGTAGCTGTGCAGTTCGAGATCAAGCTGGTCAGCGTCAAGTAATTTGATTCGATGTTGTAACGACAACGCCGGCCACCAGGCCGGCGTTGTCGTTTTGGTCGACCGATTGCCTGAAGATGACGATGAAACGATGCAGCGGCCGTAGGACTCAGCAATGAGCGGCAGCGATGTCCAAACGGATGTCGATGCAGATCCCGATCCCGATTTCGCAGCCGGCCGGCTGCCAAGTCCGTGTATCGGTGTATGTTCGCTGGACGCGCAGTCGCGCTGTGTCGGCTGCTTGCGCAGCCTGGATGAAATTGCACGCTGGATGAGCATGAGCGACGCCGAACGCCAGGACTATCTGCATATGGTGCTGCCCGCACGCGCGCTGACGGCGCAGCTGCCTGAGTACGCGCAGCTGAAGCGAGCGTTGTATCCGCTGGACACCGCGCCCGCCGGGCCGGGCTGGAATCACGCCGAACTGATCGATCTGACCGACGCCGATGCGTCTGCCGAGGCGGCGGTGCTATGCGGGCTGGTGCCGCGCGAACAGGGCACCATGGTGCTGCTGACGCGACGCACCGACAGCCTGCGCCATCACGCCGGGCAGGTCAGCTTCCCGGGCGGACGCATGGAACCGTCCGATGCCGATGCCGCCGCCGCGGCTCTGCGTGAGAGCTGCGAAGAAATCGCGCTGGGTGCACAGCAGGTGCATGCCTTGGGGTATCTGGATCCGTTTCTGACCGTCAGCGGATTCCGGGTGACGCCGGTGGTGGCGGTGATCGACCCGGCGTTCGTGGCGGTACCGCAGCCGGATGAAGTGGCGGACGTTTTCGAAGTGTCGCTGGCTTACCTGATGGACCCGGACAATTTGCGCAGTGTGGAACTGGAATTTCGCGGGCGGCCGCGGCGCGTGCTGGAATACGACTGGCCTGGCCACCGCATCTGGGGCGCCACGGCGGCCATTCTTCTCAATCTTCGTCGTCGCCTGGAGCAGGTTGCATGAGTGTCGATCCGAACTGGAGCACGCTGGTCGATGCCGCCACCCTGGCGGCGATGTTGCAGCATCCGCAGCTGCGTCTGCTGGATGCGCGCGCTGCGCCACCAACCGCGCCAGACCCGGACGCCGCGCGCAGGGCTTACGCGCAGGGACATCTGCCGGGCGCGTATTACGCCGATCTCGACCACGATCTGGCAGACCTGTCGCGGCCGGCGCAGGGGCGGCATCCGTTGCCGCAGAGCGCCGCATTTGCGAAACGTCTGGGCGAATGGGGCATCGATCCGCATAGCCAGGTGGTGGTGTACGACGCGGGCGATGGCAGCATGGCGGCCGCGCGCGCGTGGTGGATGCTGCGATTGATGGGGCATCGCCGGGTGGCAGTACTTGATGGTGGCTTGGCTGCATGGCGTGCTGCCGGTTTTGTGGAAAGCACCGAGCCACCTGCAGTGCATGATGGCGCTGCGTATCCCGGCAGTTTCGATACCGCCGCGATCGTGGATGCCGCGCAGATCGTGGAGCGATTGCAACAGGCGCCGGGCTGGCTGCTGGACGCGCGCGCAGGCGAGCGTTTTCGTGGCGAAGTCGAGCCGATCGACCCGGTGGCCGGGCATGTACCGGGTGCGGTGAGTCGCCCGTTGGGGCTGAGCCTGCACGATGGCCGCTTCAAGCCAGCTGCGGAACTGCGCGCCGAGTTATCCGTGTTGCTAGGTGCGCACCGGCCCGAGCAGGCGGTGGTGATGTGCGGGTCCGGCGTGACGGCATGCCATCTGTTGTTGGCGTTGGAAGTGGCGGGGCTATCCGGCGCGCGCGTCTACGCCGGTTCCTGGAGCGGTTGGCTGCACGACGCGTCGCGTCCGGTCGCGACCGGCGCCTGATTGCAGGCACAATAGCGGCAGGAACGGTGGCCTGTGGGGACGCAGGTTCGCTGCGCGGAGCGCAGTTTCTTGCAGTGGGTGAACCATGCGGTTGCAGTTACGGGTTGGCGCGCTGTGCGTCGCGGTGTGGACGCTGGCTGCCTGTTCGGCGGAATCGACCGCCGATGTCAGCGATGCGCCTGCTGCCGGTCATCGAAATGTGGCGCAGCACGGTGTGTATCAGGTCGCGTTGGCGCGCGCGCGCGCGGAGCGATTGACGCAGTTGCGTGCACCCGACGGGTGGCTGAGCTATACCGGTTCGGGGCGCGTGCGCGCCGGTCAGTACCGTGTGGGCAGCGACCCGCACAGCGATATCGTCTTGCCTGCCGGGCCTGCGCAGTTGGGGCAACTGACATTGGATGCTGCGGGGCAGGTCCACTTTTGCGCAGACGCCGCCGCGCCGGTGACGCTCAATGGGCAGCGTATCGATGAGGTCCGTCTGGAACCGGAGCAGGCAGGGCAGCGCGGCGATCGGTTGGACGTGGATGGCCGGCAGTTCTATCTTGTGCAGACCGGCGCCTTGTACGGATGGCGCTTCCGCGACCCGGCAGCGCCGGCGCTGACGCAGTTCGAAGGGCTGGAATATTTCCCGACCGATCCGCAGTGGCGCATCCAGGCGCAGTGGCAACCCTATCCGACACCGCGCACGACCACCTTGCTGACGTCGATCGGCACGCCACTTACCGTGGAGGTACCGGGAGAAGCAGTGTTCTCGCGGAACGGCCGCGAATACCGCTTGCAGCCGCTGCTACAGGAAGATGGACAAGGCCTGTTCTTCCTGTTTGCCGACCGCACCAGTGGCAAGGAAAGTTATGGCGGCGCGCGCTATCTCTATGCCGCGTTGCCCCGCGATGGCCGCGTCGTGCTGGATTTCAATCTGGCCGAAAATCCGCCGTGCGCACTGACGCCGCATGTGGTCTGCCCGATCGCGCCGCCCGAAAATCGACTGGACGTGGCGGTGAATGCAGGCGAGAAGACCTACCGTGCGACGGAGCGTTGAGCGTGCTGCAGTGGTGGGCCGTGCGCGGCGGAGATCCAACGCGACTAACACGTGATGTACGCAGGCATTGGGTCGTTTCTCAATGCTTTCTAACGCGGCGTATGCAACCAGCTTACCGCCGCCTCGATGCGCGGCCACGGAAACAACGGGCCGGGGTCGAGTTTGCGCTGAATCTTGCGCGCCGGGTCGTCGCTGGCCGCTTCCTGGGTAGTGTCCAGCGCTTGATGGCCGGCGATGCGGCGTACCGCCGGCAGCTGTTGTTGTAGCCATTGCAGCAAGGTGATCAGCGTTGCGATCTGCGCTTCGGGATACGGTTCGGTCATCTCTTGATGGCGCGAATCCAACCAGTGCGGATACCGGCCGCGGTTGACCAGTTCGATCCCCAGCGTATGCGGGTTATGCCCGCGCACATGATGCGCAACGCGCTCCAGCGCGACGTATTGCTGGATGCTGCCGTTGCGATCGATGTAGTAATGCCCGCTGTTGCCGGTGCAGCTGTCGTAGAGCACGCGCTCGCCGTATTCGCGCGCCATCGCCATGTCCGGCAACTCGGTGCAATGGATGACCACCATGTCGATCTGGGTGAGCGCGCGTTTGGCCAAGCGCGATTCGTAGGACAACGGCGCGTAGGTGATCGGCGGCGACGGCAGGAGGGCATCGGACATGGAGCGGATGCTAGCATTCGGCGATGGCTTTGAATCCCGACAGCCCTCTGGGCAAATTGATGGCGACGCTGCCGCAGACCGGTCAGGTGACCTGGATCGGCGTGCGTCCGGCGCGCGACGTGGCGATGCTGGAGGTGGACGCGGTGCAAGTCACCACCGGTATTGGCCTGGTGGGAGACCGCTACAAGGGCGGCAGCGGCAAGCGCGGCGTGACCCTGATCCAGGCCGAGCATCTGCCGGTGATTGCGGCACTGGCAGGGCACGCGACCATCGCCCCGGCCACGCTGCGGCGCAACCTGGTGGTGTCCGGCATTCCGTTGATCGCGCTGAAAGGGCGGCGGTTTCGGATTGGCGAGGTGGAGCTGGAAGGCACCGACCCGTGCGACCCATGTTCGCGCATGGAAGATGCCCTGGGCGCGGGCGGCTACAACGCCATGCGTGGGCATGGCGGGCTGTGCGCACGCATCCTGCGCGGCGGTGTGCTGCGCATCGGCGATACGGTGCAGGCGCTATGAGTCGTGGACATTGCATTCTTTCGCACGGCTTCGAAAGCGGCCCGGACGCCTTGAAGGTGACCGCGCTGGCCAGCGTGGCCGAGCAGTTGGGCTGGACCCACGAACGCCCGGATTACACCGACCTGGATGCACGCCGCGAGGTAAGCACGCTGGGCGATGTGCAAGGCCGGCTGCAACGCCTGCTGGAGATCGCACGCGCGGTTGCGGACAAGGGCCCGCTGGTGCTGGTCGGCTCCAGCCTGGGTTCGTATATCGCCGGGCGGGTGTCGTTGCAGGTGCCCACACGCGGCCTGTTTCTGATGGTGCCGCCGACCAAAATGGGCCCGATGCCGGCGCTGGACGCCGCACCGGTGCCGATCTCGATCGTGCATGCCTGGCGCGACGAGTTGATTCCGGCCGCCGACGTGATTGCCTGGGCGCAGGCACGGCATGCGCGCTTGCTGCTGGTCGACGACGACCATCGCCTGGCCTCGCACGTCGACGCATCGGCACGCGCGTTCGCAGAACTGTTGCAGAGCCTGTGATGCCGACCCTTTCGAGCCAGGGCTGCGTGCGGTGCCAGTCATGAATGTGTTGATTCGCGAAGCGAGCGAAGGCGATGCCGCCGCTATCGAATTGCTGACAATGGTGGCCTTCATGCGCGCCGAACACAGCCGGCATGACGAGCACCAGGTGATTGCCGGCTTGCGCCAGGACGGCGCGCTGGCGTTGTCGCTGGTGGCCGATCACGATGGTTATGTGGTGGGCCACCTGGCTGTGTCGCCGGTGACGCTGTCGGACGATTCGCCCGGCTGGTTCGCGCTCGGCCCGCTGGCCGTGGGGCCAGGGCATCAGCGGCAGGGTCTGGGCACGCGGCTGGTGCAGGCGGCGCTTGCTACTTTGCGCGAGCGCGGCGCTGCAGGTTGCCTGGCGCTGGGCGAGCCAGCGTTTTTCCGGCGTTTGGGCTTTGCGGTCGAACCCGGCCTGGTATTTCCCGACGTGCCTGCATCGGAACTGCAGGCGCTGGCCTTCGGCGACCGGTTGCTGCCGCTGGCCGATGTGGCGTATCACCCTGCGTTCGGGCTGGGCTGAGCGCTCACTGCATGCGCCTAGTGGACCGCGCGAATGTCGTCGTTGGAGCTGCAGGTTAGACTGGCCGCACGTGAATTTTTGAGGAGTGGTCCAATGCGCCATTGATGCCGCCGTCGTGATGACGGCCTAACCCGCTGCTGGTCCGCTTGGATCGGCGCGTGTGCTGGCATGCAATGGAGACCCGTATGACCCGTCCGTCGCTGACCCTGGAAAGCGTTGCGTATGTGCTGCCCGATGGCAGCCCGCTATTTTCCGATCTGAATCTCTACATCGACCAGCGCGCCACCGGCCTGGTGGGGCGCAATGGCGTGGGCAAGAGCGTGCTCGCGCGCCTGCTGGCCGGTGAGTTGTTGCCCAGTGCCGGGCGCTGCGTTCGCAGCGGCAGCGTGCACTACTTGCCGCAGCGGGTGAGCGTTGCGCCGGAGCAAAGCATTGCCGGGTTGGCCGGTGTCGCGCCGCTGCTGGATGCGTTGGACCGTATCGCCTCTGGCAGCGTTGCGCCTGCCGATTTTGAACGCGTCGGCGAGCGCTGGAGCGCCCATGCGGAATTTGCCGCCGAACTCGAACGCCAAGGCCTGGGCGGGCGCGATCCGCGTGCACCGGCCGCGCAATTGAGCGGCGGTGAAGCGATGCGCGTGGCACTTGCTGGCGCATTTCTGACCCGGCCGGACGTTCTGATCCTGGACGAGCCCAGCAATCATTTGGATGGTCCGCAACGCCAGCGGCTGATGGATCAGTTGCTGGCGTGGAGCGGCGGCTTGCTGGTGATCAGCCACGATCGCAGCGTGCTCGACGCGATGCAGCGCATTCTGGAGCTGTCCGCGCAGGGGCTGCGCAGCTACGGCGGCAACTACGCCTTGTATGCGCAGCAGCGCGCCATCGAGCAGCAAGCGGCCAGCGATCTGCTGGCCCAGCGCAAGCATGCACGCGCACGCGGCGAGCAGGCTTTGCGCGAGCAGCTTCAACGTCAACAGCAGCGCCAGGCGCGCGGCGCGCGTGCTGCGGGGCTGGCCAATCAGGCTGCGATCCTGCTGGGCGGGCAGAAGCAACGCAGCGAAGTCAACGCAGGCCGGCTGCAACAGCAGCGTCAGGCCGAACAGGCGCGGCTGCGTGAAGCGACGGTGCAGGCTGCAGCGCAGGTGGAGGCCGACCAGGCGATCATTGTGCTGGCGCCGACCGCATCAACCAGCGCATCGCGGCGTCTGGCCACGCTGAAACAAGTGGAACTGGATGGGCGGCTTGGCGGGCGGCGGCTGGAGTTGCTGCTGCAGGGGCAGCCGCGGATTGGTCTGGTTGGTCCCAATGGCAGCGGCAAGTCTGGGTTGCTGCAGTTGCTGGCAGGGTGCTTGCAGCCAACTGCGGGCCAGTGCGAGGTGCACGTGCCAGTGGCGTATCTGGATCAGGACCTGGGGCTGCTGGACCCGATGCGTTCGGCCGCTGCGCAGCTGCAGGATGCAGACCCAAGTGTGCCGGCGCATGTACAGCGGCTGCGCCTGGCGCTGCTGGGGCTGGACCCGGCGCGTGTCGACCTGCCATGCGGCCAGCTCAGCGGCGGCCAGCGGCTCAAGGCGGCGCTGGCCTATGCGCTGTACCGGGCTCAGCCGGCGCAACTGCTGTTGCTGGACGAGCCGACCAACCACCTGGATCTGGCCTCGGTGGAAGCGATCGAAGCGCTGCTGCGCAGCTACCAGGGCGCGCTGATCGTCGCCTCGCACGACGCAGACTTTCTGCAACGGCTAGGCCTGCAGCAGCGCCTGGACACCGCGCAAGCCAAATGGCGGCTTGCACCCTGGTGAACCGTGCGGCGGGCGATCCGGCGGCCGGGCTGGTAATGCCGGTCGCGATGGCCGACCATTTGCGGCCGTCCACGGCGGCCGCGGCATTGCCCACCAGGGAGCCGGCCCGCCGTCCTGCTTTCACGCTCGCCGCCGCGGCCAGCGTCTTTATCGATACCTGCCTACGTGAAATTCTTCGCATCCTGTGCCAAGGGCCTGGAATACCTGCTTGCCGACGAGCTGCTTGCGCTCGGTGCCAGCAAGGCCACCGCCACCATCTCCGGCGTCAACGTCGAAGGCGAACTGCGCGATGCACAGCGCGCCGTGCTGTGGTCGCGCTTGGCCAGCCGCGTGCTGTGGCCGCTGACCGAGTTCGATTGCCCGGACGAAGACGCGTTGTACGCCGGCGTGGCCGAACTGCCATGGGACGCGCATCTGTCGGTGGGGCACACGCTGTCAGTGGATGCGCATGTGTCCGGCACCGCGATCACGCACGCCCGCTACGCGGCGCAGCGCATCAAGGACGCCGTGGTCGACACCATGCGCCGGCAGGGCCTGGAGCGCCCATCGGTGGACGTGGAAAGCCCGGACTTGCGCTTGAACCTGTCGCTGCGCAAGGGCCGCGCCACCATCTCGGTGGACCTGGGTGGCGGCCCGTTGCATCGGCGTGGTTGGCGCATGGCGCAGAACGAGGCGCCGTTGAAGGAAAACCTGGCCGCCGCGGTGCTGATGCGCGGTGGCTGGCCGCGTGCCTATGCCGATGGCGGCGCTTTGCTGGACCCGATGTGCGGCAGCGGCACGTTGCTGATCGAAGGTGCGTTGATGGCCGCGGACGTTGCGCCCGGCCTGCAGCGCTACGGCAGCGACGTGCCCAGCCGCTGGCGCGGTTTCGACCGCGATGGCTGGCAGCAGCTGGTCAGTGAAGCGCGCGAACGCGACAGCGTTGGCCGCGCTGCGCTCAAGCAGGTGATCCACGGCAGCGACATGGACCCGCACGCAATTCGTGCTGCGAAAGAGAATGCGCAAGTGGCCGGTGTGGCCGAGGCAATCTGGTTCGGCGTGCGCGAAGTCGGCGAGTTGCAGACGCCGCCGCAGGCCACCGGCGTGGTGGTGTGTAATCCGCCCTACGACGAGCGCCTGGCCGCCGATGCGGCGCTGTATCGCCGCCTGGGCGATACCCTGCAGCGTGCGGTGCCGCAGTGGCGGGCCAGCCTGCTGTGCGGCAATGCCGAGCTGGCCTATGCCACCGGCCTGCGCGCGGGCAAGAAATACCAGGTGTTCAACGGCGCGATCGAATGCGCGTTGATCGTCTGCGACCCGATCGCAGTGCCGCGGCGCACCCCGCTGGCGGCACCTACAACGCTCAGCGAAGGCGCGCAGATGGTGGCAAATCGCCTGCGCAAGAATCTGCAGAAATTCAAGAAATGGCGCGCGCGCGAAGGCATCGAATGTTTCCGCGCCTACGACGCCGATTTGCCGGAATATTCCGCCGCCATCGACGTGTATCAGCAAGCCGATGGCGACCGGCGCATCTTCCTGCACGTGCAGGAATACGCAGCGCCGGCGACGATTCCGGAAGCCGATGTGCGCCGTCGTCTCAACGAATTGCTGGCGGCCGCACGCGAGGTCTTCGAGGTGCCGGCCGAGCGCATCGCGCTGAAGTCGCGCGAACGCGGCAAGGGCGGTAGCAAGTACGGCCGTTTCGAGCAGCGCAACGAATTCGTCCACGTGCGCGAACACGGCGCGTTGCTGCGCGTGAATTTGTTTGATTACCTGGATACCGGGCTGTTTCTGGATCACCGCCCGCTGCGCGGCACCATGGCGCAGCAGTCCAAGGGACGCCGCTTCCTCAACCTGTTCTGCTACACCGGTGTGGCCAGCGTGGAAGCGGCCGTGGCCGGTGCGGCGTCCACCACCAGCGTGGATCTGTCGGCAACGTACCTGCAGTGGTGCGCCGATAATCTTGCGCTGAACGGGCTGGCCGGCAGCAAGCACAAGTTGGTGCAGGCCGATGCACTGGCTTGGCTGGAAGCCGAGCGCGCGCATTTCGACGTAATTTTCTGCGACCCGCCGACCTTCTCCAACTCTGCACGTGCGGAAGATTTCGATATCCAGCGCGAGCACGTGCGCCTGTTGCGCGCGGCGGTGGCACGGTTGGCGCCCGGTGGTGCGTTGTATTTCTCCAACAACTTCCGTCGTTTCAAGCTGGACGAGGAGCTGGTGGCAGAGTTCGCGCAGTGCGAAGAGATCAGCCCGCGCACCATCGATCCGGATTTCGAGCGGCATGCGCGTATCCATCGCGCCTGGCGGTTGACGGCCTGAGTTCAGGCCGGTCGCGTGCGATGGCGTGCTTCACGGCTTCGCGATGGAGCCAGCAAGCGTGTTTGCCGCGTTGGCATGCCGCTGACGCCTAAAGCGGCTACCCAAACGTAGCAAGCAGTCGTCAGGTGGCCTTAGGTGGTCTTGTAGGGCGCACCCAGAGCCACAGGGTGCGACTGGCAAAGTGGCAAATGTTGCACTGAGCACCGGCCGCGTTTGCCGGGCGGCTGCGCATTGGTCGTGCCTAGCCGCGCTTGAACGCGTAGCCCCAATCGCTGCTGCCTATGCGAGGGCAGAGCATGACCACAACAAGCCCAGCACAGGGCTGCGGTATGCTGATTCGCATGCTTTGGAGTCAAAGATGACCGCACCACCTCGCATCGCCTTTCTTGCCAGCCCCGCCGAGCCGGCGGTGGCCGCGCGCACACGCCTTGTGCAGCGCTATGGTGACCATGCGCTGGATAGCGCCGACATCGTCTGTGCATTGGGCGGCGACGGATTCATGCTGCAGACGCTGCATCGGCATGGCGCCTCCGACAAACCGGTGTTCGGCATGAAGCTGGGCTCCGTCGGCTTCCTGATGAATCAGTACCGCGACGACGAGGACGACCTGCTGGAGCGCCTGCAACGCGCCGAGCCTGCGTATCTGCGGCCGCTGGAAATGCAGGTGCAGACCGAATCTGGCGCCAGTGCCGGCTCATTGGCCTACAACGAGGTGTCGCTGCTGCGGCAGACCCGGCAGGCGGCGCATCTCAGCATCGATCTCAACGGCCAGACCCGCATTGCCGAGCTGATCGGCGATGGCGTGATGGTGGCCACCCCGGCTGGCAGTACGGCGTACAACTATTCGGCGCATGGGCCGATCCTGCCGCTGGGCTCGCACACGCTGGCGCTGACGCCGATCGCACCGTATCGCCCGCGACGCTGGCGCGGCGCCATCCTCAAGGCCGATACCGAAGTGCGCTTCCGCGTGCTGGACCCGTACAAGCGCCCGGTTAGCGTCACCGCCGATTCGCATGAAATTCGCGATGTGGTCGAAGTGACCATCCGCGAATCCACGCAGCGCCAGGTCACGTTGTTGTTCGACCCCGAACACAACCTGGAAGAACGCATCTTCAGCGAGCAGTTCGCGGTATGAGGGCGGGGATTGGGCAGTCGGGATTTGGGATTGGCAACCGCGGGAGCACGCTATGCCGTCCGCCTGTGATTGCGCCGGCACGTTACGATGCGGCGCACGTGACTGCACGCCTGATTTCACGTTCCCGATTGCTGCTCCAAACCAATCCCTAATCTCCAATCTCCAATCCTAGGGAAACTCTGAACAACTCCCCTTGATCCTGCGACAATCACACAGACGCAACGGGACAACGACGATGCAACTGACCTTCGGCGATGCGGAGTACAACGGCAAGCGCAAGCGGACGCGGCGTGAGGTGTTCTTGGCCGAGATGGACCAGGTCGTGCCGTGGAAGGATCTGCTGGCACTGATCGAACCGCACTACCCGAAGTCGGGGCAGCCGGGGCGACAGCCGTATCGGCTGGAGACGATGCTGCGCATCCACTTTTTGCAGCAGTGGTACGCACTGAGCGATCCATCGGCGGAAGAAGCACTGTACGACACGGTGTCGATGCGCCGTTTTGCGAAGATCGGCGGGCTGGATGAGGTGCCGGATGAAACGACGATTCTCAACTTCCGGCATTTGCTGGAGCGGCATGATTTGGCGCGCAAGCTGTTCAACCGGGTCAACGCGCACCTGTCGCGTAAAGGGCAGAGTCTGCGGGGCGGGACGATCGTGGATGCCACGATCATTGCGGCGCCAAGTTCGACCAAGAACAAGGATGGCGAGCGCGATCCGGACATGCACCAGACCAAGAAGGGCAACCAGTACTTCTTCGGGATGAAGGCGCACATCGGGGTGGACGATGAGTCGGGCCTGGTGCACCACGTGGAATGCACGGCGGCCAACGCAGCGGACATCACGCAGGCGCACAAGCTGCTGCACGGCAAGGAAGACACTGTGAGCGGCGACAGCGGCTACACCGGGCTGGACAAGCGCGATGAGATGAAGGGCAAGCGCACGCTGCGCTACCTGATCGCGGAGAAGCCCTCGAAGCTGAAGCAGATCAAGAATAAGCGCGAACTGAAGTTGGCCAAGCGCTGGGAGCACACCAAAGCCAGCCTGCGTGCGAAGGTGGAACACCCGTTTCGGGTGATCAAGCGTCAGTTTGGTTACGTCAAGGTGCGCTATCGCGGTTTGGCGAAGAACACCGCACAGGTGCTGACGCTGTTTGCACTATCGAATCTGTGGCTGACGCGCAAAGCGTTAATGCCTGCTGCGGGGAAGCTGTGCCTGTAATCCAGGCAACACCCCGCAAACGTGCCGAAACCGGCAAAAAATCGGCGATTTGAGCGCCCTCAGCGCGGCGGATGCGGTTGCTTCGTTTTCCGGTCGCGTTGATCAGACCATCCCTAGCTCTCCAATGCCCGACAACTCCCCAAGATTATTGACCGTCGCGGTGACCTCGCGCGCCCTGTTCGATCTTGAAGAAGGCCATGCGCTGTTCGAGGCCGATGGGGTGGAGGCGTATTCGGCGTTCCAGCGCGAGCACGAGGACGATGTCTTGCAGCCGGGCGTTGCATTCCCGGTGGTGCGCAAGCTGCTGGCGCTCAATCACGATGTGCCCGAAGATGCACCGCGCGTAGAAGTGATTCTGTTGTCGCGCAATTCTGCCGATACCGGTCTGCGCATCTTCAATTCGATCCAGCATTACAACCTGGGCATTGTGCGTGCCACGTTTACCTCGGGCCAGCCGACCTGGCCGTACGTCAAACCATTCGGCACCGATCTGTTTTTGTCGGCGAACCCGGAATCGGTGCGGCGCGCGCTAAGCCATGGCATTGCCGCGGCGACCATCATGCCGCGCGCACCGGGTGAACGCGCCGAGGCCGCCGCAGCCATCGTGGACAACGACGATAGCCGGCTGTCCACGCAGCTGCGCATCGCCTTCGATGGCGACGCGGTGATCTTCGGCGACGAGAGCGAACGCATCTCGCGCGAACAGGGCGTGGAAGCCTTCGGGCGTCACGAGCGCGAACGTGCACGCGAGCCGTTGTCGGTGGGGCCGTTTCGCAATTTCCTGTCGGCGCTGCACACCTTGCAGGCGGCGTTTCCGCCCGGTGAGGCCTCGCCGATCCGCACCGCGCTGGTCACCGCGCGCTCGGCACCGGCGCACGAGCGGGTGATTCGCACGTTGCGCGAGTGGGGCGTGCGTCTGGACGAGGCACTGTTCCTCGGCGGGCGCCATAAAGGACCGTTTCTGGAGGCGTTTGGCGCGGATATCTTCTTCGACGATTCGCAGCACAACATCGACAGCGCGCGCCAACATCAGCACGTGGCCGCCGGCCATGTGCCGCATGGCGTAGCGAACGAGGGCTAATGCAACGGCGGTCGCGTCACTCAGTGGCATCTGGCGCCGGTGCTATCCCCAACTGCAGGTCCACTACCTTCCAGCGCAACCCCTGTGGTTCCAGTACCACCTTCAGTGGTGGTTCGCCCGGGTCGCGTTCGACGTCGAGCACGAAGCGGTCCAGCGCCTCGAAGTGATGTTTGGCGTTTTTGAAAGGTCGCGCTGGCTCGGTAGGGCCGAAGGCATCGCTGCCCTGCAGTTCATTGCGGCCGCGCTTCCACAGCACATGCCCCTGCAACAGCGCGCCGACGCCGATCGGCGTCACCAGCGTATCCACCGCCGCACCACCGAGTTGGTTCCCCAGGCCATACAGCAAGGTGCCCCACGCACTGGCGGCGATGTCTGGTCCGGCTTGCCGCACCAGATAATCGTTGAGCTGGGCGCGCAGGCTGCTGCGCACGCGCGGGTAATCGACGTAGCGTTCCAATGCAGCGGTGTCGCGCTGCTCGATGGCCTTGGACAGGCCATGCATGGTCATGTAAGGCCCGCCGAACCACCACGCAGTGACGGTCAACAGGACAGCAATGAGGAGGCCGATGGTTTTTTTCATGGCGCCCAGACTGCCGCAATCGCGGCCGCCGCAGGTGAAGATCAGTGACTGGGTGAACCGCGGCCATCGCCGAAGGCGGCGACCAGACGTTGCCGTTGTGCGGTATCCAGTGCCTCTACACGGGTCTGTAGCACTTCATCCAGATTGCCGATGCGGGTGGTGCCCAGGATGCCGCAGGCCACACCCGGGTGTTGCAGGACATAAGCGAATGCCGTTTGCGCGGGGCGCTGGCTATCGATCGAAGCTACTGCACGGCGCATGTCGCGTGAGCACTGCATCAAGGCACGGCTGCTGGGCTTCAGCCAAGCGCGTGCCACATACCAGGCGTCGGCCAGGCGTGGCAGGCGCGCACGCGTGGGCAAGAGGTGGCCCTGCGCAAGCACGGTGCCGGCCAGTACGCCAACGCCCGCATTCTGCAGCTGGTCGATCAGCGGTTCACGGTCCTGCTGCAGCGCGTTGTAGTCAAGCAGCACCACATCGAAGACGTTGGGGTTGGCGATCATCCAGTGAAGGGTCGATGCCGAATGCGTATTGATACCGATGTGGCGGATCAGGCCGCGCTCGCGCAAACGCTGCATCGCCAGCAGCAGATCGTCATTGATGTCGTGCTCGCTGGCGCCATGTAGCTGGTAGATATCGAGATAGTCCAGGCCAAGATTGCGCAGCGATGCTTCGCAACTGGCAGTGATCGCTGCTGCAGAGAAGTCACGCTGTTCTGCACCATTGATACCGGCCTGGCCGGTCAAGGTACCGCCCTTGCTGGAGACGACAAGCGAATCCCGCGGATATTGCGACAGCAGGGGGCGCAGTATGCGTCCCAGACGCGGTTCCGCATGGAAGACGGAGTAGTTATGGCCGGTGTCGAGCAGGTTCACGCCCCGCGCCAGCGCGTACTCGACCACCCGTGCGGCGGCGCCTTCGTCGAAGCGGCGGTGTCCCCAAAAGCCGGAACACCCCAAACCGATCGGCGAGACCACTAGCTGGGTGCGGCCCAACGTCCTGCGCTGCTGGCCTAGCGGTAGCTCCTGCGTCATCAAAATTCCAGATCCAAGGCAGCGCACAGGTAATCGACGAACGGCGCCAGAATCACCAGGTCCGCTTCAATGGTCTGGCGCAGCCGCGGCCCGGTCATGATGCTGTCGTCCAGGTGACGCAAGTACGCCCAGTTGCGGTGTTTAAGATCGTCAATGAACTCGAAATCGTTGGGGAATCCACGCGGCGCACGCACCAGCTTTTCGCTGTCGTCCAGGGTGAATTTGCGCACCAATTTCGGGTTGTGCGCGGCGGCTTTCCAACTGCCGGGGTTATCGAAAATGAACTGGCGCAGCTTGCGTTGCGTGTCTGGTTCCGGATGCCACAAACCCGCGCCGACAAAACTTTCGCCTGGCTGCAGATGGATATAGAACGAGGGTGCCGGCATCTGGCGGCGGCGCTCATGAAACAAGCGCGCGCCTTGCCAGTTCTTGTACGGCGATTTGTCGTTGGAAAACCGCGCGTCGCGATAGATACGAAACAGCGAGCCGCCCTGGGTTTTGGGATCGGCGCGATACTGTTCGCTGACCTGCGCCAGTGCCGGCTGCAGATCGGTAATCAGCTGCAGAAACGGCTGGCGCACATGCGCCTCGTACTGATGCCGATGATCGTTGAACCATGTCTTGTCGTTGTGGCGCGCCAGGGCGCGCAGGAACTTGAAGCTGGCGTCGGAAAAGTAGGTGGTCATAGCGTGCGTTGGAGGTCCGAACCCCAGGCGGCGAGCTGGTCGAGTAGCGCTTGCTTGTTAGCATCGTCGGGGTGAGCAAGCCGTAAATCTGCGATCTGCGCGTGGTATTGCTCCAGGATGACTTCGCCCAGACCGCGATCTTCGAGCAGGCGCTGGCGGCGGTAGACGTTCCAGCGCTCCTGTTCCTCGAACGACAGTGTCTGCGGCCAGTTGCGCGCGCGATAACGGAACAGCAGTTCGATCAGGCGCGGGTCGCGAAAGCGTGACTCCAACGCGCCCAGTTCGGCCGGTGCGCTGGTGCGGACTTGTGTCAGCAGATGCTTGTCGCCTTCGGCCAGAAAGCCATCGTAGAGCGAGGCGTCGGCATCGTTGGTCGCTGCTGCAGGTGCGCGCTCGCTGCCGTAAACCTGGCGCACCTTTTCGGCAAGCGCAGGCCCCAGTTCGCGCAAGCGTGCCGCCTTGGCCAATACCGCCTCGTGATCTACACCCAGGCGCTGAAAATCCGCAGCGCGCAGATGCTGCCAGGCCACCAGCGCGGGCGACTTGTTCAGATGCACTTCTTTCAGTGGAATGCGCTGCTCGCCTTCCGGCAGATCGGCGGCGCGGATATACAGGCGGTCGGCGATCTCGTCGGGGCTCAGCCGCGACAGCACCTCCGGGTCGCCTTCCAGATCGAACACGATCACGCGGCTGTCGATGCGTGGATGGCGCGTCAGCGGCAGCACCGCAGCGGCGCATAGACGCGAGGCAGGGTAGCGTTGCGAGATATGCAGCACCGGCTGCATGGCAATGACATCCAGCAACGTGGCGGCGAAGCGCTTGTCGCGCAGGCGCAGCGCGTAGTCCCACAACTTTGGCTGATGCTGCTGGAATTTGCGTGCCATGCCGATGGTAGCGTACACGTCCGACAGCGCTTCATGCGCATCGCCTTCGCGCACATCGTTGGCATTGGCCAGGTGTTCCAGCTTGAACGATGTGGCGCCGTCTTCGCGTTGCGGCCAGACGATGCCGTCCGGACGCAGCGCATGCACCATCCGCAACACATCCAGCAGGTCCCAGCGCGAGTTTCCGCCGCGCCACTCGCGCTCGTAGGGGTCGTAGAAATTGCGGAACAGGCCGCAGCGCACGAACTCATCGTCGAAGCGGATCGAGTTGTAGCCCAGCGTGCAGGTTTGCGGGCGGCTCATCTGTTCGGCGATGCGCGCAAACGCCTCGGCCTCGGTGATGCCTTCGCGCAACGCATGTTGCGGGGTGATGCCGGTGACCATGGTGGCGTAGGGCGAGGGCAGCAGATCGTCGGCCGGTTGCACGAAGAAGCTGATTGGCTCTTCGATCACGCGCAGCTGCGCGTCGGTCCGCACCGCAGCGAACTGTGCGATGCGGGTGCGGCGCGGGTCCTGGCCGAAGGTTTCCAGGTCGTAGAACAGAAAGCTGTCAGGCATGCGGGTGCAACATCCAGATGCGCAGCGCACGGCGTATGCGCTGCCGGTGCCGCCTAGTATCCCTCATCGCGGCGCCCGCACGCTTGGGGCGGCTGTGCGGGTTGGGCTGGCCGCCCCTTTAAGCAAAGCGCCGGTGCGGTTGCCGCTGTGCCGGCTGTCGGTTTGGCTCTAGCTGGCTCGCTCGCATGTGGCGGTGGTCAGTGTCCGGGAGCTGCCGCAATGGAGTTAGAGCCAGCGACACATCCATGAGACGTCACCGAGGAAACGGCAGGGAGCCGCGCGCCAGCGTAGGCAGCGACGCCGCAGGCCACACCTGTCGCAGACCTCAGTGCGCGCCGTCCAGCGGTCCCAGGCGCGCATGCACGATTGCTTCCAACGCATCCCAATCGATGCGCGACAGATCGGTGTGTCCGCGCGTGGCCTCGACCAGAATCTCGCGCTGGATCTCGCTGCGCGCCAGCGCAATCGAATAGCGCGTGCGCAGGAACGTCACCATGGTGTAGTGCGGCACGAAGCGGGTGGGCCAGCGCGCCTGCAACTGCTGTTCAAGCTGGCGCTGCAGCAGGAAGTCGGGGTCGTCGACGCGGTCGCGCATTTCCAGGTAATTCTCCAGCGCCATTTGCTGGATCGCCGCCGCATCATCGCGGCGTGCAGCTTCGAAGGCGGCGAACGCACCGGCGAGATCGTCATGCGCATCCAGCTGATCTGCCAGCGCCACGCAATCTTCGAACGCGCAATTCATGCCCTGGCCGTGGAACGGCACCATCGCGTGTGCCGCATCGCCGATCAGCAACGCGCGGCCATCCAGATGCCAGCGGTCCAGGGTCAGGGTGCCAAGCAGTCCAGGCGGATGCTCTTCCCAATGTTCCTTGAGCTGCGGAATCAGCGGCAATGCATCGGGGAAATCGCGCGCGAACAGAGCGAATGCTTCATCGCCGGTACGCGTAGTGGCGAAGCTGGGATCGCCGGCGTTCGGCAAAAACAAGGTGACGGTGAAGGTGCCGCCATCGTTGGGCAGTGCGATGCACATGTAGTGCCCGCGCGGCCAGATGTGCAATGCGTTGCCTTCGATTCGGAAACCGCCGCCAGGCAGTGGCGGAATTTCCAGTTCCTTGTACGAGTGATCCAGGAATTCGGTGCGTTCGCCCAGCGGCGATTTGCGCTGCATCGCCGCGCGCAATGCCGAGCCGGCGCCATCGCTGCCGATCAAACTCTGGAAGTGGATTTCGTGCGGCTGGTCATCGCGGTCGTCGATAAAGCGCGCGTAGCCGGCGTCGAAGTCCACCGTATGCAGGCGGCGGTAGAAATGCACCTGTGCGCCGGCCTGTTCGGCCAGATCGAGCAGCGCGACATTCAACGCGGCGCGGTGGATCGACCAGATCACCTCGCTGTCGTCGCGCCCGTAGCGTTGCAGCTGCGGTTCGCCGACCAGCGGGTGCACCATGCGCCCACGCATCATCACTGCCTTGGCCATCACCGCCTCTTCGGCGCCGGCCTGGCGCAGCGCATGCCGGCCGCGTTCGGCCAGCGCCAGATTGATCGAGCGGCCGGACTCGTAGCCCTTGATGCGCGGATCGCCACGGCGTTCGTACACGGTGACCTGCCAGCCGCGACGCGACAGCAGGATGGCCAGCAGGCAACCGGCCAGACCGGCGCCGATCAAGGTCAGGGAACGCGGAGAAACTGGGCTCAATGCAATGTCCGGCAGCAGCCGGACGCAGTGCCGGCGAAAAGGGGAAGACAGCGACTGACAGTGACAGCCGCCCTCGCATCAGCCCTGGGCGGGCTCGGAGTGTACGTGGGCGTGCGGTGATTCTAGATGCCGGGCGGGTGGTCTGGTGGCAATGCAGTCAGCCTGCCGCGCTCAGGCAGCCGCCCAGGCTTCGACCTGGTCCACGAAGGTGTGCAGATCGCGGAAGCGGTTGTATAGCGGTACCGGCGCAATGCGGATCACGTCCGGTTCGCGCCAGTCGCCGAGCACACCGGCTGCATGCAGATGCTCGAACAGCGAGCGTCCCTGCGCGCGTCCTCCGGCCACCCGCAACGACAGCTGGCAACCGGGTCGCGCCGGCTCGGCCGGGGTGACGATCTGCAGCACCTGCGGCACGCGCGCGTGGATCAATTGCTCCAGATGCCCGGTGAGCTGTTCGGATTTGCTGCGCAGCGCGGCCATGCCGGCTTGATCGAACAACGCCAGCGATGCGCGCAGCGGTGCCAGCGCCAGCACCGGTGGGTTGCTTAGCTGCCAGCCTTCGGCGCCGGGCGAGGGCACGAACTGCGGGTCCATGCGGAATCGGGTCTGCTGCTCATGTCCCCACCAGCCGGCCATGCGCGGCAGATCGTAGTTGGCATGTCGCGTGTGCACGAAACAACCGCCCACCGCGCCGGGGCCGGCGTTGAGATATTTGTAGTGGCACCACACCGCGAAATCGACGCCATCGTCGTGCAGGGTCAGCGGGATGTTGCCCACTGCATGCGCCAGGTCAAAGCCCACCGCCGCGCCTTGCGCCTGCGCCAGCCGCACGATCTCGGCCAGGTCGAAGGCCTGACCGGTGCGGTACTGGATGCCCGGCCACAGCACCAACGCCAGGCGCTGACCGTGCTGCGCGATGGCATCGGCAATGGCAGCCATCGATAACGTGCCGTTGGGTTCATCGGCTTCCACTTCGATCAGATGCGTGGCCGGGTCCAGCCCGTGCAGTCGCAACTGCGATTCCACCGCGTGGCGGTCGGATGGGAACGCGCCGGCTTCGATCAGAATTGCGCCGCGTTCGGGCGTTGGGCGATAAAAGCTCGCCATCATCAAATGCAGATTGACGCTGAGGGTGTTCATCGCCACCACTTCGCCAGGGTGCGCGCCGACCACGCGGGCCAGCCCGTCGCGCACCAGTTGGTGATAGGTCAGCCATTGGGTGGGGCCGGTAAAGTGACCTTCCACCGCCAGCGCGCCCCACTGATCCAGCACCTCGTCCACCATCGCGCGCGCCGCGCGCGGCTGCAGGCCAAGCGAATGGCCGACGAAATAAATTTGATCCTGATTGCCGTGCTGTGGGAACACAAAGGCATCACGCAGGCTGCGCAGCGGGTCGGCGGCATCCAGTGCATCGGCATGGGCGCGGGACAGCAGGTCGGTCATCGTCGGGCTCGCAACACGGATCAGGGCGGCAGTTTACCCTCCGGCACCGTGCGCGCCGTCATGCAGGGCTGGTGCCTGGGCCGAGGCCGGTCGGGCAGGGCGCAGCAAGTGGGTGAGCGTGCCGATGCTGTCGGTGACGCGGTCGATGGTGTCGGCCAGCGCGGCGGTAGTTGGCGAACTGTCGGGCAAGGCGGCCAGCGCATCGGACAGCTGACGCTCGGCATTGCGCAAGGTGGCCGCAGCCGGGACGCCGCCGTTGCGCAGGCAATCGATCAGCTCGGACAGTGCCTGGTCGGCTTGTTGCGCAAAAGCCGGCAACGCCTCCAGCGTGGGCAGCGGGTGGCCGTCGCTTAGCACCGCCTCCAGCGACAAGGTGGCACGGATCAGCCGGTTGCCATTGGCCAGCAGCGATTCGGCCAGCTTGAGTTCCTGCAGATTGCGCCGGCTGCGTGGTTCGCCGCGCAAACGCTCGATCGAGGCCTGCGCATTGGTGCGTGCCACGCGCGCGGCGGCGCGGGTATCGCTCAGGTCGTCCATCTTGCCGAGCAACAGATGGCGCAAATGGTCGCGGTAGGCACTGAGCAACTGCGCCAGCGAGGCGCGAATCTGCCGGCGTTCGCGTGTGGGCCATAACGCGTAGGCAATCAGCGCCAGCGCGCTGCCGGCCACGGTGGCTTGCAACCGCGCGCCGACCGCTTCGCCCGGCGACACGCCTTCGAACGAGAGCAGCAGCACCAGCATGCCGGTCAGAAACGCCACGCCGATGCCGTAGTTCACCTGCGTCAGTAAACGAAACCCAAGGCAAAACAGCGCCAGCAGGACCATGCGGATGCTGGCGCCATCCATGGCCAGGTGCGCAAGCAAGGTAGCCAGCAACAGTCCGACGAAGGTGCCGGCGACACGTAATGCGCCAAAGCTGAAGGTGCCGCCGAAATCCGGCTTGAGCACGATGGCGGTGGTCATCGGAATCCAGAAGCCGTGCGGAATCTGCTGCCAGCGTTGGAAGGCGATGGCCAGTGCCAGGCACACACCGCAGCGCAAGGCGTGCCGGAAGGCCACCGACGACAGGTCCAGATTCGCCCGCAAGGTGGCCCAGGTCGCGGCTGGGCGCAGCGCTGCCGGCAGGCGCGCTTCGGCCAGTTGCGCCTGGATTTCGCCACGGCTGCTGGCCCAGTGTGCGTTGCGGATCAACGCACGCAGCTGGCCGCCCAAACCTTGCGCACGTGCCACTGCCACGCGCACCAAGCGACGTTCGCGGGTATCGGCGTTGTCGTGCTGAAACTGTGCCAAGGCACCGACCAAGTCGTCGAAGCCGGTCATCGACGCGTTGGCGGCCACCGGGTCTTCGCCCACGGTCATCGCATGCGCGAGCTGCTCCAGCACGATGGCGCTGCGTTCGAGCACGCGTTCGATCGCCGGCCGCGCCTGCGAGTCGGTCAGGCGCGTATCGGCATCGGCCAGCGACAGCAACTCCAACCGTACGCGGTCGCAGAGCTCGGCGATGATGCGAAAACTCTGCACCGCAATCGCGCGCGAGCGATGTTCGCCATGCAGCATCACCATCGCATCGAGCACTTCTTGCGTTGCCGGCGGCGCTGCACTGGCTTCCGGGCGCTGCCGCGCGATACCGGCCAGCTGGCGCATCAACTCCGCCAGTGCGAAACGCTCGGGGCGATAGCGCTGCAGCGGCCACGCCGCCAGCGCCAGCAATACCTGCAGTAAGCCGCCGGCGAAGATCAGGCCTGCCACACCGGGTGCCTGCTGCACCGGCAGTTGCATGTCTGCGCTGACGACCAGCAGGATCATGCTGGTCAGGCCGACCCGCGCTGCCACCGGGCCGAGCGCCACCAGCAAGCCGCCGCCCAGGCCGAGCAATAGGCCGGCCAGCACCAACGCTGGCGTGTTGTGGCCGACCCAGATGCCGAGCAATGCAGCCATGCCAGCCGCCAGCGCTGCCATCAGCATGCGTTGCAGGCGTGCGCGATACGGCCCCGGCTGGTCGGAAAACATGGTGTTGAGTGCGCCGCTGCACACCGCCAAGCCGGCGGCAACATGCCCGGTCGCCACGCCGATCGCCAGCGGCAAAACCACTGCGGCAGTGTTGCGCAGCGCGACGCGCAAGGGCACGTCGCGCGGTTTGAGGTCGATCAGTGCGCGCAGCATGGTGCCGATGGCGCAAGTGTCGGCGGGGATTTCATCACCGCCGACTCATTGTTCGGCGGTGGCGTAGCGCTCAGGCGCAGGGTGCACGTGTCCGCACTTGGTGCATGTGCGCAGCCCCAGCGAACGGTAGAAATGATCGAACACAGGCGGGAAGTCGGTTTCGATGTTTTTTAACGGAAACATCGCCTCGTACAACTTGTGATTGCACTGCGGGCAGTACCACTGCAGGCCATCTTGCTCATGTGGCAAACGCACGCGCTCGATCACGATGCCGATCGAGCCGGCAGCGCGTTGCGGCGAGTGCGGCACCTTGGGCGGCAGCAGAAAGATTTCACCGGCACGGATCGGGATGTCGCGCGCCACGCCATCGTCCTGCACCTTCAGCACCATCTCGCCTTCGAGCTGGAAGAACCATTCCGGGCCTTCGTCGTAATGATAGTCGGTGCGCGCGTTCGGGCCACCGACAATCATGATGATGAAGCCATCCTGCTGGATGCACTTGTTGCCCACCGGCGGCTTGAGCAGGTGGCGGTGTTCCTCGATCCAGGCATGCAGGTTGATCGGCGGAATCAGCATCGAGGGTTCCTCGGCGGAGAAGGTGTCCAGCATAGCCAACCGGCAGCCCCACATGGATGCGGCGGTTGGCCGTGCATTTGCGTGCGGCTCAGCGTTCGGCGCGATCGGCCTGGATCTTCGCCAGCGCCGCATCGTAGCGCTCCTGCAGCAACTCATGGCGGTCGATCGACATGCCAATGTCGTGTGCGCGGCCATCGCGCAAGCTATACACCCAGCCATGCACGTACAGTTCCTGGCCGCGCTCCCAGGCATCGCGCACGATGGTGGTGCGGCACACGTTGACCACCTGTTCGAGCACGTTGAGCTCGCACAGACGCGCGTGCTGCACGGGCAGATCGCCGGCGTCGTGCAGGCAGGCTTCGTGTTTGTCGGCCACGTCGGTGACGTGCCGGATCCAGTTGTCGACCAGGCCCATGCGCTTCTGGGTCAGGCTGGCGAACACGCCGCCGCAGCCGTAATGGCCAACCACCAGCACGTGTTTGACCTTGAGCACGTCCACTGCGAACTGGATCACCGACAGGCAATTCAGATCGGTATGCACCACCACGTTGGCGATATTGCGATGGACGAAGACTTCGCCCGGTGCCATATCGATGATCTGATCGGCCGGCACGCGCGAATCGGAGCAGCCGATCCACATATATTCCGGGGTTTGCTGGGTCGACAGCTTGGAAAAGAATTCCGGGTCTTCGCGGCGGATACGCTCGGACCATGCGCGGTTGTTTTCAAGTAAATGGTTGAGTTCGTTCATGCGCGAAATTTTCCAGCGACAAGGGAAGAGGGGAATGCAGAAGAGCCCTGAAACCGTGATGCGAGAAAACTCTCGGCGCGCCGCTCTCAGGCTGCGCCATCGCGTGCGCGCAATGCATCGCGCATCAGTGTGGCGACCTCGTGCGAATCGGCCGATGCCTGTTGCGCCAGCGCATCGCTCACTGCTGCGATATTGCCGGCCGGGTGGTTCTGACTCAGCTTGAAGGTCAATTCGATGCGGCTTGGGACGAAGCGGAAGCCAACCAGACCCCGCAGTTGCTTACGATGACTGTCGCGCTCCATCTCGAACTGCCAATCGCTACCGACGCGCTGCTCGAAATGCGCGCTCATGCGTGCGATCAACCCGCCCAGCGCGTCTTCATCGCTGACCTGGCTGCAGCGGCCATGCAGATGCGCAACCGCGTAGTTCCAGGTGGGCACGCGCGCCGCCGCTTCCTTGTCCAGATACCAGCTGGGCGACACGTAAGCATGCGGCCCTTGCAGCACGATCACGGCATCGCCAGGAGTGCGCGCCTGCGGATTGGGGCGTGCCCAATGGCCTTCGATCACGACAGCCTGCCCATCGCGTTGATACAGCACCGGCAAATGCGAGATCGCCGGTTGGCCGTCATCGCCCTGGCTGATCAGGGTGACGAATGCATCGCGTGCAAACAGCCAGTCCAGCAAGGCCAGATCGGTCTGCGCAAACGCGCGCGGGGCATACATATCAGGCGCGGCCGCCCATGTTCACCACCATGCGCGCACGCAGGTCGGCATCGTCGTCGCCCTGCGGCGGCGAGACTTCATGCAGCGAAAAGCCGCGGATCAGCGCGTCTTCTTCATCCAGCCCATCCAGCGCGACGAACTCGGCGTCGAACAATGCCGCGCGTGCGCTGTCTTCGCTGTCGTAGGGCAGCGTCTTGCCATCGCTGTCCAACACTTCGGCGGTGCCAGCTTCATTGACGCGCAGGCGCGCCCAGATCAGGGTGCGGCCGATCGTGGCCAGCCACCAGGAGTCGTGCGCGCCCTGCGTGGTGTCTTCGTACGTTGTCATTGCATTACCTTGGAAAGCAGGCCAAGCAGGGCCGCCATGCCCAGGCCGAAAAAAATGGTGAGCAGCGATAGCCAGGCGGGTGTGGCCAGACCGGACAGTGCACGGTCGCGGTAGCTGCGGTAACGGCGCGCCAGCAACCAGCGCAACGCCACGGGACTGATGAAGGCCGGGTCGCCGAAACTGGCCAACGCATCCGGATGACGGTCGCGCATGTGCACCAGGGTCAGCGGCCAGAAGATCAGCAGCGCGGTCAACCCGGCGACGGCGACTCCGACGAAACACAGTGCGAAGAACAGAGTCATGTTTCGTGCTCCGTGGGCCGGGCATCGAACTGGCCGATGATGTCATTGAGGCCGGCAATAGTGTCATTCAACGCATCCAACTCTTCGGCCGGGATCCACCACTCGGTGTGGTGTGCGCCGCCGACGTTTTGGATGGCATCGTGTTCGACGAACGCTGCGCTTACCTCGAACTGCGCAACATAGCCAAGCCCGCTGTCCTTGACGTTCCAGCGCGACGCAATTTCCTCGGCGTAGCGCTGGTTGGTGACTGGGTAAAAGATCGGTTGCTCAGGCAACCGTGGCGGCCAGCGGCGGTTGCCTGAGTCGCGCACCAAGGCGTATTCCTCCTGCCCCAGCGGGTGGTACATGGTGACCGTGGCCGCCGCATCCGTCACCTCAGAACTCCGCGCTGCCCGGCGCGCGCGGGTAGGGGATCGCGTCGCGGATGTTGCTCAGCCCGCACACGTACACCACCAAACGCTCGAAGCCCAGGCCGAAGCCGGCATGCGGCACCGAGCCGTAACGACGGAAGTCGCGGTACCAGCTGTAGTGCTCCTTATCCAGGCCAAACTGCGCCATGCGCGCGTCGAGCACGTCCAGGCGCTCTTCGCGCTGGCTGCCGCCGATGATTTCGCCGATGCCCGGCGCCAGCACGTCCATCGCCGCAACGGTCTTGCCGTCGTCGTTCAAGCGCATATAGAACGCTTTGATGTGCTCGGGATAGTTGGTCACCACCACTGGGCGGCCGATGTGTTCTTCGGTCAACCAGCGCTCGTGCTCGGTCTGCAGGTCCAGGCCCCATTCCACCGGAAAATCGAATTTCTTGCCGGAGTTCTGCAGCAACTTCACTGCGTCGGTGTAGTCGATCTGCTCGAACGGTGCATTGATGAACGCTTCGAGCTTGGCGATTGCGTTCTTGTCCACGCGCTCGGCCAGGAACGCCAGGTCGTCGCCACGCTCGTCGAGCACTGCACGGAACAGGTACTTGAGGAACTGCTCGGCCAGACGCGCGTCTTCGGCCAGATCGGCGAAGGCGATTTCCGGCTCGATCATCCAAAATTCGGCCAGATGGCGTGTGGTGTGGCTGTTTTCGGCACGGAAGGTCGGGCCGAAGGTGTAGACCTTGCTCAGCGCCAGGCAGTACGCCTCCACATTGAGCTGGCCGGACACAGTCAGGAAGGTTTCCTTGCCGAAGAAATCGCGGCTGAAATCCACATTGCCGCTGCCATCGCGCGGCAGGTTGACCATGTCCAGCGTGGAAACACGGAACATCTGCCCGGCGCCTTCTGCGTCGGAGGTGGTGATGATCGGTGTGCTGATCCAGTTGAAGCCGTTCTGATGGAAGAAGCGGTGCACCGCCTGCGCCAGACAGTTGCGGATGCGGGTGACCGCACCGAACAGGTTGGTGCGCGGACGCAGATGCGCCACTTCGCGCAGGAACTCCGGCGACATCGGTTTGGGCTGGATCGGATAGGTCAGCGGGTCTTCGACCCAACCGACAATCTCCACACCGCTGGCCTGGATCTCGAACGACTGGCCCTTGCCCTGCGACTTCACCAACACACCCTTGGCGATCAGCGAGCAGCCGCTGGTCAGGCGCTTGACCTCATCGAAATTGGGCAGCGTATCGTTGGCCACTACCTGGATCGGAGCGAAGCACGAGCCGTCGGTTACGTTGATGAAGGCCAGCCCGGCAGATCCGCGCAATGTGCGCACCCACCCCCGTACCGTGACTTCGCCGCCGTCGGGGAGCTTCCCCGCAAGCGCATGTTCAACGCTGACCACCGTCATGACTGTTCCTCGCCGTAGCGACCTTGAATGGTCTGCGAGTTTACTGGCTGCGACTGCGCCGGCGCGAGCGTCTGAACGGGTTGCCGACGGCTGCGCTTGTCGCAGGCGCGTGCTGCCCCCATCTGTTGCAGACGCCGCCGCTCAGCATTGCGCCGGGTCGTTGCGGCCTCGTTATACTTGCCACCACTGTTTTGGAGTGCCCCCATGGCCGTCAGCCTCACCCCCGCCGCGCTGGAGCGCGTGCAGCGTTTCGTGCAGCAGACCCCGGGTGCGTTGGGTCTGCGCTTTGGCGTGACCAAGACCGGTTGTTCCGGCTGGGGCCATGTCACCGACCTGGCGCGCGAGGCGCGCGACGACGACGCGGTATTCGAACAGGGCGGGGTGCGCATCTTCGTCGACCCCACCAGCCTGCCGCTGGTGGATGGCACCTGCATCGACTTCGGCAAGCACGGCCTCAGCGAGACGTTTACCTTCAGCAATCCCAACGCGACCGCCGAATGCGGCTGCGGGGAAAGCTTTACCACGGCGGACGAGCATCGCTGAGCCCGCCAGCGCGCTATCCCTTCTCCCTGCGGGACATTGTCCTCCTTCATGGGGGAGAAGGTGCCCCGTAGACGCGGATGATGGTGCGGCGCGAAGCCTCGCGTGGTTGAACGACATGCGTGGCTTTGCCCCGTACCCTCACCCCAACCCCTCTCCCGCAGGAGAGGGCATTGAAAGTCTCCCCCCTTGCTCGGTCAGTTGCGGCTAACCGCCTGAACTGCCATAATTTCCTGCTTCCTGCCCGGTTCCGGGTGGAACCCTTGCTCCACCGGCCGCTTGCGCGGATGTCCGGGGAGCTGTCCGGCCCACGTGGCCACATCCGAAAGGTAAAACAACATGAGTCGTCATTACGAAGTCGTGTTCCTGGTCCATCCGGACCAGAGCGAGCAGGTCCCGGCCATGATCGAGCGCTACAAGTCGCTGATCGAGGGCGGTAACGGCACCATCCATCGTCTGGAAGACTGGGGCCGCCGTCAGCTGGCCTACCCGATCCAGAACCTGGTGAAGGCGCACTACGTGCTGCTCAACATCGAAGTCGACCAGGCCGTGCTGAGCGAGCTGGTGGAAAGCTTCCGCTTCAACGATGCGGTGCTGCGTCACCTGGTCGTCAAGCGCGATGGCCCGGACACCGAGCAGTCGCTGATCATGAAGAGCAAGGACGAGAAGGGCGACAAGCCCGAGCGTAGCGAGCGTCGTCGTCGTGACGATGAAGAGGGCGATGCCCCCGCTGCCACCGATACCGACGGCGACAACGCCGAAGCCGCTTAAGGAGCGCTGTCATGTCCAAGTTCTTCCGTCGTCGCAAGTTCTGCAAGTTCACCGCCGAGGGCGTCAAAGAGATCGATTACAAGGATCTCAACACCCTGCGCCAGTACCTCACCGAGAACGGCAAGATCGTGCCGAGCCGCGTGACCGGTACCAAGTCCAAGTATCAGCGTCAGCTGGCGACGGCCGTCAAGCGCTCGCGTTTCCTGGCGCTGATCCCGTACACGGACAACCACGACGTTTAAGTCGTTGATGTGACTCCCTCACAAAGGCCCGCAAGGCTTTGTGTGAGTCCCTCACAGAAGCCCGCACATCCATGTGCGGGTGATTGAATTGATAGACGCCTGGTGATTGGAGATGCGGTGTTGATCGTGCTCTTGCGATTCCCAAATCCCGATTCCCGAATCCCGTCTTTTCGGACAGCACCCGTTGCGCCCGCCACATGCCGGCGCTAACGAATAACGGAGCACCACCATGGATCTGATTCTTCTGCAGAAAGTGACCAACCTGGGCAACCTGGGCGACAAGGTCAGTGTCAAGCCGGGCTACGGCCGTAACTTCCTCGTGCCGCAGGGCAAGGCCGTGCCGGCCACCGCTGCGAACGTCGAAGCGTTCGAAACCAAGCGCGCCGAGTACGAAGCCAAGGCGAACAGCATCCTTGCCGACGCACAGAGCCGCGCCACCAAGTTCGAAGGCGCCAGCGTCACCATCGGTGCGCACGCGTCGACCGAAGGCAAGCTGTACGGCTCGGTTGGCCCGCGCGACATCGCCGAGGCGTTCACCGCCGCCGGCCTGCCGCTGGAAAAGAGCGAAGTGATCCTGGGCGAAGGCGCATTCCGCAATGTCGGCGAGTACGACGTTGTGCTGCACCTGCACGCAGACGTGGAAACCACGGTCAAGGTCATCGTCGAATCCGACGCCTGATCCAAGCCGTATGTGTGATCCGAAGGGCGCCTTGTTAGGCGCCCTTCGTTTTTGGGGCGCCGCCGCCAGTGCTGGCATGCCCGTTATACTCATGCCCCATTGCCGGTTCCACGGCCCGCAGATCTTATGGATCAAGGGCTTGGGCGCTGGCTTCACAGGAAAAAGCGCCTGCCGGCTTGGTCCGCGCGGTGCCCGGAATCTCCAGTCCCCATGCGCCTGTCTACGATCAAGCTGTCCGGTTTCAAGTCGTTCGTCGACCCGACCACGTTGCACCTGCCCACCAATATGACCGGCATCGTCGGCCCCAATGGTTGCGGCAAGTCCAACATCATCGATGCGGTACGCTGGGTGATGGGCGAAAGCTCGGCCAGCCGCCTGCGCGGCGACTCGCTGACCGACGTGATCTTCTCCGGCTCGTCGGCGCGCAAGCCGGTGTCGCAGGCGACGGTGGAGCTGATCTTCGACAATTCCGATCACACCATCAGCGGTGAGTTCGCCTCGTTCAACGAGATCTCGGTCAGGCGCCTGGTCAGCCGCGATGGCACCAGTGCGTACTACCTCAACGGCACCAAGTGCCGCCGCCGCGATATTACCGATCTGTTTTTAGGCACCGGTCTGGGGCCGCGCAGCTACTCGATCATCGAGCAGGGCATGATCAGCCAGATCATCGAAGCGCGCCCGGAAGATCTGCGCGTGTATCTGGAAGAAGCCGCCGGCATTTCCAAGTACAAGGAACGCCGCAAGGAAACCGAAACGCGTATTCGGCATACTCGCGAAAACCTCGACCGCCTGGGCGACCTGCGCGAAGAAATCACCAAGCAGCTGGCGCATCTGCAGCGCCAGGCGCGGCAGGCCGAGCAGTACCAAGCGTTGCAGGAAGAGCGCCGGATCAAGGATGCCGAGTGGAAGGCGCTGGAATACCGCGGCCTGGATGGACAGCTACAGGGCCTGCGCGAAAAGTTGAATCAGGAAGAGACCCGCCTGCAGCAATTTATCGCCGAACAACGCGATGCCGAAGCGCGTATCGAGACCGGCCGCGTGCGCCGCGAAGAGGCCGCCGAAGCGGTGGCCAAGGCGCAGGCCGATGTCTACCAGGTCGGTGGTGCGTTGGCGCGCATCGAGCAGCAGATCCAGCATCAGCGCGAACTCTCGCATCGCTTGCACAAGGCGCGCGATGAGGCGCAGAGCCAGCTGCAGGAATTGACCCAGCACATCAGCGGCGACTCGGCCAAATTGAGTGTGCTGCGCGAAGCGGTGGCCGCTGCCGAGCCGCAACTGGAACAACTGCGCGAAGACCACGAATTCCGCCAGGAGTCGCTGCGTGAAGCCGAAGCGCGGCTGGCCGACTGGCAGCAACGTTGGGAGACGCATAACCGCGATACCGGCGAAGCCTCGCGCGCCGGCGAAGTGGAGCGCACGCGCGTCGATTACCTGGACCGCCAGGCGCTGGAAGCCGATCGTCGCCGCGAAGCGTTGGTCAACGAACGTGCCGGGCTGGACCTGGATGCGTTGGCCGAGGCGTTCGAGCAGATCGAACTGCGCCATGAAACGCAGAAGACCTCGTTGGATGGATTGACCGAGCAGGTCGAGGCGCGCAAGCACGCGCTCGGCGGGCTGCAGGAACAGCAGCGTGCCAGCCAGGGCGAGCTGGCCGACGTGCGCAAGCAGGCACAGGCTGCGCGTGGCCGGCTATCGTCGCTGGAAACCTTGCAGCAAGCCGCACTCGGTCAGGAGCAGGGCGCCGCAGTGGCATGGCTGAAGTCGCGCGGGTTGGATTCTGCAGCGCGCGTCGGCGAGCGCATCAGCGTGGAAAGCGGCTGGGAAAATGCAGTTGAAGGCGCCTTGGAGCAGTTGATCGAAGGCGTGCTGGTGGATGCGCCGGAGCAACTGGTCGATGCGCTGGGTGAATTAGGCGATGGCCGCATCGCGCTGGTGTCCAGCGCGACGGATGACGCGCGCTTCGCGCCGACCTCGTTGGCCGCCAAGGTGCAGGGGCCGATCGCGATCCGGCGCCTGCTCGCGCGCTTGCACACCGCTGAGGATCTGGACGCCGCGCGTACTCTGCAACGCAGCCTGCCCGAAGGCGATTCCGTCATCACCCGCAGTGGTGAGCGGCTGGGCGAGGGCTGGGTGCGCGTCTCACGCTCCGGCGCGGCCAAGCAGGGCGCGCTGCTGCGCGAGCGCGAGATTCAGGAGTTGCGCACGCAGATCGAAACCTTGCAGGAGCGCGAAGCCGAGCTGGAGCATCAGCTCGCCAGTTTCCGCGAACAACTGCTGGCGGCCGAGCAGCAACGCGAGGACGCACAGCGCCAGCTGTACATGGCGCATCGCAGCGTCTCCGAACTCGCTGGGCAATTGCAGAGTCAGCAAGGCAAGGTGGATGCGGCGCGCACGCGCATCGAGCGCATCGAAACCGAGCTGTCGCAGCTGCTGGAAACCCTGGACACCAGCCGCGAACAGGCACGCGAGGCGCGCGCCAAGCTCGAAGATGCGGTCACCTTGATGGGCGATCTGCAGGGCACGCGCGAAGCGCTGGAAAGCGAGCGTCGTCAGCTCACCGATGCACGCGATCAAGCGCGCGATGCCGCACGCGGCGTGCGCGATGCGATGCATGCACTGGCGCTGACGCTGGAGTCGCAACGTACCCAGATTGCGTCCCTGAGCCAGACGCTGGAGCGCATGGACAGCCAGCGCGGCCAGCTCGACACGCGCCTGGAAGACCTTGTCGCACAGCTCAGTGAAGGCGATTCGCCGGTGGAAACGCTGGAGCACGAACATCAAGCCGCCTTGAGCGAGCGCGTGCGCACCGAACGCGCGCTGGGCGAAGCGCGCACCATGCTCGACAGCATCGACAGCGAGCTACGCAGCTTCGAACAAACCCGTCAGCAGCGCGACGAACAGGCGCTGGCGCAGCGCGAACGCATTTCGCAGCGCAAGCTCGATCAACAGGCGCTGGTGCTCAACGCCGAGCAGTTGGCGGCAGCGGTAGTCAAAGCCGGTTTCGTGCTTGAAGACGTGGTCAACGGGTTGCCCGAGTCGGCCAACCTGGCCGAATGGGAAGCAACCGTCGGCCAGATCGACGGGCGCATGCGGCGCCTGGAGCCGGTCAACCTGGCCGCCATCCAGGAATACGGCGAGGCCGCGCAGCGCTCCGAATATCTGGACGCGCAGAACCTGGACCTCAATACCGCGCTGGAAACGCTGGAAGAAGCCATCCGCAAGATCGACCGCGAAACCCGCGGCCGTTTCAAGGACACCTTCGACCGCGTCAACTCAGGCGTGCAGGCGTTGTATCCGCGGCTGTTCGGCGGCGGGCATGCGTATCTGGAGCTCACTGGCGAAGACCTGCTCGACACCGGCGTGACCATCATGGCGCGTCCGCCGGGCAAGCGCGTGTCGAGCATTTCGCTGCTCTCCGGCGGCGAGAAGGCGATGACCGCGGTGGCGCTGGTGTTTGCGATCTTCCAGCTCAACCCTGCGCCGTTCTGCCTGCTCGACGAGGTGGACGCGCCGCTGGACGAAGCCAATGTCGGCCGCCTGGCCAACATGGTGCGCGAGATGAGCGAGAAGGTGCAGTTCCTGTTCGTCAGCCACAACAAGGCCACGATGGAAGCCGCGCGTCAGCTCTCCGGCGTGACCATGCGCGAGCCGGGCGTCAGCCGCCTGGTCAGCGTGGACCTGGAAGAAGCCGCACGTTTGGCGGGTGCGGCATGACGTGCCATGCTTATTGGAATATAGACACCTGTCACTCTTATGCGGAGGCACGCTGAATGTCCGACATGGCCATGATCCGGATCGGGATCCTGATCGCTGGACTGCTGCTGGTCGCGGCCATCTTCCTGTTTGGTCGCCCGAAGAAATCGCCGCAAGGGCGCCGGGTCGACAAGGACGAAGGCCAGCCGCGCGAACGGCGCGAACCGGTGATTTCCAGCGAGTTCGGTGCGGAAGGTGACGCAGCAGAACGCGCGGAAGGCATCGAGCAGAGCGAGCTCAACCTGGAGGGGCATGATGCTTCCGGCGGCAACGAGGTGGGCAAGCGCCCGAACCAGGATTTCGACAAGATCGTGTCGTTGTTCGTTGCCGCCAAGGCGGGCCAGGTGCTGCGTGGCGAAGACGTGGTGGTGGCCGCCGAGAAGACCGGGCTGGTGTTCGGCCACATGAACGTGTTTCACCGCCTGGTGGAAGGGCACCCGGAGCGCGGACCGATCTTCAGCATGGCCAGCATCCTCAAGCCCGGCAGTTTCGACATGGCCAACATCCGCGAGATGCAGACGCCGGCGATTGCGTTCTTCCTCACGCTGCCGGCGCCGATGACCGCGCTGGATGCCTGGGAAAAAATGCTGCCCACCGTGCAGCGCATGGCCGAACTGCTCGATGGCGTGGTGCTGGACGACAGCCGCAACGCATTGGGCCGCCAGCGTGTGGCGCATATCCGCGACGAGTTGCGTGCCTATGACCGCCAGCATCAGGCACCGCCGCTGACCAAGTCGCCGCGCTGGTGAGTTGAAATGTTGAGTTTGCAGGGCGTGTTGGCGGTGGCGTTGTTGCTGGTCTTGTGGGCGATCTTGGCAATGCCGCTGCTGTGGATATTTACCAGGATCGCCACGCGCCTGCGCAAACGCCCGCGGAATTCACCCTGGCTGGTCGTGGGCTTTGCTGCGGTGATTACGTTGCTGGTCGCGCCGGTGCCAACGCCCTTCGTCAGCGTGTTCATGCCGCATGCCATCGCCCTGTTGGATCGCCGCTACTACCTGCACATCCTGCAAGGCCCACCGATGCTGCGCGAGCTGCTGCTATGGAACGCCGGCTCGATGGCACTGACTTTCGTGATCAGTTATTTCTGGATCCGGCGCACGCTGCGGGCACCGGAGCCTGAGGCGGTTGATCAGTAGAAATCCAGGGCCCCTCTCCCCGCGGCAGAGGGGTTTGGGGCGAGGGTCCGGGCGAAGCACTCGTGCAGTTGAACAACGCCAGGCTTCGCTGGCACCCTCATCCGCCCCTTGCGGGCACCTTCTCCCCCGTGGAAGCCGGGCAATATCCCAAGGGAAGAAGGTGAGCGGTCACAGCAAAGCCATTTTCTTCCAAAGAAGAAAGGTTAGCGCTTGGCCTTACCGAACGCCTCGCGAAAGCGCAGCATTTCCGCCTCGGTGCCGACGCTGACGCGCACGCGCTTGGGCCAGATCGGCCAGCTGCGGCCGACGATGACGCCCTGCTTTTGCATCGAATCGGCGAACACGCTTGCATCGCGCTTGACGTTCAGCAGGAAGCAGCTGGCTTGCGAGGGTAGGCAGGTGTAGCCCTTGCCCTTGAGCCAGGCGATGGTTTCGTCGCGCACGCGTGCGTTGTCGGCGCGGCGGGTCTGTACCAGTAGCGGGTCGCGCAGGCTGGCGATGCCGGCGGCCATCGCCGGAACCGACAACGGGTTGCTGCCGAATGCGGCGAGTTTGGTTTGCAGGCCGGGCGGGGCCAGGGCGGCGCCCAGGCGCAGGCCGGCCATGCCGTACAGCTTGGAAAAGCTGCGCAGCACGATCAGATCCTGGCGCTGACGCACCAGATCGGCCACCGACGGCTCGTTGCTGTAGTGGATGTACGCCTCGTCCACCACCAGCACGGCGCTGGCCGGCTTGTTGGCCAGCAGCCATTCGATGTCGGCGCGCGCAGTGATCGAGCCGCTGGCGTTGCCTGGGTTGCACAGATAGATCAGGCCGGCGGTCGGGTCGGCCTTGGCCATTGCCTTGACGTCGTGCGCGCCGTCGGCACGCAGCGGCACCTTGCGCACGGCCACGCCGCGGGCAATAGCGCTTTCGACCAATGGGTCAAAGCTCGGGTCGGCCACCACCAGCCCGGCGCGCGCGGAGGTCAACAGGCTGGCAGCCAGGTTCAGCGCGTCGCGCGAGCCGTGGAACAGCGACAGGTGATCGTTCGGCAGCTGCAGCTCGCCGGTCATCAGGTTGCGCAGATCCTGCTCCATCTCGAGCAGGTAGCGGCCCGAGCGCGGCAGCGAACGCGTGGCAGCATCAATCGCCGCCGGGGTAGGTCCGAGCGGGTGCTCATTGAGGTTGAGGTACACCGTGCCGGCCGCTGCGGCCACGCCAGGGGTTGCCGGTGCCGCAGCGCGCTTGCGGGCCGCCTCGGCCGTGGGTGCTAGCCCCAGTGCGGAAACCGCCACGCCGGTGGTGGCCAGGCTGAGAAACGAACGGCGCGAGACGGGCAACGACACGGTTGAACTCCAGAGGCGGCGGCAAAGAGGGCGCCACGCTAGCCGGTTTGTGCCTGTCTGCCTATCGGAAAATACCCGCCAGGGCTTTCTGTCCGATCGCCGGTCCGGCAAATGCTGGCTATCGTTCTGCACGTCCGTGGAAGGATGCACTCGGTAGAATAGCGAGTCGTTTCTGCCACTGCCTCTCCCCCCGATGACTGTCAGCCCGGATCCTGTCCAACGTATCGATACCCTGCGTCGTTTGATCGAAGATGCAAATTACCGCTATCACGTGCTGGATGAGCCTCTGATTCCGGACGTCGATTACGACCGACTTCTACGAGAGTTGGATGATTTGGAAGCTAGCCATCCAAATCTTCTAACGCCTGATTCCCCGACGCAGCGAGTTGGTGCCCCAGTCTCTTCGCTGCTGGCTGTTAAGCATAATTCTCCAATGTTGTCATTAGGGAACGCTTTTAATGAGAGCGAAGTGGTCGACTTCGATAGGCGTGTTAGGCAAAGCCTGTCTCTGCCGGACGCGGACTCGGTTCAATACTCCGCGGAGCTAAAATTCGATGGGCTAGCGATAAGCCTTACTTATATCGATGGTGTCTTGCGCCGTGCAGTTACACGCGGCGATGGCACGTTCGGGGAGGACGTTACTCACTCTGTCCGGGCTGCAGGTGGTATTCCGCCGAGGCTGCGCGGTAAAGTGCCGGATTCAGGGGTTATTGAGGTGAGAGGGGAGGTTTATATGCCTCGCTCTAGTTTCGAGAAGTATAATGAGTATGCGTTGTTAAATAACATAAAACCGTTATCAAATCCTCGTAACGGTGCTGCAGGTGCGGTGAGGCAGCTTGATCCAAAAGAGTCCAAAAAGAGGGGGCTCAAATTCTTCGCCTATGGGGGCGTTGATCTGGAGAGGTTCACGCTAACTGAAACTCAATCGGACGTGCTCCAAATTTTGAGAGATTTCGGCTTTCCTGTTGCCAAAGAGACGTCGGTTGTTTTAGGTGCATCTGGGTGTATTAATTTTTATAGGGATATTCAAGATAAGCGCGATTCCCTGCCTTATGACATTGATGGGGTTGTGTACAAAGTTGATCGTCATGACTGGCGAGAGACTTTGGGTTTTGTCTCCCGGGCGCCCCGCTGGGCAATAGCACACAAATTTCCGGCGCAGGAGCAATTGACTGTCGTAGAGGCCATCGAGATCCAGATCGGTCGCACCGGTGCGGCCACGCCGGTGGCGCGCTTGAAGCCGGTGCATGTGGCCGGGGTGATCGTCACCAATGCCACGCTGCATAACGCCGACCAGATTGCGCGGCTGGATGTGCGCGTGGGCGATACGGTGATTGTGCGCCGCGCCGGTGACGTGATTCCCGAAGTGGCTGCGGTCGTGGCCGACCAGCGCCCGCCCGGCACCCAGGCGTGGCAGATGCCCACGCAATGCCCGGTGTGCGGTTCGGAAATCGTGCGCGAAGAGGGCCAGGCGGTGTGGCGCTGCTCCGGCGAGTTGACCTGCCCGGCGCAGCGCAAGGAAGCCTTCCGGCATTTCGTCTCGCGGCGCGCGATGGATGTGGATGGTCTGGGCGAAAAATTCATCGAAGTGCTGGTCGACAGCGGCTTGGTGCAAGGTGTGGCCGATATCTATCTGCTCACTGTGGATCAGCTGCTGCAACTGCGCATGATCAGCACCGCCGAAAGCCCGCATGCGTTCCTGCGCGAAGCGCGCGAGCATCTGGCCAGCGGCGCGTATGCACAGCTGGAAACCACGGTGGTCGGCATCGGCGTGGACATGGCCGGCGAGCGCGAAGTGCCGCCGACCTGGCAGGCCGATCTGCTGCGCGCAGGTCTGCCAAAGTTCGATTGGAATCGCAAAAAAATCGCCACCAAGTGGGCGGAGAATCTGATCGAGGCAATCGAAACATCGCGCGACACCACGCTGGAGCGTTTCCTGTTTGCGTTGGGCATCGAGCATGTGGGCGAAAGCACAGCCAAGGCGTTGTCGGCCTGGTTTGGCGATCTGGAATTGATTCGCCATCTGCCGTGGCCGCTGTTCAAGCGCGTGCCGGACATCGGTGGTGAAGTGGCGCGTGCGCTCGGGCACTTTCTCGACCAGCCCGGTAATCAGCAGGCCATCGACGATCTGCTGCAGCGTGGCGTGCGCATCGGCGACACGCATCCGCCATCGCCCAAGCTGCGCGAGGCATTGAGTTTTGCCAGCGTGCTCGAAGACATGGACATCCCCAAGGTGACGCCGGTGCGCGCGCAGCAGCTTGCCGCTGCGGTGGATTCGTTCGCTGCGTTGCGCACGGCCGGTGCCGATGCCTTGCAACAGGCCGGCGTTCCTGCGCCCGTGGTGGCCGCCTTGCTGCAATGGCTGGATCGCCCAGAAAACGCCGCGTTGGCAAGCGCCGCGCAGCAGGCGATGGAGACAGTGCTGGCGCGTCTACCGGAAGCCGATGCGCTGCAGACCGGCCCGCTCGATGGCCAGAGCGTGGTCATCACCGGGACCTTGGCTGCGCTCACGCGCGATGCCGCCAAGCAGCGGCTGGAAGCATTGGGTGCCAAGGTCGCTGGCAGTGTCTCCAAGAAGACCGCGTTTCTGGTGGCCGGCGAAGAAGCCGGTTCCAAGCTCGACAAGGCGCAATCGCTGGGCGTGGACATCTGGGACGAAGCCCGCTTGCTGGCCTTTCTGAGCGAACACGGCCAACAGCCATGAGTGCGGCGCAGGTCGATCTGGCTGCGCTGCAGTTGCGGGCGCAGCTCAATGCCGCGATCCGCGCTTTTTTCGCTGAGCGCAACGTGCTGGAAGTGGAAACGCCAGTGCTTTCGGAGGCCGGCAACACCGAACCGAATATCGAAAGTTTCAGCACGCGCTTTACCGGCCATGTGGATGCCGGCGCGCCGCTGCGCTGGTTGCGCACCTCGCCGGAATATCCGCTCAAACGCTTGCTCGCGGCCGGCGTGGGCGATTGCTACGAACTGGGGCGGGTGTTTCGCAATGGCGAAGCGGGTGGCCGTCACAACCCCGAGTTCAGCATGCTCGAATGGTATCGGGTGGGCTGGAACGATCGCAGCCTGGCGCAGGAAACCATCGCGCTGGTACGCCGCGCGCTGGCGCTGGTCGGCCGCGAGGCCGCAGTGCAGGTGCTGACGTATCGCGAACTGTTCCTGCAGACGTTGCGCATCGACCCGCTGCGCGATCCGATCCAAACGCTAAGCGCCGCGCTGCATGACGTGGCCATCGATCCGGTTGGCCTCACCCGCGACGATTGGCTGGACCTGCTGATGACCCATCGCATCCAGCCGGGCTTTGCCAGCGACACGTTGACGGTGGTGCACGATTGGCCGGCTAGCCAATGCGCACTGGCGCGTGTGCGCAACGACGACCCGCCGGTGGCCGAGCGCTTCGAGTTGTATCTGGGCAGCTTCGAGGTGGCCAATGGCTATCACGAACTAAACGATGCGCAGGAACAGCGTGCGCGCTTTGTGCGCGACAACGCCGTGCGTGCGGCGCGTGGATTGCCGCAGCTGCCGCTGGATGAACGCCTGCTCGCTGTGTTGTCGCAGTTGCCCGACTGCGCCGGTGTGGCGGTAGGCGTAGACCGTTTGTTGATGGCCTTGCGCGGCACCGCACAGATTGCCGACGTGCTGGCGTTCGACTTCGCCCACGCCTGAGTCATCGCGCTGTCATCGGCGCCGTATTGCTTTCTTCACATCGATGATGCTCTCATCTTCGCGTCCACGGGGGCGCGACGAAGATTCGTTTCGGGGTGAGGATTGTCGGCATGAAGTGGCTGATCAGCTTATGCGGTCTGTGGTGCTTGCCGCTGCTGATGCTCGCCGATGCGCGTGCTTCCGACCGCGCCGCCAGCGTGGTGCGCTGCGAGTCCAAGGACCTGGCGCGCGTGCACTGCGAGATGGATACCTCCCAAGGCGTGCAGCTGGTGCGCCAGCTCTCCGAAACCAGTTGCATCCGCGGCAGCGAATGGGATGTCGAACGCGATGGCGTGTGGGTCGAACAGGGCTGTCGCGCCGAATTCGCAGCATCCCGCGCGCAAACCGCAACGGTGATGCGCCGCGTGGTGCGCTGTGATTCCAATGGCGGAACGGTGGCGTGCCCGGTGCTGCTGCGTGGTGCGCCGGTGCGGCTGCTGCGGCAACGCTCGATGTGGCCGTGCAAGGAAGGGCGCACCTGGGGCATGCGCCGCAACGAGATCTGGGTGTCGCGTGGCTGCGATGGCGAATTCGAGGTGGGCGCCGAAGACGGCTCCGGCTTCGTCTCGGTGCCGCGCATGATCACCTGCGAATCGAAGAAGAGCGCGCGCCGCACTTGCGGCGTGTCGGTTGAACGTGCGGTGCGCCTGGGCCGGCAGATGTCCAAAACGCCGTGCGTGGAAGGCCAGACCTGGGGCTGGAGCCGTGACGGGGTATGGGTAAACGACGGCTGCCGCGCCGAGTTCATCGTCGACTGAGCGGGTGGCAAGGCTGCTGCGCTACCGGCACGTCGGTATCGCTAGGCGGAAGATTGACGTCTTCGCTGTGGGGCGATCGATCTGCGGTTTGGCTGCAGGGCCCTTGCCCGCCCAGCGGCGCGGGACTTGCTGCAAGTCCGTCCCTCTAAGCTCTTAGGCGGCATCCATGCCGCATAAGGTCCCGTGATGCTGGGCGGGCAGGGGCCAGTCGAGATGCTCGGCGTGCACGCTTGCAAGGGCAGCCGGCGTGTTGCTTCGATCACACCGCGTTGGATCAGCGTCACAGTGCAACGCGATCGGCAGCTAGGCATTCAAATGCAACCGGCAAACTTTCTGGTGCTGTGCCCTTGCCGCTTGCAGGATCGTATCGCGGGATTGATGCAGCCACAGCGCCGACAAGGACGTGCTTGCGGCGCGTCTGGCGAGTGGCGAGAGCACAGCACCCTCGACCAACCAGGCTGTCGCGCTTGATGATTGCTGCGCCAGGACGGCGGACTGAGCATTGCCAGTCCACTGACTGCGCTGCCCGCGCGCCTTACAATAGGTCAATGAACGACAGCGCCCATATCGATTACGCCCGCTACGACCACATCCGCCCACTGTTGTGGACCGGCGATGCCCTGGAATTGCTCGACCAACGCAAGCTGCCCTTCGTGGTGGAGCATCTGCATTGCGACAGTAGCGACACGGTGGCCGAAGCGATTCATTCGCTGGCCGTGCGCGGTGCGCCGGCGATCGGCATTGCGGCCGGGTGGGGCGTGGTGCTGGCCGCGCGCGACATCGACGCTGATGATGGCAGCGCCGCGCTGCAGAAGCTCGAGCCGGCATTGCTGCGGCTCAACGCGGCGCGTCCGACCGCCGTCAACCTGGCCTGGGCGCTGATGCGCATGCGCCGGGTGCTGGCTGCGGCCGGCGCCGACTGGCGCGAGGTGATCGCGCGTGAAGCGCAGGCCATCGCCGATGAAGACCTGGCCGCCAACCGTCATATGGGCGCGCTTGGCGCCGCACTGATCGCGCCAGGCAGCGGCGTGCTGACCCATTGCAACACCGGCTCGCTGGCCACCGCCGGTTTCGGTACCGCGCTCGGTGTGATCCGCGCCGGCATGGCGCAGCAGCGCATCGCCAAGGTGTTCGCCGGCGAGACGCGGCCGTGGCTGCAGGGCGCACGCCTGACCGTGTGGGAGCTGCAGCAGGATGGCATCGACGCCACCCTGATCGCCGATTCGGCCGCCTCGCATCTGATGAAGTCCGGGCTGGTGCAGTGGGTAATCGTGGGCGCCGATCGCATCTGTGCCAATGGCGATACCGCCAACAAGATCGGTACTTACCAGTTGGCGATCGCCGCACGCCACCACGGCGTCAAATTCATGGTGGTGGCGCCGTCGTCGACGGTGGATATGGCCACCGCCAGCGGCGACCAGATCGAGATCGAGCAACGCGATCCGGGCGAATTGTTCGGCGTGGGCGGGGTCCGGACGGTGGCCGACGGCATCCATGCCTGGAACCCGGTGTTCGACGTGACCCCCGGCGATCTGATCGATGCGATCGTCACCGAACGCGGCGTGATCACGCAGCCGGACCTGGCGCGGATGCAGGCGGCCTTCGGCAGCTGAGTCACGCGCGCCGCCGACAGGCTGCCAACGCCGCTGAAACTCCCTCCAAGTGCTTGTTTCTGGCTGGTAAACCGGAGGCATCGGAGTGGCCTGCCGTGGTACAATCCGGCGCTTGAATCGATCGGCGGGAGCGTAGGGAAGGCAGCCTGATGCAAGGGCGCGCCCGACGCGGCTTTCCGGCTCACCCGCCACCTCACTTACGGAACCCGAATGGCAGAAACCGCCAAGGAAATCATCCAGGTCAACCTGGAAGACGAGATGCGCAAGAGCTATCTCGATTACGCGATGAGCGTGATCGTGGGGCGCGCACTCCCCGATGCACGTGATGGCCTCAAACCCGTGCACCGACGCGTGTTGTTCGCGATGCATGAGTTGGGCGCACATAGCAACAAGGCCTACTTCAAGTCGGCGCGTATCGTCGGCGACGTCATCGGTAAATACCATCCGCACGGCGACCAGTCGGTGTACGACACTCTGGTGCGCATGGCGCAGCCGTTCTCGTTGCGTTACATGATGGTGGACGGCCAGGGTAACTTCGGTTCGGTCGACGGCGACTCCGCTGCGGCGATGCGTTACACCGAGTCGCGCATGTCGCGGCTGGCGCATGAGCTGATGGCGGATATCGAAAAGGAAACCGTCGATTTCCAGCCCAATTACGACGAAAAGGAACAGGAACCGACGGTCATGCCGACCCGGTTCCCGAACCTGTTGGTCAACGGGTCGGCCGGTATTGCGGTGGGTATGGCCACCAATATCCCGCCGCATAACCTGACCGAGGCGATCAACGCCTGTATCGCGCTGATCGACACGCCGGAACTGGATGTTGAAGGCCTGATGGAATACATCCCGGGCCCGGATTTCCCCACCGCCGGCATCATCAACGGTACCGCCGGCATTGCCGCCGGCTATCGCACCGGCCGTGGCCGCGTGCGCATCCGTGCCAAGGCCGAGGTGGAAGTTGCCGACAACGGCCGCGAGGCGGTCGTCGTCACCGAGATCCCGTACCAGGTCAACAAGGCGCGGCTGATCGAAAAAATCGCCGAGCTGGTCAAGGAAAAGAAGCTCGAAGGCATCAGCGAGCTGCGCGATGAGTCCGACAAGGACGGCATGCGCATCTACATCGAAGTCAAGCGCGGCGAATCGGCTGAGGTTGTGCTCAACAACCTGTATCAGCAGACCCAGATGGAGGCGGTGTTCGGCATCAACATGGTGGCGCTGATCGATGGCCGCCCGCAGTTGATGAACCTCAAGCAGATGCTGGAGGCGTTCATTCGCCACCGCCGCGAGGTGGTCACCCGCCGCACCATTTTCGAACTGCGCAAGGCGCGTGCGCGTGCGCACGTGTTGGAAGGCCTGACCGTCGCGTTGGCCAACATTGATGAAATGATCGAGTTGATCAAGACCTCGGCCAACCCGCAGGAAGCGCGCGAGCGCATGCTTGCCAAGACCTGGCAACCGGGTCTGGTCGGCGCTCTGTTGGGCGCGGCCGGTGCGGAAGCCTCCAAGCCGGAAGATCTGCCGCCGGGTGTGGGCCTGATCAAGGGTTTTTACCAGCTCAGCGAAGTGCAGGCCTCGCAGATTCTGGAAATGCGTCTGCATCGCCTGACCGGCTTGGAACAGGAAAAGCTGACCGACGAGTACAAGCAGTTGCTCGGCGTCATCGAAGGCCTGATCCGCATCCTGGAAAACCCGGATGTGCTGTTGCAGGTGATCCGCGACGAGCTGATCAATATCCGCGAAGAATACGGCGACGAACGCCGCACCGAAATTCGTCACAGCGAAGAAGATCTGGATATCCTGGATCTGATCGCGCCGGAAGACGTGGTAGTGACGCTGTCGCACGCCGGCTATGCCAAGCGCCAGCCGGTGAGTGCGTATCGCGCGCAGCGCCGTGGTGGCCGCGGCCGTTCTGCCGCAGCGACCAAGGAAGAAGATTTCATCGACCAGTTGTGGCTGGTCAACACGCATGACACGCTGCTGACCTTTACAAGCAGCGGCAAGGTGTTCTGGCTGCCGGTGCATCAGTTGCCGGAAGCCGGCTCCAATGCGCGTGGCCGCCCGATCATCAACTGGATTCCGCTGGAACCCGGCGAGCGCGTGCAGGCGGTGCTGCCGGTGCGCGAATACGCCGACAACCGTTACGTGTTCTTCGCCACGCGCAACGGCACGGTCAAGAAGACGCCGTTGAGCGAATTCGCTTTCCGTCTGGCACGCGGCAAGATCGCGATCAACCTGGACGAAGGCGATGCGCTGGTCGGTGTGGCCTTGACTGATGGCGACCGCGATGTGTTGCTGTTCGCTTCCAACGGCAAGACCGTGCGCTTCGGTGAATCCACCGTGCGTTCGATGGGTCGCACTGCCACCGGCGTGCGCGGTATCCGTCTGACCAAGGGTGAAGAGGTGGTCAGCCTGATCGTGGCTGAGCGTGCCGGCGGTGTCGAAGAAGAAATCGAAGCCGACGATGTCGATGATGTGGTCGAAACCACAGATGGCGCTGAAGCAGCGGTGATTGAGGTCGCTGATGACGGCAACGTTGCCTACATCCTGACCGCCACCGAGAACGGCTTCGGCAAGCGCACTCCGCTGACCGAGTATCCGCGCAAGGGGCGTGGCACGCAGGGCGTGATCGGCATCCAGACCACCGAGCGCAACGGCAAGCTGGTGCGTGCGGTGCTCCTGGGCGCCACCGACGAAGTGTTGCTGATTTCCGACGGCGGCACGCTGGTGCGTACACGTGCTTCGGAGATCTCGCGTGTGGGTCGTAACACGCAGGGCGTCACGCTGATCCGCTTGTCCAAGGGCGAGAAGTTGCAGGCAGTCGAACGCCTGGATGCATCGCTGGACGAAGTGGAAGATGTGGTGGACGAAGCAAGCGCAAGCGTGAGCGACGCACCACCGACGGACGCGTAAGCACAGCACGTCAGCGAATGCAGCAGACGAAAAACGCCGGCGAAAGCCGGCGTTTTTTTATTGCGTCGTTTTTAGCGTGATGTTTTATGGCGGGCGCTGACATCTGCAACGCAATGTCTTCACGTGTTCAAAGCAAAGATCGCGGCTCTTTCACCGCGGCGGGTCGAAGGTTGTTGGCGGTGCAGCGGCATTGCGTCGCCGCTGAAGTCGAAGAGGGACAACTGATGACGATTCTGGATCGTCCTTCCGGTCGCGGCCATTGGGCGCTGGCGACCTTGGGAGGCGTGATTGCATTACTGGGCGCAGTGTTACTTGCCGGCGGCGTGTGGCTGGCTGCGTTGGGCGGCTCCTGGTACTACGCACCAGCCGGTGCCGCGATGCTGATCTCCGGTGTGCTGCTGTTTCGCGGCCGCAATGCCGGTGCCTGGTGGTTTGCCGGCGTTGGGGTGGTCTCGCTGCTGTGGACATGGTGGGAGTCAGGCAGCGATTACTGGCGCTGGGTGCCGCGGCTGGGCCTGATTGTCGGCCTGGCATTGGTGCTCTCGCTGTTGCTGCCGAAACTGCATCGCCCGGTGTCGCGCACGGTATCGCGCAGCCTGGCCGGTGCGCTGGCGGTGGTGTTTGTGGTGGCGTTCGTATTGGCCTTCATGCCGCACGGCGTCACCGAAGCTGATAGCGCGCTGGCGCACGCGGCCGGTGTGGTCGGTGGCATGGTCAATCGCAGCGCGTCCGCCTCGGTTGCAGCGTCTGGTGTACAGCCGGCGAACGCGCCTGCCGATGGCGACTGGGCCGCGTATGGACGTAGCCAGGCCGGTCAGCGCTACTCGCCGCTGCAGCAGATCAATCGCGACAACGTCGCGCAGTTGCAGCAGGCCTGGCTCTTCCACACCGGCGATCTGCCGAGCAAGCGCTGGGGTGCAGAAACCACGCCGTTGAAGGTGGGCGACAGCCTGTATCTGTGCACTGCGCGCAACCAGGTGATTGCGCTGGATGCTGCCAGCGGCAAGCAGCGCTGGCGCTACGATCCCAAGGTCAAGGACGAGGCGATTCCGTATACGGCGGCATGCCGCGGCGTGTCGTACTACGAGCTGCCGGCGGCCACCGACACTGCTGCTGCAACTGCAACGCCGTCGGCAGCGCTGTGCCGCACGCGCGTGATCGAAGGCACGCTGGACGGGCGCTTGATTGCGCTGGACGCACGCAGCGGCACGCCGTGCCCGGATTTCGGCAACAACGGCCAAGTCGATATCACTGTCGGCATGGGCGAGACGCCGCCGGGCTATGTGTCGATTAATTCGCCGCCGGCCATCGTGCGCGGCGTGGTGGTGACCGGTCATCAAGTGCTTGATGGGCAGAAGCGTTACGAGCCCTCCGGTGTGATCGAAGGCTTCGACGCGGTGACCGGCAAGTTGCGCTGGGCCTGGGACATGACCCATCCGGAATGGAACGGCGCACCGCCGCCGGCCCAGAGCTGGACGCGCGGCACGCCCAATATGTGGACCACCGCCGCAGCCGATGAGCAACTGGGCTATGTGTATTTGCCGATGGGCAATTCCACCGCCGATTACTGGAGCAGCTCGCGCACGCCGCAGGAGAATCGCTATGCGACCTCGCTTGTGGCGCTGGATGTGATCACCGGCAAGCCGGTGTGGAATTTCCAAACCACCCACATCGATGCCTGGGATTACGACCTGGGCTCGCAGCCGAGCCTGATCGATTTCCCCAAGGACGGCGTCAACGTGCCGGCGGTACTGTTGCCGAGCAAGCAGGGCGAGCTATACGTGCTGGATCGGCGCACCGGTAAGTCACTGGTGGGTGTGGAAGAGCGTGCCGTGCCGGGCGGCGGTGTGGAGCCGCAGATGCGAGCCAAGACACAGCCGTTCTCGCTGTATCACACGCTGCGCAAGCCGGATCTGACCGAGCGCGACATGTGGGGCATGACGCCGATCGACCAACTGGTCTGCCGTATCCAGTTCCGCAAGGCCAGCTACAAGGGCATTTACACGCCGCCGGAAGCCGACCGCCATTCGATCGAATACCCCGGTTACAACGGCGGTTCGGATTGGGGCAGCGTGGCGGTGGATCCGCAGCGCGGCGTGATCGTGGCCAACTACAACGACATGCCCAACTACAACCTGCTGGTACCGCGCGCCAAGGCCAACAAGCTGGGCTGGGCACCACGCGATGAAGTGCGTGGCGATGCTGGCGGTGCGGAGGGCGCGGGCGACCCGCAGGCCGGCACGCCGTATGCGATCAACGTCAACGCCGGCTGGCGACTGCCGTTTACTAAGTTGCTATGCAAGGAACCGCCGTATGGCGGCATCCGCGCCATCGACCTGGCCAGTGGCAAGACGCTGTGGGACCGCCCGTTCGGAAGTGCGCGCGGCAATGGCCCTTTCGGCATTCGCTCCGGTCTGCCGATCGAGATCGGCACGCCGAACAATGGCGGCGCGGTGGTGACGGCAGGCGGCTTGATCTTTATCGCAGCAGCCACTGACGACCTGATCCGCGCCATCGATCTGGCTACCGGCAAGGAGCTGTGGCACGCCAAGTTGCCGGCCGGCGGCCAAGCCAACCCGATGGTGTACGAGTATGGTGGCCGCGAATATCTGGTCATCATGGCCGGCGGGCATCACTTCATGGAAACCCCGGCGGGCGATGCGTTGATCGCTTATGCGTTACCGCAGAAGGCGCCGTGATTTTGGGAGTGGATGAAGATCGGCGGCTAGTCAGTTAGCGATACGGCCGTGCAGTGTGCCGAACTGCGCGGCCGTGTTCGAATCGGAACGCAAAAATGCGTGCGTTCCGATGTCTGCCGCGCCGCCCGCTTATGTTGGCTGCCGCTAGCATCATCGTCAGCTACCCAAGAATGTCGAAGCATGAAATAGAAAAAGCGCACCGCAAGGTGCGCTTTTTTCTTTGCAGCAAATCGGAAGGCAAGGGGCTTAGCTATCTTTGTACGATGTTGTAGGCCTAACGCAACGCGTCAGGCCGCACGCTCTTGCGATTCCCGATTCCCGATTCCCGATTCCCGATTCCCGATTCACCCAACGTTCGCCGCCACCTCATCCTCCTGCACCGCATCTTGCACATCCTGCGCCAGCGTCGCCTTGGCGATGATCGAGCGGATCGCGTCGGTGGCTTCGGAGAGCGGCACATCGTTGCTCAATCGCTGGAAGGTATCGCGGCTGTTGTAGCCGGAGCCATCCTTCAAGTAATGCTCGTACATCGACAGCAGATCCTGGCACGCCGTGATCAGTGCAGCGACATTGCCGCGCACCAGTGCGTGACCCAGCTGATCGAAGCTGTGCAGGCAATCGGCAAGCCAGTGCAGGTCGTAGCGCGCTGTAGCCGGCTCGGGTGCATTGTGGCCGCGGCTGTAGGCGCTGTAGCGACGCAGGCTGCGGGCCACGCGCGCCACATGCTCGAACAGCGTGCCGATCTCGTTGGCGATATCCAGTCGCTGCACCAGCACCATCGGAATCACCTGGCCGGCAGTGGCCGCCTGCTCCGAGGCGTTCTGCTCCTGCTGCTCCAGCGATTGCTTGAGCACGGCATAGCTGCGCTGCAACGATTCCAGTTCCAGCGTGGTGGCCGCCGCACGCGCCTTCAGTTGCGACAGCGCCGCCTGATAGTGGCCGAGGCTGTCCTGCGTGCTGGCAAGCTCGCCGGATTCGGCACGCAACTGGCGACCGCGCATGAATGCCAGTCCGGTGGCGATCAGCGCCCAGAGTGCGAATGCAGGCACCAGGTAGATCAGGATGCCCATGGGAGATTCCTCGAAACGTTGCATACCTTGTCGGCCCGAGGGTTACATTCTTGATGACGTGTCTTTTCAGATGTGACCAAGTGCCGCCCTTCAGCTTGAAGTCGAGGCCCGTACAGCAAGCATGATGGCCTGAACTGCAAGGCGTCGCTCTTCACTTATTTTATTAATTTGTTATAAAAAAAGATAGGTTCAATCGAAAATTAATATAACAATAGATTATTTATTGACGGTGCGCTGGGTTCACGCTTTTTGAACCATAGGTATCAATATTTTGTAAAAATTTTTACTGATTTTGTGATGTGTCAAAAAAATGTTAATAGAGGAAGTTGCAGTCATGTTCAGAAATTAAACCGTGCTGGAGGATCAAATGAAATCATTCTTGCTTGTTTTTTTCCTGGTGTTGGCGTCTCCTGGTGCAACTCAGTTGCAAGCTGCAGATGTGGAGGACTCGGCTGTGAGTGCTGCCGCGAAGCAAATCGTTGATGCTGAACGTATTTCTCTGCAAATGGCTCCCATAAAGACAAGGCACGCCTTGGATTTATACATTGAATCAGTGCCTCAGGAGATATCGGCGTTCAAAGATATCTCGCCAATGCTAAGAGATGAGTTTATTAATAGCCTGAAATTCAATGAGAAGGGTTTAACGGAATTTGATACATCGTCTTTTAAGAAGCTCTCGCCAACACAGGTGTATAGCGTTCTCGCTCTATTTGGATTGGAAGAGGGGGCTTATAAGATCAACGCGGCACCTCGTACGCGTTTAGACAAGGATGTGAATGCGGAGCCTCTTATGCAAAACGGGGATTTTTTGGAAGGATATCGTTGTGAGGAGCGAGCAACCTGTGGAGAAAGCCAGAGGTCGGCATGTACTTCAAACTGCTAGTCTTTACGAACTAAGAGCGGCAGCATTTGCCGCTCGCTTCCAATCCGGTCAAAATGAAATATTTCCTCATCATAATCAGGCTCGTAACTTTATTGATCATCCCTGAGGTTCAGTCGGCACCTGTCATAGGTCCATCGGTAAAAATCGAGCAGTTGGCAGGCATTGTGCGAACACTGCCCCCAAATATTCAGCGTCAGATGCTTGTCGATTCGTACAGGAATTTTTATCCTGAAAAGTTAGGTTCGCATGATCTGCCGGAGACGAGGGCGCGCTTCGATGCTGCGGTAACGACCGCTTTCTATTCGAAGGATCCGGCTATTTCGCTAGAGGCCGCCAGTCTTTACGATTTTCTTGATGAGCGGCATGTGGCCACTGAGCGTGACCTGCACGATATCGTCGGAGTATTGGTTAAATCCCGGCAGTTCAAGATCGCCAAGGACTTTTCGAAGTTGCACGGTATTGAGCCCGCGATTCCACCGGTTCTGGATGGGCGAGGCGCTGCAACGAGTGCGCCGGCGATAATCAGGCATGTCGGCAATTCGCTTATCATTGAGTCTGTTGATCAAGGAATGCTCGATTCTGGGATCGTCATTGTCGCTAGTCCTTTATGCCATTTTACGCGCACTGCCAGCGACGCTATTGTCCGTGATACCGGTTTGAGTGGCGATTTGAAGGACGGGCTTTGGCTTGTCCCCCCTGAGTCTGGTCTTCATCTCGAAGAAATTGATGAGTGGAATTCGACTCATGCGAAGCAAAAAATGGCGATGGTGTATGACTGGCTTGATTGGAGCCGGATAACGGATTGGTCGACCCCGGGCTTTTACTTCTTTCGTGACAAGAAAATAGTGGCTGAAATTCATGGGTGGCCGATCGATGGAAGTAAAAAAGAAGAGTTGATCGCCGCAGTGAAAAAGTGGAAAAGCGGACCTAATTAGCCTCGACCCCCAGCCAGCAGTCGCAGTGTCGACTCCCCGCAATTCAGTGCCAGCCAAAATTAGAGGTCTGCGGTTGATGTTGATCACGGAACTCGGCGGGCGTTAGCCCGCCCAGGCTGTCGTGCGGGATCTGCTGGTTATAGTCGGTCAGCCAGTGTTCGGTCTGTTGGCGGACCTCGCTGAGCGTGCGGAACAGATGCATGTCCAGCACGCCACGCCGGTAACTGCCGTTGAAGCGTTCGATAAAACCGTTTTGCATTGGACGCCCCGGCTCGATGAAGTCCAAGGCGATGCCCTTGCGCTCGGCCCACTCGGCCAAGGCCAATGCGACAAACTCCGGGCCATTGTCCAAACGAGTTTGCCGGGGTAGCCGCGCCAGGCCGCGATGCGTTCCAAAGTGCGGATGACGCGGGCGGCCGGAAGATTCAAGTCCACTTCGATCGCCAAGGCTTCCCGGCTGAAGTCGTCGATGACATTGAACGTACGGAAGCGTCGACCATCCCACAGCGCATCGGACATGAAGTCGATCGACCATCCGGCATTGGGGTGTGCTCCGCATGCCAACGGTTGTGGATGACGGGTCGGGACCCGGCGCCTGCTGCGACGCCGTTGATTGAGTTTCATCAGGCAATACACACGCCAGACCCTTTTGTGATTCCACACGTGTCCGCGACGGCGGATGATCTGAAAGAGCTTTCCAAACCCACGCTCGGGAAAGCGCTCGGCCAATTCGGACAGCAGCGCAATGACCTTCTCGTTGCGATCAGGACGGCGCCGATAGCGCGCTGTCGAGCGAGCCACGCCAACGACTGCACAGGCCCGGCGCTCGCTCCAGCCATGCTGCTCGACGAGCCAGGCAAGAAGCGGGCGTTTATGCGCCGGGTCTACAGTTTTTTTGCGATGACATCCTTCAATGCATGGTTTTCCATCGCGAGCTCGGCGTACATGCGTTTGAGCTTGCTGTGCTCGGTCTCCAGGTCGCGAAGGCGCTGGACATCAGCGGCCTCCATGCCACCGTACTTGGACTTCCAGACGTAGTACGTGGCGTCGGAAATACCCAGCTCACGGCACACATCCTTGACATGGCGGCCGCCCTCGACCTGCTTCAGCGTGGCGACAATCTGGCTCTCGGTGAACTTGCTCTTGCGCATCGTTGGTCTCCTTGGTGGCTAGTGTGCCCGGAGACCTCTAACTATGGATGGATCAATTTTACGGGGAGTCGACAGCAGGATCTTCGCCAGCCCGGGGTGATGCTGTTGCCACCTGAGGGTTTTTGCATAGGGATTAACCTTTGGTAAGTAAGATTCCCGGCAAATCCAGCCCTTTTTCCTTCGCGCACTCGGTGGCGATGGCGTAACCGGCATCGGCGTGGCGCATCACGCCGGTGGCTGGGTCGTTCCAGAGCACACGTTCCAAGCGCTTGTCGGCGGCTTCGCTGCCGTCGCAGACGATGACCATGCCGGCGTGTTGCGAGAAGCCCATGCCGACGCCGCCGCCGTGGTGCAGCGAGACCCAGGTGGCGCCGCTGGCGGTGTTGAGCAGGGCGTTGAGCAGCGGCCAGTCGGAGACTGCGTCCGAGCCGTCGGCCATCGCTTCGGTTTCGCGATTGGGCGAGGCCACGCTGCCGGAATCTAGATGGTCGCGGCCGATCACCACCGGCGCCTTCAGCTCGCCGCTGCGCACCATTGCATTGAAGGCCAGACCCAGGCGGTGGCGGTCGCCCAGGCCCACCCAGCAGATGCGCGCGGGCAGGCCCTGGAAGGCGATCTTTTCGGCCGCCATGTCGAGCCAGCGATGCAGATGCGCATCGTCGGGCATGAGCTCCTTGACCTTGGCGTCGGTCTTGGCGATGTCGTCCGGGTCGCCGCTGAGCGCAACCCAGCGGAACGGGCCGATACCGCGACAAAACAGCGGGCGGATATAGGCAGGCACGAAGCCGGGGAAATCGAATGCGTTCTCGATGCCGGCTTCCAGCGCCATCTGACGCAGATTGTTGCCGTAGTCCACGGTGGGCACGCCCAGTGCGTGGAAAGTGAGCATGGCGCGGATGTGGTTGGCCATCGAATCGCGCGCAGCGGCTTCCACTTCCTTCGGCGCGCTCACCCGCTTTGCATCCCATTCTTCGACGCTCCAGCCCTGCGGCAGGTAACCGTTGACCGGGTCGTGTGCAGAGGTCTGGTCGGTCAACAGGTCTGGCTTGATCCCACGCAGCAGCAGTTCGTCCAGCACGTCGGCGACATTGCCGAGTAGGCCGACCGAGAGCGGTTTCTTGGCTGTGCATGACTCCTCGATCAAGCGCAGTGCTTCATCCAGCGAATCGGTCCAGGTATCGAGATAGCCGGTGCGCAGCCGCATGTCGATGCTGCTCTTGCGGCACTCCACCGCCAGGCACGAGGCACCAGCCATCACCGCAGCTAGCGGCTGCGCGCCGCCCATGCCGCCAAGCCCGCCGGTGAACAACCACTTGCCGGCCAGATTGCCGGCGTAGTGCTGGCGGCCCATCTCGACGAAGGTTTCGTACGTGCCCTGCACGATGCCTTGCGCGCCGATGTAGATCCAGCTGCCGGCGGTCATCTGGCCGTACATGGCCAAGCCTCTTTGATCGAGCTCGTTGAAGTGGTCCCAGCTGGCCCAGCGCGGCACCAGATTGGAATTGGCGATCAGCACGCGCGGGGCATCGGCGTGGGTGCGGAACACGCCCACCGGTTTGCCAGATTGCACCAGCAGGGTCTGGTCGTCGTCCAGACGCGTGAGCGCAGCGACGATCGCGTCGAAGGATTCCCAATCGCGCGCAGCGCGGCCAATGCCGCCGTACACCACCAGTTCCTGCGGGCGCTCTGCCACGTCCGGGTCGAGGTTGTTCATCAACATGCGCAGCGGCGCTTCGGTGAGCCAACTCCTGGCGTTGAGCGTGGTGCCGGTGGCGGCGCGGATGACGCGGGTTGCATCGTGACGGGTCATGCCGGTTCCTTTCAATCAGCGGTTGGCCGCAGGCGGCGCGGCGTCGGAAGAGGGGGTGTTGGCGAACTGAAGGCAGGCCAGCAGCACGTGGCGCAATACCGCGCGCAATACGACGGCGTGCACCGGCTGCCACGGCATGGGCCAGTTCTCGGGAGCGAGGATGTCCGGTTCGCGCATGTAGCCGCGGCAGGCCAGTTCCATTTGTAATGTGTGCACGCCGTGCTCGGGTTGCGCGTAGTGGCGGGTGATCCAGCCGCCCTTGAAGCGCCCGTTGCGTACCGTGCTGGAGCCGCTGCTGCGGCACAGGCTCTCCACCGCATCGACCAGGCGTGGGTCGCAGCTGCGGTCGTCGTTGCTGCCGATATTGAATTGCGGCAATTCGCCATCGAACAGGTGCGGGATGAACGAGCGGATCGAGTGTGCGTCGTAGACCACGACCTTCGCGTGCTGTGCGCGCAGGCGTGCAATCTCGTCGGCAAGCGCCGCGTGGTACGGGTCGAACCAGCGCGTGCGACGCACCGCGATCTGCGCCTGATCCGGCGCTGCGCCATCGGCATACAGCGGCTGATTGTCGAAGGTGGTGAGCGGGCACAGACCGGTGGTGTTCTGGCCCGGATACAGCGATGCCCCACTGGGGTCGCGATTGACGTCGATGACCGAGCGCGAGATCGCGGTACGCAGCGTGGTGGCGCCCAGCGACTGTGCGAAATCGTAGAGTTGATGCACCCACCAATCGGTATCGCGGCGGGCCAGCCATGGCGAGACGAACTGGTCGGCCACTTCCTCCGGCAACTCGGTGCCAGTGTGCGGAAAACTGATGATCAGCGGCGCATCGCCGCGGTGGAGTTCCAACCAGTCGGGCAGGGCGTTCATCGCTGCGCTCCATGCGTAAGTGCTGCGAGCGTGCGGCATGCGGTGCGCAGCTGGGCGTTGCGGATGCGTCGCGTGCATGGCGCCGCGTCATCTTCTGCGCGCGTGCATGCAGAGGTCGCAAAAGACTGCAAGTGCGACTGCGCCGATGCAGGTATCGACGCGCTGCATAAGAGTTGCCAACTCATGCGTCCTGCTCCACACCCGGCAACGTGATCGCCACTGCCTGCGCCAGCGCACCCGAGCGCACCAAGGCGCTGGCGGCCAGCATGTCGGGATGGAAATAGCGGTCGTCCTGCAGCGTCGGTACCTGCGCGCGCAGCAGGGCACGTGCGGCTTCCAGCGCGGTGCTGGATCGCAGCGGCGCATGGAAATCGCAGCCTTGCACCGCGGCCAGCAGCTCAATGCCGATGACGTGCGCGGCGTTCTCTGCCATCGCCAGTAGACGGCGCGCACCGTGCGCGGCCATCGAGACGTGATCTTCCTGATTGGCCGAGGTTGGAATCGAATCGACGCTGGCCGGATACGCGCGCTGTTTGTTTTCCGACACCAGCGCCGCAGCGGTCACCTGCGGAATCATGAAGCCGGAGTTCAAGCCCGGGCGCGGGGTCAGAAAGGCGGGCAGGCCAGACAAGGCGGGGTCGACCAGCATCGCAGTGCGGCGTTCGCTGATCGAGCCGATTTCGCACGCCGCCATGGCCAGCATGTCGGCGGCGAAGGCCACCGGTTCGGCGTGAAAGTTGCCGCCAGACAAGGCTTCGCCGGTATCGCTGAAAACCAGTGGGTTGTCGGAGACACCATTGGCTTCGATCTCCAGCGTGCGCGCGGCCTGACGCATGATGTCCAACGCCGCGCCCATCACCTGCGGCTGGCAGCGCAGACAGTACGGATCCTGCACGCGTACATCGCCAAGCCGATGCGATTCGCGAATGGCCGAATCCGCCATCAAGGCACGTAACGCCGCCGCAGTGGCGATCTGCCCAGGCTGCCCGCGCAGTGCGTGGATGCGCGCATCGAACGGCGTATCAGAGCCCTTGGCCGCTTCCACCGACAACGCACCGGTGACCAGCGCGGCCTGCAACACGGTTTCGATCTCAAACAGACCGGCCAAGGCGCAGGCGGTGGAAAATTGGGTGCCGTTGAGCAACGCCAAGCCTTCTTTCGCGCCCAGCACGCGCGGCTGCAGCTGCGCCTGTGCCAGCGCGTCGGCAGCAGATAAACGCTGCGCGCCGACAAAGGCTTCGCCAACGCCGATCATCACTGCGGCCAAATGCGACAGCGGCGCCAGATCGCCGGAGGCACCCACCGAGCCCTGGCACGGCACCACCGGGGTGATGCCAGCGCGCAGCATCGCTTCCAGCAATGTCAGCGTGTCCGGCTGCACGCCGGAAGCGCCCTGGGCCAGGCTGGTGAGCTTGAGCGCCATCATCAGCCGCACCACCGGCACCGGCGTGGGCTCGCCCACACCGGCTGCGTGCGAGAGCACGATATTGCGCTGCAAGGTCTGCAGATCCTCGCGCTCGATGCGCACGCTGGCCAGCTTGCCGAAGCCGGTGTTGACGCCATACACCGGCTCGCCACGCGCAACGATGGCCTCCACCGTTTGCGCGCTGCGCAGCACCGCAGCAGCGCATGCATCGTCCAATGCCACCTCGGCACCGCGATACAGCGCACGCCATTGCGCCAGCATGACCTGGCCTGGTTGCAAGACAACAGAAACAGACATGACGACTCCGGATTCAGCAGGGATGCCCGCGCCAGACGCGTGCATGAAGAGGATTGAAGCCCATGCGGTAGACCAGATCGGCCGGCGCATCGATGTCCCAGATCGCCAGATCGCAGTCCATGCCGGCGCGCAGCTGGCCCAGGCGTGCGCTACGCCCAAGCGTGCGCGCGGCCTCGCGGGTGAACCCGGCGATGCATTCGTCTACGGTCATGCGAAACAACGTCGCTGCCATGTTCATGGCCAGCAACGGGCTGGTTAGCGGCGAGGTGCCTGGGTTGCAGTCGGTGGCCAAGGCCAGCGGCACGCCAGCCGCGCGCAACGCAGCAATCGGCGGCACCTGGGTGTCGCGTGTGAAATAAAACGCGCCCGGCAACAGCACTGCCACCGTGCCGGCGCCGGCCATCGCCGCGATGCCGGCCTGGTCCAGGTATTCGATGTGATCGGCCGATAACGCGCCGTAGCGTGCAGCCAGTTCCGCGCCGTGCTGATTGCTCAGCTGTTCGGCGTGGATCTTGATGTGCAAGCCATGCGCTTGTGCCGCGATGAACACCTGTTCGGCCTGCGCGTGCGAGAACGCCAGATGCTCGCAGAACACATCCACGGCCTCGGCAAGCCCTTGCGCGGCGATCGCCGGAATCATCTGCGTGCAGACTTCGTCGATGTAGTGCTGCGCATCGCCGCCAGGCGGCACTGCATGCGCGCCCAGGAAGGTCGGCACCACTTCCACCTTGCGCAGCGCGGCGAGTTGGCGCGCCACGCGCAACTGCTTGATTTCATCGTCCAGCGTGAGCCCGTAGCCGGATTTGATTTCCAGCGTAGTCACGCCTTCGGCCAGCATCGCGTCCAGGCGCGGCAGGCTGGCAGCCAGCAGTGCCGCATCGTCGGCGGCGCGAGTCGCGCGCACGGTCGCCACGATGCCGCCGCCGGCCGCGGCGATCTCGGCGTAGCTGGCACCGCGCAGGCGCTGCTCGAATTCGTTGGCGCGGTTGCCGGCATACACCAGGTGCGTGTGGCAATCGATCAAACCCGGGCTGATCCAGCGGCGCTGGCAGTCGTGGGTGCTGTCGGGTTGCAGCGCTGGTGCCTGTGCGGCCGGGCCGGCGTAAACGATGCGGCCTTGCTGGCAGGCGACGAGGCCGTCGTCCACGATGCCCAGGACGCCATCGGCGGCATCCAGGGTCATCAGTTGCGCGTTGTGCCAGAGAACGTCGCAATGCATGGCGCAGGCTCGGGGTGTCTGATATGTATATACAATAGATTCGGCAATCGAGGGTGTCCAGTGGCAGATCAACAGATGCAGGTGTTCTGGGCCACCCGGGCCTTGTTGCCCGACGGATGGGCCAGCGGGGTGCGGATCTCAGTAGCGCAGGGCCGCATTGCCTCGGTGCAGGCCGATGCGCCTGCTGCCGTGACCGACACGCGCTGCGAGGTGTTGCTGCCTGGCCTGGGCAACGTGCATAGCCACGCCTTCCAGCGCGGCATGGCGGGGCTGACCGAGGTTGGCGGGCGCAGCGGCGACAGCTTCTGGAGCTGGCGCGAGCTGATGTACCGCTTCGTTGACCAGCTGGACCCGGACAGCCTGCAGGTGATTGCCGAACAGGCCTATGTGGAAATGCTCGAAAGCGGCTTCACGCGCGTCGGTGAATTCCATTACCTGCACCACACCGTCAGCGGCGCGCCGTACGCGCATGCCGGCGAAATGTCCGAGCGCATTGCCGCCGCGGCCGCCAATACCGGCATCGGGCTCAGCTTGTTGCCGGTGTTCTATGCGCATTCGGATTTCGGTGGTGCCGCCCCTAACCCTGCGCAGCGTCGTCTGATCCACGATATCGACGGCTTCGCGCGCCTGCTGGACGACTGCAGGCACAGCCTGAAAGCGCTGCCAGACGCGGTGCTTGGGCTGGCGCCACACAGCCTGCGCGCGGTCACCCCGCAGCAACTGGCGGCGCTGGTGCCGCTCACCGACGGACCTATCCACATCCATATCGCCGAACAACAGCGCGAAGTGGACGCCTGCCTTGCCTGGTCCAATCAGCGCCCGGCGCAGTGGCTGCTGGCCAACGCGCCGGTGGATGCGCGTTGGTGCCTGGTGCATGCCACGCATGTGGATGCACGCGAAATGCAGGCGATTGTGGATAGCGGCGCGGTGGTCGGTCTGTGCCCGATCACCGAGGCGAATCTGGGCGACGGCCTCTTCCCTATGCAGGCATTTGCCGCTGCGGGCGGACGCTTCGGCGTGGGCTCGGATTCGAATGTGCTGATCGATGCGGCCGAAGAACTGCGCCTGCTCGAATACGGCCAGCGCCTGACGCTGCAAGCGCGCAATGTGTTAGCGCGGGGGGCAGTCTCCAGCGGGCGCTGGCTCTACGATCAGGCCGGCATTGGTGCCGCGCAGGCGCTGGGTGTCGCGCAAACCGGCATCCGTGGGGGCGCAGCGGCCGATCTGATCGAGTTGGACACGGCACATCCGGCCCTGCTGGCGCGCAGCGACGACGCCTTGCTGGACAGTTGGCTGTTCGCCGCGCGCGGTACCGCGGTGCGCAATGTCTGGCGCGGCGGGCGCTGGGTGGTGCACGACGGGCAGCATGTCGACCGCGCGCGTGTTGCCACACGGTTTGCTGTGGTGTTGCGCAGCCTGCTGGGCAAATGACATCGGCTAGCAAAACTTGGCGAGCAGTTGTCAGGCTGATGCCAATAGCGCGCAGCAATCGGGGTGTACGCGGTGTACCTGCCGATTCCGAGCAGCCGCTGCACCGGTCAGACCTGCGCGTTAGTGTTCTTCGCTGCGATGAGCGGATGCGCGCACAATGCCGCCTCTGGAGCCACTGAAACATTGCAGCCGGCCGGGCAGATGCACGCAGTGCTCTTACTTCATTGCAGCGTGTGCACGGTGTATGGCGCAACGTGCACATCGCGCACCCGCCCCACGGTGTGGCCTGCCGATTGGATAGCCGCTGTTCTCGGAGACCTGAGCTTGATCGCCCCCCCCCCCATCGCGCCCGGCACCTTGCATCAGCGCATTCGTCAGGATCTGGAACAACGCATCCATAGCGGCGACTGGCCGCCCGGGCACCGCGTGCCGCCCGAGCACGAGTTGATGGCGCAATACGGCTGCTCGCGCATGACCGTGAACAAAGTGCTCGGCTTGCTGGCCGATGCCGGCATGATCGAACGCCGCCGCCGCACCGGCTCGTTCGTGGCGCGGCCGCATCTGGAACAAGTAGCGCTCTCGATCCCGGACATCGAAGTGGAAATGACCACACGCGGCCACGTCTATCGCTTCGCGTTGTTGTCGCGGCAGCTGCGCAACGTGCGGCAGCGCGTGCCACAGGAATGTGCGTTGGGCAGCATCGGCAAAGTGCTGGCGTTGCAGAGCGTGCACCTGGCCGACGGACGCCCGTTTGCGCTGGAGCAGCGCGTGATCGATATCACTACCGTGCCCGAGGCATTGGACCAGCCATTCACTGAGGTGGCGCCGGGCAGCTGGTTACTGCGCAACGTGCCATGGACGCGCGCCGAGCACCGCATCAGCGCAATCGGCGCCGACGCGACGCAGGCCAAACGGCTGCAGGCGGACGCTGGCGCGGCCTGTCTGGTGATCGACCGTCACACCTGGCGCGGCGACCAGCCGGTCACCTACGTGCGCCAGATATTTCTAGGCGGCTCGTACGATCTGGTGGCGCGGTTTGCGCCGGGAATGCGCTGAAGTTATGTCGGCAGGCTGGAAGTGCGGCAACGCAGTTTGCGTCGCCATCCATGCTCAGTGTTGTGTTGCGTGGGCGCACGCTTGTGCGGCTGCCGCTAGCCCACGACGAATCCGGCTTGACTAAGAACGGCTACCAAAACGTGGCAAACAGCATCAGGTGGGCGCGGGTTGCGCGCACGCACCGGGAGATTCACGCGGTAATGCCGATTCCGAGATTGGTCGCGCCGGATTGGCGGCTGTGCAGTCGTTTATTCGCAGCTTTGGCCCGTCCGCGCGATACAGCGCAAACGCGGCAGCCAACGCGTTACGATCAAACCGTAGTGCACTGACGCCAGCGCACCGGCTCCGCGACTCCCGGACGTGGGTTGAGCTGCACGCGCACCGTGCGCAGGTACGGGTAGCGTTCCAGCTCGCGGCAGATCAGTGGCCATGCCGCGCTGTCTTCCACCGTGCGATCCACCACCAGCGTTGCCTGAGTCAGCCAGATGCCGCGTACCAGGCCCGGCGTATGCGCCAATGCCTTGGACACCTCACGCTGATAGCCCTGCATGGTGGCGGCATCCGGTTCTGCGCCGGCTGCCGGCGTTGCCGGCGCGGTTGGTGTCGATGCCGCAGCAGGCAGCGTCGGCTGCGCTGTCGGCGCTGCGGGCGTACTGGAAGCCACCACGCGTGCTGGTGCAGGAACCGGCGAGGACACCGCAGTGCGCGATGCGGCCGGCGCCGCAGCTGGCGGGCGCAGCGCCAGCACTGCCATGACCGCCAGCGTTGCCAGCGCGGCACCGGCGATGATGCTGTGTTGGATCGCGCGGCGGCGCGCCGTACCGACCACGCCGGCTTCCACATCGCCAGGCAGATACGGTTTAAGCAGCGGCCACAGGCGCGTCCCGTCCAGCACTTCGACCGATTGTTTTTCTGCGGCGGCAATACCTTCGCGCTCCATGCGGCCTTCGGTGACCATCACGCCGCCGTTGGCGCCGGCCAGGCGCGCCATCGCGCCCAGTTCGTTCACTGCTGCCACGCCGATGCGATAACCGCGCCCGTGCTTGCAGGCCACCAGGCGGGTGCCATGCTCGGTTTGCATCATGAAATCGGCGCTGGGCAGGCCGTCCTGCGGCAACTGGACCGGCTGCCATCCGCGTTGATCCTGCAGAACGCGCAGCACCACGGCGGAAAAATCGCGCCAGTGCATGGAGGACAACGCACGGACGCCTTCGTGCACTTCACTGGCGCGTCGCCGCACCAGCCAGAGATAAACACACACCGCCAGCCAGAGCAGCAGTGCAGCCAATGGCGCCAAAATCCAGGGAGGCGTGAGCATCAAGCTATGGCGCGTATAACGAATCGTGCGTCTAGAAGAATCCTTCGCGAAAGATTCGTCAATGGATCGCTATGAGCGATATCGCGAGCCGTGATCCAGATAGCGAAAGACCCGCCAGTCAGAAGCCGTGAGGGGAGGGGAGCAAACGGACTTCGTAACGCCGGACTGGCGGGTCGTTCCTGATTGTCCAAAAAAACATGTTGCTTTGCAACATTGGGCGTCGGAGTAGTGTTGGAGAGCTAACGAACTGATTCCAAAGCCCATCTTTAGATGTCACTCGCACACGGACAGTGCCACGCGCCTACACCAATCCAACGCCACTGTGCCAACTGCTGCCTCAAAGCTGGCGCGGCTTAAGAACTCGGGTAAGGCCGGAGTGCCTGCAAGGGGTCAATGCCGCCAGTCGACGCTGAGGCATCGTGGGCGGGTCGGGTGGTTCTTCAGCCGAGCCCGCGCTCAGCGCCCGTGAGCGGCGCCGAAACATCTCTCGTGCCTCAGCTGTCCTGCCTTGCCGCAGGGAAAGCAACCGCCCACCGCACGGTGGCGCGGTTGCTCTTACCGTTGCTTATTCCGGGTCGAACGCACCCGGGTTGCCCGACGCGGAAGTCGCTCCGGCAACTGGGCCGCCGGCAGCAGTCGTCTCGCCGCTAGCGGCCTGTGCCGCTTGGTTGGCAGTGCGGTTGGCACGCTTGGTGGCTGCGGTGTTGGCACGGACCTGGGCCTTGAGCGATTCGACCTCGCGACGCAGGTTTTCCAGCTCTTCCTGCTCGGGGATGTTGAGTGTGCGCAGCACGCCTTTCACGCGCTCGTCGAAGGCCTTGCCCAGCTTGTCCCAGCCGCGCACCGCGGTGTCGCGCGCCTGTTCGAACTGGGTTTCCACCTCGTCGCGCAATTCGTCAACGCTCTCGGCCGCCTTGCGCTGGCCGGTGCGTTCGTAGGCAGCGCCTTCGCGCACCAGCGAGTCGAACAGCTTGCCGCCTTCGCTCTGCACGCGGCCAAGTGCGCCCAAACCTGCCAGCCACACGGTCTGCGCCGATTCGCCGAGCCGGCGCGAGATCTGTTCCGCCTGCGCCTGGAAGCCGTGGGCCGCGTTGTCGCGGTTACCGTTCCGATCGTATCCGGTCGTCATGCGATGCTCCTATACGTTGCCAAAGTGACGTTGCCTTCACCCTAGTGCCGACCCTGCATCGGGCAGGTGAAGCGTTGCCCGATCAGGGGTGTGGTCAGCATCTACCGGTAAGCGCCAGGGCAGGTGACTTGGCGCTGAAGCAGCGCTGCGCCACAGGTGCGGTCAGGCCAGTTTTTCGGCCAGCAAGCGGCGGATTTCCGATTCCACCATCGGCTGCATCGCCGACAACAAAAAGCCGAGCTCGGCGGTGACGCGCACTTGCTGCGGTAGCAGCGCAATCGCCCCGTCCACGCCGGCACGTGCGATGCGCAAGGTGTCGCCTTCCCAATGCGAGGCGATGCCGTAGCGATCGGTGAGCTTGCGCGCTGCCTCGTCGATAGCCGCGCGGGCCTGGGTCGGCGTCAAGGAATGGTCGTGGCGGATATCGATGCTGGACATGGGGGCGATGGGTCATGCGAAAAGTGAGGCGCATTGTGCGCATGCGCGGGCCTAGCTCCAAGTGCGGCCGTGGACCACGGCGCTGACAATGTCAGGAATGCGGGTCTGCGCCGCGCCCCGCGCGCTGCCACTGCACACACTCGCCTAGCCTGCATCGCGTTCCGGAAGCGCGCGTGGCTGCACCCCGGCACGCCCCGATCACGCAAGATGGCCGCGCGCGGGAGCAAACCTGCTAGGCTGCGGCCGGTGCGCGACCTGCAAGTTCATTTCACCCACCGGCAGCAGCCGGATCATCCCCTCAAGCCCGGCGTCCACCGGATCGTGCGTCATGCCTCCGGCAGCGTGCGGGTGGTCAGCGATGCACAGGGGGCGTTGCTATTGGCGCAGTTCTGCCTTGACCAACGCGGCCTGTGGCTGCAAGTGGCCAACGGCATCCGCGGCATCCACGTCAATGGGCGCCCGGTGCGCCGCATGGCGTTGCTACGTCCAGGCGATGCGATCTATGCCGATGGCATGGAGATGCTGCTGCGCAGTGCGCCCTCCACTGCGCCGTCCAACGATATCCAGGAAGACACGGCCGGCTTGAGCGAGGTCTGCCTGTTGCTGCGTGGGGTGGGCGGTCGTCATCACGGGCGGAGTTTCACCCTGGATCGCTCGCGTCTGGTCGGCAGCGATGCCGCCGCCGATATCGTTATCGACGACCCTGCGTTCGCTGCGCAGCATGCGCGCTTAGAGCGTCATGGCGACCGTGTGCTGATCCGCGATCTGGGCTCGGAAGAAGGCAGCTGGATCAATGGCGTGCAGGTGCGCGACGGCTGGCTGCAGGCCGGCGATCAGGTGGTGTTCGATGCGCGCCACCGATTTGTGGTGGAAGTACCGCGTACCCACCACAGCACCACCTGGGACCTGCCCGACACCGAACCACTGCCGCCGCCGCGTGCCGTTGCAGAGCCGACGCGCGCACCGATGAAGGTGGCCCGTTGGCCCTGGTTGCTGCTTAGCGCGGTGTTGCTGGCGGCGGCGCTGAGCGCCTTGCTGTGGTTCGGCGCGCGCTGAGTTTTTTCCAGACGCGCCAGCCCAGCAACACCGCAAGAATGCCGGCATACAGCGCCGGCTCGCGGATATCGGATTTCACCAGCCACCAGAAATGCAGCACCGCCAGCAGCCCGATCGGGTAAATCAGCATGTGCAGGCGGCCCCAGTTGCGCTTGAGCCGACGCATCCAGCCCTGGGTGGAGGTGATTGCCAGTGGCATCAACAGCAGCCACGCTGCAAATCCCATCGTGATGTAGGGGCGCTTGAGGATCTCTTCAAAAATCTGCGTCCAGAACCCACGCAGATCCAATGTGAGATACGCCGCCAGGTGCACGGTGGCGTAGAAGAACGCATACAGGCCCAGCATGCGGCGGAAGCGGATCAACACTGACTGCCCGGTAAGTTGGCGCAACGGCGTGATTGCCAACGTGATCAGCAGGAAACGCAACGCCCATAGACCAGTGCGATGCTCGATCTCGGCCACTGGGTCGGCGCCCAGCGCATCGCTACCGCTCTGCCACACCTGCCACAACTGCCAGCCGAGCAGGGCGATCGGCGTCAGCGCGGCGACATGTACCAGCGTCTTGGCAGCGATCACGGAAGTGGAGGTCTTGGCCATGCGATCTCGTCGATGAAAGCGGTTTGCGAAGGAAGGTTGCGTGGCTGCGCGTCATGCACGGCAGCCTTGGAGAGCGGATGCGTGCGCAGCCCGGTGATGCGCGGCGATGCATTGCGAACAGAGGCAGGTCCTGCTCGATCACGCTCTGCAACTCCTACCTCAGGATGCGGGTGATGCCGTCACGTGTCATGCGTCGTAGGAGCGCGCTGGCGCGCGATGAAACGCTACCGAGAACGCCTGGTCGCGCGCCAGCGCGTTTCTACAGTGATTCAAGCTCACATTGATCGAGCAATCACCCTAGAACCACTTCTTCAGATCCATGCCCGCATACAGCGAAGCGACCTGATCCGCGTAACCGTTGAATGGCTTTGTCGCGATGCGCTCAGCGAACAGTTTGCTGGCGGTACCTGCGATGCGACGCTCGGTCTTTTGGCTCCAGCGCGGATGGTCCACCGCTGGATTGACGTTGGAAAAGAAGCCGTATTCGGAAGGTTGCAGATCGTGCCAAGCGGTCTCGGGCATTTTTTCGACGAAGCGGATTTCCACAATCGACTTGATGCTCTTGAAGCCATATTTCCACGGCACCACCAGCCGCAGTGGCGCGCCGTTCTGCTGCGGCAGCGGCTTACCGTACAGGCCGGTGGCCAGCAAGGTCAGCGGGTGCATCGCCTCGTCGATACGCAGGCCTTCGCGATACGGCCAGTTGATCGAGCGGTAGCGCACGCCCGGCATCTGTTGTGGGTCGGCCAGCGTGGTGAACGCCACATACTTGGCCTTGGAGGTCGGTGCGAAGCGCTTGAGCACCTCGGCCAATGGCACACCCGTCCACGGGATCACCATCGACCAGCCTTCCACGCAGCGCAGCCGGTAAATGCGCTCCTCCGGCGTGATGCCCTTGAGCAGTTCGTCCAGCGACAGGCTGCCGGGCTTCTCGCACTCGCCGCTCACCTTCACCGTCCACGGCGACAGCTTCAAGGTCTTCGCAGCCTTGGACGGATCGGTCTTGTCGGTGCCGAACTCGTAGAAATTGTTGTAATTGGTGACGTCTTCCAGCCGGGTCAGTTCCTCGGCCGTGCGGAACCCGCTGCGCGCCTGCGCCGGTGTCACTACGGTCTTGGGCGGCGGCGGCGGATCAGCCTCGGCACACCCGGCCACACCCAGCGCCGGGGTCAACGCCAATAACTGCAGCAGCCGGCGACGGTCGCGATAAACGGCCTCATCGGTGATCTCGCTGGACGGCAATTTGAAAGCATCGCGAAACGGCATGGCAGGCTCCGGCAGTGGCTGCAGCGTGAGAGTAACGAATCAGGACAAAAGTTCGCTTGATGCACGCCTACGTTACGTCAGGCTCAGCCAAAAGGATGCAGCTGCAACTTTTTTGCCCGCTGCCAAGCCCGATGCGCTGCGGCATACTAGAAGGCTAGCTCGACAAGGTGTGCCATGACACGCGCGTTCAATTTCAGTGCCGGCCCTGCGACATTGCCGGAATCGGTCCTGCGACAGGCGCAGGCGGAGATGGTCGAGTGGAACGGCGTTGGTGCCTCGATCGTGGAAATCAGCCATCGCAGCGCGGATTTCATGGCGGTAGCCGCCGCCGCCGAAGCCGATCTGCGCAGTTTGTTGTCGATTCCCGACGAGTATGCAGTGCTGTTTACCGCCGGTGGCGCCACCACCATCCAGGCGCTGCTGCCGCTCAACTTCGCGGCGCCCGGCCAGGCGGCCGACTACGTGATCACCGGGCATTGGGGCAAGACCGCGATCAAGCAGGCGGCTCCATATGTGGATGCGCGCATCGCCGCCGACGCGCAGGCCGATGGCTTTATCGACATCCCGCCGGCGGCCAGCTGGACCCTGTCGCCGCACTCGGCCTACGTGCACATCACCGCCAACGAAACCATCCACGGCGTCGAATTTCGCGAGATCCCGGACGTGGGCACGCTGCCGTTGTTTGCCGACTTCAGTTCGTCGATTGCCTCCGAGCCGCTGGATATCTCGCGCTACGGCCTGATCTACGCGGGCGCTCAGAAGAATCTAGGCCCGGTCGGCATTTCGGTGGTGATCGTGCGGCGCGATCTGCTGGAGCGCGCCGGGCAGCCCCGTGCGGACATCTTCAATTACGCCTCGCATGTTGCGCGCGATTCGATGCTCAACACGCCGCCGACCTGGAACTGGTATCTGCTCGGGCTCACCGTAAAGTGGATGCTGGAGCAGGGCGGGGTGCAGGAGTTCGCGCGCCGCAATGCCGAAAAGGCCGCGCTGGTGTATGGCGCCATTGATGGCTCCGGCGGCTTCTATCGCAACCTGATCAAGCCGGCGGTGCGCTCGCGCATGAACATCCCGTTTTTTCTGCCGGACGATCAGTTGGATGCGCTGTTCGTCAGCGAAACCAAGGCCGCCGGGCTGCTCGCGTTGAAGGGCCACAAGGCCGTCGGCGGCATTCGTGCCTCGCTGTACAACGCGATGCCGGTAGCGGGCGCGCAAGCGCTGGCTGCCTTTATGCACGACTTCCAGCAGCGTCACGGCTGAATCTTTATTACCTGCGGCGTCTGCCGCGCAGGCGCATGCGCGGCCAGCGGACATGCGCCGCCATTTTAGGAATGCCCAGCGATGGCTCCCAAGTCCAACAAGCCCACGTCCGCCACTGGCGGCAAAAACAAGCCGGCGAAGAAATCCGCGGGCGCTTCAGGCCGCAATGCTGCAAACACGACTGCTGACACATCTGCGATCAAGACAGCGGCGCCGGTGCTGGCCGATGTGCGTGCCAAGATCGATGAGATCGACCGCAACATCCAGGCGCTGATTGCCGAGCGCGCCAACTTTGCGCATCAGGTCGGCAAGGCCAAGGGCAAGCTCGCGGCAGCAGTGGATTACTACCGCCCCGAGCGCGAAGCGCAGGTGCTGCGCATGGTGGTGGACCGTAACGAAGGCCCGCTCAGCGACGAAGTGCTGGTGCACGTCTACCGCGAAATCATGTCGGCCTGCCTTGCCCAGCAGGAGCCGTTGAAGATTGGTTACCTCGGCCCGGAAGGCACCTTCAGCCAGCAGGCGGTGCTCAAACATTTCGGTCGTTCGGCAGTCGGGTTGCCGATGGCCACTATCGAAGAAGTGTTCCAGGAAGTGGAAGCCGGCAACGCCGATTTCGGCGTGGTGCCGGTAGAAAATTCCGGGCAGGGCACCATCCAGGTCACCCTGGATATGTTCCTGACCTCCAACCTCAAGATCTGCGGCGAAGTCGAGCTGCGCGTGCATCAGTATCTGCTCTCGCGTAACGGCCGGCTGGAAGACATCGAACGCATCTACGCGCATTCGCAATCGTTCGCCCAGACCGCCGGTTGGCTGCGTTTGCACCTTCCCAAGGTGGAGAAGATCGCCGTCTCCAGCAATGCCGAAGGCGCACGCCGCGCACGCAATGCAGACGATGCAGCAGCGATTGGTGCCGAGAGCGCGGCGCACGTGTATGGCTTGAAGAAAGTCATCATGAAATCGATCGAAGACGACGACGACAACACCACGCGCTTTCTGGTGATCGGCCGGCAGATCTTTCCTTCGTCCGGGCACGACCGCACCTCGGTGCTGGTGTTTATCCACGACAAGCCGGGCGCATTGTTCGACGTGCTTAGCCCGTTCGCGCGCCACGGCATCAGCATGAACCGCATCGAATCGCGGCCCTCGCATCAGGCCAAGTGGGAATACGGCTTCTTTATCGATCTGGTCGGCCATGTCGAAGACGATGCGATGAAGCAGGCGCTGGCCGAATTGAAAGCGCACTCGGCACAGATCAAGGTGTTGGGGTCGTATCCGGTGGCCATTTCTTAAGCATCGACGCTCGATACGACTGTCAACGCTGGCACGCCGCTATCTTGGTGGCGGCAGCGCCGCAATTTTCTTCAAGGCACATCGCCAGCGTTGGCGATGTCGCAGCCATCGGATTACATGCATGAGCAGCAGCACGCAGCATTGGATCGCCCGACGCGGCACCGCATTGCAGGGCAGCCTGGCCATTCCTGGCGATAAATCGGTCTCGCACCGCGCGGTGATGTTTGCTGCGCTTGCCGATGGCGTTTCGCAGATTGACGGTTTCCTCGAAGGCGAAGACACGCGCTCCACCGCCGCCATCTTCGCCAAGCTCGGTGTGCGCATCGAGACGCCGTCGGCGTCGCAGCGTATCGTGCACGGTGTGGGCGTGGATGGTCTGCAGCCGCCGACCGAATCGCTGGATTGTGGCAATGCCGGCACCGGCATGCGCCTGTTAGCCGGCTTGCTGGCCGCACAGCGCTTCGACAGCGTGCTGGTAGGCGATGAGTCGTTATCCAAGCGGCCAATGCGGCGCGTGACCGGCCCGCTGGCGCAGATGGGCGCGCGGATCGACACGCAGGACGATGGAACTCCGCCGTTGCGCGTGCACGGTGTGCAGGCGCTGCACGGCATCGACTTTGTCTCGCCGGTTGCCAGTGCGCAGGTCAAGTCTGCGGTGCTGCTGGCAGGTCTTTATGCGCAAGGTGAGACGTCGGTGACCGAGCCGCATCCCACCCGTGACTACACCGAGCGCATGCTGTCGGCATTCGGCGTGGACATCGATTTTTCGCCGGGTAAGGCACGTTTGCGCGGCGGGCAGCGGTTGCGCGCGACCGATATAGCGGTACCGGCGGATTTTTCGTCGGCTGCGTTCTTTATCGTTGCTGCCAGTATTGTTCCCGGCTCGGAAGTCGTGCTGCGTGCGGTCGGCTTGAACCCCCGTCGTACAGGACTGCTGGCCGCATTGCGCTTGATGGGTGCGGATATCGACGAAGAGAATCATGCCGAACATGGCGGCGAGCCGGTCGCCGATCTGCGCGTGCGTTACGCGCCGTTGCGCGGCGCGCAGATTCCAGAAGCGCTGGTGCCGGACATGATCGACGAGTTCCCGGCTCTGTTCGTGGCCGCGGCCGCGGCAAGCGGGCAGACCGTGGTGACCGGCGCTGCCGAATTGCGGGTTAAGGAATCCGATCGTTTGGCGGCGATGGCTACCGGCCTGCGCACGCTCGGCGTGCAGGTCGACGAAACGCCGGATGGTGCCACTATCCACGGCGGCAGCATCGGCAGCGGCGTGATCGAAAGTCATGGCGACCACCGAATTGCGATGGCGTTCGCTATCGCCGGCCAGCTGTCCACCGGCAGCGTGCAGGTGAACGATGTAGCGAATGTGGCGACTTCGTTCCCAGGCTTCAACACCCTGGCGCAGGGCGCCGGATTTGGGCTACAGGCTGCTGACCACCGGTAAGGCGCTCTCGCGGGCAAATGCTTAACGCTGCGCGGTGAACTCCACCGGCACCTGCACGCTGCTCACCACGGCGTGGCCATCGCGCGTTGCGGGTTCGAAGCGCCACTGACGCAGGCTCTCCACCACGGCCGCGTCCAGGCGAGGATCGTCGCTGCCGCTGCGGTCGACGATGGTGACGTTACTGACCTTGCCCTGCACATCCAGCTGCAGGCGTGCAGTGCGGCTGCCCTGGAGACCCGCACGCGCGATCGCGGGCGGGTAGCTCGGCATGGCATTGCCGGGCAGCGGCTTGGCTTCCACGCTGCTGATCGCCGCGCGCGCGGGTTGGTGCGCCACCATCGTCATAGCGCGGGGGCCGTCGGTGGTGGGAAGGATCTGACGGCTCGCCGCGGGCACCGCCTGCGTATCCGTAGCGAAAGATTCGTCGCTGTGTCGCGCCCACCACCAGCTGGGTACCACGATCAACAACGCAAGCAGCGTCGCCCACAGCCAAGGTGAAGCGCCTTCATTTTCTGTGACCTGTTGGCGATCCTGACGGTGAGTTTCGTGCCGTGACAGTGACGGGGCGTGGGCAGATGAAGGATTAGCGGGGAAGGACATGGCCGACCTCCTGGCGCATCTGTGTGATGACAGGGCCAGTCTGGTCGGCACTACCTGAGGGGCAGCTAAGGCATCGGGCGTGCGAAGCACCAAGGCTTCGTGGAGATTCAGCTTAGTCAAGCTGGCCAGGCGATCAGGTTAAAGCGGCATGGATATTTTGGTTGGACTGCGTTAGCAGAGGCCTGCACTGCACTGCGATGGCGTTCACATCGGCGCGAACACCGAAGCAAGTGGTTAGCCCGCTTACTGCGCAGGCTTGAATTCGAATGGGATGTCCGTGCTGCCGGCCACCGGCTGACCATTACGTTGTGCAGGATGGAAGCGCCAATGCCGCACTGCTTCCATGGCCGCGCGGTCCAGATCGCGCGAGCCGCTGCGCTGCACCAGAGTCACGCCACCGGGATTGCCGGCAGCATCCACATCTACCCGCACAACCACATCGCCGGCATCGCCGCGGCGCAATGCGGCCGACGGGTAGCGGGGCGGCGGCATCTGGCCCTGGATCGGCACCGGACGATCGCCGCCGGCAACCGGCGCCTTCGACAGCGCCGCACTTCCAGGCGCACCCGGCGCTGCATCTTCCGGCAGCGGCGTCGGCGCGGGCGGGGCGGCTGGCGCGGTGTCTACCGGGGTTGGGGTGTCGGCCGGGGGCTTGGCCTGCGGCATGTCGCTGGCACCGTCCTGGGCCGGCAACGGCGCCGGCAGCGGTGCAATGGTGTCCTCGGTCTGCGCGCTTGCGGTTGGCTGTGCTGGCGAGGGTTTATAGAAGTCGTCCTTGCGGCCGGTGGCCCAGACCAGCAGGAACAGCAGCAGGCCGGCAGCGAAGGCGATGCCGGCAATTTTCAGCGTGTGGCGGGGCAGGCGCAGAACGATATGGCGATCGGACGCAGGACGGGGCGCGGGCATAGGACTCACCTGAAGAATCGTCGTAATTCTGGCATAGCCGCGGTGAATCGATCGCAGCAGGTGGCGGAACAGGCGATAATCTCGCGCTATCCCACTGACGCACATATTCCGATGCTAGATCCGGCCCTGCTTCGCCAACACCCCGCCGACCTTGCCGAGCGCCTGCGCAGCACGCGCAGTTTCTCCCTGGACACTGCGGAACTGGAGTCGCTGGAGAGCGAGCGCAAGCGTCTCCAGGTGCGCACGCAGGAACTGCAGAGTCAGCGCAATTCCAAATCCAAGGCGATCGGGCACGCCAAGGCCAAGGGCGAAGATGTCGCCGCGCTGATGGCCGAAGTGGCCGGGTTCGGCGATGAGCTCAAGGCGTCCGAAGACGCGCTGGATGCGATCCGCGCCAAGCTCGAGATCATCGCGCTGGGCCTGCCCAATCTGCCGGCCGACGATGTGCCGCTTGGCAAGGACGAGAGCGAGAACGTCGAACAATCGCGTTGGGGCACGCCGCGCCAGTTCGATTTCGAGGTCAAGGACCACGTGGAGCTCGGTGCCCCGCACGGCTGGCTGGATGGCGAAACGGCAGCCAAATTGTCGGGCGCGCGTTTCACCGTGCTGCGCGGCCCGGTCGCCCGTCTGCATCGTGCGCTGGCGCAATTCATGCTGGACCTGCATGTGGGCGAGCACGGTTACGAAGAAACCAACGTGCCGCTGCTGGTCAATGCCGACTCGATGCGCGGCACCGGGCAGCTGCCGAAATTCGAAGACGATTTATTTCAGACAGAAGTGGGCGAATCGCGGCGTTATCTGATCCCCACCTCTGAAGTGCCGCTGACCAACATCGTGCGCGACGAGATCGTCGACGCCGAGCGTCTGCCGCTGCGCATGACCGCGCATTCAATGTGTTTCCGTGCCGAAGCCGGCAGCGGCGGCCGCGATACGCGCGGCATGATTCGCCAGCACCAATTCGAAAAAGTGGAGTTGGTCACTGCCTGCGCGCCGGAAGACAGCGACGCCGAGCATCAGCGCATGACGCGTTGCGCCGAATTGGTGCTGGAGCAACTTGGCCTGCCCTATCGCAAGGTGCTGCTGTGCACCGGCGACATGGGTTTTTCCGCGATCAAGACCTACGATCTGGAGGTCTGGTTGCCGTCCCAGAACACCTATCGCGAAATTTCGTCGTGCTCCAATTGCGGCGATTTTCAGGCGCGGCGCATGCAGGCGCGCTGGCGCAACCCGGTCAGCGGCAAGCCGGAATTGCTGCATACGCTCAACGGCTCCGGTACTGCTGTGGGCCGCGCGATGATCGCGGTGATGGAGAACTACCAGAACGCCGATGGCTCGATCGACGTGCCGCAGGTGCTGCGCCCGTACATGGGCGGCATCGAGCGGATCGGCTGAGCGCGACCAACGGCACGCCTGCGCTCCCTGCCGCTCGGGGTGCTTCAGGTGTTCAGTGCGGCACGTGCCATTCGGGCACTTCGGTTGCTGCACGGTGCACGCCTATCGAATAAGTGTTCGCTACGTTGTGGTCGCGGCTTCAAGTGGGGCGGGCCAGGCACAGCTCGCATCATCTGTCGCACATCGTTTGAGTGCGTCTGATCGCCAGTCACGGTGCTACTACCAGCCACGGTGCTACTAGATGTTGAGGCAAAAAAACGGGACCAGCGATGGCCCCGTTTTTTGTTTATGGGCTATCGCATCGTGTCGAACCTTCGATGCATCAATGCGTCACGCCGCAGGCTTACGCGCTAACAGCAGCGGCTTCTTCCTCACGCAGCCCGGCCAGCGCCGAGGCCAATGCGTTGGCGCGATGCTGCGGCGAATACGCCACGCCTTCTGCGCGCACAACGCTGATGTCGTCGATGCCCAGGAAGCCGAACACTTGGCGCAGATACGGCTCCTGAAAATCATTGGTCGGCTCGGCATAAATGCCACCACGCGCGCTGGCGATGATGATGCGCTTGCCGCCGGCCAGCCCTTCGGGGCCATTGGCGGTGTATTGGAAGGTGCGCCCGGCCACTGCGATGCGATCGATCCACGCCTTGAGCGTGGTGGGGATGGCGAAGTTGTACATCGGCGCGCCAATCACGATGACATCGGCTTGCAGAAACTGCTGCATCACCGCTTCGGCGGCCGCAGCCTCTGCCGGATCGGTCTGCGCCAGCGTTTGCGAGGTCAGATGCGGAATCGGGTCGCGGTCGAGGTCGCGATAGGACACCTCCACTTCGGGATACAGCCGGCGCTGTTGCTCCACGATGGCGGCACTGAGCTCGCGGCTGATGGAATTGGCGCCGAGCACGCTGGAATCGAGGTGGAGCAGCTTCATGGCAGTGACCTGTGGCAAGCGGCAGCGCCGCGGAGGTGTGCAGACTAGGTCGTTGCTCTGTTGGGATAAATGTGCTTAAATATCACTTATCGTTCTATCCATGGATTCATTTGCCATGCACGACCTGAATGACCTTTACTACTTTGCGATGGTGGTCGACCACGGCGGTTTTGCTGCCGCCGAACGGGCGCTTGGCATCCCCAAGTCGCGCTTGAGCCGGCGCATCAGCCAGCTCGAAACCGACTTGGGTGTGCGCCTGTTGCAGCGCTCGACGCGCCGCTTCGCGGTCACCGACGTCGGCACCAGCGTGCACCGCCACGCACAGACCATGCTGGCCGAGGCCCAGGCTGCGCGCGAGGTGGTGGATCGTCTCAGCGCCGAGCCGCGTGGTCTTGTACGTGTGAGCGTGCCCGTCTCGCTCGCGCAGATTCAGTTGCCCAAGTTATTGCCGCAATTTCTGGCCAAATATCCCAAGGTACGGCTGCAGCTCAACATCAGCAATCGCCGCGTCGATGTGATTAATGAGGGTTATGACATCGCGCTACGCGTGCGTTCGCGCCTGGACGACGATGGCAGCCTGGTGATGCGCAGCTTTGGCCAGGTGCAGGAATTGCTGGTCGCCAGCCCCAAATATCTGGACCGCACCGGGCGCCCCAAGGACCCGAGCGAGCTGGCCAACCACACCACCATGAGCACCAGCGAAGACGAAGCGCATCAGCGCTGGGAATTGCACGGCCCGAACGGCGAAATGCGCCGCGTCGACCTGCAGCCGCGCCTGGCCGGTTTCGACTTTCCGCTGCTGCAATCGATGGCGCGCGACGGCTTCGGCATCACCATGCTGCCGGAAACCGTGTGTGCCGAAGCAGTGCGCAGCGGCGAGCTGGAAGTTGTACTGCCGCATTGGTCGTTGCCGCAAGGTATCTGCCACGCCGTGTTCGCCTCGCGCCGCGGCCTGTTGCCGGCGGTGCGGGTGTTCATCGACTTCCTGGCCGAACACTTGCCGCAGGAAATCGAACGCTCGCGTCTGGATTGCGGTGGCAACTGCGCCGAACTTGCCGAAAAGCTCAAGCGTGCGGCCGGCACGGCGCCGCGCTTGATTGTTGCCGAAGCTGGCTGAGCACTGCGGGTAGCCATTAGAGCAGGTGATGCGTCATCGGCAGTCGCTTGCTTCTCGGCAGTGAGCGCGCTTCGAACATTGGGGCGCTGCGTGCGTGCTCGGGTGCGTCCAGGTGGCCCGCACCAGGCGGCGGCCTGGTCACGTGACGGCGCAGAACGTTGCGCCGGCCAAAAGTAGCGCGGCGTAACCAAGCAAAACGCGTCCGGGCATGCGAGAATGCGCGCCCGGGAGCAATCCTGGGAGTAGTGGACGCGCACAAGATCTCTGTGCGGTCACCGATAGGGCGTCACCCGCGTAATGCGGGCGCCAGCGTGATAACCGAAGCCTTCGGCGGTCACGTGCAGCAGCATCGGAGAGATGGCCGAGCGGTTTAAGGCACCGGTCTTGAAAACCGGCGAAGGGTCAAACCTTCCGTGGGTTCGAATCCCACTCTCTCCGCCAGTTGTTTCCAAGGTATTGATTTTTAACATAAAAATCTGACTTGGTTTGATTGGAGGCAGGAAGCATGCAGAGGAAACACTCGCATGCGCATCCCTCATCATCTGAGCCGTTCTCCGACCGGTCGTTGGTCGTTTGTCCAACGTGTGCCTGTCGACTTGCAAATCATGATGGGCTGCCGGCTTATCAAACGCACTTTGCAAACGAAGGACTTGGCGCAAGCGCATGTACGTGCGGTGGTGCTCGGGGCCGGCTATGCTCGGCTCTTCGCACAGTTGAAGGATCAACGCGTGGCCAAGCTCAGCAAATCGGACGCTGACCTGCTTATTACTCGACTGACGAGCGCCGAGAACCTCCAGGAGCTGACGCTCAACCGCACCCGCCAGCCTGATGGGACGGTGACACAGCAGTGGCAGATCGACAGCCCGAAGGACCTGAGGCTTTATCGGCAGCTGATGGAACTGGAAGCACGGGGTGGGGCAACCGCCCAAGCGTCGCGGCTCCCGGTGGCGGCCTTCAACGCATTCGGAGCGTCGCACCAGGCCACCCCCGGCTCGGCAGTCATCTGCGCCGGCCATTGAGACGATGACGTTGGGAAAGGCTCGGGACGCGTACCTGGCGACCCTCAAGGGCTCAACGCTGCCCAAGACTTACACGATCAAAAAGACGGCGGTCGAATCCTTGGTGAGCTTCTTGGGATCGAAGGCAAAGGTCCACGCCATCACCCGCTCAGATCTGGCTCGATGGTTTCAGGACATGCGCGAGAAGGGCGCTTCAACGCCAACGCTCGCCGACCGGCTCTGCTTGACGACCGTGCAGGCTCGACGAACCCCAACGCGATACCGATCGACCAGATGGCCGACGCGCGTCTTGCGCTGCGCGGGCCTTAGAACTTTTTTGACAGCACGTCCTGCAATGACCTTGTCCAGGCGACGTCCCCCCAATTTTGAGTAGCACCTCAGTTTGGAGTCCAATTCCCTACCCCAAGGAGATTGGACGTGAAGAAGCGTTTTTCCGAAGAGCAGATCATCGGCTTCCTGCGCGAAGCCGAAGCGGGCATAGCGATCAAGGACTTATGCCGGCGGCATGGCTTCAGTGAGGCCTCGTACTATCTGTGGCGCAGCAAGTTCGGCGGCATGAGCGTGCCCGACGCCAAGCGGCTCAAGGACCTTGAGGCCGAGAACGCGCGGCTAAAGAGGTTGCTGGCCGAGCAGTTGTTCGAGAATGACCTGATCAAGGATGCGTTGCGAAAAAAGTGGTGAGCGCACCGGCGCGTCGTGCGCTGGTGCGCGAGTGGATCGGGCGTGGTGCTAGCGAGCGTCGTGCCTTGGCGGCGATTGGCATGAGCGCCAGCGCGCTGCGCTATTGCCCACGCCAAGACCGCAATGGCGAACTGCGCGAGCGCATTCTTGCGTTGGCGCATCGCCATCGCCGCTACGGCGTGGGGATGATCTATCTCAAGCTGCGACAGGAAGGACGCCTGGTGAACTACAAGCGCGTGGAGCGGTTGTATCGCGAGCAGCAGCTACAAGTGCGGCACCGCAAGCGCAAGAAGGTACCGGTTGGCGAGCGTCAGCCGCTGCTGCGGCCAGCGCAGGCCAACCAGGTGTGGTCGATGGACTTCGTGTTCGACCGCTCCGCCGACGGCCGAGTGATCAAGTGTCTGGTGATCGTGGACGACGCAACGCACGAAGCGGTCGCCATCGAGGTGGAACGCGCGATCTCCGGGCACGGCGTTGCGCGCGTGCTGGATCGGTTGGCACACAGTCGCGGCCTGCCGCAGGTGATCCGCACCGACAACGGCAAGGAGTTTTGCGGCAAAGCGATGGTTGCCTGGGCGCATGACCGGGGTGTGCAGCTACGGCTCATCCAGCCGGGCAAACCAAACCAGAACGCCTACGTCGAATCGTTCAACGGCCGGCTGCGCGACGAATGCCTCAACGAACACTGGTTCCCAACGCTGCTGCATGCACGCAATGAGATCGAACGCTGGCGACGCGAATACAACGAGGACCGACCCAAGAACGCAATTGGCGGCATGACGCCGTCCGCTTATGCCCAACATCTGGCAAACACCGATATCATCAACCCCGGACTCTAAACGCGGCCGCTACTCAGGGCGGGGGGACGTCGCAGGCTCAGATCGGCGACCAGCTGCTTGAGCTTGCGGTTCTATTCTCAAGCTGGCGTAGCCGGCGTAGTTCGGCAATGCCGAGCCCGCCGAACTTCTCGCGCCACGCATAGAACGTGGCTTGGCTGATGCCCATCTTGCGGCAGATCGCCTCGACCGTGGTGCCGGTCTCGGCCTGCTTCAGGGCGAACGCGATCTGCGCTTCGGTGAACTTGGACTTCTTCATGGCGACGGGCCTGCTTGGGCCTGAGTGTCGCCGAATCTTCTAGTTCTGGCTGGTCCAAGTTATAGGGAGGAGGTCAGATACGTCTCAAGCGGTGCGACAGCGTTGCCGATACTTGAGCTTTAGGGACAGAGCCGAGCTGCGCCTTCACCTCGAACGCCTGGATACTGCGGTGCCCGCATTGCAGGCCTCCATTCCTGATCTAAACCACGTTGGCAAGCTTTTGCCAACATCGTCGCTGCCATTGTGAGCAAGGCGATGACGAGCGAGGACGCGCAGTTTGTCAGTCGCCGAGCTGAGGAAATCCTGTCCTGGCATGGGCTAACAGACGCGGAACGCCAGGGCTGAAACCAAGTGATCGTCAGGCTGAGCTTACCAAGCCGGTGCTCGACACATGGCACATGATCATCCATTGCTTGGCGTAGGCATACGCTGCGTCCCGATCGGGGAATGCGACACTCGGGACCAAGTAGCGGTGCAGCGTAATACCGCCTGGTCTCGAAATTAGGAGCTCTGGTAAAAAATTTTCGTCGGACGGGGTGATGTGGGCTGTGAGCAGGTAATCGCCCACGTGCCGAGTTGCTATAAAACTCAACAGTGATCCTCCCCGATGGTGCTATGCACTTTTGGGTATATTAAATTTAGAATGTGCGGGGGCAGACGCTTTACAGCACAGACTCCAGATGACCACGCTTGTCGCCTATGCCTAACGCAGCGGTCTCATAGGCTGGAGGGATGCTGTCTAACTGAGATGTCGCTTCAGCCATTCGGCACCCATCGTTGAAAAGCCGGACCACGCAGCGTCTTTCTTTGCCAGCTTAGCAACCAGAAGGGGATCCTCCTGATCAAGGTGCCGCCTTAACACGTCGCGTATGGTGCTCGCATTTCCCAGATGGCCGATAAGCCAAGTCGAGCCTATGTCGTTAGACCAAGGGCGTCCAATTTCTTTTATTTTTGAAAATAAACTTGTGTAATCTTTTGTGTTGTTCTTGCATTCGAAACTAACCATGTATATCGGCACGCAGAACTCCTTTCGCTTGGTGTTTGCATTATGCCTGCTCGCAATGCCATTAGGCCGAAATCGTCGTCATTAGTCGCGAAGATTGCCTAGCACGATGCGGCGCAAAGTGAAGCTTGGACTAGTCCAGGCCGTCACATCCTTGGGCATGCAATTCCGAACGCTCTATCTCTTGAGCGGGGGATGGCATCGCGATGAGCTTCCCGACGCCGGCACGTTGCGATCGAAGGCAGCTGAGCCAGGCAACCACTTGGTCATCGGTGGCTGTCAGCACACCAGCCTAGCGGCAAAGGAGCATAGCCTGATCTTCACCCAGATCATCTGGTGACGCTGGACTGCAACAGCGATGTATGGACATTGTTCGGCGTGACCAGAACGCGGTGAGCTTCAAGTCAGCAGTTTACGTTGAGCAAGCCCTTGCAGGCGGGCCTGGCTTGTATCTCATCGTCAGCACGGACAAACGTGACGATCCCCGCGGCGTTTCGCGGGTCAGGCCTGAGATGGAGCCGCGTGATGGCTCATCGCGACATTGACCGGCATCTCCAAAACTTCGAGCAGCGCCGCCGCCAATGATCGGTCCAAACCAGCACATTGAAGTGGTGTGTTTTTTTGCTCAAAGATGTGGCGTGCTTGGTTACTGCCTTTACGAAGTGGAGCTGCCGCGCGGAGTAAACAATGATGTCAGATCAACTGGCTAGTCCCTTCCGCGCAGAGCGCTTGTCCTCCGGTTGCAGAAAAGCATTTCCCTTCTGATCAGCTGTGGAATCATCCCCGGTCAATAGTGAGGTGCACGGCATTGAAGTTGCGTTTGCCTTCTTCAAGCTTTCGGGTCAATACCAGCCCTTGTATAGGGTGAATACACCCCAGGTATCTATCAGGCCGTGAGCCACGATCAGCGCCCAAGCATTGCGGTCAGATCTGAGGTAAGCAAAGCAAAAGATGCTGCCGACGATTCCCGTCAGCAGAACGCCTGCGATCCCCTGCGCTGCATGCATCAAGCCGAAGATGGCACCGCCAACAATTGAGGAGGTGATTTGACCTCCTCGAAATGTTGAAAGTAGCCGTTCAAGTTGATGCATTAGGAAGCACCTGAACACCAGTTCTTCTCCCAGTGCTGCACTAAGCCAAGCCAATCCGATCAACCGAACACTTGCCTTAATGTTTCCTCGCAGCGCGCCATAGGCGCTGTAATCGGTCTTTGTTCCGGTCAGCTGGTCGATGAGGGGTTGCAGAACTGGCGTGACGAGGCCGATGATGATTGCCGTCAAAACGACAATCCAGATCAGTGACCGTGTTGCGCTATGGCGCCTGATACCGGCTGCCGCAAATGAGTGCGTCTCCCAGCGAATCACTACTAAGCCGATGAGCCCAACGAGCGGCATACGCCAAGGGAAAGCTAGCCACGGGAAATATGCCAGAGCAAGGATCGAAAGGAACAGTGCTAACCGAAGCAACGGATGCAGAGCATTCGGATGGTCAGAGGGCTGAGCTGTAACGTGTGTTGTGCGGCGCATGTAGAGCAGGGCTGATGGATGGATGTCCGAGGTTAGCTAAGGCTACGTCTGGCGCCGTGTGCCAAAGGGCATGCCACATCAAGGCATCGTTTGAGGGCCGCCGCCGCGCCGACTTGTGTAGCCATGCTGCGAGAGAAAGATGATTTTTCGCATGACTTTCGTAGGTGGTCCGTGCTTTGTCGCGTCTACGACGACCGTGATCGAGATGGTGCAAGACGCCAACCAACGCTCTGCATGCTTGTCAGCGGCCTTGCGAGCTTTGAACGCAACACCGCTAAGACGTTGGCGATCGCGCGTCAGGCCTGCAGGTCTGTAGACGGGGAGTTCCGGCAACTAAGTTTTGCCGTGCGCAGTAACGCGTAACAAGGCAAATCAACGAACTCTTGAATTCGCATGGATTACAAGAAGGTACGCGCTAGCCGGAGGACGTGCAGCCGATGCTTTGCTAGCGGCCGCCCTGAAACTTGAACGTGAAACGCGCCGCCGACCCTGCGGCGGTCTGATTGATCGGTACGGGTGTAGCGTCGACAAGTGTCAACATGCCATCAGCGACAGGCACCGGAATACCTAGCGTGAGCTCGACCTGCTTTGACCAGCCACCGCCGAACACGGTTGCCCTGACGATCAACCGGCCCTCCACGATGCATTGCACGTCAGGGGGACAACGGCTGTCTTCGATGATGCGGTCGGGACGCACTTTGGGGCCGTCGACTGCCGCAACTTTGCCCAGGCCCACGGGGCCTTCGAGGGGATGGACCTTGGGGGCGGCCGCTACACATCCTGCAAGTGAAATGACCGCCAGACCCGCCAGTATCCTGGATCGCTTCCATGGGACCACAAGAGCATTTCGTTGATTGTTTCGCATGGTTGGCGGCGGGTCCCACGATGGCTCAAGTGTCCCACGACTCCACGATGGACAGTTCAGATGGCGGTCTGGCAGCAACAGGAACGTAATCCCTTCGAGTGTGGAAGTCAGTTCGCTGTCGTGGCTAACAGAACTGTGCAGAGAACAATCAGTGCGCCTGCTGATGAGCGCGGTGGGCACTGCGGCAGAGCGTGATCTGCGAAGGCTTGCTCGGCTCGCTCAAACGACACGTCTACCGCCGAGAGACCAGACACCCGATGTAGTGAGAGTTGATCTTTCCGAATCTTCGGGCGGCATCACAACCCAAGATGCGGCGAACGACCGCCAGACAGGATGTGAGTTTTCCAATTTTAAAAAACCGTCCATGGTTGTGGGTAGAGCCCGCTAGTCCTTCCTAGCCGCCGAGTCGCCCCGTGGCAGCGACAGACGGTTTGCCACGGGATGAGCCATTCTGCGCGCGCTCTAGATCACGGTAGCCCTGACTTTAAACACCTCCACAGCGCCGGTTAGCTGGGCAGAATGCGCTTCCAACGCACGCGCGGCGGTGCTTGCTGCTTCCACCAGACGGACGTTGTGTTGCGTGGTTTCTTCCATCTGGGCGATGGTGTGGTTGACCTGTTCGATGCCGCCGGCCTGTTCCTGCGATGCGGCGGAGATGTGGCCCATGATGTCGGTGACGTGTTGGACGCTGGTGACGACCTCGCCCATGGTGGTGCCGGCCTTGTGTACGAAGGTAGAGCCGTCGGCGACGCGTTGTACCGAGTCGTCGATGAGCCGCTTGATTTCTTTCGCTGCATCGGAGGAGCGGTGCGAGAGGGTTCGCACTTCGGAGGCGACCACGGCGAAGCCGCGGCCTTGTTCGCCCGCGCGTGCGGCTTCGACCGCGGCGTTGAGGGCCAGGATATTGGTCTGGAAGGCGATGCCGTCGATGACCGAGATGATGTCGGCGATGCGCCTGGACGAGGCTTCGATGCTGGACATCTGTTCGATCACCTGGCCGACCACGTCGCGCCCTTCCGAGGCAATGGTGGCTGCGCCGCGAGCGAGCTGGTTGGCGCGGGTTGCGTGTTCGGCATTCTGCTTGACCGTGGAGGTCAGTTCCTCCATCGAGGCGGCAGTTTCTTCGAGGCTAGCGGCCTGTTGTTCGCTACGTTGCGCCAGTTCCTGATTGCCGCCGGCGATGTCTTCTGCAGCGAAGCTGATGCTGTTGGTGGTGGTTTGGATGCGGGTGACAATGTCGGTGAGGCGGTGCACCGTGCTGTTGGCGTCGTCGCGCATCGAGGCAAACACGCCTTGGAAGTTGCCGGACATGCGCACCGTCAGGTCGCCATCGGCGATTGAACGCAGCAGCTCGGAGAACTTGGCCAGGTTGGTGTCGGAGGTAGCCATCATGGTGTTGAGGTTTTCCACCATCAGGCGGAAGTCGTGTTCAAATTTTTTCGGCTGGCCGCGGAGCGCGAAGTTGCCTGCGCATGCGGCCTGCGTGAGTTCCTGGATCTGCGCGTTGATGGCCTGCAGGTTGCGCTTGACCTGTTGCATGGTGGCAGTGATGGCGGCTTTTTCGCCGGGATACTGTTCGATGTCCTGGGTGAGATCGCCAACCGCGTAACTACCCATGACCTGGGTCATGCGCAACTGGGTCTGCACGTGGGCATGCACCAGTGCGTTGGTGTCTTGCACCATGTCGCCGTATTCGCCGGGAAAACGTTGTGCATCGGTGCGGTAGCTGATTTCGCCGACGTCGTGGCGCGCGGCCATATTGCGTTGCGCCGAGATCACTTCCTGCAGGCGTCGCTGCATTTGTTGCATGGCGCGCAGCAGTTGTCCGGATTCGTCGTTACTGGTCGGTGCATCTTGGCTGCGCAGGTCGCCGTCGTTGATGCGCTCTGCCAGGCGCAGCGACTGACGCAGCGGCAACACCACGCTGCGCGTGAGCAGGAAAGCGATGGCGGCGCCCAGCAGCAGCGCGATGATGGTGGAAGCAACCATCAACGTCGCGAAGCCACCGGCGGTGGCGACGGCTTGCTTGGCGGCGGCGCGGTTCTTGGTTTCCTGCAGGTCGATGAAGGCGTTTATGCTGGCCAGCCAGGCGATGAAGGCCGGGCGCGCTTCCTGCAGCAGCTGCTGTTCTGCATGCGGCTTATCACTGGCATCGCGGAAGCCCCGCACCTGGGCGATCAGTGGCATGGTGCGCTGCTCGATGGCCTTGATCTGCTGGAGGATGTCTTTTTCTTTCGCATCGCTTGAATTGGCGATCATGTCGTCGAGCGGTTGCGCGGAGCGTGCGTAATCGGCAGCGAGCTTGTCGATCAATTGTTCTGCGGCGTGCCGGTTGGTGAGGTCGTCCATCAGCACGACGTCGCGCAGGGCGATGGCGCGGTCGTGGACACTGCCGCGAAAGTTGATCGCGTAGCGCTGCTTGACGCTGTTGACTTCATTGATGGCAGTGAGCTGCTGGTCGATGCTGCGAACGCGTTGGATGCCGACCACGGTCAGGATCACCATCAACACGATGATCGCGAGAAAACCGAGGGCCAGGCGCTGTCCAATTCGCAAATTTGAGATGAAATGCATAGGGGTTCGATCGGGATCCGACTAACGGAAGAGCGGGAAGGCCCAGCAACAGCAGGGACGAATGCGCACGCGACGCCGCAGGAGCCAGCGCAACTGCCGCTGCTTCTGTTGTGTCTCGACTCGTTCGTTAGCGACCTCTTGCTTTGGAACTGAAGCCATTGCGCCTGCTGATTCAGGTGCTGGTGGGGCTGGCTATTACGTTGCGAAATAACCCATGGCGCTTGCGTCCGTGGCGCTGCCGTGCGCGGGTCATCAGTGCTGTCACAGCGCTTACCGATAGTGCGAAAGATCCGGCGCCTAGATCGCGGGCGTCACCCACGTGATTGCAATGTGCTGCTCGCTTGGCTGGCTGGCGCGTTTGAGCGCGCCATGCAGCAGGTGGATGCCGAGGCGGTGACGCCATGATGGATGAGGGGCCAGGCGATATTGCCGGCAATGCTGACGCCGGTGACGAGGAGCCGACGCGGCATTGTTGTCACCCGTGGGATGAAATATCAGAGCGGTATTACACGTCCTGACCACAACACTTCAAGTTAGCGATGAGCCGGTGCATGAGCACGACGGTCTGCCGCACTTTGTCTTCGGAAAAGCCTTCCAACGCCACTGCATTCATGCCCGACAAAGCACGGCTGCCGACTTCGGCAATCTTGCGCCCGCGTGCGGTGAGCGCCACCAGCGCGGCGCGGAGATCCTGCGGGTAGGTGTGCGCTTGATGAGCTTCAGGCCTTCTAACTTGTCGAGCAGCGCCACATGGCCGGCTGTTTCACGGCCCAGGCGATGACCAGGTCACGCTGCAACATCGGGCCTTTCCAGGACAGCAGCATGATCGGGCCGATCAGTGCCAGCGGAAACGCCGCGCGGCCGCAGTTCGGCATCGAACAGGCGGCTGAAGACCCGCGCTGCGTGGTTGGCCAGATAACCAGGCGCGACCGCAGCGTGCGGATGGATGAGTTCATTCTGATCCAGCATCTGTACGACCGTGTATTGCCTGGAGCCTCCAGCGATTTTACGTGTCCTGCAGCGCGTATGCCGTTAGGGAAACTCTGAACAACTCCCCTTGATCCTGCGACAATCACACAGACGCAACGGGACAACGACGATGCAACTGACCTTCGGCGATGCGGAGTACAACGGCAAGCGCAAGCGGACGCGGCGTGAGGTGTTCTTGGCCGAGATGGACCAGGTCGTGCCGTGGAAGGATCTGCTGGCACTGATCGAACCGCACTACCCGAAGTCGGGGCAGCCGGGGCGACAGCCGTATCGGCTGGAGACGATGCTGCGCATCCACTTTTTGCAGCAGTGGTACGCACTGAGCGATCCATCGGCGGAAGAAGCACTGTACGACACGGTGTCGATGCGCCGTTTTGCGAAGATCGGCGGGCTGGATGAGGTGCCGGATGAAACGACGATTCTCAACTTCCGGCATTTGCTGGAGCGGCATGATTTGGCGCGCAAGCTGTTCAACCGGGTCAACGCGCACCTGTCGCGTAAAGGGCAGAGTCTGCGGGGCGGGACGATCGTGGATGCCACGATCATTGCGGCGCCAAGTTCGACCAAGAACAAGGATGGCGAGCGCGATCCGGACATGCACCAGACCAAGAAGGGCAACCAGTACTTCTTCGGGATGAAGGCGCACATCGGGGTGGACGATGAGTCGGGCCTGGTGCACCACGTGGAATGCACGGCGGCCAACGCAGCGGACATCACGCAGGCGCACAAGCTGCTGCACGGCAAGGAAGACACTGTGAGCGGCGACAGCGGCTACACCGGGCTGGACAAGCGCGATGAGATGAAGGGCAAGCGCACGCTGCGCTACCTGATCGCGGAGAAGCCCTCGAAGCTGAAGCAGATCAAGAATAAGCGCGAACTGAAGTTGGCCAAGCGCTGGGAGCACACCAAAGCCAGCCTGCGTGCGAAGGTGGAACACCCGTTTCGGGTGATCAAGCGTCAGTTTGGTTACGTCAAGGTGCGCTATCGCGGTTTGGCGAAGAACACCGCACAGGTGCTGACGCTGTTTGCACTATCGAATCTGTGGCTGACGCGCAAAGCGTTAATGCCTGCTGCGGGGAAGCTGTGCCTGTAATCCAGGCAACACCCCGCAAACGTGCCGAAACCGGCAAAAAATCGGCGATTTGAGCGCCCTCAGCGCGGCGGATGCGGTTGCTTCGTTTTCCGGTCGCGTTGATCAGACCATCCTTAGGTGCCCCTTGGCCAAGCGCAAATGCCTGGCCGCTTGGCTGCTGAAGCGAAATTGCGCTGTTGAGCGGCGCGCAACCGGGCACGCTCAAATGCGTGCAGGCCAAAAACTGCGTTGGCCGTTGCGCACGCTGCACGGTGTCGCAAACACGGCAGGGGAAGCTACTTGTTCAGTCACTGCGCCCGAGGTGGCTGGACGCCAACTGTCATAGGCCAGATGATGGGCGACCGCGTGCGCACTCCGTCTCGCCGACAAGTGATGCGCAAGCTGGCTACCTCGGCTTCAACGGTTGGAAACGATGTACGGATGGGCAATGCATAAGCGCATAGCAGGCGACGCCGCAGTCATGCGCGGCGCCTGCCGGAGCGGTTGCCTGCGCGCAGACGCAGTGCAGGCAAGCACCCTATGAATACGAGGTTTCCGCACGGTGACAGCGTCATGGCGCAGGCGGTGCGCGACCGCAACTGGGCGGTGAGCCCGCTGGGACCCACCGCACAGTGGCCATCTCCGCTGCGCAATGCGATCGAGCTGATGCTGGGTTCGCCCGAGAGCATGTATGTGGTGTGGGGCGATGCGTTGACCTTTTTCTACAACGATGCCTATGCGCCGATCCTGGGCCCGCGCCATGCGCAGGCGCTGGGCGCGCCGCTGCGTGAATTTTGGGCCGATGCGTGGGAGGCCGTGCGTGCGCCGATCGAGGCAGCGTTCGCAGGCCAGGCCTCGCGCTTCGAGGAACTGCCGATCGGCATGAACCGCTACGGCGTGCCGGAGCAGACCTGGTGGACGTTCTCGTTCTCGCCGATCTATCTGGACGATGGCCAGGTGGGCGGCGCGTTCTGCGTGACCAACGAAGTCACTGCACGCAAGCTGGCGCAAGCGCGGCTGGCCGACGAACACGAGCGCTTGATTCGGCTGTTTGAGCAGGCGCCGATGTTCATGGCCTTTTTGAGCGGGCCGCAGCATCGGGTGGAGTTCGCCAACCCGTGCTATTCACGGCTGATCGGCCATCGCGATGTGATCGGGCGGCCGCTGGCCGAGGCACTGCCCGATGCAGCGGAGCAGGGGCATTTGCTTCGTCTGGATGAGGTGTATCGGTCTGGGCGTGCGTTTGCGGCCAATGCACTGCCGTACAACGTGCAAGCCGTGCCGGGCGGCCCCAGCGAACGGCGCCTGCTGGATCTGGTTTATCAGCCGATCGCCGGCGCCGATGGCACCATCTCCGGCATCTTCGTGCAGGGCCTGGACATCACCGATCGCATCAGCCTGGAACGCGCGGTGCGCGAGGCCGAGGTGCGTAACCGGCAGATCCTGGACAGCGTGATGGATTACGCCATCATCGCCACCGACATGCACGGGCGGGTGACGTCCTGGAATGAAGGCGCGCGGCGCATTCTGGGCTGGAGCGAGGCCGAAATGCTCGGCCAATCGTTGCAGCGCACGTTCACTCCGGAAGATGTCGAGCGCCGCCAGATGCTGATCGAAGCTGCGGCGGCGCTGGAAAGCGGCAGCGGCATGGACGAGCGTTGGCACGTGCGCAAATCCGGCGAGCGGTTCTGGGCCAACGGCTCGTTGATGGTACTGCGCGAAGAAACCGGTGAGGCGATCGGGTTCGTCAAGGTGCTGCGCGACCGTACCGCCGAGCGGCTGGCGAGCGAAGCCTTGCAAAAGAGCGAACGGCGCCTGGATGCATTGGTACGCGCCTCCTCGCAGTCGATTTTTTCCGCCAGCGCAGATTGGCGCCAGCTGCGCCAACTGGTGGGCGATGGTGTGTTGAGTGAGGCGGTTTCGGCTACGCCACACTGGCAGGAGATGGTGCACCCGGACGACCGCGCGCGGTTGGCAGACGTGCTGGCGCAGACGACTGCCAACAGGTCCGGCGTGGATGTGGAATACCGCGTGCTCGGCGCTGATGGACGCGTGGGCTGGACCTTGATGCGCGCGATTCCGCTGCTGGATGAGCAAGAGCGGATTGCCGAGTGGTTCGGTACCTCGGCCGATATCACCGACAAGCGCGTCGCCGAAGAGCAGCTGCGCCAGCTCACCGAAACGCTGGAAGAGCGCGTGCGCGAACGTAGCGCGGCGTTGTTGCTGGCCGAAGAAAAGCTGCGTCAGAGCCAGAAAATGGAAGCGGTGGGGCAGCTGACCGGCGGGCTGGCGCACGATTTCAATAATCTGCTCACCGCCATCAGCGTTGGCCTGGAACTGCTGCAGACGCGCATCGAGCAGGGCAAGTACGACCGCCTGGACAGCTATGTGGAGATGGCGCAATCCAGCGCGGCGCGTGCCACCGCGTTGACGCAGCGGCTGCTGGCGTTTTCGCGCAGACAAACGCTGGCGCCGACCGCGGTGGACGTGGAGGCGCTGGTGCGCGACATGCACGACATCATCGCGCGCACGCTGGGCCCTTCGATCGCCTTGCAGCTGCGTCCGGCTGACGAAGCGTGGCAGGTGTTGGTGGACGCGCCGCAGCTGGAAAACGCGCTGCTCAACCTGTGCATCAACGCGCGCGATGCCATGCCCGATGGCGGCGAGCTCACCATCAGCCTGCATAACCGCACGCTGGATGTCGCGGCCGCCCAGCAGCTGGAGTTGCCTGCCGGCGATTACCTGTGCCTGAGCGTGCAAGATACCGGGACCGGCATGAGCGCCGAGGTGATGGCCAAGGTGTTCGAACCTTTTTTCACTACCAAACCGATCGGCCAGGGCACCGGGTTGGGCCTGTCGATGATCTATGGATTCACCCGCCAATCCGGCGGGCACGTGCGCATCGATTCGGAAGTGGGCGTGGGCACAACCATGGCCTTGTATCTGCCGCGTTTCACCGGCGTATTGCCGCAGGATGACGTAACGCCTTCGAACCGGCCGCTGCAGCGCAACGCTTCGCAGAGTTACACCGTGTTGCTGGTGGAAGACGAAACCGCGATCCGCGTTTTGATCTCCGAGGTGCTCACCGAAGCCGGCTACCGCGTGATCGAAACCGCCGAGGGCAATGCGGCGATAGAGCGTTTGCGCTCGCACGAGCACATCGATGTGTTGGTGACGGACGTCGGCCTGACCGGCGGCCTCAACGGGCGCCAGGTTGCCGATGCTGGGCGGCAGTCGCGGCCGGCACTGCCGGTGCTTTTTGTCACCGGCTATGCCGCCACGGCTGCGGTGGGCGCAGGGCAGCTGGATGAGGGCATGGAGGTGTTGACCAAGCCCTTCCAGGCAATCGAGCTGGAGCGACGGATGGCGCAATTGCTGGAGCGGCGCGTGCAGTAAGCTTTGCGAGTCGCGTTAGCTACGAGTAACAACATGCAGCCTGACAACGTGCGTCACGCGATCGCCTAAAAGCTGGCGCAACAGATGCCAGCTTTTAGGTGCGGTTGTGTTTGCTTACAGTGCCGTTTGGACGATGCCCAGCAGATCGCGCAACGAAAATGGCTTGGTCAAAAGACGCATGCCGGCATCGAGGAAGTCAGCGCGCTTGGCGATTTCGCCCGCATAGCCGGTCATGAACACAATGGGCAGCGCGGGGCAAATGATGCGTGCTTTATCGGCAAGGTCGCGTCCGTTCATGCCAGGCAGGCAGATGTCGGACAGCAGCAGATCGAACGGACATGCTTTAGTGAGTTGCGTCAGCGCTTGTTCGGCGTCGGCGGACGCCACCACGTGGTAGCCCTCGTCGCCAAGAATATCTGCAGCCATTTCGCGGATTGCGTCGTCGTCTTCGACCAACAGGATGCGTGCGTTGGGTGATGCGTCAGTCACTGCGGTCCTCGATTAATCGCAACAGTTGCGGTGTGCTTCTCCGGTCACGGTAGGCGCGGTTGCGTGATGGAGGCGTGGGATAACGAAAGTTGCTGTAACGAAGTCGTTTGTCCGTCCATTCGATAGCAGAAGAAAGATCCAAGAAGCCATGTCGGCGCCGTCTTGCGACGAAGGTCACGTCAGCGATTGCAGCGCCGCGTCAAGCGCGGCAAGCTGATGAATTCAGTCGCGCGCGTACTGACTCGTAACGCCTGCGTGATAAATTCAGGTCTATGAAGAACGTGAAGCCGATGAGCGCAAACCGCATCACTACTGGCAGCACCGGGCTCGACACCATTTTGCGTGGTGGTCTGCCGCCCAATCGTTTGTACCTGCTCGAAGGCCAACCTGGCTCCGGCAAGACAACGCTCGCACTGCAGTTCCTGCTGGATGGTGCGGCCAAGGGCGAGAGTTGCCTGTATGTGACCTTGTCTGAAACCATCGACGAGCTCACCGAGGTGGCTGCCTCGCACAACTGGTCGCTGGATGCGTTGGGCATCTTCGAACTGGCATCGGCAGAGGCGTTTCTGGGCGATGGGCGGCAACAATCCATCCTGCATCCGTGGGAAATGGAGCTGGATGGCACCATCAAGCTCATCCAGGCCGAAGTGGACCGGGTCAAGCCAACGCGAGTGGTGTTCGATTCGCTGTCCGAGTTGCGCCTGCTGGCGCAGGATTCGCTGCGCTACCGCCGCCAGGTGCTGGCGCTCAAGCAGTATTTCGCGCCGCGCAACATCACGGTGTTTCTGGTGGACGATCTCACCGGCGAGAATGGTGAGCGCGATGCGCATCTGCATAGCTTGTGCCACGGGGTGATTTCGCTGGAGCGCATGACGCTGGATTTCGGCGCAGCGCGGCGGCGCATGCAGGTGCAGAAATTGCGTGGCGTGGATTTCATCGCCGGGTATCACGATCTGACCATCGTCACCGGCGGCATGCGTATCTATCCGCGTCTGATCGCCTCCGATCACCATACCCCGTTCGTCGGCGAGCCAGTGCCGAGTGGTGTCAAGCGTATCGATGCATTGCTGCATGGCGGCCCGTTGCGCGGCACCAGTACCTTGCTGACCGGGCCTGCCGGGGCTGGCAAGACCAACCTGGCGTTGCAGTACTTGGTGGCGGCGTGTGAGCGCGGCGAGCATTGCTGCGTGCTTGAGTTCGATGAGCGCACCGGGACCTTGTTGAAGCGTGCCGAAGGCCTGGGCATGGATCTGCGCAAGTATCTGGATTTGGGACTGCTGGAATTGCACCAGATGGACCCGGCCGAACTCACTCCGGGCGAGTTCGCCTGGACGGTGCGTGACAGCGTGGAAGAGCGCGGCTGTCGCATTCTGGTGATCGACAGCCTCAACGGGTATCTGTCGTCGATGCCGCAGGAAAAGCAGCTGATGCTGCAAATGCACGAGCTGTTGTCGTATCTCAACCAAAGCGGCGTGACCACGTTCCTGATCAATCCGCAGCAGGGTTTGGTGGGCAGCATGGCGACCAGCAGCAGTCTCAATGTGTCCTACATGGCCGACACCGTCATCCTGCTGCGCTTTTTCGAGGCGAAGGGACGCATTCGCAAGGCGTTGTCGGTGATCAAGAATCGCAGCGGTGCGCATGAAGATGCGATCCGTGAATTGCGCGTCGGGAGCAATGGTCTGCAGCTGAGCCAGCCGCTGGAGAAATTCCACGGTGTGTTGACCGGGACGCCGCAGTTCGTTGGAGACGAAGAGCCATTGCTGGATCGTCCCCTTGACTATCTGTGACCCGGACGGCTCCATCGTCCACATCATCGCGCCGTTCGGCCGCGATGCCGAAAGCATTGCCGGCATCGTCGGCGAACGTGGGCTGACGCGTCGCGTCTACGCCACGCTGGCCGCGCTGGCGGGCGATCTGCACGACGCCTCCGGCGTGGTGGTGCTGACCGACGAAGCGATCAGCGGCGACTTGCATGCGCTGTCGCACATTCTGCAGGACCAGCAGGCGTGGTCGGACATTCCGTTCGTGTTATTGCGCACGCCGCGTGGTGCGCATAACCAGCGAAATATGCGTTTACCGGCGGAGATGACCAATGTCATCGAGCTGGAACGGCCACTCAGTTCGGCCTCGTTGCTGAGCGCCATCTCCACTGCGTTGCGCTCGCGGCAGAAGCAGTTCGTGATCCGCGACCAGATGGCGCAGTTGGCCGAGAGCCGTGCGGCCCTTGCGCAGAGCGAAGCCGAACTGCGCCGCGTGACCGATGCGCTGCCGGTGCTGATTGCCTTTATCGATAAGAACCTGGTGTACCGCTTCGCCAATCGTTCTTACGAAGACTGGATCGGCGTGCCGCCTGCCAATGTGATCGGGAAGCCGCTGGCGGACGTGGTGGGGCCTGCGATGGTCGAAGAGCGCCACGCCTGGATCGAGGCGGCCTTGGCGGGGCAGACATTGACCATCGAGACCAGCTGGCCGCATGCCGATGGGCGCCGCCGCGAGGCAGAAATCCGCTACATGCCGCGCTTCGATGCGGATGGCCAGGTGGATGGTTTCCATGTGTTCGCCACCGATGTGACCGCGCGCGCGCTGGCGCTGGAATCGATGCAGCAGCAGGCCAGCGTGCTGGAAGCCAAGGTGGTCGAACGCACCGCTGAACTGCAGCAACAGATGCTGGCGCGCGAATCCAGCGAAGCAGCATTGCGCCAGGCGCAGAAGATGGAAGCGGTGGGCCAGCTCACCGGCGGCATCGCGCACGATTTCAACAACATGCTCACCGGCATTTTGTCTGCGCTGGATCTGGCGCGGCTGCGCATCGACCAGGGGCGCACCGAAGGGCTGGGCCGCTTTCTGGATGTGGCCTCGGCGTCGGCCTTGCGCGCGGCCGCGCTCACCCAGCGGCTGCTGGCGTTTTCGCGTCGGCAATCGCTGCAAGCGCGGCATCTGCAATTGAACGATCTGGTGGTGTCGCTGCAGGAGTTGTTGACGCGCACGCTGGGCGAGTCGGTGCGCCTGGAAACCGATCTGCAAGCAGATCTGCCGCAGGCGTACGTCGACGAAAATCAGCTGGAAAGCGCGCTACTCAACCTGGCCATCAACGCGCGCGATGCCATGCCCGATGGTGGGCAGCTGCGCATCGCGACGCGCCACCTGCAGGTGGACGATCAGCCGCTGGAACTCGGTCGTGGCATCGCGTTAGCGCCTGGCAACTACGTGGTGGTGTCGGTGGCCGATACCGGAACCGGCATGCCGGCGGATGTGCGGGAACGCGTATTCGAGCCGTTCTACACCACCAAGCCGACCGGCCAGGGCACCGGCCTGGGCATGTCGATGATCTACGGCTTCATGCAGCAGTCCAACGGCCAGGTGTGGGTGGAATCGCAGCAAGGCGCGGGCACCACGGTCAGCCTGTATCTGCCCGCCGGGATTTCCGTGCAAAGCGTGTTGCCGCCCACGCAGAGCGATGCAGTTTTGGCCGGGCAGGGCCAGCAAGTGCTGGTGGTGGAAGACGACGAACAGGTACGGTTGCTGGTCACCGAATTGCTCAGCGAACTGGGTTACCAGGCCGACGTGGTGGCCGATGCGGACGCGGCGCTGCCGATTCTGGCCTCGCCACGACAGATCGATCTGTTGGTCACCGATGTCGGCTTACCGGGCCTCAACGGGCGCCAGTTGGCCGAGATCGCGCGGCAGTCGCGGCGCGATTTGCCGGTGATCTTCATGACCGGCTACGCGGAAACGGCGCGCGACCGTGGCGAGTTTCTCGGCGAAGGTATGAGTATGATCGCCAAGCCATTCACCCTGGGCGAGTTCAGCGGAAAGCTGCACGAAGTGCTGGGGCCGTCGGTCTGAGAGTGAGTAGCACAACTTAGCGAGTGTCGTCAGCTGGGCATGGACATCGCATGGAGCCTGTTACTCGCCTAATACGTGCGCTGTTTAATCGCCTCGCGTGGCAGCCATCGCGCATCAGGGCCAGCCACCCAGCAGCCGCCTGCCTCAGCGCGCGCCACGCTCGGACTGCCGCGCACTGGCCATCGATTCGGCCACCGCGATCTTGTCTGCCACCGCTTTCTGCATCGGCGAGCCAGTTTCCAGCAAGCCATGCAGATGGCGCCAATGTGCGGTGGCCGCGGCAAAGTCCTGCTGCTGAAAATCACTGATGCCGAGCAACCATAGGCCGCGCTGATTGTCCGGCTCGCGTGCAATCACCTGTTGCAATCGTGTGCGCGAGGCTGCATCAATGGCGAAGTCGCTATGCGTGGCCATATCTGCTGCCACCCAGCCGACAATGGCGGCGCTGATGTCGGGCGCGATCTTGAGCGCCTGCGCATAGGCCTCACGCGCGTCGGCTGGGCGGTCGTTCTGCTCGTCCGTTTTGGCCTGCTGCATCCAGCGTTCCAGCGCCTGTTCCTGGGGGGCGGCAGCGGTGCTTGCAGCCTGCGCCTGCGCGGTAGCTGGTGCTGTCGCCTCGGCTTGCGGCGGCTGTGACGCATACACACGCGTGGCCATCGCCTCCGGCGCGCCCACCAGCCGATATAAACCGGCAGTGGCTAACGGCAGGGCGAGCACCAATAAAATCGACAAGCTGTAGCGCGCGTTTGTATTGCCGGTGGGGTGGCGCAGCAGTGGCACCAACAACAGCAGCAACGCCACCACCACCAGGGCTGCGCTTGCGACATAAAAACCCATCATCACCACTCTTCCTCAGCCTGCGGCGCCACCGGTGTCCCGGCGCGCGCGCGTTTGCGCACGGTGTGGATCACCACGCCCGCACCGGCAACCAACATCAGCGCCGGCCCGAACCACAGCAGCCAGGTGCCGCGCTTGACCGGTGGGTCGTACAGCACGAAATCCGAATAGCGCTCCACCATGTACTGCTTGATCTGCGCATCGCTCTTGCCGGCCTGCAGTTGCGCGAACACCTGATGCCGCAGGTCGCGCGCAAGGCTGGCATTGGAATCGGCCAGGTTTTCGTTCTGGCACACCAGGCAACGCAATTGCGCGGTCAAATGCTGATAGCGCGCCTCCTCGCTGCGGTTCTTGAACGGTAGCGGGTCCACCGCCTGCGCCGCCAGCGAGGGCGCCAGCAGCACACCAAGCAGCAACACCAGCAGCAGGCGCACACGCCGGCCTTCTGTGCGCCAATGCAACAGCAGTGTGTGACGCGCCGACGCCATCACGGCGTTCCCTTGGGCAGCGCGGCAATGGCCGGCAGCAACTCATCGTTGATGGCATCCGGGGTCAGCACGCCGATGTGCTTGTAGCGGATGATGCCCTGCGCATCGATCAGAAATGTTTCCGGCGCGCCGTAGACGCCGAAGTCGATGGCGGTCTGGCCGGCTTCATCGGCGATTATCAGCGCATACGGGTTGCCGAGTCGCGCGAGCCAGGCGGTGGCATCGGCGGGCACATCCTTGTAGTTGTAGCCGATCAGCGGCACGCCCAACCGGATGGCCTGCGCCATCAGCACCGGGTGTTCGTGCACGCATTCGGCGCACCAGCTGCCGAACACATTGAGCACGTACGGCTTGCCCAGCAATTGATCACGGCTGACGCGTTGTTCGGGTTGATCCAGTCGCGGTAACGAGAACGCTGGTGCCGGTTTGCCTATCAACGGCGAAGGCACATCGCGCGGATTGTGCTGCATCGTCCACAAGATGCCGAAGCCGAACAGTGCTGCCAGCAACAGGAAGCCCAGCAAGGGCAGTAGACGATTCACGGGAGCGATTCCTGTGCGATGACGACAGCCGGATGTGCTGCAGATGCGGCCGATGTGATTGCGGTCGCCGGCGTACGAAATCGACGTGCGCAGGCGCTGACAAAACCACCCAGCATCATCAGCAGGCCGCCGGCCCAGATCCAGCGAATGAAGGGTTTGTAGTACAACCGCAGTGTCCAGTCGTTTTCGATGTGCTGATCATCCAGCGGCTCGCCGAGTGCCACATACAGGTCGCGGGTGACGCCGGGATCGATCGCCGATTCGGTCTGAATGCGCTCGCTGCTGTACAGGCGTTTTTGCGGATGCAATTGCGCGACCACCTGGCCGTCGCGGCTGACCTGCACGCCGCCTTGTTCGGCCTTCCAGTTCGGCCCATCCACCAACTGCACGCCGTCGAAGCGGAAGCGGTAGCCGGCAATCTGCGCGCTCTCGCCGGGCGACAACCGCACATCGCGTTCCACCGACAGGCTTTCGGACACCAACACGCCGGCAACGAACACTGCAACGCCCGCATGCGCGATCAGCATGCCGGCCATTTCAGCCGGAAAGCGCCGGCCACGCGGCATGTCTCGCCAGCGTTTGACCACGTACAACGCGGTGCCGGCGGCCACCCATGCGGCGACACCGATGCCAGCAATCGCCTTGGCCTGGCCATCGGCAACCACGCTGCCGACCAACGCGCAGGCGATCGCGGCGATACCGGCGCGCGTGCCGAGTGCCTTCAACGGTGCGGCTTCGGCCTTGCCCCAGCGCAGGTACGGGCCGAACGGCAGCAACAGCACCACCGGCAACATCAATAAGGGAAACAGCAGGCCGAAGTAGGGCGGCCCGACCGACACCTTGCCCAGGCCGAACGCATCGGCAATCAGCGGGAACAAGGTACCGAGCAACACCATGGCGGCAGCCACGGTGAGCAGCAGGTTGCCGATGAGGATGCCGGTTTCGCGCGAGGCGGCAGCGAACGGTTTGCCGCTGGCAATCTTGGGCGCGCGTAGCGCATACAACAGCAACGAGCCGCCGACCACCGCGACCAGAAAAATGAGGATGTACAAGCCGCGACGCGGATCGGCAGCGAAGGCATGCACCGAGGTCAGCACGCCCGAGCGCACCAGGAACGTGCCCAGCAGCGACAGCGAAAACGCCAGGATCGACAGCAGGATGGTCCACGCGCGCAGGCTACCGCGTTTTTCGGTCACTGCCTGGGTGTGGAGCAAGGCGGTGCCGACCAGCCAGGGCATGAAGCTGGCGTTTTCCACCGGATCCCAGAACCACCAGCCGCCCCAGCCCAGTTCCGCATACGCCCACCAGCTACCGGCGACGATGCCGGCGGTGAGGCAAGCCCATGCCACATTGGTCCACGGCCGCGCCCAGCGCACCCAGGCCTGTTCCAGTTCGCCACCGAGCAATGCCGCCACTGCGAACGCGAACGCCACCGAAAAGCCGACATAGCCGGTGTACAGCACCGGCGGGTGGAAGGTCATGCCCGGATCCTGCAGCACCGGATTGAGTTCGTTGCCATCCAGCGGAATCGGCGACAGCCGCCCGAATGGATTGGAGGTCAGCAGGATGAAGGCCAGAAAGCCCACCGAGATCAGCCCCAGCACCGCCAGCACACGGGCGGCGAAATGCTGCGGCAGATGCCGGCTGAGGGCGGCCAGCAACACCGTCCAGGTGGCGAGGATGGCGATCCACAACAGCAACGAGCCTTCGTGCGCGCCCCACACCGCAGCGAAGCGGTAGTACCAGGGTAGGGCGATGTTGGCGTTGGCGGCGACGTAGCCAACCGAAAAATCCAGCGACAACAACGACCAGGCGAGCAAGCCGAACGCCATCCACACGAATACCGCCTGGCCCACCGCCGCAGGCCGCGCAATGCCCATCAACGCGGTATTGCCGCGCCACGCGCCGATCAACGGCAGCACGCCCTGGGCAAGCGATAACAATAGCGCCAGGATCAGTGCGATCTGGCCGAGTTCAGGCGTCATGGGCGAATCGCAGGGTGGAATGGAGGGAAATCATCGACGGACGTGGCACCAACCAGAAGCGCATCAACGCGGCGTGGCTAGCGGTGCGGCGCTGGCGGGGATTGGTTTTCCAACGTGGCCCTCGGCCATCGCATCCTTCAACTCTTTCGGCATGTAGGTTTCATCGTGCTTGGCCAGCACTTCGTTGGCGACAAAGCGCCCGCCCTGCATGCGCCCGTTGGCGATCACCGATTGGTTGTCGCGAAACAGGTCCGGAAGAATGCCGGTGTACTCCACCTGGGTCGCAGCGTTTTTATCGATGACGGTGAAGCTGACTTTCAGCGAATCGGCGGCGCGCTGGATCGAGCCGGCCTTGACCATGCCGCCGAGCCGAAACTGCTGATAGCCGGTTGCTTCGCCAGCGTGCACCTGGCTGGGAGTGAACAGGTAGCTCATGTTCCGCTGCAACGCGAACACGATGAGCGTAACGGCCAGCGCGGCGGCGGCGAGGACGCCGATCACCAACCACAGACGTTGTTTGCGCGTGGCATTCATGGCGCGTCCCGCTCCAGCACAGGGGCGGGTTGATCGCGCACGCGTCGCGGTACCTGTCGCTGCAACTGCCCGTGCAGTTCGCGCGGCAAGCGGCGACGCCGCAGCCACGGCGCTGCAAGATCGGCCAGTAGCACCAGCACGAACAACGCGTAAGCGGTCCACACGTAGTGGCCGTAGCCGCCCATCGCCAGAACGGTGCTCATGCGGTGCGCTCCGTCAACACGATGCGGCGGACCCACTCCTTGCCGCTCTCCAGCGCCAGCAATTCCACGCGCACGCGGCCGAACAAGCTGGCCACGTAATAGCACTTGGTTGCCAGCATCATGGTCAGCAGCGGCCACAGCATGTCTGCGCTCATTTTGGAGGGGCCGAGCAGGCGTACGGTAGAACCCTGGTGCAACGTGTTCCACCACACCACCGAGTAATGCACGATCGGTAGATTCACCAGGCCCACCAGCGCCAGCAAGCCGGCGGCGCGCATCGCCTGGCGGCGGTCCTCCACGGCGTAATACAGACCCAGCACGCCCAGGTACAGAAACAGCAGCAGCAACTCGGAGGTGAGCCGCGCATCCCAGGTCCACCAGGTGCCCCACATCGGCTTGCCCCACAGTGCGCCGGTGCACAGGGTGATGAAGGTAAAGGCCGCACCGATTGGTGCCGAGGCCATGGTGACCACTTCGGCCAGCTTGATCCTCCACACCAGCGCAATGAATGCCGAAACACCCATCGCCGCGTAGATGAAAAGACTCATCCAGGCACTGGGCACGTGGATGAAAATGATGCGATAGGCATCGTGTTGCTGATAGTCCGGCGGTGCCAGCACCAGGCCGCCGTATGCGGCCACTGCGCCGAGCAGCAACGCCAGCCCCAGCGCCCACGGATGCACGCTACCGGCGACGCGATAAAACGTGGGCGGCGAGCTGAGTTGATGCAGCCACAGGGGAATCCACTTGGCCATGCCGGTGCCGTCAGTTGGAATGTTTGGCGTGAGGCGCCAACGCCTGCACTGCGGCGCCGGCGTTGACCTGCAACTGCCCGTCGGAGACCTTGCTGGTGCGCTGCATGAGTTCGCGCAATGCGTTGGCATCCATCGACGGTTGCAGCGACAACAGCAGCGCGGCCATGCCGCTGACATGCGCAGTGGCCATCGACGAGCCGGAGGTGAAGTCGTAACGGCCGTTTGGCTGCGTGGTCAGGATGTCCTTGCCGGGCGCGCTGAGCACGCCCGGCATGGCCGGAGTTGCGCTGCTGCTGCGCACGACCAGCACGCCGGGCACGTCATCGGGAAATCCGTCCAGACGCCCGTTCGGCGGCATTGCCGCCACCACGATGCGGCCCTGTTGCACCAACTGCTCCAGCATCTTGCTCAGCAGCGGATCGGCGGGGCCGCCCAGGCTCAGATTGATCACCCGCGCCGAGCTGTTGTTGATCGCCGCCAGCGCCTTGGCCAGGGTGAAGGTATTGCAGCGTGCGGTGGCGCCGACCGTGGGCGCGTACCAGCACGCCTTGTAGACGCTCAACATGGCCTTGGGTGCCATGCCGACGATGCCTTGGTGATTGTTGCTGCCGGCAGCAATGATGCCGGCCACTTCGGTGCCGTGCGAATCGGTGCTGGTCGTCACCGGTGTGTCATCGACCAGATCGTGCACGTCGCGGATGCGCGCCTTCAGATCCGGGTGGTTGGTATCCACGCCGGTATCGACGACTGCGATCACCACGCCGCGCCCCTGGGTGACGGTCTGCGCGCTGGCGGCATCGGTGTCGATGAAGCCGCGTTGCATGTCCACGTACGGGTCGTTATAGCCGGATAGCGAAGTGGTCTGTTCCGACGCGTCGGCCGAGAACACCGAGAAATCCTGCACCGGCTGCACCAGCTCCACGCCTTCGTCGTCGGCGAGTGCACTGACCAGTTCATCGCGCGACACGCCAGGCGGGGGTTGCAGCACGGCGCAATACAGACCCAGCGAGGTGATCGGCCAAGCCGAGACTTCGCGCAGTTTGTAGCGTTGCTTGATGCTGTCCATGCGCGCGGCCGCCTTCTGGCCGGCACCGTAATAGCTGGATGCATAGCCGATCAGGCTGGATCCGGCGCGGGCTGGCGGTGCAGCGAGCGGGTTGGCCACCGCCAGCAGGATGTCGCGGCTGCTGTCGGGCATCTGCGCATCTGCGGACGGCGTGGCGGAGCCGGCGCCGTCCGTTGCTGGCTCCTGGAGAACTGCGGCAGCGTGTGCGCTTGTGTGCGCGCCTAGGCCAACGAGTGCGGCGATCAGGCCGATGGCGAGCAGACGATTCATGGCGCCGAGACGATCTCAGCCAGCCTGATGTCCGGGTTGGCGCGTAGTTGCTGCACGGTCTGCTGCGGTTGGAGGGGCGGCTGCGGTGCGGCAGGCACCACGGTGTAGGCGCCCATGTCGTTCGGGCCACCAACCACCTGCAACTGCTGCGCATGCAGCAGCCGGTCCCAGTCGGCCACGGTCATCTTCGCGTCCGGCACCACGCGGATGGCGCCTTGCGGCACCGGCAGGGCGGTGGCGCTGCTGAGCGTGCGGTAGTCGTGCGACGGCGCGGGCGAGGCCAGCTTGACGCCCATGACGCCCAGCCCGATGGCCTGCACCAGCGCTGCTGCGGCCAGCGCACGCACCGTCCAGCTGCCGGAGCGGCGGGCTGCCGGCACACGCGCAGGTGCGGTGTGCTGCTCCGGTGCATCCAGGCGGCCGAGCAGGCGTTGCAGCCCGGCGTTCGGGTCCAGCTTGACGGCAGACGGCAGCGCCAATGCTTGGCGCAGGCGGTTCTGCTGGGCGAATTCGGCGCTACACGAGGCGCACTTGGCCACGTGCGCAATCAGCCAGGTATTTTCTTCCTCGGTAGCACTGTCCAGCAGCACCGCCGGCATCAATTCCCAGGCGTGCGAGCATTCCTTGCCAGGCGCGATGAAAAACGTCTTCATTGCATGGTCTCCGTGTAAGGGGCGCTGCCGGCCAGGCCGGGCAGCACATTGCGTAATTTGACCCGGGCGTGGAACAGCCGGGCTTTGATGGTGCCCACCGGGCACTGCATGATGTCGGCCACTTCTTCGAGCTTGTGGCCGACGCCGTAGACCAGTTCGACCACCAGGCGCTGGTCTGGCGACAACCGTTCCATGCCCTTGTCCAGCCAGTCGCGCAGTTCGCGGTCGTCGTTGTCGTCGGCGCTGGGGGCGTGGTCCTCCACCACCGCGGTGTCGTCGATGGCTTCGCCGTCATGCTGGCGCAGGCATTTGAGCCCGCAGCGGTAGGCGATGCCCATGATCCAGGTGGACACCTGCGAGTCGCCGCGGAAGTCGCCGGCTTTCTGCCAGGCGATCCAGAAGCAATCATTGATGGCTTCTTCAATGATGTCCGGGCGGCGGGTCAGCCGCGACAGGAACCGGCACAGCCGGCCGTGGTAGCTGTGGTACATGCTGGCCAACGCGTCGCGATCGCCCGCAGCCATGCGGCGCAACAGCATGCGGTCGGTGGCATCGCCCAGGGTGTCGGTGTCATTCATCAAGGCAGGCATGGCGGGTAACGCACGTTAGTGCGCGTAGGCGGGCAAAAGGTTGCGTAAGGATCAGAACGCTCTGGACACCGTGCCCAGCCATGGCGTTTCGCCGGGGCCGCCCTGCATGCGTGGGGTATTGCTGCTGGTCAGGATGCGCTCGGCTTTCAACGTCCATCCGAGGCGGCTCCACTTCAGGCCCAATTGACCGTACTGATAGCGGCCGGAGTGCGCCGCGCCGTAAGCCATGGCCGGAAAGCGCGAGGAGCCGGCGCCCAGCAACAGGCTAAAATCGTTGCGCAGCGGGATGTTGGCGGTGATGTCGAATGCCGCATTCCACGGCGACTGGTCCGCGCGCGGGAAGTTGAAGGTGGATATCGCAAACGTCAGTACGTCGCGGTAGGACCAGGCCAGGCTGGCTTCCTGGCGGTTGAAGGTACGGGTGGAGCGGTCGGTCGGGTAGCCGTAGTAGAGCAGGCTGGCCTGTATCTGCCAGCGGTCGCCCAGCATCCAGGCGCGCCCGACCTGGGCGGCGACTGCCACCGGGTCGCTCCAGTCGGGCGACTGCAGCGCGACCGAGGTAGAGACCGACCAGCCGGGGGAGGGCAGCCAGTAACCGGCCACCTGCACGGTGACCTTGTTGGGCGCGATGGAGATGCCGCGGTCGATCAGGCTGGAGGTCACCGCCACCTCGCCGCCGAGGTCGTTGGCCAGGGCGCCGCCGCAGCAGCCAGATGCCAGCGTGAGCAGCAGCCATTGGAACAGCCGGGGTTGCCTGCGTTGCATCTGCAGGCGCGCGTGCCGCTGAGTGGGCGCGGCTAGCGGGGCCTCGGCATGTTCGTGGCGGACGGCAATGCCCATCAGTGCGTCCACGGAAAACTACCACGGGCGCAGTGGCGTTGCGGTCGCAGGGGGAGCGGCTTGGAAGTTGGAACGGTCTGCACTGGGGTGAGAGCTGGGCGTGAGACGGGGCGCGATGGTGAACTATGACGGTGAGCGAGACCGCCGCGGCTGCGGCGATTTCGTCCGTATACGCGAAGGCACAACGTCCGGCAACGCACATCCGCCCTGTCCGGCCCGTGCAGGATTCTCCAGATCCGGACTGGACAGCCGGCCGACGGAGAGGCCGCCGCGGCTGGAAAGCGCATCAACTACAACCACGGTGCCAGCGAAGGCCGCCGCGGCTGTGGCGCCGTGCACGCGATGCCGAAGACTGCAACCGCAGGCAGGCAACGTGCGTTGCGGTTCCGTGCGGCATCCGTCCGCCCGGCGGATGCCGACGCGCCACGCGCTGATCGACCCTACTTCAAGGTGTTGAGGTAGGCGATCAACGCGTCCAGCTGCTTTGGATCGTCCAGGCCGTCGTACTTCATTTTGGTGCCCGGCAGGGCCTTGGTCGAGGATTGCGACAGATAGGTCTTGAGCTGGGCCGGGGTCCAGGTCCACTTGCTGTTCTTGAGCGCGTCGGAGTAACCGCTGAAGTCCGCCACGCTGCCGGCAGGGCGGCCAGCCACGCCGAACAGGGATGGGCCTTTCTTGTTCTTGCCCTGTTTGGCGCTATGGCATTCGCCGCATTCAGTGAGGAGGATGCCGGCGCCGTCGGCAGCGTGTGCCGAGGGCATGGGCAGTGCGCCTGCCAGCAACAGGCCAGCCAGCGGCGCGCACCACAGGGAGAGTTTGCGGGGTGAGTTCATGGAGATCCGTACAAGTGGGGGGGATTAGAAGGTCAGGTTCACCGACAGGGTGAAGCTGTCGAGGTCGCGCGGATTGGTGATCGGCGCGCTACGGAACACGTTGGACGTGCTGCCGTTGAACTTGTCGAAACGGAACCAGCCAGCCGACACGCGCAGGTTGGCGATCGAGGTGTAGGTGCCTTCCTTGCCGAACGGGGTCCAGTACACCAGGATCAAATTGCTGGTGGTGTCGGGGATGCCCACCGGCGAATAGCGCGCCGCATCGAACGAGCCGGTGTTGATCATGTGCGCGGCCAGCACGCCGTAGGACTGCTTGAAGGCGTAGTTCATGCTGATGGTCTGATCGCGCACGCTGCCGCGGTCCAGTGCCGGCATGGTCGGGTCGGTCGACATCAGCGGGCTGCCGTATTTGCGACGCTCATAGATGTTGACGTAGGCCAACGACAGCACGTGCTCGCGGGTGCCGAGGAATTGGTAGGTCAGGTCGTAACCGAAATCGGTGAGGTCGTCGCTGGGCCCGACACGCAGCGGCTGGCGGCGCGTATTGAGCGCAGTCAGGCCCACCGAGAAGAACTGGCGCTTCATGTCCTTCATATAGGCAAGACGCGCATAGCTGGTGCCGCCGAGCTTGCCCGGGTCGCCGTTGACCGGCCAGCCGAGGCGATCCTGCGCCGATGGTGACAGCGCGCTGTAGCTGCCCACTTCGCCGTACCAATTGCGGTCGTACAGCCCATAGACGCTCGCGCCGATGACGCGGTTGGACAGCGCCGAGGAGCTGAGCATGGTGGACGCGCCACCGTTGGAAGCCGGGTTCAGCGTGGAGGCGTTCGGCAACACGTGCACCGGGTCGGAAATGCCCGGGTTGTTGTTGACGCTGACGCCGATAATGGTGTCCTTGCCGGCCATCTGGAACGGCTTGCTGACAAAGCGCAGATCGACATCGTCCAGGCGCGTATCGAAAGTCGCATTGCCGCTGTTGCTGGAGCGGATCTTCGAATAGCCGCCGATGTTGTCGCTGAGGCGGCCGCCCAGGTACAGATCCGCTTCGCGCAGACGTGAGGTGCTATCGCCACGGTTCGGGTTGTTGCGCGACCAGGTGAGCTGGCCGGACACCGGAATCTTGGTGCCGTCGCCATCGGTATCGGTAAAACCGCCGAGTTTGAAGCGCATGCCGTAGGGCGTGAGCGACGGGCCGTAGGAGCCGACATGGCAATCCGCGCAGGACGAGCCGGTCTGACGTGCGAACGAGGGAATCGCCTGCGCCTGCGTACTGGCCAGCAGCAGCAATGGGCCGGACACGCACAACAAGGAGGTCAGGGAGGCGGTACGCGTGGCAGTGCGACGCGGAATGGGCTGGGAAATGGGCATGGAAAGTCCTTGTTCGACGGTGCGGGAGGCAGCGGTGCGGGAATGGGCGAGTAAACGAACGACAGAAGGCGGGGCGCGACGGTTCATGCGCGCTTGCCCGGCAGCACGCGGCGCAACAGGCCGTCGCGCAACACCAGGTGATGCCAGAGCGCGGCGCCGATATGCAGCAGCACCAGCGCCAGCAACGCCCAGGCGGCATTCAAGTGCCATGTACCGAGGGTATCGCCGAGGTCGCCGTCCGGCGCGACCAGCGCGGGCAAGGGGATGCCGAAGAAATACACCTGCTTGCCGTAGGCACTGCTCAGCGACCAGCCCAGCAACGGCAGCGCAAGCATCAGTGCGTACATCGCTACATGTGTGGCACCCGCAGCCAGACGCATCGGCAGCGACGCGGGTGGGCCGGGCGGCAGCGTGCGCAGACGCATGCGCAACCCGATGCGCAACGCGAACAGCAGCAGCACCAGCAGGCCGAAATGGCGATGGCCTTCCAGCAGCCACTGACGCAATGCACGGCCATCCAGTTCGGCGCGCAGCAGGATCAGCGTGGCTGCCATGATCAGGCACAGCACTGTGAGCCAATGCAGCACGCGCATCGATTTCGGCAGCGGCAGCACGCGCGCAGATGGGGGCGTCTGTTCTGGCAGGGGCGAGGTGCCTGCGCCGGAGGCGGGAGCGCCGACGGGCGCCTGTGGGGATGAACTCATCTGATCTGTCTTCCGGTGGCGGTCGTTGGTTCCGGCAACGTGCTGTGCTGCCAGGCCTGGCTCCCCACGCCGGCCGAATGGCGGCCAGGTGAACGTGTACCGATGGGTGCGGCGATGTCGGAAAAAGGTTGCATCGCCTCTGCACATCGCTGGCACGCGCTGCATGTCGCGGTGCTTCGGCACGCTCGATTGCGCTTGCGCGGACATCGCTTCGCAGGGTCGCGACCGCGCGCAACCTTTCGCGCAACCCGGCGCACTCAGGCATGTCGCACCACGTGCAGTCAGCGGTTACGCCTCTCCGATCATGGCCATCGAACGCATCCAGTTGCACACCCACGGTGACGATCGCGGGTTGCTCATTTCGTTGGAGCAGCAGCGCAATATCCCGTTCGAGATCCGTCGCGTGTATTACCTGTTCGGCACGCGTGACGGCGTGCATCGTGGCCAGCACGCGCACCGCCAGCTCAATCAATTTGCAGTGGCCTTGCACGGTTCGGTGACGATTCTGCTCGACGAAGGCAACGGCGATGGTGCCAGCGAAGTGGTGCTGGACGACCCCTCGCAAGGCCTGCTGCTCGGCCACATGGTATGGCGCGATCTGTACCGCTTCAGTGCCGACTGCGTGCTGATGGTGCTGGCCGACCAGCTCTACGACCCGGGCGATTACATTCTGGATTACGACCAATTCGTGAGCGAAGTGCGCAGTAGCACGCAGCCGCAAGCCTGCAGGTTGGAAGCATGAGCGCACCAAAACCATTGGTGATCGTCGGCGCTGGCGAGTTCGCGCAGATCGCCTGCGAATACTTCCGGCACGACAGCGACTACACCGTGGTGGCCTTCAGCGTGGAGCGCGACTTTCTGTTGCGGCGCACGTTAGCCGGGTTGCCAGTGGTGGCTTACGAAGAACTGGAGCAACGCTACCCGCCTGACCGGTACGCGGTGTTCGTCGCGATTCCGGCGACCCACCTCAATCGCCTGCGCACGCGCTTTTTTCAGCACGTGGTGCAGCGCGGCTATCGCTGCGCCAGCTATTTGAGTTCGCGTGCGTTCGTCTGGCATAACGCGCAGATTGGTGCCAATTGTTTCATCTTCGAGGGTAACGTGGTCCAGCCATTTACCCGCATCGGCGATAACTGCGTGTTGTGGAGCGGCAACCATATCGGTCACCGCACGGTGGTGCAGGATCATGTGTTCATTGCCTCGCATGCGGTGATTTCCGGCTATTGCGAGATCGGGCAGGGCAGCTTTATCGGCGTCAACGCTACGTTGAGCGACAAGGTGCGCATTGCAGCAAACAATGTCATCGGTGCCGGCGCGCTGGTGACCCGACATACCGAAGCCGAGCGCGTCTACGTGGGCTCGCCGGCGCGCGCGGTGGCGGGAAAATCCAGCTTCGACGTGGAGCTCTGAGCCGTGTTTGCCTGGAAAAAACGCGGGCTGGTGTTCGATGTCGCACGTGATGGCGTAGGCGGTTGGATGCACCATGCCGCATTGACGCCCACGCCGCACCGTCTCTCCGCACAGGTGCTGCGCGTGTACGCCGGCTTTCGCGATGCGCAGGGCGTGAGCCGCATTGGTTATGTGGATGTGCGCGCCGACGCACCCACGCAGATCGTCGGCGTCAGCAAGCAACCAGTGCTCGACATCGGCCGCGATGGGTGCTTCGACGACAACGGCATGATCCTGGGTGATGTGGTGGCCGGGCCGGACGGGCTGTACATGTTCTATGTCGGGTTCCAGCGGGTGGCCAAGGCCAAGTTTCTCGCCTTCACTGGTCTGGCGGTCTCCTGCGACGGGGGCGAGAGCTTCCAGCGTCGGCAGGAAACGCCGCTGCTCGATCGCGCCCCCGGTCGCAGCACGATTGCCGCAGTGCATTCGGCACGCTACGAAGAGGGCCGCTGGCGATTGTGGTACGCGGTGGGCGATGACTGGGAAACGATCGGCGGCCAGCCATATCCGCGTTACCACATCCGCTACGCCCAGGCCGACGACCTGCGCTGCATCCCCGCCGACGATGCTGTGTGCCTGCGTCCACGCGGCGACGAATACCGTATCGGGCGTCCGCGCGTGTACCGGCTCGGCGAGCGCTATCTGATGTATTTCACCCGTGGCGACCTCCAGGGCGGCTACTTTCCCGGCATCGCCTTCAGTAGCGATGGGGTGCACTGGGAACGCGACGACCGCCAGTTGGGGCTTGCATTGTCCGATGACGGCTGGGATGCGCAAACGCTGTGCTACCCCGCCTTGATTCAGCACGGCCAGCGCGTGTTGATGTTCTACAACGGCAACGCGATGGGGCAGGCGGGCTTCGGCCTGGCAGAGGCGGCGTTGCCGGTTGCGTTACAGGGCGGCCATGTTTTCGGTTAGGCCGTACGTGCCAGGCGATGCGCCCGCGTGGGATGACCTGGTGGCGTCGTCGCGTAATGGCAATCTGCTGCATCGGCGCGGCTATATGGACTATCACGCCGCGCGTTTTGTGGATGCGTCATTGCTCGTGGAACGCGCGGGCGAGGTTGTAGCGGTGTTCCCGGCCAACGTGCACGGCGATTGCGTCAGTAGCCATGCCGGGTTGACCTATGCCGGGCTGTTGTCGTCGATGGCGCTGCGCGCCGGCGCGACATCGCAGGTGTTTGAACAGATTGCCGCGCACTACCGAGCGCTTGGCGTGCGCCAGATTGTCTACAAGCCAGTGCCGCATATCTTTCATGCGTATCCGGCCGAAGAAGACTTGTACGCGTTGCATCGGGTCGGCGCGCAGCTTTATCGGCGCGATCTTTCGTCGGTCATTGCGCTACGCAAGCCGCTTGCCTTCAGTGCCGAGAGGCGGCGCTCCATCGCCAAGGCCCGCAAGGCCGGCGTGCAGATTCAGCGCGGAACTCAGCTGGACGCCTTTCATGCCTTGCTGACCCACGTATTACAGCGGCATGGCGTAGCGCCGACGCATCGGCTGGATGAGTTGCAACTGCTGCAAGGCCGGTTTGCACAGCAGATTGTGCTGCATGAAGCGCGCGCTGACGGGCAGCTGGTGGCGGCCGCATTGGCATTCGATTTCGGCCGCAGTGTGCACACCCAATATCTGGCGGTGTCCGAACAGGGCCGCCAGCTGGATGCGCTGAGTCTGCTGCTGGCCGAGCTGATTACCGATGTGTACGCGCAGCGCGACTACTTCAGCTTTGGCATCTCGACCGAGCAGGGTGGACAGGTGCTCAACGAAGGGTTGGTGGAACAAAAGGAACGCTTCGGCGCGCGCGCCGTGGTGCAGGATTTCTATCGATGGACGTTGTAATGGATGTGCCTTTCCTGGATTTGCGCGCCGTCAATGCGCGCTATGCGGATGAACTCAAAGCCGCCGCGGCGCGGGTGGTCGATTCTGGCTGGTATGTGCTCGGTCAAGAGCTGGCTGCGTTCGAAGACGAATTCGCCAGTTATTGCGGTACCACGCATGCAGTGGGCGTGGGCAATGGGCTGGATGCGCTGGCGTTGATCCTGCGTGGCTATCGCGAGTTGGGCGTGTTGCGCGAAGGCGACGAGATCATCTTGCCGGCCAACACCTTCATCGCGACGTTCCTGGCGATCAGCCAGAACCAGCTGGTGTTGGTGCCGGTGGAACCAGACCCGATCACCTTCAACCTTGATCCCGCCAAGGTGGAGAAGGCCATCGGGCCACGCACGCGCGCCATCATCGCGGTGCACCTGTATGGCCAGCTGGCTGATATGCAGGCCTTGCAGACACTGGCCCACCGCTACGGCCTGCTGCTGATCGAAGATGCCGCGCAAGCCCACGGTGCAAGCGCACAGGGGCGACGCGCCGGTGCTTTCGGCGATGCAGCGGCATTTAGTTTTTTCCCGACCAAGAACCTTGGCGCGCTGGGCGATGGTGGTGCAGTGACGACCTCGGATGCGCGCCTGGTCGAGCGGATTCGCGCGCTGCGTAACTACGGCTCGGAGGTGAAGTATCACCACCTCTGCCAAGGCGTGAATTCGCGTCTGGATGAAATGCAGGCTGCATTTGTGCGCGTCAAACTGGGCTATCTCGAAGAAGAGATCACGCTGCGGCGAGCAGTGGCGCAGCGCTATCTGCAAGGCATCGACAACCCGTTGATCGTGCTACCCACACTGGTGGCCGAGCAGCAGCACGTCTGGCATCTGTTCGTGGTGCGCAGCCCGCAACGCGATGCATTGCAGAAGCATCTGTTGCAGCAAGGCATCCAGACGCAGATTCATTACCCGGTGCCGCCGCACCGGCAGCCGGCGTACGCCACCTTGGGGGAGGCCTGCCTGCCGCTGAGCGAGCGCTTGCATCAAGAGGTGCTGAGCCTGCCGATGGGGCCGGCGCTGGATGACGCAGCGGTTGCGCACGTGATTGCGGCCTGTCGGTCGTTCGGTTGCGGCACATGAATGTCGTGCGCAGCAGCGCCTACACCGGCGTTGCAACGCTGGCCAAGCTGCTGGCGGGTTTGGTCCTGGTCAAGTTGGTTGCCGTCTATGCCGGGCCGCAGGGCGTGGGCCGGCTCGGCCAGTTTCTCAACCTGATGTCGGTGCTGGCGGTCGTGGCCGGCGGCGGCATCAGTGCCGGTATCGTCAAGTATGTGGCGCAGTACCGTGACGACGCGCCCGCGTTGGCGCGCTTGCTGAGTGCAGCGCTCTGGTATGCGTTCTGCGCGGCCTGCGTGATGGCACTGCTGGCGGTTGTATTCAGTGGAGCGATTGCCGAGCGCCTGCTGGGTGATGCGAGTTACCGCCCGCTGATTTGTGTGTTGGCGATTGCGCAGCTAGGCATCGCACTGCTCAATTACACGCTGGCGGTGATCAACGGCTTTATGGATGTGCGGCGGCTCGCCTTCGTGCAAGTGTCTGGCGCCGTGCTGAGCGTTGCACTGGTCACGTGGCTCTCCAGCCGGGCACAGTTGCACGGCGCGTTGCTGGCACTGGTGCTAGGCCAGGTGCTGTGGCTACTGGCCGCGGTCCCGGCGCTGCGGCGTAGCCCGTATTTTCAGCCTGCCATGTGGCGGATGCGCTTCGATGCGCAAATGACCTACCAGCTGGCAGCATTTTCGGTAATGACGCTCACCTCTACGCTGGTGCCGCAGCTGGTGACCATCCTGGTGCGTGACCATCTGGCGCTGCTGTTCGGCTGGGAGCAAGTCGGTTACTGGCAGTCGGTGAGCCGGGTCTCGGATGCCTATCTGCTGTTCTTCACCACTGCCATCAACGTGTACTACTTGCCCAAGTTGGCCTCGCTGCGCGGCTCTGCCGCCTTGGGCCAGGAACTTCGCAGTGCATATCGCTACGTGATGCCGGCGGTGATCGTGATGGCACTCGGCGTTTACGTGTGTCGTGACTGGGTCACTTGGCTGCTGTTCGATACACAATTTGCCGCGGCAGCGCCGCTGTATGGCCCACAATTGCTGGGCGACGTAATCAAGATCGCCGCCTTCGTGCTGTCGTACGTGATGCTGGCCAAGGCAATGACGCGGCTGTTCGTGATCTCCGAATGCGTGTTTGCGGCGAGTTATCTGACGCTGGTGTACGTGTTCACCGCGCGGTTCGGGCTGATCGGTGCGATGTATGCCTTCGCCGCCAACTACGTGCTGTATCTGTTGTTCAACATTGTGGTGGTGCGGCGCTATCTGGGGCGCACGGCATGAACGATCAGGCGACTGCATCGGCACATGCACGCTGGCCATTGGTGTCGGTGCTGATTCCGGCGTTCAATCATGAGCGTTTCGTGCAGCGCTGCCTGGATAGCGTGTTGGAAGATCCGTATCCATGCAAGGAGATCGTCATCATCGACGACGGCTCCAGCGATGCCACCGGCGAAACGATCAGCCAGTGGATCAGCGATCATGGGCAGCGGCTACCGGTGCACTTCGTGCAGCGCAAAAATCGTGGTGTAGCCGCTACGCTCAACGAACTGGCGTTGCGTGCGCGGGGAGAGTATCTGCGGCTTGGCGCAAGCGACGATTACCTTCTGCCCGGCGGGCTGGACGCGCAGGTGCGTTACCTGCGCGCACACCCGCAAAAGCTGGCGGTGATTGGCGATGCCTGTGTGGTCGATGAGCATGGGCAACTGCTGCATGGCAGCGCCATGCGCGATCTGCACGGGGTGGATACGGACCTGTATCGCTCCGAGTCCGGCATCCGTCGCGCGGTGATACGGCACTGGGCGGTCAGCGGGGCAGTGGCCCTGCTGCGGCGTAGTGCCTTCGATGCATGCACCGGCTGGGATGAGTCGCTGCGTATCGAAGACTGGGATTTCTTCCTGCGCCTGGCCGCACGTAATGCACTGGGCTTTGTCGATCTACCGGTGTGCGCGTACCGCCTGCATGGTAACAACCTCAGCAAGACCGTGCATGTACCGGCGCGCATCGCCAACCTGCGCGAGTCGCAGCAGGTGGCGCTGCGTTGCGCGCCATTGTTCGGCGAGCCTGATCGCACGCTGGCGCATGCACAGGCGCACTACATCGCAGCCAAGGTCGCGTTTCTGCGGCGCCGGCCGCACCAGGTGGTCATGCAGTTATTGGCCTACGCATGGTTGTCGCTGCCAGCGAGATGGTGGCCCAAGCGCGCCGCGCGCGCGGCAAAGCTTGCATGAGCGCGCTGCTACGCCGTCCGGCGACCTATCTCGCATTTCCGATGCTGCTCAGCTGCGCGTTGACGTGGCTGACCTACGCGCTACCGGACGGGTACGTAGAAGGCATTGTGTTACTCGCGCTTGCGGCGGCGGCAACCTTCGCGCTTGATGCGGCGTTGCGCACACAGCTGCCGTCGGTTGAGCGCTTTCGCCATTACCGTTATGCCGGCACCCGCGATGCATTCCTGGCGATGACCTTGGCCGCGGTGGTGACGGTGTTCTGCATCGCCGACGTGGTGCTGTTTCCGATTCCGTTATTCAGCGATCCGTCGTCGTACGCCACCTTGAGCCCGTTGCGCGCGCATGTGCGGCATATCTCCAACATGTGCTGGATCCTGCCGCCGATTGCACTGCTGTGCGTGCGCCATCGCGGGCTACGCGCAGCGATGGTGACGCTGGGGTTCGTGTTCCCGATCGTGGTGATCGACCGCAACCGTATCTTCGCTGGCCTGTTCTCGTTCGTGCTGATGATGCTGTTGCGCCGCGACCCGGCACGCCGCCTGCCGTGGAAAACCGTCGGTCTGCTAGTGCTGGCGGGTGGCGGGGTGTTTTCGATCCTTGGCGCGTTTCGGTCCGGCTCCCTGGCGACGGTGGCATTGCCGTTCAGTGCGTTCTATCGCGCTATGCCGCAGGGCGTGCAATGGCTGCTGCTGTACATCAGCGCCGGGCCGTACAACTTCGGCGCGATCGTGGCCAAGGGCTACATCAATGCCAGTTTTCTGGTCAATCAGCTGGTGCCGTTCAGTGGTTCGATTGCGACTGCCGACACCAGCATTCCGCTGGATGCACCCAACATCAATGTGGGCACCGAGTTCTTTCCGTTTTTGATGGCATGGGGCGCACCAGGGGCATTGATGGCGTTGTTTGCCCTGTATGCCGGCTTGGTCTGGAGCGTGCGCCGGCTCAATGGGTCACTGTCGATCTTCCATGTACTGATCTTCCTGCGCATCGCCTACGCCTGCTTGATGTCGCCTTTCGCGCCACAGGCATTCACCTGGACCAACTTCGGCTTCATTGCGCTGTGCCTGGTGCTGCATGCCTGCACGCTGTTGTTGCCCAACCGCCTGTCCGCATGTCCGTCTGCCGCGTAAGCGCGCAGCACGCCATTCTTCGCCCCATTGCAGAGCCGCACCCCATGAATCAACACGACGAAATCTATCTGATCGACCTGTGGCGCATCCTGCGCCGGGAATGGCGCTGGGCAGCGGCGGCGCTGGTGGTGGTGCTGGGCCTGACCTTTGCATTCATCCACCTGGCCAAACCGCAATGGGAAGCCACCGCATGGATCCAGGTTGGCGAGATCGGCCCGACCCCTGCTGGCCGCGACCCCAAGGTCGAGCCGTTCCAACGCGTCATCGACCGCATGAAGACGCGGCTCTTTCAGGATGCGGTGTTGCGTCAGGCGCAGGTGCCGCTCACGGGCCGCGCTGCGCAGTTGTATCGCGGCAGCCTGAAGCCGGACCCCGACCCATACGCCAATCTGATCGGTGTGACCATTCGCGCCGAGTCGGCGCAGCAGGCGCGCACCTTGGCGATGGCCACCGTAACCCAACTGCAGATGTTGCATGGCGACACCAATACGGCTGCGCTCGAGCTTGCGCGTGCGCGCCTGCAAGGCTTGAGCGAGGATCTGCGTGCGGCCACCACCAACCGCGAGCAGGCGCAGAAGCAGTTGCAAGCCGGGCAGGGCAGTTCCGCTGCCACGCCTGCGCAGGTACTGGCCGGCGTGTTGTTGACCGACAGCAACACCACCATTCGTGCTTTGAAGAGTGAGCGCGATGATCTGGTGGCACGCCTGACCGCGCGCTACACCTATCAGACCTCGCTGGCATGGCCGCTGTATGTGCCCGACCGCCAGGCGTATCCGAACGCGATCACCGCCTGGGCAGCCGGCCTGCTGGCCGGGGCAGGGCTGGGCGTGCTGGTCGCGGTGCTGCGCAATGCGGTACGTCGCCGTGCGCAGCCGCTGTAAGCGCTGTTGCTTAACGGCTGCGGTGGAGCATCGGCACAATGGCGATGGGTTGAGTTGCGCGTTACGCAGGTGCTAAGTGCTATGGCCGCAAAAGGTAGGCCGCACTGTGCATTGCTGTGCGTCGAGCCCACGTACTCGTGTCGAACGTGATCGCCTGAACAGCGTGCGTTTTACCCACCACGCTGCAACCAAAAAGGCAGCACCTGACACTCACAGGTCTATCAAGCGATGCCGCGTTGGCGGCGTTGCGTCCGGAGAGGGTCGTGAGAACAGCAGGACTGGTGTGGGAGGCTGCGCATGTCGTCAATCAATGAGCATGCGGCGCGAGGTGGCACGGTTGCGCCGGAACAATTGCTGGAAACGCAACGCGCGTTCGATAGCGTGGCTCCCGACTACGATGGCCCACGTGGTAACAACGCGCTGATCCAGCGCATGCGCACCACGTTGTGGGACACGGTGGCAGCCGAGCTGCCGGTGGGTTCGCGGCTGATCGATCTGGGCTGCGGCACCGGCCTGGATGCTGGCGAATTCGCACGCCGCGGGTATTCCGTTCTGGCCACTGACTGGTCGCCGGCAATGGTCGAGCGCACCCGCCACCGCGCGGTAACGCAGGGTCTGGATGAACGCCTCACCGCCGCGCATGTTGGTATTCAGCAGCTTGATCGGCTGGAAGGCAGTTTCGATGGCATGTACTCCAATTTCGGCCCGCTCAATTGCGCGCCCGATCTGCCGGCCGTCGCCGCCGAATGCGCACGTCTGCTGCGCGCCGATGGCTGCCTGGTGTTTTCAGTGATCGGGCGGATCTGTCCCTGGGAAATCGGCCATTACGCCTTGCGTGGGCGTTTCAAGCGCGCCGCGGTGCGTGCCGCCAAAGGGGCAATTGCGGTGGGCATGAACGGCCATACCATCTGGACCTGGTATCACCTGCCGCGTGAGTTCTACCGCGCATTCGAAAAGCATTTCGTGCTGGAAAGTTACCGTGCCTTGAGCTTGTTCCTGCCGCCGCCGTATCTGGTGGATTTTTGCGAACGCAATCCGCGCCTGTCCGAGCGCCTTGGGCGCTGCGACGACCGCATGGGCGGGCTGCCGCTGCTGCGCGACATGGGCGATCACTTTCTGATCGTGATGCGCAAGCGCTGAGTGGAGATGCCGATGGCCATGGCCGATGTCTGCCTGCAAGGCGCGCGCACGGTGACACAAGCGGGTCCGTCGCGCACCGCAGTGACCATCCGTGCGGGGCACTTCGGCGGCACCGTCGGCACCGGCACCTTGCGGCTGGATCTGCAAGGGCATGTGCTGGCACCGGGCCTGATCAACGCGCACGAGCATTTGCAGGTGAACTGCGTGCCGCCGCTGCCGCAGACCGCGCCGTTCGCCAACAGCTATGCATGGATCGAGGCATTTCAGGCGCATTTTCAGCACCCAGACGTTGCCGCCGCACTGCGCGTGCCCAAGGCAGTGCGGCTGCGCCATGGTGGCTTGAAGAACCTGTTGGCCGGCGTCACCTGCGTGGCCCAGCATGACCCATGGCACGCCACGCTGGATGAAGCGAATTTCCCGGTGGGCCTGCTGCGCAAATTCGGCTGGAGCTATGCGCTGGGCTGGACCGGCTACGGTCCGCCAGTGCAACGCAGTTTTGCCGCAACTCCTGCTGCGCATCCCTGGATGATCCATCTGGCCGAAGGTACCGACGCCGTAGCGCGTGCCGAGCTGGACGAACTCGACCGGCTTGGCTGCCTGGCCGCCAACACGGTGTTGATCCATGGCGTGGGCATGGGCCAGCAGGATATCGAGCGGGTGATTGCGCGTGGCGCCGCCGTGGTGTGGTGCCCGTCCAGCAATCGGGCGCTGCTCGGGCGCACGCTCGATCCGTGGCGCTTGTGCACGGCCGGCCGGTTGGCGCTGGGCACCGATTCGCGCATCAGTGGCGCACGCGACCTGTTGGAAGAATTGCGCGTTGCCAGCGAGAGTGGGTTGGCGCCGGATCTGTTGTTTGGCATGGTCACCACTGACTCCGCACGCATCCTGCGCATGGCAACGCGTGGACGTATCGCCCCCGGTGCCGTTGCAGATCTGCTGATCGTGCGCGACCGCGGCGGCGGGCATGCCAACAGCATCATCGGCTGTGACCGCAGTGCGTTGCGTGCAGTGATACGCAATGGCAAGCCGCGCATTGCCGATCCAGATTTTGCGCCGTGGTTCGACGCGGCCGGCATCCAGACCGTGCCGGTCTTGTTGGATGGGCGGCCCAAGTTACTTGACGCCACATTGGCCGACCCGGGGGTGCTGGCGCTCGAACCCGGCCTGCAGCGCGTGTCGCTGGAGCAGCCACCGCAGGCCACTGCGCAGATCGCGCATGCGCTGGCTGCCAATGGAGCACTTTCGTGAGCGCAGTGCCGGTCCTCGAACCCGCCGCGGCATATGCACTATGGGCGCAGGCGTATCCGCCGCACGCGCACAACCCGGTGATGTTGGCCGAAGAACGCGCCATGCTCGCCCTGATGCCTGCCAACCTGCAGGACCAGCACGTGTTAGACGCCGGCTGCGGCAGCGGCCGCTACATCCTGCACGCATTGCGCCGCGGCGCGCGGCACGTCAGCGGTGTCGATCTGTCGCCGGAGATGCTGCAGCGTGCCGGCGCCGAGTTGGTACAGGACTGGCCGGCCGCACGCATCGACTTGCAACAAGGCAGTCTGGATCAGTTGCCGCTGACCGATGCGGTAGCCGATCTCAGCGTGTGCGGTCTGGTGGTGGGGCATCTGCAACGGCTGTGGCCCGCGCTGGAAGAACTGCATCGCGTCACCCGCGTCGGCGGCATCGTGCTGTGCAGCGACGTGCATCCGATCGGTCACGCGCTGGGCTGGCGCCGCGACTTCAAAGCGGACGGGCAGCACTACGCAGTGCGGCATACCCAGCATCTCTACAGCCACTGGCATTCGGCATGCACCGCACTCGGCTTTGCAATCGAAGCCGTTGCCGAGCCGATGCTGGACCCCGCCGATATTCCCGCAGGCGCGCGTTTCGACCAGACGGCATTACAGGTACCGGTTGCGTTGGTGCTGCGTCTGCGGCGCGTCGCATGAGCAAGATATTGCACGCGGTGGTCGCTGTCTGTGCGGTATGCGCAGCCATTCATTGGCACGCCGCGAGTGCGGCGTATGGCGGTGTCGTCACATTGATCGACGTGCAAGTGCTGTCATCCATATGAGCCTGCACGTCGCACAGCTGAATCTGGTTCCCACGCCCGATGGCTTAAGCGCGGAGCAGGTATTCGCGCAATGGCAATCGCTGGCCGACATCGCCGAGGCCGTCGCCAGCGCAGGTGTGCGTGTGTCGGTGATCCAGGCATCTGCCTTGAACACCCGCCTGCGTCATCAGGGCGTGGACTACCGCTTTGCCGATCTGCAACGACGTGGCAGCGCAAGTCGTGCGCGCACGCTTGCCGCACTGTTGGGTGAGATCGATGCTGACGTATTGCATGTGCACGGTCTGGAATTCGCAGGCGATGCGCGGCGTCTGACGCGCCTGCTGCCGGAGCTGCCGATTCTGCTACAGGATCACGCCAACCGGCCGCCGCGCTGGTGGAGCAGAAGCCTGTGGCGCACCCGTTATGCGGCCGCATCTGGCATTGCATTCACTTCGCTGGAGCTGGCGCAGCCGTTCACGCGTTCGCGGCTGTTCCGTCGCAGCACGCAATTGTTTGCAATCCCCGAATCGAGCAGCCGCTTTACCCCGGGCGATCGACTGCAGGCACGCGAGCAGACACGCTTGCACGGCGATCCGTGTGTGCTGTGGATAGGACATTTAAGCCCGGCCAAGGACCCGCTATGCGTGCTCGACGCGGTAGCCATGGCTGCGCGCATGGTGCCCGGGTTGCGGTTGTGGTGTGTGTTCGACCAGGCGCCGTTGATGGAGCAGGTGCAGCAGCGCTTGCGCAGCGACCCGCAGCTGGCGAAGTGCGTGCAGTTGCTGGGCAAGGTCGAGCATGCGCGCGTGCAGGAGCTATTGCGCGCGGCCGATCTGTTCGTGTCTGCCAGCCATACGGAAAGCTGCGGTTACGCCGCTCTGGAAGCCTATGCCTGCGGCTGCCTGCCGCTACTCACCGCCATTGCCTCGTTCCGCGCGCTCAGCGATGACGGCGCAATGGGCGAGTTGTGGTCGGTGGGCGATGCTTCGGCATTGTCGGAACTGTTGCTGCGCGTCAGCTGGCAACGCCCCTCGCGCGCGCAGGTGCGCGAGCATTTCGACGCACGCCTGTCGTTTGCCGCAGTGGGTCAGCGCTGGGCGCAGGCATACACCCAATTACGCGCCGCCGCGCCGGAGCGCATCGCATGAAACTGGCACTGGTGGTACCCGGTGGCGTGGATCGCAGTGGGGAAGTCCGCGTGATCCCGGTGTTCCTGACCGTGATCGAGTGGCTGGCCCGCAGCCATGCAGTACACGTCTTCGTGCTGCATCAAGAACCGCAGCCCGGCACCTGGAGCCTGCGCGGCGCCACCGTGCATAACATCGGTGCACGCCGCACACGGCTGCGCGCGATCGCTGCCATTCGCGATGAACACCGGCGTGCGCCGTTCGATGTGATCCAGGCAATTTTTTCGGGCTATTGCAGCTTGATTGCGGTGATTGCGGCAAAGTTGCTGCGCCGTCCCAGCGTGGTGCATATCGCCGGTGGCGAGCTGGTCGCACTGCATCGCATCGGCTACGGCGGCCGCCGGCGTTGGCGCGGGCGTCTGCGCGAAGCGGTAATTTTGCGGCTTGCCGATCGGGTGACGGCTGCCAGCGCGCCCATCATCGATTCGCTGCAGGCACTTGGCATCGCTGCGCAACGCGTGCCGCTGGGCGTGGATCTGCGCGCCTGGCCGCCTGCAGCGCCGCGGGCGCGCGCTGAATCGGTTGCGCGGCTGCTGCATGTCGCAAGCCTCAATCCGGTCAAGGACCAGACCACCATGTTGCAGGCGATGGCCGCACTCAAGCGTGCCGGTGTTGCCTTCACCCTGGACATGGTGGGCGTCGACACATTGGACGGCGCCATGCAGCGCCTGGTGCAGCAACTCGGCTTGCAGCAACAGGTGCGCTTTCTCGGCTTCAAGACCCAGCGCGAGTTGCGCCCGATTATGCTATCGGCCGATCTGCTGGTGTTGTCTTCGCTGCATGAAGCCGGGCCGTTGGTGCTGCTGGAAGCCGCCGTTGCCGGTGTACCAACGGTGGGCACTGCTGTCGGGCACTTGGTCGAATGGGCACCGATCGCGGCACTGGCGGTGCCACCAGGCGACTGGGCCGGAATGGCCGAGGCCATCCGCCAGGTGCTCGGCGACGACGAACTGCGCTTGCGTCTGGCCTGGGCGGCGCAGTGTCGTGCCGTCCGCGAAGATGCTGCGTTGACGACGCGGTTGTTCGAGCAGCTGTATCGCCAGTTGGTGTGAGCAGCGACCACTGTATTGACTGCATTGATGCGCGTGACAATGCGGGGAGTTTTCTTCGGTGCTCTTGTGCACCCGCGTCTTGATTGAGGAGCGTGCTGGACAAAACCTTTTTGCCCAGCCTCACGCCGGCTGCAGATACCCATCCAGCGCCGCACGCACCACATACAACATGTCGGTGCGGGGCACTGGTCGAGTCAGGCGCGTCATCAAGCGGCGTACCTGGGTTTGTCGCACCCACGGCTGATCTTGCAGCCATAACTGCGTCTGCAGCATGTCCGCACGTTCTTTGCGGCTTTCTGCTGAAGGCACGACGCGGTTGCGCAGATACTGCCGCGCCTCATCGAACGAACGCGACCATTCAATCCCCGGCAACGCCGACAGCCACAGGTTGGAACACGATGCAGCGGTGAGCGTTTGCCGAGCTGCGCGCAGCCGTAGCAGTGGAGGGCAGGCTGCATGCAGGCGCGCCATCACCGCAGCCGGTACCACGGCGCGGTAATAACGCTGCAGCAACAGCAGTGGCGGCAGCGCCCACCACGGTGGCATGGAACTGTCTTCCCGCAATTCCTCCCAATCGCGCGGACCCATGCGCGTGGTCAGCAAGGCCAGATCATGCAGATGCATCAGGCGAATAGTGCGATGGCAGATACCGCCCGCCGCGTGTAGCAGCAAGTGGCACATCAATGCGCCGATGGACGGGTAGGGGTTCAAGCCCGGTTGCGGGTGCTGCGGCCAAATCCGTGCAGTGATCTCCACGCTACTCACCGGCAAGCGCTCCTGGATGCGCGTATGCAATTCAATATTGATCGGCGCATCGCGGTGTTCGCCCAGTCCCGCCACGGCCTCGCCCTGCACCGGTTTGAAGACCTGGTGCTTCCACTGTTCGAAAGACGCGATATAGCCGAGTTCGCACAACAGAACGGCCACTGCAGGCGCGTTTTCCGGTTCCACCAGTAGGTCGATATCGGCCATTGGGCGGTCGCCGGGCAGATACAGGCCCAGCCGATGCAAGGCGGTGCCTTTCAGGCCCACCAGCGCGATGCCGGCACTGCGTGCAGCTGCGTCAATGCGGGTTAGCAACAGCGCGATCCGCCGATGGCGGTCTTCCACATGCCCACGCTGTTCGCCCAGGAAGGTGTTCCATTCGGCGTCCTGCCACAACGAACGGCGTTGCAGCAGTGGCGAGATGCCATGCGCCGCCGCCGCTGCGGCCGCCAGCTGCCATTGCAGTCGGTCCCACTGCGGCAATGCGTCGCCCGGCTGGGCCAGCTCCTGAGCGAGTCGCTCGGTCGCCGTGTGCAGGCGGTGCTTGATGGTGCGAAGGGAGGGCTGCATGCGCGTGGTCCGGTCAGGCAAAGCGATGGAGGAAACAGATTCAGAGCAGGCGAGGGTTAGCCCACCAGCACGGTGGCCAACTGCCGTGGCTGAAGCGCAACGCTGTAGGTCAGCGGCTCGGTGCGGTGTTGGCCTTCGCTGGCGATCAAGGCCGACCAGCGTGCTTCCAGCTGATCCGATGCCTGCGCAAACGCATCGGCCGTCATCGTGACGCGCGCCTGTTGTAGATCGACCTGCGTGTGCAATAGATCGCGCACGCTGCGATAGAACTCGGAGTCGTACGCGCCACGGAACATCATCGCCAGATCATCGCTGTCCTCCCAATGGGTCTTGCTGCCGAGCTGATTTTTTACTTCTTCGTAGAATTTGGTGCCGGGCAGGGGATACGACACACTGACGCCGATGATGTCCGGGTTAGCCTGCGTCACCAGTGCGCGCGTGGCCAGGATGTCGTCAAGTTCCTCGCCCAGATACCCCAGCTGGATAAAGAAGCCTACGCGTATGCCTTGCGTACCCAGGCGCTCACGCGCGGCGATTACTTCGCCAACCTGCATACCCTTGGTCATCTTGTCGAGAATGCGCTGGCTGCCGCTTTCGGCACCGATCCACGCCTCCGCGCAACCGGCACGTGCCAGCGCTGCGGCCATGCGTTCGCTGGCAAGGTCGGCGCGGGTCTGGATGGTGAAGGGGATCGCACCATCGGCATCGCTCAACTGCTGCGCAAAGGTTTCCACCCAATCGATATGGAAGCCGAAGATGTCGTCGGCCATCCAGATATGGTCAGGCTGAAAGCTGCGTTTGAGGTGAATCATTTCTGCGGCCACCTCTTCGGCGCCGCGGCGTTTGTAGTGATTGCCCCAGATCGGCTTGGCGCACCAGTTGCAGCGGAACGGGCAGCCACGCGAGGCGGCCATGTTCAAGCTGAAATAGCCGTGTCGTTGTTGCCAGAAGCGCTGGTAACGCGGCATATCGACCAGATCCCAGGCCGGCAACCCGCTCAGGCGTGCGTCCGGCGGTTGCGCGCCAGGATGCACATGGGGTGTCGCAGGCAGGCTGGTGGCGATCCGATCAACGCCTGCCAGCCAATGTTCGGTGGCGATGTCCGGCTGTGCTTCCACGCGCTCAAGCAACGTAAGCAGCGGAGCGATGCCTTCGCCGATCAACACGGCATGCGCGCCGGCAGTCAGGAACACATCCGGGTTGTCGGAGGCATCCGAGCCCGCCACCAGCACGCGGCAACCGGCGGCGCGGGCTTGCCCGATCATGCGGCAGGCAGCGTCGCGCATCCGGCTCAGGCACATCTTGGTGAGGAAGTTGAAGTTGTCTTCGTAGAACACCACCAGATCCGGCTGCGCCGCATGCAGTGCGGGGGTGTAGTCCTCCACATCGTCGGCCAGCATCGCATCGAACAGACTCAGCGCATGCCCGCGTTCGCGCAGCAGCGCAGCGATTTGCAACGTTGCCAATGGCGGATACGGCTTGCCGCGCTCCCATTGTTTGGAGTCGTAACGCAGGAAATACGAATGACTGACCTGGATCTTTAGCATCTGCACAAGGCTCTCGTTCTGTCGCCAGGCGGGCGCAGCGGCGGCGTGCGCAGACGCCGGCATTCGGCTCGGCAGTAGGTGCGCATGCAGGCGCCTTTGGTTGCGTAGTGGTTTGCGCAGACACAGCCGCTGGCGACGCAACCTTTCTGTAGAGAATCGACACACATCGGCTGATTCAGTGCATTGGATACAGGCATGCCGCAGTTGGCTGCATGGGCGGAACACATCTCGTTGAGCGATGGCACAACTGCTATCGCAACAGGGGCTGCAGTGGCTGCGGATCCGTTCGGCGAGCAGCGTCCGCGGTGCTTGACCGTGCGTCGGCAGATTCTCGGCGCGTTGTTCCACTTCCAAAGCGATAGCGAAGCGCTACTGGCACTGGTCGATACCGCCTATGCCGGCTTGCCCGCGCATCGCTTGCCGGGCGCACCAGAATTTCACGTCACGCTGGACCTGCTGCCGCGTGCGCCGGGCAGCATCGGTGCAGAACCGCCACCGGTGCGCACGCATGCCAGCGGTGGCTTGTTATGCGGCGTCATGGATGCGTGCAATTACCTGATGCTGTCGGTGCCGCAGCACCGCGCAATGCTGGTCGTGTCCGAAGACATGCTCGCCCACGCGTATCACGTGCGTTACGAGTTGATCGAATTCGCCGTGTTCCTGCTGGCCGCGCGTGGCATCGGGCTGGTGCCGTTGCATGGCGCCTGCGTCGGTCAGCGCGGCCGCGGCGTGTTGCTGCTCGGCGCCAGTGGTGCGGGTAAATCGACGCTGGCCTTGCATAGCCTGCTCCACGGGCTGGACTTCATTGCTGAAGACGGCGTCTTCGTGGCGCCGGACAGCCTGCTGACCACCGGCGTTGCCAATTTCCTGCATCTGCGCGCCGAAGCGCTGGGCCTGGTCGATGCGCAGACGCACGCATGGATCAGCGCGTCGCCGGTAATCCGCCGCCGCAGCGGTGTGGAAAAGTACGAGGTCGATATCCGCCATGGTCGTGCGCATCTCGCGGCTAAGCCCATGCAGTTGCACGCGGTGGTGATGCTTTCAAGGACACCGGCCAGCGTCTCGGCGCAGCGCCTGGTGGCGGTACCGACAAAGCAGGTCGCTGCTTCCCTGGCCCACGATCAACCCTATGCCGCTGGTCAGCCCGGCTGGCAGCGGTTTGTCGAACAGGTGCAGCGCATCGGCATGTTTACCTTGCACCGTGGCACGCACCCGCAGGCATCGGTGGATGCGCTGCTGCAGTTGTTGCAATGAGCAGTTGCCCGCAAGCGTGCCGCAGCGCAAGTAGGCGACAACCCGTGGTAACACGCTGGGAAATGCATGTTGTACGCACCTGAGATGCCGGCGATGACAGCGCAGCAGCGCATGCGCACCAAGCTGCAGCACTTCGTGAGCACGCTGGTGCCGGCAGACATGGCGGCGATTGCACTTTACGTCGCGTTATCGTTGGCCGCCGCGTTGGTCGGCAGCATTGTGGCCGTGTGTCTGCTGCCGCTGGTGCAGCCCGGTCACAGCGTGCAACTGGCCGGCTATCGTTTGGCATTACCGGGCGGGCTAGCCATGCAGGCGAGCCTGTTTGTGGCGGTGAGCGTACTATTTGCCGCCTTGCGCTGGCAGAGCGCACGGCTGGCCGCGCGCTTGACCAGCCGCTATGCCATCGGTCTGCGGGCACGCGTGCATGCGGCACTGATCGATGCGCCATTGCCTGCCTTGTCCGGTGCCAGTTCGGCAGAAATCGCCAATGTGCTCACCTACAACATCGAGATCGCCACGCAAGGCTTTAGCGCGGTGCTGCAGCTATTGGTCGCGGCCATCACTGCGCTGGTGAGCGTGTGCATCGCAGTGCTGATCGCCCCTGCGCTATTGATCGCCGCACCGCTGCTGGCGGTGCTGGCGTGGTTGGGCTTACGTATTTCCAGCGCCGATGCACAGTCACGTATCAGTCGTGCCTATGTGGCGGACATGACGCAGCTGTTCTGGCTAAGCGAAGATTTTCCGCGTCGTCTGCGCCACGTGCGTTCGTTTCAGCGTGAAAACGTCGAGACAACGCATTACGCGCGCATCTCGGCGCGGCTGGGGCAGGGGTATGCGCAACAGCAAGAGCTGGTTGCCGGCAGCCGACTGCTGCTCGAGCTCACTGCGGTGGTCGCCATTGCGGGCATTCTGGTGTTGGCCAATCGCTGGCAGGGGGCCGATCGCGCTGCGCTGATCACCGTCAGTCTGTTGCTTGGCCGCTTGCTGCCGTACCTGGTCACCACACGGCAGAGCGTGCAGCAATTACGTTCGGCATGGCCGGCGCTGCAGTTGTGGCGCCGCTATGTGGACCTGGGCGTTGCGCGTGCTCATGTGCCGGAAGAAACCGCCGAACCATTGCCGGCCGCGGTACATATCGAACACATTGGGCTGTCACCTCCGCTGCCGCAGCTTGCACTCGAATCAATCTTGCTGGTGCCGGGTCAGATGACGTTAGTGGTAGGCGCCTCCGGCGTGGGCAAGAGCAGTCTGATGGACGTGCTTTCCGGCCAGACGCTGCCGGCGCAATTCGTTGCGCACATGGGCGGGCGCCGGCTCACGTTTTCCGCCTATCGACAGCTGGTGCGACACAGCGCCTATATCGGCCAGGGCGTCCGGCCGTGGCAACACACGGTGCGCGATTGCCTGCAGTGGGCGCTGCCCGGTGCCTCCGACGCACGCATGTGGGAAGTGCTGGCCGATGTTTGCCTGTGTGCGCGGCTGCAGCGCGATGCGCAAGGCCTGGACACGCCGATCCATGCGCAGGACGGGCGCCTCTCTGGCGGCGAGTCGCAACGCCTGTTGTTGGCGCAGGTCTTGCTGCGGCGGCCGACCCTGGCGGTGTTGGACGAAGCAACTAGCGCGCTGGACGCCGATGCCGAACATCAGCTGCTAAGCACCTTGCGCGCGCGTCTGCCACATACCGTGCTGGTGGTGGTGTCGCATCGCACCAGCCTGGCCGCGGTGGCGGATCGCACGGTGACCTTGGGTGGTGCACCTGCTAGACGAGTGCATATCAGCTCGGCGGAAATTGCCACACCGTACGACGTGCGCTAGGCGCGTCACACGCTGGCGGGTCGTTCGCTCCGGAAGTCGCTCACAACACAGAGCGCGCAATCATCAGGATCAAGTCGAAAACACGCAGGCGCTTGATGGGCTGGTTGCGCTGCGCACCGGCCGCGCACGCCAGGCGTGCGCCTAGTCACCGCGTTTAGCCGTTTTCACCCGCAATCTCTTCCAGTGCACGATTGCGTGTGCGCGGCCCGAACACTGCAATCACGCTCGCCACGATCGACATGCTGAGCGCGATGAAGGCCAGGACGCCATGGCTGCCGACTTGCGCAAGCAGCCAACCGATCAGCACGCTGCTCACCGCGGTGGACAGGCGGCTGAACGAATAACAAAAGCCCACCGCACGCGCGCGCAAGCCGGTCGGGAACAGCTCTGCCTGATAGCCGTGATAGGCAAAGCTCATCCAGGCGTTGCAGAACGCAACCATCGCCCCACACAGCACCATGCCGACGGCTTCATGCTGTAACGCGAACAGCCCGCCGAACAGCACCGCGCCCAACGCCGATGCGGTGATCTGCCATTTGTTTTCCCAGCGCTGCGCAAACCGCAGCAACAGCAACGGCGCCAGCGGGTAGGCCAGCGAGATTGCAAAGGAATACGCCAGGCTCTTGGTCACCCCTGCGTCAGCGCCTTGTGCCGAGATCAGCGCCGGCAGCCAGTTGCCGAAACCGAAGAAGCCGATCGCCTGAAACACATGGAAGACCACCAACATGCCGATGCGCCCGCGATATGGCGCGCGCCACAGCAGCGATGTCGGCATGACGCCGGCAGGCGAGGGTGCGGCTGCCTGCGGCTCGGGCAATGGCGCACCCACATCGCGCATGCAGCGCGCTTCCAGCTCGGTCACTACTGCATCGGCTTCTGCATGTCGGTCATGCGCGGCCAACCAGCGCGCCGATTCTGGTAAGCGGCTGCGCAGCCACCAGATCGCCAGCGCAAACACACCGCTGAGCAATACCACCCAGCGCCAGCCGCTCACACCCAAGGGCGCATACGGCACCAACATCCACGCAGTCAGCGCCACCGTGGGCACCGCCAGAAATTGCACGAAAAATGCAAATGCAAACGCCGCACTGCGCATGTGCCTCGGCACCAGTTCGGACAGATAGGTGTCGATGGTAACCAGCTCGATCCCCAACCCGATGCCGACCACAAAGCGCAGCACGATCACCCCGGTAGCAGTGCTCTGCAGGCCCATCGCGACAGTCGCAGCGGTGTACCAGATCAAGGCGAAGGTAAACACCGGCCGACGCCCGAACCGGTCGGCAAACGGGCTCAATAACGCGGCGCCGACAAACAGCCCGAGGAAGGTTGCCGCCGCAAATGCGGCTTGATCGGACATGCCGAACGCGCCATCCGCACCGCTGGCAAAAATGCCGTCGCGCATCAGCCCGGGGCTGATGTAGGCAGTCTGGAACAGGTCGTAAAACTCGAAGAACCCTCCCAGTGCGAGCAACCCCACCAATCGCCATAGCGTCGCACTGGCCGGCAACCGATCGATCCGCGCCGCGATCTGTGCTGCAGGTGAGGGCTGTGCAGGGGCGGGCGAGGCAGTTGGAGACATGGGCAGGTAACCGCAGGCAGGGCATCGCCATGATAGCCAGCGTCCAGCTCGCACAGCGGCCACGCTTCGTCGCGCAGTCGATGCGTTCGTCTGCGCGCGGGAGGGTGCCGAGTATTCGCTTGTATCGAAATGATGTGGTCGCGCAAACGGAGCGAATGCGACCACATCGGCACCGAAGCACCACCCAACCCGCAGATACAGCGCGCTCTGCCAGCAGCAAGCTCAACAGTCCAGCTGCTGCTTGTCCGAGCCCATCAATCCGTCCGTTGTCCGACTGCTGGAATGCTGTAATCCCCTCAGCACCCTCCGAGCCGCTGGCAAAGCCGCCAGGCCAGCCCCATCTCTTGCACATCACTCTTCTCCGGAGTCACCCGATGACCCCCATTTCCGTGCTCGATCTGGCGCCAGTCTGCGAGGGCAGCGATACCACCCAGGCCTTCGCCAATATGCTCGATCTGGCTCAGCACGCCGAGCGCTGGGGCTATCAACGCTACTGGCTGGCCGAGCACCACAACATGCCGGGCATCGCCAGCGCCGCCACTGCTGTGTTGATCGGCCATGTCGCTGGCGGCACCAAGACCATCCGCGTCGGTGCCGGCGGCATCATGTTGCCCAATCACGCCCCGCTGCAGGTGGCCGAACAATTCGGCACGCTGGCCTCGCTGTATCCGCAGCGCATCGACCTGGGCCTGGGCCGTGCGCCCGGTACCGACCAGCCCACCGCACGCGCGTTGCGTCGCTATTTCGACAGCGCCGACCACTTCCCGCAGGACGTGGCTGAATTGATGCGCTATTTCGCACCGGCGGTGCCGGGGCAGCTCGTACAGGCCGTGCCCGGCGCAGGGCTTGAGGTGCCGGTGTGGTTGCTGGGGTCGAGCCTGTTCAGTGCACGTCTGGCGGCAGCGATGGGTTTGTCGTTTGCGTTCGCCTCGCACTTCGCACCCGACGCGATGGACGAAGCGGTGGCGATCTATCGCCGCGAATTCCGCCCGTCGGCACAGCTGGCCAAGCCGCACGTGATGCTGGCCTTGAATGTGGTGGCGGCCGACACCGAAGCGCAGGCACGCCGTCTGTTTACTACCCAACAGCAGAGCTTCGTCAATCTGCGTCGCGGCAAGCCGGGCAAGATTCCCGCGCCCATCGACGACATCGACAGCTTCTGGCAGCCGCATGAGCGCGTGGGTGTGGAGCGGGCATTGGCTTGCACTGTCCTCGGCGATGCCGAGCAGATCAGCCAAGGCGTGGCCGATTTCATTGAGCGCCACACGCCGGACGAACTGTTGTTCACCGCCAACATCTACGACCACGCAGCACGTTTGCGCTCCTTCGAAATTGCCGCGGCCGCATGCCGCGAACTGGACGTGACCACCGCGTGATTCACGTCGCTTTGCGCGGCGATCCGCTGTGATGAGTGCACATCCATTTGGAAGACAAGCATGCAATTTCAGGAACGCAGCGAGAGCATCAAGCAGTTGGCCGAATTGATTCGCGGCGTGGACATCGCGATGTTCACCACCGTGTCGGCCGACGGTAAATTGGTGAGCCGCCCGCTGGGCACGCAGGAAGTCGAGTTCGACGGCGACCTGTGGTTCGCCACCGCCGCCGACAGCCCGAAAGTGGCGGAAATCGCCGCCGATCCGCGCGTCAACGTGGCCTATGCATCGGCATCGAAAAACACCTATGTCTCGGTGGCCGGTACCGCACGCGTGGTCCATGACCGCGCCAAGATCGACGCACTGTGGTCCCCGGCAATGAAGGTGTTTTTCCCGGGCGGCAAGGACGACCCGAACCTGCGCCTGATCCACGTGCGCGCCGAATCGGCCGAATACTGGGATGGCCCCAGCGGGTTGCTCGGCAAGGCGCTGTACTTCGTTATGACGGCAGTGACCGACGATACCGCCAGCCTGTCGGACAACCGTGTGGTCGATCTGAAGTAACTGCGTCAGACACGCGCCGGACGTCTTGCGCTCAGCGCCAGGCGTCCGGCCACCAGTCGCGAATCAGGTCCACCAGCTGGTCGGAAGTGACGCCGAATACGGCCACCGAGATCAGCGCAGCGGCCCAGCCCACCAGCATCAGCGCACCGTCGCGTTCGAGCAGGGCTAGCGCGAACAGCAGCAGGATCAACCCGAAAAGATAGTTGGTCAACGGAATCGGCAGCGTCAGCAATATGCCGACCAGCACCAGCAGCACGCCGGTGAATACCTGCGCCGGCATCCGGTCCAGCATGCCATGCAGACGTGGTTTGAGCAGGCGATCCAGGCGTTGCAGCGTCGGTCCCAATTTGGAGACGAAGCGCTGGCTAGTGCGACGGCGCGGCCCACGTTCGCCGATGAAGCGCGGCACCCATGGCTTGCGCAGGCAGCACATCATTTGCAGGCCGATCAATACCGTCAGCGGGCCGCTGATGCCACCGGCCACGCCGGGAATCGGGATGAACGAGGGCAAGATCGCCAGGAACAAAAACACGCCGAAAGCGCTTTGCTGCAGGTCTGCCAAGATCTCGCGGACACGTAACACCTGGTCCGGGTCGCCCTCGCTGAAGGCCGCCAACAAGCTGCGGATGCCTTCGTTGCGGTAACGCATCTGCTCGCTGGTGTCGTCGCGCGGCGCGCTGCCGTCATCCGACGATGTCATCGCTGTCCTCGTCGCCTAGTCGGCTCAACAGCAGCTTGTCCACGCGCGCACCATCCAGGTCGACAATCTCGATGCGCCAGCCGGCCCAATCGAAGAATTCGCCGGCCTGCGGAATGCGCCCGAAGTAGTAAATGCACAGGCCCGCAAGCGTGTGGTAATCGCCTTCGTCGGCGTCCGGCAAGTCGGCACCGAGCACTTCGCGGAGTTCTTCTACCGGCAGCGAGCCGTCGATCAGCAGCGAGCCGTCGGCACGCGTGATCACCAGCGCGTCTTCGTCGGTATTTTCGACCGCCTGCAGACGGCCGACCACCGCGCCCATCAGGTCGCTGATGGTCACCAAGCCGCGGATTTCGCCGTATTCGTCGACTACCAGCGCCATCGACTGCTGTTCTTCGCGAAAGATTTCCAGCAACTTCATCGCGTGCGTGGATTCGGACACGAACAAGGTATCGCGTAGTGCCTGGAACAGGTTCTCGCCGTGCCCGCCCATGCGCGTGACCAGCGATTTGACTTCTAGCACGCCGGCAATGTCCTGGTCGCTGCCACGATAGACCGGGTAGCGGGAAAATTCGTGCTCGCGCATCACCTGCAGATTGCGTTCCGGCTCGGCGTTGGCGTCCAGCCAGGCGATGCGGTTGCGCGGTGTCATCAGGCTGTCGGCGGTGCGGTCGCCCAGCCGCATCACGCGATTCATCATGTCGCGCTCGTGCGCGTCGATCACCCCAGCTTCGTGGCTTTCGGCCACCAGCATGCGGATCTCTTCTTCGGTCACCGATGCCGATTCATTCTTGCCCATGCCCAACATCCGCAGGACCAGCCGGGTGGAGCGCGCCAGCACCCACACCCCGGGCGCAGCAATCTTGGCCAGCCAGGCCATCGGCACCGCAACGAAGCCTGCGATGTCTTCGGAATTGCGCAACGCCAACCGCTTGGGCACCAGCTCGCCGAAGATCAGCGTCAGGAAGGTGATCAGCGCCACCGCCAGGGTGCTGCCGATGACGACCGAATAAGGACGCGGCTTGCCGACCAGTTCGAACGAGGCCGCCAGGGCCGGGAACACGCCCTGCAGCCAACTGGCGATGGCCTCACCAATCGCTTCGCCGCCGAACACACCGGTCAGGATGCCGATCAGGGTAATACCGATCTGGACCGTGGAGAGGAAGTTTTCCGGGCTTTCCGCCAATGCAAGCGCCCGTGCGGCGCGCTTGCTGGAGCCGGCCATCTGCTTCAGGCGGCTCTTGCGCGAGGTCATCAACGACATCTCCGACATGGCGAAGAAGCCATTCAACACAATCAGGGCAATGACGATTAAAAACTCAACCACGGGCGTCTTCCCCGGTCAGTGAAGGGGAGGGCGGGGGAGCACTGGGTCTGCCGGCGGGCGAACAGGCCGGGCGGCAACACGGGGGGATAGGGTCGTCTTCCATAGGGTGCACCCGAAGGCGCGGGGGCATGTTAGCAAACCACAGGGTGGTTCGAGCCGGGAAATGCCGATGTGAAGGCAAGTTCTTGGCGCGAGATACCCAGAGAGGTCATGGAACGGTCATAATTCGCGCCTGGCGCTGTCTCTCCCTCGACGGCAGGAAGTTGTCCACCCATGTTCTCGTTGCAGACCATCTTCGGTTCCGGCAAGCAGTTCTATTCGCTTCTGAACGAAGCGGCGCAGGCCGCCTACGACAGCACCAAGGCGTTGCACGCTCTGATGCGCGAGTCCGACCGCCAACCCGCGCTGGACGCTTTCAAGCTGGCCCGCCTGCGCGAACGCGCCGCCTCCGACAAGATCGGCCAGGCGCTGGTGGACAGCTTCATGACCCCGATCGAGCGCGAAGACATCGAAGCGCTGGGCTCGGCGCTATACAAGATTCCCAAGCAGGTGGAAAAGTTCGCCGACCGCTATTCGCTGGCGACCAAGCATCTGGAACACATCGACTTCGCCCCGCGCGCAGCGATGCTGGAGCAGGCCGCCGGCGTGGTGGTGGAGATGGTGACCGACCTGCCACAGATGAACATCGACCGCATGACCGCGCTCAACGACAAGCTGCGCATGCTAGAAAACGAAGCCGACCGGCTGATGCTGGAGCTGTATCGCGACATCTATTCCGGCCGCCTGGACACGCTGCAGATGTTCCTGCTCAAGGAGTTCTTCGAGATTCTGGAAAAGGCCATCGACCGTTGCCGCGAGGCAGGTGTGGTGGTCTACCAGATCGTGCTGAAGAACAGCTGAGGTCGCCGCGTGCTTAGCTTAGTTCTGGTGGTCATCCTGGCTGCGTTGGTATTCGAGTTCATCAACGGCTTCCACGACACCGCCAACTCCATCGCCACCGTGGTCGCCACCAAGGTGCTCTCGCCCGGTTGGGCGGTGATGCTGGCGGCCGGCATGAACCTGATCGGCGCGCTGACCGGCACCGCCGTGGCGCTGACCATTGCCTCGGGCCTGCTCAACACCAACGTGGTCGAAGTCACCCCGCAGGTGATCTTGTGCGCGCTGCTGGGCGGGATCATCTGGAATCTGATCACCTGGTGGAAGGGGCTGCCGTCGTCGTCCTCGCACGCCTTGATCGGCGGCCTGTGCGGCGCTGGCCTGGCTGCGGCGCATAACAACTGGGACGCGCTGATCTGGTCGGAAAACATCGGCAACTGGGCCAAGAACAAGGGCCTGTTGTGGAAGGTATTCGTGCCAATGATCACCTCGCCGATCGCCGGCTTCCTGCTCGGCATCGTGGTGATGGTGCTGCTGTGGGCAATCATCGCCGGCATGTCCAAGCTCGGTGGCCGCATCGGGCGGCTGGCGCGGCCGCGCTGGGTCAACGCGTTCTTCGGCAAGGCGCAGATCGCCTCGGCCGCGTACATGGGCTATGCGCATGGCCACAACGACGCGCAGAAGACTATGGGCATCATCGCGATGACCTTGATCGGCGCGCAGTCGGCCGGTGCACTGGATGACCTGCCCAGCTGGCTGTCGTTCCTGCATCCGGGCACCGGCCTGGCAGCTGGCGCCGGTATCCCGATGTGGATCGTGCTGACCTGCGCGGTGGTGATGGCCGCCGGTACCGCGTCGGGCGGCTGGAAGATCATCAAGACGCTCGGCCACAAGATGGTCAAGCTGCATCCCATCCACGGCTTTGCCGCAGAAACCAGCTCGGCAACGGTGCTCACCGTGGCGGCGCATTTCGGCATGCCGGTGTCCACCACGCACAGCATTTCCACCGCCATCATGGGTGTGGGGTTTGCCAAGAACCCGCGGTCGCTGCGCCTGGGCGTGATCGAGCGCATCGTCTGGGCCTGGATCCTGACCATCCCGGCCGCCGGCGGCGTGGCGTATCTGATCCTGATGCTGTTCGAACTGTTCGGCTGGACCTGAGCCGTTTCGCGGTGCGGTCACGCACCATGGGCACGCTGCGATGCCGTACCGCGTAGACCCGCTTTCGGTGGGTCCGTCCGCACGTTATGAGTGAGACCCTTCCGCGATGATGCTGGCCTTGGTGTGCGTGTTGTTCGGCTTCGCTTGGTTGATCGACCGCCGCGGATTGCGGCGCTTTTCCCGCGTGTTGGGTCTCACCAGTTTATTGCTGGTGTTTGCGGTGGGCTGCGGTCCGCTGCCTTCCTGGATGCTGCAACGCCTGCAGCACACCGGGGTCAACGATTTCAACGCCTGGGGCGGGCGTAACGTCATCGTGTTGCTGGGCGCCGGCACCGTGCGCCCGGAAGGTCGTGACGCGGTGGCCGAAGCCAACATGTTTGCCTACGGCCGCATCGTCGAATCGGCGCGGCTGTATCAGCAATGCCGGCACAGCGGTGGCGATTGCAAGATCGAAATCAGCGGCGGCGATGCACGCGGCCTGGGGTTGTCCGAAGCGGTGGTGTATCAGCGCGTGTTGGTTGGCCTGGCGATTCCGCAGGCGGACCTGATCCTGGAGCCGTCGAGCATGAATACCTGGCAGAACGCGCAGTTCAGCCAGCCCCTGCTGCGCGCATACCGGCCCGATCGCATCGTGCTGGTGTCATCGGCCACGCATCTGCGCCGCGCCGAGTTGTATTTCCGCCATTTCGGTATCGATGCCACGCCGGTGCGCGCCGATTGGCTGACCGCCAGCTGGTCGATCCTGCCGCAGAGCTACAACTTCACCCTGGCCGATGTGGCGCTGCACGAATACCTCGGCATTGCGCGTTATCAGCTCTACCAATGGATGGGCTGGAACGTGAAAGCGACCGCGCCTGGCGCAGTGTAGGCACCAGCCTATTTCGCTCGTGCATCGCAGGACGTTGAGTTGCTCGGCGATCCAGTCATTCAGCGCGTTTCGTACATCGCCTTGACGTCGTTGCGGAACGCAGCCTGGCTGTCGGCACGGTTGTAGAACATGTGGCCGCCCGGATATTCGCGCACCCGCACGCGTTTCAAGTCGCTGCCCATTGCCGGCATCTGATCGACCGTCAAGACCGAACCCATGAACGGGCAGGAGAGGTCGTTCCAGCCATGCGCGATCAACACGCGCAGCTTCGGCTCGATCGCCACCGCCTGGCGCAACTGGGTCACCGCACCCTTGCGCAGTTCGTCGTTCCAGTCCCAGAGCTTGTTCACGTCGTAGTTGAGCGCGCGATATTGCGCATCGATCCTCCAGCCGACCACGCGGGTGACGAAGTCCACCATCGCGGTGGTGGGGGGGCAATGCTGCTGTCCAGCAGCGGGTCGTTGGCGCGTTGTTCGGCATCGTTGGGGAACGGGTCGAAGGCGGTCACGTTGGAATCGTAACGACTGCCCAACTCGCCCTTGTCGAGAAACACCTCGCGCAGATAGGCCTGGGTTTCCAGGCGCCCGCCGGAGCGCCGCACGTATGCCGGGTCCAGCCCGGTCATGCGGGTGACCTGCTGCAGCATCGCTTCGGTGGCCTGCGGATCGGTGCGTCCTTTCATCAGCGCCGCTGCGTAATCGCCGCGGGTGTAGTCGACCTGTTCAGTCGCGGCATCACGCCACGCGCCCGCCTGCACCGTGCCGCCGCACGCAGCGGCCGGCTGATTGGTTTACCATTCACGTCCAAGACCCCTTGCGAGAAGGTGGCCCGCGCCCAGCGCCGGCCCAGCGTGCGACATGAGCACTACCACCGCCCACTGCTGATCCTTGCCTGCGCCAGCGCGCAACGCGCCTGCGTGGTGGCGCCTCTGTTTCAAGCCTACCGAACCCTATTTCGAGCCTGCCCGGCAATGGGTAGATCTCTCATTGCAGCAGACCGCTGCAGCCCGACCAGACCTCATTCTTGCCCATGATCAACATCACGCTCCCCGACGGCAGCCGCCGCGAATTCGAATCCCCCGTCTCGGTGATGCAAGTCGCCCAGTCGATCGGCGCTGGCCTGGCCAAGGCCACCATCGCCGGCCAGGTCGACGGCCAGCTGGTCGACGCCAGCGACGTCATCGACCATGACGCCAGCCTGCGCATCATCACCGCCAAGGATGCCGAGGGCGTGGAGATCATTCGTCACTCCTGCGCGCATCTGGTCGGGCATGCGGTCAAGCAGCTGTATCCCGAGGTCAAGATGGTGATCGGCCCGGTCATCGCCGAAGGCTTCTATTACGACATCTACAGCGAACGCCCGTTCACGCCGGAAGACATGGCCGTGATCGAGCAGCGCATGCAGGAGCTGATCGCGCAGGACTACGACGTGATCAAGAAAGTCACCCCGCGCGCCGAGGTGATCGAGGTGTTCGCCCAGCGCGGCGAGGAGTACAAGCTGCGCCTGATCGAGGACATGTCCGAGGACATCACTGCGATGGGCCTGTACTACCACCAAGAATACGTGGACATGTGCCGCGGCCCGCACGTGCCCAACACGCGCTTCCTCAAGGCCTTCAAGCTGACCCGCATCTCCGGCGCGTACTGGCGCGGCGATGCCAAGAATGAGCAGCTGCAGCGCATCTACGGCACCGCCTGGGCCGACAAGAAGCAGCTGGACGCCTACATCCTGCGCATGGAAGAGGCCGACAAGCGCGACCATCGCCGCATCGGCAGGGCGCAGGACCTGTTCCACCTGCAGGAAGAGGCGCCCGGCCTGGTGTTCTGGCACCCAAAGGGCTGGTCGCTGTGGCAGGTGGTCGAGCAATACATGCGTAAGGTCTATCGCGACAGCGGCTACGGCGAAGTGCGCTGCCCGCAGATCCTGGACGTGTCGCTGTGGCAGAAATCCGGCCACTGGGACAACTATCAGGATGCGATGTTCTTCACCGAGTCGGAGAAGCGCACCTACGCGGTCAAGCCGATGAATTGCCCCGGCCACGTGCAGGTGTTCAACCAGGGCCTGCACAGCTACCGCGACCTGCCGATCCGCTACGGCGAGTTCGGCGCCTGCCACCGCAATGAGCCCTCCGGCGCGCTGCACGGCATCCTGCGCGTGCGCGGTTTCACCCAGGACGACGGTCACGTGTTCTGCCTGGAATCGCAGATCGAGTCTGAAGTCACCGCCTTCCATCAGCAGGCGCTGGCGGTCTACACTGCGTTCGGCTTCGACGACATCCAGATCAAGATCGCGCTGCGTCCGGAAAAGCGACTGGGCGACGATGCCACCTGGGACAAGGCCGAAGCCGCGCTACGCAGTGCGCTGGGCGTGTGCGGGGTGGAATGGCAGGAACTGCCGGGCGAGGGCGCCTTCTACGGTCCCAAGATCGAATACCACCTCAAGGACGCCATCGGCCGCACCTGGCAGCTGGGCACCATGCAGGTCGATTTCATGATGCCGGGCCGTCTTGGCGCCGAGTACGTGGACGAGAACAGCCAGAAGAAGCATCCAGTCATGCTGCACCGGGCGATCGTGGGTTCGATGGAGCGTTTCATCGGCATTTTGATCGAACACCACGCTGGCGCATTCCCGTCCTGGCTGGCCCCGGTGCAGGTCGTTGTCGTCAATATCACCGACGCTCAGGCTGAATATGTCGACTCGGTGCGGAAAACCCTTGCAAATCAAGGCTTCCGTGTCAGCGCCGATTTGCGTAACGAGAAGATCGGTTATAAGATTCGCGAGCATACGCTGCAACGCGTGCCATATCTGCTCGTGGTCGGTGACCGTGAGAAGGAAAATGGCGCTGTCGCCGTGCGGACGCGTTCGGGTGAGGACCTTGGGACCATGACGGTCTCGGCCTTCGTTGAACGCCTGCAGGCAGAGCAGGCAGCGTGAGCCAACCCCGGCCGGTCTGGATGATCCGGATGCGCCGGTTCGATTCCTCTGGGAGATTGCAATATCAGTACCCCTGACAACAAACAGAACCGCAAGAACCAAGAAATCCGTGTGCCGCGCGTTCGCGTGATCGGCAGCGACGGTGAGATGGTCGGCGTGTTGTCGCGCGACGAAGCGCTCGCCAAGGCCGACGAAGAAGGCCTGGATCTGGTCGAAATCCAGCCGCAGGCCGATCCGCCGGTCTGCAAGATCATGGATTTCGGCAAGTTCAAGTTCGAGCAGCAGAAAAAGGCCAACGAGGCCAAGAAAAAGACCAAGCAGGTCGAGATCAAGGAACTCAAGTTCCGCCCGGTCACCGACGAGGGTGACTACCAGATCAAGCTGCGCAACATGCGCCGTTTCCTGGAAGAGGGCGACAAGGTCAAGGTCAACATCCGCTTCCGTGGCCGTGAAATGAGCCATCAGGAGCTTGGCCGCGAGATGGCGGCGCGGATCGAAGCCGATCTGGGCGACGACATCGTTATCGAGTCGCGTCCGCGCCTGGAAGGGCGCCAGATGGTCATGATGATCGCGCCCAAGAAAAAGATCTGAAGATCTTCTTCGTTGCCGCACGGGCCCCTCGGCGGGGCCGTTGTGGTTGCAAGATCAATCAGTTGCAAGAATTCCCGGCAACGGGTAGAATGCGCGGCCCGCTTTTATTGGGGCGCCGTGCGAGCGGCACCAGGACCTGTCCGGATCGTGTTCGATCAAGGACTTACAAGCAGGCAAGGGCAAGGATGGAAAGCGTGGTCGCAAGACTGCCGCCCATGTCAGTGACAAAACATCATTAAGGACATTGCAATGCCCAAGATCAAGACCAACCGGGCGGCGGCCAAGCGTTTCCGCAAGACCGCCTCCGGCAAGTACAAGTGCGGCCACGCGAACCGTAGCCACATCCTCACGAAGAAGGCGACCAAGCGGAAGCGCAACCTGCGGCAGCCGAATCACGTCCGTGCCGAAGACGCAGGCCGGCTCGATCGTATGCTTCCCTATCTCTGAGGACTGAACCATGGCACGAGTAAAGCGTGGTGTGCAGGCGCGCCGCCGCCACAAGAAAATTCTGACCCTTGCGAAGGGTTACTACAACGCTCGCCGCAAGGTCTTCCGCGTTGCCAAGCAAGCGGTCATCAAGGCACAGCAGTACGCCTACATTGGCCGTAAGCAGAAGAAACGTAATTTCCGTTCGCTGTGGATCACCCGCATCAACGCGGCTGCCCGCATCAACGGCTTGAGCTACAGCCGTTTCATGAATGGCCTGCTCAAGGCTGGTATCACCCTGGACCGTAAGGTGCTGGCCGATATCGCCGTGCACGACGCCGCCGGCTTTGCCGCATTGGCAGAGAAGGCAAAGGGCGCGCTGGCTGCGTAAATACAGGTCCCTCTGCAGGAGCCCGCACGCGGTATGTGCGAGTCCCTCGCAGGAGCCCGCACATCCATGTGCGGACTGCTCAAAGAAGCGAGTCATCGGATGTGGTCACACTTGGTGTGCTGCTTCGATGAGGTGAAACGCAGAGATGCAGGGGGAAGGGCGCGAGTCCTTCCCCTTTTGCGTTTTAGCGAAGTCGCCAAGTGGGCGATGACAGGTTAATGCAGTGACAATGCGTTCCGGTGTATCCGGAAACACCGTTCGGCTAGCAGTTTGAGGCGCAAGTGCAATGAGTGAGATTCAATCCCTGACCGAACGCGCGCTGGCCGATGTTGCCGCGGCGCAGACGCCGGACCAACTGGAAGCCTTGCGTGTTGCGTTGCTAGGCAAGAGCGGCAGCATTACTGCCCAGCTCAAGCAGCTCGGCACCTTGCCCGCCGATCAGCGCAAGGCCGCTGGCGAGGCCATCAATCTGTCGCGCGACGCGCTGACTGCCGCATTGGCCGAGCGCAAGAGCACGCTGGAAGCCGCCGCGCTGGACGCACGTCTGGCTGGCGAACGCATCGACATCACCTTGCCGGGCCGCCGCAGCGAACGCGGTGGTCTGCACCCGGTGACGCGCACGCTGGAGCGCATCGTTGAAATCTTCGCGCGGCTCGGCTATGAATTGTCGGACGGCCCGGAAATCGAGGATGACTGGCACAACTTCGAAGCGCTGAATTTCCCGCCGCACCATCCCGCGCGCGCGATGCACGACACGTTCTATTTCGGCGACGGTCGCCTGTTGCGCACCCACACTTCGGGCGTGCAAGTGCGCTACATGGATGCACACAAACCGCCGCTGCGCATGATCGCGGCCGGCAAGGTGTATCGCTCCGATTCGGATCAGACCCACTCGCCGATGTTCCATCAGGTCGAAGGCCTGTTGGTGGACGAGCATTCCAACTTCGCCGACCTCAAAGGCACCTTGTCCGAGTTCGTACGTGCGTTCTTCGAGCGCGATTTCGAAATGCGCTTCCGCCCCAGCTATTTCCCGTTCGTGGAGCCTGGCGCGGAAGTGGATATTGCCTGGCAGCAGCCCGATGGCAGCACGCGCTGGCTGGAAGTGCTGGGCTGCGGCATGGTGCACCCGAATGTGTTGCGCAGCGTCGGCATCGACCCTGAGCGCTACACCGGCTTCGCCTTCGGCCTGGGCGTGGAGCGCTTCGCGATGCTGCGCTATGGCGTCAACGACCTGCGCGCGTTCTTTGAGAACGACGTGCGCTTTCTTCGGCAGTTTGCTTGACGGCGGTGAGTCGGGAATGGGATCGGGAATCGTAAGAGCCTTGTGCTCCATCGGTTCGCTCCCCAAAGCCTGACAACCCCGCTTTTGCGATTCCCCATTCCCCATTCTCGATTCCCGGCCTCTCATGAAATTCTCTGAAAATTGGCTGCGTAGCCACGTTCCGATCCAGGCCGCGCGCGACGAACTGGCCGCGACGCTGACGGCGATTGGCCTGGAAGTCGAAGAAGTCACGCCGCTGGGCGAGTCGCTGGGCCAAGTGGTGGTGGCGCGTATCGTCGAGGCGGTGCGGCATCCCGAAGCCGATCGTCTGCAGGTCTGCAGCGTCGATGCAGGGCAGGGCGAGTTGCTGCAGATCGTGTGTGGCGCGCCGAATGCGCGCCCGGGTCTGGTGGCGCCGCTGGCATTGGTCGGCGCGAAGATCGGCGAGCTGACCATTACCGCTGCCAAGCTGCGCGGTGTGGCGTCCAACGGCATGTTGTGTTCGGCCAAGGAGCTGGGGTTGGATAGCGACGCCTCCGGCCTGTTCGAGCTGCCGGACGATGCGCCGGTGGGGCAGGCACTTGCCGAGTATCTGGGCCTGCCCGATGCCAGCATCGAAATCAAACTCACTCCGAACCGCGCCGATTGCTTCAGCGTGCGCGGTATCGCCTTCGACGTGGCCGCCGCGTGCGCCAGTGAAGTGGTGGCATTCGACGCCGGTGCCGTGGCGCCGGTCTCCACGCGCACGCTGGCAGTGGAGCTGGATGCCGGCAAGCAAGCGCCGCGGTATTGCGGTCGTGTGATCGAAGGGATCGACCCATCTGCGAAAACGCCGGTGTGGCTCGCCGAACGCCTACGCCGCAGTGGCGTGCGCCCGGTCTCGTTGCTGGTGGACATCACCCAGTACGTGATGCTGGAACTCGGCCAGCCGATGCATGCGTTCGATCTGGATACCTTGCACGGTCCGATCGGCGTACGTCGTTCGCGTGCCGGCGAGCAGCTGGCGTTGCTCGATGGACGCCAGGTCACGCTGGACGACGGCTTCCTGACCATTACCGATGCCGGGCGTCCGGTGGCGCTGGCCGGCTTGATGGGCGGGCTGGACACGCGCGTGACCGAGACCACGCGCAATGTGTTCCTGGAGTCGGCATATTTCGACCCGGCCGCGATCATGGGGCGCGGCCGCAAACTCGGCCTGCATACCGATGCCGGGCATCGCTTCGAGCGTGGCGTGGATCCGGCGTTGCCGCCACAGGCGATCGAAGTGGCGACGCGCCTGGTGCTGGAACTGGCTGGCGGCACGCCTGGTCCGGTGGTGCATGCACAGCTGCCGCAGCATCTGCCGCAGCCGGCGCGCATCCTGTTGCGTCGCGCGCGTATCGCACGGGTGCTCGGCATCCAGATCGACGATGCCGACGTGGTGCGCATGTTGCGTGCGCTTGGCATGCAACTCGATGCAGTTGCCGAGGGCTGGGAGGTGATGGCGCCGAGCCGTCGCTTCGATATCGCCATCGAAGAGGATCTTATTGAAGAGTTGGCGCGCATCCACGGTTACGACCGGGTGCCGACCACGCTGCCCGGTGGCGCCAGCCGTATCGCGATGCCGAGCGAAACCCAGTTGGACGAACTCAGCGTGCGCCGCCAGCTGGTGGCGCGCGAGCTGCAGGAAACCATCAACTACGCCTTCGTCGATGCCGGTTTGCTGGAGCGTTGGCAGGTCACCGATGGCCTGGTGCCGTTGGCCAACCCGCTCAGTGCGGAGCTGGCGATCATGCGGCCGCGCCTGTTGCCGGGCCTGGTGGCGACCCTGGGCCGTAACGCGGCCCGTCAGGCGGGGCGGGTGCGCTTGTTCGAGCTGGGCAAGGTGTTTGCCGCTGCCGCCGAGCCAGGTGCAGCACCGCTGGAATCGCAGCACGTTGCCGCGGCGGTGTGCGGCGATGCGCTGGCGCTGCAGTGGGGCGAGGCTGCGCGCAAGGTGGATTTCCACGATTTGAAGGGCGACCTGATGGCACTGGCCGCGGCCAGTGGCGCACAGCTGGAGTTCCAGGCATCCGCGCAGCCGTTCGGACATCCGGGCCGGTCGGCCGATATCTACCGTGACGGTGCCTGCATCGGCTGGATAGGGCAGGTGCATCCGCGCCTGGCCAAGTCACTGGACATCGATGTGGACGTGGTCGCATTCGAATTGCAGCTGGCGCCGTTGGTGCAGCGGGCGCTGCCGCGTGCCGGCGAGCTGTCGCGCTTTCCCTCCGTACGCCGCGATCTGGCCTTCCTTGTGCCGGAAGAGGTGAGTTGGGCGGCAGTGTCGGCGAGCGTGCGGACCACGGTCGGGCCGTTGTTGCGTGAGGTGCAACTGTTCGACCGCTACGTCGGGCAAGGGGTCGAGCCAGGTTTCAAGAGTCTGGCTATGGGCTTGATTTTGCAGGATAACTCGCGCACTCTCACCGACCGGGACGTTGATGCGGTCGTCACCGATGTGGTGGCTGTGATCGAGCGCGAGCATCGCGCCCGGATCCGGAGTTGAGGCGGTAACCAGGGGATTGGCATGGCATTGACGAAAGCGGAGATGGCCGAACGTCTGTTCGACGAGGTCGGTCTGAACAAGCGTGAGGCAAAGGAATTTGTCGACGCGTTCTTCGATGTGCTGCGCGATGCGCTGGAGCAGGGCCGTCAGGTGAAGCTGTCCGGTTTCGGCAATTTCGATCTGCGGCGCAAGAACCAACGGCCCGGTCGCAATCCCAAGACCGGCGAAGAAATTCCGATCTCGGCACGGACGGTGGTGACTTTCCGCCCCGGGCAGAAACTCAAGGAACGGGTGGAGGCTTATGCTGGATCCGGGCAGTAATCGCGAGCTACCGCCGATTCCGGCCAAGCGCTACTTCACCATCGGTGAGGTGAGCGAGCTATGCGACGTCAAGCCGCATGTGCTGCGCTACTGGGAAACCGAATTTCCCAGCCTGGAGCCGGTCAAGCGGCGCGGCAACCGGCGCTACTACCAGCGGCATGACGTGCTGATGGTGCGTCAGATCCGCGGGCTGTTGTACGAACAGGGCTACACCATCAGCGGTGCGCGCCTACGCCTGGAGGGCGAGGGTGCCAAGAGCGAGTCCGCGCTGAGCAATCAGATCATCAAGCAGGTGCGGATGGAGCTGGAAGAAGTGCTGCAACTGCTGCGCCGCTAGGAAAATGTTTTACAAAGCCGCTATAATCGCAGGCCGCTCTCGCAGCGGAATGCAGCATCTTCGGGGTATAGCGCAGCCTGGTAGCGCACTAGTCTGGGGGACTAGTGGTCGTCGGTTCGAATCCGGCTACCCCGACCAAACATCGAGCCCATGACGCCACGTCATGGGCTTTTTTGTTGCGATGCAACATTACATTTTTGTGTCTGCGCCTGGCTCTATGCATATGTAGATCGGCATATCGTACTGGAGCATGAACACTACGCTAGTCATCGCTTTTTGCGGCTCGGTTTGCTATGGACTTGCGTCACGAAATGATGCTAAGTGTCCGAAAAAGCTCTAAAACCTTGAGGCCAAATCAGAACGCGGATCACGATTCGTTAACGCGATATCGACGAACTTGAATCAATAGGCCAACGCCGTCAAAAAACTGGCGTTTAGTGTCTTGCAGTGCAATCTTTCTGTGCCATAGTGCACTGCAACACAGCCTTAGCTGTCGTGATCCCGATGTCTTGGGATGAATTCTCTTGTCGTACGTTCGTGCTGGCGTGTTTGGCCGGTTGAATGCTGCGCGAGCTCCTGTCCCACCCAACCGAGGCAGCCAGCCACACGCATGAAGAAACTGATCGGACGATTTTGCCAAGCGCTCAGCCTGGCGTTGATCTGCTCGATAACACTGGGCGCTTGCAGCACTGGGAAAGACATGGCGACCTCGTTGCCGCTGCCTGACCCGCTCGCAATGTCGGCAGTGCAGCCCGAGTATCGGCTTTCGCCAGGCGACCTGTTGCTGGTCAAGGTGTTTCAGATCGATGATCTGGAGCGGCAGGTCCGTATCGATCAGAACGGCCACATTTCGTTGCCGCTCATTGGCGATGTGAATGCGGCCGGCATGGGCGTCGGTGAGTTGGAAAAGATGGTGGCCGACCGGTATCGCAACGTCTATCTGCAAAATCCGCAGGTGTCGGTGTTCGTGCAGGAGTCCAACGGCCGTCGCGTCACCGTGACCGGGGCGGTTGACGAGCCGGGCATTTATCCGGTGATCGGCGCCAACCTGACCTTGCAGCAGGCCATTGCGCAGGCCAAGGGTGTGAGTACGGTCGCCAGCCGCAGCAATGTCATCGTGTTCCGCATGGTCAACGGGCAGAAGATGCTCGCGCGCTTCGACCTGACCGAAATCGAGAAGGGGACCAATCCGGATCCTGAGATTTATGGCGGTGACATTGTCGTGGTGTACCGCTCGGATGCGCGCGTGTGGTTGCGCACCATGCTGGAACTGACTCCTCTTGTGATGGTGTGGCGCGCTTACCGATGAGCATGAATTCCGACAATCGTTCCTCTTCGTCGCAGCGCCATGGGCATCTCGAACTTGCCGATGTGGGATTGCTCGACTACTGGCGCGCCCTGGTATCGCAGCGCTGGTTGATTATTGCGATCACGCTGGCGGTGTTGCTGCTGGCGCTGGCCATTACGCTGCTCATGCCAGAGAAGTACCGCGCGACCAGCACGCTGCAGATCGAACGCGATTCGCTTAACGTGGTGAATGTCGACAACCTGATGCCGGTGGAGTCGCCGCAGGATCGCGACTTCTACCAGACCCAGTATCAGTTACTGCAGAGCCGTTCACTGGCACGTGCCGTGATCCGCGAAGCCAAACTCGACAAGGAGCCGGCGTTCAAGGACCAGGTGGACGAGGCGCTGGAGAAGGCCGCGGCGAAGAATCCCGAAGCGGGGAAATCGGTGGATTCGCGCCAGGCAATCATCGAGCGCAGCCTCATCGATACGCTGTTGGCCGGTCTGGTGGTCGAGCCGATCCTCAATTCGCGCCTGGTCTACGTCAATTACGATTCACCGGACCCGGTGCTGTCGGCCAAGGTCGCCAATACCTACGCGAAGATGTTCATCATCAGTACGCAGGAGCGCAGCATGAAGGCGTCCTCCTTTGCGACCAAGTTCCTCGCTGAGCGATTGGAGCAGTTGCACGGCAAGGTGGAGGACTCGGAAAAGTCGTTGGTTGCGTACTCGACCGACGAGCAGATTGTTTCGGTGGGCGACGACAAACCTTCGTTGCCTGCGCAGAATCTGACCGATCTCAACGCATTGCTGGCTTCGGCGCAGGATGCCCGGATCAAGGCCGAGGCTGCCTGGCGTCAGGCGGAAAGTGGCGACGGTATGTCGCTGCCGCAGGTGCTCAGCAGCCCCTTGATCCAAAGCCTGCGCACCCAGCAAGTGCAGCTGACCAGCGAATACCAGCAGAAGCTTTCGACCTTCAAGCCGGACTACCCGGAGATGCAGCGCCTGAAGGCGCAGATCGAAGAGTCGCGTCGGCAAATCAACGGCGAGGTCATCAATGTTCGCCAGTCGCTGAAGGCTACCTACGACGCGTCGGTGCATCAGGAGCAGTTGCTCAACGAACGCATTGCTGGTTTGCGCAATAACGAGCTCGATCTGCAGGGCCGCAGCATTCGTTACAACATGCTCAAGCGCGACGTCGATACCAACCGTCAGCTCTACGATGCGCTTCTTCAGCGCTACAAAGAAATCGGTGTTGCAGGCAATGTCGGCGCCAACAACGTGACCATCGTCGATACCGCAGATGTGCCTACGTCGAAGACTTCGCCGAAACTGAAATTGAACCTCGCTTTAGGTCTCATCTTTGGCGTATTCCTAGGTTTGGCGGTGGCTCTCGTGCGGTACTTCCTGCGCGTCAATGGGCAGGAAACGCAGTTGGACTGACATCGTGATGTTGCAAAACGATGGTTAATTAAAGTGACAACTGATTCAGCGTGGAAAAGGTGGGACCCCGTATGTTTTGGGCTCCCTCGTTCGAAGGTTTGTCTCTGTTGAAACAAAGGGCTGTCGAGTGATCTGGGGTCGGTAGGTTTTACCGCGGTGATCGCTTGACGGAGATGATTGAAAGCTCGCGTGCGATTCGTATGTTCCCCCGCATGCGTCGTATCGAGTTTGGAGGACATCCCCATGCTTTTAGCAGACTTGAGTAGCGCGACTTACACAACTTCCTCGCCGCGATTGTTGTCCAAATATTCGGCTGCGGCCGATCTGGTTCTGCGCGTCTTCGACCTGACCATGGTTGTGGTGTCCGGTCTGGTCGCTTACCGCATTGTGTTCGGTTCCTGGGTGCCGGCAGCGCCGTATCGGCTGGCAATCGCTACCACGTTGTTGTATTCGGTGATCTGCTTTGCGTTGTTCCCGTTGTACCGCAGCTGGCGCGGCCGTGGCCTGTTGAGCGAGCTGATGGTGCTGGGCGGCGCGTTCGGCGGTGTCTTCGCGCTGTTCGCCGTGCATGCGTTGATCGTGCAGGTGGGCGAGCAGGTGTCGCGCGGGTGGATCGGCCTGTGGTTCGTCGGTGGCCTGGCCTCGTTGGTCGCTGCCCGCACGGTGCTGCGCGGTTTCTTGAATCATCTGCGTACCCAAGGTGTGGACGTTCAACGCGTGGTGGTGGTGGGTCTGCGTCACCCGGTGATGAAGATCAATCACTACCTGAGCCGCAACTCGTGGGTCGGTATGAACCTGGTCGGTTATTTCCGCACGCCGTACGACATTGCTGTGACCGAGCAGCGCCAGTCGCTGCCGTGCCTGGGCGAGCCGGATGCGTTGATCGACTATCTAAAGGAAAACCAGGTCGAGCAGGTGTGGATCTCGCTGCCGCTGGGTGAGCGCGACCATATCAAGCAGCTGCTGCAGCGCTTGGACCGGTACCCGATCAACGTCAAGCTGGTGCCGGACCTGTTCGATTTCGGTTTGCTCAATCAGTCTGGCGAGCAGATCGGCAACGTGCCGGTGATCAACCTGCGCCAGGGCGGCGTGGACCGCGACAATTACTTTGTGGTGGCCAAGGCGTTGCAGGACAAGATTCTTGCTGTCATCGCGCTGATGGGCCTGTGGCCGCTGATGGCTGCGATTGCAGTGGGCGTCAAGCTGAGCTCGCCGGGCCCGGTGTTCTTCCGTCAGCGCCGTCATGGCCTGGGTGGCCGCGAGTTCTACATGTTCAAGTTCCGCTCGATGCGCGTGCATGACGATCATGGCACCACGATCCAGCAGGCCACCAAGAACGACGCACGTATCACGCGTTTCGGTGCGTTCCTGCGCCGTAGCAGCCTGGACGAGTTGCCGCAGATCTTCAACGTGCTGGGTGGCAGCATGTCGATTGTCGGCCCTCGTCCGCACGCCGCGCAGCACAACACGCACTACGAAAAGCTGATCAACCACTACATGCAGCGTCACTACGTCAAGCCGGGTATCACCGGTTGGGCGCAGGTGAACGGTTTCCGTGGCGAAACCCCGGAACTTCGCACCATGAAGAAGCGTATTCAGTACGACCTCGATTACATCCGTCGTTGGTCGCTGTGGCTGGACATCCGCATCATCGTACTGACCGCAGTGCGCGTGCTCGGACAGAAGACCGCGTACTGATGATGGTGGGGAGCGTGCGACCTGGCGCGTTCGGCGCCGCAGGCGGCTGCATCGCAGTCGCCTCTTTCAAGCAGGCGGCTGCATGCTGATTCGAATGAGCGAGGAAACTCGCGTCCGCTGGCACAACCTGCTGATTGAGCTGACGTTGCTTGTGGGCGTGGGTTACAACCTGGTGCTGGCGTTCATCAATGCGAACGTGTTCACCGTGCGACCGGTGATTACCTACGCAGTCGAGTTCATGGTCTACGCAGCCTGCTTCTTGCTGGGCCTAGGCTCAATGAGCCGCAAGCGCATTGCCCTGATCGTCAGTGGACTCGGCTTCATCGTCGCGCTGATGTTCGTGCGTTTTTTGGTGAATTGGCAGGTCGACCCCAAGTTTTTCCGCGACGCGTTGGTGGTGTTCGCCTTCGTTGTGCTTGGCTCGGCCTACACCGGCTCAGTGCCCAAGCTGTTCATCCGCATGACCATCATCGTCTCGCTGGTCGCCGCCTTTGAGCTGGCGATGCCGGTGAAGTACGGTGATCTGATCAATCCCAAGAGTTTCTTCGTTAATGCGCGTGGCATGAGCGCCGAAGGCTTCTGGAACGAAGACAGCAATCTGTTCGTCAGCGCCACGCGCCCGGGTGAGCGTAACTTCCTGCCGGGTTCCAATTTGCCGCGCGCCTCCTCGATGTTCATCGAGCCGGTGACGATGGGCAACTACATCTGCTTCTTTACCGCGATTGTGCTGGTGTTCTGGCGATGGATGCGGCCGGCGGCGCTGATCCTGTCGGTCGGGTTGATCGGCTTCATGATCGTGGCCTCGGACGGACGATTAGCGGCGGGCACCTGCGTGCTGATGGTGTTGCTGTCGCCACTATTGAAACGGTTGGATCAACGACTGGCGTTTCTGGTGTTTCTGTTGGTGATCATGAGCGCGTGGTTGCTGGTCTGGGTGACTGGCATCACCGCCTACCAGGACACCACGATGGGGCGCGTGTTCTTCACCGTGTATTCGATGAATAACCTGTCGTTCGAGTCCTGGATGGGACTGGATTTTGATCAGGCATACCGCTACTTCGACAGTGGTATTTCTTACTTCATCGCATCGCAATCGATCGTAGGCGTGCTTGCGTTCTTGCTGTCGTATTCCTTCCTGCTGCTGATGCCAAGCAAGGAAGGGCAGCTGTTCAAGAACCTGGCGATCTTTGCGTTCGCATTGAGTCTGCTGGTGTCCAATGGCTACTTCTCGATCAAGACGTCGGCGCTGTGGTGGTTTGTCTGTGGTTGCATGTGGCACATGTTGCCGACCTTGTCTGCGTCCGGCACCCAGGCTGCTTTGATCAAGGACGAGCCAACGGTAGATGGCGCGCAGTTGCCATTGCCTGCGGGAGCGGCACGATGAGCGCGGCGGCAACGCCGGCCTGGTTGTCGGCTTTGCCGGCCGCCGGCGCGCAGGTTGCAACTACTGGTCGCGCCCGCGATCCGCGCATCGATGCCACCAAGGCGATCGCCATCCTGCTCGTGGTGTTCTGCCACGCCAAGGGCGTCCCGCATGGCATGACTTTATTTGCCTACAGCTTCCACGTGCCGCTGTTTTTCCTGGTGTCGGGTTGGTTGGCAGCGGGTTATGCCTCGCGCAATACCGGCTTGACGCAGACGATCACCAAGCAGGCACGTAGCCTGCTGCTGCCATACGTCACCTTTTATCTGTTGGGATACGCGTACTGGTTGCTGACACGCAATATCGGCGAGAAGGCTGCGCGCTGGGGAAGTCATCCCTGGTGGGAGCCGATCGTGGCGATGTTCACCGGTATCGGCCCGGACCTGTATGTGCAGCCTCCGCTTTGGTTCCTGCCGGTAATGCTGGTGACCGTGGTGAGTTACATGGTATTGCGCCGTCTGATGTCGCCGATATTGATCGCAGGGCTGGCATTGATCGTGGCGTGGTTCTGGATGAACTGGCTCCCAGCACAGCAGGTGCGGATTTTTTTCGGCTTGGACGTGCTACCGGTGTCGCTGTATTTCTACGCGTTGGGCGCCTTGCTGATCCATGTGGCGCCGCGCCTGCCGACATCCTTGGCTGGCAGCGCCCTGGCGACCGTCGTGTTGGCATTAGCGGTGGCTTGGCTGGCCAAAGTCAACGGGCGAATCGACGTCAACATGCTTCAATTCGGTCACAACCACGCACTGTTCCTGGTGAGCTCGGTGCTTGGTTCGTTGATGGTGATCTGCGCGGCGCGGCTGGTACAGAGCTGGGCGTGGCTGCAGTGGATCGGCCGCAATACCCTGCTGATTCTTTGCACGCATATGTTGGTGTTCTTTGTTTTGTCCGGGGTTGCGGCACTGGCCGGTGGGTTCGGCGGTGCGCGTCCGGGACTTGGCTGGGCAGTCTTCGTCACGTTGTTTGCGTTGGCCGCCTGCGTGCCGCTGCGTTGGATCTTGATGCGTTTCGTCCCATGGACGCTGGGTGCGCGCCGGGTGGCGGCATGAGCGGCGTTTTGGCATGACAAGCGAACTCTCTCCATCATTCGTCGCGCGTGCGCATAGCCCGGCAGACGCCCGGCCGACGCGCGATTGGCAGATTGATGCTGCGAAGGCGCTGGCCATCGCGCTAGTGGTGCTGGGCCACGCCAGTGGAATGCCGTCCGCGTACAAGCTGTTCGCTTACAGCTTTCATGTGCCGCTGTTTTTCGTGTTGTCGGGCTGGGTTGGCGAACGGTTTGGGCAGCGCGCATTGACGGGGGCAACGGTTGCAAAGCTGGCGCGCACCTTGCTGGTTCCGTACCTCGCATTCTTTATGGTGGCCTATGCGCTGTGGTTGCTGACCGCTGTGCTCGATGGGCACTCGGGGCATCCACAGACGCGACCGTTGTGGCACCCACTCACAGGATTGCTGTGGGCCAATGGTTCACGTCTGTATGTGCTTCCGGCGCTGTGGTTTCTTCCCGCGCTGTTTGTCACAACGCTCGCTTACATTGCCTTGCGTGCGCGACTGACTGCGGCCGCGGTAGCGGCGGTCAGTTTGCCGCTGGCGCTGGCATGGGCCGGCTGGTTCCCGTCGCTGCAGTTGCGTTTGCCGCTCGCGCTGGATGTGCTGCCGGTCGCGTTGTTCTTCATTGCGATCGGCGGCTGGCTGTCGCGCTTTGCCGATGCGTTGCGATTGCTGGGCGCGCAGGTGTGGGCGCTGGCGTTGTTGCCGTTGGCCGCAGGGTGGTGGTGGCTGGCCGGCTGGAACGGGCAGGTGGACGTGAACAACCTGCAGTTCGGGCAGTCGGCGGCCGTGTTCCTGCTGGTCAGCCTGCTAGGAACGGTGATGACGTTTTGCGTCGCCTATTTCATTCGGGGCGTGCGCTGGGTGCAGTGGATCGGTACCAATACGCTGCTGATTTTGTGCACGCATACGTTGGTCTTCCTGGTGGCCACCAGCGTGGTGGCACGTACGGGCCTGATCGCACGCAGCGCAATCGGTACGCCCGCCTGGGCGTTGGGGCTAAGTGCTTTCGCGATCGCGACGAGCGTGCCGATGCGCGCGGTGCTGGTGCGGGTGGCGCCGTGGATGTTGGGATTGAAACGCAAATGACGAGTTTTCAGAATCATCAGCCGTCGCAGCAACTCGATGCGCGTCGCTGGCAAAGGAGATTGGCGTAATGAAAGTGGTGCATGTCGTCCGCCAATTCCATCCTTCGATCGGAGGCATGGAAGAGGTCGTTCTCAATGTTGCCCGCCAACATCAAGCCAATAGTACCGATACGGTTGAGGTCGTGACGCTGGATCGTGTGTTCACCGATCCGAGCGCTCAGCTTTCAGCGCAGGACACGCATCAAGGGCTGCCAATCCGGCGGATTGGCTATCGTGGATCGTCGCGCTATCCGCTGGCGCCGTCGGTACTGGGTGCGATTCGTTCGGCCGACGTTGTCCATCTGCACGGCATCGACTTTTTTTACGACTATCTGGCGTTGACCAAGCCGCTGCATGGCAAGCCGATGGTGGTGTCCACGCATGGCGGGTTTTTCCACACTGCCTACGCATCGCGCATGAAGCAGCTGTGGTTCCAAACCCTGACGCGCACCTCGGCACTGGCCTATGCACGTGTGATCGCTACCAGCGAAAACGATGGCGACCTGTTTGCCAAGGTGGTGTCACCATCGCGGTTGCGGGTGATCGAGAACGGTGTGGATGTGCAGAAGTATGCAGGGCAGGGTGCGGCCACGCCCGGCCGAACGATGCTGTATTTCGGGCGTTGGTCGGTCAACAAGGGGCTGATCGAAACGCTGGAGTTGTTGCAAGCCGCGCTCAAGCGTGACCCGCAATGGCGGCTGATCATCGCCGGTCGCGAGTACGATCTGAACGAGGCCGATTTGCGCAAGGCGATTGCCGAGCGTGGCTTGCAGGACAAGGTGCAGCTGAGCATGTCGCCTTCTCAGGAGCAATTGCGCGCGCTGATGCGGCAGGCGCACTTCTTCGTCTGCTTGTCGCGGCATGAAGGCTTTGGTATCGCGGCAGTGGAGGCGATGAGTGCGGGTCTGATTCCGATCCTCAGCGATATTCCGCCGTTCGTGCGGCTTGCCAGCGAATCGGGCCAGGGCCTGATCGTCAATCGCGACAAGATCGAGGCCGCCGCCGATCAAGTGCAGGCACTTGCGCTGCAGGCCGATGGCGATTTCGACACGCGTCGTGCCGCGTCCATGGCTTACGTCAGCCGCTACGACTGGAAGCACGTGGTCGGGCGCTACATCGACGAATATCACGATGCGCTGGGCATCCCGCGCGTGCACGAGGCGGTGCGATGAGCGCGCTGGCCTCTCCTTCGATGACGCATGCGGCAACCCAGCCGCAGGTCACGGTGCTGTTTTCCACCGAAAAACCTAATGCCAGCACCAACCCGTACCTGACCCAGCTTTACGACGCATTGCCCGCCGCAGTGCACCCGCGCTTTTTTTCGATGCGCGATGCCTTGTTGTCGCGCTACGACGTGCTGCATCTGCATTGGCCCGAGTACCTGCTGCGCCATCCAACCGCTGCCGGCACCCTGGCCAAGCAGGTCTGTGCTGCCGTGTTGTTGCTCAAGCTGCAGCTGACCGGCACGCCGGTGGTGCGCACACTGCACAATCTTGCGCCGCATGAAGACCGCGGTTGGCGTGAACGTAGCCTTCTGCGCTGGATTGACCGGCTGACACGTCGCTGGATCCGCATCAACGCGACCACGCCGCCGCGTCCGCCGTTCACCGATACGATTCTGCATGGCCACTATCGCGACTGGTTCGCGACGATGGAGCAGGGCAGCACGGTGCCGGGGCGGTTGCTCCACTTCGGTCTGATTCGCCCGTACAAAGGCGTCGAAACCCTGCTGGATGTCATGCGCGAGGTCGACGATACCCGCGTGACCTTACGCATTGTCGGCAACCCGGCCACGCCGCAGATGCGCAGCTTGGTGGAAGACGCTTGCGCGCAGGATCCGCGCATCAGCGCATTGCTGGCCTATGTGGAAGAGCCGGTGCTGGCGCGCGAAGTCAGTGAGGCCGAGCTGGTGGTGTTGCCGTATCGGCAGATGCATAACTCCGGCACCCTACTGCTGGCGTTGTCGCTGGCGCGTCCGGTGCTGGCGCCTTGGAGCGAATCCAACGCGGCCATCGCCGAAGAAGTCGGCCCTGGCTGGGTGTTCCTGTATGACGGTGAGTTCGATGCGGCGCTGCTGACCGGCATGCTGGACAAGGTGCGTGCCGCACCGCGCGGGCCGGTACCGGATCTCTCGCAGCGTGATTGGCCACGTATCGGGCAGTTGCATTACCGCACTTATCTGGAAGCGCTGGGCAAGGATGGAGACGCCGCGCTGTGACCGCAGAGACACCTACGATGACATCTTCCACACCACCGTCGCCTCCGCAACGCAGCCTGGGCTCGCGCGCTGCCGGCGGCGCTGCGGTGACCATGCTTGGCCAGTCGGCCAAGATGGTGGTGCAGTTCGGCGGCATCATTCTGCTGGCGCGCTTGCTGACGCCTTACGACTACGGTCTGATGGCAATGGTCACCGCGATTGTGGGCGCTGCCGAGATCCTGCGCGATTTCGGATTGTCGGCAGCGGCCGTGCAAGCCAAGCATGTCAGCCGCGAGCAACGCGATAACCTGTTCTGGATCAATAGCGGCATTGGTTTGCTGCTGTCGCTGGTGGTGTTCGCGTCGGCGCATCTGATTGCGAACTTCTACAAAGAGCCGGCCCTGGTGACGATTTCCCAGGCACTGGCGGTCACCTTCCTGATCAACGGCATGACCACGCAGTACCGCGCGCATCTGAGCCGCGGGCTGCACTTCGGGCAGGTCGCGCTGAGCGACGTGGGCTCGCAGGTGCTTGGCCTCGGCGCAGCGGTTGCTGCTGCGTTGCTGGGCTGGGGCTATTGGGCGCTGGTCGTCCAGCAGGTGGTGCAGGCCATCGTCAATTTCGTTATCGCCGCAAGCTGCGCACGCTGGTTGCCGGGTGGCTATCAGCGTTCGGCACCGATGCGCGATTTCATGAATTTCGGCTGGAACCTGATGGCTGCGCAGTTGCTGGGCTATGCCAGTCGCAACGTGGGGCAGGTGATCATCGGGTGGCGGACCGGGCCAGACGCGCTGGGCTTGTACAACCGCGCATTCCAGTTGTTGATGATGCCGTTGAACCAGATCAATGCGCCGGCCACCAGCGTGGCATTGCCGGTATTGTCGCAGCTACAGGATGACCGCGAACGCTTCAGCGCATTCTTATTGCGCGGGCAAACCGTGATGGTGCATCTGATCTTTGCGCTGTTCTCGTTCGCCTGCGCACTGGCGATGCCGCTGATTGTGCTGGTGCTGGGCGAGCAATGGCGCGAGGCTGTGCCGCTGTTCCAGGTGCTCACGCTGGGCGGTATTTTCCAGACGGCCGCCTATGCGACGTACTGGGTGTTCCTTGCGCGGGGATTGATGCGCGCGCAGCTGGTGTATTCGCTGGTCAGCCGCGTCCTGCTGATCGCCTGCATCTTCGTCGGCTCGCGTTGGGGCGCGATGGGCGTGGCGATCGGCTATTCGTTCGGTCTGTTGCTCACCTGGCCGCTATCGCTGATATGGATTGGCAAGATTTCCGATGCGCCGGTCGGGGCTCTCTTCACCAATGCGATGCGCGCCATGACCGCGTACGGCATTGCGGGTGGATGCGCGTATTACGCCTCCATCACCGTTGGCGGTCCGCTCTGGGAACAGCTGGCCGTCGGCGCAGCGGCGATGGCTGCGGTTTGCCTGCTCGCCCTGGCGATCTGGCCTGCATTCCGTCGCGATGTGATTGCCATCATCAACATCCGCAGGCTGCTGATGCAGGCCAAGGCGCGTCGATGAGTCGACATTGTTTTCGCCTGCAATCAGGCATCATTTCTCTCACTCATTCATAGGACACGGCCCATGAGCGACACACCCGCCGCCGCTTCCGGCATCCGCCGGCCTTGCTATCTGGTCTTGTCCGCCCACGATTACCGCACGCCGCGACGCGCCAATATCCATTTCATCACCGATCAACTGGCACTGCGCGGAACCACGCGGTTTTTCTCGCTGCGTTACAGCCGGTTGTCGCGGATGAAGGGTGATATGCGGCTGCCGCTTGACGAGACGGCAAATACAGTCGTCTCGCATAAGGGTGTCGAGTGCTACCTGTGGCGCACGACGGTGCATCCGTTCAATACGCGCCGTCCATGGCTACGTTCGGTCGAGGATGCGATGTTCCGCTGGTACGCCGCACACCCGCCACGCCAACTGCTCGACTGGATGCGCGAGTCGGATGTGATCGTGTTCGAAAGCGGCATTGCGGTCGCTTTCATCGAACTGGCAAAACGCATCAATCCGGGGGCGAAGCTGGTCTATCGCGCGTCCGATGGACTGAGCACGATCAATGTTGCGTACTATATCGAACGCGAGTTCGACCGCGTCGCGCCCATGCTCGATGTGATCGCGTTGGTGTCGCCGGCAATGGCAGACGAAATCGCCAGCCGCGACAACGTCTATCACGTGGGCCATGGCGTGGATCACAACCTTGATCAGCTCGGCGACCCATCACCGTACGGTGAGGGCATTCATGCGGTCGCTGTCGGTTCGATGTTGTTCGATCCGGAGTTCTTCGTGGTCGCCAGCAAGGCCTTTCCGCAGGTGACGTTTCACGTGATCGGCTCGGGCATGGGCCGGCATCCGGGCTATGGCGATAACGTCGTGGTCTACGGCGAGATGAAGCACGCCGAGACGATTGGCTACATAAAACACGCACGTTTCGGAATTGCGCCCTACGCGTCCGAGCAGGTGCCGGTGTACCTGGCCGATAGTTCGATGAAGTTGTTGCAGTACGACTTCTTCGGCTTGCCTGCGGTGTGTCCGAATGCCGTGGTCGGGCCGTATCAATCGCGTTTCGGCTACACTCCTGGCAACGCTGATTCTGTCATTTCGGCAATTGGCCGCGCCCTGGAAGCACCGCGCGTACGTTATCGCCAGTGCCTGAATTGGTCCGACACCACCGATCGCGTGCTGAATCCTAGCGCGTATGCGGAAACACGTTTGTATCCACAGCAAAGCGCAACGGTGCATGCGTCGTCGGAGGCTGCGCTCTCGCATTGATGCCGCGCACATCTTTTCTTCTTAGGAGATTCATACCTTATGGCCAACGCCTTGCTGCAGAAATGGATAGAACATGCAGAACGTCGTGCACTGTTCTGGTGGCAGCCCAAGAACGCTGGCGTGAATATGGGAGACCACCTGTCCAAGGTGATCGTCTCCTGCGTGCTGTCCTTGCAGGACAAGACGCTGATCGAGAAGCAGGATCTGAGCAAGAAGCTGATTGCGATCGGCTCGGTGCTGCACTTCGCCAAAGACGGTGACACCGTCTGGGGCAGTGGCATCAACGGCCAGATTCCTGCCGAACGCAACACCTTTAGTACGCTTGACGTGCGTGCAGTGCGCGGGCCGAAGACGCGCAAGTTTCTGCTCGATCGCGGCATTGCGGTGCCAGAGGTGTATGGCGATCCCGGGCTGCTAACGCCGATGTTCTTCCCGGCCGACGCGCTCGGCCCGATCAACAAGCGGCCGTTCGCCATCGTTCCGCACTTCAACGAGCCGGTCGAAAAGTACAGCGCGTACAAGGACCACTTGGTCTTTCCCAACGTCAAGCCTGCAACCTTCATGAGCGCGTTGCTTGGCGCTGAGTTGGTGATCAGCAGTTCGTTGCACGGCCTTATTCTTGCCGAAGCCTACGGAATCCCCGCGGTGTATCTGGATTGGGGCAACGGCGAAGATCGCTTCAAGTACGACGACTACTACAACGGTACCGGACGCATGCAGTGGCATTCCGGTAATAGCGTGGAAGAGTGTCTGCAGTTGGGCGGTAACGGCGATTTCGATTTGGAAAAACTGCAGGCCGGGCTGTTGGCTGCATTCCCTTACGACCTTTGGTGATTCGATGATGCAGGGCCAGCGCGTGGACATGGAAACAACGGGAATCGCCAACGGGACCACGCCGCCCGGTGTGGTGATTCCGCTGGGTGGCTTTCCGGTGTTGTCCACCACGCAGGAAGCGTTCGCGCTGGATCTGTTCCATGCGCTGGCAGCCCGTCAGCCGCGTCGGGTGTTCTTCGCCAATACCAATTTCATCGTGCAGTGCCAGGCACTGCGGATGCGCATGCGCGAGCCCAGCGTGCGCATCGTCAACGATGGGATCGGCATGGATCTGGCCGCGCGGCTGATCCATGGCCGTCGCTTCGCCGGTAACCTCAATGGCACCGACCTGATTCCGTATCTGTGCCGTGAGAGTGCACAGCCGCTCAAGTTCTTTCTGCTGGGCGGTCGTCCCGGCGTCGGCAAGACCGCTGCAGCCACGCTGACCGGGACGTTGGGGCAGCAGGTGGTCGGCATGTGCGACGGCTACGGCGAATTCGCTGCGGCGGGCGAGGGTCTAGCCGAGCGGATCAATCGCTCCGGTGCCGATGTGTTGCTGGTGGCGTTCGGCAATCCACTGCAAGAGCGCTGGATCCTGGATCACAGCCAGGCGCTGAGCGTTCCGCTGGTCTTCGGTGTGGGCGCGTTGCTCGACTTCTTGTCGGGTACCGCCAAGCGTGCGCCCGAGTGGGTGCGGCGCCTGCATATGGAATGGATGTATCGGCTGCTTAACGAGCCCCGCCGTTTGCTCAAGCGCTATAGCTGGGATCTGCTGGTGTTCTTCCGCACCTGTTTGCGCGCGGGCAAACAGCTGCCCTGATGCAGTGGTGGCGCCTCTGGCCTAGCATGCACGCATGCATCCGACCGCAGCCGCCCTGATCCACGCGCTGGACCTCGCCCCGCATCCCGAAGGCGGGCACTATCGCCGCGTCTATGCTTCCGCACGCCAGGTCATCGACAACGGCCAAACCCGCCCGGCGTTGACCGCCATCCGCTTTTTGCTGAGCGCAGGCGAATGCAGTGCGTGGCACCGTGTGGATGCCGAAGAGACCTGGCATTGGCAGCAGGGCGATGCGCTGGAACTGCTGATCTACGACCCCTCCGGCGCGCAATTGCAGCGCGTGATCGTGGATGCCGCCGAGCGCGGTGAACCGATGCATGTGGTGCCCGCTGGTTGCTGGCAGGCGGCGCGTTCGCTCGGCGACTTCAGCCTGGTGGGCTGCACGGTATCGCCGGGTTTCGTGTGGGAAGGTTTCGCGCTGCTCGACGCGGCCTCGCCGCTGGCGACGCACCTGGACACGCTGCTTCCACGCTAAACACCGAGGACGAGGACGGCCGAACGCTTCCCTAACGCGGCCGCTGCCGGCTTCGCGTACTGTCCGCCTCAAATAGGGGGCGACACGCAATGCAACGCAAGGTAGCGGGATGGGGAGTGGGCTTGATGCTGGTGTCGCTGTTGGCGACCGCCGGCAAGACTGCGCCACCGAAGACTGTGCCACCGCCTCCGCCGGTGGTGGATCTGGAGGCCATGGTCGTGCGCGGCGTGCAGCCCGGACCGGGCTTGTGGAAGGTCAGCAAGGGCGACCATGTGTTGTGGATACTGGCCACCTTGTCACCATTGCCTAAGCGGCTGCAGTGGCAATCGACCGAAGTGGAAACCATCATCGGCCAATCCCAACAGGTATTGATGGCGCCGACCATCGAGCTCGATGTCGGCATGGGGTTCTTCGGCAGGCTGACGTTGTTGCCATTGGCAATGAAGGCAGTGAAGAACGAGCATGGCCGCGAACTGCGCGAGGTGCTGCCACCCGATCTATATGCGCGCTGGAGCGTGGCCAAGGCCCGCTACATCGGCGGCGACCGCGGTGTCGAGCGCAAGCGCCCGATGCTGGCAGCCGGCGAGTTGTATCAGGCGGCGCTGAAGCGCTCGGGCCTGGCCCGCTCGCCGGTGATCTGGTCGGTCGTGGAGCGTGCCGCCAAGCGCGCAGGCATCAAGCCGACGCCCACGGCGCTGGACTACAAGATCGCGGACCCGCGCCAGGCGCTCAAGGAATTCCGTGCCGGTGGCATGGACGATACCGCATGCTTCCGCAGCATCTTGGTGACGGTGGAACGCGATCTTCCCACGATGGTGGAGCGTGCCAATGCCTGGTCGGTGGGTGATATCGAAGCCTTGCGTCAGCTTCCGCGCGAAGACCCGCAGGCCGCCTGCATGGGGGCGATGGCCAGCTCTGGTGCCGCGAAGAAGCGCGGCATCGACGATCTGGAACGGCGCATGCGCGAGCATTGGCTGAGCATCGCCGCCGCTGCCTTACAACGTAATCGCAGCACCTTCGCGGTGCTGCCGATTAGCCGGCTGACCGCCCCAGATGGCTATCTGGCGCGCCTGCAGGCGCTGGGCTATGAGGTGGAAGCGCCCTAAGCCGGTTTGGTGAGGCTCGCTGCGTGCCATGCTGTTTCCGTGGAGGCAAGCACAGGCACGGGTCGGTCGTTCTGTCATGCGGTTGTCGTGCTTGTGCGCGGCGCCCGTATCGGCGTGGCCTGGTACACGTCGTGTGGCTAAGCGTCTGGAGACAGGGGCGTCCTGCTCAAGGTCCGACGTACTGCATGTCCGGATAGCGGCACTAGCAGCTGCGACGCAGATGCGAAGCCGCCTGCCGCTCCCTGCAGCCTCTGGTGCCTTCCTGCGTGAGGTCACGGATATCGCCTGTCTGGCAGCGAAGAGGCTGACCGTCAGCTAGCGTCTGCCGCTGCCCTCAATGGCAGGCCATGCAAGACGTGCGCGCCAACCATCGCAGTGCTGCATCGGCTATCCCCTTCGAGGTTAGTCCTGCCGATGCCGCCACGGTATGCTGCGCGCCTTGTGTCTTGAGAGCTCCGCGTTGAACGCATTGCCGCTGCGCATTCTGGGCACCGGGTGCCATGTTCCGGCGACGGAAGTCACCTCGCGCCAGTTGGACGCCCGCTGGCAGTTGCCGGCGGGGACCACGTTCGCACGTCTGGGCGTGGAAACCCGCCATTACGTGGGCGAGGGCGAGACCGCATCGTCGATGGGTGCAGCCGCCGCGCAACAGGCCTTGGCCAGCGCCGGTCTCGATGCCAGTCAAATCGATTGCCTGATCTCCGCCTGCAGCGTCATGGAGCAGCCGATCCCGTGCCAGGCGGTGTTGATCCAACGCGCGCTCGGCCTCGGCGATTCGGGCATTCCCGCATTCGACGTCAATGCCACCTGCTTGAGTTTTCTGGTGGCACTGGATATGGCAGCCAATGCGCTTGCGCTGGGACGCTACAAGCGCGTGCTGATCGTCTCCAGCGAGGTCGCATCGGCCGGGCTGGATGCGGCGACCCCGGCCACGGCCGGCCTGTTCGGCGATGGCGCAGCGGCAGTGTTTGTTGGACGCAGCGACGCAGGGCAGGGCTCGGCGCTGCTTTCCAGCCGGCTGTCCAGTTACGGCAGTGGCGCGGAGCTGTGCCGTATTCGCGGCGGCGGCACGCGTTATCCGCACGGCGAAGACAGCCCCCCCGATGCCTCACGCGTGTTCTGCATGGACGGGCGCGGCGCCTACCGCTTCGCCGCGCGGCATTTGCCGGCGTTTTGGGAACAGCTGTTGCGCGAGGCCGGTACCACCCCTGCAGCCTTGCGTTGCCTGGTCCCGCATCAGGCCTCCGGCGGAGGCCTGGATCATGTCGTGCAGGCACTGCAACTGCGCCCCGATCAGGTGGTGCGCATCCTGCAACGCACGGGCAACCAGGTCGCCGCTTCGTTGCCGCATGCGCTGCATCATGCATGCGTCGAACTGGGCCTGCAGCGCGGCGATCTGGTCGCGCTACTCGGCACCGGCGCCGGGCTCGCCATCGGCGGCATGGTGTTGCGCTACTGATGCTCGTGCGCGTCTCGCTCGAGCTGCTGCGCGTCGGCCACTGTCGCCATTGCGAACGCATGGTGCGTGCCGATGGCCACTGGCATGCAGTGGAATTCCCCGCATTGAGCGTGTTGATCCGACATCCGCAGCGTGGCGCGCTGTTGTACGACACCGGCTACGCCACGCATTTTTTTCGCGCCACCGATGCGTGGCCGGAGCGTCTGTACCGCTGGACCACACCAGTGACCTTGCCCACCCACGAAACCCTGGGCGCGCAGTTGGCCAAACGCGGCGTGGCGCTGGATGACATTGCCTGGTGCCTGATTTCCCACTTCCATGCCGACCATGTGGGCGGTCTGCGCGATCTGCCGCATGCGCGCTTTATCTGCCTGCGTGCCGATTACCAGCAGTTGCGCAGCTGTTCACGCGTGGGTGGATTGCGTCGCGCCTTGCTACCGCAATTGCTACCCGACGACTTCGATCAACGGCTGCAGTTTGCCGACCAAACATCGCAGCGTGCATTGACCGGTGCCTGGCAGGCGCTCGGCCCTGCCTACGATCTGTTCGCAGACGGCAGCGTGCTCGCGGTACCGCTACCGGGGCACGTGCCCGGCCAAATGGGGCTATTGGTACGCGACCAGCACGACCGCGGGGTGTTGCTGTGTGCGGACGCAGTGTGGTCGTCGGCCACCTGGACAACGCTGCAATGGCCAGCGTGGCCCACGCGTTTGCTGATGCATGACTGGCAAGCATTCCAGCGCACCGTGCATCACTTGCACGCCTTGTCGCAGTCGCATCCGGAGCTGGCAATCCTGCCGTCGCATTGCCAACCCAGTCTTGACCGTTACCAACCGGAGTGGCGATGAGCCTGCGCATTCTTGTGACCGGCGCGTCCGGCTTTGTTGGTGGTGCGTTCCTGCGGCGTTTCCAGGGGCAGCCGGGTGTCGAGATGCACGGCATCGGCCGCCGCCCCAGCGCGTTGCCCAACTACCACCGTATCGATCTGAGCCAACCGTTTTCGCTGGATTGGCAGCCGGATGTGGTGATTCATGCGGCTGCACTGGCATCGCCGTGGGGCACGCGTGCGCAGTTTCAGCTGCACAACGTGCAAGCCACTGCCAATGTCATCGACTTCTGCAAGCGCAACGGCTGCCCGCGCCTGCTGTATGTCTCGTCCAGTTCGGTGTTCTATCGCGAAGCGCATCAATACGATCTGGATGAAGACAGCCCGATCGGCCCAGGGTTCGTTAACACCTACGCAGAAACCAAATATTTTGGCGAAACATTGCTCAATGACTATCCCGGCGAAAAGAGCGTGTTGCGTCCGCGTGCCGTGTTCGGGCCCGGCGACACGGTGCTGTTTCCGCGGGTGATCGCCGCTGCGCGCAAGGGCGCGTTGCCACGTTTCGTCGGCCAGACCCAACCGGTGATCGGCGACCTGATCTATATCGATGCGCTGTGCGATTACCTCTACCGCGCGGCCACCGCGCCGCAGTTGCAGCCGGCCTACAACCTCACCAACGCACAGCCGGTGGATCTGCAGCAGCTATTGCTGGATGTGCTGACGCGCCTGCAGCTGCCGTTGCCGCAGCGCGAGGTACGCATCGGCACCGCGCTGCGCATGGCCAGCGTGGTGGAAGCGGTCTATCGCGTGCTGCGTCTGCGTGGCGAACCGCCGATTACGCGTTTTGGGGTCGGCGTGTTCGCCTATTCCAAGACCTTTGATCCACGCCGCACGCTTGCCGATCTCGGCCCGCCCAGTGTCAGTCTGGACGAAGGCGCGGAGGCCTTCGTGCGCTGGCAGGCAGCACAATGGACCTGATCGTCCCGACCCTGGCAACGCTGTATCTGGCCGTGCTGCTGGTCAAGGCGGCGGCAGTGCTGTGGGTCATGCGGGGTGAACGCATTAGGCCAGCGCGCACTGCCGTTGCAGGGCCAGCAGACGTAGCGATTCTGCAGCCTATTCTGGGTGGCGACGCGCATCTGCAAGAGGTGCTCATGGCCAATGTGCAGGTATTGCCGCAGGCGCACTTCATCTGGCTGCTGGATGCCGACGACATCCCGGGAAACGCCGCGGCCGATGCAGTGATCGCGCAGCATCCGCAGGTGCGTATCGCGCGCGTGCAGGTGCCCCCGGCGCCTGCCGGCATCAATCCCAAAGCGTGGAAACTCGATTACGCATTGCCGCACATCACTGCGCGCGTCAGCCTGATTCTCGACGACGATGCGCACCTCAGCGGCCGCGCGCTATCGCAGCTGTTGCTGGATCTGACCCATGCCGATGTGGTCACCGCGCTTCCGTATTACTGCGACAGCGACACGGTGGCGGGCCGCCTGTTGGCGCAGTTCGTCAACAACAATGCCGCGCTGACCTATCTTGGCTGGCTACTGTTCGCAGCGCCGTTGACCATCAACGGCATGTGCTACGCAGTGCGTACCGAGCAGCTGCGCAGCTGGGGTGGTTTTTCTTCGTTGCTAACGCAGCTGACCGACGATCTGGCATTCGCCACCCTGGTGCGCGAACGGGGTGGACGACTCTGGCAATCCATCGCGCCGGTCGCGATGCGCACCGCGATACCAGATTTGCCTGCGTATGTGCGGCAGATGCATCGTTGGATGCTGTTCGCATTGATCCTGCTGCGCCGTCAGCGGCTGGGCGTGCGTAGCGCCATCGGCGTTTTACAGGGGCTGCCGCCGGTGCTCCTGCTGACCATGCTGATGTGCGCTTGCATGCAGCACAGCTGGCCGGCTGCACTCTCGGTGTTGATCGTTTTGCTACTGCGCGCGCTGCTGCTCTGCGGTGTGCAATGGCGCGTTGCCGGCGCAGTGCGCCATCGCGTGTTGCTTTCGATCATTGTCGAATGTCTGCAGCCGCTGCATCTGCTGCACGCAGCGTTGGTGCGCACGATTCGCTGGCGCACGCGGCGTTATCGCGTGTTGTCCAACGGGTGTTTCCGTGCGGAGTGAGCCAGGCCCGCTGCAGATCGCCTTCCTCACCGGACAGAGCGATCCGGCAAGCTGCGCCTTGAGTGCGGAACAGGTGGCGTTGCTGGAGCAGCTGCAGGGCACAGGCCGGCAGCTGGTGGATTGCAATTATCCGTACCACCGCAACAGCGCGCCGCACCGGCGGATACCGCTGTGGCGGGGCAGCATAGCCAATGCGCGGCAATATCTTGCCGGCCGCAACGCCCGCGTTACCCATGCCGATCGCGCGCGCGTGCACGCGTTGCTCGAGCAGGCGCCGATGACGTTGCTGCTGGCGGGTAGCTGCGGGCTGCAGTTGTTGACCGCATTGCAGTTGCCGGATGCGTTGCGCGCACGTCTGGCCGTGTTTGCGTACGGCCCGGTGTGTGGTGCGCCTGCAGCGTTTGGCGAGCTGCGAGTGGTGCAAGGGCGTAGCGATTGGATCTCGCGTGCGCTGTTCGATGGGCACATCGATCTAAGGCCTGCATGCGGACATATGGCGTACCTGCGCAACGCCGAGGTGCTTGCCGAGTGCCAGCGCTTTCTCGCCCAACTCGAACGGACGCGATGGAACACAACGCATGCGCATTGATCTCATCGCACCGCCGTACAGCGGCCATCTGCATCCCATCCTGGCGATTGCGCAACAACTCGCCGCGCAGCATGACGTGCGCATCATCAGCACGCCGGCCGCGCAGGCGCGCATCCGTGCGTGCGGGCTCACCGCTGACAGCGTGCTGGATGCGCACGCCGATCGCGTGCTGCTCGCCATCGCCAACCCGCCGCACGCCGTGGGCCACAATCCCTTGCGTCTGCGTCGGCAGTTGCACAGCGCACTCGGGCTGATGGCGCAGCTCGGCCAAGCGCTACAGCAGCGCTGGCGCGCGCGGCGGCCGGATCTGGTGATCGTCGATTTCACCTTGCCCAGTGCAGGACTGGCCGCACAGACGCTGGGCATCGCGTGGTGGACCAGCATGCCGTCGCCGTGCGTGATCGAAACCACTGACGGGCCGCCCGCGTACTTCGGTGGATTGCTGCCTGCCACCACGCAATTGCAGCGGATCTGGCATGCAGTGGCGCGCCGGCTCACGCGCGGCTTCAAACAGACCTTGCACCTCTGCTATCGGCGCAAGATGCGCGCCTGCGGGTTGCCGGCAATCTATCGCCGCGATCGCAGCGAGGCAGTGTATTCGCCGCACTGCATCCTGGCCTTGGGCGTGCCATCGTTCGAGCTGGCGCAGCGTTGGCCTGCTGCAGTGCGCTTCGTCGGTCCGCAACTGTGCACGCCGACCAGCGCGGTGACGGCACCCAGCTTTGTTGACGGTCGCCGGCATGTGCTGGTGACGCTGGGTACCCATCTGCAATGGGTGAAGCAGCGTCTGGATAGCGTGTTGCGTGCGCTGGCGCCGCAATTCCCCGAGGTGATCTTTCATTTCAGCGATGGCGACACCGCAGCGCCGCTGCAGCCAGGGCAGGGCAATTACCAACGGCTGCCGTACGTGGATTACGCGCAGTACTTGCAGCGCTACGCGCTAGTCATTCACCACGGCGGTGCCGGCATTCTGTATGCCTGCCTGGCCGCAGGATTGCCGGCGATCGTCTACCCGCTGGATTACGACCAGTTCGACCACGCTGCGCGCCTGCAGGTGGCAGGTGCTGCCTGGTGGTTGCGCGATCTGGATGGCTTGCCTGCGCTGTTGCGCGAGGCGCTCAGCGCCGATGAGGTGCCACCCGGCGTGCGTCACCTGCAGGTAGAGCTACAGACAATCCAGTCGCAAGCGCGCATCGTGCAGTTGGTGGATGAGTTTGCACACACTGGCGCGGTGCCGCCGAGATAAAGCGGCACCGCGCGACGAAGTCCATCAAGCGTTCTCAGCCCGCCGCAGCATTCAACGCAGGCGTCTTGCTTGTCATCAGCTGCGGCCAGCGCTTGAGCACGGCGGCGCGAATGCCTGCTTGATCGATGCCGGCTTCCGCAAGCAGATCTTCGCGGCTGGCGTGATGCTGGAAACTGTCCGGCAGGCCCAGGTGCAGCATCGGCAAGGTAATGGCTTCGGCATTGAGCAGTTCCGACACGCCAGAACCGGCGCCGCCGGCAACCACGTTGTCTTCGATGGTGACGAAGCCGTCGTGGGTTTTTGCGAGCTCCAGCAGCATTGCCTTATCGAGCGGTTTGACGAAGCGCATGTTGACGACAGTCAGGCCCAGCGCGCGGCCCACTGCCTCGGCCGCATCCACCGTCGCGCCGAAGCCGAGCAGGGCGATGCGGGTGCCGCTGTGGCGCAGCTGCGCCTTGCCAATCGGCAGGGTGGCAAGCGAGCTATCCAATGCTGCGCCCGGGCCTGTGCCGCGCGGGTAGCGCACCGCAGCCGGGCCTTGGTACTGCACGCCGGTACTCAGCATCTGACGGCATTCGGCCTCGTCCGCCGGCGCCATCACCACCATGTGCGGCACGCAGCGCAGGAAGCTCAGGTCCAGATTGCCGGCATGGGTGGCGCCATCCGGGCCGACCACGCCGCCGCGATCGATCGCAAACAGCACATCCAGCTGCTGTACCGCCACGTCGTGCACCAGTTGGTCGTAACCGCGCTGCAGGAAGGTGGAATAGATCGCCACGACTGGTTTGGCGCCCTGGGTCGCCATGCCGGCGGCCAGCGTCACCGCATGCTGCTCGGCAATCGCCACATCGAAATAGCGCTGCGGATATTCCTTGCTGAAACGCACCAGGCCCGAGCCTTCGCGCATTGCCGGGGTGATCACCAGCAGCTTGGGTTCGGCGGCGGCCATGTCGCAGACCCAGTCGCTGAACACATCGGTATAGGTCGGCTTCTTGACGCCGGCCTTGGCCACCAGGCCCTTGCTCGGATCGAAAGGAGCGACCGCGTGGTAACCGATCTGGTCGCCTTCGGCCAACTCGTAACCCTTGCCCTTGGTGGTGATGACATGCAGCAGCTGTGGGCCCTTGAGCGTTTGCAGGGTCTTCAGCGCGCCGACCAGGCTGGGCAGGTCGTGGCCATCGATCGGACCGGTGTAATGGAAGCCCATTTCCTCGAACAAGGTGGACGGCACGAACATGCCTTTCCAATGTTCTTCCCAGCGCCGCACGAAGCGCGCAGTGGGGTTGTTCTTCTTGTCGCCGAGGATCTTCTTGCCGCCTTCGCGGATGGCATTGAGCGTGCGGCTACCGCTGGCGCGGACCAGCATCTTGGTCAGCCCGCCCACCGCTTCGGAGATCGACATGCGGTTGTCGTTGAGGATCACCAGCAGGTTCGGTTCCGGGTCCATGCCACCGGCGTGGTTGAGCGCCTCGTAGACCATGCCGGCCGTCATCGCGCCGTCGCCGATCACCGCGACCACCTTGCGGTCGTCGCCATTGCGCTGCGCGGCGATGGCCATGCCGAGCGCGGCCGAGATCGAGGTCGACGAATGGCCCACACCGAAGGTGTCGTAGATGCTCTCTTCGCGCTTGGGAAACGGTGCCACGCCGTCCTTTTGCTTGACCGTGTGGATCTGGTCGCGCCGGCCGGTGAGGATCTTGTGCGGGTAGGTCTGATGCCCGACATCCCACACCAGCTGATCGACCGGGGTCTGATACAGGTAGTGCAGGGCCACGGTGAGTTCGATCACGCCCAGGCCGGCTGCGAAGTGTCCGCCGCTCTTGCCCACCGATTCGATCAGGTAGGAACGCAGTTCTTCGGCGATCGCGGTGAGCTCGGCTTCATCGAAGCGGCGCAGATCGTCGGGAGTCTGGATGCGGGACAGGCACGGATAGCGGGTGGTGTCGATCATCATCGTGTCAATATTCTGAAGGCGTATTGTCCTCCCCATGCGAAGGCCCGGCAAGCAAACCGGTTCAGCTGTCAGCGGGAAGTGATGCGCGCGCGCGCCGTCACGCCTGAGGCGCGTAACGCTCACGCGTGCCTGCGGCAAACTGCCGCACCTGGGGATGTGCCGATATGCGCCGTGTTTGCTTGGACAGTCGGGGCCCGCGTGCATGTGTGGGGGACGGAAAGGCGCCGACTTCAGGGATCTTGCGTTGTGTTGCCGGGTCCGGCGTCACGTCGAATACGCGGTGCGTGGTGAAGGCGCCAAGGCTCCCGCTAATGGCGCAACAGCAGCTCCACCCCCGTGGATGTGTTGACGCTCATTGGAAGCTTACGCAGGCCGCTGAGCAGCCACGCGCCGCGACGCGGGGCGCGCCGGCCTACAACGACAGCTTGGAGCGCTTGGGCAGCTGCGCACGCAGGAACGCCATCTGATCGGACAGGATGTTGCGGTTGGACAGGATCAGATGCTCGATCCAGCTCGGCCGGTACGGCACCGCCAGCAGCGGCATATGCGCCTGCTGCGGAGTGCGGTTGGCCTTGCGCGAGTTGCATTGGAAGCAGGCGGTCACCACGTTTTCCCAACTGTCGCGGCCGCCCTTGGAAACCGGCATGACATGATCGCGGGTCAGGTGCGGGCGGCTGAAATGCTGGCCGCAGTACATGCACAACTGCGAATCGCGTGCGAACAGCGCGGTGTTGCTGAGGGTGGGGGTCGGGTCCAGCGCGCGCGAACGGGCATGCCCGCGTGCGGCGATGATGGGGTGCAATTCCAGCGTGCTGCGCTCGCCAGTCAGGCGCGAGATGCCACCGTGGATCTGCATGCAGGGCTCGCCCAGCGTCCACGACACCGCATCGCGGGCGTACAGGCAGGCAGCGTCTTGCCAGTTGATCCAGTCCAGCACGCGGCCGTGCGCATCGAGAGACAGTAGGCGAAGCGTGGGGAGTCGTTGGATCGCAGTGACAGCGCTGCCCGCGTCCGGGGCAGAGCTGCCTCCGGGGACGATCACATCACGAATGTGCGTGTCTGTCTCCATCGGAAGAACAGCTTATACCCGATCGTTGACAGTTTGTGTATCGCAGCGAACGGACGGCGCTGAAGCGTGTGTGCTCAGGTAAGGTGGAGCTTAAGAGGGCGTCCTCACATGGCCGGCATCGATCCGGCCCATCGCCTCGCATGACGCGCCTCGCATGCTGTGTAGAAGTGCGCTTGCGCGCGATCAGGCGTTATCGGTAACGCCTGATCGCGCGCAAGCGCGCTCCTACAAGGCCAAGGTTCGTGGCTCGCAGAGAGCCTCAGCCTTCGCCGAACAATTCCGCTTCCAGCGTCATCAACGGTGCGGCGCCGCTGCGGATGGTGGCTGCATGCGTCAGCGTGCGCGGCAGGATGCGGGCGAAGTAGAAGCGTGCGGTCTCGCGCTTGGCACGCTTGAAGTCCTCGCCATGCGCCGACGCATCGGCCGCGGCCACGCTGCGTGCCCACCAGTACGCCAGCACTACATAGCCCGAATAAAACAGGTAGTCGTAGCTCGCAGCGCCGAGTTCGTCCGGGTTGCGCGCGGCGCGGTCGAGCACATCGCGGGTCAGCATCGCCCACTCGCTGCACTTGTCGCGCAGCGGCTTGATGAACTCGGCCAGCGCCGCGTTGCCGTCCTGTGCCTTGGCGAAGGTTTCCACATCGGCCAGGAACAGCTTCAGCCCGGCGGCCTGGCTGGCGGCGGTCTTGCGGCCGATCAGGTCCAGCGCCTGGATGCCGGTGGTGCCTTCGTAGATGGTGGTGATGCGCGCATCGCGGGCCAATTGCTCCATGCCGTATTCGCGGATGTAGCCGTGGCCGCCGAAGCACTGCAGCGCGTGGTAGGTGTTCTCGATCGACCACTCTGTCTGGCAGGCCTTGGAGATCGGGGTGAGGAAGCTCACCAGCGTCTCGGCATCGGTGCGTTCTTGTTCGGTTCCGCCGCGGTGAGCCACGTCCACCAGGCTGGCCGCGTGCAGCGCCAGCAGGCGGCTGCCTTCGGTCAGCGACTTGATGGTCAGCAGCATGCGGCGCACGTCCGGGTGCACGATGATCGGGTCGGCCGGCTTGTCCGGGAACTTGGCGCCGCTGAGTGCGCGCGACTGCAGGCGTTCGCGGCTGTAGCGCAGCGCATTCTGATAGGCGCGCTCAGACAGCCCGATGCCTTGCAAGCCCACGCCCAGGCGTGCGGTATTCATCATCGTAAACATGGCCTGCAGGCCCTTGTGCGGCTGACCCACCAGATAGCCTTGCGCACCCTCGAAATTCATCACGCAGGTCACCGAACCCTTGATGCCCATCTTGTGCTCGACGGAGCCGCAATGCAGCGCGTTGCGTTCGCCCACGGTGCCGTCGCGGTCCACCTTGAACTTGGGGGTGACGAACAACGAGATGCCCTTGGCGCCGGCCGGTGCGTCCGGCAGCTTGGCCAGCACCAGGTGCACGATGTTTTCGGTGAGGTCGTGCTCGCCGGCGGTGATGAAGATCTTGGTGCCGGTGATGGCATAGCTGCCATCGGCATTGGGTTCGGCGCGGGTCTTGAGCAGGCCCAGGTCGGTGCCGCAATGCGGTTCGGTCAGGCACATGGTGCCGGTCCAGCGGCCGTCGATCAGCGGCTTGAGGAAGACGTCCTGCTGCCAGGCTTCACCGTGCTGACGCAGCGCTTCCATCGCGCCATGCGAGAGCAGCGGGAAGTTGCCCCAGGCCAGATTGGCGGCATTGATCATCTCGCTCAGCGGCACGCCCAGTGTGTGCGGCATGCCCTGGCCGCCGAATCGCGGCTCGGCGGTGAGCCCGTTCCAGCCGCCTTCCACGAACTGGTCGTAGGCAGCGCGGAAGCCGGGCGGGGTGGTGACTGCATGGGTGCTCTTGTCGAATGCGCAGCCGATCTCGTCGCCCACGCTGTTGAGCGGCGCCAGCACCTGCGAGGTGAAGCGGCCAGCTTCTTCGAGCACGGCATCGATGATGTCGGTGCTGGCATCGGCATAGCCGAGCCGGGCGAACAAGGCTTGCGCGCCGAGCACGTCGTGCAGGGCGAAGCGGAAATCGGTCAGCGGGGCGGTATAGCTGCTCATGCGGGATCCTTGAAGCGGGTGCGGGAAGGCGTGCGCGTCAGCGCAGCACGCCGTTGAGGCCGGGGGCCGGGCTGAGCGTGTTGCGCGATTCCACAGTGAAATCGCGCTGTTTTTTGTCTTGCGGGGTCGCCCAGACGGTGCCCTTGAGCATGTACGGAAACGAGCGGCCGCCAGCCAACACATCGGCCACGGTGATGCGGCCCAGCGAGGTGGGTTGGACGGTGACGGTGACCACGTCGGCGGTTTCCGGGCCGATCGACATGCCGACGGTCTGATCGAGCTTGCCGGCCAACTGATCGCCGGCAGAGATTTCCAGCGCCACGCGTTCAAATTGCATCGGGATGCTGCTGTAGTTCTGCAGGCGCAGGTCCACCGACCAGGAGCCGTCGGCACGCACGGTCAGTTGCTGGATGCTGGCAGCCGGCTCGGACACCCGGCGCACCGCGCCGCTGCAGGCGCTCAGCAGCAGCCCGCAGGCCAGCGACACAAGAAGAAGGCGATAGGCACGACGCATGTACTCGGGTCCTTGGCGGAATGAGGCGGCGCCAAGAATACTACGCAGTACGGTCGCTGCTGCTGAGCGCGCGCGGCGTCGGTGGCGGCGCAGCGGGCTGGGTCGCGGGCGAGCCTCACAACAACGGCGCGGCCACGATCAACGGCGACAGGTCGTAGCCCATTTTGGTGGCCTGCGCCTTGAGCCGTTCGAACTGCGCGCGCTGCATCTGTGGCGAGCGCGACAGGATCCACAGGTACTTGCGATCCGGCTCGCCGACCACCGCCCATTGGTAATCCGGGTCGAGCGCGATCACCCAGTAGTCGGCCCACACCAGCGGCAACCAGCCCAGCCATTCCGGGGCGAAGCGCACCTGCAACTGCCCGGACTGGCCCTGGACCGGGCGCGCCACGCCGTCGGCCTGGGTCAGGCTGCCATCGGCGGTGCGGCAGCCGTTACGCACGCCGATCAAGCCATCGTCGCGCAATGTATAGCTGGCGGTGATGTCGCTGCGGCATTTCTTCTGGAACGACACTGGCAGGTGCGCAATCTCGTGCCACTGGCCGGCGTAGCGCGAGATGTCCAGTTGCGGCACCGCACGCACCGGCTGTTGCGCAAACGCTGTCAGCGGCAGCAGGGCGACGAACGACAACAGCAGGCGGGGCAGGCGCATGACAGTCTCCGGTGGACGCGTGCAGGCTAGGCCATGCACCCGGCCGCGCGGCGTGAACCGGTGCAAGAAACGCCGGCGCCGACAGCGGCAGGCAACAAACTTGGTCAGAGCGCTTGCCCAAACTGCGCCTGCTCGCTATAGTGCGCGTCCTCGCAACGCAGGCACCGTGTTGCAGGTAAGTGGCCGAGTAGCTCAGTTGGTAGAGCAGGGGATTGAAAATCCCCGTGTCGGCGGTTCGATTCCGTCCTCGGCCACCATATCGAAGTAGTGCAGCGCAGGCATTTCGCCACTTCTGCGCGCTGCCGATCCCAACGCCTTCAACTGATTCAATCCGATGTTGCACAAGTTGCGAAACTTGGTGGCCTGACTGCGTCTATCGCCTGGTGTTCCGGCGACAAAGCGGTTGTCGGAGCTGATGGTCACCGCTGCCGTGGCCGCCAAGCACGTAAGGGTGACCGTCTCTCAAGACCGTAACGTACGAGTACTTGAAGTTCGCGTAGCTGGCGTCATCATCACGGCCCAAGAAACAGAGACCGCCCAGCGCAACGATCAGCTACGCGTAATGGTCCGTGCCCATGAGGTGACTCACCCATCGCGCAGCCGCTAACTGGCGGGTGAGTGGGGCATCAGGCATGCCTAGGTGTCTGGGTGCGCGTGCTCGTTTAGGCGATGCAATCGATTTCCACGCAGTCTTCAAATGCACGTGGCGATACTGCGCGCATGACGCACAAGACACTCCGACGCACCTTGATCCACGGCTACTGCGGTGAATTTCGCGTGGAGACCCTGGAAAGCCAGGCGCCTGGCGCGACACAGTGGCTCTCGACCGCGTTCGTCTACCACCGCGACCGCGCCGCACCCGTCGCCACGATCGAGGGCGCGGGGCAGGGCGAATACCGCGGCGATGCACGCGAGCAGGCGCTACGCGTGGGCTCCTGTTTAGCTGAGTTTCTGGACCCCAAGGAATACCGCAGCTGCGAGCTGAAACGCAGTTGACGACTCGCTAGCTTTACGCTGCTGCAATGACGTAGCTAAATGGCAGTGGAAGATGACGGCGCGAGCGTCGGCCGCCTCGCAATTTCTGGCGACCTACGATGCAATGCATGCGCTGCACTGGGCGAGATGCCGGATGCACTCTTGTGCGTGGCCTCAGCGACAATAGCTTGCGCGGATGTGTTTCCAGACGCTTGCACACGTCCTGTTGTCATCATGCACGACGTTGCCGGGCGCGGTCTTCAGTTTTCGTGTGGCGTTTAAAAAACGCCTCCGGAAGAGTGGAAGCTCCCGGAAGCGCTGTGGTAGTTGCAGCGTTGCGCTGCTCAGCGGTTGTTGCCGCCACCGCTTGCCTGGCCGCCTTTCTTGCCGGCTTCGCGGGCTTCTTCCGAGCTGAACTCGTGGGCGTTGCCGCTTTCGTGAGCTGCCTTGCCGCCCTTGGAGGCGATTTCGCGCTGCTTGTCTTCGTCCATCGAAGCAAAGCCGCGGTTGCTGGTGCCACTCTTATTGTCGTTTTGATTTGCCATTGCAGATCTCATTTTGTTTGTTGGGGAATGCACCATTGGACGCCGTGGTGCGAGGCCAGCATCGCCGTAGACGCATCAATCGGACGTGGGCATTTCGGCAGCCACGTGTGAGCCGGCAAGCGGGCTTGACGATCGGTCTTCACCGTCAAAAAACGTGTTGCCGCGAAGGAATGCTGCAAACGCTCGACAGTATGTGGATGCATCCAAGCGTGTGTGCTGTAGGGCGCGCGGCGATGGCGCGATGACACGCCCTGCACGTTGCAGGCGCATGCCGTCGCACCGCTGCAGTAAGGCTGGCTATGCTGGCAGGCTCAACGCAGAACAGGGCATGGTGATGACGACACGATGCGGTAGGTGGGCAACAGCGATGGCCTTGCGGCAGCCGTGGCTATGCCAGCTGGCGCCACCACGTTGCCTGCCGGCGCCGCCAAATTACTGCCTGCCGGGCAGTCGGTGATGAGTATCGCCAGCGCAGATCTAACAGGCGATGGTCGGCAGGATTACGTGGTTGCGTTGCGCGCAGCTGACGAAAGTACATCTGAGGCGCTGCGGTCCAGCGGGCGCGCTGCACCTGCACGCACCTTGCTGGTGTTGGTCGCCAATGCAGATGGCGGCTTTGTCGAAGCCGGGCGGAATACGCAGGTGATCTTCAAGGCCGACGAGGGCGGTCAGTGCGATCCGTTTTTCGGATGGCGACCAAGGCCTAGTCGCGAAGGATGCCTATTTCACCGTGCAAAATGGCGTGGCATGCGGCCAGCACTGGACCGACTACATCACCTTTCGCTACGACCGCAGCCGCCGCGCGTTCGTGTTCCACAAGCGTGTGATCGAAGCATGGGAAATGAACACCCAGGACACGCGATCCGCGCAAGCCGGTACTGCTGTCTGCCTACACGCCTGCGCCATGATGACGCCGCTGCGCGATCAGCTGCCTGCCGGCCACCAGTTGTCCATGTTGCGCCGGTAGATGAACAGGCGCGGTGCCTTGGCCACCTGCGCCGAGCCCTGGCGTTCGCCGGCGGTCAACGAGAAGCCGATGTCGGCCAGCATGCGCGACAGCGCGTTGGCGTTACCGCGGCCGGGGTCGCTGATGACGATCTCGCAGGACGGTTTGGCCAGCGCTGGGATCAACTTGGCCAGCATGGTGGCGTGGCGTGTTTCGTAGAGCACGTCGCTGGCGATGATCATGTCGAACTGGCCCATGTTCGGCGCGCCGGCGTCCCAGTCGAGACGGCGATACGGCACCGATTCCAGCGCATTGAGCGCAGCGTTGTAGGCCAGGAACACTTCTGCCAACGGGTGGTGGTCGCTGGCCACCACATCGGCGCCGCGTCTGCGCAACACCAGGCTCGCCAGGCCCAGGCCGCAACCAAGCTCAAGAATGCGCTTGCCCTCGATCGGGCGCGTGGCCATGGCCTCAGCCAACAGCTGGCCAGCGGGCCAGACTTGGCCGAACAGGCTCCATTGCGCGGATGAGATGCCGGCTTTGGCGGCGGTCTCGTCAGGGTCGGCGTATTGCTGTTTGTCGGCCAGCGCCCGGATGACGTAGGTCAGCTGCCCGAAAGTCAGCTCGTGGATCTGGGTTTGGTAGCCCGGCATGGTGACATCGCATTGTCGCCAGACGACAGGCGCTGGCGTGAAAAGAACGCGCGCTGGCTCAGCCGGAACCGACCGTCAAGCGCAAGAGCTGCTTACTGCCCGCGCATGCTACGGCAAAACCAGGTGCATGCACGCTTGCGCACGCAGCGCGCGCGTGGCTTTCAGCACGCATTTCAGGGCGATGGCGCGACGCTGCGGGCCTGCAGCTCAGAAGGGATCCGCACCTGTGGCGCCGATGTTGGGCAAGCGCACATGCATCTGACGCGGCCTTGCCGGGGCAGTCAGCAGCGAACTATGTCCTAGCAGCCAATTTGGGTTGGACTAGCGAGCGCTCCCGTACGGGAAAGGCTCATGGATGTGACGAATCGCATCACCGGACCCAACTAGACTGTGGCTACGGGAATGGCCCTGCGGAGAACATCACTTGAACGATCCCGGTCACGGCGAGCTACGGGCGCCTCACCTCAGCGAATCTCGCAGCCTGCCTGTCGAGAAGCATCGCTCTGACATCTTTTTTGCCGCGGTGGAAACCACGCGTATGCCGATGACGGTGACCGACCCGCATCTTCCGGATAACCCCATCGTGTTCGCCAACCGCGCGTTCCTGGAGATGACCGGCTATTCGGCCGATGAAGTCATCGGCAACAACTGCCGCTTCCTGCAGGGGCCGGAGACCGACCCGGCCAGTATCAGCGATGTGCGCGAATCCATCGAAGCCCGCAGCGAATTCGCCACCGAGGTTCTCAATTACCGTAAGGATGGCTCGTCGTTCTGGAATGCCTTGTTCGTCTCGCCGGTGTTCGATGACAAGGGCAACCTGGTGTATTACTTCGGTTCGCAGCTGGATGTGAGCCGACGCCGCGATGCCGAAGATGCGTTGCGTCAAGCGCAGAAAATGGAAGCGCTGGGCCAGCTCACTGGCGGCATTGCGCACGATTTCAATAATTTGCTGCAGGTGATGTCCGGGCATCTGGAAGTGATTCAGATGATGGCCAGCGCCGGCGGCGGCAACAAAGCCGAGCGCATCGCCTTCAGTGCCGAACATGCGGCGGCGGCCGCTGCAAAAGCGGCGACCTTGACCCAGCAATTGCTGGCGTTTTCGCGCAAGCAAAAATTGCGCGGGCGGGTGGTCAACCTCAACGGGTTGGTCGCCGGCATGAACAATATGGCCGAGCGCGCGCTGGGCGGCGGCATTACCTTGCGCCAGTCGCTGGAAGACGGGCTGTGGAATTGCCAGATCGATACCACCCAGGCCGAAGTGGCGCTGTTGAACGTGTTGATCAACGCACGCGACGCGATGGCGCATGCCGAGCGCAAGGAAGTGACCGTGCAGACCCAGAACGTGGAGGTCACCAGTCACGATCTGGCGATGTATCACCAGTTGGCGCCCGGCCGTTATGTCAGCATTGCGGTGAGCGACACCGGCTCGGGCATGCCGCCGGAAGTGGTCAGCCGGGTGATGGAGCCGTTCTTCACTACCAAGGACGAAGGGCAGGGCACCGGCCTGGGTTTGTCCATGGTGTACGGCTTCGTCAAGCAGTCTGGGGGTACCGTGCGCATCTATAGCGAGGTGGGCGAGGGCACCACGGTGCGGCTGTATTTCCCCGCATCCAGCGAATTCGAAAACGACTTGCAGGCAGCCAAAAGCCGCTCGATCGACAAGGGCGGCAACGAAACCATCCTGGTGGTGGAAGACAAGCAGGACGTGGCGGTGGTGGCGCGGATGTTTCTGGAAAATGCCGGTTATCGCATCTTGTCGGCGTCGAGCGGACGCGAGGCGGTCGAGGTATTGGAAAAGAACCCGGAGGTGGATGCGCTGTTCACCGACCTGATCATGCCCGGCGGCATGAACGGTGTGATGCTCGCCCGTGAAGCACGCCGCATGTTGCCGAAGATCAAGATCCTGCTCACCACCGGCTATGCCGACGCCAGTATCCAGCGCACCGATGTGGGCGGCGCCGAGTTCGATGTGGTCAACAAGCCCTACACGCAGAAGGAATTGCTCAAGCGCATCCGCATGCTGCTGGATGGGCCGACGGGCGTGGGCTGATACGTTGGGATAAGACTGCGATGCCGCTGCTGCAGGCGGCATCGCATGGCGACTGGTGTTGGATTTTTAGATTGTTTCAGTGCGCCAACTCAGCGTATGCATCAGCAATAGGCAGTGTAAGGATGTGATCGCGGCGACATCGTCAGCGCCCCCGATGCGCCAGGCAGTGGAGGCCGCCGCGTATTCGCCGTCCGATGGATCACATACCAATGCCCGGCGCGTTGGCAAAGCCACCAAAGCAATCAAAGCCAAGCGGCCATCGTGCCGATGATGACTCCAATACGGCGTTCGACGGTCTGACCATGGCAGGTCATCCGCGCGACGGGTTGCAGGAACTGCTGGTTAGCTCCTCATGCGCAAAAAGCGTCTGGGCCGCAAGCTATAGATGCAAATCTCAACTCCCCAATCCCGAATCCCGGACCTCAACCTACTCCTCGCCAAGCGGTGCCACATACCCCTCGGGCTTGTCGGCATTGCGCTCGAACAGAAACTTCTGCAGCTCGGCTTCGAGAAACGCGCGGTGTTTGGGGTCGCGTGGCGACAGCCGGTTTTCGTTGATCAGCATGGTCTGATGTGCCAGCCACGCTTGCCAGGCGGTCTTGCCGATCTGCGCAAAGATGCGCTGGCCGAGTTCGCCTGGATACGGCACGAAATCCAGCCCTTCGGCATCGCTTTGCTGGTATTGGCAGAACACGGTACGGGACATGCGGATTCCTTATGGGAGACGCGCTCTATAACGCGTCGAGCAACTTGCGGATCGGCGCCGGCAGGCCCAGCGATGCGAGATCGGCAGGCGCCACCCAGCGTAGATCGTCATTGTCGCGTACCGTGGCACGCAGCGCGACCTTACGCAGGCGCAAGGGCTGCAGATGCAGGCGGTAATGGCTGAAGGTGTGCACGATCAACGACATCTCGTCGGCACGTTCGTAGTCGCCGTCGATATGCGCCGCGAACCAGGCGCGCATGCCGCTATCGGTCTCGGCCTGCGGCAGCGTCCATAGCGAGGCCCAGATGCCGGTCGGCGGGCGACGCTGCAGCAAGATATGGCCCTGGGCATTCTGCAGCAGCAGCGCGATGGCTTCGCGTTCGGGCAACTGCTTGCCAGGTTTGGGCGTAGGCAGTGCTTCGACCAGGCCATCGCGGCGTGCGCTGCAATCGTTCTGCAGTGGGCACAACACGCATGCGGGTTTGGCGCGCGTGCACAGGGTGGCGCCAAAATCCATTTGCGCCTGGGTGTAGTCGGCCAAGCGGCCAGCCGGGACATGCGCGACATGCGTGGTGGCCAGTTGCCATAGCTGTTTTTCGATCACCGGCAGGCCGGGATAGCCGGCGATGTCGTGGAAGCGCGTGAGCACGCGTTTGACGTTGCCGTCCATGATGGCAAAGGGATCATTCCAGGCCTGGCTCAGGATGGCGCCCGCAGTGCTGCGTCCGATGCCTGGCAGCGCGAGCAATGCATCGAAGTCGCGTGGCAATTCGCCACCATGCAGGGTGACACATTGTTTGGCAGCGGCATGCAGATTGCGTGCGCGGGCGTAGTAGCCCAGCCCGGCCCAGTGCGCCATCACGGTGTCGTTGTCGGCTGCCGCCAGATCCGCCAGCGCAGGGAAGCGCGCCACAAACTTGTTGAAGTATGGAATGACCACCGCAACCTGGGTCTGTTGCAGCATGATTTCCGACAGCCACACCCGATACGGCGCGCGCGGGTGCTGCCAGGGCAGATCGTGACGGCCGTGGTCGTCGAACCAGTGCAGCAGACGGTCGACGAAGGCCTCAGCGGACGGTGTGGTGCGGTTGGCTGGCATGAAGCTCTGCTGGCGTTGGGGCGTGGCTGCGGGACGCAGAGGTGTTGCGCGGGTCCTGCATGGCGTTTATTCACCGCAGCGGGAACATAAGGCCGACCAGGCAACGTTCGCAGAAAAATCCTTCATCGCCAGGCCAATGCGGTACGGCCGGCGCGTGGTGGTAAACCACCGCAGCATCTGCGCGGGACTGCTTTGGTAATGCTGCAGGCATGGGGTGAGCAAACTCCAGCACGCGTCTTGCCTGCGACCAAGTGTGCGACACTTGCCGCACCGTGCAACCTGCCCGTCGCGCCTGCGCGCATAGCGGCTGCAGGTGCGTGCAGGCATCTTCCAATCAACCGCCCAATGCTTCCGGCAGCAGCGCGTCGACGAAGGCGACCGGGTCGAATACGCGCAGATCTTCCGGGCGCTCGCCAATGCCGGCAAAGCGGATCGGAATATTGAACTCGCGCGCCAGTGCGAACACCACGCCGCCCTTGGCGGTGCCATCGAGCTTGGTCACGACCAGACCGGTGACACCAACTGCAGCATGGAACTGGCGCAGCTGGGAAATGGCGTTCTGGCCGGTGGTGCCGTCGATGACCATCAACACTTCGTGCGGCGCGGCGGCATCGATCTTGCCAAGCACGCGGCGGATCTTGCCCAGCTCGTTCATCAGCCCGGTCTGGGTGTGCAGGCGCCCGGCGGTGTCGGCGATCAACACATCGGTGCCGCGTGCCTTGGCTGCCTGCAACGCGTCGAACGCCACCGACGCAGCATCGGCGTTCTGCCCTTGCGCGATCACGGACACGCCGTTGCGATCACCCCAAGCCTGCAACTGCGCCACGGCAGCGGCACGGAAGGTGTCGCCGGCGGCTAGCATCAGGCTGTTGCCTTCGTCCTTGAAACGCTTGGCGAGCTTGCCGATGGTGGTGGTCTTGCCAACGCCGTTGACGCCGACGGTGAGCACCACGAACGGCTTCACCGAGCGGTCGATGACCAGTGGCTTGGAGACAGGCTGCAGCAGTGCGATGAGATCGGCGCGCAGTGCCTTGAACATTGCCTGCGCATCGACGAATTCGCGCGACTTCATGCGCTTGCGCAGGCCTTCGATCAATGCGGTGGTAGCGCCGATGCCGACGTCGGCGGTGATCAGCGCAGTTTCGATTTCATCCAGCAGATCGTCGTCGAGCTTGGGGTTGCGCGAGAACAGGCCGCCGAAGCTGCGTGCAAAGGTGCTGTTGCGCAGGCGCTCGCGCCAGCCGGTTTTGCCTGCCGGCGCAGCAGGGAGGGCGTCGCGCTGGCCGACGATGCTGTCGCTGTCCTGCGTGGTCGGCAGCGGTGCGCTGACGATGGCCGGCGCGGTGACTGTCGGCGCAGCAGTTGCCGGAGTTGCAGCAATGGGAACTGCGGCAACTGGTGGAGCGATAGGTGCAGGCGCTGCAACCGCGGGAGCGACGACTGGCGGCGTAGCAACCGGCGCTGCGACCACGGCAGGCGCTGCGCTTTGCGGCGGCGTTGCCGGTTGCTCGGGCGCAGCGTCAGGTGGCGTCGGTGTGGTCTGCGGCTGCATCACCCCCGGTGGCACCACGACGGTGACTGGCGTGCTTGGCGCACTAGCGGGAATCGGATCTGGCAGTGCCTGCAATGCGGTCGGCGCAGGCGCCGCCGGGGCCGCAGGGGTGCTCGGAACGGCCGCAATGCTCTGCGCTTGACCAGTGCGTGCAGCGATCTCCTGCGCAAGCTGGTCGGCGGGCGTGGCGGCAGGCGGCGGCGCAGCGACAGGGGCTGCAGGTTCGGTACGCGGCGCTGCAAGAGTGGCTGGAGCGATAACCGGCGCTGCGGCTGTGTCTATCGCTGGTTGGGCATTCGGCATCGCCTCGACCGGCGAGGCCGGCGTGGCGGCAGACGGCGCGGTGGGAAATGCAGCTGCCAGTTCTTCCAGGCTGTAGCGCGAGGTACGCGAGCTGTCGGGCGTGGTTGGCTTGTTACGGCGAAAAAAGCTGGCCATTGGCAACGCAGTAGGGGAAACCCGAAATTCTATCATCCGGGCCTTGTGGCGCCTTGACGCGCCCTTCAGCGCAACACGCTATGTAAGCGCATCGCATGTACCGCGACGGCCGCTTGTGTGGCGACTCAGCTGCGCTCGCCAACACGAGGCAAATCCTGCTGAATTCGGCATTTGTGCCGGCTATGTGTCAATGCGAACTTCTGTCTTATAACTGACCTTTCAGTGCACGGTAATCGCGTGGCGTCATGCCGACGGTGGCCTTGAACTGACGCGCAAAGGCGCTCTGGTCGGCAAAGCCGCAGCGTTGCCCGATGCTGGCGATGCTGTCGTCGCCGTATAACAGCCGCATCGCTGATTCGATACGCAACTTGGTCAACAGTTGCTGCGGGGTGACCTGAAAGACGCGGCGGAAGTGGCGTTCCAACTGCGCCACCGACAGCCCGGCCAGGTCTGCAAGGCTTTGCACGCGCAGGTTGTCGCCGAAGTTGGCCTGCATGTGTTCCATCACCTGGCTCAAGCGTTCGTAAGCGGAGTGACGGCTATCGGGCTGGCCCAGATCGCGCGAGATACCAACCACGCCGATCACCTCATTGGCCTCGCACAGCGGGCGTTTGAACGTCAGGCACCAGCCCGGCAGGCGATTGGGGTACAGATGCACCTCGAGTTGGTTGTCGATGAGCTCGCCACACAGCACGCGGCGGTCCTGCATCATGTAGCTGCCGCCCAGCGGCAAGGGGAAGACTTCCAGCGGTGAACGGCCGATGATCTCGCTGCGCAGCTTACGTCCCAGCCGGCGCACCAGGGTCAGGTTGCAGTGGGTGTAGCGGCCCTCACTGTCCTTGATGAAGAACACCACATCCGGCAGTGCATCGAACAGCGTCTGCATTTCCAGGGCGGGTAGGTTGAGATCCATCAGGGTCATGGTAGCGGTCACGATTAGACGGTTGCACGAATGTGCAACCCAGCAATGATCCTAGCGCAAACGCGCGGCTGTGATTGGGGTTGGCGATTGTGCAGATTTCCGCATTTTCACTTCGCATTGGGCGCTAGTCGTCCGCAGGCTGGCAGTGGGAGCATGAGCCATGCACACCATCGACGTCATCGACTCCCATACGGCCGGCGAGCCCACCCGCGTGGTCCTTTCCGGTTTCCCCGATCTGGGCGATGGCGACCTGGCGCAATGCCGCGAGCGTTTCCGCAGCGAGTTCGACCAGTGGCGCAGCGCCATCGCCTGCGAACCGCGTGGGTCGGACACCATGGTGGGCGCCCTGTTGCTGCCGCCGCGCGAGCCGGGTGCCTGCACCGGGGCGATCTTCTTCAATAACGTGGGCTACCTGGGCATGTGCGGGCACGGCACCATCGGCGTGGTACGCACGCTTGCCGAACTGGGGCGCATCGCGCCGGGCCAGCACCGGATCGAGACGCCGGTGGGCACGGTGGGCGTGGAGCTGGCCGACGACGGCACGGTGTCGGTGGACAATGTCGAGAACTATCGCTTTGCCAGCGGCGTGGAGGTCGAGGTGCCGGGGCATGGTCAGGTGCGTGGCGACGTGGCCTGGGGCGGCAACTGGTTCTTCATCACCGAGCAGGCGCCATGTGCACTGGATCTGGCGCATCAACGCGAGTTGACTACCTACACCGAAGCGATTCGGCTGGCCCTGGAAGCGGCCGGTATCACGGGCGAAGCCGGTGGCGAGATCGACCATATCGAAGTCAATAGCGCCGCGCCCGATGGCAGCGGTGTGGCGCGCAATTTCGTGCTGTGCCCTGGCTTGGCCTACGACCGCTCGCCGTGCGGTACTGGCACCAGCGCCAAGCTGGCGTGTCTGGCGGCCGACGGCAAGCTGGCCGAAGGCGAGCGCTGGGTGCAGCAGGGGATTCTGGGCAGCGCCTTCGAAGGCAGTTATCGCGTGAGCGGGCGCGGCATCGCGCCGCGCATCAGCGGGCAGGCCTTCATCACTGCGCGCTCGCAATTGGTGATCGACCCGGCCGATCCGTTCGCCTGGGGCATCGTGGCCTGATGGATGTCGTGCGGCCAGCGCCGGTGGTTGCGTCGGCCACGTCGTCGGCCGATGCGGTGTCTGCTGCAATAGCGGAGACGTCTGCGGCGCTGTCTGCGTCGACATCGGCACCTGGACTGGGCGGCGACTGCGAAACCGTTTCGGCAACGTCTGCTGCTTCCACGCGGCGCAGTTACGACCTGATCGTGATCGGCGCCGGCATCGTGGGCGCCGCCTGCGCCGAAGCCGCGGCGGGCGAGGGATTGCGCGTGGCGATCGTCGAGCCGGGACCGATCGGCGGCGGCTCCACCGCAGCGGCGATGGGGCACCTGGTGGCAATGGACGACGACCCGGTCGAGCTGGCGTTGTCGGCGTATTCGCTGCGGTTGTGGGAGCGCTTCGCCACGCTGAGCGAAGCCGAATTCAGCCGCTGCGGCACGCTGTGGGTGGCCCGCGACGCGCGGGAATTGGCGGCGGTGCCGGCCAAGATCGCGCGCCTGGCAACCGCCGGCCTGCATGCCGAAGCGATCGATGCAGCGCAGCTGTATGCGCTGGAACCACAGTTGGTACTAGGCTTGGCTGGCGGCATGCGCGTGCCTGATGAAGCTGTGGTGTATCCACCGCGGGTGGCGCGCCATTTGGTGAGTTTGGCCTGTAAGTCCGGCGCCCGGCTGTTTGCCGGGCGTCGCGTGGCGCAGTTGCAGGCGCATGCGGTGCGCCTGGACGATGGGCAGGTGCTCTCGGGCCCGGTGTTGGTCGCCAGCGGTGTGGCCTTGCCGCAGTTGCTGCCTGAGCTGGCATTACGCCCGCGCAAAGGCCACTTAGTCATCACCGACCGGCACCCGGGGTTGATCCAGCATCAGCTACTGGAACTCGGTTACGCCGATTCGGCGCATGGTGCCGACGACACCAGCGTGGCCTTCAATGTGCAGCCGCGGCCAACCGGGCAGATTCTGATCGGCTCGTCGCGCCAGTTCGGCGAACACGATCGTGCACTGTCGATGCCGGTGCTGCAGCAGATGTTGCAACGCGCGTTCGTGTATTTGCCGGTGCTGCGCGAGCTGCAGGCGATCCGCGTGTGGACCGGGTTGCGTCCCGCCACGCCGGACGGGCGCCCGTATTTAGGGGCTGTGCCCGGCCGGCGCGATGTGTGGGTGGCCGCCGGCCACGAGGGGCTAGGGGTCACCACGGCGCTGGGGAGCGCACGGGTGATCGTGGATAGTCTGCTTGGGCGGACCCCGGCCATCGACCCGGCGCCGTATGCACCGGCGCGTGCCGTGCAAGGTGCGCCCGCATGAGCGCGACCGTGCGTCTGCATGTGGATGCGCAGTTGGTCGCAGTGCCGGCCGGTGCCAGCGTGGCGGCTGCTGTGGCGCAGGCTACGCTGCGGTTCCGCGAATCCAGCGGCGGGCAACCGCGCGCGCCGTTATGCGGCATGGGCGTGTGTTTCGAATGTCGCGTGCGCATTGATGGCGTCGGTCAGCAACGCGCGTGCCTGGTGGATGCGCGCGATGGCATGCAGGTGCGAACCGGTGGCTGAGCGTGTGCTGCATTTCGACGTGTTGGTGATCGGCGCCGGCCCCGCCGGGCTGGCGGCGGCGCAGGCGGCGGCCAGCCAAGGCGTGCGCGTGGGCGTGGTGGACATGCAGCCGCGTGCTGGCGGGCAGGTATGGCGCCGCGACGTGCACCATGGCGCGCCGGCTGATGCGCGCGCACTGCTGCAGCAAGTGGCGGGCAATGCAGCAATTACGGTGCTGACGCGCACGCAAATTTTGCTGGCGCAACCGGGCTGGCTATTGGCCGATGGCCCGGACGGCACGCTGCAACTGCACTACGCCGCGTTGGTGCTGGCCACCGGTGCGCGCGAATTGCTGCTGCCGTTTCCAGGCTGGACTCTGCCCGGCGTCACCGGTGCCGGCGCGGCGCAGGCGCTGGCCAAGCAGGGTTGGCCGCTTGCCGGCAAGCGTGTGCTGGTGGCTGGGAGCGGCCCCTTGCTGTTGGCCAGTGCGGCCACGTTGCAACGGCATGGCGCGCAGGTGCTCGGCATCCACGAACAAACCTCGGCAGCGGCGTTGCGCAAGTTCGCGCTGCAATTGTGGCGCTGGCCGGGTAAAGCCGCGCAGGCCGCGGCGTTGCGCCTGCAGCTGCATGCAGTGGCGTATCGCGCCGGCAGCGTTGTGGTTGCCGCGCATGGCGACACGCAGCTGCGCGAAGTCGAACTCGAAGGGCCCACCGGCCGCACGCGTGTTGCCTGCGATCAATTGGCGGTGGGCTATGGCCTGGTGCCCAACACCGAGCTTGCGCAATTGCTGGGTTGCCAGCTGCAGGCATACGGCGCGCACCAGCAGGTGCAGGTAGATGCGTTGCTGCGTACCAGCGTCACCCAGATATTTGCCGCCGGCGAAGCCTGCGGCATCGGCGGGCGCGATTGCGCATTGATTGAGGGTGCGATGGCCGGGTATATGGCCGCCGATGCCCCGGACGCTGCGCTGCGCCTGCAACCAAGGCGTCATGCGGCGCGTGCGTTTGCCGATCTGCTGCAGCAGCAATTCGCGCTGGATCCACGCATCCGCACGCTGGCACAACCGGACACGCTGATCTGCCGCTGCGAAGACGTGCCGCTGGGCGCGCTGGACAGCTTCAACGATGCACGCGATGCCAAGCTCGCGTCGCGCTGCGGCATGGGCGCCTGCCAGGGTCGCATCTGCGGGACTGCGCTGGCCGAACTGGGCCGTTGCCCGCCCGATCTTTCCACCGACGCCGGCCGCCGGCCGCCGTTGTTCCCGGTCCGCCTCGCGGCGCTGGCCGATTCGTTCACTTCCGACTCGCAAGGGAATCATCCATGAGCATTGCTGCGTTCTGGCACGGCGTGTTGCCAGCCATCACCACCCCGTTCACCGCTAACGGCGACATCGACCACGACTTCCTCGGCAAGCACGCCAACCAGTTGGTGGATGCCGGTTGCACCGCAATCGTGCCGCTGGGCTCGTTGGGCGAAGCGGCCACCTTGAGCGTGGAAGACAAGCTGGCGATCCTGCGCACGCTGGTGACCGCCTTGAACGGCCGCGTGCCGGTGGTGCCGGGTATCGCCAGCCTTGCCACCGGAGAAGCAGTCGCGCTAGCCAAAGCGGCCAAGGACATCGGCTGCGGCGGCTTGATGGTGCTGCCGCCGTACGTGTATTCCACCGATTGGCGCGAGATGGGCGCGCATGTGCGCGCGGTGATCGCCGCAACCGATCTGCCGGTGATCCTGTACAACAATCCGGTCGCCTACAAGACCGATTTCGGCCCGGCGCAGATCGCCGAGCTGGCTGCCGAATTCCCGAACCTGCAGGCAGTGAAGGAGTCCTCCGGCGACGTGCGCCGTTTCGCCGCGCTGCAGGAATTGCTGGGCGATCGCCTGGCGCTGCTGGTCGGCATGGACGATGCCATCGTCGAGGGTCTGAGCATGGGCGCCAAGGGCTGGATTGCCGGCCTGGTCAATGCGTATCCAAAAGAATCGGTACGCCTGTTCGAACTCGCCCGCGATGGCGGTTACCCGGCGGCCAAGGAGCTTTACCACTGGTTCCTGCCGCTGCTGCGTCTGGATACCGTGCCCACCTTCGTGCAGCTGATCAAATTGGTGCAGGCAAAAGTAGGCATGGGCAGCGAGCAGGTGCGTGCACCGCGCCTGGTGGTGGCTGGCGCCGAGCGCGATGCTGCGTTGAAGGTGATTGACCATGCCATCGCCACTGCGCCCAAGTTGTCTTGATGGCGCAATGACGCTGTCATCGCACGCTGTGCCTGCGGGTGAGCGCAGGATGCGGCCTGTGCCGATTCGCACCACGCGCCGTACCTATGCGTGGTGCGATGCGTCCGCCGCTGCGGATGTGGCACCCAGTGCTGCATCCGTATCACCTTTTTGGTCGGCCGCTGGCGCACAGTGCGCAGGCCCTGCATCCCTGTCATCGAAGGTGCCGCAATGAACGACACGAACCACTCCACTCCCGCGACCACAGCAGAGATTCTGCTGGGTGGCCAATGGCAACCCAGCCGTGCCCCCACCGGCCGCTTCCGCGCCGCCAACCCGGCCACCGGTGAGCCGATCGGGCCGCATTTTCCGATCAGTGGTGCGGACGATGTGGAAGCGGCCGTCGTTGCGGCGCAGGCAGTGACAGCGGAACTCGCGGCCGCGCCGGTCGAGCGCATCGCGGCCTTTCTGGACCGCTACGCTGACGCACTGGATGCCGATGCCGACACCTTGGTTGCACTGGCGCATGCCGAGACGGCGTTGCCGGCGCCCACCCGCCTGCGCGGCAACGAACTGCCGCGCACCAGCGGGCAATTACGTCAGGCCGCAAACGCGGTACGTAGTTACAGCTGGACCCAGCCCATCATCGACAGCGCGGCAGATCTGCGTTCGCACCTGGCGCCGCTGGGCAAGCCGGTGTTGGTATTCGGCCCAAACAATTTCCCGTTCGCGTTCAATGCAATTGCCGGCAGCGACTTCGCCTCGGCGATTGCCGCGCGCAACCCGGTCATCGCCAAGGCGCATCCGCTGCATCCGGCCACCAGCCAGCGCATGGCGCAGCTGGCGCATCAGGCGCTGGTCGCGGCCGGTCTTCCTGCGGCGGCCGTGCAGCTGCTGTATCACTTCGACAATGCCATCGGTGTGCGTTTAGCAGGTGATGCGCGACTGGGCGCGATTGGCTTTACCGGCAGCCGTGCCGGTGGGCTGGCGCTGAAGGCAGCCGCAGACGCAGCGGGCGTGCCGTTCTATGCCGAGCTGTCCAGCGTCAACCCGGTGTTCCTGTTGCCCGGCGCGCTGGCCGAACGCGGCGATGCGCTTGCGCAGGAATTCTTCGCATCCTGCACGCTTGGCAGCGGCCAGTTCTGCACCAATCCCGGCGTGGTGGTTGTGCCGCACGGTGCGGCGGGCGATGCATTCGTGGCAGCCACCAAGGCGCATTTCGAAGCGGCCATGCCGATGGTGCTGTTCTCCGCCTCCGGCGTCCACGGTGTGCAACGTGGCGTGGCGGACCTGCGTGCTGCCGGTGCCAGCATGCTGGCCGGCGGTCACACCGGCGAGGATGGCTACCGCTATGCACCCACCTTGTTGAGCGTGGGTGCGCAGGCCTTCATTGCCAAGCCGCATGCGCTGCAGGCCGAAGCCTTCGGCCCGGTGAGCCTGTTGGTGCGCGCAGCCGATGTGGCGCAAATGGCCCAGGTTGCTGCTGCGTTCGAAGGCAATCTCACCGGTACGCTGTACCGCGCCGCCGACGGCACCGACGATGCGGCTTGGCAGGCCATCGCCCCGGTGCTGCGCGCGCGTGTAGGGCGCTTGATCAACAGCAAGATGCCGACCGGCGTGGCGGTGAGCGCAGCGCAGAATCATGGCGGCCCGTTTCCGAGCACCGGGCATCCGGGATTCACTGCGGTGGGCATGCCCGGCGCCATCCGCCGTTTTGCCGCCTTGCATAGCTACGACGCAGTGCCAGATGCGCTGCTGCCTGCCGAATTGCGTCAACGCAATCCGGGCGGTGTGCAGCGTCTGGTTGATGGGCACTGGAGCACCGCCGATCTTGGAGCGGGCGCATGAGCAGCCAGATCGGCGGGCTGTCGCTGGAGCAGGCGCGCGCGCAACTGGCACCGTGGACCCAACGCGCCGCGCCGATCGCCACAGACGAATACGAGTGCCGCATCGAGCGCGCACGTGGCTTGATGCGTTCGCATGGCGTGGATGCGCTGTTGATCGGCGCCGGCACCTCGCTGCGCTACTTCACCGGCGTGCCGTGGGGCGCGAGCGAACGTCTGGTCGCGTTGCTGCTGATGCTGGACGGCGACCCGGTGTTGATCTGCCCCGCATTCGAAGAAGGCTCGCTGGATGCGGTTCTGAAGATCCCGGTGGCCAAATACCTGTGGGAGGAACACGACGACCCGTATGCGCTGGTGGTGCAGGCCATGGATGAGCGCCATGCGCATGCCTTGGCGCTGGACCCGGGCATTGCATTCGCCGTGCACACCGGTCTGCGTGCGCATCTGGGCAAGGCAATTCGCGATGCCGGCTCCATCATCGATGGCTGCCGCATGTGCAAGTCGCCGGCCGAGTTGGCATTGATGCAGCAGGCCTGCGACATGACCTTGTTGGTGCAGCGGTTGGCCGCCGGCATCGCGCACGAGGGCATCGGCACCGATCAATTGGTGCGCTTCATCGATGAGGCGCATCGTGCGCTGGGCGCGGATAACGGTTCGACCTTCTGCATCGTGCAATATGGCCATGCCACCGCGTTTCCGCACGGCATTCCCGGTGTGCAGCACCTGCGCGAAGGCGAACTGGTGTTGATCGACACCGGCTGTACCGTGCAGGGCTACCACTCCGACATCACCCGCACCTGGATCTATGGCGCCCCCAACGCTGCGCAGCAGCGCATCTGGGGCCTGGAACAGGCCGCGCAGGCGGCGGCGTTTGCGGCAATTCGCCCCGGCGTGGCGTGCGGGGCGGTGGACCAGGCGGCACGTACCGTATTGGAAGCTGCCGGGCTCGGGCCCGACTATCGGCTGCCCGGCCTGCCGCATCGCACCGGTCACGGCTGCGGTTTAGCGATTCATGAGGCGCCGTATCTGGTGCGCGGCAATGCACTGCCGCTGCAGCCGGGCATGTGCGCCAGCAACGAGCCGATGATTGTGGTGCCGGAGCAGTTCGGCGTGCGCTTGGAAGACCATTTCTACGTTACCGACGAAGGCGCGCAGTGGTTCACGCCGCCGTCGATAGCAATCGATCAACCGTTTGCGTGAGCCTGCCCAGGCTCACGCACCCGTAGGAGCGCGCTTGCGCGCGAATGGCTTTCTCGGTAACGCCCATCGCGCGCAAGCGCGCTCCTACGGCCGCCATCGCATCTTGGAGTAACTGCATGAAGCACCTGCGTCCTGTCGCTATCGGCCTGCTTGCAGCCGCGTTGTTCACCGCTTGCAAGCCGGCGCCGCCCGCAGCGGAGCAGGTGGCGACGCCTGCTTCCGCCTCAACCAGCGAGCAGGCTGCCAAGGCCTTCGATGCGCTGCTGGACAAGCAGTGGCAATACCAGCTGCAGCACACCCCGGAGTTCGCCAGCATCATTGGCGACAAGCGCTATAATGATCGCTGGAGTGATTACTCGCTGGAGGCCGTGCAGGCAGACCGCACCGCAACCGCCGACCTGCTCAAGCAGTTCGAAGCAGTGGATGCCAAGACGCTGGACGCGCAACGCCAGCTCAGCCTGCAGATGATGCTGGGACAGTTGCGCGACAAGCTGGAAGGCATCGATCTGAAGACCTATGCGATGCCGCTGGAGCCGATTGGCGGCATACAGCTGGCGCTGGCCGGGTACGGCGATGCATTCCCGTTTGAAAACGCCAAGGACTACCAGGATTACATCAAGCGCTTGCAGACACTCCCGACGGTGATCGAGCAGGTCATTGCGGTGTCGCGCCAGGGGGCAAAAGATGGCCTCACTCAACCGCGTTATTTGCTGGAGCGCATGCCCGAGCAGATCGACAAGATCGCCGCGTTGACCGGCGAACAGAGCCCATTCGCCTCGCCGTTGAAAAAGCTCGACGCTGCCGTACCGGCCGATCAACGCGAGGCCTTGCGCAAACAACTGCTTGCAGCGATCGACCAGCAGGTGCGCCCGGCGTACAGCAAATTGGCCGCGTTCGTGCGCGACGAATACGCTGCGCAAGGGCGCGCGCAGGAGGGCTTATGGTCGCTACCCGATGGTGAGCGCCGTTATCGCTATGCCATCCATACCCAGACCACCACCGACATGGCGCCGGAGGACATCCACCAGATCGGTTTGAAGGAGGTCGCGCGCATCGAAGGCGAGATGACGGTGATCGCCAAGGCACAGGGTTTTGCCGACCTGGCCAGCTTCCGCAAGTCAGTGGAGACCGATAAGCGCCACTTTGCGACCTCGGGTGAGCAGATTCTGCAGCAGTACCGCCAATACATCGCGGCGATGGAGCCGGAGCTGCCCAAGTTGTTCGGCCATCTGCCCAAGACGCCGCTGGAAGTGCAGGCGATGCCGGCCTTCCGGCGTACTGCGCCTGGTGCCGAATACTGGCAAAGCAATCCGGAAGGCACCAAGCCGGCGATCGTGAAGGTCAACACCAGCGACTTCGCCAGCCGCACGCTGATCAATATCGAAACCACCGCCTATCACGAAGGCGTGCCGGGCCATCACCTGCAGATCTCGCTTGCGCAGACGCTGCCGTTGCCGCCGTTCCGCCAGCAGGCCGGCTACAACGCCTATATCGAAGGCTGGGCGCTGTATGCCGAGCGCCTGGGCAAGGAGATCGGTTTCTTCAAGGACCCGTACAACGATTACGGGCGTCTGTCCGGCGAGTTATTGCGCGCAAACCGTTTGGTGCTCGATACCGGTGTGCACTACAAACACTGGAATCGCCAGCAGATGGTGGATTTCTTCCACGCGCATCCGTCCGATGACGAGCCCAGCATCCAGTCCGAAACCGATCGCTACATCGTGTGGCCGGGCCAGGCGCTGGGCTACAAGCTCGGTCAGCTGCAGATCCTGGCATTGCGTGCGGAAGCGGAAAAAGAACTCGGCGAACGCTTCGATGTACGCGCCTTCCATGATGCGGTGCTCGGCGGCGGTGCGATGCCGCTGGCGATGCTGCAGCAACGTGTGCGGCAGTGGATTGCGCAGGCCAAGGTAGCACCGGAGGCAAAAAAAAAAAAATGACGACGGGCAGCGTATTCCGCGCGAGCGCAATGAGCCTATTGATTGCAGCCAGTTTGAGCGGCGTTGCGCTGCCGGCGCAGGCGCCGACGCTGTTGCTGCGGCCACGCAGAACACCGCAGCGGCACGCTTCAAGGCCTTGTACACGCGCGAATGGCGCTGGCGGCAGGCCCAGGCGTCCGGCGCGGTGGATGAGGACAACCAGGCCACGCAGGAGCAGCAATCCGATCATCTGCCCAAGGTCGATGTCGCCACGCAGAACCTGCGCACGGCGTATTGGCAACAAGCGTTGAAGGAACTGGATGCCATTCCGCAGGCGCAGTTGTCGGCCGAAGATCAGGTGAGTTACCAGGTGTACCGGCAGCAGTTGCAGGTGTTGCTGGACCAGCAGCATTTTCGCGCCTGGGAAATGCCGTTCAACAGCGACTCCGCATTCTGGAGCGATCTAGGATTCAGCGCCGAAGCCAAGCTGCGCACGCGCGAGGATTACCAGCGTTATCTGAAGATGCTGGCCGATATTCCGCGCTATTTCGCCGAGCACACCGACAATATGCGCGCGGGGCTGGCGCGTGGTTTCAGCCAGCCCCAGGTCACGATGACCGGTCGCGACCAATCCATCGCCGATGTGGCGCAGGCCAAAGGTGAGGCCAATCCGTTCTACGCACCGTTCAAGCAAATGCCGGCAACGCTGCCGGCCGATGTGCAGGCGCAGCTGCGCCTGCAAGCGGTCAAGGCCATCGATACGCAGGTGGTGCCGGCGTACGCCAAGTTGCTGGACTTCATTCGCAATGAGTACCAGCCGCGCGCACGCCCCACGCTGGCCGCCGAAGCTTTGCCGGACGGGCAGGCGTATTACCGCGCGCAGATTCGCGAGTTCACCACGCTGGATTTGAGCCCCGATCAAATCCATCAGATCGGCTTGCAGGAAGTGGCCAAGCTGCGCACCCAGATGGACCAGACCATCGCCTCCAGCGGCTTCAAGCCGCCGGCCGGGCAGGCGGTTTTTCCCGCGTTTCTGCACTTCCTGCGTACTGACCCGCAGTTCTACGCCAAGACCCCGGAAGAGTTGCTCAAGCAGGCGGCGTGGATCGCCAAGCGCGTGGACGCCAAGGTGGGCGATTACATCGGCCGGCTGCCGCGCCGGCGGTTTGCGATCGAGCCGGTGCCGCCGGAGCTTGCGCCGTTTTACACCGGTGGCCGCGGGGGGCCGGGCATTTATTTGGTCAACACCTACAACCTGCCGTCGCGGCCGCTGTACAACCTGACCGCGCTCACGCTGCATGAGTCCTCGCCGGGCCACGCACTGCAGATGCCGCTGGCGGCAGAGGCGCAGGGCTTGCCGGAGTTCCGGCGTTACGGCTACATCTCTGCCTACGGCGAGGGTTGGGCGCTGTATTCGGAGTATCTGGGCCAGGAAATGGGCATGTACGACACGCCCTATGACCGCTTCGGGTATCTGACCTACCAGATGTGGCGCGCCTGCCGCTTGGTGATCGATACCGGCATCCATCACAAGGGCTGGACGCGCGAACAAGCGCAGGCCTACCTGCGCGACAACACCGCGCTGAGTGAGCACGAAGTGACCACCGAGGTGGACCGCTACATCGCCTGGCCGGGACAGGCGCTGTCGTACTACCTGGGCGAGTTGGAGATGCTGGAACTGCGCCACAAGGCAGAAGCTGCACTCGGCGAGAAGTTCGACCTGCGCAACTTCCACGATGCGCTGCTGCAGACCGGTTCGGTGCCATTGCCGGTGCTGGAAGCACGCATCGACCGCTTCATCGCCGATGGTGGCGTGTCGCCATATCCAGCCGACGACGCTGCAGACGTCTCGGCAGAGGCCAAAACGTCTGCCAGCGACTAATGCGTGCGCCACGCCTTTATTGAAATAACCGCGCTTTCCTCACTTCGGGGCGACGTATGACCACACACGGTGCGACTACACAAGGCAAGTTCCACAAGCGGCTTAGCCTGACCGACCTGACCTTTATCGGGCTGGGTTCGATCTTCGGCTCCGGGTGGTTATTTTCGGCCAGCCATGTCTCCTCGATTGCAGGACCAGCCGGCATCGTGTCGTGGATTTTGGGCGGCCTCGCGGTGCTGCTGCTCGGGCTGGTGTATTGCGAGCTCGGTGCGGCCTTGCCGCGCGCGGGCGGGGTGGTGCGCTACCCGGAGTATTCGCATGGTGCCTTGCTCGGCTCGTTGACCGGCTTCATCACCTTGATCGCATTTTCCAGCTTGATTGCGATCGAAGTGGAAGCCGCGCGGCAATACGCAGCAGCGTGGTTCCCGTGGCTAAGTCAGCCGAACAGTACGCATCCCAGCATCTGGGGCTGGCTGGTGCAGCTGGCCTTGCTGGTGCTGTTTTTCCTGCTCAACTATTTCAGCGTCAAGACCTTTGCGCTGGCCAACAACATCGTCAGCATCTTCAAGTTTCTGGTGCCGATCCTGGTGATCGTGCTGCTGATGAAGGATTTCAATGCAGACAATCTCACCGTGCATGGGTTCGCACCCTCGGGCATCTCCGGGGTGGAAGCGGCGATCTCGGCCGGCGGGATTATCTTCGCGTATCTGGGGCTGACCCCGATCGTATCGGTGGCCAGCGAGGTGCGCGACCCGCAGCGCAATATTCCGATTGCGCTGATCCTGTCGGTGGCGTTATCCACCGTGATTTACGTGCTGCTGCAGCTGGCGTTTCTGGGCGGCATTCCGGCCGCGCAACTCGCACAAGGCTGGGCGGGCATCGACAAGGCCTTCTCGCTGCCGTACCACGACATCGCACTGGTCTTGGGCATGGCGTGGCTGGCTGCGCTGGTGATCTGCGATGCGATGGTGTCGCCCAGCGGTACCGGCAACATCTACATGAATGCCACGCCGCGCGTGGTGTATGGCTGGGCGCGGAGCGGGGGATTCTTGCCGGTGCTGACGCGGGTGGACCCGGTGTCCGGCATCCCGCGTCCGGCGTTGTGGTTGACTCTGGGCTTATCGATCTTCTGGACGCTGCCTTTCCCTTCGTGGGAAACGCTGATCGGCGTGGTATCGGCCGCCTTGGTGCTGAGCTACGCGGTGGCGCCGGTCACCGTGGCAGCCTTGCGCCGTAGCGCACCGGACTTGCCGCGCCCATTTTTCGTGCGCGGCCTGACGGTGCTGGGGCCGCTGTCGTTCATGGTGGCGGCGTTGATTGTGTACTGGTCCACCTGGCCAACCCTGTCGTGGCTGCTCGGCTTGCAGGTGCTCGCATTCGCGCTGTACGTGCTGTATCGCTTGCCTTCGCGTGAGGGGCGCACGCGCTTGTTGCGGCAGGTACGCGCATCGTTGTGGCTGATCGTGTTCTTCGTGCTGGTGATGCTGGTGTCGTGGGCCGGTACGTTCGGGGGACATGGCTGGATCGCGCATCCGTTCGATACGCTGAGCGTGGCGGTTATGGCGTTCTTCATCTACCACTGGGGCGCACGCAGTGGTTTGCGCAGTGACGAACTGGCGCTGGAGGAAGACGATGGGGAGTGATGCACGCCGCAGCGCGTGTGGTTTGTGTGGGTGGCGTGTGTTGGCCGCGTGCGTGATGGTGGTGTCGGGTGCTGCGCAGGCTGCCCCCAGCGTTGCCGACTACCAACGCTCGCTGGGTCTACGCGAGCAGTGGATGACGCTGACAGAGAATATCGCCTGGCCGGCGCAGTGGCAGGACGATGGCAGGTTTTATTATCGCAAGACGGTGCCGGGTGGCTTCGCGTTCGTCAGTGCCGATGTGGCCACGCTGCAGAAGCAGCCGGCCTTCGATCAGGCGCGCGTGGCGCAGGGCCTGACTGCGGCAACCGGCAAAACCTATGTGCCGTTGCGTCTGCCGTTCGAGCGGTTTTTCTTTTCGAAAGAGGGCGCGCGTAGCGATGGCGCCATTGTCTTCGCACTTGAAGACGAAGCCTGGCGCTGCACGCTGACCACCTACCACTGCGCGCCCGATGCACGTCCGCAGCAACAGTCACGTCCACGCGGCTTCGGCGTGGTACGCGACCCACTCGTGCCGGCCGACGCCACGCCGCGTCGTTCGCCGGATGCCAACTGGGAGGTACTGGCCGATGGCTGGAACCTGATGCTGCGCCGTGTCGCCGATGGGCAGGTAACCCGGCTCAGCAGCGACGGCCGCGCCGATGATTATTTCGATCTGGAGAGTGTTGCCTGGTCGCCGGATTCGCAGCAATTGGCGGTCTATCGCGTGCGTCCCGGGCTTGCCCGTCGTGTCACCCGTGTAGAGGCTGCGCCTGCCGGTGGCGGGCAACCGCTGGTGCACACCCAGCTGTACCCCAAGCCGGGCGATGCGGTGGATGTGGAGCGGCCGGTGCTGTTCGCGCTCGACGGCACACTGCGCAATGTGGAGACGGGCTTGTTCGATAACCCGTATTCGCTGTCGCCGCTGCAGTGGCGCAGCGATGGGCGCAGTGTGGCGTTCGAATACGTGCAGCGTGGTTTTCAACGCATGCGCGTGATCGCAGTGGATGCCCGCACTGCGCGCGCGCATGTGGCCGTTGGTGAAGACGCCCCCACCTTCGTGTATGCCGACCGCAGCTTTCGCCACGATGTCGATGGGCGCGGCGATGAGGTGCTGTGGATTTCCGAACGTGACGGTTGGCGGCACCTGTATCTGTTCGATGGGCGTAACGGCAAGCTGAAACGCCAGCTCACCCGCGGGCTGTGGGTGGTGCGCGATGTATTGCGCGTGGACGATACGCAGCGCCGCGTCTGGTTCACCGCCAGCGGCATGGATGCGGGCAAAGATCCGTACTATCGGCAACTGTACAGCGTGGACTTCGACGGCCGTCGGTTGACGCGCCTGACTCACGCTGATGCCGACCATGATGTAGCGATTGCCGATGATGGCCTGCATTACGTCGACGTCTATTCGCGTCCGAACCTGCCGCCGGTGATGGAGCTGCACGCCATCGATGGGCAACTGCTGCACACCGTGGAGCGCGGCACGATCGACACGCTGCAGGCCGCCGGCTGGCGCGCCCCGGAAACCTTCGTTGCCAAGGGGCGCGACGGCAGGACCGACATTTGGGGCATGGTGGTACGCCCGCGCGATTACGACCCGCGCAAACGCTACCCGGTGATCGAAAACATCTACGCCGGGCCGCATGATGCGTTCGTGCCCAAGACGTTCTGGCCTTTCGGTTATCACTCCGGCGGCGACAAGCAGATCGGCATGCAGGCGCAGGCCGATCTGGGTTTCATCGTGGTGATGATCGATGGCATGGGCACCGCCAATCGCTCCAAGGCGTTTCACGATGTGGCGTGGAAAAACCTGGGCGATTCCGGCTTTGCCGATCGCATCGCCTGGCATCGCGCACTGGCCGCCAAGGATCCGTCTTACGACATCAGTCGCGTTGGTATCTACGGCGCCTCGGCGGGCGGGCAGAGCACGCTGGGTGCGCTGGAACGTCACCCAGAGTTTTACAAGGTGGGCGTGGCCTTCGCTGGCTGCTACGACAACCGCATGGACAAGATCAGCTGGAATGAGCAGTGGATGGGCTGGCCGGTGGATGCGAGCTACGCTGACGCGTCTGGCGTGGTCAATGCAAGCAAGCTGCAGGGCGACCTGTTGCTGATCGTGGGCGAGCAGGACAGCAATGTGGATCCGGCGTCCACCGCGCAGGTGGTCGATGCCTTGATCAAGGCCGGCAAAGAGTTCGACCTGCTCAATGTGCCCGGTGGCGAGCACTCGGTAGGCCGCTCCAGCGGGCGGATCGATTACGTGCAACGCCGCCAGTACGACTTCTTCGTGCGCCACCTGCGCAACGAACCCACGCCGCACTGGAATTCGCTGCCATCGGAGGCGCAATGATGCGTTTGTTTGCTCGATTCAAGCCACAACGGCGCGGCCAGGTTGCCGCTCTTTTGTGGTTCATCGCGTTGCTGGCGGGCAGCATGCCGCTGCTTGCCGCCGCCGAAGAACTGCCACGGTTCTTCACCAAAGACGGCCGCCATGCGGTGTTTGTCGATGGTGCGCCGTACACCATCCTGGCCGCGCAACTGCATAACTCCAGCGCGTGGCCGGCGGTATTGCCGCAAGCCCTGGACGAGGTGGTGGCGCTGCATGCCAATACGGTGGAAGCACCGGTGTATTGGGAGCAGTTCGAGCCGGCGCAGGGCCGATTTGACAGCACTAATGTGGACGCGCTGATTGCCGGCACCCGCAAGCGTGGCCTGCGTGTGGCCTTGCTGTGGTTCGGCAGCTGGAAGAATGGCCAGATGCATTACGTGCCGGAATGGATCAAGCGCGACACGGCAACGTACCCGCGCATGCGCGATGCCAATGGCGAGCCGGTGGATGTGTTGTCGCCACATGTGGCCGCCAACATGCAGGCCGACGCGCGTGCATTCACTGCATTGATGCAGCACCTACGCAAAGTGGATGGCGACCGCCACACCGTGATTCTGGTGCAGGTTGAAAACGAGCCGGGCGCAATTGGCACGGTGCGCGACCATGGCCCGGCAGGGGAGGCCGCATTCGCGCAACCGGTCCCGGCCGCGATTGCGCGCGCCTTGGGCAAACCGCAGGGCAGCTGGCAGCAGTTGTTCGGCGCCGAGGCTGCGGAAGCCTTCAACGCCTATGCAACCGCCACGTACATCGAGCAAGTGGCCGCCGCCGGCAAGCGTGCGTATCCGCTGCCGTTCTACGTCAACACCTGGCTGCGCTACAAGGGCAAGCGCTATCCAGGCATGGACTATCCCTCTGGCGGTGCCACGGTGAACGTGTTCGCGCTGTGGCGCGCGGCCACGCCGTCGATCGATTTCATCGGCACCGACATCTACACCAACGATTACAACGAATACACCAAGGTCATCGGCCAGTACGCGCGGCCCGACAATCCGGCCTGGGTCTCGGAAACCGGCTTCGAGGCTGCCACCGCACCGTATCTGTTTCATGTGCTGGGGCAGGGAGGCGTCGGCTTTTCGGTTTTCGGCATGGATGGCAATCTTGATAGCGAAGCCAACCGCGCCGCGGTGGCAGCGCATGCTGCCAACTTCAAATTGCTGGCGCCGATGCAACGGGTTCTGGCGCAGGCCGCTTTCGACGGCCGGCTGCAGGCTGTGGCTGAGCAACCCGGCGCACCGCAGCGCACGCTGCGCTTCGGCGAGTGGGAGGCCAAGGTTTCGTTTGGTGCGCCCATGTGGGGCGATGCGCCGGCCATCCTGCCCGGCAACGACGACCACGCAGGCCGGCTGCTGGTGGCCCAACTGGGGCCGGAGGAGTTTCTGGTGACCGGTATGGCCGCACGCATTGAATTTTTCCGCGATGCAGCCGATACCCGTCATGGACAACTGTTGCGGGTAGAGCAGGGGCGGTATGTCGATGGGCGCTGGCAGATGGAAAAGCAGCTTAACGGCGACCAGACCGACTACGGCCTCAACTTCGGGCGTGTGGATGCGGACGGCAACGTGCCTGTGGTGTTGCGGGTGTGGGTAGGTACTTACTGAGCCTTGCTGATCGTGTCGTTGCCGCCTCCCGCCTGATGTCTGCAATGGGTTGGGCCTTGTTCGAATTCACTCACCGCCACACCGGAGCCACCATGAGCATCAGCAGCATCGCAAGTTCCGGAATGCAGGTCGCCGCACTGCGTCAGCAGGTGGCGGCCAGCAATGTCGCCCGTCAGCCGGTGGACGGCAGCCCGCGCCAGTCTGTCGCGGCTAGTACGCAGGCGAATGGCGGCGTGGCTGCCAACGTGGTCAATGCCAGTGCTGACCCGTCTGCGCCGGCCAGCGATCTGGTCGAAGGTCTAGCGGCCCGCAACGATTTTCAGGCCAATGCCAACGTGTTGCGGCGTTCCGACGAGATGCTGGGTAGCTTGTTGGATGTGTTGACCTAAGCGGTTTGGCCTACACGACGACGGTCGTCGACCTGTTGCATCGGGTGCAAGGCGTGTCTCGCGAGGGGCGAGGGCACCGCGCCCTCCACGCTTCGAGTCTGCAGGATCCTTGCCTGCCCACCATCGCAGGACACGCTGCAAGTACGTCCCTGTAAGCTCCGGGGCGGCATCCATGCCGCCAAGGGTCCTGCGACCGTGAGCGGGCAAGGACCAGTCGCGATGGTCGGTGCGCATGGTTCGGCAAAGCAACCGGCAGACGGCTTTGCCCTTTTCCTTCGCTTTCAAAAAAACCACCAGCCAACTGTCTGGTGTGTGTCGTCACTGCTTGCGGGACCGTTGACGGCATGGATGCCACCATCGAGCCCCATGGACGGGTTACTGCGTGTCCCGCAAGCGGCGAGGGCACTGCGCACTCGACGTGTCGATCTCCTTGCAACGCAGACGCGATGCGGGCAGCACGCATTCAAATAATCAGGCGTTGATCTGGAGCGTCATACTGAAATCGCTGTACTCACAGCCTCATTGCCCATCATCGCCCAGCACCTGTGCCGCATCCACGATATCCACGCCCTGCAGCTGTCCCAGCCAGTTGTCGAACCAGGGTTTGTGCATCGCGCCGACCACCGCCAATACCCTTGCGCCGGGTTGGTCGGCAAAGCTGGCATGCACGTTAGACACCATGCGCAGGTTGCGGATTTCCCAACCAGACACGTAGCGATAGCCGTAGTGCTCCTGCGAGCCTTCGCTCAGCGCCGCGCGAAAATCCACGCTAATGGCCAGTTGCTGGCTGGCCGGTAGATTGATCGCGCGGTACAGCTCCAGCAGTTTGCCTTCGCCAGCCAGCTGGCCTTCATGCTCACGCATGGCACGTGCACGTGGCCCGGCCTTGTCCCAGGCCGCCTGAATCGCCTTGCCATAGGCCGCCGGATCGCCCAGATCGATGGCGACGATGCCTTCGATCACGCCAGGATCGCCAATGCGCTGCCTACGGCGCGCACTCGGAAGGCGATGCTGCCGACCCCTAACTGACAACTGCCCACAACCCGGCATCAAGCGACTAGCGCTCAGCACGTCTCACTCAGGCTGCAGCAACGCCGTCAACCGCGCGCCGTATGGAACTCCAAGCCCAGTGTTTGCATCCCAACCGGTGGATGCGCGGAAGCCGCCGTTGTTGCCAGCAACGATGTCGCGGAAGGCATCCGGTTGGCCGTACAGGCGCGGTAGCACGAAGTGAGGCTGCATGCGGTTTGCGCCGTAGATGCGCGCAAGTAGGGCCGCCCATAACGGTGCGGCCGCGCTGGTGCCGCCCATCACCGCCGGCTGCCCGTTGATCGACAGGTAGTAGCCGGTCTGTGCATCGGCGTTGGCCGCCACATCAGGGACGCCGCGCATGCTCAATTGGCGTGACTGTTGCTGCAGATCGGTGAGACGCAGATCCTTCTGCCAGGCTGGTCGTGCAAAGAACCTGCTTTCTCCGCCGCCACCGTTCGCCCATGCCTGCTCGTTAGCGCTGTCTGCCGTCACCTGTAGCCGGGTGCCGCCGCAGGCGAGTACGAACGGGCTGGATGCGGGGAAGCAGACATTCAAACCCGGCTGCCCGTTGCTGGCGCCATCGTCGCCTGCGGCGATGCACACGGTGATGCCCATCAATGCAGCGGCCCGAAACGCACAGTCGTAGGCCTGGCGCGATTGCGGCGTCCATTGCGATTCGGTGAAGCCCCAGCTGATGGCGATGATGCCGGGAGAGTGCTCGGCATCGTGGATGGCGGCGTTGATCGCTTCCAGAAAGCCGTTGTCGGTGTTGGGCGCGAAATACACCACCAGTTTGGCACCCGGCACGAGTGTGCCGGCGATCTGGATATCCATTTGCGCTTCGACATCGGCATTTGCGGTGCCGTGACTGACGGTATTGGTGGCGCCGGGTAACAGCACATCCACCAACGTCGGCATGGGGACTTGTAGCTGCGCAAAATAAGCGGCCATCTGCTCGCCTGCATAGCCACCGCCCAGCGCGATGATGCCGATGCACTGCCCGCGACCGTCGTGCTCGGGAAAGCCGTACAACTGCGCCAGCTGCGGGGGCGTGTACTGCATGATGGGGCCATCTTCCTTTGCTACCGGCGTGGGTGGCCGCGTCGCGGTTGGCAGGGATGCGGTTGCGTCAGGCGCGCTGGGCAGTGTCTGTGCCTGCTGGCGCGCATCCAGCCCCAGCACCGCGGTGACGATGCCGGTTAATGCCTGTGGAATCGACACAGGGCCGGTGCGGCCGCGATAGCGCAATGTGCCGTGCACGTATTCGCGCAGGCAGACCTGGAACGCGGCTTCGCATTGCTGCACGGTGCCTTCAAGAATCATGTTGCCGCTGTCTGCGTGCGTGCGCTCGACGGTCAACCCATAGCTGGCGGCAAAGTCGGCAACGGCCTGCAGATCTGCGGCACTGGCGGCGAAGCGTTCGCTGAACTCCGCGCGCGTGAACGCAACCGGCAGCGTGTTGGCTTGCAGTTGCAAGAGCACATCGGCGGCGGCATTCAGTGCCGGCATGCGCACCGCGAGCAGCACGCGCAGGCGTTCGTCCTGGGGCGGTTGTCCAGCCTCCGTGGTGAAGGGTGCGGTGTGGCGCTCACTGCCAGTGAGAATCGTGTGCATGCAGGGGAAGTCCATGTAGGTGGGTGAGCCGATAGTGGTTGGTGCAGAAGCGGAGGTACCCCGCTGCAGGAATACCGAAGCAAGCGCTACCGCAGACATCACTGCATTCTGCATGCAATGCGATGCCTTGGGTGTATGTGCGGCTGCTGCCACGTTCGATTGATCGCGACACAACGTGTTGACCTGTTGATCGTTAGATGTCCTGGTCGGCTGCTAGCGACGGCAGGGAGGTGCAAAACGGTCATGTCACCGGCATGCGCCTCAGATGCAGCGACAGCGCGCCGCGTGGTTTGCAGGGCCGGCGACCTGGTGCATCCAGGGCCACTGCGAATACGACGGTAATCGGCCCACACACCGTGGCGGTGTGCAGATTTCCGCACGGGTGTCTGACCGCTGTCACAAGACGTGACGCGTGAAGGCGCGCACGATGGGCCACGATCATTCGAGGGCGCAACGATGGACCGTAGAACCTTTCTGCGTCAGGGCATGGCGGCGACTGCGGCCGTGGGTACAGGTGCTGCGCTGGCACTACCTGCCACGGCAGCAATGGCAACCACCGCGCCGGCGCCAGCGCTTCCCCGCCTGGAACCGTTGCCTTCGGCGGCGCATGTCGGCAGCACGCTGTGCAGCTTTACCCACCTGCAACAGCACTGGACCGTATACGAGCATCTGGACGATCCGCAAGGACAGCTCACATTGTGGAGCGACAGCGGCATGCTGCGGCTGGACAAGCGCACCGAGCCGGCCTATCCGGCCGAGGGCAAGCCGTACTTCGGGTTGCCGCTAGCCGAAGTGGCGATGGCCGAAGCCGACCTGCTGGCCGACCGTCTGCTGCGCGATGGCGACCCGGACGAGGCACAGGTGCGCGATGTGGCGCCGCCGCCGGGGTCCTTGCTCGACCCCAAAGATAACGGCGGCCGTTGGCCGTGGACCACTTTCGTCGGCACACGTGAAAGCCTGGACACTATGCCGATCCTGCCCAACGGGCGCAGCCGCACCTCGCGACCGGAGCATGCCTTCAAGGAGTTGGGTGAGGAGGCGCTGATCAGACGCCGCGAAGAAGGCATGCTCGGTGGCTGGATGCCGGCAGTGCGCAAGGTGATGCGCCGCAAGGGCGAACCGGACAGCTGGTACGACGTGCTGGTGTTTGCCGATGTGCGTGCACGCGATCGCTTTGTGGTGCAGACCTGGCATCGCACGATGAAGGTACAGGCAGGCGCCATCGTCGCGGTGCACTACACACACAGCTACCCCGAATTTGCGCCATCACGTAGCGCCGCCACGGCCGAACAGTTCTATGCGGCGTTGATCGATTTCGCTGCGTACTGGCAGCAGGCGCTGGACGGCACCGTGCAGGCGAAGCTTCCCGATGCCAGCTGGAACGACATGGCGCAGTTCGCGTTCGCGCGCGAGTTGGTGGTACGCCCCGGCGGCGATTACCCCAAGTACGGCGCGGTGGAGCGCGATTACTACGGCAACGAATACGACGGCTTCCAGGACACGTTCACCAGTTCGCTCTACGCCAATCTGGAGTGGGGCCGCTTCGCACAAGCTGCTGCGGTACTCGACAATTACTTCGATGACTTCGTGCAGGACGATGGCTTGCCGAATATGCGCGGGCCGGAGGTAGGGCAATTCGGGCTGACCTTGTCGTTGCTGGCGCGGTACCTGCGTTACACCGGCGATGCGCCACGGCTGCGTCGCTTGTTGCCCAAGATCGCCGCTACCGCGCAGGTGTTATGCGCCTTGCACGACCAGGCGCTGGCGTTGCCGCGCAGCGCACATGGCCATGGCCTGCTGCACGGTTGGAACGAATCCGATGCCTGCCTGTTTCCCGATCCATCGCTGTGGTGGAAGCCTTATTACGCCAACAGCGCATTGACTATTCGCGGCTGGGAAGACATCGCACAGGTGTGGAGCACGCTCGGCGGCGATGCAGGCCAGGCCACGCAGTGGCAGCGCCGCGCGAAGCAGCTGCGTGCACGGCTGGAAGCCAGCCTGCGTGCCAACGTGCGTCGCGACCTCTCGCCGCCGTATGTGGGCCCGCTGCCCGGCACCAAACTGACCTTCCGCCAATCGCTGCTGCAGGAAAAACCCAGCGAACAGCAATGGCCGCACCGTGCCTATGCCGAACTGCTGCAGGCCGATGTATTGCCGGACGACCTGGCCAATCTGGTGATCGATTGCGTGCGCGGCCATGGCGGCACAAGTATCGGCGTGGTCGCCAATATCGCGCCGCCGGAGCCAGGCAGCCGCGATCTGCTCGGTTTCATTTCCTATGGGTATGCGCAACAGCTGCTGCGGCTGGATCGCATCGAAGAATATCTGCTGTTCGTTTACGCGCATCGCTATCAGGTGCACACGCGTGGCAGCTGGACGGCCGGCGAAGTCAGTGGCATCACCGGTGGCATGCCGTTGTTCTGCATCCCCGCGCAAATGACCATCCCGCTGCTGCTGCGCTGGATGTTGGTCAGCGACGACAGCCTGGGCGAACAGCTGTTTCTTGCCCGCGCGGTACCGCGCGCATGGTTGGGCAGCGGTGCGCCAGTGGGCATCACCGCTGCGCCCACGCGCTGGGGCACGGTTACGCTGATGTTGCGCAACGATGCTGCGGCGCGTTGCATCAGTGCCGATGTGCAGCTGCTGGAGCGTGCGACCAAACGCACCTGGCTGACCCTGCGCGCACCCGCAGGCACGCGCCTGCAACGTGTGCTGGTCGATGGCAAGCCGGTGCGGCCGCAGGGCCCGCATGCAGATCGCGTCGCCTTGCCCGGCACTGCTGCGTTGGTGAAAGTGCAGGCGTGGTACGTGTGATCGCAGCCGCGCGACGAGCAAGCGTCGCTGACCCGCGGCTGCCTCGCAAAAGATTCAGTGGCTGTGGTGCTGCAGACGAAGCCCACCACAGTGCCCAACACCGTCCGCGCACAAGTGCTGTTGTCGATCGCAAGAGACCAGGGCACATCGGATGGCCGCACCGGCGTGTTGATGCTTAGGCAATAAAGGTATGCCCGGAAACGGGCGCAAGCACGCGATTTTCCGCACGCGGCCCGACTAAATTCGTCAAGACGGCGCGGCTGTGTTGCCGCAAGATGTTTTTAACGTAACGCGTGTATGCCAAAGCACCAGCTCTCAGGGGAGAGCAGTGTCGTTGCAGTTGCAGTTGCAGTCCTTTGCATTCGTAGATACCTGCCGTTGAGCCGGCAGGCCGGTGCAGTTTCTGTCGTGATCGATTTCCCATCTGTGCGCTGTTCCGGTGCGGCTTGGCCGTGCGCGGTCGCGCACGAAGGTGGGCCATTCCCTGTGTCAGCACAAGGATTTCAGATGTCGCCCAGCCGCGCTGCTGTTCTTCCCAAACGACTTGCTTTGCAGACCACCACGCTCGCTAGCGCGTTGATGTTCGTGCTGGCGGCCACCGCCGTGCCAGCTGCCGCGCAGCAGCGCAGCGATGGCGCAGACGATGACACCCAGACCTTGGATAAGGTCAACGTCACTGGCACCCATCTGCGCCGCGTCGATGCCGAAACCGCCAGCCCGGTGGTGGTGATCGACCGCCAGCGCATCGAAGACAGCGGGCAGAGCACGCTGGGACAACTGCTGCAGCGCTTGCCCATGATGGCCGGCTTCCAGACCGGGCCTGCGCTTAATTCCAGCTTCAGTCACGGCCGCGCGCTGGTATCGCTCCGTAATCTTGGGCCCAAACGCACGCTGGTGCTGGTCAACGGCCATCGCATGGCGGGGCCTGCCAGCAGCGTGGCATCGGCACCGGGCGTGGACGTCAATGCCATCCCCGCGGCGATGGTGGAGCGGGTGGAAGTACTCACCGACGGCGCCTCGTCGGTGTATGGCTCCGACGCAATCGGCGGCGTGGTCAATGTCATTCTCAAGGACAAATACGACGGTTTTGCAGCCACCGTGGACTACGCGCAGAGCACGCATGGCGATGCCAACCGGCGCACGCTCGGGCTGGAATGGGGCAAGAGCTGGGAGCGCGGCGGGCTGATCCTGGGGCTTAGTCGCAACTCGATGAATCCGGTGTTCAATCGCGACCGCAGTTACGCGGCCAAGGCGGTGGAATATCTCGATGGGCAGGTCAGCGAGATCCGCGGTGGCAATACCCGTGCCTTCCTGACCGACGGGCGCGTGCTGACACCGGTGAGTGGCGTTGCGCCGGGTCCGGTCGGCGAAGATGCCTTCCGCCCCTACAATCGGGCCACCGACAGCTACAACGTCTACGACACGCAGTACCTGATCACCCCAATCGAGCGCACCAACGCCTCGCTGCACGGCAGTTTCGACTTCACTTCGAGCGTGCAGGGCTACATCGACGTCTTCTGGACGCGCAGCAAGACGGTCTCGCGGCTGGATGCCTATGGCCTGGAAATGCAGGACGCAGTGGACAACTACTACAACCCGTTCGGCGATCAACTGGACGGCTACTATGTGCGCTCCCCGCAGGCCAATACCCGCGTCTACACCTCCACCATGTTCCAGACCAATATCGTTGCCGGCCTGCGTGGGCGCGTCGCCGACAGCAGCTGGCAGTGGGATGCGGCGGCCGGCTATGCGAACTACAAGGACACCTTGGTACGTAACGGATTCTCGGTGACATCCAAATTGAACAACGCGGTTGGCGCCTCGTTCCTGGACAGCGATGGAGCGGTCAAGTGCGGCGCGCCCGGTGCGGTGATTGCCGGCTGCACGCCGATCAACGTCTTCAATCCCAACGATCCGGCCACCATCGCCGCATTGCGAGACACCCAGCTGGCGGTGGATCTAATCGACAAGAGCCAGATGCGCTTTGTCGATATCAGCGCCAACGGCGATCTGTTCACACTGCCAGCCGGCGCGGTGCAGGCCGCGGTCGGCCTGGTGTATCGCACCAATAAGTTCGCGCAGGGCACGACAAGTGATGTGGCCGCTGCCGATGCCGATGGCAATTGCGACTACAACGACGGCTGCATCCTCAAGCAGGGGCGCGACGAGTCGGTGAGAGAGGCCTATGCAGAATTGCTGGTGCCGCTGCTGAAGGATGCGCCGCTCGCAAACGAGTTGAATCTGAATCTCGGCTCGCGCTATTCCAAGTACGACGCTTTGGGCAGCACCACCAACAGCAAGGTCGCGATCGAGTGGCGGCCGATTGGGAATCTATTGGTGCGCGCCACCGGCTCGCAGGTCTTCCGCGCGCCAGCGTTGGGCGATTTGTATGGCTCGCCCTACAACAGGGTGATCGACAATACCGGCGACTTTCAGGACCCGTGCACGGGCTTCACCGGTGCGCCAAATCCAGCCTGCGCAAATGTGCCCAACGACGGCAGCTTCACCAACACCGCGCAGTTCAACGTGGTGACCTCCGGCGCCAACAATGTGGGCTTCAAACTCAAGCCCGAGCGTGGCCGTTCCTACAATGTTGGCTTGGTCTATGACCCGGATCAGGTACGAGGGTTATCGCTCAACGTGGACAGCTGGCGAGTCGTGCTGGACGACATGCTGAGCGGCGTGGGCTTACAACAAGTGGTCAATGATTGCTTCGACGGCAGCGAAGCCGCGTTCTGCCCGCTGATTCAACGCGATGCCGCGGGCCAGCTGACGCGCGTGTCGGTGCCGTTCGCGTACAACAGCGGCAAGGTCGATATTCGCGGCTATGACGGCGGCATCCATTACACGTTGGCCGATACCGCCTGGGGCGCGTTTGCGGCGGGGGTGGATGCCACGTTCTTTTCCAGCTACCGCTTTGCGGGCGATACGCATAACTACGTTGGCGAAAATTCCAGCTGGGGCAACATGCCGCGCTGGCGCGCAGTGGCCAATCTGGCCTGGGACAAAGGCCCGTGGCATGCGAGCTGGAATACACGTTACCTGGGTCGTACCGTCAACGGCAGCCAGTACGAAAATTTCTGCGCCGACACCAATGCCGACGGCAGTTGCGCCTATTTCCGGATCGGCTCGGTGGTGTATCACGACGCCTCGTTGAGCCGGAAGATTACATCGCTGCATGGCACGCTTGCGGTGGGCGTCGACAATCTGGGCGACCGTCAGCCACCACGGTTCTACAGCTACTCCAATGCGGCCAATACCGAAGCGAGCACGTATGACACCTTAGGGCGGTATTTCTGGAGCCGGCTACGAGTAGAGTTTTAGATCGGCGAGTAAAACTTCGCGAGCAGTCGTCGGGCGGGCGTGGACGGCACGCAGAGATGTTCGCTTTGCGTCTCCGTATTTCGTGTTGAGGCATGTGTTGCCAGCACGAATAACTATGGTGAGCAACGCTGCGTTACATGGGGTGCCATGTAGTGGGGAGTACTGCAGTTGTCTATCGTCCGATGCGTGCCAGCCGCCGCATCGACCGCGCTGTCTGCACGCTAATGGGATGGATGGATGAAGGAGTTACGTTGGACGTCGTTTCTGGCTCGGCACCGGCGCTGGTTGCGCTTGACCCGGCGCGCCGGCGCCGCTGCGCTGTTATGGACATGCATCATGTTTGGCTGGCCACTTGCAGTCGCACAGCAAGCCCCGATCGCCCAGCCCAACGCGATGCTCGGCGAGCCGCTGTTCCGCGGCCTGGACCACCCGATGCCCGACAGTGCCGTGCCGTTTGCACCGGGCGGGCAACTGGCGCGGATTTATGCTGCCGATGTTGCGCATGGGGCAGGGCAGGCGCCGGGCAATGATTTCTGGATCGACCGCATGCTGGCGCGTGAAGGAACCGGCGGTGGCTTCGACGATCGCAACGACTGGCTGTTTACCCGTGGGCGTGCCGCATATTTGACGTATCACGCGCCTGATGCGCCGGGATTCGTCGGGCAGGTAGCGTACTGGCATTCCACCGATTACGACGCGCTGTTTCACATCTACACCGCGCTGGGCAAGCGTCGTGTCGAATGGAAGGAGCGTTCGCAGCTGCGGCGGCAGACGCCGAGTTATTTCACGACAGTGTTCGAAGATGCCGGCGCGGGCGTGCGCATGCAGTTGGTCAAGTACATCACCGAGCAGAACGTGGCGGTTGCCAGCGTCGTGCTATCCAGTCTGGATGGCGCGGCGCATTCGGTATCGCTGCAAGCAGTCTCCCCGATTACCCAGCGTGCCGATGGCAAGGAGCTGACCGGCGCATTCGACGCCTACAACCACATCACAACGGTATTTCCGCGTCTATCCGGCGATGGATTCCATGTCGAGGGGCAACGCCTGGTTCGCGAGGTGGACATTCCCGCCAGCGGCGAAACCGCAGCAATCAAGTTGCAGCTTGGCATGCTCACCCACGAGTTGCCCGAAGCGCGCGCCGAGTACACGCGCATTGCCGCGCAAACGCCGCAGCAGGCCTACCAGCAGCATGTGGCCAGCTATAACCACTGGTGGGTGGACAACCTGCCGTACCTGGACACGCCCAACGAGAACATCAGCAAGAGCCTGTTCTACCGTTGGTGGGTGCTGCGCTTCAACTTTCTCGATGCCAACGTCCCCGGCAACGACTACCAGTTTCCGGTCGCCATCGAGGGCGTGCTTGGCTACGACAATGCCATCGTGTTGACGGCCGGGATGTTCCTGGACGATCTGAAATACCTGCGCAATCCGCTGTACGCCTATGGCACCTGGCTCAGCGCGGGCGAAACCGCGGGCGGTGGCAAGTACACCGACAACCCGGGCTCGCCGGAGAACTGGTCCAATTCCTACGCGCAATACATCACAGCCGCAGCATGGCGGTCGATGCAGATCCACGGCGGGCCGGCGGCACTGGCGGGCAAGCTGGCACGTTATGGCAGCGGTGACGTGGATGGTGTGTTGGCCGCCTACGATCTCAATCACAACGGCTTGATCGAATACGACTGGGCGGCGATGACCGGGAACGACGCCGATGCGGTGTCGTTCGATTGGGCCGACCAGCATGGCCAGATTCGCATGGACCGTACCGAAAGCGCCTACGTCTACGCCAATGCACAGGCGGCGGCGCAGGCGGCGACACTCGCCGGCGATACGGCGACTGCGCAGCGCATGCAGGCCACCGCACGCCGCATTCGCAAGGCCGCGCTGGAGGTGTTGTGGCAGGATCACAGCGACACGCCCGATTCGGTCGGCCTGTATGGCGATCTGCTCAAGCATCGCCAGGCCGACGGGCCGCGGTTGGCGGTCGATTGGAAGGAAACCAACAACTACTATCCCTTCAGCGTGGGCTTGATGCCCAAGCAGGGCGATACTGACTACGACCCCAAGTATGTGCGCGCGCTGCGGCTGTTCGCCGACGCAGCGCAATATCCGCTATTTCCGTTCTACACCGCCAACCAGGTGGACATGCACGCGCGTGGCAGCGGCCCCGATGTGGGCAGCAATAATTTCTCCACCATCAATGCGACCGTGGCGTTCCGTTTGTTCGGCTCTGTCTTGCGCGATTACCCCAGCCCGTATTTGAACGCGCAGAGCTATCGCAAATTGCTGTACTGGAACGCGTGGGCGCCCTTCATCAATGGCGACAACCGCTATCCGGACCAGAACGAATTCTGGGCCAAGGGCAGTGCCAGGACCGGCGGCAAGATCGGCTATCGCTCATGGATCCACCACACCCAGCTGGGCGCAACCAATTTCACCATGATCGAGGATGCGATGGGCTTTCGCCCGCGCAGCGACGGCAAGATCGAGTTGTATCCGATCGATATCGGTTGGGATCATTTTGGCGCCGATAATCTGCGCTATCGCGACCGCAATCTGAGCATTGTCTGGGATCGCGATGGCAGCCACTACGGCGGGCGCATCCCGAAGGGCTACAGCGTCTATCTGGATGGCCGCTTGGCATTTCGCGTGGATCGGCTGGCACACGTGATCTACGACCCGACCAGCGGGCAGGTGAGTGCCGCGCCGGATGCAGTCAATCGCAATGGCGCAGCGCACGTGCTTGAATCGCATCCTGCGTCAGTGGCGTCGATGACACAGGTGTCGTTCGCTGACGGCACGCGGATCGCGCAAATGCTGGCCAAGGCCGGTGTGGATCTGACGTTGCCGCCAGCGCATAGCCGGAACCTGGCGCAGGGCGCGCGTGTCAGCGCCAGTTTTGCTGCTGCTGGTTTGCCAGCAACGGCGGCAGTGGACGGTAGTACTGCCAGTACGCCGTTCTGGGGCACCGCAGGCTCGCCGTCGGCCAGCGACTGGATTGCACTGGACCTGGGCGGTATGCGGACGCTGGATCAAGTGGTGCTGTACCTCTATCGCAGCTCGTCGCCGGGCGGCGATCAGAATGGCTTTCCGTCCGGAACGCAGCCTGGCTACGCGGCACCGTGGATTTACACCGTGCAATATCAGGACGGCAGCGGGACGTGGAAGACCGTTCCCGGGCAGGTGCGCGATACCACGATGGCCGAAGGCAATCGCAATCGGGTGCGCTTTCCGGCGATCCATACCGCTGCGCTGCGCGTGGTAGTCACCCATGCCGGTGCCGCGCGTACCGGCATCAAGGAAATCCAGGTGTTCGATAGCGGCTTGCCGGCGCCGGCATTTGCCGGCAATACCCCGCCGCAGGTGCAGGCATGGCAGTTGGACACGCCCGGCGCCGACGGCGCGGTGGTGCTGCAGGCACGCGTTGGCGATGACGGCTTGCCCAATGGCACGCTGCAGGCGCGCTGGCGCGTGCAGCAGGCACCGGAAGGCGGCGATGCGGTGTTTGCCGACGCAGCTGCGCTGCAGACCTCGGTGCGCTTCACCCGTGCCGGGCAGTACACCTTGCGCCTGGTTGCCAACGATGGGGCGCTGATGGGGCATGCCGATGTGCAGGTCAATGCACCTGCCTCTCGCCCGCTACAGCGTATTCCGTTACAGGCCATGGCCAGTGTCAGTGCGCAACTCACCGGCATGCAGTACCGCGTGCAGTCCTTGAACGATGGGTTTATCCCACAGGCAGGCAGCTTTCCCAGTGGCAACCTGCGCTGGGGCAGCTATGGGCTCGACCAGCCAGCCACGGTGTGGCTGCAGTATCAATGGCCACGCCCGGTGCGGCTGTCGTCCAGTGCGCTCTATCTGTGGAACGACCAGCCCAACGGCGGTGTGGCCGCGCCTGCCGGCTGGAAGTTGCAGATGTTGCAGGATGGACGTTGGCAGGACATCGTCAGCACCAGCGGGTACCCGATTGCGGCAGCAGCCACCGGCGCCGCAAGCACCGCCAGCTTTGCGCCGGTGGTGACCACCGCGCTGCGCGTGGTGTTGACGACTCAGACCACGGCCAACGGACATGCCGCCATTGGTGTGGACGAATGGCAGGCGCTGTCGGAGTTGCCCAAACAGATGGAGGCGATCGATCTACGCACAGCCCCTGGGCAGCTACCGACGCTGCCACAGGAGATCACCGCGTTCTTTGCCGATGGCAGTGTGCTGCCGGTGGCGGTGCAATGGTCCGAGCTGACCGCCAGCCGCCTGGGCCACGAAGGTACGGTGGAACTGCAAGGCCTGGTCGAAGGCGCGATTCCCATCAAGGCCACTATCTGGATACGCGCAACGCCGCCCGGGCAGATCAACACCGTGCAGCCGCTGCCGACGGTGACTGCGGTGGTCGGGCATGCGCCGACGCTACCGGGTTTTGTCACGGTGCAATACAACGATGGCTCGCGTGAACGCCTGCCGGTGCAATGGCCCACGCTGCAGGCCGCACGTTACGCACAGCCTGGCGAGATCCAACTCACCGGCACCGCGCAAGGGCGTGCACCCATTGGAAAAGTGTCGGTGCCGCTGGTGTTGCAGATCAAGGCGGTGACGCCATGATGCGTGCGTTCTTCCGCGTGGTCGTGCTGGCCTGCGGGGTTTCGCTGGCCAGCGCTCCGGCCTGCGCCATGCAGCCGCCGCAGGGAACGCAGCTGCACGCACCCGGCAACCCCATCCTCGCCGACGGCAGCGAATATTCCGCTGACCCTGCGCCGCTGGTAGCCGATGGCAAGCTGTACATCATTGCCGGCCGCGATACTGCTGCTCCCAATCTCAATGCCTTCGTCATGCCTGGCTGGCAACTATTCGTCAGCAGCGATCCGGCCAGCGGCGAGTGGACCCACTACCGCGATTTGCTACGGCCCCAGCAAGTCTTTGCCTGGGCAGACAAGCGGTATGCCTACGCGTCCCAGATCGTGCAGGGCCCAGATGGGCGCTATTACCTGTATGCGCCGGTGCAGCAGCGCGATTCGCCCAACGACGATCCTTTCGCAATCGGCGTGGCCGTGGCCGACAGTCCACTCGGCCCGTGGACCGGTGCACACCCGCAAGGTCCGGTGGTCTCGCAGTCGGTGCCGGGCCGCAACGACATACAGAACATCGACCCGACCGTGATGGTGGACGACGACGGACGGGGGTATCTGTATTGGGGCACCTTCGGCGCGTTGTACGGCGTGGAGCTGCAGCGCGACATGGTCACCTTCAAGGGCACGCCAGTCCTGGTGGACACGCTGGACGGCTATTTCGAAGCACCCTGGTTGTTCAAGCGCAACGGCACCTACTACCTGGCGTATGCGGCCAATAATGCCGGACGTCTTTCGCCATGCACGCCCACGCTGTATCACGCGTGCATCGCCTATGCGAGCGCGCCAACACCGCTCGGCCCGTGGACGTACCGCGGCATCGTGTTGCCGCCGGTGTCCTCCACCACCTCGCATCCGGGCATCGTTGAATTTCAAGGCCAGTGGTATCTGGTGTATCACACTGCCGACGCGCAGGGCGGCGGGCATTTCCGCCGCAGCGTGGCGATCGACCGGCTGCAATGGGTCGACAGCACGCAACCGGCCAGCATCCGCACCGTTGTGCCGACGCGGCGCCCCATGCCGCCGGTGCCGCCCATGCGCAATCAAGCGCCGTCGGCCTATGCAACTGCGTCCAATGGCCCGGATATTCCCGTGCAGTACTGGATCGCCGCACTCAACGACGGCATCGTCAAAGCCAACCCATTGCCGCCGGAGATGTGGGCCAGCTGGACGGACAACAACCCACCGCAGCAATGGCTGCAATACAGTTGGGCGCAACCGATCACCGTGAATCGCACGCGCATCGTGTTCTGGGCCGATCATCCGGCAGGTGCCGACGTCGGCGTGGCGCCGCCAGCGCGCTGGCATCTGGAATACCGGCACGCGGGGCGATGGCAGCCGGTGCAGCCGAGCGATGGCTATGGCACGCGCACCGATCACGATGAAGCGGTGTCGTTCGCGCCGGTAACAACGCGTTGCGTGCGTGTGGTGATGGATGCCTCTGGCAACGCTGCCAGCTACGCTGCGCTGGCGGTGCAGGAGTGGGAAGTGCTGGCCCCACAGCCACAACGCCTGCCACACGCTACTGCCGCCGACAGCAAGCGTTGCGATGCGCCGTGAAGCAACGGACAAATTTCCGCGTGCGGCAGTCGAGCGGGTGCTGATGGTGCACAGGCGGCGGAGTGCACTGGCGGTGGATGACGATTCGGAGTCCATGTGCCGAACGGACGTGCCTGATGAGCGCGCACCAGGTTTTTCAGGCGCGCTTATGCGCTTTACACAACATAATCAGCAGAGGTTCCGGACGCAGGTAGCCGGCGCACCAGCACTCACTAGCGACCTGCTGCAACGGACATCGAGTGTGTTTGCCGCAGCGATTGCAGTCACCGGCTCGGCCGTCGTCCTTCAACGCCACGCTGTCATTCCACATATTCCATGAGGTCGCAGTTGCCAAATTTCCCCGCCACGCGCTTAAGCGCCATCGCAGCGTGGTGCGTCGCTCTCGCACTCATGCCGCTCCTGCCAGCGACTGCAGCGCCCTTGGCCGCGCCTACGCCAGCGCAGTACGCGCAGGCGATGGGCTTGTCCGATCATTACGCCGCGCTGGTGGACCGGCAGCCCACGGCGCCGGTGTGGGTGGATGCCGGGCATTTCCTGTATCGGCGTGGCGTGGCGCGCAGCAACCAGCTGCCGGCGATCGAATACCGCTTGGTGGATGCCGCGAGCGGCCGCAACGCATTGGCCTTCGACCATGCGCGGCTGGCCACAGCATTGACGCAGGCCGGTGCCAAGGCGGTCGATGCAACGCAACTGCAGCTTGAGGAGCCCACCCTGGAACAGCAGCGCCTGAGCTTCCAGTTGGCGAAGCTGGGCTGGCAATGCGATCTGCAGCGCTATCGCTGTGCGCATCTGCCCGAACGCGACGTGCCGTCCGAATCGATGGACATGCGCCTGCCGCTCAAGCAGGGCGAACGCCAGGCCAAATTGTCGCCGGATGGTCGCTGGCGCGCCTGGGTGGAGCAGGCCAATCTGGTCATCGCGCCGGTCGGCAGTCACGAGCGCAGCGTGCTCAGCCACGATGGCAGCGCAGAAGATTACTACGCACTCGACAGCGTGGTGTGGTCGCCGGATTCGCAGCATCTGGCGGCGTATCGGGTCAGGGCGCCACCGCCGCGCATGGTGTATTACATCGAATCGGCGCCCGCCGATCAGCTGCAGCCGAAGTTGCATCAACAGGTCTACCCCAAGCCGGGCGATGTGTTGCCGGTGATGCAACCAGTGTTGTTCGACGTCGCCACGCACGCGGCGCATCCGGTGGCGATGACCTTGCTGCCCAATGCCTTCACCTTGAGCGAGATGGTCTGGTGGAAGGACAGCCGCGGGCTCACCTTCGAATACAACGCACGCGGTCACCAGCTGTACCGGGTGATTGAAGTGGACGCACGCACGGCCGCCGCGCGCACGCTGGTCGAAGAAACATCGCCCACCTTCATCGAATACTCCGAGCTCAGTGGCGAGCATGAAAGCGGTGGCAAGCACGCGCGCCAAGATCTGGACGATGGCGCGCAGATCGTGTGGGCATCCGAGCGCGATGGCTGGGAGCATCTGTATCTGTACGACGGCCACAGCGGCGAGGTGATCCGCCAGATCACCCGTGGCAACTGGGTGGTACGCAAGCTCGATCGCATCGACGAAGCCGCAGGGCAGGTGTACTTCACTGCCTCCGGCATGCAGCCCGGCGAAGACCCGTATTACCGCCACGCCTATCGCATCGGCCTGGATGGCAGCGGGTTCACCGCTTTAACGCCGGTTGCGGCCGATCATGAGGTGCGTTATTCGCCGGATGGCAAATGGATGCTGGACCTGTATTCGCGGGTGGACCTGGGCCCGGTACTGGAGTTGCGGCGCAGCGTAGATGGCAGCCTGGCACGCACCGTGGAGCACACGGATCTGAGTCGCCTGCTGGCGGCCGGGTGGCAAGCGCCGCTGCCGTTCCACACCACCGGGCGCGATGACAAGACCGAGATCTGGGGCGTCATCTATCGCCCGCAGCGGCTCGACCCGCAGCAGCACTACCGCGTCATCGAAGACATCTATGCCGGCCCGCAGGGCTCATTCGTCCCCAAGAGTTTCAGCACCGCCACACCGTCACTCACCGGTCTGGGGTTTGCGGTGGCGTCCATCGATGGCATGGGTACCAACAACCGCTCGCGCGCCTTCCATGATGTGGCCTGGCGCAATCTCAAGGACGCCGGGTTGCCGGATCGTATTGCCTGGCACAAGGCCGCCGCCGCGCGCTACCCGTGGTACGACATCGACGGCGGTGTTGGTGTGTACGGCACCTCGGCAGGCGGGCAGAACGCATTGGGGGCGCTGCTGTTTCATCCGGAATTCTATGTGGCGGGCGTGGCCAATTCCGGTTGTCACGACAACCGCATGGACAAGATCTGGTGGAACGAACAGTGGATGGGCTGGCCGGTGGGCCCGTGGTACGCCGAATCGTCGAACGTGGAGAATGCCGCGCGCCTGCAGGGGCATCTGTTGCTGGTCACCGGCGACATGGACATGAATGTCGACCCGGCCAGCACCTTCCAGGTGGCCGACCGCTTGATCAAGGCCGGCAAGGATTTCGATTTGCTGGTCGTGCCCGGCGGTGATCATGGTGCCGGCGGTGATTACGGCAGGCGCCGTTTGCTGGATTTTTTCGTGCGCTGGATGCAGCAAACGCCAACGCCGGAGTGGAATCGCACCACAGCAGCGCCGGGGGCAACGGCGCGGTGATGCGTGCGCGCTGGGGGCGCGCGCATTGGCCTGAGCACGATGCGCCGGTCTGCGCGCCGATTCTTGCCATCTTCATCTGCACCCACAATCACCGCACAGCAGTGCGCATGCGCGCGAGCTCGACCGCAGTCATGCCACGACGCATGATCGTTCAGTTGCGAAACATGCTGTTTTCCGCATGCGCTGTCGCCAAATGCGACAAGACGTAGCGTCTACGCACAGGCACATTGTGACCAACTGCTGAAACTGGAGCGCATGGGCGCATCCAGTGCGAAATGCACAGTCTTTCTGACAATGCGCGTTGCTACGTGGCCGTTCGGTCGCCTGCGTCGCTCCTTGTCTGCGTGTCTGCACCACGGCCGCGGCCAGCGGTTGGCTGCAGCATGCGTCCGCCATCTACGTCGACCTGCGCCGCTGTCTGCCGGCACGGGCGTGTGTTGCCCATCGTTTGTCTGTCTTACCACTCAGGAGCCTTGCATGCCGATGTTGCTGTTGCCTCTCTCCCGTAACACCGGCGCGATCACGCGGCCGTTGCCGAGCATGCTTACTACCGCGCTGTTGCTGGCGCTATCGGCAGGTGCGGCAGCGCCGGTGTCTGCGCAACAGGCCACCGGCGGCGATGCAACGCAGACCCTGGACAGCGTGGTCGTCACCGGCTCGCGCTTGCGCCGCGTGGACACCGAAACCGCCAACCCGGTGGTCACCGTTAGCCAGGAACAGATCGCTGCCACCGGCAAAGCGACCGTGGGCGATTTATTGCAGGAACTGCCATCCATCGCCGGCAACGCCACCAATCCTTACACCAACAACGGTGGCGGCACCGGCGCTTCGGCGATCTCGTTGCGTGGCTTGGGCGACAAACGCACGCTGGTGCTGGTCAACGGCATCCGGCTGGCCTACAACGACGTCAACGCCATTCCTTCCAGCATGATCGAACGCATCGAAGTGCTCAGCGACGGCGCTTCTGCGGTGTACGGCTCCGATGCAATCGGCGGCGTGGTCAACTTCATCCTGCGCTCGCGCTTTGATGGCGTGCAGTTCAGCAGCGACTTCGGCACCAGTAGCGAGGGCGATGGCAACCGTCGCAACTTTACCCTGACCACCGGCAAGACCTGGGAGCGCGGCAGCCTGATCGGCGGCCTGTCGTATCACAACATCGACCCAGTGTCTGCAGCGGCGCGCGATTACTCCAAGGACGCGCTCGCGCTGACCAATGGCCAACCGGTGAAGCAGGGCTCCTCTGCCACGCCCACCGGCACGGTCAATTTCAACGATGGGTCGGATCAATCGCAGCTGCTCGCGCAGTCCAATGGCTGCGGGCGCGTCACCCTCAACAGCGGCGTCAGCGGGCGCGCCGGCCCGAACGATTTCCACTGTTACAGCGCCAGCGCAGACTCCTACAACTACCAGCCGTTCAACCTGTTGCAGACCCCGCAAAAGCGCACCAATGCCTTCTTGCTGGGCACCTATCGCTTCAGCGACAGCGTCGAGGGTTACGTCAATACCTGGTTTAGTAAAACCGAATCGGCTTCGATCATTGCGCCAATTCCGATCTTCTCCAATGGCGACAACATCCTGGTGTCGGCACAGAGTTACTACAATCCGTTTGGCGTCAATTTCGGTACCGATCGCACCACTGGCACCTCCTACAACGACCTCAATACACGGGCCACCGTGCTGGGCAATCGCAGCTACCAGTACAACACCTACAACTTCCAGATCAGCCCGGGCCTGCGCGGCCGCTTCGGCGACAGTTCCTGGCAATGGGATGCCACCTTCAACTATGGCAAGGTCAAGCAGAAGTCGATCAACAACGGCTTTCTCGACTATGCCGCGTTCAATCAAGCCATCGGCCCGTCGTTCCTGGACAGCGACGGCACCGTCAAGTGCGGGAGCGCGGGCGCGGCGATTGCCGGCTGCACGCCGTTGAATTTCTTCAACCTCAACGACAGTTCCAACCTGGCGACGTTGCAGGGCATGGTGGTCAATCCCATCGTCACCAGCGTGTACACGGTCAAGCAATTCGAGGCCAATGCCAACGGCACGCTGTTCGAGTTGCCGGCCGGTGCGGCCAGTCTGGCGGCCGGGATTTCGTATCGCAAGGAACGCTCCACCACCACCTCGGACCCGCTATGGACCGGCGATGAAAATGGCCTGTGCGGCGTGATCGAATTCTGCTCGTCCACCTTGAGCGGCAGTTTCGACGTCAAGGAAGCCTATGCCGAAGCACTGTTCCCGCTGCTCAAGGATCTGCCCGGCATCAATGCGCTGAACGTCACCGTGGGCACGCGGTTTTCCGATTACAGCTCGGTGGGCAGCAAGACCAATAGCAAGCTGTCGCTGGAATATCGCCCCATCGAAAACCTGCTGCTGCGCGGCACCGTCTCGCAGGTGTTTCGCGCACCCAATATCAACGAGCTCTACACCGGCGTGACCGGCGATGCGGCAACGGTCAACGACCCGTGCAATGGCTACACCGGCGGCAACAACGTGGCCTGCGCCAACGTGCCCACCGATGGCAGCTACCAGCAGTCGGACGGGCAGGTGTCGGGCAAGGCTTCCGGTGCGGCAGTGGCGGGCTACCAGCTCAAGCCTGAGACCGGCAAGTCTTACGACGTGGGCTTCGTTTACGACCCGCAGTGGATTGATGGCCTGTCGCTGAGTGCGGACTGGTGGCGCATCGATCTGGAAGACACCATCACCACGGTGTCGGCGCAGACCGTGCTGAATCAGTGCTTCGCCAACTCGGCCAGTTCGTTTTGCGCATTGATCCATCGTAATGGCAACGGCACCATCAATTACATCGCCGAGCCCACCGTCAATCTGGGCAAGCTGTGGGCCAAGGGCATGGACTTCAACCTGACTTACCGCTTGCCTGCGATGGCATGGGGCAATGTCACCGCCGGCCTCAACGGCACCTATCTCACCCGTTACGATGTGTTGCCCGACACCACCGATCCCAGCTCGGTCACCATCCACAACGTGGGCCGCTACACCCAGGCCTACGGCAATTTCCCGCGCTGGCGCGCATTGGGCACGCTGAGCTGGGCATTGGACGACTGGAGCGCCACTTGGCGCATCCGCTATGTGGGGCATACCGCCATCGGCAATTCGGATCCGGACCAGAGCCTGTCGGCCGATTCCAGCGAACCGACGGTGGTGCGCAACATCGGCGCCTACGTCTACAACAATCTGCAGCTTGGCTACAACGTGGAGCCCTGGCATACGCGCTTTGAAGTGGGCGTGGACAACATCGCCAACAAGCAGCCGCCGCTGTATTACTCCAACAACGTGGGCAATGCGAACACCGACGTGGCCACTTATGATCTGCTCGGCCGCTTCTACTGGGCACGTGCGACGGTGAAGTTCTGAGTGCGCTGGTGTCTTGCCGCGCTGCGCGGCCGGGTGCGACCGGTCGTGCAGACGCCACGTCACGGCCAGCCTTGCCAGTGCAGCGACGATGACGTTATTGCAACTGCGCGCGCAGTGCGTGCGCGCCATCAGGAGTTGAGCTGACCTCATGACCGATACGCACGCAAGCGAATCGACCTGCACCCACACGCTGTCGCTATCGCGGCGGCGCTTTTTGGCCTGGAGCAGCCTGGCGGTTGCGGCAGGATTCCTGCGGTTTCCGGCCCAGGCCAGCGCTGCGCAACCGGGCAGCGTGCGCGCAGTGCCGCTTGCCCAGGTCCGGCTCATGCCATCGCTGTTCCTGGATGCGCTGAACACTAACCGGCGCTATCTCATGCGGCTGCAGCCGGACCGCCTGCTGCATAACTTCGTGCTGTATGCCGGCCTCGACCCGCAGGCGCCGGCCTATGGCGGTTGGGAAGCGGACACCATCGCCGGGCATACGCTCGGTCACTATCTCAGCGCTTTGGCCCTCATGCATGCGCAAACCGGCGATGCGCAGTGCCGCACGCGCGCCGGCTATCTGGTCAGTGAACTGGCGCGCTGCCAGGCACATGCAGGCGATGGCTATGTGGCCGGTTTCACGCGCAAGAATGCAGCGGGAAAAATCGAGAGTGGGCGGGCGGTCTTCGACGAACTCAAACGCGGCAAGATCGACCCGGCGCCGTTTTATCTCAACGGCAGCTGGGCACCCCTGTACACCTGGCACAAACTGTTTGCCGGACTGCTCGACGTGCATGCGCATTGCGATAACGTGCAAGCGCTGCAGGTGGCGGTGAGCTTGGCTGGATACCTGCAGGGAATTTTCTCAGCGCTCGACGACGCGCAATTGCAAAAAGTGTTGTCGTGCGAATTCGGCGGCCTCAACGAATCGTTCGTCGAGCTGCATGTGCGAACCGGCGATGCGCAATGGTTGGCGCTGGCGCAGCGCCTGCATCACCACGCCGTGCTCGACCCATTGGTCGCCCAGCGCGATGAACTGGTGCACCAGCATTCCAACACCAACATCCCCAAGCTGATCGGCCTTGCCCGCGAGTACGAGGTCACCGGCGATGCCGCATCCGGCGCCGCAGCGCGCTTCTTCTGGCACACCGTCACCGACCACCACACCTATGTGATCGGCGGCAACGGCGACCGCGAATATTTCCAGCAGCCGGACAGCATTTCGAAGTTTCTCACCGAGCAGACCTGCGAGCACTGCGCCAGCTACAACATGCTCAAGCTCACCCGTCATGTGTATCAATGGGGGCCGCAGGCGGAGCTGTTCGATTACTACGAGCGCACCTTGCTCAACCATGTGATGGCGCAGCAGCATCCACGTACCGGCATGTTTACCTATATGACACCGCTGCTGGCCGGCGAAGCGCGCGGCTGGTCGTCGCCATTCGACGATTTCTGGTGCTGCGTCGGCAGTGGCATGGAAGCGCACGCACAATTCGGCGATTCCATCTACTGGCAGGACGGGCAGGGCGTCTACATCAATCTGTACGTGCCCTCCACGGTGCGCGATGCCGCCGGCCTGGACATGACCTTGCACAGCGCCTTGCCGGAGCAGGGCAGTGCATCACTGCGCATCGATGCGGCGCCGCCAGCGCAACGCACGCTCGCACTGCGCGTGCCAGGTTGGGTGCAACAGCCGCACCTGCAACTCAATGGCCAGCCAGTCGATGGCAGCGCCAGCGATGGCTATCTACGCATCACGCGCGTCTGGCAGCCCGGCGATACCTTGAGCCTGTCGTTCGACATGCCGCTGCGCCTGGAAACGACCCCGGACGATCCGGCCTGGGTCTCGGTGCTGCGCGGGCCGTTGGTGCTTGCGGTCGATCTGGGTGATGCCGCCAAACCGTGGTCGGGCAAGAGCCCGGCATTGATCGGCGGCCAGGACATCCTGCAACGCCTGCAGCCAGTGCCGGGCAAGAACGCGTTCACCTACAGCGATGGCGCACAACAGTGGCAGTTGTCGCCGTTCTACGCCCAGTTCGACCGCCGCAGCGCGGTCTATCTGGAACACCGCGACGCCGCCGCATGGCAGCAACGCCAGACCGAACTGGCGGCAGTCGCGGCGGCGCAACACGCACTCGACACCCGCGCGCTCGATCGCATCGCGCTGGGCGATGAAGCCTCCGAAAAAGCACACGCCCTACAAAGCGAAAGCTCGTATCCACTTAGCTACCGCCGCCGCGCGGGACGCGACGCCCGCACCGGCGGCTTCATCGCCTTCATCCTGCGCAACACCGCCCAGGCCCGCATCCTGCGCCTACGCTACTGGGGCGACGAAACCCGCCGCCGCTTCCGCATCCTCGCCGACGGCGAACTCATCGCCAACGAACGCCTTGACGGCAACCGCGGCCTGGAGTTCGTCGATGTGGACTACGCATTGCCAGCAACGATCGCCGGCCGCGACACCCTGCAGATTCGCATCGAACCGGAGACCGGTTATTCGGCAGGGCCTGCATTTGGGTGTTGGGTGCTGGAGTCGGCGCGAAGATAGCAGCGATCACGACTTCGCTTTATGAGTGGGACCGGCGGCTGCAGTCGACCAGGGAGTAGCTCTGCCTGAAGGCAAAAAGGCTGATGAAGCAGAACGAATCGTGCTCTGCATAAGTGGGATAACACCATTTCACCCAGCCGCAAATTCGCTGCTTCCGCGCAAAGTAACTAGAGCTTCGATGGTCCTTGCTTTCATCCGGTTAAAGCGCTTTCTTGCATTTGACTTCGGCTCTTCAAGTGAGGAGACTTCGAAACTGTGCATTTGGGAGATGGTGGAGAGGCTAATTGGACAGCGAAACAAATTCGCTAGCAGCGAGGATTCGGGCCGCCAGGATTGGGGTCGGAATGTCTCAGACCGAGCTAGCGCAAAAATTGGACGTCAACCGGGCAACGGTCGGGCACTGGGAACGTAAAAACGGATTTGCTCCTAGCATCGATCACCTGTATGCGATGAGTAGTGTACTGCGAGTGAGTCCAAACTGGCTGTTTCACGGTGAGGATCGTCCGAAGCTCCCAGAGGTGGGCGGAGTACGTGCGGGGCTCGAGTCAAAAATGCTTTCCCTATCAAAGCATCTGCCAGTGTCATTCCTGGCAAGCGTGGTAGCGCTTCTTGAGAATGCTGAAAATTATTTATAGATGTGCACTGATCAACGCTACTCAGGGAGCAGGACAACGACCTCGAACACGGAGGTCGTGTTCAGTCCATCGACTTTCTGCTGTCTCCAGATTGCTCGTGGTGAGTTCCCAGATCACAGGCGCCCTCTGCAGTGGCAGGCTGAAATTGTCTTCGCTTTAGTCGTAGGTTCAATAGCGCACGCAGCGTCAGTATCTGTGCAGTGTTCTTCGCTATGCCTGGATAGCGCATACAACTGTTGTAAAAAATTGGGGTGTCGCATCGTTTCCAGCAGGCAAGGTTGACGGTCGGGCTGTGCTGGCTTCTAGGAGTGCGGATCAGAAGATTCTCGTCAAGGCCATCCACGCACCACTTCATTCATCACAGCGACAAGCCTCCTGGCGCGTACGCTTGCCGTTGTGCCACGCGCTGGTAATGGAGAGCTGCATCGTTGTCGCCTAGTTAGGTTAAGCGTGATCGCTGCAGGACATCTAGATTCGTTTATGTCGTCAATGACAAACAGCAGTTGCTGTGCTGTGCACAGCAACGCAGTTGCATGTGAAGTCCTTGTGTAGATTAATTAGGTCGGGCATGGATCGCCTTGCGATGCATTCGCCTGATTTAAGCAAGAGCCTACTTAAACTTCCTAAAAAGGATGCAGCATGGAACGCAAGTCTGTCGTACTGGAAGATCTATTGGATGATGTCGCTCCCACCACCAACACGACCACCGAGTTGGGTATCGTGATCACTATCGCCGTCGTCATTTTGTAAGTAAGTGCCGACGCACCCCCCCCTCCGTCGTCTGCAGGAGGGGGGCCTGATTATGGCAAGTGATGCGTTATATACGGACTTTGAACGCTTACGTGATGGTGAAAGCAATGCATGACCAAAGAAGCTATCTGTCTGACAAAGAATGTTTCCCGCAGCTCAGTGCATTAGCAGCCGCAGCCGATGACTGCGTGGCAAAAGGTAGGGCTGAGCACCTGACCCATGATTGCCGGGCGTGGTTCGATAGCCTGTTGCTCTCGGATGACTTGTCACGAATTGTTGTCCAATCCTTGCAGTCCGTAGCCAATGGAGATCTCGTGCACCCCGATTGGCTCTCCAAGACTGCCGAGGAATGGGTGGTCTTGGAGACAAGGGATTATTCACTGCGACTGGTTGCGCGTAAACCTCGCCCGGCTCCATTACTGCAGAGCCTAAACTTCAACTGCCTTGTTGGTAACATGAGCGGTCAGGAGTTTTCGATTGCACGCTATTACTTTCCGCCAGACTCTAAGGAAACTCTGAACAACTCCCCTTGATCCTGCGACAATCACACAGACGCAACGGGACAACGACGATGCAACTGACCTTCGGCGATGCGGAGTACAACGGCAAGCGCAAGCGGACGCGGCGTGAGGTGTTCTTGGCCGAGATGGACCAGGTCGTGCCGTGGAAGGATCTGCTGGCACTGATCGAACCGCACTACCCGAAGTCGGGGCAGCCGGGGCGACAGCCGTATCGGCTGGAGACGATGCTGCGCATCCACTTTTTGCAGCAGTGGTACGCACTGAGCGATCCATCGGCGGAAGAAGCACTGTACGACACGGTGTCGATGCGCCGTTTTGCGAAGATCGGCGGGCTGGATGAGGTGCCGGATGAAACGACGATTCTCAACTTCCGGCATTTGCTGGAGCGGCATGATTTGGCGCGCAAGCTGTTCAACCGGGTCAACGCGCACCTGTCGCGTAAAGGGCAGAGTCTGCGGGGCGGGACGATCGTGGATGCCACGATCATTGCGGCGCCAAGTTCGACCAAGAACAAGGATGGCGAGCGCGATCCGGACATGCACCAGACCAAGAAGGGCAACCAGTACTTCTTCGGGATGAAGGCGCACATCGGGGTGGACGATGAGTCGGGCCTGGTGCACCACGTGGAATGCACGGCGGCCAACGCAGCGGACATCACGCAGGCGCACAAGCTGCTGCACGGCAAGGAAGACACTGTGAGCGGCGACAGCGGCTACACCGGGCTGGACAAGCGCGATGAGATGAAGGGCAAGCGCACGCTGCGCTACCTGATCGCGGAGAAGCCCTCGAAGCTGAAGCAGATCAAGAATAAGCGCGAACTGAAGTTGGCCAAGCGCTGGGAGCACACCAAAGCCAGCCTGCGTGCGAAGGTGGAACACCCGTTTCGGGTGATCAAGCGTCAGTTTGGTTACGTCAAGGTGCGCTATCGCGGTTTGGCGAAGAACACCGCACAGGTGCTGACGCTGTTTGCACTATCGAATCTGTGGCTGACGCGCAAAGCGTTAATGCCTGCTGCGGGGAAGCTGTGCCTGTAATCCAGGCAACACCCCGCAAACGTGCCGAAACCGGCAAAAAATCGGCGATTTGAGCGCCCTCAGCGCGGCGGATGCGGTTGCTTCGTTTTCCGGTCGCGTTGATCAGACCATCCCTAAGGACATTTAATGGCATTCAGTCTATATCCCGCAGTGCAAGGCAGCGCTAGCGTGGAAGACCTTGTTTCTTACTGCCGCAGCCACGTTAATTATGGCGACTACGACAGCATTTTGGGTGCCTCGGACGTGCTCTCGGCACTGGCCAACGACCGCGAACTACTGGTGAGGGCAATCAATTCGACGTTGCTGGAGCGGGATGACTACTTCAATGATAATATGGGCGTTTCGAGCCAATCGATCATTCTGCATTCCGATCCGACATTCAAGATTCGCGCGAATGTGTGGAAGGCGCCCGTTGCACGGGCAGGTAGCATGGTCCACGACTCCAATCTCTATTCATACAATTACGCACATAATCACAACTTTGAGTTGCTGACGGTAGGCTATCTAGGTAGTGGCTATTGGACAGAAATTCATGAATGCAAGCCAGATCGTATCCAGGGCTACATCGGTGAAAGGGTGGAGCTTGCCTATATGGAAAAGACGTCATTGCCTCGGGGCAAGGTTATCCTATTCCGAGCTTGCGAAGATGTGCATACCCAACTGCCTTGTGAGGAATTGTCGATATCGCTTAACCTTCTTGTCGTGCCGCCGTATGAGCGGCTTGCTGATCAGTACAGCTTCGACGTCACCAAATCGCAGATCACCGGAGTCATAACTTCTCCTAACGTGGGGTGCATGTCGTTGCTAACCTTTGCCGCGCTGCTGGGAACGACTGAAGCCTACAACTCCATAGAGCAACTCGCCTTTGGTAGCCGTCATTGGCGTGTGCGCAATGCGGCACTAGAAGTGGCTAGCCTGCTTGCTCCAGGGGAGAGAGACGGGCTGTGGCGCAGAGCCGAACGTCATGCAGATCCGGCGGTCCGCCGTTCGGCGAGGAGGTGGCTGGACCGGGAGCAGAGCGAAGCCAAATGACCGGTTTCTTTCGAGAAAAATTAAAAACACCGTTCGCCCGCCGGTGGGCGGGGGGCATCCTATTTGCAACGGTCATCTTGTTTTTGTCGAATCCCGAGTTGCTCTCGGCTGTGCTGCTAGGGAAACTCTGAACAACTCCCCTTGATCCTGCGACAATCACACAGACGCAACGGGACAACGACGATGCAACTGACCTTCGGCGATGCGGAGTACAACGGCAAGCGCAAGCGGACGCGGCGTGAGGTGTTCTTGGCCGAGATGGACCAGGTCGTGCCGTGGAAGGATCTGCTGGCACTGATCGAACCGCACTACCCGAAGTCGGGGCAGCCGGGGCGACAGCCGTATCGGCTGGAGACGATGCTGCGCATCCACTTTTTGCAGCAGTGGTACGCACTGAGCGATCCATCGGCGGAAGAAGCACTGTACGACACGGTGTCGATGCGCCGTTTTGCGAAGATCGGCGGGCTGGATGAGGTGCCGGATGAAACGACGATTCTCAACTTCCGGCATTTGCTGGAGCGGCATGATTTGGCGCGCAAGCTGTTCAACCGGGTCAACGCGCACCTGTCGCGTAAAGGGCAGAGTCTGCGGGGCGGGACGATCGTGGATGCCACGATCATTGCGGCGCCAAGTTCGACCAAGAACAAGGATGGCGAGCGCGATCCGGACATGCACCAGACCAAGAAGGGCAACCAGTACTTCTTCGGGATGAAGGCGCACATCGGGGTGGACGATGAGTCGGGCCTGGTGCACCACGTGGAATGCACGGCGGCCAACGCAGCGGACATCACGCAGGCGCACAAGCTGCTGCACGGCAAGGAAGACACTGTGAGCGGCGACAGCGGCTACACCGGGCTGGACAAGCGCGATGAGATGAAGGGCAAGCGCACGCTGCGCTACCTGATCGCGGAGAAGCCCTCGAAGCTGAAGCAGATCAAGAATAAGCGCGAACTGAAGTTGGCCAAGCGCTGGGAGCACACCAAAGCCAGCCTGCGTGCGAAGGTGGAACACCCGTTTCGGGTGATCAAGCGTCAGTTTGGTTACGTCAAGGTGCGCTATCGCGGTTTGGCGAAGAACACCGCACAGGTGCTGACGCTGTTTGCACTATCGAATCTGTGGCTGACGCGCAAAGCGTTAATGCCTGCTGCGGGGAAGCTGTGCCTGTAATCCAGGCAACACCCCGCAAACGTGCCGAAACCGGCAAAAAATCGGCGATTTGAGCGCCCTCAGCGCGGCGGATGCGGTTGCTTCGTTTTCCGGTCGCGTTGATCAGACCATCCCTAGTGAACATGATTGGCGTGGATGTATTCGTCCTATTTATTGGAATTCAGCTGCGGCAGAACTGGTCGGTTATTAGTGCCTTCATAATCGTGCCCTGCTGTATCAGGGTAAAGAAGCTGTTTAAGGTGGATTGACCTTTGGCTAGCTTGGTAAGTCGTGATTCGTTGCCGCCCATGCAAAGCTTTTCGTGGCGGTTTAAAACGACGGCTGGATAGAATGACTAGAAGTTGCATTGAATCCAATTCGATGAGCATTCTATGTCGGTAATGTGGTAGACATCTTTCGAGACTCACGAATAGCTCTGGATGGATGGTGGATTTGGTCTGCGGTTATACGTTTCCCAGGCATTGGTCGAACGGGCGCTGAGAATTGTTCAAGCAGTTGCCAGAAGAATTACAACGGCCAGAGTCTGCGCCGGCCGTTGTAATTTCAGCTGCTCCATCGCAGCTCTCAGGCAGACAACTCCAACAACAACTTATTCAACCGCCGCACATACGCGGCCGGATCCTTCAAACTATCGCCCGCAGCCAACGCAGCCTGGTCGAACAACACGCGGCTCAGGTCGCCGAAGCGATCCATATCCTGTTCCGCGTCGAGTTTCTCGATCAGCGGGTGGGTGGGATTGAACTCGAACACCGGCTTGCTTTCCGGCACCGCCTGGCCGCTGGCTTCCAGCAGCTGGCGCATCTGCAGGCCCAGGTCGCCCTGACCGATGGCCAAGATCGCCGGGGAATCGGTCAGGCGATGCGAGACGCGTACTTCGGCGACGTCGTCGCCCAGCGCTGCCTTGATGCGCGAGGCCAGGCCTTCCTTGGATTTGGCGAGGTCTTCCTGCGCCTTCTTGTCTTCTTCTGAATCCAGCTTGCCCAGGTCCAGGTCGCCACGCGCCACGTCCACGAACGACTTGCCGTCGAATTCGGTGAGGTAGCTCATCAGCCATTCGTCGATGCGGTCGGTGAGCAGCAGCACTTCGATGCCCTTCTTGCGGAACACCTCAAGATGCGGGCTGTCCTTGATCTGCGCGTAGCTTTCGCCGGTGAGGTAATACAGCTTGTCCTGGCCTTCGGCGAGGCGACCAACATAATCGGCCAGGCCCACGCTCTGCGCGCCGCTGGTGTCGTGCGTGGACGAGAAACGCAGCAGGCCGGCGATCTTTTCGCGGTTTGCGTAATCCTCGGCCGGGCCTTCCTTCAATGCCTGGCCGAAGTTGCGCCAGAACGTGGCGTAGTCGTCCGGCTTGTCCTTGGCCAGCTTTTCCAGCATGTCCAGCGAGCGCTTGGTCAGCGCCGACTTCATCGAATCGACCACCGGGCCGGACTGCAGGATTTCGCGCGAGACATTGAGCGAGAGGTCCGACGAATCCACCACGCCCTTGATGAAGCGCAGGTACAGCGGCAGGAACTGTTCGGCCTGGTCCATGATGAAAACGCGCTGCACGTAGAGCTTCAGGCCCTTGGCCGAATCGCGGTGATACAGGTCGAACGGCGCGCGGCCGGGCACGAACAGCAGCGAGGTGTATTCCAGCTTGCCTTCGACCTTGTTATGGCTCCACGCCAGCGGGTTGCCCACGTCGTGCGCGACGTGTTTATAGAACTCCTGATATTCCTCGTCCTTGATTTCGGACTTGGGGCGTGTCCACAAGGCGCTGGCGCGGTTGACCGCTTCCCACTCCGGCTCTGCTGGCTTGTCGGCGTCTTCGCCGTAATGTTCCTTGCGCATCTCGATCGGCAGGCCGATATGGTCGGAGTATTTCTTGAGGATGCCGCGCAGCGTCCAGCCATCGGCGAAGTTGTCTTCGCCGTCCTTCAGGTGCAACACGATGCGGGTACCGCGCTCGGGCTTGTCGACGCTGGCAACTTCGAATTCGCCTTCACCACGCGAAGACCAATGCACGCCTTCGCTGGCCGGAAGACCGGCGCGACGCGAGTACACATCGACCTGGTCGGCGACGATGAACGCGCTATAGAAGCCCACGCCGAACTGGCCGATCAGGTTGGCGTCCTTCTTCTGGTCGCCACTGAGGTGCTTGAGGAAATCGGCGGTGCCGGACTTGGCAATCGTGCCCAGGTGCGAGACCGCATCTTCGCGGCTCATGCCGATGCCGTTGTCGTCGATGGCGACGGTGCGCGCGTCCTTGTCGTAGTCGACGCGGATGCGCAACTCGCCACTGCCTTCCAGCAGCTCGGGCTTGACCAAGGCTTCGAAGCGCAGCTTATCGGCGGCGTCGGCAGCATTGGAGACCAGCTCGCGCAGGAAGATTTCCTTGTTCGAGTACAACGAATGGATCATCAGCTGCAGCAGCTGCTTGACCTCGGTTTGGAAGCCAAGTGTCTGCTTGTCGGTATCAACGGTCATTGGGGTCGTGCTCCGTGGTGGTCCAGGCCGCAATGCGGCCGATGGCCTGGGGGATGAGGCCGTCTGCCGATTTTTCAAGGCAGGCCTGCGCGATCGAGGTGTGCGTCGCCCCCGGCGCGGGGCAGGGTGGCTGTAGCGATGCGGGCGCTATCATGGCCGGCCATTCGTCTTGCTTCGAACCATGTCGCCAACCGCGCTACTGCCATGCTTCACCCGCTTGCCGTCGATAGGCGCCTGGCGATGAACCGCCCGCAGCGGCCGGTACCGCGGGCCGCGGAAGGGCAGGTGCGCATTGTTGGCGGGCGCTGGCGCAATACGCGTCTGGCGGTGCCCAGCTTGCCCGGCCTGCGCCCCAGCAGCGACCGTGTGCGCGAAACGGTGTTCAACTGGCTGATGCCGCGTCTGCCCGGTGCGCGCGTGCTGGATCTGTTCGCGGGGTCCGGCGCGCTGGGCCTGGAGGCGGTGTCGCGCGGCGCCGCGCATGCCACCCTGATCGAACGCGACCCCGGCCTGGCGCAGCGGCTGCGCGAGCACGTGACCCGGCTGGACGCCGCCAAGCAGGTGCAGGTGCTGCAGGAGGACGCAGTGCGCTGGCTGGAGCGTGCGCCCGCAGCGCTGGCCGATATCGTGTTCGTCGACCCGCCGTTCGCCGCTGGCCTATGGCCGGCAGTGCTGGAACGCCTGCCCGCGCATGTGGCCGCCGATGCCTGGCTGTACCTGGAAGCGCCCGCCGATGCGCCGCTGCTGCCGGCCGGCTGGCACCTGCACCGCGAGGGCGCCACCCGTGAGGTGCGCTATGCGCTGTACCGCCGGGCCGCTGCTACACTGAAGAGCGATCCGACCCCGGTAGTCTCCGTATGAGCGTTGCCAATAGCCGCACTGCGGTCTATCCCGGTACCTTCGACCCGATCACCAACGGTCATATCGACCTGGTGAATCGCGCCGCGCCATTGTTTGAGCGTGTGGTGGTGGGCGTGGCGTACAGCCCGTCCAAGGGCCCGGCGCTGTCGCTGGAACGCCGCGTGGCGCTGGCCCAGGAAGCGCTTGCGGCACATACCAATGTGGAAGTGCGCGGCTTCGATACCCTGCTTGCCCATTTCGTGCGCGAGATGGGCGCCGGCGTGCTGCTGCGCGGCCTGCGCGCGGTGTCGGACTTCGAATACGAATTCCAGATGGCCAGCATGCACCGCCATCTGATTCCGGAAGTGGAAACGCTGTTTCTCACCCCTGCCGAGCAGTACAGCTTCATTTCGTCTTCGCTGGTGCGCGAAATCGCGCGGCTGGGCGGGGATGTTTCCGGCTTCGTGCCGGCATCGGTTGTCGAGGCCTTGCGGCAGGTGCGCGAATCCCGCGCGCAGGCTTGATCAGTTGCAGTTACATCACCACACGCCTTTCAAAGGGAGGAGTTTCATGAAACACACCATGCGCGCTCTGGCGCTCGCTTCGATCACCGCTCTGGCGTTCACCGCCTGCAAGAAGGAAGCGCCGGCGCCGACCGCTGCCGCCGCTCCGGCTGCGTTGACCGCACCGGCCAAGGATGACAACGCCGGCTGGAAGAAGTACCTGCAGGAAGTGGTCGGCCAGAACCTGGGCACCACCACCAACAGCCCGTTCCTGTACTACTTGCCGCCGGAGTCCGACGCCGAATTTGCCGGCAGCTACGAGCGTCAGCTGGATAGCGTCAAGACCGCACTGGCGCGCGGCGTGCAGCCGGGCAACATGCTGGCCTTCGGTTCGTCGGCGTCCAGCAAGATGGCCGACCTGATCGATGCGGCGTTCAAGGACGTGGCACCGGACTCGATGAAGGGTGTGCGCGTGCTGTTCATCGGCAATGCGGCCGACAACGCGCGTGTGCAGACCATCGTCCAGCCCAAGGGCGCGGAATACATCTTCGTTGAAGCCAAGTAATGCCGTACCAAGCCGGATGCGCGGGAGGGCGTATCCGGCTGCGGCGTGGAAACGCACCATGCTGCTGAGTTCGCACTCCACCGGAGCCGGCCGTGTCAGGCCGGTCTCCGACAGCGCCCACGGCGTTGTCCACCTGTCGCTACGCGCCATCTGCGCTCGGCTGCAGCAGTACATTGCGTTCCAGCGCTTGCGATTGAAGCGCGCTGTGTCACGTCGCATCGTAGTGCCGATATGTCTCTGAAAATCAACGAGCTCTGCGTCAATTGCGACGTCTGCGAGCCGGCGTGCCCGAATCAGGCCATCTCGATGGGCGAAACCATCTACGTCATCGACCCGGCGCGTTGCACCGAGTGCGTGGGCCATTTCGACGAAGCGCAATGCGTGGTGGTGTGCCCGGTCGAATGCATCGACCCGGATCCGGCCATTCCGGAAACCCATGATCAATTGCTGGCCAAGCTGATGCAGCTGCAGCGCGATCATCCCGAACTGTACGAACAGGAGCCTCCCGCCCCGTGAGCACTTTGTCCCGAGCTTTCTCCGCACGTGGCCTGTTGTTGCTGGCCTTGGTGCTGGCGCCTACCGCCTGGTGCGCCGATGCCGCCAAGCCAGCAGCGGTCACTACTGCAGCGGTTGCCGCGCATCCGCCCGGCGCGGCGATTGCCAGCGGCCATGCCCTGGCCACCGATGCCGGCCTGCAGATCCTGCGCGAAGGCGGCAATGCCTTCGATGCCGCGGTGGCGGTGTCGTCCACGCTGGCGGTGGTTGAGCCGATCAGCTCAGGGCTTGGCGGCGGTGGCTTCTTCCTGCTGCACGATGCCAAGACCGGCAAGGATGTGATGCTGGACGCGCGGGAGACTGCGCCTGAGTCGGCCACCGAAGCGCAATTTCTCGACAAGAAAGGCGAGCTGGACCGCGATCGGTCGGTCAACGGCCCATGGTCGGCCGGCATCCCGGGCCTGCCCGCGGCACTGGTGGAACTGGCTGCCAAACATGGCCGCCTGCCACTGAAGCAGTCGCTGGCACCTTCGATTCGCATTGCCAGCGAGGGCTTCCCCGTATACGCGCGCATGGCCAAGGGTTATGCCTCGCGGCGCGAGGTGATGGAGCGCTACCCCGGCACGCGCGAGGTGTATCTGCGCGGCGGCAAACCCATCGCCGAAGGCGAAACCTTCAAGCAGCCGGAGCTGGCGCACACGCTGCAGCTGCTCGGCGACGAGGGCTTCGACGGGTTCTACAAGGGCGAAACTGCCAAGAAGCTGCTGGCCGGCGTGAAGCAGGCGGGCGGCCAGTGGAAGGCGGCCGAGCTGGCAGGGTACCGGGTCAAGGAGCGCACGCCGATCCAGTTCGATTACCGCGGCTGGAAGATCACCACCGCGCCGCCGCCGTCGTCCGGTGGTATTGCGCTGGCGGCGATGCTGCAGATTCTGGAAGGCTGGGACTTGAACACACTCGATGACGTGCATCGCACCCATCTGGTGGTGGAGTCGATGCGCCGCGCTTACCGCGACCGTACCTTCTTCCTGGGCGACCCGGACTTTGTGGACGTGCCGCAGCGCGTGCTGACCAGCAAGGATTACGCGCAAGGCCTGCGTGCCACCATCAACCCGGACAAGGCCACGCCCAGCGATCTGCTGTCGGGCAACCCCACGCCTTTGGAAGACGACGAGACCACGCACTTTTCCATCATCGATGGCGAAGGCAACCGCGTCGGCGCCACCCAGACGGTGAACCTGCTGTACGGCTCGGGGCTAATTCCCAAGGGCACCGGCGTGCTGCTCAACAACGAGATGGACGACTTCGCGCTCAAGCCCGGCACCCCGAATGCGTTCGGCGTGATGGGCTACGCCGCCAACGCGCCGAAGCCGGGCAAGCGCATGCTCAGCTCGATGACGCCGACCTTCATGGAATCGGCCGACAAGGCGATCGTGCTCGGCACCCCGGGCGGTAGCCGCATCATCACCATGGTGCTGCTCGGTATCCTGGGGTACGACGCCGGCTTGGATGCGCAAGCAGTCAGCGCGTTGCCGCGCTATCACCACCAATGGCTTCCCGACGTGATCGAGGCCGAAACCGACGCGTTCTCCCCGCAGACTGTCAAGGGCCTGCAAGCGATGGGACACGCACTTAAACTGCCCGGCGACACCGCCGAAGGCGGCCGCGGCTCCAGCCACGTGTGGGGCAACCTGCAAACGGTGGAATGGGACAAGCGCCGCAACGTGCTCAGCGGCGGCAGCGACCCGCGCAACCCGGTGGGCAAGGCGCAAGTGCAGTTGGATGCAGCGACGCGCTGAGTGAGAGACGACGTCGCAGACTGCGTCTGCGATGGACAAACAGCGAGGTGCACACCGGTGCGCCTCGTTTTTTTTACGCGATCACGCGAGCGATGCGTGCGTTGACCTGAATGTTTTTTGCGTTCAAACCGGGGGGCTGCCCATGAAGATCGAATGTCAGGCGCATGCCTGATCGAAATATCAGGCAATGGGTCGATCCGCCGAAGTGGAACATGCCGAGCGGATCGCCTTTTCTGACGTAGTGCCCCTTGTAGACGCCGAGCTCGCACGTGGGGACCTCGGCCATGCCCACCGCCATGAAGCACATCACGCCGATGGCCTGATTGTCGGCCTGGATGTAGATCATCGCGCGCGTGGCGATCTCGGTGATGTAGGCCTGCGAGGAGTTGGGCCCGGCCGAATCGAAACCTTCGGCAAGCGCTTGTGCGTAGTAGGTTCCAGGTTGTAGATGCGTCTTGACGATGCGACCGGACACCGGACTATGCTAGCGGTGATAGCTGAGTGCATCCAAAAAATGCCTGGTAGACGCTGCCCCCCACAAACTGTTCGACATATGCATCGTGCGCAAGCATGTGGTCGAGCGAGTAGGGCTGCGCCTGGAGCCAGAAACGGTCGCGCAATTGCACGCCGTGCGCCAGCCGGTAGGGCGCGGATTCGCAAGCGTTGACGATGACCGCATCGTCGTCGGGCGCGTCGAACGGACAGACGCCTGGCCGAAAGCGGCGGGTAAAGAAATCGTCCCAGGAGGTGAATTCGTAATGGGGCGCAGTGGGCTCGCAGATGAGGTTGGTTGCGAAGTAAGGCATGGCAGTCTTTGCAGCGCGGCCGAACCAGCCGCTGACCGGATCGCTGTTGAGCACGTAGGTTGAATCCGGCGAGGCCAGAAACCGTGCCCACTCGTTGAGCATCGCGCGAAATGCCGCGTTGACCTTTTCGTTCAAGACCGCGCTGGCGCCGCTCCCGGTGCCCATCGGCCAATCGAGATTGCATTGATCGGGAAACCCACAAGGCCGGTCTGATTGAACTCCGGCGCACGCGTCATGATGGCGTCGAACAATTTCAGCATCAGGTGATAATCGCGGACCTGCGGCTTGCCGGTTGGATACCGGTTGCAGGGCTGTTTGTGCGGTACCTGCTCGAACATCTGATGGAACAGCATGTAGATCTGCGCATCGCCTTCGATCAGTGCCTTGAAATCCTCGATGACCGGATGCAACGGCCGCGGAGAGGCTTTCAGCGTGTCGGCGTCGACCTCGCGCACCAGCGCGTTCAGCCAGTCATCCAGAACGCGCTGATCGCTGGGCAGCCACTGGCCGACCCGGTGGGCGATATGGCAATGCAAGTTGGTTGTCGTAGGTCTCTCACAGCTGCGGCGGGTCGGTGGCGTCAGGCCACGCCTGCCAGGTCGAGCCGGGCTTGGCGGCGTGCCCAGAACGCAGAGTCCGGCCAACGGCGTTCGAGGTCGTCGAAATGATTGCGGTTGATCAGATATTCGGAAAAACGCGCCTGCACCGCAGTGGCGTAGTCATCGGACAGATCGCGATCGGTGGTCAACGGCGCATGCGGTTTGTCGAGGCTGGGGTTGCGGATCGGCGGCAGGTGACCGTCGCTATAGCTTGCGATGCGCTGGCGCCCGGCTTCGGGGAGGATGAAGGTAGTGGTTTTTTTTTTGGCCACGTGCACGGTCCACACGATATCGATGACGGTGTTGTCGCCGACCGTCGAGCCGATGACGATTTCCTGGCCGCCGCCCCGCGGCCAGCGTTTTTCGGCCAGGTCCGGATACGCAAAGATGCGGAAACGGGCGGCATGTCGTTTGAGTGCGCCGTGGATATCGCGCAGATCGGAACTGCGCACCGGTTCCGACTCGGTCCCGGCCCGGATCGGCAGGCCTCCGGTCACATCCGATGCGCCGGAAAGCGGAGCGCCGGTCATGCTCTCTGGCGCGATGACATGCTCGTTACTATTGCCCACCCGCGCGATGCCGATGGCGGCATGGATACGAAAGTTTTCCATTAGGCACGCTCCATGTCTCGCTGCCAGTTGAGGGTGCGAACTGTTCGGAACCGGAAAGTGGTCTTTTGCGAACAGCGATAGCGTGCTTACATCAGCATGCGTTCGAATATAATGCAATAAAAATTTTTTTGCTTTGTTGATTGATCGAATGAAGTCACGCTGTCGGTGAGAATTCTATGTGATTGGAATTGGCTTCGTTGCGTGCGGAATCCCTGTATTTATAGGTTTTTTAGCGTGGAATGACATCTTTGTATCGTGCATTTGTGTGAGCTAGTGCAGATGCAAGATGGCAAAGAAGTGATTCGTAAAATTTTGAGGAGATTTGTCGGGTATTGGTTTTAACCGCATGCTAGTTCTTATCTAAATGCGATCGGGTGGTTGTGGATTTGGATGTCCGGAGCGCTCGCGGGTTTGCCCATGTTTGATAATCTTTCCATTCGAGAACAGGCATGGCACGTCCGGACGGCGCCATGTAGACAACCACCGTTGCGGCCTGCGCCAGCCCGGTGCCGGTCGGCGTGGCACTGGTCATACGAGGTCGCTGCTTCCATGCGTGCACATCTTCCTGCACGTGCTTGTTTCCACGCACCGATGCGACCACCATTGCGGCATGAAGACACTGCATACCCTGTTGACCTCGGCGATTTTCGTGCTCTCATCCACCGCGTGCTTTGCACAGGCTGCTGCTGACGGCGCAGCGGCCCAGATCCACGTCAACCAACTCGGCTATCTACCGGGTTCGGAAAAACTGGCCGTGGTCGGGCTGCCACAAGGTGCCGCAATTCGTTCGAATCGCTTCACGGTCGAAGATGCGCAGGGCCACAGCGTATTGCAAGGAACCCTGCAGCCGGCCGCGGTGTGGTCGCCGGCCGATCAGCAGGCACAGGTGGCCGATTTTTCCGGCCTGCGTATTGCCGGTACCTATCGGTTAAAGGTCGATGGATTGCCGGCATCGGATACGTTTGCAATCAACGCGCATGCGTATCAGCCGTTGGTCGATGCAGCGTTGAAAGCGTTCTACTTCAACCGTGCCAGCACTGCGCTGCCGGCGCGGTACGCCGGGCGCTACGCGCGTGCGGCCGGGCATCCGGATACGCAGATACGCATCCATCCGTCCGCCGCGTCGGCGACGCGCCCGACCGATAGCGTGATCAGCGCGCCCAAGGGCTGGTACGACGCAGGCGACTACAACAAGTACATCGTCAATTCCGGCATCAGCACCTACACCTTGCTGGCGGCTTACGCGCAGTATTCGGCCTTTTTTAAGTCGAAACCGCTGACCATCCCCGACGATGCGCCCGGCGTGCCCGGCATCCTGCAGGAGGCCTGGTGGAATCTGGACTGGATGCTTGCCATGCAGGACCCCGCCGATGGCGGCGTGTACCACAAACTCACCAACAAGCGGTTCGATGGTTTGGTGATGCCGGATCATGCCAAGCAGCAACGCTACGTGGTGATGAAGACGACTGCCGCGACCCTGGACTTCGCAGCAGTGATGGCCGTGGCCAGCCGCGTGTATGCGCCGTTTGAAGAGCAGTATCCGGGCATGTCGGCACGCATGTTGAAAGCCTCGCGGGCTGCGTGGGCATGGGCGAAGCAGCATCCGGATGTGATTTATCACCAGCCCAGCGACGTGCTCACCGGCGGTTACGACGATGCGCATCTGGACGACGAATTCGCTTGGGCAGCGGCCGAGTTATACATCGCCACGCGCGAGGACGGGTTTTACGACGCGATGATTGCGCGCAACGTGCCGGCCACGGTGCCGTCGTGGGGCAATGTCGGTGGCCTTGCCTGGATGTCGTTGGCCGAGCACCGCGACCGACTCACGCCGCATGCCGATCGCGCGCGGATCGAGCGGGAGATCACCGGCTTGGCGCAGCAGTTGGCCGACAGCTGGCAATCGTCGTCGTGGCGTTTGTCCATGGCAGACAGCAATTTCGTGTGGGGCAGCAATGGCGGAGTGCTCAACCGCGCGATGATGCTGCTACAGGGCTACCGGCTGACGCAAAAACGGCAGTTTCTGGATGCCGCGCAATCTCAGCTGGACTACATCCTGGGCCGCAATCCGCTGGGTCTGTCCTTCGTTACCGGGATGGGGAAGCGCACGCCGATGCATATCCACCACCGCCCCTCCCAAGCCGACGGCATCGAAGCGCCGGTGCCGGGTTGGCTGGTCGGTGGCCCGCAGCCGGGGCATCAGGATGCCAAGGAGTGCAAGGTGCCGTACCCCTCGAACCTGCCGGCGCTGTCGTATTTGGACAACTTCTGCAGCTACTCCACCAACGAAGTGGCGATCAATTGGAATGCACCGCTGGTGTATGTGAGCGCGGCGATCGAGGCGTCGACGCACTGAGCTCCGGTCAGCGCGACTTTCTCCTCTCTATCCTTACCAACTCACTCCACCCGCGTACCGAAAATCCGGTCTCCTGCATCGCCCAGGCCGGGCAGGATGTAGCCCTTGTCGTTGAGGTAGTCGTCGATGGCGGCGGTGTAGACCTCCACGTCTGGATGCGCCGCTTCCAATGCCGTCAGGCCTTCCGGTGCAGCGACCAGAAAGATGCCCTTGATGCGCCGCGCGCCGGCGCGCTTGAGCATGTCGATGGTGGCAATCAGGGTGCCGCCGGTGGCCAGCATCGGGTCCAGGATCAGGGCGTCGCGTTCTTCCAAACGGCCGGTGAGGCGTTCGAAGTAGGGCACCGGCTGCAAGGTCTCTTCGTCGCGCTGCAGGCCGACCACGCTCACGCGCGCGGTGGGAATCAATGCCAGCACGCCGGGCAACATGCCCAGGCCGGCACGCAAAATTGGCACCAGGGTAATCTTTGCACCGGCAATGCGTTGCACCGTCACCGGGCCGGCCCAGCCCGGCTGGGTGTGCGATTCGGTGTCCAGGTTGGCGGTGGCCTCGTAGGCCAGCAGCGTGCCCAGTTCGGTGACCAGCTCGCGGAAGCCCTTGGTGCTCAAGGCGGCATCGCGCAGCAGGCCGATCTTGTGCTGGACGAGGGGGTGGCGGACTTCGACGATTTTCATGGGCAGCGACAGGCGAGAGAAGGGCACAGTGTGCCGCAGCCGCGCGGTGTGTCGCCACACTTCGGGTGTGATCGTCCATGCATATGTCATGTCAGTGAAACGTCGTAGACATAGTGTGCCCACCCATTCTTAACCGATTGGGGAAGCACCCGTGTTGAACAAGACTCCGCTCTGCCTGGCGATCACGCTGACGTTGGCCGCAGCCACGTGGAGCCCGCTGGCGAATGCGGCTGAGGGTGTGGCCGCTAGCGGCGCCGTCGGTGCTGCGGCAATCGACCTGGAGCGGCTGGAAGTGCGCCCGCAACTGGAAGCGCAGGAGCGCGCGGTCGATCTCAAGCGCGCCTCCGATGCCATCCAGGACGCAGTCGCCTCCGATGCGATGGGACGTTACCCGGATAAGAATGTTGCAGAATCCTTACAGCGCCTACCCGGCATCAGCGTCACCCGCGACCAGGGTGAAGGCCGCTTTGTTGTCATCCGCGGGCTCGATTCGTCGCTCAACAGCGTCACCATCGACGGCATGAACATGGGCACCCCGGAAGACGGCACGCGCTCCACGCCGCTGGACGTGATTCCTTCCGATTCCACCGAGCGCCTGAAGGTAGTGAAGTCACCAACCCCGGACATGCCGGGCGATTCCATCGGCGGCGCGATCCAGGTGGAGTCCACCTCCGCATTCGACCGCGATGGACGCACGTTGCGCGGCTCCATCGAAGGCAGCCATCAGTCGCTGTCGGGCAAGACCAGCCCGAAGGGCGCGTTCAATTACAGCGATATCTTCGGCGGTACCTTCGGTGTGGCGGTGGGTGTGAACTACCAGGACCGCGAGTTCGAATCCGACAACACCGAAGTGGCCTACGACACCTTTGAAGGCGGCGCGGATGACGATCTGTTCGCCGGTGAAGTGCAACGTCGTAAATATTTCATCGAACGCACCCGCATGGGTGCCAACCTCAATCTGGACTGGCGCCCGGATGCGGACAACCGCTATTACCTGCGCTCGCTGTACAGCCGTTTCGATGATGCCGAAACGCGTCAGCGCACCATCTTCGGCTTGAGCGACGGTGAGGTCAGCGCCAATGGCGACGGCACCTACAACGTGGCCGACCTGCCGGCCGACAGCATTTCCAAGCGCGTGCGCTACCGCACCAAGAAGGAAGACAACAGGGCGGTGAGCTTTGGCGGTGAGAACCGCCTGAGCAGCGCCACCGTCGATTACAAGGTGGGCTATACCAAGACCACCGAGCGCGTGAACGACGAAAAGGAGGCGCGCTTCAACTACGACGGCGCCGATCTATCGGCGACGGTGGATCAGCGCAGCGGCATTCCGAAGTTGGGCTTCTCCGACAACGGCTGGCAGAGCAATGACGATTTTGTGTTCGATCGCTTCGTGATTGCGCCCAAGCAGGTGGACGACAGCGAGCGTAGCGCGCAAATCAACGTGCGTTTCGACGGCGAACATTCCAGCCTGAAGATGGGCGTGCTCGGCCGCTGGCGCGAGCGCGACGTCAACGTGGACGAAAGCGAGCTGCGTCGTGGTCCGGCTATCGACCTGAGCGATTGGACCACCGCCGCGCCCGAACATCGTGGTGGCACCTTGGGCGAGAGCGTCGGCTCAGACGGCATGCGCCGTTACTGGAACACCTCCGGCAATCTGTACAGCGCACGCCCGCAGGATGTGGGCGGCAATCTGCAGACCTCGCTGCAGGACGATTACAACGCCAGCGAAGATGTCTTCGCCACCTATGCGATGGGCACCTGGGACATCGGCGCACTGCGCATGATTGCCGGCGTGCGCGTGGAAAACACCCAGTTCAACGCCACCGGCAACCAGGTGGATGTGGCGCCGAATGGCCGCACCGCCACGGTGACGCCGCGCGAGGCCTCCAGCAGCTACACCAACGTACTGCCCGGGCTGCATCTGCGCTACGACAGTGGCAACGACTGGGTGTTGCGCTTTGCCGCCAACAAGACCTTGTCGCGCCCGTCGTTTGGCGATGTGTCGCCGCGCGTCAGCATCAACCGCGGCGATAACGAGGTGAGCATCGGCAACCCGGATCTCAATCCGTACCGCTCGCAGAATCTGGACCTGTCGTTCGAAAAATACATCGGCAGCACCGGCCTGATCTCGCTGAGCGTGTTCCACAAGTCGATCGACGACTACATCGTGCAGACGCTCAATACCAACGACGCGGAATTTCCGGGGTTGCAGGTCACGCGCTCGATCAATGGCGATACCGCAAAAGTGCGTGGCGCCGAACTCAATTGGCAGCAGACCCTGGACTTCCTGCCCGAAGGCTGGAACGGCTTTCTGGTGGGCGCCAGCGCCACCGCCCTGGACAGCGATTTCGCTCCGGGCCTGGCCAACCGCGCCGGCGACGACTTCATGCTGCCGCGTTCGTCCAAGCGCATCTACAGCGGCCACCTGGGCTACGAAAAATACGAGTTCAGCGCACGCGTGGCGGCCGTGTATCGCAGCCAATACCTGGACACCATCGGTCAGAGCCGCGCCTACGATATCTACGTTGCCCCGCACACCCAGATGGATTTCAGCATGAGCTACCAGTTCAACAGTCACGTGAGCCTGTATCTGGAAGCGCAGAACCTGCTGGACGAACCGTTGGAGCTGTATCAGGGCATCCCCTCGCGCACCCTGCAAAATGAAGAATACGGCCGCACCTATGCGCTCGGCCTGAAGGTGGCGCTGTGAGCGCACCGCGCCACTTACTGCAGACCACGCTGCTGGTCGCTGCCATGGCACTGGTCGGGTGCGCCAGCGCCCCGGCCGGCCGCGAAGCCGACGAAGCGCTACTGAAAGAGCCGTTGCTGAGCGAGGCCAAGGTCGCGCACCAAGTGGTGCCGGAAGCCTTCATCACCACGCTGACGCCATCGGACAATCTGGATTCGCCGGCCAGCTGGATGGCGCCGGATGGCAGCCGTTGGCTGATCGCCACGGCCAAGGGCACGCATGCGCTAGTGGTCTTCGATGGCGACAGCGGCAAGCGGCTGCGGGTGGTCGGCGGCAAGGGCAAGGCCCTGGGCAAACTCGACCGCCCGAACGGCATCTCGATCGTCGATGACCTGGTGTTCGTGGTGGAGCGTGATAATCGCCGTGTGCAGGTATTTTCGTTGCCGGATCTCAAGCCATTGACGGCCTTCGGCCAGGATACGTTGCGCGAACCTTATGGCCTGTGGGTGCGCAAGCATGAGGGCGGCTACGAGGTGGTGGTCAGCGACAACTACATGTCGCCCACCAACAGTGATCTGCCGCCGGCATTGGCCGAACTTGGGCAGCGCTTTCGCCGCTATCAAATCAATGCGGCAGGGCAGGGCTGGCAGGCGCGCCTGACCCAAAGTTTTGGCGATACCACAGAGGCGGGCGCAGTGCGGATTGCCGAATCAGTCTTCGGCGATGAAGCCAATGCGCGGCTGATGATTGCCGAAGAAGATGTGGCCGTGGGTACGCAGTTGCGCGACTACGGCATGGACGGGCGCTATCGCGGCAGCGATGTCGTCACGGGGTTATTCAAGGCGCAGGCAGAAGGCATCAGCTTGTTTGCGTGCAACGATGGCAGCGGCTACTGGATTGCCACCGATCAGTTCAAGGACCGCAGCGTGTTCCAGGTGTTTGATCGCAAGACGCTGGCGCATGTAGGCGCTTTCGCCGGCCGTGTTACCGCCAATACCGATGGCGTGTGGCTGGATCAACGCAGCGATGCACGCTTCCCGGTTGGTGTGTTCTATGCATTGCATGACGACCAAGCGGTGGCGGCATTCGATTGGCGCGATATCGCGCGCACGTTGCGCTTGGAAGACTGCGCGCCATGAAGGCTGCGCGTGCGTCGGTCTATGCGTTGCTGGGGTTGATCGCGACAGTCCGTGGGACCGCCTCTGCGGCCGACCGTGCTGCCGAACCCAACACGCAGGTGCCGCTGGGCTCGACGCACTACGTTGCCGATGGTTTCCCGGACCGTATTGTTGCTACGCCAGCGCAGGACGCCGCCACCGGGCTGCTACTGGGCGGCTGTACGACGCGTTTGAACTGCAGCGCGACAGCAACGGCAGCAAGCGCTTGATCGAACACGCAGCAGGACGTATTGCGCCGCGCGATTGTCCGCGCACTGCCACGCTCAAGGGGCGTGCGGATCGGTGTTGGGAATGAGTGAGGGCAGGCAACGGCCTGCCCGGCAACGCTGTACTGCTGGCCGGTGTGCCAGCAGTGCGCGAAGCACTTGCGAGCCGCATGCGCACGGTTCTGTGTCTTGCACTGGCATTAATCCTCAAGGCTCGCAACAGACGAGTTGAATATGACAAAACGGCAAGGGGTTTAGTCAGGATTTCGACTGCATTTACACGTTGTTTCAAAACTTCGCATGCGCATAGATTTCTTCTATCAGCGTGCGTTTGATGATCATGTAGTGCGACTTATGTCACGTCGATAGCGCGACTACGGTTGGTGCAGCCAAGCCACCAACCGGGTAGCCAAATCGATGCGGCGCTGCGGCGGCGGCTCTGGTTCCCCCAGTTCCCCGAGTCGCCCGCCATGATCCCCCACCTTATTCACCTGACCGCCCCCACCAAGCAGTTGCTGTGGGAAGAGCGCAGGATTTGCGATCGCCTGCAGCGTCTATTGCCAGGATGGACCTGTTACGTCTGGGACGACGCCGATAACTCAGAACTGATGCGGCGTGCGTTCCCCGAGTTCGCCGAGCGCTACGAGCAGATCCGCTTCGGCGTGATGAAAGCCGACATCGCCCGCTGCGCGTACATGCACGCACATGGCGGCTTCTACTTCGACACCGACTACAAACTGCTACGGCCACTGGATGCGCAGGTGCTCTCGCAACATTGCGTGCTGCCCGTCGAAGAAGGCGCGCCGGGCCATGATGACTTCAAAGATCGGCAATGCTGTATTCGGCTCCGAACCAGGCCATCCGTTCTGGCGCGCGTTTATCGAGCACATCTTTACCGCGCATGCGCCGGAAAGGCTGCAAGATCACCGCGAGATTCCGATGATTTCCGGCCCACGTGGCCTGACGCGTTTTTACAATGCGCACGGTGGGCAGTTCGCCGACATCCTGTTCCCGCCACGCGACGCCTTCCACCCGGATCGCACTTGGTTCGGGCTCGGCCACCGGGGCGGCAAGATCGCAGTGGGCTCGCACCTGTGTTGGGCATCGTGGCGCGGCAAGTCGCCGCGGCGCGCGCTGACCAACTACCTGCGCCGCAAGTTAAACGCTGTGCCGATTTGAATGGCAGCGTGCGGGGCGATACGGCAATCGACCTGGCGCAGAGCTGCCAGGTCGAATCTGTAGTGAGGTCATTCGCCTGCCTGCTGCAGGCGATTTATACAAGCGCAAGCTTGCATGTTCAATTAGCTTCGCATTGCGTGTTGCAAGTGTTGCGCGAAGTCAGGAATGCACTGCAGGCAGCGTCGTGGCTGATGGCGCTGCCTTGGCTCAGTTGAACGTAACCAATCTCTTGCGACACCGCCGCTTGCGTCGGTCAAAACGTCAAGCCACACAGCATCTGACTAGCGGCAGATTCACCATCTGCCCCAGGCTGCACACCGATGGCGTATGCGCGCCGGTGTGCCGTCTGGACTAGATCAGGCCGCCTCGGCCTGCACCTGACGAGGGCCTTCTTTGAGCGCACGCGCGATCAAGCCGACCATCAGATCGAGTTCGTCTTCATCCATCGCAAAATGCGGGGTGAAGCGCAGCGAATTCTCGCCGCCGTGAATCACGTTGACGCCGCGATGGCGCAGCCACTCTTCGGTCGAACCAGCGCCATAGCATTTGAAGTGCGGTGCCAGTTCGCAGGAGAACAGCAGGCCGGTGCCTTGCACCTTGGTGATCAAGCCGCCGAGCTCGGCCTGCAGCGCTTCCAGTTTGGCAATCGCCTGCGCGCCGCGGATGCGGATGTTCTCGCGCACCTGCGGCGTGAACAGCGCCAGCGTGGCGCAGGCCACATCGAGCGCGCGCGGGTTGGTGGTCATGGTGTTGCCGTAGGTGCCCTTGCGATACACCTGCGCGGCATGCTCGTTCACTGCCAGCACCGACAGCGGATACTGCGCGGCATTGAGCGCCTTGGAGTAGGTTTCCAGATCCGGCGGGTCGAGCTGCTCGAAGCCCGGGTAGTCCACCACCGACAGCACGCCATGCGCGCGCAACCCGGCCTGGATGGAATCGACCAGCAGCAGGCTGCCGTGGGTGCGGGTGAGCGCACGCGCGGCGGCATAGAACTCGGCTGGCAGCGCACGCCCCGGGTCGCCTTCGCCCATCACCGGCTCCAGGAATACCGCTTCGATAAACCAGTGATTGCGCGCGGCCTCATCGAAGGCGCGTTGCAACGCGGCCACGTCATACGGCGCGATCGCGATGACGGAGGCCTCGTCGCGATAGCTGGCCAAATACTTGATGTAGGTCTTGCGGCTGGAATCCGAATACAGACCAGGGCGATCGGTGCGGCCATGGAAGCTGCCCTTGACCACCAGACGCTTGATGGTGGCGCCGGCATGCCGCGCGCCCGGGTCGGTGTGCAGCTTGGCATTGGTATCGACGATACGCGCGGCCAGGCCCACCGCTTCGGAGCCGGAGTTGAGACACATGAAGCGGACAAACGGGCAGCCGCCGCGGCTGTGGCCGATCTCGGCGCGCAGGGCGCGATCGAGCCGGCGCTGCGCCAGGCTGGGCGTCATCACGTTGGCCATCACCTGCGGGCGCGCCATGGCGTCGAGCACCGCCGCCGGCGTATGGCCGAAGCCCAGCATGCCGTAGCCGCCGGCGTCGTACAGCAGCGCGCCCTTGAGCGTGACCACCCACGGCCCGCGTGCGGCCAGCGCCACGTACGGCGTCACTGCGTCGTCGGCATAGAAGTTGATGAAAACTTCCTGCACGGCGCTGATCTGGGCGTCTTCATCCAGATCCAGCAGGTCGGCGACATCATCACGCACCAGCGCATATTCGGCCGCCGCCGCTGCGATGGCGTGTTGCAGATCGGGGTGGTTGGGCGCCAGGCGCGCGATGGTCGCGTCGTCCAGGCCTTCGGTCAGGCGGAGGCCGGCATGGGCACGCAGCGGGGCGAGCGGGGCAAGGACGGACATGGCGCATCTCCTTCAATGGTGGCATTCGCCCTCTATTATCGGCAGAAGATCGGCGTTTGGCAGCGTGAATCTGGGCAGGAAGTGCGCTATTTTCGTCGAATCGCCGAAACAAATTCGCAGAAGTGAAGATCACCCCCTCCGACGAACGCCTGTTATCACTGCTGCGCGAGGACGCGCGCGCTTCCACCGCCCAAATCGCACGCCGGCTCGGGCTCTCGCGCACCACGGTGCAGAGCCGCATCGAAAAGCTAGAACGCGACGGCGTGATCAGCGGCTACACCGTCCGCACGCATGACGACTACGAACAGGGCCGCATCCGCGCGCACATCCTGATCACCGTGCTGCCCAAGAAGATGCCCGCCGTGGTCAAGGCGCTGCGCGATATCCCGGAAGTGCGCCTGCTGCACTCGGTCAGCGGCGCCTACGACCTAGTCGCCCTGGGTGTGGTCGGCGGCGTCAACGAGATGGACGTGCTCACCGACGCCATCGGTGCCATCGACGGGGTGGAGCGCACTACCACCTCGATCATTCTGTCGACCAAGTTCGAGCGGTAGGGACGGGAATCGTGAGTCGGAGATCGGGGATCGGGGATCGTAAGAGCCATTATTCGCGAACGAACCAAGCCCTTCTCCCCCCGGGAGAGGGGGGGTGAGGGTACGGGGGCGAAGCCCATGTGTCATTTCAACCCTATGAGGCGTCGCCCGTACCCTCATCCGGCGCTACGCGCCACCTTCTCCCAATGGGAGAAGGGAGCAGGTCGCAGCTCTGGTGAATAAAGCCCCTTTCCCCCAGGGCGAGAAGGCACGGTTTGTGCGTCACTGCCGCGCGTGCCTTGGAGCACGCGACTCGCAAGCGCGGGCAGGGGGCTTGGACGGGGAGGGTGCGAACGGGTATAGGGCGAACCATCGTCTACCAGTCGACGATTCACGTTTGCTGGCGCGTGGCGACGCGTTTGCCATCGCCGACTGCTGAATCTGCTCGCGTCGCCTCTCGATGGGAGAAGGATGTCCCCAGCATGTCCCGCTAAACTAGCGCCCCCAATCGCTGCACCGCCGAACCTTTGAAGAAGTCCGATTTCAACTATTCGCTACCCGAAGAACTGATCGCCCAGGCGCCACTGGCCGAGCGCGCAGCGAGCCGGCTGCTGGTGGTGCCGCCGTCGCCGCAGGCGCTGGCTGACCGCCAGGTGCGCGATCTGCCCGAGCTGCTGCAGCCGGGCGATCTGTTGATCTTCAACGACACCCGGGTCATTCCGGCGCGGTTGTTCGGGCAGAAGGCCAGTGGCGGGCGGGTGGAAATCCTGATCGAGCGCCTGCTCGGTGAACGCGAGGCGCGGGTGCAGATCGGCGCCAGCAAATCGCCCAAGGCCGGCAGTCTGATCGCGCTGGATGCCGGTGGCCAAGCCGAGGTGCTGGGCCGCGATGGCGAGTTCTATCTGCTGCGTTTCGAGATCCCGACCCCGCTGGAACACTGGCTGCTGGAAGCCGGCCGCCTGCCGCTGCCGCCCTACATCCGCCGTGAGCCGGGCGTTGAAGATCGCGAGCGCTATCAGACCGTGTTCGCGCGCGAAGTCGGCGCGGTCGCCGCGCCCACCGCCGGCCTGCATTTCGACGAGCCGTTGCTGGCGCAGTTGCGCGAGCGCGGCGTGGAGTTCGGCCACGTCACCTTGCACGTGGGCGCGGGCACCTTCCAGCCGGTGCGCGTGGATAAGCTCGACCAGCACGTGATGCATAAGGAATGGCTCAACGTGGGTGCGGCGCTGGTGGAACAGGTGCGCCGCACCCGCGCCCGCGGCGGCCGCGTGATCGCGGTGGGCACCACGGTGGTGCGCTCGCTGGAAAGCGCCTGGCGCAAGACTGATGCCGCGCCCGAGGGCGAATTGCAGCCATTCGCCGGCGAAACCCAGATCTTCATCCTGCCTGGCTACCGCATCCGCAGCGTCGATGCGATGGTCACCAACTTCCATCTGCCCGAAAGCACCTTGATGATGATGGTCTCCGCCTTCGCCGGCCGCGAGCGCATTTTCGAGGCCTACGACCACGCCATCGCCCAGCGCTATCGCTTCTTTTCGTACGGCGATGCGATGTTGTTGTGGAGCCGGGAATCGGGAGTCGGGAATGGGGAATCGTAAGGCGGTACCCACCGAACGATCAGCCACCTGCTAACCGCTCTTCCGATTCCCGACTCCCCATTCCCGGCCTCTCAATGTCCCGACTCCAGTTCCAGCTTCAAGCCACCGACGGGCATGCCCGGCGTGGGCGCCTGACCTTTCCGCGCGGCACGGTCGAAACGCCTGCGTTCATGCCGGTGGGCACCTATGGCTCGGTCAAGGGCATCCTGCCCGAGCAGATCCGTGCGCTGGGTGCGGAGATCATCCTGGGCAATACCTTCCATCTGTATCTGCGCCCGGGTCTGGATGTGATCGGCGATCACGGCGGCTTGCACCGGTTTGCACGCTGGGATGGGCCGATCCTCACCGATTCCGGCGGCTTTCAGGTGTTTTCGCTGGCGCATCGCCGCAAGATCACCGAGCAGGGCGTGACCTTTTCTTCTCCGACCGATGGCGCGCGGGTGTTCCTGGGCCCCGAGGAAAGCATGCAGATCCAGAAGGTGCTCGATTCGGACATCGTGATGATCTTCGACGAGTGCACGCCATACCCGGCCACCGAGGAAGTGGCGCGGCGCTCCATGGAACTGAGCCTGCGCTGGGCGCAGCGCTCGCGGGATGCGCACGACGGGCTGGGCAACGATGCGGCGCTGTTCGGCATCGTGCAGGGTGGGGTGCATCCAGACCTGCGCAGCCGCTCGCTGGACGGCCTGCAAGGCATCGGCTTCGATGGCTATGCGATCGGCGGGCTGGCGGTCGGCGAGCCCGAACATGAGCGCAATGCCATGCTTGAACACCTGCACCCGCGCCTGCCGGCCGAGCGCCCGCGCTACCTGATGGGCGTCGGCCGCCCGGAGGATCTGGTCGAAGGTGTGGCCCGCGGGGTAGACATGTTCGACTGCGTCATGCCCACCCGCAATGCGCGCAACGGCCACTATTTCACCTCGTTCGGCACCGTACGTATCCGCAACGCCAAGTACGAGCGCGACCTGGATACCATCGAGCTGGGCTGCGGCTGCCATGCCTGCAGCAGTGGCTATACGCGCTCCTATCTGCGCCATCTGGATCGCTGCAACGAGATGCTGGCGCCGATGCTGGGCACCCTGCACAACCTCTGGTACTACGAAAAACTGATGGCCGACATGCGTGCGGCGATCGCCTCGGGAACCTTTGTGGAGTTCCGGCGGTCCTTCTATGCGGCACGCGGCGCCACCACGCCGCCGTTGCCTGGGGAAACCAGCTGAGACCGGCCATCCGCGCCCTGGCGCGGACGGCGTGGAACCTGCGTGGCATAATTCCCGGCTGTTCCGCTCCGGCGGTACCTGAATAGCGAGCGGCCTCATGGGCGCGCTGGCACCAAACTAGGATGCATTGAATGAATTTGCTCGATTTCCTGATTCCCGTCGCCCAGGCGCAAGCCACTGGCGCCGCGCCGGCACCCGGCCCGCTGGGTGGTCTGTCCACCTTCGCGCTGCCGGTCATCCTGATTGCGGTCATGTACTTCCTGATGATCCGCCCGCAGATGAAGCGTCAGAAGGAGCACAAGTCGCTGCTGGACAAGCTGGCGCGCGGCGATGAAGTCATCACCTCCGGCGGCGTTGCCGGCGTGATCACCGACATCGGCGACAACTTCATCAGCGTGGAAGTGGCCGACAACGTGCGCATCCGCGTGCAGAAGAGCGCCGTGGGCCATGTGCTGCCGAAGGGCACGCTGAAGTCGGCTAGCTAAGTGTCTTTAAAACGACTGCGCCGCCCAGGCGGGCGCAGTCGACACGCGCAGCCGGATGCTGACACTGCCGGTTCTGCTGTACCGCCCGTATCCATCTGAAGACTGCTGGCGACGCTGTATCGGCCGCCTGACGTCGTTCTCACTGCTAGGCGCGTCGCCGGGATGGTGTCGCGCAGGACTGTCGCAATGCTCGAATTTCCTCGCTGGAAGTACTTCCTGATCCTGCTGGTGCTGGCGGTCAGTGCGCTGTATGCGCTGCCCAACATCTATCAGAAGGACCCGTCCGTGCAGATCACCGCCAGCCGCGGTGCTCAGCTCGACGACGCGTTGCGCAGTCGCATCGACGCCGACCTCAAGGCTGCCGGCATCACGCCCAAGGCAGTCACCAAGGAAGGCGACAGCCTGATGGTGCGCTTGCCCTCGCTGCAGGCGCAGACCCGCGCCAATGACGTGTTGCGTCAGCAGCTGGGCGAGAACTACACCGTGGCGCTGAACCTGGCTTCCACCGTGCCGGACTGGCTGGCCAAGCTGGGCGGCCGGCCGATGGTGCTGGGTCTGGACCTGGTGGGCGGCGTGCACTTCGCCATGCAGGTCGACCAGAAAGCCGCGCTGGAAAAGCGTCTGGACGGTTTTGCCGAAGACATCCGCACCACCTTGCGCGATGCCCGCATCGCCTATCGCTCGGTGGAGCGTCGCGCCGATAACAGCATCCAGGTCAGCCTGGGCGAGGGCGCCGATGCCGATGCTGCGCGCGTGGCGCTGGGCAAGGCGCAGCCGACCCTGACCTACGACGTCAGCGGCCAGAACATCGCAGTCAAAGTGCCGGAGGCCGAGCTCAAGCAGATCGCCAGCGGTGCGATCGAGCAGAACCTCACCACCTTGCGCAACCGCGTCAATGCCCTAGGCGTGTCCGAGCCGACCATCCAGCGCCAGGGCGAAGATCGCATCGTGGTCGAACTGCCCGGTCTGCAGGACACCGCCGAAGCCAAGCGCCTGATCGGTGCCACCGCCTCGCTGGAATTCCGCGCTGTGGTCGACGGTAACGCCGAAGATGCCGTGCGCAGCGGCAACATCCCGCCGGAGGCCAAGGTCTATCGCCTGCGCGACAGCAATGCTCCGGTACTGTTGAACAAGCGCGCACTGGTGACCGGTGACCAGATGGTCAGCGCCTCGGTCAGCACCGACCAGAACGGCATGCCGGCCGTTGCGGTGACGCTCAACAACGTGGCCGGCCAGCGCATGTTCGACTACACCAGCGCCAACGTCGGCAAGCTGATGTCGGTGGTGTACATCGAGCGCATTCCCACCGTGACCATGGTCGACGGCAAGGAAGTGCGTAGCGTGCGGGTCAAGGAAGAAGCCTTGCCTGCTACACGCATCGCCGGTGTATTCGGCAAGAATTTCCAGACCACCGGTTTGGAAAAGACCGAAGCCGAAAACCTGGCCAAGCTGCTGAAATCCGGCTCGCTGGCCGCGCCGATGGACTTCGTCGAGGAATACGTCATCGGCCCGAGCCTGGGTGCAGAGAACGTGGAACGCGGCGTCACTGCGGTGGTCTACTCGTTCCTGTTTACGCTGGTGTTCTTCACCATCTACTACCGCGTGTTCGGCGCGATCACCTCGGTGGCGCTGCTGTTCAACCTGCTGATCGTGGTGGCGGTGATGTCGCTGTTCGGCGCCACCATGACGCTGCCGGGCTTTGCTGGCCTTGCGCTGTCGGTGGGTCTGTCGGTGGACGCCAATGTGCTGATCAACGAGCGTATTCGTGAAGAGTTGCGCCTTGGCGTACCGGCCAAATCGGCGATTGCGGCTGGTTACGAAAAGGCCGGCGGCACCATCCTCGACGCCAACCTCACCGGCCTGATCGTGGCGGTGGCCTTGTACGCGTTTGGTACCGGCCCGCTGAAGGGCTTCGCGCTGACCATGATGATCGGTATTTTCGCCTCGATGTTCACCGCGATCACCGTGTCGCGTGCGCTGGCGGTGTTGATCTACGGCAGCCGCAAGAAGCTGAAGTCTGTCGCTATTTAATGCGAGTCCCTCGCAAGAGCCCGCACATCCATGTGCGGACTTTTTAGGAAGATCTTTCAATGAAAATTTTTCCGCTTCACCTGATTCCCAACGACACCAAGATCGATTTCATGAGCTGGCGCAAGCCGGTGCTGATCTTGATGCTGGTGCTGGCAGTCGCCTCGGTCGGCATCATCGTCGGCAAGGGTTTCAACTACGCGCTGGAATTTACCGGCGGCACGCTGGTGCAGACCTCGTTCCAGAAGACCGTGGACGTGGACCAGGTGCGCGAAAAGCTGTCCAAGGCCGGCTTCGAAAACGCCCAGGTGCAGAATGCCCGCGGCGGCAATGAAGTGATGATTCGCCTGCAGCCGCATGGCCAGAACAACAATCGCGACGACGCCGCTCGCACCGTTGCCGAAGATGTGCGCAAGGCGGTGACCAGCGATGAGAATCCGGCCACCGTGCAGCCTGGCGAATTCGTCGGCCCGCAGGTCGGGAAGGACCTTGCCTTGAACGGCGTGTATGCCACGGTGTTCATGCTGGTGGGCTTTTTGATCTACATCGCGTTCCGCTTCGAGTGGAAGTTCGCAGTGGTCGCCAGCCTGACCGCGTTGTTCGATTTGCTGGTCACCGTGGCCTTCGTGTCGCTGACCGGCCGCGAGTTCGACCTGACTGTGCTGGCCGGCCTGCTGTCGGTGATGGGCTTTGCGATCAACGACATCATCGTGGTGTTCGACCGTGTACGCGAAAACTTCCGCGCACTGCGCGTGGAGCCGCTGGAAGTGCTCAACCGTTCGATCAACCAGACGCTCTCGCGCACGGTGATCACCGCGGTGATGTTCTTCCTGTCGGCATTGGCGCTGTACATCTACGGCGGCGAGTCGATGGAAGGCCTGGCCGAGACCCACATGATTGGCGCGGTGATCGTGGTGATCTCCTCGGTGATCGTGGCCGTGCCGATGCTGAGCATCGGGCCGTTTGCGGTGACCAAGCAGGATCTGCTGCCCAAGGCCAAGGACGTGGAGGCGCTGGCGCGTCGTCCTTGATCGGTTGGCAAACGGTGTGACGAAAAAACCGCGCATTGCGCGGTTTTTTCGTTTCTGGCGTTGGGCGTCGTAACTGCACGGTTATGCACTGTGACGCCACTACTCAAGATCTTGAACATTAGGGATTTCGTCGGACACGTGATGCCGATCGATACGTAGTACGTTGCGGTAGAGAAACAACAGAGCCGCCAACGCCTGGTTCTGTTTGCCTGCAGACACCTGTGCCTGGATCGACAAGCGGATGAGGAACGCATGGACCTCCACTTGGCCCATCTGCACCAAATAACGCTTGCCGCTGGCCAGGATGAAGCGCTGTATCCAACTCAGATATGCCTGCTCGGTGCGCAGGCTGTAGTGCCGTACGCGCAGGCGGTCGCGCACCTGATCCAACAGCTTCGGCCCCGACCGCACTGTTACGCTTCCATCTCCCGGGGTGTAATTCATACGCCTGCTCAACCGTTGGGTAACACCACCAGCATCGACGTTGGGCGTGGCCCCAGTATCAGGTAAGCGTTTGATATTCATTGGGACGAGCCTATTCCCTGGCATCCGCGGATTGCGGATACTAGGTACAACACCGCGTTTAGGCGATCCAATAAAAGTTAGGCCGCACATGGACCCAGTCACTGCATTTGCAACTATCGTCAGTCTGCTCTCTAACTTCGTTTCGCACCGCGAAGGAAAGGAGAGTAAAGACTTTGATTCTTTCATGGCTTGGCTGACAGAGCATCACCATGCCGAGATTAGAAGCCTTTTGCAGACCAATGCCACCACAACTGTCAGCATCAAGGCTCTTCTAAACGATTCACGCGAGACCATCCTTGAACGCCTCGCTACCCTAGACAAGATGATGGCGACTGTTGCTGCCGGCATTGCTAGCTATCGCGATCTTGCCTTAGTCGCCTACCCGTCGTCAGAGCTGTCTGGACAAGCGTACGCAATCCTTGAGCAATTCTATGACTCTGGCGCAACATCTATCCTGGAAGTGAAGTGTTTGTCTGGTGAAATGGAACTTGCGTACATGGATGCGCCAAGCAACGGAAGCATTTCCTACACGGAGACTCGCTTCGTTGGGGACGATCTGACCACACTGGTCAGCCTCGGCCTGCTAGATCTTGAGCGCAATGACAAAGGTGCAAGAATCTTCAAGTTCAAGCGTGCAGCAGCAGCACTGGTGGAACAACGGCGTGGGGCATAACAATTCATTCAAGCCGACGCCGCTTCGCGGCGCGGCTTAATTCAGGCGTTAGGCGGGTGGAAAAGCATACTTCCTCTACCCGCCAATGCAGATCAGATTTCCGTGCTCGGGATGATCGTGATGCATCCATCAGCAATGTGGAGTGTCACTTTTTGACCTACAGCAAAGCCTGCCAGCTTTAGCCAGTGCCCCCGCAGTCGCAGATATGGGACAGCCGGCGGCGCCGGCCAGCGGTCCCGCTTGCGCGGATAGGAACTGTAACCAACTGTAAGCAAACGGCGAGCGGAGATTTGAGTACGAGCAGCCATGACGGCCTCCTAGCGGTTCGTTGATTTACGCCCTTGTTGAGAGGGCGGCCGAGTACTTCAACACCGCCGCTAGACGGCCCCCAGCTTTCCCCGGCAAGCCGGGTCTTGTATCACTGGACGCTACTCGACCATAGAGAATCTATGGGCGCAAAAAAACCGCGATGACAGCCGCGGGCACTGCTAGCGGGTAAGGTGTGTTGAGCACCTAGGGAACCTCTGAACAACTCGTGGCGCTACGAGCGAACTTGGGATTTCGCTTGATTTGCAACAATCACCGTTGCTGAAAATCAATCGCTTACGCGTGATGGCTCCAACCTCAGGGGCGATCAGAAGCCGATGGAGGAGTTGTTCAGAACTTCCCTAGTGATGTAAGCTAGCCGGCAATGAGGCGCCGGTCAACTGTCGGACCCGCCTAACAATTCATTCAAGCCGAAGCCGCTTCGCGGGTCGGCTTAATTCCGGCGTTAGGCACCATGTCAGACAAGATCCCAACTGAAAGACAAGTGCTCCGCTGCATCTACGACATGTATTTGCCGAACTATCCATTCCAGCCGGAAAAGGGTTCTATCGGACAGTTCATTATCCCCATAGATGTGGAGGCAGTTGCTACACGCCTTGGCACAAGCAAGTATTTGCTCTTTGGCTATCTAAATTCTTACCTAGATCACAAATATCGCCAAAAGACAGGAGAGAACAGCGCCGTGCATCTGTTTGCTCCGGTTGTTGGGGACATGAGGAATGCAGTCAATTTCCCATATCTGGCAGCGATACTTGCGGGGCATGATCAGGAGCATTCAAAGTTCGCGTGGTCTCTTGGCGTTTCTCTAGTGGCTCTTGCTCTGTCGGTCGGTGCCATCATTGCTCAGGTGGTTGCGCGGTAATGGCGCCTAACAACTCAATCAAGCCGAACTGGCTTCGCCAGTCGGCTTATTTCAAGCGTTAGGCTCATACGGAAGTTCCCGCGCGCTCGAACGCCTCAATATTTCTCGCTCACACGGTCGAGCCTACAGTTGCGGAGTTCGAGAAGGCGCCGTACGACATCCGTCGCGGCAGGTTAGCTGCAATTGTCCTGTATCACATGGCAGACCATTTCGCGCTCGACGGCTTCGAAAGCCGCGATCGCACCCTCATGGACAAAGAGGTCGCCAATGTGCGGGCGGGCTTACAAGCCGGATGTCCAGATTTCGCAATAATCCGAGACGTGGCAGATGCGTCTAAACATGCGAAGTTGGCTTTGTCAAAAAATTTTCCGCGCCAGCTCTCATCGACCGAGCAATTGTCGGCCACCCCAGGAATCTTTCAAGCACCGTTCGGCTATGGCGTGTTCGCCGAAGCAGCGGAGGTTATCGTCACGTTGGATGACGGCACCACGCTCTCTTTGCTGTCGGCCGTCCGCACAGTCCTTGCTACATGGAGGTCAATGCTGTCACCCGTCGCGCTAAGATGAGGTCTAACCACTCGTCCAAGCAGACGCGCGAAAAGCCGCGCGCCGCTTAACTCAAGCGTTATACGCCAGAAGACCATGGCCGATACCCAAAGAATCAAATTTGCCTACTACGATGCGAGCTGGCAAGCAGATGCCGGGGACCCCGCCACGTTGCGATCTCAGGCCCAGAGTGTCGTCGCAGTGGACGTGACAAATGAGATGGAGGGCCATCTCTTCTGTCCGGAATGCTGCACGAACGTAACGAAATCCCCGAAAACTCGCCAGCGGTTCAAAAATGGCCGCAAGGCGTGCTTCGTTCACTGGCCTTCTTACCAGCACATTAAATGTCCGCTGCGCTCTACAAAACCTGAGGGAATGCGCTTCGCCACGGAAGAGGCCGCCGCGCAAGCGTTAGATCGCGGAGACCTAGTACTAGTTAATCAGTTTATGAGGCAACAGCCTCAACCGCCAGAGTCCTCCGGCACTTACCAGCAAACACCAGTCGAAGATGTAGCCGGGCCGCTAGCCAACTTCCCGATAGCGCGCCATCGCGGTCAGACGTTCCGCTTGCCAACGCGTATCTCGTCGGTACAGACGCTGTGCCGGCGCCTTGATGAAAACCTGCATCGCTACTATCAATTTCCTGGCCATTCCAACCCGCAGCCCTTGCACGACTTGCTCAACCCGGTGACCTGGATAACGGGTGAGGACAGTACGCCGAAGCTCTACTACGGCAAGATCCTGTCTAGCTCTGTCATGAGCGCGAATCCACAGCCTTCCCACCTCAGGATGACAAAACTACAGGCTAGCGGTCGCATCGTGGACTTCTATCTGAAGCAGAACAACGCCGCACAAGAGGGCAAAGGTATTGGCGCAGACAAGGTAGGCCGCTACGTACTCTTCTGGTCTGCTATCACTGGCAACGGCATCGGATACTGCGCTGAGCAGCTCGGCTGGGGAGAGTTTGCACTCGTCCCGGAGCCTTACACGAGGCTGCTCGATGAACTGGCTGGCGTATAATAATTCGTTCAAGCCAAACCCGCTTCTCGGGTCGGCTTAATTCCGGCGTTAGGCAGTGGTGAGGCATTACAGCTTCGGCATCCGCTGTCGCGTGATCTTGCATGTCCAGCGACTGGCTTGTGCGCGACCAGATGGGCCGATAACGCCTCATTACGTGCGATTGCGCACCGGCGCGGCTCATCGAACTCGTCGGCCACATCCGGCAAATGCCCAAGCCAACCGAGTCGACGCAATGCGTTGCACTGCAGTCAAATGCAACGCACCCGCCACTCACTTCAAATAGTGGTGCCCGCCAAGCATGCGCGCAACGCGCGCAGCTTCGCTAAGGGTCACAGATTCCAGTCGATCCGCAGGCCGGCGATCAAGGCGTTCTTCAGATCGTTGGTGCGGGTCGGTTCGTTGAACTGGTCGGGGTTGATCACGTAGTGCAGGTTCGGCGCGATGCGCAGTTGCTTGGTGACCTGGATGCCGTAGCTCAGCTCCATCATGATCTGGTTGTCGGCGGGGGTGCCGGTGCCGCCGGCGGAGGCGCGCGCCAGGCGCAGGTTTTCGATCGCTTCGTCGCTGTATTTCTGCTGGGTGATGACGAAGGCGATGTTGTCCTGCGGGCGGCTGGCGAAGGTGCCTTTCTGCACCAGACCGAGCTCGATGAAATGGTCTTCGATGGCCTGGCCGCTGGTGCTTTGCAGGATCGCGCCGAACACGGTAAGGCCCCGCGTGCCCGACGGGTCGGGGTTGGTCACCTGCTGTTCGAAGCGCGCGAAGAGGCCAGAGCGGCCCTGCTTGTTCTCATACGACAGGCCGCTCAGCACGGCCGGGTTGCCGTTGCGGTCGCGCAGCGGGTCGGTGTAGTCGGAGTTGTCCTGCCAGCCGCCCAGTTCGTACATGGCCGCTATGCTGCCGTCGCCGCCCTTGTTCTTGTAGCCAACGGCATAGGGCACCACCACGCCGGTGGTGTCGTTGGTGCTCCAGTTCAAGCCGTGCTGGCCGTCTTGGGCCTGCACCGGGTTTACTTCATAGGCACCGACGTGGACGTAGACCTTGGGCATGACCCACGCGGTGGCATCCGCGGCCCAACTGGAGACCGGCCAGTAGGTGAAGTTACTGGTGCGGAACACGAAGGTGGGGTTGCCGCAGGCCGAGTTGCCCTGGAAGTACTGGCACAGGTCCGAGCCAAGGAAGTGGGTGTTGGCTACGCTGCGGCCGGCTTCCAGCTCCAGGCGGTCGTTGAAGAGCTTCTGCAGCAGGGTGAAGTTGGCCAGACGCGTGCCCTGGCCGCCGTAGATTTCCTGTACCGAGGTGCTGTTGCCGAGGCTGCTGTTGGCCAGGTTGGTGCCGTGGCGGTTGATGACGTACAGCTTCACCGTGGCGCCGTTCCAGCCGAACAGACGGTCCATGTCGACGTCGGTGCCGACCATCAACTGGCCGGCATAGGCGTTGCCGCTTTTGCGGCCGCCGTCGATCATCGAAGCTGCTTCGCCGGTGTAGCCCAGCTTGAGCTTGAAGGCGTCGGTGGCGTCTTGCGCGTAGGCGAGCGGGGTGAGTGCCAAGGTCAGCGACAGGCACAGCAGACGGGGGCGGGCACGGCGGGGGGCGAGGGCGGTCATGGCAGGACTCCGGGCAAAAAGGGCGTGGCCTTGGGGGCGAACGCGACAACAGGTGGGTGGACAAGCCGCTGGCCGCGCACCAGGGTGTGCAGCGCAGCGGTAGAAGCAGGTCAGGGGACGCGCGGTAGAGCGCAGGCGCATTGGGTTCGACGGCAGCTCCGTGCCGCCGTTGCTGGATCAGGCGACGACGTCGGCAACCGGCTTCTTGAGCAGGCGCAGCGCGATCGCCGTGACCACCACGCCGACCACCAGGGCCAGCACGTAATTGAGCAGGTGGGTGACGGCGTTGGGGATCAGCAGCACGAAGATGCCGCCATGCGGCGCCTTCAATTCGGCACCGGCGGTCATCGAGATGGCGCCGGCCACGGCCGAGCCGATCACCAGTGCCGGGATGGTGCGCAACGGGTCGCGTGCGGCATAGGGGATGGCGCCTTCGGTGACGAAGGCCAGCCCAAGCACGCCGGCGGCAGTGGCCGAGCCGCGTTCTTCGGCGGTAAAGCGGTTGCGGAACACCCAGGTCGCCAGCGCAATGCCCAGCGGCGGGGTCATGCCGGCCACCATGGCAGCGGCCATCGGGGTATAGACCTGGCTGGCGATCAAGCCGGTGGAAAACGCATAGGCCGCCTTGTTGACCGGCCCGCCCATATCGAAGGCCATCATGCCGCCGAGCAGCAGGCCCAGCAGCAACGCGCTGCTGCCCTGCATGCCGCGCAACCAGGCGGTGAGCCAGGCCAGCAGGTCGGCCACCGGTTGGCCGAACACGTACATCATCGCCAACCCAACCACCAGGGTGCCCAGCACCGGCAGGATCAGCACCGGCTTGAGGCCTTCCAGGTTGCGCGGCAGCTTGATGTAGCGGTTGAGCGCAGCCACGCCGTAGCCGGCGATGAAGCCGGCAATGATCCCACCGAGGAAGCCGGCGTTGAGATTGGCCGCGACCAGGCCGCCGATCATGCCGGGCGCGATGCCGGGGCGGTCGGCGATGGAGTAGGCGATGTAGCCGGCCAGGGCGGGCACCATCAGGGTGAAGCCGGCCTTGGCGCCGATCTGGAACAGCGACCAAGCCAACGTGCCTTGATGCGCATCGTCGCCGGCATAGATGCCGCCCAGCGCAAATGCCAGCGCAATCAGCAGGCCGCCGGCAGTGACGAACGGCAGCATGAAAGAGACGCCGGTCATTAGATGCTTGTAGGCGCCGGTGCGTCCGTTGCCCTTGCTCGCGGTGGCGCTGGCAGTCGTGCCGCTGGCAGGCGCAGCGCCGCCATGCACGCTGGCGTCGGCCAGGGCCTTGTTGATCAGCGCCGGGCCATCGTTGATCGCCGGCTTGGTGCCGCTCTTGAACACGCGCTTGCCGCCGAAACGGGCCAGATCTACTTCGCGGTCGGCGGCAATGATGACGACGTCTGCTGCGCGGATTTCATCGTCGGTGAGTGCGTCCTGCGCACCCACTGAGCCCTGGGTTTCCACCCGCATCTGGTAGCCGAGTTTCTTGGCGGCCTGCTGCAGGCCTTCGGCAGCCATGAAGGTGTGCGCGATGCCGGTGGGGCAGGAGGTGATGGCGACGATGCGCTTGCTGCCTGTACCTGCACCGCCTGCGCCGGTCGATGCGCTTGCGGCAGCGGGTGCAGCAAGCTGGCTCAGCGCAGCGGCTGGGTTGTCCAGCACCGCGCCCAGGCTCAGGCGTACCAGTTGCGCATCGCCAAAGCGGGCGCTGTCGGCATCGGCGTCGCCCACCACCAAGACCTGTGCGACACCGCTGACGAGTTCGCTCGGCAGCGCGCCGAGCACGCCTTGGTCGCTGCGGATTTCGATCGTCACGCTGCGCCCGGCGGCGGTGGCCGCGCGGCGCAGCGCCTCAGCCGCCAGGACGGCTTCGGTACTGCGTTCGCCAGCGGCGATGACCACGATGGAAGAGGACATGGCAAAACTCCTGCTGTGTTGCGGTCGCCGGTGTCACCGGCGGGGGAATTTTTTTAACGTGATGCGTGGCGGTTAAGCGCGCGAGTTGTGCCGCTGCCTGCGACTGCCACAACCCACGAACCTCTGGGTGCCGGCATCGGTCGCTGCAGATGGCGGCTCATGACAGCGCTTCGATCACGACGTCGGTTGCGGCGCTGCGCACGCCCTCGGGCGTAATCCGACGCGCGTCGCCGCTTTCCAGCCGGCACATCGAAAACGCTGTGGCCAGTCGTGCGCATTGCTCCAGCGTGATGGCGTCGTCCAGCAGCGCAGCGGCCAAACCGGCCACCATCGCATCGCCTGCGCCCACACTGCTGCCGTGCGCCAAGCGTGGCGGGCGGGCGATCAAGCGCTGGTCGCGCTGCACGAACAGAGCGCCGTCGGTGCCCATCGAAATGACCACCAGTTGGACGCCGCGTGCGATCAGTTCCTGCGCGGCGGCGCTGAGGGCGGTGTGGTCGTTCAACGGGCGACCGGTCCAGGCTTCGAGCTCGTAGCGATTCGGTTTGACTGCGTACGGCAGCGCCTCGCACGCGGCATTCAGCGCCATCACCAAGGGCAGGCCGCTGGTGTCGAGCAACACGCGCGCACCGGCGTCACTGGCCTGGGCCTGCAACCGCGCCCAGCTGTCGTCCGGCAGCCCGGCCGGTAGGCTGCCGGACAGCACCACCAGCAGGCCGGGGCACAGCAGCGGGGCGAGATGATCGGCGACGCCCTGCAGGTGCGGCTGGCCTAAGCGCAGGCCGGGCAGGTTGATGTCGGTGGTGTCGTTGCTGCGTGCGTCGACCAGCTTGAGATTGGTGCGGGTTTCGCCGGCCACACGCTGGCAGTGATCGGTGATGCCGCGTTCGCGAAACAAGGCTTCGAACACGCCGGCATTGCCGCCCCCGAGCACACCGAGCGCTGCGACCTGGCTGCCCCAGTCGGCCAGGCAGGCGGCCACATTGATGCCTTTGCCACCGGCATCGTTGCGCACGCTGTTGGCGCGGTGCACGGCGCCCGGCTGCAGGTGGTCCAGCTGGATGGTCTGGTCGATCGCCGGATTCAGCGTAACGGTGATGGCCTGCAGGCTCATGCCGCGTCCTCGCGCTTGGCGTCCAATGCGCGCACCTGTTCGGCGGTTTCGCAGCTCAACGCCTGCTCGGCCAGCTGCTGCAAGGTGCTCAGCGCAGTGCCGCGCAGGCGTGCCTTCACCGCCGGGATGTCATTGGGTGTCATCGACAATTCCTGCACGCCCAGGCCGGCTAGCAGACTGGCGCCGAACGCATCGCCGGCAAGCCCGCCGCACACGCCGACCCAGCGGTCATGCTTGTGCGCGCCTTCAATCGTGCTGCGGATCATGCGCAGCACGGCCGGATGCAGGCTGTCGGCTTCGGCGGCCAGTTCCGGGTTCTGGCGGTCGATCGCCAGCACGTATTGGGTGAGGTCGTTGGTGCCGATCGAGAAAAAGTCGGCGTGGCGCGCCAGCACGTCGGCCTGCGCGGCGGCGGCCGGCACTTCGATCATGATGCCGATCGGCACTTCCGGTGCGTCGAGGTCGGCGCGGATGCGTGCGCAGATCTCGCGCAGCGCGATCAGCTCCGGCACCGAGGTGATCATCGGGAACATGATCGACAGCCGCGCACCGTCTTTGGCGGCGCGATACAGCGCACGCAGTTGTGGCGCCAGCAAATCCGGACGACGCAGCAACAAACGGGCGCCGCGTACGCCCAGGAACGGGTTTTCTTCGTGCGGCAATTCCAGATGCGCCACTTGCTTGTCGCCACCGATATCGAGCGCACGCACGATCAGCGGGCGGCCATCCAGCGCCTGCGCCATCGCCAGATAGGTGGCGTGCTGTTCGTCCTCGCTGGGGGTGCGGCCGCTTTCCAGGAACAGGAATTCGGTGCGCATCAGGCCGACGCCTTCGGCACCCTGGGTCAGCGCCATCGCGACCTGGTCGGGCAGATTGACGTTGGCGCCGATGTCGATGTGGTGGCCGTCGGTGGTTTCGGCCGGCAACGCGCGCTGGGCGGCTTCGCGCTCGCGGATGGCCTGCTGCTCGGCGATATGCGTGCGTGCGGCGTCCAGATCCAGCGCGGACGGATTGATGTACAGGCGCCCGCTGCTGCCGTCGATGATGGCGGTGACGCCGTCTTCGATATCCAGCAACTGGCCGCCGGCCGCAACCAGCGCCGGCATGCCGAGCGTGCGCGAGAGGATGGCGGTGTGCGAGGTCGGCCCGCCTTGTGCAGTGGCCAGGCCGAGCACGCGCGCGGTGTCCAGATTGGCGGTGTCCGACGGCGACAGGTCGCTGGCAAGCAGAATGCATGGCTGCTCGGGCAGGTCGGTGAGACCGGCGCCGGCGGCGGCCGGATCGAGTTGGGTCAGCACGCGGCGGCCGACATCGCGCAAGTCGGCAGCGCGACCGGCCAGCACCGGGTTGCCCAGCGCGGCGAGGCCGGAGGCCATCTGTTCCACCGCCTGGTGCCAGGACCACGCCACGCCGTGGCCTTCGACCATCAGCTGACAGGTGCGGGTGATCAGGTCGGTGTCGTTGAGCAGTTCGGCCTGGGCCTTGAAGATGGCCGCGTCCGAGGCGCCGAGACGGCGCTGGGTGTCGTCCTGGATCGCCGCAAGCTGCTGGCGGGTGCGGGTCAGTGCGTCGTGCAACTGCGCGCCACCATCGCCCAGGCCGACCGGTTGGTCGGCCACCTCGGTCTGCGCGGCACGCAGGCGGTGCACGATGCCGATCGCCACGCCCGGGCTGGCGCCGATGCCGACGATGGCCGGCTGTGCCTGCGGCGGGGTCCAGCCGGTCACCGGGGCGGCGCGACGTTGCGCGGCACGCTCGGCATCGGCCTTTTCCTGCGCGGTGAGGCTGTCCATCACCGCGCGCAGGCGCTTGAGCAGGGCGGCGGCGTCGCTGCCTTCGGCCGACACGGTGATGCTGTCGCCGGCACGCAGGCCAAGCTGCAGCAGGCCAACCAGGCTTTTGGCATCGGCGGCCTGGTCGCCAGCACGCACCTGCGCACGGGCCGAGAAGCCACGTGCGGTCTCGGCCCAGCGCGTGGCAGGGCGGGCGTGCAGGCCGCTGGGATAAGCAATGGTCCACTCGAACGTTTCGGCCAGGTCGGTGGCTGGCGCGGTGCTGGTGTCGGGCGCACGGTCCCCGGTGAGTGCGGCGACGATGACGCTGGGGTCATCGGTGCTGAACAGCGCTTCGAGCTGTGCCGGATCCTGGATCAACCGGGTCAGCCGGCGCAGCAAGGTGATGTGGGTATCGGACTGCGCGGCGATGCCGACCACCAGCCGGGTGATCTGGCCAGGATTCCATTCCACGCCCTCGGGCAGCTGCAGCACCGCGATACCGTCGCGGCGCACCAGGTGACGGTCTTCGCCGACGCCGTGCGGGATCGCCAGGCCGTGGCCCAGAAAGGTGTTTGCCAGGCCTTCGCGGCGCCGCATGCTGGCGTCGTAGCCCGGCGCGACGCAGCCGGCCGCGACCAGCAGCTGGGCGGCCTGGGCGATGGCGTCGTCCTTGTCGCGGGCAGACGCGCGCAGGCGCACAAGGTCGGGGGTGACGGGGGCAAGCGACGGAGAGGGCAAGACGGGCTCCGGATGAGGTCGGGCTGGGAAGTATAGTGGGAACGTTCCCACCTTCGACGTCAATGTGCACTGCACAAAACCGGTGTAGTGCTTTCGGGTTAGCATCAAAGCCCACACGGCGCCTGGGTCTAAGGTGCGCAAATGGAGCGGGAACGGTCCCAGTGAGTATCAGCATCAATGACGTGGCCCGCGTGGCCGGAGTGTCCAAATCCACGGTCTCGCGCGCGCTGGGCACCGGCCCGGTGAGCGAGGAAGTGCGTGCCAAGGTGGAAGCGGCGGTGCGCCAGACCGGCTATCGGCCCAATCTGATGGCGCGGCGGCTGCGCTCGCAGCAGTCCGGCATCCTGGGGGTGATCGTGGCCGACATCCGCAACCCGTACTTCACGGCGCTGATCCGTGCAGTGGAAGAGGTCGCCTACCGTGCCGGTATGCGCGTCACTTTGTGCAATACCGACGAAGATCCCGAGCGCGAGGCGTTATATCTGGAACTAATGAAGGAAGAACGCATCACCGGGCTGATCTTTGCGCCCACCCGGGTGACAGTGGGGCGCATGCATGAACTGGCGCTGGATTACCCCACCGTGCTGGTGGACCGCGCCGGCCCCGGCAGCCGCTACGACAGCGTGGTGCTCGATAACGGTGCGGCCATGGCCGAGCTGGTGGCGCACTTGCAGGCGCAGGGATATCGGCGCATCGGTGGTCTGTTCGGCAGCACCAGTACCACGGCCGCAGAGCGTCGCGACGGTTACCTGGCCGCGATGCGTGCGCAGGGCCTGGAGCCGGATTACCGCGAAGTGGCGCCGACTGCAGAGGCGGCGATTGCCGAATTGGGTCAATGGCTCGCCAACGACGACCGGCCCGAGGCCATCGTCACCAGCAACAGCCTGCTGCTGATGGGCGCGCTGAAGGCCGCGCGCACCGCCGGTCTGCGCCTGCCGCAGGATCTGGCCCTGGCCGGGTTCGATAACGAGCGCTGGACCGACCTGGTCGAGCCGGGCATCACCGTGGTCGAGCAGCCGGTCGAAGACATGGGCCGCGCGGCGATGTCGCTATTGCTCGAACGGATGAGCAATCCGCAATTGCCGATCCGCCGCATGGTTATGACCGGGCGCTGCGTGGTGCGTGGTTCCACTGGTCCACACGCGCACAGCACCTGACTGCTCCGAAGTAACGCCCAGGATCTGTCATCAATTGAGTGGAAGGCGATCCAGTAGATCGCGCCGAGGAATTTGCAGGCGGTCTTGTCGTATCGAGTCGCAATGGCGCGATACGGCTTGAGTTTGGCGGCTGCCGCCGATCCTGCAGGAAAATATCTCCCGCATATTGTTCTGGAAGTGAATGGTCGCACCATCAATATGTAGATGCACGATTTTATAGCGACTGCCGTATTGCAATAGCCAGGAACAAATATGGCAACTCATGAAATGACCTGATCTTCGCCTACACCAGAACCTGCTGATGGCGTAGTCGCCAAGGAGCGTGCAATGGATAATGAGCGTAACGATACGAGGACATGGGCCGACGGTGTGGAAACCTTTCCGGCGACTGCACAGGATCTGGCTGTATATCAACAAAGCCGCCATGCGCTGGCGCAGTTCCAGGCACCGCAGTTGGTCAGTCAGAACAATCCGCACACCCGTTTGTTCGTCGCCTGCTTCGACGGCACCGGCAACGATAAGTACAAAGATCCTGAGCACATCACCAATATCGGCGTGTTGAGCGATCAGGTTTACGCTGCTAATAAAGCAAATGTTCGCAATATCGGCGGCTATTACATGCCCGGCGTAGGCACCTAGGGAAGGTCTGAACAACGATGCCTGACAGGGCGGAAGGTGGCATGTTTCCGAAGAGTGGCGTTTGGAGCTTCGGATTTTTGCCATTTCTGGCGCTTTCCGGGGGAATTGCCCGGTTTACAGGCGCACGCTCCCCATAGCCGGCAGCAACTGCTTTCGCTTCATCCACAGGTTGGAGAGCGCAAACAAGGTCAGCACGTGTGCGGTGTTCTTGGCCAAGCCGCGATAGCGGACCTTGGTGTAGCCGAATTGACGTTTGATCACCCGGAATGGATGCTCCACCTTCGCGCGCACGCTGGCCTTGAAGTGCTCCCAACGCTGTTGCCGGGCACGCTCGCGGTTGTTGCCGATGCCTTGGATCGTCGAGGGCCTGGCGGCGATGAAGAATGCAGCTTCGCAGTCCTGCAGCTCTTCGCGTTTGTCTGCACCGGTGTCGCCGCTGTCGCCGAACACGCTGTCTTCTTTGCCATGCAGCAACGTGTGCATCACCGTGACATCGGCGACATTGGCCGCTGTGCAATGGACGTGGTGCACCAGCCCGGAAAACTCATCCACGCCGATGTGCGCCTTCATCCCGAAATACCACTGATTGCCTTTCTTGGTCTGATGCATTTCAGGGTCGCGTGCGTGATCGGCGTTCTTGGTCGAACTGGGTGCAGCGATCAGCGTCGCATCGACGATCGTGCCCGACCGCAGGCTCTGGCCCTTGCGCGCCAGATGCGCGTTGACCGCTTCCAGCATCCGCGCGGCAAGACCATGGGTCTCCAGCAGGCGCCGAAAATTGAGAATCGTGGTCGCGTCGGGAATGTCGTCCAACCCGCCGAGCTGGGCAAATCGCCGTAAGGTCGGAATCTCGTGCAGCGCTTCTTCCATTGCCGGATCGCTCAACGCATACCACTGCTGCAGCAGATGAATCCGCAACATCGTCGCCAGTGCGTACGGCTGCCGCCCGGGCCGCCCCGACACCGGATAGTGCGGCGCGATCAGCCCGAGCAGTTGCTGCCACGGAATCACCTGCTCCATCTCGGCCAGGAAGATCTCGCGCCGGGTCTGCTTGCGCTTGCCCAGGCCCTCAGCGTCACCGAACGTCAGTTGCATGGATCACTCCTCAACATGAGGCGGGTAGTGTCGCGTATCTGTGGTGAGTTGTTCAGAGGTTCCCTAACGAGCGTAACGATACGAAGACATGGGCCGATGGTGTGGAAACCTACCCGGCGACTGCACAGGATTTGGCTGTTTATCTACAGAGCCGCCATGCGCTGACTCAGTTCCAAGCACCCTTGCTGGTCAGCCAGAAGAATCTGCACACCCGTTTGTTTGTTGCCTGCTTCGACGGCACCGGCAACGATAAGTACAAGGACCCTGAGCACATTACCAATATCGGCACTCTGGATGATCAGGTGCAGACGGCAGTAAGTAACGGTGCTAAAAATATCAGCGGCTACTACGTGCCCGGCGTAGGCGCCCAGGACGATGCCTTCACCCGCAACTTCGACGGTGGCCTGGGTTATAGCGATGGGCCACAGATGGAAGCGAGGGAGCGAGCTGCCACGTAACGCCTGGCAGGTCACAGGACTACAGGGCAGTCGCGTGCGCTGAGCACATATCGGCAAGCAGGCTGTAGTAGGCTAATATTTCCTTCCAACAGGTGGCCCCATGGCTGTGCGACCGGATTGCTTCCCGCAGCACCGAGCAGCGCTTCCTCTGCTTGTGTGCGCCATCTTCGCCCTCCCTCTGAGTGGATGTTCGCGCATGAATACACCGACCAACGAACCATCCGGTATTCACCTGATCGGCAATATCCCCGTCGATGCCCATAACACCGTGCATATCGATACCAGCAAGCCGATTCCGTTCGCCGACCATGCGTTCGGGGCGATGTGTTATGACACCTATGGCTGCAAGGTGCTGTATGACGGCAGGTATGAGGCAAACGATCCCGATGATGTCAAACAGATCTCGTCAGCGTCGCTAGGCGATGGTTACCCAGGTAACCTTGACTCAGGCACGATCGGCATCCGCAACTTCCCACACTTCCCGCCCCCTGCCGAGGTGACGTGGCGCTCCAAGGATGGCCAGCCGCACCATGCGCTGGTCGACCTCGATGCCATCTTCAAGGACAAGGTGGTTCTGCACCATGTGCCGCAGGAGCAGCTGCCACCAATCCTGCAGGCCGATATCTCTCCTCATATCATCCTGGAAGTGAACGACCGCACCATCAATGTGTATATGAAAGCGATGGTGCAGACGACGGTGCAGCAGAAGCCGGGTAACGAATATAGTTATTTCCGCAACGACCCGATCCTCGCCTATACCAAAACCTACTGATGGCGTCATCGCCAGGGAGCATGCAATGGGTAACGAGCGTCACGACGAGAAGAAATGGGCCAATGGTGTGGAAACCTATCCGGCGACTGCACAGGATTTGGCTGCTTACCAACAGAGCCGCCATGCGCTGACTCAGTTCCAAGCGCCCTTGCTGGTCAGCCAGAAGAATCCGCATACCCGTTTGTTTGTTGCCTGCTTCGACGGCACCGGCAACGATAAGTACAAGGATCCTGAGCACATTACCAATATCGGGACTCTGTACGACCAAGTACAAGCCGCTAAAAAATCAAATGTTCGCAATATCGGCGGCTACTACGTCCCAGGGGTAGGAACCCAGGACGATGCTTTCACCCGCGACCTCGATGGCGGTCTGGGATACAGCTACGGGCGACGCATGGAAAAAATGTATCTGGAGTTCATCAACCAAGCCAACGACTGGAAGATCGAAGATCCCAAAGCCGAGATAAGCACCGTCTCCACCGGCTTCAGCCGTGGCGCGGTCACCGCGGCAATGTTCACCCGCATGGTGCATGAGCGCGGCATCCAAAATCCCAAAGACATGAAGATCGACCGTGGCCCAGACGGCGAAATCCTCAAACTCACCCCAACCCATCCGCCACTGGTACCGCCCGGGCGGACCGCGCAGGCGGTGGGTTTGCTGGACCCGGTGGCCACCGGGGACATGAACCTGCGCGACACGCGCCTGCCGCCGTCGGTGGTGTCGGGCCTGCAACTCACCGCCCGCGACGAGCGCCGTGATCTGTTCCCGGTCAAGGACATCATCGATCCGGGCCGCACCCCCGACGGGCGCCTGCTCAATCTGGTCAATCCGGGCGCGCATTCGGATATCGGCGGTTCCTACCGGCTCGATGGCCTGTCCGTGCGCAATGGCAACCTGCTTACCGATTACGTCAACACTCTCAGCGACACGCCGTTCCTGAAACCGCGCACGGTGTCCAGCGCGCCTGAAATGAACGTCATCCACCATTCCGAACAGCACCAGTCCTTCTACACCACGATGGCGGCGACCACGCTGGGCCAACGCGTACATGTGAAGGATCTGGCCGGCACCACAGTCAGCCTCAACCGTACCGATGCCCAGGCCCTGGATACCGGTCTGCACGCGCAGTTTCCTTTGCGCCCTGTGGCGCTGTCGCCGGAACGCACCGATTCCTCGGTGCCGGCGTTCGTCCTGCACAATGGCCCACCCGAGCCGACAAGCTGGCATCAGCAGCAGATTCAGCGGGGGCAGGAGCGCCAGCATGAGCGTGAGCACAGCCATGATCCGCAGCAGTGGCAAGTCCCGATGAAGCCCGATGCCCAGAAAGCGGCCGATAAACTGCCCTCCCTGCATGACGACCCGGAAGCATTCCTGGACCGCATGTTGTCCGCCGGACAGAACGACAACCGCGATCAGTTCCGTCTGATGACCCAGACCCTGGCCAATGAACCAGCCGGCCGCGCGTTGCGCGCCGAGGCTATCGAGACGGTAAATCGACAGGAACAGCTGGCCACCCAGCAGGCGATGCAGGCGCAGCAACAACAGCAACAGCAACAAGAAACGGTGCGCATCGGTGGGCGCAGCATGTAACAAGGGGCAACAACAAAGGCAGGATGCACAATGGATACAAAAGACCCACTGACGTTGGTCAACAAGACCGCCGCACTCATGGAGCAGTTCGAGCGCCGCTGCAGTGAGATGGAACAACAACAACGCCGCCTCGCGCAGCAGTTGGAACAGGTGGCGCAGTCCTTGCCCGGGGTGATGACCCGTTCGGCAGAGCAGACCTTGCAGCGCGTTCCCGACACGTTGGTGAGAAATGTGCAGCAGGGGATGGACCAGTCGGTGGCCGGGTTCGAGAAACGGCTGCAGCAGGCCGGCCGCTTGATCGCCGAAGGGGCGCAATCGCTGTCCGATCAACTCACGCGTATCGAGCGGGCGCAGCGCCTGTTGCTGTGGAAAGGCGCCGCGGTGGTGGTCGGAAGTCTGCTGGTGTTGCTGGGCGGTGGCGGATGGTTGCTGGCCCATTATCGCCAGCAAATTAAAGACAACCAGTTGCGTGCCGAGTTGCTGCGCGCCTACAACGCCGCCGACGTGACGCTGTGCAACGGCCAGCTCTGCGCTAACGTGGAGACCAAGGGCCGGTCCTACGGCGATCGCCGGCAGTATCGGCAGGTCAAACCGCGCTGATTCCGGCGCCGCCGCCACGGGTGATGCGCCCCGCGGTTTCAGGCATCAGGGGCGACGTGCGTGCGATTGTGTCGCTGTCGGCGATACCGTGCACCGCCGCTGCGCAGGAGCGCATTGCGATGGATCCGGTTCCGGCTCCGCATGGCTGCGGCCCCGGTATGAACATCCACGCCGGTTGCCGTGGTCGTCCGGTGACGCCGCGTTTCAAGACTGGCCAGGCGCCTTCATCAATTGAGTGAAATGACTGGGGCGTGCCAGTAGATCGCGCGCGGTGCTCCTTTCCCGCTCTAAATCAAGCGCGCTGGTTATCCACTCCACCGGGATGTTCTGCGTAAATGTGCTCAGGTCGGAGAAGTTGAAGAGCTCACCAAGGTCGAGCCGTTGCTGGTGGATGGACACAAAAAATCCGATGCCAGGGGCTGGCATCGGATTCTCGGTGACACAGTTGCTTAAGTGAACAGCATTACGGCAGTGCCGGGGCTGTTGGTTGCAGCAAATGCCTGACTCAGCGATCCGGGCGGTGGGTTCCACCTTCGTTCTCAACGGCCAGATATTCCTTGGACTGCTCGTCCAGCTTGTCGCCCAGCATGCGGCGCACCACTACGAAGAACAGCGGGATAAAGATCAGGCCGAGCACGGTGGCGAACACCATGCCGCCAATCACGCCGGTACCGATGGAGTGACGTGAGTTGGCGCCGGCACCGGTGGAGATGGCCAGCGGCAACACGCCCAGGATGAACGCGAACGAGGTCATCAAAATGGGGCGGAAACGCAGATGCGCCGCTTCCAGCGTGGCCTCGCGCAGCGTCTTGCCTGCCGCACGCTGCTCCACTGCGAATTCCACGATCAGGATCGCGTTCTTCGCCGCCAGACCAATCACCGTGATCATGCCGATCTTGAAGTACAGATCGTTCGGCAAGCCGCGCAGCATCGAGAAGGTGATTGCACCCAACACGCCGATCGGCACCACCATCAGCACCGCGACCGGAATCGACCAGCTTTCATAAAGCGCGGCCAGGCACAGGAAGACCACCACCACCGACAACGCCAGCAACAGCGTCGCGGCATTACCGGCGATGATTTCCTGGTACGACATGCCGCTCCAGTCGAAGCCGAAGCCCGGTGGCAGATCGTTGTTGACGATATCTTCCATCGCGCTCATCGCCTGGCCGGAACTGCCGCCCGGGGCCGGGTTGCCGACGATGTTCACGGCGGAATAGCCGTTGTAGCGGTTCAACGCAGGCGATGCGTAGTTCCACTCGACCTTGACCACGTTGCTCAGCGGAATCATTGCCGGCTGACCGTCGGCGCCGGTGGCGGTGGCGCTGGGGCTGAAGAAGTTTCGCAGCGACTCGGGGCCGACACGGAACTGATCGTCGGCGCGCATGTTGACGCGCTTGATGCGGCCTTCGGCGAAGTAGTCGTTGACGTACACCGGCGCCAGCATCAGCTGGATCGAGCTGTAGATGTCGCTGACATTCAGGCCCATCGACTGCGCCTGCACGCGGTCCACGTGCAACTGCAGCTGCGGCGAGTTTTCCAGGCCGTTCGGGCGTACGCCGACCAGGGTGTCCTGTTTTTCCGCCGCCTTGCCGAGCACGATGTTGCGCGCATTGATCAGCGCTTCCTGGCCGGCACCGGAACGGTCCTGCAGCCACATGTCGAAGCCGCCGAACTGGCCCAGACCCTGCACGGTGGGCAGGTTGACCACGAAGATCTGCGCGCCCTTGATGCCATAGAAGGCGCCATTGAGCTGCTGAATCAACTGCTCGGCGGTGACGTCACGCTCTTCCCATGGCTTGAGCCGGATGAAGCCCATACCGACGTTTTCGCCCGAGCCCAGGAAGCTGAAGCCGGCGATCTGCAGCATGCCTTCCACGGCCGGCTGCTTCTCCAGCACCGCACGCATCTGTGCGAATGCTTCGTTGGTGCGGATCTTGGTCGCGCCCGGCGGCAGCTGCACGATGGCCACCGCAAAGCCCTGGTCTTCTTCCGGCAGGAAGCTGCCCGGCATCCGCGTAAACAGGAAGCCGCACAGCACCACCAGCGCCACGAACGCGATCATCCACGGCGGCGAGCGCTTGAGGGTGTGACCGACCACGCCGACATAACGGTGCGCCAGCTTTTCGTAGTACTTGTCGAAGGTGCGGTAGACCCAGTTCTTCTTGGTGGAGTGGGTCGACTTGAGGAACGCGCCGCACAGCGCCGGCGTAAAGCTCAACGCGAGGAATGCGGAGAAACCCATCGACATGGCGATGGTCAACGCGAACTGCTTGTAGATCGCACCGGAGGCGCCGGGCTGCAGCGAGGAGGGGATGAACACCGCTGCCAGCACCACGGTGATGGCCACCACAGCGCCGGTAATCTGGGTCATCGCCTTCTGGGTGGCCGCCTTGGGCTCCAGATGCTCTTCGCTCATGATGCGTTCGACGTTCTCGATCACCACGATCGCGTCGTCCACCACGATGCCGATCGCCAGCACCATCGCAAACAGCGTCAGCTGGTTGATGGTGAAGCCGATCATGTACATGCCGAAGAACGTGCCCAGCAGCGCGACCGGAATCACCAGCGTGGGAATCACGGTGGCGCGGAAGTTCTGCAGGAACAGCAGCATCACCAGGAACACCAGCACGATGGCTTCCACCAGCGTGTGGATCACTTCCTCGATGGAGATGCGCACGAAGGTGGTCGATTCGTACGGCGCAAACCAGGTCACGCCCTGCGGGAAGGTCGGCTGCAGCTCGTCGAGCTTGGCGCCGACCGCCTCAGACACGTTCAATGCATTGGCGCCCGGCAACAGCTGGATACCGAAAGCACCGGTGGGTTTGCCGTTGTACTGGGTGTCGAAGCCGTAGTTGCTCGGCCCGACGGTGACGCGTGCAACGTCTTTCAAACGCACCGTGGCGCCGTTGTTGTCGGTGCGCAGGATGATGTTTTCGAACTGCTCGGGCGATCTGAAGCGGCCTTCTGCCGACACCGTGGCGGTGAAGCTGATGCCTTCCGGGGTGGGGTCGGCGCCCACCGAACCGGCAGCGAACTGCACGTTCTGGTTACGCACCGCGGTCAGCACCTGGGTGGCCGACAGGTTGTAGCCCTGCAGCTTCTCCGGGTTCAACCAGATGTTCATCGCGTACTCGGCGCCGAACTGGTTGGTGCTGCCCACGCCGGGCACGCGCGAAATCTGCTCGAGCACGCGCGAACCGACGATGTCGTTGAGCGCGTCGCGGTCGATCGACGGGTTGTCCGAACGCAGGGCGGCCACCATCAGGAAGCCGGCGTTGGCCTTGGCCACCACCACACCCTGCTGGGTCACTTCCGACGGCAGACGCGGCGTGGCCAGCGACACCTTGTTCTGCACCTGCACCTGCGCAATATCCGCGTCGGTGCCGGTTTCGAAGGTCAGCGTGATGGTCACACGGCCGTTGGCGGCCGAGGACGAGTTGAAGTACAGCAGGTGGTCGATACCGGTGAGTTGCTGCTCGATAACCTGGGTCACCGCTTTTTCGGCGGTGTCGGCGCTGGCGCCGGGGAAGTTGGCGGTGACGGTGACCTGCGGCGGGGCGATCGTCGGGTAAGACTCGATACCCAGATTCAGGATCGAGATCACGCCTGCAAGCGAGATCAGGATCGCCACCACCCATGCAAAGACCGGGTGTTCGATAAAAAACTTAGGCATGTCCGGGTTCCGTCACTGCTGCTTGGACTGGGAGTCGGCCGGTTGCGCGGCCGCATCCTGCTTGGGCTGTTGCTGAGCGGCCGGCGCCGCTGCATCGGCCTTGTCGGCAGCCGGTGCGGCCTGCGCATCGCCACCCTGGGCTGCTGCGGCAGGCGCCGCACCCGGTGCACCCGGCTGGCCGCCTTGTGCCGGCTTGTTCGGATCCCACGGCACACCCTTGGCCGGCTGCCCTTCCTTGGCCTTTTGCACGCCATCGACGATGACCTGGTCGCCCGGGGTCATGCCGCCGGTGACGATCCACTGGCCCTTCTGCTGGCCGTCGACGGTAAGGTTCTTGCGTACCACCTTGCCGTCCTTGCCCAGCACCAGGGCGTAGGGTCCGGCGGCATCGCGTTGCACCGCCTGCTGCGGCACCAGGTAGGCATTGTTGCGTTGGCCCAGGCTCGCCTTGAAAGTCACGAACGCGCCCGGCAGCAGCGATTGTTCGGGGTTGGGCAGGGTTGCGCGTAGCGACACCGCACCGGTGCTCGGTTCCACCGTCACCGCAGACACGTCCAGCGTGCCGGGGTGTTGGTATTGCGTGCCGTCGCCCAGTTCCACGTTGATGGTGGATTTGCCGTCGCCGCTGAGCTGCACGTTGCCGCTGCTCTGCGCCTGACGCAGGGCGGCCAGTTCTTCGCTGCTCATGGCGAAGTTCACGTACAGCGGGTCGATCTGGTCGACCGTGGTCAGCAGGGTGGCTTCACCGGCACCGACCAGCGCGCCTTCGGTTACGCGCTGAATGCCGGCGCGGCCGGTGATTGGCGAGGTGACGCTGGCGAAGCCGAGCTGGATGCGAGCCGCTTCCACCGTGCCGCGCGCCTGTTGCACGTTGGCGCCGGAAGAACGCTCGTTGGCTTCGGCGGTGTCGATGTCGGCACGCGAGACGTACTGCTGCGGCGCCAGGCTGCGCGCACGCGTCGCGGCGATCTTGGCGTTGGTGTAGGTCGCTTCGGCGGCAGCCAGCTGGCCCTGTGCCTGCAGCAACGTGGCCTTCAGCTGTGACGGATCGATCTGGAACAGCGGCTGGCCTTCGGTGACGTTGGCGCCTTCGGTGTACAGGCGCTTGAGCACCACGCCGTCCACGCGTGCGCGCACATCGGCCGAGCGGTACGCCGACAGGCGGCCGACCAGGTCGCGTTCCAGCGGCAGCGTCTGCGGCTTCATCTCCAGGACCGACACTTGCGGCGGCGGTGGTGCCTGCTGTTGTTCGGGCTTGCTGCAGGCAGCGAGCGCCACGGTGATGGCACAGGCCAAGCCGAATGAGCGGAGCGGGGCAATCATCAGGAGGAACTCCGTTAGGGTCTTGAAGTGAGAAAAGAGGGGGGGGCCAGCGTCGGCGCGGCAGGTGCTGGAGCAAACGCACGCAAGAAAGTGTCCACGGCGAATTGCGCCCACTGCTGCCTGGCGGGGAGGCCGGCGCGATGGGGAACCTGAAACCGTTGGCGGTCGAAATCCAGCCCGACAATCATGCTCAGTAACAATTCGGCCATGAAGTGCGGATCGTCATGTCGCAGCTGGCCCGCTTCGATCGCCTTTTCGAAGCGATGCGCCAGGCGCTGCTGCATGCCGACCACGCCGTCGTGGAAGATCTGCTGCGACTGGTCGGGGAACCGGTGCGACTCGGCTTCGACCAGACGGCAGGTCTGTAGCACATCGGGGTTGTTCAAACGGCCAAGATGTGCCACCGCGAAGGCCAGCAGATCGGCGTGGAGATCGCCTGAGACCGTGCCCAGCGGCCCTGCTGCCAGATGCACGTGGTCCTGCAGCACATCGCGCAGCAGATTTTCCTTGCAGCCGTAATAGCTGTACAGGGTCTGCTTGGAGCAACCGGCCCGTTCGGCCACCGCGTCCATGCTCAAGCGCATTCCACGCTCGGCCAGCAGTGCATGCACAGCCGCATGGATACGGCGGTCGCAGTCCGAACGCCTGGCAGCACGGTGGGGACGAGTGGTCATGGCGGTAGACTATACCGTCCAGTTTAGTTTTTAAACAGGCTTGACGGTCGCGGTTTTGTCTGCACAACGCCTTACGTGCCAAGCACTCGACCGGACTTTGCCGGGTGTGGCGATCCAACTTCGGCACCGCGCTGCCTTGTTCCACACATTACACAGCTGTAGTGCTTTTGCGCGCTGCCATGGATCACGACGGGCCGCATATTTGCGCTATGCAGCAAGGCGTCGTCATCGCGCACCGGTACAATTCAGGTTTTCCACCGAGCATTCCAGCTCTACTCATGACAGCCAAGAAAGCCGTTTCGAAATCGTCCACCACGTCGCTCAAACCGGTCGCCGAACGTGCCGTCCCCGTGCTTGCCACCGAACCGCAGGCGGTCACCCTCGAGCCGGTGTTTGCCGCGATGCGCAAGCGCTACCCGACCGCACGCCAGGGCGAAGTCCAGGCGTTCGCCGCCGACTTCTACCGGCGCATGGAGGAGGACGAATTCCCGAACCATCCGCCGGAGCAGTGGGCGGCGTTGGCGGCGGACATGCTGGAATTTGCACGTGCGCGCAAGGCCGGTACGGTCAATGTGCGGGTGTTCAACCCCACCTTTAAGAGCCACGGCTACGAGTCGCCGCATACCCTGCTGCAGATCGTCAACGACGACATGCCGTTCCTGGTGGATTCGGTCAGCATGACCCTGGCGGACCTGGGCATCGGCGTGCACGTGCTGGGCCATCCGGTGCTGCGCATCGCACGCGACAAGGCAGGCAAGCTGACGGCAGTGGGCGAGGGCAAGAGCGAGTCGCTGATGGTGCTGGAGATCGACCGCCAGCCGCCGGAAGAAATGCCCAAGCTGGAAGCAGCAGTGCGCAAGGTGCTGGCCGAAGTGCGTGCCATCGTGCAGGACTGGGCCGCGATGCGCGAGAAGATGGTGATGCTGGCCGATGACCTGGCCACCCGCCGCCTGCCGATTGACGACATCAGCCGCCACGAGGCACAGGAATTCCTGCGCTGGGCGGCCGCCGACCATTTCACCTTCTTCGGCTACCGCGAATACCGCGTGGAGAAGCAGGACGGCCAGGACGTGCTCGCACCGGTGGAAGAAACCGGCCTGGGCCTGATGCGCGGCCACGACACCTCGCCGGCACGTCCGGTGACCACGCTGGCGGCGCATGGCTTGAACGCCTCGTCCAAGCTCAAGGACGCGTTGATCCTGACCAAGACCAATGCGCGTTCGCGCGTGCACCGGGTCGGCTACATGGATTACATCGGCATCCTGGAATTCGATGCCAAGGGCCGTATCGTCGGCGAGCAGCGTTTCCTGGGCCTGTTCACCTCCAGCGCCTACAACCGCCGCCCGTGGGAAATTCCGTTGGTGCGTCAGCGCCACGAATATGTGATGAGCAAGTCCGGGCTGACCCCGAGCAGCCATAGCGGCAAGGCGCTGCGCCATATTCTTGAAACGTTGCCGCGCGAAGAGCTGTTCCAATCCAACGAAGAAGAACTGTATCGCACCGCGATCGGCATTCTTGGCCTGCAGGAGCGGGTGCGTAGCCGCATGTTCCTGCGCCGCGACAAGTACAGCCGCTTCATCTCCGCCTTGGTCTATATCCCACGCGAGCGCTTCAATACCGACGTGCGTCTGCGCATCGAAGGCCTGTTGAAGGACGCGCTGCACGGGGAATACATCGACTCCAGCGTGGTGCTGGGCGAATCGCCGCTGGCGCAGCTGCATTTGATCGTGCGTCCCAAAAGTGGCGAGGCGCTGGAATTCGACACCACCGAACTCGAATCGCGCTTGGCGCATTTGCTGCGCAACTGGCGCGATGCGCTGCGTGAGGCGCTGGTGGCGCGTCACGGCGAAGCCAATGGCCTGCGTATGGCGGCCAACTTCGGGCGTGCGCTGCCAGCCGGCTATATCGAAGATTCGTCGATTGAATCGGCGGTGTCGGACGTCGAACACCTGGCCTCGCTGGATGGCCCGGACGATCTGCATCTGAGCCTGCAGGAAATCCGTCGCGACGACGCGCGCCTGGATGCGGGCGAAGGCCTGCGCCTGAAACTCTATCGCCAGCTCGACGACATTCCGTTGTCCGATGCGATGCCGATGATGGAAAACATGGGCTTGCGCGTGATCTCCGAGCGGCCGTATCGGCTGCAAGTGGGCGAAACGCCGGTCTATATCCAGGATTTCGAGGTCGAATCCACTGCCGGCAAGATCAATGCCGCACATGCCGATGCCGGTTTTGGTGAAGCCTTCGAGCGCATCTGGAACGGCGATGCCGAGAACGATGGTTTCAATCGCCTGATCCTGGCGGCCGGCCTGCATTGGCGCCAGGTCGCGCTGTTGCGCGGCTACTGCAAGTACTTGCTGCAGACGGCAGTGCCGTTCTCGCAGGCCTATGTCGAAGCCACGTTCACCCGGTACCCGTTGCTGGCGCGTTTGCTGGTGGAGTTGTTCGAAGCGCGTTTCGACCCGTCCACCGGCAGCGAAACCAAGGCGCAGATCTTCGCCGGCCAGGAGCGCCTGCGCGAAGCACTGTCTGCATTGGCAGGCGGCGACGACGCTACGCTCAAGGCACTGGACTCCGTGCTGGAAGCGCGCGGCGGCGGCCGCGATGCGCAGCAGGAGGCCACCCGCGCCACCTTGCTGAAGTTGATGGACCGCGTCTCCAGCCTGGACGAAGACCGCATCCTGCGCAGCTTCATGGATGTGATCGATGCGACCTTGCGCACCAACTACTACCAGACCGACAAGAGCGGCAAGCACCCACACTGCATCAGCTTCAAGCTGGATTCGGCGCGCGTGCCGGACCTGCCCAAGCCACGTCCGTATCGCGAAATCTTCGTGTACGGCCCGCGCGTAGAGGGCGTGCATCTGCGCTTCGGCGCGGTGGCGCGTGGCGGCCTGCGCTGGTCGGACCGCCGCGAGGATTTCCGTACCGAAGTGCTGGGCCTGGTGAAGGCGCAGATGGTCAAAAACACCGTCATCGTGCCGGTTGGCGCCAAGGGCGGTTTCTACGTCAAGCGCTCGCCGGTCGGCGGCGACCGTGATGCGATCCAGGCAGAAGGCATCGCCTGCTACAAGCTGTTTATCCAGGGCCTGCTCGACATCACCGACAACATCGTCGGCGGCAAGATCGTGCCGCCGCCGCAGGTAGTGCGCCACGACCAGGACGACCCTTACCTGGTGGTCGCGGCCGACAAGGGCACTGCGACGTTCTCCGACATTGCCAATGGTTTGGCGCTGGATCACGGCTTCTGGCTGGGCGATGCGTTCGCCTCCGGTGGCTCGGTGGGTTACGACCACAAGGGCATGGGCATCACTGCACGTGGCGCGTGGGAATCGGTCAAGCGCCACTTCCGCGCCATGGGCCGCGATTGCCAGAGCCAGGACTTCAGCGTGGTCGGCATCGGCGATATGTCCGGCGACGTGTTCGGCAACGGCATGCTGCTCTCGAAGCACATCCGCCTGCTGGCCGCGTTCGATCACCGCCACATTTTCCTGGATCCGAACCCGGATCCAGCGGTGTCCTTCGCCGAGCGCGATCGCTTGTTCAAGCTGCCGCGTTCCAGCTGGGCCGATTACGACGCCAAACTGATCAGCGCCGGTGGTGGCATCTATCCGCGCACGCTCAAATCCATCGACATCAGTGCACCGGTGCGCCAAGCGTTGGGGCTGGACGCCAACGTCAAGCAGCTTTCTCCGAACGAGCTGATGAACGCCATTCTCAAAGCGCCGGTGGACTTGTTTTGGAATGGCGGCATCGGCACCTACGTCAAGGCAGCCAGCGAATCGCATACCGATGTGGGCGATCGCGCCAATAACGGCCTGCGCGTCAATGGCGGCGAGTTGCGCTGCAAGGTAGTGGGCGAGGGCGGCAACCTGGGCCTGACTCAGCTGGGCCGCATCGAAGCGGCGCAAACCGGCGTACTGCTCAACACCGACTTTATCGACAATTCGGCCGGCGTGGACACCTCCGATCACGAGGTGAACATCAAGATCCTGCTCAACGACATGGTACAGGCCAAGAAGCTCACCTACGACGCGCGCAATAAGCTGCTGGCGTCGATGACCGACGAAGTGGCCGACCTGGTGTTGTGGGACAACTACCGCCAAAACCAGGCCATCAGCTTGATGGAGCGCATGAGCGTCAAGCGCCTTGGCTCCAAGCAGCACTTCATCCGCACGCTGGAACTGCAGGGCCTGCTCGACCGTCAGATCGAATTCCTGCCGTCCGATGCTGAGCTCTCCGCACGCAAGGCGCGTGGGCAGGGGCTGACCCGGCCGGAGCTGTCGGTGCTGTTGTCGTATTCCAAGCTGGTGGCGTTCCAGCAGCTGCTGGAATCAGACATTCCCGAAGACCCGTACCTTTCCAAGGAATTGCAGCGCTACTTCCCGCAGCCGCTGCAGAAGAAGTACGCCGATGCGATGGAGCGCCATCGTCTGAAGCGTGAAATCATCGCCACCGCGGTGACCAATACCACCATCAATCGCATGGGCGCCACCTTCCTGATGCGTATGCAGGAAGACACCGGCCGCAGCATCGGCGAGGTCGCCAAGGCCTACACCATCAGCCGCGAAACGCTGGATGCGCGCGCGCTGTGGACGCAGATCGATGCGCTGGACGGCACGGTTCCCGAGTCGGTGCAGATCGATGCACTGGAAGTGATCTGGCGCCTGCAGCGTTCGTTCGTGCGTTGGCTGCTGCTGCGTCCGGGCCAGATGCCGGGCATTACCGCAGCGGTGGAGCGTTACCACGGCCCGTTCAACGACATCCGCGTGGCATCAGGCGTGTTGTCGGATGCGCAGCGCCCGCAGTACGAAGCCAGCGTGCAGGAATGGCAGGACAAGGGCCTGACCCCGGCACTGGCGCAGCAGTTGTCCGAGCTGCGGTATCTGGAGCCAGCCTTCGACATTATCGAAACCGCACGCACGCGCAAGCTCAAGCCCGTGGACGTTTCCAAGGTGCATTTCCGCCTCGGCGAAGCGCTGCGGCTGCCGTGGTTGTTCGAACAGATCGACGCACTGGAGGTCAACGGCCGTTGGCACGCGGTGGCACGTGGCGTGCTGCGCGACGAACTGGCCGCACACCAACGCGCGCTGGTCGGCCAAGCGTTGACCATGCCCGGCAGCAGTGCCGAGGACAAGGTGGCCAACTGGATGGCACGCGACGATTCCAGCCTGCGCTTCACCTTGGCCATGCTCACCGACGTGGCCGAGCAGAAGACGCTCGATTACCCGACCGTGTCTGTGGCGGTGCAGCGGTTGGGCCAACTGGCTGCGCACGGGGTGTAAGCGACGTATTGCCGCGATGGCGAAGCGAATGCTTCGCTATCGCGGTGGTCTCGACAGCCTGGTTGAGTCAATGAAGAGGCCGCCTACGGGCGGCCTCTTGCGTGCAGGGCGTGGTGCAAGGCGCGGTGCAGGCGTACGCAACGTGCCATGAGCGCGGCTGGTGGATAGCCATTCGCTATGTTTTGCGGCTCAATAACATGGTCGGCACAAGCCGCAAAACGACCGGGCCCGGCTCAGGCCCGATGCCCGCTCATTTCTTGCCCGGCATGCTTGTCGAAGCGCACATGCCACCAGGTGGCGCTGAGCGAAATCAGGCTGACGATGCAGAATGCCAGCGAAAAATCGCCTAGTTGCGGCGTTGCGTGGCCGCCGGCCAGCATTGCCAGGTTGAGAATCATCGCGCCGGCACAGACGCCGACCGACAGCATCAGCTGCTGCAGGGTGGTGTACAGGCTGCTGGCGCGGCTCATGCGCGCGGGAGGCACGTTTTCGTAGGCGATGGTGTTGTAGGCGGCGAACTGGAACGACATGAAGGCGCCGCAGCACAACAGCAGGCCGAACATCAGTGCCGGTGGCCAAGCGGGGCGGAAGAATGCGCACACCATGTAGCCCAGGCTGGCGAGCACACCGTTGCCGATCAGGCTATTGCGATACCCGAAGCGACGCAGCAGTTGCGGGGTGATGGTGCGCATCAGCAGTGCGCCGAGCGCGGTAGCCAGGATCAGCCGGCCACTATGCGCAGCGCTCATGCCGAAGCTGATTTGAAACAGCAGCGGCAACAGAAACGGCTGCGCGCCCTGGGTGATGCGCATCAGCGCACCGCCGATCACCGACAACCGGAACGACTCGATCCGCAACAAGCTCAAATCGATCAGTGGAACGGGGTGGTGACGTGCGTGCCAGAGATAGCCCAGCGCCGCGCTGCTGCCGATTGCCAACAGCCAGCTGGCTTCGCCGATGCCGTTTTCCTGGCTGACCATTTCCAGGCCGAACAGCAGGCAGCCCAGCGCGGTGCCGCACAGCACGAAGCCGCGCAGATCGAAACGCGCCGGCACCGATTCGGTGGGAATCTCCGGAATGAAACGCCGCACCAGCAGAAACCCGGCGATGCCGATCGGCACGTTGATGTAGAAGATCCAGCGCCAATCCAGATACGAGACGAAAAAACCGCCCAGTGGCGGGCCTAGCATCGGGCCGATGAAGGCCGGCACCAGTGTCCAGGCCATTGCCGACACCAGATGGTGGCGCTCCACCGTGCGCAACAGGATCAACCGGCCGAGCGGGGCCATCATTGCGCCACCGGCGCCCTGGAGCACGCGCGCGGCCACCATCGTGGGCAGGCTGTCGGCCAGCGAACACAGGATTGAGCCGCCGACGAACACCCAGATGGAGGCGCCAAACACGCGACGCAGGCCGAAGCGGTCGGCGATGGCGCCGCTGGCCGGGATCAACACTGCCAGTGCAAGAAGGTAGCTGGTCATGGCGATGCTCATCGCCGGCGCAGCCACGCCGAAATCGCGCGCCAGGGTCGGTAGCGCGGTGGCGAGCACGGTGGCATCCATCTGCTCCATGAAAATGGCGCAGGCCAGAATCAGCGAGATGATGCGGTAATCGGGATAACGCGGCGGCGTAGCGCCGGCCTCGGACACGCTGGAGGACATCGGACTCTCGGTTGCGGGGCCGCACCGCCTGCGCCGCATGTGGCAGCAGGATCGGCCCGCGTCGCACGGTGTTGTGCGGCGCAACATTGATATTTTCTACTTGTGTAGCGTTGGGTTCAAGCCAATGGCAGCAACGCTGTGTGCGTTTGATGCGGGCGAGGCAGATGCTGCGGCGCGCGGTTTATCCCAAGGCCGTCGTGAGGTGGAGAACTGCAAACGCAGCTGTTACTGAGGCGACGCCATGGCGTCGCTTACCCTAACCTCCCGCTTTCATGCCGGCGGCTCCTGGTGGGAGAGGACGACACCAGGCGTCTGGCGTGAGCAAGATTCTTTCGGAACGATTGAGTGGTTGGGTGATGCCTGGGGTCGGTCTTGCCCTCATCCATCCCTTCAAGGCCCCTTCTCCCGGTGAGAGAAACGGAATCGAACGCATGCTGTCATGCTCAAATCCCGTTACCAGCACGAGAAAGTACGGCATACGCGCCGCTTATGTGTCTTTGAGCACATACGCCGGCAAGCACGCGCGCCTGGCGCGGAGCGGGGATACCGATGAAAACAGCCAGCTGCAGATCGCGTGGGGCAGCGCCTGAATCAGTGCATGAACCTGTCCGGATCAACGCTACGCTGCAGGGCTCTCCCAAGCGTCCTTGATCTGCAGAATCTGCGGCAATGCCTCGTGGAAATGCTGCACCAGGCGCGGCTCCAGTTGTTTGCCCGCCATGCTGTCGAGCTTGCGCATGGCGTCCTCCACCGTCCACGGCGCCTTGTAGGCGCGCCGCCCGCATAGCGCGTCGAACACGTCGGCTACCGCCACGATGCGTGCCGATTCGGGAATGGCATCGCCGGACAACCCATCGGGATATCCGCTGCCGTCCCAGCATTCGTGATGATGCAGCGCGATTTCCGCAGCCAGCTGGAACACCGGACCGCGGCCATGGCGTAAGAGATCGTGGCCGGCTTGCGGGTGCTGACGAACAACCGAGCGTTCGTGCTCGTCCAGCGAATCGGGCTTTTGCAGGATGCTGCCGGGCACCGCGATTTTGCCGGCGTCGTGCAGCGGGGCGGCGTCCTGCAGGGTCTGCGCCTGCTGCGGCGACCAACCCACTGCTTCGGCCAGGACCCGCGCATACACCGCCATCCGCCAGATGTGTGCGCCGGTGTCGGCGTCCTGGCCTTGGCCGGCTGTACCAAGCAGGTGAATCGCGTCGCGGTATTGCTGGGCAAGACGTGCGTTTTCGGCCAGCTTCAACTGCGTGGCGATGCGTGCCTTGAGCAGCGCAGGCGAGTAGGGCTTGCTGACGTAATCGGCCGCGCCCGCTTCCAGCCCCAGACGTTCGTCGTGCTCGCTATTGCGCGAGGTCACGAACAGGATCGGGATGGCGTTGCTGGACGGCTGCTGCTTGAGCGCGCGCGCCACCGCATAGCCGTCCATGTCCGGCAATTCGACATCCAGCAGGATCAACTTAGGCGTGTGGCGCGTCACCGCATCCAGGGCTTCACCGCCGGATTTGGCGAACACCAGTGCGAAGTCGTCGCGCAGCAACTGGCGCAGGGTGGCCAGATTGCTGGATTCGTCGTCGACACACAGCAGGGGAAGGGACGGCATGCTGGATCCTTGCCAAGCGGCTCGGGGGAGCGCGATCAGTGCAGGTGGGTCGTCTGCCAATCGCGCAACGTGGTTTCGGCGCGACGGAAGTCGAAATCTTCGACGGCGCGTTGCAATGCTTCCTGCAGCATGCGCGGTAAACGTGGCGCGCAGATCAGCAGCGCATGATCGATCTGGTCGGCATTGTCGCTGGCGAAGGCCGAGGTCAGGATCTGCACGCTGTCGGCATCCAATGCAACGCCATCCTCTTCGACAGCAATGTCGCTGTCGCCGTGTTGCAAAAATGCCCGGATCGCCTCGGCGGTACGCTGCATGACGTCCTTCAACGCAATCAACGAGGCGGTGATGTCGTGTCCTTCGTCGATGCGCATTTCCAGGTCGCCAGCTGCACCGGCCAGCGCCGGCAACGCGAGCGAGCCGGCCGCGCCACGCAACTTGTGCGCCATCGCACCGATGGCCGGCAATTCATTGCGGCGCAGATGCTCGGCGGCCACTTCCGCCGGGGCGGGGTTGTCGCGCAGCAGCTTGATCAGATAGCGCGCATATGGCTCGCGTTCGCGCCACAGGCTGCGCGCGCGTGCGGCATCCAGCAGTTCGGGTTCGCTATGTTCCCACTCAGGTCCGGCGGAAACCTCGGCCTCATACGGAAGCGACGGAATGCGCCGCGTGCCCGGCTGCAGAAAATGCCGAATGGCAGTGACCAATTCTTCGACATTGAACGGTTTGGCGATAAACCCGTTCATGCCGGCTTCCAGCGCTTTTTCCTGCTGCGGTCGGAACGCGCCGGCGGTCAGCGCAATCACCGGCAAACTGGCCAAGGCCGGGGTCTGGCGCAGCCGGCGCGTGGCCTCGTAACCATCCACCACCGGCATCTGCACATCCATCAGCACCAGATGGAACAGGTTAGGCGCACGCTTGAGCGTGCTCACCGCCTGTTCGCCATCGTGGGCGACGGTAACCATGGCGCCTTCGCCTTCGAGAATGCGTTGTGCCACTTCGCAGTTGATTTCGCTGTCGTCGACCAGCAGCAGATGTGCGCCTTCCAGACGACGGGCCACGAACGTGGGTGTGGTCGGGCGTGCACCTGGGCGTTCGTCGACCAATTGTTCGACCAGCCTATGCAGGGCTGGGCCGGTCACCGGTTTGGTCAGCACCGCATCCAGATCCTGTTGCTCCGGATGCAGCTCCAGCAGGCGGCGCTCGTAGGCGGTCACCATCACGATCACCGGATGCGGGCTGGGCGCGGCACGCGCCCGAATCTCGCGCGCAATGGCGACCCCGTCGATGTCGGGCATGCGCCAGTCGAGCAGGAAAATATCGTAGGGCTCGGCGGCTTGTTCGATGGCCTGCAGCGCGGCCTGACCACTGGCCACCGCATCCACACGCCAGCCAAGTTCGGTGGCGATGCGCACCAGGTTGTTGAGCGCCGCATCGTGGTCGTCGGCGATCAATACGCGCGGCATCGCTTCTGGCGGCAACGCCGGCAATTCGCGTTGTGCCTGCGGCGGCGCGGATTTTTCCAGTGTGATCACGAAATAGAATTCGCTGCCGCGGCCGGGCACGCTTTCCACTTCCAGTTCGCCGCCCATCAATTCGACCAAGCGTCGGCTGATGGTCAGCCCCAGACCGCTGCCGCCGTAACGCCGGCTGGTGGAGGTGTCGGCCTGCAGGAATGGCGAAAAGATCAGGCTCTGCTTTTCCTTGGAAATACCGATGCCGGTATCGCGTACCGAAAACAACAGCTTGAGTTTGTTGGGATCGCCGCTGGGGAAGCGCCGGACCGACAGCACCACTTCGCCCTGTTCGGTGAACTTGATCGCGTTGCCAACCAGATTCACCAGTACCTGATTGATGCGCAGCGCATCGCCGAGCAGCCAACGACTGTCGCGCGGCAACGGCTCGACGATCATTTCCACCGGCTTGGCGCTGAGCGAGGAGCGCATCAGGTCGGCGATATTGTCGAACAGCTGGTTCAGATCGAACGGCGCACGTTCCAGATCGATGCGCCCGGCCTCGATCTTGGAGAAGTCCAGGATGTCGTTGATGATTTCCAGCAGCGCGCGGGCGGAGCGGTCGATCTTGGTAACCATTTCCTGCGCGGCGCCGGGCAGTTCGCTGCGCTGAAGCAGGTACAGCATTCCCAGGATGGCGTTCATCGGGGTGCGGATTTCGTGGCTCATGTTGGCCAGGAAATCGGACTTGGACTGGTTGGCGCTCTTGGCCGCATCCATCGCCAGACGCAGCTGTTTTTCGTGCAGCTTTTGCTCGGTGAGATCCACCGCCACGCCCAGGTAGCCGATCACCTGGTCGTGGTCGTCGCGCAGGGTGCTCAGGGTCAGCAGCACCGGAAGGCGACGCCCGTCATGGCTGACGTAGGTCCACTCGCTGGTGTCGCTGCGACCCAGGCTGGTAAGTGCGGCGATCGCTTCCAGCGTATGCGCCACCGGCGTGCCGGTCTGGTCTGCGAGCATGTGCGCGCGCGCTTGCAGTTCGTCCTGCTCGATGAACTGGCTGGCCTTGCGCCGGCCGATCACTTCTGCAGCGCTGTAACCCAGTAGTTTTTCCGCAGCCGGATTGAACAGCGTGACGAAGCCGCTGGAATCGGTGGCGATGATGGCGTAACCGGCGTGCGCCAGGATCGCGCGTTGCAGCACCGAGAATTTCACCAGCTCGCTGGTGCGTTCGGCCACTTGATGTTCAAGGGAAGCGTTGAGATCGATGATGCGTTGATGCGAGCGCACGCGCTCGGAGATGTCACGGAAGAAATGCGAATGCCCGCTGAGTGTGCCTTCGCTTTCGATGATCGGCGCCTTGCTGGCCAGCACATACACCTGATGGCCGTCGCGATGGCGCATCGTTTGTGCCGCCAATGCGTTGCCCGCCAGCGCAGCGTCGGCATGGTCGACCTCAGGCATCGCATACGGCTGCGGCGACAGCAGCATGGTCAGGTCCTGATCGATCGCCTCTTCAGCCGTGTAACCGAACATCGCCTCGGCAGCAGGGTTCCAGTGGGTGATGTGCCCGTCCGGGGTTTCGGCAACGATGGCTTCGCTGGAATGGCTGACCAGTGCGGCCAGCTCCATTTGCTTGCGCAGCACTTCTTCGCGGCGTAGTCCATTGCTGAAATACAGCACCAGCAGGGCGGCAAACAGCACTGCACCTGCCATCACCAGCCCGCCGATCAACCAGGGCGAATTCTGGTTGAGCGAGGCGAGGAAGCTAGCGGTGGGATGGGCGGTAATGACCCAGGTGCGGCCATACATCGGCAACAACTGCACCACCGGCGGACGCAGCGCACTGTCGTTGGCCGGCGTGCCACTGCGATAGAAATTGTGGGTGGACTCGTTGCGGTCGGACAGATCCAGCGCAACCTCGTCGCGTTCGCCCAAGGCACTTTGCACCATCTGCTCGACGCTAAAAAGGCGCATACACCCAGCCGCTGGTGGCAGCCATGCGCTGCTGCGGCGTCTGCAACGGCATGCCTTCGCGATAGATCGCCAACAACACCAAAAAACCGCTTTCGCTAGGAAAACGGTAACCGGACAACGAGATCGGCGAGGTCATGATCGGCTCGCCGCTGCGCGCGGCCTGCAAAGCGGCGGCGCGTCGGCGCGGCTCGGAGGCGATATCAATGCCGAGCGGGCGATTGCCCGAAGATTCCGGCTCAAAATACAACACCATGTAGCGCTCGCCATCCCACGGCGCCAATGGCCGGCGATGGATGTCCGGCGCACCGTCGGCACGTGCGGCCTGCAAAAAAGCGTCTTCGTCGGCCGGGGCGACGCGATGGATATATCCGTAGCCCAGGACGCCGGGAAACTCGTGCGGATAATCCCGCGAGCGGCTGTACAAGGTGAAGCGTTCTCGACTGATGATGCCGCTGCCTGCGCCGATCACCGCACCGCGTGCGCCGCGCAAGCCATGCTCGAAGGTGGACATGCGTTCGCTGATGTTGCGTGCCAGCGTGCGCACCACGTATTGGAACCGCTGCTCGCGCTCGAGCTCGTTATGCCGTTGCAGCCACACGCCGGTGGTGATGGCGGCAATCAGGCCGGCGATCAGAATCAGCAGTGCACCAAAGAATGCGCGACGCCCATAGATCCTGCGCAAATCCCAGCGGCCCTTCGGCATCTTCGTTCCTTCGCCTTGCGTATTACGTGCCCAGAATGCTGGCCGACAGACGTCGACCTCGTGGTACCGCCTGACGATGGTGTGGCTATGCAGCCCCGTAAGCCTGCACCTCATCCGAGTGGGCGATCGGTGTTTCCAACATCAAATCGAGAGCCAGACCGACAACGCGTGAAGGATGAGCCCGATCAATCCACCGACCAACGTTCCATTGAAGCGAATGTATTGCAGATCGCGCCCCACACCCAATTCCAATTGTTCGACGAGGTGACGTTCGTCCCAACTTTTCATCGTCGATGCAATATGGTCGGTCACCGATGTGCGCAGGCGCGTGGTGAGCTTATCGGCCGCTTGCAACATATGTTGATTGAGCGCTTCACGCAGCGAGGGATCCTGTGACAAGGCCTGGCCGAGCGATTGCATGGAGCGCTCCATGTGCGCAGCCATCGACGACTGCTCGCGTGCCAGGTCATTGCGCAATGCGTCGCGAATTTCACCCCACAGGCCTTGCACGTATTCCTGCAGTGCCGGGTGTTCGATTGCGCGTTGCTTGAGTTCTTCCACGCGCACGGCCATTTCCGGTTCGTCGCGCAGCCGTGTGATGTAGCCCTGCAACCACGCCTCATAGTCGAGCCTGATTGGGTGCTCGGGCGTCTTGAGGATGTCCTGCAGTTCTTCGATTGCCGCGCGCGCCATGCGATCGGCCAGACTGTCGCCGATCTCTTCAATCGGCTTGACCCAGTTCACAGTGCCGACCAGCTTGGGCCACTCGCGGCGTGCGTAACGCACGATCAATGCAGAAGCGCGCGTCTTGACCTGCTCCTGATCCAGCCATTCGCCCAGCCGCAGTAATACTTCGTCCAACAGCTTCTGATGGCGCCCGTCGGTGGTGAGCAGGGCCATGACATCGCCGATGGTGGCAGCGGCATTCCATTTGCGGAGGCGGTCGACAACAAAGCCTTGAATTGCGCGGCGCACCGCCGCTTCGTCGAGCAGTTCCAGCGCCTGCAGCATCCAGCTGCGTGCCATTTGCGCCAACATGCGTGCCTGTTCGGGCTTTGCCAGCCAATCGCCCAGGCGGCTGGCGGGATCGAACACGCGCAGTTTTTCCATCAAGGCATCGGGGGCGAGAAACTGGTCGCGCACGAACACGGCCAGGCCGTCGGCCAGCCGGTCCTTGCCGCGCGGCAGGATGGCGGTATGCGGAATCGGCAGGCCCATCGGGCGCCGGAACAGTGCGACCACTGCAAACCAGTCAGCCAAAGCGCCCACTGTGGCCGCTTCGCAGAAGGCCGACACCCACGCCCAGACGCCATGTTCGCCCATCAGGTGACTGATGATGAAGCCAGCGAACATCGCCAGCAGCAGGGCCACCGCCAACAGCTTCATGCGCTGCAGCTGGGCACGACGGGGATCGATGGGGCGGGGTGTGCTGAGACTGGGTTCCATCAGTGAAGTGTACCCAGTCGGTTGACCAGGACATGTCCACGGCAGGTGGCGCCATCGCGCGCGCAGGCTGCTGGCCGCGTCTTGCGTGCCTTGTGCTCCAGCTGCGCTTGGGTTGGGGCGACCCAGCGGCTGTTGCTGTCGTAGGAGCGCACCTGGGCGCGACCGCCTTTATCGGGAATGCCTGCCGCGCCCAGGTGAGCTCCTACGTGTTGCTGTCGACTGTCGGGTGCACTCAGCCGCGCAGGCTTTCCAACTGCGCCTGCAATGCGGTCACCTTGGACTGCAGCGCTGCGTTTTCGTTTTCCAGTTCGGTGACGCGGCGCTGCAAAGCTTTCATGTCGCGGGGTTCGACTTGGCCACCTTCTGTCTCGTCGGCCCTGGGTTTGCGCTTGGCATCGCGCACGCGCTTGGCGGCCTGTTTGAGTTCGGCCTTGCCGGCCTGCGCGGCGGCGCGCTGCTCGTCTTCTGACAGTGTTGCCACGGCCGCGGCGGCGCTGATCGAAATCTCGCCAGCCTTGACCGCTTGCACCACTTCCGGCGCGGCCTGCTTATGGATACGTTCGATCATCACCACCTGGTTGCTGCTCAGGCGCGCTTCGCGTGCCAGCTCGGCGCGGCTGACCGGGGTGGAGGTTTCTTCCCACGGCGGGCTGTCGCTGTCATCGGCGGTGTGTGCGCTGCTGTCGTCCAGGCCGGTGTCGGGTTGGTCGCCGGTCACCACCGGCGCTTCGGCAGCGGCGTCGGCGTCGCGTTGGGTGCGTTGGCGTACGGCGAGGATCTCGCGCTTGCGCAATGCCAGCACGCCGCGCTGAAAGTCGGAGACGCTGCGCCGGCCCAGGTGCTGCTCGATCATCCACAGGTGCACGTCCTGCATGGACTGGAAACGCGGGTTCTGCACGGTCTGGAACGGCAGGCCGTGCTTCTGGCAGATGCCGTAACGGTTGTGGCCATCCACCAGCACATCGCCCCACAGCACCAAGGCATCGCGGCAGCCTTCGGCCAGCAGGCTGCGTTCCAACGCCTCGTGCTCGTCGGGCGTCAACGGGTCGATATAGGCCTTGAGTTCTTCTTTGACAACGATGTTCATACGGCAACTGCTGGGGTACGGGGCGGGCATTGTAGTGAGCCTGCCTCATCCTGTCCGCTGCGGCGCGGGCAACGCCTTCCAATGTGAGGGCGCCGGAGGCAAACTGCCGTTCAGCTAGACTGACGCCAGAACGTCCAGACAATTGGCGAAAGGATGATGTTGGTATGGTAGATCCGGTCGATCAGGCAGCTCTCGACTATTGGCATGGCGTCGAGTTTTTCAACATCTACGATCTCGACGAGCAGTTGGAAAAGGCCCGCAAGCACCGGCCTGTGCATCTGCTTGGACCGGAACAGATGATTGATGGTACCTGGGACTCGGCAAGCGTTGCTCCAAGGTTGCTGTATTTGCTGCCGTTCCCCGCAAAGGAGGCGACCAGGATTGTAGCAGCGCAACTCTCAGAACCAGAGGCTTCGTCCATTGTCAATGCGCGTGACAGTGAGTTGTGTGCGGACGGCTTCACATGCTTTGCGAAACTGAAGCTCAGTGCCAATGGACGCCCCAACTTTGACGCAATCAGCTTCTCTGCATTGCCATGGGCAATGGGTCAGTTGCAGGCAGGATCGTTGGATCGGCTGTCGATGCGGCAGTTCGAGCAGGAAACCACTGCGCTCAGGTTTGAGCTGATACAGGAATGCGGTGCCTCGACCCCGGAGTTCGATGCAGCTGCGCTATCGGCATTAGTGGAGCGGCTGGTGCAGTGGGCGGGCTATCGGCCACCTGCCGGGAGTGCATGGGCGTGGATGGAGTTGCTGCAGGAGCCGGATACAGCTGCCGCGTCCGCTGCTGTATCCGAGGCCGCCGCCATCGAAGGCGATGCCTCTGGTGAAGACGCAGCGGAGGATCTGCCGATACTCAACAGTTTCTTCGTCCACGACCTCAATCAAGCCAAGGGTATGCTCGGGCAACCAGGGCCGCCGCGTGCATTGCAGGCCTATCTGGCTGGCATCGACGTGCCAAAGCTTGATTTGGACAGTGCGCAAGGACATTCGCAAATCCTGCAGACTCTGCGGCCCACCAGCAGCATTGCCGGGCGTTGGCCATCGCTGCCAGACCAGTGCCAGTCGTTGATGCAGCAGTTCGCTTTGAACAAGATGAAGGCGCTCGAACCGGGCCAGATCCTGGCGATCAATGGGCCGCCGGGAACCGGCAAAACGACACTGCTACGCGATCTGATCGCGCATCTTGTGGTGGAGCGTGCTGGCGTACTGGCAGGGCTGGCCGATGTCAGGCAGGGATTGTCGAGCGAGACATTGGAAATGCAGGTCTTCGGCAAGCCGATGTACAAATTGGCTCCTGCGTTGATCGGCTATGAAATTGTGGTCGCTTCCACCAACAACGGTGCGGTCGAAAATCTGTCCTTGGAGTTGCCGCAATGCAGCGGCATCGATCCGGCGTTGCTCGACTCCTTGCGATATTTCCAGCCGGTTGCCACCAAATATGCCGGCAGTCATGCCAGTAAGCCCTGGACAGCCGCGCACCTGCCGGTCTGGGGTTTGGTTTCTGCTGCGCTGGGCAAAAAAGCCAACTGCACACGTTTCAACGACATCTTTGGTTATCGAGCTGCCACGCCTGACAAACCGCCGGAAAAGTATCTGGCAGATGCCAAGGTGGATCATGCAGCCTGGGACAACGCCAATGCCCAGACGTATTGGCGTTACCGCAAACAGCTGAATGCGCCAATGCCTTTCAAAACCGCGCAGGAAAAATTCATCGATGCGCGGGCTGCATACAACAAGGAACATGCAGTCCTTGTCTGTTTGGAGGCGTCGCTGACACAGCTGCATGCCGATTGGGAGCGCGCCGGTTTCTTGTGCGAGGCCCTGCCAGCGTTTGATTCACTGCCCCTAGCCGAACTTGCAGCTGCGGCGGGCGCTCTGGCGCAGCGGTCGCAGGAAGATGCAGACGGCCTTGAGCGCCGTCTGCTGCCGAAATGGTTGCGCTGGCTGTCGCAGATATTTGACGCCAAGCGCTATCAGCAATGGTGCACCTACTGCGATCTTGCCTCAGCGTTGCGGCGGCTTGCGCAGGACACTGAAACGTTTGCGCAGCAATGCGCGGCTGCCGATGTTGCAATCTGGGATGGTGGCTCCCTGGACAGTCATGCCAATCAGGTCATCGCATTTTGGCAGGGACCCCGCCTGAATCAGTCGCGCAATGCGCTTTTCGCCGCCGCCATGGCCTTGCATGAGGCGTTCTTCCTCAATGCTCAGCCAAACATCTGCTCGGCGATCAACGATTTTCTGTCACGTCCGTCCGCATCCGGCAACGATGCAACGGCGCTTTGGCAATGGCTTTTCATGCTGACACCGGTCGTGTCGACCACGTTTGCCTCGGTACGTCGCCAATTTGCCGGCGTTGGCAGCGAGGAGCTGGGCTGGCTGATAGTCGATGAGGCCGGTCAGGCGCCGCCGCAGGCAGCGGTGGGCGCGATGATGCGGGCGCAACGTGTTGTGGTAGTTGGCGATCCACTACAGATTCCTCCGGTCGTGCCGCACGGCACCCGCTTGCTTCAGTTGCTTGGCAACCACTGGTTGGGACAGCAGTACGCCAGGTATGCTGTCGACAAGAACTCGGTGCAGACCTTGGCTGATCGCGCCTACGCGTTTGGCGTACGCCATCCTGCCAGCCCGGACAGCTTTATCGGCGTGCCGCTTGTCATGCACCGTCGCTGCGATGCTCCGATGTTTGGGATCGCCAATCAGATTGCGTATGCCAATCGGATGAAGCATGCCAAGAATGGGATTGCCACTCTTCATCCGACGTTGGGTCCGAGCAGTTGGTGGCATGTCGACGCAATCAGCGGGAACGGCAGCAAATTTGTGCCTGCGCAGGCGCGGCGCCTGTTCGCTGCGCTGGTGGACTTATACGTTAGTCAGGCAAGCACGTGCGATCGGCGTCTGCCTGATGTGTTCGTGATCACGCCGTTTCGGGAAGTCAGGAGCGGCTTGTGCACGCTGCTTTGCACGCGCGCCAACTGGGAGCAGGCGCTTGCCGGTAGATCGATTCCGGTGCCGACGAAAGCAAATCTAGAGAAATTCAGGTCCAACATCGGCACAGTGCATACCTTCCAGGGCAAGGAGTGCGACATCGTGTTCTTCGTGCTCGGCTGCGATTCAAGTCATTCAGGGGCGATCAATTGGGCCAGCGTGGAACCAAATATCCTCAATGTCGCAGTCACGCGCGCCAAGAAGCATCTATATGTGATCGGTGATCGCAACCTCTGGGGCGGCAAACCCTATTTCGATACTGCGCTCGCCATGTTGAATGAGTTCCATGCTCGACATGCCGCTTGATTGCGGCATGGTGTAAAGCAAGACACCTTCACAATGACGTTGCTGGTGACCGTCACCGATTCACGCAGTGCTGCGCAGGATGTTGCCCAGCGTCTCCACCATCTGCCCGATCTGCTCGGGCGTGACGATCAGCGGCGGTGACAGTGCGATGACATCGCCGGTGACGCGTACCAGCAGGCCGCCGTCATGGAAGCAGCGCTCGAACACCTCGTAACCGCGTGCGCCTGGGGCGCCGTTGCGCGGTGCCAGTTCAATCGCACCGATCAGGCCGATGTTGCGGATGTCGATGACGTGCGGCAGCCCGCGCAGGCTGTGCAATGCGTCCTCCCACTGCGGGCCGAGCGCGATTGCGCGCGTGAACAGGTCTTCTTCGGCGTAGGTGTCCAGCGTGGCGATCGCCGCTGCGCAGGCCAGCGGGTGGCCGGAATAGGTGTAGCCGTGAAACAGCTCGATCGCGTTCTGTGGCCCGTGCATGAAGGCGTCATGGATCGCATCGGCCACCAGCACCGCACCCATCGGCACGGTGCCGCTGGTCAGGCCCTTGGCGGCGGTGATGATGTCCGGGGTGACGCCGAAGCGCTGCGCGGCGAACGCGTCGCCCACGCGGCCGAAACCGGTGATCACCTCGTCGAACACCAGCGCGATGCCGTGGCGGTCGCAGATGGCGCGCAACCGCTGCAGGTAGCCTTCTGGTGGCAGGATCACGCCGGCAGAGCCGGACACCGGTTCGACGAAGACCGCGGCAATGGTGGAGGCGTCGTGCAGGGTGATCAGCCGTTCCAGATCGTCGGCCAATTCCGCGCCATGGGCAGGCAGTCCGCGCGAGTAAGCATTGCGTTGCAGATCCAGCGTGTGGCGCAGATGGTCGGTGCCGGCCAGCAACGGTCCGAACCACTTGCGGTTGTTGGGCAGCCCGCCGATCGACATGCCGCCGAAACCGACCCCGTGATACGCCTTCTCGCGGCCGATGAAGCGGGTGCGCTGACCTTCGCCACGCAGCCGGTGATAGGCCAGCACGATCTTCATCGCGCTATCCACCGCCTCCGAGCCGGAGTTGGTGAAGAACACATGACCCAGACCGGGCGGGGCGATCGCGGCCAGGCGTTGCGCCAGCACGAATGGCAGCGGCGAGCCCATCTGGAAGGTGGGCGCGAAATCCAGCGTGCCGGCCTGCTCGCGGATCGCTGCCACGATGCGCTCGCGGCTGTGGCCGGCATTGCAGCACCACAGGCCGGCGGTGCCGTCCAGGATCTGACGGCCATCGACATCGCGGTAGTACATGCCCTGCGCCGAGGCCAGCAGGCGAGGGCGTGCCTTGAACTGGCGATTGGCGGTGAACGGCATCCAGAAGGCATCCAGCTGCGCCGGTGCCTGGAGCGCATCGGCTGCATCGCGGGGAAGGTGGTCGGGCATGGCAGGCTCCGTCGCTCGGGATCGCCCGACTGTACGCAGCTGGCGCGTCGGCCGTCACCCTGATACAGGCGGCGGCACATCATTGGCTGGCACATCGTGTGTGCATTGATCGATGCGATTCCGTTATCGGACGCTCGCCGCAGCGCTGCAGGAGCTTTTTCGCGACACGTTTGGCGAAGTGCACGCAGACTAGTCAATTAGTCGCAGCTACGGACGCTAATGCCAATGAGCGCTTACGCGGCATGGGTGTTGGCGGCGTTTTGCAACACTGCAAGGCGCTGGCAAGCATTGCAAACAGGCAGGGATCGCCGATGATGCGCCAGACGACCGCCAGCTGGGCCTGGTCGGTGTCGCTGCCCATATCGCAACGCGTTGTTTGATTGCAGCTATCAATCGTATTCGAAACGGCCGACAGGACGTCGCCATCGCCCACCTGGCGTTGCTGTGTCCTGTCAACCGTGTTTATCGCAATTTATCGTTGGTTTTTTGGGGGAACGAGAATGACGCAAGGGTCCACCGTGGCGACAGCCAGCGGCGCAGACGCCGGTCTACTGTCCAAGGAGCGCATCATTGCGCGGCCGGGGTTCAATCGTTGGTTGGTTCCGCCGGCAGCATTGGCGATCCATTTGTGCATCGGCATGGCTTACGGCTTCAGTGTTTTCTGGCTGCCGTTGTCCAAGGCACTGGGCATCACTGAGTCGATTGCGTGCCCGGCCGATATGGGCCTGTTCGCGCGCATGGTGGCCACCACCTGCGACTGGAAGATCAGTGAATTGCAGTGGATGTACACGCTGTTCTTCGTATTGCTGGGCTGCTCGGCAGCGATCTGGGGCGGTTGGCTGGAACGTGCCGGCCCGCGCAAGGCCGGTGTGGTCTCGGCGCTGTGCTGGTGCGGCGGCCTGGTGATCTCGGCGGCCGGCATCCACTTCCATCAGATCTGGATGCTGTGGCTGGGCTCGGGTGTGATTGGTGGCATCGGTCTGGGCCTGGGCTACATCTCGCCGGTGTCTACCTTGATCAAATGGTTCCCGGACCGCCGCGGTATGGCGACCGGCATGGCGATCATGGGCTTCGGCGGCGGCGCGATGATCGGCAGCCCGCTGGCCGATGCGCTGATGCGCCATTTCGCCACCCCCACCTCGGTGGGCGTGATGGAAGCCTTCCTGGTGATGGCGGCGCTGTATTTTGTCTTCATGATGGCCGGTGCATTTGGTTACCGCGTGCCGCCGAGCGGCTGGACCCCGGCCGGCTGGACCGCACCGGTGGCCAGTAACAACGCCATGATTACTGCCAACCACGTGCACGTGAGCAAGGTGTGGGGCATTCCGCAGTTCTGGTTGCTATGGGGCGTGCTGTGCTTGAACGTCTCGGCCGGTATCGGCGTGATCGGCATGTCCTCGCCGATGTTGCAGGAAGTGTTCGGCGGCCGCCTGATCGGCGTGGATGTGGGCTTTGGTAGCCTGGATCCGACCCAGCTTGCCAGCATCGCGGCCATCGCGGCCGGCTTCACCGGTCTGCTCAGCCTGTTCAACATCGGTGGCCGGTTCTTCTGGGCCAGCATGTCCGACAAGCTCGGCCGCAAGAACACCTATACGCTGTTCTTCGTGCTGGGTATCTGCCTGTATGCAGCGGCCCCGTCGGCTGGTGGCATTGGTGGCATTGCGCTGTTCGCGGGCATCTTCTGCATCATCCTGTCGATGTATGGCGGCGGCTTTGCCACCATCCCGGCCTATCTGGCCGACCTGTTCGGTACCCAAATGGTTGGCGCCATCCACGGCCGTCTGCTCACCGCCTGGGCCACCGCTGGTATCCTCGGTCCGGTGGTGGTGGGTTACATGCGTGAATACCAATTGGCCCACGGCAGCCCGCCGTCACAGGTCTACAACACCACTATGTACATCCTCGCCGGCATGCTCGTGCTCGGCCTGATCTGCAATCTGTTGGTGCGCCCGGTGGCCGCGCGTCACTTCATGACGCCCGACGAACTGGCACGCGAAAAGCAGCTGGCGCACGAGAAGGTCGACCGCACCGGGCACGGCGTGATCCCGCCGGAGCAGTTGGCGCGTATCGGTCATGGCGGCAACCCCGCACTGGTCGCGTTCGCCTGGTTGGCGGTGGGAATCCCCATGCTGTTCGGTATCTGGGTCACGCTGCAAAAAGCCTTCGTGCTGTTCCATGAGATGCGATGACAAATCCGTCTTCCCGCTCCGTGCGTCCCGGTAGTGTGTTGCGCACGGTCCGTCGCCATCGCGGCGGCCGCAGCGCCACGGTGCAGGACATGGTGGCGGCCGAAATGCCGGTTGCCTTCATCTACAACGGCGTGCCGTTCGCGGTGATGATGGCCACGCCGGAGGACCTGGAAGATTTCGCACTCGGGTTCTCGTTGAGCGAAGGCATCGTCGATCACGTGCAGGATCTGCGCGTGATCGCGGTGGAGACGTTTCTGGAAGGCGCTTCGCTACAGATCGAAATCCCGCCCGAACGGGCCGCCGCGTTGCATCAGCGGCGGCGCAATCTGGACGGGCGCAGCGGTTGCGGGGTATGCGGTAACGAATCCATCGAAGCGGTGCTGCGTGTGCCGCCGCTGCTGCAGTCGTCCTTGCAGATTGATGTGGATGCCTTGGCGCATGCATTGGACGCGCTGCACGCACGGCAGCCCATTGCCGCGCAGACCGGTGCCGTGCACGCGGCCGGTTGGGCCGACGCGCAGGGCAATGTGCAACTGGTCCGCGAAGACGTGGGCCGGCATAACGCGCTGGATAAATTGATCGGTGCATTGGCGCGCGCGCGCATCGATGCATCGCAGGGGTTTGCGGTAGTCACCAGCCGCGCCAGTTACGAAATGGCCATGAAAGCCGCGCAGGCCCGGATTCCGCTGCTAGCAGCGATTTCGGCACCCACCGCGCTGGCGATTAGCCTGGCCGATAGTGCGGGACTCACCCTGATCGGGTTTGCCCGCAATCATGATTGTGTTGTTTACAGCCATCCACAACGCCTTGATCTGGGCGTTGCCGTGGGAGAGCCCGCATGAGCAAGAAAACCATCCAGCAGTACGACAATCCCGCGGGCGGCTGGGGCGCATTGCGCTCGGTGGCCAAGCACCTGATGGAACAGGACATCGCCGTGCAGGGTGCCAAGACGCTGCTGCATGCCAACCAGCCGGACGGCTTTGACTGCCCCGGGTGCGCGTGGCCGGATCGCGATCACACCTCCACGTTTGAATTCTGCGAAAACGGCGCCAAGGCCGTAGCGGCCGAGTCCACTGCGCGTCGCGCTGGGCCGGAACTGTTCGCCTCGCATAGCGTCAGCTTGCTGTCGCAGTACAGCGATTACTGGCTGGAAGGACAGGGCCGCCTGACCCATCCAATGCGCTACGACGCTGCCACCGATCACTACGTGCCAGTGAACTGGGACGATGCCTTCGCGCAGATTGCCGGGCATCTCAACGGCCTGGCAACGCCGGATGAGGCGATCTTCTACACCTCCGGACGCACCAGCAATGAGGCAGCGTTTCTATATCAGTTGTTCGTGCGCGAGTTCGGCACCAACAACTTCCCCGATTGCTCCAACATGTGCCACGAGCCTTCGGGCACCGCGCTGCGTTCGCAGATCGGCGTGGGCAAGGGCACGGTGTCGCTGCACGATTTCGAGCTGGCCGATGCCATTTTCATCTTCGGGCAGAACCCGGGCACCAATCACCCGCGCATGCTGGGTGAGTTGCGTCAGGCCTCCAAACGCGGTGCGGCGATTGCGGCGTTCAACCCGCTGCGTGAGCGCGGTCTGGAAAAGTTCGCCGACCCGCAAGATAAGCTGGAGATGTTGCATAACGGCTCCACGCGCATCGCTTCTGATTATTTTCAGCTCAAGATCGGCGGCGACCTTGCTGCGGTAAAGGGCATCATCAAGCATGTGCTGGAGCGCGATGCGCAGGCACAGCGCGATGGCACGCCGCGCCTGCTGGATCTGGAATTCATCGAGGCGCACACCGCCAATTTCGAAGCGTTCGCCGCCGATGTGCATGCGGAAAGCTGGGACACCATTGTCGAAGAGTCCGGTCTGGACGAAGCGGCGCTGCGCAAGGCTGGCGAGATTTATCTCAACGCCGAGCGCGTGATTGCCTGCTGGGGCATGGGCATCACCCAGCACAAGCATTCGGTGGCGACCATTCACATGATCACCAACCTGCTGCTGCTACGCGGCAACCTGGGCCGGCCCGGGGCGGGCGTGTGCCCGGTGCGCGGGCACAGCAACGTGCAAGGCGACCGCACGATGATGATCTACGAAAAACCGCCGGCCGCGTTTCTGGACAAGCTGCAATCGGTGTTCGGTTTTGCGCCGCCGCGCGCGGACGGGTTCGATACCGTCGGTGCGATCGAGGCGATGCTGGATGGGCGCGGCAAGGTGTTCTTCGCGATGGGCGGCAACTTTGCTGCGGCTACCCCGGATACCGATGCTACGCACCGCGCGCTGCGCAATTGCGACCTCACCGTGCATGTCACCACCAAGCTGAATCGCAGCCATTTGGTGCATGGGCGCGACGCGTTGATCCTGCCGTGCCTGGGGCGCACCGAGATCGATATCCAGGATGCCGGCTCGCAAGGCGTGACGGTGGAAGATTCGATGAGCATGGTGCACCTGTCGGCCGGTATCAATCCGCCTGCTTCGCCTGATTTATTGTCGGAGCCTGCAATCGTGGCGCGCATGGCCGAAGCGACATTGGGCGCGCGCAGTGCGATCCGCTGGCGTTGGTTGGTGGGCGATTACGACCGCGTGCGTGATCTGATCGCACAGGTGTTCCCGGATTTCGCCGGCTTCAATGAGCGCGTGCGCACGCCAGGTGGGTTCCGGTTGTCGAACACCGCGCGCGATCGCCAGTGGGTGACGCCGGAGCAACGTGCGGTGTTCAAGCCACACGCGGTGCCCATCGATAACCCGATCCACCGCGCCCGCCGCAGCCATACTGACCAGATGGTCTTTACGCTGGCCACCACGCGTTCGCACGATCAATACAACACCACCATCTATGGCCTGGACGACCGCTATCGCGGGGTGTTCGGCGAGCGCCGCGCGCTCTTCATCAATGGTGCGGATATCGCGGCGTTGAGCATGAAGGCCGGCGATTGGGTGGACCTGGAGAGCCTGTGCGAGGACGGCGTGCACCGCCAGGCGCGGCGTTTCCTGTTGGTGGACTACAACATTCCACGTGGCTGTCTGGCCGCGTATTACCCGGAAACCAATGCGCTGGTGCCGTTGTCCAGTTTCGCCGATGAAGCGCGGACACCGACCTCCAAGTCGATTCCGGTGATCGTGCTGCCGCACCGTGCCGAAACCGCCGATTCAGCGCCACGCGACATCGGGGCGGTGCTTGTCCGCTGATCCGCAGCTCTCCGCGCAGCTATTGCATGCGCTTGCCGACGCGCCCGATGGTGTGTCGCTTGCCAGGTTATGTAAGCACCTGGTGGGGGTGCGCATGAGCGTGTTGCTACGCACGCTGGCCTGGCTGGGCACTGCACATCTGGACGGCCAGCCTGGCCCGGGTTGGGTTCGCGTGGAAGAGCGTGGTGAACGGCAATTTGCGGTGCTGACACCTGGTGGTTTGGCGGAGCACCTCCAGCGTTCAACGGTACAAGCGCCGCAGGGCGGCTGATTGATCTTCTTGACTGCGCTGATTGAAGATCTAGCGGCATTTGCATCTGGGGTGCGCCGCATCCAATGCGGACGAAGGTCAAACGTCTGAGCCAAAAGCTTCGTCGGTCGAATGCGCGGCAAGGGCACCGCACCAGGGCGGTGATCGTCGGTTTATAAAAGCTGTTCGTGATGCGAAGGAGTGCTTCGCGCTTGGGTCCAGCAGCAAGCGCGAAGAATCATGAGTGCGCGGTGCCCTCACTCGCGGGACACTCCGTGAACCCGTCCCTGGGGCTCGTTTGCGCCATTCATGCCGCCAACGGTCCCGCAATCTGCAAGGACACCGCGCCAGACAGTTCCTGGCTGCTTTATTGAAAGCTCTACACACCGACCACCTTGACTGGTCCTTGCTCACTCACCGTCGCGGGACCGGTGGCGGCATGGATGCCGCCACGGAGCTTACAAGGACGTACTTGCAGCGTGTCCTGCGATGGTGGGCGGCAAGGGCCCTGCAGCAAAGCCGCAGACACAGCCAGCATTGCAGACGACGCAGTTAAGGAAACTCTGAACAACTCCCCTTGATCCTGCGACAATCACACAGACGCAACGGGACAACGACGATGCAACTGACCTTCGGCGATGCGGAGTACAACGGCAAGCGCAAGCGGACGCGGCGTGAGGTGTTCTTGGCCGAGATGGACCAGGTCGTGCCGTGGAAGGATCTGCTGGCACTGATCGAACCGCACTACCCGAAGTCGGGGCAGCCGGGGCGACAGCCGTATCGGCTGGAGACGATGCTGCGCATCCACTTTTTGCAGCAGTGGTACGCACTGAGCGATCCATCGGCGGAAGAAGCACTGTACGACACGGTGTCGATGCGCCGTTTTGCGAAGATCGGCGGGCTGGATGAGGTGCCGGATGAAACGACGATTCTCAACTTCCGGCATTTGCTGGAGCGGCATGATTTGGCGCGCAAGCTGTTCAACCGGGTCAACGCGCACCTGTCGCGTAAAGGGCAGAGTCTGCGGGGCGGGACGATCGTGGATGCCACGATCATTGCGGCGCCAAGTTCGACCAAGAACAAGGATGGCGAGCGCGATCCGGACATGCACCAGACCAAGAAGGGCAACCAGTACTTCTTCGGGATGAAGGCGCACATCGGGGTGGACGATGAGTCGGGCCTGGTGCACCACGTGGAATGCACGGCGGCCAACGCAGCGGACATCACGCAGGCGCACAAGCTGCTGCACGGCAAGGAAGACACTGTGAGCGGCGACAGCGGCTACACCGGGCTGGACAAGCGCGATGAGATGAAGGGCAAGCGCACGCTGCGCTACCTGATCGCGGAGAAGCCCTCGAAGCTGAAGCAGATCAAGAATAAGCGCGAACTGAAGTTGGCCAAGCGCTGGGAGCACACCAAAGCCAGCCTGCGTGCGAAGGTGGAACACCCGTTTCGGGTGATCAAGCGTCAGTTTGGTTACGTCAAGGTGCGCTATCGCGGTTTGGCGAAGAACACCGCACAGGTGCTGACGCTGTTTGCACTATCGAATCTGTGGCTGACGCGCAAAGCGTTAATGCCTGCTGCGGGGAAGCTGTGCCTGTAATCCAGGCAACACCCCGCAAACGTGCCGAAACCGGCAAAAAATCGGCGATTTGAGCGCCCTCAGCGCGGCGGATGCGGTTGCTTCGTTTTCCGGTCGCGTTGATCAGACCATCCTTAACGATCATTGGCTCAGCGTTGTCAGGCACCTATCCACACAGCGGTATCAGAGCGATAGAGACTTAGAGTCCAAAGCGCCGGCGGTCACGCCTGTAACTTTTTATCGACCGGCTAGCCTGCGCAAAGCGGCGCTGCGATCTGCCAGAATCGGCGTCTTGTTCCCGGATGCCGATCAACGATGACTGCCGCCGCGCCGCTCGCCACGCCCACCCATTCACCTGCGCGCGTGCTGTTCGCCAGCTTGATCGGCACCACCATCGAGTTCTTCGATTTCTACATCTATGCCACCGCAGCAGTGCTGGTGTTTCCGACGCTGTTCTTTCCCGCCGGCGATGGCAGTGCGGCGATGCTGCAGTCGTTGGCCACATTTGCAGTGGCGTTTGTTGCGCGGCCGGTAGGCTCGGCGGTGTTCGGTCATTTCGGCGATCGGGTCGGGCGCAAGGCCACACTGGTGGCAGCGCTGCTGACGATGGGCCTTTCGACGGTGGCGATCGGCCTGCTGCCCAGTTACGCGCAGATTGGTGTATTTGCGCCCGCATTGCTGGCGTTATGCCGCTTCGGCCAGGGGCTGGGCCTGGGCGGCGAATGGGGCGGGGCGGTGCTGCTGGCCACCGAGAATGCGCCGCCTGGCAAGCGCGTTTGGTACGGCATGTTTCCGCAACTGGGTGGGCCTCTGGGGTTTCTGTTGTCCACCGGCACCTTTCTTGGCATGGGCGCCGTGCTGGACGATGCGCAGTTCATGCAGTGGGGCTGGCGCGTGCCGTTTTTGGCCAGCGCGTTGCTGGTGCTGACGGGGCTGTGGGTGCGCCTGAGCATCACCGAGACGCCGGATTTCCAGAAGACGCTGGACCGCAAGACGCGCGTGAAGTTGCCGCTGGGCACGGTGGTGTCGCAGCATTGGCCGGCACTGATCATCGGCACGCTGGGCGCGTTCGCCACCTTCGTGCTGTTCTATCTGATGACGGTGTTCGCACTGGGCTACGGCACCAAGACGCTGGGCTACGACAAGGAACAATTCCTGTTGTTGCAGATGGCCGGCATCGTGTTTTTCGCGCTGGGCATTCCGCTGTCGGCCAAGTTCGGTGACCGCCACGGTGCGCCGCTGGCAATGATGTTGGCCAGCATTGCCATCGTGGCCTTCGGCTTGGCATTTGCACCGTTATTTCAGGCCAACCACCCGTTACAGGTGCTGGCATTCCTGTCGCTGGGGTTTTTCTTCATGGGGCTGACCTACGGCCCCTGCGGCACCCTGCTGGCCGAGCTGTATCCCACCGAGGTGCGCTACACCGGCGCATCGCTGTCGTTCAATCTGGCCAGCATTCTTGGCGCGGCACCGGCGCCGTATGTGGCCACGCAGCTGGCGGCCAGCTATGGCGTGCAATCGGTGGGGTATTACCTGGGCGGCGCCGCGGTGCTGAGCCTGGTCGCGCTGGTGGTGGCGCGGCGGTGGCGCGGTTGATCGCAGGTGACTGCGGGCACACCATCGTGCGGATCGGGTAGCAACGCGTTGGCGCTAGATCAAGCTGAGGCGATAGCGCATGAGGGCGCTGTGGCAGCGCCGTGATCATGTGCAGGTTGCCTTAGTGATCATGATCTACGACATCCAAGATCGTCCTACCACATCAAGCAGTGCCATCGGAGCAGCTTGCCCGGCGCGATGGGCAAGCTGCAAACCGCATGTGTCGGGCGTGCGTTGATTTGAGCCAACGTATGTAGTCAAGCGCGTCGTCTGCAACTGCCTGCTAGGCCAGCAGATGACGGAAGGATCAGCCTGCCAGACGCACCTGGTTACGCCCGCCGGCCTTGGCCAGATACAGGTGTTTGTCTGCTTCGTTCAACAGGTAATGCAACGATTGGTCGCTTTCGCTGGCGATGCACACGCCGATGCTCACCGTCATGCTGAGCGTCTCTTCGCCCACGCGCACGCGCAGGGCGCTGATGCGTTCACGCAGTGTCTCGAAATAGGTGGTGGCGTTGGCCGCATCCAGGCCCGGCACCAGCAGGCAGAATTCTTCGCCGCCGAAGCGCGCCACCAGATCCTGCGGCCTTGCATGCCCGGAGACCGAAGCGGCCACCGCACGCAACGCCTGGTCGCCGGCTTCGTGGCCCCAGGTGTCGTTGATGTGTTTGAAGTGGTCGATATCCACCATCGCCGCGGTCACCGTCTGGTCCTCCAACAGCAGCTTGGGAATGACCCGTTGGCTTTGTTCCAGAAAATAGCGCCGGTTGGGCAGGCCGGTGAGGAAGTCGCGGGTGGCCAGATCCTGCAGCGTGCCGACCAGTTCCAGCTGGTCCACGTTCTGCGACACGCGGCAGAAGAATTCTTCGCGCGAAAACGGCTTGCGCAGGAAATCGTTGGCGCCATTCTTTAAAAAGCGCGGGATCAGCGATGAATCGCTGTTACCGGAAATACCAATCACCGCCACCTTGTCACGCGAGCGGATCGCACGCAGCCGGCGGGTGAATTCCACGCCATCCATCCCGGGCATTTCCTGGTCGACGATGGTCAGACGAATATCGGGGTCATGTTCGATCGCTTCCAGCCCGGCAGCGCCGTCGGCCGCCAGCACCACGCGGTAGCCGTACATCGACAGCAGCGCGCCGGCATAGGTGCGTGCAGACAGCGAGTCGTCCACCACCAGTGCGGCGATGCGGCGATTGCGCTCCAGGCGCTGCACCAGCCAGGCCAGGTATTCGATGCTGCCCGGTGCATTTTTCAAGACGTAATCGATGATCTGCTGCTGCAGCACGCGCTGGCGCAGATCTTCGTCGTACACACCGCTGACCACCACGGTGGGTAGTTTGCGCGAAAGAAAGAATTCCACGACCTTGTCGCGGTCGCCATCCACCAGCACCAGGCCGGTCAGAACCAGGAACCAGCCGTCCTCTTCGTCCAAGACCCGCGCGGCTTCGGCCAGGGTCGAGACGACTGTGACCGCAAGTTCCACGCGTTGCTCAATGGCTTCGCGCAGCATGCTCGTGAATGTGCGCGAGTTCTCTACCAACAGCACGCGCTGCGGCAAGACTGCATTTTCACTATTGTGATGTAAGGTACCTGGTGACATCGGCTTGCCGTCTGGATCGAACCGTCAGGTAAGCTAACGGCCCTGCCCGTCAAAACTTGAGCACCGCGTTCCAGAGCGTGCCGATCACCACAGCGCATCGCGCAGCCGATACCAGCTCATCGCCGCTACCAGCAGCGGGGTGCGCAGCCGCTGCCCGCCTGGGAATGGACGGTGCGGAATGCGTTCGAACACGTCCAGGCGCCGGCTCTGGCCGGCGATGGCCTCGGCGATGACCTGGCCGGCCAGGCCGGTGGCAGCCACCCCGTGGCCGGAGAAGCCCTGCGCGAAGTACAGGTTGGGTGTCAGACGGCCCCAGTGCGGTGCACGGTTGCGCGAGATGTCCACGTAGCCGCCCCACAGGGTTTCCAGCGGCACGCCGTGCAGCTGCGGAAATACCGTGTGCATGCGCTGGGTCATCAGGCGCTGCAGGCCCGCGGGCGGACGCGAGGAGTAGCTGGCACGCCCGCCGAACAGCAGGCGGTGGTCGGCACTGAGCCGGTAGTAATCCAGTGCCCAATTGGTGTCGGCCACCGCCATGTCGTTGGCAATCAGGGCGCGTGCGCGCGCTTCGCCCAGGGGCGGCGTCGCGCCGACGTAGGTGCCGACCGGCATGATGCGCTGCTCCAGCGCCGGGGCGATGCCGTGCAGCAGGGCATTGCCGGCGATTACGCCGAAGCCGGCGGTGACGCTGCCGTGGGCGGTGTGCATGACCACGCGCGTGCCGGGCTGCTGCTTCGTCACGGCCGAGTCTTCGTAGATGCGCACGCCGGCGGCCAGCGCGGCACGGGCCAGGCCCAGTGCATAGGACAGCGGATGCAGATGGCCGCTGGCAGGGTCGAACATGGCGCCTTGATACAGCGGGCTGTCCAGCACCTGACGGGTGCGCGCGCGGTCCCACCATTCCAGCGGGTAGCCGTAGCGCTCGGCCATGCGCACGATGCCGTTCTGCAGCGCCCGCACCTGACGTGGCTTCAGCGGCACATGGGCATGGCCGTCGCGCCAGTCGCAGGCGATGGCGTGGCGGGCGATGCGCGCGCGCAGCAGGCGCATGCCGTCGCGGGAGAAATCGAACAGCAGGCGTGCATCATCGTTGCCGACCAGCGCTTCCAGCGTTTCCTGCTCGCACCCATAGCCCACGATGGCCTGGCCGCCATTGCGCCCGGATGCACCCCAGCCCACGCGTCGGGCTTCAAGCACGATGACGGAGTAACCAGCCTCTGCCAGCGCCAGCGCGGCGGTCAGGCCGGTATAGCCGCCGCCGAGGATGCAGACATCGGCATGCCCGTCGCCTTGCAGGCGAGGCTGCTGGGGCAGGGCAGGCGTGCTGCGCGCGTACCAGCTGTCCGGATAGCTGGTGTCCGGTGGATCGCGCTGCGGCGGGGGCGCGTGCGGGCGAGCCATCACACGGTGCGCAGGTACCGCGCGTAATCCAGGTCGGGCACCAGCGCCTGGTAGTCGAGCAACTCGCGTTGTTTTTGCTGGCCGAACACATGCTGAAACTGCGTACCGAACTGCTCGCCGACAAAGTCGCTGCCGAGGAACGCATCCACCGCGGCTTGCCAGGTGCGCGGCTTGAACACCGACTGCGGATACGCATTGCCGCTGATGGGCGCAGTGGGTTCGGCTGGCTCGCGCAGGCCGTCCAGCATCGCGGCCAGCACGGCTGCGGCGGCCAGATACGGATTGGCATCGGCCCCGGCAATGCGGTGCTCGATACGGGTGTTATGCGGATCGCTATGCGGGATGCGCAGCGCCACGGTGCGATTGTTGAAACCCCAACTCGCGTCCAGCGGCACGAAGGCATTACTGACGAAGCGCCGATAGCTGTTGGCATGCGGCGCAAATATTAGGAGCGAGGCATCGGCATGCCGCTGCAGCCCGGCAATGGCGTGGCGGAGCGGGTCTGCAGGCGCGTTGGCAGCGCTGGCCAGCACGTTGTGCCCGGCGTCATCGAGCAGGCTCACATGCAGATGCAGCCCGCTGCCGGCCTGGCCGGGGAAGGGCTTGGCCATGAAGCTGGCAAGCTTGCCCTGCTGCTGCGCAATCGCTTTGATGGTGCGCTTGAGCAGGATCGCCTCATCGCAGGCGGCCGCCGCATCGGCACGATGTTGCAGATTGATTTCGAACTGGCCGGGCGCGTATTCGGCCACGGCGGTGTCGGCCGGAATGCCTTGCTGCCTGCAGGCTGCGGTGACGGCATCGGTGAAGCCGCGTTGGTCGTCCAGATCCTGCAGCGAATACACCTGGGTGCTGTCGTTGCGTTCGCCGGTGAGCGGGTCGCGCGGTGTCTGCGGGCGCCCCTGCGCATCGGCCACCGCATCTAAGAGATAGAACTCCAGCTCCACGGCAATCACCGGGGTCAGGCCGAGCGCCTTAAATCCCTGCAACACGCGCTGCAACACCGCACGCGGGGCAACCTCGAACAGACCGCCTTCGGGGGTATGCATCGCCAGCAGCAACTGCGCCATCGGCCGTGGCGCCCATGGCACCGGGCGTAGCGAACCTTCAAGTGGCCGGCAGAGACGGTCGGCATCGCCGATGGCGTAGCCAAGCCCGGTTTCTTCCACGGTGCTGCCGGTGATGTCGGTGGCGATCAGCGACATCGGCAGGCACACGCCATCGCGATAAACCTTGCTCAGTGTATCGGCGGTCACACGTTTGCCGCGCAGCACGCCGTTGGTGTCGGGCAATAACAGATCGACTGCTTCGCAACCGATGATCTGCGCCAAGGTGTCGGAATCGGCAGCGGGCAGGGACGCGATGGAGTTCTCGGAAGCCATGGGCAACACCTGCGAAGTCGCCGTGCAGAGTAGCAAAGCGCACGTGAGCAATCGCAAGCGCAGCGGCGCGCTTGGCAATGCCGGCGATGGCGCGGTAAGTTCGACCGTATCGACGTTTACCTCCACCGCATCGGATTCTTGCGCATGGCTGTCGTTCCGCTGGTCGGCCTGCCGACCGATCGCATCCTGCAAGGGGCGCATCCGTTTCTGGCCGCGGGCGAGAAATACATCCGCGCAGTGGCCGAGGCCGCCGGAGCGATGCCGGTGCTGTTGCCCAGTCTGCAGCCGTCGTTGGAGGCAAGCGTGTGGCTGGAGCGGCTGGATGGGCTGCTGTTGACCGGCGCGGTCAGCAATGTCGAGCCGCATCACTACAGCGATGAGCCCAGCTGGGAAGGCAACCCGCACGACCCGGCGCGCGATGCCACCACCCTTGGGCTGATCCCGCAGGCACTGGCACGCGGACTGCCGGTGCTGGCGATCTGCCGCGGCTTGCAGGAGGTCAACGTGGCCTTGGGCGGGCGCCTGCATCAGCGGGTGCAGGCGGTGCCCGGCCTGGCCGACCACCGCGAAGACCGCAAGGCACCCTTGGACACGCAATACGGCCAGGCGCACGTGGTGCATCTATCTCCTGACGGCTGGTTGGCCGGCATGAACGACAGCGCGCAGGTGTGGGTGAATTCGCCGCACGGGCAGGGCATTGCCGCGCTGGCCGAGGGGCTGTTGTTCGAGGCTACCGCGCCGGATGGTTTGATCGAAGCCTTTCGCGGGCCCGGCCCAGGCTTTTTGCTGGCGGTGCAGTGGCATCCGGAATGGCGTGTCACACAGCATCCGTTCTACCGTGCATCTTTCAGGCCTTCGGCGAGGCCTGTCGCCAATACGCCGCGCAACGCGGCAAGTGAGGTTGTATGTCCATCCGCACACGTTCGCGCAAAGCCACGCCCAAGCAGCCAGAGAGCGCACTGCGCCGCTGGCTTAAAGAGCGCAGCATCACCGAGGTGGAATGTCTGGTGCCGGATATCACCGGCAACGCGCGCGGCAAGATCATTCCGGCCGACAAGTTCTCGCACGATTACGGCACGCGCCTGCCCGAAGGCATCTTCGCCACCACCGTCACCGGCGATTTCCCGGACGACTATTACGAACTGACCTCGCCCTCGGATTCGGACATGCATCTGCGCCCGGATGCCAGCACCGTGCGCATGGTGCCGTGGGCGGCAGACCCTACTGCGCAGGTCATCCACGATTGCTATACCAAAGATGGCGAGCCGCACGAACTTGCCCCACGCAATGTGCTGCGCCGCGTGCTGGATGCCTATGCGCAGGTCAAGCTGCAACCGGTGGTGGCGCCGGAACTGGAATTCTTTCTGGTACAGAAGAACACCGACCCCGACTTTCCGTTATTGCCGCCGGCAGGCCGCTCGGGTCGCCCGGAAACGGCGCGGCAGTCGTATTCGATCGACGCGGTCAACGAGTTCGACCCGATCCTGGACCTGATGTACGACTATTGCGATGCGATGGAACTGGACGTGGATACCTTGATCCACGAATCCGGCGCTGCGCAGCTGGAAGTCAACTTCACCCATGCCGATGCGCTGTCGCGTGCGGACCAGGTTTTCCTGTTCAAACGCACCATGCGTGAGGCTGCGCTGCGGCACGGCGTGTACGCCACCTTCCTGGCAAAACCAATGGAAACCGAGCCCGGCAGTGCGATGCATATCCACCAGAGCCTGCTGCATGCCGGCACTGGTAAGAACGTGTTCAGCGGCAAGCGCGAGGGCGGCTTCAGCGATACCTTCGCGCATTATCTGGGCGGCCTGCAGAAATACATTCCGATGGCGATGGGGCTGCTGGCACCGAACGTCAATTCGTATCGCCGGCTGATGTTTGGCGAAGTCTCGCCAAGCAATGTGCTGTGGGGTTTCGACAACCGCACCTGCGGGCTGCGGGTGCCGATCGATGCACCGCAGAACATCCGGGTGGAAAGTCGTTTCGCCGGCTCCGATGCCAACCCGTATCTGGCGATGGCGGCGACGCTGGCGTGCGGATTATTGGGCATTCGCGAAAAGCTCGAACCAACCGCGCCGATCAGCAGCAATGGCAAGGAGCAGGGCTACGATTTGCCGCGTTCGCTGGGCGAAGCGTTGGATGAGCTGGAAGGCTGCGATGCGTTGCAGGAGATATTGGGGCAGCGTTTTGTGCGTGCCTATATTTCGGTGAAGCGGAAGGAGTACGAGACGTTCTTTCGGGTGATCAGTTCGTGGGAACGGGAGTTTTTGTTGTTGAATGTGTGAGGAGTTCTTGCGCTGCGCCGCGTTCCCTTCTCCCGCCGGGACATTGTCCCCCTTTATGGGGGAGAAGGTGCCCCAAGGGCCGATGGGGGTACGGTGTCCGTTTCTTTTGATGTCTGAGAGCGCTTGTCGATAGCACTTCGACTTTGCGGCGAAATCTCGATTTTCCGCTGCGCTATAGCGCCAGTCGAGCGCAGACAATGCAACGCAGAGCAATGCCAGGCAGTGCGCGCGGTGTCAGGCACGCAGCAGATCGCGACTGTCACGTCTCATGCCATCCACGAGGCCGCAACACAGGACGGGTATGCTTGTAACTCCCCACACGCGGAGCAGGTCATGGATCCTTCTGTGCTCAGCGCGTTGCAGCAGCTCGACGCCGCCCATCATCTGCATCCGTTCAACGACAACGCGGCATTGGCGCAGAAGGGCACACGCATTCTGACCCGTGGTGAGGGCGTGTATGTCTGGGATGCCGATGGCAACCAATTGCTCGATGCGTTCGGTGGCTTGTGGTGCGTCAATGTCGGCTACGGGCGCAAGGAACTGGCGCAGGCCGCGGCGCGGCAGATGGAGCAGTTGGCGTATTACAACAGCTTCTTTCAGTGCACCACCGAACCCACCATCCAGCTGGCTGCGAAACTAGCGGAATTGGTACCCGGCGATTTGAATCATGCGTTCTTCGCCAATTCGGGGTCGGAGGCTAACGACACCATTCTGCGGTTGGTGCGACATTTCTGGGCGGTGCAGGGGCAGCCGCAAAAACGCATCTTCATCGGTCGACATGATGGTTATCACGGCACCACCGTGGCCGGTGCCAGCCTGGGTGGCATGAAGGGCATGCACACGCAGGGCGGGTTGCCGATTGCCGATATCCACCACATCGCGCCGCCGTATCACTTCGGCGATGGCGGCGAGATGGATCCGGAGGAATACGGGCTGCTGGCGGCGCGTCGTCTGGAAGACAAGATTCTGCAGCTCGGGCCGGAAAATGTGGCCGCGTTTATTGGCGAGCCGATCATGGGCGCGATCGGCGTATATCTCCCGCCGCGCAGTTACTGGCCGGAAATCGAGCGCCTTTGCCGGCACTACGATGTGCTGCTGGTCGCCGATGAAGTGATCTGCGGGTTCGGGCGCACTGGCGAGTGGTTCGGCGCGGAGTATTTCGGCTTCCAGCCCGACGTGATGACGCTGGCCAAAGGCATCACCTCCGGCTACATCCCGCTGGCGGCAGCGATGTTCAACGACCGCGTGGCCGGTGTGCTCAAGACCCAAGGCGGTGAACTGGCGCACGGAGGCACGTACGCCGGGCACCCGGTGTGCGCGGCGGTGGCGTTGGAGAATCTGCGGCTGCTGCAGGATGAAGGCATTGTCGAAACTGCGCGCACGCAGGTTGCGCCATACCTGGCGCAGCGCTGGGCCGCGTTAGGCGAGCACCGGCTGGTTGGCGAGGCGCGCATTGCCGGGCTGGTCGGCGCGCTGGAGCTGGTGCCGGACAAGCAGCGTCGCGGCGTGTATTTCTCGGGGCGTGGGCGTGTGGGGGCGATGTGCCGCGATTTCGCCCTGCGGCGCGGGCTAATACTGCGCGCAACCTACGATGCCATGTTGCTGTCGCCGCCTTTGATCATCACCCGCGAGCAGGTGGACGAGTTGTTCGACAAAGCCTGGGCTGCGCTGGAGGACACCGCGCAGGCGCTGGGCAGATAGCGCGACGCGCACGCACCGAGAGCACTGCTGGGGAAATGGAAGAGATCGGTGACGCCATGCGCGAGCATCGGCGCAATCCAGCAGCTGCCGCGCCCGCCAAGCGGCGATGTCCGCCTGTGCCAGTCCCGGCTGCGCTGGGCAAACCCGGGCGCGGTGAGTAGGCTGGGGCAAGGCCGGCTTCGCCACCGGCCGCCCACATCGCGCTGCCCCGGAGACCCACATGACGCTGCGACTGCTCGCCCTGACGCTGTCCATCACCCTGTTGTCCGGCTGTGGCGGCAGTGGCGCGCCCGGCAAGACCGCTGCGCAGGCCAAGGTGCTTAACGTCTACAACTATTCGGATTACATCGCCGAAGACACCATTCCAACGTTCGAAAAGAGCACCGGCATCAAGGTGACCTATGACGTGTTCGACAGCGACGAGATGGTGGAAACGAAGTTGCTGGCCGGCGGTAGTGATTACGACGTCGTGGTGCCCACGCTGAACTTCTTCGGCCGGCAGATTCAGGCTGGCGTCTTCCTGCCGCTGGACAAGAGCAAGATCCCCAATCTGGTCAATCTGGATCCGGACGTGATGCGCCGCATTGCAGCGCAGGATCCGAACAATGCCTATGGCGTGCCATACATGATCGGTACTACCGGTATTGGCTATAACGTCGACAAACTCAAAGCGATCTTCGGCAGCACCGATGTTGCCAATAGCTGGGATCTGGTGTTCAAGCCGGAGAATCTGTCCAAGCTCAAGGATTGCGGAGTGACCATTCTGGACACGCCCTCGGACATGATTCCGATCGCGCTCAATTATCTCGGGCTCGATCCGCACAGCACCGCGCCGGCCGAGATCGAAAAAGCTGCCGCGCTGATCAAGACCATTCGCCCGTATGTGCAGAACTTCCACTCCAGCCAGTACGTGACCTCGCTGGCCAACGGCAACACCTGCCTGGCGGTGGGCTGGTCGGGCGACATCATCCAAGCGCGCGACCGCGCAGTGGAAGCCGGCAACAATATCAAGGTGGCGTACGCCATTCCGAAGGAAGGCGCGCCGCAGTGGTTCGACATGTTGGCCATCCCGAAGGACGCCAAGCACCCGGACAACGCCTACGCCTTGATCAATTATCTGTTGAAGCCGGACGTGGCCGCGGCCAATACCAACTTCATCCATTACGCCAACCCCGTGCGCACCGCCACGCCGCTGGTGGATGCCGCAATCCGTAACGACCCCACCATCTATCCGCCGCCAGAAGTGACCGCCAAGATGTTTACCTACGCGATCAACCCCCCGGACGTGGACAGGCTGTACACGCGGCTGTGGACCGAGATCAAGACCGGTCGTTGAGCTGGCGCGTACGGAGTGCGCGATAGAACGCTGCGCTGCGCTTCACTGCGTAGCGAGGCGCTCGTCCAGCATCGACCTCTAACAGTTCAGACATATTGCGCCGCGCGGCTTAGAGCGATGGCCGCTTGCTCAGATGACCATCAGTCCAGATGCCACCCGATCGGCTCGTCACGTAACCTGTACTGGGCGGTACAAATATTGTATGGTTGCGCCGCCTTCGCTGAAGCCGCTGATCTGGCAGACGCATGGCGTGCCTCGCCAATCACACAGGACGCATCCTTTGAGCAATCACGACCATCAGTCCAATGACGGCCAGTCTTCGGCCACGGATGCGCAGGGTGCCGGCGCGCGCGACGAGCAGGAGGCGCCCAAGCCCTCGCCGTTGAAGAACCCCAAGGTGAAGTGGACGCTGATCCTGGTCGGGGTGCTGGTGCTGATCCTGCTCGTGGTGTGGCTGGCCTATTACCTGATCAAGGGCCGCTACATGCAGGACACCAACAACGCCTATCTGCAGGCCGATTCGGTGGCGGTGGCACCGCGCGTCAGCGGCTACGTGACCGAGGTGCTGGTGAGCGACAACCAGATCGTGGAAGCCGGCCAGCCGTTGCTGCAGATCGACGATCGCACCTACCAGGCCACCCTGCAGCAAGCCGAAGCCGCCATTGCCGCACGCCAGGCCGATATCGTCGCCGCCACCGCCAATGTCTCCGCGCAGGAATCGGCGCTGCTGCAGGCGCGCACCCAGGTCACCGCCGCTGCTGCCAGCCTCAAGTTCGCCCAGGCCGAAGTGAAGCGCTTCGCGCCGTTGGCCGCCTCCGGCGCAGACACCCACGAACATCAGGAAAGCCTGCAGCACGATCTGGCACGCGCACGCGCGCAGTACGACGCCGCGCAGGCGCAGGCCAAGGCCGGCGAGAGCCAGATCCAGGCCAGCCGCGCGCAACTGGAACAGGCACAGGCCGGCGTGAAACAGGCCACCGCCGATGCCGACCAGGCGCGGGTGGCGGTGGAAGACACCCGTCTGACCAGCCGTATCCACGGCCGGGTGGGCGACAAGACCGTGCAGGTGGGCCAGTTCCTCGGCGCCGGCACCCGCACCATGACCATCGTGCCGCAGGAATCGCTGTATCTGGTGGCCAATTTCAAGGAAACCCAGGTCGGCCTGATGCGTCCCGGCCAGCCGGCCGAGATCGAGGTCGATGCGCTGTCCGGCGTAAAACTGCACGGCAAGGTCGAGAGCCTGTCGCCGGGCACCGGCTCGCAGTTCGCCTTGCTACCGCCGGAAAACGCCACCGGCAATTTCACCAAGGTGGTACAGCGTGTGCCGGTGCGCATCCGTGTGCTGGCCGGTGAAGAGGCGCGCAAGGTGCTGGTGCCGGGCATGTCGGTGGAGGTCACCGTGGACACGCGCTCGGCCAAGGACGCCAAGCAGCGTGCCGAAGAAGAATCCGACCGCGTGCAGGAGCAGGAGCGCGCGCGATGAGTGCAGCGGCCGCCACCGGCCCGCGTGCCGGCGGCAGCGCCCAGCGCGAGAAGGCCGAGCCGGGCGCCTGGCTGGCGGTGCTGGCCGGCACCATCGGCTCGTTCATGGCGACGCTGGATATTTCCATCGTCAATGCCGCGCTGCCCACCATCCAGGGCGAGGTCGGCGCCAGCGGTACAGAAGGCACCTGGATTTCCACCGCCTACCTGGTGGCCGAGATCATCATGATCCCGCTGACCGGCTGGTTCGTGCGCACGCTGGGCCTGCGCAATTTCCTGCTGATCTGCGCGGTGATGTTCACCGCGTTCTCGGTGGTGTGCGGGCTGTCGACGTCGCTTTCGATGATGATCATCGGCCGCGTCGGGCAGGGCCTGGCCGGCGGCGCCCTGATTCCGACCGCGCTGACCATCGTCGCCACGCGGTTGCCGCCCAGCCAGCAGACCATGGGCACCGCCTTGTTCGGCATGACCGTGATCATGGGCCCGGTGATCGGCCCGCTGCTCGGCGGCTGGCTGACCGAAAACGTCAGCTGGCACTACGCGTTCTTCATCAACGTGCCGATCTGCGTTGGCCTGGTTGCGCTGCTGCTGCTCGGCCTCAAGCACGAAAAGGGCGACTGGGCAGGCCTGCTCGACGCCGATTGGCTGGGCATCTACGGGTTGACCGCGGGTCTGGGCGGGCTGACCGTGGTGCTGGAAGAAGGCCAGCGCGAGCGCTGGTTCGAATCCAGCGAGATCAATACCCTGAGCCTGCTTGCGTTGAGCGGCTTCATCGCCCTGGTGATCAGCCAGTTCCGGCGGCGCCCTCCGGTGATCCGGCTGTCGCTGCTGCTGCAGCGCAGCTTCGGCGCGGTTTTCATCATGGTCATGGCGGTGGGCATGATCCTGTTCGGCGTCATGTACATGATTCCGCAGTTCCTGGCGGTGATCTCCGGCTACAACACCGAGCAGGCCGGGTACGTGCTGCTGCTGTCCGGCCTGCCGACCGTGCTGCTGATGCCGATGATGCCCAAGCTGCTGGAAACGGTGGACGTGCGCATCCTGGTCATTGCCGGGCTGATCTGCTTTGCCGCTGCCTGCTTCGTCAATCTGTCGCTGACTGCCGACACCGTGGGCACGCATTTTGTCGCCGGGCAGCTCCTGCAGGGCTGCGGCCTGGCGTTGGCGATGATGTCGCTCAACCAGGCGGCGATTTCGTCGGTGCCGCCGGAACTGGCGGGCGATGCCTCGGGCCTGTTCAATGCCGGCCGCAACCTGGGCGGCTCGGTCGGGCTGGCGCTGATCTCCACCTTTCAGGAGCGCCGCATGACCTTCCACACCGAAACCATCGGCAGCTCGATCACCGCCAACGCCAGCCGTGCACAGGAGGCGCTGGCCGGCCTGACCGCACAGATGCAGGGCAGTGCCGGCGGCGAGGCGGCAGCCCGCTCGATCGCCCAGTTCGCCCGCGTCGTGCAGCAGCAGGCCCTGGTGATGACCTATAGCGACCTGTTCTGGATCTTTGGCGTGATCGTGGTCTGCACGATTCCGCTGGCCTTTTTGCTCAAGCCGTTACCCAAGGGGGCGCACCTTGCAATGCACTGATTCCATGCGCCTGATCCGCATGCCGCTGGCTGCTGCGTTGGGCATGCTGCTGCTTGGCGGCTGCATGCTCGGCCCCAACTACACCAAGCCACCAGCGGTTGCCGACGCGGCGATGCAGGCACCCGCCCTGCATCGTGCCAGCGGCGCAGACGTGGTCGCCGCCGCACCGTTGAACCATTGGTGGGAGGAATTGCACGACCCGCTCCTGACCCAGTTGGTCACCCAGGCCTTGGCCGACAGCCCCAACCTGCGCGCGGCACAGGCGCGGCTGCGTGCCAATCGCGCGCTGGCACAGCAACGCCGCGCCGAGCGCCTGCCCAAGCTCAACGCCAGCGCGCTGTATGCCTACGCCGAACCGCCGCAGACCATTGTCGACACGCTCGGCGGGCTGCAACAGGGTCAACCCGGCCAGCCGCCGGCGGCCGGCAACCAGGCGCTGAACCTGGAAGAGACGCAGATCTACAGCGCCGGCTTCGATGCGAGCTGGGAGCTGGATTTCTTCGGCCGCCGCCGTCGCGCCGCCGAAGGCGCGCTGGCGCAGGCACAGGCCTCCGAAGCCGAGCTGGCCGATGCGCAGGTGCAGCTGGCCGCCGAAGTCGGGCAGGTCTATCTCAACTACCGCGGCTTGCAGGCGCGCCTGGCCATTGCCGATACCAACCTGGACAAGATCCGCCAGTCGCTGCAGCTGGTGCAGCAACGTCGCGGGCAGGGCGCCGCCTCGGACCTGCAGGTCGAGCAGATCGCCACCCAGGTGCAGCAGCAGCAGGCGCAACGCCTGCCGCTGGAAATGCAGGCGCAGGAAGCGCAGGACCAGCTGGCCCTGATGGTCGGGCGCGAGCCCGGCGCGCTGGATGCCCAGCTCAGCACGCCGCAGCCCTTGCCGATGCTGCCGACACAGGTGCGCGTGGACGATGCCGGCGCGTTGATCCGCCGGCGCCCGGACGTGCGCAAGGCCGAGCGCGAGCTGGCCGCCTCCAGCGCGCAGATCGGCGAGGCGTTCAACGGCTACTTCCCGCAGGTGAGTCTGCTGGGCGGGCTGAGCTGGGTCGCCGGCTCGCCGAGCGATTTCAATTCCGACGCGCTGACCACATTGGCGGTGCCGATGCTGCGCTGGTCGATCTTCGATTTCGGCAAGACCCGCGCGCAGGTGGAGCAGGCGCGTGCCGGCAATGCGGGGCGTACGGCAGCGTACGAAGGGGCCGTGCTGGCTGCCTTGCAGGATGCCAATTCGGCGTTGGCGCGCTTCGGTTCGGCACGCAAGCAGCTGGTGGTCGCACGCCAGGCCGAAGCCTCGGCCACGCGCTCGGCCGGGCTGATGCAGCAGCGTCGCGATGCCGGTGCCACCTCATCGATCGATCTGCTGGATGTGCAGCGCCAGCAGTTGTCGGCGCAGGACGCTGCCGCACAGGCGCAGGTGCAGTTGCTGGTGAATTACGTGGCCCTGCAGAAGAGTCTGGGGCTGGGCTGGAGCGCACCGGCGCAGGACGCGCGCTGAGAGCAGCCAGGGCAATCTGTGACGCGGCAGCCCATGCGCGGCCGCGTCCGGGTTTTGCCATCATGGTCGGCATTGGCCGTTGTGGCGCATGCAATGCGCAATCGAGAGGTTCAATGGCATCCCCCGAGGCCACCCCGCAGCCCCACCTCACCGCTGGCGACGGCGGCTACCTGAGCATCGACGCGGTCCGCAAGGAGTTCGACGGCTTCGTTGCGGTCGACGAGGTCAGCCTGCAGATTCGCAAGGGCGAGATCTTCGCGTTGCTCGGTGGTTCCGGTAGCGGCAAATCCACGCTGCTGCGCTGCCTTGCCGGGTTCGAGCGGCCGACCAAGGGGCGCATTGTCCTGGATGGTCAACCGATCGACGCACTGCCGCCGTACGAGCGCCCGATCAACATGATGTTCCAGTCGTACGCGCTGTTTCCGCATATGAGTGTGGAGCAGAACATCGCCTTCGGGTTGAAGCAGGAAGGCTTGCCCAAGGCTGCGATCGCCAGCCGCGTCGGCGAGATGCTCGAACTGGTGCAGCTTGGCGCGCTGGCCAAGCGCAAGCCGCACCAGCTCTCCGGCGGGCAGCAGCAACGCGTGGCCCTGGCGCGCTCGCTGGCCAAGCGCCCCAAGCTGCTGTTGCTGGACGAACCGATGGGTGCGCTGGATAAAAAACTGCGCTCGCAGATGCAGCTGGAACTGGTCAACATCATCGAAACCTCCGGCGTGACCTGCGTCATGGTCACCCACGATCAGGAAGAGGCCATGACCATGGCCACCCGGATCGCGCTGATGGACCAGGGCTGGATCCAGCAGGTGGGCACGCCCGATGAAATCTACGAGCAGCCGGCCAACCGGTTTGCGGCCGAGTTCATCGGCTCGGTCAATCTGATCGATGCGCTCATCGCCGACGACGCGCCCGAGTACGTCACCTTGAAAACGCCGGCGTTCGATGCCTGCATCCGCATCGGCCACGGCATCACCGGCTTCGAAGGGCAGGCAGTGGCGTTCGCGCTGCGCCCGGAAAAGCTCGCCATCGGCAAGGACGAGCCGGCCCAGGCCTGCAACAAGGCCCAGGGCGTGATCGAAGACATCGCCTATTTCGGCAGCCACTCGGTCTACCACGTGCGCTTGCCCAGCGGGGTCAAGCTGATGGCCAATTTCGCCAATCGCCAGCGCTGGGCCAGCGAAGCGCTGACCTGGGGCGACACCGTGTGGGTCGGGTGGGGCGAAGACGACGGCGTGGTGCTCACCGCATGAGAGCGGCCAGCAAAACTACTGCGCAGCCGCCAGGGGGGCGCGGCCGGTGCTCGGAATCCTCATGTACCACTCGTACACTGCGGTTCCTGCGCGCCGTCCGCGCCCCCCTGGCGGCTGCTCGCTACGTTCTGCTAGCCACTCTTAGCCGTGGGTTGCCGGGCGCGCGCTGGGGCGTGATCGCCGCATCGTATCTATGGCTGCTGGTGTTCTTCGCGATTCCGTTTTTGATCGTGCTGAAGATTTCCTTCGCCGAGCGCGCCACCGCGATGCCGCCGTATACGCCGCTATTGGCGGTTGCTGCCGACGGTGCGGTGAGCCTCAAACTGCATCTGGGCAACTATCTGGCCTTGCTGCGCGACAGCCAGTACGTGGCTGCGTACCTGAGTTCGATCAAGATCGCGGCCATTTCCACGGCGCTTGCGTTGTTGATCGGTTATCCGATGGCGTATGTGATCGCGCGCCTGCCGCTGGCCACACGCAACGTGGCGATGATGCTGGTGGTGCTGCCGTCGTGGACCTCGTTTTTGATCCGCGTGTACGCGTGGATCGGCATTCTCGATGGCAATGGCGTGCTCAATCAGGTGCTGTTGGCGCTGGGTGTGATCAAGCAGCCGTTGCAGTTGTTGTACACGCCGATCGCCGCCTATATCGGCATCGTGTACTGCTATCTGCCGTTCATGGTGTTGCCGCTGTACGCCAACCTGGTCAAGCACGATCAGCGCCTGCTCGAAGCGGCCTACGACCTGGGGGCGCGGCCATGGCAGGCGTTCGCGCGCATCACCTTGCCCCTATCGCGCAACGGCATCGTGGCCGGCTGCATGCTGGTGATGATTCCGGCGGTGGGCGAGTTCGTCATCCCGGAAATGCTGGGCGGGCCGAACACCCTGATGATCGGGCGCGTGCTGTGGGGCGAGTTCTTCAATAACCGCGACTGGCCGGTGGCAGCGGCCGTGGCCACGGTGATGCTGTTGCTGCTGTTGCTGCCGATCGTGATCTTCCACCGCTACCAGCAGCGTGAGCTCGAAGGGCGGCTGACATGATGCGCGCTTCGCGCGGTGGGCGCCTGCTCGGCGGCAGCGTGCTCGCGCTGGGTTTCGGCTTCCTGTACCTGCCGATCCTGTTGTTGATGGTGTATTCGTTCAACGCCTCGCGCCTGGCAACGGTGTGGGGCGGGTTTTCGACCAAGTGGTATGGCGAATTGCTGCGTGACCGGCAATTGCTGGACGCCGCCTGGGTCAGTCTGGAGGTCGCGTTCTGGACGGCCTGCGCATCGACGGTGCTGGGCACGATGGCCGCGATGGCGATGGTGCGCATGCGGCGTTTCCCCGGCAAAACCCTGTTTGGCGCACTGATCACCGCGCCGTTGGTGATGCCCGAGGTGATCATCGGTTTGTCGATCCTGCTATTGCTGGTGTCGATGGGCGGCGTGCTCGGTATGGCGCCGCGCGGCGCGGTGGCGATCTGGCTGGCGCATGTCACCTTCACCGTCTCATTCGTCACGGTGGTGATTTCCTCGCGGCTGCAGGAACTGGACCGCTCGCTGGAAGAAGCGGCGATGGATCTCGGCGCCACACCGTTAAAGGTATTTTTCCTGATCACCTTGCCGATCATCGCGCCGGCCTTGGCATCGGGCTGGCTGCTGGCTTTTACGCTGTCGCTGGACGATGTGGTGATCGCCAGTTTCCTGGCCGGGCCCAATTCCACCACCTTGCCGATCAAGGTGTTCTCGTCGGTGCGCCTGGGCATCAGCCCCAAGATCAACGCCCTTGCCACGGTGATGGTGCTGGCGGTCTCGGCGGCTGCGGTGATCGGCTGGTGGTTGCTGGCGCGCAGCGAAAAACGCCGTTTGCGCGATGCGCAACTGGCGTTGCAGCGCGAAGGTTGAGCGTTGCAGGAGGTCAGTCTTAAGGTCAGGAGACATGCGATGCCTTGCTGCCTGTTTTTCTCTCGCACACCCAGACCAAGCTGATCTCCACGCGTACCAAGGTGTGGTTAGCGAACACGTGCACGCAAACACACTGTTGCAGCAGTTTCAGGCGGTTGTGACGCGGCTACAACTTTCCGGCGACTAGCATGGCGGCCTTGCTATTGGAGAACGCCATGTCCTACGACACCGTCAACCCGGCCAATGGCCAGGTCGAGCACACCCAGCAGACGCTTGACGCCGCTGCTATCGAAGCGCGCCTGGCCGCCTCCGCCAAGGCATTTCCTGCCTGGGCTGCGTTGCCGCTGGGCGAGCGTGGCGCGTTGCTGCGGCGCGTCGGCGAAGAGCTGACCAAGCAACGCGAAGACCTGCAGCGCATCATGACTGCCGAGATGGGCAAGCTGCGCCGCGAGGCGCTGGCCGAGATCGACAAGTGCGCTCAGGCTTGCACGTATTACGCCGAACACGCCGCCGAATATCTGGCGCCGCACAACATTCCCACCGAAGCGCAATCCAGCTACGTGCGCTATGAACCACTGGGCTGCGTGTTCGCAGTGATGCCGTGGAATTTTCCGTTGTGGCAGGCCTTCCGGTTTCTGGCACCCAGCCTGATGGCCGGCAACGTGTCGCTGCTCAAGCACGCCAGCAATGTGCCGCGCTGCGCCGATGCCATGAAGGAGTTGCTCGACGCCGCCGGCATTCCGCCGGGGGTATTCGATGTACTGCATATCGATAACGACCAGGCTGCCGATGTACTGCGCGATGACCGCATTGCCGCGGTGACATTGACCGGCAGCGAACGCGCCGGTCGCTCGCTGGCCGCCAATGCAGGCGACCAACTCAAGAAGTGCGTGATGGAGCTCGGCGGTAGCGACGCGTTCGTGGTGCTGGAAGACGCCGATCTGGCGCACACCGTGCAATCGGCCGTGCAGTCGCGCTTCGACAACAGCGGCCAAACCTGCATCGCCGCCAAGCGTTTCATCGTGGTGGATGCGATCGCCGACCAGTTCATCGAGCGCTTCGTCGCCGCCGCAGCCAAGCGTGTCCTCGGTGACCCGCAGCAAGAGAGCACCACGCTGGCGCCGATGGCACGTGCCGATCTGCGCGACGAATTGCACAAGCAGGTGCAGGCCAGCGTGGAAAAGGGCGCCAAGGTCTTGCTGGGCGGCGAACCCATAGCCGGCTCGCATGCCGGTTATCCGACAACTATCCTCGACAATGTCGCCCCCGGCATGCCGGCCTACGACGAAGAATTGTTCGGCCCGGTCGCCTCGATCATTCGGGTTGCGGATGAAGCAGAAGCGGTGCGCGTCGCCAACGACACCACCTTCGGTCTGGGCGGCAGCGTGTGGAGCGCAGATGCCAAGCGCGGCGAACGCGTGGCGCAGCAGTTGCAGTGCGGCGCGGCATTTGTCAATTCAGTGGTCAAGAGCGATGTACGCTTGCCCTTCGGCGGCATAAAACGTTCCGGCTTCGGCCGCGAACTGGCCGATCACGGCATCCACGAGTTCATGAACATCAAGACGATTTATGTGGCTTGACGGCGGGGATTTGGGATTCGGAATTGGGGATTCGTAAGAGCAGACGATCGCGACTTACGAGCATCCTGGCCCAGGTTGAAAATCAACAACCAGCCAACTGCTCAACTGCTCAAACCAATCCCGAATGCCCGATCTCGAATCTCGGGCCGCACCGCGGCCCTAAAGCCACCGAGCGCGCTTGAACAGGCGATACAACACCAGGCACGAGCCCACGATGCCGGCGACCAGCAGTGGGTAGGCGTAGCGGGCGTCGAGCTCTGGCATGTGGGTGAAGTTCATGCCGTACCAACTGGTGATCAGGGTCGGGGCGGCCAGCAGGGCGGCCCAGGCACCCAGGCGTTTGACGGTCTCGCCCTGGGCGAGCGTGACCATGGAAAGGTTGACGCTCAGCGCAGTGCCCAGCATTTCGCGCAAGGTGTCGATGGCGTCGCTGGTGCGCACGGCGTGATCAAGCACGTCGCGCAGGTAGATGCCCACTTCTTTGTGGATCAGTGAGCCAGGGTTGCGCTTGAGGTGCGAGAGCACATCCTGCAGCGGCGCAACCACCAACCGCATCTTGTTGAGTTCGCGCTTGAGCTCATACAGGCGCACCACCGTTTCGCGCTTGTAGTCATCGGCGAAAATGTCTTTTTCCAGGCGTTCCAGCGTGTCGCGGAACTCGTCCATGATCGGCAGGTAATTGTCGACCACGAAATCGAGCACGCCGTATAGGCCGAACGACGGGCCCATGTGCAGCATCGCCGGCTCGCGTTCAACGCGATGACGCACCGGCGCGTACGACAGCGATGCGCCGTGGCGCACGGTCAGCAGAAAGCGTTTACCCAGGAACGCATGCGTCTCGCCATAGCGGATGCGCTCGTTGACCAACTGCGCGGTATTGACCACCACGAACAAGGAATTGCCGTAACTCTCGGCCTTGGGTCGCTGATGCGCTTTGAGTGCATCTTCGATCGCCAGATCGTGCAGGCCGAATTCGTCCTGCAACTTGTGCAGCACCGATTCCTGCGGTTCGTACAGACCCACCCAGACGAAGCCATCCGGGCGCTGCAGCACATCGCTGATCTGTTCCAGGCTGATGTCGTGGCGCTTGCCGTCACCGTCGTAGTAGGCGCAGGTGATGACGCAGGACGGATTATCGGGGTGATGGCCGTGATTGTTCATGGGCGCATCATTAAAGTCAGCGCGTGCGGACGGGCAGGTCACGCGGCCGCAGGGCAATTGCGAGCGCGGTGTGGATCGGCAACAGCAGCATGACCCATTGCAGGTTGTCCTGCGCCTGGAACGACAGCCAGTGAATCAGCAACGCCACCAGCGCACCTGCCGCAACCACCCAGGACAGCACGGTGAACCAGCGGCCCGGCCTATGGCCCAACTGCAGCCGGATGCCACCGAACCACAGCAAGACACATAGCGGGTTGACCAGCAATAGATTGCGGTTGGCCCATGCCGATTGATGCGCGGTGAATCCCCACAGATACACCAACAGCCCGCCGCCGATGGCGCAGAACAGCCACAGCGGTAACGCCAGTCCGGCCAGCAGGCGCTGCCTGCGACCCAAGGCCAGCACACCTGCGGCGACGATGAGCCCGGTCAACAGCCAAGGCCACCAGTGTCGCTGCTCTTCGGCTGGCTCCGGCGCGATGCGATGCGGCAGCAACACCTGCGTGGATTGCACCAACGGGCGACCGGCACTGTTGTGCACCTGGGTCAGGCTGTCAGCCAGCCGCATCGGCACGAAGGCTTCTTCCCAACGCGACAACGGACGGTCTGCGTACGGCCCCAGGCCCAGGTCGAAGCCCAGCCACATCCATGGGGCAGGCGAGGCCAGGCGAATCGCTTCGCTGCGGAAGGTGTTGCCACGCGAGCGGCCGGCCAGTTGCGATTTGAGCGCGCCGCCCATCGCACGGTCCAGGGTGTCGCGGACCATGGTGGCGCAGTTGGCCATGAAGTAATCGTAGTGGTAGCGCGCGTTTTCCGGCTGGCTACGCACCGCAAGACCGTCGGCCAGCGCCCGTGCCTGGTCGGGCGGCAGATCCAGCCACTGAATGCTGACACCGCGGCCAGCGTCGCGATATTGCGACAGGTCTTCTTCCAGCGGCAGCGCGACCAGGTAGTACATCATTTCGCCGCGCGCAAAACGCGGCACGAAATCCGGCTCGCTCGGGTCGAAGAAGCCGAAATTGTAGGAGGTGGCCTGTTGCGTGCGCGGGTCGACCACCACAATGGCATCGTGGCCGAAGCGCTCGAAGAACACTTCGCCAGGTTGCATGGTCACCACGCCGACGCGTGGCGCCGATTGGGAGGCAGTAGCGGCGTCCGGCGCGGGCGCTTGCGCGAAAGTAGCCGGCGTCACTAACAGCGCCAGCAATACCAGCAGCCAGCATGCAGCCCAACGCCGGGCGCTGCAGCGCACGCGCGCTGCAACGGTCATGCCATGCGACAGGTTCAAGCGTCGTCCTGCGGGTCGGGCGGCAGAATGGTGACGTGGAAGGCATGCACGCGCCGCGCATCGGCCTTGGCCACCCGAAACGCAAACCGCCCCAGCGTCAGCTCTTCGCCGGTTTCAGGCAGATGCCCGATCGCATCGGTGACCAGCCCGCCGACGGTGTCGTATTCGTCGTCGGGGAACTCGGCACCGAAGCGCTCGTTGAAGTCTTCGATCGGCGTCAACGCATCGACCACATAGCGTCCATCGGCCTGGATCGCGATGAGCGACTTCTCTTCTTCGGCATCGTCGTGCTCGTCGTCGATCTCGCCGACGATCTGCTCCAGCACGTCCTCGATGGTGACCAGCCCGGCGACACCGCCGTACTCGTCCACCACGATCGCCATGTGATTGCGCGAGAGGCGAAATTCCTTGAGCAAGACGTTGAGCTTCTTGGATTCGGGGATCAGCACCGCCGGGCGCAGCAATTCGCGCACATTGCCAGGGCCGTTGTCGGCCACAACGCCGCGCAGCAGGTCCTTGGCCAGCAGGATGCCGAGCACTTCGTCCTTGTTCTCGCCGTGGACCGGGAAGCGCGAATGGCCGGATTCGACCACCTGCTTCATCAGGTCGATAAAACGCGCTTCCACTGGCAGCGAGACCATCTGCGAGCGCGAGATCATTACATCGCCCACGGTGAGCTCGGACACGGAAATCGCGCCTTCCATCATGCGCAAGGTGTCTGCGGCGATAAGACCGTCCTGTTCGGCGGTCCGCAGCAAGGCGACGAGTTCGTCGCGGGTGTGGGGTTCGCCAGAGAAGGCAGCGCTGAGGCGCTCGAGCCAGCTACGGCGTTTTTCCGGTGTTTCGGGGGATTGGCTACTGTCGTCTTCGGACATCGTGACGGGGAAGGGCACCCGGCAAACCAGGCGTTAGCCGTCAGTCTAGCAGGAAGCCGGCAAGGCGCTGTGGATGCGCCGTTGCCTGGTGAGGCTCAGGTCGGCTAACAAAACCATAGCGAGCGGTCGTCAGACCGGTGTGCACGCCGCGCTCGGAACCGCAGTGTACGAGTGGTACATGCCGAATCCGCGCGCCGGCCGCGCCCGCACGGCGGCGCAATCGTTTTGTTGGCGGCTCTTAGGGCAGATCCAGGCTGTAGCCGCAGCCAACCACGGTCTTGCCGGGATGCGATTTGACGTTGGTCACGCTCAGCACGACCGATTCGATCATCGCCTCGCCGGTCTTGGGGTTGGTGGTGTCTTCGCTGACCAGCTCACGCCCGTACATCACCTTCTCGGCGTTATCCACGCCCAGTTCCAGGTTCAATTGCTTGGCGAGCGGGCGCGGGTCGGGCAGGTCCAGGATCGCCATGACGCTGGCACCGGAAAACGCGATGTGGGTGGTGCTGTGGCCGAACACGCTGATCGGCGTGTTGAGCGTGTATTCGGTCATGAACAGGTTGGATTGATCCAGCGGCGTCCAGCCTAATGCGACTGCTTTGAGCGGGTCGGCCAGCACCGGCGCCAGCGCGCTGAAGTCGCCGATGCGCTGGCGGCATTCGATCAACGCCGGCAGGTCCGGCCGCACCGGCGCAGTTTGTGCCCATGCGCCGGGGACGTTCAGCAGTAGCAGGGCACCGGCAATGCAACGACGCATCACGGCTCTCCCGCGTACGGATCGTCGATGCCGAGGTCGGCCAGGATCTCGCGTTCGAGTTGCTCCATCGCGTCGGCCTCCTTGTCGTCTTCGTGATCCCAGCCGAGCAAATGCAAGGTGCCGTGCACGGTGAGGTGCGCGTAGTGTGCGGCCAGCGATTTGCCTTGCTCGGCGGCCTCACGTGCTACCACCGGTGCGCAGATCACCAAATCGCCCAGCAGCGGCATCTTGATGCCCTGGGGCAGACCTTTCGGCAGCTCGGCGGGGAAGCTCAGCACGTTGGTGGCGTAGTCCTTGCCGCGGTAATGATGATTGAGCGAGCAGCCTTCCTTCTCGTCGACCACGCGCACTGCCAGGTCGGCCTCGCGGATGCGTCCCTTCAGCGCAGCGGCCACCCACTTGCGAAAGCTCACCGCCGACGGCAAGCCGGCGCGCGGCAGCGCGTAACTGACGGCAACGTCGAGGCGGACAGGTCCACGGGTCATGGCAAAGGCTTCCTGAGCTAAAGGGTCAACGCATGCAGGTGACCAGCAGCATCACCGCGGGCCCGTTGGCCACGCGGTAACGGAACTGCCGAGCGGACCGCGCGCGCAATCGCGATTGTAGTCCCGCGCCCGCAACCTTGAAACAAACCCGGGCTGATCGTGCACCCAGACGGCCGCAATACCGCTTTCCAACAGGGTGACGGCCAGCCGTTGGCTCGAGCGATGCGCGTGCGCGATCGGCGAGCTGTCACAGCCCTTTGCATCGCGCACTGTTCCCGCCAGGTCCAGTAGCCAGCGCGCGCTGCGGCCCTTCCAGTACGCGACTCGCGCAGGATCATTACTGTTCTGCATGTCGCCCTGCGCCTGATTTGCCAGGTCTTCCAGATACGCAGTCGGAATGCTGACGCTGGTCTGCGCGGCGGCCAGCGAAACGCACGGTGGCGTGACCTGGGTTGCCGGAATCACATCGCGATCCACGATCGAAATGCCAGAAGGACGTGGCGCTTCGGTCGCGTCGATTGCCCCCACGGCTGCCAGTCCGCTTGCCAACACCAGACTGGCAATGCGAGGGCTCACTCAGCGTTGCCCTTGGTCGCGTTTTCCTGCTGATCACGCTTGTCATAGGCAGTCACAATGCGCTGCACCAAGGGATGACGCACAACGTCGCGTGCTTCGAAAAACGTGAAACTGGTGCCTTCCACTTCGCGCAGAACTTCGATCGCATCGCGCAGGCCGGATTTGACGTGCTTGGGCAGATCGATCTGGGTGAGGTCGCCGGTCACCACCGCCGTGGAGCCGAAGCCCAGGCGGGTCAGGAACATCTTCATCTGCTCAATGGTGGTGTTTTGCGCCTCGTCCAGAATCACGTACGCATCGTTTAGCGTGCGGCCGCGCATGTACGCCAGCGGCGCAATTTCGATGACGTTGCGCTCCAGCAGCTTGACCACTTTTTCCACGCCCAGCATTTCGTACAGCGCGTCATAGAGTGGGCGCAGGTACGGGTCGACCTTCTGGCTGAGATCGCCTGGCAAAAAGCCTAGCTTCTCACCGGCTTCCACTGCCGGGCGCACCAGGATCAAGCGCTGCACACGCGATTCGTTGAGCGCCTCGACCGCGCACGCTACCGCCAGGAAGGTCTTGCCGGTACCGGCCGGGCCGATACCAAAATTGATGTCGTGCGTGGCAATCGCATGCAGGTATTTGGCTTGGTTAGCACCCCGGCCACGCACGGTGCCGCGCTTGACCTTGATGGCGACATCCTGGGCCTGATACGCGTGCTCGACCACCTGGTCGAGCACGCGTCGTTGAGCCGCAGATGGATCGCGTGGGTGTCGAAGGTGGTGGCAGCGGCTTCTTGGTATAACGCGGTCAACAGCGACTGCGTGGCGGTGATGGCCGGCTCCGGTCCAGTGACCCGGAAGATGTTGCCGCGGTTGGCGATCTCGACGCCAAGCTTGAGTTCGATCTGGCGCAGATGCGCATCGAACGGGCCGGCCAGATTGGCCAGCCGCTCGGTATCGTCGGGTTCCAGGGTGAAGTCGCGGTGTGCTGATGCGTTCATGATTAGATCGGACAGCGCACGCAGGTGCGCGTCGGCAGGGCGGGATCAAAAGGGTAGCGCGCGGCATGTGATCCCACCAACACACCGGGCTGCGCGGTACTGCGGACATGCAGCCGTCTGCAGAAGCGCGCAGGTTTTCCACAAGCGCTGTGGAGTCACGCATCACTAACCTGTGGATAAAAGTCGTCGCGCTTACTGGCACAGGGTCTGCGGGGCCGGTGGTGAAAAAACGCCAGTGCCGACTGGGTTGTCCACACAGGATGTGGATCGAATTCGGCAAAGCCTGTGGGTAAGTGCAGCGAGGCCTTACGCTGCAAGGCGCTGCAGATGGGTGGTGAAATTTTGACCATTGCGCCCGACACGCTTCGGCGCGTCGTTGCGCTGCTTGAAGGGGCGCGGCATTGCGCAGCACCCACGCGCCATCACCGCGCGCTGTCGTCCAATTGGATGCGCCCACGCAGCGAATTGCTCATCGCCTCGGTGATCAACACGTCCACGAACTGCCCAATCAAACGCGGGTTGCCCGGGAAATTCACCGGGCGCATGTTCTCGCTCTTGCCGGTCAATTCGTTCGGGTCGCGCCGCGAGGGGCCTTCCACCAGCACGCGTTGCACGCTGCCCACCATCGATTGCGAAATGCTTGCCGCATGCGCGCTGATGTGCGCTTGCAGACGCGCAAGACGCGCCTGCTTCACCGCTTCCGGCGTGTCGTCCTGTAGGTCCGATGCCGGGGTGCCGGGGCGACGCGAATACACGAACGAAAAGCTCTGGTCGAAGCCCACGTCTTCAATCAGTTTCATGGTCTTTTCGAAGTCCGCTTCGGTTTCGCCGGGAAAGCCGACGATGAAATCCGAACTGATCGAAATATCCGGGCGCACCGCACGCAGCTTGCGGATCTTGGATTTGAATTCCAGCGCGGTGTAGCCACGCTTCATCGCCGACAGAATGCGGTCGCTGCCTGCTTGCACCGGCAGATGCAGATAGTTGGCCAGCTGCGGCACATCGCGGTACGCATCCACCAGCGAATCGGAAAACTCCAGCGGGTGCGAAGTAGTGAAACGGATCCGGCCGATGCCGTCGATTTGCGCAATGGTGCGAATCAACAAGCCCAGATCGGCGTACTGCGCGGCGTCGCCGGCATCGGCGCCGTACGCACCGCGATACGCATTGACGTTCTGGCCGAGCAGGTTGATCTCGCGCACGCCTTGCGCTGCCAATTGCGCCACTTCCACCAGCACGTCTTCGAACGGCCGGCTGACTTCTTCGCCACGGGTGTAGGGCACCACGCAGAACGAGCAGTATTTGGAGCAGCCCTCCATGATCGACACGAACGCCGACGGGCCATCGGCCCGCGGCTCGGGCAGGCGATCGAACTTCTCGATCTCCGGGAAGCTGATGTCCACCTGCGACTTGCCCGATTCGCGCCGGGCACGGATCAGCTCCGGCAACCGGTGCAAAGTCTGCGGGCCGAACACCAGGTCTACGTAGGGCGCACGCTTGACGATGGCTTCGCCTTCCTGCGAGGCCACGCAGCCACCAACGCCGATGATCACCGGCTTGCCGCCGGCCTTCAGTGCCTTCCAGCGCCCCAACTGGCTGAAGACCTTTTCCTGCGCCTTTTCGCGGATGGAGCAGGTGTTGACCAACACCACGTCCGCATCTTCCGGGTTATCGGTCAGCTCCAGGCCTTCGGAAGCAGCGAGTACGTCGGCCATCTTGGCCGAGTCGTACTCGTTCATCTGGCATCCGTGGGTCTTTATATAGAGCTTGCCGCGCACCACGGCAGGCGCGGACGGGCGCGCCACGGGCAATGGCAACAGGGCGGGTGCATCCACGGCGGTGGCCGTGGACAGGTCGGAAACGGATGTCCCGGGCATGGCGCTTATTCCAGACGGGTAGAAGATAGCCGCCCAGTTTACCCGCTTGCGCCAGCAGCGTCCGCCCCGGCGGGGGCATCGACCGCCTGGGCGCGCGCCACTGCCGGGCGTGCAGCCATCCGGGCGATGTAGGCGCGGGTGGGTGCGGGCGGGTCGATCAGGCCAAATTCCACCATCCACGCCAGCGCGCCACCCCACAGCACATCGGCCGCACTGCAGCGACAGCCCAGCACGTAATCGCCCTTTGCCAGCTGCGCATCAACCACCGCCAGCACGGTGTCGGCGCTGGCGTAGGGCGAGAGCGAGCGCGGCGGCGCGTCACGCTTGAGCACAAGATCCATGATCGCCGGCTCGAAGGCCGAGCCATAGAACGCCAACCAGCGCAGGTAGGCACCACGGTCGGCATCGCCCGGCGCGGGCGACAAACCGGCTTCCGGGTAGAGCTCTGCCAGATATTGGTAGATGGCGCCCTGTTCGGTGACCACGCTGCTGCTATGAACAATGGTCGGGATCTTGCCCATGGGGTTGATGGCAAGGAATTCCGGCGTGCGCTGTTGCTCCTTTGCCAGATCGATGGGGTGCACGCTGTAGGTCGCGTCCAGTTCTTCCAGCAGCACCAGCACGCCACGCGAGCGGGAGCGGGGATTATGGAAGAGGGTGATATGGCGGTCGTCGGGCATTGCGGTCTCCAGGCTGACTGCGGTGACGAAGCGGGTCATGGCTGATGTGCCGATCTTACGGGGCGCTTGCGGACAGTTTTTGTCCGCAATACGGTGGCGCGATGGCTTCTACCGCTGCCCGTCTGTTGCGTCTGCTTTCCCTGCTGCAAGGTGGCCGCAGCTGGTCTGGCGTGGCTCTGGCAGAGCGCTTGGACATTCATCCGCGCAGTCTGCGGCGCGATATCGAGCGCCTGCGCGAATTGGGTTACCCGGTGCGCGCCGCGCCTGGCAGCGGCGGTGGTTACCGTCTGGGGCAGGGCGCGGCGGCGTTACCACTGCTATTTGAAGAAGACGAGGCGCTGACGGTGGCGGTTGCCTTGCGCGCCGCCGCACCGGCCGTGCGCGGCATGGATGCCGCGGCCGCACGCGTAATGGCCAAACTGGACCCGCTGCTGCCGCGCAGCGGCCAGCGTGCCAGTGCCGCGCATGCCGCCATGGCCAGCATGCCGGCCGCCGAAACGGAACCGCTGGTCGATGCGGCCTTGCTCGCACAGCTTGCCGCTGCCTGCCGCGACCGGGTCACTTTGCGGCTGGACTATCGGCGCCATTCCGGCGCGGCCTTCACCCGCAACGTCGAGCCGGCGCTGCTGGTGAACTACGGGCGGCGCTGGTATCTGCTGGTCTGGGACTGCGAGCGTCAGGACTGGCGTAGCCTGCGCGTGGACCGGATCGATCAGGCGGTCGCCACCGGCACGCGGTTCACCGCCCGCGCATTGCCCGAGGAACCGCTGCAGCTGTTGCGCAAAGCCATTGGCGAGGCGCCGTTCCCGTGCCGGGCGCGGGTCCGCCTGGCCGGGACTGTGGAGACATTGGCAGCCCGCATCCCGCCTTGGTTGGGTGCCTTGGAGGCGGATGGCCCTGCGCGTTGCTGGCTGGGTCTTGGTGCGCCGAGCATGCCCGCGCTGGCGGCCAACCTGTTGCTGCTAGACCTGCCGTTCGACGCGATTGCGCCGGCCGAAGCGCGTACCGCGCTGACCCAGGCGCTGAACGCGTTGCGCGGGCAACTGGATCGGCTGCCGCAGTAGGCTGGCCGCCACTTGGCAAGCCCTGGGCAAGCTGGGACACTGCGCCGCATGAAGGGGAAGTCAAGATTGCTGGGGCTACTGCTTGTCACGTTGTCGGCTGCGCCGGTCAGCGCCGGCACGCTGTACAAGTGCGTCAGCGGCGACGGCATCACCAGCTATCTGAGCAAGCGTCAGAGTGGCGCTACTTGCAGCGTCATCAGCAGCTACACGCCGGATCGCTCTGTCCGTCGTTTGCCACCGTCCGTGCCAGCGGCAGCGGGCATGTCCGCCAGCCCTGCGCGCAGCATGGCCACTATCGACAGCGGCGCGCCGGCCACTATCATCAGCCAGCCGGTCAGCCACTCGCCACGCCGTGCTGCCGAGGTCGCTTCGACGCTGGCGCCGCGTGCGTTGCCGGCGTCGGCCACCTTGGTGGTGCCCCCGCCAGCGGCAGCAGCGGTCAACCCACGCAGGGTGGTCAGCGGGCAGGTGTACTCCTATATGAAGGACGGTGTGCGCCACTACACCAGCACCCGTCCGCGCCAGGTCGCTAGCATCGAAGGCCTGCGCACCATCCATTACAGTTTTATCGAAACCTGCTACGCCTGCGGTGCCAAGCCTGGCGTCAACTTCGGTGCGATCCGCCTCAACACCAACGCCTATCAGCAGGAAATCGCAGCGGCGGCGCACGAGTTTGGGGTAGAGGAATCGATTGTGCGCGCCATCATCCACGCCGAATCGGCCTACAACCCGCTTGCGCTCAGTCGCGCTGGCGCACAAGGCCTGATGCAGTTGATGCCGGGTACCGCACGCCGCTTCGGTGTCAGCGACGCCTATGATGCAACGCAAAATATTCGCGGCGGCGTGCAGTATCTGTCCTGGCTGCTGAAACGCTTCAATGGCGACCTTACCCTGGCTGCTGCCGGCTACAACGCGGGCGAGGGCGCGGTGGACCGTTATGGCGGCGTGCCACCATATAGCGAGACCCAGCGTTACGTGCAACGTGTGGGTGTATTGGCCGGCCGCTATCGTGGCCAGGCGACTGCGGCTAACTGACGCGGCAACGAACGACGGTGCGGCCGGCTAGCAGGCGAGCGCGGCTGGTGCTCGGGTCTTGCACGTCGCATGCACCTCGCCCCTGCGGAATCCAGGGCTGCCCGACGATTGCTGGTTACGTTCGCAGCCACACTATATGGTGATGTTCGTCAGAGCGCTGGGCAAAGTGCGGCGGGCAGATTGCTTTCGTATTGGCGATGTCCGTTGCAATACTCGCGGCGAATTGTGGGCGATCGTATTTGCTGCGCTTGCACCATGTCTACGGGCCACAGCACGCACGCATTGCTATCGCGGGTGACGTACGGCACTACGTCACAGCCGAACACACCTTCCACGTGCTCTGCGATCCACATGATCGGCGCTCCTCTGCATCGGCCGTTGCATCGTATGTGGCTGACTGCGTACATTGCATTGTCTGTGCATTAAGCGTTCCGCTACACTGCGGTCGATTCATCGCGGCTGGACCCCCCGCCAGCCGTTGGCAGCCTCACGCTACCTAATCAAGATCGGAGAGCCGGATGGCCAACGATGGGGTTAACGCACCTGCTGATATCGGGCGTCGTCGGTTTTTAACCGCGACAACGGCCGTGGTCGGTGCGGTCGGAGCAGGATTCGTCGCAGTTCCGTTCGTGAAGTCGTGGAACCCCAGTGCACGTGCCAAGTTGGCCGGCGCACCGGTGACCGCCGACATCAGCGCCTTGCAGGAAGGCCAGCGCATGGTCCTTGAATGGCGCGGTCAGCCAATCTGGATCGTCAAGCGCTCCAAAGTCATGCTCGACGCACTCCCGTCGCTGGACGACCGGCTCAAGGACCCCAAGTCCGAGAACAAGGATCAGCAGCCGGAGTACGTGCTGAAAAACCCGGAATACCGCTCGATCAAGTCCGACATCTCGGTGCTGGTCGGGCTGTGTACACATCTGGGTTGCTCGCCGGAGATGGTCGCCGAGATCCGCCCCGAGCCTTACGACCCGCAGTGGAAGGGCGGTTATTTCTGCCCCTGCCACAAGTCGCGGTTCGACATGTCCGGCCGCGTCTTCGATGGCGTGCCGGCACCGATCAATCTACTGGTGCCCCCACACCATTACGTGGACGACAACACCTTGGTGATCGGCGTCGATCCTGATGGTGCCGGTACGTTGGCCAAAAGCACGGGGGCTGCCTGATGAGCAATGTTCTGGTCCGTACCGCCAACGGCGTCTTCGAGTGGGTCAACGAGCGCGCGCCCGGGCTGATGCCCATGTACCGCAAGCACATCACCGAGTACTACGCGCCGAAGAACTTCAACCTCTGGTACTACTTTGGCTCGCTGGCCATCGTGGTGCTGGTGAATCAGATCGTCACCGGCATCTTCCTGACGATGCACTACAAGACCAGCGCCGCCGATGCGTTCGCTTCGATCGAATACATCATGCGCGACGTGGAGTGGGGCTGGCTGATCCGCTACATGCACAGCACCGGCGCCTCGCTGTTCTTCATCGTGGTGTACCTGCACATGTTCCGCGGCTTGATGTACGGCAGTTACCAAAAGCCGCGCGAGCTGGTGTGGATTCTCGGCATGCTGATCTACCTGGTGCTGATGGCCGAAGCCTTCATGGGCTATGTGCTGCCGTGGGGCCAGATGTCGTTCTGGGGCGCCAAGGTGATCATCTCGTTGTTCGGCGCCATTCCGGTGATCGGTAATGGGCTGACCGAATGGATCATGGGCGACTACCTGCCCGGCGATGCCACGCTCAATCGCTTCTTCGCGTTGCACGTGATCGCGCTACCGTTGGTGCTGCTGCTGTTGATCGTGCTGCATATCGGCGCGCTGCACGAAGTGGGTTCCAATAATCCAGACGGCGTGGACATCAAGAAGGGTCCCAAAGGCAATCGTTGGGATGCGCACAAGCCGGCCGATGGCATTCCGTTCCATCCGTATTACACGGTCAAGGATCTGGTCGGTGTCGGGTTCCTGCTGCTGATCGCGGCCTTCATCATCTTTTTTGCGCCGGCATTTGGCGGTCTGTTCCTGGAGCACGACAACTTCACCGAGGCCAACCGGCTGGTGACGCCGGAGCACATCAAGCCAGTGTGGTACTACACGCCGTACTACGCGATGTTGCGGGTGGTGCCGAACAAACTCGGTGGCGTACTGGTGATGTTCTCGGCCATCGCGATCCTGTTCCTGGTGCCCTGGCTGGATCGCGCCAAGGTGCGCTCGGTGCGCTACCGCGGCTGGATTTCCAAGGTGGCATTGGGCGTGCTGGTGGTGTGCTTCGTGTGGCTGGGTGTGATTGGTTCCGGCCCCGGTACCGACGCGCATGAAACCTATGTCGGGCGCGTGCTGACCTTCCTTTACTTCGCCTTCTTCATCACCATGCCGGTGTGGACGCGGCTGGACAAAACCAAGCCGGTTCCGGAACGGGTGACCACCCATGACTAACTCCAACGTGACGTCATGGAAGTCGCGCGTGGTCGCCTTGCTGTGCGGCCTGTTGATTGCCGGTGGCGCAATGGCGGCCGAAGGTCGGGCGGTGCAGCATGCAGGCAATGACCTGAGCGACCGCGCTTCGCTGCAACGCGGCGCGCAGCTGTTCATGAATTACTGCTCCGGCTGCCACTCGCTGAAATACCTGCGTTATTCGCGCATGGCCAGCGACTTGGGCTTGAGCGAAGAAGAGGTCATGACCAACCTCAACTTCACCGGTGCCAAAGTTGGCGAACACATCGAAGGCACCATGCCGCACGATGCGGCGACCAAGTGGTTTGGCAAGGCGCCGCCGGATCTGACTTTGATCGCGCGCGTGCGCGGCACCGACTGGGTCTATACCTACCTCAAGTCGTTCTATCTGGATCAGACACGCCCGCTGGGCTGGAACAACAAGCTGTTCCCAAACGCATCCATGCCTAACCCGCTGTGGGATTTGCAAGGCTTGCAGCAGGCCCAATTCGGCCCGCCCGACAAGGCCACTGGCGATAAACCTGTGGAAGGGTTGAAGCTGGGACAGCCGGGCCGCCAAACGCCGGTGGAGTTCGATCAGACCGTGCGCGATATCACCAACTTCCTGGAGTACGCTGGCGAACCGGCCGCATTGAAGCGCCAGAGCATGGGCGTGTGGGTGGTGCTGTTCCTGGCGCTGCTCACCTTCCTCGCGTACCTGTTGAAGAAGGAATATTGGAAGGACGTGCATTGAACGCTGCACATGGCGTCATTGGTTGCAATGACGAATACGCGCTGCGGGGCTGGGATAGCCAAGCGTTGCATAGCCGAGCCTCTTAGCTTTTCCTTCTGTGGGAGAGCGTAGCTCTCTCTCTGTCCAGGAGAGCCTGTAGCCCCTCTCCCGTCGGGACAGGGGTTGTGGGGTGAGGGTCGGTAAGCTAGCAGCGCCTCTGTTGAAGCCATCAGCTTCGAGGCCTGCAATATCGTTGTGGCACCCGCACGTCACCCAGTTTCCGTGTAACAGCGCAATAACCGCCTTATCGGAACGTTAATAAGCCCTATCACTCTTGGCTTTTGCGTGACGTGATTGCACACTCGATAGACCGTGGTGACGGTCGGCGTTGGGCCGGCTGCACCGATGCGGCCGGCGGATTCCGGTCGTCGGAGAGCCTTGAATGGCGACGAGTGTGCGTATGCGGAATACCTTGACTTTGTTTTCGTCCAACGACGACGTGTTGTGCCACCGGGTTCGTCTGGTCCTGGCGGCGAAAGGGGTGACCTACGACCTGGTGCCGGTCGACCCACAAAATCCTCCCGAAGATCTCATCGATCTCAATCCCTATCATTCGGTGCCGACGCTGGTCGAACGCGACCTGGTGCTGTACGCCGCGTCGGTGGTCAGCGAATACCTGGACGAGCGCTACCCGCATCCGCCGTTGATGCCGGTCGACCCGCTATCGCGCGCGCGTCTGCGCCTGGCGATGCTGCGCATCGAGCACGATTGGGTGCCGCAAGTACAAGCGGTCCAGCTCGGCAACAAGACCCAGGCTGAGGCCGGCCGCAAGCGTCTGAAAGAACTGCTCACGGCATCGGTGCCGTTGTTCAAGGCCAGCAAATTCTTCCTCAACCCGGAAATGAGTCTGGCCGATTGCGCGATGGCGCCGATCATCTGGCGACTGGACGCGCTGGAGATCAGCCTGCCCAAGGACGGCAAGGCGATCGAGGATTACGGCAACCGCATTTTTCGCAACCCGGGTTTCATCCGCAGCCTGACCGATCAGGAAAAGAAGCTGCGTGATCTGCCGGGCTGATGCGACGGCTGTATGCCAACAGACCGACGTCCGATCGCGTGGCCGCCGCTGCGGGTCGTGTGCGGGTAAAATGAGGCTATGAGCGAAGATTTCCCCCGTATGACCAGCCATCGCCCGTACCTGTTGCGGGCCTTGGTTGAATGGATCAACGACAACGGCATGACGCCGCACGTTTTGGTAGATGCAGGCCTGCCCGGTGTGCAGGTGCCTGCCAGTGCCGTCAAGGACGGTCGCGTCGTGTTGAATATCGCCGAACGCGCGGTGGTTGGCCTGCAGGTCGACAACGAGAGCGTGAGTTTTACCGCGCGCTTCGGTGGCGTGAGCCACCCGGTAATGGTGCCGATGGCGGCCGTGCTGGCGGTGTATGCGCGCGAAACCGGGCAGGGCATGGCGTTGCCGGACGACATTCCCGGTACCAGCAGCGAGCCGCCTGATCCGGGCGCGCCGCCGCCGGGTGCGCCAACGCCGGACGAACCACCGAGTGGCGGTAAGCGCCCGCATCTGCGCGTGGTCAAGTAGAAGCAACAACAAACCGCCTGCGCAATCGCCAGGCGGTTGCGGCCGGTAGCTGAAATCGGAATGTGCGACTCGTGCGCTGCGGAGCTTGCGTCACGTCCGCATCCATTTAGCGGCTGCTTGCTACCGTGTGGTCGCCATAAGAGCAGCAAGCATCGGCGGTCTGTAGTTCACGCGATTGGAGGGTTTCAGTGCACGTAGAGCGCGCTCGCCATATCGATTGCAGCGCGCCGGATGCATCCGGCGCGGTCGACGATGACTACGAGTACGACATCTATCGCTTCGTGGATGGCGCGCGCTGTCTGTTCGCACGCAGCTACACCGATACGCCGAATGAGGCGCACTTTCTCAGCATCGAGGTCGGTGGCAAGTCGCGTCTGTTGAAGGATGCCGACTTGCTGGATCCGTTGTGCGTGTTTGCGCAGGCGCAGCTGCGTCAGGAGGGCAAGCAGCAGCTGTGCTGGCTGAGTGGCAGAGGGAATGGTTACGAACCCGTGCCCCCGAGTTCCATGTCTGGAGAATGAAGTAACGAGGGCTGAAACTCGCGCCAGATGCGGGAATCTCTAGCTGCTCCGGTCAACGGTAATAGCGTGTAGAGACAGGTCGCCAATCGAGAGATCCAGAGTGGATCGGCCGATCAATCACCCTGACGTGCGCCTAAGTGACGCTGCGACTACGGCGATGTCAGGTGTGAGCACCAGCACGTTAAGTTCGCTGCGATCACCCACGCAACGAATCGCCCGTCACTCCAGCCGCTCTTGCTCCGGGTGCAACGCCCGTACGGTGGCGACCTGCGGGCCGGTAAAGGCAATCAGTTGATCGCCCCGCAATACCAGCTTGCCGCTATGCCGATCCGCGCCGTCGTAGGAATACTCAAAACGGAAGGTGCGTTCGAAGCCGAGCCAGCCGTTGGGCATCCTGCAGATGCGGATGTTGGTGGAATGCACGCTCTGGTCCAGCCACTGCACATCGGCCGCGCGGCAGGCATTGCGACCGAGGATGTCGGCACGTTCGGCGGCAGCGCGCGAGGAGTTCCAGAACGCGAACAGCGCGGCGCCGGCGATCATGAAAAGAATCAGGCTAGGCATGTCGTCAATGTGCCATGGCATGCGCCCGGTGGACAATCGCTGTCTTGGCGCCGCAGCGTTGCGAACGCGTCGCCTTGTGGGCGGCAGAGACCGGCACCAAGGCATATGACGCCAATGCCACGGCCTTGCTCGCCGACAAGCGCAACGCGGTCGATGGCTTCGATCCGCATCTGCATTCCGCCGCTGCGGCGTTGAGGGCAGATGGTGCGCGAGCAGCGCTGCCTGGAGCTGCGTGGGCGTGCTGGAGGTGCAGCGTTCCTCGAATTGGCGGCTGGCGCGAGGAGCCGCCGTCCGGCGCGCTGGCTGATACCGCAAGCGCCCGATGTGCCGTGGCGTGCAGCAGCTACTTGCCTCTTGTGTTGCCGTTTTAGGTCGATGCCCGGTGCTGGGATGCTGTTCGGTTGCTGTTACAGCAAGCGCGCTGTGCGCAGGCCTGGCAACGTTGGCTCAGTCCGCTGGCAGGTGCGCAACCATCGTTGCCAGGGTCGCGTTGAACTGACCGTTGCGCTCGGCATCACGGAACGGGCGAACCCGGCTGACGCAGACTTCGGCAGGCGAGCGGGCGCTCGCGGGGTCGGGATGCAGTAGCGCCATGACCTCATCGGCGAAGGCGTCGAGCGGCATCGAGTTCGGATCTTGCGACTGGCCGGGCGTCAGCTCCGTCTGTACCTGCGGCGGTACGATCTCGATCACTTCCACCCGTCCCTGCAGCAATGGCCGCAGCGCGGCGGTGTAACTGTGCAGCGCGGCCTTGCTAGCACTGTAGGTGGGCGCGGCCGGATAGGGCACGAAGGCCGTGCCCGAGGAGACATTGAGCAGGGCCGCATCCGGCTGCGCGCGCAGATGCTCGATCAGTGCGTCGATCAAGCGGATGGGGCCGAGCACGTTGGTCAGGAGCATGCGTTTGGCGTCGGCCAGGCTGCGCTGTCGCCGGGGATCTTCGCTGGCGTAGGTGCCTGCGTTGTTGACTAGCACATTGAGGTTGGGAAAGGCCTCTATTAGCTCGCGCGCAAACGCCTGGACGGCGTCGGCATCGTCGATGTCCAGCGTGCGCACCTGCATGCCGGCGTGACCCGCTGCGGTCCCCTCCAGCGCGGTGCGGCGACGCCCTGCGACGATCACGCGATTGCCCGCCGCATGCCAGCGCTGGGCGAGTGCCCGCCCGATCCCCGAACCGCCGCCCGTCACCAGGATGGTATTGCCGCTTGCCTTCATGATGCTGCCCTCTCGAGGTTGCCTGGGGAGCGAGGGAGCGTAGTGAGGCGCTCGGGAGACGCCTGTGAATGCCGGTGAATCCATTCACCGCCCGCTGTAGATGCCGACTTGCATCCGCGCGGCAATGGCGCCACCTCACGAGAACATTCCAGCATTAAAGCTACGTTTCCGTCTTGACCTCATGCGGCTCGCTGCCCGGAGCGGGTCATTCGCAACTGGTATCGCCCATGCACTCTGTTCTGCAGCAATTTCATCCCGTGGTCGCAGGTTGGTTCGCACAGACCTTCGCTGCGCCGACTCCGGCGCAGATTGCGGCGTGGCCGGCGATCCAGGCAGGGCGCCACACCCTGGTGGCCGCGCCAACCGGTTCGGGCAAGACGCTGACCGCATTCTTCGCTGCTATCGATGTATTGATTCGCGACGGGCTGGCCAACGGTGGCGTATTGCCCGACGAAACCCGCGTGGTTTACGTGTCGCCGTTGAAGGCCTTGTCCAACGACATCCACCTCAACCTGGACGCGCCGTTGCAAGGCATCCGCGCAGCGCTGGTCGCGAATGGTTTGCCGGATGTGCCGGTCCGCACGGCGGTGCGCACCGGCGACACGCCACAACGCGAGCGCGCGCAGGCGCGCCGCACGCCGCCGCATATTCTGGTGACCACGCCGGAGTCGTTGTATGTGCTGTTGGGGTCGGCATCCGGGCGCACGGCGCTACGGCACGTGCGCACCGTGATCGTCGATGAAATCCATGCGGTGGCTGCGGACAAACGCGGCAGCCATCTGAGCCTGACGCTGGAGCGCTTGCAGCGGCTGGCCGCGCAGCCGATCACGCGGGTAGGGCTGTCGGCAACGCAAAAGCCGATCGAGACAGTGGCGCAGTTTCTGGTCGGCGTCAGCGCAGACGGCCTGCTGCGGCAGTGCGAGATTGTCGATATCGGCTACACCCGCACGCGCGATCTAGCGCTGGCGTTGCCGCCCACGCCGTTGAGCGTGGTGATGTCCAACGACCAATGGCTGCAGGTGTACGCCGATGTGGCGGCGCTTGCGCAGCAACATCGCACCACGCTGGTGTTCGTCAATACGCGGCGCCTGGCTGAGCGCGCGGCGCGGCATCTGGGCGATCTGCTCGGCAAGCAGCGCGTGGCAGCACATCACGGCAGTCTGTCGCGCGAGACGCGCATGTTGGCCGAACAACGGCTCAAGGCTGGCGACCTGACCGTTTTGGTTGCGACCGCATCGCTGGAGTTGGGGCTGGATATCGGCGATGTCGATCTGGTTTGTCAGCTCGGTTCGCCGCGATCGATCGCCACCTTCCTGCAACGCGCCGGGCGTTCCGGGCACAAGGTCGGCGGTACGCCGAAGGCGCGCTTATTTCCGCAGACCCGCGACGAGTTGGTCGAATGCGCCGCGCTGCTGGACAGCATCCGTCGTGGTGAACTGGATGCCTTGCGCATTCCGTTGGCGCCGGTCGACGTATTGGCGCAGCAAATCGTGGCCGAAGTTGCGTGCGAGGACTGGGACGAAGATGCGCTGTTTGCACTGGTGCGGCGCGCGTGGCCATTCGCCGGGTTGAGCCGCGCCACCTTCGACAGCGTGGTGCGCATGCTGTGCGATGGCTTCAGTACGCGGCTTGGTCCGCGCGCCGGGTATCTGCACCGCGACGCGGTGCATCGGCGCCTGCATGCACGGCGCGGCGCGCGCATGACCGCGCTGACCTCCGGCGGCACCATTCCCGAAACCGGCGACTACAGCGTGGTGCTGGAACCGCAGGCCGAAAAGATCGGCACGGTAAATGAAGATTTCGCCGTCGAAAGCCTCGCCGGCGATGTGTTCCAGCTCGGCAACGCCAGCTACCGCATCCTGCGTGTGGAGGCGGGGCGCGTGCGCGTGGAAGATGCCAAGGGCGCGCCTCCGAACATTCCGTTCTGGCTGGGCGAAGCGCCCGGTCGCAGCGACGAGCTGTCGGCGGCGGTGTCGCGCCTGCGTGGTGAACTTGCTGCGCGGCTGGACACCGCACCGCATCAGGCGGCCTGCAAGGGGCTGCAGAAACAACTGGCGATGTCTGCCGAAGCGGCGCGTCAACTGGTGGACTATCTGGCCAACGCATGCACCGCACTGGGTGCAATGCCCACCCAGCAGTGCCTAGTGATGGAGCGTTTCTTCGATGCCAGCGGCGGCACCCAGCTGGTGATCCATTCGCCCTACGGTAGCCGCATCAATCGTGCGTGGGGGCTGGCATTGCGCAAGCGCTTTTGCCGCACCTTCAATTTCGAATTGCAGGCGGCAGCCACCGAAGATGCCATTGTGCTGTCGCTGTCCACCAGTCACAGTTTTGCGCTGGAAGAGGTTGGCCGCTACCTGCATTCGTCATCGGCCGAGCATGTGCTAATCCAGGCATTGCTGGATGCGCCGCTGTTCGGCGTACGCTGGCGTTGGAACGCGACCAATGCGATGGCGCTGCCGCGCTTCAGCGGCGGCAACAAGGTGGCGCCGCAGTTGCAGCGGATGAAGTCGGAGGATTTGCTGGCCACCGTATTCCCGGATCAAGTGGCCTGCGCAGAAAATCTGGTCGGCGAACGCGAGGTGCCGGACCACCCGTTGGTAGCGCAGACGCTGGAAGATTGCCTACATCAATCCATGGACAGCGAAGGCTGGCTGCAGGTGTTGCGCGGGCTGGAATCCGGCGCGATCACGCTGATTGCGCGCGATCTGGCCGCACCCTCGCCGCTGGCAGCCGAAGCCTTGAATGCGCGTCCCTATGCATTTCTCGACGATGCACCACTGGAAGAACGCCGCACCCAGGCCGTGCAAAGTCGCCGCTACACACCGCAAAGCAGCGACGACTTAGGGCGGCTTGATCCGCAGGCTATCGAGGCCGTGCGCGAAGAAGCCTGGCCACAGCCGCGCGATGCCGAAGAAATGCACGAGGCACTGGTGGGACTCGGCGTGTTGCCGGTCGAAGAGGCCACCGACGCCCAGTGGCAGGTTTGGTTGTCCGCGCTGGCTGCGGCCGGCCGCGCCGCCTGCATTGCCTTGCATGGAAGTCCGGCGCTGTGGATCAGTGCCGAGCGTATCGACTGGTTTCTGCCGTTGTATCCACAAGCCACTGCGCAGCCGCCATTGCAGGCGCCAGCCGATTGCCGCGTTGCCGACTGGGAGCGCGATTGGGCAGTGCGCGAACTGCTGCGCGGGCGCCTGTCTGCCGTGGGGCCGGTACAGGTGCCAGCCTTGTCCCACGCGTTGCAGGTGCCGGACGCAGAGATTGCGCTGTCGTTGGCGGCCTTGCAGCGCGAGGGCTACGTCATGTCCGGGCAGTTCAGTGCGCACGCGCAGGCAGAAGAGTGGTGCGAGCGTCATCTGCTGGCACGCATCCATCGCTACACGCTGGGGCGATTGCGCCGCGAGATCGAACCGGTGTCGCAGCGCGATTACGCACGGTTTCTGTTCGAGTGGCAGCACGTGGACAGCAGTAGCCGCGTGGCAGGGCCGGATGCATTGGCCGGTGTGGTCGGGCAGCTCGAAGGCTTCGAGGCGCCTGCGGTGCTGTGGGAGAGTGAGCTGTTGCCAGCGCGCGTGCGCGACTATCAACCGGCCTGGTTGGACGAGTTGTGCACCGCCGGGCGCACGCTGTGGGCACGCTTGCGGCCCGGCGGCGGCCGCAGCGGCACTGCGCTGCGCAGCACGCCGATCGTGCTGCTGCCACGGCGCGAAGCGCAGCGCTGGAGTGCGCTGGCGCGCGATGCCGACGACGCACCACTAGGGTCCCGCGCACAGCGCGTCATGGACGTATTGCAGCAGCAAGGCGCGTTGTTCTTTGACGAAATTGCCGATGCCGCGCATCTGATGAACACCGAGCTGGAAGATGCATTGAGCGAGCTGGTGATGCGCGGCCGTGCGCATTGCGACAGCTACGCCGGCCTGCGCGCGCTGCTGGTGCCGGCGTCCAAGCGGCCGTCGGCGCTGTCGCGTCACCGTCGCCGTGCAAGTGCGCTGGGCATTCGCGATGCCGGGCGCTGGGCACCGGTGCGTGCATTGCCAGAGTTGCCGTTGGCCGAAGCCGGCGAGCGGCATCAGGAAGCCCTCGAACACGTGGCGCGCACCTTGCTGCGTCGCTATGGCGTGGTGTGCTGGCGGCTGCTCGAACGCGAGGCGGCGTGGCTGCCGCCGTGGCGCGAATTGCTGCGCATGTACCAACGGCTGGAACCGCGTGGCGAAATCCGCGGCGGGCGTTTTATTGCCGGGCTGTCCGGCGAGCAGTTCGCGTTGCCGGATGCGATTGCGGCCTTGCGCCGTGTGCGTGCACAGGCATTGCCGCAACAGTGGATCTGCGTGAGTGCAAGCGACCCCAGCAATCTGCTCGGCAGCCTGTTGCCAGGCGAGCGTGTCGCGCGTGTGCCGGGCAATCGTGTTGCATTTCTGGATGGGCTGCCGATGGCGGTGTGGGCGGCAGATCGCTTCCAAGCGGTGCAGGAACTCACCCCCGAGCAGGCCGAGCAGGCGCTGCGCGTGTTGCAGCGCGGGCCTGGCACGGCCGAGCAATCGCCGATGGAACGCTGGTTGGCTCAGTCGCGCGAAAGCGCAGTGCCTGCACCAGCCACGCGCGGAAGCGGACGCGACACATAGCGGCTGTCGGCAACCACCCAACGCCATGGCGCGTCCACCGCCTTGCGAATGCCGATGCGTGGCGTCGCCAGTGGGTTGGCGGGTGGCGGCACACCGTCGTCTTCGATCCACAGCCGCGCAGCGCCAGTTGTGAGGTCCAGCCCATTGTCGGCAGCATTCACATCGAACGCTTGTGCCAGGCGGCCTGGGCCGGTGGTCAATACTTTGAGGGGCGCGGCGCCGCGTGCGGCCTGCATGCTGTCGAGACCGGCTAGCGGTTCCAGTGCGCGGATCAGTACCGCATGCCCAGGCGCACCGCCGCACACGGCATTGATCGCCCAGTGCATGCCATAGATGAAATACACATACAGGTGCCCCGTCGCACCGAACATCACCTGCGTGCGCGGGGTCATGCCGCGGAACGAGTGCGCGGCCGGATCTTCGCTGCCGCAATAGGCTTCCACCTCGGTGATCCGCCCACGGCGTCCGTCGGCACTGACCACTACCTTGTTGAGCAATTGCGGCGCAACGTGGCGTGCATCTTGCGCGTAAAACGCGCGGGGCAGGGGCATAGACGTCATGGACGAAGCCTAGCTGCGCGCCCGTGATGTCGCTGCGGATTGCTCTGGACAGCCCTCGGGCCGGGTAGGGTTTTTCCGAATACACGGTGTTGCGAGCGCATGACCTGTCACAAAAGCGCAGATCCGTTTGCATGAATACGCAGTATGGCGATGCCCGCATCTCAAGCGTGTTTTGTCGTCGCCGATAGCCAATAACGATTGGTTTGACGAGCCGCATCGCAGCCCGCGGTCCGCACAGCGCCATCGCCGTCATGCAGCGCATGTCGCCCACGCATCTTTTTGAGAGAACTCCCTAAATGTTAGGCAACTTCAGAATCGGAACCAGACTGATCGTGGCATTCCTGATCGTCTCGGCGATCGGCGCATGCATCGGGTGGGTGGGCTATTCCAACTCAGGCCGCATCAATGCGTTGTCGAGTTCGTTGTACGAGCGCGAATTGCTCGGTATGTCCAACGTCAAGGAAGCCAACATCAATCTCATCTATGCCGGCCGTGCGCGCGCCAATCTGTTGTTGGCCAGCAGCGCGGAAGAGCGTCAGTCGCATGTGCAGAACATCGACAAATACACCGCCAAGGTGGTCGATTACATGACCCGTGCGCGCGCCAGCTTCCAAAGCGAAGAAGGCAAGAACAAGTTGGCGCAATTCGATCGTGCCTGGCAGAAGTATCTGGACGAGCGCGGCCGCTTTATCGAAGCCGCCAACCGCGAAGCGCTGCGCGAGGCTAATCCGGAACTGGCCGTGCTCTCGCGTGCGGTGCGCGCCAGTTCGGACGAAGTGGATAACCTGATGACCGACCTGAGCGGCCTGCGCGAGCGCAGCGCCGCCGCGGCTAACGCAGAAGCCGATGCAATCCACACGCGCAGTTCCCGGCTACTGGTCGCCATCATTTGCGGCGGCGTGTTGCTCGGTGCCATTCTCGGCGTGGTGATCAGCCGCAGCGTCACCGGGCCGATCCGCCGTGCAGTAGGCGTGGCCAACGGCTTGTCCGAAGGCGATCTCACCATGCGTATCGATGTGCATGGCCGCGATGAGACCGCGCAATTGCTCGAAGCGATGCGCACCATGGTGCAGAAGCTGGCGCAGGTGGTCGGCGAGGTCAACACCAGCGCCGAAACGCTCGCCAGTGCGTCAGAAGAAGTCAGCGCCACCGCGCAGTCGTTGTCGCAGGCGGCAAGCGAACAGGCGGCCGGCGTGGAAGAAACCAGCGCCTCGCTGGAGCAGATGACCGCCTCGATCAGCCAGAACACCGAAAACGCACGCGTCACCGACGGCATGGCCACCCAGGCCGCGAAAGAAACCGTGGAAGGTGGCGAAGCGGTGGTTGCCACCACCCAGGCGATGAAGCAGATTGCGCAGAAGATCGGCATCATCGACGACATCGCGTACCAGACCAATCTGCTCGCGCTCAATGCCGCGATCGAAGCGGCGCGTGCCGGCGAACATGGCAAGGGCTTTGCCGTGGTGGCTGCCGAAGTGCGCAAGCTGGCCGAACGCAGCCAGGTGGCCGCGCAGGAGATCGGTGAGGTGGCCAGTTCTAGTGTGGAATTGGCTGATCGTGCCGGCCGTTTGCTGGATTCGATCGTGCCCAACATCAAGCGCACCTCCGACCTGGTGCAGGAAATTTCCGCCGCCTCCGAGGAGCAATCTTCCGGCGTCAGCCAGATCAATTCGGCGGTCGTGCAGTTGAGCCAGACCACCCAGCAGAACGCCAGCGCATCCGAAGAGCTGGCCGCCACTGCCGAGGAAATGAGCGCGCAGGCCGAACAGCTGCAGCAGAGCATGGCGTTCTTCCGGCTGGGCGGGCAGGGCGCGCCGACTGCGCCGCCCAAGCGCGGCAAGCAGGTCGCTGCGCGGCCGGCGCGTGCGGCGGGCACGCGTGGCTGGCGCAGCAACGCAGCGCCGGCGTATGCGATGTCCGAGGGCCCGGACGAAGGCCAGTTCGCGCGTTTCTGAGAGAGCGACCAATGACCGCACCGACGCTTGATGTGATGCCCGGCGACGCCGATGTCGCCGCGCAATATCTGACCTTTCAACTGGATGGCGAAACCTTCGCCACCAGCATTCTCGGCATCCGCGAGATCATTCAATACCGCGCTCCCACCCCGGTGCCGTCGATGCCGGATTGCGTGCGCGGGGTGATCAATCTACGCGGCGCGGTGGTGCCGGTGGTGGACCTGCAATCGCGGCTGGGGCGCGCAGACAGCACGATCGGCAAACGCAGCTGCATCGTGATTGTGGCCACCGAACAGGCGCAGGGCACGCAGGTGATTGGCGTGCTGGTGGATGCGGTCAATGCAGTGATCGAACTGGCCGATCAGGACATCGAAGCGGCGCCGTCGTTCGGCACGCATATCCGCCGCGATCTGCTGCGCGGCATGGGCAAGGTCGGCGAGCGCTTCGTGGTACTGCTGCAGATGGAGCAGGTGCTGCAGGTGGACGAGATCGCCGGAAACACCGACGCACTGGCGGCCTGAGCGACAGCCGTGCAGCAGGGCGATCGGCGCAGTCTGCGTCGATCAGGCCCGCAGCTGCCAACCGTCGAAGCCGTGCACGCGGTTGCGGCCATCGCCACGCGCCTGCTGCAACGCGTGCCGCGCACGGGCCAGCAGGGTATTGCTGTCGAGCGCGGTTGGCGTGGCAACGTCCACCACACCTGCGCTGAGCGTCAACGGGCCGGTGGGCCAGTGCGCGTCTTCCACTGCCTTGCGCAAGTCTTCGGCAGTGGCAAGGGCTGCAGATGCAGCGGTCTCCGGCAGCGCCACGCAGAATTGATCGCAGGCCAGACGCGCCACGAGTGCATCAGCCGGAAGCTGCGCTTCCAGCAATGCAGCGACCTGCAGCAAGGTGGCATCGGCCGCTGCCGCGCCGGCCTGCAATTTTTGCCGCTTGAAGCCGTCCAGTTCGAGCAGCATGAAACCCAGGGGCGCATCGGCGGCAGAGCTGGGCGCGTCGGCAAGCGCGTGCAAGGCGTTCTCCAGCCCGGCACGATTCCATCGCCCGGTGAGCGCATCGCGCAGTGCATCCAGCTCCACCAGCCGCGCGGCCTGTTGCAGTTCGATGGTGCTGACGACTTGCCTGGCCAAGGCTTGCAGCGCGTCGCGCTCGGTCACCGACAGGCGCCGCGGAACGCGATCCAGCACGCACAGGGTTCCCAGTGCGATGCCGTCCGGGGTCAATAACGGCGCGCCTGCATAGAAGCGGATCTGCGGCTCGCCTGTCACCAGCGCGTTGCGCGCAAACCGCTTGTCCAGGTGGGTATCGCCGACTTCCATCACCTGATCGGGTTCGAGGATGGCATGCGCGCAAAACGACAATTCACGCGGCGTCTCGCTCTGCTGCATGCCGAGCCTGGATTTGAACCATTGCCGATGGGTATCGACCAGCGAGATCAGCGCCATCGGCATCCGGCAGAGCGCGGCTGCGATCGAGGTGAACGCGTCGTAGCTCGGCTCCGGTGCGGTGTCCAGCAGGCGGTAGGCATGAAGTGCCTCCACGCGCTCATCTTCGTTGGCCGGCAGGCGCGCCCCGGGAGTGGCGTTGACGCCGCCTGGCAGTAACGTTGCCTGGATCAGGTTCAACGCGGGTGCATCGGGTATCTGCATGCAAAGCACCACCGGGAACAAGGCGCCATCAAGGCGATGAGGGGTTGACGCGACGAGGCATTGGCCGATGCGATTGCGCCCTTGGCAAGGCACTGCTTCCCAGGGCAGCGGCATATCGGCGAGCGCCTGTCCGGATCTTGCCACAGGAACGCGTGGCTGGCCGGTGCCGGGTTTTCAGTCCCACGGACGCAGCGGTCTCAGCTGCACGACAGGGTGCAACGCGCCGCTGGCGATGCAGCAGGGAAGTTCACCGCATCGGCGTGCCGCGGCGCTGCCCGATGCCAGGCAGCATGCTTGGCCAACTCACTCTCCCTGGCCAGCCTTGCCGGTGGGGCGACGGCTTTGCTCGTCGTGCACCTTCAGGTCTTCCTGGCCCGGGCGTTGCTTGGCGGCATCGTCGTGCTTGCGGTCTTGCTGGCTCTCGGTCACGCCGTGCGCATCGTCGGCGACCTCATCGGGCTGCTGGTCTTTCTTGCTCATGGTGTGGTCCGCTGTGGAGTGAAGCCGGACGTTAGCGCGCGCGATGTGATCCCCACGCCACGGCGACCGGCCGGCCCTGCACCGCAACACCCTCAAAACGCGCAAGCCCCGGAAACATGACGTCTCCAGGGCTTGTGCGTTTGACTCGATGGTGGAGCGGAAGGGGATCGAACCCTCGACCTTCGCGATGCGAACGCGACGCTCTCCCAGCTGAGCTACCGCCCCACGTGCTTCGATTCTACCCACAAGCCGCGCGGTTCGCCAAGCGAAGGGCGCGGCCGACGGTGCGAGGCGGCACTGTCGTGCGGGCTGTCGCCTTACTCGCGAACCAGCGGAAACTTGAGGTCCGGGTTCTTGGCCTTCCATTCCTTGTACGACACCGACCCTTCCCAGGCAGCGAAAGCCTTCGGCGTGCGGCCACGACCGGACCAGGTTTCGCCGGTGTGCGGTAGCTCGTACTTGGGCTTCACTTCGCTGCGGCCGCTCTTGACCACTTCCTTGCGCGCGGCAGTAGTGCCCAGGTAAGCGGCAATGTCGTTGCGCTGCTTGGTGTTGAAGTGACCGGCGAACTGCTCGAGCAGCGAAACGATGGTGGCATGCGCAGAGGATGCCTCGCTCGCGCGCTCGGTTTTCTCCTGTTCTTCCAGCTTCTGCAATTCGTCCAGCAGCTTGGCTTTGGCTTGCGCGATGGAATCCAGTTTCGAAGAGGTATTGCTCACAGAGGTATGGCCTCGGAATAAGAGTGGACACGCCGCCCGAAGGGCGCGCGGCATTATGGCATGTGGCCCGGGAGCGGCCGTTTTGGAACAGGGGCTTGCACATGGCGTGAACAGGCCTTTCACGACGCCTGTTCGAACGCTTTCGCATTGTCGCTACGGGCGCTGCTGGGCCGAAGGCTCACGTTAGCAGACCCGACCACGACGATACAGGAGCATGTCATGAGTGACGACAAACGCAACGTCGGTTCGCCGGACCGCGACCGCATCAACGTCAATGAAGCCTATGAGCTGCAGTACTGGACCAAGACCCTGGGCGTCAGCGCCGAGGAGTTGCGCGCGGCCGTGCAGAAGGTGGGGCCAATGGCCGCCAGCGTACGCCAGCACCTGGGCAAATAAGCGGAAGGTCTGTCATGAGCCTGAGCGAATATCGCCGCAAGCGCAGCTTCGACAAAACCCGCGAGCCGGAGCCGGGCAAGGCTCTGCCGCCGGGGCAGCGTGCGATCTTCGTGGTGCAACTGCACCACGCCAGCCGCCGCCATTACGACTTTCGCCTGCAGGTGGGCGATGCGCTCAAGAGCTGGGCGGTGCCGAAGGGGCCCAGTTACGACCCCAAGGTCAAGCGCATGGCAGTGGAGGTGGAAGACCACCCGGTCGATTACGCCAGTTTCGAGGGCGAGATTCCCAAAGGCGAATACGGCGGCGGGCATGTGGCGCAGTTCGATCATGGCGTGTGGGCCACCGCGGGCGACCCCGAAGCGCAGTTGGCCAAGGGACATCTGCGCTTTGAGTTGTTCGGCAACAAGCTCAAGGGCGGTTGGCATCTGGTGCGCTCGGGCAAGCCGGCGCGGCAGCCGCAGTGGCTGCTGTTCAAGGACGACGATGCCTACGCCGGCACGTTGGAGGCCGATGACCTGCTGGCCGACGTCGCTGCCGCGCCTGCCGAAGATGTACGCCGCGCAGGCGCCGGCAAGACCCAGCGCAAGGCGCTGACGACCGTGCCGCCGCCGGCGGCGAAGAGGCGTGGTACCTGGGCGAAACAGGCGCTGGCGCTGAGCGACGCACGTCGCGCCGAGATGGAAGATGCCCCGTTTGCACCGCAGCTGGCCAAGCTGGGGCAGTCCCCGCCAGAAGGGGCGCAGTGGCTGCATGAAATCAAATGGGACGGTTATCGCATCCTGGCCACCGTGACCGACGGCAAGGTGAGGCTGTGGTCGCGCAACGCATTGGAGTGGACCGACAAGACGCCGGAAATTGCCGATGCCATCCGGTCGCTGGGCCTGCGCAGCGCGCAGCTCGATGGCGAACTGATTGCCGGACGCGGCACCAAGGACGACTTCAACCTGCTGCAGGCCACCTTGTCCGGCGAACGCCAGGTGCCGCTGGCGCTGGCGGTATTCGACCTGTTGCATGTGGACGGGGTGGACATCAGCGAGGCGCCGCTGCGCGAACGCAAGCGGCTGTTGCAGCAGGTGCTGGAGGCTGCACCTCACACGCATCTGGCCTATAGCTCGCACGTCGAAGGCGATGGCACCGAGGCGTTCCGGGTGGCCGGGCAACAGCACTTCGAAGGCATCATTTCCAAGCGCGCAGATCGCCCGTATCGCGATGGGCGTAGCGATGATTGGCGCAAGACCAAGCAACTGGCCAGCCAGGAGTATGCGGTGGTCGGCTATACCGCGCCCAAGGGCAGCCGCAGTGGCTTTGGCTCGCTGTTATTGGCCACGCCGGACCCGGTACATGGCTGGTTGTACGTGGGCCGCGTTGGGTCCGGCTTTTCCGATGCCTTGATGCGCGAAGTCACCCAGCAGTTGGAGGTTGGTGGTGATCGTAAACCCACTGCGCACGTTCCCACCGACGACACCGACTTGCGCGGGGCCACCTGGTTTGCGCCACGCTTCGTGGTAGAAGTGTTCTACCGCGGCATCGGTGGGCAAAAGTTGCTGCGGCAGGCATCGTTCAAGGCGCTGCGCCCGGATAAGCGCATTGCCGATCTTTCCGACAGCGATGCGGCTGATGGCGCGGCTGCAACGCCTTCTGCCAAGCGTTCGCCAAAGCGTGTTGCGAAAAATGCCAAGACTGTGACCACTCAGGCACCAAAGCGTGCAGCAACGCGCGCCGCAGCGGCTGCCACGCGCAAATCGGCAGTTGCCGCACCCGCTGCGGACGCGATGCCGACGCTGTCCAGCCCGACCAAGCTGATCTATCCCGATATCCGCGCGACAAAGCGCGACGTGTGGGACTACTACCAGGCGGTGATGGATCACCTGTTGCCGCAGATCGTAGGCCGGCCGCTGTCGATCATCCGCTGCCCGAGCGGCGCGGAAAAACCGTGTTTTTTCCAGAAACACCACACGGCCGGCCTCGAGCGCGTGAGCTCGGTCAAGCTGACCGAAGAGACCGGCACCAACGCGTACTACCTTGTTGTCGAAGATGCGCCCGGCTTGCTGGAACTGGTGCAATTCAATGCGCTGGAATTCCATCCCTGGGGCTCGCACGCCGACCGACCGGATGTTGCCGACCGTGTGGTGTTCGATCTCGATCCCGGCCCGGATGTGCCGTTTTCCGAGGTCAAACGTGCATCAAACGATATTCGCAAGCTGCTGGCGCAGCTTGAGCTGGAATCGTTCTTGCGCGTCTCCGGCGGCAAGGGCCTGCACGTGGTGGTGCCCTTGAACCCCGGTTGTGATTGGGAAGTGACCAAGCGATTCGCCAAAGGGTTTGCTGATGCCTTGGCGCAGGCGGAGCCGCAGCGATTCATCGCCACTGCTACCAAAAGCCTGCGCAATAAGCGCATCTTCGTCGACTATCTGCGCAACGGCCGTGGTGCCACCGCAGTGGCGTCCTACTCGTTGCGTGGCCGCCCGGGTGCGCCAGTCGCGCTGCCGCTGCCGTGGTCGGACTTGTCCAAGCTACAACGCGCCGACGCGTTTACCTTGCGCGATGTGCCGGAGAAGCTGCGCCGCCGTCGCAAGGACCCGTGGGCAGACATGGACCGCATCCAGCAGAACCTGGCGCGTTGGGCGGAGCAGGATGAGGATTGAAGCCTGACGCCGCTGCCGCGCAAGCCAACAAAAAGCCCGCTTGGCTGCGGACTTACGTGTCAAACCGCTAGCAAGCCTACGCCGCGGATTCTTCCAGCAGCGGCATCACCTGCGCTTCCAGCACCGCACGCCGCCACTGGCCTAGCGCCGCGGGCCAGCTGCGCTGTTCGATCAAGGTTTCCAGGTGCCTGCGTGAGGCCAATAGACCATCTGGCAGGCCGAGTTCGCGGCTGCGCTGCGCCACGGTGTCCTGCAAACGCTTGAGCACGGCCTTGTTGCCATCGGTGGCGGCTTGGGCAAGTGGCGCATGCTCTTCGTCGGGCAGTGGCGTGTTGAGCGCGTCCCACACCGCATTGGCGAGCTTGCGCGGTGCCTTGGGAAATTTATCGAACTGGCGCAGCAAGGCATCCGGATCGGTGGGTGGAAACCGCGCCAGTTGGCTGGCCAGTTCGTTGTCCAGAATCCAGCTGCGCGGGCGATCACTCTGACGCGCCTGCAGGTCGCGCCAACGCAGCAGGCGTAACAGCCGCCGTTGCGCCGCCGGCTCCAGGAATTGCGCAGTGCGCAGGCTCACATGCGGCCAACGTTCGCCATCGTCGTGCTCCACCGTGGCCAGCAGGCGTTCGGCATCTTCGGCCAGCCAGCCCAGGCGGTCCTGCTCGGTGAGGCGGCGGGTGAGTTCGTCGTGGATCGCGAACAGATAGCGCACGTCGTCGGCGGCGTATTCCAGCTGCGACGGCGACAGCGGGCGGCGCATCCAGTCTGAGCGCGTCTCGCCCTTGGTCAGCAAGGTGCCTGTCACTTCCTGCACCAGTTTCTGGTAGCCCATGCCGCCGCCGACACCGGCCAGCGCCGCGGCGATCTGGGTGTCGAACAACGGTCGCGGCAACACACCACACGCACATTTGAAGGTGACCAGGTCTTCGCTGGCGCTATGCATCACCTTGACGATGTCGGTGGCGGTCAGCCACTCCTTGAGCGCCTCGTTCATGCCGGGAATCAGCGGGTCGATCAGCAGGATCTCCTCGCCGATGGCCATCTGCACCAGCGCCAGTTGCGGCCAGTAGGTGCGTTCGCGAATGAATTCGGTATCCAGGCCGATGCGCGAAGGGCGCGCTGCCTGCAGGCGGTCGGTCAGCTCGGAGGGGTGGGTAATCCAATGGGGCACGTGATTTCCGTCGACAGCAAGGGTTTGCGCAGAACGCGCAGAATAGCCTAACGTCGCGATCGCCTGTCGTGCGGCAGAGCACTGGAAGGAGCAGGTGGTGGGTGAGTGCGGTGACCGGATTGCAGCGTGGGCAATGGTCGTGCTGAGAGCGGCTGGCAAAACGACTGCGCAGCTACCAGGCGGGCGCGGCCGGTGCCCGGAATTGGCAGCTACCACTCGGACACTCCGGGTCCTGGGCGGCAGCAGCGCCCGCCTGCCGACTGCTTGCTACGTGTTGTTAGCCGCTCTCAGCACGTGCGCTTGTTCGCGCACACCGACACCAGTGCCCGCGGTTGCGCCACAACCGGCACCTGCGGTCGCCGCGCCGAGCAAGCCGAACGTTTCCATCGGGGGCGAAGAGTCCGCCGAGACCGTGGCGCAATGGCAGCCGCCTGCGGTGGAGTTGGGCGATGAGCCGTTGGCGCAAGTGCGCAAGCGCGCCGACCAGGCATTGCAGGAAGACCGCCTGTATCGCGACGCTGACGATGCGATCCCGTTGTACCTGGCGATTCAGCAGCGTGCCGGCGGCAAGGACGCGGCCAGCCGCCGCGGCCTGGAGCAGGCACGCCGCCGGTTGCTCGAACGCGGCGCGGCGTTGATCGAACAGACCGAGCAACAGGACGATGCGCTGGAGCAAGCGCGGGAGGTGGCCTTTGTCGCGCTCGCCCTCGCACCGCAAGACCCAAAGGTGCGTGCCCTGCAACGCGAGGTGGAAACCGCGCAGCGCGTGCTGGCGTTCAACCGCGCCGGCGAAGAAGACCTGCGCGGTGGACGGCTCGGGGAAGACGGCAACGGCGCACTGGTGAATTTCCGTGATGCCGCGCAACTGGCCCCCGACAACCCGCGCACCCGCCAAGGCCTGGCCGCCGTGGAAAGCGGCCTGCTGGAGCGCGCCGAACAGGCGGCACAGGCAAGCGACTTCATTGGTGCACGTTACTGGCTGCAGATGGGAGGGCAGGTGCGCGAGCGTGCGCCCACTATTGCCGATGCGCGCGCGCGGGTGGAGCGTCTGCGCCGCGCGCAGATCGCCGCATTGCACGATGCCGGTCTGCACGATCTGAATTCGCCGCGCGGGCTCAAGGCGGCCGGCGAAAAACTTGCCGAAGTGCTGCGCATCGCCGACCCCGGCGATCCGGTGGCCGGCGATCTGCGCCGCCGCCTGGAGCTGGCCACGCACTACGGCAGCTTCCGTCCCGGACAGGTGTTCACGGACGGGCTCAAGGTCGGTGGGCGTGGCCCCCAGATGATTGTGGTGCCGCATGGCGCGTTTCAGATGGGCGCCGGCGATGCTGAACCGGGCGCATCCGACAACGAGCGCCCTGCCCATTACGTGCGCTTCGCGCGCGGCTTTGCGTTGTCGATCACCGAGGTCACGGTCGCCGAGTTCCGTCAGTTCGTCGAGGCCACCGGTGCGCGCCCACGTGCCACCCGGCGCGGGCATTCGGTGGTGTACGACGAGCGCAGCGGTAACTTCATCCGCCGCAGCGGCGTGGATTGGCAATCCGATTACAACGGCGCGCAGGCCGCACCCAATAGCCCGGTGATGCACGTGAGCATTCGCGATGCCGAAGCGTATGCATCCTGGCTTTCGGAACAGACCGGCCGCCATTACCACGTACCCAGCGAGGCCGAGTTCGAATATGCCGTGCGCGCCGGTACTACCGGACGCTATCCGTGGGGCAATGCGGGCTCGCCCCCGGCCGATGCCGGCAATTTCACCGGCGGCAACGACGTCTCGCGCAGCGGCCGGCGCTGGAACAATGGGTTTGTCGGCTACGGCGACGGCTTCTGGGGCCCGGCGCCGGTGGGCAGCTTTCGCGCCAACGCCTGGGGTCTGCACGACATGGGCGGCAACCTGAGCGAATGGGTGGCCGATTGCTGGCACGCCAGCTATCGCCGTGCGCCGGCCGATGGCGCTGCCTGGTTCAACCCGGGCTGCCGCCAGCGCATGATCCGCGGCGGCAGCTGGGCCAATTCGCCGCAACAGACACGTGCGGCCTGGCGGCAGTCGCAGGATTCGGACACCACCAGTGCGCGTATTGGCTTCAGGGTGGCGCGTGGAATTTGACTGAATCTGACATGGCGTGCGGCGCGGCGATCGTGCCCTGTGTGACCGCTGCACTCGGCTTGCTGTTTAGCCGCTAAGTGCGCTTCTCGGATCGACAGCGCGATCCAGGTAAAGCAATACGAGAGCGTCTTCGCTCCGACAGAGGGACGGGTAGGCGCAGGCTACGCGAGCCAGGCCTCTGTGCCGCATCACGAGCGAACACTGCTGGAAGCACGCTGCGTTTTTACAAGGAGTTTTGGGGGCGCTTGCGGACGGCGGTTGGATTCTCTGTACAGCCAATCGACGACGGTGCTGAATGACCGACCAAGACCGAGGAGTTTGTGATGCGGTAGTCCTGCCGTTTCATGCGCGTTGTAGAGCACACTTGCAGACTATGGATCGCTAGCAACGCCGTTACGCCCGATATACTTTGTTCAGCTGTCTTAACGGGGACGAACAGCGGGCGCATCACGACGAAACCGGCCGTGTCTGCTGTGGTCAAATTGCCACCGCATGAGGGGACGCCGTGATGGGCATGGGGATCAAGATGTTTCGTTGGGTCATAGCGATTTTGCTGATTGGCGGCAGCGGCTACGCCGTGGCGCGGCATTTGCAGGACAGTAATACCGCCGGGCATTACGGTTCGGTCGAAGTTATTCGCCCGGAAGGCACGCCCAAGGCAATGGTGATCTTGCTGCCCGACAGCGGCCATCCCGAGGAAAGTCAGCGGCTGGCCGACACGCTGAGCAACGATGGTGCGCTGGTCGCGGTGGTCGATACCGCCAAGTACCGCGAACGCGCGCGCTCGCACCAAGTCGCCTGTAGTTCGCTGGCCGACGATGCGGAGCGACTGGGCAAGAAATTGTTGCGCGCCGAGCATGTCGATGCGTTCATGCCGCCAGTGTTGGTGGGGCAAGGCGACGGCGCAGTTCTGGCGCGCCAGGCAGTGGCCTCGGCTGCGCCCGACGTGCTGGGCGGCGCGGTGGTCGCTGATGCTGGTACCAAGGATCCAGGCCTGGCGTGCTCGCGTGATATGCCCAATGCCAGTGAGGGTTTCCTGGACGATCTGGCCGACGACTCCAGCCCGATGCAGATCGCCGCGGCCACACGCGGCCACTTCCTGGCTGCGCAGTCGCAAGGCCTGGGCGATTTGCCGCTCGTAGAACTGCACGCGCCCGGCAGCGACCGTCTGGTGGTGATGCTCTCCGGCGATGGCGGCTGGCGCGAACTGGATAAAGGCATTGCCGCGCAGCTGCAGCAGCAGGGCGTGTCGGTGGTGGGCTGGAACAGCCTGCGCTACTTCTGGGGCAGCCGCACGCCGCAGCAAGTCGGCGCGGATCTGGACCGGGTGATCGCCAGCTATCGCGAGCGTTGGCACATCCAGCACGTCGCCTTGGTTGGCTATTCGTTCGGCGCCGATGTGTTGCCGTTCGCGTATCCGGAACTTTCGCCGCAGCAACGCGCCTCGGTGCAATTCGTCAGCCTGCTTGGCCTCGGCCACGAAGCTGACTTCAAGGTGCGCGTTGGTGGCTGGCTGGGCTGGCATAACGATGCCGAGCGCGATGTGGAGCCGGCCATTCAGTCGCTGGACGCGCACCGCCTGCAATGCATCTACGGCGACGAAGAAAAAGACACGCTGTGCCCGGAACTGCGCGCACGCGGCGTGCAGGTGCTGGCACGCCCGGGTGGGCATCACTTCGACCACGATCCGGTGGTGCTGGCCAATCTGCTGATGGAGGGCTGGCAGCATGCAGCGCAGACGCCGAGCGCGGAAACAGCAAGTCGCTCCTAACGCCGCGTGGAACCAGCAAAGCGTTGCATCACGTTTTCTGGAGCGGTTGATCGACAAACGACAATAGGCGCCGAGCACCTTCCACCATGCAAAGGTGCTCGACTTTAGGCACGGCTAGCGGTCTTACGTCAGCGAAATCCCGGATTCACCCGACCCGTAGCGTGTTCCAACGTGCTCTCTGGCACCGCGCCGACCCGCGCGGCACTCACTGGAAAGGCGCCTTCGAAAAGTTCATGGCAGCGCTGAGCGCCGGCATTGCTGCAGAGTAGCCATGATGTCGCGCGTGGCTTGCTGTCAGCGCTCGCCACGCTCCACCCGCACTTCAATACTTCCATCGGCCAGCTGCGCACGCAGGCGCTCGCCTGCCACCACCTCGGCGGCGCTGCGCACCACGCTGCCATCGGCAGGGCGGGTCATGATGGCGTAGCCGCGCGCAACCGTTGCCAGCGGGCTGACCGCTTCCAGCGAGCGCGTAATGCTGCGCAGCTGCACTTGATCGTGCTGCAGGCGCCGTTGCATGGCCGCCTGGGGATGCAACGCCCGCAGGCGTTGCTGCAAGCCGGCCAGATGACGTTGCGGGTTGTGTGATTGCAGCTGCGCTTGCCCGCGCTGCACACGCGCCTGCAAGCGCTCAAGCACTTGCGTCATGCGCGCACGCAGCTGGCGACCAGCTTCTTCCTGGCGGCGATGAAGCAGTTGCAGGCGCGCCTGCGGGCTATGCGCACGCAAGCGCAGCGCAAGCCGGTCGGCGCGTTGCATGGCACTACCCAGAGCGTGCTGCTGCAGTTGGGCTATGCGCGCCTGCGCACGTCGCACACGCGCGACCAGCTCGCGTTGATCGGGCACCAGCAATTCGGCCGCTACCGAAGGTGTGGGGGCACGCACATCTGCCACGAAATCGCTGAGGCTAAAGTCGGTCTCGTGGCCGACTGCAGACACCACCGGCGTCTGCGCAGCGGCAATCGCGCGTGCCAGGCGTTCGTCATTGAAGGCCCACAAATCTTCCAGCGAGCCGCCGCCCCGGGTGATCAGGATCACGTCATAGCGCCCGGACGCATCGGCGCGTTGCAGCAGCGAGGTGATCTGTGCGGCGGCGCTGTCGCCTTGCACCAGCGAGGGCAGTAGGTCCACTTCCAGCAGCGGAAAGCGCCGCGCCAGCACGCTGAGCACATCGCGCACCGCGGCGCCGCTGGGCGAGGTGATCACCGCAAGACGCTGCACATGCGCCGGTAGTGCCTGCTTGCGCTCGGCATCGAGCAAGCCTTCGGCCGCAAGGCGTGCACGCAGTTCGTCGAAGGCGCGCCGCAAGGCGCCTTCGCCGGCTTCTTCCATATGGTCGAGCACCAGTTGGTAGTCGCCGCGTGCTTCGTACAGGGTGAGGCGCCCGCGCGCGACCACGCGTAGGCCTTCGCGCGGCTGGAATTTCAGCCAGGTGCTCTTGGGCTTGAACATCGCACAACGGATCTGTGCCCGCGCGTCCTTGAGCGTGAAATACAGATGCCCCGACGAGGGCCGGGTGACGCTGCTCAGTTCGGCTTCTACCCAGACCAGCGGGAAGCTGCCTTCCAGCAGGTCGCGCGCCAGCGAGTTGAGCTGGCTGGGAGTGAGGATCTGTTCGTTGCGGTCGGCCATCGCCACATTATCCCGTAGTGGCGGAGATCGTGGGAGATTGGCTGACGCAAGCCAATGCAATCGGTGACTGTATCGATGACCAGCGCGTGCATGTAGGGGCCGCAGGTGCCTTAGGAGCGAGACATGCTAGCGAATGCCCATTAGCTCACAGACCGTGTTGCGCCAACGCCCAGCCAACATGTTCGCTCACCAACGCCGAGTCGTCGTGCCGGCGCGCTTCCAGTGCGGCCAGTACCTCCGGCGTGCCGGGCGCATTGCCCAGGCCGACGGCGATATTGCGCAGCCAGCGTTCGTGTCCGCTGCGGCGGATCGGGCTGCCTTCGGTGCGTCGCAGGAATTTGTCTGCGTCCCAGGCGAATAACTGTGGCAGCGTGGCAACGTCCAGGTCATTGCGGGCGCGAAAGTCGGCCTCGTCGGTGCGCTTGGCGAACTTGTTCCAGGGGCAGATCAGCTGGCAATCGTCGCAGCCGAAGATGCGGTTGCCGATGGGCTTACGCATGTCTTCAGGAATTGCGCCATCGTGTTCGATGGTGAGGTACGCAATGCAGCGGCGCGCATCCAGCCGGTACGGCGCGATGATGGCTTGGGTGGGGCAGATGTCGATGCAACGCGTGCAGGTGCCGCAATGCGCGGTTGCGGGAGTGTCGATCGGCAGCGGCAGGTCGAGGTAGATCTCACCTAGAAAAAACCACGAGCCACCGTTGCGATCGATCAGGCAGGTGTGTTTGCCGATCCAGCCCAAACCGGCATTGCGTGCCAGTGCGCGCTCCAGCACCGGCGCGGAATCGACGAACACGCGGAAGCCGAATGCGCCGATCTCGCCCTGGATGCGCTCGGCCAGTTTCTGCAGCCGGTTGCGCATCAGCTTGTGGTAATCGCGCCCCAGCGCATAGCGCGCCACATAGGCGCGGTTGCCGTCGTGCAAGGTGTTCCAGGCCTCGGTGTCGTCCTTGCGGCCGTAATCCATGCCCACCGACAACACGCGCAAAGTGCCGGGTACCAGCTCCTGCGGGCGCGAGCGCTTGTCGCCGTGCTGGGCCATCCAATGCATGGTCCCGTACAGGCCTTCTTCCAGCCAACTACGCAGATGCACTTCATCTTCGCCCAGCTCAATGCCGGTAATGCCGCAACGTTGAAAGCCGGCTTCGCGCGCAAGCACGCGAATGCGCGCAGCGGCATCGGCAGGGTCGGGGCGGGCGAGGACGGCAGACATGACGACAAGTATAGAATTCCCGGCATGTACGCACCCCTCGATCTTTACGACACCGCCGCCGCGCGCATTCTCGATGCGCAGGCCACCACGCTGCTCGGTGGCGACGGCTACATCTTGATGCAGCGCGCCGGGCAGGCGGCCTGGCAGTGGTTGTTTGAACGCTGGCCGCAGGCGCGCCGCATCGTAGTGGTGTGCGGCACCGGCAACAACGGTGGCGATGGCTATGTGCTGGCGCGCCTAGCGCACCGCGCAGGGCGTCAGGTGCGTGTGGTGCATCTGCCCGAGCACGGCCCCGGCTCGGAGCTGGCGCAGCGTGCCTGCACTGACTACCTGGCGGTCGGTGGCGCGATCGAATTGTTTCCGTATCCGCTGGCGCAGGCCGATGTGATTGTCGATGCGCTGTTTGGTATCGGCCTGAATCGCGCACCGGACGACGCGACCACTGCGTTGATCGACGCCATCAACGCGGCCGGCATGCCGGTATTCGCGCTGGATGTGCCCAGCGGCATCGATGCCGATCATGGGGTGGCTTTCGGCGCCGCAGTAAATGCCGCGCTGACCTTGCAGTTCATCGTGCCGCATCTCGGGCTCTACACCGGTGACGCGCTGGAACACGCTGGCGAGCGCGCAGTCGCGTCGCTAGAGGTGCCGCCGTCTGCATTCGATGGACTGACGCCAGCCGCGCACAGTTGGAATAGCGATGCACTGGCCGCGCAGTTGCGCCCGCGTCGTCGCAACACGCACAAGGGCGAATCCGGGCGGGTGCTGTGCGTGGGCGGCAATCTCGGCAGCGGTGGCGCCATCATGCTGACCGCCGAGGCGACGCTGCGCAGCGGCGCCGGCTTGGTGCAGGTCGCAACGCGCGCCGAGCATGTGACCCCGCTGCTGGCGCGCTGTCCCGAAGCGATGGTGCGCGCAGTGCAGGCCGATGACGACATCGCCGCGCTCGCTCAGGCCGCCGATGCGGTCGCACTCGGACCCGGGCTAGGGCAGGACGCCTGGGCGCAGGCGTTGTGGCATGCTGGGCTGGGTGCCGACACGGCTGTGGTGATCGACGCCGATGGCTTGAATCTACTGGCTAGCAACGCGGTGCCGGCGCGCGGCCCGCGCATCCTGACCCCGCACCCGGGCGAAGCCGGTCGTTTGCTGGGTCTCTCGACCGCGCAGATTCAGCGCGATCGTCCGGCCGCTGCGGCTGCATTGGCAAAGCGCTATCACGCGGTGGTGGTGCTCAAAGGCGCCGGCACGGTGGTCGCCGCCCCAGACGCAGTGCCGCGCATCATCGACGCAGGCAATCCGGGCATGGCGGTCGGAGGCATGGGTGATCTGTTGACCGGCGTGATCGCGGCATTGTTGGGGCAGGGCTGGTCGCCATTCGACGCCGCCAGCCTTGGCGCCTTGCTGCATGCCTGCGCCGGCGATGCAGCGGCACGCGCCGGCGAGCGCGGCTTATTGCCCACCGACCTGCTTCCCGAGCTGCGCCGCCTCGCCAACGCTGGAGCCATCGCATGATCGACCTCAACGGACACCTGCACGACGCGCAGGCCACCGAAACCCTGGGCCAGGCTCTGGCCGCGGTGCGGCCCGCCAGCGCCATGGTGCAGTTGCATGGTGACCTGGGCGCCGGCAAATCCACCCTCGCACGCGCGCTGCTGCGCGCACTCGGCGTCACTGGGCCGATTCGCAGCCCAACGTACACCCTGGTCGAACGCTACCCGCTAAGTGCCGGCGATGAAGCCTGGCATCTGGATCTGTATCGCATCGGCCATGCAGGAGAACTGGATTTTCTCGGGCTCGACGAGGGCAGTGCGAGCCTGTGGCTGGTCGAATGGCCGGAGCGCGGCACTGGCGTGCTGCCGCCGGTCGATCTGGACGTGGAACTGGCCGTTGACGGCGAAGGCCGCAGCGCTCGGTTGCTGGGTCGCAGCCCGGTCGGGCACGGCTGGCTGGAGCGTCTGTCGCAGCAACCCCAGTTGCAGGCCCTATTTGCCGCCGCACGAGAAGAATGAACGCCAGGTTGTGGATTATTAAGGGAAATCACCTTGCAATTCGCACAGTTGGATGATTGAATCCAGCGCCATGACACCGGGGATCCGCCAGTTCTGTGTTTCCGCCCTGACCGCCAGCCTGAGCCTGGCGGTTTTTGCTGCGTGGGCCGGCGAAATTAAAGGTGTGGGCGTGAGTACCGGCGCCACCGGAACCCGCGCCGAAATTCAGCTCGCCGGCAGCGGTGGCTTCAAGACCTTGTCGCTGGCGAACCCGAATCGCTTGGTGGTCGATTTTCCCGATTCCTCCGGCGCGCGTGGCCTCAAGCTGCCGGCTGCCGCCGGGCTGGTGACCTCGGTACGTACTGGCCAGCCGGTACCGGGGACATTCCGGGTGGTCTTCGAGCTGGCAACGCCGGTGACACCGCTGAAGCCGCAGATGCAGACCATGGGTGGCGGCTCGACATTGGTGATCGAGTGGCCGGGCGATCCAACTCCGCCTGCAGCTTCCGTGGTCGCTGCTGCGGCACCGCCAACTACCGCCCCGGGGCCGCGTTCGCTCAATGCACAAACCGAGGCCGCGCGCGCAACCGCTGCGCTGGCTGCTTCTGCGCAGCGCGCTTCCTCAGTGCCGCCGCCCCAACCACAACCTCCGCCGCCTGCACCGTACGTGCCGGCATCGGCGATGCCGACCGTCACCCAGGCGCCGGTGCCGACCACCGTTGCCTCTGGTGTGCCGACGCCGCGGCCCGGCACCACTACCAATAACGCAGCGCCGACTCGGGTCGCCGGCAGCACGCCTAACCGTGCCACCGTGACCACTGCCAATGCACCGGCTGGCGCAGTGGCGGCCGGCAGTAGCGCATCCGCAGCTGCCATCTTGAACGGCGGCAGCGCACCGATGGGTGCGATGTCAGGTGGCGGCAGCGCAGCAGGCACCCCCAGCGGCGGGTCAACAAGCGCCGTGGCCGCTGCGAATGACGACAACGACCTTCCGCCACGTCCAGTGCTGCCCAGCGAAGCCTCGCGGATCAAGATGGCACCGGGCATGCGTCCGCTGATCGTCGCGATCGATCCCGGCCACGGCGGCCAGGATCCGGGTGCCATGGGTCCCACCGGCAAGCGCGAAAAAGACGTCACTCTGGCGGTGGGTCGTGAACTGGCGCGCCAGATCAACGCCACGCCCGGCATGAAGGCATACCTGACCCGCGATACCGATGTCTTCATCCCGTTGCCGATGCGCGCGCAGAAAGCCCGCGCCGCCAAGGCCGACATCTTTATCTCCATCCATGCCGACGCTGCTGAAAACCGTAGCGCCACCGGCTCCTCGGTGTATGTATTGTCGACCAAGGGTGCCTCGTCGCAACGCGCGCGCTGGCTGGCGGATAAGGAAAACGCCGCCGATCTGGTCGGTGGCGTGCGCTTGCAGCAGACCGAAAGCACGCTGGCCAACGTACTGCTCGACCTGGCTCAGAGCGGTCACATGAAAGCCTCCGAAGACGCCGCCGGCCATGTGCTGGGTGGGCTCAAGCGCATCGGCAACAATCACAAGCCGCAGTTGGAACGCGCCAATTTTGCGGTGCTGCGCACCTCCGACATGCCGGCGATGCTGGTGGAAACCGCCTTCATCTCCAATCCGGATGAAGAGCGTCGCCTGATCGACCCAGCTTACCAGCGCAAGATCGCCGCAGCCGTGCTGGATGGCATCGACACCTTCTTCACCCGCCAGCCACCGCCGGGGACCTTGTTCGCCGCGCGTGCGCAGGCCGAAGCCGATGCCGTCGGCACCGTGGCCGGCGGCAGCCGCTGACCCGCTCGGCTATCATTACGCACTGATTCCCTGATGACGGCGCCCGCGCGCCGCAGGATTGCCGTGCCGACGTCTGCCTTTTCTGTTACACCCGCGATGCACTGCGTTTTGCGCTTCCAGCAGGGGGGCGCGCGTTGATGGCGATTCGTCAGTTGCCCGAGATTCTGGTCAACCAGATTGCCGCCGGCGAAGTCGTCGAGCGGCCCGCCTCGGTGGTCAAGGAACTGGTCGAAAATGCACTCGACGCCGGCGCCACGCGCGTGGATATCGAGCTCGAAGAAGGCGGCGTGCGGCTGATCCGTATCCGCGACAACGGCGGCGGCATCACCCCGGACGAACTGCCGCTAGCGGTGTCGCGGCATGCCACCAGCAAGATCGCCTCGCTGGACGATCTGGAAACCGTTGCCACGCTCGGCTTCCGCGGCGAAGCCTTGCCGTCGATCGCCTCGGTCAGCCGCTTCACTTTGACCTCGCGCCGGCACGATGCCGAACACGGATTCGCGCTGGAAATCGACGGCGGCCGCCTGGGCGAAGTGGTGCCACGTGCACATGCGCCGGGCACCACGGTCGAAGTCCGCGAGTTGTTCTTCAACGTGCCGGCACGGCGCAAGTTCCTGCGTGCCGAACGCACCGAACTCGGGCACATTGAAGAGTGGCTGCGCTCGTTGGCGCTGGCGCGACCGAATGTGGAATTGCGCGTCTCGCACAATGGCAAGCCGTCGCGTCGTTACAAGCCGGGCGATCTGTATTCGGATGCGCGGCTGGGCGAAACGCTGGGCGAAGATTTTGCGCGCCAGGCCTTGCGTGTGGACCACAGTGGCAGCGGTCTGCGCCTGCATGGTTGGGTCGCGCAACCACATTACTCGCGCGCCAGTACCGACCAGCAATACCTCTACGTCAACGGCCGTTCGGTGCGCGACCGCAGCGTGGCGCATGCGGTGAAGATGGCTTACGGCGACGTGCTGTTCCACGGACGTCAGCCGGCCTATGTGCTGTTTCTGGAACTGGACCCGGCGCGCGTGGACGTCAACGTGCATCCGGCCAAGCACGAAGTGCGGTTTCGCGAAGCGCGGCTGATCCACGATTTCGTCTATCGCACTTTGCAGGATGCGCTGGCGCACACCCGCGCCGGCGCGACGCCGAACAGCATCGGCAGCGATGGTGCCGGCTACACGGGTGCTACTGCCGGCGGAACGGGCAATATCGCGAGCGGCGGTCTTCCAAGCCATGGGACCGCACCCTGTAGCAGCGGTAGCGGCTACAAATACACGAACTGGACGCCTTCGCAGACGCCGCTGGGCTTGCGTGTGGACGAGGCGCGCGCCGCCTACAGCGCGTTGTACGCGCCGCCGCCGCCGAGCAGCGCCCAGCAATCGGCAGGCATGCAGAGCATGGCCGGCACCGGCTTGCCGGCAACCGCAGAAGACAGCGGAGTGCCGCCGCTCGGATATGCCATCGCGCAGTTGCATGGCATCTACATCCTGGCCGAAAACGCCGAGGGCCTGATCGTGGTCGACATGCATGCGGCGCACGAGCGCATCGGCTATGAGCGGCTTAAAAATGCCCACGACAGCATTGGTCTGCACGCGCAGCCGTTGCTGGTGCCGATGACGCTGGCGGTGGGCGAGCGCGAAGCCGACACCGCCGAGCGCGAAGCCGACACGCTTGCCACGCTCGGGTTTGAGATCACCCGCGCCGGCCCGCAGTCGCTGCACGTGCGCAGCATTCCCGCGTTACTGGCGAGTGCGGAACCGGAGGCGCTGCTGCGCGATGTGTTGGGCGATCTGCGCGAGCATGGTCAAAGCCGGCGCATCGCCAGCGCACGCGACGAACTGCTCTCCACCATGGCCTGCCACGGCGCAGTGCGCGCCAACCGCCGCCTCACCGTGCCGGAAATGAACGCGCTGCTGCGCGATATGGAAGCCACCGAACGCTCGGGCCAATGCAACCATGGCCGACCGACCTGGGCGCGGTTTACGCTGAGCGATATTGATCGTTGGTTTCTCAGGGGGCGTTGATGGCAGTGCACAGGGGGAAAGGCTGGCTGCTCGGCATGCTGGTGACGGCAGTGTTGGTAGGGTGCGGGCGCGATGCGCCACCGCCGGCCGCGCCAGTCGCACTCGACAAGATATTTCTGGCCGACACCGCCGTCTGGCGCGAAGAGCGCCTCAAGGAACTACGCGCGCCCGATGGCTGGACCAGCCTGGTCGGCCTGCACTGGCTGTCGCTGAAGGCGCATTACATCGGCAGCAGCACCGACAGCGGCATCAAACTGGCGGTGGGCCCGCCGAAGATGGGCATGGTGTCCACCGAGAACAACGCGGTCTGGTTCGTGCCCGAGCGAGGCGCCGCACTAACCGTCGACGGCAAGCCACTGACCGGCCGGATCCGCTTCCAGTCCGACCGTGATCCGCAGCCCACACTCATCCATTTCGATGATGGCAAAGGTCTGTTGAGCCTGATCCATCGTGGCGACCGCTATGCGCTGCGGGTCAAGCATGCCGACGCAGCGTCGCGCATGCACTTCGCTGGTCTGGACTACTGGCCGCTGGATTCGTCCTGGCGCATCAGCGCGCGCTACGTGCCCAATGCTGTCGGCAAGACCATCCCGATCGTAGATATCGTCGGCATCAGCAGTGAGCAGCCAAATGCGGGTGCGATCGAGTTCGAGCGCGACGGCAAGACGTATCGATTGGAAACCATTGGCGAGCCGGGGCGGCCAATGTTTGTGGTTTTCGCCGATCGCACCAGCGGGCACGGCAGCTATCCGGCCGGACGTTTTCTGGATCTGGACGTGTCCGATGCCTCCGGCAAGGTTGTGGTCGACTTCAATCGCGCCTACAGCCCGCCATGCGCATTTACCCCGTTCGCCACCTGCCCGTTGCCGCCGCCGGAAAACCGCATCGATCTGGCGGTGTCTGCAGGCGAGAAGGCCTACAAGGTGCCGCACTGACATGCGCGACGTTGATATGTGCGGAGGAGCACGATGACAGCGCAACCGACAACGTCGACGCGCCAACGTGTTGCCGCCTGGTGCAGCGGCGCGCTGCTCGGTCTGACCTTGTGGAGCGGGGCGCTCGTGCCGGGGTGGGCGCGCGGCGCAAGCGACACACCAGTCGGCCCGCCGGTGCCGCTGCTGTGGAAGGTTGATGGCAAGGGCGGCACCGTGTATCTGCTGGGCTCGTTCCACGTGCTCAAGCCCAGCGACTACCCGCTGTCGCCGGATGTGATGCAGGCTTTCGGCAAGGCCGACCGGCTGCTATTCGAGTTGCCCCCTGACGCTGCGCAATCGCCCGAACTGGCCAGTCGCATGTTGCAGGCCGCGCGGCGCACCGATGGGCGCACGCTGCAGGACACACTGGATGCGAAGACCTGGCAGTCGCTGAGTGCCTACGCGCGTAAGTATGGGATGCCGCTCGAGAGCTTGCAGCGGCTTAAGCCCTGGTTCGTGGCGCTGACGATCAGCCTGGCCGAGATGACCCGGCAAGGCATGGACCCGAACGCGGGGCTGGACCATTACCTGATGCAACAGGCGCAGGCACGCGGCAAACCGGCCGATGGCCTGGAGCGCGCCGCCGAACAGATCGCGTTGCTCGATGGCATGTCGCCGACCGAGCAGCATCAGTTGCTGGAAGAATCGCTGGACGAGGCCGATGCCAGCGACCAACTGCGCCAGCTGCATGCAGCCTGGCGTAATGGCGACGTGCATACGCTATCCATGCAAATGGCCGAGGACATGCGCCGCCAGTACCCGGCGCTGTATCAGGACATCAATGTCGAGCGCAATGCGCGCTGGATGCCGCGTCTGGAACAGCGGCTCGGCAAAGGCAGCGGAACCACGCTGGTGGTTGTCGGTGCGCTGCATCTGCTGGGCAATGATGGCGTAGTGGAGCGTCTGCGTGCACGCGGCTACCACGTGGAGCGGATCTGCGCGGCCTGCGCAAAGCAGGCCGGCCGCTGATCGACTGCGCCCGGGAGCGTGACGCTCCTGGCGCAGCTTCAGACTTAGAGCAGCTACAAAACGTAGCGAGCAGTCGTCAGGCGGGCACGGACAGCGCGGAGGAACCGCAGTGTACGTAGTGGTACATGCCGATTCGAGCACCGGCCACGCCCGCCTGGCGGTGGGCGCAGTCGTTTTGTGAGTTGCGCCTAGCCGCGACTGCGGGCCTTGCCGGTGGTGCCGTGATTGTTGCCGGGCGTGCCGTGCGTGCCTGTCCCCATCGGGCCGCTGCCCAGGCCGTTTGCGCCGGGCGGGTTCGGCGGCGTGCCAGGGCCACCCGGGCGACCGAAACCGGCGCCGAAGTTGCGCTGGAACTCTTGCCACAACTCCAGGTTGCGCTCGGTCAGCTGGTTCATCATCGCCCAAGGGGTCTGCCCAAGCAGGTTGCCCATCTGCTGGCGGAACTGCTGCTGCTGGTCCAGGAACACCTGCATGCTGCGCTCCAGGTAGTTGCCCATGAAGCCCTGCAGCGAGTCGCCATAGAACCGGATGATCTGGCTCAGTAGCTGGGTGGAGAGCATCGGCTCGCCGTCCTGCTCGCGATCGGCAATGATTTGCAGCAGCACTGCACGGCTCAGATCTTCGCCACTCTTGGCGTCGCGTACTTCGAATTCTTCGCCATCGATGATCAATTGGCGCACATCTTCGATGGTGATATAGCTGGAGATTTCCGTGTCGTAGAGACGACGATTGGGATACTTCTTGATGATGCGAAGTCCGGCCATGGAACGTTCACCCACACTGATAGTGCGCGCAGGATGGCGCACCGCAACAGCGCTTGCAACAGCCAAAACGCCTTATTTGCTTAAGCGGACACATTAAAAATGTTGCGCAGCATGGATTTTGTTGTAAATCCATGCTGCACCGCAAAGTTGCAGCAAACGTTACCAGCCCATGTGGTGGCCGCCGTTGATGTCCAGATTGGAGCCGGTGATCCAGGCAGCCTCTTCGGCAACCAGGAAAGCCACTGCGTAGGCGATCTCTTCCGGGCGACCCAGACGCCCGGTGGGGATGTCGGCCACGATCTTGGCGCGCACTTCCTCCGGCACCGCCATCACCATGTCGGTGGCCACATAACCGGGCGAGACCGTGTTGACGGTGACCCCGAATGCCGCATTTTCGCGCGCCAGCGAAATGGTGAAGCCGTGCATGCCGGCCTTGGCTGCCGCGTAGTTGGCTTGGCCGTACTGACCCTTGAGCCCGTTAATCGAGCTGATCTGGATCACCCTTCCCCAACCACGCTTGCGCATGCCCTCGATCACCGGGCGGGTCACGTTGAAGACGGAATTGAGGTTGGTGTTGATGACCTCGTGCCACTGTTCGGCCGTCATGCGGTGGAAGGTGGTGTCACGGGTGATGCCGGCGTTGTTGACCAGCACCTCGATCGGCCCTAGCGAGGCTTCGACTTCTTCCACCAAGGCGCGCGCATGCTCGGAAGAGGCTACATCGCCGCGAAACAACGCAAACGCATAGCCCTGCGCCTGCATACGCTGCTGCCAGTCGCGTGCCTTTTCTTCATTGCGGAAGTTGCTGGCGACCCGGTGGCCCTGGTCGGCCAGGCGCTTGCAGATGGCAGTACCGATACCGCCGGTGCCGCCGGTGACCAATGCGACGCGAGATGTCATGACGACTCCAATCAACAAGTAAGGCTGAGGGCGATCCAGGAGCGTGCCGACGCGGCCGCGCCTGGATGCCGGTGCTGGTGGGGCGCAATTCTAGTCACGCTGGCGCTCGGATGCGCAGATATCGCGGTCCAGCTGGCGTCGGCGCGGCAGCAGTTGTGGCGAAAAATGCTGCACGGCCCGCTGCAGCATAGTCTCGACTGCCGCATGCCGCGGCAGTGCGTCCGGCCGCTGGCCCAGCGCGGCCCAGGCGGCATGCAGGGCCGGGAGTGGGTCAGTATCGTCCAGCGCGGGTGCGTCGTGCGACTTGGACAGCTTGCGGCCTTCGCCATCCAGCATCAGCGGCAGGTGCAGGTAGCGTGGCTGCGGCAAGCCCAGTGCGCGCTGCAGCACCATCTGGCGCGGAGTGGAGTCGAGCAGGTCGGCGCCGCGCACGACATCGCTGATGCCCTGCGCCGCATCGTCTACTACGACCGCCAGTTGGTAAGCCCAGTAGCCATCGGCGCGGCGCAGCACCACATCGCCCACATCGGCATAGACATCCTGCAGCACCGGGCCTTGTAGCGCGTCGTCGAAGCCGACCAACGATTGCGGCGGCACCCGCAGGCGCACCGCACGGCGCTCGCCCAGCGGCGCGACGCAGGCGTGGTGGATACCGCCCATGCCGGCCAGGTCCGCGCGGCTGCAGCTGCACTCGAATGCCTGGCCGCTCTCCAGTAGTTGGTGGATGGCGGCGGTGTAGGCGGCGTCACGCTCGGACTGCCGGATCACGGGAAGATCCGAGTGCAGCCCGAACGCAGCCAGCGTGCGCAGCTGTCGTTCGGAGGCGCCGGGTTCGGCGCGCGGCGGGTCAATGTCTTCGATGCGCACGCACCACTGCCCACCGGCATGCCGAGCCAGCAACCAGCTGCCGAACGCAGCGAGCAGGGAGCCGAAGTGCAGGGGGCCGGTAGGCGAGGGCGCGAAACGACCGAGATAGAAAGGCGATGGCATGGGCAGCTGAATCGTCGGTCAGGTGCTTGCTTGATTTCAAGCTGCCACACCCGCAGATCCGCGACAGTTCACCCCGCATCCGTGGAGCCATCGCGCCATGTTTAACCGCATTTTCCTGTTCCTGCTGACTAACTTCGCGGTGCTGATGCTCGTCGGCATCATCATGTCGGTGCTGGGCGTCAATCCCGCGCAAATGAGTGGTCTGTTGGTGATGGCCGCCATCTTCGGTTTCGGCGGTTCATTTATTTCCCTGCTGCTATCCAAGTTCATGGCCAAGCGCAGCACCGGCGCGCAGGTCATCACCGAACCGCGTACGCCGACCGAGCGCTGGTTGCTGGAGACCGTGCGCCGTCAAGCCCAGGCTGCCGGCATCGGCATGCCGGAAGTGGCGGTGTACGACGGCCCGGAGATCAATGCATTCGCCACCGGCGCCAACCGCAACAATGCCCTGGTGGCAGTGTCCACCGGCCTGTTGCAGAACATGGACCAGGATGAAGCCGAGGCGGTGCTCGGCCACGAAATTGCCCACGTTGCGAATGGCGATATGGTGACCATGGCGCTGTTACAGGGCGTGCTCAATACCTTCGTCATCGTGCTGGCACGCGTGGTCGGCGGCATCATCGACAGCGCTTTGTCGGGCAATCGCGATAGCGGCCGCGGCTTTGCGTACTACATCATCGTGTTCGCGCTGGAGATGGTGTTCGGCATGTTCGCGACCATGATTGCGATGTGGTTCTCGCGCCGCCGCGAATTCCGCGCCGACGCTGGCGGCGCGCACCTGGCAGGCCGCAGAAAGATGATCGCTGCGCTGGAGCGGCTGTCGCTCAACCATGGTCAGAACACCTTGCCCGCGCAGGTGCAGGCGTTCGGTATCGCCGGCGGGGTTGGTGAAGGCTTGCGCCGCCTTTTCCTGAGCCATCCGCCGCTGACCGAGCGCATCGCTGCGCTGCGTGCTTCCAACGGCACTGCGATGTAAGTTGTCGAGTTGGCGTCGCGCGATGTTGGAGTTAGCGGAGCGGTGCCGGCGTTCAGCCGAACTCGTAATTCATCAACGGCCCGGTCGGTGCCACGAAGTCGCCCTGTACGTAGTCCACGCCGGCGCTGAAGAAGCTGCTCATCGACTGCGCATCGGCGACGAATTCAGCCACTGTCAAAATGCCGGCCGGCTGCGCGCGCGAGGTGATCTCACGGATCTTCTCCTGGCTTTCCCGGGCCGAGGCGATGTCGCCGGTGATGCCGCGATCCAGCTTGAGCAAGGCAGGCTGGAAATGCGCCAGCAGCTGGAACGAATCCAGGCCCGACCCAAATTGCTCCAGCCCAACCTTGCAGCCCATCGCCGACACCGCGGCCAGGAACTGCTGCGCATTACGCAAATGCGTAAACACCTTCGACTCCGGCGTCTGCAGCCACAGCCGCTCACCGGGCACGCCGTAGACCGCCAGTTGCTCGCGGATGGTGTCGATCATCTGCGGGTCGGAAAACGAGTTCGGCCCGACGCGTACCAGCAGGTGCGTTTTGTGCCCGGCACGTTGTCGCTCGCCCAGTTGCCGGATTGCGCGCGCCACCACCCAGCGGTCGATCTCGGTGATCAGGTCGTGCTCTTCGGCAATCGCCAGGAAGGCGTTGGGCGACATCATTTCGCCATTGCGCTCCAGACGTAGGAAGGCCTGGTACAGCTCCAGCGGCTCGCCCTGAAGATTGAGCACCGGCTGGTAATGCAGCAGGAAGCCGTCGCCGACCAGCGCCTCGCGCAGTTGCTCGACCCAGCGTTCGATCCGTTCTTCTTCCGCACGATCGGACGCGGCCGGGTCGTAGATGCTGATCGCATTGCCACCGAGCTCGGCGGTAGTGCGCACCGCTTCGGTGCCACGATTGAGTACCTGAGCGATGCTGGCGATCTTTTCGCCGATCTGCACCCCGCCGATGCTGACCGTCACCGTGGCCGAGCGCGAGCCGACACTGAAGACATGCTGCGCGAAGGCGTTGCGCACGATTTCTGCCAATGCATGCGTGCGCGCGTAATTGCCGTCCATCAACAGGGCAAAAATATGCTCGCCGAAGCGCGCGGCCACCACGCTGTCGTCCAGCACGCTGGCTACGTGCGCGGCGAGCGCGGCAATCAGCGCATCGGCCGAATCCAGGCCGAATTCCGGCAGGATGCGGGCGTAGTGATCCGGCTCGATCAACAGGAAGCCGGACTGGCCTTCGCTGCGGCCAGCCTGCGCCACGGCCTGTTCCAGCGCCACCATGAAAGTAGGGCGATTGAGCAGTCCGGTGACCTGGTCGCGTTGACGCAGGCCTTCGACTTCGCGTGCCAATTCCGGGTCGAACTCCTCGCGGCGCCGGAACACCACCTGGATGCACGGCTCGCCTTCGTAGGTGGCGGTGGCAAATTCCATCGTGGCCGGAAAGGTGTCGCCTTCCACGCGGCGCGCGTCGAGCTTGTACTGCGCCGGCGGCGGCTCGCCCTTGGACATCGCCTTGAGCAGCTGCTTGAATTCGTCGACGTATTGCGCCGCGATCATGTCCAGCAATGAAATACCTTCGACATCGTCGAACGATTCGAAGCCGAACATTTCCAGATAGGCGTCATTGGCGCGGATATGCATGCCTTCATGCACGTAGGCAATCGGGTCGCGCGAGGACGCGATGAGTGCGTCGCAGCGGCGCTCGGTCTCGCGCATCTGCGCTTCGATACGGCGCAGCCCACGACGGGCCTGCAGGTCGTCCCACTCCGAACGCACCAGTGCAAGCAGGTGTGCGGGGCGGTGGCGCAAGGCGATGGCACGCACGCCGTGCGAAGCGGCCTCGACCAGTGTGTTCTCTTCGATCTGCTCGGCCAGCAAGATGATCGGAATGTCCTTGCCGCTGCCGGCGATCTGCGTCTGCAGGGCGCTCATAGGGATTTGCTGCGCCTGCCCCAGGATGGCTAGATCGATCTGGCCCGACAGCATGCTGGCCAGTTCCTCCTGGTTTTGCGGCCGCCAAGGGCGCACTGCAATGCCGCCGTTACGCAGCGCGGTGACGATGGTCTCGGCACTCTCCACACTGTCGTCGACGATCATCAGGCGGAGGGTGAGATCTTTGCCTTTTTGCATGCGCTGCTCCCTAGAGAGGGGCTTTAATACACGAAGGGGTTTTGCGCGTCCACGTGTGTGGAGCATGCCGCATCAAGTGTGAGACGTAGAGCAAGATTTACGGGTGGAAGATGCCTTGCTGAGAAGGTCGAGCGTGCTCGAATGCTTGCTGTTCAGGCCGCTATCGCGTCTGCATATTGCCGCAACTTCACCGGTGAGCGATCAGCAACGCCCAGCCATCGGCGTTACGCCACGCTCCCCGCCGCGTGGCCGGACGCCCATGCCCATTGGAAGTTGTAACCGCCCAGCCAGCCGGTGACGTCCAGCACCTCGCCGACGAAGTACAGGCCTGCCATCAAGCGTGATTCCATGCTCGCACTGGAGACCTGATTGGTATCGACCCCACCCAGGGTGACTTCAGCCGTCCGGTAGCCCTCGGTACCGCTGGCGACCAGCGGGAAGTTGCCGAGCAACTCGGCAGCCGCCTGCAACTGCGGCGGATCCAGCTGACGCACCGGCTTGTCGGGCAGCCACAGCTCGCACAAGCGTTGTGCAAATCGCTTCGGCAGCACATCTGCCAGCACATTGCGCAGTTCGGTAGCGCCGCGTTGCTGCTTTTGCTCGCGCAGCCATGCCGCTGCATCGTGACCGGGGAGTAAATCCAGCCGCAGGTCGTCGCCCGGCTGCCAATACGAGGAGATCTGCAGGATCGCCGGGCCGCTGACGCCGCGGTGGGTGAGTAGCATGAAGTTGCGGAAGCTGACCCCGTTGCACTGCGCTTCGCCGGCAAGGCCAGCCCGGAGAGCTCCTGCAGACGTTCCTGGTGCTTGCCGGTCAGCGTGAGCGGCACCAGCCCGGCTCGGGTGGGCAGCAGCGCATGGCCAAATTGCTTGGCGAGGCTGTAGCCAAAACCGCTGGCGCCCATGCTCGAGATCGACAGCCCGCCGGTTGCCACAATCAACGATTGCGCCTGCACGCGGCCCTGGCTGGTCTGTACGTCAAATCCATCGCTGCTACGCTGCACCGACAGCACCTCGCACTGGGTGCGGATCTGCACACCGGCCGCTTCGCATTCGTCCAGCAGCATGCGTACGATCTGCTTGGACGAGATATCGCAGAACAACTGGCCCAGCTCTTTCTCGTGATAGGCAATGGCATGCCGTTCGACCATCTCTACGAAATCTGCCGGGCTGTAGCGTGCCAGCGCGGATTTGCAGAAGTGCCGATTGGCCGAAATGAAATTGCCGGGAGTGGTGCCGGTATTGGTGAAATTGCAGCGCCCGCCGCCGGACATCAGGATCTTCTTGCCGACCTTGTTGGCATGGTCGATCACCAGCACCTGGCGGCCGCGCCGGCCGGCAGTGAAGGCGCTCATCAGTCCGGCGGCGCCGGCACCGATCACCAGCACGTCGCAACGCATGCTCATTCGGCAGGGGCTTGCCGCACCATCGGGGTCAGGGTAACGCTGCCGTGGTCGGCCAGCATCTGCACTTCGCCGTCCTGAATGATCACGTCAAAGCGCATGCCGCGCTGGATCAGTGCGCCGAGCGCTTCGGTGGCTTGCGAGTCGAGCTCGATCACGCGCAGATTGCGGTGCCGACCCATGGCGTTGGCATGCTTCTTCCACCAGGTTTCGGTGGCCTGGCCGCCGTAGCCGATCACCACCGCCTCGCGCGACCGATTGCAGGCCTTGCGCACGCGGCTTTCGTCGGGCTGGCCGAGGTCGATCCACAGGTCGGGGTCGCCGGTGTAATCGCGGCGCCAGAGGTCGGGCTCGTCCTCGTTGCTGAGGCCGCGGCCGAATTCCAGCCGGTCGTCGGCGAACAGCGCAAACGCCAGCAGCCGCACCATCAGGCGCTCGTCGGTTTCGGAAGGATGCTGGGCCAGGGTCAGCGAATGGTTGGCGTAATAGCCGCGGTCCATGTCGCTGATCTGAAGTTCCGCCCTGCGGACGGTGGCGGTAAGGGCCATCAGGATGCCGATTGCAAAGGGCACCTATGATACGCGCCCGGTTCATTTGTCGTGCGTCATGCCGTCCGTCTCACAGCGGTGGGCGTGGTTGCGCGGCGAGCCAGCGATCCAGCTGTGCAGAGAACACCCGGCGATCGCGCGCATGCAGGGCCGGCGGTCCGCCGGTGGCGATGCCTGCGCCGCGCAACTCTTCCAGGGTCACGGCGGTGCAGGTGCGCGCGGCGGCGCGGAACAGGATGTCGCGGATCACGTACGGGCAGGCGTCGGCATCGACCCAGATCTGCGCAGTTTTGGGGGTGTGAGGCGTTTTCATCGGGCAATTGTGGATGGGGAGGTCCCTGACAGACAGTCGGGTTCGGCCTGACTGCAAAAGATTTGACGCGAGGTGTCGTTTTTTGTCGAAAACACGAGTACTGTGCACGCACTGTGTTTGCAAGGGTCACCGTGAATCGTGGCCTGGTGCAGCCGGATCGTTACAGATCTCGCTTCATCGTTCCGCTTTACCAACGCCTGCAACTCAGTCTCAGCTCCGGCTTTTCGGATGCTGCGATTTATCCATCTATAGTTTCAGGAGTTAGTAAAATGTCAGATCGTCAGAGCGGTATCGTGAAGTGGTTCAACGATGCCAAGGGCTTCGGCTTCATCACCCCGGAAAGCGGCCCGGACCTGTTCGTGCACTTCCGTGCCATCCAGGGCACCGGCTTCAAGTCGCTGCAGGAAGGCCAGAAGGTCACCTTCGTCGCCGTGCAGGGCCAGAAGGGCATGCAGGCTGACCAGGTGCAGGCGGTCTAATCCGTCTGCAACCGTAAGGTTGCCGAAAACGCTGGTCGCGCAAGCGATCGGCGTTTTTTATTGCCTGAAAGAATGAGCGCGTTGACGGTCAAGCCTCCGCCAGGCGCTACTTACGCACAGCGATGACGCGTGGATCGGTAGGATGTGCGCTTTCCGCGCGCAGCCCTCACATGATCACTGTTCACCATCTCAACAACTCCCGTTCCCAGCGCGTGCTGTGGCTGCTGGAAGAACTGGCGCTGCCGTATCAGATCGTGCGCCACGAGCGCGACCCTAAGACCATGCTGGCACCCCCGGCTTTGCGTGCGATCCATCCGCTGGGTAAATCGCCTTTGCTGGTCGATGGCGATCTGGTGGTGGCCGAATCCGGTGCGATCCTGGAGTACTTAACCGAGCGCTACGACACCGAGTGCGCGCTGTCGCCGTCGCCGCGGCCGCTGGATTCGCCCGAGCGTCTGCAGTTCCGCTATTGGATGCATTACGCCGAAGGCTCGGCGATGCCGCCGTTGCTGATGACGTTGATCCTCGGTCGCATCCGCAGTGCGCCGATGCCGTTCTTCGCCAGGCCTATCGCGCGTGCGATCGTGGACAAGGCGATGTCTGGCTTCGTTGGGCCGCAGCTTTCATTGCATCTGGACTGGATGGAGCAGTCGTTGCAGTCCGGCAACTGGTTCGCTGGTGAACGCTTTACTGCCGCCGACATTCAGATGAGTTTCCCCGTGCAGGCGGCGGCCGCGCGTGGCGGCGGACTGGAGAAATATCCGCGTCTGCGCGGGTTTTTGGAACGCATCGAAGCACGTCCTGCCTATCAGGCTGCGCTGAAGAAAGGTGGCCCGTTCGAGTTGATGGGAAGCAAGCCAGCAACGTGATCGGCTTAGGGGATTTGGGTGTGGTCAAGACGGGCGGAATGTATTTCCACCCGCCGCCCACCGCGACGACCTACCATCTCCAATGGCGATGCATTCGCTAGTCCCGAATCCCGAATTGCTACTCAGCGACACCAACGTCGGCATCGCTGCCCACCAGTCGTTCGCTGCAGTCACTTCAATACCGAGAGCTACGTCAGGGTGGGGTGCGATTCAACGGGCCCGACACTGGTGCACGAATTGCAGCGTGTCACTCAGCACCTGCGAGCGCTCGGGCGGTTTACGCAGCGCCAGGAGGATGCCGAGATGGCCCATGCCGGGGTACACCTTCATTTCGGCGCTGCCGCCCTCGCGTTTCAGCGCCTGCTGCAGCGAGATGCTGTTTTGTAGATCGACTACGCGGTCTGCATCGCCGTGCAGCAACGGCATGGGTGGTTCGTCGCCGCCGACGTAGCGCACCGGTTGCGATTGCCGTTGCGCGGCCGGGGCGTCGCCAAAGATCTCGACCAATTCCGGGTCGGTCATCGGCATGAAGTCGTAAGGTCCGGCCAAGCCCACTACGCCGCACAGCTGATGGGGTTTGAGGCCCTGCGCCTGCAGCCAGCGTGCGTCGGTGCCGAGTAGGGCGGCCATGTGCGCGCCGGCCGAGTGGCCCATCACTGCCAGCTGTTTGGGGTTGCCGCCGTACTCGTGTGCATGCCGGTAGCTCCACGCGGTAGCGCCCGCGGCGTCGGACATAAAGCCGTGAAGTCCTACCTGCGGATACTTTCGGTAGTCGGCCACCATTGCCACCACGCCCTGGCGCGCCAGCGCGCGGCCGACCCAGCGATAGTTGGCGCGCGAGCCGTGCTTCCAGGTGCCGCCGTAGAAGAACACCACCACCGGCGCATCGACTGCGCCGCGCGGCTGGTACACATCCAGTGCCAGGCCTTGTGCGGGATCGAACACCTGGTCGCGATGCTCGACGATGTCCGTCCGGCTGGAGGCTGCATTGATACCGCCAAAGAAGACGCTGCTGCACGCCGTCATGGTCAACGAACCGAGCAGCAGGAGGGCAGGACGGAACCAGCGGGAGGCGCGCGAGGGCATGGGCAATATCGACAGGTGAGCGGGAAAGGCGTTTGGTAGCAGGCACGAACGCAACAGGCCAGGTAAGCGCGGACCGAGACGGCGCCGGCCCGGCAACATCGCCTGTATCTGATCCGCAGCCGGCCGCTATTAGCGGCTATCGCACGTCGCAAGCATGTGCAGGACGAGTCCGCTCGGCGCACGTGAGCCGGGTGAAGATACGGTGCGCAGGCTGCACCGGATGCGGCGTGACCCATGCCAGGTTCACCGCTGGTGGCCTAGGCTTGCCCGCATGACACAACTGCATTTCGACAACTGCTTGCGCCAGCAGCTGCCTGGCGATTCGGAAGAGGGTTCACGCCGGCGCGAGGTGCGTGCCGCCTGGTCGTCGGTACTGCCGACACCGGTCGCCGCCCCGTATCTGATTGCGCATTCGGCGGAGATGGCGCATGTGCTGGGCCTGGATACGTCCGAAATAGCCAGTGCGCAGTTCGTGCAGGTATTCGGCGGCAACGCGCTGTACCCAGGCATGCAGCCCTGGGCGGTCAATTACGGAGGACATCAGTTCGGGCATTGGGCCGGTCAGCTGGGCGACGGACGGGCGATCTCGCTAGGCGAGGCGATCGGCATCGATGGCAGGCGCTACGAATTGCAGCTCAAGGGCGCTGGCCCCACGCCTTATTCGCGCGGCGCTGATGGGCGTGCGGTGTTGCGCTCATCGATTCGCGAATTTTTGTGCAGCGAGGCCATGCATCATCTGGGCGTGCCAACTACGCGCGCGCTGAGTCTGGTTGGCACCGGCGATGCGGTGGTGCGCGATATGTTCTACGACGGTCGCCCGCAACGCGAGCCGGGCGCGATCGTGTGCCGGGTGGCGCCTTCGTTCATTCGCTTCGGTAACTTTGAGTTGCCCAGCGCACGCGGCGATAGCGCATTGCTTCGGCAATGGGTGGATTTCACCATTGCACGCGATTTTCCCGAACTGGCCGGCGCCGGCGAGGCACGTTACGCCGACTGGTTTGCGCAGGTGTGCGAACGCACCGCGGTGATGGTGGCGCACTGGATGCGGGTCGGATTCGTGCACGGAGTGATGAATACCGACAACATGTCGATCCTGGGGTTGACCATCGATTATGGTCCGTATGGCTGGGTCGACGACTACGACCCGGACTGGACGCCCAACACCACCGACGCGCAGGGTCGACGTTATCGCTTCGGCACCCAGCCGCAAGTAGCGTACTGGAACCTGGGCCGACTTGCCCAGGCGATCGCCCCGTTGTTTGCCGACCAAACGCCGCTGCAACAGGGCCTTGACCGCTTCCGCGCGACCTACCTGGCGTGCGACCGGCGCGACACTGCGGCCAAGCTGGGGTTGGCCGAATGCCGTGACGAGGATCTTGAGCTGATCGATGCGCTGCGCGCACTGATGCGCGACGCCGAGATGGACATGACGTTGACCTTCCGCGGCCTGATCGACCTGTCGCCCGCGCATCCGGATCCCGCACAACTGCGCGATGCTTTCTACGACGAAGACAAGCGCGTGGCGGGTGCGCCGCAGTTGCAGGAATGGTTGCAGCGCTACGCCGCACGCCTGCAGCAGGACGCGTTGTCGCCGCACGAGCGCCGCGCACGGATGCGCTTGGCCAATCCGCGCTACGTACTGCGCAACTATCTGGCGCAGCAGGCGATCGATCAGGCCGAGCAGGGCGACCCGTCCGGGGTGCAGGAGTTGCTGGAGGTCATGCGTCGCCCGTATGACGATCAGCCCGGGCGTGATGCATTCGCTGCGCGGCGGCCAGAATGGGCGCGCGACCGCGCCGGCTGCTCGATGCTGTCCTGCAGTTCCTGACGCGCTCAGATGCAGGTATGCCGTAACGGCGGCGTCAACGGCGTGCGCAGCCTAGAATAGGGCCGACCCCACCGGCCACGACGCCACTACCACCATGACTGACTGCAGCCGCTGCGCCGGCACCAACGCTTCCGGACCCAACCACTGGTCGGAGCGGATCCGCGACATCGTCGATTTCCCCAAGCCGGGCATCGTCTTCAAGGACATTACACCGTTGCTGTCGGATGGCCCGGATTTCGCCTCGGCGCTGGACGAAATGGCGCAACCGTGGCGGACCACGCCGCTGGACGCCGTGCTCGGCATCGAAGCGCGTGGTTTCATTCTGGGCGCGGCGCTGGCGCGCGAACTGCGCACTGGCTTCGTGCCGGTACGTAAGCCCGGCAAGCTGCCGGGGCGTACGCTGATCCAGGAATATGCGCTGGAATACGGCACCGATCGCATCGAAATGCACGAAGACGCGTTGCCGCGCGGCGCGCGTGTGCTGATTGTCGATGACGTGCTGGCCACCGGCGGCACCCTGCGTGCCGCGCTGGGATTGGCGGCGCAGCTTGAACTGGAGATCGTCGGCGCGGCCGTGCTGGTCGAGTTGCAGGCGCTGCAGGGGCGCCAGAAATGGGCCGTGACGTGCCGCTGCTGGCGACGCTTTCTTACTGATTCGCGCATTCTGCGGCGCCCCTAGATGCGTGGAAGTGCGCACATCCACGAGTGCTTCTACTGAGAAAACACGCGGCCGGCATCACGCCGGCAGCGTCGTATTCAGAGTTTGCTGACCCGGAACCGGCGTCCCTTGATCTTGCCTGCGTGCAGATGTGCCAGCGCCTTGGCGACCTGCGCGCGCGCGATGGCGACGTAGGAGCGGGTGGGGTAGATGGCGATCTTGCCGATCGCCGCGCCCGACAATCCGGCTTCGCCGGTCAAGGCGCCGAGGATGTCGCCGGCACGCAGCTTGTCGGTCTTGCCGCCGTCGATGCGCAAGGTGGTCATTGCCGCGTGCGGCAACTGCGCCGGACGCGCGGTTGCCAGCGGCGCACGCGACCATTTCAACGGCTGGCCTTGTGCGGCTTCCAGCGCTTGCACGCGTGCGGTTTCGCGTGGGGCGACCAGGCTGAGTGCCAGTCCGTGCTTGCCGGCACGCGCGGTCCGGCCGATGCGATGACGGTAGGTTTCGGTATCGGTGGGCAGCTCGTAATTGACCACGGCCGAGAGGTCTTCCACGTCCAGTCCGCGTGCTGCCACGTCGCTGGCCACCAGCACGTTGCAGCTGCGGTTGACGAAGCGCACCAGCACTTCGTCGCGGTCGCGCTGTTCCATGTCGCCATGCAGCGCGAGTGCGGAGAAGCCGAACTCCTGCAGCGAGCCGGCCACTTCATCCACTTCCTTGCGGGTATTGCAAAACACCACGCTGGATTCGGGATTGAAGCGCAGCAATAGCCCGGCGACGGCCTTCTGCCGATAGGTCGGGTCGACTTCGAAGAATTGCTGATCGATTTCCGGAGCGTTATCGGCGCCTTCGACGGTGATTTCCACCGGGTCCTTCAAAATTTCGCGTGCCAGCGTGCGGATGATGTCGGGAAACGTGGCCGAAAACAGCAGGCTCTGGCGGTGTTTGTCGCAGCGGCTGGCAATCTCGCGGATGGGTTCTTCGAAGCCCATGTCGAGCATGCGGTCGGCTTCGTCGAGCACCAGCGTGCGTACGCCGCCCAGGTGCAGGGCGCGCTTACGGGCCAGTTCCTGGATGCGTCCGGGCGTGCCGACCACTACTTGCGGGTCGTGCGCTTCCAGCGAAGCCAGCTGCGGGCCCAGCGGCATGCCGCCGGTGAGCACCACCAATTTCATGTTGGGGATGCCGGTGGCAAGTTTGCGCAACTGCTTGCCGACCTGATCGGCCAGCTCGCGGGTGGGGCAGAGCACCAGCGCCTGCGCGCGGGTCAGCGCCGGGTCGAGCTTCTGCAACAGGCCCAGGCCGAATGCGGCGGTCTTGCCGCTGCCGGTCGGCGCCTGCGCGATGACATCAAGCCCCTGCAGGATCGGCGGCAGGCTCTGCGCCTGGATGGGAGTAAGGACGGTGTAGCCAAGGGCGTCGATGCCGGGGGCCAGGGCCGGCGACAGCGGCAGCGCGGAAAATTCGTTCATGGCGCATTTTAGCTCCGGATTGGGAATTGGGGATTCGAGATTCGTCACTGCACAGCGCGCGCTGTTGCCAATCCCGAATCCCCAACCACCAATCCCGTACAATTGGCCTATGCCTTTAATCACTCTGCAAAGCGTCGACTACAGCGTCGGCGGCCCCTTGTTGCTGGAAAAAACCGACCTCACGATCGAGCCGGGCGAGCGTATCGCCCTGATCGGCCGCAACGGCGCCGGCAAATCGACCTTGATGAAACTGATCGCCGGCGAGCTCAAGCCCGACGATGGCGAAGTGCGCGTGCAACAGGGCGTGCGCATCGCGCGGCTGGAGCAGGAGGTGCCGCAGGGCACCGGCGGCAGCGTGTTCGACGTGGTGGCCGATGGTCTGGGCGAGTTGGGCCATTGGCTGGCCGAATTCCATCAGCTCAGCCATGCCGAGGTGTTCGACGGCGATGCGTTCGGCAAGGTGCAGGCCAAGATCGATGCGGCCGACGGTTGGGCGCTGGATCAGCGCGTCACCGAGACGCTGACCAAGCTGGAACTGGACGGCGATGCGGAGTTTGCGCGGCTGTCTGGCGGTATGAAACGCCGCGTGCTGTTGGCGCGTTCACTGGTGTCCTCGCCGGATGTACTGCTGCTGGACGAACCGACCAACCATCTGGATATCGAAGCCATCGATTGGCTGGAAACCTTCCTGAAAGGCTGGAGCGGCAGCGTGCTGTTCGTGACCCACGACCGGCGCTTCCTGCGCGCGTTGGCCACCCGCATTGTTGAAATCGATCGTGGCCAGGTCACCAGCTGGCCGGGCGACTGGGCTAATTATGAGCGTCGCCGCGAAGAGCGGCTCAATGCACAGGCGCAGGAAAATGCGCGCTTCGACAAGATGCTGGCGCAGGAAGAAATCTGGATCCGGCAGGGCATCAAGGCGCGGCGGACCCGCGACGAAGGCCGCGTGCGGCGTCTGGAATCGATGCGCAACGAACGCGTGCAGCGCCGCGATCTCACCGGCAACGTGCGCATGGAAGTCTCGCAGGGCGAGTCGTCCGGCAAGAAAGTGATCGAAGCCAAGGAAGTCGGCTTCGCCTTCGGTGCGCGCACGATGGTCAAGGATTTTTCCACCATCATCCAGCGTGGTGACCGTATCGGTTTGATCGGCCCCAACGGCAGCGGCAAGACCACCTTGCTCAAGTTGCTGCTGGGCGATCTACAGGCGCAGCAGGGCGAAATCCGTATCGGCACCAATCTGCAGATTGCGTATTTCGACCAGTACCGTTCCACCCTGCGCGAAGACTGGAGTGCGATCGAAAACGTGGCCGAGGGCCGCGATTTCCTGGAGATCAACGGCAAGCGCAAGCATGTGCATGCCTATCTGCAGGATTTCCTGTTTACGCCCGAGCGCGCGCGCGCGCCGATCACGCGTCTGTCCGGCGGCGAGCGCAATCGCCTGTTGCTGGCACGCCTGTTTGCACAGCCGTCCAACCTGCTGGTGATGGACGAACCGACCAACGAACTGGATGTGGAAACGCTGGAGCTGCTGGAAGAATTGCTGGGCGAATACTCCGGCACCTTGCTGCTGGTCAGCCATGACCGCGACTTCCTCGACAATGTGGTGACCTCCACGCTGGTGATGGAAGGGGACGGGCTGATCGGCGATTACATCGGCGGTTACAGCGATTCGTTGCGTCAGCGCCGCACGCCGGTGGGCAATGCGATGGCAGTCGCCAAGGCCTCGGCCACTGCAGTGGCGACCGCACCCGTGGCCGCTGCAGCGCCAGCGGACACCGCGCCCAAGCGCAAGCTCAGCTATAAGGATGCGCGCGAGCTGGAACAGCTGCCGGCCTTGATCGAGACACTGGAGCAGCAGGTTGCCGCGCTCACCGCAGCGATGAATGAGCCGGCCTTCTATCAGCGCGACAGTACGGCGATGGCGGCCCATACCGCAGCGCTAGGTGATGCGCAGAAGCAATTGGATGCGGCGTACGCGCGCTGGAGCGAGCTGGATAGCTGAGCATTGGCCGGCACGCGTGATGCGTGCTGGTCTCGCGTTGTTCGCTGTAATCAAGTTGACGGTTGCGAACCGTGGCAGATAGATAGATGCATGCGGGGGCGCGCGTGCGCAGCGATCCGTCGGCACGATCCGTTTTCGTCGATTCCATCGCCGATCGCAATGCAAGCGCACAGTGCCTACGAAATCTTGTCCGCGCTTATCAGGTCGGTGCGCAAGGCGTGCCTAACCCATCGTGTCGGCATGGCATGTTGCCCCGTTACCGGGCACGTCTTGCAGACTGCTGGGCAGTTGTGTCGTCAGCGGCCTCGGAACAGCTAACAGAACGTCGCGAGCTTTTCGTCATTTGGGTGTAGACGCCGCGGAAGACCGCAGCGGACGCGTGGAATATCCCGATTCCGAGCGCTGGCAGCACCTGCCCGGCGGCTGCGCGGCCTGATTAGCTGCTCTTAATCGCAGGCGCTGGCTGGAGCAATAAACGCCGCAAAAGTCAGCCCGCGTGCTGCCCAGGCGTTAGCGACTTCGTCGAGGATATCCAGCAAGGTGTCGCGGTCGTTTGGTACCGTGCTGGCCAGCGCCTGGGCGCCGTCGATGAGCAGTGCATAGCCATGCTGCGAGGGTAGCCACGCCAGGTCGCGCAAGGCATCGCTGAGCGCGTCCCAATTGCGGCCGAAGCTCGCCGGGAAATCCAGTTGTGTGGCCAGACGCATCAGTAACATGCGTTTGTCGCTGCAGGTGGCCAGATCCACGCGCAGGATGCGCAAGCCGGCGTCGCGTGCCAGCGCCGCCATGGTGTCCAGATCGTCGGTTTCGGCCTGATACACGCCGGATTGCTGCGGATCGGACAGATCCAGTGCGAAGTCGCCCGCGCTCATGGTGCCTGGTCCGAAGTCGGGCCGTCGAAGGCTTTGAAGCTCTGGTAGTGATCGTCGCTGTAGTACCACGCTTCGGGTGGGTTGCCGCCGGTGACGATACGCCGCGCGCCGCGGTCCGGGCTGCCGGGCGTATCCACGGTGTATACGCGGTAATAACCGCGCGGGCGCTCGGGCAGGCGATGCTCGCGGTTGCCGAACACGCTGCCGTCCTGTGGATGCGGAAACGGCCCGCCGCGCTGGATCAGCACGATTGTGGCCATCGCCTCGGTCGGCAGAAAGGCGGGCAGGCGCGGCACCTCGCGCGTCGGTGCGGTCGCGGCGATCGGTGCATTGAGTTGTGGTGCGAACTGCGGCTTGGGCGTCTGCATCGCGCGCATGCCCCACAAACCGGCAACGAGCAGCACGATGGCAACGATCAGCAAAGCGGGCTTACGCATGAAGACGGTCCGAAAACTGGGTGCGGCAGAGCAAGTATGCCGATGCGCGACTGTGTCGACTTTGAACGCCGCCAAGCGCCGGTGCGGTTCACGCCCAAGTAACCGGGGCATGGTGCAAGGTGTGCAGCGAACGACGCGCGGCATGCGATGGGATGAACTTTCCCTGCCAACACCCTTGGTAAGCGCTGCCGCCGTCCTTACCATCTACCCCGCAACGCCCGGTCTTCGCCGGGCGGCAAGTCCAGGAGATACGCATGGCTTACACCCTTCCGCAGTTGCCCTACGCCTACGACGCGCTGGAACCGAACATCGATGCGCAGACGATGGAAATCCATCACACCAAGCATCATCAGACCTACATCAACAACGTCAACGCGGCGCTGGAAGGGACTGAGTACGCCGATCTGCCGATCGACGAGCTTGTCTCCAAGCTGAAGAGCCTGCCGGAAAACCTGCAGGGCCCTGTGCGCAGCAACGGTGGTGGCCACGCCAACCATTCGCTGTTCTGGACCGTGCTGTCGCCCAACGGCGGCGGCGAGCCCAAGGGCGAGGTCGCCAAGGCGATCGACAAGGACATCGGCGGTTTCGAGAAGTTCAAGGAAGCTTTCACCAAGGCCGCCGTGAGCCGTTTCGGCTCGGGCTGGGCATGGTTGAGCGTGACCCCGGACAAGAAGCTGGTAGTGGAAAGCACCGCCAACCAGGACAGCCCGCTGTTCGAAGGCAACACCCCGATCCTGGGCCTGGACGTGTGGGAACACGCGTACTACCTGAAGTATCAGAACCGTCGCCCGGAATACATCGGCGCGTTCTACAACGCCGTCAACTGGGAAGAAGTCGAGCGCCGCTACCACGCCGCGATCGCCTGAGTTCTGAGCTAATGCGGTAACGCAAGAAGGCCGGGAGAGATCCCGGCCTTCTTGCGTCTGCGATCCAGCATGTAGGAGTGACCTTGATTGCAATGAGGCATTCGATGGGAAAGCTCCAGCGCGCGCCAGCGCGCTCCTACGAGTGCCGGACACCGATCAGAACTTGGCGTCGAACTCGCGCGCATAGCCGGTGTTGACGATGACCTTCTGCAGCGCGTCGCTGATCTTGATGTTGCCGGCCACGATCTGCTGCGTCTCCGGGCCCATGTTGTCCATGCGCGGCGGGGTGGCGCCCTTGTAGTCGCAGACCCGGCCACCGGCTTCGCGCACCAGCAACACGCCAGCGGCGATGTCCCAGGCTTTGACGCCGGCTTCGAAGTAGGCATCGGCACGGCCGCAGGCCACATAGGCCAAATCCAGCGCCGCCGAGCCGGTACGGCGCACGTCTTCGGCCTGCACCAACAACGCATCTACGCACTTGAGCTGCGCACTGGCGCGCGCACGTTCGCGCGGCGGAAAGCCGGTGTGGACCATCGCGCCTTCCAGATCCTTGCGCTCGGCAATGCGGATGCGGCGGTCGTTGAGCACCGCGCCGGCACCGCGGCTAGCGGTGAACAGCTCATTGCGCAGTGGGTCGAAGATCACCGCATCGGTGGGTTCGCCGTTTTCCACCAGCGCGATGGACACGCAGTAGTGCGGAAAGCCGCGCAGATAGTTGCTGGTGCCGTCGAGCGGATCGATCACCCAGGTGTAGCGACCGCTCTTGCCGCCCTGCACGCCGCCTTCTTCGCCGAACACGGCGTATTCGGGGTAGCCGCGCTTGAGTTCCTTGATGATGACCTTCTCGGCATCGGCATCGACTTCGCTGGCGTAGTCCATGCGGCCTTTCTGCACCACGTTGAGCGCATCGAGCTTGTTGATACCGCGCAACAGCACATTGCCGGCGAGGCGGGCGGCTTTGACCATGACGGTGACGGCGGGTTTCTGCATGGTTAAAGCTCCCGTGAAGGCAGAATCGGACAATGGCGAAGTTAAAAGAGCGGTCCGGCGCGAAATCCGGTCGCGCAGTTTACCATCTACGGCCGAACAGCTCTCCAATCTCCGTTCATGTCCGTCAGTCAGCGCATCCGTTTTGTTCTTGTCGGTACCCAGCATCCAGGCAACATCGGCGCCGCCGCGCGTGCGATGAAGACCATGGGTGTCTCGCGCCTAGTGCTGGTGGCACCTGAGCGTGCACTCGATGAAGACGCCTACCGGCGTTCGGCGGGTGCCGAAGACGTGCTGGGCGAAGCGCCGATCTTTGCGACGCTGGGCGAAGCGGTGGCCGACTGCACGCTGGTGATCGGCTGCACCGCACGCGCGCGCCGGGTGGTGCTGGAAGAACTTCTCCCCGACGAAGGTGCGCAACGCGCCCTGGCCAAGGCGGGCGAGCCGGCCGAGGTGGCCTTCGTGTTCGGCCGCGAACGCACCGGGCTGACCAACGACGAGCTGCAGCTTTGCCACGCCGCGGTACACATACCGTCGGACCCGCAGTTCAGTTCGCTCAATCTCGCCGCTGCAGTGCAAGTGCTGGCGTATGAAGTGCGCCTGGCGCAGTTGGCAGCAGGCGAGGCAGAACCAGCACCGGCAGCGGCCAGCGGCTTGCGCGATGGCCCGGCCAGCCACGCGCAGTTGGAAGGTATGTTCGGCCAGCTGGGCGACACGCTGGACGAGATCGACTTCCACAAGGGGCGTGCGCCGGAGTCGGCGATGCGCAAGTTGCGGCGGCTCCTGCTGCGCGCGGAGATGACCGAACAGGAGGTGCGGCTGATCCGCGGCATCCTGTCTGATGCGCAGCGCATGGCCATGCTTGCCAAGCAGGCAGGAAGCTGACGTCTGTCACATCTTCGAAGATTCGGCTAGGCTGTCGGCGGCCCTAGGGGAGTGTCCGTTTTGCGCGGTCTACGATGGTGTCTGATTGCCTGCTGGCTAATCGCCGGGGCAGGCTTGGCCGCGACGGTTTCGGCAGCGCCTTCCTCGGTCCTGGTGCTTGGACGGATCAGCGATGATCCTGCCACCGATTACGAACAGCTCAAGCCCCTGCTGGATTACGTGGTGCCGCGCATGCGCGAGGTCGGCATCCGCCGGGGCGAGATCCTGATGGCGCCGGATGCGCGCCAGATGTCCAGCTACCTGCGGCGCGGCCGGGTCGATTGGGTCAGCGAAACCCCCGGTGCGGCGATGCTGCTGGAGCAGCGCGGCAGCGCGCATCCCTTGTTGATGACCGAACGTGGCGGTCTGCGCGACTTCCACACGCTGTTCTTCGTGCGCCGCGACAGTCCGATCCAGACGCTTGCGCAGTTGCGCGGCCATACCTTGGCATTGCAGAACACTTCGTCCACCAGTGGCTATCTGCTGCCGATGCTTGAACTGCTGCGCAACGGCATTGCGTGTGATGTGCTGCTGTCGGCGGACGACGCCCCGGCGCGCGGATCGGCCGGCTATCTGATGGTCGGTTCCCAATTCAATGTTGCCGCGTTCGTGCACAACCGGCTGATAGACGTGGGCGCGCTCAGCAACGTGGATTGGGGTGACGAACGCCATATGCCGCCGGTGTTCAAGCGCGACTTCCGCATCGTGCACCGCACTGCGCCGGTGCCGCGCGCGGTTGAAATGGTGCGCGCAGGGATGGACCCGGCAGCGGAACAGCGTTTGCGGATGGTGTTGCTGCAGGCCGCCTCCGATCCCAATGCTGCGCCTGCATTGAAACGTTTCTTCGACACCACCGGGTTCCGTCCGCTGGATCCCACCAGCCGCCGACGTCTGCAAGAGTTGAGCGCGGGTGTGCAACGTGTCAGGGAACACGTGGAATGACTCAGGTGCGCTTCGGCTTGCAGGCACGCTTCTTAGTGGTGATGGCGCTGACGCTGCTGCTGGTCGGTGCGATCCTGGCCTCGCTGTTGCAGCGGCAAAGCGCCATGCAGCGCGAGGTGCGCGGCTTGAGCGCGCAGATCCTGCATGAGCTATTCGACCGTAGCCTGCGCACGCGCGGCGAAACGCTGGCGACCGAGCTGGCCTCCGGGCTGGCCGACCCCTTGTATTACTCGGACCTGGGCGCGGTGGGCGCGCTGGTGCGCAATGCCTCGCGCCAGCATGTGGTGAGCTATGTGCTGGTGTTCGACCGCCATGGCCGGCTGGTGCACGACGGCACCCCAACCTTGCAGCGTTACGGCCAGGCCATGACCGACCCGCTCGCGGCCAAGGCGTTGGCGGCGCAGGCGATGGTGTTGCAGTACTCGCCAGAGGTGTTGGATGTGATGGTGCCGATCAAGATCGGCGACCAGCGCATCGGTGGCGTGCGGGTGGGCATGTCGCGTGAGCGGGTGCGCAAGATTGAGTCCGGCGCCAATTTGACCTTGGTGCAGAACCTCAACGCCATCGGCAAGCGTGATCTGGGTTGGCTGCTGGTGTTGCTGGCTTCATTGGTCGGGCTGGGGGTGTTGCTTGCCATTTACGTGCAGCGCACGCTGGTGGCGCCGGTGCGGCTGCTGGCGGCCGCGGCCAAGCAGATCGAACGTGGTGATTACGCAGTGCAGCTGCCGCCGCACCCGCGCAACGACGAGATCGGCGAGCTGATTTCCGCGTTCGGGCGCATGAGCGAAAGTATCGCGCGGCATGACCGCGAAGTGCGGCACATGGCCTACACCGACGCGCTGACCGGGCTGACCAACCGGCTAGGCTTCCGCGAGGGGCTGGATCACCTGCTCAACACCGCGCGCAGCACCGGCAGCAAGCTGGCCTTGCTGTTCGCCGATATCGACGACTTCAAGCGCGTCAACGACACGCTTGGCCACGAAGCCGGTGACGAAGCCTTGCTGCAGTTCGCCAGCCGCATCGGCCGTGCGGTTGCCGCGCTGGGTGGCGACGATGCGATTCTGGCGCGCTTCGGTGGCGATGAGTTCGTGATCTTGTTGCAGAGCGGCGACGTTAGCCTGCTGGCCGCGCAGTTGGCCGAGCGTCTGGTACATGAGCTGAGCCGGCCGTTGAACGTGCAAGGCCGCGAAGTGTTCCTGGGCACCTCGATCGGCATCACGCTGTTCCCCGACGATGCCCGCGATGCCACCGCGCTGCTGAAGAACGGCGACATCGCGATGTACCAGGCCAAGGTGGCCGGCAAGAATTGCCACCGTTTCTACAGCCGCGCTGCCGACCATGCCGTCGAGCGCCGCGTGCACATGGAGCACGAGTTGCGCGGTGCCTGGGAACGCGACGAACTGCGCCTGGTCTATCAGCCGATCTATCGCACCAGCGACCGCGTGCTGGTGGGCGTGGAAGTATTGTTGCGCTGGCAGCACCCGGCACTTGGGACGATTGCGCCGTCTACGTTTATCGATATTGCCGAGCAGAGCGGGCTGATCGAAGTGATCGGCCCGAAGGTGCTGCGTGCGGCCTGCCTGGAGGCGGCACAGTGGCCGCTGGTGGGCGAGGGCCTGTTTATTTCGGTCAACGTCTCGCCGCGGCAACTGCGCAGCGGCGACCTGATCGATACCGTGGCCGAGTGCCTGGCCGAGTCCGGGCTTCCGGCCGCCCGCCTGCACCTGGAACTGACCGAGACCGCGGTGATCGGCGACGAAATGATGGCGGCCAGCTTGCTTGATCAACTGCACCGCACCGGCGTGAAGGTATGGTTGGACGACTTCGGTACCGGCTTCTCCGGCCTGAGCCATCTGCGCCAGGTGCCGGTGGATGGGGTCAAGATCGACAAGAGTTTCATCGCCGACCTGCAGCGCGACCCGGACGATCTGGCGCTGACCACCGCGATCATCAACATGGCGCATTCGTTGGGAATCACCGTCGTTGCCGAAGGCATCGAGCAGGAGGCGCAATTCAATCTGCTGCGCGAGCGCGGTTGCGATCTGGGTCAGGGTTACTGGTTCAGCCGACCGTTGAGTTCTGCCGATATGGTCAAGCTGATTGCGGCGGGGTGAGTTCGGTCGGAGCGTGCCTGAGCGCAACGGGCTTTATTGGTAAGGCTTCATCGCGCCCGGGTGCGCTCCTTGTATCTGGACACCACCGCCGAACAGCGGTATGTCTTCCGACTGATCATCGGAGCAGATGCAAGAAGCCCATGCGCTCCTGAAGCTTCGAGCTTGTCTCGTAGATCGGCTCTGCATCTGTACTTGCTGGCCCTGGGTGTCCGCACGGTATCCAGAGTCTGCCGCAGGCGTGAACTCGCATCACAAGGCAGGACCAGGACCGGCGTTGATCGTCGTCCATTCCGTCTGAGGAGGTTTCCATGTCCCCCATCGTGGGCATCGACGTCGCCAAGCACAGCGTGGATCTGGCCATCGAGCTGGACAATGGCAAGCACCGCACTAAGGCCAAGCTCTCCAACGATCCGAAAGGATTTGCGACCCTGCACGCCTGGCTGTGCACCCACGCCCAGCCTGACAGCTGGGTCGTGATGGAAGCCACCGGCATCTATCACCAGGCGCTGGCCGAGTTCCTATACGCGCACGGCTACCGGGTGTGCGTACTCAATCCAGCGCAGGTGGCGCTGTACGCGCGTCGCCAGTTGCAGCGGGTCAAGACCGACCGCAGCGATGCGAAGCTGATCGCCAGCTACGGCTTGCGCCACCGCGACCAACTGCGTGCCTGGCATCCCGATCCGCCGGCCCTGAAGACGCTCAAGGCGCTGGTGCGCCGCCGCGATGACCTGCTGCAGATGCTGCAGATGGAACGCAACCGGCTGGAGGTTGCGCAGGCGAATGTACAGCCCTCGATCCAGGGCTTGATCGACCATCTGCATGCCCGCATCAGCGAGATCCAGCAGGCCATCGACGACCATATCGACCAGGATCCGGACCTGCGCCGGCAGCGCAGTCTGCTGACCAGCATCGACGGCATCGGTGACATCAGCGCCGCCCTGCTGCTGGCCGAGTTGGGGCCGGTGAAGCGCTTCGCCGACGCGGCCGCGGTCACGGCCTTTGCCGGCCTGAATCCGCGTCTGCACGAATCGGGCAGGTACCAGAGCAAGGTCTGCATCTCCCGCACCGGCTCGGCGCGGCTGCGCGCCGGACTGTACATGCCAGCCCTGGTGGCCATGCGCCATAACCCGGTGGTCACGGCGCTCAAACAGCGTCTGCATGCCCGCGGCAAGCACGGCAAGCAGATCGTCTGCGCCGCCATGCGCAAGCTGCTGCATCTGGCCTACGGCGTGCTCAAATCCGGCACTGCATTTGACCCGCACAAAGCTCTTGCCAGATAAGGGGCAAGACGGTATCTACGAGAGCGTGTTTGGGTTGTTGCATCCGATCATCAACAGGGACTTCGCGCAGTGCCCGATAGCAGCGTGCGCTGCTACAACGGATTGGCTGAGGTAAGGATGGTTACAGCGGCCGCTTGCCGGTATCGCCGGGAATTTCGCGCACCAGTCGCGGCACCAAATATCCCGACAGGCGCGTGGCCAGCTCGGTATGCATGGCACGTGCGAGGGCATCGTCCACTTCGAAATGCGCCACACCGGCGACCCGGTCGAGCTGATGCAGGTAATAGGGCAGCACGCCGGCAGCGAAGCTGCGCTCGCTCAGTGCCGCCAGCGCGTCCACGCTGTCGTTGACCCCGCGCAACAGCACGGCCTGGTTGAGCAAGTGCGCGCCGGCGTCGCGCAACGCGTGCATGGCCGCGTCCACTGAAGAATCGAATTCATTGGCGTGGTTGGCGTGTAGCACGAACGCCACCGGCCATGGCAGCTGGCGCAGCCAGGCCAGTAGTGGCGCATCCACGCGCTCGGGCAACACGATCGGCAGTCGGCTGTGGATGCGCAGGCGTTTGAGATGCGGAATGGCCGCCAGGGCGTCGGTAAGTTCGGCCAGCTTGGGCGTCGCCAGCGAGAGGGGGTCGCCGCCGGAGAGCAGCACTTCATCGATGCCGGGGTCGGCGGCGATTGCGGCCACCGCCTCACGCCAACCATCACGCGCAGCGGTCTCTTCGGCATATGGGAAGTGGCGGCGGAAGCAGTAGCGGCAATGCACGGCGCAGCTGCCGGTGGCGATCAACAGGGCGCGGCCGCGGTATTTCTGGATCACCCCGGCGGCGGTCTTGGCGGCGGCATCGCCCACCGCGTCCAGGCCGAAGCCCGGCACCGGCTGCATTTCCGCATCCAGCGGCAGCACCTGGCGCAGCAATGGGTCGTGCAGGTCGCCATGGCGCATCCGCGCTACGAACGCGCGTGGCACCCGTAGCGGAAACTGCGCGGCGGCGGCATCGCTGATCGCCGCGGCTTGCGCATCCAGGCCCAGCTGCTCCAGCAGCACGCGCGGGTCGCGCACGGCGTCGCGCCACTGCTGCTGCCAGCGCGAGGGCTGCAGGGCAGGGGCCGGGGATGGCTGTAAGGCGAGGGGGGCTGCGGTTATCATGTGCGGTCACAAAACCAATGCCCGCCAGTTGTGGCGGGCGCCCCATTCTAATCCGACCTGCCACCGCGTGGCGGGTCGTGGTCTTATCGAGGAGCTGCACCATGGCCACTGTTGGCATGAACGACGTCAAGAACGGCATGAAGATCCTGGTCAACAACGAGCCGGCGGTCATCACCGAGACCGAATACGTCAAGCCGGGCAAGGGCCAGGCCTTCACCCGCATGAAGTACCGCTTCATCAAGTCCGGGCGCGTGGTCGAAATGACCATGAAGGCGACCGACGATGTGGAAGTGGCCGACGTGGTCGATACCGACATGCGCTACCTCTACAGCGATGGCGAGTACTGGCACTTCATGGACCCGGAAACCTTCGAGCAGGTGCAGACCGACAAGGCCGGCATGGGCGGCGCCGAAAAGTGGCTGAAGGGCGAAGAAGACTGCATCGTGACGTTGTGGAACGGCACGCCGATCTGGGTGCAGCCGCCGAATTTCGTCGAACTGAAGATCACCGAGACCGATCCGGGCGTGCGCGGCGATACCTCCGGCGGTGGCGGCAAGCCGGCCACGCTGGAAACCGGCGCGGTGGTGCGCGTGCCGTTGTTCGTCAACCAGGACGAAATCATCAAGGTCGACACCCGCTCGGGCGAATACTCGGCGCGCGTCAAGTAAGCCAATGCGCCTGGGACGCCGGTCCGGCCGAACAGTACGCAATGCCAGTGTCCTGATGGCGCTAGGAGCAGCTAACAGCACTACTGCGCAGCCGCCCGGCGGGCGCGGCCTGTGTTCGGAATTGGCATTTACCACTCTTACACTGCGGTTCCTGCGCGCCGGCAGCACTCACCTCACGACGGCGCGCTACGTGTTGCTAGCCGCTGTGAGTGGCATGCTTGCGCCGTCCCCGGTGTTTGCGCAAACCGTTGCCACTCCTGTCTGTGACACGCAGAGTGTGGCGGCGGTTGCAGCGGGTACGACTTCCGGCGGAGCTAGTGCCGCCGCCAAGGCGGTGCCGGTCGAGCGTGTCGTGGCGCAGACCTGCAAGCCGTGGCCATATGACTCGCTACGGCTGGCGGCGGTTGCAGTTGCTGACGATGCCACAACCGAGGCTGGCGAGCGCAACCTTGAATTGCGCGTTGCGATGCTCAATGCCGGCACTAACCAGGTCGTAGCGTTGTACGCGCAGGAAATGGGCGAGGACGCCGGCTTCGAGCTTGCCGCCGACAGTCTGCGCCTGAATACCGCACGCTATGACCTGGCCAAGGGCGTCCGCGCGGTGGGCGTTGTGGTGCATAGCGTTACGCGCGGCGCCAGTTGCCCGGACTTCCACAGCAAGGACGCACTGACCTTGCTGGTGCGCGAAGGGCGCCGTTCGCGCCCGGTGCTGCAGCGGGATCTGAGTGTCTGGCGGCGGGTGAAAGGCGAGCCATGCGACTGGGGCGCGACAGGCGTGGTGACCGAGCGCGGCACGCTCACACTGGCGATGGACACACCAGTCCACGCTGGCTACGCCGACATCGCACTGACTGCCAACTTGGTGACCTCCACCACCGTCAAGGATGCAGACGACGCCGAACGCATGCGCCGCCAACGCCAGGTGCTGCGCTACGACGGCACGCGGTATGTGTCTGTGTCACGCTCCGACGACTCCTGGCCGTTCGGCAACTCACTTCAATGGATCCGCTCATGACCAATGCCCCGCCCGAACCCTGCGACCTGCTGATCGAGGCCGGCTATGTCGTCCCGATCGAACCGCATGCGGTGGTGCTGGAAGACCACGCGGTTGCGGTCAGCAACGGCGTGATTGTTGCCGTGCTGCCGACCGCTGAAGCACGCATGCGCTTTGCGCCGAAGCAGACCGTGTCGCGCCCGGACGCTGCGTTGATGCCGGGCCTGGTCAATGCGCATACGCATAACCCGATGACGCTACTGCGCGGCATTGCCGACGACCTGCCGCTGATGGTGTGGTTGCAGCAGCACATCTGGCCGGTGGAAGCGGCGGTGATCGGGCCGGAGTTCGTGGCCGATGGCACCACGCTGGCGATCGCCGAAATGCTGCGTGGCGGCACCACCTGCGTCAACGAAAACTACTTCTTCGCCGATGTGCAGGCCGCGGTGTACAAGCAGCACGGCTTCCGTGCGCTGGTAGGCGCGGTCATCATCGATTTCCCGACTGCCTGGGCCTCTTCGGACGACGAATACTTCGCGCGTGTCGGCGAGTTGCACGACCAGTGGCGCGACGATCCGTTGATCAGCACCGCGTTCGCGCCGCATGCGCCGTACACCGTGAACGATGCCAACTTCGAACGCGTGCGCATGCTGGCCGACCAGCTCGACATCCCGGTGCATCTGCATACTCACGAAACCGCGCAGGAGGTGGCCGATTCGATCAGACAGTATGGCCAGCGTCCACTGGCGCGACTGGACCGCCTGGGCCTGGTCAACGACCGCTTGATTGCGGTGCACATGACCCAGCTTACCGATGCGGAAATCCATCTGTGCGCCGAGCGCGGCGTCAGCGTAGTGCATTGCCCAGAATCTAATCTCAAGCTTGCCTCGGGTTTTTGCCCGGCGTGTGCGCTGCAGCGTGCCGGGGTGAATCTGGCGATCGGCACCGATGGCTGCGCCAGCAATAACGACCTGGATATGTTCAGCGAGAACCGCACTGCCGCGATCCTGGCCAAGGCCGTGGCCAACGATGCGACCGCGCTGGACGCGGCCACCACCTTGCGCGCGGCCACCCTGGGCGGCGCGCGCGCACTGGGCTTCGGCGACACCATCGGCTCGATCGAAATCGGCAAGCAGGCCGACCTGATCTGCGTGGATCTGGCCGCACTGGAAACCCAGCCGCTGCACCATGTGTTGTCGCAGTTGATCTACTCGGCCGGCCGCCATCAGGTCACCGATGTGTGGATCGCCGGCAAGCCCAAACTGGTGCAGCGCGAGCTCATCGACATGGATACCGCCGCCCTGGTCGCGAACGCGCGGCAGTGGCGCGAACGCATCCGCACCGTCCGCGCCTAAGAGCGCGTCACCGCATCACGGAGCCTCCGCATGAATTCGAATACGCAATCCACGTCCGGCAATTTCCGCCAGAGCGAGCTGGATAAATTCGCCGCGCTGGCCAACCGCTGGTGGGATGCCGACGGCCCGCAGAAGCCGCTGCATGCGCTCAATCCGGTGCGTCTGGAGTATGTGTCCGCGCGGCTGGACCTTGCCGGTGCGCGCGTACTCGATGTCGGCTGCGGTGGTGGGTTGCTCAGCGAATCGATGGCACGTCTGGGCGCGCAGGTGACTGCGATCGATCTTGCGCCGGAGCTGGTCAAGGTGGCGCGTCTGCACAGCCTGGAATCCGGCGTGCAGGTGGACTATCGCGTGCAATCGGTGGAAGACCTGGCCGCCGAACAGCCGGGCAGTTTCGATGCAGTGACCTGCATGGAAATGCTCGAGCACGTGCCGGATCCGACCGCGATCATCCGTGCCTGCGCCAGCCTGCTCAAGCCGGGCGGCAAGCTGTTCCTGTCCACGCTCAATCGCACCCCGGCCGCGTTCGCGCTGGCCGTGGTCGGCGCCGAATACATCGCGCGCCTGTTGCCCAAGGGCACACACCACTACAAGGATTTCATCAAGCCGGCCGAGCTTGCGGCGTGGTTGCGCAATGCAGAACTGCGGCTTGAAGACGTCAGCGGCATGCTCTACGAGCCGTGGCGTAATCGCGCGCGGTTGTCCTCGCGTACTGAGGTGAATTATTTGGCCTATGCGGTGAGGCCGTGATGGGCGGGGATTGGGCAGTGGAGCTTCGGGATTCGCAACGGCAGGTGGCTGCGATCCTGATAATCTCGGTTGCGTGCCGGGCGATATGCAATTGAGTGCAGGTGTTGCTGCTGCGAGTTTTCCGCGGGCGGTGCTGTTCGATCTGGATGGCACCTTGCTCGACAGTGCGCCGGATATGCTGGCGACGGTCAACGCGATGCTGGATGCGCGTGGCCGTGCGCCGATTGGGTTGGCCGCGTTGCGCCCGGTGGTCTCCAAAGGTGCGCGTGCGATGCTCGGTGTGGCGTTTGCCGAGCTTGATCCCGAAGCGTGCGTTGCACTGGTACCGGAATTCTTGCAGCGCTACGAAGGCGTAATCGGCACGCAATCGCAGCTGTTTGATGGTGTCGAGGAGATGCTGGTGCGGCTGGAGACTGCAGGTTGCGTCTGGGGCATCGTCACCAACAAGCCCGAATATCTGGCGCGCCTGATCCTGCCGCAGTCAGGCTGGGAGCAGCGCTGCGCGGTACTGATCGGCGGCGATACGCTGGCCGAGCGCAAGCCGCATCCGTTGCCACTGCTGGCGGCTGCCGAACGTATTGGCGTTGCGCCTGCGCAATGCGTGTATGTCGGCGACGATGAGCGCGACATTCTGGCTGCGCGCGCGGCAGCGATGCCGTCGGTCGCGGTGTTGTGGGGCTATCGGTTGGATGACGACGACCCGTCGCGCTGGCAGGCCGACGTGCTGGTCGACCAGCCGCAGGCGCTTTGGAATGCGGCAACGTGGCCGCAGATCTGACCTCTCTTCGTTTTTTTCTGGACCCGCCATGAGCCAATCCAGCGCTCTCGACAGTTTTCTGGACAAGTGGGCAACCCGCTGGCCGGAATGGTCGGTTGCCGAGCCCTTCATTCCCGAACCCCAGCGGCGTGTGGCTTCCGCATGGTTCGCGTTGCTGCAGGAATGGGAAGACATCATGAACGTCGCCGGCGACCCGTTGCCGGCCGATGCCAAGCTGGCATGGTGGCAACAGGAACTGCGCGACTGGTCGAATCAACGCTCGCGGCATCCGCTGGGGCGCGTGCTGGAGCCCGTGCGTGCGCCGTGGGCACAGCTGGCCGACACCCTGCCGGCGATGCAGGCCGCACGTGTGCAGCCGCAGTCGCTGCAGCATGCGCTGGGGACATTGCGCACCTTCGCCGAGGCCGCGGTTACGGTGGAAGCGGTGTTGTTCGCACGCACGCGGCCTGGCGATGCGACCGCGGTGGCAGTGCAATGGCTTGACGCACGCCAGCGCGTGGCTGGCGACAGCGCAGCCCCGGGCGGCGTAGCTACGGCTGCGTGGCGCACACAGTTGTTGCAGGCCTGGCCACGCAAAGTCGCGTTGGCGCGTCCGCATCGAGTGTGGTCGCGACTGGCGCGGTTGCGTCTGCAGCGCGAGCTGGCGGGTAAACCGGCGTATCCGCCACCGGTGCAACAGCTATGGCATAGCTGGCGTGCGGCCAGCGGCACCGATTAAGCGTAGCCCATTCTGCAGCTGCGCTCAGCGTGCGCGCTGGTTGTGTGCGGCGAGCGCGGTGGCTCAGTCGGTTGTGCTGAGATCGGCGAATACGGCAGCACCGCCTAGCGGGCAGTGCCAACGCCGACAGCGCATAGGTCGTAGATCAAGACGCCGCAGTCGTGCCGTTGGCACACGCGCTGAATGACGCTTCGCGAGCTGCTGTAGTCGCGGCCAATATGTATGACGGTCGTGGGTGACACGAATGACGCGACGGCATCGCGATAGCAATTCAAGGTAGTTCATGCCACTCAGCAAGCACGGGCAATGCCCGGCTTGCTGCACAGTCCACGTGACGTGCTGAATCAATTCGCTGCGCCGGCATCGCTATTTTTGTATTCATAAAAAACGGTTCGCCGAATTGGTGCAGTTACTGCTGCAATACGGGCGGCTGACCGTTGATGCATTCCATGGCGCGGTCTTGCGGATATGGCTGCACAGTGTTGAATCGCGCACCGTCACCTGGCCGTTGGGCGATGTGCCGTTGACGTAGGAGCTCAGGCTACCGACGCTTTCATCCCAGGCACGTCCAAGATAGGTATTGTTGTCTGGAGAGCCGGAGACACCGCTGAAGCTGCCGTTGATCGCCAGAAACCCGTAGCTGCTGCCGGGGCGCGTGCTGGCCGCAAAAATATAGCCGCCGCGGCTGCTGCCCAGGCGTGCTCCGGTGGAGCGGATGGTGGCACCATCGAAAACGCACCGGAGCTGAAACTGAAATCGACATCGCCCCCCATGGTTCTGCTCTTGAAATAGGCACGGATCACATCCGACGCACTGCTCGCACTGATCACCAAAGTGTCCTGGTTGCTGCTCACCAAGACATCTTGGAAATTGGCCTTGTCGCCACGCACTGCCAGCGCCACCGCCGATTGATTGTTATCGGTGTAGGTGCCTTCCACATAGTCGTTGTCCACGCGTAAGTGGGGCGCCTCGAAATTTGCCGCGCGCACTGTGACTGTCGCGCTGTTGGAGGTGCACACCGTGGTGGCCGATGCATTGCTGGCACATGGGTGGCTTGCGGTGCCGGCCGGCTTGGGAGTGGGGTTGGCGTTGTTGAAGCGAATGATGGTGTCGCCGGTGTTTGTGCCCAGCCCGGACAGCGTCAACGGTGGCGCATTGCTCGGCACGCAGATCAACTCGGTGTAGGTGCCCGCCTTGATGCTGATGTAGCGACGCGTGTTCCCGCCTGCAGCGACCGCGGCATCGATGGCAGATTGCACGCTGCGATAGCGCGTGGGGCCGTCGGCTGCCACCGCATAGTCGGCAGTGAACAAGGCGACACCGGCGGTGGGGCTCCCGTTATCGGTCACCAATGCGTTGATGGGCCCGGCCTTGGCCCTGGCCAAGGCTTTGGCGATGGTGTAGGTGCTTGCTTCGCTGCTGATGATTTGCTGTCGCGTGGCAGTGCCGGTCAATGCCATTGCCGTGGCGCTAACAAAACTCAGCACTGCGGCAGCGAGACAGGTCGTACGAATGTGCGATGCGGACATGTGGTGGCGCTCGCTCTCTCAGAAGGGGACGCGTGCGCAACGCAACACGCGGCAGATGCCAGGCGAGCCAGTAGCGACCAATCAGCTGTTGCGCGCTCGCCTCACAGGCAATCGCAACAGTGTCCGGCCGCTTCAGGTTGCCAAGCAAAGCAGCGCAACTGCAACGAAGATTGTTGCCATGCGCGGTGATCGTTCGTGCCGCATGAGCGGCCGGCTGATGCTACTGCCGTGTTCGTTTTTCGGCCGGTGAGGGATGAGGCAATGTGCTGGATCTGCGAGTTGGTCACGCTTTGAACCCGATAATGTCGCAGCCGGCTGCGCGCATGAGCAAAAGATATTGTGGTTGCACAAATGGCAACGGCGTTCGGCAGGTATGCATGTCCTCACATGCCGTGGGCGCGCAGCCTCTCAGACTGACTTACCCGCGTACGACGCGCATGTCAGGAATCGAGATGGCAGACACCAAAGAGTTGCAGGAAAAATTTTGGAAGGCACTCAAATCCGATCGCACCGTGATGCTGGGCCTGGACGGTGTTGAAGACGGTCACGCGCGTCCGATGACCGCGCAGATCGAAGGCGATAGCGGTGGTCCAATCTGGTTCTTCACGTCAAAGGACAACGCACTGATCGCGATGCTGGGGCAGGGCCGTCGCGTCATCGGCGCCTTCAGTAGCAAGGGCCACGATCTGTTCGCCAGCATCAGCGGCTCGCTGCGCGAAGACACCGACCCGGCGATGGTCGAGCGGTTGTGGAACCCGTATGTCGCCGCCTGGTACGAAGGCGGCAAGACCGATCCAAAACTGGCGCTGCTGCGCCTGGACGCCGATCACGCGCAGATTTGGCTCAATGAGTCGAGCCTGCTGGCGGGGATCAAGGTGTTGCTGGGCGTAGACCCGAAAAAGGACTATCAGGACAAAGTGGCGGACGTCCCGCTGCGCTGAGGTGCTCCACACGCACACGCAGCCTCAAGGTTGTGTGTGCGTGTGCGTGTTGCCTCTGACCGCACTGTGGTTTGCCAAATCGATATTGGACGATGGTCGAGCCGCACAAATTACTCACTAAAAACGCCTGCGCACATGGTGGCTATGCTGCCCCGATTGGCTGGATGCGTTCGCTTGCTCTAACACGCAAAGTTCGAGTGCGCTATTTGGCAGCTGGTCTACAGGCTGATTGGCGCGTGTCCATGCTTACGCCGCGCTGATCTGCGCTTCACCACGTTCCAACACGCCGGGAGACGATGATCTGTCACCGGCACGACGCGCTGCGCGGTAATGCTACTTCAGGAGATGCAACATGCAACAGCTTGAAATCGGACAGATGGTGTTCCTACGCGATGGCGCGGTCGGCGTGGGTGCCATCCGCGATATCCGCAATGAGGGTGGCGAACTGGTCATCAATATCGAAAACGGTGGCGACTTCGTGCTGCCTGCCTCAGTGGTGCGCGATGTGCACTCGGGCAAGGTGATGCTGGATGTCGACCAGCTTCCTGATGAGGTGCGTAATGCCTTGCGCCATCTACATGACAGCGAGTTGCAGACCAGCACCTATGCTGCGAGCAATCCACAGGATGGCGCACTGAAGTAATGGCTGACTGCGGGCTGAGTGTGGTCGATTCCTAATCGACAGCTGCCGCGCAGTTCAGTCCGGCAGCAGAAAGGTGCGCAGCGCAACATCGGCAGGCCCTGCCGATAGCAACGCAGGCTGTTCGGCTTCGTTTTTCAGTTGTACGCCTGAGAGTTTGCGGCGAAATGCTTCGCGCAGCAGATACCCCAATTTGTTGGTCGCCTCCGCGTAGCTCAATCCTTCGCCGCGAATATTAAAAATGCAGTTGCGCGCGGCATCGGTGAACCCGACCCGGGGCGTGTAGGTGAGATACAGGCCCAGGCTGTCGGGTGAGCTCAAGCCTGGACCACGCTGTCGCTGCAGATCGCGGCAATGCCGATGACGCCGCCGGCCAGAATCGCGCGATGCGGCGTGCGAAAACGCGACAGCTTGGCCAGCCCATGCGGCAAGAAGCCGGCACGCGCCAACGCAAAGAATTGGCGCGAATAACCCAGGATGATGGAGAGCTGGCGCCAGTCGCCGACGCCGCCGGCGAACACCATCACCCCAAGCGCCAAGATCACCAGGGTGAGAATGCCGGCGATGCAGGCGCGCGGAATCGTGCGCCTGGGGTCCTTGTCTTCTTCGGCCGCCATCGCTGCGCCTTTGATCGCCAGAAAGAACCAGATCGCAAACGGAATCGCGGCGAAGATGCCGGAAATGGCCGCCGGCCCGGACACGTCGCTGCCGGCCCAGCCATTGGCCGCGGAGCGCACCACGCCGAAGCCCGGTGCCACCACACCATAAACACCAACAGTTCGAGCACTGCCGGCAAGGTCACGATCAGTTTGAAGGTGTCCGCAATCGCCACGCCAACGATGTTCACGCTCATAAAAACAAGGTACGCGCCGATCGCTGCGATGCGCGGATCCAGCGTGGGGTATTGCACATTCAGATAGGCGGCGATCGCCATCGCAATGGCCGGTGGCGCAAAGACGAATTCGATCAACGTAGCCAGGCCCGCCAGCATCCCGCCATAGGAGCCTAACGCACGCAGGCTATAGGCACGGCCCGCCGGCATTGGGAATGGCGGTGGTCAGTTCGGTAAAGCTGAAGACGAAGCAGGTGTGCATGACCGCGACCAGCAGCGTGGTCACCAGAAAGCCGAGCGTGCCTGCGGTGCCCCAGCCGTACCTCCAGCGGAAATACTCGCCGGAAATCACCAGACCCACAGCGGTGCCCCACCGTTGCCAGGTGCCCGGGGTCGGTTTGAGTTGCTCGTTACTCATGTCGCACATCTCCTGCAGTCGTGGGAGGGAGATGAAGCACGCCGGCGCCGGAGCGACGGACCGACCGTCAGTAGCCGAGCGGCCACGTGCAGCGACGCTCGACGGTCCTTCCGGTTGTACCCCCAAGCCCGTTGGCGAACCCAGGCCCAACGGATAGGTCGCCGCTGACCGGGTTGTGCAGCGCAACGGCGCAACGGCCGGCTGAGGGATCAGACCATCGAGCGTAAGCCCCTTCCTGCGGGAGAGGGGTTGGGGTGAGGTACGGCCCCTCATCAAGCGCGCAGCGAGCAAGCGTGCATGTGCACACAATCATGCAACGCACCAATGCCAGCGTGTACCGACACAAGCAACGCAAGCGCATCCCCACATCGTCGATTGCTTTGGTGACCCAGCCAACTAATGCCAGCAAGCAGAAAACAACGGCATACCGGGTAAGTCGCGGGGCACGCACGTTTCGCTAGCCAATTACTCAGCGAATAGGGCTGCTCTACCCCCCAGCCGCCAAGCGCATTCACTTGCCGCACTCAAGTATCAATACCGACTCGACCTGCTATCCAACCGTGCAGCACAGACGCGCAGCCAAAGCATCTGCGCTGTGCCATTGCAAGGCAGAAAGGGCAGTCCCGCAAGGCTCTACTTCGGCCGCTCAAGCACCAACAACGGGTCGATTCGCACATCGAACCAATTCATTCCCCAATGCAGATGCGGCCCAGTTGCGCGACCTGTGGCGCCGACGGCAGCGATGACCTGGCCTTGCTCGACCCGATCACCCACCTTCACGTCGATCCGCGACAAGTGCAAAAAATTCGAGCTCACATCAAAGCCGTGATCCAGCAGCACTGTGCCACCTGTCAGGTACAGATCCGGTGCTGCGAACGTCACCACACCGGCGGCCGGTGCTTTCACCGGCGTGCCTGTTGGCACGGCGATGTCCATACCCGAATGGCCGGCACCGGGTTGGCCGTTGTACACGCGCGCATTGCCGAAGCGGCCGCTAATGCGGCCCTGCACCGGCCAGATGAACGACTGGGCGAAATCGGTACGTGCATCGTCGCGATCGCGCGCCGCCGTGACCTGTGCTTGTTCGCGTTTGATGCGCGCGGCAATGTCGGCCGGCGGGTTGACCGTCTTGGGCGGCACGCCATTGACGCGCTCCACCGGCCAATCGCGCGGGGTCACTGCGATGCTGACGGTCTGTGTGCTGCCATCGGGCTGGGTGATCTGTACCTGCAATGGCCCGGTGGCATCGCGGCCAATACCGAACACCACGCTTCCATAACCGCTCACACGCAGTGTGCGGCCGGCGTACTGCACCTTGCTGCCGGCCGGCACCTTGCCGATCACCAGCGCACCTTGCGATGCGCTTTGCGGAAATACCATGTCGGCTGCGGCGGCGGTTTGCGCCTGCGCGTGGCCAGCAACCAGCGACACGGGTGCCAGGATCAACCAGGCACCCAACAGGGCTGCGCGCATCAGCGGTCGAAGGTCAGGCGCTGGCCGGCAGCGCTGCCCACCAATTGCTCGCCGTCCCATACCTGCTGGCCATTGACCCAGGTTGCCGCAATGCGCGAGCGGAAGGTGGTGCCTTCGAACGGCGACCAACCACACTTGGACAGCACCTGCTCGCGCTTCACAGTGAATGGGGTGTTGTCGATCATCACCAGATCGGCGAAATAGCCTTCGCGCAGGAAGCCGCGTTCTTCCACATCGAACAACTGCGCTGGTGCATGTGCGAACTTCTGCACGATGCGGGTAATCGGCAGCTTGCCTTCGTGCACCAGCTCCAATGCCGCGACCAGCGCGTACTGCACCAGCGGCAGGCCCGATGGCGCCTGCGCATAAGGCTTGTGCTTTTCTTCCCAGGTGTGCGGGGCGTGGTCGGTGGCGAGCACGTCAATGACGTCTTCGGCCAGTGCATCGATCAGTGCCAGACGATCTTCGGCGTCCTTGATCGCAGGGTTGCACTTGATCAGGTTGCCCAGCCGCGCGTAATCGCTGCGATCGAAGCGCAAGAAGTGGATGCAGGTCTCGGCGGTGATGCGCTTGCGCAACTTGCCGTTGGCGTCGACCAGCGGGCCGGCTTCGAACAGCGACAGCTCGTCGGCGGTAGAGATGTGCAGCACATGCAGGCGGGTGTTGTGCTTGCGCGCCAGCGAGACCGCCAACTTCGACGACTTCAGACAGGCTTCGCGCGAACGGATGTCCGGATGCATCTCCGGGGTCAGTGCATCGCCGTATTTTTCTTTGTACTGCGCCATCGTCGCATCGATGGTCGGGGTGTCTTCGCAGTGAGTGATGATCGGCGTGGGCGCGTCGCGAAAGATGGCGTCCAGCGTTTCCGGGTTATCGACCAGCATGTTGCCGGTGGACGCGCCCATGAACACTTTGATGCCCGGTGCGGTCTTGGGGTCCAGCGACTGGATGTGGGCCAGGTTGTCGTTGCTGGCACCCATGTAGAAGCCATAGTTGGCCCACGCGCGCCCGGCGGCGGCATCGTACTTGGCCTGCAGCGCGGCCGCGTTCAGGGTCGGCGGGTTGGTGTTGGGCATGTCCATGAAGCTGGTCAGGCCACCGGCAACAGCGGCGCCGGATTCAGTCGCGATGTCGCCCTTGTGGGTCAGGCCAGGCTCACGGAAGTGCACCTGGTCGTCGATCATGCCTGGCAGCACCCAGCGTCCGGCAGCGTCCACCACGGTATCGTCAGGGGCAGGGTTGATCTTGCTGTCGATCTTGGCGATGCGGCCGCCCTCGATCAGGAGATCGGCGTCGAATTCCTTGCCTTCATTGACCAGGCGGGCGTTGACGATGACGGTTCGGCTCATGGATGGGGTCCTTTGCAGCTGCAGGAAGAAGAGGGCGACGGGGAAGCGGACGCGGGCGCCTCGGGCACCGGATCGAACCCGCCCGGATGGAAGGGGTGGCAGCGGCCGAGCCTGCACGCGGCAAGCCAACTGCCGCGCAGCGGGCCGAAGCGGCCGATGGCGGTCATCGCGTACTCCGAGCAACTGGGCGCAAAACGGCAGCGCGGCCCGAGCAGGGGGCTGATGAACAGCTTGTAGAAGCGCAGCAGCGCGATGAGCAGGCGACCGATCACTAGCCAATGATATGCCACTTGCATTAATAGGTGGTTGCCGGGGGTCGGCGGGGTACGTTATAAAGGCCCGCTTTCCCGGGCCCCGGGGGAACCAAGGATGAGCGTTTCGTGGCTGCTAAAAAACCTGCAAAAAAGGCCGTAGAGGCCGCCAAGAAGTCCGCCAAACCCGTTGCGAAAAAGGCAGCGGCGCCTGCCGCTGCAAAACCGGCCAAGCCGGCGACCAAGCAGCCGGCTCCCAAGAAGGCACCTGCGACGAAGGCCGCTGCCAAGCCGGCGCCGGCTTCCAAGACCACCGCGTCCGCAGCCCCCAAGCCAGTGAAACCCGTCGCCAAGAGTGCTGCCAAGCCGGCGGCGAACAAGGCAGCTCCGGCTGCCGCCAAGCCGGCTGCCAAGCCGGTGGCGCCCAAGTCCGTACCGAAGCCGGCCACCAAGCCGGCTCCGGCCAAGTCAGTCCCGGTCAAGGCTGAAAAGCCCGCGCCCGCACCGGCCCCCAAGGCCGTCCCTGCGAAGCCGGCAAAGCCTGCGACCCCGTCATTTAAGAATCCCGTGCCCGTTTCGAAATCTTCCGCAAAAACGCCAACCAAAACCGAAGCCCCCGCCAAGCCTGCTGCGACCCGTCCGGTCGGCAAGGTGGCTGTGGCTGTGACCTCCAAGCCGTCCAGCTCGGCACCCAAGACCAAGTACAAGGTGGTCGAGTACAAGACCGACGAAGCAACCGGTCGCCCGATCCTGCCGCAGGGCTACAAGCCTGCTGCGGACGAGGAGTACATGAACAAGCTGCAGCAGGAATACTTCCGTCAGCGTCTGCAGAGCTGGCGTAACGAGATGGTGGAGGAATCCAAGCAGACCATCGAAAACCTGCGCGAAGAAGTCCGCGACATCGGCGACGAAGCCGAGCGCGCCACCCGCGAGACCGAAAACTCGCTGGAATTGCGTGCCCGTGATCGCGCCCGCAAACTGATTTCCAAGATCGACAGCACGCTCAAGCGTCTGGAAGACGGTGACTACGGCTACTGCGTGGACACCGGCGAAGAAATCGGCCTGGACCGCCTGGAAGCGCGTCTGACCGCCGAGCGCACCATCGACGCCCAGGAGCGTTGGGAGCATCTGCAGAAGCAGCAGGGCGACTGATCGTCCCTGGCTCACTGAAAGACCCCGCCATGTGCGGGGTTTTTTATGCTTGCCTGATCTATGCATCTGCCAATGCGGTTGCGGGATAGCGCGCTTTTATCGACCGCGCGAAAGTAGCCGCGGTGCATGCTGCCGCTGTTGGCGGCTTGCAGAAGCCGCCTGCCAAGCGCTTATGTCCGCTGCCTTTGCGGTAATCCCGTTTGAAGCGCAGGCGCCGTCGCGCGCAGTTACATCGTGGCGACGGCGCTTGCTGCTGCAGTTAAGCGTGCTACCGGCGGCACGAGGTCTTACCACTGCACTGCATCTAACTAGCACAGACACTCACGCCGCCCCCAGCTCACTGCAGATCGCGCAGATCCAGCTTACGCAGGCGCGGCGCCTTCCAGGCGGTGGTGGCCACCACGCCTAGAGTAACGCAGCCGCCGATCACCACGGCCGGCACCAGGCCGACCAGGCGCGCCATCACGCCGTCGTAGAACGCGCCCAGCTCGTTGGACGAGCCGATGAAGATGCCATTGATCGAAGAGACGCGCCCACGCATGGCATCGGGTGTCGCCAGTTGCAGGATGGTCTGGCGCACCACCACCGAGACGCCGTCGCACATGCCGTACACCAGCAGGATCGCCGCCGAAAGCCAGAAATGGCGCGACAGCCCGAAGGCGATGGTGCATAGCCCGAAGCCAGCGACCGAGAGCAGCAGCACGCGCCCGGTGTTGCGTTGCAGCGGATGCCGCGCCAGCCAGATGCCGACCACGATCGAGCCCAGCGCCGGCGCGCCGCGCAGGATGCCCAGGCCTTCCGGGCCGTAGTGCAGGATGTCGTGGATGAAGGCCGGCAGCATCGACACCGCGCCGCCGAGCAGCACCGAAAACATGTCCAACGCCATCGCACCCAGCATGATCTGGTTGGACAGCACGAACTGCGCGCCTTCGGCAATGCTGCGGAAAATTGGCGCGCGCGGGCCCTCGCTGACTGGCTCGCTGACCCGTAGCAGCGCCAGTGCCAGGATCGCCAGCATCCCCACGCCGGCAGCTACACCATAGGCCAGCCCCTTGCCGCCCCAGCCGACTAGCACGCCGCCCAGCGCCGGGCCGATCACCATGCCGGCCTGGAAGGTGACGCTGCCGATGCTGGCGCCGCGCGCGAACGCTTCGCGCGGTAGCGCACGTGCAAACAAGGCGTTGTAGACCGGCGACAGGAACGAGCGCGCCGCGCCGGTCAGCGAAATGGCGGCATAGATCGGCCACACCCCTTTCACTGGCAGCCAGCTTTGCGTGAGCGCCAACAGCAGCAGCGCGGTGGCGGTCAGTCCGAGCGCTAAGACCATGCCTAGCCGGCGGCGCGGCAGGTGATCGACCAGGTAGCCGGCAAACGGGGCGATGCAGAAGAACGGCAGGATTTCGGCCAGGCCGATCAGCCCGAGCGAGAGCGGATTGCCGGTGATTTCGTAGATATGCCAACCAACCGTCACCGCCACGATCTGGTACGACAGCATCGCCGCCACGCGGTACAGCAGCACCAGGCCGAAGCCTGGATGGGCAAACAGCGTGCGCAGCGAATCGGCGGGCGAGGATGTGGGCGTACTCACTGCTGCGCGCGCGCGGTGTCGCCAATGAAGGCAAGCATCGCGGCCACGCCGTTGCTGCGGGTTGGCGACAGATGCTTGGCCAGGCCGATCCCGGCAATGTAGTCCGGCTCGGTCGCCAGGATCTCTTGCGCGCTACGCCCGGAGTACACGCGCAATGCGAGATAGATCAGGCCGGAGACAATGGCCGAATCGCTGACGGCATGGAAGTCGAGCCGCTCGGCATTGCCTTCCGGCACGATCCAGACCATCGACTGGCAGCCATGCAAGCGGTGTTCTTCGGTCTTCCACTGTTCCGGGAAGGCGGGCAACTTGCGGCCGAGATCGATCAGGTACTGGTAGCGCTCGGACCAGTCTCCGAAGAAGGAAAATTCCTCGGCAATGGCGGCCTGCGCGTCGCTGGCAGTGGGTTCGAGCGGGAAGGGGGAGGTGGTCATCTAACATCCAGAATCAGTTCGCGAAAAATCCAGGGTCGATCTCGGTCAAGCCCCTCGCCCTCCGGGAGGGGGTGGGGTGAGGGTAAGGGCGCAGCTTCGGTGAAAGTCGATGCGGGTAGCTTCGCTTTTACCTCAGGCAAGTGCACTTGGCTTCGCCTGCACCCTCATCCGCCCCTGCGGGGCACCTTCTCCCGGTTGGAGAAGGGAAAAGAGTCAAGCACGCTTCCAGCGCACGCCCTGCGGCGTGTCTTCCAGCACGATACCTTGGTCGGCAAGTTGCTTGCGGATGGCGTCAGCGCGAGCGAAATCCTTTGCTTTTTTCGCCGCGTTGCGTTCTTCCACCAATGCGGTGATGCGTGCATCGTCGCCAGCGTCGGTGCCGCGCGCGAACCATGCCGCCGGGTCCTGTTGCAGCAACCCCAATGCCATGCCGGCGCCCAGCAACTTTGCGCGCACCGCATGCAGTTCGTTCATGCGCCCCAAAGGTTCGCCGCCATGAACGAGCTCGTTGCGCAACGCGCGTGCTTCCGCCGCGATGCTGGCGATAACCGACAAGGCCAGCGGTGTATTGAGGTCGTCATCCAGAGCGGCCTCCACCTCGGCAGGAATCGTCTTCGAGCTGCCGACATCGCTGCCGCCATCGGCGTCCAGCGCGGCCAGATCGCGCAAAGTGCCATACAAGCGGTCCAGCGTGTTCTTGGCCTGCTCGATCAAACCATCCGACCAATCCAGCGGCTGACGGTAATGCGCGCTCAACAGCGCATAGCGCAGCGCTTCAGGCGGATGCTTGGCGATCAGGTCGTGCACGGTTTCGATGTTGCCCAGCGATTTGCTCATCTTCGCGCCGCTGAAATTGAGCATGCCGTTGTGCAGCCAAAACCGCGCGAAAGTGGCGCCGCCATGCGCGCACTCGCTCTGCGCGATCTCGTTTTCGTGATGCGGAAACTGCAGGTCTACGCCACCGGCATGGATGTCGATGGTGGGGCCCAGATGCGCCGCAGCCATCGCCGAGCATTCGATATGCCAACCCGGGCGGCCGCGGCCCCAGGGCGATTCCCAGCCGGGCAGGTCGTCGCTGGAGGGCTTCCACAGCACAAAATCGCCGGGATCACGCTTGTACGGCGCCACGTCCACGCGCGCGCCAGCCAGCATTTCGTCCGGGTCGCGCCGCGAGAGCTTGCCGTAGTCCTCGAAGCTGGACACCGAAAACAGCACGTGGCCTTCCGCGGCGTAGGCATGCCCGTTGGCGATCAGTTGTTCGATCATCGCCACGATCTGCGGGATATGCGCGGTGGCTTCCGGTTCGATATCCGGCGGCATCACACCGAGCGCCGCCATGTCCTGGCGATAGATGGCGGCGAAGCGGTCGGTAATCGTCGAGATCGGCACGTTTTGCGCCTGCGCGGCGGCGTTGATCTTGTCGTCCACGTCGGTGATGTTGCGCGCGTAGCGCAAGGCGCCGTAGCGTCGACGCAGCAGCGCGCTCAGCACATCGAACACAACCGGACCACGGGCGTTCCCGATGTGTGCGTAGTTGTAAACGGTAGGCCCGCAGACATACAGGGTGGGGCTGGATGGATCGAGCGGCGCAAACGGCTCGACCCGCCGCGTCAGAGTGTTGTGCAGGCGCAGGCTCATCGGCATCCGAAAAAGGGCAATCGCGCGATTCTAGCTGGTTGCGGCGCGATGACGAATCGCCAGCGGACAATAGCGACCGGATGGGCTGCGTTCAGCCCAGGCTGTCGCAAGCTCCATACACTTACGTATTGCCTGGCTGCGCCTCCCTGGTACTGATGCAACCTTCTCCGTTCTTGATGCTGCTGTGTACGTTTGCCTGGCAGGTAATTCCGGCGCATGCGGCAGAAACCGATCCCGAGAACCGGATGGTGTTGATCGAGAACGTGAAACTGGATTACGCGCAGGTGCTCAACGTCGAGCCGGTCTACCAGACCCTGCGCGCCACGCGAATCGAAGAACAATGCGAAGCCGAGCAGGCCGCACAGGCTGCCGCCGCTTCGGCCGAAGACGAGGGCCGCATCAACCGCATGGTGGATTCGGTCAAGGAAATGTTCTCGCGTCGGCCCGAACCGGCCGCGCCCGCCGCGGTGCCGCCAACCAGCACACGGCGCAATTGCAAGGTGGTGGAAGTACCACGCGAGTTCCGCCGGCCGATCGCCTTCGACGTGGACTACGTCTACAAGGGCACCAAATACCGCTCGCGGTTGCCGGAAGATCCGGGCAACCGGCTGCGCATCCGGGTTTCGGTCACCCCATACATTCCCGACGCCATCGTCGCGCCGCCGCGATGAGACGCTTAGCGGTTGCGCCGTGTCCGCATGCGTGCGAGGATTCGCGCCCTATGCAAGCAAACGCCTTTCAGCACGACACCAGCGCCGCCCGGATGGCCTCCGGCATGACCTCGCGTGCCCGCCGACCGGAATCCCACATTTTCGCTGGGTAACCGGAGCGTTTTGCTGTTCCGACGTTGAAGACCCAGCCTACAGGCTGGGTTTTTTCGTTTTGGCGTCACAAAAGTTTCAACCGCAAGAAACGCGCATGTCGCGCATCCCGTCGCTTCTGGCGGACCAACGCAGCAGTAGCAGGCAGCAAAGGATCGATCGATGTCACTGAAGCACTTCTTGAACACCCAGGACTGGAGCCGCGCCGAACTGGACGCGCTGTTGACCCAGGCCGCGTTGTTCAAACGCAACAAGCTGGGAAGCGAGCTGAAGGGCAAGTCGATCGCGCTGGTGTTCTTCAACCCGTCCATGCGTACCCGCACCAGTTTTGAGCTGGGCGCGTTTCAGTTGGGTGGGCATGCGGTGGTACTGCAGCCGGGCAAGGATGCGTGGCCGATTGAATTCAATCTGGGCACGGTGATGGATGGCGACACCGAAGAGCACATCGCCGAAGTGGCGCGCGTGCTGGGGCGCTATGTCGACCTGATCGGCGTGCGCGCGTTTCCGAAGTTCGTCGACTGGTCGAAGGACCGCGAAGACCAGGTGCTCAAGAGCTTCGCCAAGTACTCGCCGGTGCCGGTGATCAACATGGAAACCATTACCCACCCGTGCCAGGAGTTGGCGCATGTGCTGGCGCTGCAGGAATACTTCGGTACGCCAGATCTGCGCGGCAAGAAGTATGTGCTGACCTGGACCTATCACCCCAAGCCGCTCAACACCGCGGTCGCTAATTCCGCGTTGACGATCGCCACCCGCATGGGCATGGACGTGACCCTGTTGTGCCCGACGCCGGACTACGTCCTGGATCAGCGCTACATGGACTGGGCCGCGCAGAACGTGGCCGAAAGCGGCGGCTCGCTGCAGGTGAGCCACGACATCGACAGCGCCTACGCCGCTGCCGATGTCGTGTATGCCAAGAGCTGGGGCGCGTTGCCGTTCTTCGGCAACTGGGAACCGGAAAAACCGATCCGCGACCAGTACCAGCATTTCATCGTCGACGAACGCAAGATGGCGCTGACCAACAACGGCGTGTTTTCGCATTGCCTGCCGCTGCGTCGCAACGTCAAGGCCACCGACGCAGTGATGGATTCGCCCAACTGCATTGCCATCGATGAAGCCGAAAATCGCCTGCATGTGCAGAAGGCGATCATGGCGGCGCTTGCTTTGCAAGGGGGAATCGGGAATCGGGATTAGAGAATCGCAACAGCAACACCCTTGGCCCCCACATGTACGTACTAAGGAACAATGATGAGCGCTGCTTCCACCACTCCCGAATCCCCGATCACGACTCCCGGCACCAAGGACATCGTCCTGGCGTTCTCCGGTGGCCTGGACACGAGCTTCTGCATTCCGTATTTGCAGGAGCGCGGCTATGCGGTGCACACCGTGTTCGCCGACACCGGTGGCGTGGATGCCGAAGAGCGTGAGTTCATCGAGAAGCGTGCCGCCGAACTCGGTGCGGCCAGCCACGTCACCGTGAATGGTGGCCCGGCGATCTGGGAAGGCTTCGTCAAGCCGTTCGTGTGGGCAGGCGAGGGCTATCAGGGCCAGTATCCGCTGCTGGTGTCCGACCGTTATCTGATCGTGGATGCCGCGCTCAAGCGCGCCGAAGAATTGGGCACGCGCATCATTGCGCACGGCTGCACTGGCATGGGCAACGACCAGGTGCGTTTCGACCTGGCAGTGAAGGCGCTGGGCGATTACCAGATCGTTGCGCCGATCCGCGAGATCCAGAAAGAACACACCCAGACCCGCGCCTACGAACAGAAGTATTTGGAAGCACGCGGCTTTGGCGTGCGCGCCAAGCAGCAGGCCTACACCATCAACGAGAATTTGCTGGGGCTGACGATGTCCGGCGGCGAAATCGATCGTTGGGAAGCGCCGGGCGAGGGTGCACGTGGCTGGTGCGCGCCGCGTAATGCCTGGCCGACCGAAGCATTGACGGTGACGCTGAAATTCGTCGAAGGCGAAGCCGTGGAACTGGATGGCAAGCCGTTGCCGGGCGCAAAGATCCTGGCCAAGCTCAACACCTTGTTCGCGCAGTACGGCGTGGGCCGCGGGGTGTACACCGGCGACACCGTCATCGGTTTGAAGGGGCGCATCGTGTTCGAAGCGCCAGGCCTGATTTCGCTGCTCACCGCGCACCGTGCGCTGGAAGACGCGGTGCTGACCAAGCAGCAGAACCGCTTCAAGCCGGACGTGGCGCGCAAGTGGGTGGAGCTAGTTTACGAAGGCTTCTATCACGACCCGCTCAAGACCGATATCGAGGCGTTTTTGAAATCCTCGCAGTCCAAGGTCAACGGCGAAGTCACGCTGGAAACCCGCGGCGGCCGCGTCGATGCGGTGGCGGTGCGTTCGCCGCATCTGCTCAACACCAAGGGCGCAACTTACGCGCAATCGGCTGATTGGGGCGTGGAAGAGGCCGAGGGCTTCATCAAGTTGTTCGGAATGAGCTCGACGCTGTATGCGCAGGTGAATCGCTGAGGTCTGACGGCAAAGCTCCTCTCCCTTCGGGGGAGGGTTGGGTGCCGCAGGAAACCTTCAGGATCGATCATGACGAACGCGTCGCCACGCGCCAGTCAGGGTGAACTACTGCAGTATTTGCTTGCATCGTTCTCCATCTGGGCGCGTGGCGACGCGTTCGACCGGGTTGCTTCTCGACGTTTCGTGATGCGCCCCTCATCCACCCTTTTGGGGCACCTTCTCCCGGTGGGAGACAAGGGCCACCGCGATGGAACCCATGCCCGCACTACGCATCAGTACCGACAAGCAGCAACTCGATCTGCCGTTGATCCATCGCTTCCTCAGCGAGCAGGCGTATTGGTGCCTGGGCATCCCGCTGGATACGGTGCAGCGGGCGATTGCCGGCTCCTTGTGTTTCGGCGGTTATTGCGAGGGCTTAGGGCAAGTGGCGTTCGCCAGAGTGATCACCGACGGTGCCACCTTCGGTTATCTCGCCGATGTGTTCGTGCTTGATGCACACCGTGGGCGCGGCTACGGCAAGCAACTGGTGGCGGCAGTGATGGCCCATCCGCATCTGCAAGGCCTTCGCCGCTTCATGCTCGCCACCTCCGATGCGCATGCGCTGTACGCACCGCACGGCTTTGCCACGCCCGCGCGACCGCAGGCATTGATGGAAATCGCCTATCCCGATCTCTACCGCTCCACCACCACGGCTGCCTCACACACATGACTGACCTGCTCACCTCCACGCTCGACCACCTGCAGGCGCTGGTGTCCTTCGACACCCGTAATCCGCCGCGTGCGATTGCCGCGGAAGGCGGCATTTTCGATTATCTGCGCGCGCAGCTGCCGGGGTTCCAGGTCGAGGTGGTCGATCACGGTGCCGGGGCGGTGAGCTTGTACGCGGTGCGTGGTACGCCGAAGTATCTATTCAATGTGCATCTGGACACCGTGCCGGATTCGCCGCACTGGAGTGCGAATCCGCACGTGATGCGACGCACCGAAGACCGTGTGATCGGCCTGGGCGTCTGCGACATCAAGGGTGCGGTAGCGGCGCTGGTGGCAGCGGCCAACGCCGGCGATGGCGACTCGGCGTTTCTGTTTTCTTCTGACGAAGAAGCCAACGATCCGCGCTGTATCGCGGCGTTTTTGGCGCGCGGCGTGCCATACGAAGCTGTATTGGTCGCCGAGCCGACCATGAGCGAAGCGGTGCTGGCGCATCGCGGCATCAGTTCGGTACTGATGCGGTTTGCAGGGCGCGCCGGGCATGCCTCAGGCAAGCAGGACCCCTCAGCAAGTGCCTTGCATCAGGCAATGCGCTGGGGTGGCAAGGCACTGGACCATGTCCAATCGCTGGCGCATGCGCGCTTCGGTGGTTTGACCGGCTTGCGCTTCAATATCGGTCGCGTCGAAGGCGGCATCAAGGCCAATATGATCGCGCCGGCGGCTGAGGTGCGTTTCGGGTTTCGTCCGCTGCCGTCGATGGACGTGGATGGATTGCTGGCCACCTTCGCCGGGTTTGCCAATCCGGCGGCAGCGCATTTCGAAGAAACCTTTCGCGGGCCGAGCTTGCCGTCGGGTGATATCGCGCGTGCAGAAGAGCGTCGCCTGGCTGCACGCGATGTCGCCGATGCGCTGGACCTGCCGATCGGCAACGCGGTGGACTTCTGGACCGAGGCCTCGCTGTTTTCGGCCGGCGGCTACACCGCATTGGTGTATGGCCCGGGCAATATCGCCCAGGCGCACACCGCCGACGAATTCGTCACGCTGGACCAACTGCAGCGTTACGCCGAATCGGTGCATCGCATCATCAACGGTTCCCACTAAACCGCCCCTGGCGCCTTTCTTCCTCTTTCGATCACGGCAATGTCCCTCCCAGCACAGCCCCACAAACAGACCCGTCAAACCATCGTGCGCCTGCTTTCGAGCATGGCCAGCGCGAAGGAAATCAGCCAGTACCTCAAGCGTTTTTCGCAGGTGGATGCCAAGCGCTTTGCGGTGGTCAAGGTGGGGGGGGCCGTGTTGCGCGACGATCTGGAAGCGCTGACCTCGTCGCTGTCGTTCCTGCAGGAAGTGGGCCTGACCCCGATCGTGCTGCATGGCGCCGGCCCGCAGCTGGATGCAGAACTGTCGGCAGCCGGCATCGAAAAGCACACCGTCAACGGACTGCGCGTGACCTCGCCGGAAGCATTAGCGATCGTGCGCAAGGTATTCCAAGCCTCCAATCTCAAGCTGGTCGAAGCGCTGCAGCAAAACGGCGCGCGTGCGACGTCGATCACCGGCGGCGTGTTCGAGGCCGAGTACCTGGATCGCGACACCTACGGCCTGGTTGGTGAGGTCAAGGCGGTGAATCTGGCACCGATCGAAGCCAGCCTGCAGGCAGGCTCCATCCCGGTGATCACCAGCCTGGGCGAAACGCCCAGCGGGCAGATCCTCAACGTCAATGCGGATTTTGCTGCCAACGAGCTGGTGCAGGAGCTGCAGCCGTACAAGATCATTTTCCTCACCGGCACCGGCGGCCTGCTGGATGCCGATGGCAAGCTGATTGATTCGATCAACCTGTCCACCGAATTCGATCACCTGATGCAGCAGCCGTGGATCAACGGCGGCATGCGGGTGAAGATCGAGCAGATCAAGGATTTGCTCGACCGTCTGCCGCTGGAATCGTCAGTATCGATCACCCGCCCGGCGGATCTGGCCAAGGAACTGTTCACCCACAAGGGCTCGGGCACGCTGGTGCGGCGTGGCGAGCGCGTGTTGCGTGCGACCTCCTGGGACGAACTGGAACTGCCTCGCCTGAAGTCGCTGATCGAATCCAGCTTCGGCCGCACGCTGGTGCCGGATTATTTCGCCAACACCAAACTGCTGCGCGCGTATGTCAGCGAAAACTACCGCGCGGCGGTGATCCTGACTGACGAAGGCCAGTTCGGTGCGGGCAGGCTGACCTATCTGGACAAGTTCGCCGTGCTCGACGATGCGCAGGGCGAAGGTCTTGGCCGGGCGGTGTGGAACGTGATGCGCGAAGAGACCCCGCAGCTGTTCTGGCGCTCGCGTCACAACAATCAGGTCAATATCTTCTATTACGCCGAATCCGACGGTTGCATCAAGCAGGAGAAGTGGAAGGTGTTCTGGTACGGGCTGGAAAATTTCGAGCAGATCCAGCATTGCGTCGCACACTGCGCGACGCGTCAGCCGACCTTGCTGGGCTGAGCGCGATGACTGCCGCCGCCTTGCCACTGCGTTGGCGCGAACTGCCCACCATGCGTGGACAGCATGCGACGCTGGAGCCGTTGCAGGCGGCGCATGCCGATGGCTTGCGTGAGGCAGTGGGCGACGGCGCGTTGTCGCGGCTTTGGTACACCAGCGTGCCTGCACCGGAGCAGGTTGACGCCTACATTGCTACAGCCTTGGCCGCTTGCGCCGATGGTGCGGCGTTGCCATTTGTGGTGCGCGATGCGGCCGGCGACATCGTCGGTTGCACGCGCTATTACGCGCTGGATGCAGCGGTGCCCCGGCTGTCGATCGGCTACACCTGGTACGCACCGCGTGCGCAGCGCAGCGGCGTCAATACCGAAGCCAAGCTGATGCTGCTGCAGCACGCCTTCGAAACGCTGGGCTGCCTGAGCGTGGTGTTCGAGACCAGCTGGTTCAACCACACCTCGCGCGCGGCGATCGCGCGGCTGGGCGCAAAACAGGACGGCGTGCTGCGCAACCACACCCGCCACGCCGACGGTACGCCACGCGATACCGTGGTGTTCTTCATCATCGATACGGAATGGGCCGGTGTGAAGCGGCACTTGCAGTTCCGTCTGGAAGCAAACGCATGACTGTTCAACCAAAGACCATCGGCATTGTCGGCGCCCGCGGGCATACCGGCTCGGAATTGATCAAACTGGTGGCGGCGCACCCGCAGCTGCAATTGAGCTTCGTGTCCTCGCGCGAGCTGGCCGGGCAGCGCGTGGCCGAGCATAACGATGCCTACCGGGACGAGTTGCGCTATGAAAGCCTGGATGCCGACGCAGTCGCCGCCAAGGCTGCCGACGTGGTGATCCTGGCGCTGCCGAATGGCAAGGCAGAACCGTTCGTGGCGGCGATCGACGCTGCAAAGCCGCAGACACTGCTGATCGACCTTTCCGCGGATTATCGCTTCGATCCGGCCTGGTATTACGGCTTGCCGGAGCTGACGCGTGGTAACTACGCCGGGCAAAAGCGCATCAGCAACCCGGGGTGCTATGCCACTGCCATGCAGCTGACCATCGCGCCCTTGCTCGACCAGTTGGCTGGCCCGCCGCAGTGCTTCGGAGTGTCTGGGTATTCGGGCGCGGGCACCTCCCCCTCGGACAAGAACAACCCCGAGCTGCTTGCCGATAACGTGATGCCGTATGCGCTGACCAACCACATGCACGAGCGCGAGGTATCTGCGCAGCTGGGCGTGCCGGTGGAGTTCATGCCGCATGTGGCGCCGCATTTCCGCGGCATCACCATGACTGTCAACATGTGGTTACAGCAGCCGCTGACGCGTGAGCAGATCCAGGCGCGCTATGCGCAGCGGTATGTCGATGAGCCGTTGATCGAGATCGTCGACGAAGCGCCTTGGGTGAGCCGCATTGCCGGCAAGCACGGCGTGCAGATCGGCGGGGTGACGCTGGCGCCCGGCAACAAGCGCGTGGTGGTGGTGGCAACGCTGGATAACCTGCTCAAGGGCGCGGCGACGCAGGCAATGCAGAACCTCAACCTGGCGTTGGGCTGGGGCGAATTGACTGCGATTGGTTGATGCGAATCTCTCGCAAGCGCCCGCACAGTTGTGTGCGGAGATTGAAACTAGACGACTTATTCGAGACGCTTTCCAATGACCAACTTGTTGTGGCAAAAACCCGGCGTTGCCGTTGACGCCAAGATCCAGAGTTTTCTGGCCGGCGACGACGTGATTCTGGATCGCGAATTCTTCCTGTACGACATTGCTGCCAGCAAGGCGCATGCGCAGGGGCTGCAGCACATCGGCATTCTGTCCTTGCAGGAACTGGGCGGCTTGAGCGAACAACTGGATCTGCTGGCGGAAGATTTTCGTAGCGGCGTGTTCGTGCTCGATGAGCAGTACGAAGACTGCCACTCGGCCATCGAGGCGCGATTGACCGAGCGTCTGGGCGATGCGGGCCGCAAGATCCACACCGGCCGCAGCCGCAACGATCAGATCCTGGTTGCCACGCGTTTGTGGTTGAAGGACAAACTGCAGCGTGTGGCAACGCTCAGCGCAGAGATTGCCAAGGTGGCCCTGGACCGCGCGCATGCCGAGGCTGAGCTGCCGGTACCGGGTTACACGCATATCCAACGTGCGGTCGTATCGTCGGCCGGCATGTGGTGGGCGGGGTGGGCGGAAGCCTTCATCGACAATGCCGTGCGCGCCACCGACACCTTGCAGCTGGTGGACAGCAATCCGCTCGGCACCGCCGCCGGTTATGGGGTGAACCTGCCGCTGGATCGTGCGCACACCACTGCCGAACTGGGTTTTGCACGCCTGCAGGTTTCGCCGATCTATGCCCAGCTCTCGCGCGGCAAATACGAACTGGCCGCGCTCGAAGCGCTGGGCAGCGCCACGCTGGATCTGCGCCGCATCGCCTGGGATTTATCGCTGTTCACCAGCGGCGAATTCGCTTTTGTGGCGCTGCCGGCGCAGTACACCACCGGCAGCTCGATCATGCCGAACAAGCGCAACCCGGACGTGATCGAACTGATGCGCGCAACGCATGCCAGTGTAGCGGCGGCGCGCACCGAGATCGAACAGTTGCTGTCGCTGCCGTCCGGTTATCACCGCGATCTGCAGAGCAGCAAGGGCGCAATTGTGCACGGATTCGGCCGCGGACTTGCCGCGCTGGAACTGCTGCCGGCTTTGCTTGCCAATCTGGAATGGCGCCCGGACAAACTACGCGCAGCCATCGATTCGGGCATGTACGCCACCGATGTGGCGGTGGAAGCGGCCGTGGCCGGCGTGCCGTTCCGCGACGCCTACAAGGCTGCAGCCGAGGCGTCCGACACTGCAGGGCAGGGGCGTACACCGGAAGGCAGCCTGGCTGCGCGCGTCTCGCCCGGTGCCGCAGCCGACCTGCAACTGGACGTACTGCGTGCCCGCTGGGAGGCCTTGCGCTGATGGCCGTCATCAGCACCGACACCGCAGAGCATTATCCCTGGGGCGAGGCTTGCAATGGCTGGCCCCTGTTGCGCGATCCCAACCTCAGTGTGCTCGAAGAGCACATGCCACCGGGCGCGTCGGAATTGCGCCATCGGCATAGCCGCGCCCGGCACTTCTTCTATGTGCTGGCCAGCGAGGTGATGCTGAAGCTGGAGGGCGCACAACACGTGCTGCGGGTCGGGCAGAGCTTGCACGTGCCACCGGGCTCTACGCACCAGGTGCACAATCTCGCTGACGTGAAAGCACGCTTTCTGGTGATTTCCGCACCACACGGTCGTGCCGAACGCACACCTGCGGCGGTGCGCAACAAGGATGCAGGCTGATGACGACCCGTTACCTGGTGCTTGCGCTGCGCAAGTCGCATTTTCCTGCCGATGTGGTGCAGCCGCACCTTGAGTTTCTGGATGCGCTGCGCGCCGCCGGGCAGCTCGAATTGACCGGTGGTTTCAGCGATCGCAGCGGTGGCGCGTATGTGCTGGTCAATGTTGCCACGCTCGAAGAGGCGCAGCAGATCGTTGCACACGATCCATTGGTGCTACGCGATGCTTCTGCACTGACCGTGTATGAGTGGAACACGCACTGAGTACGCCGCCGCCATGAGCACACCTGCCAGCACATTGTCGCCGTTTACCGAGCAAGCACTGCCGCCGTGGCGGCGCGCTGTCCTCAAGGTCGGCAGCAGCCTGCTCGCCGCCGATGGCGGTGGCCTGTCGCCGCGCTTCGCGCTGGGGCTGGCGCAGTTCGTTTCGGCCAACCTGGCTGCGGGGCGCGAGCTGGTGATCGTGTCGTCGGGTGCGGTGGCGGCCGGCCGCGCCATCCTGCCCAAAGCTGTGGATGCCGGTGCGCCGATCGCGGCACGTCAGGCGCTGGCGGCGCTTGGCCAGGCGCAGTTGATCGCGCTGTGGCAGCGCTTTTTCGAGCGCCCAGCGGCGCAGGTGCTGCTCACCCATGATGACCTGCGCAACCGTCGCCGCTATCTCAATGCGCGCGCCACCTTGGGCGAGCTGCTGCGGCTGGGCGCGTTGCCGGTGATCAACGAAAACGACACCGTCTCGGTAGACGAGTTGAAGTTGGGCGACAACGACAACCTGGCTGCCATCGTGGCCGCCCTGGTCGATGCCGATGCCTTATTCATCGCCACAGATATCGATGGCTTGTATAGCGCCGACCCACGCAGCAACCCATCGGCGCGGCCGCTCGATGACGTGTCCGAACTCACCCCCGAGGTATTGGCGATGGCGGGTGGTAGCGGCAGCAGTGTGGGCACCGGCGGCATGCGCACCAAGCTGGAAGCCGCTGCAAAGGCCGGTGCGGCCGGTATCGAAACCTATCTGTTCAACGGCCGCAGCGGCGATGTGGTGCGCGCTCTGGCGCAGGATAGGCTGCGCGGCACGCGCATCCATGCTGCGCGTACGCGCATTGCCGCACGCAAGTACTGGCTTCGCCACGCACTGGTGGAAGCGGGCGCGATCCTGGTCGATGCCGGCGCTGCAGCCGCGCTAAGCGACAAGGGCGCCTCGCTGTTGCCGGGCGGTGTTGCCGGTGCTGAAGGAGATTTCCGTCGTGGCGACATGGTGGAGATTCGCCTGCGCAATGACGAGGGCGAACGGTGTCTGGCGCGCGGCGTCAGCCAGTATTCGGCCCTGGATATCCGTCGCATCGCACGCCGCCACTCGCGCGAGATCGAGAGCGTGCTCGGTTACAGCTATGGCGAGAATGTGGTGCATCGCGATGATTTGGTGCTGTTGTAGCGGGGATTTAAGATTTGGGATTGGGGATTCGCAACAGCATGTGCACTGCGTTTCTCAAACGTTGCCTCTCCGTCTCAACGACTGATCCCTTGTGGTGATAAAACGATCTCGCTCGCCTTTGCAAATCCCTAATCCCGACTCCCCAATCCCGGCCCCCAAATGAACATCAAAACGCTCGCTCTCCAATGCCGTGATGCCGCTCACGTGGTGTCGCAACTGTCTGCACAGGCCAAGCGCGCCTTGTTGGAAGCAATGGCTGTCGCGCTGGAAGCTGATGCTGCGGCGATCCTGGCGGCAAACGCGCGCGACCTGGAGGCGGCACGTGCCAAGGGCACCGGTAGCGCGATGCTCGATCGGCTGGCGCTGGACGACAAGCGTCTGGCCGGCATTGCTGCTGCGTTGCGCGAGGTGGCGTTGTTGCCTGATCCGGTAGGCCAAATCACCCGCGAAGATGTGCGCCCCAATGGCATTCGCGTGCAGAAAGTGCGCGTGCCGCTGGGTGTGATCGCAATGATTTACGAGGCGCGCCCGAATGTGACGGCCGATGCCGCAGCGCTGTGCATCAAGGCCGGCAATGGCGTAATTCTGCGCGGCGGCTCGGAGGCAATCCATTCCAATACCGCCATCGCACGCGCACTGCAGCGCGCCATGCGCGAGACCAATGTCCCAGAAGCCGCGTTGATCCTGGTCGAGGATCTGCGCCGCGAGACCATGCTGGAATTGCTGCAGCTCAACGACATCGTCGATCTGGCAATTCCGCGCGGTGGCGAAGGCTTGATCCGATTTGTTGCCGAGCACGCGCGTGTGCCGGTGATCAAGCACTACAAGGGGGTTTGCCATCTGTTTGTAGATGCGTCGGCCAACCTGGAGCTTGCGCTGCGTTTGTTGATCGATGGCAAGGCGACGCGGCCGGCGGCCTGTAATTCGCTGGAGACCTTGCTGGTGCATGCAGACATCGCCGAGCGCTTTCTGCCGCTTGCCGCGCAGGCATTGCGTGAACGCAAGGTGGAACTGCGTGGCGATGCGGTAACGCGCACGGTGCTGCCCGATATCGCGCCCGCCAGCGACGACGACTATGCCGCGGAATTTCTCGATCTGATCCTGGCCATGCGCGTGGTACCGGATCTGGATACGGCGCTGGCGCATATCCGCCAGTACGGCTCGGACCACACCGAAGTCATCGCCACGCAGGAGGCCGGCAATGCGGAGCGGTTCGTGCAGTCGCTGCGCTCGGCAGTGGTGATGGTAAATGCGTCTTCGCGTTTTTCCGACGGCGGCGAACTTGGCCTGGGCGCTGAGATCGGCATCTCCACAACGCGCCTGCATTCCTATGGCCCGATGGGCCTCGAAGCGCTCACTGTGGAGCGCTTCGTGGTGCGCGGTGAGGGGCAGGTGCGGCACTGATCGGCAATGACGCACGTTACGCATGCCGGTTGAGCGCCCTACGCAGCTTCCACGCCTGGACCGGCACCAAGGTCGCGGTTGCCTCGCGGTGATTTGGCCTGCCAGGCGCGGCTGGTCTCCTGGCCTGTAGCCGCGCAATGCGGTGTCGCGTGCCGTTGAGCACAGGCGGCTCTCAGCCAGGAGCCGCCGCGCATGCACGCCGCAGGCTGACACCGCACATCAGGCACGCGCACGTGGTTGCACGCCATCCCGCAGCCACTGCGCCTGGAACCTGCAGCAACCACGACCTTTGACACTCCCCCGGCAGCCTGCCATCTGCCTACAGTCGACGACTGCCCCCCGCACTTTCGGAGTCGTCGATGCGCCGCCTTGCCACCTGCCTGCTCGCCACCGCCATTGCCGCCGCCACCGGCAGCGCCTGGGCGCAAACCTCGCCGATGACGCCAGACATCACCGGCAAACCGTTCGTGGCTGCCGATGCCAGCAACGACTACATCAAGCGCGAGGTGATGATCCCAATGCGCGATGGGGTCAAGCTGCACACGGTGATCGTGCTGCCCAAGGGTGCGAAAAACGCGCCGATTGTGCTGACACGCACGCCTTACGATGCCAGTGGCCGCACCGAGCGGATGGCCTCGCCACATATGAAAGACCTGCTGTCGGCGGGCGACGACGTGTTCGTCGAAGGCGGCTACATCCGCGTGTTTCAGGACGTGCGCGGCAAGTACGGGTCCGAAGGCGATTACGTGATGACGCGCCCGCTGCGTGGGCCGCTCAATGCCAGCGAGGTCGACCATGCTACCGATGCCTGGGACACCATCGATTGGCTGGTGAAGAACATCAAGGAATCCAATGGCAAGGTCGGCATGATCGGCTCGTCCTACGAAGGATTCACCGTGGTGATGGCGCTGACCAATCCACATCCTGCGTTGAAGGTCGCAGTGCCGGAAAGCCCGATGATCGACGGCTGGATGGGCGACGACTGGTTCAATTACGGTGCGTTCCGCCAAGTCAATTTCGACTACTTCACCGGCCAGCTCAGCAAGCGCGGCAAGGGCAGCGTCATCCCGCGTCAGGGGCACGACGATTACAGCAATTTCCTGCAGGCCGGCTCCGCTGGCGACTTCGCCAAGGCTGCGGGTCTGGAGCAGTTGCCGTGGTGGCACAAGCTGACCGAACACGCTGCCTACGATGCGTTCTGGCAGGAGCAGGCGCTGGACAAGGTGATGGCGCGCACGCCGCTGAAGGTGCCCACGATGTGGCTGCAAGGCCTATGGGACCAGGAAGATATGTGGGGTGCGATCCACAGTTACGCGGCGATGGAGCAGCGCGACAAGAGCAACACGCTCAATTACCTGGTGATGGGCCCGTGGCGGCACAGTCAGGTGAACTACGACGGCAGCGCCTTGGGTGCGCTGAATTTCGAAGGCGACACTGCGCGCCAGTTCCGCCATGACGTGCTGCGCCCGTTCTTCGACCAGTACCTGGTCGATGGCGCGCCCAAGGCAGACACGCCGCCGGTATTCATCTACAACACCGGCGAGAACCACTGGGACCGCCTCAAGGCGTGGCCGCGCAGTTGCGACAAGGGCTGCGCCTCGTCCAGCAGGCCGCTGTATCTGCAGGCCGGCGGCAAGTTGTCGTTCCAGCAACCGGTGGCCGGGCAGGCGGGCTTTGAAGAGTACGTGTCCGACCCCGCCAAGCCGGTGCCGTTCGTGCCGCGCCCGGTGGATTTCGCCGACCGCGCGATGTGGACCACCTGGCTGGTGCACGACCAGCGCTTTGTCGATGGCCGCCCCGACGTGCTGACCTTCGTCACCGAGCCGCTGACCGCGCCGCTGCAGATCGCCGGTGCCCCCCAAGTGCACCTTCAAGCCTCTACCAGCGGCAGCGACAGCGATTGGGTGGTGAAGCTGATCGATGTGTATCCGGACGAGATGGCGTCGAACCCGAAGATGGGCGGCTATGAGTTGCCGGTGTCGCTGGCGATCTTCCGCGGCCGCTACCGCGAGAGTTTCAGCACGCCCAAGCCATTGGCGTCCAATCAGCCGCTGGCATTCCAGTTCGGCCTGCCGACCGCCAACCACACCTTCCAGCCGGGCCATCGGGTGATGGTGCAGGTGCAGTCCAGCCTGTTCCCGCTCTACGACCGCAACCCGCAGACCTACGTGCCCAATATCTTCTTCGCCAAGCCTGGCGATTATCAAAAAGCCACTCAGCGGGTGTACGTGTCCCCCGAGCAGCCCAGCTACATCAGTCTGCCGGTACGTTGACCGCGCGGGCGCCGCGTGCCGGTGGCGCCCACACGTCTTCCAGCAGCTGTGGGCGGCAGACCACCCAGGCGGCGGCCAGCTGCACCAGCAGGCAGATGACCAGGAACACGAACGGGGAAGTCCAGCCGCCGCTGTGCGCGTGCAGCCAGCCGAACAGGAATGGCCCCAGGCAGCTCACCGCATAGCCCACGCCTTGCGAGAAACCGGACAGTGCCGCCGAACCGGCCGCCGTGCGGCTGCGCTGGTTCACCAGCACCAATGCCAACGGAAACGTGCTCGGCCCCAGGCCGAGCAGGGTGACCCACAGCACCGGTGCGGCCAGCGGCGCCCACCACAGCCCGGCGAACGCCACCAGATGGCAGGCTGCGCACAGCAGCACGATCGGGAACGGGTTACGCATGCGCACCGCCAACGCCGGCATGGTGAGCGCGCCGACCATGCCCAAGGCCGCGAACAACGCCACCATGGTGCCGCCGAACGCCGGCGATGCACCGGCTTCGCGCAGCAGCGTCGGCAGCCAGGTGAACATCGAATAGGTCACCAGCGAGGTCATGCCGAAGGTGATCGCCATGCTCCAGCCCAGCGCAGTACGTGCAACGCGACCTTCGGCTTCGGGCGTCGGTGTAACCGGTGCCGGGCCGGTAGCGCGGATGCGGCGGTGGTTGGCGTGCACCAATGCCCAGGCCGCCGATGCCAGCAGGGCCGGCAGCACCCACACCACCATCGAACTGCGCCAACCCAGCGCATCGGCCACCGGCACTGCCAGCAGCGCGGGCAACAGCGTGCCTACCTGCAGTACGGTGATGTACAGGGTGCTGACGCGGCCCACACGATCGCCGAAGTAACGCTTCACCAGCGGCGGCAACACCACGTTGCCCATGCCCATGCCGGCCAACGCCACCAGCGAGCCGACCAGCAGCCCGGCGGTGCCCGGCAGCAGCGGGCGCAACACCAATCCAAGCGTGGCCAATGCCATCGACAACAGCGCCACGCACAGCAAGCCGAAACGGCGCAGCAAGGCGGGTGTTGCCACGCCGGTGAGTGCGAACGCTGCGGTCGGCAACATGCCGAGCGCACCCATGGTGGGCGCGCCGAAGGCGTACTCGTCGGCAATGCGTTCCAGCAGCGGCGTCAGCGACGTCACCGCGGTGCGCAAGTTGAATGCGGAGAGCAGAATTGCGGCCAGCACCAAGCCGCGACCACGCAACTGGGCGGACGAAGAAGACGCACTAGTGACAACAGACATGACAACCCATCCGCGCCGTACACGTGTGTGCATCGACGCCTGGAAACACAAAACCGGCACGAGGCCGGTTTTGTGTTTTGAAACTGGTCGGGGAGACAGGATTCGAACCTGCGACCTCTACGTCCCGAACGTAGCGCTCTACCAGACTGAGCTACACCCCGAAGGAGCCGCGTATGTTACATAGGGAATGGGGAATCGGCAAGCATCCGATGAAATTATTTCAGTGAGGCAGTTCGCCACGCTCGGGCTCGCATGCTTCGAACCACATGCCGTTGAGCACGGCGGCCAATGCCGCCAGGCCGGTGCCCAGGCTCCATGCGAAATACCACATTGGTGTGTTCCTCGAATCGTCGAAAAGTAATGGTGAAGCGATGCGGCACCACAGGCGCATGCACTGCTGTTGCTGCCGCTGCGCTCAGTAAGCATTGGGATTGGCCGTGACCGCATCGTCGGTGACCTTGCCGTTGAGCACGCGATACACCCACCCGGTGTACGCGAGCACGATCGGCATGAATACGGCGGTGGCCAGCAACATGATCACAATGTGATACGGCTGCTGGACGCATCCCATAGCGTCAGGCTCACGCTCGGTGCGGTGGAGGAGGGCAGCAGGAACGGGAAAAACGCAAAGCCCACGGTGATCACGATGCCGACGATGGCGCTGCCGGAGGCGATGAAGGCCAGGCCGCCACGTCGCACGCGTAACAACACCGCGCTCATCGCAAGCCCGACCAGGCCTGCCAGCGGCGCCATCAGCGTGGCCGGCATGCTGCTGTAGTTATGCAGCCAGCCGCCAGCAGCGGTGAGTGCAGCGGTTTTGCCAAGCGGGTTGGTCGGCGCATCGGTCGCCAGCACCGAGGTCACCGCATAACCAGGCAGACCCAGCGCCACCCATGCGCCGCCCGCTGCAACAATGCCAGCGCACACAGCGCGGCGATGCTGCCAAAACGTGCTGCGCGCGCGGCCACCGGACCATCGGTCTTGAGCACCAACATCGCAGCACCGTGCGCGACCAACATCGCCACGCTGAGCATGCCGGCGAGCAACGCGAACGGCGTCAGCAGGCCGAGCAGGTTGCCGGTATAGAACGTGCGCATGCTGTCGTTGAAGTGGAACGGCACCCCCAGCAACACATTGCCGACCGCCACGCCCATGATCAGCGCCGGAATGAAACCACCGACGAACAGCGCCCAATCCCAATTGCGGCGCCAGCGCGGACTCACCAGCTTGCCGCGGAACTTGAAACCGACCGGGCGCAGGATCAGCGCGAACAGAATCAGAAACATCGCCAAATAAAACCCGGAGAAGCTCACTGCATACAACGGTGGGAACGCGGCAAAGATCGCGCCGCCGCCCAGGATCAACCACACCTGGTTGCCTTCCCAGACCGGGCCGAAGGTATTGATCACCAGCCGGCGCTCGGCATCGTTGTTGGCGACGAACGGCAGTAATGCTCCCACGCCCAAGTCGAAGCCGCCCATCACCGTGTCACCGGACAGCAGCACACCCAGCAGCAGCCACCAGATCACGCGCAAGGTTGTGTAATCGAGCAATACGAAATTCATGATGTCTCTCCTTCGCTTACGGTGCGCTGCCGGCCGCGGCGCCGGGACTCAACGATGCGTGACGCGACCGGGCATAACCTTGCGGGGCATGGTGTGGTGAGGCATGCGGTTCGTTGGGGCGCGCCGGTGGAAACAACAGGTCCGGACCTTTGCGGATGGTCTTCAGCGACAACCTGATCGCAATCACCAGCAGCGTCGTATACAGCGCGGTGAAGCCCACCAGCGTCATCACGATCTCATACAACTCCAGACCCGAAGCGGCGTAGAACGTCGGCAACACGCCTTCCACCGCCCACGGCTGGCGGCCGTATTCGGCCACAAACCAGCCGCATTCGATCGCGATCCACGGCAGCGGCAACGTCCAAGTGCCAACGTCAGGAACCAGCGTTTTTCCTGAAAGTTGTGCTTGCATGCAAACCAGAATGCGATGGCGAAGAAGGCGATGAGATAGATGCCGATTGCCGCCATGATGCGGAAGGTCCAGAACAGCGGCAGTACGCGCGGTACGGTGTCCATCGCCGCTTGGGAAATCTGTTCCGGTGTGGCATTGCCGATATCGTCGCGGTAGCGTTTGAGCAGCAGGCCGTGGCCCAGATCCCGCCAATGCGCATCGAAGACCTTGCGCGCTTCGGCATCGTTTTTGTCGGCGCGGATGCGTTGCAGTGCGCCGTAGGCGATCTGGCCACCGCGGATGCGGTGTTCGGCGCGGCCGACCAATTCGAGAATCCCCGGGATCGGCTCATCCAGCGAACGCGTGGCGATCAAGCCCATCAGGTATGGAATCTTGATGGCGTAATCGTTGCGATGGGTGGTCTGGTTGGGGATGCCGAACGCGGTGAAGTCGGCCGGTGCGGCTCGGTCTCCCACATCGCTTCGATCGCTGCCAGTTTCATCTTCTGGTGTTCGCTGGCGGCATAACCGCTCTCGTCGCCCAGCACCACCACCGACAACGACGACAACAGACCGAACGCCGCAGCCACCGCAAACGAGCGCTGCGCCATTTCAATGTGCTTGCCGCGCAACAAGTAAAACGCACTGATCGACATCACGAACACCGCGCCGAGCACGTAGCCCGCGCTGACGGTGTGCACGAACTTGGCCTGTGTCACCGGGTTGAACAGCACCGCCACAAAATCCACCACTTCCATGCGCATGGTGTCCGGGTTGAACACCGCGCCGGCCTGGTTCTGCATCCAGCCGTTGGCGATCAAGATCCACAACGCGGAGAAGTTGCTACCCAGCGCCACCAGCCAGGTGATGATCAGGTGCTGCACCTTGCTCAGGCGATTCCAACCCAGAAAGAACAGACCCAGAAAGGTGGCTTCCAGAAAGAACGCCATCAGCCCTTCGATCGCCAGCGGCGCGCCGAAGATGTCGCCCACGTAATGGCTGTAGTAAGACCAGTTCATGCCGAACTCGAACTCCATCACGATGCCGGTGCCGACACCCATGGCGAAGTTGATGCCGAACAGCACGCCCCAGAACATGGTCATGCGCCGCCAGATCTGCTTGCCGGTATGACATAGACGCTTTCCATGATGGCGAGCAGGAACGACAAGCCCATGGTGAGCGGTGGAAAGATGAAGTGATACATCGCGGTGACTGCGAATTGCAGCCGCGACAGTTCGACAACTGTCGAGTCGATCATGGCGGGTGGGCCTGGTTTGAGTGTCGGCAAGGAACGTGGCGATCATCTGCCGCTAGCGCGCCGGGCGCGTTGATCCAAATCAATGCGGCGCTGTATGGGTGCGGCAGACTGTCCATCCCCGACCGGAGGGCAGCGATTTACAATCGTCTGCAATGCGCAGCCTCCAAAGAGCAACGTGAGCCAGCCCAGCGTGCAAACCAGCGAAACGCCCGCCCAGCGCCGTCAACGCGGCCAATGGCTGGATGCGCTCGCCGCACCGGCCACGCGTGCGCGGCGGCTTGCCGGCGTGGCGGTGGCGTTGTCGGGCGTGTTGTTGCTGGTGCAATCGGCTGCGATTGCCTGGCTGCTGCAGGCGTTGCTGGTGCAGCACCTGCCATTGGTGCAAGTGCGCAACGTGGCTGTGGGGTTACTGGTTGCGCTGATCGGGCGCGCGCTGCTCAACGCCTGGGCGCAATCGCTAACCGGTACAGTGGCCGATGTGGCCAAACGCGAACTGCGCGCGCGCATTGCGCGACGCCTGGTGCAGCACGGACCGTTGTGGTTGCGCCGGCAACGCAGCGGCGAACTGGGCGAACTGAGCCTGGCGCATACCGACGCGCTGGAAGGCTATTTCGTCGGCTACCAGCTCGCACGTACCGAAATGCTGCTGGTGCCGACACTGATCTTGATCGCGGTGTTTTCGGTCGATTGGGTGGTTGGGCTGGTGTTGTTGCTTACCGCGCCGTTGATTCCATTTTTCATGATGCTGGTGGGGTGGGGCGCGGAGGCCGCAGGCCGCGAACAGCTCGGCGAGCTGGCGCGCATGGGCGGGCACTTTGCCGATCGTCTCAAGGGCCTTGGATTGTTGCGCGTGTATGGACGCGGTGAGGCCGAATTGCACGGCATTGCCGCCGCGGCCGAGGGCGTGCGCGAACGTTCGCTGAAAGTGCTGCGCATCGCGTTCCTGTCTTCCACCGTGCTGGAATTCTTTGCCTCGGTGAGTGTGGCGATCGTGGCGCTGTACTTCGGCCTGAGTTATCTGGGCATGCTTACGCTGCACGGCGTGCCGTCGCTGGCGGTGGGGATGTTCTGCCTGCTGTTGGCCCCGGAATTCTTCGCGCCGCTGCGGCGCCTGGCCGCGCATTACCACGACCGTGCAAATGCCTTGGCGGCAGTGGCCGAGGCCGAGCGCTTGCTACACGGTTTCGAGCCGCCTGCCGCTGCGCACACCGGTGCACCCGCGCGCGCGTTGGAACCAGCGCAAGTGCATGCGCCCCTGTTGCAAGCGCGTGGGCTGGTGCTGCGTCCTGTTGGCGCACCGCAGGTGGTGGTCGAGGATTTTGCGTTGACGCTAGAGCCCGGGCAGCGCGTCGCCGTGATCGGCGCCAGCGGCAGCGGCAAGAGCACGCTGTTGGAAGGGCTTGCCGGTTGGCTCGCACCCGAGGCGGGCAGTGTGGCGCTGCGCCCCGGGGCGCGCATCGGCTATGCCACGCAGCGGCCGTATCTGTTTCACGGCAGCATTGCCGACAACCTGCGCCTGGCCGACCCGCACGCCAGCGACGCGCGCCTGCACGCGGTGGCTGAGGCAGCGCAAGTGCTGCGTTTTGCCGCGCACCTGCCGGCTGGCCTGGACACGGTGATCGGCGAGCGCGGCTTTGGCCTGTCTGGTGGCGAAGCACGCCGTGTCGCATTGGCGCGGTTGTTGTTGCGCGAGCCGGATGTGTTGCTGCTGGACGAGCCCACCGCCTTTCTCGATCCGGAGACCGAAGCCGAATTGCTGCGCACGCTGGGCGTGTTCGCACGCGGCCGCGCAGTCGTTCTGGCCACGCACAGTGCTGCAGTGATGGGTTGGGCCGACACGGTGATCGATCTGCGCGGCGCCACAGTGATGAAGGCGGAGTTGCCATGAGCCGCGTCCGGCCTGATCGTCTGCGCGATGTGTTTCGTCGGCATGCCTGGCGTCTATTGCTGTCCGCGTTATTGGTGCTGGTCACCATGCTTGCGGGTGTCGGCTTGCTCGGCTTGTCGGGCAGCTTCCTGACCGCAGCCGCGCTGGCAGGCGTTGCCGGCATGGGCACCGGCTTCAATTTCTTCTCGCCGTCGGCGGGCATTCGCGCCTTGACCTTCGCGCGCATCGCCTCGCGCTACGGCGAGAAATTGATCGGGCACGATGCCACCTTGCGTATCGCCCGCGATCTGCGGGTGTGGTTCTTCCGCCGCGCGTTGCCGCTGGCGCCAGGGCGCTTGTCGGCCACCCGCACCGGCGATCTGCTGGCGCGGCTGATGTCCGACATCGGTGAGGTCGATGGCCTCAGCGTACGCGCATTGGCGCCGCTGGCCGCGTTGCTCGGCATCTGGCTGGCCGGTATTGCCGCCGCTGCACTGATCTATCTGCCCGCTGCGGGGTTGCTGCTGGTGCTCGGTGTGTTGATCGGCGGGCTGGTGCCGTGGCAGGTGGCACGCGGCGGCGCACAGCGCGAGCAGTTACGTGCACAGCAACGTACCGCCTTGCGCACGCAGGCGTTCGAAGGCTTGGAAGGCGCGGCCGATCTTGCTGCGGTCGATGCACAAGGCGCCTGGCTGCAACAGATCGACGCCGCGGCGGCGGTCGACGGCGACCGCATCCAGCGGCGCCGGCTGATCACTAGCAACCTGCTGCATGCGCTCTGTGGGGGTGTGGGTCTGACCGGCATGCTGTGGCTCGCACTCAGCGCCGCCGAACGCGGGCTGATCGCCGCCGAGCTGGCCGCAGGTCTGATGTTCTTGACCATGGCCCTGCTGGAAGTCTGGGCCGGTGCCGGGCTGGCATTGCAGGCGCTACAAAGCGCGCGTGTTGCAGCGAAGCGCTTGCAAGCCATTGTTGATCAGGCGCCATCGGTGAGCGATCCAGTGCAGGCAATCGATGTGCCACGCACGGGCAAGTTGCAATTGCAGCAGGTGTCGTTCGAGTGGCCCGGTAGCGTGCGCCCAATACTGCAGACGCTCGATCTCACATTGGCGCCAGGCGAGCGCATCGCCATCAGCGGCGACAGCGGCAGCGGCAAAAGTACGTTGTCGGCGCTGCTGCTTCGGCTGTGGGATCCGCATGCCGGGCAGCTAAGCTACGCCGGCATCGACCTGCGCCACATCGCACAAACGCAATGGCATCACCGGATTGCCTGGCTGCCGCAGAACGCGCCGGTATTTGCCGGGAGCGTGCGCGAAAATCTCCTCATCGGCGACGCCACTGCCGACGATGCCGCACTGTGGCAGGTGCTCGACCAGGTACGCTTGCGCGCATGGGCCAGCGCCCAAGATGGCTTGGACACCTGGATCGGCGAAAACGGCGGCACGCTGTCTGCCGGCCAGGCGCGCCGCCTCGCACTTGCACGTGCACTGCTGCGCGATGCGCCGATTCTGCTGCTTGACGAGCCCACCGATGGCCTGGATGTGGACACTGCACACGCGCTGCTACTCGACTTAGCCACAGCGCTTGGCGAGCGCAGCCTGGTGATGATCACCCACGACGTACTTCCGCCGGGCGTGGTGCAGCGGCATTACCGGATGCGTGAGGGAAGGTTGGAGTTGTTGGACCAGAGTGCGTAGCGAGCCGCTGCGTTTATCGAAAGCGGGCATGCGACGTTAGCGCGTCGATGCGTTGTTAGCGCGCTTGGAGCGGGCTAACACAACGTAGCGAGCACCTGTCAGTTAGGTGTGGCCGGCGCGCAGCAACTGCAGTGTGCGAGTTGGTACATGCCACACCGGGAACGGACTGCGCCCGTTGGCGGCTGCGCAGCGGTTTGATCAGCGCTCTTAATCGAACAACACCGGAAGCGACGCCATCATATCGGTCTCGGTTACCGCCAGCACCAATGCGCTGACATTCAATGCGACTGTGACCCAGAATTTCATCTGAAACGCCGCTTTGCTGCATTTGTGGCGGAAGATTTCCTGCGCCAGCAACGCACCCGGCCAGCCACCGATCAGAGCCAACAGATGCAAGCTGGCTTCGGGTGTGCGCCGTTGGTTGCGTTGCGCGGCAGATTTGTCCATCGCATAGATCAGCAGCGTGATCAGGCTAGCTGCTGCGTACCAGAGCGGCACGATCACCGGCACCACGTGCATCCACGTGGCAGCCGCCAACGCCAACATCGACAACGCGGCCAGCGTCTTGCGTGGCAACCCACTGCGACGCTGCTCGGTCCTGGCAGCGGTGGTACGGTCTGCCCACCGCACCTGCGTGGCGTTCAAGCGTTTTTGCGCATCGCGCTCGATCGCGTAAGTGATGATCTCGCCATCGCGCGGGCGGCGCGACTGCTGTGCAAACGCGCTGATATGCACGAACGCGCGGTCGCCGCCTCCGTTGGGCGTGACGAAGCCAAAACCCTTGTGATCATTCCAGTCGCTGAGGCGTCCTTGATAGCGCATTCGCAGTCTTCTGTTAGGTGGTGCGGATTGCTGGTGCGGTCTTGAGGCGTGCACATCGATTGCATCAGTGCGCAAGATCGCGGTGATTACCCGCATGTTCCGGCGGAATTGGCCGATAGCAGGGGCCAAACGCTAGTCGCCGAACGAACTCAACAACCTTGCAGAAAATCGCGCACCGCTGGGCCGAACCGGGCAAAGTCGACCAGGAACGCGTCGTGGCCTTGCGGCGAATCCAGGCCAATGAACTGTGCGTTGGCACCGCCGGCACGCAGGCCGTCTGCGATCTGTTCCTGCTGCTGCACCGGGAACAGGATGTCGGTGTTGGCGCCGATGGCCAGCGCACGTGCGATGCGAATTCGCGCTAGACCAGCAAGCACCGTGTCGGCGGTCGAAATGCCGGCCTCCGCCTTGTTGGAGGCGAGCAGGGCATCGGCATTGGGACTATCGATACCAGTGTCGTCGGCCGGTTTGTCATCGACATAGTCGGCAAGATCGAACCAGTCCATCGAACGGCTCAGATACAGATAGCAGTTGGGGTCGAAGAAGCGCACGAAGCGGCGCGCATGGCCTTCCAGATAGCTTTCGACCTGAAATTCCAGGCCAAACGGATCATCGGCCGCCTGCTCGGAATCCAGCCGCACACGGCCGAAACGGCCGTCCCATTCCAGCGCCGAGCGATAGGTGATCACGCCGAGTTTGCGCGCCATACGCATGCCCGATTCCGGGTAGTGCGTATCGTCGTAGTGGCCGCCATTCCAGTGCGGATCCAGCCGGATCGCCTCGCGCTGCAGCGAGCGAATGGCGATGGAAAACGGCAATGCCTGCGCGCTGCCGGAGATATTGATGTGGCTGCGCGCGATGCCGGGATGACGCAGTAACAGCGCCAGTGCGGTCATGCCGCCCATCGAATTGCCGATCAAGCAGGCCAATTGCTGGATGCCCAGCGCACGCACCACATCGGCTGCGGCATCGGCCACATCTTCGATCGACAGGTCCGGAAAGCTGAGGCGATACAGCGCGCCGGTGGCCGGGTTCACCGAGGCCGGCCCGGTCGAGCCCTTGCAACTGCCCAGGGAGTTGACGCAAACCACAAACCAGCGCGCGGTATCGATCGGCTTACCCGGCCCGAGCATCGCTTCCCACCAGCCAGGCTCGGGGTTGGCCTGGTTGGCCGCCGCGTGCGCATTCGGTGACAGGCCGGTGACGATCAGGATCGCGTTGCTGCGATCTGCGGCGAGCGTGCCCCAGGTTTCGTATGCCACGCGTGCCTGATGCAGCACACCACCGCGTTTCATCGGAAAAGGCGAAGGCAGTGCGTGGTACAGCGTGCCGGCAGGGATGAATTCAGTCATGTCGCAATTCTATCTGCCACGGCATGCGCCGGTGTGCAGGATGGGAATGGGAAATGGAAAATCGGTTTGAGGCCATTTGAGGCCATGCGCTGTGTGATGCCACTCTGCAGAGCGGTGGATCTACGGCTTGGCTGCAGGGCCCTTGCCCGCCCACCATTGCGGGACACGCCGCAAGTACGTCTTACGCGGCATCCATGCCGCATAAGGTCCCGCGACGTTGAGCGGGCAAGGGCCAGTCGAGATGGTCGGTGTACATGGTTTTCAACAACGCATCTGACTAAGAGCAGCTAACCAAACGACTGCGCAGCCGCCAGGCGGGCGCGCATGGTGCCCGGAATTCTCGTCTACCACTGGTCCGAAACGCAGCAATGCGACGCAGCAAGCAATCAGCGCCCGATCACCAGCTCCACCGGCGCGGCGGCAGGCAGCTCGACCATCACCGGTGCGCTCTCAACGTCATCGGCCTGGCGCATGGCATTGCCGCTGCGCGACAGCCGTGCCAACACTTGCACCTTGTCGAGCGACGACAGCGTGCGCGTCGGCATCGGGCTGTCGCCATCATCCAGTGTGATGGTCAATGGCAGCTCGCCCAACGCGTGTTTTTCCACCGCCACCGGCATCGGCGTGTCGGCGGCGCGCGCAATCACGAAGACGCTGGTGTCGCCGGGCAAGCCGGCGCGCTTGGCGAATTCGGCATCCAGTGTCACCCGCACCTGGATCTGTTTGCCCTTCGCTGCCTCGGCGGCAGACGCAGCCGTTGCCTGGATCGGCGCGAGCTTGGCTTCCTGTCGTGCGGTGTTGATCTGTTCAAGCAGGCCGGGGCGGGTCTTCGCATCGACCACACTTAGCAGCGGCTCCCAGGTAGCGCTGGCTTTGGCCGGCTCACCGGATTGGCGCTGTACCACCCCCAGAAACCAGCGTGCGCGTTGATGGTCTGGCTGCGCCGCCAGCGCGTGTTCGAGCATGCGCGTGGCTTCCGGATCCGGGCGGCCGCTGTCATCGGCAAGCATGCGCGATTGCGCCGCGGCGACCAGCACGTCCGGCTCGTCCGGGCGGAGCGCAACCGCGCGTGCGAATGCATCGCGCGCTTCGGCAAATTTTTGCTGGCTGGAGAGTGAGCGCCCTAGCAACACCCAGCCTTCGGCCTGTTCGGGATTGCTCGCCAGCGCCGCGCGCAGTTGCATGATTGCTTCATCCAGCGAGCGTGGCGCGGCCGGGCGATTGGCTGGCTGCTCGATCGCGCCTGGCGTGCCGACCAACCAATACAACGCCGCACTTGCGGCCAGCAGCAATATCGCCACGCTTGCGGCCAGGCCGCGTGCCTCGCGCCACAGCGGGCGCAACACCAGGCCGAAGGCCAGCAGCGCAATCACAAGTACCGCGATGACAAAGCCGGCCATCACCACTCCTGCTCATCGGCGGGCAAGGCAGGCGCCGCCATGCTGCGTTTGCGCACCACCAGCACCACTGCGCCCAGGCCCAGCAGCAACACCAGCAGCGGGCCGAACCACAGCAGCCAGGTGCGCGATTCCACGCGTGGACGGTACAGCACGAATTCGCCGTAACGTGCGACAAGGAACTGGCGGATCTGCGCATCGCTGCGGCCTTCGTGCATCAGCGCCAACACTTCGCTGCGCAGATCCTGGGCAATCTGCGCGTTGGAGTCGGCCAGCGACTGGTTCTGGCACTGCACGCAGCGCAACTCGGCGGTAAGCGCGTGGAAACGCGCCTCCTCTTCGGCCGATGCGTAGTGCAGCGGCGCCGGGTTGCCGAGCGGCTGGGCGAAGGCCAGCCAGGGCAACAACAGCAGCAGGAGCAGCCAGGCGCGCGTCATTGTTTGGCGTGCAGGTCCGGTGCGGCGGTGGGCGAGCGTTCGATCTTGCTCAGCGCTGGAATCAGTTGGGTGTCGATGATGGATTGAGTGAGCATGCCGCTGTACTTCCAGCGCACCACACCACGCCCGTCGACCAAAAAGGTTTCCGGCGCGGCGGCGATGCCGAAATCGATCGCGGTGCGGCTGTCTTTGTCGGCAACCACCAGCAGATACGGATTGCCGAGTTGTTCCAGCCAGCGCAGCGCATCGGCGCGCTCGTCCTTCCAGTTGTAGCCGATCACGCGCACGCGCTTGGTCAGCGCGAAGCGGCTCAGCACCGGATGTTCTTCGCGGCAGGCCGGGCACCAACTGCCCCACACGTTGATGATGTACGGCGCGCCGCGTAGCTCGCGCGCATGCACCACGATGTTGGGATCGTGCAGCAGCGGCAGCGCGAATTCCGGCGCCGGTTTGCCGATCAGGGCAGAGGGCAGTGCATCGCGGTCGTCCTGACCGGAGCGCACCACCGCGTAAACCAACAGTGCTGCCAGGGCGAGCAGCAGCACGCTGGCGCCCACCAGGACCGCAGTGGGCAGGCGGGGTGAACGTGACTCAACCATCTTGGATCTCCGGAGAACGACGAAAACGCCGGTCGGCCGCGGTGACCAGGCCGCCGAGCGCCATCAGCAGCGCTCCCAGCCAGATCCAGCGGACGAACGGTTTGAGGTGCACGCGTACCGCCCAGGCCTGATTGCCCAGCGGTTCGCCAAGAGCGAGATACAGGTCGCCAAGCGGGCCAGGACGGATCGCCGCCTCGGTCAAGGTCTGCCCGCCGCTGGCGTAGCGGCGTTTTTCCGCATGCAGCATGCCCACCGGCGCATCGTCCTTGAAGACCTGCAGGTTGGCACGGTCGGACACGTAATTAGGCCCGCGCAGCTCTTCCAGCCCATCGAAGTGCAAAGCGTAGCGGCCGATCTGCACCTGTTGTCCGGGCGCCAACGCCACTTCGCGCTGCAAGCTCAATCCCTCTACCAGCAAGGCGCCGGACAGGAACACCGCAACGCCCAGATGCGCCAGCACCATGCCCAGCATTTCGGCGGTGAATTTGCGCCCCTTGGCCGCGCGCCGCGTCCATATAAAACGCAACGTGCCGAACAGCACCCAGGCTGCGCCGACCACACCGAAGGCGGCTTTCAATTGCCCCTGCGGCGCGGTGAACCAGGCCAGCACGCCCGCCGCCAACGCCAGACCTGCCCACGGCGCCAGCATCGCCAACGGCCGCGAGGCTTGTTCGCGCTGCCAGCGCGTGAGCGGGCCGAACGGCAGCAGCGCCACCAGCGGCGCCATCAACACCACGAACAAGGTGCCGAAGTAGGGCGGCCCGACCGACAGTTTGCCTAGCCCCAACGCATCGGCCAGCAGCGGATACAAGGTGCCCAGCAACACCATTGCGCAGGCGCAGGTGAGTAGCAGGTTGTTCAACAGCAACAAGGTTTCGCGCGAGCTGCCGGCAAATGCGCGGCGCGGATCATCCACCAGCGACAACCGCGGCGCGCGCAGCGCATATAACAGCAACGAACCACCGACCACGAGTAACAGGAACACCAGAATGAACAGCCCGCGCGACGGGTCGGCGGCGAACGAATGCACGCTGGTCAGCACGCCCGAGCGCACCAGGAAGGTGCCCAGCAGCGATAGCGCAAACGCGGCGATTGCTAGCAGCAAGGTCCAACTGGCGAAGCTGCCGCGCTTTTCGGTCACCGCCTGCGAATGCAGCAACGCGGTGCCCACCAGCCACGGCATGAAACTGGCGTTTTCCACCGGGTCCCAGAACCACCAGCCTCCCCAGCCCAGCTCGTAATACGCCCACCAGCTACCCAGCGCGATGCCGACGGTAAGCATCGACCAGGCGACGTTGGTCCACGGCCGCGTCCAGCGCAGCCAGCGCGCATCCATGCGGCCTTCCAGCAGCGCAGCGATGGCGAACGCGAATGGCACCGCAAAGCCGACGTAACCGCAATACAGCATCGGCGGATGGACGATCAGCCCCGGGTCCTGCAGCAGCGGATTGAGGTCGCCACCTTCCAGCGGCACCGGAAACAGCCGCGCAAACGGGTTGGAGGTGAACAGCAAAAACGCCAGAAACCCAATACTCACCAGCGCCATGACGCCGAGGACACGCGCGATCACATGCGCCGGCAGTTGCCGCGACCAGATCGCCACCGCGCCGGTCCACAACGCCAGCACCAGCGTCCACAGCAGCAGCGAGCCTTCGTGTGCGCCCCACACCGCCGAATAGCGATACATCACCGGCAGCAGGCTGTTGGAATTTTCAGCAACGTAGTGCACCGAAAAATCCTGCACCAGGAAGGCGTGCGTCAACACGGCGAAGGCCGATGCGATCAACGCCAACTGCACCAGCGCAGCCGGTCGCGCCACGGCCATCCAGCTGCTGCGTCCGCGCTGTGCGCCGGCCAGCGGCACCACCGCCTGCACCAGTGCAACCAGCAGGGCAAGTACCAGCAGGAACGTGCCGAGCTCAGGAAGCATCGGGTTGGCGCGTTGGTGAGCGTGCAGGGGCCCCACGATGGCGGGCGCACTGCAGAGGCTTCATCCCTGCAGCATTTGTACGGGCTTGCGTAGGCACAATGACGTTGTCAGTCATGCAGCCACCGCGCAAGCCAGCCTTCTGAAGGAATGCCGACGTCCTGACACACGCCATCAATGCAGCTCTCCAGCTTGGTCCGCTGCGGCCGGGACATCGTGCTTGCGATGCGCGCTGCCCATCTTGTCGGCAACTTCCTTTGGCATGTAGGTTTCGTCGTGCTTGGCCAGCACATCTTCGGCGACGAAGACACCGTGCTGCATGCGGCCAGTGGCCACCACCGCCTGCCCCTCGCGAAACAGGTCCGGCAGGATGCGGTCGTAACTCACGGGCAACTGGGCATCGCCATCGGTGACGCTGAAGTGCGCTTCCAACGAGCCGGACGCGCGTTTGAACGAGCCTTTTTCGACCATGCCGCCAAGCCGGAAACGGGAATGCTCGCCGGCGTCGCCACGCAGCACTTCCGACGGCGTGTAGAGATAGGCCACATTGCGTTGCAAGGCCATCGCCATCAGCGTGGTTGCCAGCCCGCCGGCCAGCACCAACGCCAGTACCAGCCACAGGCGGCGTCGACGTTGCGGGTTCATCGGATCAACTCCGCATTGCTGGGCACCGCGCGCTTGCGCTCACGCAGGCGGCGCGCCTGGGCGGTCTTCAATGCGCGACGCACCTGCCAACGGCCGGCGATCAGGTCCCACAGCAGCACCAGCACGAACACCGCATAGGCGGCGATGACGTAGGGCAGGTAGCTCATGCCGCTCCCTCCGGCGCGTCGCGCACGATCCAGGCCTTGCCGGCTTCGCGACGCAGGTTGTCGGCGCGTGCGCGCGTCAGCAGCGAACCGGCAAACCAGAACTTGGTGCCGATCACCATCAACCAAAGCGGCAGCAGCATGCTGGCATCGATCGTCGACGGGCCGAGCAAGCGAATGCTCTGGCCCTGATGCAGCGAATTCCACCACACCACCGAATAGCGGATCACCGGCAGCAGCGCCACCCCGACGATGGCCAGCAATGACGCCGCGCGTGCGGCCTGACGACGATCGTCGATGGCGTGATACAGGCCGATCACGCCCAGATACAGAAACAGCAGAATCAATTCGGTGGTCAGGCGCGGGTCCCAATCCCACCAGGCGCCCCACATTGGCTTGCCCCAGATGCTGCCGGTCAGCAGGGTGATCACGGTGAATGCCGCACCGATCGGCGCGCATGCCATCGCCAGTATTTCGCAGATTTTAATGCGCCAGATCAGCGCGATGGCCGCATACAGCGCCATCAGTCCGAACACGAACAGGCTCATCCACGCGCTCGGCACATGGATGTAGAGAATGCGGAAGCTGTCGCCTTGCTGGTAATCCGCCGGTACCGCAAACAAGGCTTGCCAGATGCCCACACCCAGCAACAACGCGGCCAGCGCATAGCACCAAGGCGCCCAGCGCGCAGTAAAACGGTCGAAGATCGGGGGCGATGCGAGTTGGTGGAACCAGCGGACGACGACGTTCATGCGATGGCAGTAGCCTTTGGAATGGCATTGGCTCTCGAAACAGCAACAACGCGTTGTGCGGGGCGTGCTATCGACAATGCATCGACTGCAGCGCTCAACTCAACGAAATGCGGATCGCGGCCGCTGCAGCCAGCGGTGCCAGGACCACGCCGATCACCAGTCCGGCGCCCAACAACAACAACGCACCCACTGCATCCTGTCCTTGCCCGCTGGCCGCCACACTGCCGGCACCGAACACCAGCACCGGCACGTACAGCGGCAGCGCCAGCAACGCCACGAGAATACCAGAGCGTTTCATCGTCACCGTCAGTGCCGCGACCACGGCGCCGAGCAGACTCAGAAGCGGTGTTCCCAGTGCCAACGATGCCAGCAGCACCGGCAATTGGTCATGCGGCAGGTGCAGCAATTCGCCCAGCAGCGGCGTGACTGCAATCAGTGGCAACGCACTGGTTGCCCAATGCAGCAGCACGCGCACTGCGATCAACCAGGCCAACGGCACCGGCGCGAGCAGCCATTGCTCCATCGAGCCATCTTCGACATCGCTGCGGAACAGGGCGTCCAGCGACAGCAGGCCGGCAAGCAACACCGACAGCCACAACACCGCTGGCGCGGCCTGTGCCAGCAGGTCCGGGCGTCCGCCCAGGCCCAACGCAAATAGCACGACGATCAGCAGCGCAAACAGCGCCGGCTGCAAGGCATCGCCGCGGCGACGCCACAGCAGTTGCAGGTCGCGCGCCAGCAACGCGCGGGCTGCCTGCCATAGCGACGGTTGTGGCGAATGCGCGCTCATGCGGCAGCCTCCAGCGTCAGCATGCGGGTGCGCACCGGTGGCGCCGCATAGGCGCCGTGAGTGGTGACCAGCGCCGCACCACCGCCGCGCAGATGCGCGGAGATCATCCGGTTGACCAGGGTGATGCCGTCCAGATCCAGATTGGCGTAGGGCTCGTCCAGCAACCACAGCGGCGCTGGCGACAGCCACAGCCGTGCCAGCGCCAGCCGCTTGCGTTGGCCGGCCGACAACTGCCGCACCAACGCATCCTCGTAACCGGCCAGGCCGACGATGGCCAGCGCACTGCCGGGCATCTGCTTGGCGCGGCGGCCATGCAGACCGCACAGAAAATGCAGGTTCTCCAGCGTGCTGAGGTCGGCCTTCAGGCCGGGCAGGTGGCCCAGGTAGGCCATGAAGCGGCTGCGGTCGCCGCGCTTGGCGGTCTTGCCGTCGATCTGGATCTGCCCGCGCTCCACATGTAACAAGCCGGCCAATACGCGCAGCAGCGTGGTCTTGCCGGCGCCGTTGTCGCCTTGCACCAACAACGCTTCGCCGGCATCGACGTGGAAATCCAGCGGGCCGAACACCGGCTCCTCGTTGCGGCTGAAAGCCAGGGCGTGCGCTGCCAGCAGCGGCGGCGCGGTGTGCAGCGGTTCGATCATCGGTGCAGCAGGCTCACGTCACAGGACGGCATGGGGAAGAACCGGGGCAGGGGGACGCACCGGACCGGGCGCGCATTGTAGCGACGATGGTGGCATGTCGGGGACGTGCGCGGCAGCGTGGCGGGCACCGTGATGGGTCGGGAACGCTGTTTTGCAGTGTCCCGGCGCAACCGCCTGGCGGCTTTGCGTACACTCGCGGTCCCTCGTTTCTTGTCCGGACAGGCACCATGCCCCTCACGACCAAGCTACCCAAGGTGGGCACCACCATCTTCACCGTCATGTCGCAGCTGGCGGCCGAGCACGGCGCGGTCAATCTGGGCCAGGGCTTTCCCGATTTCGCGGTGCCGCAGCGGCTGGTCGACGAACTGACCAAGGCCATGGCGGCCGGTCACAACCAGTACCCACCGATGACCGGCGTGGCGACATTGCGCCAGGCCATCGGCGGCAAGGCGCAGCGCTGCTATGGCGCGCAGGTCGATGTCGACACCGAAATCACCGTCACCAGCGGTGCCACCGAGGCGATCTTCAACGCCATCCACGCGGTCGTGCGCGCCGGCGAAGAGGTCATCGTGCTGGACCCCGCCTACGACTGCTACGAGCCGGCGATCGATCTGGCCGGCGCACGTGCGGTGCACGTGGCGCTGCACCCTCAGACCTTCGCAGTCGACTGGGATGCGCTGCGCGCCGCGATCACGCCGAAAACGCGGCTATTGATGATCAACTCGCCGCATAACCCGTCCGGCGCGATGCTCTTGGCCGACGACATGCAGATGCTGACCGAACTGCTGCGCGGCACCGAGATCTTTCTGCTGTCGGATGAGGTGTACGAGCACATCGTATTCGACGGCCGCCGGCACGAATCAGTATTGTGCTGGCCGGAACTGCGCGAACGCGCGTTCGTGATTTCCAGCTTCGGCAAGACCTACCACTGCACCGGCTGGAAGATTGGCTACGCTATCGCGCCGCCCGCGCTCACGGCCGAATTCCGCAAAGTACATCAGTACAACACCTTCACCAGCTTCGGCCCGGCTCAGCACGCCTTCGCCGCGATGATCCGCGACGAGCCCCAGCACGACGAGCAACTCGGCGCGTTCTACCAAGCCAAGCGCGACCGTTTCCGCGAACAGTTGCTGACCACCCGGTTGAAGCCGCTACCCGTGCCCGGCGGGTACTTCCAGCTAGTGGACTACTCAGCCATCAGCGATCTGCCGGATACCGAATTCGTGAAATGGCTGACGGTGGAGAAGGGCGTAGCGGCGATCCCGTTGTCGCCGTTCTATGAAAATGCACCGGCTGGTCAGCGTCTGGCGCGGCTGTGCTTTGCCAAGAACGATGCGACATTGGATGCCGCGATCGAGCGGTTGCAGCGGTTGTAATGCGATTGAATCGATAAATGACGGTTCGCAAGCTGCAGCCGTCGCGCACAAAGGATCACGTTGATGTCAATCACCGCAACCTACTTTGGGATTACGTTCGGATTGGCGTTCGCCAGCGGTGTCGTCGACAGCGCGCTTTTTTATTGCCATGTCATGACATGACTGGACTCGTTGACCGAGGTCAGCGCGTGGGGATGGATTTCGGCGTGGTGCCGTTCCGAAGAGATCGCTATGTGGCACGCTATCTGGCTGTATCCACTCCCGAGGAGCGGCTTACCACCGCCAATCGCTTGGTTCGCCATCTGCCCTGAGTGACACCCACATTAGGGTTGCTGTGCCTGGTTGGCACGCTTTGCATCGGAGTACGTTGGGGATGACACACGTCACGCAGGATTTGAGAGTTTCGCTGATCCAAGGCAACACCCGCTGGCACGACCCGGCCGCTAACCGCGCGTATTACGGTGCGCTGCTGGAGCCATTGGCCGGGCAGACCGATCTGGTGATCCTGCCGGAGACCTTTACCAGCGGGTTCTCCAACGACGCCATCGACAAGGCCGAAGGCATGGACGGGCCGACCGTGGAGTGGGTGCGCGCGCAAGCCGCACGCCTGGGTGCGGCGGTCACCGGTAGCGTGCAGTTGCGCGCTGAGGAAGGTGTGTTCAATCGGCTGCTCTGGGCCACGCCCGACGGGGCACTGCAGTATTACGACAAGCGCCACCTGTTCCGCTTCGGCAACGAGCATCTGCGCTACGCGGCCGGGCGCGAGCGGCTGACGGTGGAATGGAAGGGCTGGCGGATCAATCCGCAGGTTTGCTACGACCTGCGTTTTCCGGTGTTCTGCCGCAACCGCTTCGATGTGGAACGCCCGGGGAAGCTGGATTTCGATCTGCAACTCTTCGTGGCCAACTGGCCCTCCGCACGCGCCTATGCGTGGAAGACGCTGCTGCGCGCACGCGCGATCGAAAACCTGTGCTTCGTGGCCGCAGTCAACCGGATTGGCGTGGACGGCAATCAGCTGCATTACGCCGGCGACAGCGCAGTGATCGATTTCCTTGGCCAGCCGCAGGTGGAAATCCGCGAACGCGAGCAGGTTGTCACCACCACTATCAGCGCCACTGCACTGGCCGAACACCGCGCCCGCTTCCCGGCAATGCTGGATGCCGATCAGTTCGAGATTAGGGAGTAGTGATTCGGGATTGGTACACGCCACTGCCGCGCAAACGCCAGCCCATCCGCTGTTACTACTCCCCAATCCCCAATCCCGGCTACTGAGCCAACTTGATCTGGTAGATCTTCGGCCAGCGCTTGCCTGTAACGAACAAGCGATCGTGCTCGGCGTCGTAGGCGATGCCGTTGAGCACGTCGTTGGTGGGGTCGGTCAACGTGTCGGGATCTGGCACCAGTGCCTTGAGGTCGATCCAGGCGATAACTTTGCCGCTGGCCGGGTCGATCCGTGCGATGCGCGTGGTCAGCCAGACGTTCGCCAGCAGCTCGCCCTTCACCCATTCCAGCTCGTTGAGGTTGTCAAGCGGCTTGCCGCGGGCGGTGACCTTGATGCTGCCGATCTGTTTCAGGCTTTGTGGATCCAGCCGGCGGATGCTGGCGGTGCCATCGCTCATGTAGAGCTGGCGGTTGTCGCTGGTGAGCGCCCAGCCCTCGCCGGAATAGCTGAACTGCGTGCGCGGTGCCAGCGTGGCCAGGTCGTAAACGAAGCCGCGCTGATTGCGCCAGGTCAGTTGGATCAGGCGGTCCTTCCAGGCAACGATGCCTTCGCCATAGAACGGCGGCGGCGTGTTGGCCTGCTGCAGGACCTTGCCGGTGTCCAGGTCGACTTTGCGCACACTGGACTGGCCCAACTCGCCGGTGCTCTCGTATAGATGCCCGTCGAGATAGAACAGGCCTTCGGTAAAGGCGGCGGTGTCGTGCGGATAGCTCCTGACGACGGTATAGCCCTGGGTGGGAATCGTCTCGCCGCAGTGGGCGAGCGAGGGCAGCAGCAGGGCGCTGAAGAGCAGGCTGTAAATGGTGCGTGGCATGCTGCGATCATCCCACGTCGTGGCTGCAGGTGGCAGCGCTGCCGCCATGTCAAAGCCAGATAAGGCTTCGCTGAACAAACGCATGCGCCGCGCTTGGACCTTGTCGCGGCTGCCACATCGGCGCTGCTAGTCTCGCGCCATGTCCACCACTGGCACTGCTCATATGATCAAGTCACTTTCGCTGTTGGCGCTGCTTGGCGCCGCCACGCTGGCTCCGCAGGCGCAGGCCGCCGGCAACATCGATTGCCAGCTGTCATTCAACTTGTCCGGCTGGTCGGTGTTCTACAAGACCGCCAGCGGCACCGGCACCATCAAGTGCGATAACGGTGCGGTCATCCCGGTCAAGATTTCCAGCAAGGGCGGCGGCCTGACCGTCGGCAAGTCCAAGATCGTCGGCGGCCGTGGCACGTTCTCCGGCGCCTACAGCCTCAACGATCTGTTCGGTACCTACGCCGCGGCCGAAGCGCATGCCGGCGTGGTCAAATCCAGCACCGCCCAGGTCGTGACCAAGGGCGATATCTCGTTGGCGCTGGCAGGCACGGGCGAGGGCGTGGATCTGGGCGTTGCGGTCGGCAATTTCGTGATCGAACGTCGTAAGTAAGCGTGTGATCCGGCAGCAGCGCTCAGTGATCGAGCACTGCATGACGGGATCAGCGGCTGGCTGAAGAGGTATCTGAAGTTTGTGCACGTCGGCCTCGCGAGACGCCATTGCCGATGCTTGGGCCATCTCCTAGATCTGCAATCTGCCCTCAGCACCACAAAAAAACGGCCCTTCGCAGGGCCGTTTTTTTAATGCGCGCGTCGCAACTCAGCGACCGCGATTACCGCCACCGGGGGGACGACGATTGCCGCCGCCCGGCGGGCGACCGCCCGGACCGCGCGGTGCGCCACCTGGGCCGCGTGCGCCACCACCCGGACCACCGGGGCCACGGTTGGCAGATGCCGGACCGCGGTTACCACCCGGACCCGGACGGCCGCCGCTTGGGCGGCCAGCAGGAGAGGCCGCGCCGTACGGGCTGAAACCCGGGTTGGCGTGATCCGAGGGGAAGCTCGGTGCATTGCCCGGGTGACCATACGGGTGCTTGCGCTGCCCCTGGCCTTGACCCTGCGACTGACCTTGCCCGCCACCACCGGCACCGCCGCGCCCCGGACCACCCGAGCGGGCACCACCAGGACCGCCAGTCCCCGGACGCGCGCCGCCCGGACCTTTCTTCGCATACGGGCGTGCCTGGCCGGTGCCCGGGCCGCTCGGCCCGGCATTGCGGTGACCGCTCGGGCCGGTGCTCACGCCATCGGGCACATACCAGCTGCGGAACGCGGCAGGGTTGCCTTCCGGCAAGGCACCGCGGTCGCCCTTGGCCGGGCCACGCTGCTTGAACGGGCGCTGCTGCGACTGCCGGGCCGCTGCTTCGCCGCTGACCGTCAGGCCACCCTTGAAACCGCCCGGCTTGCCGCGACCGCCGCGGCCGCGATCTTCGCGCAGGTTGTCGAAACGACGCAGCTCGCGGCCTTCATCGGCGCCGGAGGTGTGGCCGTTGACGTAGGCATTGCTGCGGCCATCGCGCGAGACGTGCACGGTGGACTTGGCGGCGCGGCGCTGGCCGATCACCGGCTGCAGCGTCAGCGCCGAAGGTGCGCCTTCTTCCAGCTTGAGTTCGGCGCGCAAGGCGTCGACCTTTTCCTGCGCCACTTCCACCGACTGCCCACGCAGCAGTTCGCGCGGTAGCGAAATCTTGCCGTAGCGGCTGCGCTTGAGGCGGCTGACCTGGCAACCCTGCGATTCCCACAGGCGGCGTACTTCGCGGTTGCGGCCTTCCTTGACCACCACGCGGAACCAGTCGTGCGAATCGGTGCCGCCGATGCGTTCGATCTCGTCGAACTTGGCGCCGCCGTCTTCCAGCAGCACACCGCGCGACAGGCGCTCGATGATGGCGTCTGAGACCTTTTCTTCGCCTTCCGGGGCGCGCACGCGCACCACGTATTCGCGTTCGACCTCGTAGGAGGGGTGCATCATCGCGTTGGCCAACTCACCGTCGGTGGTCAGCAGCAACAGGCCGGTGGTGTTGATGTCCAGGCGGCCGATCGCGATCCAGCGCGAGCCCTTCAATGCCGGCAGCGACTCGAACACGGTCGGGCGGCCTTCGGGATCTTCGCGTGTGGTCACTTCGCCTTCGGGCTTGTTGTAGATCAGCACGCGCGAGGGTTCGGTCAGTGCACTGGCCACGAAGCTGCGGCCGTCCAGCTCGATCTTGTCGCCGCTGCGCACCGACATGCCGGTCTGCGCAACAGCGCCATTGACCTTGATCAGGCCATCGGCAATGCGCTGTTCCAGCGCGCGGCGCGAACCCAGGCCGGCCTGAGCCAGCACCTTGTGCAGGCGCTCTTCCAGCTTGGGGGCTTCTGTCGCGCTGTCGCGCTTGAGGGAAAGCTTGTTCAACGACAGCTTGCGGGGGGTGTCACTCATGTGTCTGGCTCCGGCCGACGCGTTTTGGGTCGGCCTCTGGGTCGGAATCGGCTTCGTCAACAGCCACGGTCGTCGTCGCGACGGCGTTGTCTTCGTCTTCGTTCACTGCATCCGCGCGCGTTCCCGGCGCGGTGTCGGGGTCGCCCTCACGGGCGTCATCTGGGTATTGCGTGTTCTGGTCGTGCGCCGAGCCATGCTCGGGGTGCTGCGGTGTCTGCTCGCTCACTGCGTCGGCCGCTTCAGTGTCGATTGCATTGTCCAGATCGTGGTCTTGCTGGTCTAACCCGGCATCGCTGGCGGGTTCCTGCGTGTGCTGGTCGGCATCGGTGTCGATGTCGGTTTCACTTTCAGGATCGGGTTCGGCGTTGTTCTGGTGACCGCTCGCTGGGTCGATGTTGCCGGCCAGAGTCGCCGAGGCATCGGCCTCGTCCGCTTCCGAACCATCTTGCGAATCGCTGCTGCCGCTGTTGCTGGCCTCGGCGCCAGCGTTGGCTTCTGCATCCGCGCTCGCAGTATCAGCACCTGCTTCGTCAGCCGCTGCAGCCGTACCAGCGCCTTCAGCATCAGCCGCATCGGCTTGACCCTGCGCCGCATCCATCGCCGCCGAGGCCGGCACTGCGCCATCCAGCTGCCCGTCGCGGTCTAGCGGCAGCTGCGGTTCCAGCTCAGCGATGTCCTTCAATTCAGACAATGGCGGCAGCTCATCCAATCGCTTGAGCCCGAAGTAATCCAGAAAGCCTTTGGTGGTACCGAACAGGGCCGGCTTGCCGGGCACGTCGCGGTGGCCCACCACGCGGATCCACTCGCGTTCTTCCAGCGCCTGGATGATGTTGCTGCTGACCGCCACGCCGCGCACCTGCTCGATCTCGCCGCGGGTGATCGGCTGGCGGTAAGCGATCAGCGCCAGGGTCTCCAGCGTGGCGCGGGTGTACTTGGTGCGGCGCTCGGTCCACAGCCGGGCGACCCAGCCATGCACGTCGGCCTTGACCTGGAAGCGGAAGCCGGAGGCCACCTCGACCAGTTCCACGCCACGCTCGGCGCAGGCCTCGCTCAGCAATTCCAGTGCGCGCTCCACGCTGCCGGGCGGCGCCGGTTCTTCTTCCGGAAACAAGCCCTGCAGCTGCGCCAGCGTCAACGGCTGGCTGCTCGCCAGCAGGGCTGCTTCGATAATGCGGGTGATCAGCGCTTGATCCATTCGGTGATCGGCTTCAGAGGGGTTCGTTGGCGGCATCGCTGTCGTCGAATTCGCTGGAGAATTGCAACGGCGCATTGGTATTGCCCAACGCCAGCGACTTCACGTAGATCGGCGCCAGCGGCGCTTCCTGCACGATATCCAGCAGCTGCTCCTTGGCCAATTCAAGCAGCGCCAGGAAGGTGACCAGTACGCCGAGCTTGCCTTCTTCGGCAGTGAACAGCGATTCGAAACGGTAGAACTTGCCATCGTCCAGGCGGCTCAGCACATCGCCCATGCGCTGACGCACACTCAGTGCCTCGCGCTTGATCGCATGGCCGGTAAACAGCTCGGCGCGCTTGAGCACGTCGTACAGTGCCATGAGCATTTCTTTCAATTCCACCGGCGGCGGCAGCTTAACCGCCGCGCGCTCGGGCAGATGCGCCTGCACCGGCGCGCTGTCGCGGCCCATGCGGGGCAGGGTGTCCAGATCCTCGGCGGCCTGCTTGAAGCGTTCGTATTCCTGCAGCCGGCGGACCAGTTCGGCACGCGGATCGTCTTCTTCGCCATCCTGGCTCGGCGGGCGCGGTAACAGCATGCGCGATTTGATCTCGGCCAGGATCGCGGCCATCACCAGGTATTCGGCGGCCAGTTCGAAGCGCAGCTCCTGCATCACATTAATGTAGTCCACGTACTGCCGGGTGATCTCGGCGACGGGAATATCCAGGATGTCCAGGTTCTGACGGCGGATCAGGTACAGCAGCAAGTCCAGCGGACCTTCGAAGGCATCCAGGATGACTTCCAGAGCGTCCGGCGGGATATACAGATCCTGCGGGATCTGCAGCACCGGTTGCCCATGCACCACCGCCAGCGGCATTTCCTGCTGCTGTGGCGGCGCGCTCGTGGCTGGCGGAGTCGCGACGTGCGCGAGTTCGGAATTCATCAGGTCGACATCGGGTCTTACGGTCGCCGGCCGCGGTCTGAGCCGCGCCTGCAGGGCTTGCCTTGAGTTATTGCGATCAATGTCGTGCTTGTGCAGGCACGATCCCACAAATTTACATACGCCAATCGACATGCAAGCAGGCGCCGCGTGGCATGCGGCGACGGAACAGCTGAGGAGGTCGTCTACGCGAGCCGGCGGTGGGCAGCGAATCTGCCGTCGAGAACAGCGTTGAGCCTGGGCCGACGGGCCGCTGCGTCCGGTTGCGTGTGCAGTGTTGACAAGGGTAATGCGTGCGCGGGGGCGGTGTCCAGCGCCGACGCGGCTAGAATCTGCGGGTTGATCTTCCAGTCTGAGACGAGGTGGCGTGTGTGGTACGTAATCGAAGGGTATGACCGGGCGGACGCATTGGCCGCACGGCAGCAGGCGCGGCCGGCCCATCTGGCGCGTTTGCAGGCGCTCGCGGCCGCGGGGCGGTTGCTGGTGGCGGGCCCATGCCCGGCCATCGATGCCGAAGATCCGGGCCCGGCCGGTTTCAGCGGCAGCGTGGTGATTGCCGAATTCGACGCACTGGAAGACGCGCGTGCCTGGGCCGATGCCGATCCGTATGTGGAAGCTGGCGTGTATACGCGCACCGAGGTCCGGCCGTTCCGCCGGGTGCTGCCATGAGCCGGGTCGAGCAGATTCGTGCGGCATTGCAGGCCGCGCTGGCACCGACCGAACTCGATGTGGTGGACGACAGCGCCCGGCATGCCGGCCATGCCGGCGCGCGCGACGGGCGTGGGCATTTCAATGTGCGCGTGGTCAGCACCGCCTTTGCCGGCAAGCCGCCATTGGCTCGGCACCGCGCGGTCTACGCCGCGGTGGGCGAGATGATGCAGACCGATATCCATGCGTTGTCGATCGAGGCTTTGGCGCCGGGCGAGTCTGGGTAGGCAGGCGCGGAGCAGGCGCTTTCGCTTGATCGCCTGCGGTTGCCAAGAGCGCTCCTGCGCGCGGCGGGATGCACGATTAGGCCTTTCGCGCCCGTGGCCGCTCTTGCACGCGAAAACGGCGTTGAGCGACAAGGCCCGACGTTCATGGAGCATGTTTTGCGTCGTCAGGCTGGCGGCCGCTCTGAAGTGGGCAGGGTCAAGAGGACCACACGCTGACGCGATCAAGTTTGATGTGCTCGCGCTGACAAGCCTCGTCGCAGCCAAAGCACGCGGGCGTCGAGCAAGCTTTCTGAATAGGGGTAATGCAGCGGTGTCGTCTGAGCACGCGCCGTAGTTCGGCCGAGGACCGTCAGTTGGACCTCCTGACCAAGCACATCAGGTGGCGCATCCAGCAGCGCGCCAAGCGCGCCGTGCACAACCGTGACCCGCGTCTTGCTTCATTTGTGGACTCGTTGGTGTGGATTTGTTGCGTCGCAACACATTCTTTCACAGGTTGATCACCTGTAGTTGCTTGATCTGTAAGCGTTTTCATGGGTGTGAAGATAGGGGTTTACGCCTCTGTATGAAAACGCTTACAGTCCGCGCCAGTTTTGAGAAGTCGGTCGCGGAGGGCGACACGAATGGCCAAGGGTGCGGTCACCATCAAAGATGTCGCTCGGGAAGCACAGGTCTCCGTGGCAACGGTGTCGCGTGCGCTCAATGGGCACGACAACGTGGCCGCGCCGGTACGCCAGCAGGTGCTGGAAGTGGCCGAGCGTCTGCGTTACAGCCCGCATGCGGCCGCGCGCAGCCTGAGCAGCCGACGCTCCCAGACCCTTGGCGTGGTGCTGCCGGATCTGTACGGCGAGTTCTTTTCCGAATTGATTCGCGGCATCGATGGCGCAGCGCGTGCGGCCGGCCAGCACTTGCTGGTTTCCAGCTATCACGGCGATCCGGAAGCTCAGGGCAGGGCGCTGCGCTCGATGCGCGGGCGCGTCGATGGCCTGCTGGTGCTGTCGCCGTATGCCGAGCAGCCGGGATTTCTCACCGACAACCTGCCGCAGTCGCTGCCAACGGTGCTGATCAATGCACACCTGCCCGGTGCCGACTACCCGGTACTGAGCATCGACGACCACGCCGGTGCCATGGCCATGACTGAGCATCTGCTGCGGGCCGGGCACCGCTGCATCGCCTTTATCGGTGGCCCGGCGTTGAACTTCGATGCGCGCGAACGCCTGCGCGGCTTCCGCGATGCGCTCGCTGCGTTTGGCGCGCAGGCGCAGGGCGTGGAGTACCCGGGCGACTTCGATGAAGCCTCCGGCTACCGCGCCGGGCTGGCGATGCTGGCTGACGGTGCATTGCCGGATGCGGTCTTCGCCGCCAACGACATGGCCGCGCTGGGTTGCCTGTATGCGTTCGCCCAGGCCGATGTCTCGGTGCCCGGCGACGTGGCGCTGGCCGGGTTCGACGACATTCCGCTGGCCCGGTTCGTCCACCCGGCGCTGACCACCATGCGCGTGAGCATCGCGCGGCTGGGCGAGCAGGCGATGACCCGGCTGATGCGCCTGGTTGAAACGCCCGACCGCGACAACGGCATCCGTCAATTGCTTACGCCCGAGCTGGTGATCCGCGCCTCCTGCGCTGCTGGCGAAGCTGGTCAATAACTTCTCCGGCCCTACGTTTTCAGGCTGCCGACCCTTTCGCGGACGTTCTGTCCGCTCCCGCTGCCCCCGCAGCGGCTGTTCCCGCACCACTGCACTAACACAACAACAATCTGTACCGATCCCTGGAGGGACGACCATGCGCCACCACCACCCCCATTCCGCCCGTCCGGCGCGCAAGCTGCTCAGCTGTGCGCTTGCCAGCTGCCTGCTGCTCGGCGCCGCACCTGCTTTCGCACAGAGCACCGCTGCGACCATCCGCGGCCAGGTCACCGTCGATGCCGCACCTGCCGCCCAGGCGCAGGTCACCGCCACCAATCTGGCCACCGGCCTGACCCGCACCGTGCAGGTCAGCAACGGCGGCTATTCGGTGGGCGGTCTGCCGCCGGGTTCCTACCGTATCGATGTCACCGCTAATGACCAGACCAGCTCGCAGAACGTCACCGTGCAGGTCGGCCAGACGGCGACCTTGAACCTGGGCGTCGGCGGCGAGCCGGCCACGGCCGCGGGTGGTAACGCCACCACGCTTGACGCGGTGCAGGTGAAGGCGCCGCCGGTGCTGGTCGAGACGCGCACCTCCGAGAACGCCACCTACATTTCCAACGTGCAGATCCAAAACTTGCCGCGTGCCACGCGCAACTTCCTGGAACTGGCCGACACCGTGCCGAACGTGCAGTTCACCCGCGAGGCCAACGGCACCACCAAGGTGCGCACCGGCGCCACCTCGGCCGAAGGCACCAACGTCTACATCGACGGCGTGAGCCAGAAGAACTACGTGCTGACCGGCGGCGTGAGCGGCCAGGATTCCAGCCGCGGCAACCCGTTCCCGCAGTCGGCGATCGGCGAATACAAGGTCATCACCTCCAACTACAAGGCCGAGTTCGACCAGGTCAGCGGCGCGGCCATCGTGGCCTCGTCCAAGTCCGGCACCAACGACTTCCACGGCAGCTTCTTCTGGGACACCAGCAACGACAGCTGGCGCGAAGAAAGCCCGCTGGAGAAGAAGGCCGGCGTGCGCGACGACTTCGAAGAAACCCAGTACGGCGCCACCTTCAGCGGCCCGATCCTCAAGGACAAGGCACACTTCTTCATTGCCTATGAAGCAAAGGAATACACCACCCCGAACGTGGTGATTCCCGGCTCAATCTACTCCGACCGCGTCGACCAACTGCCGGCGCAGTTGCAGCCGCTGGTGGTGACCTCCAGCACGCCATTCAAGGAAGACCTGTATTTCGGCAAGATCGACTGGACCATTGGCGAGAACAGCCTGTTCGAGCTGACCGGCAAGTACCGCAAGGAAGACGAGCTCAACGACGTCGGCCAGACCTCGACCTACGAGCACGGCAGCATCAACGGCCAGGAAGAAAAGCGCGCCAACCTGCGTTGGCAGTACAGCGGCGCCAGCTTCCTCAACGAAGCCAACCTGAGCTACGAAAGCGCGTTCTGGAACCAGGCGCCGATCAACAACGGCAATGGCTACATCCTCAGCTACGCACCGGTGCGCGGCAACGAAACCGACATCCTGGCGGCGGGCGCCGGCAGCAGCTTTCAGCGCAAGGGGCAGAAGGGCTGGACGTTCCAGGACGACCTCACCTTGAACAGCCTGGAATGGCATGGGGCGCACACCGTCAAGATGGGCGTGAAGTTCAAGAGCATCGACCTGGATTCGACCCAGTTCAACCCGGCCAACCCGCAGTACTACTACAACATCCTCACCGACGTCGAAACGCCGTACCGCGTGCGCTTCGGTGCGCCGCTGGTGGAAGGTGGCGGCTCGGTTGTGTCCAAGAACAAGCAGTACGGCATCTACCTGCAGGACGATTGGGAGGTCAACGAGCACTGGACCTTGAACCTGGGCGTGCGCTACGACTACGAAGAAACCCCGGCGTTCCTGGATTTCGTCACCCCCTCGGATGTCGCCAGCGCGTTGCAGAACTGGCCCAATCTGCGCAATGCCAACTACAACATCAACGACTTCATCAGCACCGGCAACAACCGCAAGGCGTTCAAGAATGCCTGGCAGCCGCGTCTGGGCGCTTCGTACGACCTGTTCGGCGATCAGGCGCACGTGATCTATGGTGGCGCCGGCCGTGCGTACGACCGCAACATCTTTGATTACCTGGCACTGGAGCAGCTCAACAACTCCTTCAAGTCGTATAGCTACTACTTCACCAGCGCCAACAACGATGCCTGCCTCGGCGACCCATGCACGGCCTGGAATCCGGCTTACAACAGCCAGGAGGGCCTGAACACGCTTACCGCCAACAGCACGGGCGGTGGCGGACGTGAGGTCTACCTGATCGATAACAACCTCAAGACCCCGTACTCCGACCAATTCAGCATCGGCATGCGCAACATGGTGCCGTTGTGGGGCCAGGACTGGTTTACCGATGTGACCCTGAGCCGCATCGAGAGCCATGACGGTTTTGCCTTCGTGCGCGGCAACCGCTTGCCCGACGGGTCGTTCTTCCAGCCGGGCACCACCTCCGGCGCGCCGACCGACGGCCCGGACGGCTACAGCGCCATCGTGCTGGGCACCAACGGTGTAGAGACCCGCAACAACCAGCTCGCGTTGCAGGTGGAAAAACCCTTCGACGAAGAATCCGGCTGGGGCCTGACCGTGGCCTATACCTATTCCGATGCAAAGGAAAACCGCCAGTTCGGCGAGCACTACGCCCTGGACCGCGAACGCATCCAGGACTACGGCTGGCGTGAGGCTGGCGGCATTCCGAAGAACCGCCTGGTGGTCACCGGCATCTACGAGTTGCCGTACGAGATCAAGCTGTCCGGCAAGCTGTCGCTGGCCAGCCAGACCGCACGCTACGGCCAGAATTGCCTTGCCGGCAACGACCAGTGCGAGATCATCCAGTTCAAGCCGGATGGCACGCTGGGCTACAAGGAATTCAGCATTGCCGCGAATAAAGAATGGGACACCGGCGGTGGTGTCAAATTCAATGTGCGTGCGGATATCCTCAACGTGTTCAACTGGGTGAATTACGCCACCTTCAATGGCGATACCGGAACATTGCAGGACTTGAATACGGCTTACGGCACACCGACCGGTGTGCTGGCGTCGCCGATGCGCACCTTCCGTCTGGCCTTTGGCCTGAACTGGTGATGTGCACGACCGCCCTGGCTGCCATGCCCGGGCGGTCGTACTCGGCGCCTGGATAGGGTAGGTTTGCGTGCGAGATGTAATCGATTACACAAGTGGGGGGCGGATGGACAGGGGTAACACGTCGCGATGGTTGACGATTCCACTCTTGCTGGGCGCGCTGGTGTTGGCGTCGTGCAAGCAAGCCGAGGAACCCAAGGTGGCCGAAAAGAAGGCGCCGGTAAAAGTCATCCTGGTCGAGGCGCAGCTGCCCCCCAAGCCGGTCAAACCGCCGCTGCCGCCGCTGTTTTCGGATATTGAACGCCGCACGTTCCAGTTTTTCTGGGACACCACCAACGAACTCAACGGACTGGCGCCGGATCGGTTTCCGTCGCGTCCGTTCGCCAGCATTGCGTCGGTTGGATTTGCGCTCACCGCGTATCCGATCGGCATCGAAAACGGGTGGGTCAGTCGCAATCAGGCGATCGACCGCACCTTGACCACACTGAAATTCTTCCGCGACGCGCCGATGGGCCCGCAGAAGACCGGTCGAGCCGGCTACAAAGGCTTCTACTACCATTTTCTGGACATGCAGAAGGGCAACCGTTACGACAGCTGGGTTGAGCTGTCGAGCGTGGACACCGCACTGCTGATGATGGGCGTGCTGTTCACCCAGTCGTATTACGACGGCGACGACCCGCGCGAAAAGGAGATCCGCCAGATCGCCGACACGCTGTACAAGCGCGTGGACTGGCGCTGGCTGCAACAGCGTGCGCCGCTGATCTCGATGGGCTGGTTCCCCGAAAGCGGCTTCATCAACCACGACTGGATGGGCTACAACGAGGCGATGATGCTGTACCTCCTCGCGCTGGGCTCGCCCACCCATGGCGTCGACCCGGACGCCTGGACCAGCTGGACCCGCACCTACAACAACGACTGGGGCGTTTACCAAGGCCAGGAATACCTATCGTTCGGCCCGTTGTTCGGCCACCAATACAGCCATGTCTGGATCGATTTTCGCGACATCCAGGACCAGTACATGCGCGAACGCGGCATCGACTACTTCCTCAACAGCCGCCGCGCTACGTTGGCGCAGCGCGACTACGCCATCGACAACCCGATGAAGTGGAAGGACTACGGCGAAAACGTCTGGGGACTCACCGCCGGCGACGGTCCGCAGAACACCAGCCAGGAATACCGGGGCGAGCAGCGCCAGTTCCGCCATTACTCCTCACGCGGCGCCGGCCTGCGCGAGAACTTCGACGACGGCACCATCGTGCCGTCGGCGGCCATCTCCTCGATCGTGTTCGCCCCGGAAGTAGTCATCCCGGCCACCGAGGAAATGCACAAGCGCTACGGCGATTTCCTGTATTCCAGCTATGGCTTCCTGGATTCGTTCAACCCCAGCTTCAACTACGACATCCCGCTCAAGACCGGGCGCATGGTGCCGGACCGTGGCTGGGTGGCCAGCGACTACATCGCCATCGACCAGGGCCCGATCCTGGCGATGATTGCCAACTACCAGAACGAATTCGTCTGGAACGTCATGAAGAAGAACCCCTACATCCGCGCCGGTCTGGAACGCGCCGGCTTCACCGGCGGCTGGCTCACCCCGGAAGGCGAGCCGCAGCCGGCGCCGCAGAAGGATGAGCAGAAGGCCGCTGCGCGCTCGCTGGGCATGGCCGAGTCGCGTGCCGCCGCCGCCCAGGCCCAACAAGACCCCTCGCAACGCCAAAAACCCGAGTAATCCGTGCGCCTTTTGAAACTGTTGATATTGGCCGCCGCCCTGTGTGCAGGTGTGGCGGGATGCGAACGCTCCGATCCGGGCAAGACCACCGTGCGTTTCTGGGCGATGGGCAAGGAGGCCGAAGTGGTCTCCGAGCTGGTGGCCGACTTCGAAAAGCAGAACCCCACCATCCACGTGGATGTGCAAAACATCCCGATGACCGCCGCGCACGAAAAACTGCTCACCGCCTTCGCCGCCGATGGCCTGCCGGATGTGTGCCAGCTCGGTAACACCTGGCTGCCGGAATTCGCGTTGTTGGACACGCTGGAGCCGATGCAGCCATATGTGGCGCGCTCCAGGATCGTCGACCAGGCCGATTATTTCCCCGGCGTGTGGGACACCAATCTAGTCGATGGCACGCTGTACGGCGTGCCGTGGTATGTGGACACGCGCCTGCTGTTCTATCGCAAGGACTTACTGCGCGAGGCCGGCTACAGCGAAATGCCCAAAACTTGGGCCGAGATGGAACGGGTAATGGCCGCGATCAAGCGCAAGGTCGGCCCGGACCGCTTCGCTATCTTGATGCCGCTCAACGAATTCGAGCAGCAACTGTCGTTCGCGCTGCAGCAGGACGACCGCCTGCTGCGCGACCACGACAACTACGGCAACTTCCGTGGCGCTGGCTTCCGCAAGGCACTGGGCTTCTACGACAACATGTATCAAAAGGGCTGGGCGCCGAAGGTCTCCGAAACCCAGGTGTCCAATGTCTGGTACGAATTCTTCAACGGCTATTACGCGTTCTATCTGTCCGGCCCCTGGAACGTGCGCGAGTTCAAGCTGCGCCAGCCGCCGGGCATGGAAGGCAAGTGGGGCACCGCGCCGTTGCCGGGCCCCAATGGCCTGGGTGCCGGCATTGCCGGTGGCTCCAGCCTGGTGATCTTCAAGTCGTCGCAGCAGAAGGACGCCAGCTGGAAGCTGATCGAATATCTCTCGCAGCCGCAGGTGCAGGCGCGTTTCCACGCCATCATCGGCGACCTGCCGCCGCGTCGCAGTACCTGGAAGTTGCCTTCGCTGGCCAACGACGAATTGGCGCATGCCTTCGGCGACCAGCTGGAGCGGGTCAAGGCCACGCCCAAGGTGTTGGAGTGGGAGCGCATCGTGCAGGAAATGCGTCTGGTGACCGAGCGCGTGGTGCGTGGTGGCCAATCGCACGAAGCCGCCGTGCAGGAACTGGATAAACGTGTGGACGAAATTTTGGCCAAGCGCCGCTGGATCTTCGAGCAGGAGGGCGGGCATGTTGGCCCGGCCGCTGAGACGGCCACGCCGGCAACCAAGCCGGCTGCTGCAAACACCGCCGCGCCTGCCGCTGCCGCGGACCAGGGAGCCGCACGATGATGAAGCGTAATTCCGTCGCCGGCTGGGTGTTCGCCGCGCCGTCGATCATGGTGCTGGGCATGTTCTTCGGCGTGCCGGTGTTCGCCGCGCTGGTGCTCAGCGTCACCGACTTCGACCTCTACGCACTGGCCGACAGCAGCCATCTGCGCTTTGTCGGCCTGGGCAACTACATCGACCTGCTGCAGACGCCGCTGTTCTGGAAGTCGCTCTGGAATACCACCTACTTCGTGTTGCTGGGCGTGCCGATGTCGATCGGCGTGTCGCTGGGCGCGGCCCTGCTGCTCAACGCCAAGGCCTCGCGCTTCAAGGCGCTGTTCCGCACCGCCTTGTTCGCACCGGTGGTGACCACGCTAGTGGCAGTGGCGGTGATCTGGCGCTACCTGTTCCATATCAAATACGGCCTGGTGAACTTCGGCCTGAGCCACTTGGGGATCGCCCCGATCGACTGGCTGGGCGATCCGCGCTGGGCGATGCCCACCATCATGCTGTTCGCGGTATGGAAGAACTTCGGCTACAACATGGTGATGTTTCTGGCCGGGCTGCAGGCGATCCCGCAAGATTTGTATGAGGCCGCGCGCATCGACGGCGCTTCGCGTTGGAAGCAGTTCCTGCATATCACCCTGCCGATGCTTGGCCCGGTGCTGATGGTGGTCGGTGTCATCACCATTTCCGGCTATTTCCAGCTGTTCGCCGAGCCCTATGTGATGACCCGCGGCGACCCGCTGCAAAGCACCGTCAGCGTGCTGTATTTCATGTTCGAAGAAGGCTTCAAGTGGTGGAACCTCGGCCGCGCATCGGCAGTGGCGTTCCTGTTGTTCCTGATCATTCTGGCGGTGACCACCGTGATGCTGCGCTTTGGCCGCAAGAAGGACCTGATATGAGCCGTGATGTTGGCCAATCGCGCTGGAATGCCGTGCTGATCAACGGCGGCCTGCTGGTGCTGGCGTTGATCAGCCTGGCGCCGCTGCTATGGATGCTGTCGGTGTCGTTCATGCCCACCGGCGAAGCCAGTCGCTTCCCGCCGCCGATGCTGCCTTCGGCATTCACCATGGCCAACTACCACGAGTTGTTTGCACGCACCGGCATGGCGCGCAACTTCGCCAACAGCCTGCTGGTGTCCGGGTTGATCACGCTCGGTTCGTTGCTGATCAACACCATGGCCGGTTATGCGTTTGCCAAACTGCAGTTCGTCGGCCGCGAGCGCATCTTCAAGATCCTGATTGCGGCGCTGGTGATCCCGGCGCAGGTGGCGATGCTGCCGCTGTTCCTGCTGATGAAGCAGTTGCATTTGGTCAACAACATCGGCGGGGTGGTGGTGCCGGCGTTGGCCACGGTGTTCGGCATCTTTCTGGTGCGTCAGTACGCGCGCAGCATTCCGGATGAACTGATCGAAGCCGCGCGCATCGACGGCGCCAGCGAGATGCGCATCTTCTTCCAGATTGTGCTGCCGATGCTCAAGCCGGTGCTGGTTACCTTGACCATCTTTACCTTCATGGGCTCGTGGAACGACTTCATGTGGCCGCTGATCGTGCTGACCGACCAGGAGCAATACACCTTGCCGGTGGCGCTGGCGGCGCTGTCGCGCGAGCACATCATGGACGTGGAATTGATGATGGCCGGCGCCGTGGTGACGGTGATTCCGGTGCTGCTATTGTTCCTGGCGCTGCAGCGCTACTACATCCAAGGTCTTCTGCTGGGGAGTGTGAAGGGGTGAGGCGAGCGTTCCTGCGACTGTTTGCCATGACCGCCATTGCCGCCGCGGGCGCGGCGCAGGCGCAGGAGCGCGTGCTCGACGGCTTCAACGACGTCGGCGCCTGGCGCCTGGTGGTGTCCAATCAGGTCAGCGGTTCGCTGCGCCCGGTGGCCACGCCCTCTGGTGGGCATGCGCTGTGTCTGGATTACAACTTCAACGGCGTGTCCGGCTACGTGGGCATCCGCCGCAATTTGCCCGTCGAGTACCCGGACAATTACCGGCTTGGCTTCACGCTACGCGGCGACTCGCCGTCCAACGATCTGCAGCTTAAGTTGATCGATGCCAGCGGCGACAATGTGTGGTGGGTCAACCGCCCCGGCTTTGCCTTCCCCAAGAACTGGACCACTTTCAGCTACCGCAAGCGCAACATCGAAAAAGCCTGGGGACCGGGCCAGGACAAGCAGCTGCGCAGCAGCGCGGATGTGGAATTCACCATTTACAACAAGGTCGGCGGCAAGGGCACGGTGTGCTTCGACCGCCTGACGCTGACGCCGCTGCCGCCGGAAGACACCTCACCGCTGCAGGCCAAGGCCATTACCGACACTGCGCCTGCGCTGGAGCAACGCCTGGCCGACGGTAAGCCGGACACCTTTTGGCTCAGCGGCGCGGTCAAGCAACAGACGGTCACGCTGGATCTGGGCAAGGTGCGCGAATTCGGCGGCGCCATCGTGCAGTGGGTGCCGGGTCTGCAGGCTTCGCACTATGTGGTGCGCTCTTCCGGCGACGGACGCAGTTGGCGCGATCTACGCACCGTCACTGCCGGCGCCGGTGGCACCGATTGGCTGGCGCTTCCCGATACCGAAGCGCGCTATCTGCGTTTCGATCTCAAGCACGGCCCCAACTGGCGCTACGGCATCAAGGAAGTGCAGTTGCAGCCGCTGGCATTCGCCGCAACGCCGAATGACTTCATCAAGTCGTTGGCTGCGCAGCTGCCGCGTGGCAGTTATCCGCGCGGCTTCTCCGGCGAGCAGCCGTACTGGACCATCCTGGGTCTGGATGGCGGCACCGAGCAGGGCCTGATTGGCGAAGATGGCGCGGTGGAAGTGGGTAAGGGCGGCTTCAGCATCGAACCGTTCGTGGTCACCGGCGGCAAGGTGCTGCACTGGTCCGATGTCAGCAGCGAACAAAGTTTGCAGGACGACTACCTGCCGATTCCCAGCGTGGATTGGCACCACGATCTGATGAATCTGCGTGTCACTGCCTTCGTGCAGGGCACCCCCGATCAAGCGCAACTGGTCGCGCGTTACCAGCTGCATAACACCGGCAAGGAAGCGCGCGATTTCACCCTGGCGTTGGCCGTGCGTCCGTTCCAGGTCAACCCGCCGGCGCAGTTCCTCAATACCCTGGGTGGCGTCAGCCGCATCGACCAACTGGCCATAGATGGCGGCCAGGTCAGCGTCAACGGCAAGCCGCGCGTGTTCGCCGCGCAGCGCCCGGATGCCAGCTTCGCCAGTGCCTTCGACAGCGGCATGGATGTCAGCCATCTGAGTGCGGCCACGCCGCCGACGGTGACACAGGTGAAGGACGAAACCGGCCTGGCCTCGGGCGTGCTGCTGTATCGCTGGAAGCTGGAGCCTGGCCAACGCCGCGAAGTGGCGCTGGTCATTCCGCAGACCGGCACCGCGCAGTTGCCGGCTGGCTTCGATGCCGACAAAGCGCAGCAGCAGGTTGCCCAGCAATGGCGCAGCAAGCTCGATCGCGTGCGCATCAGCGTGCCGGCCGAAGGCAAGCCGGTGGTCGACACCTTGCGCACGGCGCTGGCGCACATGTTGATTTCGCGTATCGGCCCGCGCTTGCAGCCGGGCACCCGCTCGTACTCGCGCAGCTGGATCCGCGACGGCGCCATGATTTCCGAAGGCCTGCTGCGGCTCGGCCGCGAAGACGTGGCGCGCGATTACGTGGACTGGTTCGCTCCGTATCAGTTCGCCGACGGCATGGTGCCGTGCTGCGTGGACGACCGCGGCAGCGACCCGGTGCCGGAGAACGACAGCCACGGTGAGTTGATCTACAACATCGCCGAGTACTACCGCTACACCGGCGACAAGGCCTTCCTGGAAAAGATGTGGCCGCATGTCACCGGCGCTTACGACTACATGGAAAAGCTGCGCGCAAGCGAACGCACGGAAGAGAACTTCATGCGTAACCCGGCCTTCTACGGAATGATGCCGGTGTCGATCAGCCACGAGGGCTATTCGGCCAAGCCGGTGCATTCGTACTGGGACAACTTCTGGGCGCTGCGCGGCTACAAGGACGCGGTGATGCTGGCCGGTGCATTGGACAAGTCCGAAGACGCCGCACGGTTCAGCACCGCGCGCGATGAATTCAGTGGCGACCTGATTGCCTCGCTGGGTGCGGCCGTGCGTCAGCACAACCTGGATTTCCTGCCGGGTTCTGCGGAACTCGGCGACTTCGATGCGACCTCGACCACCATTGGCTTGACCCCGGGCGGTGAGCAGCAACGTCTGCCGCAGGATCTGCTGACCAACACCTTCGAGCGCTACTGGAAAGAGTTCACCGACCGCCGCGACGGCAAGCGCGAATGGAAGGACTACACGCCTTACGAATGGCGCAACGTGGCCGCATTCGTGCGCCTGGGCTGGCGCGATCGCGCCTGGGACGCCACCGCGTTCTTCTTCAAGGACCGCGCACCGCAGCCGTGGAATCAGTGGGCCGAAGTGGTCTCGCGCACGCCGCGCACGCCGTTCTTCGTCGGCGACCTGCCGCACGCCTGGGTCGCCTCGGACTTCGTGCGCTCGGTACTGGACATGTTCGCCTACGGCCGCGAATCCGACGCCAGCCTGGTCATCGCCGCCGGCACGCCGACCCGTTGGTTCGAGGGCAAGGGGATTGGCATTGCCGAACTGCGGACACCGTACGGGCGCCTCAACTACACCTTGCAACGTACCGACAAGCAATTGGTGCTGCAGCTGCAGCCCGGGCTGATCCTGCCGCCGGGTGGCGTGGTGTTGCCGTGGCCGTATCAAGGCACACCAGGCAAGGCCACGGTCAATGGTGAGTCGGCCGAGTGGCAGAACGGCGAACTGCGCATCCAACAACTGCCGGCCAACGTGCAAATCGATGTGCCTGGCGCGGTGCGGCGGGCCGAGCGCGCCACGCAATGAGTCAGGCGTGCCGGCTTTCCCGGGCAGCGCCAGCACGGCGAGGTGCGGGATGGCCGGTCGCCTTGCTCGCACTGCTGCTTTGCTCCACCGGCGTGCAGGCCGGGCAGGCCACTCAGAGCATGCAGCCTTCGGAAGCTGTGCAGCGAGGCACCATCGATCCGGCCGCGCAAGCCGCGAAGCCATCGAGCACAGCGCCGCGCGAGATGACCCTGGTCACGCTCAACCTGCATCACGACCGCGAAGACTGGCCGGCACGACGCGCTTACATCGCCAAAGAGCTCAAGCAACTGGCGCCGGATGTGATTGCGCTGCAGGAAGTGATCGAACGCCGCGGCAGCGTGGAAAATCAGGCTGCCTGGCTGGCGCGCAAACTCGGCTACGACTACACCTTCGCTTCGGTCGATCCGGTCGGCGCGCCCAAACGCTACGGCAATGCGTTGCTGAGTCGCCGCAATGTGTTGGCAACGCACCAGCGCTTGTTGCAGCCCTTGGACGATTACCGCGTCGCCGCGCATCTGCAGGTGGACGTCGATGGCCAGCCGGTCAACGTCTACGTCACCCATCTCAACGAACGCACCGATGCGCGCGGCACCGCCACGCGCAAGCGCCAGGTAACCGATCTACTCGACTTCGTTGCCTCCAACAGCGAGCAAGCGCCGGTGGTGATCGCTGGCGATTTCAACACCGCCGCCGACACGCTCGATTTGGAAGCGCTACGCAAGGGTTACGGCGACAGCTACGGCAGCGTGCATCGCAATAGCGACGCCACGGTTAGCACCTTGAACATGCAGGTCTTCGACAAACCCGCACGCATCGACCACGTGTTCTTTCAGCAGAACCGCCTACTGGCCCGCGAAGCCCGCATCCTGTTCGATACGCCTTACGCCGAAGGCCGCTGGGCATCGGATCACTACGGCGTGTGGGTGCGGCTGCAGCTTGCGCTGGAGCCTCCACCCACCCACCAGATGCCATAGGAGCGCACCTGGGCGCGATAGGATGACCGGTATGGCCTCATCGCGCCCGGGTGCGCTCTTACGAGCGGTCTGGATCTGGCGGCTTCAGCGCCGCTGTGCTCACCCATGGAGACGGTTGAAAATCTGCACGCCGGCCAGCCACACGCCGGCCATGCTGCCGAAGTTGGTCAACAGAAATGTCAGCACCACGCGCGAGACGCGATTGCGGTACCAGCCGCGCAGCGTCTGCGCATCGTCGCGCAGCGACAGGAAATCGCCATAGGCTGGCTTGCGCATATGCACTTCGACCAGCGCCGCAAATGCGCCGGTTGGCACGCTCAGCCGGAACGGCTTGAACGGCGCCACGACGGCGGCAGTGAGAATGCTCAACGGGTGGCTGCCGGCAAGCAAACAGCCGAGTGCAGCCATGCCGCCGGTATACATCGCCCACTGCAGCAACAGGTCAGCGCCCATGCTCAGGCCGCCACGCCAGAACCCGATGCCGATGCCGGTGATGATGACCGCAAGGATGCCCAGCGTGATCCACGGAATACGCTTGCGCTGCTGTACGTATTCCAGCGATTCGCGCAGCGGGCCAGGCGCCGCTGTGTCTTGTTCCAGATGGCGCGCAAGGCCGGCCAGATGCCCGGCGCCGACTACCGCCAAAATCTCGCGCTGATCTGCGCTGACTTCTTCGCGTAGACGTGCGGCCATGTACTGATCGCGCTCGGCAATCACCGTCTCGTACAGCTCCGGGCTTTCGCTGGCGAAATCGCCGAAGCTCGCTTCCAGCATGTCGCCTTGCTTGAGCTTTTCGATTTCCTCTTCGCCCACTTCATCGGCAGCGAACAGGCCGCCGAGCAATCCACCGGCCAGTTTCATCTTGCCGAAGAATCCCAGCCGCCCGGATGCGCGCTTGAAGGTCAGGCCGACCTCGCGATCGATCAGATGCACCGGCAAGCCCTGCGCGCGTGCCAGGTTCACCGCCTCTTTCAATTCCGCACCCGGCTCGATGCCGAGTTGTTTGGCCAGCCGGCGTTGGTACGCGGCAAGCGCCAAATTGGCCGCAAACAAAGCCACGCGCCCCTTGCGGATCACCTGCACCAGATCCAGGCGGGCGAGGGCGTCCGGGTCGCTGAGCGCCTGCAGGCGCTGCGCATCCAGTTCCACTGCCACCGCGTCGTAACGCCCGCTGCTGATCGCGCGTTGCACGGCGGCCACACTGGCAAGCGACACATGCGCGGTGCCGAGCAAGGTATAGCGCACGCCGTCGCGTTGGACGATGCGGTGCGGCTGGCCGGATAGCGCATCGTCCAGAACGTGGGTGGTCTGCTCAGTCATGGGGGTTTTCATCAGAAGGGAGGGGCGGTGTCGCCAGAGCCAAGCGCGCGTTGCATCTGCACGCCGTCCAACCAGCGACCGTGTTTGCGGCCGATTCCGGTGAGTACTCCGACCGTGCGAAATCCAAAACGTTCATGCAATTGTCGCGATGCCAGGTTTCCGGCATCGCCAATCACCGCAATCATCTGCCGAAACCCACGCTGCTCGCACACCGCGATCAGCTCGCCGAGCAGGGCTTTGCCGATGCCGCGGCCCTGCATCGCGGCGGCTAAATAGATCGAGTTCTCCACCGTCCAGCGATATCCCGCGCGTGCGCGAAATGCGCTGACATAAGCGTAGCCCGCGACTGCGCCATCGAGCTCGGCGACCAGATACGGGTGGCCCGCATCCACAATCGCGCTCACCCGTGCGCGCATTTCATCGAGCGATGGTGCGCTGTATTCGTAAGTGTTGACCCCGCAGATCTGATCCGCATAGATCGCGGTGATCGCCGGGATGTCCGCATCGCGGACTGCGCGCAGCTCGACGGGCATGCGGTCAGTCGATGTAGCGCTTGAGCAGATCGCCGTACGCATCGATACGACGGTCGCGCAGGAACGGCCAGATCCGGCGCACGTGCTCGCTGCGTTGCAGGTCCACATCGCAGATCAACACGGTCGGATCCTGGCCGGCTTCGGCAATGAACTCGCCCTGCGGTCCCAGCACATGGCTGTTGCCCCAGAACTGGATGCCCGATGCGCCCAGCGGCGAGGGCTCATGGCCGACACGGTTGCACGACAGCACCGGCACGCCGTTGGCCACCGCATGGCCGCGATGGCTGAGGATCCAGGCATCGCGCTGACGCTCCTGCTCGGGCTGCTGGTCGTCCGGATCCCAGCCGATCGCGGTGGGGTAGAGCAGCAGTTCCGCACCGGCCAGCGCCATCAAACGCGCTGCCTCCGGGTACCACTGATCCCAGCACACCAGCACGCCCAGGCGACCCACCGAAGTATTGATCGGCGTGAAGCCGAGATCGCCAGGAGTGAAGTAGAACTTCTCGTAGAAACCCGGGTCGTCGGGGATGTGCATCTTGCGATACTTGCCGAGCAGGCGGCCGTCCTTTTCGAACACCACCGCGGTGTTGTGATATAGCCCGGCCGCGCGACGTTCGAACAACGAGGCGACCAGCACCACGCCATGCTGCTTGGCCAGCGTGCTCAGACGTTCCGTGCTTGGGCCGGGAATCGGCTCGGCCAGATCGAATTCCTCCACCGACTCGTGTTGGCAAAAATACGCACCGTTGTGCAGTTCCTGCAGCAGCACCAACTTGGCGCCCTGCGCGGCTGCCTCGGCCACACGCGATTCGATGACGGCCAGATTGGCCTCGGCGTCGCCGTGGTTGCGCTCCTGGATCAGTGCGACGGAAAGGAGATGACGGGTCATGGCAGCATCCAACGTAAGTGGCGCATTAAGGTAGCGCGCCATGGCGTAACACCGGCCTGCCGGCCGGAACAGGAAACCACGCGCGGGGTGTGCGGCCGCGACGCAGGCAAGATTTAGAGCTGCTTCTGGAGTTGCTCATGGAACTGCTAACAAAACATAGCGAGCAGTCGTCAGGTGGGCGTGGACGGCGCGCTCAGAACCGCAGTGTACGAGTGGTGCATGCCGCTTCCGAGCATAGGCCGCGCCCGCCTTGCGGTGAGCGCGGTCCTTTTGTTAGCCGCTCTCAAGCGGCGAGCAGGCCGGCTGGCAATTGCATGGTCAAGCAATGCAGGCTGCCGTTCTGCCAGATCAGCGCACGGCACGGTACCGGCACAATCTCATGGTGCGGGAACGCCTGCGCCAACACCGCCTGCGCAGTCGCATCGGCCGGATCGCCATAAGCCGGCATCAGCACTGCCCCGTTGATGATCAGGAAATTGGCATACGACGCGGCCAACCGGCGGCCCTGGTCGAGAATGGGTTCTGCCCACGGCAGCACAAACAGGCGGTACGGCTGCCCGTCGGCCCTGCGCAGCGCAGCCAGTTCGGCGCCCATGGCCTGCAGCTCGGTGTAGTGCGAATCGCTGGCCACATCGCAGCCTTGATAGACGATCGCATCCGGGCCGGCAAAGCGCGCCAGCGTGTCGATATGTGCGTCGGTATCATCGCCTTCCAGGTAGCCGTGATCCAGCCACAGCAAGCGCTCCTGGGCCAGCCACGTGGCCAGATCGCGGCTGAGCGATTCGCGCGTGCGCTGCGGGTGACGCTCATGCAGGCACTTCCAAGTGGTCAGCAATGTGCCGGCACCATCGGTCTCGACCGCGCCGCCTTCCAGGGCGAAGTCGACCGTCTCTACCTGTGCCGGCACGAATACCCGTGCGGCATCCAGCGAGCTCACCAACTGATCGTCCAGGCTGGCTTCGAACTTGCCGCCCCAGCCGGTGAAACGGAAATCCATCAAGCGGAAGCCGGTGTCCTGGCGCAGCGTGATCGGGCCGGAATCGCGCAGCCAGGTGTCGTTGTATGCGGCGATGACGAAGCGCACGCGCGCCATATCCACCCGCGCCGAACGCAGCCGTGCTTCGGCATAAATCTGCAGGTCGTCGTCGGCGACGCAGATGACCACCGGCTCGAAGCGGGAGATCGCCGTGACCAGCGCGATATAGGTCTCTTCCACATCGGCAAGGCGCTCGGCCCAATCAGTACCGGCATGCGGCCACGCGAGCAACACGGCTGATTGAGGTTCCCACTCGGCGGGAAAACGAAGACGGTCGGTCATGCCAGGCAGTACTCATCTTGGTGTGCAGGCCATCGCCCGCAGGTTCATCGATATCCCACATGCGAATGCGGGCTCTTGCGATCCAGGCGCGCATCGGTGCGCCTGGCCTTGTGACAGAATCGCAGCAACCCATGTCCGGCTGCTGACGGACGCAGCACACAGTGCAATGCGTCCGTGACGGTTGTTGGCGCGGCGAACGGACGCCAACGCCTCCGGCGGCGTTGTCATCGCCGCATTACCGAATCGGCGGCTTCGGCCCTATCTCGTTGGCATCGGCCTTGTTGGCCACCACGTCGATCACCTTGCTCTTTTCGAAGTACACGGTGAACGCCGGATACACCCAGCGATGGATGGTTGGCCACTGACGCTTCTGACCACCGCGTGGGTCGAGCTTTTCCTGCGGCGCGCCGTAGCGGCCTTCGACCTGGCTCATGCTCTCGCCACGCAAGGGCAGGGCAGCAGCAGGTTTCTGCTGTGCACGGTCGACCAGCAGCGTATCGGCCGAAGCAACGGCACTGATCCCCATCAGCGCGATTGTCAGCACGATCGGCGGCATCAAAAACAAACGGTTGCGCATGTCATCTACTCCCCAGTGGACAAGATTTCAGATGGTGATTACAGCAAAAAACCACGATAGCCGCTGCGGTGACGCGGCTGGCCTGGCAGCAACGCGATTGCCCGGGCGGCGCGTCGGTGTAGAGACGGCTAATGCCGTGGCTGGGCCGGCGGGCGCATGTGGCAACAACCGGTGTGAAGCAGCGGCCAAGAAAAAACCGCCCGGAGGCGGCTTTCTCGGGTCTTGCACGCGCCGCAAAGGCTTAGCGCTGACGCGCCTTGAAACGCGGGTTCGACTTGCAGATCACGAAGACCTTGCCGCGGCGGCGGACCACCTTGCAGTCGCGGTGACGGGTCTTCGCAGACTTCAGGGAGGACAGGACTTTCATGGCACACCTCGGCGTAAACGGTTGGATTCGATGGAAGAGTGCCCACGGTCGAGGGTGCACCCAGAATTAAGCCGGCAATTCTAACCGGCTTTTCGTCGTGCTTTCAAGTGGTTGCAGCGCGGTTGCTGCGAGCGGCGCTACACTAACGCCTGATGACCTTCCGGAAACCTGAATGACCGACCTGTCGCCCGTCCTCACCATCGATGGCCCCTCCGGTGCCGGCAAGGGCACTGTGAGCCGGATTGTGGCTGCCCGGCTGGGCTGGCATTACCTCGATTCGGGCGCACTGTACCGTGCGGTAGGCGTTGCAGCGAGCTGGGCCGATCTGGATGTGTCCGATGCTGCGGCATTGGTGCGCTGTACCTTCGACACCAGGGTGGAGTTCGACGACGCCGGCGAATCCGGGCTGCGGGTGCTGGTCAACGGCGTGGATGCCACCGGCGAGCTGCGCCTTGAAACCACTGGCGCACTGGCTTCGGCAATTGCCGCCATTCCCGAGGTGCGCAGCGCCCTGAAAGAGCGCCAGCGCGCATTCAGGCGGGCGCCCGGGCTGGTTGCCGACGGGCGCGACATGGGGACGGTGATCTTCCCGGATGCCGTCTTCAAAGTTTTTCTGACCGCCAGTGCCGAAGAACGTGCGGGCCGTCGCCATAAACAGTTGATGGAAAAGGGTGTTTCGGTTATCTTTGACGACCTGCTACGCGAGATCATGGCCCGTGATGCCCGTGATGCGCAGCGGGTGGTGGCGCCATTACGGCCGGCCGAAGACGCCGTGCTGATCGATACCAGCGGAATAGGGATCGAGAATGTCGTCCAGCGTGTGGTCGGGTTGCTCGCAGACCACACGCCGTCGTAAGCGTTCCGCAAGCGGGCCTGTCCCGCCGACCGTAAGGCGTTCCAAAGCTCCGTCGCGCATCCTGCGTGGCGGTTCTATTACTTCTAAACCGACTCGCTGTCCGGAGTCGACCAACAGGCTGGGCGGTTCGTATCTGTCGCATTCCGACAATCGGCGCCCGTGTGTTCAACTGAGTAAATTCAAATGACAGAATCTTTTGCAGAACTGTTCGAAGCCAGTCAAGCCAATCTGGCGAAGCTGAAGCCGGGCTCGATCGTCACCGGTACCGTCGTGGAAGTCCGCGGCGACGTGGTGGTGATCAACGCTGGCCTGAAGTCCGAAGGCATCGTGCCGATCGAGCAGTTCCGTAACGACGCTGGCGAGATCGATGTCGGCGTAGGCGACCAGGTCAAGGTTGCCCTCGATTCCATCGAGAACGGCTTCGGTGAAACCGTGCTGTCGCGCGAGAAAGCCAAGCGCGCAATGGTGTGGGACGAGTTGGAAGAAGCGTTGGAAAAAAACGAGACCATCACCGGCCGCATCAGTGGCAAGGTCAAGGGTGGTTTCACCGTGGACATCAAGGATGTCCGCGCGTTCCTGCCTGGTTCGCTGGTGGATGTGCGCCCGGTGCGCGACCCGGCCTATCTGGAAGGCAAGGAACTTGAGTTCAAGCTGATCAAGCTGGATCGCAAGCGCAACAACGTGGTGGTTTCGCGTCGTGCAGTGGTCGAGAGCGAGCACTCGGAAGAGCGCGAGCAGCTGATGGACAAGCTGCAGGAAGGCGCGATCCTGAAGGGTGTCGTCAAGAACCTGACCGATTACGGCGCATTCGTGGACCTGGGCGGTATCGACGGCCTGCTGCACATCACCGACATGGCCTGGAAGCGCGTGCGTCATCCGTCCGAAGTCGTCAACGTCGGCGACGAGCTGGACGTGCGCGTGCTGAAGTTTGATCGCGAGCGTAACCGCGTCAGCCTCGGCCTGAAGCAGCTGGGCGAAGATCCGTGGGACAACATCGCGCGACGTTACCCGGCCAACAGCCGCGTGTTCGGCAAGGTCTCCAACGTCACCGATTACGGCGCATTCGTCGAGATCGAGCCGGGCGTCGAAGGTCTGGTGCACGTCTCCGAGATGGATTGGACCAACAAGAACGTCAACCCGTCCAAGGTTGTGCAGGTTGGTGACGAAGTCGAAGTGATGGTGCTGGATGTCGACGAGGAGCGTCGCCGCATCTCGCTGGGCATGAAGCAGGTTGCTGCCAATCCGTGGGAAACCTTCGCTGCTACCCACAAAAAGAACGACAAGGTGTCCGGTCAGATCAAGTCGATCACCGACTTCGGCATCTTCATCGGTCTGGACGGCGGCATCGACGGTCTGGTGCACCTGTCCGACATCAGCTGGAACACCACCGGCGAAGATGTCGTGCGCAATTACAAGAAGGGCGACACGCTGGAAGCCGTTGTGCTGGCAGTTGACCCGGAACGTGAGCGCATCAGCCTGGGCGTCAAGCAGCTGGAGCAGGACCCGTTCGGTCAGTACATGGCGTCCAACCCGAAGGGTTCGAAGGTCGAAGGCGTGGTGCGTGAAGTGGATGCCAAGGGCGCTACGATCGACCTGGCCGATGGCATCGAAGGCTACGTCGCTGCACGCGACATCGCCAACGAGCGCGTCGACGATGCAACCCAGCACCTCAAGGTGGGCGACAAGATCGAAGCCAAGTTCGTGGGCATGGACCGTAAGGGCCGCACCCTGCAGCTGTCGATCAAGGCCAAGGACGATGCCGAAATGCGCGAAACGTTGGAGGACTACCAGTCCGCCTCCGCGTCGGGCGGTATGACTCAGTTGGGTGCGCTGCTGCGTGCACAGTTGAACAACAACAAGTCCGAGTAAGCGCGTAGCGCTCGCAAGAGCGTGATGGATCGGCCCGGGCTTGCCCGGGCCGATTCCGATGTGTCAGTCGAAAAAAGCAAGTCTTCCCATGACCAAGTCCGAATTGATTGAAATCCTGGCGCGACGCCAAGCGCATCTGAAGTCGGACGACGTAGATCTGGCAGTCAAGTCGCTGCTGGAAATGATGGGGCAGGCGCTTTCCGACGGTGATTGGATCGAAATTCGCGGGTTCGGCAGTTTTTCGCTGCATTACCGTCCGCCACGTCTGGGGCGTAATCCCAAGACCGGCGAATCGGTTGCGTTGCCGGGCAAGCATGTTCCCCACTTCAAGCCGGGCAAGGAATTGCGTGAGCGCGTTAGCTCCGTGGTGCCCGTCGACATGTCCGATGCGACGGACTGAAGCCCGTTCTGGCGCTGTATTTATGTCGTCTCGGTTAAGCTAGCCCGCTTCCCGACGGAGTCTCGCCATGAAGGTGCTTCGCTTGCTGGTGATGTTGGCCTTCCTGTTGGTCGGTCTGATCATCGGTGCTGTCAATTCCCAGGACATCACGCTCGATTTCCTGTTCTCCAGTGTGCACACCAGCTCAGGTGTCGCAATCATCGTCGCACTGCTGGTCGGTGTGTTGATCGGTGCCGGCATGGTGCTGGTCAGTGTGGTCATTCCCCTCTATTCCAAACTGCGCCAGGCCAATAAGGCTGTTGCGGTCAGTCGCGCCGACGCCAGGGCTGTCACGCCTGCCGCCGTCGAGCCGCGCCCCATCGATGGACTGTAAGTACGTATGGACTTTCTGACCGAGTGGATCTGGTTTTTCCTGTTTGTGCCGCTGGCTGCGCTGGGCGGCTGGATCGTCGGGCGTCGAGGCGGTCAGCGTCATGGCGACACTCAGGTCAGTCGTCTTTCCAGCACCTATTTCCGTGGGTTGAACTATCTGCTCAACGAGCAGCCGGACAAGGCGATCGAGCTGTTCCTGCATATCGCCGAACTGGACAAGGAAACCTTCGAAACCCAGGTCGCGCTGGGGCATTTGTTCCGCCGCCGCGGTGAAGTGGACCGTGCGATCCGCCTGCACCAGGGCCTGGTGCAGCGTGGTGACCTGACCGATCAGCAGCGCGTCCAGGCCCTGCTGGCGCTCGGCGAGGACTATATGAAGTCCGGCCTGCTGGACCGTGCCGAAACGGTGTTCACCGAACTGGCGCAGCTGGACCAGCGCGCGCCGCAGGCGTTGCGCCATCTGATCGGCATCTACCAGGCCGAACGCGATTGGGAAAAGGCGATCGACAACGCCACCCGCTACGAAGAAGTGACCGGCGAGCCGATGGGCAAGTTGATCTCGCAATTTGAATGCGAACTGGCCGACCGCAATCGTGGCCTGGGCAAGACCGACGACGCATTGCAGGCAATTGCGCGTGCCTACCAGGCCGATGGCACCTCGGTGCGCGCCGGCATTCTGGAAGGGCGCATCGAAGCCGAGCGCGGTCACGACGAAGCAGCAGTGCGCGCATTTGAACGTGCTGCCCGGCATGATCCGGAGTATCTGCCGGAGATCATTCCCGCATTGATGTCCGCCTATCGGCGAGTCGGCGATATCGCGGGTGCGCGCAACTTCCTCTCGGAGATGACCGAGCACTATCGCGGCATCGCACCGGTGCTGGCGCTGACCCAGTTGATGGAAGCCCAGGATGGCGTGGCGCCTGCGTTGGCCTATCTCGGCCGCCAGCTCAAGGATCGCCCGTCGGTGCGCGGGGAGTCGGCGCTGATCGACCTTACCCTTGCCGAGGGAAGCGACCCGGTCGGGACGCTGCAGGACCTCAAGCACATCACCGACCAGCTGCTGGTGCGCAATCCGAGCTATCGGTGCACGCGTTGCGGCTTCGGGGCCAAGACGCATCATTGGCAATGCCCGAGCTGCAAGGAATGGGGTACGGTCAAACCGCTGTTGAACTACGCGGTGGTCTGATGGTGTGGCTGTGGTGCGTGCTGCACCTGCTTGTCGCGGCACTCGGGACCTGGCTGTTGCGGCGGTATGCCTTGCAGCGCCGCCTGCTTGACCATCCCGGTGAACGGCGCAGCCATCTGGTGGCGACGCCGCGGGGTGGTGGCATGGCGATCGTGGCGGCGATCTTGCTGGGTTGCGTCGCGGCAAGTGTGCTGTGGCCAGCGGCGCGCTTGATGCTGGGCTGGTTCGCTGCAGGGTTGATTGCAGTGGCCGGTGTGGGCTGGTGGGACGACCATCGGCCGCTTTCGGCCAGACTGCGGTTTGCGATCCACCTGGCCGCATCGGCCTCGTTGGGTGGCTTGGTTTGGCATTACACCGGCAATGTGTGGGATGGGGTGCTGGCTGCTGCGGCGTCGGTGGTGTTGATCAACGTCTGGAATTTTATGGACGGCATCAATGGGCTGGCTAGCAGCCAGGCGGCGTTGGCTGCCTTCGGTTTTTCGCTGGTGGCGCCAGAGGGATGGTCATGGGCAGGGCTGGCAGTTGCGGCATCGTGCCTGGGATTTGTCCCGTTCAATTTTCCGCGCGCCCGCATCTTCATGGGCGATGGCGGCAGCGGTGCGCTCGGCTATGTGTTGGCGGCGTTGCTTGCCCTGAACGTGGCGAATGGTCAGGTGAGTTGGTGGATCAGCTGGCTGCCGTTGACGGCGTTTCTTGTAGACGCCGGCTTCACGCTGCTTGCTCGCATGCTCGCCGGGCAACGCTGGTGGGAGCCGCATGCTCAGCACGTTTACCAACGTTTGGCGCGTCGGCTTGAGACGCACGTTACGGTAACCAGCGTTTATTTCGCTTTCAGCGTCGCTGCCGTCTGCTTGTATGCGTTAATCCGTCATGATGCATTTTGGCAGCAGGTGTCCGGAGCTCTGGTTTGGGGCATTGGCGCCACTGCAATCTGGCATTTTCTGCGCGATGGACTGCGCAATTCCTGAGTAATGGATTTTTATGATTTCCTGGCGTGACCGTTTGACCAAGGCCCTGCCGCAAATAGCGGTCGTGGTACACGACCTATTGATGGTGTGGTTGTGCTGGCAGCTACTGCACGCCGGCCGCTATTCCATGTTACGCGAGGCGCCGAATCTGCCGCTGTGGGACTGGCGCACCGCGGTAGTCCTGGTGGCGCAGGGTTTGGTGTTCTGGAACATGGGGTTGTACCGCGGACTGTGGCGCTTCGCCTCGGTGCCGGACCTATGGAACATTTTCAAGTCGAGCTTTCTCGGCTTGGCCGCGATCGTGCTGGCGCTGTCATACGACCGCCTGGATGGCGTGCCGTTGTCGGTGCTAGTGGTCTATCCGTTCGCGTTGTCGGCCATGCTGGGTACGCCGCGTCTGCTGTATCGCGCTTGGAAGGACTACCAGATCGCACATTCCGGTGACGCCGGGCAGCGCGTGCTGATCCTCGGAGCAGGGCGCGCGGCCGAAGGCTTGGTGCGAGATCTGCGCCGTACCGGCGCGTTTGTGCCGATTGGTTATCTGGATGACGCCAACAAACTGCATGGCGCCAAGATTCAGGGTCTCAATGTGCTGGGCAATCTGGATCAAGCCGCCGCGATTGCCAAGGAGACCGCCGCCAAGCTGTTGGTCATCGCGATCCCATCGCTGGATGCCTCCGGCATGCAGCGCGTGGTGACGATCTGCGAAAGCACCGGCCTGCCGTTCCGCATGGTGCCTAAGCTGATCAACGTGCTGGAAGGGCGCTCGCTGCCGGGCGAGTTGAAGGAGGTCGCGATTGAGGACTTGCTCAACCGCAAACCGGTCACACCCGACTGGCGGCTCATCCGCGACTGGCTGACCAACAAGACCGTGATGGTGACCGGCGCCGGCGGTTCGATCGGTTCGGAAGTCTGCCGCCAGTGTGCACGTCACGGTGCGCGCCGGATCGTGCTTTTAGAAATCGACGAACTGGCCCTGCTGACCATTGATTCGGATCTACGGCGGCTCTTCCCGGATATCGAAGTGGTGCGCGTGTTGGGCGATTGCGGTGACCCGGCGGTGGTTGCGCATGCGCTGAACACTGCGACTCCGGACGCGGTGTTCCACGCGGCTGCCTACAAGCAGGTGCCGTTGCTGGAAGAGCAACTGCGCGAGGCGGTGCGCAACAACGTGCTGGCAACTGAGAACGTGGCGCGCGCCTGCCAGCGTGCACGCATCGAAACCTTCGTCTTCATTTCCACCGACAAGGCGGTCGAGCCGGTCAACGTGCTGGGTGCAAGCAAGCGCTATGCAGAGATGATCTGCCAGAGCCTGGACGCGCGCGATGCGCAGACGCGCTTCATCACCGTGCGTTTCGGCAACGTGCTGGATTCGGCCGGCAGCGTGGTGCCGTTGTTTCGCGAACAGATCCGTCAGGGCGGCCCGGTCACGGTGACGCATCCGGATGTGACGCGTTACTTCATGACCATCCCCGAAGCCTGCCAGCTGGTGATCCAGGCGGCGGCGTCGGCATCGCATGGTGCGATCTATACACTGGATATGGGCGAGCCTGTGCCGATTCGCCTGCTCGCCGAGCAGATGATCCGTCTGGCCGGCAAACAGCCGGGCAAGGACGTAGCGATTCTCTACACTGGCTTGCGTCCGGGCGAGAAGCTGCACGAGACGCTGTTCTATTCCGACGAAGACTATCGTCCCACCGCGCATCCGAAAATTCTCGAAGCCGGCGTGCGCGAGTTCTCGCATGAGCAAGTGTTGCAGCTGGTGACGCGCTTGCGCGAGGCCGTTAACCGCTATGACATCAACGCGATGGAGACTGTGCTGGGCAGTCTGATGCCGGATTTCGCGGCTGCTCGACGGAAAGTCGACGCGCGATCTGATACGGTCGTTCCATTCCCCGCACGTGAGGTCAGAAGACTGTAATGAGCCAGCGTATTCGCAAGGCAGTATTTCCCGTCGCAGGTCTTGGAACCCGCTTTCTTCCGGCAACCAAGACGGTGCCGAAAGAAATGCTGCCAATCATCGACAAGCCATTGATTCAGTACGCCGTCGACGAAGCCATCCAGGCTGGTTGCGATACGTTGATCTTCGTGACCAACCGCTACAAGCACTCTATCGCCGATTACTTCGACAAGGCTTACGAGCTGGAGCAAAAGCTGGAGCGTGCAGGCAAGCTTGAACAGCTAGAGCTGGTGCGCAACGCATTGCCGGAGGGTGTCCGTGCCATTTTTGTGACGCAGGCAGAAGCGCTCGGCCTGGGCCATGCGGTGTTGTGTGCCAAGGCCGTGGTCGGTGACGAGCCGTTCGCGGTGCTGCTGCCGGACGATCTGATGTGGAACCGCGGCGATGCTGCGCTGACCCAGATGGCCGATGTTGCAGAAGCCTCCGGCGGCAGCGTCATCGCTGTGGAAGATGTGCCGCACGAAAAAACCGCCAGCTACGGCATCGTGTCTACCGATGCATTCGATGGCCGCAAGGGCCGCATCAATGCGATCGTCGAGAAGCCCAAGCCGGAAGTGGCGCCGAGCAATCTGGCCGTGGTCGGTCGTTACGTGCTGAGTCCGAAGATCTTCGAATTTCTTGAGGCTACCGGTGCAGGCGCGGGCGGCGAGATCCAGCTGACCGACGCGATCGCCGAGCTGCTGAAGAAAGAGCAGGTCGATGCCTTCCGTTTCGAAGGTCGCCGTTTCGATTGCGGTGCGCATATCGGCCTGATCGAAGCCACCGTGCATTTCGCGCTCGAGCACGAAAAGCATGGCGGCCCAGCGAAGGAAATCCTGCGTAGCGCATTGGCTCAGGCTGACGCGCACGGTTGATTGCTGCTTAATTGCTGTTTCCACGAACGACGCCAACTGGCGTCGTTCGTCGTTTAGGGGCTCGCCATACGGACCGCTGCGCTGGCAGAGCTCCGAATAGCAGGCCACGCGACCCGCAGGTGCGCACCTAGGTGCAGGCCGATGCCGCGTGCGTACCGCTAGAATCCAGACTTTCGAGTCGGCGGTTATCTTCGGCAGGGTCGCGCTGGAGGGGCTGGGGATGGACGAGGGCGAAGCCGGCATGATTTCGCGCCAGATCCGCCGACGCGATGCCGAGCGTTTCGAATTGGAGATCGCTGCCGGGGACGCACGCGCCGGAGCCAGGCTATGTATGGCAACACTTTGCCAGCCACGTCGCGGCCCACACCGTTCACACGGCCGCGTCGCGGCAGCCGCACGCTCAATCCCGATGCGGTGCCGCAGGCCGAAGAGGCGGAGCCGTCAGGCCGCGACTAAGAGTGGCGCACAGAGCCACTGCGCACGCACCAGGCAGGCGCGGCCGTTGTCGATGCGGCATGTACCACTCATCCGGCTCGGCTCTGTGCGCCGCCCTGACCCGCCTGATGACTGCTCGCTACTTTGTTTTAGCCGCTCTAAAAGCGGGTCACACACCAATTGCGCGGGCATTTGCTGGGCATCAGGTGCTCGATGCGGTGTAGATCGTCACTCATGCGCTTTGGCTCCTCAGCACGCCACATCCGCCAAATGACCGCGCGCGGTCATTTGGCAGCAGCGCGAAGTGATGCCTGCCTTAGCCATGCTTACGCTGGGCGGCTGCGAAGGCTTCCAACTGCTCGGGCGTGGCGTCTTTTTGATGCTGTTGTTTCCACTCGGCAAATGGCATCCCGTAGACCGCCTCGCGCGCTTGTTCCTTGCTCATGGTCTGGCCTTGCGCTTCGGCCGCTTCGCGGTACCAGTCGCCCAGGCAGTTGCGGCAGAAGCCGGCCAGAATCATCAGGTCGATATTCTGCACATCGGTGCGTTCCTGGTTGAGATGCTGTAGCAGGCGGCGAAATGCTGCCGCTTCGATGGAAGTGATGCTCGAATCAGTGCGTGATGTGGTGTCGGTCATGACGGAATCGGGGACAATAGACGGCCTTCGACTCTACACCTGACGCCCCATGACCGCTTCCGCGCCAGCTGCCTCCGCTTCGGCCCGCCTTCTCGATGGTCGCCGCATTGCCGAGGAATTGCTCGACGGTTTGAAGCTGCGGGTGGATGCGCGGCTGGCGGCCGGCAAGGCGCGCCCCGGGTTGGCGGTGGTGCTGGTCGGCGGCGATCCGGCATCATCGGTGTATGTGCGCAACAAGCGGCGCGCGGCGGAGAAGGTCGGCATAGAATCCTTCGATTACGACCTGCCGCACGGAGCTAGCGAAGCCGAGCTGGCGGCGCTGATCGATCAGCTCAACGCCGACCCCAAGATCCACGGCATTCTGATCCAGCTGCCGCTGCCTGGCATTCCCGATGCCAATCGGCTGATTCAGCGCATTGATCCGCGCAAGGACGTGGACGGGTTCCATCCGCAGAATGTCGGGCATCTGGCCTTGCGCGAATTCGGGCTGCGCCCCTGCACGCCGCGCGGCATCGTGACCTTGCTCGGCCACACCGACCAGCCGGTGCGTGGCCGCAATGCCACCATCGTGGGCGTGAGCAACCACGTCGGCCGGCCGATGGGGCTGGAGCTGCTGCTTGCGGGTTGCACGGTGACCAGCTGCCACAAATTCACTCCGCCGGATGTGCTTGAAGCCAGCGTGCGCAACGCCGACATTCTGGTGGTGGCGGTGGGCCGCCCGGGGCTGATTCCGGGCAACTGGGTCAAGCCGGGCGCGGTGGTGATCGATGTCGGCATCAACCGGCTCGATGACGGCCGGCTGGTGGGCGACGTCGGTTTCGACGCCGCCGCGCAGCGCGCGGCCTGGATCACCCCGGTGCCGGGCGGGGTAGGGCCGATGACGGTGGCTACGCTGATGCAGAACACCATCGAGGCCGCTGATGCGGCCGAGATTCAGGAGTCGGGAGTCGGGATTCGTTAAAGGCAACGGCGAGGCGCGTGCATCGGCTGATTCGGAGTGCATCCGAGATCGGCCGGCTATCGGCATCCTGACAAAACAGGCGACGGCGGGCGGTGCGAGGCGGTGCTGTTGCCTGTCCCGAATGCCGACTCCCCAATCCCGGCCCCAATGCGTTAAAATGCCGCGCTTCCCCAAACTCGGGTCCGCCGATGCTACGCATCCAGGCTGAAGCTCTCACCTACGACGACGTTTCGCTCGTCCCCGCTCATTCGATCGTCCTGCCCAAGGACGTCAGCCTGGAAACCCGGCTGACGCGCGACCTGCGCTTGAAACTGCCGATTCTGTCGGCGGCAATGGACACAGTGACCGAACACCGCCTTGCGGTGGCCATGGCCCAGTTGGGCGGCATCGGCATCATCCACAAGAACCTGACCCCGCAGCAGCAAGCGGGCGAAGTGGCGCGGGTCAAAAAGTTTGAATCCGGTGTGATCACCGAGCCGTTCACCGTCAGCCCGGACACCACCATCGGCGAAGTGCTGGCGTTGACCCGCGCGCGCAACATCTCCGGTGTTCCGGTGGTGGATGGCAGCGAACTGGTCGGTATTGTCACCAGCCGCGACATGCGCTTCGAAAAGAAGCTCGACGATCCGGTCCGCCACATCATGACCAAGAAGGATCGCCTGATCACCGTGCGCGAAGGCGCCAGCGATGAGGAAGTGCTCGAGCTGCTGCATCGCAATCGCATCGAAAAGGTCCTGGTGGTCAACAACAGTTTCGAGCTGCGTGGCCTGATCACGGTCAAGGACATCCAGAAGAAGACCGACAACCCGAATGCCGCCAAGGACAGCGCCAAGCGCTTGCTGGTGGGTGCGGCGGTGGGCGTGGGCGGCGATACCGAACAGCGTATCGAGCTGCTTGCCGCAGCCGGCGTGGACGTGGTGATTGTCGATACCGCGCATGGCCATTCGCAGGGCGTGATCGATCGGGTGGCGTGGGTCAAGAAGACCTATCCGCAGTTGCAGGTGATCGGCGGCAACATCGTCACCGGCGATGCCGCGCTGGCGTTGATGGATGCCGGCGCCGATGCGGTCAAGGTTGGCGTGGGTCCGGGGTCGATCTGCACCACGCGTGTGGTTGCTGGCGTGGGCGTGCCGCAGATCACCGCGGTGGACATGGTGGCCGAAGCGCTGCAGGACCGCATTCCGTTGATTGCCGATGGCGGTATTCGCTACTCCGGCGACATCGGCAAGGCGTTGGTGGCGGGTGCGTCGACGGTGATGGTCGGGGGCCTGTTGGCCGGTACCGAAGAAGCGCCGGGCGAAGTGGAACTGTTCCAGGGCCGCAGCTACAAGAGCTACCGCGGCATGGGTAGCCTGGGTGCGATGGAAAAGGGGTCCAAGGACCGCTATTTCCAGGACGCTTCCGATGCCGACAAGCTGGTTCCAGAAGGCATTGAAGGGCGCGTGCCGTATCGCGGCCCGGTCGGCGGCATCATCCATCAGCTCATCGGCGGCCTGCGCGCGACCATGGGCTACGTGGGCTGCGCCACCATCGAAGACATGCGCAGTAAGCCCAAGTTCGTCAAGATCACCGGCGCCGGCCAGCGCGAAAGCCACGTGCACGACGTGCAGATCACCAAAGAGCCGCCGAACTATCGCGCCGGATAACCGGGAATGGGGAATTGCGAATCGGGAATCGTAAGAGCCCGCCGCTCCCTCGTCCGATAGCGGTCGGCGCCGCGTTTGCTGTTGCGATTCCCTCATCCCGATTCTCGATTCCCGGCCTTCAATGACCAACATCCATACCGACAAGATCCTCATCCTCGATTTCGGCGCGCAGTACACCCAGCTGATTGCGCGGCGTATCCGCGAGATCGGGGTCTATTGCGAGATCTGGGCGTGGGATCACGATCCGTCGGAGATTGCCGGCTTCGGCGCCAAGGGCATCATCCTGTCCGGTGGCCCGGAATCGACCACGTTGCCAGGCGCACCGGTGGCGCCGCAGGAAGTGTTCGATAGTGGCCTGCCGGTGTTCGGCATCTGCTATGGCATGCAGACACTCGCCGCGCAGTTGGGCGGTGCGACGGAAGCCGCAGATCAGCGCGAATTCGGTCATGCCGAAGTGGATGTGGTGGCGGCCGATGCCTTGTTCGCCGGCCTCACCGATCATGCCGGCGTTGCGCGTTTGAATGTGTGGATGAGCCATGGCGACCACGTGTCGCAGGTGCCGCCGGGCTTCACCGTTACCGCCACGACCGACCGCATTCCGGTCGCGGCGATGTCCAACGAAGACAAGCGCTGGTACGGCGTGCAGTTCCACCCGGAGGTGACGCATACCTTGCAAGGCCAGACCTTGCTGCGTCGCTTCGTGGTCGATGTCTGCGGCTGTCAGACGCTGTGGACCGCAGCCAATATCATCGACGACCAGATTGCACGTGTGCGTGCGCAGGTGGGCGATGACGAAGTGATCCTGGGCCTGTCCGGCGGCGTCGATTCGTCGGTGGTAGCCGCACTGCTGCACAAGGCGATCGGCGACAAGCTGACCTGCGTGTTCGTCGATACCGGCCTGCTACGCTGGCAGGAAGGCGACCAGGTGATGGCGATGTTCGCCGAGCACATGGGCGTCAAGGTCATCCGCGTCAATGCGTCCGATCGCTACTTCGCCAAGCTCGAAGGCGTCAGCGACCCGGAAGCCAAACGCAAGATCATCGGCAACCTGTTCGTGGATATCTTCGACGAAGAATCCAACAAGCTGGCCAATGCCAAATGGCTGGCGCAGGGCACGATTTATCCGGACGTAATCGAATCGGCCGGCAGTAAAACCGGCAAAGCGCACGTGATCAAGAGCCATCACAATGTCGGTGGCTTGCCGGAACACATGAAGCTGGGCCTGGTCGAACCGTTGCGCGAATTGTTCAAGGACGAAGTGCGCCGCCTCGGTGTCGAACTCGGCCTGCCACGCACCATGGTCTATCGCCACCCGTTCCCCGGCCCTGGCCTGGGCGTGCGCATTCTGGGCGAAGTGAAGCGCGAATACGCCGAACTGCTAGCCAAGGCCGATGCGATCTTTATCGATGAGCTGCGCAAGGCTGATCTGTACGACAAGACCAGCCAGGCGTTCGCGATATTTCTGCCGGTGAAGTCAGTGGGCGTGGTCGGCGACGCGCGTGCCTACGAATGGGTGATCGCGCTGCGTGCGGTGGAAACCATCGACTTCATGACCGCGCATTGGGCGCATTTGCCGTACGACTTCCTCGGCACCGTGAGCAACCGCATCATCAACGAACTGCGCGGCGTCTCGCGGGTGGTGTACGACATCTCCGGCAAGCCGCCAGCGACGATTGAATGGGAATGATCCGGCGTCTGGCATCGGCTGGCACTGAGTGGCACCAAAACATTCCTAAGCCCGCGTCATTGCGGGCTTTTTTGTGATTTTGTTCGGCACTGTCAGGCAATCTTTGGCATCGCCAAGCACCGTTTTTTCATGGCACGATGAATGGCATTGAATGCTTCGATGCCATGAGATGCCATCGATACCATGTAGCCAACTTTCTGGTGCTCATGGTATTTATCTTTCTTAACGCAATGATTTTATTGCGTTTTTACGCCAGAATGGACTGGTTCCAGATCATGGTATTTGAGCCGAATCAGGGTGAGAACCATGCTGACCGATACCAAGCTGCGTAACCTCAAGCCGAGGGACAAGCTCTACAAGGAAAACGACCGTGACGGCCTCTATGTGGCCGTCACGCCCGCCGGGGCGATCTCGTTCCGCTACAACTACTCGATCCACGGCCGGCAGGAGACCATCACCTTCGGCCGCTATGGCGTTGGCGGCATCACCCTTGCGGAAGCCCGCGAGCGGTTGGGCGAGGCCAAGAAGATGATCGCGGCCGGGAAGTCGCCGGCCAAAGAGAAGGCGCGGAACAAGGCCCGCGTCAAGGATGCGGAGACGTTCGGGGCGTGGGCGGAAAAGTGGCTGCGCGGCTACCAGATGGCTGACTCCACCCGCGACATGCGCCGTTCGATCTACGAGCGCGAGCTGAAGCCTAAATTCAGCAACCAGAAGCTGGTGGAGATCACCCACGAGGACTTGCGGGCGCTGACCGATGCCATCGTGGAGCGCGGTGCACCGGCGACCGCAGTGCATGCTCGCGAGGTGATGTTGCAGGTCTTTCGCTGGGCCATCGAGCGCGGCCAGAGGGTCGAGAACCCGGCAGAGCTGGTGCGGCCGACGACTATCGCCAAGTTCGAGCCGCGCGACCGTGCGCTGACGCCCGACGAGATCGGTCTGATGTATCAGTACATGGAGCGCATCGGCACAACGCCATCCATTCGGGCTGCCGCCAAGTTGTTGCTGCTGACGATGGTGCGCAAGAGCGAGCTGACCAACGCGACCTGGAACGAGATCAACTTCAGCGAGGCGCTTTGGACCATCCCGAAGGAGAGGATGAAGCGACGCAATCCGCACCTGGTGTTCCTGTCCCGGCAGGCGCTGGACATCTTCATTGCCCTCAAGACCTTTGCTGGCGGATCGGACTACGTGTTGCCGTCGCGGTATGACTCGGACTTGCCCATGAGCAGCGCCACGCTAAACCAGGTGCTGACGCTGACGTATCGGCTGGCGCAGAAGGAAGGGAAGTCGCTCGCTAAGTTCGGGCCACATGACTTGCGGCGCACGGCCAGCACGTTACTGCACGAAGCTGGCTACAACACCGATTGGATCGAGAAGTGCCTTGCCCACGAACAGAAGGGCGTCAGAGCCGTCTACAACAAGGCCGAGTATCGCGAGCAGCGCACGGCGATGTTGCAGGACTGGGCGGACATGATCGACGAATGGACGCTGAAACGGCCGAAGGCGTAGGTCAGGAGGAGAGCGAATTCAGCGGTGTCGCCCGAGCATCGAGGTATGGCTTCGGGTGTCATTGACACATGAGGGGCGCGGCGTTTTAGCTGCTAAAAAGTGGCGGCTTCGACCGTCTGAATGAAGCCCGGCCGCATGGCCTGGGTGCCCGATGACTTGCGCGCCTCGATCCATTCCTCGACCTCTGCCAAGTCCCAGGCGACGTTTCGGCTGGTGAGTGCGATCCGGCGCGGGAACTCCCCGCGCTGCTCCATGTTGAAAATCGTGCGCTCAGACAGCGGGATCATCGCCAATAGCTTCTTGCGGTTGATGAGCGTCTTGCTTGTCGTTGCCTGCATCTCCTGGCCTCTTTCAGTCACTTGCGAACATGTGCCTGATGGTGCCTGGCGAAGCAGGTTGAGTCGGATCAATTGTTGGCTATTATGGTTGACAAGATGAGGGTCAAAAAACGAAGTGCTTATTGGGTTTCCTCAGGTCAAATACTTCGGAAATCGATGCCAGTGCTTTAGATACCGCTTGGCGGGTCAGGGTTTTTTGTCCATGGCCTTGCAACTTGCTTGCGATCACTGACTGATTGAACCCGGAATGTAGAAGAACCAGCATTTTTTTCTTGGTGTCCGACAGCTTTTTGTCCACCATCAACCGGGCCAGATTGCGCAGCGCGGCTTTGTCTGTCGGCTGCGCTCCCTTGTGCAGCAAATACCGATAGTAGTAGCTATCTACCAGCGGATCGCCCGACGCCGCTGCCTGTGGTGAGGATGGCTTGGCGCATTGGCGGCTGAGCCTCGCTACTTCGACTTCAAACTGACTGAGCGACCGCTTCGCTTGTCTGTACACAGGGTTCCATTCGCCATTCGGAAGTTTGGGACGATGCTTGTTGCAATACTGATGGCTGAGTTCAAGCTTCTTGCGGTTTTCAAGCTCCACATCATTGACCTTCTCCTCGGCGACTATGGCCATGAAGGCCGAAAACTCCGAAAGATTTCCGCAGAGATCGCAAAAGCCGTGTTTACGTTCTGCATTGAGACTGACGCCCCTGACGGCAGTTGAGGTCTTTGGACGCTTTCGGCCGCAGTCACTAACCAAGTCGATCAATGATTCGAACGAGGCAACAAAGCGTTGATCTCTGGCGGTTTGCTTGTCTTCCGTCTTGATGAACTGGCGTAGCAACTGCCGTTGCATACGAACCATCGCATCAAACCCGACCAGTCGAATGATTGCGCTGACGCCGACTCCTGTTCCCGCGCCGGGGACATAGCCAGAATAGCGTGCCGGTAGAGTGGCCAAGTACGCGCCCACGGCGGGGTCGATCACTTCGTAGATCAGTCGCCAGATAGGGTAGCGTCTCGAGGATATGGAGTATGGCTTCCAGCGTTCGCGAAAGTCTTTGATAGCCTGAGAAACGCCAGGGGCGCATCCTTCCCAGATGGCAATGTAGTAAGGGCCAAGGCGTTTCTGCGCGTCTTCTTCGCTGTCCATGTCAACCATTATCGACAACAAATAGGCTTCAATCAAGCCGGGTGCTACGTAACCTTCGTTGCAATTCAGTTGATAACGGAGGCGACGTCCCCCCAATTTTGAGTAGCACCTCAGTTTGGAGTCCAATTCCCTACCCCAAGGAGATTGGACGTGAAGAAGCGTTTTTCCGAAGAGCAGATCATCGGCTTCCTGCGCGAAGCCGAAGCGGGCATAGCGATCAAGGACTTATGCCGGCGGCATGGCTTCAGTGAGGCCTCGTACTATCTGTGGCGCAGCAAGTTCGGCGGCATGAGCGTGCCCGACGCCAAGCGGCTCAAGGACCTTGAGGCCGAGAACGCGCGGCTAAAGAGGTTGCTGGCCGAGCAGTTGTTCGAGAATGACCTGATCAAGGATGCGTTGCGAAAAAAGTGGTGAGCGCACCGGCGCGTCGTGCGCTGGTGCGCGAGTGGATCGGGCGTGGTGCTAGCGAGCGTCGTGCCTTGGCGGCGATTGGCATGAGCGCCAGCGCGCTGCGCTATTGCCCACGCCAAGACCGCAATGGCGAACTGCGCGAGCGCATTCTTGCGTTGGCGCATCGCCATCGCCGCTACGGCGTGGGGATGATCTATCTCAAGCTGCGACAGGAAGGACGCCTGGTGAACTACAAGCGCGTGGAGCGGTTGTATCGCGAGCAGCAGCTACAAGTGCGGCACCGCAAGCGCAAGAAGGTACCGGTTGGCGAGCGTCAGCCGCTGCTGCGGCCAGCGCAGGCCAACCAGGTGTGGTCGATGGACTTCGTGTTCGACCGCTCCGCCGACGGCCGAGTGATCAAGTGTCTGGTGATCGTGGACGACGCAACGCACGAAGCGGTCGCCATCGAGGTGGAACGCGCGATCTCCGGGCACGGCGTTGCGCGCGTGCTGGATCGGTTGGCACACAGTCGCGGCCTGCCGCAGGTGATCCGCACCGACAACGGCAAGGAGTTTTGCGGCAAAGCGATGGTTGCCTGGGCGCATGACCGGGGTGTGCAGCTACGGCTCATCCAGCCGGGCAAACCAAACCAGAACGCCTACGTCGAATCGTTCAACGGCCGGCTGCGCGACGAATGCCTCAACGAACACTGGTTCCCAACGCTGCTGCATGCACGCAATGAGATCGAACGCTGGCGACGCGAATACAACGAGGACCGACCCAAGAACGCAATTGGCGGCATGACGCCGTCCGCTTATGCCCAACATCTGGCAAACACCGATATCATCAACCCCGGACTCTAAACGCGGCCGCTACTCAGGGCGGGGGGACGTCGGGGCTGGTCATGTCCGGGCCACGGTCGACTATCGCCACATCCGACGATGCCCCGAGGGGCCCCATCGCCAGTTCTGACGATGACGGACCCCGGTGCTCGATCTCGCATCGCCGCTTCTGACGATGCAATCCGCTCTTTGACACTTGAGGGGCCGAGCGCCGGGGATTCTTCCGGCCTCTCCCTCTTGGCGTTCAACTTTCCATGCCTAATGGTCTGTCATCCCTGTTTCGATAGGCGTGCCTGTGTCATCGGCGCGATGTCAACCATTTCGGCCAATTATTGGAATGTTGTGCGGGCCGGCTCTCCGTAACCTTCGGAGTAGTTCAGTTGATAACGGAGGTTTACGGACATGGCGACAAAGATCGAACGGCAACTGGCTGTGCGGCTCGTGCGCCAGCCGCGCACTGGGCGGAAAGAGCGTGGAAGGCCTTGTATTCAGTGCGTGGATAGCAAGCGGAGACCGCAAGGAAAGAACGCTATTTCCCCACTACTGGAACTCGATTTCACCCCGATTTCTTCCCGATTTAGGCCGATTCTCCCGGTTCCATGTCGGTTACAGAGCGATTGCAGAGAAATAGCGGTCTTTTCCAACTTCCGTACGTGGGAGATTCGGGGCTGAACTGCGGGCAGGATGTGTGAAGTAGGCCCACCCGCAAGCGGGTTGTCCTTCTTCACTTCCCCTTATTCGCGCCGGGGGCGCTCAACGGGGCATCCTGCTCTGCGAGGCTGCTGACTACCGCCGGCTGGAGAGCGAATGGACGACGAGAAGAGAGTCACGCGGAAGAGCAGCTCGCCCATCAAGGTGTACTGCCTTCCTGAAGAGCGCGAACTGATCGAGGCGAACGCCAAAAGGGCCGGGGTTAGCGTGGCGCGCTACCTGCGCGACGTGGGCCAGGGCTACCAAATCAAGGGCGTCATGGATTACGAATACGTGCGCGAGCTGGTGCGCGTGAATGGTGACCTTGGCCGGCTGGGCGGCTTGCTCAAGCTATGGCTGACCGACGACCCGCGCACGGCCCGCTTCGGTGACGCCACGATCCTTGCCCTGCTGGGCCGGATCGAAGCCACCCAGGACGAAATGAGCCGGCTCATGAAGTCGGTGGTGCAGCCGAGGGCCGAGCCTTGAGCTTTTTAGCGGCTAAAAAGCCAGGGGCCGGCCGATGATCGCCAAGCACGTACCCATGCGCTCGCTGGGCAAGTCCGACTTCGCCGGCCTGGTGAACTACGTCACCGACGCGCAGAGCAAGGATCACCGGCTGGGCCAGGTGCAGATCACGAACTGCGATGCCGTGTCCGTGCAGGACGCCATCACGGAGGTTCTGGCGACCCAGCACACGAACACGCGGGCCAAGGGCGACAAGACCTATCACCTGATCGTCAGCTTCCGGGCCGGCGAGCAGCCCAGCGCTGACACCCTGCGGGCGATTGAGGAACGAATCTGCGGCGGGCTGGGCTATGGCGAACACCAGCGCGTCAGTGCCGTTCACGACGACACCGACAACCTGCACATCCACATCGCCATCAACAAGATTCACCCGACCCGGAACACGATGCACGAGCCGTACTACTCGCATCGGGCGCTGGCCGAGCTTTGCACGACCCTGGAGCGCGACTACGGGCTGGAGCGGGACAACCACGAACCACGCCAGCGCGGTGCCGAGGGCAGGGCGGCCGACATGGAGCGGCACGCGGGCGTGGAAAGCCTGGTCGGCTGGATCAAGCGGGAATGCCTGGACGAGATCAAGGGCGCGCAGTCCTGGCAGGAGCTGCACCAGGTCATGCGCGACAACGGCCTGGAACTGCGCGAGCGTGCGAACGGCCTGGTGATCGAGGCCGGCGACGGAACGATGGTCAAGGCGAGCACCCTAGCGCGCGACCTTTCCAAGCCGAAGCTGGAGGCCCGGCTTGGCCCGTTCGAGGCTGCGCCCGAACGGCAGACACGAACCAAAGCGAAGCGGCAGTACCAGAAAGACCCGATCCGCTTGCGCGTGAACACCGTCGAGCTGTACGCCCGGTACAAGGAGGCACAGCAGCACCTCACGGCCACCAGGGCCGGCGCGCTGACGGAGGCGAAGCGCCGGAAGGTTCGGGCCGTCGAGAACGCCAAGAAGGCGGCGACCACCAGACGGGCGGCGATCAAACACCTGACAGACGGCCGGCTGACCAAGCGGCTGCTTTACAGCCAGGCCAGCGCCGCGCTGCGGACCGATCTGGAGACGATCCACAAGCGCTACGACCAGGAGCGGACGGCGATCTACCAAGCGCACAGCCGGCGCACTTGGGCTGACTGGCTCAAGCACCAAGCCCAGGCCGGCGACGGCCAGGCGCTCGATGCGCTGCGCGCCCGCGAGGCGGCCCAGGGCCTCAAACGCGACACCATCCAGGGCAACGGCCCCGCCAAGCCCGGCCATGCCCCGGCGATCGACAACATCACGAAGAAGGGCACGATCATCTACCGCGCCGGCAGCTCGGCCGTGCGCGATGACGGCGAGCGCTTGGCCGTATCCAGCCAGGCCGGCCGCGCCGGCGTCGTGGCAGCGCTGCGCCTAGCGATGGAACGCTACGGCGAGCGCATCACCGTCAGAGGCAGCGTGGAGTTCAAGGCCGCCGTGATCCGGGCGGCCGTGGATGCTCAGCTTCCCATCACGTTCGCCGATCCGGCCCTGGAGAGCCGGCGGCAGGCCGAGGTCACCAAGGCACAGGTCAAGCGCCGGCCGAGTGTGTCGGCAGTCGGCCAGGAACCGCCGCCACATCGCCGGCACGGCCTGTGCACGCTTGGCCAGCTCGACAGCCTGCACATCGAGGGTAGGGCCCAGCGGCTGACTCAGGCCGCCCATATCCCGACTCCGCCAGTGGCCAAGATGCAGAAGTTGGCACCGTCCGAGCTGGAGAAGCGCGAGGCGCGGCTACGGGCGCAGATGGAAGCCAAGAAGGCGAAACGCCAGGGTAGGAAGGGGCGCGGCGTTTGATACTTGCATGGGTGACTGCATAGTTCTATGATTGCAGTCATGGAAAGCAAATGAGAGGTTTTGAATTATGGCAATTCTGACTGTAAGGAATGTGCCGGATGACGTGCATCGCGCTTTGCGCGTGCGGGCGGCCCAACATGGCCGCAGTACGGAAGCGGAGGTGCGCGAGATTCTGGCGGCCGTGGTCAAGCCGGAGAAGCGCGTGCGTGTGGGTGAAGCCCTAGCCGCCATCGGCCGCAAGATCGGGCTGACCAATGAGGATTTCGCCGTGTTCGAGAGCGTGCGCGACAAGACGCCGGCCAAACCGTTGAGCTTCGAGTGAATGATCGTCCTGGATACCAACGTCGTTTCAGAGGCGATGAAGCCGGAGCCGGACGCGGCCGTGAGGGCCTGGCTGAACGACCAAGCGGCGGAAACCTTGTACCTGTCCAGCGTCACGCTGGCCGAGTTGCTGTTTGGCATCCGGGCGCTGCCGGCGGGCAAGCGCAAGAACATGCTCGACCGCGCTCTGACCGAGCTGCTGGAACTGTTCAAGGATCGGGTCTTGCCGTTCGATACGGATGCAGCGCGCCACTATGCCGACCTGGCCGTGACGGCCAAGAACGGCGGGCGCGGCTTCCCGACGCCAGACGGCTACATCGCGGCCGTTGCAGCCTCGCGGGGCTTCATCGTGGCATCGCGCGACACATCGCCCTATGAAGCGGCTGGCGTGAATGTCATCAACCCTTGGGAGGATGTATAGGGCCAGGGACAGCCGTAAGGGCCGAGAACAGAATCACCGAAGTCCGGGCCTCAGTGCCAAGGGCGATACCGATTAGCTAGTGGCGTAGCTCTTCGATGAAACCTTGCCGTGGGCAAGCGCGAGCTTGGTCAAGGCATTGCCTTTCTTTCATCGAATGGAGATTGCGACCATGCAGCACGTCCGTTTTTTAGCGGCTAAAACCGCGCTCGCTGCCGTCCTGGCCGGCAGCATCATCATCACCCCGGCGCAGGCCGGCATCCCCGTCATCGACGGCGGCAACCTGGTGCAGAACGTCATGACGGCCATCGAGTCGGTGGCGCAGACGCTCAAGCAGATCGAGCAGTACCAGACCCAATTGCAGCAGTACGAAAACATGCTGCAAAACACGATGGCCCCGGCGGCCTATATCTGGGATCAGGCTCAGTCCACCATCAACGGGCTGATGAATGCCGTCAACACGCTGGACTACTACAAGAACCAGCTCGGCAGTCTCGACAACTACCTGGGCAAGTTCCAGGACGTGGCCTACTATCGTGGTTCGCCGTGCTTCTCGGCCGCCGGGTGCTCGGATGCCGAGCGCGCCGCGATGGAGCAAAACCGCAGCCTGGCGAGTGAGAGTCAGAAGAAGGCGAACGACGCGCTTTTCAAGGGCCTGGAGTAACAGCAGCGCAACCTTTCCGCCGATGCTCGCCAGCTCGAACGGCTCCAGTCCGCCGCGCAGGGCGCGACCGGGCAGATGCAGGCCATCGGCTACGCCAACCAGCTCGCCGCCAACCAGGCAAACCAGCTCCTGCAAATCCGTGGCCTGCTGATCGCACAGCAGAACGCCGCGACCGCCAGGATGCAGGCGCAGGCCGACGTCGAGGCGCAACAACAGGCCGCCGGCGCGACTTCCAGGGAATCCAGGATCGAGCGCACGGCCAACCCAAGAAACTGGCTCGAACTGACCCGCTGACGGAGGCCCTGCACCATGAAGAAAACGATGCTGCTTGCCGGCCTCGTGGTGGTGCTGGTGGCTGGTTGCGACAACAAGCCAGCCATCCCGCCCATGCCCGAGGTCAATGACACCAATTGCCAGATTGAGGCGATCACGAAGATCGAGGATAGGGCCACGCGCGAGAAATTCGCCGGGCTGTGCTCGCGCCGGTCGCCGGCCGCCGGCGGCATCGCGCCGACCGAGAAGCCGATGAACTGGCTCGAACTGGCCGACCCGAAAGACCAGAAGGAGGTGAAGCCATGAAAGCACTGCACAAGGCGGCGCTGATCGGCGTCGCCATCGCGCTCTACTCCACCGCCGCATCGGCCCAGCTCACCAACCAGGGGATGCTTGACCAGGTGGTGACGGAGTTCGCCACGCGGGCCACGTCCTGGCAGACGGTGGTGATGAATGCCGCGATGTTCCTGTTCTGGACGCTGGGCACGATCTCGCTGGTTTTCACGTTCGGCTTCATGGCGCTGCGCAAGGCCGACATTGGCGAGTTCTTCGCCGAGTTCATCAGGTTCATCCTGTTCTTCGGCTTCTTCCTCTGGCTGTTGCGCTATGGCCCGACCTTCGGCAACTCGATCATCCAGTCACTGGCCCGGCTTGGTGAGCAGGCGTCCGGGGTGGCATCGGTGACACCCTCGGGCATCGTGGATATTGGCTTCATGATCTTGAAACAGGCATTCACGAACTCGTCGATCTGGTCGCCCGTGGATAGCTTCACCGGCGTGGCCTTGAGCGTCGGCATCCTGATCCTGCTGGCTGTTGTCGCCGTGAATATGTTGCTGCTGCTCGTATCGGGCTGGCTGCTGATGTACGCCGGAATCTTCTTCCTCGGCTTCGGTGGAAGCCGTTGGACTTCCGACATGGCGATCAACTACTACAAGACCGTGCTGGGCGTGGCCGTGCAGATCATGACGATGGTGCTCCTGGTCGGCATCGGGAACGACCTGCTTTCCAGCTTCTACGCCAGGATGAACACCGGCACCCTGAACTTTGAAGAGCTGGGCGTGATGCTGGTTTTCTGCGTGGCGTTGCTCATGCTGGTCAATCGTGTGCCCCCGCTTGTCGCCGGCATCATTACCGGCCCGGGGATCGGTGGCGCTGGCGGCATTGGCAACTTCGGTGCAGGTGCCGCCATCGGTGCGGCTATGGGCGCGGCGAGTATGGCCGCCGGAGCGGCCAGCGTGGCTGGCGCGGCCGTGATGGGCGGTGCGGCCTCGGCCGCCGGCGGCATGTCGGCGATTAAGGCGGCGTTCGAGAAAGCAGGGGCTAGCGCCGGTGGCGAATCGGGCGGAGTGCCCATGTTTGGTGGTGGTGCTGGCGGTGATTCCGATGCTGGATCGTTCGCGCAGGCGGCGGGCTTTGGTGGCGGCGGTTCCAGTGCCGGCACAAGTACGCCGCTCGGCCAGGCGGCCGGCTTTTACAGCTCTGGAAGCTCCAGCAGTTCGGGCAGCAGCGGCGGCGAATCGAGGGGCGGCGACAAAGCCGGCTCCAGCTCGAAGGGTAGCGGTGATGGCGGCGGCAGCGACGCCGGCGGCCAAGCCGGCCGAGGTGCGGGAGGCCTTGTCGCTGCGACGGCTGCGAACCTGGCGCAAGGCATTGGCGACGTTGCGAAGGCCAAGGCGGCCAGCATCCGCGACGCCGCCGCCGAACGCATCGCCGACACCACCGGCGGGAAGATCGCCGCCGCGATCCGGGCGAGCAGCCAGACAGACCAGGCGGTCGAGGATGTGTCCAGCTTCGGCGGCAACAGCCTGGCAGGGGTCGATTCGGCTGCTGCTGATCCTGATGATGAAGTGGCCGCGTTCGCCAACCGCGACAAGGAGGTATGACGATGACGCCGAGAGGATTTTTCGACTGCCTGGACCTTGCCGCTGCCGAACAGCGCCAGACGCAGGCGGTTGTGGCTGAGCCGGTCGACGATCAATCGTCTGATGCAGACCCGGCGGCAGAAGTTGCGGCCTTTGTTGATCGACCTGCTCCGCCCGTCCTTGAGGCCACCAAGCTGGCGGCCAGGTCGGGCGGCAACGTCAGCAGCTACGGCAGCAGCGCGAGAAGTACGCCGCTGGCCGAGGCCGCCGGCTTCTACGGCACCGGCAGCCGATAAGCGCGTCGGCCGGCGTGGGGCCGGCCGACACTTCCACAACCCACCTGTTAGAGAGGTGAATCATGGCAACCCTGAATCCTACCAATGCAACGCAGGCCGTTCATCATGCAGCCGTGCAACTCGCCGCGCTCGACTGGCTAGACCAGGACGCGGCGCGGCAGCTCGGGCCGCTCGCCGAGGCCGTGGCGAACGCTTTCATGGTCGTGTTTTACCAGGCCGAGACGGGCCAGGCGACACCTGCCGACTTTCGCGAGGCCCTGGACGCGGTGCGGCAGTCACTCGGCGCCGCGTAGGCACGCGCACCAGGAGCAGCAAGGGCGGCCATTTGCCGCCCTTGTCATTTCCGGGCCTGCATCGTCAAAGGTGACGATGTGCGGTGGCGTGCTCGAGCATCGCCAGATCGGACGATAACGGCCGCTCTGGCCTTCTCCCTTGGCGTGGATCTCGCATCGTCGTTTCTAGCGATGAGATCCAGCGCACCAGAACGGCGCACGTCGAGCTGCAGCACCGCCAGGAATGGCGATGCTGGCCAGCTCTCCTACTCGATGCCGTGCATGGCCTTCGCCCGCGCTGCGACGGCCTGTGCGTGTTCGATATAGGCCGGGTCGGCTGTGGCCTCGGCTTCGGCCAGGAAGGTGCTGATCGCCTCGGCCGAGGTCAGCGTCTCGGCCGGGTCGAAAGGCGTCAGCTCACGGCCAACGGCCGGCGCATCTACCCATTCGCGTTGTTCCGGTGGCAGTGGATACACGCCGGCGGCTTCGGCCTCGGCCAGCAGCTCGGCCAGGGTGTAGCGCACCTGGCCAGGCGTGACGGCGCGGGCCGGGTCGGCCTTCAAGGCGTCATAGGCCGGGCCGACCTTCTCATGCAGCCAGTTCTCCAGGTTCTTCGAACCTGTCATCGGCTGGCCTCATCAAGCATGGATGCCAGGCGCTCTAGGTCGTTGACCGATTGCGAGCGAAAGCGGCCGGTCAGCAGCTCGTGCAGCGCGGCCGGCGTCAATCCGAGAAGCGTAGCCGCTTGCTCGGCTGACAACTGTCGCGCCTTGATGGCTTCGCCGATCTTGGTGACGAGTCGGGTCTTTACCAGCATTTCGCCGGCGTCGGGATAGCCCAGGTCGGCATAGACGTTGGCGCTGCCCTGCTGAATGTTCGGGGTGTCGTCAGCGTTCAGGTCGGCCAGCAACTCGGCGACTGTGGCGAACCGCCCCGAGACACGGCCGGCGCGGCTGTCTGCAATTGCTTCCTCGGTTTCCTTCCTGCCCATCGCACACCTCACGCTGATTTGCCTAGCCCGTCTCATCCAGATGAGGCCACAGAGAGCACGGCTGTGAAGGCCAAAGGGTACTACGTTGCGTGTTTTCCCCGGAAAAAGACACGCCGACCACCTTCTTGGCGTAAACCATCTACGACCTGGTGGCTAAAGCACATGGCCTTGCCATCGAGCTGGTGCCGCGAGCCTGCCGCAACGCATGGCGCCGGCCGAATCTATGGCTTTGCGCACATGAGATTCGGGGTTCATTTGGGTGGATCAGATGGTAAACTTGGCCAAACTTTGGAAAACTTCGCCGTGAGACACCAAGCGAGCCGCCTGACATGAACCAACCTGATAGCGAAATCCTCACGCTGGATGAAGTGGCGGTCTACCTCAAGGCGGGGAAGAAGACCGTTTACCGGCTGGCTCAGCAGGGGGAGATACCGGGATTCAAGCTGGGCGGCACCTGGCGGTTTCGTCGCAGCGAGTTGGATCGCTGGATTGCCGCGCAAATAGCCGAGAAAACGCAGGACAAGACATGAGCGCCCCGAAAAACGATAGCAACCAGGCGGCCTCGCCCCGAGAGGGGGCTGCACGCCCATGAACGCCGTAGAAATCGAACAGGCCATCACCGACCTTGCGGAGCGGCCCTTTGACCCCGCAGAGTTCCCCTACGCCTTCCTCGAAGCCTTTGGCAACAAGCCGACCACCATCAAACGCCTGCGCGCGGGAGCGTCGAACAAGTCCGATCTTGGCGGTGTTCTCCAGACCAGCAACATCCACATCCTGACCTGCGACGCAGGGCGGGTCACGCAGACGCTGGCCGCCCTCAAGGCCAGCCCTGCGACGGCCAAGGCCAAGGCGAAGTTCATCCTTGCTACGGACGGCACGGACTTCGAGGCCGAAGACCTGACCAGCGGCGAGACAGTCGCCTGCGCCTTCAAAGACTTTCCCGATCACTTCGGCTTCTTCCTGCCGCTGGCGGGCATCAGCACCGTCCGCCAGATCAGCGAGAACGCCTTCGACATCCGGGCCACCAGCCGCCTGAATCGCCTGTACGTCGAACTGCTGAAGGACAACCCGGAATGGGGCACGGCGGAGCGTCGGCACGACATGAACAAGCTCATGGCGCGGCTGATTTTCTGCTTCTTCGCCGAGGACACCGACATCTTCGTCGGCAAAGGGCGCTTCACCGAAACCATCGCTCAGATGAGCGCCAAAGACTCGTCCAACACGCATGAAGTCATCGCCACGCTGTTTCGCACGATGAACACCAAGCGCGAGGACCGGGCCGCAGCCAAGGTTCCCCGATGGGCCGAAGACTTCCCCTACGTCAACGGGCAGTTGTTCTCCGGCGGCGACGAGGTGCCGCGATTCAGCAAGATCGCCCGGTCCTACCTGCTGCACGTTGGCGGGTTGGACTGGATCAAGATCAACCCGGACATCTTTGGCTCCATGATCCAGGCCGTCGCCGAGGACGAGGAGCGCGGTGAGCTGGGGATGCACTACACCAGCGTCCCCAACATCCTGAAGGTGCTGAATCCGCTGTTTCTTGACGACCTGCGGGAGAAGCTGGAGGAAGCGGGCGATAACGCCCGCATGTTGCTCAACCTACGCAAGCGCATCGCCAAGATCAGGGTCTTCGACCCGGCCTGCGGTTCGGGCAACTTCCTGGTCATCGCCTACAAGGAAATGCGCGCTATCGAGGCCGAGATCAACCAGCGGCGCGGCGAGCCGGATCGTGCATCAGGAATCCCGCTCACCAACTTTCGCGGGATCGAACTGCGCGACTTTCCGGCGGAGATCGCCCGCCTTGCGCTGGTCATCGCCGAGTACCAGTGCGACGTGCTGTACCGAGGGCAAAAGCTGGCGCTGGCCGAGTTCCTGCCCCTGCGCAACGAGAACTGGATTACCTGCGGCAACGCGCTCCGGCTGGACTGGTTGAGCGTGTGTCCGCCCACCGGTACTGACGTGAAGTTGCAGGGGGATGATCTGTTCGAGACGCCGCTCGACCAGGCTGAGATCGACTTCCAGAATGAAGGTGGGGAAACGTACATCTGCGGGAACCCGCCATACAGGGGCAGCAAATGGCAAAGCGACGAGCAGAAAGCTGATTTGGCGAATGCTTGGGCCAAGCACCCCAAGCTGGCGAAGACTACCGACTTCGTGACTGGTTGGTTTGCACGTTTTTTCGATTACGCAGACAAGGTGCCGGATGCCGTCGCTGCTTTCGTTGCAACCAACAGCGTTTGCCAAGGACAGCAAGCCAGCGAGGTATGGCCTGCCGCTTTTGAGCGCGGATGTGAAATCCGTTTCGCTCACACCTCGTTTAAGTGGGCCAATCTGGCTGCTCACAATGCGGGTGTGACCGTCGTAGTCATCGGCTTGGGAAAAAAATCCAATCAGCCTAAACGGTTGTATCAGGATGACATGCTCAAGCAATGCACTGCCATCGGTCCCTATCTCGTACCTGATAGCTTAGCCTATGTTCAAAAAGCCAACGATTCGATTGGCGAGCAATCCGTCATGCTGTTTGGAAACATGCCGCGCGATGGTGGCAACTTGTTGATGGACACAGGTTTGGCGAGAAAGGTCATGGCCGACGATGCGGTGGCGCGTCCTTTCATCAAACGCTTTATCGGCTCAGAAGAATTGATCAACGGCAAACTCCGATACTGTTTCTGGATTGAGGATGATGAAGTTGATGCAGCAAACGCAAGCGAGTTCATCGCGCAACGGTTGAAATTGGTGGTGGAAAACCGCAGCAATTCGCCGGCTGAATCCACGCGCGGTTTCGCAAAGAAGCCGCATCGGTTCGTGCAAATTGCTGGAACCGCCAAGGAAACTGCAATCGTTGTTCCTAAAGTTTCTTCCGAATCACGCGAATATCTGCCCGTGGGTTTCGTGACCGCAGACACCATTGTTAGCGACCTCGCATTCGCCCTCTACGACGCCCCTCTATGGAACATGGCGTTCATCGCCAGCCGTCTGCATTTGGTCTGGATCGCCACCGTCTGCGGAAAGCTGGAAACACGCTACCGTTACTCCAACACCATCGGCTGGAACACGTTCCCCGTACCGACGCTGACTGACAAGAACAAGGCCGATCTCACGCGCTGCGCGGAGGACATCCTGCTGGCTCGGGAGCATCACTTCCCTGCGACCATCGCGGACATGTACGACCCTGAGAACATGCCCGCCGACCTGCGGGCGGCGCATGATCGCAACGATGAAGTGCTGGAGCGAATCTACATCGGCCGTCGCTTCAAGAACGACACCGAGCGGCTTGAGAAGCTGTTCGACCTCTACACCAAGATGACCGCTTCGGCTGCACCGGCCAAGGGCAAGAAACGCAAAGCGGGAGCCAACGCATGAGCGACAAGATCAAGTCCGTACCCTCCGTTTCTGTCACCTACGCCCGCAACGGCGCATCGACCAAGGCCAATGCTCTTGGGATGCGACCCATGCAGGAGCGGGCCTACGAGAAGCGGGGTGAGCAATACTTGCTCATCAAGTCACCGCCGGCATCGGGCAAGAGTCGTGCGCTGATGTTCGTGGCACTCGACAAGCTCAGGAACCAGGGCGTCAAGCAGACCATTATCGTTGTGCCGGAGAAGTCCATCGGTGCCAGCTTCAACGACGAGCCGCTGTCGAAGTACGGCTTCTGGTCCGACTGGCAGGTCGAACCCAAGTGGAACCTGTGCAACGCGCCAGGTAACGACAACGGTGGCAAGGTCAAGTCTCTCGGCGCATTCCTCGAAGGTGACGACAAGGTACTGGTCTGCACCCATGCGACTTTCCGCTTCGCGGTCGATGCCTACGGCGTGGAGGCGTTCGACGACCGACTGATCGCGGTCGATGAGTTCCACCACGTTTCGGCCAACCCGGACAACAAGCTCGGCTTGCACCTGGGGCAGTTCTTCGCGCGGGGCAAGACGCACATCGTTGCCATGACCGGCTCCTACTTTCGTGGCGACGCCGAGGCCGTGCTCGCACCGCAGGATGAGTCGAAGTTCGATACCGTCACCTACACCTACTACGAGCAGCTCAACGGCTACGAGTACCTCAAGCAACTCGACATCGGCTACTTCTTCTACAGCGGGTCTTACGTTGATGACATCCTCAATGTCCTCGATCCCGCCGAGAAGACCATCATTCACATCCCGAATGTCAATTCGCGCGAGAGCACGAAGGACAAGATGCGCGAGGTGGAACACATCATCGAGGCACTGGGGGAGTGGCAGGGCATCGACGCCGCCACCGGCTTCCAGCTCGTCAAGCGTCCCGATGGCCGCATGCTACGGATCGCCGATCTCGTCGATGACGATGCCGCCAAGCGCGACCGCGTGTCCGCCGCGCTCAAAGACGCGGCGCAGAAGAACAACCGCGACCATGTGGACATCATTATCGCGCTGGGCATGGCGAAGGAAGGCTTCGATTGGATTTGGTGCGAACATGCGCTGACCGTGGGCTACCGTGCCAGCCTGACCGAGATCGTGCAGATCATCGGCCGAGCTACCCGCGACGCGCCCGGCAAGACCCGCGCGAGGTTCACCAACCTGATCGCCGAGCCGGATGCAGCCGAGGAAGCTGTCACCGAGGCCGTCAACGATACGTTGAAGGCCATCGCGGCAAGCCTGCTGATGGAGCAGGTTCTTGCTCCACGCTTCGAGTTCAAGCCCAAGAACCCCGACAGCGGCCCGACGCCGGGTTTTAACTACGGCGAGGGTGGCTACGACTCGGACCGCTGCAATGTCGGCGTCAATGAGCAGACAGGGGCGTACCAAATCGAGATCAAGGGCATCGCCGAGCCCAAGAGCAAGGAGGCGGCGCGAATCTGTCAGGAAGACCTGAACGAAGTCATCGCGGCCTTCGTGCAGGACAAGCCCACCATTGAGCGCGGCCTGTTCGATGAGGAGTTGGTGCCCGAGGAGCTGACGCAGGTTCGCATGGGCAAGATCATCAAGGACAAGTATCCCGAGCTTGACGCCGAAGATCAGGAGGCCGTGCGCCAGCATGCCATCGCCGCCCTCAACCTCACGCAACAAGCCAAGCGGCTTGTCACCGAAGGCGAGAGCGATGGATCACCCAACACCGCGCTGATCGACGGCGTGCGCCGGTTCGCGATGGACGTGCGCGAGCTGGACATTGACCTGATCGGCCGCATCAACCCCTTTGGCGAAGCCTACGCCATCCTCGCCAAGACCATGAGCGAGGACAGCTTGAAGCAGGTCGCGGCGGCCATCTCGGCCAAGCGCACGAGCCTGACGCCGGACGAGGCGAAGGAGATGGCCGTTCGCGCCGTTCAGTTCAAGAAGGAGCGCGGCCGCATTCCGGCGCTCGATTCCCAGGATGCCTGGGAGCGACGCATGGCCGAAGGCGCGGCGCTTCAAGGCGGAGGGACGCTATGAGTAACTCCGATCTTGACGAACTCGCTGCGGAGCTTGCCGAGTTCGCACCGCGTGAGAAGAAGGGCGGACGGCCGGCCAATGAGGAGCGCGTCATAGCGGGCTTCGAGGAAATCCAACGCTTCACCGAAAAGCACGGCCGTGCGCCGCAACACGGTGAAGACCGCGACATATTCGAGCGCCTTTACGCCGTGCGTCTGGACCGTTTGCGCGCGCTCCCGGACTGCCGCGCCCTGCTGGAGTCGCTGGACCATCAGGGCTTGCTTGCCGGGGCGCCTACCGTTGCCGCTTCGGCGGATGAGGCCATCGACATCGACGACCTGGCCGCCGAGCTGGCGGGCGTAGCGGACGCGGACGACATCACGGTTCTACGCCATGTCCGCACCAGCGCCGACAAGCGCGCCGCCGAGGAGATCGCGGATCGCAAGCCTTGCGAAGACTTCGAGGCGTTCAAGCCACTGTTCGAGCGCGTAGCGAAGGAAGTCAAGACCGGCTTGCGCCAGTCCCAGCCCATAGAGGCGGGCCGCCGCGCGATTGAGGCCGGGGACTTTTTCGTTCTCGATGGCATCACGCTCTTCGTTGCCGAGGTCGGCGAGCCGCTGAAAACCACCGCCGGGGAAGTGGACCGCCGCCTGCGCCTCATCTTCTCCAACGGCACCGAAAGCAATCTGCTGCTGCGCTCGCTCCAGCGAGCGTTCTACAACGACCCCGCCGCGCGGCGGCTGGCCTCGCCCGATAGTGGACAACTCTCCTTCGGCGGCGAGCTTGAGGCCGATGATGTCGAAAGCGGCACGATCTACGTCCTGCGCTCCCTCTCCGATCATCCCTATGTCGCGCAGCACCGCGACATCATTCACAAGGTGGGCGTGACCGGGGGCAGGGTGGAGACGCGCATTGCCAACGCCGAACATGACTCCACCTACCTGCTGGCGAAGGTCGAAGTGGTGGCGACCTACAAGCTCGCGGGCATCAACCGCACCCGGATGGAGAACCTGTTCCACAGACTGTTCGCGCCCGCGCGGTTGAACATCACCATCAACGACCGCTTCGGTCACCCTGTGCAGCCTGAGGAATGGTTCCTAGTGCCACTTCATGTGATCGACGAGGCGGTTCAGCGCATTCGAGACGGATCGATTACCGAGTTTATCTATGACCCGAAGACCGCTCGACTGGTGGGCTACGCGCGGACTCACTATAAGGATGAACCATGATGGAAAGTCTGCGACCGAAGCAGTCAGAGGCTCGATCCATGGTCTTTGCAGAAGGGGCGCAGTGGGTCCGCGCTGACTTTCATCTGCATACCCGAGCGGACCGTGAATTCAAGTTCACGGGCGATGACAACTTCTACAACAGCAACTATGTGGATGCGTTGGAGAAAGCGGGCATCCGATTGGGCGTCATCACCAACCACAACAAGTTCGACTTCGAAGAATTCAAAGCACTGCGCAAGACGGCCCAGAAGAAGGGTATTGCGCTGCTGCCAGGCGTCGAGTTGTCGGTCAATGACGGGGCTAATGGCATCCACACGCTTGTTGTGTTCTCCGACGAATGGATCGATGAACACAATTACATCAACCCCTTCCTGACCAGCGCATTCGAAGGCAAAACGCCCGCGCAGTACGAGCAGGAGAACGGGCGCACTTCATGGTCGCTTCTGGAGACCATCAAGAAGCTGGAAGGCTATCACCGGGACTTCTTTCTTGTCTTTGCCCATGTCGAAGCCCCGAGTGGCCTGTGGGCGGAGCTGGATGGCGGCCGGCTGACTGAGTTGGGGCAAAACGAGTTCTTCCGACGCAGAACGCTGGCTTTTCAGAAGGTACGCACGCACGACGGCGCAGGCAAAGACAAACCCTGCCGCACCAAGATTCAAAGCTGGCTACAGAACTGGTACCCCGCCGAACTGGAAGGCAGCGACCCCAAGAGTGTCGATGAAATCGGTCGAGGCAAAGCCAGCTACCTGAAGCTGGGCGAACTGTCCTTCGAGGCGGTCAAGTTTGCCTTGAGCGATCCGGCTGGGCGGGTAGCCATGGAGCCGCCAAAACATCAAGCGTCGCACATCCGCAGCATCCGCTTCGACGGCGGCATTCTCGACGGGCAGGTGTTGCATTTCTCTTCCGAACTCAACACGTTGATCGGCATCCGGGGCAGCGGCAAATCATCCATCCTGGAGGCAGTGCGCTACGCCCTCGACATTCCACGCGGCGAGAAGGCGCAGGACACCAAGTACAAGGATGAGTTGATCCGCCATACCCTTGGCAGCGGCGGCAAGGTGACGCTGACAGCATGTGACGTGTACGGACAGGAATTCACCATCTCCCGCATCTTCCGCGAAGCCCCGAATGTCTATTTGGGCGGCAAGTTGCAACCCGGCGTGTCGATCCGGGAGACCGTACTGCGCCGTCCGATCTACTTCGGCCAGAAGGATCTTTCCAGCACCGGCGAAGGCTTCGAGACCGATCTGGTGGAAAAGCTGGTTGGCGATAAGCTGCGTGTGCTGCGTGACGAAATAGAGGTTCAACGCCAGCGCGTGCGTGACGCTGCTCAGCGCTGGCTCAAGCTCAGCAACACGGCCGAACTCAAGCGCGACTTCGAGACCCAACTAAATGATGCCAACTTCCGTCTGACCAAGTTCGCGGAGCACGGTGTTGCCGATAAGCTCCAAAAGCGACTTGGCTTCCAGCAGGACGCCACAGCGCTCGCGCGCATGATGGAGCGGGCAGACAGCTTCATCCTCGCTCTAGGAAGTCTGATTGCCGAGCATGAGGACGAGCTGCGGAACGCAACGAGCTACGTTTCCAAGCAGAACCCGGATTTCTTCACGGCCTACTACGCCGAGTTCTCCAACCTCGTTGCCAAGGTCGATCAGCTCAAGCACATCGAGCGAGAAGCGAACGTCATTGCAGCTCGCCTCAAGACCAAACAGGGCGAATTTGAAGGCGCAAGCAGGAGCCTTCAGGAGGAGTTCGCACAAGTCGAGCGCCAACTGGCTCAGGAGCTCAAACAAACCGGCATGACTGCCATCCAGCCGGATGACTTCCTGGCCCAGCAGCAGCGCAAAACCAAGGCGGAGCAAATGCTTCAGGCGCTGGCCAAGCAGGAATCACAGCAGACTAGCATTCGCGACGCGCTGTTTGCCGAGATCGACAAACTCAATGAACTATGGCTGAGCGAGTTCAACACAATCAAGGTAGAGCTGGACCGCGTGAACGCTGGCCACACCGCCCTGCAGATCGAAGCGGACTTCAAGGGTGACAAGGAAGCCGCCATCAGCTTCATGCAGCAGCTCTTTAAGGGCAGCAACATCCGCGAAACCACGCTGCGCACAGTGATGGAGGACTATCCAGATTTCGGCGGCCTACTGCGTGCTCTGCCGGGAGCCTTGGCGAAGGCCGGCAGCACCCCCGAGGTCTTCGAAAGGACCTTCATGCAGAATCTGACCGAGTTCGTCACCTGGCAGGTGCCCAACCGCTTCGTCATCCGCTATCGCGGCAAAGAGTTGAAGCACCACTCTCTCGGGCAGCGCGCTTCGGCGCTGTTGCTGTACGTGCTCAGCCAACGCCAGAACGACGTGATCATCATCGACCAACCGGAAGACGATCTGGACAACCAGACCATCTACGACGATGTGATCAAGCTGCTACGGGAAATGAAGCCTCACGCCCAATTCATCTTCGCCACCCACAACGCCAACTTCCCGGTGCTGGGTGACGCGGAACAGGTGCACGCCTGCCAATACCAGGACGAAAAGGTCGCCACGCGAAGCGGCAGCATCGACGCCCGTCCGGTGCAGGACGCCATCATCAACATCATGGAAGGAGGCCAGGAAGCCTTCAACCGTCGCAAAGAGGTCTACAACCTATGGAAACCACAGAGCTGATCGACCTGCTCAGCCGGGGCGAGGACAGTCGGCAGCAGTTCAAGACGGACATGAACAATGCTGACGCCTTGGCAGCGGAGATTGTTGCCTTCAGCAACACCGCTGGTGGTCGCATCTTCATTGGGGTGAACGACGACGGTTCGGTGCGCGGCCTATCCGGCGCTGACGTTGCTCGTCTCAACATGCTCATCGCCAACGTGGCCTCACAGGTCGTGCGTCCCGCCGTGAACCCGCTCACGGAAAACGTGGCTCACCCGGCAGGCACGGTGCTAGTGCTGTCCATTGCTGAAGGCGTCAACAAGCCCTACATGGACAAGAACGGCGCGATTTGGGTGAAGAATGGCTCGGACAAGCGCCGCGCGACCTCGCGCGAGGAATTGCAGCGCCTGTTCCAGCAGGCGGGCTTGGTGCACGCCGACGAAACGCCCGTGGCGGGCTTGAGCGCGGGCGATGTGGACATGCCATATTTCGAAGCCTTCTTCGTGCAGCAATTCGGTGAGCCGCTCGCCCAGCATAACCAGCCGTTGCCGCAGTTGCTGACCAACATGAACCTGATGAACCAGGGGCAGCTCAACGTGGCGGGCGGTCTGCTATTCGCCAAATCACCGCACTACGCGCTACCCGCCTTCATCGTCAAGGCCGTCGCCTTTGTCGGCACCCAGATTGAAGACGAACGCTACATTGACAGCCGCGACATCGTCGGCAAGCTGGCTGACGTGTTCCAGCAGACGCTGGGCTTTATTGTCGCCAACACCCGCGCTGCGCAGGGCGAGCAGGGCTTCAACTCCCAGGGGCAGCCTGAGATTCCCCGCATCGTCTGGGAAGAGCTGGTCGCCAACGCCCTCATTCACCGCGACTACTTCGTCAGTGCGCCGATCCGCGTACTGGTGTTTGCGGATCGGGTCGAAATCATCAGCCCCGGCCACCTACCTAACAACCTGACGATCGCGAACATCAAGGCCGGCAACTCAAATATGCGCAACCCCATCCTGGCGTCCTTTGCCGCCAAGCTCCTGCCTTATCGCGGATTGGGTAGCGGCCTGCTGCGCTCACTGCGGGCATGGCCGCAGATCGAACTCATCGATGATCGGGCTGGCAATCTGTTCAAGGCTATTGTGGCGCGTCCCAGTGTGCTGGAGCCGGCCGGAAGATCTTGACCGATCGGCTGGGACGGAGGTGGATAGACTTCTGGTTTTAGAACGTCGCTATGGTGTCAGCATGAAACTGCACGAAGAAAACGAACCGTTCTTCATCACCGATGACATGGCCGCCGAGATGGCTGCTGCCGGCTACGAGTTCAAGCCCCCCGGCCATGCCAGAACGAAGAGCGTCCGCGACCTGTACGGATGGCAGCCCGGGGAGACTCTGGAGCAGGCCATTGCCCGTCAACAGCGAAGGCAGTGTTCATCCTCTTGAGATGAGCATGGCATTATTCATGGCATTAGTTGGACGCCTTATTTTAAGTCATTGATATTTAACACGATTTTGTGATTATGGATAATCGAGTGGGAGTGACAACCGGTCTGTCTGACCCACGCGTTTGGCGATCGAAATCGCCGCACCGATGAGCTGATCGGGCGGCGTTTCTCCGAGTTCGGTAGTAGATCTTAGGTTCGCCCTCGCCATTGAAGAGCAGAGGGCGCTGGCTGGGCAAGAAGGCGCTTTACGCAGCGGTGGGCGTGCGCTTGCTTTCAGAAGACGCATCACCGAAACACGTCTCCCACTGCAGGTTGCCGATATAACGACGTGCCATGCGGCCTTCGTCGTCCAGGGCGAAGAGGTGCAACCAGCGGTTGTCGAACAGGGCGCGCACCTGCGGGTGCCGTTCGAGAATCACGGCGATGGCTTCCGGTGGTGCCTCGATCAGCACTGAGAGCCGCAGTGGTTCATGGATCAACCGTTCGCCGTCATGCACCGACTGCCAGGGCAGCCCAGTGCGCAGGATGCCGCCGTTGCCTTCGACCACACCGATGCCGCCGGTGACGTTATGCAGCAGCTTGTTGCCGGCGCCGAAACTCTCCGGTGCGACGGTCGATCCGTAGTACTGCAGGCTGATCCAGCTGGCGACGACCACCGGTGCTGTCAGGATCAACTCCAGCACGCCGAAGCCTTCGTCGCACCGCCAGTCGTAGTCGTGGAGGAAGGCACGTCCCGCCAGGTCGCGGCCGGCGCTGCGCGAGCGCGGCGCGGCGATAAAGGCCTGGCATCCTGCAAGCGCCCATTCGGGGCGAATCTCGGCCCAGTCGCGGGCGCGATGTGCGATGTCCTGGCCGCGATTGGCGCGAGGCAGGCGCAGGGCGCGCTCCCCGCGTGCCAGCGCACCGGCCGCGGCCAGCCACTGCGTCACCTGGACAAGATCCTGCGCATGCTCGGGGGAGGGATGGTCTTCGGTGAAGAGCGTCACTGCGTCGGTCGTGGTGTCGTGCAGTGCGGCCAGGAACAACGTGTCCGCGGGAATGACGATGCCGTGCTCGGAAAGACCGGCGCGCACTTCTTTGTCGTTGAGCAGCGACGCCAGCAGCCGCGCGTTCACTTCGCCCGAATAGCCGCCGCAGGCGCCGCAATGCAGTGCGCTGGCATGCGGGTTGTTGACGACCTTGGCGCCATGGCCGGCAATGACGACCAGCCGGGCGAAGTCGCTGGTGAAGGACATTGCCTTGAGGATGCGCGCGGCCATGGTCAACCGCGTGTCCAGGTCCAGCTCATGCGCCGGGTGCGGCGCGGGATCGATCGGTGTGTGGTGGCGGGCCAGTGCGAGCCCATCGCGCAGCAGCTTGGCAATGTAGATCGGGCCGGTTGCTTCGACGAAGGCGAAGGAGGAAATGGCCGCCAGCTTGAAGCGGCCCCAGGCGCGCTTGGCACGTGCGGTGATCCGCGCGGTGAGGTCTGCCGCGTTCGCAGCCGGTGTGGCGTCTCCTGCGAAAGTGATGACACCGGGGTTCAGCAGGACGGGCAGGCGCGCTTCGACCACGTCCGAGGCGAAGCGCCGATGGCCGATGCCAAAGCCGAAGAACCCTGCGAAGCCGAGCGTCGTGATACCGGAATCGAGGCTTTCCAACGCGCGGCGGAACACTTCCGAGCGCACGTCGATGCAGAAGGCCATTTGCAGCTTCAAGCGGTCGAGCGAGAGCTGCGCCGACGAAGGTGCGGCAAGTACGGTGTTGAGCTTGCGCTGCGCGGCGCGTTCGGCCGCTTCCTGCAGGATGCTGTCGACAACATCGTCTGAAGATGCTGCGACCGGCTCGGCGTAGGCTGCGATGGCCGCGTGCCAGCCAGGCACCAGTGCGGAGCCGCCGTTGTGCAACAGTGCGGCGTCCCAGAGCATGCGGATGGCGAGCAGATCGGTGACGCATGCATCGGTGCCGCCGTTCAACTCCGCCTGCCAGAGCCGATAGCGGGCGACCTGACCCCAGCCGCCGAGCGAGGTCAGCAAGCGGTGGAAATAGCTGTCCAGCGCGTCCTCGGAAAGACCGAGGCGGGCGACGCAGTCGACGAGCGCGTCTTCGGCAGTGGCGGGTGCATCCGCCACATACTGGGAAAAACCTGCAAGGCCGGCGATTTCAGGTGTCAGATCGTGGGTCGCGATGATCCGCCATGTACTGTAGGCACCGCCGGATTGGCCGACAGCCCAGAGCGCCTGGCCCTGATCGAAATAGCCGGCGGCCCAGTGACCGATGCGCTCGTTGACGATGCCGGGCCAGTCGATCGCAGCGACGTCGCGGGCCAGCTCGGCGACCGTCGGGATCGCCTGCGTGGCAGGGCGTGCGGCTTCGATGGCGTGTTTGAGTGCGGACAAGGTCGGCGGGCGCAGCGCGGCCGGCGCGCTCTGCAAGGCCGCCTGCAGATCGCCTTCGGTGATCTCGCCGGACTGTAGCCGCTCTGCATACCAGGGCCGCGGCATGGTGACGGCGATACCGGACGCGCGCCGCAGTCGTGCGGCTGCCATTTCCAGCGGCTCGCCGGCCTGGCCGAGGAAGGGGTTGACCGCAACGCTCGAGGCGAGCGGCCACAGCGGGGGGATAGTGCGTGCCGCACGCTGCGCGGCGGCGATGATCACAGCGTGGGAGAGGGACATGGCGGTAGTCGTCGTGGTCATCAGCATGGGGGCCTGGCAGGGAGAGAGGGTCACGAGGTCTTGCGAACAGACCAGCCGCCGAGCAGGCGATCGATCGTGGCGTTGGCATACAGGCCATTGGAGAGGTGGACGCGGAGCCCGGCGGCAGCGGGATGCGGGGCCCAGAGTGGAAACAGCGCCTGCGCCACCGCCACCAGCCCGAAGCTCAGCACCGCGAGCGTCATCAGCGTCCACTCCAGCCGTCCCGGCGCCGGTGTCGCTGGCAGCACGCCGGCCGTCAGCCATTCGGCGGCGGTCTGCAGCGCGAAGTAGCCGATCGCCGCGGCGCTGGCGTAGATCGCCGTCTTGCGGGTGAGGGGGCGCGGCGCGGCATCGGCAAGGCCCTGGGCCAGCAGGTAGGCGACACCGAAGATCAGGATCGCGCCCAGTGCCAGGGCCTGTGGCGATTTGTGCTCGAAGCTGAAGACGAACCCGAAGGCCGTGCCGATACCGATATAGATCGCCACTGCGATCAGAAACGCGCGGCCGACCGCCGACCCATTCGGAACCGCGACCGGCCCGGGCCGGCGAATGGCCGCGACCTGCTCGACCGCGCCACCAGATGCGAGGAAGGCGTGCGCCTTGTAGAGCGAGTGCGCGACGATGTGCAGCAAGGCCAGCGGGAACAGTGCCAGGCCGCACTGGAGCATCATGAAGCCCATCTGCGCGACCGTGGACCAGGCCAGCGAGGTCTTGACCGCCGGCTGGGTCAGCATCACCAGCGCGCCGAACAAGGCGGTAAACCCGCCCAGCATGGCCAGCACGGCGAGCACGCCCGGGGCAGACAGCATCAGGTCGGAAAAACGGATCAGCAGGAAGCCGCCACCGTTGATCACACCGGCGTGCAGTAGCGCCGACACCGGCGTGGGTGCTTCCATCATCTCGGTGAGCCAGCCGTGGGTCGGGAACTGCGCCGATTTCAGCACCGCAGCAAGTGCGAGCAGGGCGGCCGCCGCGACCAGCGCCCAGGAGTGCTGACCGTTCCGGGCCAGCGCATTGATCGTGGCGATATCGGTCGTGCCCATGCTTTTCCAGAGCAGCACGGCGGCGCAGGTCAGGGCGATGCCGCCGGTGGTGGAGAACAGGCGCTTCTTGCGTGCTGCGCGCTGCGCTTCCACGCGCTCGGGGTAGAACAGCAGCAGGCGATGCATCGCGATGCTGGTGGCGACCCAGGCAACGACGACCTGCACCACGTTGCCTGCCTGCACCAGCAGCAGGACCGCCGCAAGCGCAATGCATAGCCAGCCGGTGAAGTAGCCCTGGCGCGCTTCGCCGTCGAGATAGGTGCGTGCGTATCGCACCACGATCCAACCGACGAAGGCCACCAGCAGCAGCATCGTCACGCTGACCGGGTCGAGCCGTGCGGACAGGCCGATACCGCTCCATCCGATCAGCCCGCTGTCGCCGGTGCCTCGCAACAGCAATAGTGCAAGTGACGCGATCGCGATCAGTAGCGCGCCGAGCGCGGCGCCTTCAGCGAACAGGGGAATCCCGCGTGGACGGCGGCCGCTGCGAAGCAGGGCGAAGACGGCGGCGGCAAGCAGCAGGAGTGGTGCAAACAGTGGCAGTAGATAGAGCGACAAGGCAATCCCCTAAGAACAAGTGCGGTGGCGGGCTGGACTATATTAAATATCGGAGGGTTAGAAAAAAAATTCATTGTTCTTTCCATATCGTTCGTTATTATCGAACGATATGGCAGCCTTGAACTACAACCATCTGCGCTACTTCTGGGCCGTCGCGCACGAGGGCAACCTCACCCGCACGGCCGAGCGCCTCAACCTCACCCAGTCGGCGTTGTCGGTGCAGATCCGCAAACTGGAAGAGCGCCTGGGTCATGCGCTGTTCGAACGCCGCGGGCGGCAGTTGCATCTGACCGAGGCGGGGCAGATCGTGCTGGACCATGCCGATGCGATCTTTGCCACCGGCGATGAGCTGCTTGGCACGCTGCGCCAGACAGGTGCCGCGCGACAGGCACTGCGGGTCGGCTCGCTGGCCACGCTGTCGCGCAACTTCCAGATGGAGTTCCTGCGTCCGCTGCTCGGCCGCACCGATATCGATCTGATTCTGCGTTCGGGCAGCGCGGGCGAGCTGCTGCGGGCGCTGGAGGCGCTCAACCTCGATGTGGTGCTGCTCAATCGGGCACCGGCCGGTGATGCGCTGTCGCCATTCGTCACCCAACGGCTTGCCGAGTACCCGGTCAGCCTGGTCGGGACGCCGGATCGGTTGAGCCATGCCGCCAGCTTCGCCGACCGCCTTCGCAACCACCCGATCATCTTGCCCACGGCGGAGAGCAGCGTGCGCATCGGCTTCGACGCCTTGGCCGATCGCCTGGGCGTGCAGCCGCAGATCGTGGCGGAAGTGGAGGATATGGCGATGATGCGACTGCTTGCCCGCGAGGACATTGGCCTGGCCGTTCTCCCGCCGATCGTGGTGAAGGACGAGATTGCCGCGGGCGCGTTGATGGAAGGCGATCAATTGCCGGACATCGTGGAGACGTTCCATGCGGTCACCATGTCGCGGCGCTTTCCGAATCCGCTGGTAAGGCTTCTGCTTCAGCCCGCGGCCACGTCTGCAAACCTGTAGCTCCACGTCGATTTCGCGATGGCGTATAGACCCGAAGCTAAAGCGGATCGAACGGTGCTCGGTCCAACAGACAGTCGATGAAGGCACCCAGAAGCGCTGGCCGATGCTGTCTGTTCGGGTAATAGAGGAACAGCCCCGGGCGCGAAATCGACCAGTCCGTCAGGAGTTGGACCAAGCGCCCCTGGGCCAATAACGCGCCCACGCCGTCCCGCTCGAAGTGATAGGCGATGCCGAGCCCATTCACCGCAGCAGCAATGCCGATATCGGCGTGATTGGTGACCACCGGGCCATCCACCGTCACCTCGATGCGTTGCCCGCGCTTTTCGAACTCCAGCGATAGTGCCTGCCGTCCATCTGCAGCCGCCAGTTGATGCATGCGTGGTCATGCAGTTCGGTAGGTGATTTGGGCGTTCCTCTGCGTGCCAGGTAGTCTGGCGACGCGACGACCACCATCTTTAAATCCGGTGTCAGGCGCACCGCCACCATGTCTTTCTCAAGCTGGCCACCGACACGGATGCCGGCATCAAAACGGCCAGCGACGATATCGGCCAGTGCGTCGTCGACCACGATGTCGAGCACAACGTCGGGATGTGCGTGATGGAAGCGCGCGAGCCGGGGCGCAATGATGGTTCGCGCGGCAATCCCCAGCGTGTTGATGCGCAGAGTGCCGCGCATCTGGCCGGTGGCTTCACTGGCTTCGGCGACGGCAGCCGCCATCTCGCGAAACAACGGCGCGATGCGGTTGTAGAGCAGTTCGCCACTTGCCGACGGTGCCACGCTGCGCGTCGTGCGGTTCAACAGCCGCGCGCCGATGCGGCCTTCCAACTGACGAATGGTCTGGCTCAGTGCCGACGGTGACAGGCCCAGGTGCTCTGCGGCCCGCGCAAAGCTCTGGCGCTCCACCACAGCCACGAAGGCTTTCAACTCAGCAAAATCGGATCCGCGCATTATGCATTCCTTTCTGCATAGCCCGTCCGGATTCTAGAGTATTCACTGAATTCGCTCTGGTGCGCATGCTGAGGTCTCCACTCACCTACGGAGCCAGCCACATGGGCATCCCGACCCTTCCCGAGCCGATTGCCGCTTACTTTGCGGCCGAGCACAACCCTGACGCATTGGCGCAGTGCTTCACTGCGCACGCTGTCATGACCGACGACGGTCACAGCTATACGGGTATCGACGCGATCAAGACTTTCATGGCCGAGGCATCGGCCAAGTACAACGCACTGAGCGTGCCGTTTGCCATTGAGCGCGAGGACGGCATCCACTGCGTGCGTGCCAAGGTCAGCGGCAATTTTCCCGGCAGCCCGGTCGTGTTGTCGTATCGCTTTCGCCTCGAACGCGGCCTGATCGCATCGCTGCAGGTCACGGTATGAGCTTCGACCTGCAACTGACCGGCCTGCGGGCCGTGGTTACCGGCGGAACGCTGGGTCTGGGCGCTGCGGTTGTGAACTCCCTGGTGGAGGCCGACGCGCGCGTGGCGACTTCCGCGCGCACGCTGCCAGCCCAGCCGGTGGCGGGAGTGATGTACGTGGCGGCCGATCTATCGACGGCCGAGGGCACGCAGCAGCTTGCCCAAACTGTCCTGCAGGAGTGGGGCGGCGTCGACATCCTGATCAATGTGCTCGGCGGTTCAAATACGCCCGGTGGCGGTTTTGCCGCGATCAGCGATGCGCACTGGTTTGCCGAGTTGAACCTGAATTTGATGCCCGCGGTGCGCTTGGATCGCGCACTGCTGCCAACGATGCTGGTGCAAGGCTCCGGTGTCGTCATCCACGTCAGTTCCATCCAGCGGGTGCTGCCGTTGTCAGAGTCCACCACCGCCTATGCGGCGGCCAAGGGCGCGCTCACCACCTACAGCAAGTCGCTGGCACGCGAAGTGACGCCGCAAGGCGTGCGCGTGTTGAGCGTTGCGCCAGGCTGGATCGAGACCGAGGCGTCCGTGGCATTTGCGCAGCGGATGGGGGAAGACGCCGGAACAGACTACGAAGGCGGCAAGAAAATCGTGATGGAGTGGTTGGGAGGCATTCCTGTGGGCCGTCCCGCCAAACCGCAGGAGGTGGCCGATTTGATCGCCTTCTTGGCGTCTCCGCGCGCTGCCTCGATTGCGGGGGCTGAATATCGGATCGACGGCGGCACGGTTCCTACGTTGTAGGCTCGAATCCGGTGCTGCGTCAGTTGAGCAGTGCGGTGATGCCTGCGTTGATGGCAAAGCCGCCGCACACCAGCCAGGCAAACACGATGGCCGCCAGTGCCAGCGGCTTCATGCCTGCCGTGCGGATGGCCGAGACGTGGGTCGTCAACCCAAGGCCGGCCATGGCCATCGCCAGCAGGACGGTGTCGATGTCGATTACCTGCTGCACCAGCGCATGGGGCAGCAGTGCCAGCGAGTTGAGTCCGGCGACCGCCACGAACCCGAGCGCGAACCAGGGAATCAAAATGCCGCTGCGTTGAGTGGCATTGCCACGATCGCTATCTAACGCCTCTGCGTGCGTGCCATCGGCGCGAGAAAGATAGGCCGACAGGCCCACAAGAAACGGCGCCAGCATCATCACCCGCACCATCTTGGCGATCACTGCGGTATTGGCGGCCTGCTCGCTGCCGGCGCGACCGGCAGCGACCACCTGTGCCACTTCGTGAATGGTGGAGCCGGCGAACATGCCGTACTCCGTCGGCGACAGATCGAACCAGCGGTAGTGGGCGATCAGGTGATACAGCGCCGGATACAGGAACATCGCCAACGTGCCGAACACCACCACCGTGGCCACCGCGACCATCACCTGTTCGGCGCGGCCGCGCACGACAGGTTCGGTAGCCATCACGGCGGCAGCACCGCAGATCGAACTGCCTGCGCCGATCAGCATCGCGGTGTTGCGGTCCAGGCCGAACACGCGTACGCCGAGGAAGCAGGCCAAGCCGAAGGTGCTGCACAGCACCGTCGCGTCGATCGCCACGCCGGTCCAGCCGACATTGCCGATGTCCTGAAAGGTCAGGCGCAGGCCGTACAGGATGATGCCCAGACGCAGCAGGTTAGCCTTGGAAAAACGCACACCTGCGCCAGCTTTCGCGCTTAGGCGTGGATAGGCAGTGTTGCCGACCAGCATGCCGAGCACGATGGCCAGGGTCAGCGCGCTGACGCCGTTAGCCTGCAGCCAGCCGATCTTGCTCAGCTGCATCGATACACCGGCCAGTACGCCCGTTAATGCAAGACCCGGCACCCACTGGCGCATGCGGTGAAATGCGTTGGTAGCAGGCGGCTGCGCTAGTTCGGCCGGAACAGTGGTGGTGTGCATGGCGGTTGATCGCATCTTGCGGAAGGCGTGCGCGCACTGTGGACCGCAGCGATCTATCCAGCAAACGGATTATTCCGCTATAAGCAATCACAAAAACAGGTAATGAGTCTTTGCATGCGTCTGACACTGCGGCAGTTGCTGATCTTCACGGCCGTAGCCGATACCGGCAGCACGACTGCGGCGGGGGAGCGCGTGGCGCTGTCGCAATCGGCGACCAGCGGCGCCCTCAATGAACTGGAAAGCCTGCTCGGCGCACAGCTGTTCGACCGCATCGGCAAGCGTTTGCTGCTCAACGACAACGGCCGCGCATTGCTGCCGCAGGCCAGGGCCTTGCTCGATGGCGTGCAGGAGATCGAAAGCCAGTTCGGGCTCGGGGCCGCCGGTGTGGCCACAGCGCCGTTGCTCACGCGGCTTCGCGTGGGGGCCAGCACCACCATCGGCAACTACGTGTTGCCGTCGCTGATCGCCGGCTATCGAACAGCATGGCCGGGCGCTGCGGTGGACGTGGTCATCGGCAATACGCGTGAGGTGGCCGCCGCCGTGAGCCGGCTGGAGGTGGATATCGGTTTGATCGAAGGCCCGTGCCATGAGTCGGATGTTGAGGTCGTGCCTTGGCGACAAGACGCGTTGGTGATAGTTGCAGCACCGACGCATGCATTGGCGCAGGCCGCCGCGCATGCACGCGTGCCGTTGAAGGCCTTGCGACAGGCGCGCTGGCTGCTTCGCGAGCCGGGCTCGGGCACGCGTGAGGCGGTGGAGCACGTCCTGCTGCCGCACTTGCATCACCTCGATAGCGAGATGCAGCCCGGGAGCACCGAAGCGATCAAGCAGGCAGCGGCCGAAGGGCTGGGGCTGGCATGCCTGTCGTTGTGTGCGGTGCAGGACCTGGTGACACTGGGTCGCCTGGTGATTCTACCCACCACATTGCCGCGGCTGACGCGGCGCTTCTACCGCATCCAGCACCGGCAAAAACGGCTGTCGGGCAACCTGCAGCGCTTTGTCGCGCATTGCGATCGGCGTGACGTGGAATCTTCCTGATGGCTGGGGTGCTGAGCGGGCGCTGGACTATATGACCTCTTCCCACGCACCTATCCGCGTATGGTGTGCCGACGATTAGTGCACTAGCGACGTCTTGCCAGCGCCAGCACCTCCTGGCGTTGCACTGCTCGGTCAGCGCCACTGACGCACCAATAAAAAAGCCGCGCAGTGCGCGGCTTGATGCATGACCCGGACTGAAGCGTGTCTTCAGCGGACCTCGGCCAATGCCACGCGGGCGTCGTCCATGAACTTCTGTGCTTCCTGCGGTGTTGCCAGTTGGGTGCTGAGCTGGCTGAGCACCTGCTCGATGTCGCTGGAGGCGTCCCAGGCTTCATCGCAGAGCATGCCTGCGATCGGGCCGAGATAGTTCAGCGCGACTTTTTCCAGTGCATCGCGGACGCGATCGTCGGGCCTGGCGTTACCGCCCCTGGACACCGGCGCTGCACTCGCGCTTGCAACGGGTGCCGCAGGTGCCGGTGTCGGTGCCGGCGCAACCGGTGCGGGTGCGCCGCCCAGATCCTGTTCGAAGCCACCCATCAACCATTGCCGCGAGTCGTCGCTCAACAGCGAGGGTTTGCCCAGGGCGGCACCGGGGTCGATCTGGAAGCGCGCCTTCGCCGCGTTGACCATGGTGAGGCGGGTTACCGCCTCATCATTGCGCAGCATGCGGAAGACCACTTCTTCGATCAGTCCGCTGTTGATGCGGACGATGCAGGAGTGGTTCTCCTCGGTGACGATGAACAGAAAGCCGGATGCCTTCTTCAATGCCAGCGCTCTGAGCTCGCGCAGGATCTCGATCAGCGGACGGAATTCAGTGGACATGGCGTCTTTCTTGCCTCATTCGTTCGGATGGGGAGGGGCGGCTCATCGTTTGCTGAGCCGCTCCATCGCCAGTCGCACGCTATTGGAGAGCCGCGAAATCGCCCGTGCCAGGGTACCGATCTCGTCCTTGAGGTTGACCTCGGCGATGGTGTGGTTCCACTTGCCCATGCTGAGTTCTTCCGCTACGGCGGTAAGGTTCTGGACGGGGCGCAACACGCGGTTCCAGATCAGCATGGACTGCACGCCGACCATGAGTGCACAGACGAGCAAGCCGATGCCGGCAATCCACAACGATTGGTGCAAGATCAAGGCGTTGATGTCGCTCTTGGGATAGGCCGATGCCAAGGTGAAGCCCCAATTGCGTATCTCTTCTTTAACCACCACCCAGTCTTCCGGGCTCTCCTTGACGATCCGCTCGATGGTGGCGCTATCGGTGGTGGAACCGGTGGTCGACTGGAAGCGCACTTTATTCTTGCTGTCCAACACCGCGACGAAGCCAGACGAGAGCATGCTACGGCTGCCGATCACGGTCGCCAGCTCAACCGTATCGGCCTTGTAGGCGATAGCCAAAGCACCGATGACGCGTTTGTCGTTGCCGGCAAAGATCGGTTCGTAGCGAGCAACATATGGGTTGCCGAGAACATCGAGCACACCAGAGAAGCTCTCTCCATTGCGCAGCTTGCCAGCGGCCTTGCTGTTCGGATCGAGCACGGTGCCGACGGCGCGACTGCCGTCGGCATTGGTGATGTTGGTGGAGATACGAACGAAGTCGTCGCCGACACGAGAAAAAATCGTTGCGTTGCCCTGCTTACTGATGGAAGCGCCGTCGTCGACCAAGCTGGAAGTGGCGGCGTCGACCAAGCCAAACACGTTGGCCTGCGACTTCTGACCCAGCAGTATGTCGTTGGCAGTGCGGCGCCCGACGCGGACTTGGTTCCCTTGACTGGCTGGGCCTAGCTCATCGACTTGCCTGCGCAGATTGTGCATAGATGCCCCGACGCGATCGAGCAGCATCTCGCGGGTAAGCGAGAACATGGTCTGGGTCAGAACCGAGGTACGTCGGATGACCGCTGCGGTTTCAGACTCGATACGTCTTGCTTCGGTGACAGCCAGGATCACCGTTAGTCCCGACATCACGGTCAGCCCCAAGGCCAATACCGGCAGCAGCAGGCGTACCCGCAAAGAGTGACGAAGCATTGCATTCCCCTGAACGCATTAAGAAAATGTACGACACTGCGCTCGCGGCGCAGTGCGATGGTTGATGTGTAGTTAGCGGCTGATGAAGGCCATACTGAAGTGGCTCCCCAGCCGCACTGCGCTCGCGGCGCAGTGCGATGGTTGATGTGTAGTTAGCGGCTGATGAAGGCCATACTGAAGCGGCTCCCCAGCCGCAACTGAGGTATAAGGTAACGTAAGCAGATCCATGTTGGGATACGCTTCCGGCTTCTGTATGGGCGTTGATTCAACATTCGCTTCCGCATGGGGCGGGCCAATCAGCTTTTTGGTTTGGTTTGGTTTGGTCTGGGTGCGGGCGCTCGGCGACCGTTCGTGCGCTCAGGTGTCTAACGACAGGATCCCCCGCCGCAGCGCGACAATGACCGCATGGGTGCGATCGCGCACGCCTAGCTTGGCCAGGATGTTCTTCATATGCGCCTTGACCGTTTCTTCGGAGATGCTCAAGGCGCTGCCGATCTGTTTGTTGGAACAGCCGGTGGCGACCAAGTTCAGCACCTCGGTCTCGCGTGCGGACAGGGCATCGTCGAGCACATGGGCGGCGATGTTTTCAGCCACCGCGGCTGGAACTTGCCGGCGCTGGCCGCGGCGTACACCGCGGATGGTGTCCACCAACTCGCGGCGCAGCGCGCTCTTGAGCAGGTAACCGCAGGCGCCGGCCTGCAGGGCACGCACCGCGCGGACGTCGCCGGTGTAGGTGGTCAACACGATGACCTTGGCAGCGGAATCGACACGGCGAATACGCTGGATCGCTTCGACTCCGTCCACGCCCGGCATCTGCAGATCCATCAGCACCACGTCCGGGCGCAGGCGGGTGTAGCAGGCCACCGCCTGTTCGCCATCTTCGGCTTCCCCGACCACCCGCATGTCCTGTTCGGCGGCGAGCATGGCACTTAGCCCATCGCGCAGCAGTGGATGGTCGTCGACCACCAGTACCTCGGTTGGGCGGACCATTTCAACCATTGGAGCTCTCCGTGGATCGTGCTGTGTGAAATGGCCACCACCATCGCTTGGCGCGCACGTAAGCGGCATGGGCAGGCAGGGTGATCTGGATTTCGGTGCCGCTGCCGGGGCGCGACCACACCTGCATCTTGGCGCCGATGCGCTGCGCGCGTTCCTGCATGCCAGTCAGGCCCCAGTGCCCGGTACGGGCGTGGCCGTGCAGCACGTCCGGGTCGAGGCCGCGGCCATCGTCGCGGATGCGCAGCGTGAAGTCACGTGAGCCGTAACGCAGTTCCAGCGCGATGCCGGTGGCATCGGCGTGCCGGTCGGCATTGGCCAGTGCTTCGCGGCCGAGCTGGAATAGCTCGTCTGCCACCAGGGGGTGCAAGCGCAGGGGCCGGCCGTCGACAGACACCTGCAGTTCGGCACTCGGCGGCGGCATGGTGGCGTTGCGCGCCCGTTGCAGGGCAGCGGCCAGATCTTGATGTAACGATTGGCTGTCACGTAACCCGTTGACGCGATCGCGGCCTTCGGCCAATGCGTTTTCGGCCAGGTCGACCGCCTGTACCAGCTCCAGCCGACGCGGGTCGTTCCAGGGCAGCGAGCGGCTGGCAGCATGCAATCGCAGGATCAGTCCCTGGGTGCCTTGCAGCAAGGTGTCGTGCAATTCACGGGCAATGCGTTCGCGTTCGCGGTAACGCTCTTCCAGGCGCGCGCGCAGGCGCTCGGCCACGTGCCGGGTGCGCATGCGCCAGGCGATGCCGAGCGCAAGCAGCAGGCCCAGCGCGCAGCACACCTTGAACAGCCAGGTCTGCACGAAGGCGGCCTCAATAACGAAGTCCAGGGTGTCGCCGCGCTCATTCCAGAGGCCGTCGTTGTTGGCCGCGGCAATGCGGAAGCGGTAACGCCCGGGCGCCAGATTGGTATAGAACGCCTCGCCGCGGTTGCCGGCATCCTGCCAGTGCGCATCGACGCCTTCCAGCCGGTAGCGGAACCGCACGCGTTCCGGGCGGGTGAGGCTGATGGCGTCGTAGCCGATGCGCAGGCGGTCTGTCCCCTTAGGAAGGTGCAGGCCATCCTGACGCGGGTAGTGCCGGTCGTTGGCGACCACGTCGGTGACGAACACCTCCGGCGCGGTGGGGTTGTGGTAGGTCTGTTCGGGATCGAGCCAGGCCAGGCCCTGGTTGGTGGTGAACCAGAGCAGACCATCGGTGGCGGCAACCGCGGTAGATACCGGGGTGGCCTGTTGGGCGACGCCGGGCAGGCCATCCATGATGTCGTACACGCGCAGCGTTGGGCTGGCCACCCCGGTGCGCAAGCTGCGCAACAACGCCAGCCGGCCGATTTGCACCACCCCGCGGTTGCCGTTCAACCAGAAGGTGTCGTGGCGATCGCGCACGATGCCGGTAATGCCCTGCAGTAGCGGATTGGCCTGATCGGCCACCTGCTGGAAGCGGTCATCGCTGCGGAGCGCGGCAAGCCCACTTTCGCCAGCCACCAGGGTGAGGGCTGCGCTGTGCCAGATCGCGGTGATCGGGCCGACCGCCAGGCCGTCGTTGGCGGTGTAGTGCCGCACCTGCCCGCCACGCAGCACGCTGAGCTCGCCCTTGACGCTGCCTACCCACAGCGCGGCATCGGGCGTGGCGACGAGCACCGAACAGGGTTCGTCCTGCAGGCCGGTGATCGCCTGCCAGCGATTGCCATCCCAACGCTGCGGCCCACTGGCGTCGGGGCACACCCAGGGAGCCTCCTGGGCATCGACGGCGAACCCGCGGATCGAGCCGGTCGGCACGTTCTGCGGTAAGGGCAAGGAGTGGGTGCGTCCTTGCTGCAGGTGGAGCAGATGGTTGTCGCCGAGTAGCCAACCGCCGGCGGTGGAGGGCACTTTCAGCACGCTCGCGGGTGCGCCGGCTTGCAGGCGTTCGATCCCGGTCCGCGTCAATGCCAGCTTGCGCTCATCGCGCAGGACCGCCAGTAACAACGGGGTGCTCGGGGTGGCGGCGGTTGCGAAGATTGCGGCCGCCGTGGACTGGCCGGGTAGCAACGCCGAAAGCGGGAGCAGGGCGCGATGACGGAAGCGGTTGAGCCCCAGATTGGTGCCGGCCCACAGATTGCCTTCGTGGTCTTCCAGCAGCGGGCCGGCGGTGGACGAGGTCAGGCCCTGCACCGGGCCGAAGCGCTCGAGCACCGGCGCCTTTGATGTCGGTTGGGCGACACGGAACACGCCGCCTGCGCTGTAGTCGCTGCCCCACAGCGCGCCGTCGCGCATGAACCGGATGCGCCCCGCAGACAGACCGGGAAACTGCAGCTGGTCGCGTGCGGTGGCAGATAACACCGCACCCATGCGCATCGGTCAGCGCAAACACGCCGCGATGCGGATCGGCAACCCAGATCGTGCCGTCCGGATGCTCTGCCATGGTGGTGAAGTGCCCGACCTGCTGGCCGGTGGGTTCGAAGCGTTGTCCACCGGGTCGCAGCAACAGGATGCGGCTGCCGTCGCTCACCCACAGAATGCCGCGGCGATCGCGCAGCAGCCATTGCGCGCATGCTGCCGGGTAGCTCCAGTCGGCACCGGCGCGGTGCCAGCGCTGTCCGTCGAACCAGCACAGCCCGCCATCGATGGCTGCCCACAGGCGGCCACTGCCATCGCGTTCGATGCGGAACACCATCCCGTCCGGCACATCCTTGCCGGGCATAAAGTGGGTGAGGCGGCCGTCGGCCAGGCGATCAATGCCGGCATTGAAATAGCCGATCCACGCGCCATCGTCCGCAGTCAGCGACAGCGCCGTCATGTTGTGCGATGCGTAGGCTTCGCCCTCCGGTGCTGCCTGCCGGGTGAAGTGTTCGCCGTCGAACTTGAACAGACCGAAGCCGGTCGCCAGCCACAACGCACCGCCATCGGCTTGCTGGATGTCCCAGATATCGGCCGGTGCACCGCGCTCGATGCTCCAGGCGGTGTGGTGAAACTGCAGTAGCCCGTCGCGCGTCGCCGCGATGCCGGTCGCCCAGGCTGGCGCGCAGAGCAGAAGTGCCCAGGACAGCGTCACAACCGCAGCCGCGCGCAGGCGCGACAAGAACGGCGAACGGATGGCAGGCTCATGCGGCATCGCATCATTGTCAGGCGGGATCGGGGGAAGCACCACCACCTCTTTCGGGGGAGGGACGTGCGCGGCGAAATCGGTTAGTGGGTGCTGCACCTGTGACGCGGGTGCGTGTTGCGTGAGCTGTAGGTAGGACGCGACGCATCGGTATTGCGCAACTCTGCTGCAACGACTCGCAGTGGCGTTCGCTTGGTGGCCGCGCTGGCTTGTTGTGTATTTTGATCGCGCTGTCGAGGGGGGATGCATCAGCTGCCTGGTGCGATGCGGATGTTCTGCAATGCGTTGCGTCATTTCGATTCGACGCACGTTGTATTGGTGGACAACGCAACGCTGCACCGAACGTGCATCCCACCCACGCTGCCGCCATGGCGGACACAGACATCGCTACCCCAAAAGGGGGGGCGATTCGCCTCACCATCAGGGGTAGGGCAGTGAGGATGTCCCCCGCACCATAGGGCCATTCCCCGCGGAGACGCCACATGGCACCTCTGATTGCTGTTGGTGCTCCCGACGTGCGTGCTGCAGCACTCATGCAAACACAGGGGCCGCGTGCGCGCGCTGTTGCGCGTGCAATGCAGTACATCGACACGCATCTGTATGAGCCTGTCAGCGTGGCGCATCTGGCGGAAGCCGCCTGCATGAGCCGCTTCCATTTCGCGCGCGTGTTTCGTGATGCGATCGGTGCCAGCCCGATGGAATACCTGCGCCGTCGTCGGCTCGAACGTGCACAGGCGCTGCTGCGCGAAGGCCGTCACACCATCAGCCAGATCGCCACCGATCTGTGCTTCTTCGACCAAAGCCACTTCGTTCGCAGCTTTCGCAATGCGACCGGTTGTACCCCTGCACGCTTCGCCGCGCAGACGGCGATGGAGCCATGCAGCAATCCACACATGTCACCTGCGCAGCGGCGCGGTGGTCATTCCGTTTCACTATCCCTGGAGCAACACGCATGACCACTGCAACTGCCGTACCTGGCGCCTCCTTGCTATCGCCCGGCGATCACACCCTGATTTTGATCGACCATCAATCGCAGATGGCGTTCGCCACGCATAGCATCGATATCTCGGCGCTACGCAACAACGTGGCGTTGATCGCCAAGGGCGCCAAAGGCTTCAAGGTGCCGGTGATTCTGACCACCGTTGCAGAAAAGTCGTTCTCCGGCCCGTTGTTTGCGGAGTTGCCGGAGATCTTTCCGGGCGAGCCGGTGTTCGATCGCACCAGCATGAACGCCTGGGAAGACACGGGCGTGATCGATCGCGTCAACGCCATCGGTAAGCGGCGCCTGGTGATCGCCGGTCTGTGGACCAGCGTGTGCATCGTGGGCCCGACGCTGTCGGCGATCGAACAAGGCTTCGAGGTGTACGTCATCACCGATGCCTGCGGCGATGTGAGCGATGAAGCACACGAACGTGCCGTGACGCGCATGGTGCAGGCCGGCGCCGCACCCATCACCAGCGTGCAGTACCTGCTGGAGTTGCAGCGCGACCTACGAGCTGACCACCGGTATTGCACGCGCACATGCTGGTGGCTATGGCATCGGCATCCAGTACGCCAGGAGCATGTTCGGTGCGCAGGAAGGCGGGCATTGAACGCATCGGCACCACGCAACACCGCCGGGCTTTCGCTCGCGTTGCTGATGCTGCGCATCGCTGGCGGCGGCTTCCTGCTGCCACACGGGTTGGGCAAGTTGCTGGGCTGGTTCGGTGGACCGGGCTTGCCCGGGTTTGCTGCTGAATTGCAGCAGTTCGGCTTTCCTTCCGTCGCACCGTTGCCGCTGCTGCTGGCGTTGGTGCAGACCCTTTCCGGGCTGGTGGGGCTATGGACCCGTGCCAGTGCGGCACTGGCAGCGCTGTTTATCGCGACCACCGTGCTGGTTGCCATGCCGAAAGGCTGGTTCTGGATGCAGGGCGGTATGGAATACCCGCTGATGTGGCTGCTGGTGTTGTTGGCAGTCGCTGCAGCCGGCGGTGGAGCGTGGTCGCTGGACCACCTGCGTCGGCGCAGCGCGGCATGAGCCGCACGCCGGGCGATCACGATGCCGGGCGGCGCCTGTGGATGCAGGGCGCCGCAGCCGGTCTTGCATTGGGCGCCTTGCCCGCTGCTTCGTCTGCTTCAAGGACATCTCCAATGATCGATCTTGTCGTTTGCAATGCGCGCATCACCACACTCGATCCGCGTCAGCCCAGCGCCACTGCCATTGCGGTTGCCGACGGACGCATCGTGGCAGTCGGCGACGACGCGCAAATCATGGCCCTGGCGAAAGGTGCACGCAGCATCGATGCGCAGGCGCGGCGCCTGCTGCCCGGCCTTAACGACAGCCACACCCATCTGATTCGTGGCGGTTTGAATTACAACCTGGAGCTGCGCTGGGACGGCGTGCGCTCGCTGGCCGACGCGATGGCGATGTTGAAGGCGCAGGTCGACCGCACGCCGGCGCCGCAGTGGGTGCGCGTAGTCGGCGGCTTCACCGCCTATCAATTCGCTGAAAAGCGGCTGCCCACGTTGGACGAAATCAACGCCATCGCACCAGACACGCCGGTGTTTCTGTTGCATCTGTACGACCGCGCCTTGCTCAACCGCGCGGCGCTGCGTGCCTGCGGCTACGACAAGGCCACGCCAGATCCGCCGGGCGGGCGCATCGAGCGCGACAAGTTAGGCAATCCCACCGGCCTGCTGCTGGCCAAGCCCAACGCGTTGATCCTCTACGCAAGCCTGGCCAAAGGCCCACGCCTGCCACTGGAATATCAAGCCAATTCCACCCGCCATTTCATGCGCGAACTCAACCGGTTGGGGATCACCTCGGTGATCGATGCCGGCGGTGGTTTCCAGAATTATCCGGAGGACTACCAGGTCATCGAACAGCTGCATGCGGCCGATCAACTAAGCGTGCGCATCGCCTACAACTTGTTCACCCAGAACAAGGGCAAGGAGGTCGAAGACTTCCGTGGCTGGACCGAGTTACTGCCGGTGCGCAAGGGCGATGATCTGCTACGCCACAATGGCGCTGGCGAGATGCTGGTGTTTTCCGCTGCTGACTTCGAGCAGTTCAGCGAGCCGCGTCCTGAGCTGCCGCCGGAACTGGAACCCGAGCTGGAGCAGGTGGTGCGACTGCTGGTGGAAAAGCGCTGGCCGTTCCGCATCCATGCAACCTACGACGAAAGCATCGCGCGCATTCTCGACGTGTACGAAAAGGTCAACGCAGACATCCCGTTCGACGGCTTGCACTGGTTTATCGACCATGCCGAAACGATTACCCCGCGCAACATCGATCGCATCCGCGCATTGAATGGCGGTATCGCCGTGCAACATCGCATGGCCTATCAGGGCGAAGCGTTCGTGCAGCGCTATGGCGTGCAAGCCGCAAAACAAACACCGCCTGTGCGGCGCATGCTGGCTGCGGGAATTGCGGTCGGCGCAGGCACCGATGCCACGCGCGTGGCCAGCTACAACCCGTGGGTGGCGCTGTCGTGGCTGGTCACCGGCCGCACCGTGGGTGGCCTGGCGTTATACGGCGAAGAGAATCTGCTCGATCGCGAACAGGCGTTACGGCTTTGGACGCAGGGCAGCGCCTGGTTTTCCGGCGACGAGGCCAACAAGGGCACGCTGGCGGTGGGGCGGTTGGCCGATTTCATCGTATTGTCCGACGATTATTTTCGTGTTGACGATGCGGCCATCGCCGACATCACCAGTGTGCTGACCGTGTTGGGCGGGCGTGTTGTGCACGGTGACGGCGACTTTGCCGCGCTGGCACCCACGCTGCCACCGGCCATGCCGGACTGGTCGCCGGTGAATCGCTTTGGCGGCTATCACGTCGGTGGCTTAGGCAGCGGGCTGTCCGCTGCAACGCACGTGCACGGCCACGGCCACGGCTGTAGCGCCCACGGCGCGCATGGACACGCAGCGCAGCATGCTGCACCTACCGACGACCTGCGCGGTTTCTGGGGCGCATTGGGCTGCGCATGTTTCGCGTTTTGATGGCGCTATCGCCACCACACATGCGTGCACGCGCGTTGAACGCCGCACACCTTCGCATCGTCTGTTTCATCCCATTGCCTGGAACCTTGCCGCGATGACTGTTTCTGCCGCACCTGCCGAAGGTGGTGCCTGGGCGCCGCTGCGTGAGCCAGTGTTTCGTGCGTTGTGGCTGGCGATTCTGGGTAGCAATATCGGCACCTGGATCAATGATGTTGCCGCCTCCTGGGTGATGGCCGAACAGACCGGCTCACCGTTGATGGTGGCGGCGGTGCAATCGGCCACCACCTTGCCGGTGGTGCTGTTCGCGCTGGTCGCCGGCACGCTGGCCGACATCGTCGACCGACGCCGCTATCTGATGTTCACCCAGGGCTGGATGCTGCTGGTGGCGGGCACGCTCGCCATGCTGGCGCATCTGCAGTTGCTGACGCCGTGGTTGCTCGTTGCGCTGACCTTCGCGATGGGCATGGGCGCAGCAATGGCGATGCCGGCGCAGGCGGCGATTGTCTCGGAACTCGTGCCGCGTCCGATGCTGGCCTCCGCGGTGGCGCTCAATTCCATCGGCATGAATATCGCCCGCTCGATCGGGCCGGCCGTGGGCGGGATGGTCGTGGCGCAATTCGGCCCGCCATGGGCATTCCTGCTCAACGGGCTGACGTTCGGCTTGATGCTGTGCGTGTTGTGGCGATGGCACCGCGATGTGCATGCCTCGGCCTTGCCGCCGGAGAGCTTCGGCGCAGGCCTGCGTGCCGGCTTGCGTTACGCCGCGCGGGCCGGCCGCCTGCAGGCAGTGCTGATCAAGGCCGCCGGGTTCTTCCTGTTTGCCAGTGCATTGACCGCGTTGTTGCCGCTGGTAGTGCGCCGCGATATGCAGCTGGGCGCCGGCAGCTACGGCATTCTGCTGGGCTGCATCGGTATCGGCGCAATCAGCGGTGCCTTGCTGTTGCCGCGCCTGCGTGCGCGCTACGACCGCGACATGCTGGTGTTTGTCGCCACCCTGGTCTGCGCTGCATCGCTATTGGGGTTGGCGCTATCGCGGCAGATCGGCGTGTTGTGCGTGGTGATGGTGGTGAACGGTCTGGCCTGGATCACCGTGCTGTCGTCGTTGCAGATCGCCGCACAAACCTCCGTGCCTGCATGGGTGCGTGCACGTGCGCTGTCGCTGTACATCGTGGTGTTTTCTGCCGGCATGGCCAGCGGCTCGCTGTTATGGGGTGCGTTGGCGCAACGCACGTCGATTGCGACAGCCCTGCAGATCGCCGCCGTGGGTGCAGTAATCGCAGCGTTGCTGGTCAAACGCGCACGCATTGCCGGAACCGAACAGCTGGATCTCGCGCCCGGCGGGCATTGGCCTGCACCTGCGCAATCGGACAGCGTTGAGCATGACCGCGGGCCGGTGCTGGTGACGGTGGAATACCGTATCGCTGCCGACGCACGCAGCCCGTTCTTACAGTTGATGACGCAACTGGGCAATGCGCGTCGGCGCGATGGCGCCGTGGTCTGGGGCATTGCCGAAGACGTTGCAACACCTGGCGTGCAACTGGAGTACTTCATCGTCGCTTCGTGGTTGGAGCATCTGCGCCAACACGAACGCATCACCGGCGACGACCGCCACTTGCAGGAGCAGATCCGTGCCCTGCATCAAGGCGAACGCGCACCGCTAGTGCGCCACTTCGTCGGTGGCGGCGGTGTGGCGCTGCCGCCGCATGCGCATTCGGATATCTGATGCCCATGCATTGGAAGTTCATCGGCGGTGTTGTGCTGCGTAGCAAGCGGCTTGGGTTGCTGTGCGGCAGGCATTCCATCGCCTGGACCAATAGCCCTTGCCTGCGCGCTACCGGTGCTGGCAATGGCATGCGGCTAGGCATTGGACGACCGCTTTTTGGGGCGTCGTGCTGCACGTAATCTGGTGCATCGCGGCGGACCCAGCGGCCACACGGCGGTGGGGGCGACGCATGAGGCTGGCATTACTCCGTGTATTGCTCGCATCGGCTGCCGCTTGCTCGGTTCACTTGCTACGTAACAAGGAACGCCAAGCCTTCAGTGCCCAACCGAGACGCCGCGCTCGCCGCTCGCGGGACCGTTGGCGGCATGGATGCCGCCAACGAACCTACATGGACCTACTGCGGCGTGTCCCGCGAGCGGCGAGGGCACCGCGACCTCGATCAACTGAGCTTTTGACTGATTCCAGGAAGAGCGGCGAACCACTCCGACGCTTGTCACCAGGCGGGCCTGGCTGGCGTTGGAAAGCAACATGCGCCACTCTTCCGCTGCCGGTATGGGCGCGGGGTTTAGGCGACTGACGACTGTCTGCTTGTTTCGCCAGCTGCTCATGAATACACCATCAGTAACGCCAGAATCAAAAAAGCCGACTCTCACGAGCCAGACTTTTGCGGATCCGTTTGAGCGGATCAGGCTTTTGCAAACGCCAGCAGATCCTTGTTGAACTGATCGGTATGGGTGAAGGTCAGGCCGTGCGGTGCACCGGCATAGATCTTTAAGTCTGCATTCTTGATGATCTTGGCCGAAGCCTTGCCGGATGCATCGATCGGTACGATCTGATCATCATCACCGTGTACTACCAGCGCCGGCACGTCGATCTTCTTCAGGTCGGGCGTGTAATCGACTTCGGAAAATTCCTTGATGCAGTCGTACTGGCCCTTGTGTCCACCCAACATGCCCTGCAGCCAGAACGAATCGCGCATACCCTGGGTGACCTTGCTGCCGGCGCGGTTGGCGCCGAAGAACGGCGTGGTCAGGTCCTGATAAAACTGCGAACGATCCTTGGCCACACTGTCGCGAATGCCGTCGAACACACTCATCGGCAAGCCGCCCGGGTTGGTCGGGCTCTTCACCATCTGCGGCGGCACCGCGCCGACCATCACCACCTTGGCGACGCGCTTGCTGCCATGGCGGCCGACGTAGTGCGCTACTTCGCCGCCACCGGTGGAATGACCGACCAGGATCGCGTCCTTCAAATCCAGCGCCTCGATCACCGCAGCCAGATCGTCTGCGTAGGTATCCATGTCGTTGCCGTCCCAGGTCTGCGATGAACGGCCGTGGCTGCGGCGGTCATGCGCAATCACGCGATAGCCGTGCTGACCCATGAACAGCATCTGCGCATCCCAGGCATCGGCACTGAGCGGCCAGCCATGCGAAAACACGACCGGCTGGCCCTTGCCCCAGTCCTTGTAAAAAATGTTGGCGCCGTCGGGACGTTTGACGAAATTGGACATCGGGTGGACTCCTTGAGTGGACGAGTGGGGAGACAAGGTGGATTGCGCACGCGTGGCCACGGCAGCACTGGCGCAAGTGGGTAGCGATAACGCTGCCACGGCTGCCGTGCCGGAAATGAGAAAGCTGCGGCGTCCGGCATCGGCCGGATGCGTCTCGAGCTGATCCATAAAAACTCCTGCAGGGCGAGGGCATGCAGCCCGGCGGTCGCATGCGCGCGCAAACGCGTCATGCCGGCGTGCCCACGCGGCGCAAGGCCATCGCAGGCAACAGACAAACCGGTGCATGCGCCAAGTAGAGCGCGAGTGGCATGCACGCAGATTGCATGCGCGTGCGCAGTGCACCTGCTAGCGCGTGGACTGTGATGGGTTCGCGCGATGCGCAGGCCAAACTGGAAGATGCGGCAACGCACACGGCCGCTTACGGCGCGGCAAATCACGGCCATCAGTCACGGTGCGTATTGAAGCGAGCCGTGCGAAAGGTCTTCTTTCAGCTTCCGATCCGCACAGCGCAGCTAATCGAACCCAAGCGCAGCGCCTAAGGAAGAGGCCGTCGCTCAGTGCAGCGCGGTATCCCACAGCAGCTTCAGATTCAGGCACAGGATCACCGCCGCGATCACCCAGGCGATGCGCACCAGCCAGGCCGGCGCCACCAATGCGCCCATCAATTGCCGGTCGGAGACAAAGCGCACCAGCGGAATTACCGCAAACGGCAATTGCATCGACAACACCACCTGGCTCAGCACCAACAACCGCGCGGTGCCGGCTTCGCCGTATAGCCAGGTCACGATCACCACCGGCACGATGGCGATGCCGCGGGTGAGCAGGCGCCGCACCCATGGCGGCAGGCGCAACTGCAGAAAGCCTTCCATCACGATCTGCCCGGCCAGCGTGGCAGTCACGGTGGAGTTGATGCCGGAAGCAAGCAGCGCTACCGCGAATAGGGTCGAGGCCAGGCCAACACCCAGCATCGGCGCCAGCAGCGCATGCGCCTGCTCGATTTCCTGCACGTCGGTGCGGCCATGCGCATGGAACACCGCCGCCGCCAGGATCAGGATCGAGGCATTGATAAACAGCGCGAACATCAAAGCAATGGTGCTGTCGGTGACCGCCCAGCGCAGCGCCGATTTCCGGCCGACATCGGTCCGCGGATACGCGCGTGTCTGCACGATCGACGAATGCAGATACAGGTTATGCGGCATCACCGTTGCACCAATGATGCCGATTGCCAGGTACAGCGCCTGCGGGTCGGTGACCACCTGCGCACGCGGAACGAAACCGCCCAGCACCGCCGCGATCGGCGGCGCGGCCAACGCAATCTGGATGCCGAAGCACACGAAGATGAGCAGCAGCAGTGCGATTACGAACGCTTCAAGCGCGCGGAAACCGCGGTTCATCAGCAACAACACCAGCACCACATCCACCGCAGTGATGATCGCGCCCACGGTGAGCGGGAGGCCGAACAGCAGCTTCAATGCAATCGCGGTGCCGATCACCTCGGCCAGATCGCAGGCGATGATCGCCAGTTCGCAAATGCCCCATAGCGCCAGATTGACGCCGCGCGGATACCGCATGCGGCAGGCCTGCGCCAGGTCCAGCCCGGTTGCGATACCCAGCCGCGCCGACAGGCCCTGCAGCACGATCGCCATCAGGTTCGACAACAGGATCACCGACAACAACAGATAGCCGAACTGCGAACCGCCCGCCAGATCGGTGGCCCAGTTGCCCGGATCCATGTAGCCCACCGACACCATGTAGCCCGGCCCCAGAAACGCCAGCAGCCGGAACCACCAATGGCCGCCCTTGGGCACGGAGACGCTGGCGTGGTGGTCGCCTAGCCCACCGGTGGCGGTAGCTGACGATGGCGCTGAGGCGGTGGTGTCGGCGGACATGCGGGGAGGCCAGGACGGGTCGACGAGAATGATATAGCAAATGCTATGCTATTGAGCATTGGCAAACTCAATCGTATTGATCGGCCGCGTGCTTCAAACTAAGCATCCCGGCACGACGCCGGCGACGATAGCGAGGACAAGGGTGGGCAAGAGCGAAAAGGGGGAAGCGGCCGCGCCGGTCCTGATCGATGCGCAGGTGCACGTGGAAAGCTTCCGTCAGGTGCGCGAAGCGCGCCGCGCCGAGCTGGTCGAAGACTATGTGGAGTTGATCTCCGATCTGCTGGTCGATGGCGGTGAAGCGCGTCAGGTCGACATCGCTGCGCGCCTGGGCGTGGCGCAACCCACCGTGGCCAAGATGCTCAAGCGGCTGGTGCGCGATGGTTGGGTGATACAGCGGCCCTACCGTGGCGTGTTCCTGACCCCGGCCGGCGAAGCGTTGGCGGCATCCAGCCGGCAGCGGCACCAGATCGTGGAGCGCTTCCTGCTTGCGCTTGGTATCGATGAAGCCACGGCGCGCCGCGACGCGGAAGGCATCGAGCACCATGTGAGCGAGGCGACGGTTGCTGCGTTTGCCGCGTTCCTGGAACGTCAAGGCGGTTCAGCCACGTGAGCTTGCCTGCAGAGCCCACCGATGCGCCGATCGATACGCCACATTCGGCGATCGACCTCCACTGGATGCAGCACGCCCTGCACTTGGCCGAGCGTGCCGAGCGCGACTATGACGAGATTCCGGTTGGTGCGCTGGTCGTCGATGCCGAAGGCAACGTGCTGGGCGAAGGTTGGAACTTTAATATCGCCAGCCACGATCCCAGCGCGCATGCCGAAATCGTGGCGATGCGCGAAGCCGGGCGCCGGCTGGCCAATCATCGCCTGATCGGCTGCACGCTGTACGTCACCCTGGAGCCGTGCGCGATGTGCGCGATGGCGATGATCCATGCGCGGATCGCGCGCGTGGTCTTCGCCGCCAGCGACCCCAAAACTGGCGCTTGCGGCAGCGTGTTCGACCTGCTGGCCGACCCGCGCCACAATCACCATGTGCGGGTCAGCGGTGGCGTGCTTGCGGCCGAGGCGAGCTTGCGGCTGACCAATTATTTCAGGGCCAAGCGCGGCAAGCCGCCACTTGCGCCCTGAGCGACGTGGCCGCGGTATGATCGCGCCTTTTTCAGCACCCGGCCGGCGACGGCCTTCCACAGGACGGCGATATGGCAGAGAACCTTGCAGGCAACGACCGACTGATCTGGATCGATCTGGAAATGACCGGCCTGGATACCGATCGCGATTCGATCATCGAGATCGCCACCATCGTGACCGATGCGCAGTTGAATGTGCTTGCCGAGGGGCCGGAACTGGCCATCGCGCATCCGCTGGAAACCCTGGAAGCGATGGACGAGTGGAACCGCAACCAGCACCGCCGTTCGGGCCTGTGGCAGCGTGTGCTCGATAGCCAGGTGACACATGCGCAGGCCGAAGCGCAGACGGTGGCATTTTTGAGCGAGTGGATCCGCGCTGGCGCCTCGCCGATGTGCGGCAACTCGATCTGCCAAGACCGCCGCTTCCTGCACCGGCAGATGCCGCGCCTGGAGCGCTATTTCCATTACCGCAATCTGGATGTGTCCACCATCAAGGAACTTGCGCGGCGTTGGGCGCCGACGGTGGCCAATGGGTTCGCCAAGAGCTCAGCCCACACCGCCCTGAGCGATGTGCGCGATTCGATCGACGAGCTGCGTCACTATCGTCAGTTCATGGGCGCGCTTGGTGGCGATATCGCTGCGGGCGTGGAAGGCTGAGAACCTGCAGGCGCGTGTTGCGTATAGGGGGGGGCAGCCTCGTGAACCGTGAAGTTGGATGAGGTGTGTAGCGCGCAGTTGAAGCGATTTCAGCTTTAGTTTTTCGCATCCCTCGTCAACACGACCCGTAGCCATCCACACCGGAAAAAAGGCCGCATCATCCGATGCGGCCTTTTTGTTTTCCACTCCGGTATTGCCTGTCTGATCGCGTCAACGCGCCAACGAAGGTCCCTTGTTCAGATCGCCATCGTCGGTGACGCCGTTGAGCAATAGATCGGCGATCGGTTTGCCATCGGCATCGTGGTGATACACGTGCAGATCGCGCTGCGGGTAGGGGATGTTGAGTCCATTTTCCAGCAGCTGATTGCGGATCTGTTCCAGCGTGGTGCTCTTGGCTGCACCGAAGTTACCGTTGGTGGCATACGCGAACAACATCAGATCGACCGTACTTTCGCCCAGGTTGGTGACCTGCACAAACGGAGCCGGCGATTCCAGGATGTTCGGGTTGTCCTTGGCAATCTGCAGCAACAACTGCTGCGCCTTCTTCAAATCGTCCTGGTAGCCCACGCCCACGGTGACTTCCAGGCGGCGGTTGGGCAGGGTGCTGTAGTTGACGATCGGTGCAGTGGTAATGGTGCTGTTGGGCAGGGTGATCATGCGTTCGTCGAACGAACGGATGCGGGTCTGGAAGATCCGGATCTCGTCGACGACGCCTTCCTGGCCCGCGATCAACACGTGGTCGCCATCGCGCATTGGTCGCAGCACGATCAGCATCACGCCTGCGGCGATGTTGGACAACGAATCCTTCAATGCCAGGCCGACTGCCAGGCCTGCCGCACCGAGTACTGCGATCAGCGAGGTCGGTGGCACGCCGATCTGGCTCAACGCACTGACGAACACCAACACCAGCAACAACGCATACATCACGTTGCGCAGGAAGTTGGTCAGTGTGATCTCCACGCGTGCGCGGGTGAGCGCACGGTGCAACCATTGGCTGAGTTGCCTGGCCAGCCACATGCCGACCACGACGATCAGCAGTGCCACGCCCCAATTGACTGCGTACTGCGCCCAAGGGATGGTGGCCCAATTGAACGCCGGCTCGGTGGCCGCCGCCGGTTTCGCAACCGCGGCTCCCGCTGCCGGCGTTGCAGCAGCTGCTCCCGCAGCTGCCGCCCACACTGCACCGAACAGTCCCATCAGCTCTCGCTCTTGAGCTTGGCCAAGCGCAGCCAGGTATCGACCACGGTGTCAGGGTTCAACGACACCGACTCGATGCCTTCCTGCATCAGCCACTCGGCCAGTTCGGGGTGATCCGACGGCCCCTGGCCGCAGATGCCCACGTACTTGCCCTTGGCGCGCGCCGACTTGATTGCCATCGACAGCAGCTTCTTCACCGCCGGGTTTCGCTCGTCGAACAGGTGCGCCACGATCGACGAATCGCGGTCCAGGCCCAGGGTGAGCTGGGTCAGGTCGTTGGAGCCGATCGAGAAGCCGTCGAAGATCTCCAGGAACTCATCGGCCAGCAGCGCGTTGGATGGCAGCTCGCACATCATGATGATCTTCAGCCCGTTCTCGCCTTGCTTGAGCCCGTTCTGCTCCAGCACTTCGATCACCTTGCGGCCTTCTTCCAGCGTGCGAACGAACGGGATCATCACCCAGAGGTTGTCCAGGCCCATCTCGTTGCGCACCTTCAGCACCGCCTTGCACTCCAGCGCGAACGCCTTGGTGAAGGAGGGATCGACGTAACGGCTGGCGCCGCGGAAGCCGATCATCGGGTTTTCTTCATGCGGCTCGTAACGCGAACCGCCGATCAGGTTGGCGTATTCGTTGGACTTGAAGTCCGACAGACGCACGATCACCGTATTCGGCGCTACCGACGCGGTCAGCGTCGCGATGCCTTCGGCCAGGCGGTTGACGTAGAAGCTCACCGGATCGCCGTAACCGGCAATCTTGGCGTCGATCTTCTTGCGGACGTCGGCGTCCTGCTTGTCGTATTCCAGCAGCGCGTTCGGGTGAATACCGATGTGCGCGGCGATGATCATTTCAAGACGCGCCAGACCGATACCGGCGTTCGGCAGCTGGCCGAAGTCGAATGCACGTTCCGGGTTGGCCACGTTCATCATGATCTTGAGCGGGGCAGGCGGCATGTTGCCCAGATCGGTGGTGGTGCGCTCGAACGGCAGCAGGCCTTCGTAGATGAAGCCGGTGTCGCCTTCGGCGCAGCTCACAGTCACTTCCTGGCCGTCGCTGAGCACGTCGGTGGCGTTGCCCGAGCCCACCACGGCCGGCACACCGAGTTCACGCGCGATGATCGCCGCGTGGCAGGTACGGCCGCCACGATTGGTGACGATCGCCGAAGCGCGCTTCATCACCGGCTCCCAATCGGGGTCGGTCATGTCAGCGATCAACACATCGCCCGCCTGCACGCGATTCATGTCGTCCAGCGAGCGCACCACGCGCGCCACACCGCTGCCGATCTTGGCACCGACGGCGCGGCCTTCGACCAGGATCTTGGCGTCCTTGGCTTCCAGCGAGAAACGTTCGATCTGGGTGGCGTGGCTGCGCGACTTCACCGTTTCCGGGCGCGCCTGCACGATAAACAGCTTGCCGCTGACGCCGTCTTTTGCCCACTCGATGTCCATCGGGCGGCCGTAATGCTTTTCGATCACCAGCGCTTGCTTGGAAAGCTCCTGCACGTCTTCGTCGCTGATGGAGAAGGTGCTGCGCAATTCCACCGGGGTTTCTTCGGTGCGCACGCGTTCGCCCGGCACATCCGAGTACACCATGCGAATGGCCTTGCTACCGAGCGAACGGCGCAGAATCGCCGGCTTGCCCGCGGTGAGCGTGGGCTTGTAGACGTAGAACTCGTCCGGGTTGACCGCGCCTTGCACGACCATTTCGCCCAAGCCGAAGCTCGAGGTGACGAACACCACATCGCGGAAACCGGATTCGGTGTCCAGCGTGAACAACACGCCGGCCGCACCGACGCCCGAGCGCACCATCAACTGCACGCCGGCCGAAAGGAAGACGTCTTCGTGCTTGAAGCCATGATGCACGCGATAGGCAATCGCGCGATCGTTGTAGAGGCTGGCGAACACTTCCTTGACCTTGTGCACCACATCGTCGGCGCCGGTCACATTGAGAAAGGTTTCCTGCTGGCCTGCAAACGAGGCGTCCGGTAGATCTTCGGCGGTGGCCGAGGAGCGCACGGCCACCGCAACATCGCCGCCGCCGTTTTCGGCGCATAGCTGCTCGTAAGCGCTGCGAATGTCGCGGTCCAGTTCCGGCTGCAGCGGTGCGTCGATCACCCAGCCACGGATTTCCTTGCCGGCGAGGGTGAGTGCGTTGACGTCTTCGACATCCAGCGTCGCCAACTTGTCGAAGATGCGCTTGGACAAATCGTTGTGCGCGATGAAGTCCTTGAAAGCTTCCGCGGTGGTTGCATATCCACCGGGAACCGAGACGCCCAACCCAGCCAGGTTGCCGATCATCTCGCCAAGTGAGGAATTCTTACCGCCTACGCGGGCCAGGTCGGCCAAGCGTAGCTCATGCAACCACAGGATATTCTCGTTCAAGCGCGATGCTCCGTAAGGCCATCGCCCGAGCGGGCTGAATGGCCGCGACCGTAGGAAGAAGCCGCTATGATGCAGTGCACAGCGGAATATGCACAAGCATGAACCCGTAAGTTTTGGACACTAGTTCAAAGAGGTGGTCTTGATGTCAACAATTCGGCCGGTGTTTTACGTCTCCGATGGAACCGGTATCACCGCTGAAACGATTGGGCATAGCCTGCTCACACAGTTCAGCGGATTCAATTTTGTCACCGACCGCATGTCGTTCATTGATGATGCAGAAAAAGCACGTGATGCCGCGATGCGTGTGCGCGCTGCAGGCGAGCGGTACCAAGTGCGCCCGGTGGTGGTCAATTCGTGCGTCGACCCACAATTGAGCATGATCCTGGCCGAAAGCGGCGCGCTGATGCTGGATGTGTTCGCACCCTTCATCGAGCCGTTGGAGCGCGAGCTCAACGCGCCGCGTCATTCGCGTGTGGGTCGCGCGCACGGCATGGTGGATTTCGAGACTTACCACCGCCGTATCAACGCGATGAACTTCGCGCTGAGTCACGACGATGGCATTGCACTGAATTACGATGAGGCCGACGTGATCCTGGTGGCGGTGTCGCGCGCGGGCAAAACGCCGACCTGCATCTATCTGGCCTTGCATTACGGCATTCGCGCCGCCAATTATCCGCTCACCGACGAAGATCTGGAAAACGAACAGCTGCCGCCGCGGTTGCGCAATTACCGCAGCAAGTTGTTTGGTCTGACCATCGATCCGGAGCGGCTGCAGCAGATTCGGCAGGAGCGGCGTGCGAATTCGCGCTACAGCGCAGCAGAAACCTGCCGTCGCGAAGTAGCGATTGCCGAGCGCATGTTCCAGATGGAGCGCATTCCCTCGCTCAGCACCACCAATACGTCGATCGAAGAAATTTCCAGCAAGGTGTTGTCTACGTTGGGACTGCAGCGCGAAATGTTTTGAGCGGGCAGTGGGGATTGGACAGTCGGGATTAGTGGCCGTCACTTGCGTTCGGCCGCAATGCACATCGGCTCGAAAGAGCTGCCAACGCGGTTCCGTCGGCGGCTGGGGGAAACGAAGCGGGCGGGGCAGTGCTCCGCCAAGGTAGGCCTGCGGTTGGGCCCTCGTCAATGCTGCCCGTGCGGCGGCGCAGCGTGTAGGATCGGTCCATGGCCCAAGCACTGAGCAAACTCGAACGCATTCCCAAACTGAGCCGCTTTGGCTGGCTGATGGGCTTGTACGCAGAAAACTTCCAGCATCTGACTCGGCTATTCGCTCCGGCCGATCTGGCCCCCGGCTCCTACGTGTCGTCGATCGGCGACGGTTTGAACCTGCGGCTGGACGTGATCGAATGCCATCGCTACACGGTGGAGCTGCGGCTGACCTACGACCTGTGTGACCCGGTCACCGGCGAGCCGGACCCGTCTGCGTACGTGCGCCTGTACCGCGACGCGCGTCAGGCAGAGACCACGCATTGCTATGTCGGTCGTCGCTGGCAAGACGTGATGGGTATGTTCCCGCCGCCGGCCGAGCTGATCAGCCACCGCATGCGGATGAATACGTTCCTGGGCAAGTGGCTGGAGTACCTGGCCGAGCGTGGCCACGGCGTTGCGACGCTGCGCCTGGATACCGATTATGTGGCACCGCCGCGGCCGAACCCGCAGGCCGCCGTCAGCTGAGCTGTTGTTTTCCGGCGGACGTGCGCCAGGCCGCTTCGGTCAACCGCTTCAGTCATACTGATGCGCTTCGTTTCAGATCGCGTGCCATGCCCTATACCCCGATTGTCGCCACGCTTGGCTACCTGTTGTCGCCGGACGGCACCCAGGTGCTGATGATTCACCGCAATGCCCGTCCCGGCGACCAGCATCTGGGCAAATACAACGGCCTGGGCGGCAAGCTGGAACCGGAAGAAGACGTGCTGGCCTGCATGCGCCGCGAAATTCGCGAAGAAGCCGGGGTCGACTGCGGCGAGATGCAACTACGCGGCACCATCAGCTGGCCGGGCTTCGGCAAGCAGGGCGAAGACTGGCTGGGCTTCGTGTTCCTGATCCGCAGCTTCGAAGGCACGCCGCACACTTCCAATCCGGAGGGCACGCTGGAATGGATCGCGATCGACCGCATGGACGAGGTGCCAATGTGGGAAGGCGACCGCCATTTCCTGCCGCTGGTGTTCGATGGCGACCCGCGCCCATTCCACGGTGTCATGCCGTATCGCGACGGGCGCATGCAGTCGTGGACGTATTCGCGCATCTGATCGGTTTGCGTGCCAGCGGCTTGCGCAGTACGTGAGATACGCGTTGCTGATACCGCGCCAGTAGGACGTTAGCCGAACGCGACTGCAGCGTTTCGACCTTCTGCCAGCGATGTGGGGCAGCGATCTAGCACTCGGCGCCAGATCGGCGTGCAGTGCCGACTAGCAGCGCAGCATCTGTCACCAGCCAAGCTCAACCGTTCCATTTGAACCTCGATCATCGGGAGCATCTCGGCTCTCCATGGAACGGCGAACGTCCGTCAGTTCTCCACACCCCCTGTGGATGGACGCTGCGCAAGTCTGTGGACAAGCGCGCAGCCGTTGCGCCAGCTGGCGGGCGCAACGGCTGGTCAAAATTTCGCCAGCGCGTTTATTGCGCCGTCCAGCCGCCGTCGATGGCGATGGATTGCCCAGTGATGTTGCGTGCAGCATGCGACATCAGAAACGCCACGGTGCCGGCCAGCTCGTCGTAGTCGATAAAGGCGCCCTTGGGCATTGGCTTGAGCATCACCTCGCGGATCACCGCGTCTTCGGCGATGCCGCGAATACGCGCCTGATCGGCGATTTGCCGCTCCACCAGCGGCGTGCGCACGTAGCTGGGGCACAGCGTGTTGACGGTGATGTCGTCATCGGCGGTTTCCAGGGCGATGACCTTGGCCAGGCCCACCAGCCCATGCTTGGCGGCGACATACGCGCTCTTGTACGGGCTGGCCACCAGCGAGTGGATACTGCCGATGTTGACGATGCGGCCATAGCCGCCCGCGCGCATGCCAGGCAGCACGGCGCGACTCAGGCGTGCGGCGCCGGTGAGCATCACATCCAGCAGCAGTGCCCACTGTTGCATCGGGAATTCTTCCAGCGCGGCCACGTGCTGCAGGCCGGCATTGTTCACCAGCACTTGCGGCGCGCGGGATACGCCTGCCAGTGCCTGCGCGATGCTGTCTGCGTCGGTGACGTCCAGCGCCAGCGCTTCGGCCGAGCCGCCGGCCTGGCGCAACGTATGCGCCGTGCGCTCGGCGGCCGCCAGCTGCATATCGCTGACGATCAGGTGATGGCCGTCGGCCGCCAGCTGGGTGGCGATACCGGCGCCAATGCCGCTGCCCGCGCCGGTAATCAGGATGCTGCGCATCGGGTGTCCTCACGAAGTCATGCGCGGCCTGGAGCGGTCACGCGGATCGCCAGCCTAGCCGAGTGTGGCGAAACGGTCGCCTGCATCGCGCGCGCGCGTTACCCTTCGTGTCTTGCTCACCTCAGGCTCCGCATGAAACGCCATTTTTCGATGCTGCGCGATTTCCAACTGGCGGACTGGTTCACGCTTGCCAACGCGTTCTGCGGCACCGGCGCGGTGTTTGCGGCAATGCGGTTCCTGCAAGAAGGGCATCGTGGCGATTTGTTGCTGGGGATGGCGCTGATTCCGCTGGCATTCGTGTTCGATGCGCTGGACGGGCACGTGGCGCGCTGGCGCAAGGCGTCTTCCACCCTGGGCCGTGAGCTGGATTCGCTGGCGGACGTGATTTCCTTCGGCGTGGCGCCGGCAGCGCTGGGGTATGCCTGCGGCATGCGTGGCGGTTGGGATTGGTTGGTGCTGAGCTATTTCGTCTGCTGCGGCGTGAGCCGGCTGGCGCGCTACAACGTCACCGCCGAGGAGATCGCCGGCGAGGCCGACAAGGTGCCGTATTTCGAAGGCACGCCCATTCCCACCAGCCTGCTGCTGGTGATCCTGCTCGCGGTTGCCGCCAGCAGCGGGCATATCGGCGAGACCTTGTGGTGGGGCCAGTGGCAGCTGGGGCCGTGGCAGTTCCACCCACTGGTATTGTTGTTTGCGGTGTCCGGCTCGCTGATGATCAGCAAGACGCTGCGAATCCCCAAACCCTGAGCGGCACGCTGGTATGCACGCGGTAGGATGGATTGGTGAACGGTCACGGGATGGAATGATGGCAAGCAACGGTTCGGACAACGGCAACTTCGATGACAAGGCGCGCCAATACTGGGCTGCCTGGGGAGATGCCATGCGCCACGGCCAGGCCGGCGCCGCTGCGCAACAACCGCCGCCTGCGTCCGGTGGCGACGCCCCGCAGGATTGGCGCAAGGCGGTGGATTGGTGGTCGCAGTTGCTGCCCACGCAGGCCGCACCGCAGGCGCAGGAGGCGATCAACCGCTTCCGTACCCACGCCGGCGATTGGTTCGGCACCATGCAGCAAGTGGCCGCGCAGTTTGCCGGGCGCGATACCTCGGCCAATGAAGTGGCCGATGCCTGGCGCCAGGCCGTGCAAGGGCAGGGCGAACAGCTGATGCAGTGGACGCTGGGCTCGCTGCGCGGTGGTAGCCCGGGCGGGTTCGACCCGTGGCTGCAGGAAGCGGCGCAGACGCTGCAAAAGTGGCGGGAGGAAAACGCACCGTGGCTGGACATGCCGGCGTTTGGTTTGAACCGCAATCACCAGTCGCGCCTACAAAAGTTGGCCCGCGCGCAGCAGGATTTTCAGGCCCAATCGGAGGCCTATGGCGAGCAACTCAAGGCGGCGATCGAACAGGCGTTTGCCCGTTTTGCGTCAAAGCTCAGCGAACACGAGAGCAGTGGCAGCCAGTTGACCAGCGCCCGCGCCTTGTTCGACCTGTGGATCGAAGCGGCCGAAGAATCCTATGCCGACGTCGCCTTGTCGGACCAGTTTCGCCAGGTGTATGGCGGCTTCGCCAATGCGCACATGCGCCTGCGCGCTGCGCTACAGGAAGAGATCGAGCAGCTCAGCGAACGCGTCGGCATGCCGACGCGCTCGGAGATGGACGCTGCGCATCGCCGCATCGCTGAACTGGAACGCCTGGTCAGGCGGATGCTGCGCACCGCAGCGTCACCGCCGAGCAAGCCCACAGCGCCCGAAGCTGATCCGGTCGCACCAGCCGCCGGCAAGCGTGCGTCGGCCGCCAAGCAGCGCAGCGCAGCGCGGCCGGCCACGGCTGCGCAGGCGGTGAAGCAGGGCGCATCGACGAAGGCGTCCGTCAAAAAGTCTGCGGCGCCGAAGGCTTCACCTAAAAAGACTTCGGCCATCACTCAGTCAGCGAAAAAGACGCCGGCTAAAAAGAGCACTGGCGCGAAGCACTCGACCAAGCCTGCGGCCGGCAAATCCGGTGCACACAAGCCACGTGGAGCGCAGGCATGAAAGGCCCGTTGGGATTCAGCGCCGAAGATCTGATGCAGGAAACCCTGTCGATGCAACGCAAGTTGCGCGAAGGGCTCAAGCTGCTGCCCGGCGTGGATGATGTGGATTACGGCGTCACCGAGCGCGAAGAAATCTGGCGCGACGGCAAGGTGGTGCTGTATCGCTTCATCGGCGAGCAGGCCCCGGTGGCCAAGACGCCGCTACTGATCGTCTACGCGCTGGTCAATCGCCCGTACATGGTCGATCTGCAGGCGGATCGCTCACTGGTGAAGGGGCTGCTGAGTCACGGCCAGGACGTCTACGTGCTGGACTGGGGTTACCCGGACCGCTCCGAGCGCTACCTCACGCTGGAAGATTATTTGCTGCGCTATATCGATGGCGCAGTGGATCACCTGCGCGCGCAATCCGGGCTGGAGGCGGTCGATGTGCTCGGCATCTGCCAGGGCGGCACGTTCTCGCTGTGCTACGCCGCGCTGCAACGCGACAAGGTGCGCAACCTGATCACGATGGTGACGCCGGTGGATTTCCACACCCCCGACAACATGCTGTCCAACTGGGCGCGCATGGTCGATGTGGATCTGTTCGTGGAAACGATGGGCAACGTGCCGGCGGATCTGATGAACGCCAGCTACATGATGCTCAAGCCGTTCCGGCTCAATCTGCAGAAATATGTGGGCCTGCTCGACATCCTTGACGACAAGCAGGCGCTGGAAGATTTCCTGCGCATGGAAAAATGGATCTTCGATTCGCCGGACCTCGCCGGTGAAGCCTTCCGCGAATTCGTCACCTTGTTCTACCAGCGCAATGGGCTGGTCACCGGGCAGGTGAGCATCGGCGGGCAGGCGGTCGACCTGCAGGCGCTCGACATGCCGGTGCTGAATATCTATGCCGAACACGATCACCTGGTGCCGCCGGATGCCTCGCGGGCACTGGGTGCTCTGGTCGGCAGCGACGATTACAGTGAACTGAGCTTCCGCGGTGGACATATCGGGATCTACGTCTCCGGGCGTGCGCAGCGCGAGGTGCCGGTGGCGATCCATCGCTGGTTGCAGGAACGTGGCGGGAATGGGTGACATCGCGGCCTGCCGCACGCGCAGGTGACGCTGCGCTGAGCAGGTCGTGCAGCCATCACCATGTGCTGCTGTCGCGATTTTTAGACTGTTGGCTACGTTTGCAGGAGTCCTGTCATGTCCACCACCACACTGTCCCGCTCCCTCAATGACCGCATGATCGCCGGTGTCGTTGGCGGCATCGCGCATCGTTTTGGCTGGAGCTCCACGTTGCTGCGGGTGTTGTTCGTCATCGTGTCGATTGCCTCGGCCGCATTCCCCGGCATCCTGGTCTACCTGATCCTGTGGCTGCTGATTCCCAACCAGGCCGATTGAATCCGGCAACGCGCGGGCGGCCTGCACTGCAGGCGCTGGGCGCGTTATGGACGCTGCCCAATACCTTGCTCGGGCTGGCGATCGGCGCGGCCGGGTGTTGCTTTGGCGCACGCGCAGTCTGGTCCCCGCGAGAATATGCGGTGGTCTTCCACGCCTGGCCATGGGGGCCGGGCGGGGCGATGACGTTGGGAAACGTCATTCTGCTCAAAGGTGCCTCGCTCGACCTGCAGTGCAGCACTTACGCGCACGCCGCAGGCCGTTGCAAACATCCAGCGGTGCGCCTGGGCGACCACGAGCGCGCGCATGTCTATCAGTACATGCTGCTGGGGCCGCTGTTTTTACCGGTGTATTTTTTGTGCGGCGGCATCCATGTGCGCAACCCGCTGGAGCGGGCCGCCGATATGTACGCGATGCATGGCCACGGTTGGTGGCCGTGGCGCCTTCAACTCAGACGCGAGAAGCCGAACAACTCGGACAAGGGGTGATGCGTGCCCTCCAATTGGGCGCGTAATAATCCCGCGCCAATCGCGCTGTAGGTAATGCCGTTGCCGCCATAGGCCATGGCGAACGAGACGCGTGGCCCCAGTTCGGCATGCGGCCCGAAGAACGGCAACCCATCGGCAGTTTCTGCGAAGGTACCGGCCCATGCGAACGCGGGGCGCAGGCTCACATCGGGCATGGTCTTGGCAATTTTCTTCAGCAGCGTTTTCAGCTTGCTCTCCACCCGCGCATCGCGGCGCGCGGGGATGTCGATAGTGTCGTCTTCGCCACCGGCGACCACACGTCCGTCCGGGGTGCTGCGAACGTACAAATACGGGCGCGCGGTCTCCCACATCATCGTGTGCTTGAGCGCGCCCATCTCGCTATCGTGCAAGGGGTCCGTCACGAAGGCGTAGCTGCTGCGGTTGCGCGCCACCTGCTGCGACAGCCAACGCTGGTTGCCATAGCCTGCCGCCAGGATCACATGACGTGCGCGCACGCTGACGCCCTCTGCTGTGCGCAGTTCGACGTGCTGGTCGTGCGGATCGATCGCGGCAATGGTCGTGCGGTCGTGGATGCGTGCACCGTATTGCTCACACTCGGCAAACAGGCGGTAGCACAGCCGGTACGGGTCCACGCTGGCGGCCAGGCGGCTAAGGATCGCGCCTTCCGAATGCACACCGTAGTTGTGCCAGAGCGGCGCGCGCTCGATCCATTCCACCGGCAACTTGTGTGCTTTGCGGGTCTCCAGCTCGCTACGCAGGTCCTTCAACTCGCGCGCGCGACTGGCGTAGTACAGGCTGTCCTGGCGCGTGAAATCGGTGCCGCCAAGGGTGTTGCATAGGCCCTGCAGGTCGAGGATGGCTTGCGCGCAAGCGCCATACGCCAGCGCCGCTGCCGGCATGCCGTGCTGTTTGGCCAGTTCGATCATCGGCGTATCGATTTCGTACTGCAGTAAGGCGGTGCTGGCCGAGGTGCTGCCCCAGCCGATGTCGCGCTGTTCGATCACCGCCACTTCATGGCCGTGGCGCAGGAGTTCATGCGCAATCAGCGCGGCGGTGACACCGCCACCGACGATGGCGACCTCGCATTGGGTGTCTTGCTCCAGGCGCGGGTAAGCGCGCATCAATCCATTGCGGATCGACCAGAACGGATAGCCACTTTTGAGGTCCATGCGGTGTCGTAAAGAGTGGGCGGACCGCGATTGACGGCCAACCGGGGTGAAGCGGCCGTGAGGCGAGCCCGGCCTTGCTGCCGTCACCAAACCGCAAACAGCCGGCGTTAACGTGCGTGGAAAGCTCCTCACGGCGCGCTGGTTATCCTTCCGCCACAACGCAGCAACAGCAGCAGAAGAGGGTGTCGGTATGTCGATTGTCCTGTACGTCGGTGGCAGCAAAGATGGCGACAAGGGCGTGGTGCCTTACGGTTTCAGCAAGTCGCGTGCAATGACCGACGCTGGCCCGGAGGTGTATGTCGAACGCATGGTGCCGCTGAAGGACGTCGGCAAGATTCGCGTGATGGCGCTGGAATCGCTGCAGGAAAGCATCCTGGTCGAACGCGCCGCCACCCATTACGCACGCCGCGTCAGCTGAGCGCGGCGGCATAGGTTTACGACGGCGCTGTCAACGGGTTTCCGTGGCGGGCCTGCACTGCGAAAATGCTTTTTTTCAGTGAAGCGGTTCACGCCGCGCCGTCATGCACGATAGCCAGCTTGCCCAGCAGATTGCTCGCACCATCGCCGACGAAATCGGTGCCCAGCCCGCCCAGGCGCGCGCCGCCATTGCACTGCTCGATGAGGGCGCCAGCGTCCCGTTCATCGCCCGCTACCGTAAGGAAGCCACCGGCGGGCTGGACGATACCCAGCTGCGCAATCTGGAAACCCGCCTGACCTACCTGCGCGAGCTGGAAGAACGCCGCGCGGCGATCCTGTCCAGCATTGGCGAGCAAGGCAAGCTCAGCGATGAATTGCGCAACGAGATTGTGGCGGCCGACACCAAGTCGCGATTGGAAGATTTGTATCTGCCCTACAAGCCCAAGCGCCGCACCCGCGCACAGATCGCGCGCGAAGCCGGGCTGGAGCCATTGGCCGATGGCCTGTTGTCGGATCCGACGCAGACCCCGGAAGTCGCTGCGGCAGCCTTCATCGACGCCGAAAAGGGCGTTGCCGATAGCAAGGCCGCGCTGGAAGGCGCGCGCGCCATCCTGATGGAGCGTTGGGGTGAAGACGCCGCATTGGTCGGTGAGCTGCGCAGTTGGTTGAACGACAACGGGGTGATCCGCGCGCGCGTCGCAGAAGGCAAGGAAGAGGCCGGTGCCAAGTACCGCGACTACTTCGATCACGCCGAAACACTGGCGAAGATTCCATCGCACCGCTTGCTGGCGCTGTTCCGCGCACGCCGCGAAGAAATCCTGTACCTGGATCTGGACCCTGGCAGCGATGCCGAGGCCGGACACCAATATGCCGAAGGCCGCGTGGCGCGCAATGCCGGCATTTCCAACGAAGGCCGCCCGGCCGATCGCTGGTTGCTGGATGCCTGCCGGCTGACCTGGCGCGCCAAACTGCACATGCATTTGCTGCTGGACCTGTTCAACCAGGCGCGCGAAAAGGCCGAGGCCGAGGCGATTGCGGTGTTCGGCGACAACCTCAAGGACCTGATGCTGGCGGCGCCGGCCGGCCCGCGCGTGGTGCTTGGGCTGGATCCGGGCATCCGTACCGGTTGCAAGATCGCCGTGGTCGATGCCACCGGCAAGCTGGTGGCTACCGAAACTATTTACCCGCACGAGCCCAAGCGGCAGTGGGATCAGTCGCTGCAGACGATCAAAAAATTGTGCATGCAGCACAACGTGGAGCTGATCGCGATCGGCAACGGGACCGCCAGCCGCGAGACCGACAAGCTGGCCGGCGAGGCGATTGCGCTGTGCGGCGCGGCCAAGCTGCAGAAGGTTGTGGTGAGCGAAGCGGGCGCGTCGGTGTACTCGGCGTCCGAGTTCGCGGCCAAGGAGTTCCCGAATCTGGATGTATCGCTGCGTGGTGCCGTGTCGATCGCGCGCCGTCTGCAGGATCCGCTGGCCGAGCTGGTGAAGATCGAGCCCAAGGCGATTGGCGTAGGCCAGTACCAGCACGATGTGGATCAGTATCGTCTGGCCAAGGCGCTGGAAGCGCGTGTGGAAGACTGCGTCAACGCGGTCGGCGTGTACGTCAATACCGCTTCGGCGGCGTTGCTGTCGCGCGTGTCCGGGCTGTCGAGCACGGTGGCGGAAAATATTGTGCGTCACCGCGACGACAATGGCCCGTTCAAGCGTCGCAAGGATCTGCTCAAGGTGCCGCGCCTGGGCGACAAGACCTTCGAGCAATGCGCCGGTTTCCTGCGCATTGCCGATGGTGACGAGCCGCTGGACGCGTCGGCGGTGCATCCGGAAGCCTATCCAGTGGTCGAGCGCATCGTCAGCAGCAGCGGCAAGCCGATCAAGGCATTGCTGGGCGACGGCAGTTTTCTGCGTAGCCTGAAGCCGGAGTTGTTCACCGACGAACAATTCGGTGTGCCGACCGTGCGCGACATTCTCAAAGAACTGGAAAAACCCGGTCGCGATCCGCGTCCCGAGTTCAAGGCAGCGCAGTTCGCCGAAGGCATCGAGGACATCAAGCACCTCAAGCCCGGCATGGTGCTCGAGGGCGTGGTGAGTAACGTGGCCGCGTTCGGTGCGTTCGTCGATATCGGCGTGCACCAGGATGGTTTGGTGCACATCTCGGCATTGTCAGAGAGCTTCGTCAAAGACCCGCGCGATGTGGTCAAGGCCGGCGACATCGTCAAGGTCAAGGTGCTGGAAGTAGATGTGGCGCGCAAGCGCATCGCGCTGACCTGCCGCTTGTCCGACACGCCGCCACCGGCCGATGGCTCTGCGCAACCGCGCGAGGCCCGCGGCAATGGCGGCCCGGGGCAGGGCAGGCGCGACGGTGGCGGGCGTGGTCAGGTGCAAGCCAACAGCAAACCGCGTATCACCGCGCCGCCGGCCGACAATGCGTTGGCGGCGGCGTTTGCACGTGCCAAGCGTAGTTAAGGCGCGCTTTTGATTGTTTGGTTGATCGGCGTGGTTGGGTAGCGCGGCATGGATCTACATCGCAATGGACTGGTCTGCGGTTTGGCTTAGATGTCGCCGCAGATCATGATGAGATAGGTGGAGAGCAGCTCTAGTTGGTCTCTTTGCTAGCGGGTAGGCCGCCCAACGTCCTGGGTAGATCTGCGGCTTGGTTGCAGGCCCCTTGCCGGCCCACCATCGCGGGACACGTTGCAAGGACGTCCTTGTAAACTTGGCGGCATCCATGCCGCCAAGGGTCGTGCGACAGTGAGCGGGCAAGGACCAGTCAAGATGGTGGGCAGGTCGGTGGGAGCGGCAGACGACGTTCGCTGACGATGTCACTAGGGGCGGCAGGTTAGGAGCGCCCAAGCAAGAAGCGGATATCTCTCCGCATGACAAGCTAGCCTTTTAAGCTACCAACACAGTCTCTGGTGCGGTGTCCTTGCCGCTTGCGGCATGGATACCACTATTGAGGCCCCACGGGTTCGCGGTGTGTCCCGCAAGCGGCGAGAGCACCGCACGCTCGAGCAGCCAAGCTTTTCGCTCTCTGAGCGCTATCGGAAGCGCACACGCGGTGCAGCTAGGCTTCGTCAATTTCGCCGATCAGTGACAAGTAATTTGCTTAGCATTTTCCGCAAGTGGCGGGGCATCACGCCCTAGACTCACTGAGCGTTCCACCATCTCAGCCCTGTAGTAAGTAAAAGCCGTCGATGCAGGCAAGCATCCTCAATGTGCCGATCGGTGACCAAGTCATCGACCAAGCACGCTGCGGCGCTATTCCACCGCATCCCGCACCGCACGCGTCGGCAAGATCAAACGTTCGATCAGATCGACCAGGCCGGGCGGTTCCACTGGCTTGCCCATGTGCGCGTCGAAGCCGGCCACCACCGCGCGGTCACGGTCTTCTTCGCGGACATACGCGGTGAGTGCGATGGCCGGAATGTGCCGCGGTAGATCGGCGCTTCCCGAACGTACCGTGCGGATCAGGTCGTAACCATCGCGCAATGGCATTGCGATATCGCTCACCAAGACATCGAAGTGCGCATTTGCCAAACACTGCTCAGCCGCATCCACCGAGCCGGCAGCCTGCACCTGCGCACCGGCCAGCATCAGGAACTGCATCACTGCTTCGCGCGAATCCTGATCGTCGTCGACCAGCAACAGGCGCACGCCAGCCAGACGGTGACGGCAGTCGTCCGGCAACGTGCCCGCGTGTGCGGTGTCTGCCGACGCAGGGCGCAAGTCGCTGACCCCGTTCCGGAACGGCAACACGATGGTGAACAGCGCGCCCTGGCCTTCGCCCGCGCTCGATGCACCCAGGCTGCCGCCATGCAGATCCACCAACTGACGTGAGATCGACAAGCCCAACCCGAGGCCGCCGACACGGCGTGTCGTGCCGGCATCGGCCTGCCGAAAACGGTCGAAGACATGCGGCAGAAACTCGGCCGCAATGCCGATGCCGGTGTCCTGTACGCACAGGCGCAGGCGCTCGTCTTCGATGTCCATCGCCACTCGCACGGTGCCGCCGGTCGGGGTGAACTTGAGCGCATTGCTGAGCAGATTGGTGAGCACCTGCTGCAGTCGCCCGGCATCGCCGAAGAACCACAATTCGCCATCGCAAGGCGCGTCCAGTTCCAGCGCAATTCCGCGTGCTAACGCGGTCGGCTGCATCAGTTCCAGCGTGCTGCGCACCAGCCCGGCGATGTCGAAATGCTCAGCCTGCAGGCGGATCTTGCCGGACATGATCGCGCTCATGTCCAGCAGGTCGTCGATGATCTGCTTCTGCGCACGCGCACTGCGCTCGATGATCACCAGACCCCGGCCCAGATTGGCAGATTCCGCCACGTCGGATTGCATCAACCGCGACCAACCCAGAATCGCATTGAGCGGCGTGCGCAACTCGTGGCTAAGCGTGGCCAGGAATTCGTCCTTGACCCGGCTGGCATGCTCGGCTTGGCCGCGTGCGGCGGTTTCTGCCTGCAACGACAACTTGAGCTTGGCATCCACGCGGGTGCGTTCGATCACGATGCCGGCCAGATGCGACGCCGAGCGCGCCATTGCTTGTTCGCGTAACGAAGGCAGGTGCGGGCGGTCGTAATAAATGTTGAGCGTGCCCAGCACCTGCCCGTTGCTGGCCAGGATCGGAGTGACGCAACACGCTGCGATGCCCATCGCCGCCGAGATCGCATGATGGCTAGCGAAGCTGGCATCAGCCTGGATGTCCGCACAGATCAACTGACGGCCCAGATGTGCCGAACGCGCGCAGGGCGGCCCATCCGGACCGATCGGCGATGGTTCGAAGTGCCCGCGGTATTCGATTGGAAAATGGGCTGCCGAGCCGAAGCTCAAGGTGTGGCTGATCTCATCGCGTACCATCACCGAGCAGTACAGCGGGATTTCGCCGCGTGCCTCCACGCTCAACGCAATCGCGTCCAGCACCACCGGCAATGGCGCGCCGGTGGTGATCAAACTCAGGATTGCCCGGTCCGATGCAGTGGCATCTTCGATATGTTTGCGTTCGGAAATATCGGTGAGCGAGCCGATGTGCCCGAGAAAGCGTCCATCGCTGGCGAAGTGCGGCGATGCGGTATCGATACACCAACGGTATTGCCCATCGTGGCGGCGCACGCGGTATTCGGCGAGGAATTCGCCGCGTTGATTGAGTGCCTGTTCGAAGGCATATCGCACGCGGGCCGCGTCGTCGGGATGCATCACATCCCACCAGCCCTGGTCCAGCGCCTGATCTTCGCCCTGTCCGGTGAAGTCGTACCAGCGTGGATTCCAGTACACGCAATCCCCTTGCGCGTCGGACATCCAAATCATTGCCGGCACGGTTTCGCAGAGCGCACGGAAGCGCACCTCACTCTCGCGCAATTGCTGTTCGAACGCGCGCCGGTCATGGATATCGGTATAGGTGCCGATCCACTCGCTGATGCTGCCATCGTCGCCGCGCACCGGCAGGGCGCGCGCCAGGTGCCAGCGCGACTGCCCATCGTGACGCAGCAGTTCGCATTCCACCTCGAATGCGCGTTCGCCGCTCAACGCCAGTGTCCAGGCCTGCGCGGACAGGCGTAGGCCGTCGGCAGTGTGCGCGCGGTGCCACGTGGCATCTTCGCTGTTAGAAGGATACAGGCCGGTGTACTCGTACCAGCGTTGGTTGAAGTAGTGCGGTCGCCCGTCTGGATCGGCAATGAAGATAATCTGCGGCAGCGTGTTGGCGAGGCGACGCAGGCGCGCTTCGTTCGCGGCCAGTTGCTGCTGCGCCATGGCCCGTTGCATTGACTCCCAGCAGCGTGCCGCCACCAACCGCACCAGTTCGATCTCGGTTGACAGCCACTGCCGCGGTGCGCGCTGATGCACGCCGATCGCTGCCACCAGGCGGCCGTGTTTGTGCAATGGAATGGCCAGCGAGGCACGCAAGCCGGAGCGTCGGTACTGCTCGGCCACATAGTCCGGTGCGCCCGGTGCCATGGCATCGGTGGTGAACCAGGGACGATTTTGCAGCAACGCATCGCGCAGGCCCTGCGCCGCTTCCAAGGGGAAGTCACCTTGCAGGCTCGGCATGTCCTGCACATGGTCGCTGATCACATGCATGGTGCTGCCATCGGCGGCTGCCAGTCCGAACGCGCAACGGTTCGCGTGCAGGTGTTCACCGAGCAAGCGCACGCTGGTGTCGATGATCTGTCGCGGATCGGATACGTTCTGTAGCGCGTCCTCCAGCATCAATAAAAAGCTGTCGCGACAGTCACTGTGGCGTTGTTCGCTGACGTCAGTAGTTGAAGCCGCAACGCCGACGTACAAGGCACCCAACCGCTCGCCGGCTTGCAGCACCGGGCTGCATGACCAGGTCGCCAGATCCAGGGTTGTTGTGGTCACTTGCTCGCTTTCGCCATCGCCATCGCCTGCGTTCGTCAGCGCCGCAAGCGGCTGCCCGAACGCCGCCGGATGGCGCGGCCCAAGCACTGCAATGCAGGCGTCGTTGTAGATGCAGCGAGCGTCGGAGCCCCATATCAACAGCATCGGAGCTTGCGCATGCAAGCAGACCGACACCGCTGTGCGCAGTGCGGGGCTTTCGCACAGCAGGGCGTCCGCAGCGTGCGCGGATGCGGTCAGCAATGCTGCAGTTTCGCTCGTCTCCGGCAGCAAGCCGGCCAACGGCGACACGGCGATATCCATCCAACGACCCGCCCGACATTCTTCGATGCCAGATTCTAGTAGCAACCGGGATGGCAACGGCGGCGTCGAGGAGGTCACGATTCAGCCAAGCGGCTTGCTGCGCAGGCCATCAAGCACGCTGTAGGCGCGAGGGTAGGGTGGTAAAGAGGTGGCATGCCGCCGGCCCAGGCACTCGTACATTAGCGGGCTAGCGTCGCAGCAGGTCGCGCAGCTCAGCCATTGGCGCCACTCAACTCGCGCGCCCTGGACAATGCGCCAACCAGTTCTTCGGACAGGTAAGGCTTGGTCAGAACGACCCCGCGGTCGAAACCGCTCGGAATGCTGCCTGTGGCTACGCCAGTCGCCAGCACGAACGGGATACCGCGCTCGGACAACAGGCGTGCAACCGGTTCGCTGGTTTCGCCGTTGCCCAGGCGATAGTCCAGCACTGCGATGTCCGGAGCGTCGGCGCTGATCAGCTGCAAGGCATCGTGCACTTCGCCGACCGGCCCCATGACGATGGCACCCGCCTGGACAAGCTGCAGGTCGAGCAGCATGGCATTCATGTCATCGTTTTCGACCACGAGTACCCGAACTCCACGCAACACCGACATTGCTTACTCCTTCACCAAGTTCGCCAGTATATCGAGACTGCTTCTCCCCAGCGCTGCAGACCCCGCTTGCACCTGAATTCGTCAGGCGCGAACTGACACTGTTCGTTTCACCAACAAGTCGCTATACTGCGTGGCCACGCCGAAGTGGCGGAATCGGTAGACGCAGCGGACTCAAAATCCGCCGCCCTTAAAAGCGTGTGGGTTCGAGTCCCACCTTCGGCACCAAGTTGTTGCAGTATCAGCGAAAGCCCTTCTGGAGAAATCTTGCGGGGCTTTTTGCTGTGTATCGTTTTGGCGGGATGCAGGCCGCGATTAGCGGCGATGCAATCCGCGACGCTGACGACCGTCAGTCTGTTGGATAAGGGCAGAGTGCAGATCGTGGGATGCACTCGTGGTCGTCAGGAATGCAGCGCCTAGCGAACCTGTCTGCAGGATGCGAATGCTTGTGTACCGAGTTCCTCCATTGCCGCGCAAGTGCATCAGGAACACAACTGCTTCTGTGCACACGTGCGATGCGGTGCACAGTCAATGGATGACGTTGCAGGCACGCAACCATCACGCTGCGTGCGTACCTTGGACGTCTCTTTCGAGTAGGTGGCCTCCATGGACTTTGATTCTTCGCAACAGCTGCGCATCCTGCGTGACATCCACGACACCAAGCCGGTGGCCGACGAAGAGGGGAATTGGGCGGTACGCGCCGGCTATGCCACGCAGGCCGAAGATGGCGACATCGATCTGACCCACGAAGGCCGCAAGGCACTGGATAGCGGGCAGGTCTGAAGCGTTGCGTGCGGTACGCCACTCAGTCGGCGTACAAATCGAGCAGAGCTTTGATGCAGCGCGATGGTTGGTGGTGGGGTTGGAGTCGCAGTTGTGCGTATCGAGTGGGAATTAGCTGATATCGCGCCGACGGTGCGAACGCGTGTGGCTGTAGCGGCGTTATTGCAGACGAGCCGCAACAATGGGTCGCGGCTATGTGCGACTGGTCTGATCTCGCAATCGCCGCATATCCGCCTGATGCCCAGGCCAAGCACAGGCAAAAAAAAGCCCCGGCAGTGCCAGGGCTTTCAGATGATTGGCGTCCCCACGGGGATTCGAACCCCGGTGTCCACCGTGAAAGGGTGGTGTCCTAGGCCTCTAGACGATGGGGACGCGTATCAAAACCTCGTTGTCCATTTTCAGACGGCCTAATGTCTGAAATGGTGGAGCCAGGCGGGATCGAACCGCCGACCTCCTGCATGCCATGCAGGCGCTCTCCCAGCTGAGCTATGGCCCCGCGTTGCTGCGAGCCGGCAATCATAGCGATATCTTTACGTCATGGGAAGTGGTCTATGCAAAAGTTGTACTGAGCAAGCGATGTCATCTGTCAGGCGAGCTGCAAGGCCGTACCCGTGGAGTGCGAAGATCGAACCGCAGGGCAGCGCCCCCGCAGTGCGTCTAGATCAACCGTAGTTTCTCAGTGTCCTCTGCGCAGCGGATTGCGGTCACGGTGTGATCGACACATGAGCTTCAACGTGAGTGCGCGTTTGTTTCGACATCTATTAATGTAGCGCGCCGCCAGCTGTTTGCCGTGCAGCGCAGCGGGTCGCGTCCGATGCATCTTGTTTGCGAGCGCCGATGGATGTCGCGTTCTGTGCTCGCTGCCATTCACTGCATGCGTGCAGCATCGCCATCGCGCACGTTGCCTTTCTAGCGGCACGATCGTTCGCAATGATGACGTCAACGCAGCAGCGGCAATGCGCTGGCAGAAATTTTAGACGGCAAAAGAACTGACGTGCGAATGCTTGTGCGTTTGAGTGATGTGGCGAAGTCGTCGCGCTTGAATGGAGGTCGGTTGGCAGAGTGAAAGCGATGGCTTGCACACGTGCCGGCGAGCCGATATCGCACCAAGGCGCTGTGCCATCCAAGCAAAGAGATTTAACTCTCTATCCATCGCGTCACGCGCATGCATAGTGGCGCGCCCGACGCTGCGCCGCAGTCGATTACGCCACCAAAACACGCAAAAAAAAGCCCCGGCAGTGCCAGGGCTTTCAGATGATTGGCGTCCCCACGGGGATTCGAACCCCGGTGTCCACCGTGAAAGGGTGGTGTCCTAGGCCTCTAGACGATGGGGACGCGTATCAAAACCTCGTTGTCCATTCCAGACGGCCTAATGTCTGGAGTGGTGGAGCCAGGCGGGATCGAACCGCCGACCTCCTGCATGCCATGCAGGCGCTCTCCCAGCTGAGCTATGGCCCCACGAAACTGAGAACGAAATGATAGCGGCCTGTTAATGTGCGCGCAAGCGCTTTTTTATTCCGAATAAGACCGGGCGGCGTGCGCGATGGGCTCAGTTGACGCCGTGCAGATCGCGTAACTGCGTCTGGCGTGCGCCGAAATACGCGGCCAGGTCGGCGATATCCTGATCGCTCAGCGCAGTGGCCTGCGCCGTCATCAACGGATGCTGACGGTCGCCGCTGCGGTACGCCTGCAGCGCATGCGCCAGGTAGTCGCCATATTGGCCGCCCAGTTTGGGGTAGCTGGGATCGATCGGCGCATTACCGTCGGCACCGTGGCAGTCCACGCAACTTTGGCCGGTGGCCTTGCCCTTGGCATGCGCGAGTTTGTCGCCGGCTTCGGCGCGGCCGGTGGGCAGGCCTGCCGAAGAGCCGGAGCCGTGCTCACCGCTGGCGTGGCCGGCATCGCCAGCGGAATGGTCGGTGGATTCGACCTGGGATTGGGAACAGGCCGCCATCATCAGGGCAGCGACCAGAGCGATGGCTAGACGCGGAGCGTTTAGGGCGTTCGGCATGTGGGCGCTTATTTGAGGGTGGACAGGTAGGCGGAGATGTCGGCGATGTCCTGCTCGGAGAAGCTCTGCGCCTGTGCCTGCATGGTCGGATGTTTGCGCTTGCCCTGGCGATATTCGGTCAGCGCCTGGGTCAAATACTGGCTAGTCTGGCCGCCGATTTTGGGCACGCGATAACTGGGATAGGCGTTCTTATAGCCGGTGACGCCGTGGCAGCCCTGGCAGGTGTAGGCCAGCAGGCGCCCATTGGAAGGATTGCCGGTCGGCGATGTGGCGGCGGGTGTTGCCGCCACGGCAGCGGGCGCCGGCGTGGCCGGAGCTGCAGGTGTGGCTGATGGTGTTGCTGATGCGCCCCCAAACGGCAGGAAGACGACCAGAGCGAGACAAGCGGCGAGCGGCTGCGGGCGCATGGTTTCGTATCCGGAAGACTGATTGAGCGTCCGCACGTGGGGGCGTGACGGAACCGGACCGAGTATGCCTGCGATTTGGCGCGGCGCAAACCGGGTGAATAGGCCAACTTGAACAGACCATGACCTTTGGCGCATTGGCGACATGTACATTCGGGTGGTTTACTTGCCTACAACACCTGTTCACGCATCCACTAGGACACGACGATGTCGCCACTCTCCTTTTTGCCGGGCCGCAGCGGAACCTGCGCCGCTGCATTGTTGATCATCACGAGCCTGCTGCTGGGCGGTTGCAAGGCAGGAGAGGGCGAGGCCAAGGCCGCCGAGGAAAAGAAGGCGGTGGATGCGGTGCCGGTGGAAATTGCCAAGGCCGCGCGTCGTGCGGTGGCCGCCAGTTACACGGGCACCGCCGCGCTGGAGCCGCGCGCCGAGGCGCAGGTGGTGGCCAAGACCTCGGGGGTCGCATTGTCGGTGATGGTGGAAGAAGGGCAGAAGGTTTCGGCAGGCCAGGCGCTGGTGCGGCTGGATCCGGATCGTGCACATCTGGCGGTGGCGCAGAGCTAAGCGCAACTGCGCAAGCTGGAAAATAGCTATCGCCGCGCCACGCAATTGGTGGGCCAGCAGTTGGTCAGCGCCGCAGATGTAGACCAGCTCAAATTCGATGTCGAGAACAGCCGGGCGCAGCATCGGCTTGCGTCGCTGGAACTCTCCTACACCACGGTGCAGGCGCCGATCTCCGGCGTGATCGCATCGCGCTCGATCAAGACCGGCAACTTCGTGCAGATCAACACACCGATCTTCCGCATCGTCGACGATTCGCAGTTAGAAGCCACGCTCAATGTGCCCGAGCGCGAACTGGCCACGCTTAAATCCGGCCAGCCGGTGACTCTGCTGGCCGATGCGCTGCCGGGTCAGCAATTCGTCGGCAAGGTGGATCGCATTGCGCCGGTGGTGGATTCGGGCAGCGGTACATTCCGTGTGGTGTGCGCGTTCGGGAAGGGTGCCGAAGCGCTGCAGCCCGGCATGTTTGGGCGCATCCGCATCGATTACGACCAGCGCAAGGATGCCTTGATGATCCCGCGCCTGGCATTGTTGGACGATGGCGAGCCGGCGGTGTTCGTGGTGCGCAATGGCAAGGCCAGCCGGGTACCGGTGAAGCTGGGCTATGCCGAAGGCCCGTGGCTGGAAGTGCGTCAGGGTCTAAAGGAAGGCGATCAGGTGGTAACGGCCGGCAAGGTGGCGCTGCGCGATGGCACTGCTGTGCAAGTGATCGGTCAGCCTGATCGCAAGCCGGTCGCGACCAAGGCTGCTGTGCACGCGCACGACGAGACGCACGCATGAGCGACCACGGCAAGCCGCACGGACCCGTGCATCATCCGCACGCGCCACTGCCTGACGGTGGTGGCGGCCTGGTGGCCTTCGCCACGCGGCGGCGGGTGACCATCGCCATGATCACCGTGACCATGCTGCTGTTCGGCCTGATCGCGCTGCGCAGCCTCAAGGTCAATCTGCTCCCGGATCTGAGCTATCCCACGCTCACCGTGCGCACCGAATACACCGGTGCGGCACCGGCAGAAATCGAAACGCTGGTGACCGAGCCGGTGGAAGAAGCCGTCGGTGTGGTCAAGAACCTGCGCAAGCTCAAGTCGATCTCGCGCACCGGTCAGAGCGACGTGGTGCTGGAGTTCGCCTGGGGAACCAACATGGACCAGGCCAGCCTGGAGGTGCGCGACAAGATGGAAGCCTTGTCGCTGCCGCTGGAAACCAAGCCGCCGGTGCTGCTGCGCTTCAATCCCTCCACCGAGCCGATCATGCGGCTGGCGTTGTCACCCAAGCAGGCTCCGGCTTCTGATACCGATGCGATCCGCCAACTCACCAGCTTGCGTCGTTATGCCGACGAAGACCTGAAAAAGAAGCTTGAACCGGTGGCCGGCGTGGCGGCGGTGAAGGTGGGTGGCGGACTGGAAGACGAGATCCAGGTCGATATCGATCAGCAGAAGCTGGCCCAGCTCAACCTGCCGATCGACAACGTGATCACCCGGCTCAAGGAAGAGAACGTCAATATCTCTGGCGGCCGTCTGGAAGAAGGCGCGCAGCGCTATTTGGTGCGCACGGTCAATCAGTTCGTGGATCTGGACGAGATCCGCAACATGCTGGTGACCACGCAGAGCAGCAGCGGCAGCGCGGCGGAAGCGGCGATGCAGCAGATGTATGCCATTGCGGCGTCCACTGGCTCGCAGGCGGCGTTGGCGGCAGCGGCCGAAGTGCAAAGCACGTCCTCGTCGTCCAGTAGCAGCATCGCCGGCGGCATGCCGGTGCGGCTGAAAGACGTGGCGCAGGTGCGCCAAGGCTACAAGGAGCGCGAGGCCATCATCCGCCTGGGCGGCAAGGAAGCGGTGGAACTGGCGATCTACAAGGAAGGCGATGCCAACACCGTGTCCACCGCGGCGGCGCTGCGCAAGCGCCTGGAGCAACTCAAGGCGACGGTGCCGGGCGATGTGGAAATCACCACCATCGAAGACCAATCGCACTTCATCGAACATGCGATCAGCGATGTCAAAAAAGATGCGGTGATCGGCGGCGTGCTGGCGATCCTGATCATCTTCCTGTTCCTGCGCGATGGCTGGAGCACGTTCGTGATCAGCCTGTCGTTGCCGGTGTCGATCATCACTACGTTTTTCTTCATGGGCCAGCTGGGACTGAGCCTTAACGTGATGTCGCTGGGCGGGTTGGCGTTGGCCACCGGCTTGGTGGTGGACGATTCGATCGTGGTGCTGGAAAGCATCGCCAAGGCGCGCGAGCGGGGCTTGAGCGTGTTGGATGCGGCGATTGCCGGCACCCGTGAAGTGAGCATGGCGGTGATGGCCTCCACGTTGACCACGATTGCGGTGTTCCTGCCGCTAGTGTTCGTCGAAGGCATCGCCGGGCAGTTGTTCCGCGACCAGGCATTGACGGTGGCGATTGCGATTGCGATCTCGCTGGTGGTGTCGATGACCCTGATCCCGATGCTGAGCTCGCTCAAGGGTGCGCCACCGATGGCGTTCCCGGACGAGCCGAGCCATCCGGATTGGCGTCCCGAGCAGCGTTGGCTCAAGCCGGTGGCGGCCGGGCGGCGCGGTGCAGGTGCGAGCGTGCGCTACGCGTTCTTCGGTGCGGCGTGGGCGGTGGTGAAGGTGTGGCGTGGCATCGCGCGGGTGGTGGGGCCAGTGATGCGCAAGGCGAGCGACCTGGCGATGGCACCGTATGCTCGCGCCGAGCGTGGCTACCTGGCGATGTTGCCAGCGGCGCTGCGGCGTCCTGGATTGGTGCTGGGACTGGCGGCAGCGGCGTTTCTCGGAACTGTTTTTCTGCTGCCGATGTTGGGTGCGGATCTGATTCCGCAGCTTGCGCAGGATCGCTTCGAAATGACCGTCAAACTGCCTTCCGGCACGCCGCTGGCGCAGACCGATGCAGTGGTACGTGAACTGCAGCTGGCGCACGACAAGGACCCGGGCATCGTGTCGCTGTACGGCGTCAGCGGCAGCGGCACGCGGCTGGATGCCAACCCTACCGAGAGCGGCGAGAACATCGGCAAGCTCACCGTAGCGATGGCCGGTGGCGGAAGCCCGGCAGTGGAAGCGGCAGCGACCGAGCGGCTGCGCAGCAGCATGGTCGCGCATCCGGGCGCGCAGGTGGATTTCGCGCGACCGGCATTGTTTAGTTTTTCGACGCCGCTGGAAGTGGAACTGCGCGGGCAGGATCTGGGCGAGTTGGAACGCGCCGGGCAGAAGTTGGCGGCGATGCTGCGTGCCAACGGCCACTACGCCGACGTCAAATCGACGGTGGAAGAAGGCTTCCCGGAGATCCAGATCCGTTTCGATCAGGAGCGTGCCGGTGCGCTGGGGCTGACCACACGGCAGATCGCCGATGTCATCGTCAAGAAGGTGCGCGGCGATGTGGCCACGCGTTACAGCTTCCGTGATCGCAAGATCGATGTGCTGGTGCGTGCGCAGCACAGCGACCGCGCCAGTGTCGATGCGATCCGTCAGTTGATCGTTAACCCGGGCAGCAGCCGGCCGGTGCGTTTGGCTGCGGTTGCCGAGGTACTGGCGACGACGGGGCCGAGCGAGATCCATCGTGCTGATCAGACCCGTGTGGCGATCGTGTCGGCCAGCCTGAAGGACATCGATCTGGGCGGCGCGGTGCGCGAAGTGGAGACGATGGTGCGCGAGGACCCGCTCGCTGCCGGCGTGGGCATGCATATCGGCGGGCAGGGCGAGGAACTGGCGCAATCGGTGAAGTCGCTGCTATTCGCGTTCGGGCTGGCGATCTTCCTGGTCTATCTGGTGATGGCTTCGCAGTTCGAATCGCTGCTGCATCCGTTCGTCATCCTGTTCACCATTCCGCTGGCGATGGTGGGTGCGGTGTTGGCCCTGCTGATGACCGGAAAACCAATCTCGGTGGTGGTATTTATCGGCCTGATTTTGCTGGCGGGCCTGGTGACCAAGAACGCGATCATCCTGATCGACAAGGTCAACCAGCTGCGCGAGGACGGCATGCCCAAGCGCGAGGCATTGATTGATGGCGCACGCTCGCGCCTGCGGCCGATCATCATGACCACCTTGTGCACCCTGTTCGGCTTTCTGCCGCTGGCGGTGGCGATGGGCGAGGGCGCGGAAGTGCGTGCACCGATGGCGATTACCGTGATCGGAGGCTTGCTGGTCTCGACCTTGCTGACCCTGCTGGTGATCCCGGTGGTGTACGACCTTCTGGATCGTCGCGCCGATGCGTATTACCTGGAGCGCGGCCGGCGCATGGCCGGGCAGCGTGCACAGGCGGCGAGCAATGCCGACGGACTGGGGGCGCTATGAGCGTTGCCGCCTTCAGCATCCATCGCCCGGTCACCACCATCATGTGCTTCGTGTCGCTGGTGGTGGTGGGCTTGATCGCCGCGTTCCGGCTGCCGTTGGAGGCGCTGCCGGATATCTCCGCGCCGTTCCTGTTCGTGCAATTGCCGTACACCGGCTCCACGCCGGACGAGGTGGAACGCAACCTGGTGCGGCCGGCCGAAGAAGCGCTGGCAACGATGACCGGCATCAAGCGCATGCGCTCGACCGCCACTGCCGACGGCGCGAATATCTTCATCGAGTTCTCCGACTGGGACCGCGACATCGCCATTGCCGCATCCGATGCACGCGAGCGACTGGATGCCGTACGCGACGATTTTCCGGAGGATCTGCAGCGTTTCCATGTCTTCAAATGGTCCAGCAGCGACGAGCCGGTACTCAAGGTGCGCCTGGCGAGCCAGACCGATCTAACCGGCGCGTACGACATGCTCGACCGCGAGTTCAAACGGCGCATCGAACGCATCCCCGGCGTGGCTAAGGTAGAGATTTCCGGTGCGCCGCCGAACGAAGTCGAGATCGCGATCGCACCGGACCGGCTCACCGCGCACGACCTCAGTCTCAATGACTTGAGCGAGCGTTTGGGCAAGCTCAATTTCTCCGTCTCTGCGGGCCAGATCGACGACAACGGCCAGCGTATCCGGGTGCAGCCGATTGGCGAACTGCGCGACCTGCAGGAATTGCGCGAGTTGGTGCTCAATGCCAAAGGCGTGCGGTTGGGCGACATTGCCGAGGTGCGGCTCAAGCCGACGCGCATGAATTACGGGCGGCGCCTGGATGGGCGACCGGCGATTGGTCTGGATGTCTACAAGGAGCGCAGCGCCAATCTGGTGGAAGTCTCCAAAGCGGCGTTGAAAGAGGTTGAAGACATCCGTGCCCAGCCATTGATGCGCGATGTGCAGGTCAAGGTGATCGACAACCAAGGCAAGGCGGTGACCTCGTCGCTGGCAGAACTGGCCGAAGCTGGCGCGGTGGGTCTGTTGTTGTCGATCACGGTGTTGTTCTTCTTCCTGCGGCATTGGCCATCGACGTTGATGGTCACGTTGGCCATCCCGATCTGTTTCGCCATCACCTTGGGCTTCATGTATTTCGTGGGGGTCACGCTCAATATTCTGACCATGATGGGGCTGCTGCTGGCGGTCGGCATGCTGGTGGATAACGCGGTGGTGGTGGTGGAGAGCATTTACCAAGAACGCGAGCGCATGCCTGATCAGCCGCAGCTTGCGGCACTGCTAGGGACACGCAGCGTGGCGATCGCGCTCAGCGCCGGCACCTTGTGCCATTGCATCGTGTTTGTGCCGAACCTGTTCGGCGAAACCAACAACATCAGCATTTTCATGGCGCAGATTGCGATCACCATTTCGGTGTCGTTGCTGGCGTCGTGGTTGGTGGCGATCAGCCTGATTCCGATGTTGTCGGCACGCATGAAAACGCCGCCGATGGTGACGTCCGAGCGCGGCGTGATCGCGCGGCTGCAGCGCCGTTACGCCAAGGTGCTGGCGTGGACGTTAGCCCACCGCGGCTGGAGCGTGGCCGGCATCATCCTGGTCAGCGCAATCAGCCTGGTGCCGATGAAGCTGACCAAGATCGACATGTTCGGCGGCGATGGTGGCAACGAGGCCTTTATCCAGTATCAGTGGAAAGGCTCGTACACGCGCGAGCAGCTGGGCGAAGAGATCGGCCGTGTCGAGAACTATCTGGAAGCCAATCGCGCCAAGTACCACATCACGCAGATCTATTCGTGGTTCAGTGAGGTGGAAGGCAGCAATACGGTGGTGACCTTCGATGCGAGCAAGGTCAAGGATCTGCCGCCGCTGCTGGAAAAAATCCGCAAGGAACTGCCGCGTTCCGCGCGCGCCGATTACAGCATCGGCAATCAGGGCGATGGCGGTAATGGCAACCAAGGCGTGCAGGTGCAATTGGTCGGCGATTCGACCGACGCACTGAAAGCGCTGGCCGACGATGTGATTCCATTGCTGGCGCAGCGCAAAGAGCTGCGCGACGTGCACGTGGACACGGGCGACCGCACCAGCGAGCTGGCGATTCGCGTCGATCGCGAGCGCGCAGCTGCCTTCGGGTTCAGTGCGGAGCAGGTGGCCAGCTTCGTAGGGTTGGCCTTGCGCGGTACGCCGCTGCGCGAGTTCCGCCGCGGCGACAACGAGGTGCCGGTGTGGGTGCGGTTCGCGGGTGCCGAGCAGAGCAAGCCGGAAGACCTGGCCAGCTTCAGCGTGCGTACCAAGGATGGCCGCAGCGTGCCGTTGCTGAGTCTGGTGGAGGTGCAGATCCGTCCGGCCGCCACGCAAATCGGGCGCACCAATCGGCAGACCACGCTGACGATCAAAGCCAATCTCGCCGAAAAGGTCACCGTACCGGAGGCGCGCGCGGCGATGGAGTCACCACTCAAGGCGATGCGTTTCCCGGCCGGTTACAGCTACACCTTCGACGGCGGCGACTACCAAAACGACGGCGAGGCAATGAACCAGATGGTGTTCAACCTGGTGATCGCGTTGGTGATGATTTACGTGGTGATGGCGGCGGTGTTCGAGTCACTGCTGTTCCCGGCGGCGATCATGAGCGGGGTGCTGTTTTCGATCTTCGGGGTGTTCTGGCTGTTCTGGATCACCGGCACCTCGTTCGGCATCATGTCCTTCATCGGCATCCTGGTGCTGATGGGCGTGGTGGTGAACAACGGCATCGTGATGATCGAGCACATCAACAATCTGCGCCGCCGCGGCATGGGGCGCACGCAGGCGTTGGTCGAAGGCTCACGCGAACGTTTGCGCCCGATCATGATGACCATGGGTACCGCGATCCTGGCAATGGTGCCGATCTCGCTCACCAGCACCACGATGTTCAGCGACGGCCCGCCGTACTTCCCGATGGCACGCGCCATCGCAGGCGGGCTGGCGTTTTCCACGGTAGTGAGCCTGCTGTTCCTGCCGACGATCTACGCGATCCTCGACGACATGAGCAGCGGTGCTGCTGCGCTGGTAAAACGTGCGCGTGGTGTGCCGAAGGCGGTGCCGTCAAGCGCTGCGTTGGAATCGTGAACGAGGTAAGGCGGGGTGAGCCCCTCTCCCCCTCGGGAGAGGGGTTGGGGTGAGGGTACGGTTCCTTCCTTCGGCTCGTACGACGACCAAAGCACCTGACCTCCAATCAGCGGCTCCGTTAAGGGGCGACAGCGCGGCCGAGGAGCGGCTCTTTGGCTCGACAGACATCCTGTCTGACGCGCCGTCGCGGCACATCCGTGTGCCGCTTTCCGCCGATCCCCGGCCACGCTGCCGCCCCGGTATGTCGTCGCCGTGGCTTCGAGCAGATCGGTATGCCATCGCCATGGCCTCAAGCAGAAAAGCTGCGTGCCCAAGGATGCTTGGAAAGTTTTTTCTCCGGCCTACGAGCGAACACTGCAGTGTTCGCCGTCATGCAGGATTACTCGATCTCCGATGCCGTCCCTAGCGAATCCGCTCATCTGTACCGACGTGCAGATTCAAACTCATCCAACGATCAACCCGCCGGATATGGCGCCCAGCAAATCAACCCGCACGCACCTGCCGCACGATCGCAGCCGCCTTGGCAGAGCTTTCCTTGACCTTGTCCCACTGGCCCTGTGCCAGCCAATCCTTGGGCACCATCCACGAACCGCCGATGCACAACACGTTCGGCTGCGCCAGGAACTCGGCCGCGTTGGTCTCGCTGATGCCGCCGGTGGGGCAGAGCTTGAGTTCGGACAGCGGACCGGCCAGGCCCTTGAGCATCTGCAGACCGCCGACGGCGGTGGCCGGGAACAGCTTGCACACGCGGAAGCCGAGGCCCATCAGGGTCAGCAACTCGGTCGGGGTGGCCGCGCCAGGTACCGCGGGAATCGGCGCGTCGGCCAGCAGGCGTGCCAGTGGTGCGGGCGTGCCCGGGGTGACCAGGAAGTCTGCACCGGCATCCACCGACTGACGCAGCTGCAATTCGCTCAGCACGGTGCCGGCGCCGATCACGATGTTGGGCAGCTCGCGCTTGAGCATCGCCAGCGCATCAATCGCGACCGGCGTGCGCAGGGTCAGCTCGATCGCGGGCAGGCCGCCTTCGAGCAGCGCATCGGCGACGCGGCGCGCCTGGTCCAGCGTGTCCACGGTAACCACCGGCAGGATGCCGGCGTCGCGCAACAGCTGTTCGGCGGTGTTCTGGGTCTGGGCAATCGTCATTGCAACTCCGGGTGACGGCGACCGCCGGGGCGGCCGCAGAGAGGGAAGGAATCAGGCGTCCTTGGACTCGTGCGGCGCGGCGGCTGCAGCTGCATCGGCACCGAGTTCGTACTCGGCGTCGTAGCTCCACAGCGCACCGTCCGGATGGGTCGGGCCGCAGGAAATGGAAATCGCGCCCTGGTCGGCCGGGCCAACCACCTGGCGGTTGATGGCGAACAGGTTGCGGCCCAGGTCGTTGCCGGCCAACGCAGTGTTCGGTGCGACCTCGCGCGATGCCCATTCTTCGGCCGAAACCAGCACTTCCAAGGTGCCGGCTTCGCCGTCCAGTCGCACGATGTCGCCTTCGCGTACGCGCCCGATCGGGCCGCCGCGTGCGGCTTCCGGGGTCATGTGGATCGCAGCCGGGAACTTGCCCGAGGCGCCGGACAGACGGCCGTCGGTGACCAACGCCACGCGCCGGCCCTGGTTCTGCAGCAGGCCCAGTAGCGGCGCCATCGAATGCAGCTCCGGCATGCCGTTTGCGCGTGGGCCCTGATAGCGCAGTACCACCACGAAATCGTGCGGCAGTACGCCCGCCGCATGCAGTTTGTTGAGCACTTGCGGGGTGTCGATCACCACCGCTGGCGCTTGGATGCTGCGGTGCTGCGGCTTGACCGCCGACAGCTTGATCAACGAGCGGCCGAGGTTGCCGCGCAGCAGGCGCAGGCCGCCTTGTGATTCGAATGCATCGCTGACCGGACGCGCGACGCTGTCGTCGGCAGTGGTCGCGGTGCCGGGCACGTAGGTCACCTTGCCGTCCTGCAGGCGCGGTTCGTTGACGTACGCGCGCATGCCGCCTTCGACGATGGTCGGCAGGTCGTCGTGCATGTAGCCGGCGTCCATCAATTCGCGGAACACGAACGCCGTGCCGCCTGCGGCCTGGAAGCGGTTCACGTCGGCTTCGCCGTTCGGGTAGATGCGTGTCAACAGCGGCACGGTCTGCGAGATCAGATCCATGTCGTCCCAGGTCAACACGATGCCGGCCGCACGCGCCACTGCGATCCAGTGGATGGTGTGGTTGGTCGAACCGCCGGTCGCCATCAGCGCGACCACGGCATTGACGATGGCCCGTTCGTCGATCAAACGACCGAACGGGCGGAAGTCATCGCCCAGCGCGGAGATCGCCAATGCGCGTGCGGTGCCTTCGCGGGTCAGTGCATCGCGCAGCGGCAGCTCCGGATTGACGAACGAGGCGCCGGGCAACTGCACGCCCATCGCTTCGAGCAACACCTGGTTGGAGTTCGCCGTGCCGTAAAAGGTGCAGGTGCCGGGCGAGTGATAAGACGAGGATTCGGCCTCCAGCAATTCGGCGCGGGTGGCTTCGCCAGCGGCGTAGCGTTCGCGGACTTCGGCTTTCTGCTTGTTCGGGATGCCCGGGGTCATCGGACCAGCCGGCATGAAGATCGCCGGCAAATGGCCAAACGCCAGCGCACCGATCAGCAGACCCGGCACGATCTTGTCGCACACCCCCAGGTACACCACGCTGTCGAACATGTCATGGCTCAGGCCAATGGCCGCAGCCTGAGCGATGTTGTCGCGCGAGAACAGCGACAGCTCCATGCCGGCGCGGCCCTGGGTCACGCCGTCACACATCGCCGGCACGCCGCCGGCCACCTGCGCAGTGGCGCCAAGTGAGCGCGCGGTTTCCCGGATCAGCTGCGGGTAATGCTCGAACGGCTGATGCGCCGACAGCATGTCGTTGTAGGCAGTGATGATGCCCAGATTCGGCGTGGCCGCACCGCGCAGACGCGATTTATCGGTTGGCTCGGACGCAGCGAAGCCATGCGCAAGATTGCCGCAGCTCAACCGGCTACGGAACGGGCCCTCACGCAGGGCGGCATCGATACCGGCCAGATACGCCGCGCGCGAGGGAGCGCTGCGCTTGCGGATACGGTCGGTGACAGCTTGGATATTCGGATGCAGGCTCATTGGCTACCGGCTATGAGAAACGGGGAAGGAAATGCACTTTTATTCCCCGCACATGAATGTGCGGGTTCTTGCGAGGGACTCGCATCACATCGGCTTTTGCGAGGGATTCGCATCAAACCACTCGCACTCAATTACACCAATGTACCCGCAACCGCGGACCCGGCTGCTGCAGTGCCACGCGAATCGGATATTGGTTGACATCGTCGCCGGCCAGCGCGGCCTGCAGCACGTCCAGCTTCTGCTTGCCACGCAACAGCAGCAGGCGCGTCGGAATGCTGGCGAGCCCTGCGGGCGTCAGGGTGATGCGCAACGGCCATTGGTTCGAACCCGGGCAGCCGGTGGCATCCAGCGACGCATACGGCTGCGGGCTGACGAGCGCCTTCGGCAGGTCGGTGGCACCGGGGAACAACGAGGCGGTATGTCCATCGCCGCCCATGCCCAGCACCGCCAGACAGGCCGGTTCGGCATGGGTGGCCTGCAGATTTGCGGTATGCACGCATTCAGGCAATTGCTTGCCAGGGCGGACCAGTGGGATGAAGGTGGCGGCCGGCGCGTGGGTCAGGAAGCTGTCATTCACCAGCCAGGCATTGCTGTCCTGATCCTGCGGCGACAACCAGCGCTCATCGACCAGGCCCACTTCCACCCGCGACCACTCCAGCGGCCGGTGGGCGAGGGACTCGTACACCGATGCCGGGGTGGTGCCGCCGGACAGCAGCATGCGTGCCTGGCCGCGACGCGAGATTTCCTGTTCCAGCAGGTCGGCCATTTCGCTGGCAACCGCTTCGGTCCACTCGGCCGGGTCGTCGTAGCGCAACAGGGTGATGCGCGGGTTGTCCTGCAAGTTCATCGCTGTTCCCCGGGGTGCTGACGTTGTGCATCCACAGCATAGGCGGCGGCGCCGAGCAGGCCGGCATGCGGGTGCATGACCGCCAGTGATGGCACCCGCGACATGATCGCGGAGAAGCGGCCCTTGTGTTCAAAGCGCTGGCGAAAGCCTGAATGCTGCAGCGAATCCAGCACCTTGGGCACCAACCCGCCGGTGAGGAACACGCCGTCCCAGGCACCCTGCATCAGCACCATGTCGCCGGCGATTGCGCCGAAGATGGCACAGAACAGATCGATGGTGCGCGACGAACGCGGGTCGCCTGCCGCAGCACGGGCAGTGATGTCCTTGGGTTGCAGCGGGCCCGGATCGATGCCGGCGATTTCGCTCAACGCGCGATGGATATTGACCAGGCCGGGGCCGCAGATCAGGCGCTCGTTGGAGACCCGGCCGAACTGTTCGGAGAGGATTTCCAGGATGCGGATTTCTTCCGGCGTGCCGGGCGGGAAGCTGACATGGCCGCCTTCGGTTTCCAGCGGGAAGCAGCGCCCGTTGCGGATGATCAGGCCACCCACACCCAAACCGGTGCCGGGGCCGATGACACCGTAGTTGCGCGGTTGGTCGATCGGCGCCGGACGCCAGCTGGCGCCGCCCACCTGCACCACGTCCTGCGGACGCAGCAGGCTGATCGCCATTGCTTGCGCGGCGAAGTCGTTGATCAGGTGCAAGCTGCTGAAACCCAGCATGCTGGCGGTGCGCGAGCGCGAGATCACCCAGGGGTGGTTGGTGATGCGTGCTTCGTCGCCATCCACGCGGCCGGCCACGGCGAACACGCCTTGGGTGGCCTGCACGCCGATCTGGTCGAGGTAGTAGCGCGCGGCTTCGCCGAGCGAACCGAAGTCCACCACGGCAAATTCGCGCGAGGTGTCATCCAGCAACGGCACCGAAGCGTCGACATCGGCCAGCGCGAAGCGCGCATTGGTTCCGCCGATATCGGCAACCAGCACCGGCTTGGAAGGAGCGGTCATGCGTTGTTTCCCTGTGCGTCGGTGGCCGGTGGCAGGAAGTGGGTCGCCGATTCGGGGCCCCAGCTGCCGGCCGGGTAGGGCTGCAGCGGCAGCGCGGCGTCTTTCCAGGCATCGCTGACGCTGTCGATCCACGACCATGCCGCCTTGACCTCGTCGTCGCGCACGAATAGCGCCGGGTTGCCGTTGAAGGCGTCCACGAACAGGCGCTCATAGGCAATGCGGCGGTGCAGACCGGTCGGTACCGACAGTTCCAGTTCCAGCGGCTGCAGTTCGATCGCACCCCATTCCGGGCCGGCCAGGCTGCTCATCAGGCCGAGCTCAATGTTTTCCTGCGGCTGCAATTGGAAGGTCAAGCGGTTGGGTACCGCGTTCTGACGGTCCGGACGCTCGAACAGCCAATGCGTCACCGGCTTGAGTGTGACCACGATGCGCGTAGAGCGTTCGGCCAGGCGCTTGCCGGTGCACAGATGGAACGGCACGCCGGCCCAACGCCAATTGTCGATATGCGCCGTCACTGCGACGAAGGTTTCCACGTCGCTGCCTTCCGGCGGGTGATAGGCCTGCGCCGGCTGCCCGTTGATGTTGCCGGCGGTGTAGCTGCCGCGCACGCTGTCATGCGCGGCTTGTTCGGCGGTCATCGGGCGCAGTGCACGCAGCACCTTGACCTTCTCGTCGCGGATGCGGTCGGCTTCCAGCGAGGCAGGCGGCTCCATCGCCACCAGGCACAACAGCTGCAGGATATGGCTCTGCACCATGTCGCGCAGCGCGCCGGAGCGGGCGTAGTAGGCATCGCGCCCGTCCACGCCTTCGCTTTCGGCGACCAGGATCTGCACCGACTCGATGTAGGTGCGGTTCCAGACCGCCTCCAGCAGCGTGTTGCCGAAGCGCAGCGCGATCAGGTTCTGCACCGCCGCCTTGCCCAGGTAATGGTCGAGGCGGAACACGCGGTCTTCGTCGACCAGCGCGCCGATTGACTGCAGGATTTCGCGGGCGCTGTCCGAGTCGTGGCCGATCGGCTTTTCCAGCATCAAGCGATGCGGTGCTGCCAACGCGCCACCTAGCGCCAGACCTTGGCAGGTGCTGATGTACAGGCCCGGCGGGATCGCCAGATAGCTCACGCAGCGGCGGCTTGCCAGCTCGCGCACCGCGTCAGCCACCGATTCGGCATCGCGCAGATCCACCGAGCGGTAGTCGACCCGCTGCAGCAGCGCCTGGATCTGTTCGGGCGTGGCGATCGGCAGCGCTTCGGTCAGACGCGGCCGCAGCACGTCACGAAACGCATCGGTGTCGTGCGGTGAGAGTGCTAGCGCGCGGATGCGAAAGTCCTCCGGCAGCAGGCCATCGATGAACAGACGCAGCAAGGAGGGAAACAGGTAGCGCTGGGCAAGATCGCCGGTGGCGCCAAACAGGATCAGGGTGTTGTGCATGGACCGCGTTTCAGATTCTGGAGACATCGTTATCAGCAGCTAGTCGGAAAGGCGCCGGACGGCCGGCGGTCGGTACGTCTGTTCCTGCGCGACACTTGCGTGCGCGCAGCGGGGGGATGGACGCTGACGCCCAATCCCCGATTGTTGCAGCAACTTGCGATCAGCGGTTAGCACCGTGGTGGAATATCTGCACCTGCGCGCTGGCATGCATGCCTGGCGCAGCGAGCTGCACCGTCGACAATGGCGTTGAACGGCGTGGCGGCATGGTCACTCCCGAGATCGATGTTGCCATGTGAAAACGATTACATGTCAGAATAAACCAATGCATTCGTTTGCAGGAAACTTCCTTGCAAGCGCATGCCGCGTCACCGCCATCGGGAGGGCCGAGGGCAGGGCGCACAACTTACGTTGAGGCCGAACGATGGCGAAAGTGCAGTTGGAAGGTGTCCGCAAGGTCTACGAAAACGGCCAGGTGGCAGTGCAGGGCGCGAGCTTCGAAGTCGCCGACGGCGAGTTGATGGTGCTGGTCGGGCCGTCCGGCTGCGGCAAATCGACGCTGCTGCGCATGATTGCCGGCCTTGAAGACATCAGCGCCGGCACGCTGAAGATCGGCGAGCGCGTGGTCAACGACGTGGCGCCCAAGGACCGCGACATCGCCATGGTGTTCCAGAGCTACGCGCTGTATCCGCACATGACTGTGGCCGAGAACCTGGCGTTCGGGCTCAAGCTGCGCGGGCACCCCAAGCAGGTCATCGCCGAGCGCGTCAACAACGCCGCCGAGCTGCTGGGCCTGACTCCGATGCTGGATAAGTTGCCCAAGGCGATGTCCGGCGGTCAGCGCCAGCGCGTGGCGCTCGGCCGGGCGATGGTGCGTGAATCGTCGGTGTTTCTGCTCGACGAGCCGCTGTCCAACCTGGACGCCAAATTGCGCCACAGCGTGCGCACCGAGATCGCGCAGCTGCACCGCAAGCTCGGCACCACCATGATCTACGTCACCCACGACCAGGTCGAAGCGATGACGCTCGGCCAGCGCATCGTGGTGCTCAAAGACGGCGTGATCCAGCAGATCGATAGCCCCATGGCGCTGTACGACCGCCCGGCCAATCTGTTCGTCGCCGGTTTCCTCGGCAGCCCGGCAATGAATGTGTTGCAGGGACATTTGGACGCGCAGGACGGCCTGCATCTGGTCATGGCCGATGGTTGGCGCGTGCCGCTGGGCGCGGCACGGGTGGATGCAGCCTGGTTCGGCCAGGACGTAATTGTCGGCGTGCGCCCGGAACATTTGCAGCCCTCCGAGGACGCAGTGCTGGGTTTCGATGCGCGGGTCGATGTGATCGAACCGGTCGGCAACGAGATCTTCCTCAATCTCGACCGTGGCGGTCAGCCGCTGGTGATCCGCGTCCCGCCGCAGAGCTTGCCAGCGGTGGGCCAGTCGCTGCGTCTGGCGCTGCGCAGCGATGCCTTGCACTTCTTCGACCCGGCCACCGGGCAGCGGCTGGAAGCGGCGCAGGGCAGCTAACTAACAACTGTGCAGCCACCCGATGGGCGCGGCGGGTGCTTGGGGCAGCGTGTACCGCGCGTACATTGCAGTTCCTGCGTGCCGTCCACGCCCACCTAACGACTGCTCGCGACGTTTTTTGCTCTTACCGCTCCAGCCCTGGCATGATCGCGCGCGGCCGTGCGCCGTAGGCACCAGCCTGCAAGGTGGCGTCGGCGTCCAGCGTCAGCTCCAGCGGCAACACCGCCAGCGCTAGGGTGCCAGCTACGCTCACCACCGTGCCGATCGTAGTGCCGTCCATTGCGACGGCATCGCCTGCCTCGACCGCACTATCGGTGTCCAGCAGCTGCAAGGCGCGCTTGGCTTTGCCGAGGAAATGCGTGCGCGCCACGATCTCCTGACCCGGGTAGCAGCCTTTTTTGACGCTGTAGGCCTGCAGGCGGTCGAGTGCCAACTGCTGCGGCGTCCACTGTTCGCGCTGGCCCTCGACCAGGCGAGCGAGCCCCAGCTGCAGATCGGCATGGCGCCACTGCGCATCTACGCTTGGCACTTCGATAGGCGCTGCCAATGCATCTTCGGCGTACAGCAACAAGGTGCGCGGAAACGCAGCGCTCCCCAGATCCAGCTCGATACGCTGCGTTCTGATATCGGCGTGCGCGGCGTGTGCGTGTTCCGGTGCTGCGAAGCCGCCGAAGGCAAACAGCGCGGCAGTGCTGATTTTCAGCTTGCGGCGGAATACGAACCGGCCGAGTTGCACGGCGATCTCGGCCGCGTTGCCGTCGGGCAATACCATTAGTAAGTGTGCGTCGTCCTCACGCAGGAGTGCGAAGATGGCAATTACGCGCCCCTTTGCCGTCAACCACGCATTCCACTGCCACTGCCCAATCGCCAGCGCCTGTACGTCATTGGCAAATTGGGCATGCGCGAACGCCACTGCATCCGCACCGACCAATCGGACGTATTGCATGTCGTGCAGGGAGCCAAAACACTGCGGAATAAGATTCAGGTTGTCAGCCACGGAAGGGGAGGACTAAAATCGCAAAGTTGTGAGAGCACTATGATAGGCCATCCAACCCCCACCCCAGCGCAGGATTCCGAGACGCAGCCTTCTTCTCAGGAGCATATTCCCGAGAAAAAGCCACTGCCGAAGGAGATTGGTGGGCGCGACGGCCCTGAGCCAACGCGCTACGGCGACTGGGAAAAAAATGGACGCTGCATCGATTTTTGAGCAGCTTTTAGCCACAGCGGCCTAGTGCCGCCCAGCCGAGAAAACGAGCCCAGCGAATGGCGATCCGCGAACGTCCTCTCTCCCCGCATCTCCAGGTGTACCGCTGGCAGATACAGATGGTGACCTCGATTCTGAATCGAGCCACCGGCATCGTACTGTCCGTCGGCGCACTGGTGATTGCCGCCGCCTTGCTGACCTTGATGCTTGGCCCCGACCACTGGAATTGTTTCCGCGATCAGACGGCAACCTGGTATGGACAGGTGTTCCTGTTTGGCTGGACCTGGTCCTTTGCCTTCCACCTGTTCGGTGGGCTGCGCCACATGCTGCAGGACTTCGGCCAAGGCTATGCCGTGCGCTCGTTCATTAGCATGGGTTGGCTGTCGGTGATTCTAAGCTTCGTGCTCACCGGCGCTGTCTGGGCCTATGTGCTGTTGTCTGGAGGTGCCGTATGAATCGTTACCGTACTCCGTTGAAAAACGTGCGCGGCCTGGGCGCCGCCAAGACCGGTACCGAACATTTCGTGATCCAGCGTCTTACCGCGGCCGCATTGGTGCCGTTGTCGATCTGGTTCCTGATCTTCGTGCTGAGCCTCATGGGTGCCGATCACGCTGCCGCAACCGCCGCAGTGGCCAAGCCATGGAATGCGATTCTGCTTGTCGCTTTCCTCATTGCCTCGTTCTGGCACGCGCAACTGGGCATGCAGGTGGTGCTGGAAGATTACGTACACGACTCGCTGCTTGCACTGATGGCGCAGACACTCGTGCGTTTCGTTGCCGTGCTGGGCGCCATCGTCAGCGTGTTTGCCGTGGCGCGTATCGCGCTGGGCATGAGCTGAGTCGTCAGCGACCAAACAGGAATCCATAATTCGATGTCCGCTTACAAGATCACAGAACACAAGTACGACATGGTCGTGGTAGGCGCCGGCGGCGCTGGCCTGCGCGCCACGTTCGGCCTGGCTCAGAAGGGCCTGCAGACGGTCTGTCTGACCAAGGTCTTCCCGACCCGTTCGCACACCGTCGCAGCGCAGGGCGGTATCTCCGCAGCGCTGGGCAACATGGGCGAGGATGACTGGCGTTATCACTTCTACGACACCATCAAGGGCTCCGATTGGCTGGGCGACCAGGACGCGATCGAGTACATGTGTCGCGAAGCGATTCCGGCCATCATCGAACTCGAACACTACGGTGTGCCGTTCTCGCGTACTGAAGACGGCAAGATCTACCAGCGCCCGTTCGGCGGCATGACCACCAAGTACGGCGAAGGCCCGTCCGCGCAGCGCACCTGCGCCGCAGCCGACCGTACCGGCCACGCGATGTTGCATACGCTTTATCAGCAGTCGCTGGCACACAACGCACGTTTCATGATCGAGTACTTCGCACTCGATCTGATCTTCGACGAAGAAGGCGTCTGCCGTGGCGTGCTCGCGCTGGACATGGCCGAAGGCTCGCTGCATCTGTTCCGCGCGCACGGCGTGGTGCTGGCGACCGGCGGTTACGGCCGCGCCTACTTCAGCGCCACCTCCGCACATACCTGTACGGGTGATGGCGGCGGTTTGGTGATGCGTGCCGGTTTGCCTGTGCAGGATATGGAGTTCGTGCAATTCCATCCCACCGGCATCTACGGTGCGGGCTGCCTGATCACTGAAGGCGTACGCGGCGAAGGCGGCATTCTGCGCAACAGCAACGGCGAGCGCTTTATGGAGCGCTACGCACCGCACTACAAGGATTTGGCGTCGCGCGACGTGGTGTCGCGCTCGATGACGGTTGAAATCCGTGAAGGTCGTGGCGTTGGCGAGCACAAGGATCACATCCTGCTCGACCTGACCCACCTCGGCCCGGAAGTCATCAACGAAAAGCTGCCGGGCATTGCCGAAAGCGCGCACATCTTTGCCGGTGTGGACGTGACCAAGCAGCCGATTCCGGTGCTGCCGACCGTGCACTACAACATGGGCGGCATTCCGACCAACTTCTACGGCGAAGTCGTGCGCAAGCAGGGCGACGATCCGGATGCGGTGGTGCCAGGCCTGTACGCCATTGGCGAAGCGGCATGCGTCTCCGTGCATGGTGCAAACCGTCTGGGTTCGAATTCGTTGCTGGACCTGGTGGTGTTCGGCCGTGCGGTGGCCAACCGCTGCGCCGAGACGGTCAAGCCCAATCAGCCGCACAAGACCTTGCCGTCGGATGCCTGTGACAAGGCGCTGGGCTTGCTGGACAAGTTGCGTCATGCCAACGGCTCCACGCCGACCTCGGTGATCCGCGACAACATGCAACGGACCATGCAGTCGGATGCGGCCGTGTTTCGCACCAGCAAGACGCTGAAAGAGGGCGTGAACAAGATGGCCGAGATCTTCGCCACCTTCGAAGACGTCAAGGTGTCGGACCGCTCACTGGTGTGGAACTCGGACCTGATCGAGACCTACGAGTTGAACAACCTGCTGCTCAATGCAGTGGCGACGATCAATTCGGCCGAACAGCGCAAGGAAAGCCGTGGTGCGCATTTGCACGAGGACTTCCCGGACCGCGACGACGTCAACTGGCAGAAGCACACGCTGGTGACCGTCGACGACAAGGGCAAGTGCGAGTTCGATTACCGCCCTGTACACATGTATACGCTGAGCAAGGATGTGGACGTGGTCCCGCCGAAGCCGCGCGTTTACTGATCGATGCGCATGCAGCGACCCACTGTTGCCCTGTCATTGCTTGCCAACGCGTCCGCGCGTAGCGGTAATGCATCGCTGCAAAGGTGTCGCCACATGACGCTTGGGCAGCGCCGGCAAATGGCCGGCCGCTGCGCAACTGCTTCGGCAGTGGCATCCGTCATCTTTACCTTCATGCGCACGGTGCGGTTGTCGTTTGCACCGCGCATCGCCTGAGCCAACGAGAGCAGCTATGGCAGAGTTCACCCTCCCCAAGAATTCAAAGATCGGCAAGGGCAGGCATTACCCTGCACAGGGCGCCAAGAACACGCGCACCTTCAAGGTCTACCGCTGGGATCCGGATGTCGACGCCAATCCGCGTACCGACAGCTATGAGATCGACCTGGATAAGTGCGGCCCGATGGTGTTGGACGCGCTGATCAAGATCAAGAACGAGATCGACCCGACGTTGGCGTTCCGTCGTTCCTGCCGCGAGGGCATTTGCGGCTCGTGCGCGATGAACATCGACGGCACCAATACGCTGGCCTGCACCAAGGCGATTGCCGCGTGCGGCAAGTCCGAAGTGCCGATCTATCCGCTGCCGCATATGAGCGTGATCAAGGACCTGGTGCCGGATCTGACGCATTTCTACGCGCAGTACGCGTCGATCAAACCGTGGATCCGCACCCAGACACCGCCGCCGCCGGATCGCGAGCGCCTGCAATCGCCGGAAGACCGCCGCAAGCTCGATGGCTTGTACGAGTGCATCCTGTGTGCCTGCTGCTCGACCAGCTGCCCCAGCTACTGGTGGAACGGCGAGCGTTACCTGGGCCCGGCGATCCTGCTGCAGGCATACCGCTGGATCATCGATTCGCGCGACGAAGACACCGGTGCGCGTTTGGACGATCTGGAAGACCCGTTCAAGCTGTATCGCTGCCACACCATCATGAACTGCGCACGGACCTGCCCGAAGGGCTTGAACCCGGCGCTGGCGATCGCCGAAATCAAGAAGTTGATGATGGCGCGTCGCCCCTGATCGCACGACATTGAGTCCCCGCGAGGGGATGTGGTTCGCAGCGGCACCGCCCCTTGGGTCAGGTGCCGCTGTCGTTTTCGGCCCGCCACGCGGCGCGGTGGAGAGATGAGATGGACGAGCAAACCCTGCTGAAAAAACTGCGCTGGCGCTGCCGGCGCGGCATGCGCGAACTGGATCAATTGTTCGGGCGCTATCTGGATCAACGCTGGGCGCGGGCGCCTGAAGCCGAGCGCGCGGTTTTCCTACAGCTACTGGATTGCGAAGACGATAAGTTGTGGCGCTGGTTCATGGGTTACGAGGCTTGCCCCGATGCTGCCAACGCCGCACTCATCGCCGATATCCGCGCCTTGCCGGCTTGAGTGGCGACCTTCGCGCTGGTTGATTTGCGCATTAGGCGTGTTGGCAATGCTCGCGTTGTATGCGGTGTGGCGCAGCGGTGTACCGCTGTGGCTGGCCGTGGTGCTGTCAGCGTATGCGCTGCTTGCAGGCGGAAAAGCATTGCGTCAGCTGTTGCGTCCGCCAGTGCGGCAGTTGCTGGTGCCTTGGACGGAAACGCCCGCCAGCATTGACGGTGTGCAGGTAGAAGGGCTGCAGGTGCGCTGGCGTGGGCCGCTGGCAGTAGTGTCGTGGACATGGGCGGATGGTCGGTGCGAGCGCCTGCATTTCTGGCCCGATACCTTGCCGCCGCCGCAACGACGTGAACTGCGTCTGGCCGCTCAAGCCCATGCCATTTCGTCCCGGCGGCCGCTAGTGGCACCATAGCGTGCCTTTCCCGGTTGAACCGCATGTTCAAACCTATCCCGGTTGCCATCGGCTTGCGCTACCTGCGTGCCAAGCGGCGCAATGGCTTCATTTCGTTTATCTCGATGGCGTCGATCCTGGGCATTGCCCTGGGCGTGACCGTGCTGATCACCACGCTGGCAGTGATGAGCGGTTTCCAAAAGGAAATCCGCGACCGCCTGCTGCAGATGGCCGCACATGCCACCGTCAGCGCAGAAGGCGCGCCGATGCGCGATTGGCAGCATGCGGTCGAGGTCGCCATGTCCGATCCGCGCGTGGCCGGTGCCGCACCGTACATCGAAACCGAATCCTTGTTGCAGGGCCCGCGCAAGCAGCCGGCGATCGTGCGCGGCGTGATTCCTGCCGAAGAAGGCAAGGTGTCGGTGCTGGCCAAGAAGATGCAGCAGGGCTCGGTCGACAGCCTGACCCCTGGTTCGTACAACATCGTCATCGGCAAGGAGCTGGCGTTGTGGCTGGGCGTGGATGTCGGCGACAGCGTCGTTGTGTTGCTGAGCGACACCCAGGCCACTCCGCTGGGCGCGATGCCGCGGCTCAAGCGTTTCACCGTCAGCGGTATTTTCGAAGCCGGCTACAACGAAATTGATCGCGGCTTGGCCGTGGTCAACATGCAGGATCTGGCGCGCGTGCTGCGCATGGATGGCGTCACCGGTGTGCGTCTGCGGCTGCACGACATGGATCAGGCCTGGCCGGTGGCGCGCGATCTGGCGGTGAAGTTGCATGGTCCGTATCGGGTCAGCGACTGGACCCAGGAAAACGCCAACCTCTACCACTCCTTGAAGATGGAAAAGACCGTGATGGGCATCCTGCTGTCGCTGATCGTGGCGATGGGGGCGTTCAACCTGGTGTCGTCGCAGGTGATGCTGGTGACCGATAAGCAGGCCGATATCGCCATCTTGCGCACGCTCGGGTTGTCGCCGGGCGGGGTGATGCAGGTGTTCATGGTACAAGGCTCGTTGATCGGCTTCATGGGTACTTTCATGGGCGTGATCGGCGGCATCGTGCTGACGCTCAACCTTGAACGCATCCTCGGCGTGATCGAAGCGATTTTCAGCGTCAAATTGCTGCCCGAAGACGTGTACTACATCACCGGTCTGCCTACCGATATGCAGACCCAGGACGTGGTGGTGATCACCGTGGTGGCGTTGGTGATGAGTTTCCTGGCGACCCTGTACCCGGCATGGCGTGCTTCGCGCACCCAGCCGGCGGAGGCGCTGCGTTATGAATGAGTTTCGCGGAGCTGTTGTGCAAAAACCAGAACAGGCAACTGCGGTCATCCGCGCCGAGGCGTTGGCCAAGACCTACGCCGAAGGCAAGATGCGCACGCCAGTGTTCGATGGCCTGGATCTATCAGTGGCCACCGGCGAAACCGTGGCGATCGTCGGCGCTTCCGGTGCAGGCAAGAGCACCTTGCTGCATCTGCTCGGCGGGTTGGATATTCCGACCTCCGGCGAGGTGTATGTGGCAGGCGAGCGCATGTCGGCGCTGTCCGACGCGCAGCGCGGCAGGCTACGCAATCAGTCGCTTGGCTTTGTGTATCAATTCCATCACCTCTTGCCCGAATTTACCGCGCTGGAAAACGTGATGATGCCGGTGCTGCTTTCTGGCAAGGATGTGGCGGTGGCCAAAGGGCAGGCGTTGCAATTGCTGGAATCGGTCGGGCTCGGGCATCGCATCGAGCACAAGCCCAGCGAACTGTCCGGCGGTGAGCGTCAACGCTGCGCCGTTGCGCGTGCTCTAGTGAATAAGCCGGGCTGCGTGCTGGGCGATGAACCCACCGGAAACCTCGACGACAAGACCGCGGGCACCGTGTTTGAGCTGATGCTGGAGCTCAACCGCGCGCAGCGCACTAGCCTGGTGTTGGTGACGCACGACCGCAGCCTGGCGCGGCGTCTGGATCGTGTGCTGGAACTGCATCAGGGCAAGCTGCGAGAATTGGCGCCGTCTGCGGTGTAAGCGCGGGCAATGTGATCGGTTAGCAGCCTGATCGCATTGCGTCTAAGCGTGGAATGATCAGTAGAACCTGACGCTGTGCCCGCTAGATGAAGCGGGCGCATTTGCAGCGCAGGCGCAGCGCATTAGTGAGCAAAGGCTTGAAACATAAGGCCCACGCCTGTCTGAATCATCGCAGGCCGTTGGGCCTGCGATGATGCCAATGCATCGGTCAAGGAATGATGCGCAATGCCCGCAGGCGGGTGAATAATTCGAAGAACGAGGCACGGCTGTCGTAGAAGTCCATAAAGCCCAGTTCGCGGCTCTTGGTCATGTCGTTGACGCACTCGATCTCGCGCCCAAGGTCGGCGTCGGTGTGCCACCACGACGCCAGTCGATTGACGTCCGCTTCCACCAGGCCGTGTTGCGCGGCCAACTCCGCCCACAGGCCGGTTGCAGTCTGGCTCATGCGTGGCTCCAGCGGTTCCGGCGTCGCCGGGCACGGCGCAGCGTCGAGTTCGAAGAACTTCGCGATTTCGCCCCACATCCAGCGCCAGCGGAACACATCGCCATTGACGGTATTGAACGCCTGATTGCGCGCCGCAGGGCTTAGCCCGGCCCAGGCCAGTTGGCGGCCAAGCAGGCCGGCATCGGTAAGGTCGGTGAGGCTATTCCATTGTGCTTGCGAGCCTGGAAACACGAACGGTTGCCCGGTGTGCTTGCACAGCGATGCATACACTGCCAGCGTCACGCCCATGTTCATGGCGTTGCTGCCGTTGGCTATGCCGATCATGGTGTGCGAGCGATGCACGCTCCAGCCGAAACCGTGCTGCTGCGCATGTGCGAACAACAAGTCCTCCAGCGTGTAGTAGAAGTTTTCGCCCGGCTGGCGTGGCTCGCTTTCGCGGAACGGCGTCTCCGCCTTGCCGCTGCCGTAATTTTCGAACGCACCCAGATAGTGCTTGGTCCCGGTGACCAACGCCATGTGCTGCAGCGGCGCATCACTGAGCGCATCGCACAGGTGCCGCATCATGGCGCCGTTGGCTTCGACGTTCTCGCGTTCGGTATCGCGGCGCGTCCAGGTGCAGAAGAACACATGGGTGATCGGCAAGCCGCGTAGTGCGTTGCTGGTGCTTTCGGCATCCAGCAGGTCTGCCGCGATCGGAATGACGCCGTCATGGGGGAGGGGGCGACGTGCAAGGCCGTACACGGCCCAGCCGTCGGCGAGCAGCACGTTGGCAAGGTTGTAACCGGAAATGCCGGTCACACCGACGATCAATGCAATGCCTTTACGCATGGGGGAGGCTCCTGGAAAACAACGGTGACCATAGCGCCGGCACCATGAAATCGAGGCGAATGCGGGCGAAAGGGCCGCTGACATCGCTGGTCGGCCGATCTACTGTGGAACATGCACCTCCATCTACGCACTGTTCTATGCATCGCATGAGGGGATTACTGCATGCTGTGGCGCGGTTGTTGCGTGGTCGCAATCAGCGACCGCAACGACAGTGGTCTTCCTACCCGTGCGCAGGCGGACCTCCGCTGTGCGTGAAACGCGTTGCAACCTAAGCTGAAGGCGTTGATTGACAGGGGCCAGGATGGCGACCGGCAGCATGGAGGTGTCAGTGCACGAAGCCCCACCGCAGATGGGATCGGCCGTTGCCATAGCTGCGGCCTTGTTGCTTGGCGTGGTGGCATGCGCTTGGTCGCCCGCACTGCTGCCGCGAATGTTGTATGCCAGCTGCGTATGCGTGGCGCTGCTAGGCATCGGCATGACGATGTGGCGGGGCCCGCGTTGGAGAGCGCGGCTGGTGTTGCTGACCACTGTGTTGCTCGGATTCGGCTTGATGGGATGGCAGGTGGGCGGTGCCCTCCAGGCGCAACTACTCCCGCAGGACGAAGCACGCGAGATGACCGTGCGCGGACGAATCGTTGGGCTGCCAATCGCCGAGCAACGCCGCACCCGCTTTCAGCTGCGCGTTGATGAAGATCAGGCACAGCATTCAGCTCTACGTGGAAAGCTCGTGCAGCTGGCCTGGTACGACGATTTCGGCGCCGAGCGCATCGGCCCGCGCGCAGCGCTGCATGCCGGTGCGCATTGGCAACTGCGACTGAAGCTGCGCGCGCCACGCGGCTTGCGCAATCCCGGTGGCTTCGATGCGGAGCGCCAAGCGCTGGCGCAGCGCATCGCCGCAACCGGCTATGTGCGCGTGCCTGCCGCCGCACACCAGACTGCACCACCGCACGGCGTGGATGCCTGGCGCGAACGCATGTCGCAACGTATTGCCGAGCGCGTCGGCGGCACCTCCGGGCCGTACCTGCGCGCGCTCGCGCTGGGTGATACGCGTGGGCTCGACGATGCGGCATGGGCGACGTTGCGCGCGACTGGGCTGAGTCATCTGATCGCGATCTCGGGATTTCATGTCGGGCTGGTCGCGGCATTCTTCGCATTGTTGGTCGCGGGCGTGTGGCGTTGGCAGCCGCGACTTGGCACCTTGCTGCCCCGTCTGCATGCGGCATCAATTGCTGCGTTACTTGGCGCTGCCGCCTACGCGGCAGTGGCAGGCCTGGCACTGCCGACGGTACGCACCGTACTGATGATTGCGGTGGTGGCCCTGGTGCGAGTGCTACGGCGACGCGCCTCGACCGCCCACATCCTCGCGCTCGCCTTGTTGGCGGTGTTGCTGTGGGACCCGCTCAGCGTGCTGGTGGCTGGCTTCTGGCTCAGCTTCGCCGGCGTGGCATGGTTGGTGTGGTGCCTGCCGTCGGACGATCGCGCCATCATGCGCGGCTTCCTGTCCGCGCAGACCGTGGCCACCGTCGGCCTGCTGCCGTTGACGGTCAGCCTGTTCGGGCAGGCATCGCTGGTCGGGCCGTTCGCCAATCTGGTCGCCATTCCGTGGTGGACCTTCGTGGTCGTGCCGCTGTGCCTGGTGGGGACCGCGCTGGAAGCGATCTACCCAGGTGCGGGCGTGTGGGCGTGGCAGCTTGCCGGTTGGTGTTTCGAGTTTACCTGGCCGGGGTTCGTCTGGCTCGGGCAAACAACGGCGGCATTGTGGTGGGTACCCGAGTCCGATGGGCTTGCCCTGATTGCGGCCTTGCTCGGTGCGTTCTGGCTATTGCTGCCGCGCGGGACGCCGGGTAAATCGTTGGCGGCGCTGCTGTGGTTGCCGTTGCTTTGGCCGGATCGCGAACTGCCGGCCCAAGGCGAGGCGGAAGTGCAGGTGCTGGATGTAGGGCAGGGCTTGGCAGTGCTGGTGCGCACGCACCGGCATGCGCTGCTTTTCGATACCGGCCCGGCGGTGCGCGATGGCTTCGATGCCGGCGAGCGCGTGGTGCTGCCGGCATTGCGTGCGCTTGGCGTGCGCCGGTTGGACGCCATCGTGCTCAGCCATGCAGACGCCGATCATGCCGGTGGCTATGTCGCGGTGCGCACGGGGCTGCCGGTCGCATTCACCGCTGCACCACCGGATGCAGCGCTGGACGTCAGCACACGCTGCCGCGCCGGACAACAGTGGGAATGGGACGGCGTGCGCTTTCGCTTTCTGCATCCCGGCGCTGGGTTTCCGTATCTGCGTAATCAATCCAGCTGTGTGCTGCGGGTCGAAACCCAGCACGCGAGCGCGCTATTGCCGGGCGACATCGACGAAATCATCGAACGCCGCCTGCTGCGCGGAAAAGTCTCAGACCTGCATGCGGATCTGGTGATCGTCCCGCACCATGGCAGCGCTGATGGCTCGGATGCCAACTTCATCGCTGCGACCGGCGCACGCCTGGCGCTGGTGTCGTCCGGCCACGGCAACCGCTTTGGGCATCCGCGCGCCGAGGTCGTGCAACGCTGGCAGGCGGGCGGGGCGGAAGTGCTGGACACCGCGCAGACCGGCGCGCTCCGGGTCTGGCTGGGCGCCGATGGCCTGCAACTGCGCGAGCGACGGCGCTGGCAGCCACGGCTATGGGATGCTGCGGAACGGCGGCGGTCGGCTGCTATCCTATCGGCCAGCGAATAGGCGGCGCGTTGCCGGAGGAATCGAATCGTGTTGGAGCTGGTCAAGGCAGGCGGTTGGCCGATGGTGCCGTTGCTGTTGCTGGGCGTAATTGCCCTGGCAATCGTGCTGGAGCGTTTGTGGAGCCTGCGCCGCAACGAGGTGACGCCGCCGGGTCTGGGCGAAGAGGTTCGCAACTGGGCCGCGCGCGGCAAGCTGGACCCCACCCATATCGAATCGCTGCGCCGCAATTCGCCATTGGGCGCCTTGCTGGCCGCCGCGCTGGACGTGCGTGGCCGCCCGCGTGAGTTGATCCGCGAACGTATCGAAGACACCGGCCGGCATGTCGTGCACAGAATGGAGCGCTATCTGAACACGTTGGGCACCATCGCATCGGCCGGGCCATTGTTGGGCCTGCTAGGCACCGTGGTCGGCATGATCCAGATGTTTTTGGGCATCCTCGACCATGGCGTGGGCGATGTGAATCAGCTGGCCGGCGGCATCGGCAAGGCGCTGGTGTGCACCGCTACCGGCATGATCATCGCCGTGCCGGCATTGATGGCGCATCGTTTCTTCAAGGGGCGCATCGCCGGTTACATCATCGAGATGGAACAAGAAGCCACCTTGTTGCTGGACACCATGGATGGCCGCCTGGTGCCAGCCGCCGTGGCGCCGGCTGCAGCGGGCGCCAAGCCCGTCACGGCAAAGGGCTGACGGATGCGCATCGGCAGCGACCGAAGCCAGGATGAACCACATATCGACCTGGTGCCATTGATTGACGTCATCCTCGTCCTCATCATCTTTTTCGTGGTGACCACGACCTTCGACGCACGCTCCACGCTGCAATTGCAGCTGCCGACCGCCAGCGACCAACACACCAGCACGCCGCCGCGTTCGTTGAGCGTGCTGGTCAACGCCGATGGGCGGTATTTCATCAACGACCAGGAAGTGCTGCGCTCGGACGTGGATTCGCTCAAGCAGACCATCGCGCAGATCGCCGGCGACGATCGCCAACAGACCGTGTTGATGCGCGCCGATGCACGCACGCCGTATCAGGCTGTAGTTACCGCGCAGGATGCGCTGGGCCAGCTCGGCTTTCGACGTATCGCGATTGCCACCGCGCCCCCGGCCGACGCCACCAGCACGACCGGCAGGACAAGCAGCAACGGAACCCGCCAGTGACCAACTCCACCGACCGCCCGGCGCCAGTCTCATCCTGGCGCACGTACCGTCGCCTGTTGGCGTTCGCCAAGCCGTATCGGCTGCTGCTGGTCGCCGCATTGATCGCAGCATTGATCGAAGCGGCCGGTACCACCGGTTTTCTGGCATTGATGAAGCCGATCACCGACGAGACCTTCATCTACAAGAACGCCGAAGTCAGTCGTTGGCTGCCGGTGCAGATCATCCTGTTGTTCGTGGTGCGTGGCATCGCTGGCTACATCACCGACATGGCGATGGGAAAATCCGCGCGCAGCATCGCGCGCGATCTGCGCATCAAGGTAATGGCGAAGTATCTACGTCTGCCCGGGTCGCGCTTCGATTCCGAGCCGGTGCCGTCGATGCTGATACGGTTGGGTTCGGATTCTGACCAGGTGGCGCAGGCTGCGGTGGATGCGGTCAAAGTGATGATCCAACAGTCGCTGCAAGTCATCGGCGCCTTGGCGCTGATGCTGTGGCATAGCTGGCAGGTGACGTTGACCATTCTGGTGCTGGCCCCGGTGCTGGCCTGGGTAATGGACAAGGTCGCGCGGCGTTATCGGCGTATCAGCCACAGCATCCAGGAAAGCGGCGCGCAGCTGTTGCAGGCCGCCGACCAGACCTTGTCCAGCCATCAGGAGGTCAAGATCTACGGCGCCCAGCAGACCGAGATGGAGCGCTACGGCGCGCTAGCCGATCGCAATCTGCGCCTGGCAATGAAGGTCGAATCCACGCGCGGCATTTCCACCGCCACGGTGCAGATGATCGGCGCGATCGGCTTGTCGGCATTGTTGTTCGTGGCCGGTGCACAGGCACTGGCCGGGCGCCTGACGGCCGGCGATTTCGTCGTGCTGATGACTTCGATGCTGACGATTATTCCCGGCCTCAAGCAGCTCACCAATGTGCAGAACATGGTGCAGCGTGGCCTGGCATCGGCGGAGCGTCTGTTCTCGGTGCTTGATAGCCCGGACGAGCCGGATCAAGGCACCGTGCCGCTGACGCGTGCCAAGGGCTTGATCGAATTTCGCGACGTCACCGCGCGTTACCCAGGCCAGGTTAATCCGGCCTTGGCCGATGTCAGCTTCATCGCGCAGCCGGGCACGGTCACCGCGATCGTTGGGCGCTCGGGCAGCGGCAAATCCAGCCTGATCAAGTTGATTCCACGATTTTACGAAGCCGAGGCCGGGCAGATCCTGCTCGATGGCCACCCGGTGCAGGCATACGCATTGGCGGATCTGCGCCGGCAGATAGCACTCGTCGGCCAGCAGGTGATGCTGTTCGATGGCAGCATCGCCGACAACGTGGCGTTCGGCGAAATGCGCAATGCCGATGCCAGCCAGCTGGAACGCGCGATTCTGGGCGCCAACGCGATGGAATTTGTGGCGCAACTGCCCGAAGGCTTGCAGTCACACGTCGGCACTAAGGGTGGGCGCCTGTCCGGCGGCCAGCGCCAGCGTCTGGCGATCGCACGCGCAATGCTCAAGGACGCGCCGATCCTGATTCTGGACGAAGCCACCGCCGCGCTGGACAACGAATCCGAACGTTTGGTGCAGGACGCCTTGCACAAACTGATGCCGGACCGCACCACGCTGGTGATCGCGCATCGTCTGTCCACCATCGAGCATGCCGATCAGGTACTGGTGATGGACCAGGGCCGGATCGTCGAGCGCGGCACCCATGACGAATTGCTGGCGCAGGGCGGCTTGTATTCGCACCTGCACGGCATGCAGTTCCGCGAACGGCAAGCATGAGCAAGCGCGGCACTCGCACCCCGGGTTACTGGTACGACAACACGCCGATCCCCTTGCCGGCGCGCATCCTGGCGCCGGTCTATGGCGCTGCAATCGCGTTGCGACGGGCGCTGTATCGCCGCGGTTGGCGCAAGCGCCACGGCGTTCCGGTGCCGGTGCTCGTGGTCGGCAACGTGACTGCCGGCGGCACCGGCAAGACACCGCTGACGATTGCTTTGGTTTCGAAGCTGCAGGAAGCCGGCTGGACGCCTGGTGTGGCCAGCCGTGGCTACGGCCGCGATGACGCTGGTACCGCGCGATGGGTCGAGGCAGACACGCCGGTGGCGCTTGGCGGCGATGAGCCGGTGCTGATCGCCTGGAAAACTGGTGCACGCGTACGCGTCGATAGCGACCGGCTTGCTGCTGCACGCGCACTGGTCGAGGCGGGCTGCGACATCGTGATCTGCGATGACGGCTTGCAGCACTACCGTCTGGCGCGTGATGTCGAGATCGAAGTGGTTGATGGCCAGAGACGTTATGGCAACGGACGTTTGTTGCCTGCCGGGCCGCTGCGCGAACCGGTTGCGCGCGCGCGCGATTGCGACTTCCGCGTGGTCAATCTCGGTCAGGCCAGTGCCACCGCAGCGCCGCAGGCGCCGGATGATGCTGGGTTCGGCGAGTGGCAGATGCGCTTGAGCATCGACAGCGTGCAGCCGATGGACGGCAAACGTGCGCAGCCGCTGAGCATGCTTGCCGGACAACGCGTGCATGCGGTGGCAGGCATCGCGAACCCGGAACGCTTCTTCGCGATGTTGCGTGCGCGCGGCATCGGCGTGGTGCCGCATGCCTTTCCGGATCATCACGTCTATCACGCTGCAGATTTCAGCTTCGGCAGCCGCCTGCCGGTGCTGATGACGGAAAAGGATGCAGTGAAATGTCGTCCGTTTGCGGACGAGTGGTTGTACAGCGTGCCGCTCAAGGCGGAGCTGCCGGCCGCGTTCTGGGTGAGCCTGTTGGACCGGCTGAACAAATTGGCGAGCCGGCAGGGCGTGTGAGGGCTGCGCGTGCAATGGTGAGCTTTGGCTTGGCTGCAGTAGGTTCTTGCCCGCCTACCTTCGAAGGCCCGGCTTTGATTACGTTCCTGTGGGCTCTGATGCAGAGCCGTGCTGCACAAGATTTTGCAGCGCTCAGGCAACGGCCCACTTAGGAATTTCGGTGCGTATGGTTGCGAGCAACGCATACAACGGCGCTTCAGTCCCGACGTAGCACATCGCGGCTCCAACTGACTACCGCGACTTCGCTCAATCACACGGAGAAAGCCGGCGATTCGGTTCTCTCGCTTCTCCACTTTCTACTGCACACCAGAGCGCGCACGTATGACACCCACAACACCTGCTGATTTCGTCGTCGCCATTCCGGCTCGTTACGCCTCCACGCGTCTGCCGGGTAAGCCGCTGCAACGGATCGGCGATCGCCCGATGATCCAGCACGTTGCCGAGCGCGCATTGCTGGCGGGCGCGCACGCGGTGTGGGTGGCCACTGACGATGCGCGCATCGCCGAAGCGATCGAACATCTGCCCGGCGTGCATGTAGCGATGACCGGCACGACGCATCTCTCCGGCACTGACCGCCTTGCCGAATGCGCACGCATTGCCGGTTGGGATGAACAGACCTGCGTAGTCAATCTGCAAGGCGACGAACCGTTCGCGCCGGCTGCCGGTATTCGCGCGGTTGCCGATCTGCTGCAGCACTCCGGTGCCGAGATGGCCACGCTGGCCGCGCCGGTGGATAGCGCGCACGACCTGTTCGATCCCAACGTGGTGAAGCTGGTGCGTACGGCCGCCGGCGATGCGCTGTATTTCAGCCGCGCGCCGATTCCCTGGCACCGCGACAGCTTCGCCAGCCAGCGCGACAGCGTGCCTGCAGCAGGTCAGTGGCTGCGCCACATCGGCATCTACGCCTATCGCGCCGGCTTCCTGCAGCGCTTTGCGGCAATGCCGCCCGGCATGCTGGAGCGCATCGAATCGCTGGAACAATTGCGCGTGATGGAAGCCGGCTATCGCATTGCCGTGGCAGTGACGCCCGAGCCGTTTCCGCCGGGCATCGACACCCCGGACGACCTCGTCCGTGCACAGACGCGGGTGGCGTCGGCATGAAGCTGCTGATCGTCTGTCTGGGCAATATCTGCCGCTCGCCGATGGGCGAGGGCGCCTTGCGTGCGCAACTGGATCAGGCGCGGCTGTCGCGGCGCATCAAGGTCGATTCGGCCGGCACCGGCGACTGGCATGCCGGCGATCCGCCGGATCCGCGCGCAATCCGCTGCGCGCGTGGCCATGGCGTGGATATTTCGGGTCTTCGCGCACGTCAGGTGACGCGTTCGGATTTCGAGCATTTTGATTGGCTGTTGTGCGCAGATGGCAACAATCTGCGCGATCTGCAGCGGCTCGCCCCGGCAGCGCAGCGCGACAAGGTGGCCCTGTGGCTCCCCTGGGCCGGCATCGACGAGCGCGATGACATCCCCGACCCGTATACCGGCAGCATGGATGACTTCGAGCAGGGATGGCAGCTGGTCGATGCTGCCGCGCGCCTGACCGTGGCCAGGCTCACCCGCGGCTAATCGCGCTTGGGCATAATTAACGCATGAATGCCCAGCTCACCCAGGAACTGCCGGAATTTCCCACTTGGCTCAATGCCAGGCCATCCACACTGCAGGAGCACCGCGGCCGTGCGCTGGTGCTGGCGTTCGTCAATGCCAGTTCGGTGTGGTGCGCCGAGCGCCTGGCCGAGCTGGCGCACTGGCAGGCGCGAAGCCCTGGCCGGCTGCAGGTGATCGTGGTGCAGGTGCCGCGTTTCGACAGCGAACGCGTACCGCAACGCGCGTTGAAACAACTGCGCGGGCATGGCGTGAGTGCGCCGATCCTGCTCGACAAGGACTGGGAAACCTGGCGCCGCTTCGGTATTGAATCCTGGCCTACGCTGGTGCTGCTAGATGCCTACGGCCGCGAACGGCAGCGCCTGGTAGGGGTCACCGGCGATCTGGACAAGGCGCTGACAGCGCTGTGCGAAGGCCAGCAGCCGCCATCGGATGCCGACCTGCACGGCGTGGCCGAGCGCGGTCCCGAGCCGCATCTGGCGTTGCGTTTTCCGACCGGACTGGCCGCGACGGAAGACCGCTTGTATGTCGCCGATACCGGCCACCACCGGGTGCTTGAGTGCACGCACAGCGGACGCGTATTGCGCCAGTTTGGGCATGGCAATGCCGATCTCATCGACGGCGGCGTCGGCGAAGCGGCATTCCGGCGTCCGCAGGGCTTGGCGCTGGAGCGCGATCAGTTGTACGTCGCCGACACCGGCAATCACGCGCTACGTCGCATCAACCTGCGCAGCGGGCAGGTGGATACTTTGTGTGGTACCGGCCGCTCCGGCGAGCCGGTCGAAGGCCCGCTGGCGTCCGCTGGCGCGTCTGCGCTGAACTACCCGCAAGGCCTGGCCATCGCCGATAACCAGGTGTTGATCGCCATGGCTGGCGATAACCGCATCTGGAGTTATCACCTGGGCCGCGCCGCGCTGACCGCGCGCGCAGGCACCGGTGCACTTGAAGCGCGCGACGGCAGTGGCCATCTCGCAGCTTTCGCACAGCCGGCCGGTTTGGCCTCGGTGCAACAAATGGCCTATGTGTGCGACGGGCTGGGCTCGTCGATCCGCACCATGCAATTGCGCGGCGATCTGGTGCAGACCTTGGTCGGCGGGCAGGGTACCTGGCAGTTTGGCGATCAAGACGGCCCGCGCAGCACCGCGCGTCTGCAATTCCCACAGGCCATCGCACTGGCGGCCGATTCGCCGCTGCTGTGGATCGCCGACACTGGCAATGGCCGCCTGCGCTGCCTGCGTTTAGGGGGCGGTGAATTGACCACGGTCGAGTTGCCGCGCCGCTTGCATGGCCCAGCTGGCCTCGCGGTCGCTGCCGGAGCGGTCTGGATCGCAGAAACCGATGCACACGCCATCTTGCGGTACGACCTTGCAAGCGGCGCACTGAGTGATGTTTCGATAGACGAATGAGCGCAAGGCCCCAAAGCGATTTCGATGGAAAAGCGTTTGCTGCGCAACTGAGCACCGCGCCTGGTGTCTACCGCATGTATGCGGGCGACGATACCTTGCTGTACGTCGGCAAGGCCGGCGCGTTACGCAAGCGCGTGGGCAGCTATTTCAATGGCACGCCGAAAAATGCCCGGCTGACCTCGATGTTGTCGCAGGTTGCGCGCATGGATGTCACTGTCACCCGCAGCGAAGCCGAAGCACTGCTGCTGGAAAACCAGCTGATCAAGTCGCTGTCGCCGCGCTACAACGTCTCGTTGCGCGACGACAAAAGCTACCCATACGTTTTGCTGACACGCGAGGATTGGCCCCGCATCGCCTTGCACCGCGGTCCGCGTGCGGTGCAGGGGCGTTATTTCGGTCCCTATACGGGCGTGACGGGCGTGCGCGAAACGCTCAGTTTGATGCACAAGTTGTTCAAGCTGCGCAGCTGCGAAGACAGCGTGTTCCGCAATCGCTCGCGGCCTTGCCTGCAGTATCAGATTGGCCGTTGCAGCGGACCGTGCGTCGACTTGGTGGCGGCACCGGATTACGCAGAATCGGTGCGTCGCGCCACCATGTTTCTCGAAGGCAAGAGCGATCAGCTCGGCGAAGAGATCATGCAATCGATGCAACAGGCCAGCGAAGCGCTCGAATTCGAACGTGCGGCGCGTCTACGCGATCTGCTGTCCTCGTTGCGCAGCATGCAGAACCGCCAGTACGTTGATGGCCGCGCAGCCGATCTGGATGTGCTGGCCTGCGCCACGCAATCCAGCCAGGCCTGCGTGTTGCTGCTGAGTTTTCGCGATGGCCGTAATCTCGGTACGCGCTCGTTTTTTCCCAAGACCAATGGCGAAGACAGTGCCGACGAAATCCTCGGCGCGTTCGTCTCGCAGTACTACGCCGAGCACTCGCCGCCGCGCGAGATCTTGCTCGACCGCGAAATTCCGGAAGCCGAACTGATCGAAGCCGCGCTCAGTACCGCTGCCGAACACAAGGTGGCGCTGAAATGGAACGTGCGCGGCGAGCGTGCCGGCTATCTGCTGCTGGCCACGCGCAACGCGCAGCTGACCCTGGTCACCGAGCTCACCAGCCAGAGCGCGCAGCATGCGCGCAGCGAAGCTTTGCGCGAGATGCTTGGGCTGGCCGAGCCAGTCAAACGCGTGGAGTGCTTCGACATCAGCCACACCATGGGCGAGGCGACCGTCGCCTCGTGCGTGGTGTTCGATGCCAGCGGCCCGGTACGTGGCCAGTATCGACGCTTCAATATTTCCGGCACCACCCCGGGCGACGATTACGCAGCCATGCGGCAGGCGATCGAGCGCCGCTTCCGTCGCGCGGTGGAAGAGAACGGCGTGCTCCCCGACTTACTACTGATCGACGGCGGCGCCGGCCAGCTGGCGCAGGCGCAGGCTGCGCTGGCCGACCTGGGGGTCGAGAACGTGTTGCTGCTTGGTGTGGCCAAGGGCGAAGAGCGCCGGGCAGGGCACGAGGCGCTGATCATGGCCGACGGTCGCGAGCTGCGGCCGGGCGCGGCGTCGCCGGCGCTGCAATTCATCCAGCAGGTACGTGACGAAGCGCACCGCTTTGCGATCACCGGCCACCGTGGGCGCCGGCAGAAGGCGCGCATGACCAGCAAGCTCGAGGATATCCCCGGCATCGGCCCGCGGCGCCGCGCGAGCCTGCTCAAGCATTTCGGCGGACTGGTCGGCCTCAAAGCCGCCGGTGAGGCCGAGATTGCACGGGTGGAGGGGGTCAATGCCGCACTTGCTGCGCGAATCTACGCTAACCTGCACGGGCTGGCGCTTCCCGATGCGGCAGGCGAGGCAAGTCCGTAATGAAGTTGACCATCCCCACGTGGCTGACACTGCTGAGGATCTTGATGATCCCGGTGTTGGTCGTGGTGTTCTACCTGCCGTACACGTGGACGAATTTTGCATCCGCTGGCGTGTTTGCCCTGGCCGCCATCACCGACTGGTTGGATGGCTGGGTCGCGCGGCGTTATCACCAGTATTCCGCATTCGGCGCGTTCCTCGACCCGGTTGCCGACAAGTTGATGGTCGCAGTGGCCCTGTTCCTGATCGTGCAAGGCCACCCCACGCCGTGGATGGCGTTCTGGGCTGCGGTCATCGTCGGGCGCGAAATTGCCGTCTCTGCACTGCGCGAGTGGATGGCCGAGATCGGCCAGCGCGCCAAGGTGCGCGTGGCGGCGATCGGCAAGATCAAGACCACCGCGCAAATGGTCGCCTTACTTTGTTTGTTGTACTCGGTCACGCCGGGACAGATGCCCACGCATGAAATCTGGCTGGGCAACCTGATTTTCCGCGCCGGTTACTGGACGCTGGCAATTGCCGCATTGCTGACACTGTGGTCGGGTTTCCAGTATTTGCAGGCCGCTTGGCCAAGCCTGCGCGCCGATGAAAAAGCAGCGATCAGCAGCAAGCCGAAAAAAATCGAAAGCAACAGTTGACAGCTATGCTGTTCGCTGTAGAATTTCGCCTCCCAAGCGGGAATAGCTCAGTTGGTAGAGCGCAACCTTGCCAAGGTTGAGGTCGCGAGTTCGAGTCTCGTTTCCCGCTCCAGATGTAGACAAGGCCCCGTGTCAGGGGTCTCGTTGTTTCAAGGCAGGATGCCTTGGGTTTTGATGTTTCGGCCTGGTGGTAGAGTGGTTATGCAGCGGACTGCAAATCCGCGTACGCCGGTTCAATTCCGGCCCAGGCCTCCACATCGCATGCGCTGTTTTCTGCAGTCGGGAACGACAGTAGGGCTAGCGCAACGAAGTGACAAGCTGTACAATTTTGCTCCACGCGGGAATAGCTCAGTTGGTAGAGCGCAACCTTGCCAAGGTTGAGGTCGCGAGTTCGAGTCTCGTTTCCCGCTCCAAATTCGAACCCTGGATATCACGCGATATCCAGGGTTTTTAGTTGCAGCGTATGTTGGTCGGGGACGTTTGTGTCGTGAGTGTGTGCTGCGAATACCGAGCATGATGCCAAGGTGTCCGCTGGTGAATGCTCATTCCAGTGCGTATACATGCACCCACTACGTAAGCGCTTTGAAGGAATGCGGGTAGATGGCTGCGTTGAGACAAATCGCGTAAGCGAGGTTGAGCCCACGTGGTTATCGACGACGCAATCTGGCGACAGGCAACTATCAACCGGCTGCACGATGCGAATGATCGTGCATCGAAATACGCAAGAAGTCGCGCGGCTCGAAGGCCACTGCAGCGTACGCTGACTCTGTTGCGTCATAAAAGTGTGCCCGGGGCGGGGGTCGAACCCGCATAGCCTCACAGCTGAGGGATTTTAAGTCCCTTGCGTCTACCAATTTCGCCACCCGGGCATTGCGATAGCGTGCCTGATTGCGCGGCGATTGTGAATCTTTGTGGCGGACTTCCTACACTGACTGACTCTCTGCGGCCTGCGTTATGCTGCCGCCGCACAACGCGCCGCCACCGGCTGCGTACCATTCAAGGAACCGCATGTCCGGCCACACGCTTCTCGCACCGCCACCAGGGCGCATCGCCGTCATCGGCTTAGGCTATGTCGGCCTGCCGCTCGCGGTTGCATTCGGAGAGCAGCGCGACACCCTGGGCTTCGACATCGATGCGCAGCGTGTAGCGCAATTGCGCGATGGCCACGATGCCACGCTGGAACTGGACGATACCGAGTTGGCTGCGGCAACGCAGCTGCGCTACACCGCAGATGCGACCGATCTGGCCACGTGCAGCATTTTCATCGTGACTGTGCCGACGCCGATCGACAGCTTCGAGCAACCGGATCTGGAGCCGTTGCGCAGCGCCACTGCCTTGATCGCAGCTGCACTCAAGCCCTGCGATCTGGTGATCTACGAATCCACGGTCTACCCGGGAACCACCGAAGAAGTCTGCGTACCCTTGCTCGAAGCAGCCTCCGGGCTGCGCTTCAACCACGATTTCTTCTGCGGCTATAGCCCCGAGCGCGTCAATCCCGGTGATCGCCAGCGGCGTCTGCGCGATATCCGCAAGATCACCTCTGGCTCGACCCCCGAGGCAGCTGATGCGGTCGATGCGCTGTACACCGGCATCATTACCGCTGGCACCTGGCGCGCCCCGTCGATGCGCGTGGCCGAAGCGGCAAAGGTGGTCGAGAACATCCAGCGCGACGTCAATATCGCGCTGGTGAACGAACTGGCGTTGATCTTCGACAAGCTGGGAATCGACACGCTCGATGTGCTCGAAGCCGCAGGAACCAAATGGAATTTCCTGCCGTTTCGTCCCGGCTTGGTCGGTGGGCATTGCATCGGGGTAGATCCGTATTACCTGATGCACAAATCCGAAAGCGTGGGCTATCACCCGGACCTGATCCACACCGCGCGGCAGGTCAACAATCGTGTCGGCCGCCATGTGGCCGAGCGCGTCTGCGGCATGCTAGCCATGCAGGGCGTCCCGCTCGCGCATGCGAGGGTGCTGGTGCTCGGCGCTACCTTCAAGGAGAACTGCCCGGATCTACGCAACAGCCGTGCCCTGGAGTTGGTGCAGCTGCTGCAGGCGGCGGGTATGCAAGTGGACACCTGCGACCCCTGGGCAGACCCGGCGGAGGCGCTGCAGCATGGCGGTGTGCAGCTCTGCGAGACGCCCGAAGACGGCGCCTACGATGCCGTGGTACTGGCAGTGGCGCATGCGCAGTATCGCGACTACGACGTCGCGCGGATTGCCGCGCTCGGCAAACCCGGCGCGCTGGTCTATGACGTCAAATCGGTGTGGCCGCGTGCGGCGGTCAGCGATCGTCTGTAGCGCGTCCATCCTGCTGTAACCACTGCACCGCGCCACGCGCAGCGCGTAAGCCGCTGGCGAAACAGGCAGTGAGCAGGTAGCCGCCGGTCGGCGCTTCCCAATCGAGCATTTCGCCAGCGCAAAACACGCCAGGTTGCGCGAGTGCCATCAGCTGATCGTCCAGCGCTTCCAACCGCACGCCGCCTGCCGAACTGATCGCTTCGGCAATCGGGCGCGTTCGCAACAAGCGCAGCGGCAACTGCTTGAGCGTGCGTGCGACCAATGCAACATCGTCGCCCGCCTGCTTGCCGAGATGTTCGTAGAGCAGGGCGGCCTTGACGCCATCGATGCCGACCTGGCGACGCAAATTCTCGCTGAAAGTGCGTCCCTTGCGTGGCTGGCTTAGTTCGGTGTGCACACGCTCAAGTGAGCGACCGGGAATCAGATCTAGCACGAGTTCGGCAACGCCATGCGCTTCGATCTGCTCGCGCAGGTCCGCGGCCATGGCGTAAATCAGGCTGCCCTCGATGCCGTTCGCGGTCGCCACGCATTCGCCCTGCAATGCATGCTGCAAGCCATTGCGGTCTTGCCAGTGTGCAACAACTGGCTTGAGCGGAGCACCTGCATGACGCTGCACGAAGTGCGCACTCCACTCGATATCGAATCCACAATTGGCCGACACCAGGGGCGCAACCGCGATGCCGCGTTGCTGCAATGCAGCCTGCCACTGACCATCGGAACCCAGCTGCGGCCAGCTGCCACCTCCCAGCGCCAACACGGCGGCATCTGCGTTGCGCTCGACCGCGCCGGTGGGTGTATCGAAACGGAATGCGCCGTTCTCGCTCCAGCCCAACCAACGGTGCTGCACATGAAATACGACGCCCTGTTCCTTGAGCCGACGCACCCAACCGCGCAGCAAGGGCGCCGCCTTGCGGTCCATCGGAAAGACACGGCCGGAGCTGCCGACGTAGGTGTCAACACCCAGCCCGCGTGCCCAGTCGCGCAGCGCCTCTGCGTTGAACTCTTGCAACCATGCTGCAACCGGCTGCTGGCGCTCGCGATAGCGTTGTGCAAACAGCGGCATCGGATCGGAATGGGTGAGGTTCAAACCGCCTTTGCCGGCGATCAGAAACTTGCGCCCCACCGAGCCCTTGGCCTCGTACAGATCCACTGCCAAGCCTGCAGCACAGGCCACTTCTGCCGCCATCAAACCGGCCGGCCCGCTGCCGATCACGGCTAGCCGCCGCATGTTCGAACCCGTCATCGTTCGGCACTCAGCGCGGTTGCACGCCCAGCAATTCCACATCGAAGACCAACGAAGCACCGGGCGGAATCACACCGCCTGCGCCGTTATCGCCGTAACCGTAATCGGGCGGAATCATCAGGGTGCGCTTGCCGCCGACACGCATGCCGTCTACGCCATCGTCCCAGCCGCGGATGACCTGATGGTCGCCCAGCACGAATTGGAACGGCTCGGCACGATCCAGCGAGCTGTCGAACTTCTTGCCATGTTTGTCGGCGGCTTTTTCGTCGTACAGCCAGCCGGTGTAGTGCACGGTGACCATCGCGCCCGGCGTTGCCACTGCGCCGGTCCCGACCGTGCGGTCGATCCGCTCGAAGTTGGCGATGGTGCCACCGGAGGGCGGCAGGGCGGGCGCGCAACTTGCGAGCAACAGGGCGGCACAGAGCGTCAACAGAAGGCGCATGGCAGGGTCCATGAAGAAAGGCGGCATTATCGCACCTGGCTCCCGTTATCATCGCGGCATGGCCAAGCTGCTGCTCAATCTGCGCAATGTTCCCGACGACGAAGCCGACGAGGTGCGTGCACTGATGCGCGAGCAGGGGGTGCAGATCTATGAAACGCGCCCAAGCAATTGGGGAATTTCTGCCGGCGGTATCTGGCTCAGCGACGATGCCGACTATCCACGCGCCAAGGCCGCGATGGATACCTACCAGGCGCAACGCGGCGCAATTGCCCGCGCTCAGCGTCAGCAGGAGCTTGCAGCCGGCACCGCGGAGACCTTTGGTGCATTGCTGCGCAGGCGTCCGCTGTTTGTGCTCGTCACGCTGATCGGCATGTTGGTGGTCGCGTCGCTGGTGTTGCTGCCGTTTCTGCTCTTGCGCGGCTGAACGCGTGGCGTGATGTGGAGTGCACGGTTGCTGTTGCACCGTGTCGCACCTCCACTCACAGTGCTCGCTAGCGGCTGAATGCGCCTTTAAAATGTCGGCATGATTACCAATACCGCTGCCTACGAGTTCGTCACCATCCAGGATCCGCAGACACTTGCGGTAAGTGTGCTCGCGCAAGCCGAGCAGCAGGCGCTGAAAGGGTCGGTGCTGATTGCCGAGGAGGGCATCAACCTGTTCCTGGCCGGCGATGCCGAGCAGATCAGCGCGTTTTACGCCTGGCTGCAGGCAGATGCGCGTTTTGCGCAGATGCGGATCAAGTATAGCGAGAGTGCGCATCAGCCGTTCGCACGGCTCAAGGTCAAGATCAAGCCGGAAATCATCAGCTTTCGGCGCGGCGATGCATCGCCACTGCAAGGTCGTGCGCCTTCGGTGACGCCTGCCGTGCTGCGCGAGTGGCTGCGGGAAGGGCAGGATGATCGCGGCCGCCCGTTGGTGCTGTTAGACACACGCAACGCGCAGGAAGTGGCGTACGGCACGTTCCAGGATGCGTTGACCCTACCCATCGACAAATTCACCGAGTTGCCTGGCGCGCTTGAACCACATCGTGCCGCGCTGGCCGATGCCACGGTGGTCAGCTTCTGCACCGGCGGCATTCGCTGCGAAAAGGCCGCGCTATGGATGCAGGCCGATGGCATGGACAACGTGCTGCAGTTAGAGGGCGGAATTCTGGGCTATTTCGAAGAGGTTGGTGGCGAAGGCTACGACGGCCGCTGCTTCGTCTTCGACGAACGCATTGCGCTGGATCCGGAATTGAGGCCCTTGGTGGACGCCGAACGCCCCGTCGAAACAGGGAAAATCTGACCGAGCGCGACTGGGTTTCCCGATGCATCGGGCATGCGAGCGCCTGCATCATCAATACACGTCGCAGCATCGCGTACTGCGACATCGCGCTACGCGCACGTCACGCATGCTCTAGTGATGCTTTTGATGCTATTACTTAAAGTAATACGTCGCATCGAGCTTGCCCTGAATTATTCACGGAGATAGGCTGCACCAGCCAGCCGCTAGCGAGGACAACAAGGATGACAATCAGAGTTTTTCTGATCGACGATCATGCACTCGTGCGTACCGGCATGAAGATGATTCTGTCCAAGGAAGTGGACGTCGATGTGGTGGGCGAGGCAGAAAGCGGTGAAGCCGCGCTGCCGCAGATTCGTCAGCTTAAGCCGGACATCGTGCTGTGCGACCTGCATTTGCCTGGTGTCAGCGGCCTGGAAATTACCGAGCGTATCGTCAAAGGCGATTACGGCACCCGCGTCATCATCGTCTCCGTGCTCGAAGACGGCCCACTACCCAAGCGTCTGCTCGAAGCTGGTGCGTCCGGCTATGTGGGCAAGGGCGGCGACGCACACGAGCTGCTACGCGCGGTACGTGAAGTCGCCCTGGGGCGGCGCTATCTCGGCAATACGATCGCGCAGAACCTGGCGCTATCCAATCTGGAAGGTGGCGGTTCTCCGTTCGATGCGTTGTCGCCACGCGAACTGGAAGTGGCCTTGTTGCTGACCCAGGGCCTGCGCCAGGAAGACATCGCCAAGCGCTTGAACCTCAGCGCCAAGACCATCAATACGCACAAAGCGCGCCTGTTTGAAAAGGTCGGCATCCAGGACAACATTGCGCTGGCACGGCTGGCCAACCAGTACGGTCTGACCGATCCCTCCAGGGTGTTGTGAGCTGTTGCCCTAGGGCGTGGCGAAGCGTCTGCGCGCACGGTGGGTCAGGTTGAACCACAGCGCGTAGAGCAGCGCATCACCTACTGGTAAATGGGGTGGATCAGCCCTTCAGCGGCGTCAGTTGGATTGAACCAGCGCGTAGAGATGCATCAATTAGATGCGTCAATTTCACCGGCCTTCCGTGTGTGACTGCCGCCGAATGCAGGCGGCGTGCTCCTTCAGCATTGACGCCGAGCATGGCGACGCGCTGCCTACAAACAGCTTTTCCGTAACGATGCTCGTTATGCGCCAGCAGGTTCTACCGTTGCCGAATTCCCGGCTCGGCAGAGAGTTCTTGCAGCACCCCGGACAAGCGCTCCGCGCCAGTAGCCTGTAGATCACCTTGCAGCAGCTGATGCTCTCTGCCGGTCCAATGCCACTGGCATGCGGTGGAACGTGATGCGTGGGAACCTTGCTTGGATCTCGATAGACGCGTCTGCCGTGCAGTCGTTTGCACACGGCACATAAAAACACAGCGGCCTGAAGGCCGCTGTGTTTGATGACGTGGCTTGTGACTTCACAAGCCGGCCTGGGCAATCACCTGTTAATCAGTGATCGCCACGCGGCTTGTTGCTGTCATTTTCCTGCGCTTTGTCGGCCTCGGTCGATGGGGCAACAGGCTTTACTTCGGACACAACCACCGTCGGCTTGGGCTTGTCTGCGTCCGACTCCTGCGTTGTTGCAGCAGGCGTCGGATGCTCGCTGACCGAGGAGGCTGACGTTGCAGCATCCTTCGGGCTCAACGCATCAAGCATGGTGGTTTGCACAGGGGCATACGGCTTACGTACTGGCGTAGCGTCTGCACTCGGGCTGGCCTGCGCGACCGTCGATGTAGCGGTCACTGCCACCTCCGCCGATGACGCGGGCGGAGCAGACCGTTCGGCGTGCGGCGACGTGACCGTAACTACCTCGGCCTGCGCAGCCGGCGTTGCTGCCACAGGTGCCGATAGCTCGGCAGCAGGCGTTGCAGCTGCCTTCTGGACCGGTGCCGCTTGCTCCGCAGGTGGTGCAACGTCCGCCGAAGCAGCGCGCTGCTGCTGGTCGGCCTTCGCTGCCGCAGTGTCCTCTGCGGCGGGCGCAGCAACGCTAGCCGACGCCGAGTGCAAAGGCTGGTGCTGTGGTGTGCTTGCCGGAGCATCGTTTGTCACAGGCGTTGCGAGAGCCGGTGCCGGGACCGGAGCAGCAGGTGTCGTCGATGCGGTCTCGGCGACGGGAGCCACAGCCGGCGCCGGCGTGGATGCCACGGGTGCCGGAGCAGCAACCGGTGCCGGGGCAGCGGGAGCTTGCTGCGCGACCGGAGCAGGGCGCTGTTCCACAGCTCGCGTTGCGCCAACATCAGCATTGACGGCGGCCGGCGCGGGCTTGGCAGGTGCATCGGCGGCCACGGTCGGTGCAGCTGCACGCTTGTGGTCAACGTCAGCCTTGGCAACAGGTGCTGCTGCTGGCTGCGATGCCGGTACGGTGTTGGACACCGGCGCAGTGGTCGAGGACGTGTCATTGCCGACTTCTGGCTCTGCACGCTCCTTGGGAACCGGGCGCGGCTTGGCGGCCGCCTGAGCAGTAGCTTCGGGCTTGGCGCGCACGGCAGGTGCCGGTGCGTCGTCATCGAAGTCGAACTCCGGCTGGCCTGCACGCGCTGCGGCCGAGGCATGCGCCTGAGTACCGGCGGCGTCAGCTTCGTTGTCGCCATCGAGATCGTTGTCGGCATCGCCGTCCAGGTCGTCGCCTTCCAGACCATCGACGCTGGCTCCGCCTTCGCCGTTGGCACCAGCGCCACGACGACGACGACGGCCACCACGACGACCGCGACGGCGACGGCTTCCGCCTTCGCCATTGGCTGCATCGTCGCCCGAGCCATCCTGGGTCGGTACACCCGTATTTGCGTCGGTACCCCGATCAGCGGTGGACTCGCTTACCATGACGTCAACCGGATGCGCCTGCGCTGCTTCGTTAGCGATGGTCCGCGCAGTCGCAGGTGCAGCGGCATCGGCAATGGCAGCCACCACGCTCGACGTCGTTGCCGTTGCGGCAGTCGATGTGAGGGTCTGCACTGCCGCCGTGCCTTCATCCTGACGTGCCGGACGTGGCTGACGCTCAGCTTGCGCGCCGTCCTGCTGTGCAGGTGCACGCGGCGGGCGCGGCGTCTGGTTCTGCGGCTTGGGCTTCTGCTGCTGAGACTGCTGCGGCTGCTGTTGCTTCGGTGCCTGCGCTTCATTGCGCGGCGGCTTGGGAGCCTGCACCTGCTGCTGTGCCTGTGCTCCGTTCTGCGCGCCCTGGCCGCTGGCTGGCTGGCGGCGCTCGTCACGGCGTTCCTTGTTGGCGCCGTTGCCATTGCCACCATTGCCGCGCTGCTGGTTGCCGCCATTGCGGGCATCGCGACCGTCGCGACGTTGACCGCCACGCTCGCCGCGTTCGTTACGGTTATTGCGGCCGGCATCGTTCTGACGCGGGCGCGGAGTCGACTCGGGAGCAGGAGCGACCGGCTCGACGCCGCCGAAGATGCGCTTCAACCAGCCGACCACGCCGGTGACCGGTGCCGGAATCGGCACGGTGACCACCGGTGCCGGAGCCGCGACTGGCGCCACCGGGGCAGGGGCCTCTTCACGCACCGGAGCCGGCTGGCTCGGCTTGATCGAAGTAACTGCCGGAGGTGCCGGGATGTTCAACTGCGCCTTGGTCAGCGCATGCACCGGCAGCTTGCGTGGGGTGCCGCGCTGGTAACTCGGCTTGCCGCTGTCTTCGCCCAACTCGTTCTCGCGCAGGCGCGTGACTTCGTAGTGCGGGGTGTGCAGCTGCTCATCGGCAACGATGATGATCGGCGAGGCGTGGCGATTTTCGATCTCGCGCAGCGCGCTACGCTTTTCGTTGAGCAGGTAGTTGGCGATCTCCACCGGGGCCTGGACCAGCACTTGCCCGGTGTTTTCCTTCATCGCGTGCTCTTCGGCCACGCGGATGATCGACAGCGACAGCGACTCGACGCTGCGCATGCGGCCATGGCCATCGCAACGCGGGCAGACGATCTGGCTGGATTCGCCCAGGCTCGGACGCAGGCGCTGGCGGCTCATTTCCATCAGGCCGAAGCGCGAGATACGGCCCAGCTGCACACGGGCGCGGTCGTACTTGAGCGCGTTCTGCAGCTTGTTTTCGACTTCGCGCTGGTGCTTGGACGAGGTCATGTCGATGAAGTCGATGACCACCAGGCCGCCCAGGTCGCGTAGGCGCAGCTGGCGTGCCACTTCTTCGGCCGCTTCCAGATTGGTCTGGAACGCGGTTTCCTCGATATCGCTGCCCTTGGTGGCGCGCGAGGAGTTTACGTCGACGGCGGTGAGCGCTTCGGTCTGGTCGACCACAATCGAGCCGCCCGAGGGCAGGCGCACGTTGCGCTCATAGGCGCCTTCAATCTGCGATTCGATCTGGAAGCGGTTGAACAGCGGAATGTCGTCGGTGTAGTGCTTGAGCTTGCGCAGGCTCTGAGGCATCACCTGCTTCATGAATTCCTGGGCGTCGGCATACAGTTCCGGCGTATCGACCAGGATCTCGCCGACATCGGCGCGCAGGTAGTCGCGCAGGGCGCGGATGATCAAGCGCGATTCCTGGTAGATCAGGAACGCGGCCGGCTTGCTCAGTGCAGCCTCGGCAATCGCTTTCCAGGTCTGCAGCAGATAGTCCAGATCCCACTGCAGCTCTTCGGCATCGCGGCCCACACCGGCGGTGCGGATGATTACGCCCATGTCGTCCGGAATATCGAGCTTGTCCAGCGCTTCCTTCAGCGCGGCGCGGTCTTCGCCTTCGATGCGGCGCGAAACGCCACCGGCGCTCGGCGAATTGGGCATCAGCACCATGTAGCGGCCGGCCAGCGAAATGAACGTGGTTAGGGCAGCGCCCTTGTTGCCGCGTTCTTCCTTATCGACCTGCACCACGATTTCCTGGCCCTCGCGCAACAGCTCGCGAATGGTCGACTTGTTATGGTCGACGCCGGCCTGGAAGTAATCGCGGGAAATTTCCTTCAGCGGCAGGAAGCCATGACGCTCGGCGCCGTAGTCCACGAACGCCGCTTCCAGAGAAGGCTCGAGCCGTGTGATACGGCCCTTATAGATGTTGGACTTCTTTTGTTCCTTGGACGGCTGTTCGATGTCGATGTCGTACAGGGTCTGGCCGTCCACAATCGCCACGCGCAGCTCTTCGGCCTGCGTTGCGTTGATCAGCATTCGCTTCATTGTTGCGTTCCTCACGCGCTCTACCGCGCGGAACGCCGTGACGTTTCGCCTCTGGAACAGCTTGTCGGCCCTTCGCGCAACGCGCGGACAGGCCTGACCAGAGTTTCCAGCGCTGCAACACCACGGCAGGCCGCGGGAGCGCTTGTTTAAGTTTTATAGGTGTTTCAGGGCCGGCAGACGCGTCCGGACGAACCGGGGCAGCGCACGGGACATGTTCAGCGCAACGGTCAAAAACCGCTGGCGATGGCCGGGTAGGCCGGTGAGCCGCTAACATGGCCGCCCCGGGGGCGGTGGTCGCGCACTGTGCCGGAATCATCGGAAGTCAGGCTTCTGGCCAATCAACTTCCAACAAAATCAAACCCTTATCTCGCTCGCCGAGTGTAACAGAATAAAGAGCCGGATGACCGACCCCCAGCCCCCCAAGCCTCCGACCGACCGTGTCGGTGTGCGCATTCTCAAAGTTCCGGAAGACCGTGCTGGGCAGCGGCTGGATAATTTCTTGCTTGGCCAGCTCAAGGGCGCGCCGCGCAGCCTGATCTACAAGCTGGTGCGCAGCGGTCAGGTGCGTGTGAACGGTGGGCGTGCCAAGGCCGAGCGCAAGCTCGAAGGCGGCGAAGAAGTACGGATTCCGCCGGTACGGGTCAACGAAGAGGGCGACAAAGCGGCGCCGCCGCCGTCGTTCATGGCGCGGCTGGAAGCGGCGATCGTGTTCGAAGATGCGCGCTTGCTCGCCCTGAACAAACCGACCGGGGTCGCCAGCCATGGCGGCAGCGGGATCAGCTTCGGAGCGATCGAAACGCTGCGGGCGCTGCGCCCGAACCAGAGCCTGGAACTGGTGCATCGGCTTGATCGCGATACATCCGGCCTAGTGATCGTGGCCAAGAAGCGCTCGGCGCTGACCGAGCTACAGGCTCTGATGCGTGAAGACGACCGCGTCGAAGGGCGTGGCATCACCAAGCGCTATCTGACCTTGCTGGTCGGTCGTATGCCCGACGGCGTGATGACCGTAGACGCGCCGCTGCATATCGGCCTGCGCCAGGGCGGCGAGCGGCATGTGCAGGTGAATGCGATCGGCAAGCCGTCGCTGAGTCATTTCAAGTTGCTGGAACGGCGTGGCGGGCATTCTTACTGCGAAGTGCGCATCGAAACCGGGCGCACCCACCAGATCCGCGTGCATGCCCAGCACCTCGGGCACCCGGTGGCCGGGGACGATAAATACGGCGAGGCGGACGTGAACAAGCGCCTGCGCGATCAGCTTGGTTTGAAGCGGCTGTTCCTGCATGCCGCGTCGCTGGAGTTCGCCCTGGATGCCGGCAAGACGCCTTACGTGCTGAGCGCGCCGCTGGCGCCCGAACTGGCCGAAGCGCTGGACCAACTCGGTCGCTGACGCAGCCAGTGCGGCTGCGTCAGCGTGCTGGCTCAGCTGTCGTGGCGGTGGTCGTGATGTTGCGGCTGCGCTGCCGGATGCGGGCGCTGCTGGTGCGTGTCCGCCGGACGGGCTGGCGCGGCACGCGGCGGCGTGAAGGAGACCATCCGCTGCATGTGTCGCTGCGGCTCGGCCTTCATCATGACCGGGCGCGATTCGTAGCGCGGCTGCGATGGCTGCGCATGTTCGGCACGCGGCGAGGCTGCGAACGCAAATTGCTGATGGGGCGGCAGCTGTCGCTGCTCTTGCATGGGCGGCTTCCATTGCGCAGGCTTGGCTTGCGCGCGGAACTGGCTATCGCGGGCGTCGCGGCTGGCAAATGCATCGCGCGGCGGCATGGCCGCATGTGCGTGGTTTGCCGCGGCTGCTTGCTGCTGCGCTGCCCGCGAATCTGCGTGCAGTTGCGCCATTCGCTGATGCTGTGCGGCCTGCAGGTCATTCGCCCGAGGCTGCGGTATAACCGATGCGAATGCCGGCGCTTGGACGCGCGGAGAGCGCATCCCTGCAGGCGGTGGCGGCATCGTATGGGCCGCGGTTGTCAGCGGCGCCGCATGCGACAACGGCGACGGCGCCGAAGTGTTCATCGCTACCGGACGGCCCGGCTGCAGCATCTGCGCATTGAAATGCGGCGCGGCCAGATGCGCATAGTCGGGCGGACGATGAAGCTGGGCGGGCGAGGGCGCTGGCGCACCTGCTCCGGCAAATCCCCTGAGCCCCTTTGCGCTGGCCATCGCTGCCGGTAGAGCGGCCGCTTGCGCTGCGCGGAAGCTTGCTGGGGCAATGCCTGCAACGGGCGCAGGCGCGGATGTCGCATTGGACCAATGACGCTGATCCTGATTCACATACGAGCGTGAATCGATATAGGTATTGCGGTTGTTGATGATAGTGGTGCGCGGCGCATAGACATGATTCTGATAGACCACGTAATGCGGTGCGGCCGGCGGTGCGTTCCAGTTCACCCCCCAGCTATTCCAGCCCCAGCTGTGCCAGCCAGGCGCCGGCTCGGCCCAGCCGAACCAGCCGTGATGATGTTCAAGTGCGCCGCCTACCAGCACGCCGACGCCGAAGGATACCAGGCCGGTGGTGACGACGTCGCCTTCGTCGTACCAGCGGACCGGACGGTAGCGATACTCGCGATAGACATCGACCGGCGTGCCGTAGACCACGCCAGGGTCGTAGCGCGGCACGTACACCACGTCCCGCTGTGCCGGTTCGATGGTGATCACCTGCGACGGCGGCGGGATGCGTCCTTCATCCAGAATGGGCGTGACCTCCACATGGCGCGCAACCTGCACCTGCTGTTGCGGCGTGCTGCGCAGGTGGCCGCTGGCCTGAGCGCGTTGGCGCATGATCTGCACGGCATTGAGCACATCGTTGGGGTCGTGGGCATAGGCATCGCCGAGCGCACGCGTCCAATCGAGATTGCCGGCCAACTGGGACACGACGTCCGGAAATGCGGTCAGGGCCTTGATGCTCGGGTCCCAGGATTGCGACACCGTGGCCTGCGCGCGATCGGCGGCGCTCAAGCCGCTGTTGCTGCGCAGCCACTCCTGCGCGGTGACCACTTGATCGGGATATACCGAAGCGGCCAGTGTCTGCGCCAGCAGCTTGTCCGGAAACAGGGCAATCGGCGCAACCAGTTGGTACAGCTGATCCGCCGTGGGCGGCGTGTAAGCCGGCGCTGCGACTGCACTGGGAGGCGGAGGAGGCTCGGTGGCGGCTGGCGCCTGCGAGTCAGTGCGTTGGCACCCACCCAATGCAATCATGCCGGTGGATGCGATCGACAGCGCCAAAGCAAGGCGCCCTTGTGAACATATGCGTTGCATACCGCACCTCGCTGTGTGCGCGTTGATGACGCGCGTACCATGCGCCGGTTTGAATGTCTGGAACCTTTCTAAAATTGCTCCTCAGTCGACCAGGCGCAACCGTGTTCAGCAAACGTGCGGGAAGCCGCATGCCAAGAACGCGCGGTGCGAGGACCGGAGGATGATTGCGGGCAGGTAGCGCGTATCCACTCGCCATTTGCACCACAGCGACATCAACGTTGAAGCGGTGGTGTCAGGTTGCTGTGGTGGGTTCGCTGCCAGGGCATAACGCTTGGCGCTGCCAGCGCACCACGTGCTTGGATAAAGTGCGCTTCAAGGCGTTGCGAAGCGGAACAGCACCAGACTGATCGCCAGCGTCCCCATGCCCGACACCAATCCATACACGGTCTCGTGGCCCTGTGCGTAGCGCTTGGCGGCCGGCAGCAACTCGTCCAGCGCCAGAAACACCATCACCCCGGCAATCAGCCCGAACACGGTGCCGAAGACCGCATCCGAGAGCACACTGGACAACGCCAGATAGCCGATGCCCGCACCGATCGGTTCGGCCAATCCGCTGAGCAGGCTGGCGCCCACTGCGTAGAACTTGTTGCGGGTAGCGAAATACACCGGCACCGCGATCGCGATGCCTTCGGGAATGTTGTGGATGGCGATCGCAAACGCCAGCGGCATGCCCACCGCCGCGCTCTCCAGCGTGGCGAAGAAGGTTGCCAACCCTTCCGGGAAGTTGTGCGCCGTGATCGCAATGGCGGTCATCAAACCAACCCGGCGGATATAGGCCCGGTTGTCGTCGCGAAACTGCGGATCGTCGCTGGAAAGACTTTGGTGTGGATTCGGCACCAGGCGGTCGATCACCATGATCAACAGCATGCCGCCCAGAAAGGTCAGCGTGCCGAAGGTGAAGCCAAGTTTGTCGTTGTAGGCGTGGGAAAACGCGGCGATCGACTTATTGAGGATTTCCGTCAGCGACACGTACACCATCGCGCCACCAGCGAAGGCCAACCCAAATGCCAACAGCCGCGGATTGGGCTTTTTGGCGAACACCACCATGAGGCTGCCGAGCCCGGTCGCCAGACCCGCAGCCAGCGTGACTGCAAGCGCGATCCAGACATTGTGTGATGACACTTCAAGCATGTGACGCGGCAACCTCGTTGAATGGAAAATTCTCCGGCGGGGAACGTGGCGATTGCAGCTGCGCTATATGCGCACGCCCTCCGCGAACGCAGGATGGCCATGCCTGGATGACGAACGCGTGGTGTTGAACACGAAAAAAACAGCGCAGCGGCGCCAGCTTCACGCCGGCGCGAACGTCAAGCAAAGACGAACAGGACGCTACTGAGAGCGGCTAACGAAACGTAGCGAGCAGCTGTCAGGTGGACGCGGACGGCGCCGCTCAGAACCGCAGTGTACGAGTGGTACAGGAGGTTTCCGAGCACCGTCCGCACCCGCCTGGCGGCTGCGCAGTAGTTTTGTTAGCTGCTAAACGTGCGCTTCTGTCCGCGCATGTGCCCTGTAGACAGAAGATGTCACGACCTGCACTGTCCTCAGCCACCGCGGCGTGTGCGTTCCTCGATGGCGAAACATTCGTTCGGACGCGGTACCGGCGGCTTGAACGAGACCGGCACCTGGATGGTCTGCGGCACGGTCTGGCCATTGCGGGTGGCGGCCTTGAACTGCCATTCGCGCACGCGCTTCTGGGCAGCTTCGTCGAGCACGGGCTGGCCGCTGCTCTGCGCCACCGAAACATCGGTGGGCGTGCCCTGGGTGCCGACCAGGACCCGCAGCACGGTTGTGCCACCGACACCGGCGCAGGCTAGCTGCGGCGAATATTCCGGCGGCGGCGTCTTCAAGGCCGCCAACTCGGTGGGCGCCACGGCAGGCGCGGCCGCCTGTTGCGACTTGCCGCAGCTGCTGAGGCCGGTGGCGACGATGAGGCCGGCAAGCGCGGCGCGAGACATGTTCATGCAATGATTCCCTGATCGTAGAGCTGCGCGGCCTTGGCCGCGCAAATGAAGTCGTTTTCGCTCAGCCCGCCCACGTCATGGGTGGAATAGCGCACCACGACGCGGTCGTAATGCACACCCAGGTCGGGGTGGTGGTCTTCGCGGTGGGCGATCCAGGCCAGCGCATTCACAAAGGCCAGGGTGCGGTAATAGTCGACGAAGCGGAACGTACGCGTGAGCGCCATCCCGGCTTCGGCCAGCTCCCAGCCGGGGACCTGCGGCAGCAATTCGGCCAGGCGCGCCTCGCCCAGCTTGTGGTCGCTGCCTTTGCGCGGGAGGCAATGCGCCTGCTCCAGGGGAATCAGATCGGTCATGACGGTCTCGCAGGGTTGGCGGACGGCGCACCCACCAGGATCACGGTGTTCCATGAGCGAGGGCGCTTTGAGCGGTAGAATAACCCGCATGATCCAGATATCCGACAAAGCCCAGACCTATTTCCGCAAGCTCATCGAACGTGAGGGCGTGCCCGGCATGGGCGTGCGCCTGAGTGCGGTGGATGCGGGCACCTCACGTGCCGATGCCCGGCTCGAGTTCGCCGAGCCGGCAGACCTGAGCGGCGACGAATGGGCGATCGATTGCGACGGCTTCACCTTATATGTCGTCGCTGCCAGCGTGCCATGGATGGACGGCGCCGAGATCGACTACGTCACCCAATCCACCGGCAACCAGCAGCTCACCATCAAGGCACCCAAGATCAAGGGCGAAGCGCCCGCAGAGTCGGCCTCGATGGTGGAGCGCGTGCGCTGGGTGGTGGAGAACGAGATCAACCCCCAGCTGGCATCATCGCATGGCGGGCGCGTTGCCGTGCAGGAAGTGTCGGCCGATGGCGTGGTATTGCTGCGTTTCGGCGGCGGCTGCCACGGTTGCGGCATGGCTGATGTGACCTTGAAGCAGGGTATTGAAAAGACCTTGATGGGGCGCGTGCCCGGTGTAATTGCGGTGCGCGACGCGACCGACCACGCCACCGGCGACGCGCCGTACATTCCGCGCGACAGCGCGGCCTGATTCCCCACCACCGGTGACAACGGCTGCCGATCTGCTGCAGACACTGCGCGCGCGCATGCCGAGCAAGCTCATTCTGGATCGGCGTACCGGCCTGCCGTATGGCTGGGGCATCTGGATGGGCAACCGCAAGCACGCGGCTGCGCCATTCAACGACGACCAGGTGATGGATGTACTGCTGGCGCGTGGGCAGCCGCCCAGGAGTGGCATGGTCGGCGTCTCTCTGCTGTCGCCGTTCCAGGCGTTCCGCAGCCTGTGGTGGCAGCACTGGGACCCGCGGCCGAAGGATCAGCATCGGCAGCACTGGCTGGCGGTGCTTGGCAGTTTTCTGATCCACCTCGGTTTTATTGCGCTGCTCGTCTGGGTTGTCGCCGTGCGCTGGGCGCCGGAAGAAACCACACCCGGCGACGAATCGCGGGTCCGCATGACCTTGATCGGCAATGGGGCGGCAGAGCAGGGCGGCGAGGAAGGTCAACCTGCGGCCGAGGCGTCGACGCAGGCGGCTGCAGCTACGACGTCTTCGCCAGCGCAAGCGGGTGCATCGGCGGCGAAAAGCGAACCAGCTCCATCCTCGACACCGACATCAGCGCAGCCAGCAGCCGATCCTCTCGAGCGCCCCGACACGGCCCATGCACCAGAACAGGCGCCGGAACCGGTGCACGCTGCCAGCGAACCCGTCACAGCGGATATTCCGCAGGTGACGGTGCAGGTACCGCCGGTAACGATCGAATCGCCGCTGCAGGTCACCGAAACCGCAGTCGCCACCACCGACTTTGTGGTCCCGCCGCCGCCAACGATCACGCTGACGCCGCGTGCGATCCAACGGGCAGCACCGCAGGTCCAGGTGCGTCAACGCGACATCCAGACGGTGACCGAACGCCCGCAGGTGCGCGAAATGCAACGTTCGGCCACCGATGTGGCGGTGCGCTCTCCCACGGCCCCAACGGTGCGCGAGCGCGACATCGTCATCCCCGAGCGCCCGCAAATCGCCACGCCGGCTGCACGCCTGCATGAGATCTCGCCGACGGTGCGCATGCCTGACATCGCGGTGCGTCCTGCAGAGCTTCCGAACGTACCGGATCCGGCGCCTGCGCCAGTGGCGGCGACACCTGTCGTGCCAGCGACGCCTGCGACTCCCGACCCGCGGCCAGCCACCGTGGCGGCGCCATCCACGCAAGCAGCCGCGCAAGCAGCCGCGCAACCTGCGCGGTCGCAGGCCAGTCCTGCTCGGTCCGAGCGTTCCAGCAGCGTGGCGGCCGCTGCATCGTCGCCTGTCAAGCCTGCCGCCAGCAGTCATGCCGGCCCGGCGCCTGCCGATCGCAGCGGCGGGTGGAACGCGGCCGCCAACGCCGACGACTGGAGTAAATCCGACCGCAATCGGGAAGGCGACACGACCGGTGCCAGCGCCCAGCGCAACGGCATGTTCAATGCCGATGGCAGCGTCAAGGTGGCCACCGGAACCGGTGATGCCGGCAAGGGTGCAGGTGACCGCGGACCACCGGGCAGCGAGACCGATACCTGGACCCGCGACCAGATCGCCCAGGGCGGCACCTGGCTCAAACGTCCGCCTTACGGCTACACGCCGACCTCGCTGGACAAGTATTGGATGCCGAACCAGACGCTGCTGCAGGAATGGGTGCGTCGCGGCCTGAAGAAGATCGAGATTCCGATCCCGGGAACGACCACCAAGATCAGCTGCGTGGTGTCGCTGCTGCAATTCGGCGGCGGCTGCGGCCTGAGCGACCCCAACCTCAACGATCAACCCGCAACCGCACGCCCATCGCCGGACGTCCCGTTCAAGCGGGAGTTGCAGGAAGACAAGGGTGTGCTGCGCCGTAGCGGCGAGTGAGTGTCATGCACCGTGATGAGCGATCGGTGGCCCGATGGAGTGGAACAGAGGGTAAGCTGATTCCAAGGCATCAGTCGATACACCACCAGTTCGCGAGCTTGTCCCACGGTGGTTTACCGCGACACCAGCGGCGGCCGTGAGTTTCTGAAATGGCTGGCTGCCATCTTCATGACAGGCGACCATGCTTTGAAGATTCTCGTGTTCGGCTACGTCCAGTGCCCGGCGCGATCTTACATAATATACAGAATATGCGAAGTCGGGACGCTCAAACCCTTGAATTTCAAGGGTTTTCGTCCGACCTGTCGCCGGCATCATGCCGATGGTTAGAACCATCGCCCCGACCACCGTAGTGACCGGGGACAGTCTGTCCCACACCACGCTCCACGCCTTCCGCGCTTCTGGGCTTTCAGCGCTTTCCGTTCTTACTAACACTGCAATTGTCGGGTCGGCTTGAGCTAGCCTGATCAGTGCCATCAGGTGTTCATCCTTGATCGGCTTCCCCTTACGCCATAGCGATATCGCGCTTGGCGATACATCCAAGTGCTTCGCCAATTGACGGTCGGACGGCTCATTACATGCTTTTAGAGCCGTGTCAAGCAATTTGTTTATCGTCTGCATGATGAGTGTTACTTGACGTGGGTGTTGAGTTTTAGTTTATATCCACTCCGTGACGAGTGGTACTCGACACCGCGCCCCCCCGGCTCCCCTCCGGGGTCCGCGTCAAGGGGCAGGGGATAGGGGCTTCATGGACACAAACGCACTTGCACTGATCGGCGCTTCCGCGCTGACCGTGATCGTCGGCCTCGCCCGAGTGGTCGCCTGGATTCTTGACCGTCGCGCCGAAGCTGCGCTGCGCGCACACCGCGAACAGGTCTTCATCATCGAAAGCTACGTTGCCTTGGTCGCGCCGACCATTTCGCAACGCGTCACGATTTGTAGCGCCGAATCCGAAATGGACGTGGTGGCATGAGCGCCGTCGTCGTTTCACATATCGACACTTACCACATCGTCATCGGTGGTCGCCGTACTCGTCGTTTCCGTCTCACGGTGCGCCGTTCGGGTCGTTTGGTGCAGCAGAGCGTGCACGCCTCGCGCAGTGCTGCTCTTGCCTGTCAAACCGCTGCTGTGGAGTTCTACGCGCATGCATAAGGTCGCTGCTCTCTTCGTTCGTCGTGATTCGGTTTACAAGACCATGCCCGGTGTCGATGCGTTTGATTTCGACCGCGACGCATTGACCTTCGCAGGCGGCATGCCTGTGGTCGCCCATCCGCCGTGCCGTTCGTGGGGCCGTTTGCGCGCGTTCGTTACCCCTGCACCTGGTGAACGTGAGCTTGCCATTTTTGCTGTTGACCAGGTGCGCCGCTTTGGTGGCGTGTTGGAGCATCCCGCGTCTTCCACGTTGTGGCCCTGTGCTGGTCTTCCGCAGCCTGGTTCGTTCGATCAATTTGGCGGATGGACTTTGCCCATCCTGCAAAGCGCGTGGGGCCATCGCGCTGACAAAGCCACCTGGTTGTATGTCGTCGGTGTTGCACCTTGCGATGTTCCTGCCATCCCATACCGTCTCGGCCTGGCCACGCATGTGATTGCGCAATGCCGCACGCGTGCTGATGGCACGCGCAAGCGCAAGGGTGATTTTGATTGGCGTCCTGAGGTGTCCAAGGCAGAGCGCGAACACACGCCGGCTGCGCTGGCAGCTTGGTTGGTTGAGTTGGCGCGTTGTGCTTCGGTTGCCGCTGTCCGGAGGGCTGCGTAATGGCCGGCCAGCTCGCGGTGTCGGGACTCCCCTCGTCTAACAGGGGAGTCAGTGAATTCAGGAACGCCGATGGCACCCTAACGGTCGCCATTGACTGGTTTTCCGCCTCTGTGGATTTGCGCGCCGTTCTGGGCGAAGCCGGTGTGTTCGTCAACGACGACCCCGAAGAGGTCCGCGAATGGATGGACGTCACCGCCGAGAACGCCCGCGCGGTTGCACTGCAAGTCTTCTGTTGGTTCTTCGCCGGCTTGGGCTTGGAACTTGACGAAAAGGTCGGGCCGGGGCGGTTTTACCTGTGGCGCGTGCGTATCACTGACCGCGAAGGCCAGCACGTGGGCCTGATCGAGTTGGGCGGTGAACACTGCCGCCGTGCAGATGGCACTTACACCGCGCGTATCGAGTTGACCGGCACCGGGTGTGGAGTGTTGAGCGCAGCGCGCTGCGGCCATGCGAAGCGGTGGCTGGAGCTTCGAGCGAAGCTCGAAAGCTGCGCTGGACGATTGACCCGCGTGGACGTTGCCGCCGATGACCTGCTTGGCAAATACCCCTTGAAACTGGCGCAAAGCTGGTATGCATCGGGCGAGTTTGACAACCGTGGACAGCGCCCCAAGGCGCAGACCGTGGACGATCACGACAGTGGCGACGGCAAGACCTTTTATGTCGGCGGCAAGAAGTCCGAAAAGCAGCTGCGCGTGTACGAGAAGGGCAGGGAGCAAGGCGACAAGGCCTCCGAATGGGTTCGCTATGAAGCGCAATTTCGCGCCACCAACCGCAAGGAATTGCCCTTGGATTTGCTGCGCGATCCTGCTGGCTATCTGCTCGGCGCCTATCCCGTTCTCAAGTTCCTGCACTGCGTCGCCACGCGCATCGACATTACGAAAGCTGCTGTCGATGCCACCTGGAAAAGTGCGCGTCGCCACATCAAGCGTCAGTACGGCGCAACCCTGAATTTCATCGTGCGGCATTGCCCAACGCCTGACGCGTTGCATGCCGTTATCAGTACCTGCACGTCGCATCGGCTACCGGCGTGGGCAACAGCAGACGTAGCCAATCAATGGCCCGAAATCGCGGGCATCAATCAAACCTTAGAAGGGGTTACACCATGAGCGGAATCAAAGTCACTGTATTGAGCGCCGAAGTCGATGAGCGTGGCGGCACGTTCAAGGATGACGAGGGCAAGGATCGGGAATACACCACGCGCAAGCAGAAGGCCAAGCTGGAAGCAGGCGGCTTCGCGTATCCGCTGGATGTGCGTTTGGAGAAGGGTCAGGCCGCCTATCAGCCCGGCGAATACGAGCTTGATCTGGAAGCCATGGTGACGGTCAACAAGGGTGCGATCAATTACAGCAAGTTTCATGTGTTGCGGGCAGCTAAGCCGGCGCGTGTTTCCTAACTCATATGCATGCGAGCAGGGATGCTGAGCAATGGCAAAGATCCTGACCTGCACGCAATACAACGATTCAACGCAGCAATGCGAGGTGCAAGCCTGGATCGATCAATCGGACTGGACGACACCACTTCCCACCATCGAACAGGCCGCGATGGTGGGCGGCGCTTACTTCATCGGCCTGATGACCCTTGCAGTCATTAAAGGACTGCTCAACCCAAAATCCATAGAGGAATAGCATCAATGAACAAGAACATTTCGACCGTTGTCACCAAGGCCAAGTCGGCTGTCAGCAACGCCAAGACCGCCGCAATCGTGGGTAGCACCGCGTTGATGGCCATGCCCGGTTTCGCCTTCGCCTCCGGTGGCGGTGGCGATTTCGATGGCACCGCCATCGTTGGCAAGGTGGTTACCTACACCGCCATCGGCGTGACCATCTTGGCCGCGTTCGCGCTCGGCCGCTGGACGCTTCGCGCACTGGGCCTGATCGGCGGCAAGTGAGCCAATCAGCGGAATAGCAGGGGAGGGGAAACCCTCCCTTTTCAATTGGGGTATGTAATGGAAGGTCTAATCGTGTTGGCGTTCTTGATCCATGCCGCGCACGTGTGCGCGACGGGCTGGAACTGATGCGCTGGCTTGCTCGATATTTTGCTCGCGCTGTCGTGCGTCGTGTTGTCTACGTCGTGGTGGCGTTGATGTTCGCCGCGTTGGGCATTGGTGGTGCGCGCGCCTCCAACTACGGAGATCAGGGCATTGCCAATGCTGTTTGCCAAGCGCATCTGGCAGCAGCCCAAGCACGTGTTAAGTCTGAAAACGCAGAGCGCGGCGATCAGTATTGGCAAGTGGCCTTTGCATGCGTCATTGATCCGGCGCAGGCAGGAAATTACACATATCTGTGCACCGTTAACAACGGTGCTGGCGGCTGTGCTGCCTTTGTCAAGAACTTCGCTCCGCCTCAGGGCGGCGCATACGATTACAGCTTCAATCCCAACGAGACATGTGCAGCACGCAATAGCACTAAGCTTGCAGATGCCGCACTGGGCTACTCGCCCCCGTCAAGTTGCGTTGGCGGCTGTCAGGTGCAGGGAACGCCGTTTAGCAGTGCGCAAGGACCGGTCACCGTCTATGGCATGAAGGAAAGAACGTACAACGGACAGGTGTGTACCCCTCAGAAGCCCACGCAGGATATCGGGCAGGCAGAAGATGATAAGAAGGATGCGACCCAACCCAAGGCCCCGGAGTGCACCGCGATGGGCGCTGGTCAGACTGCGTGCGTGAAGCCCAATGGCGACTATTGTGCGACAGCTTCAACCGGTAAGACCTTCTGTTGGAGTCCGAGCGAGACCGGTAAGAAGGCCGATGGCTCAGATGCGCAGACACGCACGCCAAAGGGCGAGGCAGTGACGCCGCCCACAGTGCCGCCGAGTGATGGTGAGTGGCAGCGTAAGGAGGGTCATCAGCAGACGACTTGCACCAATGGTAGCTGTAACACCAACAATGTCACCAATTATTCGAGCGTGCCGACAGGTACCTCTAAGAATTCCACCGGCGATAATAGCGAGAATGGCGCTGGCAACACGTCCGGCAATGGCGCTCAAAGCGGCTCTGGCGACAAGGACGGCGATAGTAAAGACAGCGCTACTGATAGTGGCAACTGCACGACTGCGCCTGCTTGCGTCGGCGATACGCTTAAGTGCTTGCAGCTGAAATTCACGTGGAAAATTGAGTGCAACACGCAGGCCAGCGAAGTCACGAAGGGCGATACGTGCGGCGAGAGTGATGTGCCGGTGTGTGCCGGAAAATCGTGTAAAGCTGAAGCCTATGCAAGCGTCCTGCAGCAGTGGAAACAGCGTTGCGCAATGGAAGCGCTGGGGCAGGGCATGGCCTCGCGTGCAGCTGGTATCAGCAATGGCGACGATGCTGGGGTCGTTGAAGGGATTTGGGGCGGTGAGTCCGGCAGCAGCGGTATGAAGCTGCGCCAAGACCTCATCAACGTCGGCGGCAACGGCAGTGCCGGTCTTCTTCCAGATGTTGAAATCGAAGGTCAGCGGTGGGTCATTCCCGCAGGGTTCTTCGACGCAATCGCTGCGGTCAAGATGGTCATCATCGCGATGTGCACAGTGATCGCGATGTTCGTGGTTGGGAGGAACATCTGATGTTCGATTGGGCTCGCGATTTTGCGAACAATTTTTTCGAGAACGCTGCTGACGCGGTTCACAAGCTGGTCAAGCTCAAGGCAGCGATCTGGCTTGGTCGGCTGCTGTCGGCGCTCGGCCTCGGCTTCGCCGCACAGCATTTCATCTACAACCCAATCATCGAATACGCACAGACCGCGTGGTCATCCGTGCCTGCCGGTATCGCAGCCTGGGTGCACGCGCTTGGGATCGATGCGGGCGTGTCCATCATTCTGAGCGCATACGGCATTCGCGGCGCTGAGCGCATGTTTATTCAACGTAGGAACCAAGCCACATGATCGGCGACACCGCCTCTATTTCACTGCTCACCGGCTTGCCAGGATCTGGTAAGAGCTTGCGCATTATTCAAGCGATTCGCTATCTCATGGACAAGGGTGCACACGTCTACGTCTGCAACATTGACGGCATCTCGGTGCCGGGTACGACGCCGTGGGCGGACCCGCACAAGTGGCAGGATCTACCGGCCGGATCCATCCTGTTCGTCGACGAGGCGCAGCACTTTTTCCCGGCACGACGGGGCGGTGATCCGGTCGAAACGATCAAGGCGATGTCGACGATTCGACACGACGGCGTGCGCTTGGTGCTTGCTACTCAGCAGCCTAACTACCTCGACACCTACCTGCGCGGCCTGGTCGGCTATCACGAACATCTGCTGCGTCAGAGCGGCAAGCAGAAGACCTTTATTTTCCGGAATAGCCAGATCATCGAAGAGGTGCGGTCGCCGTTGCCGCGCATCAAAAAGCTATACGACTACGAAGTGTGGAAACAGCCAACAGAGTGCTTCAAGTTCTACAAGTCGGCTGAGGTCCACACGATGAAGTATCAGATGCCGGCGTTGGTGAAAAAGGCACTGATGATTCTGCCGGTCGTGGCCATCCTGGCCTGTGGTGCTTGGTACGCCGTGTACCGCGACACCATGTTCGCCAAGAAAGCAGACGCTGCGACCGCCAATAAGACGGCCCCCACGGGGCCGTCGCTGGCGGGCACTGCGTCTGCTGGTGCAGCCGCCCGGCCTAAGGTCAGCAGCGCGGAAGATTACGTGGGTCAACTTGTGCCCTTTGTCTCCGATGTGCCGTGGTCGGCACCTGCCTACGTTGATCGTCCTGTGGTGTCCGATCCGCACATGTACTGCATGTCCAGCGAGAACAGCTGTCGATGTGTCACCGAGCAGAACACCCGCGTTGCGATGCGCGATGACGTGTGCCGCGATATCGCAAGGTGGGGTGAGCCATACAACCCGTATAAGCCTCCCGCAAATGTCGCGCAGGCGCAGCAGGCCGGCCCTGCCGATGCGAAAGAGCAACCGAAGCCGCAGGCGGTGCAGCAGAGCGGGGCAGTCACATCGACCATGGAGAAGCGCACGCGCGCATTGGGTACGTTCCCTGAGTCGCCTAGCTACTCCATCAACAGCTACACCGCGCCCACCAGCAGGGATCTGTGATGAGCAGTAGTGCACGCGAACTATTGAAGTGGGTTGCCCTGGTCTGCATGACGTTTGACCACGTTGCCAAGGTGTTCTATGGCGGTTACGTGCCGGTGTTGTCCGAGCTTGGGAGGATCGCTTTTCCGCTGTTCGCACTGGTCATGGCCTACAATCTGGCGCAGCCTGTATCTGATGTAGGCAAGTCGGTCCGTCGCCTGGTGTGCTGGGGTCTTCTGGCGCAACCGTTCCATGCGGGGGCGTTCGGCTATTGGGTGCCCGTGAACGTCCTGCTGGCGTTCGCACTGGCTGCCGCCGCCATCTGGGCGATCCAGCGCCGTCGCTGGGTGCTGCTGACTCTCTGTGCAGCGCCGGCCCCGTTGTTCGTCGATTATCAATGGGCCGGCATGGCTCTGGTGGTAGCGGGCTGGGCTTATTATGCGAAATTGGTGCGTAGTCCGTGGCCGGTCATCCTGGCTCTCGCTGCGCTGTGCTGGTTCAACGGCAACCTGTGGGCCGTGCTGGCCGTGCCGGTCCTCGCGCTTGGCGAGGTGGCCACCAGTCGTGGTGTTGTCGTTCCTCGCACACGTGCGGCTTTCTATGGCTACTACGTCGGCCACCTGTTCTTGCTCGCTCTGCTGGCAACGCTGCCGGCGTTACAAAATAATGTTTAAGGCTGGACGCAGCGCATCGCTGCGCCTTGGCGCGTCAGTGATTCAAAGCCATGCTCTGTTTTGATCAGCAAGCGTCCGCCCTGGCATCGCACTGTATCCGGCCAATACATCACGTCCTTCGGTAGCTCTAGTTTCGGCGTCTCAGTGATGACGTGGGTTTCAACCGTAGGAGGCGGGCAGGATTGCCTATCATTTCTCTCCTGCGTCAGTGCGCTTTTGTTGGCCACCAGGCCGAACGTGGTTCCCACCAGCGCCAGCCCTGCTATGAACGTCGAGATCTGCCAGCCTGCCTTATCCATGAGCACCCCCGTAGAATTTCGGTGATTGTAGGGGTGTAGGGGCATAGCCCCTACGGATAACGCCTCACCCGCGCCGTGAGCCTCGTGGCCCACGTGTCCGCCTGACCACACACGCTGTGGCGGCGGACCCCGCGTCATCCACCACTGAAAGCCGCCCGTCGGCCCGGTGCACGACCAGGTGGCCACCGCTCCTGGCGCGCTGATAAGCCGTACCAGACCGCGACAACGATTCCAGATACTACCGCGCAGCTTTAATTTACTGACGCGTCATATAACTAACCATCATTAGACTTTTATGACGCGTCATATTAATATAGATCCATCGAAACAATGGATGACTCAGATGCGCGACGACAAAGACCCCGGCACCATCGAAATGCAGCTGCCCAAGCGTCGTGGCCGTCCGCCCGCCAATGGTGTTGCAGCGCAGACCGCCGCCGATCTGAGCAGGGCGTATCGCCAACGGCGTAGGGCAGCGGTGAACAACTACAAGCGTGGCGAGGTGCTGACCGACATGGAGCTTCTGGACCGCCTACGGCGTGCGATCACCAGCGGCAATGCTCAGCTTGCCGGCATCTACGCCCGTGATATGCAGCAGCGCTACCCGTACGATGTCTGACGCGTCAGAAAATCACCGTACCGCGGCATTAATTCTGACGCGCCATAAAATATCCATTTCGTGTCGTTGACAGCCCCTGCGGGGCGCAGTCACAGGGGCGCGGCTGTTCGCCGATATCTGTCAGGTCGCATTGGGGGTGTAGGGGCATCGCCCCTACGGATAACGCTTCACCCGCGCCGTGGACCTCGTGGCCTACGCGTGTGCCGGACCACCCGCGCGCGATCGGCGGACCCCGCGCCATCCACCACTGATGACCGCTTTTCACGCCTGCGCCGTAGCACGTCCCGCAGGCAGATCACATTACGTTCCCGGAAAGCAAGCCGTATCAGACGACCACAAGCACGCCGGCGACTACGTTGGACATGTAGTTTCGTGACGCGTCACGATTCAGCACGGATCGTTCGGCAATTCCTGCCAGCCATTCGACAGTCGCCGGAAACGCTTGTGTTGAATGCATCGTTCGTCCGATTCCAGCGGCCGTAGTTGCAGCGCTGCCGGCGCTGCGCGCTGGGAGCGGGGTGTGTATAGCGGTTGTGCCGCGACTTTCGGTAGCGCTGCGCTGACGCTTCGCATAGTGAAGTAGCCCAGGCACAGCGCTACGATGCCTGCAAAGGCTGCTGTCATCAGCTGACCTACAAAGATGCCCAGGGCGATTTCCCACCAAAGCCCATCGTGGTTGTTCTGCGGTCTGTAGCTCATACGGTCCCCAATGACGATGAGCAGGCATTATTGTAGGGGTGTAGGGGCATCGCCCCTACGGATAACGCCTCATACGCGGCCTTTACGTTTCCGCGCCTTCGGCAACGATGATCCTGCGCATTCCGCCGCAAAGCCGGTCGCCACCACTTGAGGACCGGGCTTTGTTTCAATCTTTTTTCTGAACCTATCCCTAATGAAAATGACGTTGGCCTGACGTTTAGGCCGGGTTTTCGACCGTCCCTCATCCATCATCTTCGTCCACTCGCGTGCGATATCGCAGGTGAGTGATAGGTAGCTCAGCTGCCACGGTTCCATGGCTCGGCCCTCTGGCGTAATGAGGTATCCGTTCTGGAACGAAAAACCGGCCCATTGGCCGGTCAGTTTTCGATTACGCATGCACCGATCTCCATTCGGCTTGCCATCGTCGCCGCCACGGTGTGAGCGTAGCAGCAAACGAGCGCAACAAGCGCAAAAACGCCTTTACATAATATACATTATGCGAAGTGGGCTGTGTTGACGCTCCTGTGCGCCCTGACGGCCTATCACTGCTGGTCCCTCCACAGGAAGCGGACTGGACAATGACGTTTGACACCTACGACCGCGTAGACCTGACCGGCCCTTGGGCCGGTTTTGGTTTTCAGGGACATCGATTCTTCACACCTGAGAATTACGACATCGAGCCGTGCGGCATGCGGTACTGGGCACTGACGTGTGCCATCGCACGCGAGTGGTCGTTGATGATGTCTGAAGAGCGCAATGCGCGATCGGCAACTCCACGGACGCCCACTGCCACAAGGGTTCCAGGCTCTCGCATTTCTGCAGGCAACAATGTCATCTACCTTCGGGACGTGATCAGGCAAAGCCGGGAAAAGCGGTTATCAGGGGTGGCTGATGCGGGGTCCGCCGACAGAGCGCGTGTGGTCCGGCGAACACGTGGGCCACGAGGTCCACGGCGCGGGTGAGGCGTTATCCGTAGGGGCGTTGCCCCTACACCCCGTCCATGCGTGATTATTTATCTGATGCGTCAGAATTAATGGGTATCGGCGTGCAAGAGCGGCGCAGGCGCGCCACCGTCTGGGCTGCAGGCGACATGGCTACCTCGCCTTTGGGTGGACGGCCGGCGCGTCGAGGAGATTTATCTGACGCGTCAGTAATAACGGCGTACCAGCTCCTCGGCCAGGTCAACGACTGCAACAAGATCCTCCTTGGCAATGTAGCGACGAATGGCGTCAAGCAGGACGGCATCGCTCAACGGCTCCAAGGTCATGCCCTTCTCCGAAGTCCGGCTATGACTCCCTGCCGACCCTTAAGATTCAGCGTGCCGAACAGGGGAGGCTTGTCAGCCCATACAAAATTTTGTATAGTATTCAGATGGCTGACGTTAAACCTGTCGAGTTCCGGGCTGGTGCCCTTGATGATCTGCGCGCTTTCCCCGCCTCGGCACAGCGCAAGGCCGGCTATCAGCTTGACCAGGTGCAAAACGGTCGCGAGCCCGACGATTGGAAGCCAATGCCGACCGTCGGTCAGAGCGTCCAAGAGATTCGGATTCGGGATGCTGCAGGAGCATTCCGGATCATTTACGTGGCGAAGTTCTCCGATGCAGTCTACGTCCTGCATTGCTTCCAAAAGAAGACGCAGAAGACCAGTAAAGCGGATTTGGACCTAGCCGAGAAACGCTATCGAGATTTGGTGAAGGAGTTAAGCCGATGACTAATGAACGCTTTGCCAGCGTGTGGGACGCGATCGAAGAGACCCCCCAGCAGGCTGAAAACATGAAGCTGCGATCGGCGCTCATGATGGCGCTGAAGGATCACATTGCACGCGAAGGATTGAGCCAGTCCCAGGCGGCCAAGGTCTTCGGCGTGACGCAACCGCGCATGTCAGATCTGATGCGCGGCAAGATCGATCTGTTCAGTCTGGATACGCTGGTGAACATGCTGGCTGCTGCGGATCTGCACATCGAAATGCGAGTGCTGGAAGCGGCCTAGGCAACTTGTCAGAAACAAACAAGCCCGCTAACGAGCGGGCTTTTTATTGGGCACGAAGCAGTAATTTCATGACGCGTCAGACATCATACGGGTAGCGCTGCTGAATATGACGGGCGTAGATGCCGGCAAGCTGAGCATTGCCGCTGGTGATGGCGCGTCGCAGACGGTCGAGCAACTCCATGTCGGTCAGCACCTCACAGCACTTGTAGTTGTTGACCGCTGCCCTACGCCGTTGGCGATACGCCCTGCTCAGATCGGCAGCGGTCTGCGCTGCAACACCGTTTGCAGGCGGGCGGCCACGACGCTTGGGCAGCTGCATTTCCATGGTGCCAGGGTCTTTATCGTCGCGCATTTTCGTGGTCAGCCGTTTCGATGTGTTTATATTAATCTGACGCGTCATAAAATTCTAATGATGCTTAGTTATGTGACGCGTCAGATAATCACATTTCCAACGTGGTTGCCTGCGGGACGTGCTACGGCGCAGGCGTGAAATGCGGTTATCAGTGGTGGATGACGCGGGGTCCGCCGCCAGAGCGCGTGTGGTCAGGCGGACACGTGGGCCACGAGGCTCACGGCGCGGGTGAGGCGTTATCCGTAGGGGCTATGCCCCTACACCCCAGATCACCTACAGGCGTTTTGCACCACGTTGTCCCAATAGCTGGACACCTCATAAGAGCGATGGAGACCAACCGCTTCATAGACTTGCTTGCGCTGAGCCTTGGCAGACTCGCATGCGTTGCTGGATTGTGGGCCAGACACATACGCGGCAGCGGATGCAGATCTATCAGCTGCGTACCTGCTCTCGAGCTGCTTGCGAATACCGTAAAGGCGCCACTGCTCGGCATTGCTTTGCTCGGGAGCTGGTGCGGCGTCCCAGGACTTCTCGGCTTGGCCGGAAGCGCATGGCGCTGACTGATAAACGACCTGGCCGCGTTCGCGGCACTTATGCACCTGCTGAGCTTGAACAGGCACCGCGGTAGCTAGCGCCAGCACTATTGCAAATCTCGCTTCCATGCATTTCCCCTTGTTCTAGGGAAATGATAGCTCGTTAGGAAACAGATTTTCGTGACGCGTACGAATGCGGCGGCGATGGCGATGTTGTCGATAAGCCCTAAGACAACAGCATCCACCATGCAGAGGGTGAAACGAATGCAACAACGTCTGCAGCGTCTTTGCTGATCACAAGGGGGCCTTTTCGTGATGCATCACGATTTCATCTCACGGGCGCGCATGCGCAGATCCGCAAGCAATGCCAGCGCAGTGTCGGCCTCGCTATTGGCGAAGGCATAGTGCAACGAGTCGATAGTCGCAGCGATGGAAACCTCTTTCTCGGACTGGCCGAGATAGGCCATAGATTCTTGCTTGCGCTTGCGCCGATAGTCCCTTGCACGCTCGGCGGCGCTCATGGCCTCGCCGTAGTTGAGTGGCCTGCCCTGCTTGCGCGGAAGCTGCATTTCTAAGGTGCCGGGGTCTTTTCGTCACGCATCACATTACGCCTTGTTCTTGGCTTCGCAGCGCGAGGCAGCGAACCAGCGGAACCGGTGAAACTGCCGCCCTTGGCCTGTGGCGACTCTGGGAATGTGCCATGTGTTCGTATCGCCTTGCCGACCACGCTGCCAGGGTTGGCGTGTTGCCCGGCCATTGGCTGCTGTGGCTGCGATCGTTGTTGCTGTTGCTGGCCACCCTGCCCGTGCGGCCATAGGGGTGGTATGGAGCGCCGTGACGGGCCACCGTGCGGCACTGCGGCTGGTCTAGCTCGTATCGGGTGCCCTGCTCGGTGAAACAGCTGCACGAGGCTTCCTGCATGCGGCCGGCAGCATCGCGCCCAGTGAGCGAGGACATGCAGTACCGCTCGGGGTCGGCGGTGACTTCGCGCTGATCGTAGGCGGGCGCGGTCCAGGGCATCGAGCCGAATCGGGGTTCGTGGAGCCTCGCATATTCAGTGCGCGTTCCGAAGTTGCGTCGTGATCCGACCAATCCACCGCCCCTGCCGGCCGATACTGCGCGCAATGTCGTGCTGGTGCATGGCGCCTTTGCCGATGGTTCCGGCTGGCGCAATGTCTATGACCGCTTGGTCAAGCGGGGCTACCACGTCACCATCGTGCAGAACCCGCTCACGTCACTTGCCGACGACGTCGCTGCCACCCGCACCGCGCTCGATCAGCAGGACAACCGACGGTGTTGGTTGGGCACGCCGGGGCGACACGCTGATTAGCGCAGCCGGCGTGCACGACAAGATGGTTGGCCTGGTCTACGTTTCTGCACTCGCGCCCGATGCCGGCGAGACCACCGCGCAGTTGTACCAGGGCTTCGCTCCCACGCCTGAGTTCGTCATCGACACCCGACCCGACGGCTTCGGCTTCGTGCGTCCTGCCAACTTCAAGGCCGGCTTCGCCAGTGATGTCAGCGATGCCGATGCAGCGTTCATGGCCGCGCCCCAGGTGCCGATCAAGATGGCCGCATTCGGCGAGCGTCTGCAACACGCAGCCTGGAAGACCAAGCCGAGCTGGGCGGTGATCGCCACCGAAGACAAGGCCTTCGATCAGGCCATGTTGCTGCACATGGCCAACGTATCGGCGCGGACATCATTACCGTGCCGGGAAGCCACGCTGTTCATCGCGCAGTCCCAAACCGTGTCCGATGTGATCGACCGCGCTGCGCGCGCCGCTGCGACAGAAGCCAAGTCCAGGTCCACACCAGCACGGAGGCCGGCTGACGCTGCTTGAAGTAGCCAACGGTACCGTCGCCGTCCACCGGCGACGGTTACCCGTAGCGAAAGCAGGCTCTACAATAAATCTTTCAGAAGACATCGTTGTCGGATCTGACGTGCGTGCTAGGCACCGGCGCCACGCTGGCGTCTTGCAGAGCGAGCGGCTGGTCACAAGACCGAGAAAAAGTCGTTGTCCACTACCCAGCAGATCGCGCAGACACGCTTGTCGACATGGCTAGGCGAGACAAAAACCTCCTAGCATCTCGCATGACGATGCTGTCTCCTCGACGGCGCACCGTTGCACCCCGCGCATGGACGCAATTCCCCCAGACGATCGATGCGGTCATCCCCAACCGGTCGACACTCGGGATCTGTCCGCGAAGGCGGTCATGCCGGAATTGAGAGTAGATGATCAAGCCGCATTCCCGTTCCCCCTCCCCGCCTTCCTCCTCCGACGCATCCACGCCCCGCTCCGCCCCAGTCGCCAAGGTGCTGGTGGTGGATGACGACCAGGCCATGGCTCAAGTGGTCATGGGCCATATCCGTTCGCATGGCATGGAAGCCTTTGTCGCCACCAACAGCAGCGAACTGGCCGAGGCGCTGCGTCGGCGCGAGCCGGACATTCTGCTGCTGGACCTGATGCTCAAACATGAAGATGGTCTGGACTTGTTGCGCGCCTTGCGCAAGGAATCTGATATCCCGGTGATCATCATGACCGGCCATCGCCGCGACGAAATCGATCGCGTGGTGGGGCTGGAACTGGGCGCCGACGACTACCTGCCCAAGCCATTCGGGTTGCATGAACTGACTGCACGGATCCGCGCCGTATTGCGCCGCCATATTGCCTACAAGGTGGCAGCGGCACGCGGTGCGGGCGAAGGTCGCGTGCGCTTCGATGCCTGGGAATTCGATTTGCAGGCCCGCACGGTGGGGCGCACAGGCGCGCCTGCCATTCCGCTGACCAAGGGCGAATACGCGTTGCTGCGCGCCTTTGTCGATGCACCGGGACGACCACTGAGCCGCGAGCACTTGATGCGTGCCACGCGTCTGCATGAGGACGTGTTCGACCGCAGTATCGACGTGCAGATCCTGCGCCTGCGCCGCAAGCTGGAGCAGGACCCGCGCGAGCCGACGCTGATCGTGACCCAGCGCGGCGCCGGTTATGTCTTCACGCCGTCGGTCGAGCACGCTCGATGACGCAACCGCCAGCGCCGGCTCGGCCAGACCATCGCAAGCAGCGCTGGTCGCCGGTGGCGATCATGAAGGTCGCGTTCGCTTCCGCAGCATTTCTCGCGATGCCGTCCATGCCGGCGATTGGCATCGCGGCCGCGTCGCAGCGCCCTAACGAGCCCATCCGTGCCATCCAGCCAGCAACCGGCCTGGAGAGCCGTAAGGTCGCGCTGGGCGCGCTGCTGTTCGACGATCGCCGGCTATCGGGCGACAACAGCGTCGCCTGCACGTCTTGTCATCGCCTGGCCAGCAACGGTGCCGCTGCCGATGCGATTACCCGGATGCCCGGGCGCGCGCCGCCGACGTTCAATACACCGACCGTCTTCAATGCCACAGCGAACTTTCGCCTGGGCTGGCGCGGCAACTTCCGCAGTCTGGAAGCGCAAACGGCTTCACTGCTCGAAAACCCAAGCGTCATGCAGGCCGATATCGCGACGTTGGTCCGACGGCTGCAACAAGACACGGTGCTCAGTCAGCGCTTTCGCGCGGCCTATGGCAGGCCACCGGATCGCGCCGCGCTGTTCGATGCCATCGCCAGTTGCGAACGCTCGCTGGTCACGCCGGGCAGTCGCTTTGACCTCTGGCTGCAAGGCAGCGACACCGCATTGAGCGCGCAAGAGTTACGCGGCTACCGCACCTTCAAGTCGATCGGTTGCATTTCCTGCCACCAAGGCGTCAACGTGGGCGGCAATCTGTTCCAGCGCAGCGGCATTTTCGCTCCCGTCGCACGGGATGGCACCCCGATTCTGCGGGTTCCTAGCCTGCGTAACGTTGCCACGACCGCCCCATACTTCCACGACGGCAGTGCCAGTACGCTGCCCCAGGCGATCAAGGCGATGGGCACCGCTCAACTTGGTGTCGCACTGAGCCCTGCGGATGTTGCCGATATCGCTGCGTTTCTGAATACATTGACCGGCAAGCACCAGGGTCGGCAACTGACGGCGCCCCAACCATGAGGTGGGCGACGATTCTCAGCGCCGTGCTGCTGGCGGGGCTGATCTTCTTCAGTCTGTGCATGGCGGCACTGGATCGCGACACGCAGCGTTATGGTCACGCGCTGGACGCACTCGACGCACTGGACATGGCCGATACCAATCTCGACAACGACGTGCTGAAGGCACGCATTGGCCTGTTGCGCGACTACGACTCGCTGGTGACCGGCGATGCCCACGCACGCGACACCCTGCAGCACCTGCGCCAGCTGGCCGATCACGACCCTGCGTTGTTTCAGGCCATCGCCGCGCTGGACGCCGACTACACGGAGAAATCGCTGCAGCGGGAATTATTCAAATCGCAGAATGCGCTGCTGTCCAACTCGCTGGCCTACTTCTGGAGCGAGAGCAGCGCGCAGATCCGGCAAGGCGACGATCCCGCTGCGGCACGCGCAGCGGGCATGCTGGCAAGCGCCGTGCAACGCCTGAGTCTGGATACGACCGGCGATGCGGTCGCACTGGCACGCCGGCGCCTGGACGAAGCGGCACAACGCACGACCAGCGTGCCGCTGCTGCCGCATGGACGCATGTTGCTGAAGCTGCTGCCGGAGACCGATACCACCATCCGCCGCATGCGCCCGATCGCTTCGTTGGCCTCGTATAAACAGCTCAAGACGTATCTGCAGAAACAGCATGCCAGCCAGCAGGCCACCGCGCGCCAGGTCCGCTTCCTGTTGCTGGGATTGGCCGTCGTCATGTTGGGCGCCTTGCTGTACCTAGCCAAGTTGCTGCGGCAACGCGCGCGGGTATTGCGTCGACGCGCGGAGTTCGACCGTTTGATGGTTGCGGTGTCGCGCCGTCTGGTGGCCAATGATCGCCAGCACCTGGACTCTGGCATCGAGGCCGGCCTGATGCGGTTAGCGAAGTGGGCGAAGCTGCCGAGTGCCCACCTCGGTGTGGTCTCCGTCGGCACTGACGCGCGGATCTGGCCCGATCCGCAGGACGAGGCCTTCCGCGCCACGCTTGCCGCAGTGGCCGCCGCCCGACCAGTCGCCGCCAGCGATGTACTGATCGTCCACGTCGATGGCACCGTTGAGGTGTTAGGCAACCCCGAACGCGTGCGCGGCGCGCAGTGGCTATGCTTGCGGCAACACTCCGAAGCCGCGACGGTTGCACTGCTGTGCTTGCGGCTGCCGCCACTTTCCGCGCGTCGTGATCGTGGCCTGGCGGCACCGGCCGAACTTTTGCCGCAGTTGCACATCGCGCTTGACACCTTGTTCGATGCACTGGAGCGGCGGCGACTCGAAGACGAAGCCCTGGCGCTGGAACATCGCCTGGAACTGGCCCGACGGATGGAAACGTTGGGGACAATGGCCAGCGGCATTTCGCACAACTTCAACAACATCGTCGGCGCGATTCGTGGCAATGCCGAGATCGCCCTGTCCAAACTGGATCCGCACTCGCCGGCATCGGAGCACCTGCTCGAGATTAGCCACACCACTGCGCACGCTTACGATCTGATCGAATCCATCCTCAGTTTCGGGCGGGTGCAGAATTACAACGTACAGCCGGTTGAGTTGAACGTCTTGCTACAAGGCGCAGTTTCGCTGCTATCGGTGTCGCTGCCATCGACCGTCACGATCGACCTGCAGCAGGAGCAGGAGCCACTGCACGCGATGGGCAATCCAGCGCAACTGCAGCAGGTCATCCTCAATCTGGCCAGCAACGCCGCGCAGGCGATGGACATGCGCGGGACGGTCACGATTCAACTGTCGGCCGCCAAGGGCAGCACAGCCCACGGCACGCCCGGTCGCATCGCGCAGCTGCGTGTTAGCGACCACGGCATCGGCATTCCTCCAGACCGACTGGATCGCATCTTCGATCTATTTTTTACCACCCGCAATGGCGGCACCGGGCTGGGATTGGCGACGGTTCGCAAGATCATCGACAACCACGAAGGGCAGATCGAGGTGGACAGCGCGCTGGGTGTCGGCACGACCTTCGTGGTCGAGCTACCACTGCGCACAGGCATTGCAGCAGCCCACCAGGCCGTGCCCTTGCCGAAGACGCGCTCGCGGCATGCGAGCTTGCTGCTGCTGTGCGACGACGCGGCCGAGCTCGACCGCCTGGAAGAAATGCTGGCCGCATTGGGACACGAACCGGTCGGCTTATTGGAGCTGCCGGCAGCCGTCGCGATGGCAACTTCCGACCCGATGCGCTTCGATGGTGTGCTGCTCAAGCGCGACCGTGCCGGCGATGCCGAACGCGCGATCGACGCGCTGCATGCCGCTGCGCCGAAGCTGCCGTTGATCCTCGCCACGCGTGCGGTGAGCCTGGCGACACGGAAGGGTCTGGGCGGCGCCATCACCGAAATCATTGTGCAGCCGTTCGATCTTGGCGCGCTGGCGATTGCGCTGGAACGTGCGCTGGGTCGCACGCTGGACATGACAACGCAGGATGAAGGCACGCCTGCTCTGTGACAAATGAAACACAGTCGCCGCAGATCGACACCGGAACGTAGCGCGGGCTGCCTAGCGTAGCGGATGCCCAGGCGCAGCAGGCCGCCTGCATTCCACTAAGAGCGATCCACGACATGAATATCCGACCAAGCGACTTACCTCTATTGGTGTCCCTCGACGCATTGCTTGAGCTGAAGAACGTCACCCATGCTGCGCAGCGATTGCATATGAGCCAGCCGGCACTGTCCTCGCAACTCGCACGACTCCGCGTGCTGTTCAAGGATCCGCTGTTGATGCCCTCGGACACCGGCCGCGGCATGGTGGCCACGCCTCGCGCGGATCAACTGGCTTCGCCACTGCGCGAAGCGATCGGCAAACTGAGCCTGCTCGGCAAGGACAGCGCGTTCGATCCAGCGACGTCGTCGGCGAGCTTCCGGATCGCAGCCGCTGCCGATGCGATCGGCACCTTGGGTGCGGGATTGGCAGGATTGATCCAGGCCCAGGGCAATCCGAAGATGCGTTTGGAGTTCGTGCATGTGAGTTCCGACACGAGCCTGGACGCGTTCGAAAACGGCGAGTTGGATCTGCTGATCGATCACGCGCAAGCGGTTCCCGACGCGCTGCGTTTGCGCCGTTTACGCGACGAACGCTACGTGCTGGTGCAGCGCCATGGCCATCCGCGCGGCACCGCGGCGCTGAGCGCATCGAGCTACAGCCGTCTGGCGCATGTGCAGGTAGCGCACGCACAGGCCTGTAACCTCGCCATCGATGCGCAACTGCGGCACCTGGGACACACCCGGCAGATCGCGGTGACCGTCTCGCAGTGCGCCACTGCGCGCGACATCGTACTCGGCACCGATATGGTCGCCACTATGCCGGCAACGCTTGCAGCAGAGCGCGGGCATGCACCGCTGGACTGCTTCGAACTGCCTTTCCCGCTGCCGGACATGGCGCTGGCGATGGCCTGGCATCGACGCAACGATGCCCATGCTGCACATCGCTGGTTGCGCGAGCGTGTGCTGGAACTTCTCGTTCCAGAAGCGCCGACCGCAGCGGCGCCGCCCGCAGCGCGAAGCACTGCCGGCCGTGCCGATCTCGTGCTATCGGTTTCGTGAGCCGCGCCATGCAGATCGACAACGAACCGTTGCTGCAACCGGTCGACGAACAGGTGCCGTCCGGTCCGAACCTTGAATACACCCCGGAGTTCCAGAGCCTGGAAGAACTTGCACGACCGCGTCAGGAGCGCGCCTTGGGCGCTGGCGTGCTTCTGCCCGACGCGCCGCAATGGCGCCAGGTCGCCGAGAGCGCCGAATACTTGCTAGTACGCTCCAAGGACTTGCGGCTGGGCATCTTGCTGAGCATCGCCCGCTTGCACCAGGATGGTCTGGTGGGCTGGTCCAGCGGCGTCGGCCTGCTCCGACAACTGCTGGAGCAGTTCTGGGGCGACGTCCATCCTCATCTGGATGCCGATGAGGACAACGACCCGACCGAACGCGTCAACGCCATTGCTGCGTTGGCCGACAGCGAGCGCACGCTGACGCAGCTACGCAACGTGCGCCTATTCAAGGGACTGCATCCAGGACATTTCTCGCTGCGCGATCTGCGCATCGTGCAAGGCACGCTCAAGCTCGCTGCGGAGGACGCGAGCGAGATGCCAGAGCCTGCCGCCATCGATGCCTGCCTGCGCGACTGCCCGCTGGAGGCGTTGCTTGATCTGGACGCGGCCCTGGCCGCAGCGCAAGAAGACCTTGCCGCAATTGCCGGGGTGTTCGCCGAGCGCACTCCGGGACACGGTCCGGAGCTTGCGCCGCTCACGCAGGATCTTGGCGAGCTGCGTGCGTTCCTGCGGCCCTATGTGTCCGAACGTTCCGGATCCCCGGCCGAGCCGACCGAACATGCGGCATCGGGCGCCGACAATGTCACTACATCGGCGCCACGCGCGCACGCCGTGGAGCATCCGGACGACGTTCGCCGCATGCTCGACCAGCTCTGCGATTACTACGCACGGCGAGAGCCTTCCAGCCCGGTGCCGTTACTGTTGCGGCGCGCACAACGCCTGGTCGGCCTGGATTTTGCCGCACTGATGCGCGACCTGGCGCCGCGCGGGATCGAGGAGCTGCAGGTCGTGTCAGGCCAGGACCATACCGACTAGAGCAGCCAACACAACGACTGCGTAGTCGCCGATCGGGTGCGGCCGGTGCCCGGAATCGGCATGTAGCACGCGTGCACTCCGGTTCTTGTGCGCCGTCCACGCCCACTTGGCGGTGACTGGCTACGTTGTGTTTGCCGCGCGTGGTCTCCGTTGCCGGCCTGCTCGGCCGGCATCACAGCGCTGCGATGCCGTTCCAGTACACCCAGGCCGCGCCGGCCAGCATCACCGCTGCCCATAAGCGTAGTGTCCACGAGCGCAGGGCCGCCTGCAGGGCAGTCGGCGGCTCGCGGTCGCGTCGCACCGTCACGATCGGGGTGGGCAAGGCGTGCGGCGCTGCGACGCGTCGGCGGCGCGCAGTTGGCGCACCGGCCGAGCGCGCGATCGATTGCAGCAATTGCAGACGACGGCGCCGATATTCGGCCGGGTCCAGGCGTCGCTCCGCCTGTGCTGTGTTCAAATTCTGCAGGACCAGGTTGGCCTGCGTCTCCCAGTCGTTCATTCCACGTCTCTCACCAGGCGTGCACCGATGCGGCGCGCTGCGTCGCCGTTGGAACTCACCGCGCCGGGACCGGCACAGGCAGCAACGCCGCGCTGGCTGCCGCGCACGGCCACGCCCTCGCCTTCCTGGACCCACTCGGCGATGCCGCCGACCATGTCGAGCAGTCCCCAACTATTGGATACCGTCGCTGTGCAGCCGTCCTCGCCGGCACGCGCCGCGCGCAGCCACTCGGCATCGCGCGGCAGCCGATAGGCACGGCCGCTGGCGCTGCTCAGCCAAGCGGCGTAATCGCGGATCAAGGCAGCGCTGACCTTGTCCACGGGCGCCGACTTGCGCGTCCAGCGCGACACACGGCAGCGCTGGGTGTCGGCGCAGAACAGCGCGAAGTCGGCCACGCTGATCTCCCGGCGCATCATCGCCAGTGCGCGTCCAGGCTTGGATAGCACTACCAGCTCCGGGCCGCGGCCGTGTTTGCCCAGATCATCGCTGCAGGTAGCAGCGCCACCGGACGGAGCGGAGATACGGCAGGGATCGCTCGGCTTGGCCGGTGGTGCGGGCAGAACCGCCACCGGTTCCAGTTTCGGCAGCAGTGCGGCGGCATAGGAGACGCGTTGTCTGGCGGACTTGGCGACATCGCTCTGGAAGGCTCGGAAGCCGTCATCGTCCTGCGCTTGCAGGGCCATCTTGCGCTCGCGCAGACGCTGCAGCACCGACGGCGCAGGGAGCGCAGTGCCGAGCTGTTCCAGTTCTATCGCCAACCGGTAACGGCCCAGCGCCTGACGCAGGCGTGGAGTGTCCTGGGCATCAAGTCCCTGCCCGATGACGACGCTGGCCTCTTTCCACCGCCCATCGCGGCACAGGGAACGCGCAAGCCCCAGGTAAGCATCGGTCAGCCGCTGTGCGCCTTCGCTGCGCAGGAACGGATGCTGCGGGCTGCTGGCCGCAATTTGCGCCAACTGCCGCTTCACCTTGGCGACGTCATTGGCGGCGGTCGCGGCGCGCACCGACTCGATGCGCGTGGCGATCTGCGCGGCAAGCTGCGCCTGCGCCTCCTCTACCAACGGCGCTGGCGGAGCGGACGGCGTGGATGCGGTGACAGTTGCCGCGTCGAGCTCGTGTGCGCACTCTCGCAGCAGAGGGGATTGCGGGAAGACGCGGCGCCCGGTGTCCAGCCAGCGGCGCGCTTCGTTGATACGATCTGCGGTGAGCGCATCGGCGCAGCCGCGGCGGTAGCGCAACTCGAGTTCGGCATGCCGCAGCAATCCGCTGTCCGGCGCCAGGCGACGCACGCGATCGAGTAGCCCCACCACATTGCCGGGTTGATCCTCGAACAGTGCCCCGGCGGCGATCGCGCCCGTCAATGCGGTGTCCAGACCGTTGAGCAGACGATCGCGCTCCTGCTCCATGGCGCTGCGGCGTGCATCCAGGCGTGGCGAGAACAGCTTCCACTGGTCGCGTAAGCTGAGGATGCGCTGTGCGCCCACATAGTCTTCGCGGCCAAGCGCCGGCTGCCAATAGTGGTCCAGGCGCCTCAGCAGGAACGCTTCGATGGTGCTGCTGCGGTCGAGGATCAAGCGCCGGCGGTCGTCTTCCCCGAGCGCCCACAACGCTGCCCGCGCATGGGCTTCATGCGCGAACCGGTTCGGCGCTTGTGGCGAGAAGCGCTTGAGCACTCCAGCGACCTTCTCGCGTTGCGCATGCGCCTGCATCCACACGGTCGCCCCGACGCCGCACGCCAACAGCAGAACGCCTGCCAGCAGGTAAGGCACTACGCGCTCGCTGCGGCTACGCGGACGCAGTTGCTCTAGCAAAACCGTCATCGTCGGTCGTGCCGCGGCCTCGAACGCCAAGCTGCTACGCAGCCCGCGATTCTGCCGGCGGCTCAGCTTTGGCAGCGGTGCCACACGCAGCTGCTGCGCCTGCGCCTGCGCCGCCGATTGCTTGGCAAAGGGATGGCGGCCGGACAGCAGTTCGTACACCACGCAGCCGAACGCATAGACATCGTCGGCGAACGCCGGCTCGTCGCCGCGCAGCATTTCCATGCTGGCGTAGGCGGGGGTCAGCGCGCCCAGCGTGGCGGCGTCGAACACCGTGCGGTCATCGCTGGATTCGGCGCCTGCCAGTTTCGCCGCGCGGGCAATGCCGAAGTCGAACACCTTGGCGAGGTTTCCTGCGCCGACCATGACGTTGCCCGGCTTGAAGTCCGAATGCACGATACCGGCGGCGTGCGCACGTTGCAGGGCGCGCCCCATACCCTCGATCACTGGCCAGGCTTCGGCAAGCGGCATGCCCTCGCCTAACCGGCTGCGGATCAGCCCACGCAGGTCGTCGCCCTCGATGTACTCCATCGTCATGAACACGATGGCACCGTCTTTGTCGAAGTCGTAGACCCGCACGATATGGTCGTGCGCCAGGCTCTGCGCGCGGCGCGATTCGCGCTGCAATGCGATCAGCGAATCCGGATGACGGCGAAAGTCATCGTTGAGTACCTTGATTGCGATGTAAGGATGACGGTCGCGCGCCTCGACCTTGCGCTCGTCGCGCGCCAGATAGACCACACCCATGCCGCCGCGGCCGATTTCGCGCACCAGCAAGAAGCGCGCTTTGAGCAGCATGCCTACGCCGACCTGCGCGTCCCCCTGCAGCTGCGCCACGCGCCGCCAGCTTGAGGCGCCGGCGCTGTCGTCGGCGTGTAGCGACGGGTTGACCCGGGTCGCCGCCTCTGCAGGCACATGCGCAGCGTGCTGCTGGGTGAGCGGCGCGAGGCGGGTAACGTCATCGTCGCTGGTGGCGGGCCGTGGCGGGGCCTCGGTGAGCTCGCGCGCGGGCTGCACGCGGGTACGGTCGTCGTCTGGCGGCGCGCGGCCAGCCGTGTCGTCGTCGCGAGTGTTCATAGCGCTGTTTTCCGTGCGGCCAGGCGCAAGGCCACGGCCGAAATGTTGTCGCGCCCAGCACGGCTAAGCGCGGTGTCGAACAGGCGCGCCAGCAGCGCCGACGGCTGGCGCTCGCGCCGGCAGTGGGTGGCGATCTCGTCGTCGCTGAGTTCCTTGTTGATCCCATCCGAACACAGCAGAAAGTGCTGGCCGGGCCGGCGCGCGCATACCGTCCAATCCACATACAGCGCGTCGTCGGCGCCGATCGCGCGGGTGAGCGCGCCACCGGCGTGTTGCGCTCGCCCCACCTGTGTCAGATCGTCCTTGTCGCCGGCCACATGGTCGCGGTTCAGCAACTGCAGCCGACCCTCTTCGAAGGCATAGGCGCGGCTATCGCCCACCCAACCGCACATCAGCATGTCGTGGTCGTGCACCAGCACTACTACGGTGCTGGCGATCACATCCACTCGCCGCGCGCGCGCCAATGTACGCAGTTGCTGGTTGACCTGGCTCAGCTGCGCGTCGATGGCATCGACGAAGCTGGCAAGGTCGCCGTCGCGCCGCAACCCGCCCAGTGCATCGACGACCATGCGACTGGCGAGATCGCCGGCGCTGTGGCCGCCCAGTCCATCGGCCACTGCCCACAGGCCGAGATCGTCGCGCAGCAGAATCGCATCCTCGTTCTGGCGACGGACATTGCCCTGCTCGGTACGACCGGCGGACACGTAAGACGCGCTCATTGCAGTGCCTCTGCAAGACAGGCGCTAGGCGCATGCAAGGGGCCAAGCAGGTTCGGCGCATGACAGGCTGCAGGCCAGCCGGCAAGACGCATCCAGGCACCCGGCGCAGATCCTGTCATCGCCGTCCACCACAGGCTGCTGCCAGCGGTGATTGCACTAGCAGGCAACAGCGGCGACGCCGACATGGATGCGTCGTCGTGCGCGTGTTGGGCGAGCGCCACGCAGGCGCGGTCCAACCAGGCACCGTCCTGCTGTGGCTCTGCACCGATGTTGCACAACACCGTGTCGGCAGCATCCAGCCATGCGGGCAGACGCAAATGGGTCGGCATGGCGGCAGCTGTCGCGCCATCGGCATCGCTTGCAGGCAGCGCTGCGGCGATGACCAAGGGGAACGCGCGACCGACCCGATCGACGCTCGCCCGCATCGCCCCGACCCATGCGGCCGTACCCGCGAGGCCGGGCATCAGCACGAAGCGCCACACCGGTACGTGCTGCGCAGGCGTCGCGATCATTGCCGCGTTGGCAGACAACACGCCTTGCATTGCCACATGCCACGGGTCGACAAACGTTTCCGGCAAGCGGCGATGCACGAAATCGCCGACCGCGGGCAGCTTGCCGTAGAAACCCGGCGGGCGTTGCATGGCGCTCATGGGCAACTGAACCGCTGCACGGCCGACGCCGCAAAGGGATGCCGCAGGCTGGCCGGTTGTATGTCCACGCGCACGCTGTTGCCGCCCAGCGCGAGGCTGGCGGTGTAATCCAAATCGCCGCTGCGGTGCAGCCGCCCGGCCTGTAATGCGCGAAACCATGCCCAAGCACCGCGGTACTCGATCACTGGCAGCGCTTGCCCACTGGCATCCCACGCAGCAATACGGACCTGGCCCGGACGCGGGCCGGGCCAGGTCATCGACTGGGTGGCACGCGTGCCGTCGCGCACTTCCAGGGTTTGCCCATCTACCTCTAGCTGCAGCCGGCTGATCGCCGCTTGCGGCGGTACGGAGACGGTGAACGCGACCTGCGGCTGCGCACCGCCGCCCGCGAAGAATGCTTGCTTGATCTCGTCCGCAAGTTGCGCGCGTGCCAGCACATCGTCTGCGCCAACCGCAGCCATACCAGCGTTCCATTGCCAGCGCGGCCCGCTGGTATCGACCTTGCCGAGCAACGCCTGTTGCGCGAACCGGTCCATACGCCCGCCCGGTGCGAACAGTTCGGCGAAATCGCGCAACGGGATCTCGTTGTTGCTGCCCGGCACGAATGGGAAGCGCCCGCTCACCAGCAGCGCGCACTCACGCCGGGCGGCTTGCCGTTGCGCGTTACGCAATGCCTCGCCGGCGCTGCTGGCGGTTAATTCGCGACCACGACCGGACAAGGTCGCCATCCAGTTGCCCAGCGGCGGCGGCAGCTGTTCGGCCTGCTGCGCGGCGATCAGCAACGCCGGGTCGTTCTGGTCGGCCGCGACGCCAGCGGCGGCTCCCAACAGCGTGCGGCTCATCTGGGTCAGCGCGGCCAGGGTTTCGTCCAGCGCACTGGCGCCCGGCCCACCATCGAGCAAGCGATTGAGCGGTTCGAAATGGCGTTCGATCGGTTCGGCTGCCACATCCGGCTCGGCCGCAGCAGCAGTGTCCGCGGCAGTTGCAGCACCCGCGCCAGCCTTCGCTGCAGGCGTGCGCCCCAGTGCGTGGGTGTGCTCGCGCAGCAATACCAGCAACGCCTTCAGTGGCGACGCCGGTCCGCCCAGCTTGGCGGCCACCGCACTCGCCTGCCCGGTCTGCGCGACGGGCCGCAGCACCAGGTCGGCCAGCAGGGTGTCCCAGGCGGCGATGTAGTCGCGCTGATACAACGCCAACACCTCGCGCTCCAGTTGCGAGCGCGCCAGCGGGTCCAGCGGTGCCGTGCCCAGCACCCAATCGTCGGCGAGAAACTGCTGCACGCCACGCGCGATGCCACCGCCGGTCTGCGCCTGGAACGCCTGGCGGGTGAAGAGCGGCGGCAACGGCGCAGACAACGGCAGGCCACTGCGGCGTTCGAAGACATCGCCCAGCAGGCCCAGGCGGCGATCCAGGCGTGGGGCTTGGCCAGCATCGACGCCGGGTTGCGTCAGCTTGAGGCCACCGTAGACCAGTGCCGGCAGTTCGGCGGTTCGCAGGCTGGCTCGCGTCTGTTCGATCTGCTGCCGATCCAGCGCAAGCGCACGCGCGCCGTCCACCGGACCCAGCAAGGCGCGCAGATGCCGGTTCAACCCCGCACGCACCGATGCATCGTCGGGAAATATCTGCCGCCAAACCGTGCCTGCCAGCGTGGCGAGATGCATTGCGTCACGGCGCGCGGGTTCGCCCAGCATCAGGTAACCCTTCAACAATGGATACAACCGTTGCGGATCGCTGCTGGACTGCTCCAGCTTGCGTCGCAGCGACTGCGCCAATGCCGGCAGCAACGCGCCATTGAGGTCGCGCAGATACGCTTCCTGCACATCGCGCGCCAACGCCGTGCCCTGGTGCAGCCCGAAACGTCGCGACCACGGAATCGACGCGCCCGGCGGCAGCGCCGCATCGCGCGCTTGCGCCAGCGCGTCGAAACGCTGCAAGGCCTTTGCATAGAAGGCAGCCTCGCCTGCATCGGCGGGCAGTGGGCCGGCAGGATAGGCATTGAGCGCGTCGCGCACCTCGCCGATCAGCCGCACGTTGCGGGCATAGCTGCCGGCCATGCCCGACAGCACGCCCAGGGTGGTGGCGGTCAACACCGCCCAGCAGGCCAGCTGCAGCAACCGACGGCGCTGCGCGCTGCCGGGTTGGCTGCCGGCCAGTCCCGCCTCGGCGAAGACCACGTCGTTGAGCAGGCGTGGCAGGAAGTAACTGCGTGGCGCGCTGCTGACGGGCGGCAGACCGGCGGCGGCGACACCGAAGTGTCGCGCCACTGCCGAGATCACGCGGTCGATCGGATGGCCTTGCTGCGTCCCCGAACTCAGATAGACACCACGCAGCCACGGCTGGCCGGCATAGCCATGGCGACCGAAGGCGGTCTGCACGAAGTCCATCAGCGCTGGCTGCAGCAACCGCAATTGCTGCGGAAAGGGCAGCACCGCCGCACGCTCGCGCGCATCACGTGCCCGCTGCAGGCGCTCCAGCACGCGCTGATCGATGCGCTCCATCAGGCGTTCGAGCTCGGTGGGAAATAGCGTCAACGGATCGGTGTCACCGGCGGCCTGCGCCTGTGGGAACGACATACCCCACACCTGCGCGCGGCCGATGGCATCCAGATCGGCGAAGAACTCGGCAAATCCGGACACCAGGTCGCATTTGGTCACGACCAGGTAGACCGGCACGCGGGCACGCAGTTTGTCGACCAGTTCGTCCAGCCGATGACGCACCGCGCGTGCATGTGACAGACCGGCATCGCCATCGAGCTCCAGCAGCTCGGCCACGCTCACGGTCACTATGACGCCGTTCAATGGCTGCCGACGGTGCCGCCGCAGCAGGTCCAGAAAGCCGTGCCAGGCACCGGCATCGGCGATGGCGTCCGAATCCTGGGTGGTATAGCGCCCGGCACTGTCGAGGAACACTGCTTGGTCGGCGAACCACCAATCGCAGTTACGCGTACCGCCGACACCTTCCAGTGCAGCGTGGTTGCCATGTTCCTTGAGTGGAAACTCCAGGCCCGAAGACTGCAGCAAGGTGCTCTTGCCGGAACCTGGCGCGCCGATCAGCAAATACCAGGGCAGCACGTGCAGGCCGGGACCGTTGCGACGGCGACGGCGCAGCACCGCCATGGCTTCGGTAAAGCGCGCACGCAGGCGGACCTGCTCCTGTGCTGCACGTGCGCGACTGTCGTTGCCGCTAGCGTCTTCGGCACTTGCTCCTTGCCCGACCAGTTCGCCGGCCAGATGTTGCTGCTTGGCGCTGTCGCGGCGCCAGCGCAGATAGCGCCACCCTGCCCACGCGAGGACCAGCACGGCCATGGCAAGCAGGCGCCCGCTCACGCTGGCAAACGGCTGCCAGCGGCCCAGGCTGAGGTAGGGTCCGCCGACCCACACGAGGACGGCCAACAAACTGAGGATGGCAGCGCTGGCGACGTATCGGACGCGCAGGAAATCGAGCACAAAGCGCATGGGTCAGGTCTCGGGAATCAACAGGATTTCGACGCGCCGATTGCGCGCACGGTTGCCGGGCAGCTGCGGCGGTAACGCAATGGGCTGGGAATCGCCCGCGCCGCTGGTCTGGACGCGGCGCGGGTCGCGCAAGCCGGCCGCCAACACGGCGCCCACGCTCTGGGCGCGGCGCGCCGACAAGGCGAAGTTGTCCTTGAAGCGCAGCGAGCGCACCGGCTGGTCGTCGGTATGTCCTACCACCACCACCCGCCCCGGCACCTGTTCCAGCGCCGCAGCAACGCGTTCGAGCAGGCGGGTCTGATCGGCATCCAACTCCGCGCTCCCGCTAGGGAACATGGACGCACTGGCCAGCCGCACCGTGCTGCGACCATCGCCCTCGGTCTGGACGGTCAGCCATCCTGCGCGTTGCTCGGCGGCCAGCAGCGGTGCAAGCGCTGCGGCGGTTGCGGGTGTGGCCGCCGCCGGGATCGGCAACGTCACCCGCTCCAGGCCGATGCGCGCCAACTGCGCGCTGATCGGCGCGGTCAGCGCATTGAGGCGTGCATGCAACCACACGAACGCCAGCAGCACGATGCACAGCGAGGCCAGCGTCGCGATCCACAGCGGCGTGGCCGCCGTATTGCGCAGCAACGGTGCCTGCGCGCCTTGCCAGTTGGGCGACAGCTCGGCAGGCGCCGGCAGGCGCTGGCGCTGGATGAGTTGGTACAGCTCGGCCTGGCGATCGGCCAGCCGCGCGCGCCCGCCCTGTTCCACCCGATAGCGACCGCCAAAGCCGAGCGCCAAGGCCAGATACAGCAGCTCCAGCAGGTCCAGGTGCCGCGCCGGATCGCGCGCCAGCCGATCGAGCAGGTCGAAGACCTTGGCGCCGCCATAGGTCTCGCCGTGGAAGGTCACCAGCAAGGTGCGCTGCGACCAGCCGCTGCCCTCGCCCCACGGCGCGGCCAGCACGGCTTCGTCCAGCAGCGTGCACAGCACATAGCGCGCGGCGATGCCGGTCTTGTCGTCGATGCCCTGTTGCCGCAGCTCCTGCTCGAAGCGCTGCAGGCGCGTGCTGCAGTGTTCGCGCAAGGTGGCGATGTCCGGCGTCTGCGTGGAGTGTCGCAACTGCACCGCCAGCAACAGCAGCGGCGTGGCGGCGCGCACCACCGCATTGCCCTGCATCGCGCCCGGCGCCGCACGCATGGCGGCATCCAGGTCGGGCGGTGGCACGGTGCGCGTCGTCGCCTGGCGAGCCGGCGTGGCGGCAGCGGCCCGCGGCGCCGGCGTCGCGCTGCGGACCACGGTGGCATCGTCGTCGTGTTTGTCGACCGTATTGCTCATCTCAATTCCTCACCGCCCACAGCTCCAGTTCCAGGCCGGGAAAACCGCTGCCGAAATGCAGCGCCACGCCACCGGAGGTGCGCAGCGTCTTCCACAGCGACGATTGCCGATCGAGTTCGAAGTAGGCGCAACCGGCGTGATACGGCACCTGCCGCGGCGCCATCGTCAGCGCGCTCACGGCCACCCCTGGCAATTGCAGGTTCACCAGGTCGCGGATCTTCTCCACCGGGCCGATCTTCGATTCGGTGGGCAGCCGCTTGCGCAAGTCTTCGGCGCGCAGATCGGCCTTGACCGCCAGCACGAACGCCGCCGAGTCCAGCAAGGCCGGATCGGGCACCATGCCCACCCATACGCCGTACTTGCGTTGCTGCAAGGGCACGGCAATCGCCGACTGTTCGAGCACCGCGCTCAGGCTTTCGCGCAAGGACGCCACCACCGGCTCGAAGCTCGCCTGCAACGCATCGTGTGCATACGGCGGGAATGGCCCGCTGCGTTTGCTGGCACGGGTGAAGGTCGCCAGTTCACCAGCCATCCCCAGCAGCACGCAGTACAGCGCTTCGGGATGCTCCAACGGCGCGCTCGCCCAATGCGCCATCAGCGGTTGGTAGCGATTGATCACCTGCAGCATCAGCACGTCGGCGATTTCCGCCACGCCACCCCGGTCGCTGCCGGCCACGCGTTCGGCCAGCGCCTGGCCGCGCTGGTGCAAGAGCCCGAGCAACTCGGCCAGCAGCGTAGATAGGCGCGCTGCGCCTTCGATCCGGCTGGCGGTCGGGATGAAGGGGTCATCGAGAATCACCCGTCGATCGGCGCGGCATTCGACGATGCGCGCCATCGGCACCTCCACCAGCCCTTCGCCCGGTTCGGACTGCAGGCGCAGGCGACTGGCCAGCACGCCCACTTCCAGCAGCACGGTGCCGGCGATGCTGCCGGAGGCATCGCCGACTTCCGCTTCGCCCACGCGATACCGCGCCAGCCGGCTGCCATCGCCATCAGGCCAGGCGCTATCGGGTTGGGCGGTTGCGCGCAGCGGCAGCGCCAGGCTCACCACCTGGTCGCGGCAGTTGGCCGGCACGTCCAAGGCTGGCGGCGCCGGATCGCGATCGGGAATGGAAAACGGCGTGCCGTCAGGAAAGCAACCGCGGGCGCGGCGGATGCCGAGCTTGCCGATGGCAAGCAGTTCCGGCTCCAACTCCAATTGGCTGAATCCCCACGCATGCGGCCGCAGCGCACCGGCCTGCAGTTCCATGTAGCGCTCGAGATAGCGCTCCTGTTGTTGCATGTGCTGCGGGCGCAGGAACAGGCCCTCGCTCCAGATCACCTTGTTGTAGGGGGTCATGCTCGGTCGCCGTCTGCGGGTTGGGCCTGCGTCTTGGCGCGGGCCAGCTGTTGTTCGTAGGCGCGGGCGAACTCTTCGCCGAACAGGCGGCGGAAGCGCTCGTCAGCATCGCCGAGCAGCTCGCGGTAGTGCTGCGCGTAGCGTCGCCAGGGCCGATTGCCCCAGGCGGCGAGCGCGGAATGGCCGGCGGCGTCTGCCTCGAAGCGCGCCGGATCGAACTGGGTGAACACATGCTCGAAGGCCGCACGCATGCCGGCCAGCAAGGCCACCTGGTGACGCCCGATGTCTTCCATGGCTTCGTCGATCGCAGCCGCACCGGTCAGATAGCCGGGGCCTGCTGGCGCCAACAGGCGAGCGACCGCTTCGTCCACGGTGGCGGCGAACTTGAGGGGATTGTTCTCCGTGCGCTGGATCAGCGTGACCGGCAGGCGCAGGCTGTTCTTCAGCTCGGCGCGTGCGCGCAATACATCCATCAGGCCTGCGGTCATGGCGGCGAACAGCGCAGGCAGTTCGGGTGCATCCGGCGACTGTGCGACGACCGGCTGCGCCGCGTCGGGGATCGCAGCGGACGTCGATGCCGGCGCGACTTCGCTTGCCGAGGCCGGCATTGGCATTGGCGCCGGTGTCGGTGCTGGCGCCGCGGCGACGATGGAAACTGGCGCGGGCTGCAACGGCGTTGGCACGGCCGCGATTGCATCGATAGCCGGCGGCAGCGCGAATTCGCTGCGTGTCAGATCCCAATGCTCGGGCAACACGACGCCAGCGGCAGCCGACACGGCCACGGGGGCACGGTAGGCGTCAGCCGTTGCCGGCGCATGCCCCAGCCCGAACGCCGCCGCATCGCCCTGGCTGCCGGCCAGCGTGAACGAAGTGGCGAACAAGGCCAGCGGGTCGGTGTCGGCCGGTTGCGTCGACGCTGCCCCAAGTTCGGCAAACACATCGCGCTCGCGCTCCAGCGGCGGTTGCTGGGATGGCTGCGGTGGTGGCGTCGGCGACAGTGTCCACGGCTCGGCGTGATTCCAGGTCTGCGTGGCCGCCGGAACAGCGGTGACGCCTGCGCCTTCCACCGCCACGTCGATCTCGAAGGCATCGATGCGCAAGGCGTCGCCGGCATGCAGCGGCACCGGGAAGCCGGCACGCAGCGGCACGCCGTTATGCAGGACACCGTTGGTGCTGTGATCCTCGATGAAATACATGCCATCGAGATGGCGCACGCTGGCATGCAGGCGCGATACGCCTTCGCCTTCCAGCACCCAGTCGCAGGAGGCGTCGCGGCCGATGCGCCCGCCTTCTGCCGCGAAGCTGGCCTGCGCTTGCGTGCTGCCCGACACCGTCTGCGCATCGCGAACCGTCAGCGTCAGCCGGGGTGACACCGCGCTCATGGCGTACGCTCGCGCACGCGCAATCCGGACAGCAGCCGTGCGGCATCTTCGCTCCAGCGCACCAATTGCGCTTCGAAGGTTGCAGGCTCGCGCCCAGCCAGATGCAGCAACGCCGCCACGGCCGCCGCCGCGGTCAGGTGATCGGCCACCGGCGGGCCGTCCTCCTCGCTCAGGCTGCCATCGCTCCAGGCCGCGGCCGCCGCCAGCCAGGCGCCGACCGATTGATAGTCGTCGTCGGCAGCGAATGCGCGTGCGCTCTCGCGCTGGCTGGGGCCCGGCTGCTGCACCCACGCCTGCGCCAACCGCAGACCTTCGCTGTCGTGGCCGCTGAGCGTTTGCGCGCGCATGCACTGGCACAACCACGCCACCGCATACGGCCTGGGCAACAAGCGCAACGCCAACGGCAACGCGTCCTGGGCAAGCCCGCGCGCCAGCAATTCGCGCACGGCAGTCTCCGGCGCCATGTCCGGCGCCAGGGCGGCATGCGCGCAGGGTGAGAGCCGCATCTGCCGCGCGGCGGGAAGAATCTGCAACATGGCGGTCCTCAGGCGATGATGGGCGGAGTGCCCTTGAGCACGGCCGGACCGGACGACTGCAATAGCAGCGCGGCGTTGGCGCGCGCGGTGGTCACGGCGTTGGATTGCAATAGCACCGACGCATTCGAGCGCAGGGTCAGGTTGGCCATCGCGCTGACATCGACACTGACGCCGCCCTGGATGCCGACGCTGACGCGTCCATCGAGCGTGAGCCGGGTGCCGCTGAGCACGATCTCGCCGCTGGCCTTCAGCTGCAGGCGGGCCATGCCGGTCACCAGCTCGATCTCGCTGCCGGCCTGGATGCGCAGCGCCTTGCCCACGTCAAGACGGTCGTTGCCGCCAACGGTGTGGCTGCGTTCGCGTTTGACCTCGGCGGTCTCGTTGCGATCGACAGTGACGAAATGGTCGTTCTCCACTTCGTGGCGCAGATCGCGCTGCGCATGCAGCAGCAGCTCCTCGTTGCCCTTCTTGTCGTCGAAACGGATCTCGTTGTAGTCCTCGGCGCCGCCCAACAAGCTGCGGCTCTTCACTCCGCTGCGGGTGCGGTGCTCGGGCAGTGCATACGGCGGCATCTGGTCGGCGTTGTAGACGCTGCCGATGATCAGCGGACGATCCGGATTGCCTTCCAGAAAGCTCACCACCACCTCCTGGCCCACACGCGGAATGTGCTGCGCGCCCCAGCGTTTGCCCGCCCATGACTGCGCCACGCGTACCGGGCACGAGCAGACGGCGTTTGGCGTTCCCGGCGGACCCCAGAAGAAATTCACCTGCACACGGCCGTACTGATCGACCGCAATATCCTCGGCCTTGTTGCCGTCGACGACCGCGGTCTGCAACCCGGCAATACTCGGACGCGGCGTGGTCTGCGGGGTGCGAAACGGCTGCCGACTGCGTAGCGCACGGAAAGTGGACGCAAACGGCTCGGCAACCGTCTCGCCACCGGACACATAATCTACTTCAACCAGTTCGGTGTCGGCGCTGGTCACCAGATATTCCTGGTTGTGCTCGGCCAGCGGAAAGTCGCGCAGCTTGAACAATGCGCCCACCTGCAAACCGCAGGCATCGGTGCAACCCTGGTACTGCGCTTGCGCCACGTTGAGCGCCTCGGCACGCACCTGCGCGTGACGACGACCGGCCGCGACATCGAGATGCTCGCCGGGGTAGTCGAACACATCCAGCTCACCCAGCGCCGGTCCGGAAGACTCGGCCGGTGTCTCTTCCACCCGCAGCGAAGCCTTGGGTTTGAGATAGTCGTAGTCGTCCAGGCGCACGCGCGTGCTGTGCGCGCTGCGCGCCAGCGACCAATCGGTGATCGCGTCCTTCATCCGGCTGCCCTTCTGTCCAGGCGGGCAATAAGGCATGTGTGCAAACGGCGCAGAGGATTCGTGCGCGCCGAGACTGTCGGCCAGCACCAGCGTATGCGTGCTGGCGCTGTGTTCGAAGTAGTAGTAGATGCCCTCCTGCTCCATCAAGCGGCTGATGAAGTCCAGCGCGCTCTCGCGGTACTGCACGCAGTATTCGCGCGGCTTGTAGCTGGCGCTCAGGCGCAGCTTGACGTCGGTGCAGCCGACCTCTGCGAGCAACGCGCGCACCAGCTCCGGTACGCTCTTGTTCTTGTAGATGCGGCAGTCGCGGCGCTGCCTGAGCAACCAAAGTTTGGGCACCAGCGAGAACGCATACGTCGCATAGCGCAGCCCCTCGATCTGCTCGAAACCGGTCTGCTCGGCCTCGGCGACAATGCCGTGGTAATGCCGCACATAGCCCTGCGGTGAAGTGAGCTTGACCGCCATCGGCTTGCCCAACAGAGCGCGCAAGTCGATTGCCACATCGCGGCTGATGCCGTGCAATGCGAACGCATACGGGCGCCCCAGCTCCTCGTGTGCACTCATCCGCACAAAGCGCAGCATCTTGCCCAGCGGCGACTGCAGGGTAATGGCGTGGGCCATGGCTTAGGCTCCCAGAGTGGTCTTGCGGTACATAGGCGCAGAGGTCGATGGCATGCGATGACTTTGCCGGCTGCCCTGGCGCGCAGGAAATCGAAAATCGCGATGCCACACATACCGGCGACGAGTAGGTCTTCCCGCCCACGCCATGGCATCGCCTCGACGCCAGGCACGCAGCCGCAACGGATCAGATCCGGTTCCCAGTCGCAGGCATCATGCGCACAGATGCTTAGCTGCATCCTTCCAGGCCTCGACCTCCCCCGGGTGGTCGAAGGAATAGAAAATTTCCTGTCCGGGCTTTAGAAGGTTGTTCAAAGCAGCCTGACATTTTTCGCAAGGCGACATCTCTATGTACATTTCCACAATCGTCGGAATGCCAGGTTCGTCGGCGATGGCGTTCCACAGCGCGGTCAGCTCCCCGTGTGCGCAGGCATTCGCGACATCTACCCCATTGACCTTGAACGGGATGCGGATGCGGCTGTTGCCGAACACGTTGTCGGTGGTGTCGCTTCCGTTCCTTATATAAGTCACAAATGAACAGCAGGAGTAAGGACCGATACCGTTGATGCCTCCGTCGTCCCGCGACCTGACAACTTCGCGCTTTTTCCTCAGGCACGCACTGACCGCGCCATTGGGGCTGTTGATGTCGTAACGGACCTTTGTCAGGTTTGGCATTCTAATAACTCCTTGATTTCTGCGAATCGTCGTTTGCGGAAACGGGGAAAAGCACGATCGTCCCCCTCAATCACGCATTGGAAGAGGAATTTTTCAAGTTCAACTGAGGTGTTGCGCTTGCAAGTTAAGACCGTCCTTGAATTCGTAGATCGCCACGCCGGTCCCGAATGCGTTACCGGACGCGTAGCCGCGTTTGCCAACGCTCAGGCCGGTGCCGTTGAAGGTCTGGAACAGCAGATTCCGACGCGCCTTGGCAACAACCGCCAGCGCATCGAATTCTTCCCGACTCAGAGCTGATGTAGTCATGCAAAGCCTCGTGCCGTTAGGGCGTGCCTACTGTGGGGCGTGCGTCGCCAGCGGCGGCCGCACTGCGGATCCCGTTAGGCACCGAACGCCGATGGATGATTTGACAAGGAGCACGTCGATCGGGGAAATCAAACATGGCGATGCCACGCATCTGCCCAACCAATATGCTGGCCCGAGTCGCATGCGTTGGATGGATGCGCGATACCACTCGATACAGCGCATTACAGTGCTAGCCTATCGCCCTGATGGATATCGCGTGCATCGGCGAACGCATGTAAGCGCAGGCATTGGAGGCCAGCGTTCGGGCATGCGCTGCATCCTCGTGAGGCGAGTGGCGCACCGCGCCACCATCCCGGCGTGTGCCGATGCGTTGATGTGCGTGCAGCGTTCGTTGCTTTTCGACCTCATGGTGCTCATCTTTTCACCAAGTACTGCCGCAAGCCATGCCAGTGCCGGACCTTAAGATCTGCACTCTGGTTGGCGGCATCAACCATCAGGCGCTGTAGCGGCATGAGCGGATGGCTTCTTGGGGGTTTACAGGGACTCACTCATCCGTGTGACTCCGCAACTGCCTCACCTACAGGCTCCAGAGGATCTGGCGCGATGCAGGCCAGTGCGTTCATCCTGCAGTGTTTAAGATGGTGAAGTGCTCCGGGACGGTCACCACCTTTGCGATGACGGTGTCGTTGGGCCCATTGGTCAGCGGCATCTCCGTGGAGGGCAACGTCCTGGGAACCACACTCAGGCGCTCCTGCACGCCCTCCAGGTAGCGGATGCCTTTGGCATCCCAACACTCGCGAAGGCGGTTTCGCTCGTCGACCGTCTCCTCGTGGGGCCAGATCCGCAGAGGCATCACGCCAGCCATGCAGTGCACGGCATAACCGCGGTTGTTCGTGGCGATCCAAGTTTCGCCGCGGAGGAATATCTGTACTGGAATCCGATCGGCGCCGACACCTGTGCCGCCGAGGTCGGTCGCGCGGATATCGTTCGCATAGACCTTGAGTGGTCGACCGGTAATTTCCTGTGGAAATCCAAGGATGGCCTTCTGGTTGACGTTGCCGGAACCAGCAAAGTTGCCGGCGACCCGGATCTGCCCGAAGTGGATCTTTCCGATATTGATCAGCCCGTCTTTGGCAAATTCTGCCCAGGCAAGCTTCATCTTCTGTACGGTGACGGCTAAGCCCGCTTGGACTTTCATATTGGCCATTCGATGCAGCACGACTGTATTCCAGGCGTGCCGGTATGTAACCGGCAATTCGTCATATTTCAGGTAGTATTGGTTGAAGATGTCATCGCGCAGCATCCTCAGCGATAGCGAAACAGCGTTCTCCTTTCCCGGAGGTGGCGTAATATTGTTGATGAATTTTTCTAGTTTTTCCTTTTCCACGAATACAGCTCCGATAAGCAAATTTGGGGCTCGTCTTGTAATTATTGAGCAGCCTTGACATAACGAGTGGCGCGGCATGCGTCGGCGACATCCATCAGTGACAGCCACAGGTTTGGCTGTCTTGTTCGACTAGCCGAAGTCATGGATGAGCCCACTCTCCGCAACGCACACCTTTACCCGAAAGCACTCTTCGCCAGCGATCGTTCTCACCAGCAATTCCCGACTGATCTCCGGCAACATCGAGTTAGTCAAAATCGCATCGATCATCCGTCCACCCGACTCGCTCTCGGTGCACCGCGAGACCACCAACTCCACCACCGAATCGTCGTACTCGAACGGAATCCTGTAGCGCTCCTCGATCCGCTTCCTGATGCGGTTCAACTGCAGCCGCACGATCTGGCCGAGCATGGCGTTGCTCAGTGGGTAATACGGAATCGCCACCAGCCGCCCGAGCAACGCCGGCGGAAAGACCTTCAACAGCGGCTCGCGAATGGCCTTTGCCATGCCTTCGGGATCCGGCATCAGTTCCGGGTCCTTGCACAGGCTGGCGATCAGATCGGTACCAGCGTTGCTGGTCAGGATGATCAAGGTGTTGCGGAAGTCGATACGGCGGCCTTCGCCGTCTTCCATCCAGCCCTTGTCGAAGACCTGGAAGAACAATTCGTGTACGTCGGGGTGGGCTTTTTCCACTTCATCCAGTAACACCACCGAATACGGTTTACGGCGTACCGCTTCGGTGAGCACACCACCTTCGCCGTAGCCGACGTAACCCGGCGGTGCGCCCTTGAGCGAGGAGACGGTGTGGGCCTCCTGGTACTCGCTCATGTTGATGGTGATCAGATTCTGCTCGCCGCCGTACAAGGTTTCGGCCAGGGCCAGCGCGGTTTCGGTCTTGCCGACGCCGGAGGTGCCGGCGAGCAGGAACACGCCGATCGGTTTGTCCGGGTTGTCCAGGCCGGCGCGGCTGGTCTGGATACGCTTGGCGATCATCTCCATGGCATGGTCCTGGCCGATCACGCGCTTGGCCAGTAGTTCGGGCAGGCGCAGCACGGTGTCGATTTCATTGCGCGCCATCCGCCCGACCGGGATGCCGGTCCAGTCGGCGACCACCCCGGCCACGGCTTGGTAATCCACCGTGGGCAGGATCAGGGGCGATTGGCCCTGTAGTGCCGCCAGTTCGGCCTGTACCAATTGCAGACGCGCTAATAGCGTGTCGCGATCCACGTGTACGGGCGCTTCGATCACGGCAGTGTTGCCGATCGCTATGTGTCCCGCATTGACTTCCAACGCACTGCCGGTCCCTTCCACCGGCGCGTTGCCACCACGCAGTCGGGCGCGTAGCGACAACAGTTCATCGACCAATACCTTCTCGGCGGCCCAGCGCTGTTCCAGCTCGCGCAGGCGGCCGTGCTCGCTTTCCAGCAGGCTGGCGCAAACGGCAGCACGCTCCTCCACCACGACGCCAATCGCACGCTCGCGCTCGATGATGGCATGTTCGGTCTCCAGCGATTCGATGCGGCGGCGGCTATTTTCCACTTCCGCAGGCGTGGCATGCAGGCTCACCGCGACACGCGCGCAGGCGGTGTCGAGCAGGCTCACCGACTTGTCAGGTAGTTGCCGCGCCGGGATGTAGCGGTGACTGAGCTTGACCGCCCCTTCCAGTGCCTCGTCGAGGATCTGCACGCGGTGGTGCTGTTCCATCGTCGAGGCGACACCACGCATCATGCGCACGGCCTTGGCTTCGTCCGGTTCGTCGACCTGCACGGCCTGGAAGCGCCGCGTCAGCGCGGGGTCTTTTTCGATGTACTTCTTGTACTCGGCGAAGGTGGTAGCACCCACCGTGCGCAGCGTGCCGCGCGCCAGTGCCGGCTTGAGCAGATTGGCCGCATCGCCGGTGCCGGCCGCGCCACCGGCGCCGACCAGGGTGTGGGTTTCATCCACAAATAGGATGATCGGCTTGGGGCTGGCCTGCACTTCGTCGATGACTGCGCGCAGGCGCTGCTCGAATTCGCCCTTCATGCTGGCGCCGGCCTGCAACAGGCCCACGTCCAGCGTGCGCAGTTGCACCTTCTTCAACGCGGGCGGCACATCACCGCGCGCGATGCGTTGCGCGAACCCTTCCACCACCGCGGTTTTGCCGACGCCGGCTTCGCCAACCAGGATCGGGTTGTTCTGGCGGCGACGCATCAGGATGTCGACGACTTGGCGGATCTCATCGTCGCGGCCGATGATCGGGTCGAGCTTGCCCTCGCGCGCTTGTGCGGTGAGGTCGACCGTATACAGCGCAAGCGCCGCAGCACCCCCTGTTGCACCAGTTCCAACGGGGGCGACAGCCGTCGCAAGGTCGCTGGCATCCTCCTCCGGAGAACCGGCGACGATGTCATCCAGATCGTCCGCCAGTGTTTCCGCGCGCAGCTTGCCGAACTCGCTCGACATCGCGAGCAACCCGTTACGCAGGCTGCGCGTGTGCAGGATCGCCACGAGCAGATCGCCGCCACGGATGCGTTGCCGTCCGTAACGCAACGTGCAGTGCACCCAGGCGCGCTCCACTGCCTCCTCCACGCTGGCCGACAGATCGAAGTGTCCGCCGCCGCCGCGCGGCAGGCGATCGAGCGCCGCGGTCAGGTCCTGTGCAAGCCGCGACGCATCCAGCGAAAAACGGCGCACGATGCGGTGCAAGTCGCCGTCTTGCGCCTGCAGCAACTGATGCAGCCAGTGCAGCAGTTCCACTTCGCGGTCGCCACGTAGCCTGCAGAACGCAGTGGCCGATTCGATACCGCGATAGGTGGTTTTGTTGAGCTTGCCGAACAAAGCGGCGCGACTGATGTCTGCCATGAAAACTCCAGAAATTGGAACTGAGAATGCGTCAGGGCGCCGCTAGCACGAGTTGGTCGGCATCGAGCGAGTGGCGATAGTGGCCGAGCCACAACGACAGGCCGATGCGTTGGCCCTGCCCCAGGACTGGCAGCGGGACGTCTTCGCGCGCCAGCACGAGTTGCAAGTCCCAGGCCTGCTCGTCACCGACGTAGCCGCGCACGGCGGCAGTGAGCATGGCAAGCGCATCGCTACCGGGCAGGAACTCGCGATAACGGGCGATATCCAGCGGGCCAAGACGCAAGCGGAAGCGATGTTGCGCATTGCGCGCCGATGCGCCAAGCGTGGCATCACGCCCGATGCGCGCGGCGGCACGGCCCATCCGCAGCCGTCCGTCCTCGGGTAACGGCAGCCAGTTGGCAATGAACTGCTGCACCTGCACCGGGATGTCGAACAGGCCGATCAACACGGCGCGCAAACCTTCCGCATTGCGCGCCTGGGCAACGAAGCGGCCGGCAAAGTGGCGGCGTGCAGCGACCGGCATCGCATCGCGGCCACGCAACGCAGGTTGGTGCACACCGGTTAACGCATCCAGCCGCGTGCCGAAGCGGTCATCGCCTGGGCGGTCCATCTGCACGGTGGGTCGCGCATCGGCCCAGGCGCGATACCACAGCGCAATCATGCGATGGTGAAAAATGTCGGCAAAGGCCGTAAAGGTAGGATCGCCAGCGCCCTCGCGTTCGATGGCGTGCTCTGTCAGGTGCAACGGCAGCGCGCCATGCGGGCCGAACAAGCCCAGCGACAGCGTGCGCAGAGTTGGCGGTCGACCGTCAACGCCAGCGTGCACGCTGTCGATGTCGCGAGGAGGAAATACCAACGAGGCGCGCTGGCCCAAACGCACCGGCTCCTCCAGCGGCCGTGCTGCCTGGCCCAGACGCGGTTGCGTCGGATGCGCGCACTCCAGCCGCCGCAGTGCTTCGAATAGCTCGAAGTCCTGCGGTTGCGCATCCAGCCGCGCGAACAGCGCTACAGGATCGGCCGATTGCCGAGATGGGCTGGCCATCGAGCGACCTCGTTGCGTTCGAGCGTGCACAGCACGGTTTCGGTAAAGGAATTGAGCGATGCCTGGCGCGCAAATACATGCCGCAGCACCGAGGCAAGCAGGTAGACGCCCTGCCCTTCAAAGGCCGCGTCGTCGCAGGTCAAGGTGATCTCAAGCCCGCGGCCATAGGTGGCCGGGCCCGGCACCGGAATGCGCCGTACGATCGGGCGCGAGGCGATGCGGCGTACGCCATCCACCTGTCGCCGCGCTGCGGCATCGTGCGGGTCGTGGTACAGCGTGAGCATCTCGCGCAATGCGGTAGCGCCGTCGTCGCCGGCATCCAGCAGCGAGAGATAATTCAACTGCAGATGGCTGATCAGGCGCCAACGCGTATCGCCGGCAGTCACGCCCGAACGCGGTCGCGTTGGGCCAGCCACGCAACGGATCGAGGCTACCGGGCCGCCCTCGTCGAGCATAAAATCGGTGCTGGATTTGCCCACCGGCATATGCAGGGGCAGATCGCGATTGCTGCACCACAGCTGCATGCCCAGTTGCCGCAGTTGGTGCGAATACGGCGCCTGTTCGCCATCGACCAGCGACAGGAACACCTCGCTGCCGACATAGCTCGAGCGCGGCCCGGTACGACGCTGTCCCGTTGACAGCCGCCGCGGCTGCCGTCGCAGCGCATAGAACGCCGAGCGTCGCTCGTGCCAGCTGCGCGGCTGCGCGCCATAGAACGGCTCGAAACGCTGCATCGGCGCATTGCCATCGCCGAAGCCTTCGACCTGCTCCACGCCATGGATTTCGAAATCCATCGGCCGCGTGCGGTCGGCCAGCACATGGTGCTCGGCGATGCCGGGATGCAGATGGATGCGGTCCCCGCGCCGTGGGAACAGGTTGATCGCCGGAGTGCAATGCAGGCGGAAGTTACTTGCATCCACCGCGTTATCGAGCCGCTCGACGCTGCGATCGAACCACACCAGAATCTCGAATTCGGCGCACGCCGCTCGCGTCAGCACCTGCGACAGCCCATCGAATGCCGCAAACAGAAAACGCTCGGGGCAAGCGAAGTATTCCTGCAGCAAGCGATAGCCGCTGAAAGAGCGTTCGCTGCGCGGCAGCAGCGCTTGCTCGTCATCGAAGCCCTGCGGCTGCAGATGCTCGGGGCCGAACGTGCGAGTGAGCACCTGCCCATCCGCGGAACGGGCACGCACCACGAATCCCAACGCATTGGCGTGCAGTTGTTCGTACAGGGTGCCAGCCAGCCCATCGGCGCCGGTAATGAAGATCGGCAATGTGTCCAGCGCCAGCATGTCCAAGCGCAGCCCGGCATGCACGTTAAACACCAGACGCAAGCCGGCGCGCGCGCGCGGCTCGACCGGCTCACCGAGCGTGGCCAGCGCTGCTGGCGAGGCCAGGTAGCTTGCAGCGGTCAGGCGCAGCGGCAAAAGCGTCACTGTGTGCGCGGTTCGGTATTCGCAGGCGGTGCGGTCGCCATGCCCGATCAACGAGCGCAGCGCGCTGCCGCGCGGCACCACATGCCCCGCTGGTCCGATACCCTCGCCTTGCTCGGGTTGCAACTCCACCACGGCCATCGACGGCACCGGCGACAGAAAATGTGGATAGAGCATTTCCGTCAGGTGCTGCGCGAATACCGGTTGCTGGGCTTCCAGCTCGAGTTGCACGCGCGCGGAGAGAAACGCAAATCCTTCCAGCAGACGTTCGACATAAGGGTCGGCGCAGTCGATGCCGCTCATCCCGAGCCGGCCCGCCACTTTCGGATACGCCTGCGCGAACTCCGCACCCATCTCGCGCACATGCTGCAACTCACGGTTGTAGTGATGGAGCAGGCGCGGGTCCATGACTTAGCGGGTTCCGGAAGACAGATTGAATCGACCGGTTTCCAGGTCGAGATCGGTACGCAAATACAGCGCCAACGGCAGCGGCTGTGCCCACAGTTCGGAGTCGATGACAAATGACAGCGACATGCGGTCCATGCGCCCGGTATCCACTTTCGCGGTGACCTGCAGGCTGGCTGCAGCCAGGCGCGGTTCGAACGCCACAATCGCTGTACGGATGCGGTTCTGCAGTTCGATCACGTCCAGCCCCGCCAGCCGTGCGCCGGCCAGGTCCGGGATGCCGTAATTGAGCACCGAGCTGGCGACATGCGGATAATCCTGCAGCGCATCCTCATGCCAATGGCGTGTGCAATTGAGCAGCCAGGCCAGGTCGCGCATGACGCAGTCGCGCAGCTTGGCTGGACTGATCGCCCGTGCGTCGCGGCTTTCCGCCAGTTCGTGCCGGCGGTCGTCGATCAATCGGTCCAGCAGCGATGGCTGCAAACGCTCTTGTTGAGTCAGTTCGGCCATGGCGCTTCCACCGCGGCGGTGTCGAATGCAATGTGGCGGATGTCGAGCACCGGGTAGTCGTCCTCGCTGCCAGCCAGCAGGCGTTGCCCCAGACCGCATGCGGACAACTCCTCGCCCTCCCATTCGGTGCGCTGGCCGAGGCGGATCGCGCCCTCCTCGCTGTGTTGGCTATCGGGATAACGGCACGGCACCACGCCACGGCTGCGCGTGCCGTCATGCCATTGGACGTCGACCGACTGCCATAGCAAGTCGCGCAGCGTAGTCGGCGCTTCGAAGCGCAGGCTGCGCAATTGGACGAACGGCACCCAGGCGTAGCCCACTTCGAGGATGACCTCAAGGCACGGACCAAAACGCGGATCGGCGTCGGCCAGCCAGTCGAAACGCTGGCCATCGATGTGGCCAGCGATGGCATCGGCTTGCGTAAGCGCCAGGGCACGCCGTCGCGCTGCATGCCCTGATTCGCCGTCGCGATCATGCTGCAGTGCCTGCAGCAGATCGTGCTGCCACGGCAGCACCTGACCCGGCATCAGCGGCATCATCTGGCCGGCCAGTACCTGTTCGCGTTCCAATTCGGCGTCGAGGATGCGCACATACGCAGCCACCACGCCGCCCCAACTCTGGTCCAACTGCGCGGCTAGGCACAGTTGTTGTTGCGCGCGCTGCCACTCTCCGGCCACCGCCAGCAGTTGGAACAGCCCGATGCGTGCTTCGGCATCGGCCGGGCACTGCCGCACCCAGTCTTTGGCGGTGGCCAACGATTGCGCCGGGTCGCCCGCCTTGAGCAGGCGGGCGCAGGCATGTTCGGGATGGACAGCAGACATCGGCAGCGGCGCTCCGGTTGGGGGATGCGTGGGGCTCAGGACTTCTTCACTTCCTGCATGTTGAAAGTGAAGTCCTTGGTGCCGCCCTGCTTCTTGCCCTTGTCGTCCTGCGGCTGGAACGAATACTTGAACTTGCCGAAATGCAGGGTCACGTTTTCGGTCAGACGGTCTTCGCCACCGCTGCCGCCGGTGGACACCGAGGTGATCATCACGCCTTCGCTGAGTTCGATCGTCACGTAGTCTGACTGCTCGCCGGTGGCGTTGGTGACGTACAGCGTGGCCGAATCCACACGTGCGCCTGTGCAACACGCATTGAGCAATGCGTTGGAGCAACTATCGACGTATTTGGTGATGGAAATATCCTGCACATTGGCCTTGCCGCCGGCCGCATACCCGGCGCCGGTGTGCAGGTTGCCGGTGTTGCTGGTGCCCCACGACCAGGCAATGATCGGCACTTCGTCCTTGTGCTTGGAATGGTTGGACGCGCCCTTGATCTCGACGTCGCCCGAGCCAAATTTGAGATGCATATCGAAAGCCATGGAACTTCTCCAGTGATGGGTGGTGCAGGAAGGGGAAGCCGATCCCGCGGCGTTGTCAGCCGCAGGTCATTCGTGTTTGAAAGCGACGCCTGTGGCCGATCAGGCGGCCTGCGCCGATGGCAAGCGCGAGACTAGGCGTAGCGATACCGTCAGGCCTTCAAGCTGGTAATGCGGGCGCAGGAAGAACTTTGAGGTGTAGTAGCCCGGGTTGCCCTCGACCTCTTCGACGACCACTTCGGCAGCGGCCAATGGCTTACGCGCCTTGGTTTCTTCGCTGGAATTGGCCGGATCGCCGTCGACGTAGTTCATCACCCAGTCGGTCAACCAGCTCTGCATCTGCTGGCGCGTGCTGAATGAGCCGATCTTGTCGCGCACGATGCACTTCAGGTAATGCGCGAAGCGGCAGCAGGCGAACATATACGGCAAGCGTGCGCTCAGCGCTGCATTGGCGGTGGCGTCCGGGTCGTCGTATTCCTCGGGCTTGCCCAGCGACTGCGCGCTGATGAAGGCAGCCATGTCGGTGTTCTTGCGATGCACCAGCGGCATCAAGCCCATCTTGTCGAGTTCGGCCGAACGGCGGTCGGTGATGGCAACCTCGGTCGGGCACTTCATGTCGACACCGCCATCGTCGGCCGGGAAGGTATGCGTCGGCAGGCCTTCCACCGCCCCACCCGACTCCACGCCGCGAATGCGGGTGCACCAACCGTACTGCTTGAAGGAGCGGTTGATGTTGACCGCCATCGCGTAGGCGGCGTTTTGCCAGGTGTAGCGGGACGAATCGGCGCCCTGGGTGTCTTCTTCGAAGTCGAACGCTTCCACCGGATCGGTCTTGGCTCCATACGGCAGCCGCGCCAGTGTGCGTGGCATGGCCAGCGCCAGGTACTTGGCATCCTCGCTTTGACGCAACGAACGCCAAGCCGCGTAATCGGGGGTGGAAAAAATCTTAGCCAGATCGCGCGGGTTGGACAGGTCGCTCCAGCTTTCCATGCCCATCAACCCAGGACCCGCAGCGGCGATGAAAGGCGCATGCGAGGCGGCGGCAATCTGACTGATGCCGCGCAGCGTGTCGACATCCTGCGGACTGTGGTCGAAGTGGTAATCGCCAATCAAACAGCCGTAGGGTTCGCCACCCAGCTGGCCGTATTCGGCTTCGTAAATTTTCTTGAACACCGGGCTTTGGTCCCAGGCGGTCCCCTTGAAGCGCTTAAGGTTCTTGGCGAGTTCCTTCTTGGACACATTGAGCACGCGGATCTTCAACTGCGTGTCCGATTCGGTGTTGCTGACCAGATAATGCAGTCCGCGCCATGCACCCTCCAGCGCCTGGAATTGCGCGGCGTGCAGGATGAGGTTGAGTTGCTCGGTGATCTTGCGGTCGATCTCGGCGACATACGCATTGATGGTCTGCGCAACGTCATCGCTGATGATGTCGCTGCGCTCCAGCACCTGCTCGGCCAAGGTACGCACAGCCAGTCGCACTTCTTCGCCAGCGCGTTCGCTGCGCGGGCGGAATTCACGGTTCAGCAGAGCCGCAAAGTCGTCGGACTGCGTGGTCTGCGGCTGGGCGTCGGTAAGGTCTTGGGCAGCGGAATTTTGGGTCGCCATGAGGTTACTCATCCTTCGACTTGGGGGCCGCGACCAGCGAGCGCAGCAGGGTGGGATCCTTGATCGCATCGGCGATCAGGCGCTCAGCACCGGCCTTGCCGTCGAGGTAGGTGCCCAGATTGGCCAACTGGGTACGCGCTTCCAGCAGCTCGGCCAGCGGTGCCACCTTTTTCACGACGGCGGTAGGCGAAAAATCGTCCAGGCTGTCGAAGGTGATATCGACAGGTAACTCGCCGCTGCCGGTGAGGGTATTGGAAACGCTCATTGCCACGCGCGGTTGCATGGCACGCAGCCGGCTATCGAAATTGTCGACATCGATTTCCACTGCCTCGCGTGCTTCCAGCGCCGGCAGGCTTTCCGTATTGGCGCCGGACAGATCCGACAACACACCCATGACGAACGGAACCTGCACTTTCTTCTGCGAGCCGTAGATCTCGACGTCGTACTCGATCTGCACGCGAGGCGCGCGATTCCTGGCAATGAACTTCTGACTGCTGCTGCGAACGGACATGCGGCCTCCGATGATCTGCATGGTTGCTGGCGCTGCGGTTGCAGCGGCGGTTTGGCAAAGGCGTATCCCTTGCACCGGATGCGTATCGTGTGCGCTGCTGCCGGCGACATGAAATCGAACGCCGGGATGGCAGGTATGGGTGTGCGTGATGGGCTTGGACGCATACGCCAGTGACAATGGCAGCGCACGCTGTCGGCACGTGCCAGCACGCGGGCTTTGTCCATGCGGCTGGCGATTTCGCGCTATCCCGCTGCGCGTTGGGTCACAACACGCGAGCAACTAAACGGTGACCCACCCCAATAAACCGGGCCAGCGTAAAGAAGAGACTTCGCCCGCATGGGATCCTGTGGCAATGAGGAGTCAGGCGATGAAGAAGTCCCGTTCCACCGAGGAGCAGATCGCGTACGCGCTCAAGCAGGCAGAGCTGGGAATCAATGTCACGTTCGGCGTTTTTCTTATGAGGCCAAGGCGCGTGACCGCAGCGCTATTCGTCTGCGGATGCGTGAGATCACCCAGACGCGGATCCATTACGGCTGCGAGCGGGTACTGGTGATGCTGGGCCGGGAAGGCTGGCGGGACAACCCTAAGCAGGTGCATCAGATTTACAAGGAACAAGGCCTGTCATTGCGGCATTGTCGGCCCCAGCGCAGCAGGAGCCGCCGCCGGCGGCAACCGATCAAGGTGGCCATTGCGCCCAACATGTTATGGGGGAGGGACTTCGTCAGTGACGCGTTTTTTGGCGGCCGTCGCTTCCGGCTGTTGCCGGTGCTGGACCACTTCACGCATGAATGCCCGGATATCGTGGTGGATCAATCCTTGCGCGCTGACGATGTCGCCGCAGCCGTGGCACGCTTGGTTGTTCAACGAGGCAAGCCCGAAGCGATCAGGGTGGATAACGGCAGTGGATTTGCCGGTAAGGTGATGGATCGCTGGGAATACGAAAACGGTGTGGAACTGGACTTTTCCCCGCGTGGCACGCCGACGGACAACGCGATGGTGGAAAGCTTCAACGGCCGGCTGCGGCAGGAGTGTCTAAACGCGCATTGGTTCTTGTCGTTGGCCGATGCGCGGAGCAAAATCGAGGCGTGGCGGAAGTTCTATAGCGAGCAACGTTCCCACCGTGCACTGGCATGGAAAACCCCGGCGGCATTCGCCCGATAACACGGGTCCCAAGCGAATCTGCAGGCGCCGAAGAAAGTCGAAATCTCTGCCTGCTAATGGCCCTGCTGTCGGCGGTGGGTCAGAGCGTGCGTGTCACATCAGACACATCGCATTTCAGAGCATGAAAACAGGGCGAGCAGTGGAAGCAACCTGAAGCATCTCAATGCAGTTCCGACCCCGGACCATGCAGGACCGGGGTCGGAAACGGCACAACGCGCTTCTGCTTACTGCGGTGAAGCGGGTGTGGCTGACGCAGCAGCCGCAGTCTCTGGCGTTACGCGCCAGATGATGTTGGCCAGATCGTCGGCAACGATCAGCGCACCATGCGGGTCGACCGTGACGCCGACCGGGCGGCCGCGGGTCTTGCCATCTTCGCCGTGGAACCCTGAGACGAAGTCGATCGCGTCGCCCGCCGGGCGGCCGTCGCGGAACGGCACGAACACCACCTTGTAGCCAACCGGCGGGTCGCGATTCCAGCTGCCATGCTCACCAACAAACACACCGTCGGCGAATTTCGGCCCCATTGCGCTGGACGAAAACGCAACGCCAAGTGCGGCGACATGCGAGCCCAGCGCATAGTCCGGCACGATCGCCGACGCCACCTTCTGCGGATCCTGCGGCATCACGCGGGCATCCACGTTCTTGCCCCAATAGCTATATGGCCAGCCGTAGAAGCCGCCTTCGCGCACCGAGGTCAAATAGTCGGGCACCAGGTTGGGGCCGATTTCATCACGCTCGTTGACGACTGCCCACAGTGCACCGCTGCCTGGCTGGATAGCCAGCGCAGTCGGGTTACGGATGCCGGTGGCATATGGCTTGTGCGCGCCGGTGGCGGCATCCACCTGCCAGATCTGCGCGCGGTCGAGTTCGACCGCCATGCCGCGCTCGGTGATGTTGCTGTTTGAGCCGATGGCCACATACAGGTAGCGGCCGTCAGCGCTGGCGGTGAGCGCCTTGGTCCAGTGGTGATTGATCGCCGACGGCAGGTCGGTGACCTTGGTGGGTGCCCCGCTCGCTTGCGTCTGCCCCTCACGATAGTCGAAGCGCACCAGCGCATCTTGATTGGCCACATACAGCGCGTTGCCAATCAGCGCGAGCCCGTAAGGTGCGTTGAGCTTGTCGGCAAACACCGTCTTCAACTCGTAGACGCCATCGCCATTGGCATCGCGCAGCAAGGTCAGGCGGTTGCCGCTCTTGGCCTTGGAGGTGCCCTTGGCCTTGATCGGACCGGCAATCACATCCTTTGGCTTGAGGTTTGGCGCGCCGCCGCCACGGCCTTCTGCCACCAGGATATCGCCATTGGGCAACACCAGCGTCTGGCGGGGAATGCCGAGATCTTTGGCGATCGCAGTGATGCGATAGCCTGCCGGCACAGTCGGCTTGCCCTCGCCCCAGCTCGTCGGATCTGCGATGGTCATGTCGGGCAGCAAGCCACGATCAGGCGTGGGTAACTCTGGCGTCGCACCGTGCTGATTGAGCTCGGGTGCCTTGCCGCATGCGGCTAGCGCTGCGGCAAGAATGGACACCGTGATGATACTGGTGGTCTGACGCTTCATCGTGCACCTCCTACGCGCAGACCGGACAATCCCGCCCAGGTTGCAACCAACGCGAACAGTGTCGCAATTGCCGACAGCGCCAGGGCGGCCGGCATGATCGCCCACGCGTCACGTGCGTGATGCAGACAATCGAAGAAGCCCACGATCCAGGCGGCGCCGAGCGCAATGATGTAGATCAGGTTACGGCTTCCGCGCACCAGCGCGACGATGGCGCATACCAACGCAACAGTGGTCAGCACCATCGCGCCCACCAGCAGCCAGGATGCAAAATTACTCCACTGGATCTGATAGCTGCTCCAGTAGGCGTAGTCGCTCAGCAACGCACCCAGAAACAGTGGCCACACACCGCCAAGCACGGCTGCGTGGAACGGGTGGATAGCCCAGGGACGGGCCGGTACGGTTGTTGAATTCATAGCGGACTCATTGTGGCAATGGCGAAACGTGCCCCGATGCTGCCAGCTTGTGTGTGATGAACAGCGTGATGTTTCGGCGGTTGATGCCCTTGCAAATCACCGCGGCCTGGTGCGTATTGTGATCAACACCTCTTCGCAACGCATGCCCGCGTTGTCGCGCTCGATACCAGCATCGCGCGTTGGCGTGGCGGCGAGTAGCGTCGATGATACGCATCACTCGGCTGCATGGCGCCAGCCAGAACAGTGCGGGGTGTACATGCGAGCGCAGCGCAGCGCAACGCGTCGCTGATCGCTCCGCTCATCCGCCGCGGCGACCGCTCAATGCCCGCCTCGACCGCACGTCACGCATCGCTGGGCGCGGCATGGCTGCCCTCCCAGTCTGAGCCTCATTCACTGGAGGAGCAGGCTTATGAAGTCAGTTGCAATGATGGTATTGGCCACCGCACTGAGCATTGCCGGCTAGGCTGGCGCGAAGCAACCAGCGCCGCAGGCATCAGCATTGTTGCGCGTGTTGAAGGTGAAATGCAGGCTGATATGGCCGGGCAGACGGTGCAACTGGACCTCCTTGAGCGCCAGCCGCAGATCGTTCTGGTGGCGGGTGGCTTCCGGCCAGGCGCGTCTGTCTGCTGATCGACAGGTACAGCAAGCCCCAGGCGATGTAGGCAGGCCACAGCAGCGCCGTGCCCAAGATCATCGGTTGCGCCTCATGCAGCGCCATCAACCCGGCGAAAATCCGCGCAAGCCCAGCAGCACGCTATGGACCGACAGATCCACGCCCAGCGCCGCCAGCAGGCTGACAACCAGCAGCAGGCCAGCCAACGCACTTCGCCATAACCATCGGCTTGCAGTTTGCGGTATAGCCAGCCCAGCAGCAGGCTGCCCAGCAACCCGCCCACGCTCAAGCCGGCCACTGCGGCCAGCTGCAGCCCTCGGACACGGTTTCTTCGCTGGGCCGAGCAAGTTAGGCAATTGCCAGGAACAGCGACCAGCCAAACGCTTGCATCAGCCAGAACACGCGCGCTACTCCGCGCATGCTGGGTCTTTCTTTGCCTGTGTCACGCAGCGTCATCTCCATCTGGCACAGCAGCGACGCATTGCCCCCTCATGCTGTGGCAGAGACTAGGGCCGCGTGAAGGCGATTGCACGATGTGTATGACCGCACACGCAGCTCACTTCACGGCATCACTGACCAGGCTGGCCACCAACCAAGTCACCGCATGCTGCAAACCATGCGCTAACCCCGTGCGTGGCCGGGCTGCGGCAAGGGCCGCAGGCCTACTTGCTGACCAGCTGGCCGATGTACTGCGCGGCCAGCTTGCTGCCGATGTCCACGGCCGCCTGCAGCGAACCGAAGGTGGGCGAACCCGTCAACGGCACGGACCGCCCGCCTGCCTGCAAGATCTCCAGCACCACGCGGCGGCTTTCGAGCTGACGGGCCCTCACGGTATAGCCAATGCCGTGCAGGATCCCTTTCATCGTGATCAGATCGTCGGGCGATGTAGTGCTCATCCGCGGCGAGCATAGCGACCATTGCTCGAAGCGCCAGCAGCGCACTTTGAATGGTTTATATGCAACGCGCCGGCTTTGGGGATGACCAGCGACCGGTCCGATGCATGCGCATGCGCATGCGCATGTGCACGTGCAGGCGTAGCGCCGCCGCAATTTCACCCTGTCTGGGACGGTAGGGCCACGCATGGGGCGTACGTGCCAGCCGCAGCATGCAACCTCGCAGGCACAATCGCGTGCCGCTGTGTCTTGGCAAGCTCCGCGTCAGCCCTCACAAGCAGGAACGCTTCAGACCCTTCATATCTTCTCGGCGCTGTCGTGAAATACAGCTGCGGGTGTCGGAATTAAATCCCCCACCCAATTAACCGGATATTCGTTTACCGGATCATGGGGCGGTTGCAGGTGACGCATAGTCGGGTTATTTATTTCAAATGCCTAATTCCAGTGCAAGGCAAAAATGCGGGTTTTGGTGAATTTAGCCCACGCGGGCCGCCGGATTACGCACAATGACCAGCAACTCTCGACCTCATTCAGTATATCTGTATCGAAATACTATTTTAACAGCGAGGCGCCCAGTAGTATTTTATTTATTGCTGAATAAAATTCACCCGAATCAAACAGCAAACGCCTGAGTCCGTTAGAACTGCTAACTTGCGCTTGAATTCGCTACCGCAGGTAGGGGATCCACCGACATTCGCGATATGTTTCCCCTATTACCCGGGACTGCCGTCGCATTTATGATTGCCTCCCTTCGAGATTTGTGATGCTCTATTGTAGAGCTCGCTCTAACAACAATCCGCGGTGAGGCCTGTTACTGCGCTGCCAATCTGTTTTGACTATGGATTAACTCGTCAAAGTCTATTTCGGCAAGTTTTCTCTGAATAGCAACTGTCCATTCAGGTTTTAGAGTTCCTGGATAGCGCCGTTAAACAATCTCGCACGCACTCGGTCAATGCAGAAAACATTTGCCGGATGCTCCGCGAGCGCACTCCGAAGAGACGGAAAGCGCAGCGGCTGAAGAAATGAATAACGCGTGAAATTAATGCCTTCGCTGGTGATCTCCGGCGCTGGAACCCTCTGCGCCAAATTTGAATAAACAGCTGTAGCGGCGCACTCAATAACTGGAATCGACAAAACCTATGAATCGCTCGCTACTCGCAACCACCATCGCCTCCTGCCTCGTCCTGACCGCCTGTGGCGGCGGTGGCGGTGGCGGCAACGTCCGTAGCGACCCGCCGCAGAGCACCGTCATCGCCCCGGCGCCGACAACTCCGCCGCCGGCAGCCGACCCGCTTCCCAAGCCCGCGCCGGCGCCGGCGCCGACGCCGGCCCCAGCCCGCTACCAGGGTGTGGGCAGCAATCTTCTGGTGCCGACCAATGCGGATCTGGCGCAGCAGGCCGGTGCCAAGGGCAAGGGAGTGAAGCTGGCAGTGCTGGACGACAACCTGGTTCAGAGCTACGCGCCGATCAGCGGCAAGGTCGACAGCTTCAACGATTACACCGCCAGCCCAGGTACCCCGGAGTCGTCGGCCAATGCCTTGCGCGGCCACGGCACGATTGTCTCAGCGCTGATTCTGGGCTCGGCGCAGGACGGCTTCGCCGGTGGCGTCGCGCCGGATGCGGACCTGTTCTATGCGCGCATCTGCGCCGAAAATTCCTGCGGCACGCAGCCGACCCGCCGCGCTGCGGTGGATCTGGCCGCTGCTGGCGTGCGCATCGCCAACCTCTCCATCGGCGCGTCCTATCCGGATGCCACCGCCAGCGCCAACGCTGCACTGGCCTGGAAGTACGCACTGACCCCGTTGGTGCAGGCCGACGCGTTGATCGTGGCCGCCACCGGCAACGAAGGCGCGGCGGAAGCCTCCTACCCGGCCGCAACGCCAGTGCAGGAAGCCAGCTTGCGCAACAACTGGCTGGCCGTGGGCGCGATCAATATCGACAGCGCCGGCAATGCCGCCGGCCTGACCAGCTATTCCAATCACTGCGGCGCCGCTGCGCAATGGTGCCTGGTCGCGCCGGGCAGCTACACCGCCCCGGCCCTGGCCGGCACCGAATTGGGCGGCCAGATTGCTGGTACCTCGTTCTCCACTGCTGCTGTCAGCGGTGTCGCCGCGCAGGTGCTGGGCGTGTATCCGTGGATGAGCGCCTCCAACCTGCAGCAAACCCTGCTGACCACTGCCACCGACCTGGGCGACCCGGGCGTGGACGCGCTGTACGGCTGGGGTCTGGTCAATGCCGCCAAGGCGATCAAGGGTCCGGGCCAGTTCGCAAGCAATTGGGCAGCCAACGTGAGCTCTGGCTACGACAGCACGTTCAGCAACGATATCTCCGGTGTGGGCAGCCTGACCAAGAGCGGCGCCGGCAAGCTCACCCTGAGCGGCACCAACACCTACACCGGCGGCACCACCATTCTCGATGGCGTGTTGTCGCTCACCGGCAGCCTGCATTCGGATCTTCTGGTGGCCAACTCGGCCACCTTCGAAGCGCGCGGCGGTGTCATCAACGGCAACTACAGCCTGGTCAACTCGACCGGCACCACCGCCGTCGAGCTGGGCAAGGCTCTTACCGTCACTGGCCAGGCCAGCTTGAAGGGCAATCTGCTGTTGCTGCCGGAAGCGGCCGGCTATACCGTGGGCAGCACCGAAAAGATCGTCCAGGCCGGCGTCCTGCAAGGCACGTTCGACCGCGTGCAGTACGCCAATAATTTCTTCTGGAACGCGGCACTGTCTTACGACCCGACCACCGTCACCGCGACCCTGACCCGTAATTCCTCCGCCGCCAGTGCGCAGGCGGCCGGTGCGCCGCAGTCGGTGGTCAATGGTGCGAACCAGGTCGATTCGCTGGTCAAGGTGCTGGATACGCGGGTCGCCTCGGGCGACACCGACAACCTGGGCGGCCTGATCAGCGCCACCGGTTCGCTGATTGCCGCGTCCGATGCGCAGGTTGCCGCATCGCTGCCGACCCTGGCCGGCCAGGTGCACGGTATCGAGCGTACGCTGGGCTTCCAGTCAGCACTCAACGATGCACGTGTGGCTGCCGATCGCCTGCCCTACCTCGCCGACACCACCACGCTGACCACCTGGATGCAGGGCAGCTACCTGGATGGTGATCTGAGCCGCAGCGGTTTCGATTCGGCCGATTACACCCAGCAGGCGACCACCTTCGGCGCGGATCTGCCGATGGGCAATGCCGGCACCATCGTCGGTGCGGCCGTGACCTCCGGTCAGGACCGTGCGCACATCGCCGCGTCGTCGAGCCGGCTGCGCTCGGACCGCTATGCGATGACCGCCTACCTGTACCAGCCGATTGGCCAGGCGTATCTGTCGGCGATCGGTTCGTACGGCATGAGCAACGTCGAAACCGAACGCAACGTGCAGGCCGGCAGCATCGGCGAGCGCTTGCAGGACCGTCGCCACGACACCAACTGGTCGGCGCGCGCGGAAATCGGCTTGATGCCGCATGCCGGGTTGTCGCCGTTCGTGGCCGCCGGTGTGGTGAGCCAGACCCAGGATGCCTTCAGCGAAGCGTCGGTGACCGGTTTGGGATTGAGCGCCAATAGCGACACCATGCGCGCAGGGTATGGCGAGGTGGGCGTGCGCGGTCACCTGGAACACGGCAACTGGGGCTTCGATGGTCTGGTGGCGTATCGCTCGCTGCTGGGCAATCCGAATTCCGACTTCTCCGCGTGGTTCACCGGCTTGCCGGAAGCGCGCTTCAAGGTTGCCGGCGAGCCGGTGTCCAAGCAATCACTGCGTGCCTCGGTTGGCGTGCGTTATCAGCTCAACGATGCGTTCTCCATCTACGGCAACGTGGGCGCCGAGCGTGGTCGTTCGGACGCCAACAGCATCAATGCCAACGTCGGTCTGCGCTGGCAGTTCTGATCGCCGCCGATACAGCGATGCTGCAGGCGGCGCAAGTGATGCTCTCACGCACGCTGGTGTGACAGATATAAAGAAAGGCCCCGGCATGTCCGGGGCCTTTTCGTTGCTGGCCTCATGTGAATGCCGACCTGCAGAACGCCTTGACTGATAAGGCATCCTGCGTACCGGCCGCGCACAGACGATACGAAGGTATATCGATGCGATGTCCATGGACTGCCGAAAACGCCTGAAAACCCCTGGTTTCATGCGTTGACGGCTGGCACCATGCACGCCATCGACGCGGCTGCAGTACGCGTCGTCACTGCGCCGGCCCCGATGGCAGGCGCGTAACTCCATCCTATGGCCAATGCCATGGGTGCCAGGCGATGCCGTTGTACGCCGCTGCCGGCAGCGGGCGTGTCTGCATCGCCACTGCAAGCGCTGCCCGCTTTCGCGGGTTGCGGACTGCATGTGCAACGCCTTCCCCTCCCCGCTCGAGTCACAGCATGTCGTCCCTCTTCCTGCGTTCTACGCTGGCAGCTGCCTGCGTCGGCAGCCTGCTTGCTGGCTGCGGTGCCACGCCGCCACCGGCGGCTCCCTCGCCGCTGCTCATCCACACCAATACCCAGGTGAGCGTGCCGGCGCACTCGCCGTTGCGTTCCAGCTTACGCGTGCAGGCAGTGCGCAGCCAGCGCATCGCCCCCATGCTGGAAATGCCGGCCGTGATCGATGTGTTGCCCGAGCGGCTGGTGCGTGTCGTACCGCCGTTGGCCGGGCGCGTGGTCGCATTGCCCAAGACCCTGGGCGACACCGTGCGTGCAGGCGATGTGCTGTGCGTGCTTGATTCTGCCGAACTTGCCAGTGCCTACAGCGATGCCGGCAAAGCGCGCGCCACGCTGCAACAAGCACGTCTGGAACTTGCCCGGCAGAAGGCGCTGGCAGCAGACAGCATTGCAGCAGCACGCGATCTACAAACAGCACAGCAGGCTTTCGATAATGCGCAAAACGATGCGCGCGCGGCCGGCGACCGTCTGGCCCAGTTGGGTGTGGCTGCACAAGCAACGTCGCATCGGCGCTATGTCTTGCGTGCGCCCATTGCCGGCCGCGTGGTGGACCTGAGCGCCGCGCCGGGCGGCTTCTGGAACGACACCTCAGCGCCACTGATGACGGTGGCCGATATCTCGCAGGTGTGGCTGACCGCCAGCGTGCCGGAGCGCGAGATTGGCCAGGTCTTCGAAGGGCAGCCGGTCACTGCCAGCCTGGATGCCTATCCAGGCCAACGCTTCACCGGCCAGGTGCAACACCTGGACGATCTGCTCGACCCCACCACCCGCACGTTGAAAGTCAGGGTGGCATTGAATAACCACGATAGCCTGCTCAAGCCTGGCATGTTTGCGCGCGCCCAGTTTCAAGCACACCCTCAGCAGGCGTTGATGGTTCCCGCCAGCGCGCTGTTGCAAATGGGGCTGTATACGCGGGTGTTTATCGAAACCGCGCCGTTCGTTTATCGCTCGCGCATCGTGACCACCGGCCGCGCTATGGATGGGTACACCGAAATCCTGTCCGGCTTGAAGGCAGGCGAGCGTGTGGTGATCAAGGACGGAGCCTTGCTCAATGATTGAGTCGATCATCACCACCTGCTTTCAACGCCGCGGCATCGTCTGGCTGGTCTTCGTGCTCATTGCGTTATACGGCACCTGGAGCTGGACGCAGCTGCCGGTGGAAGCCTATCCAGATATCGCCGATGTTACTTCGCAGGTGGTCACGCAGGTACCGGGCCTGGGTGCAGAGGAAGTGGAACAGCAAATCACCGTGCCGCTGGAACGTGCGTTGATGGGTACGCCAGGCCTGCATGTGTTGCGCTCGCGCAGCCTGTTCGCGCTGTCGTTGATCACGTTGGTCTTCGATGATGGAACGGAAGGCTACTTCGCGCGGCAGCGCGTGCTGGAACGCATGCAGGCGGTCACCCTGCCCTATGGCGCGATTCCCGGGCTGGACCCGTACACCTCACCGACGGGTGAGATTTATCGCTACACGCTGGAATCGAAAACACGCAGCCTACGCGAGCTGTCCGACCTGCAATTCTGGACGGTGATTCCGCGCCTGCAGAAAGTGCAAGGCGTGGCCGATGTCACCAACTTTGGCGGCCTCACCACGCAGTTTTCATTGGCCCTGGAACCGGATCGCTTGACCCGCTACGGGGTCTCGTTGCAACAGGTCAAGAGCGCCATCACCAGCAATAACGCCGATGGCGGCGGCAGCGTGATGGATCGCGGCGAACAGAGTTACGTGATCCGTGGCATCGGCCTGCTGCACTCGTTGCAGGACATTGGCAACGTGGTGGTGAGCAGCAGCAATGGCGTGCCGGTGCTGGTCAAGGATCTGGGCGAGGTGCGCTACGACAATGTGGAGCGGCGCGGCATCCTGGGCAAGGACAACAACCCGGACACGATTGAAGGCATCGCATTGCTGCTCAAGGACAGCAATCCGTCGGTGGCCTTGCAAGGCATCCACAGCGCCGTGGAGGAGCTCAATAACAGCTTGTTGCCCAAGGACGTCAAGGTGGTGCCGTATCTGGACCGCACCGCGTTGATCGATGCGACGCTGCACACGGTGAGCGCCACGCTCACCGAAGGCATGCTGCTGGTGGGTGTGGTGCTGTTGATCTTCCTGGGCAGCCCACGCGCGGCGGCAATCGTGTCGCTGACCATCCCGCTGTCATTGTTGATCGCTTTCATCTTCATGCACCACCTCAAGATTCCGGCCAATCTGCTTTCCTTGGGCGCGATCGACTTCGGCATCCTGGTCGATGGCGCAGTGGTGCTGGTGGAAAATGTGCTGCGCTTGCGCGAGGAAAACAGCGAGCGAGCGTTGACTGCGCACGATGCGATCGACGCCACCTTGCATGTTGCACGGCCGATCTTCTTCGGCATGGCAGTGATCGGCTGTGCGTATCTGCCGCTGCTCGCGTTTGAACGCATCGAATACAAGCTGTTTTCGCCGATGGCCTACGCAGTGGGCGCGGCCTTGATCGGTGCGCTGCTGGTGGCATTGATGGTGATTCCCGCCCTGGCGTGGCTGGCGTTCCGCAAGCCGCGCAGGATGATGCACAACCGCGTATTGGAGGCACTGGGGCAGCGCTACCGCGCATTGCTGGAGCGTAGCGTTGGCCGACGCGGTTGGTTGCTGGCCAGTGCGGCGCTGGCCTTGTGCGTGCTGGCCGTATTAGGTGGCAGCATTGGCCGCGACTTCTTGCCCTATATCGATGAAGGCTCGCTGTGGCTGCAGGTGCAGATGCCGCCAGGCATCACTCTGGACAAGGCCGCCACCATGGCCAACGCCTTGCGCAAGGCCACGCTGGAATTTCCCGAGGTGTCGTACATGGTGACCCAGACCGGGCGCAACGACGACGGCACCGACTACTGGACGCCCTCGCATATCGAAGCGAGCGTGGGCTTGCGTCCGTACAAAGACTGGCCATCGGGCATGGACAAGCAGGGACTGATCGCCGCGCTTGGCGCGCGTTATGCGCAGATGCCCGGCTATACGGTGAGCATGATGCAGCCGATGATCGATGGTGTGCAGGACAAGCTCTCCGGAGCGCACAGCGATCTGACTGTGAAGGTGTTCGGCGACGATCTGCAGCAGGTGCGTGGTGTTGCCGACCAGGTGGCGGCGGCCTTGCACAAGGTGCCGGGCGCTGCAGATATCGCCGTGGATGTGGAACCGCCCCTGCCCAACCTGCAGGTGCGCTTCGACCGCGAGGCGGCGGCGCGCTACGGTATCAATGCCGCCGATGTGTCGGATCTGATTTCCACCGGCATCGGCGGCAGCCCGATCGGGCAGATGTATATCGGCGAGAAGAGCTACGACATCACCGTGCGCTTTCCGCAACGGTATCGCAACGATCCGCGGGCCATCGGCGCGTTGCGTTTGCGCACCGCTGCCGGTGCGGAGATACCGCTATCGGCCGTGGCCAGCATCACCACCACCAGCGGCCAGAGCGTGATCGTGCGCGAGATGGGCAGGCGCAACATCATCGTGCGGCTCAACGTGCGCGGCCGCGATCTGTCCAGTTTTCTCAGCGATGCGCAGGCAACGCTCGCGCGGCAAGTGCGGGTCGATCCGCAGCACATGCAGTTGGTGTGGGGTGGCCAATTCGAAAACCTGCAGCGTGCCCAGGCCCGCTTGCTGGTGGTGCTGCCGACTACGCTGTGCATCATGTTTGTGCTGCTGTTCGGCGCATTCGGCAACCTGCGCCAACCCACATTGGTGCTGGCCGCCGTGCCGCTGGCGATGATCGGCGGGCTGGCTGCACTGCACCTGCGCGGGATGACGCTCAATGTCTCCAGCGCGGTGGGTTTCATCGCCTTGTTCGGCGTTGCAGTATTGAACGCGGTGCTGATGCTGGCGCAGATCAACCGATTGCGTCAGGACGCCGGCATGGCCTTGCGCGAGGCGGTGGTGGCCGGTGCGGTTAGCCGCATGCGCCCGGTACTGATGACCGCCACGGTGGCAGCACTCGGCCTGACACCGGCGATGCTCACCACCGGCCTGGGCAGCGATGTGCAACGCCCGTTGGCCACGGTGGTGGTGGGCGGGTTGGTCACCGCCACGGTGCTCACGCTGGTGTTGTTGCCATCGCTGTATTACCTGATGGAAGCCTTCGTCGCAACGCGTCAGGGCCGCCGGGAGACGACCGCATGACATACCTTCGCAACGCGTTGCTCGCTGGTACCGTGGCGGTGTCGCTCGCCGCCTGCGCAGTGGGACCGAACTTTCAGCGCCCCGCTCCTCCCACTGCAGATCGCTACACCGCCAACGCGTTACCTGCAGCGACTCCAGCAGCGGACGTAGCGCATGGCGGTGCGCAACAGTTCGCGCCAGGGCAAGACGTGCCGACCGCGTGGTGGCGCGCATTCGGCTCGCCGCAATTGAATGCTGTGGTGGAACGCGCATTGCGTGCCAACCCGGATCTACAGGCCGCCGACGCGGCGCTCCGGCAGGCGCAACAGACACTCGCCGCGCAACGCGGCGCCTGGCTGCCTCAAGCGGATCTGCATGTGGATGCCAGCCGGCAACGCGACTCGGTGGTGCCCGCGCCGGATGTCGGCATCGACACGCCGTACGCGCTACGCACCGCGCAGCTCAGCGTGAGCTATACGCTGGACGTGTTTGGCGGCACGCGGCGGCAAGTGGAAGCGGCCGGCGCGCAGGCACAAGCGCAGCGCGATCAGCGCGATGCGGCGTATCTCAGCCTCACCGCCAATGTCGTCAACGCAGCTATCGGCGAAGCGGCCGCGCGCGCGCAACTGGATGCCGCGCGCGCGCAGGTCGCACTCGCCGAACAGCTATGCACGCTCACCGAACGCCAGCAAACGCTTGGCGCGATCGGCACAGCGCAGGTGCTGGCCCAACGCACTGCACTGGCGCAGGCGCAGGCCGCAGTCCCGCCGTTGGAAAAACAGCTGGAACTACAACGCACCCTGCTCGCGATTCTGGGTGGGCAATTGCCTAGCGACGCTACGGATGAGGCATTTACGCTGGCGACGCTGCAGCTTCCGGCGCAACTGCCGTTGTCGTTGCCCTCGCAGTTGGTTGACCACCGGCCGGATATCCGCGCCGCCGAAGCACAAGCACATGCGGCCAGCGCGCTGATCGGTGTGGCGACCGCTGCGCGCTTGCCCTCGATCACCCTGAGTGCAGCCAGCGGCGGTTCTGCGGCCAGTTTCGGGCGCATGTTCGCGGTCGGTAATACGCAATGGTCGGTTGCCGGCAGCCTGCTGCAGCCGCTGTTCCATCGCGGTGCGCTTGCGCATCAGCAACAGGCGGCCGAAGCCGGCTACGCGCAGGCCATGGCGCAATACCGCAGCGTGGTGTTGAACGCGTTTGGCGAGGTCTCCAATGCGCTCACCGCGCTGCAGAGCGACGCACAGAGTCTGCGTGCCTCTGCCGATGCGCTGGCGCTGGCGGAGCGCACGCTGGCGGTGGTGCAGCGTCAACAAGTGGTCGGCGCGGTCGGCATGGCCGATCTGTTGCAGGCACAGCAGGCCTACCAGAGCACACAGGCGGCCACGGTCCAGGCACAAGCCGCGCGCTACACCGACACCGTGGCGCTGTATCAGGCCCTGGGTGGCGGTCCATGGTGGTCGCCATCGGCACAGACAGCTGAGCCGGCGGCTCCATGAACCAAGCACTGCATCCAGCGCCGGTTGTGTAACGGCGGCACCGCCAGCTGAGACAATCGCCGCCATGCGCATGACCTCTCTGTTCCGCTCGCCGCCTACCCGCACCGACCTGCTTGGCATGCTCGGGCTGGTGGCCGGCATAGCGGCGATCTTCGTGGCCGATACCTTCACCGATTACGCGGTGGCGGCGGCCTTGTTCTATACGCTGGTGGTGCTGCTGTCGGTGCGCCTGCTCACGCGCGCGGGCGTGGTGGCCTTGGCGGCTACCTGCCTTGCACTTATCGTGCTCAGCTTTCATCTCACCCCGGCCGGCAGTTACCGCGTGGGGGTGATCAATTCCTGCATCAGCGCGGTGGTGGTTGCGGTCACCACGTATCTGGCAGTGCAGATGGAAGCGGCCAAGGCCAGCGCGCATGCAGCGCAGGCGCGGCTATTGCGGCTGACCCGCAGCGGCAGCATGGGTGGGCTGGCCGCGTCGATCGCGCACGAAGTCAATCAACCGTTGGCGGCCATCGTGACCAGCGGCAACGCCTGCCAGCGTTGGTTGGCACAGCAACCGCCGAACCTGGCCAAGGCCGATGCCGCGCTGGAGCGCATGCTTGCCGACGCCGGCCGCGCCAGCGCCATCATTGCGCGCATGCGTGCGCTGGCGCGTGGCGAAGCGAGTCAACGTCACCCGCTGGATTTGAACCGCACGGTGCTCGACATGATTGCGCTCACCCGTGGCGAAACCGAGCGCCATGGCATCGCATTGTCGCTGGAACTGGACCCTGCCCTGCCTGCGGTGCTGGCCGATGGCGTGCAAATTCAGCAGGTCATCGGCAATCTGTTGCTCAACGCGGTGGAGGCGCTAGCGACCCTGCCGGATGAGGCGCGCAGCATCCACGTGCGCTCGCATATCGATGGTGCGTGGGCATGCCTGTGCATCGACGATACCGGCCCGGGGTTATCCGAAGATGCACTGGCACATGTCTTCGAAGCATTCTGGAGCACCAAGGACGATGGCATGGGCATTGGTTTGAGCATCAGCCGTACCATCATGGAAGCCAACGGCGGGCAGATCTGGGCCGAGCCGGCCGGCACGCGCGGTGCGCGCTTCGGCCTGCGCTTGCCCCTGGTCACAGCGGAGCGCAGGGAATGAACGAGATGGCACCGGTGGTGTATCTCATCGACGACGATGTTTCGATGCGCGCCGCGCTGGAAGATCTGTTCGCCTCGGTCGGCTTACAGGTCTATGCGTTCGGTTCCACCGATCAATTCCTTGCGCATCGGCTGCAGGACGCGCCCGCCTGTCTGGTGCTGGATATCCGTATGCCAGGCCAGAGTGGGATGGAATTCCATCGGCGCATGGTCGAATCCGGCTTTGCCCTGCCAACCATTTTCATCACCGGTCATGGCGATATCGCGATGGGCGTGGAAGCGATGAAGAATGGTGCGATCGAATTTTTGACCAAGCCGTTCCGCGATCAGGCCCTTCTGGACGCAATTCAAGACGGTATCCGCCGCGACCGCGCGCGCCGCCAGAGCGATGCGGTTGCCGCCGAGCTGCGTGCGCGTTGGGAATCGCTGAGCAGCGGCGAGCAGGATGTGACGCGGCTGGTGGTGCAAGGTCTGTTGAACAAACAGGTGGCCGCGCGCTTACACCTCAGCGAGATCACCGTAAAAGTGCGGCGTGCGCAGGCCATGCGCAAGATGCAGGCCGGCTCGCTGGCCGAGCTGGTGCGTTTGGCGGAACGCATCGGTCTGTGAGGCGCGCTGTGTTACCGGGATTTGTAGTGCGTGCTGTATTGCATGCTCGTACATACGCCTTTGGCTGATGGCAGCCGCAGCAATGGTTTGCGCGGTTGTCACTGCAAAGCTGCAGTGACGCTGCATGCAGGCAGCGCATCAATCAGTGCCTGCATGTCATGCGCTGACCGGACCGCAGCAACGCACATCAACACTCACGTGCACGCCTACGCCTGGCGCGACGCACATAGAAAAGCGCACAAAAAAACGCCCCGGTATGCCGGGGCGTTTCCATTTCCAGTTTCAAGCATGCGGCAAGCCAGGATTCAGAAGCTCACCCCCCAGGTCACCTGACCACCGTACGCCGTCTGCCCGTCGCCGTTGAGTCCTTGCAGCGACAGTGCCAACCGGCTGCGCGGCGAGGTGATCAGACTGACGCCCAACTCGCCGACAACAGCGTTCTTGGCCAGGGTGACGCTTTGCACCGAGAACTCCGAAGCGGTGCCGACGAAGCCGGCCGAACGCTGCACAGAGCGGTCGCCAAACGCGTGCCGCCAGCCTGCCGACGCGTACAACGCCGCCTTTTGGTCGAGATCCCAATGCCCACGCACACCCAGCGTGGCGGTGCTGAAGGTATCGCTGGCACTGTCCACCGACAATGCGGAAATGCCGCCGCGCTCGGTGAAACCATCGGTCTTCAGACGGGTGTAATCGGCCGCAATAAACGGGCTGTACACCGCGCCCTTGGTGCGCAGATTCCAGGCCGCTTCCAGCGACACCGTCACCGCTGTGGCGTCATAGCGGCTGCTCAGGCGTTCTTCGAGCACGCCAGGCAACATCACACCGCGCGTGCTGTCGACGTTGTAGCTGGCGTAATCCACCGCGCCTTGTAGCGAGAACGCAGACCAATCGGCCCGGCCGTACACACCGGCATGGGTGCCATCCACATCGGCCCGGTCGCCCCACTCGCGCGACCAGCTCTCGATGTCCTGGTTGCCCACTGCAATTCCCACTACGCTGCGTTCGCCGAAGCGGCGTTCCGCACCGGCCATCACCCCGTTGTCCTCGCGGCGCACCGACACCGCATTGGCATCGCCATCGACGCGGTTGGGCAGGCTGCGCCCGGTGATCCACACCGTGGTGTCGCCAACCAGCGTGTCCTGGCTGTCGCCACGCAGATGGTTGCTGATGCCGCTGTAAAGGAAGCGGCTGTCCAGCAACGCGGTTGCGGTACTGGCATGGCTTTCGCCCGACAGCGATGCAAACGCAGTGCGCACCGCTTCCGGGTCGTTGGGCAAACGCACCACGGCCTGATAGATCGGGCTGGTGTTCGGCAAGCCGTCCACAGCCGCCGCCGTGGACTGCTGGTTCGGCGTGGTGACTGCATCCACCATGCCCACCGTATTGCGCCCGAACGTCACCGACAACCCGGTAGCAGTGGTGCTGACATCCGGCTCGATAAACGCGTAGTCGGAAACGACGTTGCTGAACTGCCCGGTGAGGCCACCGCCGGCGCTGATCACAGGAATCTCCGTAAACAGCGGCAGGTCGGTCGCCCGTAGCAACTCCAGGGTGGTGCCGGTTGCCACACTGGCTGCGCCGCCCACCGTCACCGGCGTGACCGCACCGCCGTCGCCGGGCGTCACCTGCAACGTAGAGCCTGGCGCAAACGTGGCGTTGTCGCCCACGCTGATGGTGCCACCGGCGCCACCGATGGCCACCGTGCCCGAGGAGACCAGGCTGCCGATGCTGCCGCTGCCGGTGAGCGTGCCGCCAGGCCCCACCGTGACCGGGCCGCCCAGCGCTGCGCCGGGGTTGGCCGGGTTGCCCACGCTCAGGGTGCCGGCCGCGATGGTTGTCGTTCCATCGAAGCCACCGCTGTTGGCCGTCAGCAGCAGCGTGCCTGCGCCGTCTTTGAGCAGACTGCCAGTGCCGGACAAGGTTCCCGCGTAGGTACCATTGGCGGCTTGCTGGAACACCAGTGCGCTGTTGTTGGCGATGTTGCCCTGCAGGCTGTCGGTGTCGCCGATCAGCGTGCCTGCATTGATGGTGGTGCCGCCCAGATAGCCGTTGACACCATCCAGGGTCAGCGCACCGACACCGTTCTTGATCAAGGTACCGCTGCCGGTGACATTGCCGGCATAGGTCCCGTCGGTCGCCTGATCGAACACCAGCACCGCGTTGTCGACGATGTTGCCCTGCAGGCTGGCGGTGGTGCCGATCAGACTGCCGCTGGCAATGGTGGTACCGCCGCTGTAGGTGTTGGGGGCGAGCAGCGTCAACGCGCCGGTGCCCTGCTTGATCAGGCTGCCGGTGCCGCTGACCACGCCGGCAAACGCGCCATCGCTAGCCTGATCGAACACCAAGGTTGCGTTGTCGACCACGTCGCCCTGCAGGCTGGTGGTGTTGCCGACCAAGCTGCCGGCGCTGATCACGGTACCGCCGGTGTACGTGTTGGGGCCGAGCAACTGCAGCACGCCAGCGCCTGCCTTCTCCAGCGAGCCAGTGCCGCTGACCGTGCCGGCATACACCCCGCCGGTGGTCTGGTTGAACACCAACGCCGCGTTGTTGGCAATATCGCCCTGCAGGCTAGCGGTGTCGCCGATCAGAGTGCCGGCCACAATGCTGGTACCGCCGGTGTAGCCATTGGCGCCATTGAGCAACAGCGCGCCGGCGCCATCCTTGACCACAGTGCCGGTGCCGGTGATCGAGCCGTTGAACACACCGTCGGCCGCTTGGTTGAACGCCAACGTTGCGTTGTCGACGATGGCGCCTTGCAGACTCGCGCTATCACCTACCAGCGTGCCGGCGTTGAGCGTGGTGCCACCGCTGTAGCTATTGCTGCCGTCCAGGGTCAGCGTGCCGGTGTTGGTCTTGATCAACGCACCGTTACCGCTGATGTTGCCTGCGAGTGCGAGGTCGGCCGGGTTATCGACGGTGAGCGCAGCACCTAGCGTGACCGCATTACCCAGTGCGGTGGCAACCGGATTGCTCAGCACCGAATCGCCGGTCACCGACAAGGTGCCGCTACCCAGCGCGGTATTGCTGCCCACCGCCAGACTGCCATCGCTGAGTACCGTGCCGCCGGCATAGCTGTTGTTGCCGCTCAGCGTGAGCGTGGCGGCGCCGTTCTTGATCAAGCCGCCCGTGCCGCTGATCTCGCCGGTCAATGCCAGATCGTTGCTGCCGGGCAGCGTCAACGCACCATTGAGCACCACCGCATTGCCTACGGACAAGGCTTGGTTGGTATCGAGTGTGGTGCCTGCTGCGGCAGTCAGCGTACCGGTTCCCAACGCTTGCGCATTGCCCAGCACCAGGCTGCCGCCGTCCAGCGCAGTGCCGCCGGTGTAGCTGTTGGGACCACTCAAGACCAGCGTGCCGGTATCAAGCTTTTGCACACCTCCAGTGCCGGTGATGGCAACGTCGATGGTGCCGGTAACGCCAGGGTCCACACGGATGATGGTATTCGCTGCGTTGGCGCTCAATGCGCCAGCACCTGCATCGCTGAGCACATAGCCATCGGTGATGAACTGCATACCGACGATGCCTTGGGTACCCTGCACGCCCACGTTGCCCGCAGTGCCGCCGAAGACTGCAAAGCTGTTCTGCCAGGCGCTGTTGGTCAGCCCATCAATCGAGGTCCAGTTGGTGGCGCCGGCAGTCCATGTGCCAGTACCGCCATCGGCGATGCCGTTGGCAACGGTCTGCGCGCCATCCCAGAACTGCGCGGTGGTGCCGGATGCCAACAGCACCACATTGACCTGCTGCGCCAGCGAGGTCTGCAATGTCAGCTGGGTGGGGTCGACCGTGCCGGGCAACGTGCCGAAGCCCATGCCGTTATTGGTCAACGCGCCGGTGTAGTCGATCAAGCGATACACGCCGGTGCCGAAACCACCGATGTCGGTGATGTTGAGCGTACCGTCCAGCGTGAGGTCGCCATTGACCGCCAGCACACCGGTCTGGCTGGGCACCCCCAGGAACGCATCGAGCGTGGCATTGGGTGCAAAGCTCAGGCTGCCGGTGGTCAGCAGCGCGCCGCTGGTCACCACCAGGCGGCCGCCGTCGTTCACCGTGACTGCGGCATTGACCACGCCGCTACCGCTCAGCGTGCCGCCATTACCTACCGTCAGGCCACCGGTGCTGCCGAGCGTGCCATCCACATCCAGCGTGCCGGCGGTGATCTGCGTGGTGCCGCCGATCGCGCTGGTGCCGGTGAGTTGTAGTGTGCCGGTGCCGATCTTTTCGAGAGAGCCAGCATCATTCAACGAGCCTGCAAACGTGCTGCTTGCGTCGTTGACGCCCAGCTGCAGCGTGCTGCCGCCCAGGATCGCGACATTGCCCACGCCGGTCACGCTGTTCAATGCGGTATTGCTGCCGAGCGAGAGCCCTGCAGCTGCCGCAACATCCACGCTGGCGGTCGTTCCCAACGTGCCGGTGGCGGAGGTGGCAAGCACACCACTCTGCACCGACACCGGGCCACTGAACAAATTGCTGCCAGACAAGGTCAACGTGCCCAGGCCGGTCTTGGTCAGTGCACCCGCACCACTGAGCACGCCGGTCAACGCCAGATCGTCCGCACTGGCGATGGTCAGATTGGCGCCCAGATTGACGTTGTTGCCCAGAGCAAGCGCAATCGCATTGCTCAAGGTAGAGGTGCCCAGCACCGACAGGCTGCCTGCACCGAGTGCCGTGTTGCTGCCCACCGCCAGCGTGCCGGCATTCAACACGCTGCCGCCGACGTAGCTATTGCTGCCATCCAGCGTGAGCGTGGAGGTGCCGTTCTTGATCAAGCTGCCGGCACCGCTGATCACGCCGGTCAATGCCAGATCGTTGCTGCCGGGCAAGGTCAATGCACCATCGAGCACCACCGCATTGCCGACCGCCACTGCTTGATTGGTGTCGAGTGTGGTGCCCGCTGCGGCAGTCAGCGTGCCGGTGCCCAACGCTTGCGCATTGCCCAGCACCAAACTGCCGCCGCCCAGCGCAGTACCGCCGGTGTAGGTATTGGGACCACTCAACACCAGCGTGCCGGTATCGAGCTTCTGCACGCCGCCGGTGCCGGTGATGGCCACATCGATGCTGGCGGTTGCGCCCGGGTCCATGCGGATGGCGGTCAATGGGTTGGTCACCGCCAGTGCGCCCGCGCCGGCATCGGTCAACTGATAGCCATCGGTCACGAACTGCAGGCCACCGATGTTCTGCGTGCCCTGCACGCCCACTGCGCCCGCGGCACCGGAAAACGCCGCGAAATCGCCTTGCCAGGTACTGTTGGCGCTGCCGTCCTGGTCGGTCCAGTTGGTGGCCGCACCCCAGGTGCCACTACCGCCATCAATGGTTCCATTGGCCGTGGTCTGCACGCCGTCCCAGAACTGCACGATGCTGCCCGGCGCGGTTACCACCAGATTGAGTTGCTGACCGATGGCGGTCTGCAACGCGAGCTGGCTGATGTCTACGCTGCCGGGAAACAGGCCAATCAGCATGCCGTTATCGGTGAGCGCGCCGGTGTAGTCGATCAAGCGATACACGCCGGTCCCGAAACCACCGATGTCGGTGATGTTGAGCGTGCCGTCCAGCGTGAGATTGCCATTGACCTCAAGCAGGCGCGTTGCGCTTGGCGCCCCCAACGCCACATCGACAAACGCGCCCGGTGCCAGCGTCAACCCGCCCACACTCAGCGACGAACCGCTGGTCAATGCGAGCCGGCCGCCATCGCTGATGTTCACGGCAGCGCCCACGTTACCGGCGGTGCCAGTGCCGGTTAGCGTGCCGCCCGTGGCCACATTCAACGCGCTGGTGCCGAGGCTGCCGACTACGTCAAGCGTGCCGGCACTGACCTGGGTGGTGCCACCGATCGCGCTGGTACCGAGCAAACGCACGGTGCCGGTGCCCACCTTGTCCAGGTTCCCGCCACCGCTCAGGCTGCCGGAGAAATCGCCGCCGCCCAGTTGCAGCGTGGCGCCGGCATCGGTGCCGACACCGCCCGCACCAGTGAGCGCGTTGATCAAACCACCGTTGGTCAGATTCAAACGCGCACCTGCTGCGACATCGACATTGCTGGCGTTGCCCAGCGAGCCAGCAGTGCTGGCCACCACGGTGCCGGCCTGGATCGCGAACGTGCCGGTGTAACTATTGTTGCCGCTCAAGGTCAGCGTGCCGAGTCCGGTCTTGATCAGATCGCCGCCACCGCCGATGGCGCCGCTGGCGGCCATTTCTGCGGCGTTATCCACCGTCAGCGCAGCGCCCAGCGCAATGTCGTTGGCCAGCGCAATGGCGACCACGTTGCTCAATACCGAATTACCGACAACCGACAGGCTACCGGTGCCGAGCGCATTGTTGGCTCCCACTGCAACCGTGCCTGCGGTCAAGCTCGTGCCGCCGCTATAGCTGTTGGTTGCATTGAGCGACAGCGTGGTGTTGCCGTTCTTGATCAGGCTGCCGGTGCCGCTGATGGTGCCATCCAGGGCCAGATCGTTGCTGCCGACCAGCGTCAGTGGAGCGTTCAACAAGACGTCGTTGCCCACCGCCAACGCGGCGGTGGTATCCAGTTCGGCAGCGCCGCCGACCACCAGGCCGCCTACGCCGAGCGCATCATTGTTGCCAAGTACCAACCGCCCCGCATCCAGCGCAACGCCGCCGCTGAAGATGTTGGCGTTGCCCAGCGTCAACATGGCATTACCCTGTTTGTTGACACCACCGATGCCGCTGATGACGCCATTGAGCGCGATGTCCTGCGTACCCGGCAATGTCAGCGTGCCATCCAATGCAACCGCATTGGCCAATGCCACGGCGGTGCTTGCGTCCAACGTCGTAGCGTTTGCGGCGGTCAAGGTGCCCGCGCCCAATGCAGTATCGCTGCCAACCAGCAACGCCCCGCCCTGCAGTTGCAGCCCGCCGCCCCAGGTGTTGTTGCCGTTGAGGGTGAGCGTTTGCGTGCCGTTCTTGACCAGGCTGCCGGCGCCATCGATCACGCCATCGAGCGTGAGGTTTTGTCCATCGAGCGTCAGCGCACCATTGACGGTGACCGCGTTCTGCAAGGTCACTGTGGTGGCGGCATTGAGCAGCGTACCGTTGGCGGTAGTAAGTGCGCCGCTGCCGAGCGCGGTATTGCTGCCCACCACCAGGGCACCGTTGTCCAACAGCGTGCCGCCGGTGTAGACGTTGTTGCCGTTGAGTGTGAGCGCACCGGTGCCCTGCTTGACCAGGCTGCCGGTGCCGCTGACGGTGCCGGTCAAACCCAGGTCGTTGTTGCCGGTCAACGACAGTGCACCATTCACGACGACATCGTTAGCCACCGTGGTCGCCGCGGTGGCCTGCAGTTGCGTACCGCCGGCTGTGGTCAACACCCCGCTGCCCAGTGCAGCGCCGCTGCCGATCAACAGACTGCCAGCGTTAAGATCCACGCCGCCGTTGAAGGTGTTTGCGCCAGTCAGTGTCAGCGCCGCAGCGCCGTTCTTGGTCAAGCCACCGACGCCGCTGATACCTCCATTGAGCGTCAGGTCCTGGCTGCCACCCAGTTGCAGATCTGCATCCAGCACCACGCTGTTGGCAAGCACACGTGCCGCGGTGCTATCAAGCAAGCCGCCGCTCACGCTCAGGCTGCCTACGCCGAGTGCGCTATCGCTGCCCAGAATCAGGCTGCCTGCCGTCAGGCGGGTGCCGCCCAGATAGGTGTTGTTACCGGAAAGCGTCAGGCTGGCCGGGCCGAGTTTATCCAGGCTGCCGGCACCACTGATGGCACCGGTGAGCGTGAGCGCATTGCTGCCGCCCAGGTTGAGTTGCCCTGCCAGTGCGATCGCATTGGTGAGCGTGCTCACTGCTGCGGTGTCCAACGTCGTGCCGGCCGCTGCGGTCAAGGTGCCGCTCCCCAGCGCGGTATTGCTTCCCACCGTGAGCTTGCCGGTATCGAGCGCGGTGCCACCGGCATAGGTGTTGTTGCCGCTGAGCGTGAGATCGCCGCCGGATTTGACCAGGCTGCCGGCACCGCTGATGTTGCCGCCCAAGGTCAACGCTTGCGCGCCGTTGAGCGTCAGTGCGCCGGTGCTCAACGTCACTGCATTATTCAGCGTGGCAGCGGCCGTGTTTTGCAATGTCGCGGAGCCAGTGACGTTCAATGCACCGGTGCCCAGTGCGGTTCCGCTGGCCACCTGCAAGGTGCCGGCATTGAGGCTGGTGCCACCGGTATAGGTATTCAAACCGCCCAGCGTCAGTGTCCCGGTGCCGAGTTTGTTCAATGCGCCGGCACCACTGATGGTGCCGGTGAGATTCAATGCGTTGCCGCTACTGCCGACACCCAACGTACCGGTCAACGCAACAGCGTTGCCCAAGGTTGTCGCAGCCGTGGCATCGAGTTCGCCACCGCTGGCGGTGAGCGTGCCGGTGCCTAATGCTGTATTCGCACCGACCACCAACCGCCCGGCGTTGAGCGTCGTGCCTCCGGTGTAGGCATTCGCATTGGTCAAGGTGAGATCGCCAGTGCCGCTCTTGATCAAGCTGCCTGCACCGTTGATGGCGCCGCTGAGCGTGAGCGCTTGTGTGCTGGGCAAGTTCAGCGCCGCAGCAAGGCTGATGCCATTGGCCACCGTCAACGGCACAGTCGTGCTGAGGTTAGATGCGCCGGTGACATTCAATGCACCGGTGCCCAGCGCAGACGCGGTACCCAATTGCAGCGTGCCCGATGCCAGGTTGGTGCCACCGGTGTATGTGTTTGTACCGCTGAGCGTAAGCGTGCCCGCACCGGTTTTATTGACGCCACCAGCGCCAGCCAACGTGCCACTCAAGGTCAGCGCGTTGCCGCTGGCGCCCAGGCCCAACGTATTGGTGAGTGCGAAATTATTGGTCAGCGATAGCGGAGCGGTGTTGTCCAGCAAGCCACCTGCTGCGGTGACCGTGCCAGTGCCAAGCGCACCGGAGGTTTCGAGCAGTACGCTTCCTGCGCCCAAGGTGGTGCCACCGCTATAGGTATTACTGCCGCCCAAGGTCAGCGTGCCGGTGCCAACCTTATTGAGCACACCGGTGCCACTGATCGTGCCGCCAATCCGTAGCGCGTTTGTACCGCCGATACCAACCGTGTTGCTCAACGAAAATGCATTGGCCAGGTTCACCGAAGCACCCGCCAATACGCTGCCGCCAGATGCGGTGACGGTGCCGGTGCCCAACGCGTTGTTGGTGCCGACCGTCAACGCGCCATTGGTCAAATTGACGCCACCGGTGAACGTGCCGGTACCATTCAGCGCCAGCCCACCGGTGCCGGCTTTGGTCAACGCACCGGTGCCGGTGATTGCGCTGCCGACGGTCAAGTTATTGGTGCCCTGCACGGTCAGGCCGCCCGCGCCCAGCGCAATGCCATTGGTCGGTGCCAGCGTCAGACCCGTCGCCGAGGCTTCGAGCGTGCCGCCGTTGGCGGTAATGGTGTTGCCTAGCTGCGCGGGATTGGTGAACTGCAATACGCCGCCATTGAGCGCGCTGTTGCCGAAGTTGCTCGCGCCGCCTACCAACCAGGTGCCGCTATTGACGCGCAAGTTGCCGAAATTGATGTACTGCGCGGTGCTCAACGTGCCTGCACCGGTGTTGCCGCTGCCGGTACCCACTGCAGAATTCTGCAGGATCAGCGTGTTGTTGCCGCCCAGGCCGCCGTCCACCACGCCGGTCTGCGCGAAGCTCAGCAAACCACCTGGTCCGAGCAGTTCGAGTGCAAGTCCACCGGCACTGGTGACGGTGCTAGAAGTCACCGCGGTGAAGCTGTTGGTGCTGCCCACACCCATCGAAACACTGCCGTTGATGGTGCCTGCGTTGACGAACGTATTGCCGGTGGCCGAACTCTGAAAGCCCACCCGCCCGTTGATGGTGCCGGTATTGACGGCATTGACCGTGCCGCCGCCGGTCACCGCGATGACGGGCGTGTCCGAGCCTAGAATCGACAGCCCAGCCAACGGACGGCTATCGATCATGCCAGCATTATTGATTTGCACCGTGCCACCGCTGGCCGAAGTCAGCCCGAGCGCCATGCCGTCGAGATTGAGCAGATTGGCGCCAAGCAAACCGCCGGTGCCATAGATCGTGCCGCCGGCAAGATTGTTGAACGACACTGCAGTGGAGCTGGCATTGCCCATCGTCACGCCGCCGCTTAGCGCCGAAAGCAGCCCAAGGATGGAAGGGTCGATGGTGCCGGCGTTGTTGAGCGTGGAATTGGTGCCGCTCAAGGCGATGGCCGTACCGCCCAAGAGACCCGCAGTCATTTGGCTGCCGGACGCAATATTCACGGTTAAGGAAACTCTGAACAACTCCCCTTGATCCTGCGACAATCACACAGACGCAACGGGACAACGACGATGCAACTGACCTTCGGCGATGCGGAGTACAACGGCAAGCGCAAGCGGACGCGGCGTGAGGTGTTCTTGGCCGAGATGGACCAGGTCGTGCCGTGGAAGGATCTGCTGGCACTGATCGAACCGCACTACCCGAAGTCGGGGCAGCCGGGGCGACAGCCGTATCGGCTGGAGACGATGCTGCGCATCCACTTTTTGCAGCAGTGGTACGCACTGAGCGATCCATCGGCGGAAGAAGCACTGTACGACACGGTGTCGATGCGCCGTTTTGCGAAGATCGGCGGGCTGGATGAGGTGCCGGATGAAACGACGATTCTCAACTTCCGGCATTTGCTGGAGCGGCATGATTTGGCGCGCAAGCTGTTCAACCGGGTCAACGCGCACCTGTCGCGTAAAGGGCAGAGTCTGCGGGGCGGGACGATCGTGGATGCCACGATCATTGCGGCGCCAAGTTCGACCAAGAACAAGGATGGCGAGCGCGATCCGGACATGCACCAGACCAAGAAGGGCAACCAGTACTTCTTCGGGATGAAGGCGCACATCGGGGTGGACGATGAGTCGGGCCTGGTGCACCACGTGGAATGCACGGCGGCCAACGCAGCGGACATCACGCAGGCGCACAAGCTGCTGCACGGCAAGGAAGACACTGTGAGCGGCGACAGCGGCTACACCGGGCTGGACAAGCGCGATGAGATGAAGGGCAAGCGCACGCTGCGCTACCTGATCGCGGAGAAGCCCTCGAAGCTGAAGCAGATCAAGAATAAGCGCGAACTGAAGTTGGCCAAGCGCTGGGAGCACACCAAAGCCAGCCTGCGTGCGAAGGTGGAACACCCGTTTCGGGTGATCAAGCGTCAGTTTGGTTACGTCAAGGTGCGCTATCGCGGTTTGGCGAAGAACACCGCACAGGTGCTGACGCTGTTTGCACTATCGAATCTGTGGCTGACGCGCAAAGCGTTAATGCCTGCTGCGGGGAAGCTGTGCCTGTAATCCAGGCAACACCCCGCAAACGTGCCGAAACCGGCAAAAAATCGGCGATTTGAGCGCCCTCAGCGCGGCGGATGCGGTTGCTTCGTTTTCCGGTCGCGTTGATCAGACCATCCTTAAGCCGTTTGCGCTGCTGGCGAAGCTGTTGCTGGTAACCGGCGTACCCGAGCACGTGACTGTCGCGCCCGCTGCAGGGATGGCTGGTGTGCACGCTCCCCAGGCCAGCATCGGTGCGGCGGCCCCCACCGCCAGGACCACCAGGGCCGGCAATTGACGACGGGTAGAGCCAGGCTTGCGGCGCCGACGCACCAACTCATGCGTCACCACCCAATTGCCAATTGCAGCATTCCAGACCAGCGCAAATGCACGATTCATTTGAATTCCCCTGATTGCCGAGCGAAGACCGACGCGTACCCATGCACGCGCCTCCTAAGACGGGATTGGAATAACGGTAGAGCTGGTTTAAAGCGGCAACGCTATTCCAGCGAGTATCGATCCAGAGCCAGAGACGACCCTGAAACGAACACATCGGTTAATACCACTTCGGAATTGCCCTGTTGCGAGACTAATAGGCGAATTGAAACGACTGAAACTGTGCTGAATATCACTAACCTAAAACTCATCCATGACACAAGCAAAATCTGTCGACTGGTTTGCTCGTGCTCGCTAAGTCAATTTACTGCCTCACCCGTAAGCGCGCACGTCATTTGCGCCGTTTGATTCACCAAAAAAATCGGTATTTATCTAGCATTTGCAAGGAACTTGATTGGATGAGGCTGGCTTATTTAAAGCAGGCTGATGCATATTCTAACTCAGCCATCGACTGTATTCAGAACAATCGTTTTCAATAAATTTGCTGCGCCGCAAAAGCCCAGAAAGCGCAAATAACGGATGGGCGTGGTTATTTATGAGCCCGCTTGATGGATTAATACCACTCACCTAGTCGACATCGATCGGTGGAGTACGGTATTTGTATGTCGCAGGCGCAACAGCAGTATTTATGGTCGGGGCTGCTATCCTGCTGAACATCTGGAATACCTTCACAGTGATAAGCGCGGCGCGCAGTTTGCGCAGCTTTCGTCACCTATCGATGACCTCGGTTTGTTTCTAGTAGCGGTGCAGTGTGTGATCTTCAACACGGAACCTGACGACATGACGCTTGCTCTGGACGACAAACCGCAAGATCGCCACTTCGACTGGTCGGGTGTCCCTATCGAACTTGGCGGCATGGAACCGCTTGAACAAATTGCACGCTTGCTCTGCCACGCATTGGTTGCGCCGGCAGCTGCGCTGACGATCACGGAAGGCGGCCACCTGCGCGTGCTGGCAGCGCGTGGCATCAGTCCCAGTCATGTCGAGCAGGCGATTGCGCTATGCCAACAGGTTTCAGCAGCGCCCAACGGTGTGGCGGAGTTGATCGAACATGCAACGCTTGCGCAGATTCAACTCGGCGATGCCGCGTTCCCCGGTTTGCCCGCACGCTTTATCGCCTGCGTGCCGGTGGGCGCGCCGCAGACAGGCGTTTCCGGCACGTTGTGCGTGATCGACACCCGCGAGCGCCGGCTGGCAAGCCAGGAACACCAGCAACTGCTGATGTTCGCCAATGTGGCTGCCGCACAGCTGGAATTGCAGTTCGGTGCCGGCCGACGCGAACCGCATAGCGGCTTGCTCAACACGCGTCAGCTGCAATCGGATCTGGATGCCCTCGCATTCGGCAGCCACTGCTTGCCCACCATTGCGGCCTTCATCGAGGTTTACGACACCCAGGCCGCCAATGAAGCGCGCCAGGCGCTGGGCATGCAGCCACTGGAAGAATTGATCCGCCACGCCAGCTACGTGTTGACGCGCGCCTTGCGCGGCAAGGCTACCGTGTACCACGTGGCCTCGATGCGCTTTGCGTTCTTCCTCCTCAACTCCGCGCCGGATGAGATGGAAGACCTGCTGCTGGATCTACGCGACATGCTGCAAAAACCTGTGGATGCCGCAGGTGTACCGATGTCGCTGACCTTTCATGCCGGTGTGGTGCGCTTTGCACCGCAGCAGCCAGACACCAACGATGTGATGCGCAAGGGCTTGGTGGCGCTAGGCGATGCAATCAACAACCACGCCATTGTGTGCTGGTATAGCGCTTCGCAGGACGATGCGATCCAGCGTTCCTACCGGCTGGCACTGGATGCCGAACAGGCCTTAGACGCCGGCGATTTTCGGTTGGTGTTCCAGCCGCGTATCGATCTTGCAGATCTCTCGGTGACCGGCTTCGAAGCCTTGCTGCGCTGGCATCACGCCAGTCTCGGCCCGATCGGTCCGGACGAGTTCGTCCCGCTGTTCGAAAAGACGGCACTGATGTGCACGGTCACCAATTGGGTGATCGAAAGTGCGCTGGTGCAGCTGGCGCAGTGGCGCGCCCAGGGGCTGGATTTTTCCATCTCCATCAACCTGTCCTCGCGCGATTTCGGCAACATCAATCTGGCAGCCGATGTGATCAACCGTTGCAAGGACTTGGCGATTCCCACCACTCGCATCGAGCTGGAAATCACCGAAGGCCGTTGGCTGCGCAGCAATGTCGAAGCTGTTCCGCGGCTGCGCGCATTGCGCGACGCAGGCGTGAGCGTGGCCATCGACGATTTCGGCACCGGCTACAGCAATTTCGGCTATCTCACCGAGTTGCCGGTCAATGTGCTCAAGCTGGACCGGTCCTTGGTCACCGGCATCGCCAATAAAGCCGGCATGCAGATGCGTGCAGAAGCGGTCGTGCGCCTGGCCAACGCCTTGGGTTATCGCACCGTGGCCGAAGGCATCGAGCATGCCGATGAAATCGCCCTGCTGCGCAGCTGGGGATGCGACGAGGCGCAGGGGTATCTGCTCGCCAAACCGATGGAAGCTCACTTAGTGGCCGACTACGTCAAACAGACCGCGGCCTTGCAGCGCCTGCCCTGACGTTTACGCGGCGAGGTACTGCTTGACACGCAAGAACGCCGCTCCACGTTTATTAGGATGCATGTACGGTGCATCGCGATGCGATGCACGTGCTCTCTGCAATCCGCGATGCAGCAGTGGCCAAGCCGCTCAACTGAGATCGTGCAGGTCCTTGCCCAACGGCGCAGTCAGCGCCCAGTCCGAGAAACGCACCTTCAAGCCGGCGCGTTCCGGCGTGCAGCACATTGGCCCGACCAGATACTCACTTGCCACCGGGAATGGACACAGACGTACCAGCGGCCAGTGACGGCCGTCCGCAGACACCTGCAGGCGCAACACACCGTCGGCAACCGTGGCACGCACCCAGAAATCTTTGGGGTCGGCTTCGTATGGACCGGTGGCCCAATCCGACACTGGGTTGGTCAACACGCTACTGAGCATGGCGCGCCCGTCGCTGAGTTCGATCCCGGCCTTGACCCAGTGCTGTTCGTCCACGCGCACCATGATGCCGGCCTGGTCGTACAACGCTTCGTATTGCGCTCGCACGCGCAGCTGTGCGGTGAAGCGTGCGCCCGTCTTGATGCCAAGAAAATGCCCGCTGTCGCGGGTGAACCCGTAATGCGTCTTGCGCCAGAAGTCGGTCGTCTTATCGGTCACCACATCCAGCGTGTCACCATTGAGATCGACTGTCTTCGGCCGGTTGAGCCAGGTGCCCGCCTGCCAACTGCTTTCCTGCGTCATCGTTTTCTCCGGTTTGGTCTGTTGTGCAAACGCACTGCCACCGAACGTCATCCCGACTATGCCACCCAGCACGCGCCTGCGTGTGCGATTGAATGCGTCATGTTGCATCGACTGCGCTCCTGCGACTGATGGATGCGTAGTTTAAGTGGTGGACGCGCAAGGCTACACACATGCAGCGCTGCGCCGCGGTTTAATGCACGGCATTGCAGACATGCGTCGCTCGCAACTGCGATATATCGCGGAAAAGCGGACCGAATCAGCGCAACAATGGCGGCGCGCACCGCGTCCAGATGCGTGCTGCCCCAGCCTCACATGCCCTGCCCTCAGCCCTGCACCAATGCATAGTCGATTGCCGCACAGATCGCGACCACCTGCGCAGCATTGCATTGCTCAGGTGTGGCGCGTGGGCTATCCGGATAGACCTCGGTGGTTGTGCGATACCGCGCATCGGTGACACCAGCGCATAACCCCAGCCGCCGCACCGGATAGTTGATGACACCATGCCCCGCCACGGGTGCGCCGATGAGCCGCCCCTCCGCATCGGCAGGCGCGATATGCGTCACCTCTGCCACCGCCGCGATCACCGCCTGCTGGAACGCTGGCTGCGGATCTTCGCTATCGCCGACGAGATAAAAGCCGTCCGGAATGCTGCCTGGCACAAACGTCGCACCATCGCGCGCCGCCAAGGCGGGGCGAAACTCGCTTTCATCGCTGTCGGTGGTTTCGTGCAGATCGATATGCACCAGCATCCGCCCTGTGGTCGCAGCCACCAGCCGCATCAATGCAGCCGATTCTTCGGCAGGACTGTTGTCGCGGAAGGCACGATTCGGATCTACCGCGTGGGCATTCCACCGCTGGATGCGCTCATAGCCCCACGGGTTGATACACGGCGCCACCAACAGATTGCATCTGCCAGCGTATTCGGCGGCGCGCTGCTGCAGGAATTGCAGCGCACCTTGCACGCCACTGGTTTCGTAGCCGTGCACGCCGCCTGTGACCAACACGCACGGCAAGCGGTCGTCCCACTCGGCGCTGCGCAGTGCCAGTAGCGGATAGTCCCCTTGCGCGTGGGCAATGGTTCCGTACTGCACGCGCTGGTAGCGCGCGGCCAATGCGGCGATCTGCTGCACGACATCGTCCGCATAGCTGCGCTGCTGCAGCTGGCGTGCACGCCACGCGGCGCGCTCCGGCTCACCCCACGGTTGCCCAGGCGTGCCGATCGGATAGGTTGCGTTGGTCGACATTGCAGACACCGATACGAGGAAAACGCCAAGGGTAAGCGCTCTGCTTGCAGAACAAAAAGGCCCCGCGCTGCGGGGCCTGTGTAATGTAGCGTGCTTGGCGATGCTTACTTCTTCGCGGTAACACCTGGGGTGGCATCGCGGACCAGGAACTCTTCGGTCAGCTCCGGCAGATGGGCCAGCAGCCAATCGGCCATGGCCTGTTCCTGCGGCAGGATCTGCTCGCATACGCGCTGCGTTTCGATATCGCCCACCGTCTTGGCGGCACCCAGCAACGCTGTGTAGGTCGCGATCTCCAGGTTCTCAAACACGTAGCTGGCCATTGCACCCTTGACGATTTCGTCAGAGGTGGTCATGCCGCCCATGGCTTGGCCGAACGCTGCCATCTTGCCCATGGTGTCCTTGATGACCGACGGCGAGCCGCCCAGGCGTTCGATACACGACTCGACCAAGCGCTGCTGCCCCAGGGTCTCTTCCAGATGCTGCTCGATGCGCGCCTTGAGCTGGGGGTAGTGCTCGATGCGTGCGGCCTGGGCCTTGAGCATCTGCTCTGCCTGCTGCTCCATTGCATGTGCGTCGCGCAACCAGTCCATCAGATTTTCTTGGGGTTCGGCCATGGGGTTCTCCTGTTTGTGTGCGATGTGTCCAGCCTGCCGCGACGCACATGAAATACACGGCTGTTTCAGGTGAACGTCGCGTGCGCTGTCTACGTGGCATTGACACATGCAGCAGCGCTGCGGATAGCCCACCTGTCGCCACGACTGATGCGCAACGACAGAAGATGCGCGGCGACAAGATCTGCGCGCACCCCCCATGCGCTGGACCGCCCGCCCGCCTGACCTCACATCAGGTCGAATGCATCCGGGCTCCTGTCAGCGCTTGCGATGCTTCACCCACCGGCTGCACCGGCGGCCAGACAACTGGAGTAGATGCAAATGCTGCCATCTTGGAAAGCGACAGCATGGCGAAAGCGAAATTTCTCCATGCAATCGATGTCAGACATCCAACAGGACTGCAAAAATTTCCGACTTGCGCTTGATGCGTTGTACAGCAAGGAATTTCCACGTTTGAAGTGCACATCAAGCGTCACTCGCCGTGATCGACCACAAAAGAAATGCAATCGATTGCGCAACGGCGGGCAATGATTTGCCCTGCGTCAGGCGAAAGCAACACAGGCGCCAAGCCGGGTGGGCATAGCGCCTGTGTCTAACATCACCATCCAAGACCGGCGCGCCATAGCGCGCCGATCGCTGGATTATGCGGATTCTTCCTGCGGCCTGGACTGCTTGGAACGCCCGCCCTTGCTGCCGATCCGCGACATGTGATCGCGATCGCGGCTCACAGCCTGGCCACCCTTACGGCCAGCCTCGCGTGCTTCGTCGCTAGTAAATTCGTGCGCGTTGCCACTGGCATGCGCGGCTTTGCCGCCGCTGCTTGCGAGCACGCGACGCTTTTCCGGATCCAATGCGGCAAAGCCGCGCCGGCTACGGGTTGTGTTTTGTCCCTCTTCCACTGTGCCTCCTCTCGATGCTTCGGTTACGGCTGGGTAATAGGCCTACCGCAACATTCGTGCCAACCCTGAAAGGCATGTTTCGCGGTGCGTTGCGTGTGGATGCAGGAAAAAACAGCTGCGCTCGCTGCGCAAATCTTGCGCACCTCTACGTCGCCATATGATGGGCCGTACCCTTAAGTGGATCGCTACCACAGGCACTGCTGCGGACAGATATGGCTCAAAGCGGATTGCGGAGCTGCAGCAGAATGAGCTAATGCGCATACGAGCAACTGCCCTGTAGGGGACGCGGGCGTTGCGCAGGCTCGTCTGGTTCAGTTGCTACCAAACCCGTGAGAGGGTCGGCCCTGCCCTCACAACGCACCAGACCCTCGTGCCCCAGGAAGATGCCAGCGCTTTCAACGCCTTGATGGTGAGCAATTCCAGATCGCCGGGGCCGGCGGACAACAGCACCACATCACGCGCGCAGGAAGGTGTGACTGACATGAGAGATCTCGCTGTGTGTGGAGGAAAGTGCGCTCAGGGAAACCTGTCCTGAGGCAAGCCGCGGTTGCCGACACAGCGGTGTGAGTTGCGGCAGGCAAGAACCACAGACGGTGCCGCAGCCCAGGCGTTGCTTGAGTTACGCGACATCGGCACCGTCGTCGATGGCTGCGTGAATCGCAGTGGCCGAGACGTTCATGCACGCACTGACCGATGCCACATCGTCGAGCACGATGTAGCCGGCGCACGTCAACGCCTGGCGCAGTTCGCCGATTGGCTTTTGGGTATCGTTGACCAGCAAAACACGCATTGGCGGCAGCGAGGCGTGGACGTGGACGTGGACGTGGACGTGGACGTGGCCTGATGGTGCCATGCAACATGCCGTCCATGCGAGTCATCTTTTCGGAGTGTGTCTGATGCCGTTGTTCCCGTTGTTCGCCAATCTGCAGGGGCGTGCCGTGCTGGTGATCGGTGGCGGCGAAGTCGCCACGCGCAAGGTACTGGCCTTGCTCAAAGCCGAAGCGCATATCCGCCTGTATGCGCACGCGCTTTCGCCCGAGCTTGCGGTGCTGATGCAAGCCGGCCGCTTCGAGCAACTGGGTGGCGCGTTCGACCCGGCATGGATCGACGATGTCTGGCTAGTCGTGGCCGCGACCGACGACACCGATTTAAATCAGCGTGTAGCTGCCGCTGCAGGTTTACGAAACCGGCTGGTCAATGTGGTGGACGATGCCGAGCTGTCGACGTATCAGGTGCCGGCCATCGTAGACCGCGACCCACTGATCATCGCCATCTCCTCGGCAGGCGCCGCGCCGATGTTGGCACGGCGTCTACGCGAACGGCTGGAGCGTGAATTGGATGCGTCGGTCGGCCGCTTCGCCGAACTATTCGCAAAACACCGCGAGCGCATTCGCAGCCAGTTTCCGGACATGAACCGGCGCCGCCGCTGGTTCGACCGCGTCATCGACGGCGAGGTACCGCTGTTGCTGCAGGCTGGCAATGACGCAGCGGCAGAGACCGCGTTCAGCGCAGCACTGGACGATGCCGGCGCCATCCCGGCGCGTGGCAGCGTGCAACTGGTCGGCACCGGCCCCGGCGATCCGGGGTTGCTCAGCTTGAAAGCCCTGCGCGCGATGAATCTGGCCGATGTGCTGCTGATCGACGAACGCATTCCCGATGCAGTGCTGGAGCTTGCGCGTCGCGACGCCTCACGCCGCGCGTTACCGCAGACAACCGATGCGCAACAGCAGCTGATCGTGGAACTGGCTAGCGAAGGGCTGCAGGTGGTCGCATTGCGCAGCGGCGCCGGTTACGACGATGTGGCTGCGGATACGATCGCGGCTGCCTTGCAGGCGTGCGGTCTGGCATGCGATCGCGTGCCAGGAATTGCGCCCGCAGATGTGCGCGGTTGAACGCGGTGTCGTGACTGGCGACGAGCTGGTGAAAGCAAACGGCACATACGCAGCAACTGCCTGAGCTGACATCCTGCAGGCTGGCATATCGAGCTCTGCCTCACTTCAACCACCGCAGCCTCATCGCATTGCACGCGAGAAACATCACTCTTTCGGAAACCGTTTACGCGCACTGTCGCGCACATCGATATCAAAGGTGACACGCAGCGCCATGGTTTCGGCATGCCCTGCACCGGCATCGAAGGTGAAGGTCAAACCCTCGCGGCTGGGCAATTGCCGGGCATGCTCTTCGAGCGCGCCGCGCGGCACCAGCAATTGCCAATGATCGGTGGCGCAATTGCACGCGGCGTGACCGCCGGTGAGGCTCACGCTGTGTCGCACCAGTCGCGCACCCTGCCCGCTCGGCAACCGGCTCGCGTTGTCGACCGTGCGCCCGGCCAGGAGTTCGGCTAGCTCCGCTTCGTCGATACGGAATCGCAACTGCTGGCCTTCAATCTGGATTTTCATGGATCAGCTCACTCCATTGCTCGGGCGTGTTGCAATTGACGAACGCGGCACGTTCGCTGGCGGTGACAGCCACGCGATGGCAATGCAGTGAGCGCTGCAAGGCGCGCAGCGAGCGTGACGATGCAGCGCCAGCCATCAGCGCGGTCAAGGCCTCACGCACGTCCGCATCAATGCGCAGACACATTGGCAGCATCTGATCCGCAAAGCCCGCGCAGCGGTGTTGCGACGGCGCCAGCAGCTTGCCCAGCAACGCGGCCGACAACAGCGGCATATCCACCGGCACCACCACCAGCGTGGTTGCATCGGCCACGCGTGCGATCACGCTCGCAAGGCCGCCAAGCGGGCCCAGATCAGGCTGGGCATCGGCAATGCCGGCGTAGTCGGGCCGGTCGCCGCTGACAAGGACGTGCTGCGCACCAGCCTCGCGCAGCAGCGTCTGCATTTGCTCCAACAACGGGCGCCCATGCCAGGACAACAACGCCTTGTCCTGCCCCATACGCGACGAACGGCCGCCGGCCAGCACAACGCCTGTCCACGGCTGCATCGCCGTCATGCAGCCGCACCAGGTTTCATGTCAGTCAGATGCGTTTTCATGGCGTAATCGCCGGCGCCGCTGGCTGCAGATGGCCCAAACCGAAGACTTCGGCATGTGTGCTCGGCGCTGCGCCTTCGTCCTGCGGCTCCAGCACGGCCCAGACGTTGGCCTGCAGCAACGGCACCACACGAAAGGATTCTTGCTGCGGCAGGATCTGCACCGACAACTCCCCCGCCGCGCTGCACAGCAGCCGTGCGCGCAGATGCTGCCGCCAGATCGGTCGTGCCTGCATCGGCGTTTCCAACGCGACGCGTAGGCTACGCTCCAGCGGCATGCCCAACAAACCACGCACTGCTGGCTCGACAAAAAAGCGTAGTCCGGCCGCACTGGCCATTGGGTTGCCGGGCAAACCGACATACAGCGCACCATCACCGAAGCGTGCCAGCAACACCGGCTTGCCTGGCCGCACCGCGACCTTGTGAAACAGCAACGCCGCAGCGTTGCGTGCCAGTGCATCCGGGATGAAGTCGTAACGACCACGCGAGACCGCGCCGGTGCTCAGGATGAGATCGGCACCGGCATCGCGGGCCTGCGCCAGCGCAGCGTCGAACGCCGCATCGTCATCGCCCACCTGCCCGCGCCACACAACGTCTGCACCGGCGGCACGCAGCTGACTCAGCAGATAGCTGCTGGTGCCGTCGTGGATCTGGCCAGGCTGCAAAGGTTGCGCCGGGTTGCCGATCAACTCGCGCCCGGTGGCGATCAAGGCCACACGCGGCCGCCGCACCACCTGCACACGCGCGCAGCCCAAGCCCGCTAGCAGCATCAGATGCGCACCGCGCACCACGGTACCGGCTTCGATCACGCGATCGTGCAGGGACACGTCTTCGCCGCGACGACGGATGTGCTGGCCTGTACGCACCGGCTGACGCAGCAGAATGCGGCAGGGGCGCTCGCCGTCGTGTTCGAGAATCTGAACCTGCTCGATCGGCACCACCGCATCGGCGCTTGCGGGCACGCCAGCCCCGGTCATGATTTCCCAGGCCGCACCTGTTGCGGCCGCGCCAGCATCCTGGCCGGCCGCCACGGTGCCGCTCACTACGTGCTCGCTGTCTGCCAACGCGCCAGCGCCGGCGGTTGCCAGCGCAAATCCATCCATCGCGCTGTTATCGAAAGGCGGCAACTCGGCCGGGCTCGACAACGCGTCTGCAAGCACGCGGCCTTCCGCATCGGCGCTCGCCACCCACTCGCTGGTGAGCGTTGCGACGTGCGCGTGGAGCAGCGCAAGTGCTTCGGCATAACTGATCATGTGCAGGACAGTGCCGATCAATGGTTGACCCTACTAGGATACCGGCCCCTGGCGCAGCAGGTACAGGCGCTGCAGTTGCGGCGGCGCAACGTTTGCATAGCCAAAGCCCATCACGCATTGCATACACCGCTTGAAGCTGCTCAAACAGCATGCAGACAGTGCACGTTGCAAGGCTGCAGGCCGCACGTGAGAACAACTGCAACGCATGCAATTCGTCGACTATGTCGGCTGGCTCGCCGCATCATCCTGATCGCCACCTTGATCCGGCAGATCTACAAACAATGGCGCTCCGACGCCACGCACAGGGTCTCGCGCTGGTTGTTCCTCGGCCAGATAGCGCCTCGGTGTTGTTCGCCCTGTACAGCTATCTGGTTGGCAATGCGGTGTTTATCGTCAGCAATGTACTGATCCTGCTGACGGCCCTCACCGGCTACGGATTTCAGCAGCTCAAACGCCGCAAGCTGGAGCGCGTGACGTAGATGGCTGGTGGGGATAGCGCCAGCAGGCTGAGGGAGATTGTCAGTCTCGTTTTTTGGCTGACTTGCGCAGCTTCGCCGATGCAGTTGTCGCTGTCTTTGCAACCGTCTTCTTGACAGCTCTCTTCGTCGCGGCAGGCGCCTTCCTGGCTGCTGTCTTGCGCACAGCCGGCTTCTTCGCTGCAGCCGGCTTGCGTACTTTCTCAACATGCCCTGCATCCACTGCCGCCTTACCCGGCGCGTCGGGCACATGTACGCTGATCCAGGTCGGCGCATGATCGCTGGCCTTTTCCAGCGCACGCACCCACTTATTCACGCCTGCATCCTGCAGGCCAGGCGCTAGCTTGCGATTGAGCAGCAAATGATCGATGCGCAAGCCACGGTCACGCGCGAAATGCTGGCGGAAATAATCCCAGAATGTGTAGATCGGGGTAGCGCCGTGCATTGCCAGCAAGCTGTCGGTCCAGCCCTGCGCTAGTAGCGTCTGGTACGCCGCACGGCTTTCCGGCTGTAGCAATGCATCCTTGCGCCAGCCCTTGGGGTCGTAGATATCCGCATCCGTGGGCACCACGTTGAAATCGCCGATCAATGCGACCGGATGCGGCAGGTCCACCAGCGTTTTCGCATGCCGGATCAGGCGTTCGAACCAGGCGAGCTTGTAATCGAATTTCGGCCCGGGCTGTGGGTTGCCATTGGGCAGATACAGGCAGGCCACCACCACGCCGTGAATGGCCGCTTCCAGATAGCGGCTTTGCGTATCGCCAGGGTCCCAGGGCAAGCCGCGACGAATCTCTACCGGCTCGGTACCACGTGCAAGCAAGGCCACGCCATTCCAGGATTTCTCGCCCTGCCATATCACCCCGTAACCAGCATCGCGAATCGCTTGCTCCGGAAACGCCGCTTGCGTCGATTTCAATTCTTGCAGACCTACGATGTCCGGCTGCTCACGCTGCAGCCATTCCAGCAGGTGTGACAGACGGCTGGTGATGCCATTGACGTTGAACGTGGCGATCTTGCGTGTGGTGGCTGACATAGAGTGCGGGAGGCCGCTTGCGTGGTGGAACAGCATGACCGCAGCCTGATTAAGCCGATGCTCAAGCGAGGTGAAGCTGCGCGCTGTGCTCCTGCCCGCGCTCACGTTTCGCAAACCGCCGGCGCTCTTAGCTTGAGGCACATTCATTGATTGGAATTGCCATGCGATATTCCGCTTTGTTGATCGGCCTTGCGCTCTGCACCAGCTGCTCACGCAGCCCCTCCTCAGTCACCCCGCCCGGCGCGCCAGAAAGTGCCAAGACCACTGTGCTGGAAGCCGGTGCAAAGGTTCTGCAACCCAATGGCCCGGTCGGCAAGCTGGACATTTATCTGGTTGGCTTTCATCCAATGAAGGACGCGCCAAATGAGCAGATGGAAGCGCATCACTATTGCCAACAGGTCAATGAGGATTTCGCGCAATGCGCGCTTTACGACGGCAACACCGACCGCGCCAACCTTACCGGCATTGAATACATCATCTCAGAAACCCTATTTGCCCAGTTGCCGGAACAGGAGCGCAGCTTCTGGCATCCGCATAACGGAGAGATTCTCTCCGGCCAGCTCTCCGCTCCCAATCTGCCACAGATCGCAGAGAAGGAACTGATGCGCAACAAGATCAACAGCTACGGCAAGACCTGGCACACCTGGCATTCGCGCAAGGGCACTGCGCCGGGCGACAGCTTGCCGCTGGGCGAGCCGATGCTGGCATGGTCGTTCAATCGCGATGGGGAGCTGCAGCAACCACTGATTGCACAACGCGACCAGGCCGTTCCGGTTTCTACCGCAGAGCGCCGCGCCCACCGTCAGGACCTCACGCCGCTGGCAAAGCCGCAGCACGGCGTGGATGCCTTGCATGCACACTTCCCCGATGCCAAACCCATTCCCGGTGTGGTAGACGCCAACGCCAACAACCGTTGATCCGACGATACAAAAACCCTGCTGCAAGCGCGCAGCAGGGCGACAGTTGGCTCAAGAACGCGGCAATGCGTTTGAGCGAAAAGAACGGTTAATCCGTGGCACGTAGCTGCCAGCATGCGCGAACGTAGTATTTGGAACAGGTGCCTACAAGCGCAAGGTATCGACTTGGACTGGCAGCGACGCTCGCCTTGCAACAAAGCGCACTGGCTTGTCCGCCGCGCTAGGGAACAAACCCCGCACGCACGCAACCATCGTGCTTGTGCTTGAACATGTCATAGCCGCGCACTGCATCTTCCAGCGGCATCTTGTGGGTCAGCAGAAAGCCGGATTTGAGTCGACCGGCCTGAGCCAGGTCCAGCAACTTGGGCACATACCCTTGCCCATGTTGCTGCGCAGTCCGCACAGTGAGGCCTTTGTTCATCACCGCACCCAGCGGGAACTTGTCCATCACCCCGTACACGCCCAGAACGGACAGGATGCCGCCTTTGCGGCAAGCCAAAATGGCTTCTCGCAGTGCCTGGCCACGATCAGTGTGCAAGTGCAAGGCCTGCTTGACCCGATCATAGGTGTGGCCGATCCCGGTGCCGTGCGCTTCCATGCCAACCGCATCGATGCACGCATCCGGACCGCGCCCGCCGGTCATTTCGCGCAACACATCCACCACGCTGTCGACTGCCGAATAATCGATCACCTCCACACCCAATACATCGCGCGCCATCGCCAGACGCTCAGGCAACCGGTCGATGCCGATGACGCGCTCTGCGCCCAGGATGCGTGCGCTCTGCTGCGCCATCAGCCCGACCCCACCACAGCCCCAGACCGCCACTGTGTCGCCGGGCTGGATATCGCAGAAGTCTGCACCCATGAAACCGGTGGGGCCTGCATCCGATAGAAACAGTGCATCCTCATCGGAGACGCCATCGGGCACCTCGAAACACCCTACATCCGCGTGCGGCACGCGGATGTAGGTAGCGTGCGAGCCTGCATAGCCACCAAAGGCATGCGTGTAGCCGTAAATTCCGGCGGTTGGATGGCCCAGCAATGGCTCTTGCATCTCCCAGTTAGGGTTGGTGTTGTCGCACAGCGAAAACTCCTTGCGCTCGCAATGCCAGCAACCGCCACAGGAAATAAAGGACGGCACCACCACGCGCTGACCAACACGCACGTTCTTCACTGCAGTGCCCACTTCCACCACCGTGCCCATGAACTCGTGGCCGATGACATCGCCCTCGCGCATGGTCGGCAGATAGCCATCGATAAAATGCAGATCCGATCCACAGGTGGTCGTGAGCCCCACCTTCAGGATCACATCGCGCGGATTGACCAGCACCGGGTCGGGTACGGTTTCCACACGTAAATCGTTGACGCCATTCCAGCAAAGTGCTCGCACGGAAAATTCTCCTCAGCAATGCGAACGCGCCGACGTGCGCGCCGATGGGGTGTGCAACAAGGTTGGAACCTCACCGGCTTCCAGCCATGCGCGTAGTCGCCGTAGTCCCTTGCCGGCCAGTAGGTAGGGCGCGGGATCCACCTGTTTGGTCAACAGCTGCGCCAGCAGGCCCTCGACGGCGTAGTGCAGGCTCAGTGTCGCTTCGCTGGCCTGGCGCCCGCGTGCCGGCCGCACCTGCAACACAATACTCAGCCTTAGCCCGTGTTCGCCTTCGGCGTCGTAACGCACCGCTTCGCCGAGCCGCGCATCGGCGCGGTACAGAGTCACGGCCACATTTTGATGGAGCGGCGCATGCAGCCGCCAGCGCGAGGCCTGGCCATCGCCCGAGACCAGCTCGGCAGCGCCCTGCAGGATGCGTTGCTGCACATTGGCATCGCACCAGGCGTCCAGTATCTGATGAGGCTCGGCGCGGATCGTCAAGCTGCGCACAATGTGCGTGCCTTCATCGTCGTTGCGTACCGGATTGATCGGAAATGCGGCCATGGCTAGTGAGCTCCAGAACGCTTGCTAGCGGTCTGCAGCGCCTTGGCACTGCTCAGATGATCGGCGACGTGGCGGCGCGTGGTCTGCAGGTGTTCAAGCACCTGCGGCGTCTTCGCCTGCGGAATCAGCTGCTTGTCGAGCGCGGTCAGCGCATCGGTGTGGTCTTTGACCATGGCGCTGATGTAGGCGGTTTCCAACGCATTACCGTCGAGCTTTTGTAACTTGGCCAGTTCTGCCTTGCCCTTGGTCATCTGCAGCTTGGCACCCGTTGCAGAAGTGTCCGGTTGCCACTTGGCAATCTTCTGGTTGTTATCGGTGTGCTCCTTGAGCATGCGCGTTGCGTAGTCGCGCGCGCCGCCTTGCACCTGCTTCTGCAATGCCAGACTCGCCGCATTGATCTCGCTGGTATTGATGGCACTCAGCATGCCGAGCGCCTCGCGCTCATCTTCGCTGAGTGCTGTTGCACCTGTGGTTTGCTGTCCGCCGGGCGTTGCCGAGTGTGTGGCGTCCTGCGCTTGCGCAGACGCGCTGGCGCCAACGCACAAAGCCAGGACAAGCAGTATCGGGCGACGTTTGGTCATGAAAGTCTCCAGCTGGATGATGTGCATGAATGCTGGGCTTCGCTGTGTAACTCGATTGTCGCGCCAGCGTCGAGACCTGGCGAAGGCCGCCTGCTGCAGCACAATGCATCCTCACGTCGCATGAAGGTCGCATGGCTGGCCTTATCCTCCGGCTTTGAAAGCACTGATCACTAAGCCGCTGCGCGGTAACGTGGGATAGCGCGTCAGCGGGTAGCGTAGATCCTGCGCTGGCAGGACGTAATCGCTTGCTGCCAGCGCGTCGATCGCTGCCATCATCAACGCAATGGTCGGGTTTTCGCCGGGGCATCGATAATCGCGGTCGAAACTACCGCCACCTTGCGCGACAAAATCGAACGCGCTGCCCTGCCACTGCCGAAAGCGTGACGGATTCAGCACTTGCGGGTTTTGCCAGACGCCGGGGTGATGATTGCTGGCATACAGATCCAACATCATCCAGTCGCCCGCTCGAAACTGTTTGCCGCGCCATTCGAACGGCACGCGCACCCGCCCAGCCACCATCGGAAAGAACGGGTAATAGCGGCAAACCTCCTGCACTAGATTCTGCAGAAAGCCAGGCTCACCGGCACGCAAGCGTGGACGTAGCGCGGGATCCTCATGCAGTGCCAGCGCCGAAAAGGTGATCCAGCGTGCCACTGCGACAATCGAGCGCAGCAGGTTGATCAGCTCGGTTGTCGCGACCTGTTCGCTCAACAGCGTGCCATCCGCATCGCGATGGACGACGACGCTGGCGGCCACGCTTGCGTCCGCAGGCGTGCGTGCGCGGCGCAGGTTACGCACGCTCTGCGCAACCCAGTGTTCGACCCGACGACGTCCACGCCAACCACGCAGCCAGCGTACGCCCACCGCACCGGCGCCGTCGATCATGGCACCCACATCGCATGGCATCGCACGGCTATCGTGGACACGCAAGGTCAACCCGGCCCAGCGGCATGCAGCCCGATACAGCACATACTCAGCCTCATGCTGCAACCTGAAATGCGCGCTACGCTGCCAGTTGCTGGCCTGCTGTTCCCATTCTTCGATAAAACACGCAACCAGACGCGACACCTGCGCGGGCGACAAGACTTGCATGAATAACTGTTTGCGATGCTGATGCGCGTCACCGTCGAGTTGTTGCACGCTGCCCTTGCCCTGTAACAGACGCAATGTGGTGGACGGTAGCGCAGCAACACGGCTGAAGCGCCCGGGGTGGTAGAAGGTTGCTACCGCATCGGGGCCGCGTGCGAATACCACGGGGCGCCCCGCCAGGCGCGCCGAAAACGCATCACAGCCCAGCGCCTCGCACTGCCTGGTGACAAATAAATAGCCGCGGCGCAGCAGTTGCGGCAGTACATCCCACTGCGGCGCGCGGACAATGACGGCGTCGGCGGACACTGGCGTAGGAGATGCGCACCCGGGTGCGCAACCGTGTGGCGTGATGGACGACTGCATTGCTGCTCCTGGTGCTAGTGCCAGGGAACACTGCAATGCGGGCCGACATGCAGGTGTGAATCAGCGCATGTGGCGAAGTGCGATACATGCGCCGGCTTCACATCGCGCGCATGGGAGCGGCTGGCTAGCGGCATCACTCATGCGGACACGAGACTTATGCGGGCACGACGATTGTCGTCACCTGCGTGCTCCCGCACTTGCGCACCAGCTTTACCTGCCTGCAATCGCTCAAGTATCAACGGGAGAACTGCAGGCTATCCGTAAATAACTGCATCTCTGTCATGGAACTCACCGCATCCATGAGGAAGACAGCACAAGTAAAAAGCTGGCGTTGCAGTGCTGTAGTGCTGCAGCGCCAGTTTCAATTCACGTGCGCCACCCCGACGTGTCTTGCTGCAAGCACAGCAGCTTCACTGGCTAGCCTTGTTGAAGACGCGTACCAGGGCAGCAACACCACTGGTCAGCATCACGCACCAGGATCCGCCGGTCCCAGCTGATTGGCGGCCAGGATTGCATCAATGCGTTTCACAATCTGCGCCGCTTGCTCCTGCGATTCCGCCGCCGCAGTGATTTTTTCACAATGGGCATGGAACACATCCCAGAAGTTGTCCGGATGCTGGCTGCGCATGTCCGGCAGTGCCTCGGCAAGTTGGTGCAACTGGGCATCGATCTCAGGTGTCATAACGGTCTCCTCTGCTGCGATCACGCTACCGCTGCACCGGTGAGCTTGATGCCAACGCCGCGCGCAGAACCCGTTATTCGCATCACAAACGGAAGCGAAAACCCAGCGTATAGGTGCGTTCGGGCGATGCGATCTCGCGGGGAAAATCGCCATGCCGCTGACCGAAATAATTATTGGTGGTGGTGCCGAGCAGGTTGGTGGCCTCAGCAAACAAGGTCACATGCTTGTTCAACTCGTAGTTGAAGGCTGCATCCAGCCACTTTTCGCGGCCTTGATTGATCTGCTCGGGTTGATCGCCGGAGCTGTTGAAGCTCACCGCATAGTCGCCACGCCAGGTGTAGGCCACCCGCGCCGAGAACCGTGCGTACTCGTACATCAAGATTGCGTTGTAGGAATTCTTGGAGACGTTGGTCAACGGCTGGCTGATCCCTTCCGGCGAATCGGCCTCGGCCGAAATGTAGGTGTAGTTGAGCTGGCTACCGAAGCCAGACCACCAGCCCGGCAGGAAATCGTAGAACTGCGTGTAGCCCACTTCCACACCCTTCAAGCTGCCCTCGCCTGCATTGCGTGGCCGGCTGATCGAATAGACGATGCCGCCGATGAATTCGTCGGCCGCGTAGTTCTGGATATAGCCATCGATCTTGCGATGGAAGCAGGCAACCGACAGCAACGAGCCTTGGCGGAAATACCATTCCAGCGACACATCGGCATTACGCGATTCCACCGGACGCAGCTGCGGGTTACCACCATTGCCACGTGCCGGCAACGACTCGGTGGATTGATACAACGCCAGCTGCGGGTTGAGATCTGCAAACTCCGGGCGCGTGATCGTAGTGCTGCCAGCCAGGCGCAGCATCACGTTTTCATGCAAAGTGAGGTTGGCACTGTAGTTGGGCAACACTTTGTCGATGCGCCGATCGATGCTGACCGGGCTTAGCAGGCCATCCAGCGACTGGCTGCCCTGCAGTTGCGAATCCAGCCGCGTCGCGCGCACGCCTACACGTCCGTCAACAGGAATGGACCCTAACGAAAATCCATAGTTCACCTGCGCATAGAGCGCAGTGTTGTCTTCGCGATCATCGAAGAACAAGGCCGGATTCTCGTCCGGCGGGCCGGGTGGCTGCCCCATCAAGATCCGCACCTGCGTGCGTTGCTGCAGCAGAACATCCTGGTTTGCCGACGCCCAGCGGTCGCTGGTGAAAGCACGCGCACCATCGATCATATTGCCCGGCGTCACCGATGCCAGGCCCGGCACATCACTCAAATAGATCGGTGCGCCGGTCACATTGTTGCGCGCACCGGTATCGCCGGAGTGATTGGTCGCCGTCCGCCGGCTCGCACGCGCCCCCACGTCCAACGATCGCAATGGTCCCAACTCAAGATCGAACGTGGCATCGCCTCGCCAAGCCCACTCCTCGCTCTTCTGCGTGTTCCAGCTGTCGTAGTACTGACTCAATTCCCAGTTGCCGGGCGCGGTCATGTCGTACGCGCTGCCGTTGGCCTGGGTGATCCAGACATCGGCAGCACCGCCAGCCGAGCGCATGTTCAACAACGGCGCCTGGGTGTTCATGTCCAGCGTGAATGAGCGGTTCTTGGCAGTGCTGTAGGTATAGGCGAGCTCGCTGCTCGCACGCATGCGCTCGCCGGTCCAACGCCCGCCCAGCGCAGCCTGGTAGGTGTCCGAGGCGTTCTTGTGCGCCTGCGTGCTGGAGAGCGTGCGCATATCGCGCGCCACCAGGCCATCGAGCACATTGCTGCCTGGCCGTACGCTGATCGATTCGGTGTTCTCCGGCGTTGCCAGCCCCGGAAACGGCAACCAGTAATTCACTTGTGGCCGGTTGTCGTAGCCAATATACAGCGTGTCGAAATACACCTCGCTGTGTTCGCTCGGCGCCCATTGAAATGAAAAATTCGCCGATTTGCGCTTGCGATCACCGCGCGCCATCAGCCCGCCAGCGGTATAGGGCACATACATCTGCTGGCCCGGATCGAGCGGGTTCTGTTTCAGATCGTACGTGCCGTACAGCGTATTGGATTCCTGATACGGGCGGCGTTGATACGACACGCTGCCCATCCAGCCCATGCGTCCCACATCGGTGTCGCGGCGCTGGCTGATGGTGAGGCTGCCATTGGGAACAGTCTTGCCGGATTGATCGCCATGCAGCGCGCTCAGGCTGCCGGCAATCGTGCTGTCCTGATCGAAATCGAACGGCCGCCGCAGATGCACGTCGACCACGCCGGCAATGCCGCCTTCCTGAAATTGCGCGCCGGTGGTCTTGTAGACATCCACGCTGCGCAGCAGTTCGGCCGGCACATCGGCCAGCTCCATATCGCGGCCCACGGTGGTAAAAACGTTGCGCCCGTCCAGGGTCGTGATTACGTTCGGCAGGCCACGCACCAGCACCTGCCCCACCTCGCCGCCAGCCCGTGCCACCTGCACACCGGTGACGCGTTGCAGGGCCGCAGCCACGCTGTTGTCCGGCAACTTGCCGATATCTTCGGCCACGATCGAATCACTGATTTCCGCATTCGATTGCTTGATTGCAATGGCGCTTTCCACGCTGCTGCGCACGCCTTTGACCTGCACGGCCTCCAACGTGGACGTGGGTGCAACTGCGCCATCGGTGCTGGGTGCGGCTTGCTGCGCCGCTGCGCTGCAACTCAGGGCCAGACCGATGCACAAGCTCAGCGGTCGATTAGTGATGGCATGGCGCGCGAAAGACGCGTGCTGCGATGAAATAGGCATGCGGTTCTCCTGAGGCGGTCGCTGCGATGACGTCCAGCTCGGCGCGCTGCGCAAAATGGGCAAACCGGGCCGGACGAGCCGCGTGACGTGTGTAGCGAGGCCGGATTACAGCGGTGCCACTCGCACTGCAGCGTGATCGCGACCGCGGCATCGCCGCGACCATGACGCCGCTTTCATCGAGAGCGATGAGTGCTGCCTATCGCTGGGCGACTGCACATCGCAGCGGCAGCATTTGCGCGACAATGGCCAAATGAGCAGCCACGACATCCCCCCCGCCGACGCCCGTGCCCGCGCTTTGCAAGGCGCCTTGCTGGTCGACATCCGGCAACTGCATGAGCGTGCCAGCGGCCAGGCCGAAGGCGCGTTGGCGATCACACAGAACGCGCTGGAAACGGAGCCGGCAGTTCATCTGCCCGAGCAAACCCGCGCCATCGTACTGATCTGCCAGAGCGGCAAACGCTCGGCACACACGGCTGCCATCTTGCGCGCGCTCGGCTATGCACAAGTGGCGTCGGTGGCCGGTGGTACCAGCGCCTGGGCGAGCGACGGCCTGCCGCTGGTGCGCCCGACGCTGCCACCGGACGAGCAGGATTTTCTCGAGCGTTATTCGCGCCATTTGCGTCTGCCGCAGGTCGGCGTGGAAGGTCAGCAGCGCCTGTCGCGTGCGCGCGTGCTGCTGGTCGGCGCAGGCGGACTGGGCTCGCCGGCAGCGTTCTACCTCGCTGCGGCCGGTGTGGGGCATTTGCGCATCGCCGACGACGATGTGGTGGACCGCAGTAATCTGCAACGCCAGATTCTGCACACCGAAGACAGCGTCGGCACTGCCAAAGTCGACTCCGCCGCGCAGCGCATTGCCGCACTCAATCCGCGCGTGCAGGTCGATGCGGTGCAGACGCGCGTCACCGCCGACACTGTCGAAGCGTTGCTGCAGGACGTGGATGTGGTGGTAGATGGCGCAGATAATTTTCCTGCGCGTTATTTGCTCAATGATGCCTGCGTCAAACTCGGCAAACCGCTGGTCTATGGCGCCGTGCAGCAGTTCGAAGGCCAGGTGAGCGTGTTCGATGCAGGCCGCAATCGCGGCGATGCGCCGTGCTACCGCTGTCTGTTTCCGGAACCGCCGCCGCCGGAATTTGCGCCCAGCTGTGCCGAGGCCGGCGTGCTCGGTGTGCTGCCCGGTGTCATCGGTTTATTGCAAGCCACCGAGGTGATCAAGTTGCTGCTCGGCATTGGCGACAGCCTGACTGGCCGCCTGCTCAGCTTCGATGCGTTAACGATGCGCTTCCGGGATATCCGCTTGCCGCCGGATCCGCACTGCCCGGTGTGTGCGCCTGGCGTGGTGGTCAGGGGCTATGCGGATTACGCGGCATTTTGCGGGAGTGCACTTGGTTGAGGCGGCTGGCAGTGGCTGTGTGGTGTCAGTCGGTTAGTTGATTGGCTTGCCACCGATGCAATGCGATGTGTGTCGCTACTTTTGAGCATTTCGGTGGCTTGGGGGTGGATGGCTGTCTTCCGCCCTACCCTCACCCCCCCTCTCCCGACGGGAGAGGGGCTATGGAGCGACTCGCTCTCACTGGTCGAGGCTTTCGCTTATTCGAGGCTTTCACTTACGCCACGACCAAAACGCTTACGCAAGCTGACATGACTCTGCACATTGAAGCGTCGCGCAACGCACGTCGCATTCTTTGCGCATTGCATCGCCACTCAAACAAGGCGTGCATCATTCTGCCGGACACTGTCGATCCATCGAACGCTCACAACGCGTAAGGAATCACCCGCACAATTTCGCCAGCCTCGAAGCGCCGCGCCTGCTCCGGCAGCACGATCAAGGCATTACTGTCGGCCGCGCCACGCAATAGATGCGATGCGTCAGCGCGGTGCGGCAGTGCCACAAGCTGCCCGCTCTCGCTGCATTCCAACCGTCCGCGCAGAAATTCCAGGCGTTCGTGGCGCTTTTCCCACGGGCTTGCCAACGCCGCATGCCAGACAGGGCGCTGCTCGCTACGCCCCTGCAATCCGTCCAGCAACGGCACGCCATAGGCGATCAAAGTTGCCAGCACCGAGACCGGGTTGCCCGGCAGGCCCAAGATCAAGCAGCGGCCAATCTGCCCAAGCACCGCCGGCATGCCCGGGCGCATGCGCACGCGCCAGAAGTGGATGCGGCCCAGTTCGCCGATCAGCCGCGGCAGATAATCCTTTTCGCCGGCAGACACGCCGCCGCAAGTAATCACCACATCGAACGCAGCGGCCGCATCTTCCAGCATGGTGCGGATGCGCTGCGGGTCGTCTGGTAAGGTTGGCCAGGCGGTCGGCGCATAGCCAAGTGCACGCAGCTGCGCCATCAGCATGTCGCGGTTGCTGTTGTAGATCTGTCCCGGTCCGAGCGGCATGCCCGGCTCGATCAACTCATCGCCGGTGGCCAGCACCGCAATGGTCGGGCGCGGTGCGACTGCAAGACGCGACACACCCAGCGCAGCAGCCAGACCAATACGCGCCGGCGTCAGCACCTGCCCGGTCTGTATCACCAGATCGCCGGCACGCACGTCGCTACCGGCCGGGCGTACGGCAGCACCCGGCCCAGGCGCAGTACGAAAGCGCACGATGCCATCACGCTCATCGGCATCTTCCTTGGGAATCACGGTATCGGCGCCATCGGGCAGCGGTGCGCCCGTGGTGATGCGTAGGCATTGCCCGGAACGCAGTATGCCGGCCCAATGCTCGCCAGCAAACTGCTCGCCAACCAGCTGTAACGACGTATCGCCGCCACCAACATCGGCGTGCCGCAGCGCAAAGCCGTCCATCGCGCTGTTGGCAAATGGCGGCAACGCCAGCGGCGCAATCAGATCACCGGCCGAGATCCGCCCATCGGCACGCGAGGTGGCGATGTTTTCATCGGGCGAACGGTTGCTGGCCGCGACAGTGCGCAGAATCTGCAGCGCCTGCGCGTAAGGAATGCGGGAAGGATAGTCGGTCATAACGCGCAGGATACCAGCGCGCCGCTACCGCGAAGAACCGCGATATCACTCAGCCGCTGAAGCAGCAGGGCGCGGTGGGACAACGCAAGACATGGCACGCCGATGTGGGCTGTCGCCTAAGCGCGTCGGTTACCTATGCTCAAGATCAAGAACAATGACGTGCACGTGACGGCGATTGCGCTGGTTGTTAATCGGAACGCATACAGGTTGTTCATAGCATCAAGGCGATTTGTCTGCGGGGCGCGTGCTCCACAGATACGCACTTTTGACCAGACTGATGCCGTGTTAGACGCTTTCTTGGCCCGTTTCGTAAGGGCCGCCTTCAACCCAAAGGCAACAGACCTGCGCGCTTCCCATACCGCCTGACCTTCGGGTGTCAGGCGGACGAGCGCAATTACTTGCCTTTGACGTGCCGCATCAGCCGCCGCTTGCGGGCCACCTGCCGATCGGAAAGCGGATTCTTCTTGCCCTCGTACGGATTGGCACCTTCGCGGAAGATAAAGCGCACCGGCGTGCCGACCAGCTTGAAGCGCTTGCGGAAGAAGTTTTCCAGATAGCGCTTGTACGACTCCGGCAACACCTTCAGACGCGTGCCATGGACAATGAAGGTCGGCGGATTCGCCCCGCCCGGATGTACATAACGCAGCTTGGAGACATGGCCGCGAATGCTCGGCGGAGGATTGGTCTCATAGGCAATTTCCAGCGCCTGATTGACTTCGCTGGTGCTGAACTCATGCGTCGCCGACGCGTGCGCGCGGTGAATCGCCTGGAACAGCTCGCGCATGCCCGAGCCGTGCAATGCCGAAATCCGCACTGCCTCGGCCCAGCTGACGAAACCCAATTTGCGCGACAAAAGATCTTCTGCCTGCGCACGCTGGTAATCGCTTTGCCCGTCCCACTTATTGATCGCCACGACTAACGCGCGGCCGGCATCCAGAATCGCGCCGAGAATCGTCGCGTCCTGATCGGTCACACCTTCGGTGGCGTCCAGCATCAAGACCGCGACCTGGCATTGCTCGATCGCCTGCAGCGTCTTGAATGCACTGAACTTCTCGACCGCCTCTTCCACCTTGCCGCGACGGCGCAAGCCGGCGGTGTCGATCAGGCGGTACTGGCGGCCATCGCGCTCCAGGTCAACTGCAATCGAATCGCGCGTGGTGCCCGGGACTTCCGAAGCGATCATGCGTTCTTCGCCCAGCAGGCGATTGACGAGCGTCGACTTGCCCACATTCGGGCGGCCGACAAAGGCGATACGCACGCGTGCCGGGTCGTTGTCCAGCAGCTCGCCGGACCCTTCCTCGGGCAGTCGTGCACCAACCTCTTCGAGCAGTTCGTCGATGCCCTGCCGATGCGCGGCAGACAGCGCCACCACGTCGGAAAAACCGTAGCGCGCAAATTCCGATCGAACGGTTTCTTCGTCGGTGCCGTCGATCTTGTTGATCACCAACACGGTGGGCCGCGCAAGTTTGCGCAACCAGGCCAGAATCTCGTCGTCGAGCGAGGACGCGCCTTCGCGGCCATCGACCACGAACAGCACCAGATCGGCTTCGCCGGCAGCGGCACGTGCCTGGCGCGCAGTGGCGCCGGCAAGGCCTTCCTCGTCGCCAGCAATACCGCCGGTATCGACGACGATGAAGGGTTGCTGCTCGTCGAGACGGCAGACCCCGTAGTTACGGTCGCGGGTCACGCCGGGCTGGTCGTGGACCAGCGCGTCGCGGGTGCGCGTCAGCGCATTGAAGATGGTGGACTTGCCGACATTGGGCCGTCCAACCAGGGCGACCAGGGGCAGCATCGCAAGGTCCTTATTGTGCCAGCCGGAAGGCGGTGAGATCGCCGTCGGTGTTTTGTACCAGCAAAATGCCATCAACGACCTGCGGCTGCGCCAGCAGCGTGTGGCGTCCAGCGCGGGCGCGCGCAGCCAGTGCACCGTCGCTGAGTTTCAGCCAGTGCAGGTAGCCCTTGTAATCGCCAACCACGGCGTAATCGCCCTGGATGGCCACACCGGTCAGCGAACGGCGCGCCAAGGCAGCCTGCGACCACATCGCCGCACCGCTGCTCTTATCCAGGCCCCACACCGAACCGGCGTTGTCCGATACGACCACAACGGCCGACGACACACCAACGCCGCCGGCGCCGCCATGATCGCGCGTCCACAGCGGACGGCCGCTCGGGCCTTCCAGCGCGAGGGTTTCATTCTTGAAACTGGTGGCGTACAGCGTGGTGCCATCCAGCACCGGTGCGCCGTCGACATCGGACATGCGCTCCAACTCGGTACGGCCTTCCGGCACGCCGATAGCCTGCTCCCACAACGGGCGACCATCCTGCAGCGCCAGCGCACTCAAGGTGCCGCTGTCGTTGCCCACGAATACCACGCCCGGGCCGGTCACGATCGGCGCATTACCGCGCACCGACAAGGTCGGGCCTTCTTCGGCATGGAACCAGCGACGCTCGCCGGTCGCTGCATCGAAGGCGGTTACGCGACCGTCGTTGCTGCGCACCAGCACCAAATTCTGCGCGATGGCCGGAGCGGCGATCACTTCGTTCGGCACCTTGGCGCGCCACTTTTCAGTGCCGTCAGCCTGGTTCAACGCAATCACGTCGCCAGACAGGCTACCGATCACCACCAGGCCCTCACCGACGCCAGGACCGCCTGACAGGCGCTGCTTGAACTTGCGATCGTTACGCTCTTCTTTCTTGGGCTTGTATTCCCACACGCGCTTGCCGGTCTGCAGGTCCAGCGCTTGTACGCCGCCGGTGATGGCCGCTGCATACACCTTGCCATCGGCCACGGCCGGGCGCTGACGTACGCCGATGTGCCCTTCACCCTTGCCAACGCCGGTGGACCAGATCTTCTCGACCTTGACCGACGGCTCGAACTTCACCAGTTCGGCAGGTTCCTGCGCCTTCTTGGCAGCAGCGTCCTTCCCGGCAAACCAGCCCTTGACGGTGCTGCAGCCAGCCAGCGACAGACCCATCACGGCAATCAACGCAACGCGCTTATACATATCAACCTGCTTCATCAAATCTGCTCCGCCGGATCGGGCACTTTTCCGCCCACATCCATCAGCTTGGTTTCCAGCAACCGGCGCTGCGGCGAAGCCACATCCACCGTGGTCAGGGCCTTGGTATACAACGCACGCGCTTCATCCGGCTTGCCCTGCGCGACCAGTGCGTCGGCGCGGATCTCCAGGCTGGCGTGGTCCTGGGCATCGGCCAGTAGCTTGATCGCTTCGTCCGGCTTGCCGCTTTCGGTCAGCACGCGCGCCAGGCGCTGCTGCACGATCTGCTTGAGCTCGCCTTCGGCGGGCACGTCGCGCAATGTCTTGATCGCTTCAGCGTTCTTGCCGGCATCGACCTGAGCCTTGGCCAGACGCAGCGCAGCCAGCTCGGCGTAAATGCCGCCCTTGCCGTCGTCCAGCGCCACGATGTCCTTGGCTGCCTTGTCGAGGTCTTTCGCCTGGATCGACTTCACCACCGCCTGGTAGCGGGTGTTGGCCTCGACCAACTCGGTGTTGGTGTGCTTCTGCCACCACTGCCAACCCAGGATCAAGGCCAGGCCAACCAGGATGCCGCCCACCAGACCCGCGCCATTCTTTCTCAACCAGGAACGAACGCGTTCGCCTTGTTCGTGTTCGTCCAGCAGATCGTCGATCGCCATGCGTACTCTCGCTCCGTCATCCCGGAGGCGCGGAACATCAAAAGGGATAAATGAAAAACCGCAGTCCGCTTCACTCGGAAGCAGGTACCACGGAGCCGTCGGAGGATACCGCAAAACGGGCCACGTTAGCGCGCTGGAACGGTTTCACATCGACGATACTGCCGCCTTGCTGAACCTGTACCGCCGACGCATTGCCAAGCACGATGCGCCCCACCTGGCCCGGCGAATATGTGCGACGTTCGCCGGCGCGTATCAGTGCTTTTTCAACCGCGCTGCCATCCGGTGCCAGAATCTGCACCCAACTGTCGCCGCTGAAATTCAACGACAAACTGCCGCCCGGGGCAGCTGCCGCGGCAGGCGCCTGGGCATCGGCGGTGGCACGTGGCACCGGGGTCATCGATGCGATATACGGCGCTGGCTGCTCGCGCGGCGCGGGGGCCGGCTGGGCTGCAGGAGCGCCTGGCGCAGCGGACTTTGTAGCCTCCGGCATGCTGTCCAACGACACCGTGCTTGGCGCCTTGCCGTCCAGATGCGAGCGCGTCGCGTACCAGACCGGCACCGCGAACACGCCAGTGATGACCACGTACATGGCCTTACGCGCTGTACTTTCGAGAATGCGGCGCACACGTGGCGTATGGGTGTGACTGACCAGCTTGACCGGTTCGATCGGCGCGATGGTTGCCTGCTGCAGGAGCGGCTCCAGGTCGACCTGCAGTAAGCGCGCATAGCTACGCAGCTGCCCGCGCACGAACACCGGCGCGCCCAGACGCGGCCAGTCTTCCTGCTCCAACGAACGCACTACATGCCCTGGCATGCGCAGCTTGCCGGCCACGTCGTCCACGCTCAGACCTGCTGCCTCGCGCGCTTCGCGCAAATGCTGTCCGCAGCCCTTTTCCTGCTCGAAAAGGTTCGGGTTGGAATCACTGATCACAATGCATTGGCCCCGGGAGTAGCGGTCGCTGCGTCAGGGAATTCCTTGACCAACCGCTGTTGGTAACGGCCGGCAGCTACCTTGTCGCCTAGCCCTTGCTCAATCTGAATGGCGAGTTGTAACACGGAAGCAGTTGCTGGTGCAGCCGAAAGACGTCGTTCGATAAAAGCGCGAGCTTCGAAATAATTGCGACGCGCCGCTTCCAGGCGCGCCATTGATTCGAGCGCATACGGATTATCCGGGTCTAAATCGAGCGCTTTGCGCAGATCGCCCGCAGCGCGCTCGGGCTGCCCTGCCTTGATCGCGCAACCGCCAGCATTTCCGAGTGCAGACGCGGGAGACGCGTACGTGCGATCAGCCAATGCACGATCAAACCAGGTCAATGCTTCGGCGGGCGAACCATTCGCACACAACCAGGCGCCGTAGTTATTCAGCACGTCGCCGCGCTGCGGCGCGAGTTCTGCAGCGCGCCGGTACGACACACCAGCAGCTGCTGTGTCGCCCTTGGCTCCCTGAATCAAGGCCAGCAAGCCGATGGCATCCACCGATTGCGCATCCTTTTTCAGGGCGGCACGCACCTGTTCTTCGGCACTGGCGTAATCGCCGGTCTGCAGGCGATTACGGGCAAGGCCGAGTTTCTCCTGAACCGCCAGACGGCTCTTGGTCTCAGAGCTGTCGCGGAATGAATACACCGGCGAGACCTCTTCCACGGTCTTGACCGACCCTGCCTTGGCATTACGCCCACCGCAGCCGACCGCGCACAGCGCGATCGCCACAGCCGCCATTAACGCGAGTTCACGCTGCCGCATCTCGATCGGCCTGCCCTTCCAATGTGCGGCGGAACTCCGCCTGGCGACGGGTACGGTCCATGACCTGCCCCTTGAGCTGCCCGCATGCGGCGTCGATGTCGTCGCCACGGGTGCGGCGAACCATCGTCAGCACCTGCGCATCGAGCAGGATTTTCTGGAACGCGCGAATCTCCGTCTCGCCCGAGCGCTCATAGCGTGTGCCCGGGAACGGATTGAATGGAATCAGATTGACCTTGCCGGCGTCCTTGGACTGCACGGCATTGTCGAACTGCCGCATCAGCCTGGCCAGCTGGCGCGCATGCTCCGGCTGGTCGTTGATGCCCTTCATCAAGGTGTATTCGAAGGTCACCGAATCGCGCTTCTTGCTGCCGCGCAGATAGCGTGCGCACGATTCCATCAACTCGGCGATCGGGTATTTCTTGTTCAACGGCACCAGGCTTTCACGCAGCGCATCATTGGCCGCGTGCAGCGACACCGCCAGCGACACGTCGCTTTCGGTGGACAGCCGGTCGATCATCGGCACCAGGCCCGAGGTCGACAAAGTCACCCGCTTGCTGGCTAGGCCATAGCCAAGGTCGTCGCGCATCACGCTCATCGCGCGCACGACATTGTCGAAATTCATCAGTGGCTCGCCCATGCCCATCATCACCACGTTGGTGAGACGGCGCTGCTGGTGCGGCACATTGCCAAGATGGCGTGCTGCCACCCACACCTGGCCGACAATTTCAGCAGTGGTGAGGTTGCGGTTGAAGCCCTGGGTGGCGGTTGAACAGAAGGTGCAGTTCAAGCCGCAGCCTACCTGGGAGGACACGCACAGCGTGCCACGGCCCTTGTCGGGGATATACACGGTTTCGATGGCGTTCTTGCCGTCGGTACCCATGGCCAGCAGCCATTTGTGGGTGCCGTCGGTCGAAGGCTTGTCGAACACGACATTCGGGACGAGGACCTCGGCGTGCTGGTGCAACTTCGCACGCAGCGGCTTGCCGAGGTCCGTCATCTGGTCGAAATCGGTGACGTAGCGACGGTGTATCCACTTCATCACCTGATGGGCACGGTAGCGCGCCTCGCCGAGCGTGTCGGCGAAGAAGCGCTCCAGACCCTCGCGATCGAGGTCGAGCAGGTTCTGCTTGCGCGGTTCCGAGGTGCGGACGGGAACGTCCTGCAACACGGAGGGAATCACGACCTCATTCACGATTCGACTCATTCGGCCTCAGCGCGAGACCACTTCGGTGGCAGCAAAGAAATACGCGACTTCGTTGGCAGCGTTCTCGACCGAATCCGAGCCGTGGGCGGCATTGGCATCAATCGAATCGGCGAAGTCGGCGCGGATGGTGCCCGGCGCAGCGTCCTTAGGATTGGTCGCGCCCAGCAGGTCACGGTGTGCAGCAACGGCGTTCTCGCCTTCCAGCGCCTGGATCATCACCGGGCCGGAGATCATGAATTCCACCAGCGCGTTGAAGAACGGACGCTCGCGGTGCACGGCGTAGAAGCCCTCGGCTTCACGGCGCGACAGCTGCTTGTACTTGGCGGCCACAACCTTCAGGCCAGCCTTCTCGAAGCGGCTGTAGATTTCACCGATGACGTTCTTGGCGACGGCGTCAGGCTTGATGATGGACAGGGTGCGCTCCAGCGCCATAGGAAGTTCTCCGTTGGGCGGGCCACTGAAGGCCCGAGGTTATCATGAAAAAAACCCGCGTCAAAACGCGGGCTTAGGCTTCTTTGCGATGGTCAATTCTATCCCCTCGCAGATCCATTTGCACGCCAGCCCCTGAATCGTGTTGCGTTGCGGCATGACCTGCAGCAACCGTGGCCGTAAACTCAAACAATCGTTTGATTGAGCCTTGTCCCCGCGCATGTCCAAGCCCGCCCAGTTCTCCACGAAAGACCGCATTCTCGGTGCGGCCGAGGAGCTGTTCGCCCAGCACGGGTTCGCCGGCACCTCGCTGCGCCAGCTCACCACCCAGGCTGACGTCAATATCGCGGCGGTCAATTACCACTTCGGCTCCAAGGAAAATCTGGTCAACGAAGTGTTTCGTCAGCGCATGGACGAGATGACCGCTGCGCGGTTGCAGCAGCTGGAAGCGGCGAAGAAGTCGCAGCCGGGCGAGCTCACGGCCGTGCTCGCTGCGTTCGTTGAGCCTGCGCTGGCAATGGCGCAGAACCGCCAGAACGGCGGCGCGTTCGTGCGCGTGATCGCACGCGCCTACGCAGAAAAGAACGACAACTTGCGCAAGTTCCTGTCCGACCACTACGGCCATGTGTTGCGCGAATTCGGCAAAGCCATCGCCGGCTGCGTGCCCGGCCTGAGCAAGGAAGAGCTGTACTGGCGACTGGATTTTCTCGCCGGCGCGCTGACCTATGCCATGGCCGATTTCGGTCTCATCAAGCGGCCGCCGGGCGTCAGCGAGGCCGACCACCGTGCGCGTGCCGCGCGCGAACTCATTCGTTTCGCGGAACCCGGTTTCCGTGCTCATTCCACACCGTAAACGTTCCACAAGAGGCTTGTCGCTATGTCCAATCCGTTGCTAGTCCGTCGTGCCGCCGTGCTCGGTGCCGGCGTCATGGGCGCGCAGATCGCCGCCCACCTCACCAATGCCGGTGTCGACACCGTGCTGTTCGACCTGCCTGCCAACGAAGGCCCGGCCGACGGTATCGTGCTCAAGGCGATTGCCAATCTCGGAAAGCTGAGCCCTGCCCCGCTCGCCAGCAAGGCGCTGGCCGAGGCGATCACGCCGGCCAACTACGAGAGTGGTCTGGAACAACTGCGCGATTGCGATCTGATCATCGAAGCAATTGCCGAGCGTATGGACTGGAAGCAGGACCTGTACAAGAAGATCGCCCCGTTTGTCTCCGAGCATGCGGTGCTGGCCTCCAACACCTCGGGCCTGGGCATCAACAAATTGTCGGATGTGCTGCCGGAACAGCTGCGTCACCGGTTCTGCGGCGTGCACTTCTTCAACCCGCCGCGCTACATGCACCTGGCCGAGTTGATCCCGGCCAAGGGCACCGACAAGGCTGTGCTCGAAGGTTTGGAAGCGTTCCTGGTCACCACGCTCGGCAAGGGCGTTGTGTATGCCAAGGACACGCCGAACTTCATTGGTAACCGCATCGGTGTGTTCTCGATCCTGTCCACCATCCACCACACGCAGGAATTCGGCCTGGGCTTCGATGAAGTCGATGCGCTGACCGGCCCGCTGGTCGGTCGCCCGAAGTCGGCCACCTACCGCACCTCGGACGTGGTCGGCCTGGACACCATGGCGCACGTGATCAAGACCATGGGCGACACGTTGCCGGACGACCCGTGGCATCATTACTTCACATCGCCGAAGTGGCTGGATGCGCTGATCGCCAAGGGCGCGCTCGGCCAGAAGGTCGGCGCCGGCATCTTCCGCAAGGTCGGCAAGGACATCGTGGTGCTGGACCTGCAGAAGCAGGATTACCGCGCCGCCGATCGCACTGCCGCACCGGAAGTGGTCGAGATCCTCAAGGTCAAGAACCCGGCGGAAAAGTTCGCCAAGCTGCGCGAAAGCCAGCACCCGCAGGCGCAGTTCCTGTGGGCGACGTTCCGCGACCTGTTCCACTACAGCGCCTTCCATCTGGCCGATATCGCCGAGACCGCACGCGATGTGGATCTGGCGATCCGCTGGGGCTACGGCTGGTCGCTGGGCCCGTTCGAAACCTGGCAGGCCGCCGGCTGGAAGCAGGTGGCGCAGTGGATTGCCGAAGACATTTCCAATGGCAAGAGCATGAGCAGCGCGCCGCTGCCGAACTGGGTGTTCGATGGCCGTGGTGGCGTGCATGGCCCCGAAGGGTCGTACAGCCCCGCGCGCGATGCCAAGCTGCCGCGTTCGGCATTGCCGGTGTACAAGCGTCAACGCTTCCCCGATCCGTTACTGGGCGAGCAGTTCTCGCCGGGCGAAACCGTGTTCGAAAACGACGGCGTGCGCATGTGGCATGACGGCGACGATATTGCGGTGGTCAGCTTCAAGACCAAGATGAACACCGTCTCCGACCACGTGCTCAACGGCTTGCAGGAAGTCGTTGGACGCGCCGAGAAGGACTTCGCTGGTCTGGTGATCTGGCAGCAGAAGGAGCCCTTCTCCGCCGGTGCCGATCTGGCCGGCGCGCTTGGCCTGCTGCAGGCCGGCAAGGTCGATGCGTTCGAAGCGCTGGTCGCCAACTTCCAGGCCACCAGCCAGCGCATCAAGTACGCGCAGGTGCCGGTGATTTCAGCCGTGCGCGGTCTGGCGCTGGGCGGCGGTTGCGAATTCCAGATGCACAGCGCCAAGACCGTCGCCTCGCTGGAAAGCTACATCGGCCTGGTCGAAGCCGGCGTCGGTTTGCTGCCGGCCGGCGGCGGCTTGAAGGAAATCGCGGTGCGTGCGTCGGTTGCCGCAGGTCCGGGCGGCGATGTGTTCGCCGAGCTGAAGAAGACCTTCGAAACCGTTGCAATGGCCAAGGTCTCCAACTCGGCGGTCAACGCCCAGGAACTGGGCCTGCTGCGTGCCACCGACAAGGTCGTGTTCAACAGCTTTGAGGCGCTGCACATCGCCAAGGCCGAAGCGCGCGCATTGGCCGAGGGCGGCTACCGCGCCCCGCTGCCGGCACGCCGCATCCAGGTCGCCGGCGACGTCGGCATCGCCACCTTCAAGATGCTGCTGGTCAACATGCTGGAAGGCCGTTTCATCAGCGAATACGACTATGAAATCGCCACCCGCATCGCCACGGTGATGTGCGGCGGCGAAGTCGATCGCGGCGCGTTGGTGGACGAAGAATGGCTGCTCAAGCTGGAGCGCAAGCACTTCGTCGAACTGGCCCAGCAGGAAAAGACCCAGGCGCGGATTGGGCACATGCTCAAGACGGGGAAGCCGTTGAGGAACTGAGATTGGTGATTCGGGAGTGGGGATTCGCGACGGCGATTCCCCAGCCCTGCACGACCTTCGCTTCCACCAAATTTATCCGCCGGGTTGGACCATTCGGACATCGGGATTGGCATTGACGAATCCCAAATCCCAAATCCCGAATCCCCAATCCCGGCAATCGGAGATAGCCATGAGCAAGCAGATCCAAGAAGCCTACATCGTTGCCGCCACGCGTACGCCAGTGGGCAAGGCGCCGAAAGGCGTGTTCCGCAATACCCGTCCCGACGACATGCTGGCGCACGTCTTGCGCGCAGTGGTCGCGCAGGCGCCGGGTATCGATCTGTCGCGTATCGACGACGCGATCATCGGTTGCGCCATGCCCGAGGGCGAGCAAGGCATGAACGTGGCGCGCATCGGCGTGCTGCTGGCAGTCTTGCCGAATTCGGTGGCCGGCCAGACCATTAACCGGTTCTGTTCGTCCGGCATCCAGGCCATCGCCATGGCGGCCGACCAGATCCGTCTGGGCAATGCCGATCTGATGCTGGCCGGCGGTACCGAGTCGATGTCAATGGTGCCGATGATGGGCAACAAGGTCGCGATGTCGCCGAGCGTGTTCGCCGACGACCATGTCGCCATTGCCTATGGCATGGGCATCACCGCCGAGAAGGTCGTAGAAGAGTGGAAGGTGTCGCGCGAAGATCAGGATGCCTTCGCGCTGGCGTCGCATCAGAAGGCCATCGCCGCAATCGCCGCTGGCGAGTTCCGCGACGAAATCACTCCGTACGAAATCCACTCGCATCAGCCCGACCTGGCCGGTAACGTCATCGCGCTGCGCAAGCGCCTGGTCGATACAGACGAAGGCCCGCGTCCGGACAGCTCGCTCGAAGGCTTGGCCAAGCTGCGCCCGGTGTTCCGTAATGGCCAGTTCGGTGGCAGCGTCACGGCCGGTAACTCGTCGCAGATGAGCGATGGCGCAGGTGCGGTGCTGTTGGCCTCCGAGCAGGCGATCAAGGATTACGGCCTGACCCCGCTGGCCCGTTTCGTCAGCTTCTCGGTCGCCGGTGTGCGCCCGGAAGTGATGGGCATCGGCCCGATCGCCGCCATTCCCAAGGCACTCAAACAGGCCGGCCTGACCAAAGACCAGATCGACTGGATCGAGCTCAACGAAGCTTTCGCCGCACAGGCGTTGGCGGTGATTCGCGACAGCGAACTGGATCCGTCCAAGGTCAACCCGCTGGGTGGCGCCATCGCGCTCGGCCACCCACTCGGCGCGACCGGCGCAATCCGTGCGGCCACGCTGGTGCACGGCCTGCGTCGTCGTCAGCAGAAGTACGGCATGGTCACCATGTGCATCGGCACCGGCATGGGCGCGGCTGGCATCATCGAAGCGCTGTAAGGCGCCTTGCGTGACTGGATCGCCCTTCCGGGTCGATCTGGTGCTGCAAGCTGTTGCTTGAGGCGTGCAAGGCCTGCGGCTACGAGTTTTTCAGCCACTTGCATCGCAATGGTCTTACCGAAAGGGCGTGCGCAAGCACGCCCTTTCGGTATTGGTCGACAACGTTTCACCGAAATTGTGTCGGACAGCCCGACACAGAACACGCCCTCTGGAAGCGCTATGCTTTCTTTGCTGATGCACCGGCACCGTCGCTGCAGCATCTGAAACTATCGATTTCGAACGCGCACACGACTGCGGATGCAGCCGCCACACGCAACAGCAATTAAGCAGCTGCGCTCAGCGCGCCACCAACCATTGACCGGTACGCGCACCCGCAAAGACCAGCGCCAGTCCCGCCAGTAAGGTCACCGCCAGATAGATGCCGATCATCGTCGAGCGATCGGTGCGCGCGAACACCAGGCACTCCATCATCAGCGACGAAAACGTGGTCAGTCCGCCGATCACGCCGACGATCAACAAGGCCCGCAGCGGCCAGCTCGATGGTCCGCGGGCATCCAGCCAGACCAACAACACACCGGCGACGAATGAACCGGCCAGGTTCACCGTCAGCGTTCCCCACGGAAAGCCGGTACCGAAGCGCTGGATCAGCGATGTACCAATCGCAAAACGCAGACCGGAACCCAGCGCGCCGCCGGTCATCGCCAGCAAAAGCTGTTGCCACCACACCGGTGCGTTCATGCGCGAACCCCGCAATCGGGAAGCGTCATCGAAGAAATAGCGTGCAACATCGGCGTCATCCATCCTGAGTCAAGAGCGATGCCGGGGCACAGACCTGCCGCCCCGGCGGGGGTGAGCAGGCATCATCAGCGCGCAGGGCGCGTGCGGTTCAAGGAGGAATGCCATCTCCTGTACGGGCGATTATGCCGTGGGTTTGCCGGCCTTGTCAGCCCGCGCCCGCGCGCGGGCCTCGCGCAGCCGATCGAGCTTTTCTTTCAGCTTGATCTCCATCCCGCGCGGCACCGGGTTGTAGTACACGCGCTCGCCCATCGCATCCGGGAAGCCGGTCTGATCCAGCGCGATGCCGCCTTCGGCATCATGGTCGTATTGATAGTCCTGGCCGTAACCCAGCGTCTTCATCAGCTTGGTCGGTGCGTTGCGTAGGTGCAGTGGCACCTCTTGCGTGCCGGTGGCACGCACTTCGGCCTTGGCCTGATTGAAGGCCGCGTAGCCGGCGTTGGATTTGGCGGTGCTGGCCAGGTACAGCACCAGCTGTGCGAAGGCCAACTCGCCTTCCGGGCTACCGAGGCGCTCGTAGATGTCCCACGCTTCCAGCGCCATGCTCTGCGCGCGCGGATCGGCCAGGCCGATATCCTCGATCGCCATGCGGGTCAGCCGCCGCGCCAGATACGCCGGGTCGCAACCGCCATCGAGCATGCGCGTCAGCCAGTACAGCGCCGCATCCGGGTTGGAACTGCGTACGGATTTATGCAGTGCCGAAATCTGGTCGTAAAACTGCTCGCCGTTCTTGTCGAAGCGGCGCGTGCGGTCGGCCAGCACCTGCAGCAGGGTTCGCGGTGTGATCTCGCCACCCTCGCCCATCGCCAGTTCCGCAGCAATTTCCAGCAGTGTCAGTGCCCGGCGCACATCGCCATCGGCGGCGCTGGCGATTTCCAGCAGCGCCGCCTCGCTGACCTGGATCGTTTGCTGGCCCAAGCCGCGCTCTGCATCGTGCAAGGCACGTTGCAAGGCTTCGACGATGTCCTGCGGCGACACGCCTTCCAGCACATGTACGCGGCAGCGCGACAGCAACGCGGAGTTCAATTCGAAGGAAGGGTTTTCAGTGGTCGCGCCGACGAACAGAATCGTGCCGCGCTCGATATGCGGCAAGAACGCATATTGCTGCGCCTTGTTGAAGCGATGTACCTCATCGACGAACAACACCGTGCGGCGGCCGCCGGCAAAACGTTGTGCGGCCTCGGCCAGCACCTGGCGTACTTCCGGCAAGCCCGACAGCACCGCCGAAATTGCCTTGAATTCGGCATCTGCATAGTGCGCCAGCAACAAGGCCAGTGTGGTCTTGCCGCAGCCAGGCGGGCCCCACAGGATCATCGAATGCACGCGACCGGATTCGACCGCACGGCGCAATGCGCTGTCCGGAGCCAGCAAGCGCTTCTGCCCCACCATTTCGTCCAGCGTGCGCGGCCGCATGCGCTCTGCCAACGGCCCCATGGCGCTGCGATCGACATGCAACAGATCAGGCGTAACCGAGTCGGGAAGTGTGTGTTTGCTCACGCTTCATTCTAACGCCTGCGACTGGTGGACGTTCCACAACGCAGTGTTCAACCATCGCGGGCAGACGCTGACATTCTCTTTCCAAGCGACCACTTCGCGCAGCTGCAACGCCACGAACGCGCAGCGCAATACTGTTATTAAGTAACCAGTGACCGCATGCATCGCTTGCATGCACCTGGCATCGGCCGCAAGCGGCGCAAGTGCCAGCGACTCGATCCGCGCACGGAGTCCACCATGCCCCGTATTCCGCTCCGCCCCTCCGCCATCGCCGCTTGCCTTCCAGGAATGGCCGAGACCATCTCGCATCCATCCAAACATTCGGCAAGGCGGCAGACGCACAACAAACTGGCGACGCCCGATCCACTTGCGTTCGAAGCAGAACTGATCCAGGCACAGGACGATCCGCTGGCTTGGTCCGCGACGCTGCTTGAGCAAGCGTCGCAGGCGAGCGTTGTCGAGCCCGGATTGAAAGCAGCTCCCAAGCGCAGACACACGCTCCTGCGGCCCTTCGGGAAGGCCGCGGAGCTACTGGGCCTGAGGAGTGGCACGCCCGAACCACACGCGACGCTGCTGCGCTATTCCTCGGCGCAGTGCGAACGGAACCGGCCAGCCGATCCATCGGACAGCGACGCCAGTGCCGCACGTCCTCCGCAAGCAGCGCTGCCGCCGCCCAATGCCACCCAGGATCTCAATGGAGCGTTGATATGCCGGCTGGAACAATCCAATCACGACTTGGCCGCACGGATTTCCCGGCGTCGCCGTGACGAATTGAAGTACGCACATGCACAGACGCTAGAGGCCGCACGCGAGCAGCTGGCACTGAGAGCCCGGCGCGCCGCCAATCTCAGCGACAGCATCAGCGGGCTGACGCGCGAACGCGCCGAGCTGCTGCAACAGCTGCATGGATGCAATGTGCAAACCGATGCGGTGTCGGCCGCGATACGCGATCTTGAGTCGAAGATTCTCTCCGCACACGCCGCGTTGCATGCGCGACCGGTCGATCCGCAGGCGCGCGCTGTCATGGCCCAGGCGTCCCCATCCTCGGTCATCACGCATCAGGGCGCCGATTCCTCACCACTGCAGCTCACCTGCACTCGCCTCGAAAATGCATTGCAGGACGCGCGCGCGCGCGGCCATGCGCAGGCCAAGGCGGTCTTCTTCGGCCGCGGCTCGGCGCAGGCAGCACAAGCACAACAAGCACTCGCGCGTACGAATGCGCAGATCGAGCAGTTACAGAGCGCGTATGCACAAGCGCGCGATGCGTTGCAGTCGGAGCAAGCAAGCAGTTCTGCCAGTGCGCCGGCACCCCGCACGCTTGCGTCTCACCTTGCCGCAGAGCAAAGACAAGAAATGCAGGTGCTGCGCACTCAGCTGGTGCGCGACGAACAGATGCTGTCCCTACAACGCGTGCATGCCGAGCGCTGCCAGCGGAATGCGCGGCGCCTACAGGAGCGCCTCGCCCAGGTCGAGGCAAAACTGCAGCAAGCGCAGCACTCGTCGCGTGTCAACACAAAGGAGTTGTGGCAGCACGAACAAACAGTCAGCGCGCTGGAAGCAGCGAACGGCGACATGCAGCGCGCGGTGGAAACTGCAGCCGCGCAGCCGCCGGCCAATGAGGCTCGGCGCGCACCTGACGATAGCGTCGCCGACGCCATGGCGGCCCTGCTCGATGCACTGCCCGGCTTTCGCGAAGACACGATCGGCCCGATGAGTCGACAGATCCTTCGCACCTGGGCTGGCGGTCTGCAGGGCCGCAGCGCTGCATTCGGGACCGACGCCTTGCAGCCAGTCGACGCATTGAACATCGCCCTTCAGGCGTTATCGATCGCCAGCGAGGGCGACGCTACGGAAGCGGCCAACGTGCTGCAACGCCTGGGCGAGGTGCAGTTGCGCGAGCTGATTCCGCCACCACAGGTCTCCAACGCTGCCGAGGCGGTCCCGCCGATGGAGGCCGTCACCACCTGCGTCGGCTTGTTGGCCAGCGTTCCGCGCGGCATGCAGGTTCTGTTGCACACTCTGTGCGAACAACCCACATCCCCAGCCAGGGAGTGGCTGGAAGCAGCGCAGGTCTATCTGCGCGCCAGCCACCGGCTTGCACTGACGCCGGACGCAGAACAGGCCGAACGCGCCTGGTTGGCCGATGCGCAAATGGGAGCGCGGCATGCCGTGCATGGTGCAACGCCGCTGCAGGGCCTGCAGTCTGCAACGGATGCCCAGCGCAGCGCATTCCATGCCTTCCGCAACGGTTATGAAACCACCCGGGCTGGTTCGCCCTATGCGCGCGTCAACGCAAGCCTGCAGATGTTTGCGCAGTGGGCGGTAGCTGGCGGCGAAACGCGGGGCAAGCGCGCCCTCAACCCCTTCAATGCGCTCAAGCTGGGAATGAAGGTCGGCGCATCTGAAGCACTGCCGACTGCTGTGCGGCGTGCCAACGACGCTTTTCGCGAAGCGGCCGGCCACTTGACCAGTTGGCTCGTTGCGCGTCGCCACACTCAATCGGCCTGTGGGCAGTTGCCGTCGCAGGATGAGTTGGCGATGCAGGCGCTGTCGGAATACGTGCAGTGGCTCCCGCACGAGCAGAACGCGACCGACCTGATCTTCACTGCCAAGGTGTTGGCCGAGATCGAACAGCGCGCTCTGGAGCTGCAGGACTCGGTGACTGCTTCGCTGAGCACGACCGATGATCGGCAACCGGCAGCGTGCCATCCGGCGATCGCGTCTGCCTGGGTTGCGCTACGTACCGGCCGCGTGCGCCTGCCGGAAACGCTGCGCCTGATCCAACGCGGCCTGCTCGACCACCCCGTACAGCCGATCGACACACCGGACGGCGCAGCGCACTTGGGTAAGGAACTGGCTTCGGTCGCGCGCAACAACTTTCATCAGGCCGTTGGTAACGCCAGCCGCTTTTTGCATGAGGGCGACACATCCCGCGTCAGGTCGCCACGTGCGCTATTTGCCTGCCTGCGCAACGTGATGGAACGATTGGAATGGCGCGATAAGCTGCGGATCACCGAGCAGCGGGTGATCGGGCTCAATACGACGCCGCTGTCGGCCGCGCTTGCCATCATCCCCAGCGGGCTGGGACTGAGACTGTCCGCAGGCGGTCAAATCAGTTCTGATCGCTCGGTGGAGATTTACATGGGCCGGACCGGGCTGTCGCTGCAGATAGGACAGCAGAAGGCACGTCAGTTCCAGGCCAGTACGGGCATTAATGCGGGCGTGTTGCTGCCGGGCACAGAACGGGCACCGGTGGGTATCACCGGAGCAGCCGACTGGCGCATCAAAAAGGAATCGGGCGTCGAACATGGCGTGCAGATCCGCGTGCCACGGCGAGGCAAAGGCCAGGAATTGGAGCAACGCGCGCAATTCCTGGCCATGTTTGAACACCTGCTGCAACTGGCTGAGCAATCCGGCGGCGATACAGCCCAGCTGACCGAGCGCGATTTTCTGGCGGAGTTGCTGGCACACCACCCCAGCATCACAGTCGGCCTGATCGGCCATGCCGAGCGCAATTCCTCGACCACCGAATCCAGCGTCAGCGTCGCCGCAGGCGTGAGGGTGGGAAACATGGACGGCCGACCGCGTCGCGCGACCCTGGGGGCTTCGCTCGGCATCAAAGCACGACGGGAAACTTCCCGTACGCAGACGCCGATCGAAGGCTACATGACGATGGTACTTAAAGATTCGAGTGCGCAATCCAGGGTAGAGATCGCAGGGCGCGCATCGGCCAGTCTCGTCGCACAGCAGTGGACGCAGCCAAGCACTGGCAATGCGCCGCCTAACCCCATCGCGCGTCTCTCCATGGCCGCGCTCGATCTCGGCTATAGCAGAGAAGTGCACTCGGCCGGCAGCAACACGTTCTCCACCTTGTGGATGTTCAATAACGAAATCGATCCTGTACGCACCGATCGTGGCTTCGAATTCTTCGACGTCGCATCGTTCGAACGGGAAGTAAAACGCAACTGGCAGTTATGGACCCACTACGGAATCTCCAAACTGCAAGGCAAGGTCGACGACCAGCGGCTCTACATGGTGGCCGAGCGACAGTTGCAGGACTTCGTCGACCGGGTCCGCATCCATATGCAAGACAACAAATTCGCCTCGCTGATCGTGGACTGGGTGTTGCAGGCAGAAGCCGCGCCACGTCTGGACGCATTGCGCGCGCAGTCCCAGCTATTGCGGGTCGCCGGATGCGAAGCGCAAGCGGCGGAAGCCGATCGCGCCTTCGATGAGCTGATCAGCAACCCAAGCATCTGGGAACCGACCATCCTGATCTTGCGCGAAAAGGGAAAACGCCAACGCGAACGCGGAATTGATTTCTTCGTCAAACGCCAGACCAACCAATCCGCCGAAGCGATGCGCACGGTCGGTCAATGGATTCCCTACGAGCCAGTCCCGTAGCGCTGCCGGCGTTGCCCTAACGGCGCGGTTCCGGTCGCGTCATAACAACTGTTGCGCTCTTGGACGCAACGACCGATCGCTACGCCACGCCGTCCTGCCGGGCATCCCACGGATGCGCTTACTGCGCGTCGCCCACCACATCCACGCCCTTGGCTGGCGTGTAACGGAAGGTGTCTGCCGCAAAGGCCGGGTTGCGCTTCCAACCGCTGAAGCTGATCGCGGTACGCTGGCCGACTGCATCCACCACTTCCATCTTGGCCAGGCCATCTTTGCCGAATCCTAACGAAGCCATCTGGAAGCTGGCGTCGGTGTCCACCTTGGGCGTCAACGACAACCATTGCAGCCCGTCGCGCGGCGCGGCTTCTTCGCTGACGTCGTACTTTTTGTCCAGAAGTGCCGGGTTGATCAATGCGACCAGCGGGCTGTTCTGTTCCTCGCTGCCTTGTGCGCGCACGGTGACCTGCTCCAGATCCGGGTCGAACACCCACACCTTCTTCCCATCGGCCACGATCAGCTGCTTGTAGGGCTTGGCATATTCCCAACGGAACTGACGCGGGGTTGCCAAGGCAACCCGCCCGCTCGAATTTTCCTTGACCTTGCCATTCGCATCGGTGACGCGCTGGCTGAACTGTCCATCCAGACCCTTCAAGCCACGCGTGAAGGTGTCCAGCTCCTGGCGCGCCCCGGCAATGGCGGTGCTGGCGAGCAGAGCAGTGGCAAGGACGGCATAACGGAGCTGGCGATGCATCGCGGTTTTCCAGAAGGACATGCGTGGATTCTGATACTTCATAGATGAATGGGCGAGCGCTATTGCACGGGATGTTCAGATGGAGGCGCGTGCGCGGCGATTTGGCTCAGTGCGCTGTCTGCACCTTGGACAAATCGCCATACACGATCTGCCCGCGAAAGCCGCGCCGCACCTGCTGGTACAACTCGCGGAACGCGCGGTAATCCTGCGGCTGGCACAACGCCTGCGGCCCACGCACGGCGGCGCGCTGCAGGCGATGCACGGCGGTTACCGTCTGCCCATCGCGTTTCCAATCGACCACATATTCGCCAGCGGCATTGCGAAAGGTACTGCTGCGCGGGATGGCGATGATCGGCACCGTGTCGGGAAAGCTCACCACATAGGTCTCTTCGCGCACGCTGTCGTTGCAGTAGAACGGGGTCAGATTGTCTTCGGCCGAGGTGGTGGTGTAGATCGCGCGGATCGATTCGGCACCCGGCATGTCCGGCAAGGTCATGCCGCCGACCACGGAAAAATCCACCGCATCCTTGGCCTGGAAGGTGTAGCGATAATTGAATGGCGCATCCAGATCCAGCGGGTCGCCCTGGATCAGCAGATCGCCGGTGCCGTCGAAACCGGACTGAGCAAGGATCGACTCTTCGATGCGGTTGCGATTCTGCGCATTGAGCTGCACGAACATCGCGCGCAGGCCCACTTCGCCGGTCTGCCCGCTGTCGAGCGTGGTCATGCCCTGCAGGCCCCCTTGCGGCGCGAATCGGTATTCGGTGCGGGCAACATAGCGATTGACCTTGCGGTCGTTCGGCGGCGTCTGCGTGACCTTGCCGTCGCGCGTATGCACCACCGGCGCATCGAGATCGCCGGCAGGCAACTGGCCGAAGCGCGCATATGGGTTGGTCGAATCGACATACAGATCGAACGCGGGAATGTAAGTGATGGCGTGATTGAAGCGGCCCAGCACCGGAATGTCCGGCAGCGTCGGCCCGCCCTCGGCGCCGATCAGCACCGGCGTGCTGGCAATGCCCTTGGCCGCAAGCAACGCCTCCAGAATCACGGTGTGGTCTTTGCAATCACCGTAATGGTTGGCCAGGATGCTGCCTGCACTGTTGGGTTCCAGCCCGCCATTGCCCAGATACACCGCGACATAGCGGATGTTGCGCGCGACCCAGGCATACAGCGCGGCTGCCTGCACACGCGGTGCGTCGATGCCGCGGGTCACCTCATCGGCCAGCGCCTGGATCGCCGGCGTCACCGCAGCCGCGCGCCCGCCTTTGACGTGATACGCCAGGCCCATCTGCGACCAGCTATCGAAGGTGCTGGCCATCAAGGTGGGGCTGAACTCCCAGGTGGCCGCGCTCCAGTTCTGGTTTTTCATCGGCGCGGTGCGCTGGTAGCGCCACTCCCAGCGTGCCTGGTCGCCACGCACTACCGGCTTGTTGCTGCCCTGCAGCCCGCGCGCGGAAAGATGCATCGGCAGCGACTTCGGCGCGACCAGCGTGACCACCGCGTCGTCGTACTGCGCGAACACGCTGAAGGTCTCCCACAAGCTGAAGTAGCCGGGGAAATACGGCGTGTTCTGCGCGCGCCGCACCCGGTAGACAATGCGCGCGCCCGGCGCCAGATTCGGGAACACCACCACCTTGACCTTGCGGTCGGCATACATCGCCGCCGAGGCGCTGGAATAGCTTTCCTGGGTGTAGATCTTGTCGGCCGCCACATCCTGACGCAGCCCTTCGGCCGTGACGGTATACGCCTGCAGCACTTCCAGCGTTTCCATCTTTTCGCTGTAGCTCAGCCGGACCTGACTGAACTGCTCCACCGCCGATTTGGTGTTGAGCAGAATCTCGTACTCGTCGGTCTCCACGCTGCTGGCATCGGCACGCACTTCATAGTCGGCGCGGTAGCGCACGAAGCTGTAGTTGGTGTCGGCCTGCGTGCGCGCCACAGCAGCTGTGGGCGCGGACCGTTGCTCGGCCTGGGCCTGGGCGAGCAACGGTACGCAGATGAACAGCACAAGCAACAACAAGGGACGATGCAACATGGGTCTCGATCACGGCGGCCGGCGCGGCCCTCACGCACAGGGTAGCCGTTGTGCCCGGCAATGACAGGCACGGACTTCCAACAATGCCGCATTGATGCACGCGGTAGCCTTCTTCAATCAGTAACACATCCGGCAGCGTGCACCGATACCGCAGGCACTTACTTCGGCGGCGGCGGCGCCAACACGGTGCGGTCGCCGTTGTGCTCGGGCGGGCTGACCACGCCGGCCGCTTCCATCGCTTCGATCAGACGTGCGGCGCGGTTGTAGCCGATCTTCAAACGCCGCTGCACGCCAGAGATCGACGCACGCCGGGTCTCGGTGACGATGCGCAAGGCTTCGTCGTACAAGGGGTCGGATTCGTCGCCACCGCCGCCACTGCTTTCCGGCAAGCCGGTCGCACCAACCACGGTGCCATCGCCCATGGTCTGCACTTCGTCCAGCACGCCTTCGACGTAGGACACCGGCCCGCTGGCCTTGAGATGTTCGACCACGCGATGCACTTCTTCGTCGCTGACGAACGCGCCATGCACGCGGTCCGGCAATGCGGTGCCCGGCGGCAGATACAGCATGTCGCCGTTACCCAGCAGCGCCTCGGCCCCGGATTGGTCGAGGATGGTGCGCGAGTCGATCTTGGAACTGACCTGGAACGCCACGCGGGTCGGGATATTGGCCTTGATCAAACCGGTAATCACGTCCACCGACGGCCGCTGCGTGGCCAGGATCAAATGGATGCCGGCTGCGCGTGCCTTCTGCGCCAGGCGGGCAATAAGTTCTTCTACCTTCTTGCCGACAATCATCATCATGTCGGCGAATTCGTCGATGAAGATGACGATGAACGGCAATGTCTCCAACGGCCGTGGCGCTTCGCCCAGCTCCGGGTTCGGCTTGAACAGCGGGTCCATCATCGGCTGACCGGCATCGATGGCGTCCTTGATCTTCTTATTGAAGCCGGCAAGGTTACGCACGCCCACCGCGCTCATCAGTTTGTAGCGACGCTCCATTTCGGCCACGCACCAGCGCAGGCCGTTGGCGGCCTCCTTCATGTCGGTGACCACGGGCGCCAGCAAATGCGGGATGCCCTGATAGACGCTCAGTTCGAGCATCTTCGGGTCGATCATCAGCATGCGCAGTTCCTTGTGCGAAGCCTTGAACAACAGGCTCAGCACCATCGCATTGACCGCCACCGACTTGCCCGAGCCGGTGGTACCGGCGACCAGCAAATGCGGCATGCGCGCCAGGTCGGCCACGGTCGGCCGGCCGGCAATGTCCTTGCCCAGGGCCAGCGTCAGCGGGCTGGCCGACTTGTCGTATTCCTTGGAGCGCAGCAACTCGGAGAGGAAGATCATCTCGCGGCTGACGTTGGGAATTTCCAGGCCAATCACCGACTTGCCGGGAATCACGTCCACCACACGCACCGACTTCACCGACAACCCGCGCGCGATGTCCTTGTCCAGCGAGCTGATCTGGCTGACCTTGATGCCCGGTGCCGGTTCGATTTCGAAGCGGGTGATCACCGGGCCCGGATAGGCCCCAACCACCTGCGCTTCGATGCGGAAATCCTTGAGCTTGAACTCGATCTGCCGCGACAGCGTTTCCAGGGTTTCTTCCGAATAGCCCTTGGCCTGTGGCTTGGGGTCGTCCAGCAACGCCAGCGGCGGCAGGTCTGAACCGTCGGTGCTGACGCCCTGGAACATCGGGATCTGGGTATCGCGCTTGGCGCGCTCGCTTTTTTCCACCACCGGTGCCGGCGGCGGCTCGATCTTCACCGGTTCGCGCTTGGCCTGCTTGACCGCATCGACCTTGCGCACTTCCTCGCGTTCCTCGCGCATCACCCGGGTCTGCTGCCACTCGGTGGCCTGATGGGTCTTGCGCTGCATCAGCGGCCCCAGCGCCAGCACCCATTTGCCGATGCGCTCCATCACCGCAAACCACGACAAACCGGTGGCCAGGGTGATCGACACCAGCAGCAGCACCAGCACGAACAGGTTCGCGCCCAAGGCGCCGAAGCCGGAGCTGAGCGAGCCGGCCACCAACTTGCCCAGGATACCGCCGGCCTCGGCCACTTCGCCCTGGAACAGGCGCAGGTGCAGGAAGCCGGTCGAGGAAATCAGGAAGCCCACCATGCCGACCAGGCGCAGCGCCGGACCCAGGTCGCTCTGGCTTTGCTCCTCGCGCTCGCCGATCAGGGCGATCCACGCGACCGCCCCCAATAGCACCGGGAGCAGGAAGGCCACATAGCCGAACAACTGCAGCAGCACGTCGGCCGCCAGCGCGCCGAACCGGCCGCCCATGTTGTGGATGGGCGCAATCAGATTACCGGTGCGCGACCAGCCCGGGTCGGTCGCCGAATAGGTGAACAGGCTGGCCAGCAGATACAGCAGCAACGGCGCCACCGCGATCAACGCCAGATCGCGCCAGAGCTTCTGCCGCCGCGGATTGTCCGCCACCGCCGCCTTGCGCGCCGACGGTTTGCCCTCTGCGGGCTTGCTGCTGCGTTCGGGAACCTGCTTTGCCACCTGTAGCCAGACCTTAGAAAAATGCTGTTAGTGTTTGATAATAAACGACTGAGGCCACGGTTTCAGCAGTTGCATGCGCACCGATGACCCAGCTGCACAACGCTTAACGAAAAACGCCGCACAAGGCGGCGTCGAGCACGTGGATTGGGCGGACCATGCCATCTGCGGTTCAAGCAGTTCCATCGCGCCGCCTTGATTCACCGGGTGGGGACCGCCACTCTATGCCGCCACAGGGGCGCGAATTACTTCGCCTGCCCTACCAATTCCTAGATCGCGAGTATACATGAGCGCCTCTTCTGCCAGTCCCGCCAAGCATTCCCGCCTGCTGATACTGGGCTCCGGCCCGGCCGGCTGGACCGCCGCGGTCTACGCCGCCCGCGCCAATCTCAAGCCGGTGGTCATTACCGGCTTGCAGCAAGGTGGCCAGCTGATGACCACGACCGAAGTGGACAACTGGCCGGGCGACCCCCACGGCCTGATGGGCCCGGACCTGATGAGCCGCATGCAGGCGCATGCCGAGCGCTTCGAGACGGAGGTCATCTTCGACCACATCCACACCGCAGACCTGTCGCAACGCCCGTTCCGGCTGATCGGCGACGGCGCCGAGTACACCTGCGACGCGCTGATCATCGCCACCGGCGCCACCGCCAAGTACCTGGGCATCCCCACCGAAGAAGCCTTCAAAGGCCGCGGCGTTTCCGCCTGTGCCACCTGCGACGGGTTCTTCTACAAGGACCAGGACGTGGTCGTGGTCGGCGGCGGCAACACCGCGGTCGAAGAGGCGCTGTACCTGTCCAACATCGCCCGCAAGGTCTACCTGGTGCACCGCCGCGACACCCTGCGCGCCGAGAAGATCATGCAGGACAAGCTGTTCGCCAAGGTGGCCGCCGGCAAGATCGAAACCGTCTGGCACCACGCCATCGACGAGGTTCTGGGCAACGATGCCGGCGTCACCGGCGTGCGGGTCAAGTCCACCATCGACGGCAGCACCCGCGACATCGATGCGCACGGCTTCTTCGTCGCCATCGGCCATCACCCGAACACGCAGTTGTTCGATGGCCAGCTGGCGATGAACAACGGCTACCTGGAGATCCGCTCCGGCCTGAACGGTGCGGCGACCGAAACCTCGGTGGCCGGCGTGTTTGCCGCCGGCGACGTGGCTGACCAGCACTACCGCCAGGCGATCACCTCGGCTGGCTTCGGCTGCATGGCCGCGCTGGACGCCGAGCGTTTCCTCGACAAGAGCGCCTGAGATGGCGCCTGATTGCCGGCCGCGCCACGCGGCCAGCATCGCCGGCGGGCCGACCACATGACCGTGTCCGCTCGCTGGTGCCGCCAGTTGGACGAACTTCCGGCTGGCGCCTGGGATGCGCTGCACGATGGCACGCACCCCTTCATCAGCTACGCATTTCTGCAAGGCCTGGAACGCGAGGGCTGCCTGCGCCCGGATTGGGGCTGGAACCCGCTGCACCTGACCTTGTGGGAAAGCGACACTCTGGTCGCCGCGGCACCGGGGTATCTGAAGAACAACTCGCATGGCGAGTTCGTGTTCGATCACGCCTGGGCACATGCATATGCGCGCTACGGGCAGGAGTACTTCCCCAAGTGGCTATGCGGGGTGCCCTACTCGCCCGTCACCGGCCCGCGCCTGCTCGGTGCGCCCAAGTGGCGTGGCTACCTGCTGGCAGCGATGCGCGAGTTGGTAGAGCACAGCGGGCTGTCATCGGCACACGTGAATTTCTACCCAGCCGATGAACACGCCGCCTTCGATGCCGACTGGCTGGAGCGCAACGACCTGCAATACCACTGGCACAACGTCAGCGGCTGGAGCGACTTCGAGACATTCCTGGCGGCGATGGACCACAAGCGGCGCAAGAACATCCGCCAGGAGCGCGCCAAGGTGCAACGCGCCGGCGTGCAACTGCGCGTGGTGCATGGCAATGAAGCCAGCGACGCCGATCTGGACGCGATGTATGGCTTTTATCTCAAGACCTTCAACGAGTACGGCAACTCGCCCGCGCTGACGCCCGAGTTCCTACGCCATCTTGCGCAGCATCTGCCGCGCAAGATGGTGATGTTTCTGGCCGAGCTCGACGGGCGACAGATCGCCGGCGCGCTGTGCCTTCGCGGGCAGGACACACTTTACGGCCGCTATTGGGGTGGCAAAGCGCTGCCCGGCCTCCATTTCGAAACCTGTTACTACCAGGGCATCGAATACTGCCTGCGCGAAGGCCTCACTCGCTTCGAACCGGGTGCGCAAGGCGAGCACAAGATTGCGCGCGGCTTCCTGCCGACCCTGGTGCGTAGCCGGCACTGGATCGCCGACCCGGGTTTTCGCGAACCGCTGGCACAGTGGTGCGCAGACGAGCGTGATGCCGTGGCCCGACACGCACGCGACCTCTCCGAGCACAGCCCGTTTCGCGATTGATTCAAGTCAGCGGGTATTAGCGGCGCTGATTGAATGCGCACGATTGCGCCGCCCTGTGTATGCGCGGCGCATCACTGCGAGCTGCATCGCACGTACGCAGCGCCACCAACTAATCGCAGCCAGCCGTAATCGAATGAGCGCGAACAGCGAGCAGGAGTTGGAGCGTGTGCGTGGAAGTGCCGAGGCTGAGGATCGTCCTCAGCCGCGCCTAGCGGTAAACCAGTCGTTTTATCAGCTGCTCTAAACTGCCCGGATGACGCGCCACCTCCCCTTTTTGCTCGATCCCGATCCAGCGGCGCCGTTTCCGCCGGCCGCGCAAGCCTTGCGCGACCCGGACGGCCTGCTCGCCATCGGCGGCGATCTGTCGCCACAGCGGCTGCTCAATGCCTACACGCACGGCATCTTCCCGTGGTTTTCGGACGGGCAGCCAATCCTATGGTGGAGCCCTGACCCGCGCATGGTATTTCGCACCGATGCGCTGCGTCTGTCGTCGCGCTTCAAGCGCCAGCTCCGCAGCAGCAGCTGGACCATAAGAGCCGACACCGCCTTCGAACAGGTGATCAATGCCTGCGCATCGGTACCGCGCCCAGGCCAGGACGGCACCTGGATCACCGCGCCGATGCAGCAGGCCTACATCGCATTGCACCGGCTTGGCCATGCACACTCGTTCGAAGTCTTCGATGGCACGCATCTGATAGGCGGCATCTACGGCGTTGCGATCGGCCAGATGTTCTTCGGGGAAAGCATGTTCAGCGTCCAAACCGGCGGCTCCAAGGTGGCGCTGGCTGCGTTGGCTGCGTATCTGCAGGCAGAAGGTTGGCCGTTGCTCGACGCCCAGGTGGAGAACCCACACCTGCTCAGCCTGGGCGCGCAGCGTTTGCCGCGTGCGCCGTTTCTGCAGCAAGTGGAACTCCAGGTCGCCCAACCCGCCGCACCCGGCGCCTGGTCCGAGCGCTACGGAGAACGCCCTGCCAGCGCGCTGGGTGAAGGCCGCTTAACATAAAATTTGCACCACGGGGAGATGGCGCGTAAAATGTCGTCCCTTACGGCCCTACCGGGCCAGCCGTGATTGCACAGGATTACATGTCGAAAGACGACTCCATTGAATTCGAAGGCAGCGTCAGCGAGACGCTTCCCAACACCACGTTCCGGGTCAAGCTGGAGAACGGGCACGAGATCATCGCCCATATCTCCGGCCGTATGCGTAAGAACTACATCCGCATCCTGACCGGCGACCGGGTCAAAGTTGAGATGACTCCTTACGACCTGACCAAGGGTCGTATTACCTACCGCATGAAGTAAGCGGTTTTGGTATTGAGACGCAAGGCGGCCACTGGCCGCTTTCTGTCGTGCCCGCGATTTCAGTGCGCAATGCAGAATGATGGTTGACGCGTACTGTTCCGGATCAGTTCCTTGGCTAGGAGGCACCGGCAGTTCCAGTACAGAAGCGACGCGCCGGGCCATCGGTGCTAACGCCATGCGAGCGATGAAGTGGCCAACCTCGCAGACATTTGTCCCACTTTGTAGACGTAAAAAAGCCGCTCTTTCGAGCGGCTTTTGCTTATCTGCCAAATCAGCGGGTGGCGATCAATCCACCGTGGCAGGCAGCAGACGCTCCGGCTCCGGATGCGCTTCGACTATCAGTTCGCCATCCTTGACATCGATATTGACCCGGCCGCCGTCCACCAACTTGCCGAACAGCAATTCGTCGGCCAGCGGACGCTTGATCTTCTCCTGGATCACCCGCGACATCGGGCGTGCACCCATCAGCGGATCGAAGCCGTGCTGGGCTAGCCAGTCGCGCGCGGTCGGCGTGGCAGACAACGACACGTGCTTTTCCTGCAACAGCATTTCCAGCTCGATGATGAACTTGTCCACCACCCGCAGGATGTGGTCGAACCCCAGCGGCTGGAATTGCACGATCGCATCCAGACGGTTGCGGAACTCGGGCGTGAAGCCGCGACGAATCGATTCCATCGCATCGGTGGAATGATCCTGCTTGGTAAAGCCGATCGACCGACGCGACGCCTGCGTGGCACCGGCATTGGTCGTCATCACCAGGATCACGTTCTTGAAGTTGGCCTCGCGCCCGTTGGTGTCGGTGAGGATGCCGCGGTCCATGACCTGCAACAGGATGTTGAAGATGTCCGGATGCGCCTTTTCCACCTCGTCCAGCAGCAGCACGCAGTGCGGGGTCTTGACGATTTTCTCGGTCAACAAGCCACCCTGATCGAAACCGACATAGCCAGGAGGCGCACCGATCAAACGGCTAATTGAGTGCGCTTCCATGTACTCGGACATATCAAAGCGCACCAACTCGATTCCCAGCTGCAGCGCAAGCTGCTTGGTGACCTCGGTCTTGCCAACACCGGTGGGACCAGCAAACAGGAAGTTGCCGATCGGCTTCTCTGGATTGGCCAGGCCAGAACGGGCCAACTTGATCGAACCGGCCAACGTTTCGATTGCCGGGTTCTGCCCGAAGATCACCATCTTCAGATTGCGCTCCAGATGCTGCAGCACATCCTTGTCGGTCGCGCTAACCTGCTTGGCGGGAATCCGCGCCATCTTGGCGACGATCGTCTCTATCTCTTCGATATCGATCAATTCCTTGCGCTTGCCTTCCGGCAGCAGTCGCTGACGCGCACCGGCCTCGTCGATCACGTCGATCGCCTTGTCCGGCAGCAAGCGGTCACCGATATGCTTCACCGACAGGTCCACGGCCGCCTGCAACGCATCATCGGCGTAGGTGACGCCGTGATGCGCCTCGTACTTGGGCTTGAGTCCTTGCAGGATCTCGAAGGTTTCGCCCACGGTCGGCTCGACGATGTCGATCTTCTGGAAGCGACGTGCCAGCGCACGGTCCTTCTCAAAAATGCCGCGATACTCCTGGAACGTGGTCGAGCCGATGCAGCGCAGCTCGCCCGACGACAGGGCCGGCTTGATCAGGTTGGAGGCGTCCATGGTGCCGCCCGACGCCGAGCCGGCACCGATGATGGTGTGGATCTCGTCGATAAACAGCACCGCATTGGGCACCTTCTTCAGCGCGGCCAGCACGCCCTTGAGGCGCTTTTCGAAATCGCCGCGGTACTTGGTACCAGCCACCAGTGCACCTAGATCCAGTGAGTAGATCACTGCATCGGCGAGCACTTCCGGCACATCGTTGTCGACGATGCGCTTGGCCAGCCCTTCCGCAATCGCGGTCTTGCCCACGCCCGCCTCACCCACGTACAGCGGGTTGTTCTTGCGCCGGCGGCACAGGACCTGGATGGTGCGCTCGATCTCATCGGCGCGGCCGACTAGCGGGTCGATTTTGCCGTTGCGCGCCTGCTCGTTGAGGTTGGTGGCGAACTCGGCCAGCGCGTCGCCCTTGGCTTCGCCCTCCCCGCCTTCGCTCTTGGACTCGCCATCCGGCGCGGACGGCTGCTCGCCGTCCTCACCCAGCTTGGCGATGCCGTGCGAGAGATAATTGACGATATCCAGGCGGGTGATGTCCTGCTGATTCAGGAAATACACCGCATGGGAGTCCTTTTCACCGAAGATCGCGACCAGCACGTTGGCGCCGGTCACCTCCTTCTTGCCTGAGGACTGTACGTGATAAACGGCGCGCTGCAGCACGCGCTGGAAGCCCAGCGTGGGTTGCGTATCGCGCCCATCGTCTTCGGCCAGCCGCGAGACCGACGCTTCGATCGCCTGTTCCAGATCGTTGTGCAGACGCACCTGATCAGCGCCGCAGGCCTTGAGCACGGCTTGTGCGGAAGGGTTGTCCAGCAGCGAGAGCAGCAGGTGCTCGACGGTCATGAACTCATGACGCGCCTCGCGTGCTCGCTTGTAGCACTGGCCAATTGTTTGCTCTAGGTCTTTGCTGAACATTGGTGACTCCGAACGGCTGTTGCCAACAATATGCGGCTTTTGTTTGGATTTTCCACAACCCTATCGGATAGGCATGTTCAGACAGCGTTAGTACGTGATCGCAGCCACACTGTTGCGCTGCTGAAATGATCCGGGCCGAGGCCTCAGGCCTGTTCCATCGTGCACAGCAGCGGGTGCTGGTTCATGCGCGAAAACTCGTTGACCTGCGCCACTTTCGACTCTGCAACCTCACGGCTGTAGACCCCGCAGACGCCACGCCCGCGGGTGTGGACGTGCAACATGATCTGAGTGGCCTGCTCCAAGTTCAGGTTAAAAAACTGTTCCAGGACCGTCACCACAAAGTCCATCGGGGTGTAGTCATCGTTCAGCAATAGCACCTGATAGCGCGGCGGTGGCGCAACTTCAGGCTTGCTGGCTTCGACCATCAGGCCGTGGTCGTGTTCGTGTGAGGTATTCCGAGGCATCCAGTCATTATACGGTTCAAGCTCGCGTGCATTGGACGATTTACGCTGCGCCCCGCACAATTTGTCTCCAACTTTCTGGCTGGCCCTTGATGATCGATTCTATGACCGCGCTGTTGCTGGCGCCGTCGTCTACCGCAGATGCCCCCATGCCCGCAGCGAGCGACGGTGCAGGTGCACATGAATGGCACCGCGATGCCGGTCCCGCTGCCGATGCGGTAGGCATGCCTTCGGTCGCGCAGGAGCAGGTGCGATGAGCGCCCAAGAGCAGCGCTGGCATCCTGATGTGACAGTGGCCGCGGTTGTGGTGCGCGACGGGCGCTTTTTGCAGGTGGAAGAATCCATTGGCGGCCGCCTGCTGCTGAACCAGCCCGCCGGGCATCTGGAGCCCAACGAAAGCCTGCTGGACGCCGCCGTGCGCGAAACCCTGGAGGAGACCGCCTGGGATGTGCGCCTGACCCAGTTCATTGGTACCTATCAATGGGTCGCGCCCAGCGGGCAGTGCTTTCTGCGCTTTGCCTTCGTTGCCGATGCCGTGACCCACCACCCCGACCGCAGCCTGGACACCGGCGTGGTGCGCGCGCTGTGGATGACCCCGGAAGAGCTGCGCGCCTCGACCGAGCACCTGCGCAGCCCCCTGGTGTGGGACGTGGTGGCCGATTACCTGGCCGGGCAGCGTTACCCACTGTCGGTGGTGCGGCACGTCGCATGAGCACGCCGCGCATTGTGGTGGGCGTGTCCGGCGGCGTGGATTCGTCAGTGGCCGCATGGAAACTGGCGCAGCAAGGCGAGCAGATCGCCGGGCTGTTCATGCAGAACTGGGCCGACGACGGCAGCGGCGATTGCCGCGCAGAAGACGACCGCCGCGACGCGGTCGCCGTCTGCGGCGTGCTGGGCATCCCGTTTCATTTCCGCGACTTCTCCGGCGAATACTGGAGCGGCGTGTTCGAGCATTTCCTGGCCGAATACGCGGCCGGGCGCACGCCAAACCCGGATGTGTTGTGCAACCGCGAAGTGAAGTTCAAGCATTTTCTCGACGCAGCGCAGGCGTTGGGTGCCGAACGCATCGCCACCGGTCATTACGCGCAGGTGGCGCATCGCGGCGGGCGGTGGCGGCTGCTGCGCGGCGCCGACCGCGGTAAGGATCAGAGCTATTTTCTGCATCAGCTGGGGCAGACCCAGTTGGCTGCGACACTGTTCCCGATCGGCGATCTGGAAAAAAGCACGCTGCGCCGGACTGCCCAGGACGCCGGCTTGCCGACCCATGCCAAGAAGGATTCCACCGGCATCTGCTTCATCGGCGAACGTGATTTCCGCGAGTTTCTGGGCCGCTACCTGCCCGCGCGCACCGGCGAGATCCGCGACCCGCGGGGGCAGCGCATTGCCGAGCACCCCGGGGTGTTCTACTTCACCCTGGGTCAGCGCGAGGGGCTGAACATCGGCGGCGTGCGCGGACGTGCTGCAGCGCCGTGGTACGTGGTCGGCAAGGACGTGGCGAGCAATGTGCTGTACGTGGATCAGGACCGCGACAGCCCGCTGCTGCAATCGCGCTGGTTGCAGTCAGAACAGGCCCACTGGGTGACCGGTGCGCCGCCAGCGCGCCGCTTCAGTTGCACCGCGCAGACCCGCTACCGCCAGCCCGACGAGCCCTGCACGGTGGACGTGCAGGACGATGGCAGCGTGAAGGTGCATTTCGAACGGCCGCAACGGGCGGTGACACCGGGGCAGTCGCTGGTGCTGTACGACGGCGAGGAATGCCTGGGCGGTGCGGTCATTGCCGCCACCGACGCGCCGCTGGAACGCCAGTTGGCGGGATCTTCTTTTTCCTCTGAGGTAGTGGCTTGATGAGTGTTTCCATGGATCACCGCGTGCTGGCGCTTGCCGGTGTCGCCCAGGCCCTGCAGCAGGTGCGGCGGATCGCCGAAACCGGGCATTCGGAAGCGGCGACGGTGCGCACCGCCATGGACAGCGTGTTCCGGGTGGACGCCGCCTCGCCGGAGGCCGTCTACGGCTCGGCAGCGGCGCTGGCGCCCGGCCTGCGCCTGTTGCACAACTATTTCCGCAACCAGGGCCAGGACGAGGTGCTGCCGCGCCTGGCACTGGCGGTATTGCAGTTGGAGCGCCGGTTCGTGCGCGACACCACCACCGTGGCCACCGTCGCCAGTGGAATCGACGCGGCGGCGCGCCAGGCCCAGCAACTCGGCGATAGCAACCACCCGGATGTGCTGAGCTCGCTCGGCGGGCTGTACGCGCAGACCATCAGCCACTTGCGACCCAAGGTCATGGTGCAAGGCAACCCGCACTACCTGGGCCAGGCCGGTGTGGTCGCCGAGATCCGCGCGCTGTTGCTGGCAGCGGTGCGCTCGGCGGTACTGTGGCGGCAGATGGGCGGCAGCCTGTGGGATTTCCTGTTTGCCAAACGCGCCATGATCGAAGCGGTGGACCGCGCGCTGCGCTAAGAGCGGCTAAAACCGTAGCGAGCAGTCGTCAGGTGGGTGCGGACGGCGCGCAGGAGCCGGTGTGTACCCGTCGTACATGCCGATTCCGAGCACCGGCCGCGCCCGCCGGCGGCTGCGGAGTAGATTGTTAGCTGCTCTAAAACAGCGCGAAAAACAGCTTGTGGCGCAACGCTAGCGGCCGCCGGCGCGCGCCAACCGCGGTTGAATGGACAAGACGATCTGGCGATCGCCGCTAAAGACAATGGGGGGAGTGCCGATACAGCAACCGTGACTCTGCCGAGAACGCCCATGTATTCACGTCCACTCATCCGTCTAGCCGCTCCTTTGGCTCTGACCTTGCTGTTTCCCTTCGCTGTCGGATTCGACTGGCCCGCTTCGGTGCGCTGGGCAATCCTGGCGACCATGACCCTCAGTTGGTTGGGTTTCGCTGCCTGGGTGACTTATTCCCAGTTCCGGTCTAATCCGGACCAGGCACGCATCCTGCGCGAGCAGGACCAACTGCTCAACGAACTACGTACGTTCGTCAGCAACGAAGTGGACGGTTCGCGCTCAGAAGTTGAGCGTGCCCGTGAACTGATCCGCCAGGCCGTGTCCGGTCTTGGTGGCAGCTTCGAAGCGATGAACCGCAAATCGCGCCAGCAAAGCCAGGCACTGGCCCGCATCGTCGACCGTGCCGGTGACGATGGCAGTGCCGGCGTCGACGTCGCCCGCTTCGCCCAGCACGCCAGCTCCCGCATGGAGCAATTGGTGGAAGCGCTGGAACAGGTGAGCGGCCAAAGCACCAATACCGTCCATCACATCGATGAGATGGCACAGCATCTAGATGGCATCTTCGCGCTGTTGGAAGACGTCAAGTCGATTGCCGACCAGACCAACCTGCTAGCCTTAAACGCCGCCATCGAAGCAGCACGTGCCGGTGAAGCCGGTCGCGGCTTCGCCGTGGTTGCCGACGAGGTGCGCAATTTGTCCGAGCGTTCCACCACCTTCAACGAACAGATCCGCAAGCTGGCACACAGCTCCAAGGAATCGATCGCCAAGGTACGTGAAACGGTCTCGCAGCTGGCCTCGCGTCATATGGACCGCTCCCGCGAGGCGCGCCATGAATCGGCCGCGATGCTGGAGAACGTCGCTCAGATAAACGCCTCGTTGGGCGATGGCATGCGCGAAATCTCCGAGTGCGCACGGTCGATCGATGGCAGCGTGGCCGAAGCGGTGCGTGCCCTGCAGTTCGAGGACATCGCCACGCAAACGCTGAGCGGTATCCACACCCACCTGGATCGCCTTACCGCGATCAACCGCGAAGCGGTGGCGCTGCAGGAACTGCTGCATCGCAATGGTGGCGTGTACGACAGCGACCTGGTCGCCGCATTGGCCAAGGTGTCCAACCGTCTGCGCGACATGCGTGTGGAGTGGGAACGCCCGCCGCACAAGCCGGTGGCACAGCAAGGCATGGGTGTCGGCACGGTCGAGTTGTTCTAAGAACGATGCCGTCACGCAGCTGCTGATCCCGACATTCCCCGGCCTTCCGGGGATTTGTCGTTCCGTAATCATCTGGTGTTCCGCTCATGACGCTTCTAGCTCCGACCATCGATGCCTCCACTGCCGCACTGCAGGCCGCTGCACTGGCAGCCGCACATGCCGAGCGCATCGCGCAAAGCGATGCGGCCAAGCCCGCGCTGCGGCGCGTCCGCATGCCGGCCGCGTTGGAACGGCTGGAAAGCAGCGCCCGTGCAGAGCTGCAGGCACTGATCAACCCGCGCCGCGCCTGCAGCGAAGAGGAACTTTTGTTCGCAACCGTGGCCTGGGATATGGGTCTGGATGGCGCTGCGGTCGACGGATCGGGGCGATAGGCCGCCACTGCCGTCAACAGCGGGGCGTGCCTCGGCAGGCGCCCCGTTGCTTTGTCTCACTGCCCGACCATCAGCGCTTTTGCATCAAGCCGGGCCAGCAGGTCTGGCTCTGCGCTCGTGATGCCGATCAATTGCAGCATCAGGGTGATTGCTCCCCTGCCCGCCTTCTCGACGACGGTTACGACAGAGCGTGAGGCTTCAATTGATGCGGAATGCTATGGTGCACGGCAATCGCGCGTCTGCTGCTTGGCTGCAACGCTATTGCCTGCGCGTCGTCGCATGACACGCTACAAGCACCTTCTTGTCGCCCAAGCGCTTCGGCTTAGTCACATGAGTGGAAAATGGGCGCGCCAGGTGGAGAGCTGCTGATTTGCGGTTCGGCTGCGGGGCCCTTGCCCGCTCACCATCGCGGGACACGCTGCAAGTACGTCCCTGTAAGCTCCTTGGCGGCATGGATGCCGCCTTCGAACCCCCATCGACGGGTTTACGGCATGTCCCGCGAGCGGTAAGGACACCGCGCACTCGAAGCCGCGAGGGTTGCTGCATGATCCGCGCAACTTGGCGGGAAAACCCAGCGTCGTCGATGCCATCGCGGAGCTTCTAGGGCGGCTTCACGGCTTGCCCATTGATCGTGAGGAAAACGCGCACTCGACCGAGCAAGCGTTCAACTGCATTCAAACGCCGCTACGACTCGTCATCTCGGATGTCTCGAGTTGTCGCACACGCGAATAGATCACTCACAGCGCTGACGACTGGGGCTTGAACTCACGCACCGCCAGGCAGTCTGTCAGTTGGCGATGACCAAGCGCGCACCCAGCCGCATACCGGCGTCGGCTTCGCGTAGCCACTGCGCCATGTCGCGTGGCGACAGCGGGCGTGAGTAGAAGTAACCCTGAATTTCGTCGCAGCCCTGCTGGCGCAGCAGTGCATCTTCCTGCACGGTTTCCACACCTTCGGCGACTACCTGCATGCCCAGGGCATGGCCCAGATGCACGATGGCCTGAGTGACTTCGGCAGTGTTGGCGTCGTCGAGCATGCCTTGCACGAAGCTGCGGTCGATCTTCAGCCGCTGCACCGGGAAGCGGTTGAGGTAATGCAGGTTCGAGAAGCCGGTACCGAAGTCGTCCACCGCCAGCAATACGCCGTTCTGTTCGAACAGTTCGAAACAGCGGCGCAGCGAATCGGAGTCGCGAATCAAGGCAGATTCAGTCATTTCCAGCTCAAGACGCGAAGGCGGCCAGCCATTGTCGCGACAGATTTCCAGCACACGCTCGGCAAAACCGCGCTCGCGCAACTGCACCGCAGACACATTCACTGCAACGCGGCTGAAATGCAGGCCGGCGCGATCCCAGACCACGGCCTGGCGGCAGGCTTCGCCGATCACCCATTCGCCCAGTCGCACGATTTCGCCGCATTCTTCGGCAATGGGAATAAATTCGACCGGGCTGCACGGACCGTGTCCAGGGCGGTTCCAGCGCATCAGCGCTTCGATCGCCGGCGATGCATCGCCTACGGTGTTGACCAGCGGCTGATAGACCAGCGTGAATTCTTCGCGCTCGAGCGCGCCCTGCAGCGCATGCTCCAACTCAAGGCGGCGCTGCGCACGCAGCAACACGTCCTGGCTGTAGTAATGGAAGGTGTTGCGGCCAGATTCCTTGGCGGCATACATTGCCGCATCGGCGGCGCGCAGCAAGCTGTCGAAATCCGACAGCCCTTCACCCTGCAGCGCGATGCCGATGCTGGCGCCGAGCTTGACGGTGACGTGTTCCTTGCGCAGCGGCTCGCCAAGCGCAGCGATGAGCTTGCGCGCAACATGGCCGGCATCTTCCGGCTCGGACATATCGCGTAGCAGGACAATGAATTCGTCGTCGCTGAAGCGGCCGAACAGGTCGCTATTGCGCAAATGTTGATGCAGGCGTGACGAGGCAAGCTTGAGCAGGTTGTCGCCGGTGGCATGACCGAACGAATCGTTGATGCTCTTGAAGCCATCCAGATCGATCAACAGCATCGCCAGCACCTGACCACGCTCGTTCGCTTCGCGAATGGCGTTCTCTGCCTGCTCGCGCAGCAAGAAACGGTTTGGCAAACCGGTCAGGCGGTCGTAATGGGCAAGCAGTTCGATGCGCTCGTTGGCTTCGCGTTCGCGGGTGATATCGCGGAATAAGGCCACAAATCGCAGCGGCAAGCCCTCGCGGCGATCCAGCTCGATCAGCACCTGCACCCAGACACGCTGGCCAGAGTTGCGATAAAAACACAGCTCCAGTTGCTCAGGCAGACCGCCATCGGAAATACGCAGCAGCGCCGCTTCGAATGCGTCGCGCGAATCCTGGGTGTACAGCGACAACGCCTGTTCCAGGGTGATATTTTCCTTGCGCAGGCCGTGGATGCGGTAGCACTCCTCGGTCCATTGCATACGCCGGGTGTCGACCTCGATCTCGCAGCCGCCGATCTTGCCCAACGCGGACACGCGGTTGAGCAACTCGGTGCGCCAGCGGATCAGCGCGTCGGTCTGGCGTTGTTCCGTGACGTTCTGCAGTTGGCCGAGTAGGCGTACCATGCTGCCGTCGCCGTCGAACACCGGCTGCGCCCATACCCGCAGATGATGCGGATTGGCGCCGAGCAGACCGTTGATTTCCAGTTCGAAATGCACCGGCATGCCTTCGTGCTTGATCTTGCGCCAGGCGCTGCGCAGTTGCGCAACCGAGGGCCGACCAAGCAAACGCAGGACGTCGCGAATGCCGTGTAGACGCACGTTGGTCATGCCGAGTTGTTGCAGGAAGTCCTGAGACACCCACAGTGCGTCTTGGTGCGAATCCCAACTCCAGCTACCCATGCTGGCAATGCGTTGGGCTTCTTCGAGCTGGGCCTGCTGCTCGCGCAGCTGCTGCTCGAGCAGTTTGTGATGGTGCACGTCGGTATGCGTGCCGACCATGCGCAGTGGGCGTCCGTCGGCGGTGCGTGATACCACGCGGCCGCGATCCAGGATCCAGCGCCACTGGCCATCGTGCTGACGCAGCCGGAATTCGGCCACGTAGGTGTCGGTGCGGCCTTCCAAATGGGCCTGTACCGCCGCGCTGACATGCGCGTGGTCTTCCGGATGAATCAGCCCGGACAAGGCAGTGAGATTGTTCGGCAGCGGCGGCTCGGAATAACCGAGCATGCGCGTCCAGCGCTCGGACCGATACACCACATCGGCCGGAATGTCCCAGTCCCACAAGCCGTGATCGGCGCTGTCCAGGCCCATTTCCCAGCGGCTGGTGCCATCGGCACCCTTCGGCTCGGGAATGCTCAAGGTGAAGGCCATGATCTGGCCCTGCTCGTCGCAGACCGCACGCAACCAGCCTTCCAGCCGACCGCCGACGGGCCCCGGCAATACGCAAGGCGCCATGCCACCGCTGTCGGCCAGCTGGGCACGGCTGCTTTCCAAAACGTCGGCATAGGCGCCAAGGGTTGCCGGCAATCCAAGCGATTGCGCAACGCGGTTGGCCGCCAGGGGCTGGCCATGCGCATCCAACAACACCACCGCTGAGGTCAGCGGGTGCTGCAGCATGCTTGCAATGACGCCTGAGTCCACTCTGGAACACTCCGAAGAATCGACTCTGGCCTTCGGAGTCGCAATGGATAACGGCCGTGCCGCGGATTAGTTGAGCCACCTGTTTCGAGCTGGACCGAACCGGCCCGAGTTACGGCTAAGATGGCTGCATCGTCAGCATCCAAGGTCGTCCGCGGATCCATGCAACAGCCCCTCGCCGCGCCCGCGTTTTCGTCTGTTACCGTCTCCTGTCTCCGCCTCGGCCAACGCCTGCAGCAAGGCCTGTGGACCCTGACCGGCCTTTATCTGCTGATTGGCGCGGTCTGGCTGCTACTGGGCAACCGGCTGCTCAACCTGGCCGGCGCCGCCATGCAGGAGCGCTGGTCGGACACGAGCTTTCTGGTGGTGTCCAGCATCGTCATCCACCTGGTGCTTCGCCGCTTCACGGGAGTGCTCGTGAACGAGTACGCACAGCTGGCGCAGTCCGAGGCCTTGCTGCAGGCCAAGTTCCTAGCCCTGCCCAGCCCGGCCTTCGTTTACGACCTTGCCACGATGCGCATCCTCGATGCCAATCCGGCGGCGCTGGACTTTTTTGGCTGGGAGCGCGACGAGTTCCTGCAGCAGACACTGCAGGCGATCTGGCCCAATGCCGATGGCGAGCGGCTGGAGGAGATCATTGCGCAAATTCGCGGCAAGGGAGATGCCACCTGCGTGTTGAACGAAGATCTGATGACACGTAGCGGGCCGCGGCATGTCGAGGTACGTAGCAACCAGCTGCATCTGTCCAGCGGCCTTGCCCGCCTGGTGGTTACCGTGGACCGTAACGAAGAGCGCCAGGCGCAGCATCTGCGCGACGAAGCGCTCGAGCGCCTGGAAGAAGCGCAGAGCATCGCGCGGTTGGGTTCCTGGCAGCTGGACCGCACAACCGGCCTGGGACGCTATTCGCCCGCGGTCTATCGCCTGCTGGGGCGCAGCGTGCCAATGCACCGTCGCGAACACCGGCTGGAAGAATTGCTGACCGCCTCCGACAGTGCCACCCAGGCGCGCATCGAACGCATGATCGAAGACATGTGTACCGGTGGCGAGGTGCAAATCGATGTGCTGTTACCGCTGACCGGCGGCGATTCGCAACCGCGCACTGTGCATTTGCGCGCCGAAAGCGTGACCAGCCCCAGCGGCGTGCGCCATGTGCACGGTACCTTGCAGGACGTGAGCGAACGCGAGCAATCGCGCCGGCTGCTGCGCGAGCGCGAGGAGCAGTTTCGCGAACTGGTGCGCGTGCTGCCCGACGGTGTGCTGATCCTCGCCGACGAGCATGTGATGTACGCCAATGCGGCCGGCTCTGCGCAGTTCGGCTTTCAGGGCGAAACCATCCTGGGCGAGCCGCTGCAGACACTGGTTGGCGATAACGACCTACCAGTGGTGCGTGAGTACCTGCGCGCAGGCAGCGATCGCAACGAGCCGGTCTCCAGCGCACGTGCGATGCGCCGGCGTGATGGCAGCACCTTCTACGCCGGCCTGTCGGCCGGCGATATCCGCTATGGCGGCCGCAGCTGCAAGCTGTTGGTCGTGCGCGACCTGAGCGAACCCGAGCGCATGCGCGATGCCCTGGCTGAGAGCAATACCGAGTTGCAAGCCATGGCCAAGCGGCTGTTCTCGTTGCAGGAAGACGAGCGCCGCGCCATCTCGCGTGATCTGCATGACGACATCGGGCAGGCGATCACCGCGATGAAGCTGTCGGCACATGCGGCGCTGGATGAGCTTGACGCGGATGCGCGCCGCGAGGATCTGCTGGAAGTGGTGTCGCTGGCCGACAGCACGGTGACCAAGCTGCGCAATCTGTCGATGCTGTTGCGTCCGCCCCAACTCGATGCCTTGGGCCTGGAAGCAGCCTTGCGCTGGCAGGCGTCGATGCTGTTCCGCGCCTCACAGGTGCGGCTGGAGCTGGACATTCAGGCGCTCGAGGAACGGCCGGGTAACGAGATCGAGCAAGCCTGCTTCCGGATCGCGCAGGAAAGCCTCACCAATGCATTGCGGCACGCCTGTGCGGGCGAAGTGCGCCTGCGCCTGCATTCGATCGACAGCGACAGTTTTCGTCTTGAGGTCAGCGATGATGGCGATGGCTTCGAGCCTGAGGGCCCGCGCGGGCTGGGACTGATTGTGATGCGTGAGCGTGCGCAAACCGTGGGCGGCACGCTCGCGATAGAATCAGCACCCGGAGCAGGCACGCGCGTGACGTTGCGCCTGCCCTATCACCCGGTCGGCGAGTCCGTTCACGACGATTGTGGACGTTGAGTCATGTGGAGCCCCGTAATCCCGCCCGGACTGGAAATCGTCAAGCCCACACGGCTTGGCGCCGGCAACGCCGAATTGCTGCATCTGGTGGATGCGGCGGCATCCGGGGGCCCGCCGCTGATGATCTTCCACGTCGACATCGATCACTTCGCCTCGATCAACGAGAACATGAGTGGCGAGGTCGGCGATCAGGCGCTGACACTGGCAGCGCGCCGCCTGCAGGAATTCCTCGGAAACCGCGGCAAGTTATGGCGCCACGGCAGCGATGAAATGATTGTGGTGGCAGTGCGTCGTGAAGACACGCCGCTGCCGGAAGATTTCGCCGAAGAAATCCGTCAGCAACTGGAGCTGCCACTGTCGGTGCTGCCGTATACGTTGTTCATGACCGGCAAGGTCGGCATCAGTCTGTGCCCGGAACACTCCACTTCGCTGTCCACATTGCTCGATTACGCCGAAGAAGCCAGCTACCAAGCCGCGCGCGAAGGTGGCAACACGGTACGCCTGTACACGCGCAACTCGGCCACCAACGCGCATAGCGAAAGCATCATTGCGCGGCAGATTGTCGATGCAATTCCGCACGGCGAATTGCGTTTGCGTTACCAGCCGCTGGTGAGCGCGCGCGACGGCCGCATCGTCGGCATGGAAGCGCTGCTGCGCTGGCAGTCACCCACCCTGGGCATGCTGGTGCCGGAGCGTTTCATGCGCACCGCCGAGCGCCTGGGCGTGATCGTGCAGATCGGCGAATGGGTGCTGCAGAACGCGGTGCGTCAGGCGCGGCTGTGGCGCGACCAGGGCTTCGATGACTTCAGCATTGCCGTGAATGTCTCCACGCTGCAGCTGCTGCGCCCGGGCTTCTTCAACGAAGTGATGGCGATGCTGCAGACCGCGGGCGTGCCGGCGCAGTTCGTCACGTTGGAGATCAACGAAAGTGCGTTGACCAACAACGTCAACTTCGTCCACGAGACGATGGCCAACCTGCGCAACGAAGGCATCAGCCTGAGCCTGGATAACTTCGGCACCGGCGATTCCAGCCTGAGCGCGCTGGTGCGCTACCCGGTGGACCGGCTGAAGATCGACCGCAGCTTCATCAAGAGCGCGCCGGCCGGCAGCCGCGAGGCGGCGATTGCGCGCGCCATCATCGCCATGGGCCACCAGCTCGGCATGACGGTCATTGCCAATGGCGTTGAATCGCAGGCGCAGCTGGGCTTCTTGCGTCGTAACGATTGCGACATCTTCCAGGGTTATCTGTTCGGCGAGCCGATGTCGGCCGAGTCGGCCGGCATGGCGTTACGACGCCGCTACCTGCGCCCGGAATCGTTCGCCGAAAGCCGCCCCGACCGCACCTTGCTGCTGCTGGACGACGAAGAGAACGTGCTGCGCTCGCTGGTGCGTCTGTTCCGCCGCGACGGCTACCGGATTCTGGCGGCTGGCAACGTACGCGACGCCTTCGACCTGCTCGCCACCAATGACGTGCAGGTGATCCTTTCGGATCAGCGCATGAGCGACATGAGCGGCACCGAGTTCCTGGGCCGGGTGAAAATGCTCTACCCCGACACCGTGCGCTTGGTGCTGTCCGGCTACACGGACCTGGCCACGGTCACTGAAGCGATCAACCGCGGCGCGATCTACCGCTTCCTTACCAAACCCTGGAACGACGACGAACTGCGCGAGCACATTCGCCAGGCATTCCGCACGCATGATGAGTTGCGTAACGGCCGGGAATAGGGAATTGGGAATGAGGAATCGGTAGAGCGGACCTCTGCGGCTTGCTTGCTTTGGCAGGCTTGCAGCAAAACCAAGCGACTGCCAAGCCGCTTGTACCCATGCCCGATTCCCAACTCCCCATTCCCTGCGCGTCAGCGCTACCGCGGCTGCCGGATCGGCAGCACGATCCTGAAACTGGCGCCCTGCCCCGGGGCGCTTTCGACGTCGATGCGGCCGTGGTGCTTGTTGATGATGCCGTAGGAAATCGACAGGCCCAGGCCGGTGCCGCTGCCCACCGGTTTGGTGGTGAAAAACGGGTCGAAGATGCGCTGCAGCAGATCCGGGGCGATGCCGGCGCCGCTGTCCTGGAATTGGATCCAGACGTTTTCTGCTTCGTCGCGACCGGTGGTCACCACGATCGTGCCGCGCTCGACAATCGCCTGACCGGCGTTGAGCAGCATGTTCATGTACACCTGGTTGAGCTCGGACGGCAGGCATTCCACCAGCGGCAGCTCGGCGTAATTGCGCTCCAGCGTGACCTTGTACTTGAGCTCGTTCCAGATGATGTTGATGGTGGATTCGAGACCCGCATGCAGATCGACCATCTTCCACGACTCGGACCGGTCCGAGTACGAGAAGTCCTTGAGGTCGCGCACGATGCGGGTCACCCGCTCGATGCCTTCGCGTGATTCGGCAATCAATTGCGGCAAATCGCGGCTGATGAAGTCGATGTCGGCGCGGTTGCGGATCTCGTCGATTTCCGGAATCAGCGCCTTTGGGTCCGGCGCCTGCAGCGCGCGCTCATACGCTTCGATCAGGGTGAACAGGCTGCGCAGATATTCCTGCAGGCTGCCCAGATTGGAGTGCACGTACCCAATCGGATTGTTGATTTCGTGCGCCACACCCGCGGCCAACTGGCCGATGGACGCCATCTTTTCAGATTGCAGCAATTTATCCTGCGCACCGTTCAAGCGCAGATAGGCTTGGCGTAATTCGGCATGGCGCTGTTGCAGCTCGCGCTCGTAATCCTGCTGGCCTTCGATGTTGTGGAACAACGCCAGAAAATGCCCGACGCCGCACTCTTCGTTGTAATACAGGTGCGCGATGACCACGCGGTCGGCCACCGGCAGGCTGCCGGTCCAGCTGCCCTTGCTGCGCGCCTGATTGAGGGCGTCCGATGGCAACACCTGCGAAATCCGCTCGCCCAGATTGCGATCGTCGGCGGGATCTTCCTTGCACAGGCTTTGGCGTGCGATGGCATTGGCCAGAATCAGCTTTCCGTCTGCGCGGAACAGCAGCACGCCCTCCAGCATCTGGTCGCCGAAGGCGCGCAGGATGTCTGAGGACGGCAATAAGGCTTGATTGAGAAAAAACTTGGCGGTCACGGGAGCAAGCGGCGTAGAGGACGCCTCAATATACGCCGAACCGTTGACGCGCCCTATCGCCGTTTCGCATTTATCCGGCGCTGTGTCGCAGACCCAACAGCACCTGCCGGCGCACGTAAGCGTGCTGGGTTATCTGCAACCCGATCTGCTGCAAAACAAACTGCGACTCAGGCGACTGCCAGCGAACGTCCGCCGCGCAACACGCTTGATTGCCCCTTGGCGTCGTAGGACGGCGCACTTTCGGTGCGGCCCAGATGACGCAGCGCCCAGTTCACTTCGCGGCGTCGGCGAGCCAGCAGCGCGCCATTGGCGCGATTGGCTTCTGCCAGCTCACGCAGGCGCTCTTCTTCGCCTGCAGGCATCGCCGCTTCTAGCGCATGCAGCGCCGACAGCTTGTCCTGCGTGTGTCGCATCAACCCATCGATGTCGTTCTCGAGTAATGCCTGGCGTTCGCCGGCCAGCGCATCGCTGAGACGTTGCAGGAACTCGTTCACGTTCATCCTTTCAGTCGGGGATTAACCCGCCAGTTGCTGATTCAGATCCATCATGCGGCTAGCGATGGCATCCGGGTTGATGGAATAGGTGCCGTTGTGCAATGCATCCTTCACCGCCTGGACGCGACCGGTGTCGATCGCCGAGGACTGCGAAAGCTCGCGCTGCAGGTTCTGCAGGTTGGTGGCTTCGCCGGTCAACTTGACGCTGTCGGTCGGCGGGGTTGCGGCTACTGGGGACGCGCGATCTTCACCGGCCGAAGCGATCTTGCTGCTGGTGGCTGCGGTGCGAAGGGTGGCAGCGGTCGGTAGATTGCCTTCAATTTTCTGGGTCATGTCAGGAACTCCTCTACAGGTCGTAGGGGATAACGGCACCCAGAAAAAAAACTTTATAGAAATTTTTCACCGGGAGACCACAACAGTTCCGCTCGCTTCAACAATGCCCTGCACCACCCGGCGCGAGGACGAATTCTCTACCGAGACGCGCTCGTTCTCGCCAGCATCGGACAACGCGCGACCGCTCATGCGCACTTCCAAGCCGCCATTGCGCGAGACCAGCGGCACGGTGTCGCCGCGCCGGACCAGCCGCTGCGTCACCAGATCGTTGGCCGACAGCAGCGAGCCTGCCGGCAGGATGCGGCGGGCGGTCTTGCCCACTGCAGCCACCGGGTCGGCCAGCACCGCACCGACAATGCGCGCGGCGTCACGCTTCTCGATACTAATATCGGCAAGCGAGATGGTTTCTCCAGCGCTGATGCCACGGCGCAATACCAGCACGTCTTGGTTGCGACGCACCTTCAACGGGACGAACAAGCGCCAACCGGCCGGCTGCGGACACGCCACTTCCACCGTATTGGTGCCGGTGGGCTGGGCCTGCAATGCGATCGGACAGGCCGGCATGCGCAGGCCCGGATCGAGTGTGGCCTCGGCTTCGGCGTCCGGGCCAACGGTGGCCAGCGCCGCAGCACGGATGGAATCGACAGACTGATAGCTCTGGGCCCAGGCCGGAGCGGCAGCCAACAAGATGACAAGCAGGAGCAGGCGCATGGGACCAGATCCGGAGGAAGACGGGAACTGTTATGCAAGGGGTGTGCCGTTTCTTGGCCGGGGAATCGCGAATCGCGAATCGGGAATCGGGAATCGGGAATCGGGAATCGGGAGTCGGGAATCGGGAATCGGGAATCGGGAGTCGGGAGTCGGGAGTCGGGAGTCGGGAGTCGGGAGTCGGGAGTCGGGAGTCGGGAGTCGGGAGTCGGGAGTCGGGAGTCGGGAATCGGGAGTCGGGAGTCGGGAGTCGGGAGTCGGGAGTCGGGAGTCGGGAGTCGGGAGTCGGGAGTCGGGAGTCGGGAGTCGGGAGTCGGGAGTCGGGAGTCGGGAGTCGGGAGTCGGGAGTCGCAAGAGCGAGAGCGAGAGCGAACGGCGTCTGACACATGTCAGGGCCAGACAGATGGCGCATGGCGCCAGCGCTGCTCCTCGCTAAATCAGGTATCTCTCAGCCCTCAATCGATTCCCCATTCCCTATTCCCCATTCCCGGGGTGGCACTCGGCAGGCTGCAATGTCCCCTCAAGTTATCCGGCCACCCTGTCGATACCTGCAGCATGACCCACGATCTGCTCAACCGCATCGACCAGCGCACGCGACTGGCTGGCCACAATCGACTGGCCCTGCTGCTGTTCCGGCTGGGCGGACGCCAGCTTTTTGGCGTGAACGTCTTCAAAGTGCAGGAAGTGCTGCGCCGGCCGGAACTGTTTCAGGTGCCCGGCCTGCCGACGGAGTTCGCAGGCGTTGCCGACGTGCGCGGGCGCTCGGTGCCGGTGCTGGATCTGGGCGTGGCCATCGGCCACCCGGAACGCGATTCGCACTCCGAAAACGGCCCCGGCTATTTAGTGGTCGCCGAATTCAACCGCTCGGTCCAGGGCTTCCTGGTCAGCGGAGTGGAACGCATCGTCAATATTGCGGTGGAAGACATCCATCCGCCGCCGGAACTTGGTGCCGAAGCCACTTATTTGACGGCAGTAACGCGCTTCCAGGGCGAACTCATCCAGGTCATCGACGTGGAGAGCGTGCTGGCCGACATCGCCAAGGTCAGCAAGGACGTGCAGCTGGATCCCTCGCTGCAGCTGGTGGCCTACGACCGCCAGTTCCAGGTGTTGGTGGTGGACGATTCGCGCGTGGCACGTCAGCAGATCCGCAGCGTGCTTGACCAGTTGGGCGTTTCGGCGACCCTGCTGTCCGACGGTCGTCAGGCGCTGGACCACCTGCTGCAGGTGGCGGCATCGGGCGAAAACCCGGCCGACCGCTACGCCATGGTGATCTCCGATATCGAGATGCCGGCAATGGACGGTTACACGCTGACGACGGAAATCCGGCGCACACCGGGCCTGCAAGGCCTGTACGTGCTACTGCACACCTCCTTGTCGGGCGTGTTCAACAACGCCATGGTCGAACAGGTGGGCGCCAACGCTTTCGTGGCCAAGTACAGTGCCCACGAACTGGCCGATTACGTGCTGACGCGCTTGAAAGCGGTCGCCGAAGCGGCCTGATCTCACCCGGTCGCGTTGCCCACGGGCACGGCCGGGTATCTGCAGTCCCGTTCTTCCAGAAAGAACACGCCTTTTAAAGGCATCCGCGCGGTTGGGCACACGCCGCGCTGAGTGACAGCAATGCCAGGCAGTCTGGCTTGGTCTGTAAGTTGCACAGTCAATCGCAGGTAGCCGAGCGGCAACACATCGGGTGATGTCTGGCACCTAGACCGCCCGTCTGACGCTCGACGTGCATCGCCAGCTCCGCCTCCCGCACCACCTTGATTTGGCACAAACATTGCTTTCTCCCTTGCAACACTTCGCGGGAGAGCACCGTGTCCAGTCCCTTCTCTTCGTTCCTCGGCGTCCATGGCGACGCGTTGGCGCTGCGCGAGCAGCGCATGAAGCTCATTGCCAGCAATCTGAGCAATGTGGACACGCCTGGCTACAAGGCCAAGGACCTGAACTTCGAGGCGGCGCTGAAATCGGCGCAGGGCGAGCAGGATGGCGGCCTGATGCAAACCACTGACGCCAAGCACTACGAAGTGGGCGGCGGCAGCGGGCTCAACCCGTTCCAGATCACTCGCGAATCCGATCAGCCCAGCCTTGACGGCAATACCGTCGATCCCGATGCCGAACGCGCCGCCTACGGCCGCGCCGCGCTGGAATACCGCGCGTCGCTGAGCTTCCTCGAATCCAAGGTGCGCTCGATGCTCACCGCGATCACGGGCCAATAAGTCATGAGCAACCTTCCCATTTTCGATGTGGCCGGCTCGGCGCTGCACGCGCACTCGGTCCGCCTGAGCACCATCGCCTCCAACCTGGCCAATGCGGACTCGGTCGCAGGCTCGGCCGAGGCCACCTACAAGCCGATCGAGCCGATCTTCCAGGCCCAGCAAAGCCGCCGGGACCCCAGCCTGACCTCGGTGAACGTTAAAGAGATCACCACCACCAATGCGCCGCCGATCCGACGCTACGAACCCGGCCACCCGCTGGCTGACGCCGAGGGCTATGTGTTCTCGCCCGACGTGGACCCGGTCTCGCAGATGGTCAACATGATTTCCACCTCGCGCAATTACCAGGCAGGCGTGGAAATGCTCAATACCGCCAAGGAACTGGCGCTCGCGACCCTCACCATGGGTCGCTGACCCTTCCTAGCTGCCCCATACACGCGGAATCCTCCAGATGAGCACGATCGCCAGCGATATCTACAAAACTCTTGGCCTGAGTACCGGCAGCAAGACTCCCAAAAAAGAGGATGCACTCGGCCAGGCCGACTTCCTCAAATTGATGACCGAGCAGTTGCAGCACCAAGACCCGCTCAAACCGATGGACAACAGCGCGTTTCTTGGCCAGCTGGCGCAGTTCTCCACCGTGCAGGGCATTGGCGACCTCAATACCAAGTTCAGCAATCTCTCCACGTCGATGAGCAGCGACCAGGTACTCAAGGGCGCGGCGCTGGTGGGTCACAACGTGCTGGTGCCCTCGGCGCAGGTCGCCATCGATGCCACCGGTTCGGCCAAGGGTGTGGTCGCCGCGACCTCGGCCGGCACCGTCAATTTTGAAATCACCGATGCCAACGGCGCCTTCGTCAAACAACTCAGCGTGCCGTCCAGCGCCGCTGGTGAGGTGTCGTTCGCCTGGGATGGCACCGATGCCAACGGCAACCGCATGGCGGCCGGCAAATATGGCGTCACCGCGACCCAGACCGACACCGCTGGCTCCAAAAGCAAGTTATCCACCTATGTCGACGCCCCGGTGGACAGCGTCACGATCGGCTCGGACGGCCTGTATCTCAACCTGACCGGGCTAGGCACTTCCCCGCTCGCCAACGTGCTCCGCGTCAGCTGAGCCGGCAACCAACACCTAAAGGAACTCATCCATGGGCTTCAATACCTCGTTGTCCGGCATCAACGCAGCCAATGCCGATCTGAACGTCACCTCCAACAACATCGCCAACGTCAACACGACCGGGTTCAAGGAATCGCGCGCCGAGTTTGCCGACATGTTCCAGAGCACCAGCTACGGCCTGTCGCGCAATGCGGTGGGTTCGGGCGTGCGCGTCAGCAACGTGGCGCAGCAGTTCTCGCAGGGCAATATCGACCCGACCGGGCGCAGCCTGGACCTGGCAATCTCCGGCGAAGGCTTTTTCACCGTCTCGTCCAACGGCGCCAAGATGTACACCCGCGCTGGTAACTTCCAGACCGATGCCAACGGCTATGTGGTCAACCCGCAGGGCGCACGACTGCAGGTGTTTGCCCCCAACCCGAGCGGTAACGGTTTTGACGTGGGCCGCCTGTCGGACCTGCAGCTACTGACCACCGACAGCCCGCCCAAATCCACCTCCACGGTCAACCTGGCCTTCACCCTGCCCGGCAATGCCACCGCGCCGACGGTGACTCCGTTCGACCCGGCCGACGACAAGACCTATAGCCATTCCACCGGCGGCATCAACGTCTACGACTCGCTGGGTGTCAGCCACGTGCAGACCTCCTACTTCGTCAAGACCGCCAACCCGAACGAGTGGCAGGTGCACAATTACGTGGATGGCGCCGCAGTCGGTGCCCCAACCACGCTGCAGTTCTCCGACACCGGCGCGTTGACCACCCCGGCCAACGGCATCATTGCGATGGACCCGTTCACCCCAAGCACCGGCGCGGGCGTGCTGAACATGCAGCTCAATGTCAGCGGCTCGACCCAATACGGCGAAGCCTTCGCGCTGCGCGATACACGCCAGGACGGCTACGCCAGCGGCAAGCTCAACGAGATCAGCATCGATACCAGCGGTGTGGTGTTCGCGCGCTATTCCAACGGCGCCGACAAGCCGCTGGGCCAGGTCGCACTGAGCAGTTTCGTCAACCCGCAGGGCCTGCAGTCGCAGGGCAACAACATGTGGGCCGAGAGCTACACCTCCGGTGCCGCCCGCACCGGCGCGCCAAACACTTCGGATCTGGGCCAGGTCGAATCCGGCTCGCTGGAAGCATCCACGGTCGACCTGACCGAGCAGTTGGTGAACATGATCGTGGCCCAGCGCAACTTCCAGGCCAACTCGCAGATGATCTCGACCCAGGATCAGGTCACCCAGACGATCATCAATATTCGTTAATGGCTGGGAATCGGGATTGGGGAATAGGGAATCGTAAGAGCTGGCATCGCGTGTATCGGATGCCGGCCCTGCGCCCTGCTCTCCCAGCTTCCCGCAACCCGCGTTTGCGATTCCCGATTCTCCATTCCCGATTCCCGGTGTCCCATGGATAAAGCCCTCTACGTTGCGATGACCGGTGCCCGCGCCTCCCTGCAGGCGCAGAGCACCGTGTCGCACAATCTCGCCAACGTCGATACGGTGGGGTTCAAGGCCGCGCTGGCCAACACCGAGGCGTTCAAGATCCAGGGCAAGGGCTACCCGTCGCGGATCGATGCCTTGCACGTGGATCAGGGCTTTGATCGCAGCCAGGGCCATCAGAAGGTCACCGGCAACCCGCTGGACGTGTCATTGCAGCAGGACCGCTGGCTGGCAGTGCAGTCGCCCGACGGCAGCGAGGCCTACACCCGCAACGGCGAATTGGCGCTCACCGCCAATGGCCAGCTGGTTACCGCCAACGGGCATGCGGTGCTGGATGAAGGCGGTACCCCGATGACGATCCCGCCGCACCAGGCGATGGAGATCGGCAGCGACGGCAGTATTTCCATCATTCCGCAGGGCGAAGGCCCGCAGACCATGGCCATCGTCGGCAAGATGAAGGTGGTGGATGCGCCAGCCGACCGTTTGACGCGGCGCCCGGACGGGCTGATGCGCAACACAAGTACCGACCCGGCGCAGGCATTTGCCGTGGCCACCGGCAAGACCATCAACAGCGGCATGTTGGAAGGCAGCAATGTGGATGCAGCCGGCGCGCTGGTAGAAATGATCCAGCTGCAGCGGCAGTTCGAGATGCAGGTCAAGATCATCAAGAACGGCGACGACAATGCCCAATCGGCCAATTCGCTGTTGCGGGTGAGCGGCTAAGTACAGTTCAAGCGAATTGGACCGCCGAAGGCTCGTTAGTTGGTGCCAAGCATGCTGATACCAGCTGCAACGTCGTCTCAGACGCCAAAAGAAGCCCAAATGCGATGACTGGTCAGCAGCGACCGCTACAACGCCGGCAGCGGCGATGCCCGCAGCAAACGCAATCTCAAGCTCAGCCTTACGCAAGCAGTACAGCGCTGGCTACTGCGGTGTCGTAAAGAATCAGCGCCCTGGTGACGACTAATATCCATGGTTGTCGGCCACTTTTATGAGTGCGATGAGCCGCCATCGCACTCATAAAAGTGACAAATAAAAGCAACGTCACGCAGGTCTGCTGCAGAGCGACCGGCTGGATCTGCGCGGCGGGGAGGCTGATCTTCGGCTTGGCTGCAGGGCCCTTGCCCGCCCACCATCGCGGGACACGTTGCAAGTATGTCCCTGTAAGCTCCGTGGCGGCATCCATGCCCCCAAGGGTCCCGCGACGGTGAGCGGAAAGGACCAGTCGAGATGATCGGTGGTCTATGAGAGCAGTGCTCGAAGTGCGTTAGTGCGTATTGATCGTCACGCACACGTCTGTGATCGCACCATTGAGTTGCACGAAACAAGCAATCCGTAGCAGCACGCAAAACCAAGGCGTGTAACGACCCGCTTTCGATTGGTCGCCAGCCAACCGTCTGGTGCGGTGCCCTCGCCGATTGCGGGACCGATGGCGGCATGGATGCCGCCAACGAGCCCCCAGGAGCGGGTTTACGGCGTGTCCTGCGAGCGGTGAGGGCACCGCGCACTCGACCGACTCAGCGCTTACCCTGAGCAAGGGCCACGCCTAACAAGAAGCGGCTAACAAACTCCCCCCGCTCTCCGCCAAGTGAGCAGGACGCTACAACCGGCAGCCGGCAACAGATCTCCAAGCAGATCTGTCACACAGTCCCACCGCTACCGGTTACACCTGCCGCCAGCTGCAGCCTCTGCCCTATGCAGCCTGCTGCATACCCACTCCGCATGACCATCGCACCAGCCGGCAGAAATCCGACGCGGGTTTGGCACGGCACGTGCATATACCCAGCCGTGCCCGGAACACATCCCCGGGTCTAACGAGGAATCGGGTCATGAATCAGGCTTTGTGGGTCGCCAAAACCGGACTGGATGCGCAGCAGACGCGCATGTCGGTCATTTCCAACAACCTGGCCAATACCAATACCACCGGCTTCAAGCGCGACCGTGCCGCGTTCGAAGACCTGTTGTATCAACAAGTGCGTGCGCCCGGCGGCTCGACCTCCGCGCAGACGCAGCTGCCGACCGGCCTGCAACTGGGTACCGGCGTGCGCGTGGTGTCCACGTTCAAGGGCTTCGACCAGGGCAGCCAGCAGCAGACCGGCCGCGCGCTCGACGTGATGGTCAACGGCCGCGGCTTCTTCGAAGTGCAGATGCCCGACGGCACCTCTGCCTACACCCGCGACGGCACCTTTCAGATCAACGCCCAGGGCCAACTGGTCACCAACAGTGGCTACCCGCTGCAGCCGGGCATCCAGGTGCCGGAAGGCGCGCAGTCGCTGACCATCGGTAACGACGGCACCATCAGCGTCACCCTGGCCGGCCAGGCTGCCGCGCAGGAAATCGGCGCGCTCACGCTCACCGACTTCATCAACCCCTCGGGCCTGCAGGCCAAGGGCGAAAACCTGTTCGTCGAGACCACCGCTTCCGGCCCCGCGCAGAACGGCACCCCTGGCCTCAACGGCCTGGGCAACACCGTGCAGGGCGCGCTGGAAGGCAGCAATGTCAATACGGTGGAAGAGCTGGTGAGCATGATCGAGACGCAGCGCGCCTACGAAATGAACGCCAAGGCCATCTCCACCACCGACTCGATGCTCGGTTACTTGAACAACAACGTCTGATCGGTTCGTCGCTCGTCGCCCTCTCAGGAATCAACGCCATGTCACGCCTGCCTTCCCTCTCCTCCCTGTGCCTCGCCATTGCCTGCAGCACGCTGCTGGGTGGCTGCGTGGCCGCTGGCGATGTACGCCCGTTCGCCGAACTGGCGCCGATCGTTCCGGTGGTTGCACCGGTGGCGCAGCCGACTGCCGGCGCGATCTACGCCGCCGGCCCCGGCCTGAACCTGTACGGCGACCGCCGTGCCCGCGATGTCGGCGATCTGCTGACGGTGAACCTGGTCGAAAGCACCACCGCCTCGTCCACCGCCAACACCAGCATCAGCAAGAAAGACGCCACCACCATGAGCGCGCCGACCTTGCTGGGCGCACCACTCACCGTCGGTGGCTTGAATGTGCTGGAAAACAGCACCAACGGCGACCGCAGCTTTGCCGGCAAGGGCAACACCGCGCAGAGCAACCGCATGCAGGGCAGCGTGACCGTCACCGTGATGCAGCGCCTGCCCAACGGCAATCTGGTGATCCAGGGGCAGAAGAACCTGCGCCTGACCCAGGGCGACGAACTGGTGCAGGTGCAAGGCATCGTGCGCGCCGCCGACATCGCCCCGGACAACACCGTGCCCTCCAGCAGAGTGGCCGACGCCCGCATCGCTTACGGCGGCCGTGGCGCGATTGCGCAGTCCAACGCAATGGGCTGGCTGAGCCGCTTCTTCAATTCCCGTCTGTCGCTCTACTGAGCCTGCCACCATGAATCTGTCTTCCCTGCCTTTCCGTCTACTGGCTGCCGCCGTTGCACTGTGCGCAATCGCCGCGCCGGCCAGCGCCGAGCGCATCAAGGATCTCGCCCAAGTTGGCGGCGTGCGCGGCAACGCACTGGTCGGTTACGGCCTGGTGGTTGGCCTGGACGGCAGCGGCGACCGCACCAGCCAGGCGCCCTTCACCGTGCAGAGCCTGAAAAACCTGCTCGGCGAACTGGGCGTCAATGTTCCGGCAAACGTCAATCCGCAGCTGAAAAACGTCGCAGCCGTGGCCATCCACGCCGAATTGCCGCCGTTCGCCAAGCCCGGCCAGCCGATCGACATCACCGTCTCTTCGATTGCCAACGCCGTGTCGCTGCGCGGCGGCTCGCTGCTGATGGCACCGCTGAAAGGCGCCGATGGACAGGTCTACGCGATGGCCCAGGGCAACCTGGTCGTTGGCGGCTTCGGTGCACAAGGCAAGGACGGCTCGCGCGTCTCGGTCAATATCCCCAGCGTCGGCCGCATTCCCAACGGTGCCACCGTCGAACGGGCATTGCCGGACGTGTTCGCCGGCACCGGCGAGATCACGCTCAACCTGCACCAGAACGATTTCACCACCGTCTCGCGCATGGTCGCAGCGATCGACAGCAGCTTCGGCGCCGGCACCGCGCGTGCGGTGGACGGCGTGACCGTCGCGGTGCGCTCGCCGACCGACCCGGGCGCCCGCATCGGCCTGTTGTCGCGACTGGAAAACGTCGAACTCTCGCCGGGCGATGCACCGGCCAAGGTGGTGGTCAATGCACGTACCGGCACCGTGGTCATCGGCCAGCTGGTGCGGGTGATGCCGGCGGCGATTGCGCATGGTTCGCTCACCGTGACCATCAGCGAAAACACCAATGTCAGCCAGCCGGGTGCCTTCAGTGGCGGCCGCACCGCGGTGACCCAGCAATCGACGATCACGGCCACCTCCGAAGGCAGCCGCATGTTCAAGTTTGAAGGCGGCACCACGCTTGATCAGATCGTGCGCGCAGTCAACGAAGTGGGCGCCGCTCCTGGCGACCTGGTGGCTATCCTGGAAGCGCTCAAGCAAGCCGGTGCGCTCACGGCGGAGCTAGAGGTGATCTGACATGCGTATCGCAGCCTCGCCCATTGATCTCAACCCGAGCACCAAGGCCGATCCCGCAAAGATCGACAAGGTCTCACGTCAGCTCGAAGGCCAGTTCGCGCAGATGCTGGTCAAGAGCATGCGCAATGCGAGCTCCGGCGACCCGATGTTTCCCGGCCAAAACCAGATGTTCCGCGAAATGTACGACCAGCAGATGGCCAAGGCGTTGACCGAGGGCAAGGGGCTGGGGCTATCGGCGATGATCTCCAAGCAACTGAGTGGCGACACCGGCGGCCCGGCGTTGAACACCTCGTTGAACACCGCCGAAGCGGCCAAGGCGTATTCCCTGGTTGCCGGCAAGCGCGATGCCTCGTTGCCGCTGCCTTCCCGCGATGGCGCGGCCAGCGGCATCACCACCAGCAGCGTTGCGAAGGCGGCCCTGGGCGCAGGCAATCTGAGCGGCATCGGCATGAGCCAGGTGCTGGATCTGATTGCCGGGCGTACCGGCGGTGGCGACTCCGGCAGCGACGATGCCGCGGCACTGAGCTGGCCGTCGGCCAACGACCGCTGGGCCGATGTCGCTGCCAGCGACGCAGCCGACGCCAATGCCGCAGTCAACGCAAGCGCCGCCAGCACTGCAGCTGCAAGCCTGGGCGAACGCACGCCGGAAGGCTTCGTCGCCAAGATCTGGACACATGCACAGAAAGCCGCGCGCGAACTGGGCGTGGATCCGCGCGCGCTGGTGGCACAGGCCGCGCTGGAAACCGGTTGGGGCCGTCGCGGCATCGGCAATGGGGGCGATTCCAACAACCTGTTCGGCATCAAGGCCACCGGCTGGAGCGGCGACAAGGTGACCACCGGCACCCACGAATACGTCAACGGTGTCAAAACCACCGAAACCGCCGATTTCCGCGCCTATGGCTCAGCCGAAGAGAGCTTTGCCGACTACGTGCGGCTGCTGAAAAACAACAGCCGTTACCAGTCCGCGCTGCAGGCCGGCACTGATATCAAGGGTTTTGCACGCGGCTTGCAACAGGCTGGGTACGCCACCGATCCGGGCTATGCGGCCAAGATCGCGGCGATCGCTCACGGTCCGACCATCGACCGTGCGGTGGCCGCCATTGGCAACGCAGCGGCCGATCTGTCCAACCGCTATGCCAGTACCGCCGAGCCGGCCGGGCTCGGCACCATCCGTCGCTGAGGTAAACGCCCATGTCCATCATGTCCACCGGGACCAGCGCGCTCATCGCCTTCCAACGGGCGTTGTCGACCGTTAGCCATAACGTCGCCAACATCAATACCGAAGGCTACAGCCGCCAACGTGTGGAATTCGCAACGCGCACGCCCACCGACATGGGCTACGCGTACGTGGGCAATGGCGCCAAGATTACCGATGTGGGCCGGGTGGCCGACCAGCTGGCCATCTCGCGCCTGCTCGACAGCGGCGGCGAACTCTCGCGCCTGCAGCAGCTGTCCTCGCTGTCCAACCGGGTCGATGCGCTGTACTCCAACACCGCCACCAACGTGGCCGGGCTGTGGTCGAACTTCTTCGACTCCACCAGCGCGGTGTCGTCCAACGCTTCGTCCACTGCCGAGCGCCAGAGCATGCTCGACAGCGGCAACTCGCTGGCGACGCGCTTCAAGCAGCTCAACGGGCAGATGGACAGCCTGAGCAACGAAGTCAACAGCGGGCTTACCTCGTCGGTAGATGAGGTCAATCGCTTGACGCAGCAGATCGCCAAGCTCAATGGCACCATCGGCAATAGTGCGCAGAACGCAGCGCCGGACATGCTCGATCAGCGCGATGCATTGGTGACCAAGCTGGTGGGCTACACCGGGGGTACCGCGGTGATCCAGGACGGCGGCTTCATGAATGTTTTCACCGCCGGCGGCCAAGCGCTGGTGGTCGCTACCACCGCTTCCAAACTGACCACCGTTGCCGACCCGTATCAGCCGACCAAGCTGCAGGTGGCGATGCAGACCCAAGGCCAGAATGTCAGCCTCAGCGCCAGTTCGCTGGGCGGGCAGATCGGCGGCCTGCTGGAATTCCGCAGCAGCGTGCTTGAGCCCACCCAGGCCGAACTCGGCCGCCTGGCTGTGGGCATGGCCAGCACGTTCAATGCCGGCCACAGCCAGGGTATGGACCTGTATGGCGCGATGGGCGGCAACTTCTTCAACATCGGTTCGCCAACCACCGCCGCCAATCCGAACAACACCGGCAGCGCATCGCTGAGCGCCAGTTTCAGCAACATGAGCGCGGTGGACGGTCAGAACGTCACGCTGAGTTTCGACGGCACCAATTGGAAGGCCACCAACGCCAGCACAGGGTCTGCCGTGCCGATGACCGGCACCGGCACGGCGTCCAACCCGCTGGTGCTCAATGGCGTCAGTATGGTGGTGGGTGGCACCCCGGCCAGCGGCGACAAGTTTCTGCTGCAGCCCACCGCCGGGTTGGCTGGTAGCTTGTCGGTGGCCATCACCGATCCCTCGCGCATTGCTGCGGCCACCCCGGTCAAGGCCACCGCGACGATCGCCAACCAGGGCAGTGGCAAGATCAGCGACGTCAAGGTCACCAATGCGCAGAACCCTGCGCTGCTGACCCCGTCGTCGGTCGAGTTCATCGACGCCAACCAGTACACCATCGATGGCGCCGGCCCGTTCGCCTACACCGCCGGCCAGACCATCAGCGCCAATGGCTGGAGCTTCGCACTGGACGGCGCGCCCAAGGCTGGCGACACCTTCGGCGTCGGCCCGACGGGTGCCGGCTCCAGCGATAACGGCAACGCCAAATTGCTGGCCAAGATCGACGATGCCAAGGCGCTCAGCGGTGGCACGGTCACGCTCAACGGCGCGTTGTCGGGCCTGACCACGTCGGTGGGTTCGGCCGCGCGCGCAGCCAGTTATTCGGCCGATGCGCAGAAGGTCATCAACGACCAGGCGCAGGCCAGCCGCGACTCGATTTCCGGCGTCAACCTCGATGAGGAAGCCGCCAACATGCTGAAACTGCAGCAGGCCTACCAGGCCGCCGCACAGATGATCTCCACCGCCGACACCGTCTTCCAAGCCATCCTGGGTGCCGTACGCTGATGACCGACCGTATCTCTACCAGCATGATGTACAGCCAGTCGGTCGCCTCGATGGGCGCCAAGCAGGCGCGGCTGAACCAGATCGAGTCCCAGCTCTCCAGCGGGCAGCGCTTGGTCACGGCCAAGGACGACCCGGTCGCCGCAGGCACCGCGGTCGGTCTGGATCGCGCCCTGGCGGCAATCACGCGCTTTGGTGAAAACGCCAACAACGTGCAGAACCGCCTCGGGCTGCAGGAAAATGCGCTGTCGCAGGCCGGCGACAAAATGGCGCGCGTCACCGAATTGGCGGTGCAGGCCAACAATTCCTCGCTCAGCCCCGACGACCGCAAGGCGATCGCCTCGGAACTGACCGCCCTGCGCGACAGCATGCTGAGCCTGGCCAACAGCACCGATGGCACCGGGCGCTACCTGTTCGGCGGTACTGCCGACGGCAGCGCGCCTTTCATCAAGAGCAGTGGCAACGTCACCTACAACGGCGACCAGACCCAGAAGCAGGTGGAAGTGGCGCCGGACACCTTTGTCAGCGACACCCTGCCCGGCAGCGAAATCTTCATGCGCATCCGCACCGGGGACGGCACCGTGGACGCACACGCCAATGCCGCCAACACCGGCACCGGGCTGCTGCTGGATTTCAGCCGCGATGCCAGCACAGGCACTTGGAACGGTAGCAGCTACAGCGTGCAGTTCACCGCCGCCGACACCTATGAAGTGCGCGACAGCACCAATGCGGTGGTCAGCACCGGCACCTATAAGGAAGGCCAAGACATCAAGGCAGCCGGCGTGCGCATGCGCATCAGCGGCGCGCCGGCGGTCGGCGACAGTTTCCAGATCGGCGCTTCCGGCACCAAGGACGTGTTTTCCACCATCGACGACATGGTCAGCGCGCTGAACTCAGACACGCTGACCGCCCCGCAGAAAGCATCAATGACCAATACCTTGCAGTCGTCCATGCGCGACATCGCGCAGGCGTCTTCGAAGATGATCGATGCGCGCGCCTCCGGTGGCGCGCAGTTGTCGGCGATCGACAACGCCAACTCCTTGCTCGAATCCAACGAAGTCACGCTCAAGACCACCCTGTCGTCGATCCGCGATCTGGATTACGCCTCGGCGATTGGGCAGTACCAGCTCGAGAAGGCCTCGTTGCAGGCCGCTCAAACGATTTTTCAGCAGATGCAGTCGTCGTCGTTGTTCAACCTGATCCGCTGATTTTGCCGCAGAAAACCTGGGTTTTCTCTGCTCCTGCGCGTGGCATTTGCGCAGGCGGACGGAGTTTATTTTTCGAAGATTTATACCAGCGCTAAAGATTGGCGGGGTGCTGCCGAATAAACCAAACCCCTTGATACACAACGCTTACGTATTTCGTCCTGACGCAGAAAAACAGTAAAAAAATACTGAATTTCGCTAAAGGTTCCCAACGCAACGCCGTTATTCATCTCAGCAGCGGCAACGGCCAACTTGATGGCCCCCCTGCGGAGGCTCCGGGCAAGTCCCCCTTGCCGGAAAAATCGCTTAGGAGAAATCAAAATGGCACAGGTAATCAACACCAACGTAATGTCGCTGAACGCTCAGCGTAACCTCAACACCAACAGCTCCAGCTTGGCGCTGAGCATCCAGCAGCTTTCGTCGGGCAAGCGCATCACCAGCTTTGCCGTAGACGCAGCCGGCGGCGCAATCGCCGAGCGCTTCACTACCCAGATCCGCGGCCTGGACGTTGCTTCGCGCAACGCCAACGACGGCATCTCGCTGTCCCAGACCGCCGAAGGCGCGATGCAGGAAATCGGCAACAACCTGCAGCGCATCCGCGAGCTGTCGGTGCAGTCCTCAAATGCAACCAACTCGTCCACCGACCGCGAAGCGCTGAACTCCGAAGTCAAGCAGCTGACCAGCGAAATCGACCGCGTCGCCAATCAGACCAGCTTCAACGGCACCAAGCTGCTTGACGGCTCCTTCTCTGGCGCGCTGTTCCAGGTCGGCGCCGACGCCGGCCAGACCATTGGCATCAAAAGCATTGCCGACGCCAACATCGATACGCTGGGCAGGGCCAACTTCGCCGCCGCCGTTTCCGGCGCTGGCGTCACCGGCACCGCCACCGCGTCTGGTTCGGTCAGCGGCATCAGCCTGTCGTTCAATGATGCCAGCGGTTCGGCCAAGAGCATCACCATCGCTGACGTCAAGGTCGGCGCCGGCGACACCGCTGCCGACGTCAACAAGAGGGTTGCCTCGGCGATCAATGACAAGCTCGACCAGACCGGCATGTACGCCTCGATCAAGACCGATGGCTCGCTGCAGATCGAATCGCTGAAGGCTGGCCAGGACTTCACCTCGCTGTCGGCTGGTACCTCCAGCGCTGCTGGCATCACCGTCGGCGCCGGCATCACCACCGCTTCGGCCGCTTCGGGCTCCACCGCTTCGACCTTGGGCAACCTGGATATCTCCACGTTCTCGGGCGCACAGCAAGCACTGGAAATCGTCGACAAGGCGCTGACCACAGTCAACTCCTCGCGCGCCGATATGGGTGCGGTGCAGAACCGCTTCACCTCCACCATCGCCAACCTGAGCGCAACCTCGGAAAACCTGTCGGCCTCACGTAGCCGGATCGCCGATACCGACTACGCTAAGACCACCGCCGAACTGACCCGCACGCAGATCCTGCAGCAGGCCGGTACTGCGATGCTGGCCCAGGCCAAGACGGTTCCGAATAACGTGCTGAGCCTGCTGCAGTAACCTGCAGTGAGCTGCCGCCGCGATACGGCAGCGCTCCGGAGCAAGTCCAAAGCCCCTCTTCGGAGGGGCTTTTTTGTGGCCGAGGCCTGCCGCACATGCCTGGACAGTTTATTGACGCGAACCACCACCTTCGGTGGGCATGGAGTTTGCATCGCTACATTTCGTGAGCGTGACGTACCGCTGCCGCTAAAGTCCTCGCGGATGCGGCCGATACCCGTCACGTAATCCCACGCGTCCGTCTGTTTCGGACGCCCAGACGAGGAATGCAACATGGCATCGGTGATCAGCACTTCCGCCTCCGGATTGGACATCCCTACCGTGGTGTCTACCCTGGTGTCCCGGCAGAGAGACCCCGAGCAGGCACGCATCAACAAGGCCGGCACCGCCGCGTCGACGCAGTTGTCGGCAATCAGCCAGATCAAGAGCAGCATGACCACGCTCAAGTCTGCGCTGGACAAAGTGGTCAGCAGCGCCGACACCAACGCCTACAAGGCCACGGTGCCGACCGATGCCGGCTTCACCGCCACCACCACCAGCTCGGCGGCGCCGGGCAACTATTCGGTGGAAGTGGTGTCGCTGGCGACCTCGCAAAAACTGGCCTCCGGCGCGTTTACGGCCGATGCCACGGTGGGTAGCGGCACGCTGACGATCGGCTACGGCGATAAGAGCGTCACCGTGGATATCAGCGGCACCGACAAGCTCACCGACATCGCTGCAGCCATCAACAAAGCCGCCGACGGCAAAGGTGTGACTGCCAGCGTGGTCACCGCCAACGATGGCCAGCATCTGGTCTTCAATGCGGTCGATCCCGGCACCAAGGGCGCGCTGACCGTTAGCGCCAGCGACCCCAGCCTGAGCAGCCTCACCTACGGCCCCGGCGTCACCGGCGGGCTGAACCAGACCGTGGCAGCCGCCGACGCACTGGTGCGCGTGGACGGCTTCGAGCGCACCTCCAGCTCCAACACCATCAGCGACATCGTGCCCGGCGTGGTGCTCAACCTCACCAAGGCCGCTGAAGGCACCAAGTTCAATCTGGGCGTGGCAGCCGACACCAGCGGACTCAAGGGCAACCTCACCGCCTTCGCTGCGGCCTACAACACCGCCAACACCTTGCTGGCGAAAAGCAGCAGTTACGACGCCACCACCAAGACCGCCTCGGCGCTGACCGGCGATTCGCTGGTGCGCAGCCTGCAACAACAGCTGCGCGGCCAGGTCAGCGACAACGTCACCGAACTCAAGGCCCTCGGCCTGACCATCGACAAGGATGGCGTCATGAGTTTCGATGGCAGCAAGTTCGACACCGCCATCGCCTCCGACGGTGGCGCGGCGGCCGATGTGTTTGGCAAGGACAGCAAGTTTGGTAGCAACCTGACCAAGCTGCTGGACAGCAACGTCAATGCCACCAACGGCACGCTGACCCTGCGCTCGGACAGTTTGAACAAGACCATCAAGGGCTACGAGTCGGACCTGGATGATCTCGATGCGCGCATGGAAAAACTCAGCGACCGCTACACCGCGCAGTTCGCCGCGATGGACGCCATGATCAGCAAGTTGCAAGGCAGCACCAGCTCGCTCAGCGGCCTGCTGACAGGCTGATTTCTGTGATGAAGATCCTCAAGTCCTGTCAGGGTATTGCCGATACATGTAGGGCCTATCGTGATTTCGGCCTTGCCTTCCGGCAGGAGCGTCGTCGCAGGAGCACAGCGCTCCGGGACCAGCGAAGGTCAGCCCATTGAGGAGTCATCCATGTACGGTTCCAATCGTCAATATGCCGAGCAATACCGCAAGGTCGGCGTGGCCACCAGCGTGACCGAAGCCGACCCGCACAAGCTGGTCTCGCTGCTGTTTGCCGGTGCCTGCCAGCGCATCCGTCTGGCCCAGGCCTGCCTGGCGCAGGGCGACCAGGCGCGTAAGGGCAAGGCCATTGGTGAGGCCTGCGCAATCGTCGGTCACTTGAACGGCTCGCTCGATCACGAAGCCGGTGGCGAGATCGCTGGTAACCTCTCGGCCCTGTACGACTACGTGATGCAGCGGCTGACCGCAGCCAACCTGCACAACGACGAGACTGCGTTGACCGAAGCGCTGGATTTGCTCAGCGAAATCGACTCGGCGTGGAACTCCATCCCCCTCGAACAACGCGGCCTTTCCGCCGTTTCGTGAGTCCTGCCATGCATAGCGTGCAAAGCCTTCAAGCAGAAATCGCCGACCTTCGCCTGGCCATGGCGCAAGAGGAGTTCGAGGACATGCCGCCGATGCTGGACGCCCACGACCTGCACCTGCGCGAATACGCGCAGCAGGTGGATATTGAACAGGACCGCGACGCGCTGCAGACCTTGCTCACGATGCATCAGGACCTGATGCGGATGATGCGCGAGCGTCAACGCAAGCTACTAGAGCTGATCCGCGCACAGCGCACCTCGTCGTCGGCCAGCCGGGCCTACGCACGGGTCGGTCGGATCTGATGAGCACGCTCGGCACACTTGCGCCATCTGCCGATGCCGAACTGTTTGCCGACACGCTCAGTTGCGAGTTGCAATTGCCGGCCGGCTTCCGCGCCGGAAGCGAAGCTGGCACGCAGAGCGCCGCAGAAACACTGTTGCGCAGCCTTGGCCAGGTCGAAGACTTGCGTAGCGAGGAAACCAGCGAAGACCGCGGCGAACTGCCGTTGCTGGTGCAGCGCATGGACGCCAAACTCGATTTGATGCTGGCGCTGATCGGCCGCTTGGTGCGCCACGGCGACAGCGGACTGAGCCAGGGCCCAGTGCACTGGTCGGTGCGCGGAATCCGCCTGAGTTGCGCAAGCAGCCACGCAGCGGGCACCACCGGCAGCGTTTGTTTGCAGCCATCCGATTGGCTTCCTGAACTTGTACAGCTTCCCGCCACGGTGCTGGCAAGCGCAAGCGATGGTCATGATTTCTGGCTGTGGCTGCGGTTTGCCCCGCTCGCACCCGGTCTGCAGGACGCCCTGGAACGCCACCTGTTCCGTTTGCATCGCCGTCAGATCGCCGACGCCCGCCGCCAGCGCTGATTCCCATGGTTGGCGCGGGGCGTCGGGTCAGCTAAGGTGCTCTTTACTGAAAAAGAAGGTCTCTTCTGCGCCGTGCGAGTCATCATCGTCGACGATCACACCCTTGTTCGTGCCGGCCTGTCCAGGCTGCTGCAAACTTTCGCCGGCATTGATGTCGTGGGCGAGGCAAGCAACGCGCAACAAGCCCTGGACATGACATCCCTGCACCGGCCCGACCTGGTGTTGATGGACCTGTCACTGCCCGGCCGCAGCGGCCTGGATGCCATGACCGACGTCCTGCGCGCCGCGCCGCGCACGCACGTGGTGATGATGTCGATGCATGACGACCCGGTGCACGTGCGCGATGCGCTTGATCGTGGCGCCGTCGGCTTTGTGGTCAAGGACGCCGCACCGCTGGAACTGGAATTGGCGTTGCGCGCCGCCGCCGCTGGCCAGGTGTTCCTGAGCCCGCAGATCTCGTCCAAGATGATTGCGCCGATGCTGGGCCGCGAAAAACCAGTCGGCATTGCCGCACTGTCGCCGCGTCAGCGCGAGATCCTGCGCGAAATTGGCCGCGGCCAGAGCAACAAGGAAATTGCCGCCGATTTGGGCATCAGCGTGAAAACGGTGGAAACCCACCGCGCACGCATGATGGAATCGCTCGGTTGCCGTCGCGCCAACGATCTGGTGCTGCTGGCGGCCAAACATCACAACGAGTTGGTCTGACGCGCCAACTTGGGCGAGCGCGGTCTGCCAGCGACGATCAAAACAGTGACGGAATTCCGGCAGGCATGCTTGAGCCTGCCTGCAACGTCAGGAAGTTTCTGACGCGCTGTCAGGAAAATCATGAGTCATCTCACCTGACTCCCTGATTAGAAACCCGTCGCGTTGTCCTGCAAGATGCATTCCATCGCTGCTGCGTGCAGCGCCCTTCGGAAGCGCTTCCATGAAGACGACCATTTCCGCCCAGCTTGGCCAGCAACTGCACCTCACCCCGCAGTTGCTGCAGTCGATCCGTCTGTTGCAATTGGACGGCATGCAGTTGGAACTGGAGATCCGTCGTGCCCTGGAAACCAATCCGTTGCTGGAGTTGGCAGAGCTGGCCGATAACGGGGACGCGGCCACCACCAACGACGATGGCGCCAGCGATATCGCCGCGTTCGACGAGCTGCCGGAAAGCACGATGTGGGACGTGCAGAGCAGCAGTTGGAACGATGGCGACGACGACCGCATGCAGCGCGTGGCAGCCGGCGAGTCCACCGACCCGCATGTGCGCATCCTGCGCGAACTGGCGCTGGACCTGGACGAGGCGGCATTGGGGGCCGCTGCGTTCTGGCTGGAGCAGACCGACGACGCCGGGTATCTGACCGAAGCGTTGTCGACGCTGCAGCAGCTGGGCGCCACCCGTCTGGGCATGAACGTGCAGGCAGTGGAGGCGATCCGGCAGCGCCTGCTGCACGGCGACCCGGCCGGGCTGGCCGCCTGCGACCTGCGCGAGTGTCTGCAAGCGCAGCTGAGTGCCCTGCCCGGCCGCGTACCGGCCCGCCATCTGGCGACGCGCATCCTCGACGGTGACCTGGAGCTGCTGGCTGCGCACGACTACGCGGTACTGGCGCGTGCGCACGATGCCGAGGTGGACGATGCGCGCGAAGCGGTGCGGCTGATCCTCTCGCTGCAACCGCGCCCGGGCGACGACCTGCTGCAGGAGAGCAACGCCAGCGTGATTCCGGATGTGCTCGCCTGGCATGCGGACGGCAGCTGGCGTGTTGCACTCAATCCGGCCACCACTCATCGCGTCAGCATCAACCCGGTGCACGAACGTGCGCTGGCTGAAGCCGGCGAGGCCGCGCAGCCGTTGCGCGACATGCTGCAGGAAGCGCGCTGGCTGACCCGCGGGTTGTCGATGCGCTACGAGACCCTGCTGCGCGCAACGCGCGCCATCGTCGAACGACAGGCCGCCTTTCTGGCGCGTGGCGAAGAAGCAATGGCACCGCTGACGCTAAAGGAAATCGCTGACGAGATCGGCATGCACGAATCGACGATCTCGCGCATCACCACCGGCAAATACATCCAGACCCCGCGCGGCACCTTCGAGCTCAAGCACTTCTTCGCCGTGCGGCTGGAAGGCGCCAGCGTCTCCGGCCAGGCCGTCAAGGCGATGGTGCGTCGCTTGATCGAAAGCGAGCCGGCCGGCCGGCCGCTGGCCGACGAGGCCATTGCCGGATTGCTGTCGCGGCAAGGCGTTAACATTGCGCGCCGCACCGTCGCCAAGTACCGCGAACAACTTGATATCGCCCCGGCACGCGAGCGCCGTCGCACCACTAAACCGCTGCTTGCCCGGGCAGGATAAGGACTACTATGAGCAAACTCACCGTGCTGCTGGTCGACGACCACGAGGGCTTTATCAACGCTGCGATGCGTCATTTTCGCAAAGTCGAGTGGCTCAATATCGTGGGCAGTGCCGCCAATGGGCTGGAAGCGATCGAGCGCTCTGAGTCGCTGCGCCCCAATGTCGTGCTGATGGATCTGGCCATGCCGGAGATGGGCGGGCTGCAGGCCACGCGTCTGATCAAGACGCAGGACGATCCGCCGTATATTGTCATCGCGAGCCACTTCGATGATGCCGAGCATCGTGAACACGCTCTTCGCGCAGGAGCTGACAATTTTGTCAGCAAGCTGTCTTACATCCAGGAAGTCATGCCAATCCTGGAGGGCCTGACGGAAGGAGCCAGGAATGAGTGAGTCCCGCATTCTGTTGATCGACAGTGACGCTGTGCGCGCCGAGCGCACCGTGTCGCTGCTCGAATTTATGGACTTCAATCCCCGCTGGGTCACCGACGGCGCCGACATCAATCCTGGCCGTCACCGCCACGATGAGTGGATGGCGGTGATGGTGGGCTCGGCGCAGGATGCTGCACAGGCCGACAAATTCTTTGACTGGCTGGCCGATGCCAAGCTGCCGCCGCCAGTGCTGCTGATGGAAGGCAGCCCGACCGCGTTCGCGCAAACGCATGGCCTGCACGAAGCCAATGTGTGGGCATTGGACACTCCCCTGCGTCATACGCAGCTGGAAGCCTTGCTGCGCCGCGCAAGCCTCAAACGGTTGGATGCCGAGCATCAGGCCGGCGTACAGCAGGATTCTGGTCCCACCGGCAACAGCGAGGCGGTCACCCGCCTGCGCCGGCTGATCGACCAAGTGGCCGCATTCGACACCACCGTGCTGGTGCTGGGCGAATCCGGTACCGGCAAGGAGGTTGTCGCGCGCGCCATCCACCAACATTCGCCGCGGCGCGATGGGCCGTTCGTCGCAATCAATTGCGGCGCGATCCCGCCGGATCTGCTGGAAAGCGAATTGTTCGGCCACGAAAAAGGCGCCTTCACCGGTGCCCTGACCACCCGCAAGGGCCGGTTCGAAATGGCCGAAGGCGGCACGCTGCTGCTGGACGAAATCGGCGACATGAGCCTGCCGATGCAGGTAAAGCTGCTGCGCGTGTTGCAGGAGCGCAGCTTCGAGCGCGTTGGCGGCGGCCAGACCATCCGCTGCAACGTGCGCGTAATCGCCGCGACCCACCGCAATTTGGAAACCCGCATCAGCGATGGCCAGTTTCGCGAGGACCTGTTCTATCGCCTCAACGTGTTTCCGATCGAAATGCCGGCGCTGCGCGAGCGCGTGGACGATCTGGCCATGCTTGTACAGACGATTGCGGGCCAGCTCGCACGCACCGGCCGCGGCGAAGTGCGCTTTGCAGAGGAGGCTCTGGAGGCGCTGCGCAGCTATGACTGGCCTGGCAACGTACGCGAGCTTACCAACTTGGTGGAGCGCCTGGCGGTGCTGCATCCCGGTGGGCTGGTGCGGGTGCAGGATCTGCCGGCACGGTATCGCGGCGATTTCGCCTCGGCCATTCCGGTCGAGTTGCCACCGGAACCGCCACTGGTGGCCGCACCGGTAGAAGTCACCGATCTACCAAGCAACGTGGTGACGCTACAGCCCAAGACGGCCGATGCCGAACCGGCTGCTGCGTCCAGCCTGCCGGACGACGGTATCGATTTGCGTGGCCACATGGCCAACATCGAGTTGGCGCTGATCAATGAAGCGCTGGAACGCACCCAGGGCGTGGTCGCACATGCCGCCCAACTGCTCGGCCTGCGCCGCACCACGCTGGTGGAGAAGCTGCGCAAGTACGGCATCGATCGCGAGCAGACCGAGCTGGCCAACTGAGCGGTCACACGCTCAGCTTCCGCTCGCTGGCATAGCGCTTGCTTCAGCAGGATCACTCCGTTTGCAGCCACCGGCTGCAGCGGAATCCCGACCTTCACCAGCACCTGCCGAGGCATTGATGCCCATCCCCGTCACCAGTCCGCTGCTGCCGCCGCTGGAAGAATTTCTGCCCTATCTGGAGCGGATCTGGACCAGCCGCATCGTCAGCAACGGTGGCGAGATGCACCGCGCACTCGAACGCGCACTGTGCGATTACCTGGGCGTGCCGCATCTGGCATTGCTCACCAACGGCACAACCGCCTTGATCACTGCGCTGCAGGCGCTGCGTATCACCGGCGAAGTGATCACCACGCCCTACTCGTTCGTTGCCACCGCGCATTCGCTGTTGTGGAAAAGCATCACACCGGTGTTCGTGGACATCGACCCGGTGACGCTCAACATGGACCCTTCGAAGATCGAAGCGGCCATCACCCCACAGACCACCGCAATCATGCCGGTGCATTGCTACGGCACCGCATGCGACACGACGGCCATCACGCGTATCGCCGACATCTACAACCTCAAGGTGATCTACGACGCCGCACATGCCTTCGGCGTGCGCGATGACGGCGGCTCGATCCTGCGTCATGGCGATCTGAGCGTGTTGAGCTTTCATGCAACCAAGGTCTTCAATACCTTCGAAGGCGGCGCGATTGTCTGCCCCGACGAAAAAACTTATCAGCGCATCGGGCATCTGAAGAACTTCGGCTTCGTCGATGAAACCACGGTGGTGGCACCGGGCATCAACGGCAAAATGAATGAGATCAGCGCGGCGTTCGGCCTGCTGCAACTGCAGCACATCGACAACGCCATCGCGCAGCGCAGTGCCATCGATGTGCAGTATCGGCAGCGGTTGAGCGATGTGCGCGGCATCCGCTGTGTTGTGCGGGCCGCGTATTCCAGCCCCAATTACGCGTATTTCCCGGTGCTGGTGCAGGACGACTACCCCCTGTCGCGCGATGCACTGTACCAATTGATGCGCGAGCACGGCATTCTGGTGCGGCGCTATTTCTATCCGTTGATCAGCGACTTCCCGATGTACCGTGCCCTGCCCTCGTCGGCGCCGGCATGGTTGCCGGTGGCGCGCTCGGTGGCCGCGCAAGTGCTGTGCCTGCCGATCTTTCCTGGCCTGAGCAGCGACCAGGTCGATACCATTGCCGATCTCATCGCCGGCCAACAGGCGACATGACCGCAGCCCGCTCCACGTGCTTTTCCACTTCCCGTATCTTCAACAGGCAACCAGGCGAGACCGCATGACCCAGGAAACGTTTATCGAGAACTTTGTTGCTGCCACCGACTTCCAGGAGCCAGTGGAGGTCACGCTGGACACCGTGCTGCTGGAATTGCCGGAATGGGATTCACTGGCGGCACTGGGCGTGATCGTGATGTTCGACATGGAGTACGGCAAGACCATTACCGGCGATGACCTCACCGCTGCCATCACCGTCGGCGATCTCTACAAACTGACCGAGGCATAAGCACCATGCCGACCTCCACGCTGCATAACGTCCGCTTTGCCGGCATGGCGACATGCGTGCCAAAGCGTGTGGTGTCCAATCTCACCGATTGCCGGCCGCAGATCCGCTCCGAACGCGAGCGCCTGGTGCGCAACATCGGCATCGAGACGCGGCGCATGTCTCAGCCTTGGCAGTGCTTTTCGGACCTGGCCTTCGACGCAACCGAAGTGCTGCTCGAGAAGCTGCAGTGGAAGCGTGAGGAGATCGATGCACTGATTGTGGTGACCCAGTGGCCGGATTATCCGATTCCGGCCACTGCGATCATCCTGCAAGACAGGCTGGGGCTTTCGCATGCCACCGTCGCCTTCGACGTCAACCTGGGCTGCTCGGCCTACCCGTTCGGCATCAACCTGCTCGGGTCGATGATCGCCGCCGGCGGCGTCAAGAAAGGCCTGCTGCTGGTGGGTGACCGCAGTGCCAATCTGGAAGATCCCATTTTTTCCGATTCCGGCACCGCCACTGCGCTGGAGTTCAGCGCCGACGCGCCGCCGATGTACTTCGACCTCAACAGCGATGGCAGTGGCTATAAGGCGATCATCCTGCCGGTCGGCGGCCAGCGCGAGCCGGTGACCCTGCAGCACCTGATCCCGTTCCGCGAAGAGCCTGACGGTCCATGGCGGTGTGCAACCGACCTGATCCTGGACGGCGTGGCGGTGTTGGGCTTCTCAACGCAACGCATCCCGCCGGCGGTACAGAAACTGCTCGACTACACCGGCGTTTCCAAGGATGAGATCGATTATTTCGTGTTCCATCAAGCCAACCGCATGATCAACGAGACCATTCGCAAGAAGCTCGGCCTGCCGGTGGAAAAAGTGCCTTCGACGCTGCGCGACTTCGGCAACTCTAGCGGTGCCTCGCTGCCGGTGACCATGACCGCGCGCATCAACAAGGAACTCGAATCCGGACCCAAGCGCGTCTTGCTTTGCGGCTTCGGCATCGGCTTGTCTTGGGGCACCTGTCTGCTCGACATCGAAGGGGCCGTTTTTCCGGATCTGATCGAATCGTGAGTATTGCCCCTGACCCCTTCTCGCTTGCCGGCAAACGCATTCTTGTTACCGGCGCCTCCTCAGGTATTGGCCGACAGATTGCCATTTCCTGCGCCGAGCTCGGTGCCCAGCTGGCGATCAGCGGGCGCGACCGCGCGCGACTGGCCTCAACCTTGGAGGCATTGCCAGGCGAAGGACACGTGGCGATCGCGGCAGACCTTGACCGGCAGGAGGACATCGATCGCCTGGTCGCCGACGTTGGCGTGTTGGATGGGATGGCGCACGCGGCCGGCATCTCTCGGCTGGTTCCGCTGCGCCTGGTCAACCGGGCGCATTTGGACGACATCTTCTCCAGCAACACATTCGCACCGATGCTGCTGACCCGCGGCCTGCTGGCGAAGAAGCGCATCGCCGCAAACGGCTCGTTGGTGTTCCTCGCTTCAGTTGCCTCGCATATCGGACCAATGGCCAGCAGCGCGTATGCGGCCAGCAAAAGCGCGCTACTCGGCATGGTGAGATCGTTGGCGCAGGAAGTTGCCAAGAATGGCATCCGCGCCAACTGTATTGCCCCGGGTTACGTGCGCACGCCGCTGCTGGAGGGCCTGCAGGAAAGCGGCGGCAATATGGAAGGGCTGTTCGAACTGACACCGCTCGGCATGGGCGAGCCGGAGGACGTCGCCTACGCCGCCGCGTTCCTGCTGGCCGATGCAAGCAGCTGGATAACGCGCAACTATTTCGTGGTGGATGGCGGCCTCACCGTGCCGATGGACATCTACGCATGAACACACCGGCACACACTGCGTTTTCGCTCAATGGCAAGACAATCCTGGTGACGGGAGCGTCGTCGGGGTTGGGCCGTCAAATCGCCATCGCCTGCGCGCAACGAGGCGCCCGCATCGTTCTCGCTGGCCGCGACAAAGACCGTCTCGCGCAGACCCAGGCGCAGCTGCAGGGCACGGGCCACGTTGGCGTGCTCGGCGACCTGAGCAGCGCTGCCGATCGCGAAACACTCGCTGCTGCAGCGGGTGCGACGGTTCATGGCGTGGTTCACTGCGCAGGCATTCAGAAGCACTGCCCGATCCGGCAGCTGACCGAGGCGGCGATGACCGAGATGTACACGGTCAATTTTCTCGCTCCGGTGATGCTAACGCAGCGCCTGCTGCTGGCAAATGCCATCGCCCCTCAGGGCTCGATCGTGTTCATGCTATCCACTGCCGCGCACCTCGGCACGCGCGGCGTAGGGCCGTATTCGGCGATGAAAGCAGGCCTCATCGGCATCATCAAATGCCTGGCGCTCGAACAGGCTAAGCGCAGGATTCGGGTCAACGGCATTTCTCCGTCTGCTGTAGCGACGCCGATGTGGGGCGCAGACCAACTCGATGCACAGAAGGCAAGGCATCCTCTGGGCCTGGGCGAGCCGCAGGATGTGGCCAACGCCGCGATCTACCTGCTAGCCGATGCCAGCCGCTGGGTCACTGGGACCAGCCTGGTGATGGACGGCGGCTCAATCCTATGACGCACCCGGTTTTGATTATTGGCGCCGGCGGATGGGGGCGCGAGGTCTTGGCGCAGATGCAGGGTGATCCGGCGTGCGGAACGAAGTGGCGTCCGGTGGGATTTCTCGACACGCGCCTGCAGATACTGGACGGTCTGGACTGCGACCTGACCATTGTCGGCAGCCCGCTCTCATACCAGCCGCAGGACGAAGAGCGCTTCGTCTGCGCGATCGGCGATCCGCATGCGCGCCAGCGCTATGCGCAGCCATTGCTTGAGCAAGGCGCGCACTTCATCCCCATCGTCACCGGCGCGTTCCTGAGCCCGTACGTGCACATCGGCCAGGGCTGCTTCCTGTGCCACCGCGTGCAGCTCAGCCCCAACGTGTGGCTGGGCGACTTCGTCAACGTGCAGGCAAACACCATGCTCGGTCACGATGTCCATGTCGGCGACTACGCGCAGATCGGGGCAATGACCTTCGTCGGTGGCGGCGCACGAATCGGTAAGCACGCGATCGTGCACCCACACGCCACCATCCTGCCCGGCATCCACATCGGCGACGGCGCGGTGGTCGGCGCCGGCTCGGTCGTGGTGAAGGACGTGCCGGCCGGCGCCAGCGTCTTCGGCAACCCAGCCCGAATCATTTACCACAAAGATTCCTGAGGAAGCCCGCCGATGCGATCGCGAATGCACCCCAGCTACTATCTGTCGACGGACATATTCGAGCGTGAACAGCGCAAGATCTTCCGCAAGGCGTGGCTGTTTGCCGGCCTGAAGACGCTGCTGCTCGACAACAACTGCTTCATCACTCGCAGGCTCGCTGGCATTCCGGTACTGATCCAGAACTTCAAGGGCCGGCTGCGCGCGTTCGAGAATGTCTGCCTGCACCGCAGCGCGCTGCTGCAGACCACTGCGGTGGGAAAGCGCCCGTTGGTCTGCCCTTACCATGCATGGAAGTACGACTCCAACGGTCAGGTCGAGAATATCCCCGAATGCGATGCCCTTTATGGCTTCGGCGAGGAGGAAAGACGCGGCCTGAAATTGCGGGAATTCGCCTTGCATGAAGTGGGGAACCTGCTATTCGTCAACCTCGATCCCAACCCGATGCCAATCGAGGAGCAGTTTTCGGCAGACTTCATCGCCCTGCTGGAAAGTAGCTCCAACGCCTATGACACTGAGGTCATGGTGACCACCTGGCGCGGCCGGTACAACTGGAAACTCGCTTACGAAAATCTTCGGGATGCCAATCACCCGCGCTTCGTCCACCCCAAGACCTTAGCCAAGAGCGTCAGCTTCGTTGCCGAGGTAAACCAAGAACACGCCAAGGAGTCCATGGAAGCCTTGCAAGACAGCTCGCCCGCTGCCTTGAGACGCGAGATGCGCCGCTTCAGTTACGGCGGCCCGGACGCACCCATACCCAACCTTCAACACTTTGGCTGGCACGAGAAAGTGGAACGCTGGGGCACGCAGGATGCCTACTTCAATTGGTTGGTCTTCCCGAACATGCACATCGCCAGTTCCAATGGCGGGTATTCCTTCACGCTGGAACACCACATTCCCGTCGCACCGGACCGCACCGACCTGGAAATCTATTGGTTTAGTGCCCGCAAGAAACAGCCTTACGGCTCTTCCAGCCAAGTGCTACTGGCACAGATGCACGGCAGCAAGGTCGTTGTGGGAGAAGACGTGGACATCATGGAGCGGGTGCAGGCGGCATTGCACATAGACGCACCGTTCCCCACCCAGGGAGCCTATGAATCCATGAATCGGCTGGTCGAACGCTGGTACGCGCTGCTGATGGAGACCGAACATGAAATCTAGGTGGATCATCGGCCGCAGCGAATACCTCGACCTGGCATTTCACGCATGGAAGCAGGCGCGTCAGGACGAGATGGTCGTCAGGATTGAGGTACCACAAGACTCCGAACACGAATTCGATCTTGGCGTGCTGGATGGATTGAATCCGACCGACGGGGCCATGTTCGTGGCGTTCGACGAACGCTTCGGCAACTTCAAGCGCGTAGAACTGATGCAGGCAGCGATGGAACGCGGCTTCAAGCTGGAGCCCTTCATCCACCCCAGCGCAGCGATCGGCACTGACGCGGTCATCGGTCTCAACGCATTTGTGGGTGCCAATGCTGTCATCGGGCACGCGTGCAAGATCGACTACAACACGGTGATCCATGCCAGCGCGCACCTCGGACCGGCATGCCGCGTCAAATCTTCATGCTGGATAGAGAATGGTGTGCAAATCGGCGCGGGCGTCGAGATCGGCGGCAATAGCGTCCTGCGGACAGGCGCCATCGTGCACCGGGGCGTCAAGGTGGGACGAAGCTGCGAACTTGGCGGGCCGCGTGTCTACCGCGAGGACGTGCCTGCCAAAACCTATTTCGACGCCCGCTACGACAATCCCATTCATACCTACGGGACGTGACGTTCATGAACTCAAGAAATGAGCAGCTGCGCCAACGGATTCTACGTATTGCGGAGCAGGAGCGCCCTGCACTCGAAGATGTCATCGCGCGCCTACCTGCCATTGCCAACCGCCCTGTATTCCTCGTCGCTCCCGAGTCCCATGTAGGCATGGTGCACGGCCCCCGCATCGTTGCCCACCTGCACCATGTTGTTGCCGCAATTGATGACCAAAGCATCCATCTGGACTACATCCACGGCGCGCCGCGCTGGAGTAGTCAGGAGCTTCTTGCCAAGGCGGGCCAGTATGCCGATGCAATCGCTATCGATTTCTCCTGCAGCACGCGCGGACGGGCGTTTGCAAATGACCTGTGCGCAAGCGCTGGTATTGAGCAACTGAGCGTTGCGCCTTCGGTGGATCCGCCGATCCCAGGTTTCGAGCAGCGCCCCCTTTTTCTGCTTCAGCCGCGCTCGGGCCTTGGCAACATTTATGGCCCACAGATCGTCCAGCGCTCCAGTCATGTCACTGCCGCCATTGATGACGAGCCAAGCGACAGCGATACCGTTCATGGGGTGCCGCGTTGGAGTTCGCGCCAGTTCATCGAACAAGCGGCTCAGCATTCCCAGGCATTGGCCATCGATTTTTCTTACAGCCCCGGAGAATCGGGCTTGGCTCGCAAGCTCTGCGAGCAAGCAGGCATTGACAGGGTCGATGCCTGCCTGGCCGTTGCGCACTGCGGGCTTCCCGCCGTATACGAGCCTGCCCAGGTGTACCGTCAGCGGACACTTGCGCGCCTGGAAGAATTTCTGCGTCTTGCGGATCGACTGGACGACGATCTCAGCGTTTTTACGCTCTACAGCAACCTGTTGTTCCGCCTGACCTACGATTCCAGCCTCCTATTGGACTGCTGGGCGACGCCGATCAACGAGTATTTTTCAGAATACGCAGATACCAGCACGTTCCAGCTTGGCCAGCGTGAACATTTCTGCGATGGCGGTGCCTTCCAGGGACCTATCGTGCATAAGTTTCTCGAAGCATCCCGCCATCGCTACGAAAGCATCACCGCCTTTGAACCGGATCGCATCAACTTCCAGAAATTGGAGAGCATTGCGAGCGCCTTCCCCCTTCCCCCGCACAACTTCAGGGCGCTAAAAAAAGCCATCTCCAACGAACAGACCACGCTGCGCTTCGAGGAGACTGGCACCGTCTCCAGCCATGTATCGCCGGGTGGCGGAATCTCCGTAGCGACGACACGCCTGGACGACGAATTGGAAAAGCTGACGCTATTGAAGCTGGACATTGAAGGGTTTGAAGCCAGGGCATTAGAAGGCGCATCTCACCTTATCCGTACCCAGCGCCCCCGCATGGCTATTTGTGTCTACCACTATGCTCAGGATTTGCTGGATATCGTGGAACAACTGGACAAATTGGTGGAGGGCTATCACTTCCGCCTACGCCAGCATTCTCCCGGCCATTACTACGACCTCGTCTTATATGCATCACCCGTCGCCGGTGCCGCACCTCCGCCTTGGGCGGAGTAAGCCCAGGAACATTTACGATTGGAAAAGATAGAGCGATGCCGGATCTTCAGCTGTCTGCGCTAGTGACTCCGCTGCATGCCCTTATTTTCGAACTGCTCATTGACCCATGATGCACCACCCGGAAGATCGTTCGGCCACGCGTGCGCTTGTCAGCATCGTGATGCCCGCCTACAAGCTGCGCTATCTAGATGAAGCGCTTACGAGCGTAGTTTTGCAGTCTTACCCCAGGCTCGAGTTGATCGTCTGCGACGACAGTGCCAATGCGTCGATCGAGCAGTGCGTCGCGCGGCATGCGCTGGAATGCCCTTTCCCGATCCGATATTTCCGCAATCCCGCTCGCCTGGGCGAGCTCGGCAGCAAACTCAGAGGGATTGGCCTTGCGCAGGGCGAGTACATCAAGTTCCTGCACGACGACGATGTGCTGCAGCCCGATTGCATTGCGCAATTGGTCGAGGCGATCGAGCGCAACCCGGGCACGGCGATGGCGTCCTCGCGGCGGGTACGCATCGATGACGACGGGCAACCGCTGCCGGACATCCTGGCCACCTGCTTTCCGTTCGCCGACGACGTGCTGATCGACGGGCCGGAGTTGGTGTCGTTCCTGGCCGACCACACCATCAATTTTATCGGTGAGCCGAGTTGCGTGCTGGCACGGCGCGCCGATCTGTTGGCGTTGGGCAACGAGTTGATGGCGTTGAATGGCAAGACCATTCACTGGGTGGGCGATCTGGCGATCTACGTGAAGCTGCTGCGCCATGGCAATCTGGCGATGCTGGCCAGCCCGCTCACGCAGTTTCGTGTCTCAAGTGCGCAGTTCAGTCAGGGCGGTCGCGATCAGCCAGGCATCGGCGATCAGGGGCATGAAGACTTGCGTCAAGGCATCCGTCAACTTGGTTGGCGGCGCGAGACTGGCGACAACCGACTGGTGCGCGTGGCTCCGCTCAGTCCGCACAAGGCGCGCGTGTTCAAGCCGGTGGATCTGGTCAATGCGCTCATGCAGAGCGCTGGTATGGCCGAGCGCGTGTCGCCGGCCACCTGGCTGGGCGTGCGCCATCCGAATGCGGTGCAGCGTGCGTTGATCGAAGCGCGCTTGCAGGCGCACGCCGGTGGGCCGCGCATCGCGGTATTGCTGATCGACCGTCACGGCGATACCGCGGGGGTGGCAGCAACGCGGGACAGCCTGGACGCGGTGGCCTGCTATCAACGCCATCACACCTGGGTTATCAGCAGCTCCCCGCAGCAGGTTGCCGAATACGGCGAGCGCGGCGTGCTGATCGACGCGCACGGCTTGGCGGCAACACTCAATCGGGTGATCGCCGCACAGGAGGCGATCGATTGGGTGCTGCTTGTCGATGCCGGCAGCCGGTTCACCAGCAGCGGCTTGCTGATCCTGGCACTGGAAATGCTCGCGCTACCGGACGACTGCCAGGCCATCTACGCCGACGAGGTGATGGCGTTGGACAACGGCCAGCTCGGGCTTGCGCTACGGCCGGCGCTGTATCTGGACATGCTGTTGAGCGCGCCGACGACGCTATCGCGGCACTGGGTGTTCCGGCATCGCACGCTGCTGACCGATGGCGGCTTCCCTATCGAGCCTAGCGCGGCGTTCGAACTGGATTACCAGCTCGGCCTGGTCGAGCGTTACGGGTTGGCCTGCATTCGTCATGTCGCCGAGCCCTTGCTGATCGCATCGGCCACGCCGCAGCATGCCGACGAAGACGAACGACAAGCCATCGCGCGTCATCTCGCCGAACGCGGCTACGTGGACGCCGTGGTGCACAGCGCGGGGCCAGGCCGGCATGCGGTGGAGTACCGCCATACGCAGCAGCCGCTGGTGAGCATCCTGGTACTGGTCGATGGCCGCCTGCCGCAGGTGCAGCGCTGCCTGGAAAGCATCCTGGCCAACACGGCCTACCCGCATTACGAGGTGCTGTTGCTGGATCGCGGCACCACCGCGCCAGACCTGCGCGACTGGCTGGCTGGCATCGACACCCTGGGCATGCAGCAGATCCGCGTGCTGCGCTTTGATGCCGAGCCCTCGCGCGAAGCGGTCTGCAATGCCGCCGCCGAGCACGCACGTGGGGACGTGCTGCTGTGGCTGGCAGCCGGCGCGGCGGTGATGAAAGCCGATTGGCTGGAGCAGTTGCTCAACCATGCGCTGCGCCCGGAGGTCGGTGCGGTCGCTGGCAAGTTGCTGCGCGGCGATGGCACCGTGCACCACGCCGGCATGCTGCTGGGTCTGGGGGCACCGGCAACGCGCGCGTTCGAAGGTGCCGCCTTCGATGAGTCGGGCTATCTGCAGCGTCTGCAGCTGGATCAGAACTACAGCGCGTTGAGCGGCGAATGCCTGATGCTGCCGCGCCAGCTCTTCATGGGCGCCGGTGGCTTCGCACTGGAGCCGGCGCTGGCGCAGTGGAGCGATGTCGATCTGTGCCTGCGCCTGCAGCAGGCCGGCTACCTCAATGTCTTCGCAGCGCGCGCGCAGTTATTGATCGACCCGCCTGAGGCAACACCCGCCACAGCGCTGGACGAAGAAGCGATGTACGCACGGTGGCTACCGGTGATGGCCAACGACCCGGCCTACAACGCGGGCTTTTCATTGGACCCGGGCGCCGGCTTCTCGCTGGCAGACCCGCGCGCGAGTTGGCGTCCGTTGCAGTCGTGGCGGCCGCTGCCGAGCGTGATCGCGTTGCCGGCCGACATCGAAGGCTGTGGGCACTATCGGGTGATCCAGCCGCTGCGCGCCTTGCGTGAGGGCGGAATTGCCGAAGGGGTGCTGTTCAACGGCTATCTGGAGATCAGCGAGCTGGCGCGTCAGGATCCCGACGTGGTGATCCTGCAACGCCAGGTCGGCGAGGCGCGGCTGGAGGCAATGCGGCGGATGAAGGCGTTGTCGCGCGCGTTCAAGGTGTACGAGCTGGACGATTACCTGCCCAATTTGCCGCTAAAGAATGCGCACCGCGACCACATGCCCAAGGACATTCTCAAGACGGTGCGGCGCGGTCTCGGCATGGTGGACCGTTTCGTTGTGTCTACTCCGGCGCTGGCGGAAGCGTTCGCCGGCTTGCACAGCGATATCCGGGTGGCCGAAAACCGCTTGCCGCCCCATTGGTGGGAGCAGTTGCCCGCACGGGCCGAGCGCCAGGGCGGCAAGCCGCGGGTCGGTTGGGCCGGCGGTGCCAGCCATACCGGCGATCTGGAATTGATCGCCGATGTGGTGCGCGAGCTGGCCGACGAAGTCGAATGGGTGTTCATGGGGATGTACCCGTTCGCGCTGCGCCAGCATATCCACCACTTCCAGCCAGGCGTGCAGATCGATCACTACCCGGCCGCACTGGCGGCGTTGGAGCTGGATCTGGCGCTGGCACCGGTGGAGCAGAACCTGTTCAACGAGTGCAAGAGCAATTTGCGCCTGCTCGAATACGGTGCCTGCGGGTATCCGGTCATCGCAAGCGACGTGCGCTGCTACCAGGGCACCCTGCCGGTCACGCTGGTGAAGAACCGCTACCGCGACTGGATCGGAGCCATCCGCGAGCATCTGGCCGACCTGGCTGCGGCGCGCGCCAAGGGAGCCGCCCTGCGCGAGGTGGTGCGGCGCGACTGGATGTTGAGCGGCAGCAATCTGGAGCATTGGCGAAAGGCGTGGCTGCCGGACTGACTGATCATCCAGCGCGCAATGCACGCACGGATGCCGGGACATATCGGCAATCCAAGCCAGCAAGGCTTGGCCAATTGATTCGCCCAGCAGCAGAGATGTCGAGGCGTCGCGTCAGTTAGCTTCATTCGAAAGCTGAGCTGGCCGAGTGTGCGGTGCCCTCGCCGCTCGCGGGACACGCCGTGAACACTTCGCCATGCGGCAAGGACACCGCACCAGACACTTGGTCGGCAGGTCTATAAAGCGGCTCATGGTGCGAACGCGGTGCGGCTTCACTTGGGCGCAGCAGGCGACCGCAGCTAGTCACATAGCCAGCGAACGTTGCCTATCGCTTGCAAAGACACAACGACCATCTCGACTGGTGGTTGCCCGCTCACCGGCGCGGGACCTTGGCGGCATGGATGCCGCCAAGAAACTTACAAGGACGTACTTGCAGCGTGTCTCGCGATGGTGGGCGGGCAAAGACCCTGCAAATAAGCGGCAGAGCAGTCGCTCTCCACCAGACAGGCCTGCATCTTGCTAGACAAGCTGGCTGAACAGGCCGGCGCCCTGTCGACGGCACCTTGCCGACAAATGTCCGACTCGTGAGTAGGCGCCAAGCTCACCAGCGCTGAGAAAACTACGGCGGTGTAGTTCCTCGCAGCCCAGCCACAGCAACCCACCCCGCCCTACGCCGGAATCCCGGCGCCATTTCGGCACGCCGCTTGCATCGGTGTGGATGCCTCCCTGGCTGACCGCACCCATGAGCGACTCCGTTACCTCCATCCTCTCGCAGATCCGCAGCTACCAGACGCAGATGGGCCAAGGCCCGATGGGCGCGGTGGGCGATGCGGCGCGCGGCAATCAGATCCAGGGGCTGGCCGGCGCACAGGGAACACCGGCGACCCAGGCACCAAGCTTCAGCGAGACCTTGCGCGGCGCCATCGGCGGCGTCAACGAGGCCCAGCAGAAGGCCGGCGCCCTCTCCAAAGCATTCGAAATGGGCGACCCCAGTGCCGATCTGGCACGGGTCATGGTCGCCTCCCAGCAGTCCCAGGTGGCCTTCCGCGCCACCGTGGAAGTCCGCAACCGTCTCGTCCAGGCTTATCAGGACGTCATGAACATGCCGCTGTAAAGGTTGACGACACATGGCACTCGCGATCAGCAAGGAAAACATGAACCAGAACGCCGAAAAGGCGGGGCAATGGTTCGACCGTGTCCGCAGCCTGCAGATCACCCGCAAGCTGACCATGATGGCGATGATCGCCCTCGCGGTGGCGGCCGGTCTGGCGGTGTTCTTCTGGTCGCAGAAGCCGGGCTATCAGTCGCTGTACACCGGCCTGGATGAAAAGGGCAATGCCGAAGCGGCCGACCTGCTGCGCACCGCGCAGATCCCCTACAAGATCGACCAGGGTACCGGCGCCATTTCGGTGCCGCAGGACCGTCTGTACGACGCCCGTCTGAAGCTGGCTGGCTCCGGCCTCACCGGCAAGGAAACCGGTGGCGGCTTCGAACTGATGGAAAAGGACCCGGGTTTCGGCGTCAGCCAGTTCGTGGAAAACGCCCGTTACCAGCACGCACTGGAAACCGAACTCTCGCGCACCATCAGCACCCTGCGCCCGGTCCGCGAGGCCCGTGTGCACCTGGCTATTCCCAAGCCCAGCGCCTTCACCCGCCAACGCGATGTGGCCAGCGCCTCGGTGGTGCTGGAACTGCGCGGTGGCCAAGGCCTGGAGCGTAACCAGGTCGATGCCATCGTCAATCTGGTGGCCTCCAGCATCCCCGACATGACCCCCGAGCGCGTCACCGTGGTCGACCAGAGCGGCCGCATGCTCTCCATCGCCGACCCGAATAGCGACGCTGCCCAGCACGCCGCCCAGTTCGAACAGGTGCGCCGCCAGGAAAGCTCCTACAACCAGCGCATCCGCGAATTGCTGGAACCGATGACCGGCCCGGGCCGGGTCAATCCGGAAACCAGCGTGGACATGGATTTCTCGGTGGTCGAAGAAGCCCGCGAGCTCTACAACGGCGAGCCGGCCAAGCTGCGTAGCGAACAGGTCAACGACACCAGCACTACGGCGACCGGCCCGCAGGGTCCTCCGGGTGCCACCAGCAACAGCCCCGGCCAGCCGCCGGCGCCAGCCGCCGCAGGCGCACCGGGCACCCCGGCTGCCGCAAATGGCCAGGCCACCGCAGCGGCCGCGCCGACCGAAAGTTCCAAGAGCGCCACCCGTAACTACGAATTGGACCGAACCTTGCAACACACCCGCCAGCCGGCCGGTCGCATCAAGCGCGTCTCGGTGGCGGTGCTGCTGGACAACGTCCCGCGCCCCGGCGCCAAGGGCAAGATGGTCGAACAGCCGCTCACCGCTGCCGAGCTCACCCGTATCGAAGGCCTGGTCAAGCAGGCAGTGGGCTTCGACGCGGCACGCGGCGACACGGTGTCGGTGATGAATGCCCCGTTCGTGCGTGAAGCGGTGGCCGGTGAAGAAGGTCCGAAGTGGTGGGAAGACCCGCGCGTGCAGAACGGTCTGCGCCTGCTGGTCGGTGCGGTGGTGGTGCTGGCCCTGCTGTTCGGTGTGGTGCGCCCCACCCTGCGTCAGCTCACCGGCGTGACCGCCATCAAGGAAAAGCAGCGCAAGGGCGGCAACGATGGCACTCCACAGAGCGCCGACGTGCGGATGGTCGATGACGAGGATTCGCTGCTGCCGCACATGGGCGAAGACACCGCCAGCATCGGGCAGGACCGCAAGCCGGCGATCGCACTGCCGGACGCCTACGAAGAACGCATGCGTGTTGCACGCGAAGCCGTCAAAGCCGATTCAAAACGTGTTGCACAAGTCGTAAAGGGATGGGTTGCCAGTGAAGCCTGAAGCAGAACCGATGAGTGGCGTGCAGCGTGCTGCGGTGTTGTTGCTGTCGCTTGGGGAAAGCGACGCCGCCGAAGTGCTCAAGCACATGGATCCCAAGGAGGTGCAGAAGATCGGCATCGCCATGGCCACCATGACCGGCATCTCGCGCGATCAGGTCGAAAAGGTGATGGACGACTTCAACGGCGAACTGGCCGGCAAGACCTCGCTGGGCGTGGGCGCCGACGACTACATCCGCAACGTGCTGATCCAGGCGCTAGGCGCCGACAAAGCCGGTGGCCTGATCGACCGCATCTTGCTGGGCCGCAACACCACCGGCCTGGACACCTTGAAGTGGATGGACCCGCGCGCGGTCGCCGACCTGGTGCGCAACGAACACCCGCAGATCATCGCGATTGTGATGGCACATCTGGACAGCGACCAGGCCGCCGAGGCACTGAAGCTGCTGCCCGAGCGCACCCGCGCCGACGTGCTGCTGCGCATCGCCACCCTGGACGGCATTCCGCCGAACGCACTGAGCGAGCTCAACGACATCATGGAGCGTCAGTTTGCCGGCAACCAGAACCTGAAGTCGTCCAACGTGGGCGGCATCAAGGTGGCGGCCAACATCCTCAACTTCCTGGACACCGGCGCCGATCAAGGCGTGCTCGGCGAGATCGGCAAGATCGACGCCGACCTGGCCGGCAAGATCCAGGACCTGATGTTCGTGTTCGACAACCTGGTGGACCTGGACGACCGCGGCCTGCAGACGTTGCTGCGTGAGGTTTCCGGCGAGCGCCTGGGCCTGGCCCTGCGCGGCGCCGACGTCAAGGTGCGCGAAAAGATCACCCGCAACATGTCCCAGCGCGCGGCCGAAATCCTGCTCGAAGACATGGAAGCGCGCGGCCCGGTGCGCCTGGCCGACGTGGAAGCGGCGCAGAAGGAAATCCTCACCATCGTCCGCCGCCTGGCTGACGAAGGCGCCATCAGCCTGGGCGGCGCCGGTGCGGAGGCCATGGTATGAACGACGTGGTCACCCGCTGGCTGGCCCCGGACCTGCACCTGGCCCCGGCTGCGCCGGAATCCGAATTCGACGAACCAGCCGTTTATGAGCCGGTACTGCGTCCGCCGACCCTGGAAGAGATCCAGGCCATCGAAGACGCCGCCCAGCAGGAAGGCTTCGCGCGCGGGCATGCCGAAGGTTTTGCCCAGGGCCAGGCGGAAGTGCGCCGCCTGACCGCGCAGATCGACGGCATCCTGGACAACTTCACCCGTCCGCTCGCGCGGCTGGAAAACGAAGTGGTCGGTGCGCTCGGCGAGCTGGCCGTGCGCATCGCCGGCCAGTTGGTCGGGCGTGCCTATCAGGCCGACCCGCAGCTACTGGCCGAACTGGTCGGCGAGGCGGTCGATGCCGTCGGCGGTGCCGGCCGCGAAGTCGAAGTGCGCCTGCACCCGGACGACATCACCGCGCTGCTGCCGCATCTGGCGCCCAGCAGCACCACCCGCGTGGCCCCGGACATGAGCCTGAGCCGCGGCGACCTGCGTGTGCACGCCGAAAGCGTGCGCATCGACGGCACTTTGGATGCGCGCCTGCGGGCCGCGCTGGAGACAGTCATGCGCAAATCCGGAGCGGGCCTGTGAGCGCCCTGTTCGGTGCCACCCCGGCCGATTGGCTGGATGCACGCAATCTGCGCCTGGCCACGCGCCTGGGCACGCTGGGCCTGGAGCCCACCGCCGGCCGCACCCTGATCCGTGAAGGCATCCTGCGCCGCGCGGTCGGCCTGACCCTGGAAGCCACCGGCTGCGAAGCGCCGATGGGCGCCACCTGCAAGGTCGAAGTGGATGGCGGCTGGGTCGATGCCGAAGTGGTCGGTTTCGCCGGCGAACGGACCTATTTGATGCCCAGCGCCGAACTGCACGGCCTGCTGCCCAATGCGCGCGTGGTGCCCTCGCGGCGCCGCGGCGGTGTGGAAGTGGGCGAAGGCCTGCTCGGCCGCGTCATCGACAGCGACGGTACCCCGCTGGACGGCAAGGGCCCAATCCGCGCCGAAGGCAGCGTCGGCATGGCCGGCGTGTCGATCAACCCGCTGGCACGCGAACCCATCACCACCTCGCTGGACGTCGGCGTGCGCGCCATCAACGCCATGCTGCCAATCGGCCGCGGCCAGCGCGTGGGCCTGTTCGCCGGCTCCGGCGTCGGTAAATCGACGCTGCTGGGCATGATGACCCGCTTCACCTCGGCCGACGTGATCGTGGTCGGGTTGATCGGCGAACGTGGCCGCGAAGTGCGCGATTTCGTCGAAACCACCCTGGGCGAAGAAGGTCTGCGTCGCGCCGTCGTGGTGGCCGCCCCGGCCGACCGCCCACCGTTGGCGCGTCTGCATGGTGCCTACCGCGCCACCGCCATCGCCGAATGGTTCCGCGACCAGGGTTTGAACGTCTTGCTGCTGATGGATTCGCTGACCCGCTTCGCCCAGGCGCAGCGCGAGATCGGCCTGTCGGTCGGCGAGCCGCCGACCACGCGCGGCTACCCGCCGTCGGTGTTCGCCAAATTGCCGGCGCTGGTGGAACGGGCCGGCAACGGCGCCAAGGGCCGCGGCTCGATCACCGCGTTCTACACCGTGCTGACCGAAGGCGACGACCCGCAGGACCCGATCGCCGACGCCGCCCGCGCCATTCTGGACGGCCACATTCTGCTCTCGCGCCGGGTTGCCGACAGCGGCCTGTACCCGGCCATCGACCTGGAATCCTCGGTCAGCCGTGTGGTGCAGGACATCGCCGACGACACCTGGCGCCTGCGCATCCGCAAACTCAAGCGGCTGCTGTCCGCCTACACCGCCAACCGCGACCTGATCGCCATCGGCGCCTACCAGCGCGGCAGCGACCCGGCCACCGACGAAGCGTTGGCACGCTGGCCGGAGATCGTCGAATTCCTGGGCCAGGACGTGCACAAGGCGTCGGTGCTGAGCGACAGCCTGTCCGCCCTGCAGCAACTGGTCGAACCCGAGAACTAATCCATGATGCAGTCCAAACGGATCGACCCATTACTGCGCCGCGCGCAGGAACAGGAAGACAAGGTCGCCCGCGATCTGGCCGAGCGCCAACGCACACTGGAAACCCACCAGTCGCGTTTGGAAGAGCTGCGCCGCTACGCCGAGGAATACGCCAACAGCCAGATGTCCGGCACCAGTGCAGTTGCGCTGACCAACCGGCGGGCATTTCTGGACCGCCTGGACAGCGCCGTGCTGCAACAGGCACAGACCGTACAAAGCAACATCGCCAAGGTCGAAGCAGAGCGTACCCGCCTGCTGCTGGCCAGCCGCGAAAAACAGGTGCTGGAGCAATTGGCCGCCAGCTACCGCGCCCAGGAAAACAAAGTGATCGAACGCCGCGACCAGCGTGAGATGGACGACCTCGGCGCGCGTCGTTCGCGTCTGGCCCGCAGCCAAGACACCCACGGAGAATCCGCATGAACCCCCTGTCCGCCTTCGCCGCCGGCCTCGGCGCGCTTGCCAGCACCGGCAAGAAATCCAGCTACAGCGACCCGTCGTCCGAACCGGACGCAGGCCAGGACCAGTTTGCGCGCATGCTCAATCCGGCCAACACGCCGAATCAGGCCCCGCCGCAGGCGCCCGAGCGCGTGCCCGCCAAGCAGGCCGCGCCCAAGCCTAATCAGTCCGACAACAATCGCAACGACGACGACAACCACGACGATGCGGCCGGCGATGCCACTGCACGGCCGCGGGCGCAGGACGGCGATGCCAAGCCGGCCAAGTCCGGCACCGCCAAGGACGCGGCAGCTTCCGACAAGAGCACTGCGGCCGCTGCCAGCAAGACCGGCAAGAACAGCAAGACCGCCACCGCCACGGCAAGTGACGACGCACCAGCCGAGGCGGCAACTGCCTCCGCGACCGATGCCGGCTGGCCGCCCGCGGGCCTGGGCGGCTTCGGCATGGGCTTGCTGGCGCAGGCACTGCCGGGCGGCGATGTGTTGGCTGCCGCAGCCGCAGCGCTGACCGCCAGCATGGCCGGCGCAGCCAACGCCGCGGGGACCGCCACCGCACTGCTCACCGATGCAACCGCAGCCAATACCACTGCGAGCGCTAGCACCACCCTGTCCACGTTGGGCGCTCTGGTGCCGGCCGCTGCTGCCGGCGCCAAGCCCACCTCGACCACCGCCGTAAGCGGCGATGCACAGACGGCCGCGTTGATGAGCATGGCCGCCAAGGCGCTGGAGCCGGCCGCCGACGACAGCGCCGCTGCCGCAGCGCCGGACGCCCCGGCGTTCGTGTTGCCGACCACCACCGCGCCGGCACTCACCCGCCTGCAGGATGCCGCACCGATCTTCAGCGCCTCGCCCACCCCCACCCCGGATCTGGGCAGCGACAACTTCGACGATGCCATCGGCGCACGCATGAGTTGGCTGGCGGACCAGAAGATCGGCCACGCCCACATCAAGGTCACCCCGAACGAGATGGGTCCGGTCGAGGTGCGTCTGCATCTGGACGGCGACAAGGTCAACGCCAGCTTCACCGCCGCCAATGCCGATACCCGCCAGGCGCTGGAACAAAGTCTGCCGCGGTTGCGCGAAATGCTCGGCCAAAATGGCTTCCAGCTGGGCCAGGCCGATGTTGGCCAGCAACAGCAGAACCCGTCCGGCAATCGCACTGGCGGCAATGGCAACGGCAATGGCCTCACTCTGGACGATAGCCCGCCCGTCGGAATTCCGTCGGTGGTGTTACGCCAGCGTGGATTGCTGGACGCCTACGCCTGAGCTTACGCGCCGGGCACGCCCGGCGCAGTTGAAAAACGCGCCTCGGCTGAGTGCCGATGACGCCCCTTCACCCTCGCAGCACAAGGCTTGCGGGGGTTTTTCGGTTTCCACAGTGCCTGCGCCAGAAAACCGACGCCGTTTTGGCATGCCAATTGCATCGACAGGGTGAGCATTCCCCTGGAGCACACTGTGGCAGCGGCCGAAAAACCCAAGAAGACCGAAGACAAAGACGACAAGGGCGAGAAGAAGAAGGGCGGCAAGAAGCCCATTCTGCTGGTCGCCATCGGCGTGGTGGTGCTGGCGGCTGCCGGCGGCGGCGCCTGGTTCTTCTTCGGCCACAAGGACGATGAAAAAGACGGCAAGCACGCCGCGCCCAAGGTCGCCGAAGTGCCCAAGCCGGCGCAGTACTTCCCGATGGACCCGGCGATCGTGGTCAACCTGGCCGATCCCGGCGATGGCCCGCAGTACCTGCAGGTCGAAGTGCAGCTGGTCACCCGCGACCCGGAAGAGCTCAAGCTCATTACCGAGAACGCCCCGGCCATCCGTGCGCACCTGTTGATGCTGCTGTCGCAGACCAAGGCCACCGACGTTGCCGACCTGGCCGGCAAGCAGAAGCTGCAGAAGGCCGCATTGGCCGAAGCGCAGAAGGTCATGACCAGCGAGACCGGCAAGAAGTGCGTCGAAGAATTGCTGTTCACCAGTTTCGTTACTCAGTAAGGCCCGCCCCATGAGCGTCAGTGATCTGCTTTCCCAGGACGAGATCGATGCCCTGCTGCATGGCGTGGATTCGGGTGCGGTCAACACCGAGCCGGAGCCGCTGCCCGGCGAGGCCCGTCAATACGATCTGTCCAGCCAGGACCGCATCATCCGTGGGCGCATGCCGACCCTGGAGATGGTCAACGAGCGCTTCGCGCGGCTGTGGCGCATCGGCCTGTTCAACCTGATCCGGCGCTCGGCCGACCTGTCGGTGCGCGGCATCGACCTGGTCAAGTTCAACGAGTACATGCACTCGCTGTATGTGCCGACCAACCTCAACCTGATCCGCTTCAAACCGCTGCGTGGCACCGGCCTGATCGTGTTCGAACCCACGTTGGTGTTCACCGTGGTGGACAACTTCTTCGGCGGCGACGGCCGCTATCACACCCGCATCGAAGGCCGCGAATTCACCGCCACCGAGATGCGCGTGGTGCAGCTGATGCTCAAGCAGACTTTCGCCGACTTGAAGGAAGCCTGGGCGCCGGTGATGGACGTGGACTTTGAGTACATCAACTCGGAGATCAACCCGCACTTCGCAAACATCGTCACCCCGCGCGAGTACGTAGTGGTATGCCGCTTCCATGTGGAACTGGAAGGCGGCGGCGGCGAAATCCACATCACCCTGCCGTATTCGATGCTGGAGCCGATCCGCGAATTGCTCGACGCCGGCATCCAGAGCGACCGCAACGACCGCGACGACTCCTGGAACGTGATGCTGCGCGAGCAGCTGGACACCGCCGAGGTGACCCTGTCCAGCGTGCTGGCCAGCAAGCGCATGACCCTGCGTCAGCTCACCGGTTTGAAGGTCGGCGACGTCCTGCCGATCGAGCTGCCCGCCCAGGTGCCGCTGTGCGTGGAAGACATCCCGTTATTCACCGGCGAATTCGGCGTTTCCAATGGCAACAACGCCGTCAAGATCACCGCCGTACGCCCGCCCGGCGTGCAAGCCCCACGCGCCGTTCCATCCCAGGACTCCAGCAAATGATCAATTCCGACATCCTCGACGCCTCGCCTGCCACCTTCGAAAGCCTGCAGGCCGAGCACGACCAGAACGCCGCCGACCTCAATCTGGACGTCATCCTGGACGTGCCGGTGACCCTGTCGCTGGAAGTGGGCCGCGCGCGCATTCCGATCCGCAACCTGCTGCAGCTCAACCAGGGTTCGGTGGTGGAACTGGAACGCGGCGCCGGCGAACCGCTGGACGTGTATGTCAACGGCACCCTGATCGCACACGGCGAAGTCGTCGTCATCAACGACCGCTTCGGTATTCGCCTGACCGATGTAGTCAGCCCCAGCGAACGAATCCGGAGGCTGCGGTGATCGGCCTGCTGGCTACCGTTGCGCCCGTGGCGGCCAAGGCCACCCAGGTCGGCACGCAGGCGCCGCCCTCGCCCAGCCTGTTTGGCGCAGTCTTTGCATTGCTATTGGTGCTCGCGCTGATCGTCGGCCTGGGTTGGTTGCTCAAGCGCATGCCCGGCAGCGGATTCCGCAGCACCGAGGGCTTGCGTGTGGTGACCAGCCTGGCAGTCGGTGCCAAGGAACGTGTGGTGGTGGTGGAGGTGAACGGCCAGCAGTTGTTGCTCGGCGTGACCGCCGGCGGCATCAGCACCCTGCACACCCTCTCCGAGCCGCTGCCGACCACGCCGGCCCCCACTCTGCCCAATTTCAAGCAACTCCCCAATTTCGCCCAGCTGCTCGCACAGAAGCTGCGCAAGGACCCGTGACATGTTGAGCCGTTGGAATCGTTGGGGGCGCAGTGTGCGCCTGGTGCTGGTCCTGCTGGTGATGAGTTGCCCGATGCTGGCCGCGGCCACCCCGGCCGCGCTGCCGGCAATGGCGCAGGCAGCCGCGCCTGCGGTGCAGGCCGGTTCCAACCAGTTGCCGTCGCTGCCGAACGTGAGCGTGGGCCGCATCGGCGACCAGCCGGTGAGCCTGCCGCTGCAGACCTTGCTGCTGATGACGGCAATCACCCTGCTGCCATCGATGCTGCTGGTGCTGACCGCCTTTACCCGCATCACCATCGTGCTGGGCCTGCTGCGCCAGGCGCTGGGCACCGGCCAGACGCCGTCCAATCAGGTGTTGCTGGGCCTGTCGATGTTCCTGACCGCGCTGGTGATGATGCCGGTGTGGCAAAAGATGTGGGGCGCCGGCTTGCAGCCTTACCTCAATAACCAGATCGATTTTTCCACCGCCTGGACACTGACCACGCAGCCGCTGCGCGCCTTCATGCTGGCGCAGATCCGCGAGACCGATCTGATGACCTTCGCCGGCATGGCCGGCGACGGCAAATACGCCGGCCCGGACGCCGTACCGTTCCCGGTGCTGGTGGCCTCGTTCGTGACCAGCGAGCTGAAGACCGCCTTCGAAATCGGCTTTTTGATTTTCATCCCGTTCGTGATCATCGACCTGGTGGTGGCCAGCGTGCTGATGTCGATGGGCATGATGATGCTGTCGCCGATGCTGATCTCGGCACCGTTCAAGATTCTGTTGTTCATCCTGGTGGATGGATGGGTGTTGGTGGTGGGGACGCTGGCTGCGAGCTTTAATGCGTCATAGGTGTGGACGCGCGGTGCGCGCGGTAGCGCTTGTCAGTTCGTTGAGTGTGTCTTGTTGAAGCCGCCGCAGCACAGCTGTAGTGCTCAGGCGCTTGCGGCCTCGTGCTTAGTTGTTGCTTGTTGCTTGTTGCTTGTTGCTTGTTGCTTGTTGCTTGTTGCTTGTTGCTTGTTGCTTGTTGCTTGTTGCTTGTTGCTTGTTGCTTGTTGCTTGTTGCTTGTTGCTTGTTGCTTGTTGCTTGTTGCTTGTTGCTTGTTGCTTGTTGCTTGTTGCTTGTTGCGTCTTGCTTTTAGGTTCTAGGTTCTTGCTTCTCCGGGGGCCCCATACCGCAGCGGCAGGCCATTCGGGTCAAACCCAGCAGGGGCGGCGCGCATGGATGCGCGACGTTTTTCAAAGGGACATGGACGTCCCTTTGAAAAATTCCCGAACGGCCTGCGGACCCGGAGCGCCGCAGGCGCGGAGGGCGCGAGGACGGGGTGTGCTTTCTTTTGGTTACTTTTCTTTGCACAAGCAAAGAAAAGCGACTCGCGCCCGCAGGGCGTGAAAGCATTTGATCTGTATCCGGATCAAATGGACGAGCAAGAGCTACAAGCGAGTGCAAGGCTTTCGTCCCCCTTCGGGGGGCGAGTCACTTTCTTTGCTTGTGCAAAGAAAGTAACCAAAGAAACACACCCCGTCCTCGCGCCCCTACGCGCCAAGGCGCTACGGGTACGCAGTCCACGTGGGAATTTTTCTAAGGGACATCCATGTCCCTTAGAAAAACGTCGCGCATCCATGCGCGCCGCCCCTTCGGGGGTTGACCCACGCGGCCTGCCGCTGCGGTATGGGGGATGAAAAGCGAACTGCAAAAGCCAAGCCAGAGCACAGCGACAGCGACAGCGACAGCGACAGCGACAGCGACAGCGACAGCGACAGCGACAGCGACAGCGACAGCGACAGCGACAGCGATCGACAGTGCAACACGAGGCAACTCAGACCCCGTTTCCCAACCGATCCCGAATCACGAATCTCGACTCCCCGCCCCTTTGGCATCCCACTTGCATCAGCACTCCCATGAGCCCTGAAATCGCCCTGACTGAATTACGTGGTGGCCTGGTCACCGTCCTGTGGATTGCCGGGCCGATGTTGCTGGCCGTGCTGGTGGTTGGTGTGGTGATTGGCGTGGTGCAAGCCGCCACCCAATTGAACGAGCCGACCATTGCCTTCGTGGCCAAGGCCGTGGCGTTGACGGCCACCCTGTTTGCCACCGGCAGCATGCTGTTGGGACATCTGGTCGAGTTCACCATTGCGCTGTTCCAGCGCATACCGCATTTGATCGGCTAGCGGGCCAGCGCGGATGGATTCTGCAACCCAAATGGTGATCGACGGCCAACGCGCGTTTGCGATGGTCGGGGCGATCATGTGGACCATGCTGCGCACCGGTGCGTTGCTGACTGCGATGCCGTTGATCGGCACGCGCGCAGTGCCCGGCCGGGTGCGGGTAATGCTGGCAGGCACGCTGGCGATGGTGCTGGCGCCGATCCTGCCGCCGGTGCCGGAGTGGGACGGTTTTACCGCGCAGTCAGTGCTGAGCATTGCGCGCGAGCTGGCGGTCGGGGCGAGCATGGGCTTCATGTTGAAGCTGATTTTCGAAGCCGGCGCATTGGCCGGCGAACTGGTGTCGCAGTCCACGGGTTTGTCGTTCGCACAGATGTCCGACCCCATGCGCGGCGTGACCTCCGGCGTGATCGCGCAGTGGTTCTATATCGGTTTCGGGCTGCTGTTCTTCGCGGCCAATGGGCATCTGGCAGTGATCGCACTGCTGGTGGACAGCTACAAAGCCTTGCCGATCGGCACTGCCTTGCCCGATGCCGGCGCATTCGCAGAAGTGGCGCCGACTCTGTTCCTGCAGATCCTGCGCGGCGGGCTGACACTGGCCTTGCCGATGATGGTGGCGATGCTCGCGGTCAATCTGGCCTTCGGCGCGCTGGCCAAGGCAGCGCCGGCACTGAATCCGGTGCAGTTGGGCTTGCCGCTGACGGTGTTGCTGGGGCTGTTCCTGCTGTCGAGCTTCGCCAGTGAATTCGCCCCGCCCGTGCAACGCATGTTCGATACCGCCTTCGATGCCGCCAGAGAACTGACTGCCTGATTGCGTACCGACCGCAGTGGCCGGAAGAAGCCAGCCAGCTAGCTGGCACACGCAATGCGTTGATCGCCCCGCTCCATCGTTACACCCGCAACACCGTGAATCGCCTCAAGTTTCTGAATGCGCAGCCGTCAAAGCCCCTGCACGATGACGCTGCGTATCGTCGTCCAACACAAGCCCACTCCACGGGAACCAATGCTCACTGTGTTTCCACTGTTGGCTCCCATGCGTTCGCAAGGCGCTCGCCTGCGGGTACGGGCGTGGCTGCTGCTGGCGGCACTGTTGATCTGCGGCAGCAGCTGGGCGCAAACCTATAGCTTCCGTGATTACGCCCAGGCCGATGGTCTGCAGGGCATGACCGTCAACAGCCTGCTTGAAGACCGCCAGGGCGTGGTTTGGGTGGGCACCGAGCTGGCGCTGCATCGCTTCGAACGCGAACGTTTCACCCCAATCGGCCAGGAAAGCGGGCTGGATGCGCGTTATATCCGCGCGCTTGGGCTGGATGCGGCAGGGCGGCTATGGGTGTCCAGCGCCAATGGCCTGTTCGTCCGCCAGGGCAATGACTTCGTGCAGGTACTGCGCGATGGCAAGCCGATCCGCGCCGACAGCGGCAATGTTGTTGCCGCCTACGCCGATGGCGTGGTGGTGGTCAGCGAAAACAGTCTGCTGCGGCTGTCGCCGAGCGCCGGCGGCGGCTGGTCGGTCCACCCGCTGCACCTGCAACTGGCCGATGGCCGCATCTTGCCGGCCGGCAGGGCCTTACTGGCTGACGGAACCGCGTTATGGGCCAGTTGCGGCCTGCACGTCTGCCGGATCGACACCGACGGCAAGATTACCCTGCTGTCCGAAGCCGAAGGCGTGCCGGAACGGCAATGGCGCGCCATCTTTCGTGATCACCTGGGCACTCTGTGGTTACGCGGCGGCGGGCTGGTGCTCTCACGTGCCGCTGACGAGCAGGTGTTTCGCAATCGTCCGGCGCCGGCAGGCACCCGATTCGATACCCTCTCTGGGGCCACAACGCTGTCGGAAGATACGCAGGGCCGTCTGCTGACGCGCTCTGACCGCGGGCTGGTGCGTTGGGAAGGCGACCACTGGCGCTACTTCGGCCAAAGCCAGGGGCTGCAGATCAGCCCCATGGTCGGCCCGCTGATGATGCAAAGCACCGGCCAGCTGTGGATCGGCACGCGCGGCCTGGGTGTGCAGCGCTGGCTGGGCTACGGCAACATCGAACATTGGGACGAAAGCCAGGGCCTGGCCGAAGCGCCGACCTGGGCCAGCCAGCGGCTGCCCAGCGGTGAGCTGCTGGTCGGCAGCGATGCCGGATCGAATGTGCTGGATCCGCGCAGCGGACGCATGCGGCCGTGGACGCTGGAAAACGGCCAACCCTTGCTGCAGTCCGTGTCCATTGCGCTCTCGCCGGAAGACGGCGCGGCCTGGGTAGCGCGCTCGTCCGGCGCCGTGGCGCGGCGCGACCCGCGCAGCGGCAAGACCACCGATGTGCTACACCTCGACCTGCCCATCAACAAGCTGATGTTCGATACCGCCGGCACCTTGTGGATCACCACGCCGCATGGGCTCTATCGCGTGCAGCGCGGCAGCCCGCTGAAGGCCGAGCGCGAAGTGGCACTGCCGGCCGCCTTCGTCGGCGATATCGACCTGGACACCCAAGGGCGGCTGTGGGCCAGCACCCGGGAAGGCCTGTATTTGCAGGCAAAAAACGGCGTATGGCAGCGCGTGCAGGTGCGCGGCGATCTGCCCAGCCAGGATTTCTTCCTGCTCGATTTCAGCGCCGACGGCGAGCTGTGGCTCTCGCTGCGCGATACCGGGCTATGGCATGGCCGGCTGCAACCGGACGGCGTGTTGACCCTTGCCGCCGTGGCCGACCCACTGGTGGCGCGTGTGATGCCCTTCATCCTGCGCCACGACAGCAAGGGCCGGCTGTGGCTGGGCAGCAGCCAGGGCCTGGATCTGTACCAAAACGGGAAGTGGTCGCGTATCACACACACCGAAGGCCTGTTGTGGGACGACGTGTCGGCCAATGCATTTTTCGAAGATACCGATGGCAGCATCTGGCTCGGCAGCAGCCGTGGCCTCACCCACCTGCTCGACCCGATGCGCGCATTCGCCGCGCCGCCGCTACGGGCGGAGATTCTGCATGTGCGCCGTGGCAGCCAGATACTGCTGCCGCAAGCGCGGACCGAGTGGTCGCAGGTGCCGCTGGACGTGGAAGTCAGCACCCCGGGCGCAGAAGGCGGCCCAGACCGTGTCAGCTTCCGGTATCGGGTCGAAGGCCAGCAGGCCAGTTGGACCAGCACCTCGCTCAGCCACCTCACCTATCCGCTGCTGCCGCCGGGCAATTACACGCTGGAAGTGCAGGCAATGGATGCTTATCAGCGCAGCAGCAGCCCGATCACCCGCTTCGATTTCGAACTGACACCGCCGTGGTGGCGGGGTGTGCCGGCCATCGTCGGCTACGTGCTGCTGAGTATCCTGGCGGTGATCGCGCTGCTGCGTTGGCGCACCGCCAAACTGCTGCGGCGCAAGCGCGAACTGGAGCAGTTGGTGGCCGAGCGCACCGCCGAGTTGGAACAGGACAAGCGCGAGCTGGAAGCCGCGCGCGCCGAACTCTCGCTCAAGGCTACCCACGACGAACTCACCGGCCTGCTAAACCGCGCCGGCATCCTGGCCGCGCTGCGCGAGATGCTGCTGCATGCCGCGCGCAGCGGGCGGCCGCTGGCGGTGGTGCTGATCGATCTGGATCACTTCAAGCTGGTCAACGATCAACATGGCCATCTGGCCGGCGACGCCGTGCTGGCCGGGGTCGGCCGCCGCGTGGATACGCTGGTGCGCGGCGACGACCGCATCGGCCGTTACGGCGGCGAAGAATTGCTGGCGCTGCTGCCGGGGTTGAACCTGGATGCCACGCATCGGCTGGAAGCCCTGCACCGCGACATCTGCGGCGACTACCCCATCGATGGCGGCTGGCTGCACGTGACCTGCTCGATCGGCGTGGCCTGGTTCCAGCCTGGCGAAACGCTGGAGCAACTGCTGGCGCGCGCCGACGCCGCCCTGTACAGCGCCAAGCGCAGTGGCCGCAATCGGATCGATTACGACCACGTGCCGCTGGATAGTTTTGACCAGGAGTGACGGCAGGTCTTGACGCTGGACCGGCAGCACCACAGGTGACGTAGCCGTGCGTTGCAATCCACCCAACGCAAACGCCTAAGGCAGGTCAGCACTCACCACGCATCGTACTGCTACGCGCTTTTGGAAACTCCTACAGGGATTGCGTATGGGTCAAGCGTGCGCACACATGTGACCAGCGCCGTACACCACCATCCAGCGAACAGCCGCGTTCGCCGGATCCTCACACCGTCATGCTTGCTGAAGCATTAAAGAAATACGCGTTAGCAGCCGCTAGTTGTTCCCATGCGGCCTGCTTTTGGGGGCTGCCAATGGCAAGCGTGAGACACCGCGCGAGGGGCGCGGACCGCATGCGCCGATGCGTGGGAGATTGCAACGTCCGTGGGGTTTCAGCAGCGCCAATGGAGGTCGTCGCACCGGCGTGCACCGTTTGCCGTGGTGTTGCTGTTGGCGTTGCTGGCGGTGGCGAATCTGGCTGGCGCGCAGAGCATCAGCATCCGGCGCTATGCCCACGACCAAGGCCTGCTCGGGCTTGCAGGCACCTGCCTGCTGCAGACCCGCGCCACCTTGCTGTGGGTGTGCACCGAGAGCGGGCTGTATCGCTATAACGGGCGCATCTTTCAACAGATTCAGCTGGATGGCTTGCGCAACGAGCCCACCACTTCGATGACCGAAACCGCCGATGGGCGGTTGTGGGTGGCAGGGTTCCAAGCCTTGTTCGTCGGCGACGAACACGGGTTCCGCAAACTGGCGCCGGATGAAGCCCAGCACCTGCAGGACGAGATGCAGCTCGCCAGCCTGCCCTGGGGCACGGTGCTGGCCAATGGCGGGGGTCTGGAAATCCTGCAGCCCCGCGCCAACGGCCACTGGCAGAGCCAACCGTTGCTGGATACCGCAACCCGCGTGCGCGTTCCCGAGTTGTCCAAGGTGTTCACCCTGTCGGTGGATGGCAACACGCTGTGGGCGGGTTGCGCACGCAAGCTGTGCGCCATCGATGCGCAGCGCAAGGTGGAGGTGTTCGGGCCCGAACATGGGGTGCCGGACGACCGTTGGTACAGCGTTTTGCGCGACCGCGACGGCGGGCTATGGGTGCGCGGTGCCGGCGCCCTGCTCTATCGCGCCCCCGGGGCGACTACCTTCAGTGTTCGCTCGCTCCCGCTGCTGGATGGCAGCACGGTCGGGCGGCCGGCGCCGCTGGTGATGGACCGCGAGGGACGCGTGCTGGTGCGTCGTAACGACGGCCTGGTGCGTTGGGAAGACGGCCACTGGCGCAGCTTTGGCGCGGACAATGGGCTACCACCCGGCAGCAGCGATGCGATCGTGGTGGACCGCGACGGCGATGTCTGGATGACCGTCGATGGCGAAGGTCTGGTGCGCTGGGCCGGCTACGAATGGATCGAAAACTGGGACGCCTCGCAAGGCATGCCGGCCGCGCCGACCTGGTCGATCGCCCGCGACGTGCAAGGCGCGCTGCTGGTCGGCAATGAGCACGGCATCGGCCGCCAGACCGATCCGGATGGACGCTTCGTCCCGGCCCTGCATAACGCCGGCATCCAGATCGTGGGCATGCAGCGCAGCCAGGACGGCAGTCTGTGGACCCTCAGGCCGGTTTCCTGCGCCGCACGTGGCCGGACGGGCACAGCGCGGAAATCGCCAGACTGCCTCGCGCTGGGCGTCGCCTGCTGATCGACCGCCAGGGCCGGTTGTGGATGCTGAGTGCCGGTGGCCTGTTCGTGATCGAGCACCCGCTCGACGGCGGCAGCATGCAGGCCGTGGCCGACATGCCTGCCATCGCCTGCACCGATGTCCAGCAAACCGCCGACGGAACGCTGTGGGTCTCTACCGCCAACGGCTTGTTCCGATTGCAGAATGGGCAATGGTCCAAGGTCAAGGTCAAGGTCAACGGCGGCGCGCCCGAGCCATGGATCAGCAAGTTCCACATCAGCGACAGCGGTGAGGTGTGGCTGGCCTTCTATCGCCCCGGCCTGTGGCACGGCATGTTGTTGCGCGGCAGCCTGGACCTGCAGGAAATCCGCGATGATGCGCTGCGCGATGTCAGCGTCTACCTGCTGCGTGGCGACAGCGCCGGCCGGGTCTGGGTGGGCCATGCGGGCGGCGTGGAGGTCTACGACGGTGAGCGATGGGCGCATCTATCGCAGTCGCAGGGGTTGATTTGGGATGACGTCTCCGAGGCGGCGTTTGCCGAAGATCCGGATGGCTCGATCTGGATCGGCACCGCACGCGGAGTGAGCCACCTAAGCGACCCGGCGCGCCTGTTCGACGAGCGCCAGCCGAGCGTACATATCGACAGCCTCAGCCGCGGCGGCATGCCGGTGCAGCGCGGGCAACTGCTGGGCTGGAGCGATCGACCCCTGCATATCGAATTGTCGACCATGGAAGTCTACGACGACCCCAGCCGCCTGACCGTGCGTTATCGCCTGCTTGGCCTGCACGACCAATGGATTCAGAGCGACAACCTGTCCATCGACCAGCCGCCGCTGCCCTCCGGGCATTTCCGCCTGCAGGTCCAGGTGCTGGACCGCTACCGTCGCACCGTATCGCCGATCGCGGATCTACCCTTTGCGGTTGCGCCCCTGTGGTGGCGCAGCCCGCCGGCGATCGCGTTGTATGTGTTGATCGGCAGCGGTCTGCTGATCGGCCTGTGGCGCTGGCGGCATCGCCATCTGGTAGCGCGCGAACGCATGCTGGCCGAATTGGTGGCCGAGCGCACTTACCAGCTGGAGCGCGAAAAACGCGAACTGGAAAGCGCACGTGCGGCATTGGCCTTGAAGGCCAGCCACGACGCGTTGACCGGCCTGCTCAATCGCTCCGGCATCCTGGAAGCGATGGCCGAAGAACTGCAGGGCTGCGCGCACGGCGAGCATCCACTGGCGGTGGTGCTGATCGATCTGGATCACTTCAAACAGGTCAACGATGGACACGGGCATCTGGTCGGCGATGCGGTGCTGGCCAAGGTGGGCGCACGGCTGACGGCCTGCCTGCGCGATTCGGACAAGGTGGGCCGCTACGGCGGTGAAGAATTGCTGCTGTTATTGCCGGGCATGACCCAACAGAGCCAGCACCGGCTGCGTGCCATCCACGAAGCGCTCAGCCTGGCCCCGTACGAGGTGGGTACCGCACGCCCACTGCAGGTGACCTGCTCGGTGGGCGTGTCCTGGTATCGCGTCGGCGACACTGCCGCTTCGTTGCTGGCGCGTGCCGACGAGGCGCTGTATCGCGCCAAGCGTTCCGGCCGTAATCGCATCGAACCGGAAGAACCGGAAAGTTCGGTGGCATGAGCTGCGCAGGCAGCTACCACGCCATGCCAGCTCACGCGCAAAGGATGTAGCGCACACGCGTCCAGTGCCGATACCCGGCACGCCGGCAGTTGAAACGCGCGAACGCGCTGTGATTGCGCATGTCGCCAGCGCACGCCGGTCGGCCGCAGCAGGTTCAAGCGTGCCGTATCCTGGTGGCAACGCACCGTTGATGACATCGGCCGCTCCCCTGCGCTCAAGAAGTTGCGCAAGGGGTCGCTAGGTCTGGGGCAACGCGTCTTTCGACGTGGGAATTGGATAGGTGGTCGGAACCTACAACCTTGGCATGGTGATGCTGTCGCTGGTGGTGGCCGTGGTGGCCTCCTTCACCGCGCTGCAACTGGCCGCACATATGACCGCCAGCCGTGGCGGCATCGCAGCCGCGTGGCTGGTGGGCGGCGCCATTGCCATGGGAATTGGCATCTGGTCGATGCACGTTATCGGCATGCTGGCGTTCCGCCTGCCGATTCCAGTGGGCTACGACCTGGCATTGACGCTCTACTCGATGCTGGCGGCAATCCTGGCCTCGGCGCTAGCCCTCTGGCTGAGCTCGCGCGCGGATCTGCCGTGGCGACGGCTCGGCCTGGGTGCGCTGTTGATGGGGTTGGGCATTGCGCTGATGCATTACATGGGCATGGGCGCGCTGCGCATGGTGCCGTCCATTCGCTATGACCCGCTGCTGTTCGGGTTGTCGATCTCCATCGGCATCGGCGCCTCTGCCGCCGCGTTGTGGATCGCGTTCCGGCTGCGCCACCACGGGCGCCGCTCCAGCTTGCGCCTGATCGCCGCCTTGATCATGGGCGGCGCGATCGTGGGCATGCATTACACCGGCATGGCCGCCGCCCAGTTCGCGCCCGGCAGCATGTGTGGCGCGGTCGCCGATACGCATCTGCCGTTGTCGTGGCCGGCGGTGGCGGTGGTGCTGGTAACTCTTGTCTTGCTGATGCTGGCACTGATCATCTCGTTGCTATCGGTCCGCTTTCAGCAGCGGACCGACGTGCTGGCGCAATCGCTGGCCAAGGCCAATGCCGACCTCGCTCTGGCGGCGCTTCACGACCCACTCACCCGCCTGCCCAACCGCGTACTGCTGCACGAGCATCTCCTGCAGAACATCGAACGCGCCCAGCGCGACGGGCAGCGCTTTGCGGTGATGCTGATCAACCTGGACGGCTTCAAAGTGATCAACGACGGCTACGGCCATCAGCTGGGCGACCGCCTGCTGGTGGTAGTGGCCGAACGCTTGAACGCGCACCGGCGTGCGAACGGCAGCCTGGCGCGGCTGGGCGCGGACGAGTTTGTACTGGTGGCCGACATCGCCGACCCGGAAGATGCCGCCGCGCTCGCTGCGCATGTGGTACAAGACCTGGCGGTGCCGTTTCTGATCTCCAACCACGAGTTGCGGCTGAGCAGCAGCAGCGGCATTGCGCTGTACCCTGAAGACGCCAACAGCGGTCCCCAGCTCCTGACGCATGCCGACGCGGCGATGAACCACGCCAAGCACGCCGGCCGCAACCGCTACAGCTTTTTCGAACGCTCGATGACGGCCACCACCCGCGACCGCCTGCAGTTGCTGCAGGAACTGCCGCGCGCGCTGGAGCTGGGCCAGTTCGTGCTGCATTACCAGCCCAAATACTGCGCCGAGGATGGCCGCCCGATCGGCGCTGAAGCACTGATCCGCTGGCAGCACCCCGAACGCGGCCTGGTGCCGCCGGACAGCTTTATCCCGCTGGCCGAGCGCAGCGGCATGATCGGCCTGCTCGGCAGTTGGGTGCTGCGGCAAGCCTGCCGCCAGATGCGCGACTGGCGGCAGGCCGGGCACGGCGACTGGCGGGTGGCGGTCAACCTGTCGGCCCTGCAACTGGCCTCGCCCAGCTTGCTGGACGAAGTGGCCACCACGCTCAGCGAGTTCACGCTGGCACCGGGCCAGCTCACCCTGGAAATCACCGAAACCATGGCCATGCGCGACGCCGAGGCCTGCCTGCGCACCCTGGTCCAGCTCAACGCGCTGGGCGTGCACATCGCCATCGACGACTTCGGCACCGGCTATTCCAACCTGCTGTACCTGCGCAAGCTGCCGGCGCACGAGCTCAAGATCGACCGCAGCTTCGTGCAGGCCATGGACAGCAGTGCCGAAGACATCGCCATCGTGGCCGCCGTGGTGGCGCTGGCCCACACCATGCGTCTGCAGGTGGTGGCCGAAGGCGTGGAAACCACCGCCCAGCGCAATACCCTGGAACGGCTGGGCTGCGACCAGCTGCAGGGCTATCTGCTGGGCCGCCCGATGGACGCCGAACGCTTCATCGCCACCGTGGTCGCCCAGCGCGACGGCCCACGCCACCTGGCGAGCTGAGCAACAAACGGCGTCGAGCGACCGCCCACCCAGCCTCCAGGCTCAGCGACGCCCTGGCCACGCATCGATCTGGACTGCCGCAGAAACGTACCAGCTCCGATGCGCTGCCCTCCTCACTACGCAGCCCCAACACGCCGCAATTCCAACCGCAGCGATCGCTTTTCCGATTCCCCCAATCCCGATTCCCGATTCCCAGCTCCACAAACTGGAACGCGGCTTGCATCAGCTGGGCTAATCCCCCACCGGCACCTTCATGTCCGAGTCCGAAGACGGCGGCGAGCGTACAGAGCTTCCCACCGAAAAACGCCTGCGCGAAGCCCGTGAGCAGGGCAACATCCCGCAGTCGCGGGAACTGTCGACGGCGGCCGTGTTCGGTGCCGGCGTATTCGCGTTGATGGCGCTGGCCCGCGGTATCGGCGATCGCGCCACGGTCTGGATGAAGACCGCGCTCAGCCCGGACCCGACGATGCGCGCAAACCCGATGGCGCTGTTCGGCCATTTCGGCGATCTGCTGCTGCAGTTGCTGTGGGTGATGCTGCCGTTGATCGGCATCTGCCTGGCCGCCGGCCTGGCCGGCCCGCTGCTGATGAGCGGCCTGCACTTTTCCAGCAAGGCGATCATGCCCGACCTCACCAAGCTCAACCCGGCCAACGGGATCAAGCGCATGTGGGGCAGCAATAGCCTGGCCGAGCTGGTCAAGTCGGTGCTGCGCCTGTTGTTCGTCGGCCTGGCCGCCAGTTTCTGCATCTCCAAGAGCCTGCCTGGTTTACGCGCGCTGGTGAGCCAGCCGCTGGAACAGGCGGTCGGCAACGGCCTGGACTTCACCAAGAGCCTGCTGTTCTACACCGCCGGCGCATTGGTGCTGCTGGCCGCCGTCGATGCGCCGTACCAGAAGTGGAACTGGATGCGGAAGCTGAAGATGACGCGCGAAGAGATCAAGCGCGAGATGAAGGAAAGCGAGGGCAGCCCCGAAGTGAAGGGCCGCATCCGCCAGATGCAGATGCAGATGTCGCAGCGCCAGATGATGGAAGCGGTGCCCAAGGCCGACGTGGTGCTGATGAATCCCACCCACTACGCGGTAGCGCTCAAGTACGAAGGCGGCAAGATGCGCGCCCCGATCGTGGTGGCCAAAGGCGTGGACGAAATGGCCTTCCGCATCCGCGAAACCGGCGAGCAGCACCGCGTTGCGATCGTCACCGCACCGCCTTTGGCACGCGCCTTGTATAGGGAAGCGCAAATCGGCAAGGAAATTCCTGTGAGACTCTATTCCGTCGTGGCCCAGGTCCTTTCCTACGTCTACCAGCTGCGTGGCTGGAACGGCGGCCCGATGCCGGAATTGCCGTCGCTTGAAGTGGATGAGTTCGGTAAGGGAGCCGGCGCATGAGCGCCCGCCCCGCCCCGATGAATGCCCGCCGCGTCATGGAGTTGCTGCGCAACGGCCTGGGCGCCCCGCTGGCCTTGATGGCCATGCTCGCCATGCTGATGGTGCCGCTGGCCGCACCGGTGCTGGATGCGTTGTTCACCTTCAACATCGCCATCTCGCTGATGGTGCTGCTGGCGGTGGTGTACGTGCAACGCCCGCTGGAATTCACCATTTTCCCCATCGTGCTGTTGATGACCACGATGCTGCGCCTGGCGCTCAACGTCGCCTCCAGCCGCGTGATCCTGATCAACGGCCAGGACGGCCACGCCGCAGCCGGTAAGGTGATCGAGGCTTTCGGCCAGTTCGTGATCGGCGGCAATTACGCCGTCGGTATCGTGGTGTTCGCAATCCTGACCATCATCAACTTCGTGGTCATCACAAAGGGCGCCGGGCGCGTGTCGGAAGTGACCGCGCGCTTCATCCTGGACGCCATGCCCGGCAAGCAGATGGCGATCGACGCCGACCTCAACGCCGGTTTGCTGACGCGTGAGGAAGCCAAGGCCCGCCGCGAAGAAGTGCGCGAAGAAGCCGACTTCTACGGCGCGATGGACGGTGCCAACAAGTTCATCCGCGGCGACGCCATCGCCGCGATCATGATCCTGTTCATCAACCTCATCGGCGGCATGGCGGTGGGCATGCTCCAGCACGGCATGAGCTTCATGGATGCCGCGTCCACCTACACCCTGCTGTCGATCGGCGACGGCTTGGTAGCGCAGCTGCCGGCCTTGCTGGTGTCATCGTCGGTCGCCTTGCTGGTAACCCGCGCTTCGCGTGCGCAGGACATGCGCGGCGCCATGATGAGCCAGGTGTTCGGCCAGCACCGCGCACTGGCAGTGGCGGCGGCCATCCTGGGCCTGGTCGGCCTGGTGCCGGGCATGCCGAACGTCGCGTTTTTGACGCTCGGCCTGATCCTGGGCGTGATCGCCTGGAAAATGTACAAGCGCAGCCTGGTGGTTGCACCAACCGGCGATCCCGCGACCGACCCGAAGGCTGCCGCGGCCGCCACTGCCGCCCAGGCGAGCGCTGAACTGAGCTGGGACGAGCTGCGCCCGATCGACCCGCTGGGCCTGGAAGTGGGCTACCGGCTGATCCCGCTGGTGGACAAGAACCAGGGCGGCGAGCTGATGGCGCGCATCAAGGGCGTGCGCCGCAAGCTCACCCAGGACATCGGCTTTCTGGTGCCGCCGGTACACATCCGCGACAACCTGGAACTGTCGGCCAACGCCTACCGCTTGCTGGTGCACGGCGTGCCGGTGGCCACCGCAGAAATCTATTCCGACCGCGAACTGGCGCTGGACCCAGGCGGCGCGCTCGGCCAGCTCGACGGCATCCCCGGCAAGGACCCGGCATTCGGCCTGGACGCCACCTGGATCCAGCCGCATCAGCGCGCCTATGCCGAATCGATGGGCTACACCGTGGTCGACCCGGCCACCGTGGTCGCCACCCATCTGTCGCACCTGATCCGCGAACACGCCCCGGAACTGCTCGGCCACGAGGAAGTGCAGCAGTTGCTGGCCACCTTGGCCAAGACCGCGCCGAAGATGGTCGAAGACCTTACCCCGAAGGCGCTGCCGCTATCTGTGGTGGTGCGCGTGCTGCAGAACCTGCTGATCGAGAAGATTCCGGTGCGCCAGCTGCGCAAGATCGTCGAAGCGCTGGTCGAGCACGCCCCGCACAGCCAGGACCCGGCCGCTCTTACCGCCGCTGTGCGCACCTCGCTGGGCCGCTTCATCGTGCAGGAAATCGCCGGCATGTCGGTCGAGCTGCCGGTGTTCACCCTGGCCCCGCAGCTGGAACGCGTGCTGCAGGAATCCACCCAAGGCAATGGCGTGGCGCTGGAACCGGGCCTGGCCGAACGCCTGCACCAGAGCCTGGCCGAATGCGTGGGCAAACAAGAAGCCCGTAACGAACCGGCGGTGGTGCTGGTGCCCGCCCAGGTCCGCGCCGCGCTGGCCCGTCTGGTCCGCCACAGCGTGCCCAGCCTGTCGGTGCTGGCGTATAGCGAAGTGCCGGAAGACAAGCGTTTGAAGCTGGTCGGTACGATTAGCTGAGTCCCGCAGACGTCCAAACGTGTCCGTCAAGCAACACACGCTTTAGAAGCGCACCCGGGCGCGTCGGGTTTTACCAGCAAGGCCTATCGTGCCCAAGCGCGCTCCTACGACATGCTGGTAATCCAGCGACGCGTTGCCGCCGAGGGTCATCCCCTCGCCTGCCATGAGGCGAGATGTTGGCATGACCAAGACATCCCAGAGATGCTGGAAGGTGTCCGTCGACTGGTGCACACCGTAGGAGCGCACCTGGGCGCGACCGGGCTTTGCCGGTAAAACCCGTCGCGCCCGGGTGCGCTTCTACGACACGCCGGTACCTGGCAGGCGTCACGCCGCCAGGACCGGCGACCGGACGGCAATCGACCACCACAGCCGGCGTCGGAAAGCCGCCACTGGTCTGGCGCTCCAATCGATTGCATGGCGCTGGCCATGCCTGAGGGCTGCAGGTGCCATACGGGTAAGACCGGCTCGCCCGCCAAATCTGCCCGCACGCTGCCGCCAGCGTTTCAATATCCTGGGAAAAAGCTAGTCAATCCAGTGACTTGAACCACCAGCCGAGCCGTACGCATTGCGTCGCCGCTGTCGCGACCCGCCCTCTTCCGGCGCCGGAAACCCAGCACGGCGCGTTTTGGCACACCGCATGCATTAGCTCTGCCGACACCGCAGCAGCAGCACCGCTCCGGAGCGAACGCAAGACTTGGAACAACGACCGGGACAGGCAACTCATGACGCTGGCAACACACCCACATTCATCGTGCACCCGTCCGGCGTCCGGCGGGTCCCGTTCCTGGAGGCACTTCGCATGAAAATCAAACGCTTCGTTGCCCCGGACATGCGCACCGCTTTCCGCATGGTGCGTGAAGAACACGGCCCGGACGCAGTGATCCTGTCCAACCGCCGTACCGCTGAAGGCATCGAGATCGTCGCTGCCAGCAACTACGACGAAGAACTCGTGCAGCGCGCCCTGGAAACCGCGCGCTCCGAGACGCCGGTCGCCGCACATCAAGAGCCGGCCCCGATCCAGCAGGCGCCTGCCGCGCAAGCCCCGGCCAAGCCCGCCGCACCGGTGCATGCGCCGCTCAACCCGGCTGCCGATGCCAGCGTGAGCCAGCGCCAGCGCGTTGCCAGCGCCGCTGAAGACATGATCGCCGCGATGGCGCTGCGTCAGCCGGTCAACGTGCCGCGCCAGACGCCGGCCGCCGCCCCGGTGCGCACCGCTTCCATCCCCTCGCCGGCCGCCCAGGCACTGGCCCACGCGGTTGCCGTCACCACCGCACCGCGCCAGGAACATGCGCTGTCGGCCGTCCCGGAACAATTGTTCGCCGACTTTTTGACCACCGCTCCGGTGCAGCGCCCGGCCGTGCAGGCCGCCCCGGCGCAGGCTGCCAGCCCGGTCATGGCCGCTGCGCTTGCCGTGCATGCCGGTTATGGCCACAACGAAGACGAGCGCGACGACGAAGCCGACTTCGATCTGGATGACGCTCTGCCGCAGATCCTGCCGCCGGCCTCACTGCCGCCGATCGTGACAGCCCCGGTCGCCCTGGCCGCGGTGCCGGTTGCCGCCGCCCCGGCACCGCAGAACGATGAAGAACTCAAGCAGCTGCGCGGCGAGCTGGCGCTGATGCGTCAGATGATCGAGCGCGAAATGAACCGCCTCACCGACGAGCGCCTGCGCGGCTCACCGGTGCGTGCCCAAGCTCTGGAGCTGATGGACGACTACGGTTTCGACGCCGGCCTGATCCGCGACGTGGCCCTACAGATCCCGGCCGATACCGAATTGCACCGTGGCCGCGGCCTGATGCTGGGCTTGCTGTCCAAGCGTCTGCCGGTAGCCCCGGTCGACCCGCTGGAACGTGGCGGCGTGATCGCCCTGGTCGGCCCGACCGGCGCCGGCAAGACCACCACCATTGCCAAGCTGGCCCAGCGCTTCGCTGCCCAGCACGCCCCGCGCGACGTGGCACTGGTCACCACCGACACCCAGCGTGTCGGCGGCCGCGAGCAGCTGCACAGCTACGGCCGTCAGCTCGGCATCGCGGTGCACGAAGCCGACAGCGCCGAAAGCCTGCTGGAACTGCTCGAGCGCCTGCGCGACTACAAGCTGGTGCTGATCGACACCGCCGGCATGGGCCAGCGCGACCGCGCCCTGGCTGCCCAGCTGAACTGGCTACGCGCCGCCCAGCAGGTCACCTCGCTGCTGGTGCTGCCTGCCAACGCCCATTTTTCCGACCTCGACGAGGTCGTACGCCGCTTCGCCCACGCCAAACCTCAAGGCGTGGTGCTGACCAAACTCGACGAGACCGGCCGCTTCGGCAGCGCCTTGTCGGTGGTGGTCGACCACCAAATGCCCATCACCTGGGTGACTGACGGACAGCGGGTCCCTGACGACCTGCACCGCGCCAATGCCGCCAGTCTCGTTCTTCGTCTTGAAGATTTGCGGCGCGCTGCCGATAAGCCCTGTACTCCGGAGCACAACCATGCAGTCGCGTGAATACGCCAAGCTGACCAACGCCTTCCCCCTGTCGGCGACCCGTCCCGAGCCTTTGGGCCCGGTGCGCACTATTGCCGTGACCGGTGGCAAGGGTGGCGTGGGTAAAACCAACATCTCCGCCAACCTGGCCGTGGCGCTTGCCGACATGGGCAAACGCACGCTGCTGCTGGACGCCGACCTCGGCCTGGCCAACCTGGATGTGGTCTTGGGACTCTCGCCCAAGTACACCCTGGCCGACCTGATTGCCGGGCGTTGCACACTTGATGAAGTGATCATCGAAGGCCCCGGCGGCGTGCTGGTGGTACCGGCTGCGTCCGGTCGCCGCCACATGGCCGAACTGGCCCCGGCCCAGCACATCGGCCTGGTCAATGTGTTCTCCGAACTGGAACGCGACCTGGACGTGATGGTCATCGACACCGCCGCCGGCATCACCGACAGCGTGCTGACCTTCTGTCAGGCCGCCCAGGACACCGTGGTGGTGGTCTGCGACGAACCGGCATCGATCACCGATGCCTACGCGCTGATCAAGGTGCTCTCCCGCGAACGCGGCGTGGACCGTCTGCAGATCATCGCCAACATGGTGCGCGACCCCAACGAAGGTCGCCTGCTGTACGACAAGCTCTCGCGCGTGTGCGAAAAGTTCCTGGGCGATGTGTCGCTGAACTACCTCGGCCACGTGCCGCAGGACGACTGGTTGCGCCTGTCGGTGCAACGTCAGCAACCCGTCATCAAAGCCTACCCCGCCAGTCCGTCGGCGCAGGCCATCGCAGAAATCGCACGCCGTACCTCGCGCTGGCAGGCTCCCACCGTGCCGCGCGGCAACGTCGAGTTCTTTGTCGAACGCATCATCCAACGGGGAGTGGCCGCATGAGCACCGCTACCGCCACCACGGCCAGCGCGCAGTACCGCGCCGTGCAGCGCAACAACGCCAACGACGTGGTGACCCAGCATGCCGACCTGGTTCGCCGCATCGCTCACCATCTGGCGGCACGTCTGCCGGCCAGCGTGGAAGTGGACGACCTGATCCAGGCCGGCATGATCGGCCTGATCGAAGCCTCGCGCAGTTACGACTCCGAACAGGGCGCTTCGTTCGAAACCTACGCCTCGATCCGTATCCGCGGCTCGATGATCGACGAAATTCGTCGTGGCGACTGGGTGCCGCGCTCGGTGCATCGCCGCGCCCGCGATGCGGCTGCTGCCGTGCGCAAGATCGAACAGAACACCGGCCGCGCCGCCGCCGCCACCGAAGTGGCCGCCGCGATGGAAATGCCGCTGCTCGATTATCTGCGTCTGATGGAAGATGCCGCGCGTGGCCAGGTGCTGAGCCTGGAATCGCGCATCGAAGATCACGGCGAGCTGGACACCACCGCCAAGGGTGGCCCCAACCCGCAGCAGATGATGGAGCGTGGCGAATTCGGCCGCGAACTGGGCAAGGCCATCGGCCAATTGCCCGAGCGCGAGCAGCTGGTGCTGTCGCTGTACTACGAACAAGAATTGAATCTGAAAGAAATCGGCGCCGTGCTCGGTGTCAGCGAATCGCGCGTCTGCCAGATCCACGGCCAGGCAGTGGTGCGTTTGCGGGGCCGCCTCAAAGTCTTCGAACTGGCCGACGCCGGTGTCGAAATTGACGAATAATTTTTTCGCGTATTTTTCGTGTTAGGAGCTTGATGTGAACAAGAACATGCGGATCCTGATCGTGGACGACTTCTCGACGATGCGACGTATCGTCAAGAATCTGTTGGGCGATCTCGGCTTCACCAATACCGCAGAGGCCGAAGACGGCAACAGCGCCCTGGCGGCATTGCGTGCTGGCCCGTTCGATTTCGTGGTCACCGACTGGAACATGCCCGGCATGACCGGCATCGACCTGCTGCGCAACATCCGCGCCGACGCCAAGCTCAAGCACCTGCCAGTGATGATGGTGACTGCCGAAGCCAAGCGCGAGCAGATCATCGAAGCCGCGCAGTGCGGCGTGAATGGCTACATCATCAAGCCGTTCACTGCGCAGACGCTGGAAGAAAAGCTGGGCAAGGTGTTCGAACGTCTGGCGGCCACCGCCTGATGAACGCCACCGTGGAAACCAATGCCGAACGCGCCGCGTTGATCGACCGCCTGCAAGGCGCGCTCGACGCACTGGAAAGCGGTGACGAAGCAGCGTGGAAGCGCGAGGTCGATCACCTCGCCGCTCTGCGTACGCGTCCGATGATGCAGGGCCTGAGCCGGCTCGCACGCGAACTCGGCCAGGCATTGGGCGAACTGCCCACCGTGCCTGAAGAAGCCGGCGAGCTGGACGATGCCTGTTCGCGCCTGGACCACGTGGTGGAAATGACCGAAAAGGCCAGCCATCGCACGCTGGATCTGGTCGAAGAATGCCGCGAACTGGCCAACCAGTTGCGCGACGGCGGTCTGAACCAGGACCAGGGCGCGTTGTTGGAAAAGATGCGCCATAACCTGACCGAACTCTCGCTGGCGCAGAGCTACCAGGATCTGAGCGGGCAGATCATCCGTCGCGTGGCCGGCATCGTGCGGCGCGTGCATGAGGGCTTCGGTGCGCTCGGCCTGCCGCCGAAGAGCACCGAGCCGAAGAAAGACGACGGCGGTCTTGCCGGTCCTGCAGTCAAGGGCCTGGACCGTCATGCGGTGTCGCAAGACGACGCCGACGACCTGCTGTCCGGATTGGGGCTGTAACCATGAGTGCTGTTCCAGACGATATTGCTGCCGATTTCATCGTCGAGGCCCAGGAAATCCTGGATCGCCTCGGCGAACAGCTGGTGTCGCTGGAACAGGCGCCAGAAGAAGCCGACCAGCTCAACGCGGTGTTCCGCGGCTTCCACACGCTCAAGGGCGGCGCCGGCTTTCTGGCGATCAAGCCCATGGTGGAGCTGTGCCACGCCGCTGAAGAAACCCTCGGCATGGCGCGCTCCGGCCAGGCGGTGCTGCAGGCGCATCACTTCGATGCCGCGCAGCAGTCGCTGGATTATCTGCAGGCCATGCTGGATGCCATGGGCTCCGGCGAGACCGTGCCGCACGCGCCGGCCAGTTTGATTGCACAGTTCGATGCCAAAAGTGGCCCGCCAGCGGTCAAGGCCGCACCGCAGGCAACGGCTGCCAAGCCGGTGGCTGCCGCCCATGGCGAAGACGCGCATGCGCCCGCCCCCAAGGCGGCCGGCAAGGCCGCGGCCAAGAGCGGCGCTGAAGCCGAACAGACCGTGCGCGTGGACACCAAGCGCCTGGACGCAATCGTCAACTTGATCGGCGAACTGGTGCTTTCGCGCAACCGTTTGAAGACCTTGCGTACCCGCCTGCGCGACGAAGAACTCGACCGCGCGGTCAGCACGCTGGACATCGCCACCGCACGCTTGCAGACCGCGGTCATGCGCACCCGCATGCAACCGGTGAGCAAAGTGTTCGCCCGCTTCCCCAAGGTCGCCCGCGATGTGGCGCGCACCTTGTCCAAGGAAGTGGAACTGGAACTGATCGGCGCCGAAACAGAACTGGACCGCAACCTGGTCGAAGCGCTGGCCGACCCGTTGGTGCACTTGGTGCGCAACGCCATCGACCACGGCATCGAATCGCCGGCCCTGCGCGAAGCCACCGGCAAACCGCGTAGCGGCCATGTGCGCCTTTCGGCGCAGCAGGAAGGCGATTACGTCAGCATCGAAATTCAAGACGACGGCGCTGGCATCGACCCGGAACGCCTGCGCGAAATCGCACGCAACAAGGGCTTGATCGACGCCGAAGCCGCCGCCCGCCTGAGCACCGACGAGTGCTTGCACCTCATTTTCATGCCGGGTTTTTCGACCAAGGTGGAAGTCACCGACATCTCCGGCCGCGGCGTCGGCATGGATGTGGTGCAGTCGCGCATCCGCGAACTCAGCGGGCAGATCCAGATCCAGTCCGAACTGGGCCGCGGCAGCCGCTTCATGATCCGCGTGCCGCTGACCCTGGCGATCTTGCCGACTCTGCTGGTGCAGGCCGGCGAAGCGGTTTACGCACTGCCGCTGGCCCGCGTGGTCGAAGTGCTACACGCACCGCAGACCTCGCTGGGCTGGTTCGACGGCCGCGCGGTGCTCGACCGCCGCTCGCATACCCTGCCGCTGATCGACCTGCGCCGCTGGCTGGGCGTACCGGCCGAACAACCGCCGCTACTGACCGTGGTGCTGCTGCAGGCCGGCGAAACCCGCTTCGGCCTGGTGGTGGACCAAGTCCGCGGCCGCGAGGAAGTGGTGATCAAACCACTGCCACGCGCCCTGCGCGGCCTACCCGGATACGCCGGCGCCACCCTGATCGGCGACGGCCGCATGGCGCTGATTCTGGATGTGGATGGATTGCGCTCCAGCGATCATTGATTTTCGGGATCGGGATTTGGGAATCGGCAAGACGATCCTGGTTGCCTGATCTAACGACAACGGCCGCGTACTGCGGCCGCTGTCGTTTCACTACCAGCCTCGCTGCCGATCTGCGCCACTACGCGCGCAGGCATGGGCGCGATGGTTTGGCGACGGCCGGGGACAACGGTGCTTCGTTCAAGGCCACCACGGTGATGGCGATGCTGCACTGGCTGGGCATCGAGCCCTCGTCCTCGCGCCCACGGGTGAGCGATGACAATGCGTTCGTCGAATCGTTGTTTCGCACGGCCAAGTATCTATCGTCCCGAGTTCCCGAACACAGGCTCTGCCAACCTGGAGGCGGCGCGCCACTGGGCGGCAGCCTTCGTGCAGTGGTACAACCACCACCATCGCCATAGCGGCACCGGGTACGTCAGCCCCGCGCAACGGCATGCCGTCCAGGACGTGGCCCTCTTCCAGGCACGCCATGCGCTGTATCAGCACGCCGCCAGGCGCATCCATCGTGCTGGAGCGGGCCGACCCGAAACTGAAAGCGGACCGGCGCGATTGCCTTGAATCTGGAGGAAGAGCGCCGTGGCAGCTGCGACACAAACTCAAATAGCCGCGTGAGACAGCCACAACTAGCGGGACATGCACCGGTTCAACCGGCGACCTGTCACCTTTAGGGAAACTCTGAACAACTCCCCTTGATCCTGCGACAATCACACAGACGCAACGGGACAACGACGATGCAACTGACCTTCGGCGATGCGGAGTACAACGGCAAGCGCAAGCGGACGCGGCGTGAGGTGTTCTTGGCCGAGATGGACCAGGTCGTGCCGTGGAAGGATCTGCTGGCACTGATCGAACCGCACTACCCGAAGTCGGGGCAGCCGGGGCGACAGCCGTATCGGCTGGAGACGATGCTGCGCATCCACTTTTTGCAGCAGTGGTACGCACTGAGCGATCCATCGGCGGAAGAAGCACTGTACGACACGGTGTCGATGCGCCGTTTTGCGAAGATCGGCGGGCTGGATGAGGTGCCGGATGAAACGACGATTCTCAACTTCCGGCATTTGCTGGAGCGGCATGATTTGGCGCGCAAGCTGTTCAACCGGGTCAACGCGCACCTGTCGCGTAAAGGGCAGAGTCTGCGGGGCGGGACGATCGTGGATGCCACGATCATTGCGGCGCCAAGTTCGACCAAGAACAAGGATGGCGAGCGCGATCCGGACATGCACCAGACCAAGAAGGGCAACCAGTACTTCTTCGGGATGAAGGCGCACATCGGGGTGGACGATGAGTCGGGCCTGGTGCACCACGTGGAATGCACGGCGGCCAACGCAGCGGACATCACGCAGGCGCACAAGCTGCTGCACGGCAAGGAAGACACTGTGAGCGGCGACAGCGGCTACACCGGGCTGGACAAGCGCGATGAGATGAAGGGCAAGCGCACGCTGCGCTACCTGATCGCGGAGAAGCCCTCGAAGCTGAAGCAGATCAAGAATAAGCGCGAACTGAAGTTGGCCAAGCGCTGGGAGCACACCAAAGCCAGCCTGCGTGCGAAGGTGGAACACCCGTTTCGGGTGATCAAGCGTCAGTTTGGTTACGTCAAGGTGCGCTATCGCGGTTTGGCGAAGAACACCGCACAGGTGCTGACGCTGTTTGCACTATCGAATCTGTGGCTGACGCGCAAAGCGTTAATGCCTGCTGCGGGGAAGCTGTGCCTGTAATCCAGGCAACACCCCGCAAACGTGCCGAAACCGGCAAAAAATCGGCGATTTGAGCGCCCTCAGCGCGGCGGATGCGGTTGCTTCGTTTTCCGGTCGCGTTGATCAGACCATCCTTAGAGTTCGAACGGCGCTACGCGCAACGAGGGTCTTGAGTGTCTACGGAACCCTGGGCGTATCACTCCTTAAGTTGCTCTTGGCCGCTCTAAGCGCTTCTCCGCCATAAAACTCCCGCGCGGAATTCTTGCATACGTCTTTGTAAAAAGCTTCAGCGTCCTCCACTGTGTAGCCAGCTCCGACAAAACACCCATGCGCAATTTCTCTGAGTGTGTGACGCTCGCTACTGGCGTTGTCGTAAACGGCGTTCAGGCATCCAACTATGGCAACAACGTCTTGCTTAGAAAGTCTATCTTCGCCACTTAATAGGCGCGCATGATTGATATACGCCGACACGTTGTATCCGGTAAACGAATCAGCCAAGCCGGAAGAATCCTCGAAACCGGAGCAATCATCACTCACTTTAAAATGAGAAATTGGTATATACTTCATCTCTCTTAATTTTTTAGACTTAAGATCGTTCATCGAGTCTTCGTCTTTTTTATAAATCGATTTGTGTATCGCCATGTTAAGCTCATGGAGAAGCGGCCCAGCGACGCTTGTATTACGCCGGGCAACTCCTTTTTCCATGTCATTGCGATTAAATGGCCTAGTTTCACCAAGACGCTTATTTTCACGGGAGGAAGCTAAGCCTTTTTCCTCGAGAAATGGCATCAGTACCTTGTGAGCATCACCCCAGGTTTTCGGGCTGCAGTACAATGGCCTAAGAATCAGCAGTGCCTGGCCGGCCCGGAACTGGGCTTCCGAGGTAAGTGATTCGGAATTTTCCAGCAGTGGCTGCAATCCGACGATGCATGCTTTGGGTGTCAACGCCCGGTCACTGGTGATTGCTTGGGCGTGATGTTTTTCGCCCTTCTCAATAAAAGGGTTGGAAATAGATCGCGATGCATAACCGTAGGAGCCGCTGTCGTGGTTTGGAACGCCTGAAAGCGAATATTTGTTTTTAACTTCAAAATCACCCTCCTTGGTTATATCGAAATCAACGGGAGCTTGAGCGACTCCATACTTGGTGAGTAGGGCGGGCTTTATGCGCTCACCAAGAATGCATGATATATTCAGCGCAATAGAATCACGAGCTTCCTTGGTTTTGATTAATTCTTTCGTGTGAACCTTGGTAGCCGAGCGAAAATCCAACATCGTGACGAAAGAATTTTCTCCAACAAGCTTTGGCCATAATGAAGTGCGCGCCACCTCAACGTTCTCAGGGCATCCATGCGCATGATATTCGGCATAATTAGCCTCTGCCTTTTTCTCCGCTTCCTGCAGGCGAGCGTCACTGGTAAATCCTTGCTTACCATCATGCAGCGACGTTGTCGAAAGAAAGAATCGATTGGCGGTGTTGTCGTAGACATAAGCAGCACCGGCAGCTCCTGCAATATATTTCATGGCAGTCTTTGCAATACCTGCCAATCCTCGCGGATTGTTCCTGCTGGATGATGCGCGATTTGCATTCTTTGGAAAAGATGCCAGTCCTGAGAAGATTTCATTTGAACCATTCGCTCCACCTATCGTTTGGGCCGAAGTGGTGGCACTTTTGCTGGACTGATTCACTAGCAGTGACACAACGGGTTCCACATTATTTTTAGCCACACGCATCACTAGCACCTCAATCTTTGAATTAATATGAATAGGAGTATCGGCGTGAATTAGTACAAGAATGTAAATTTAGCCAAACATCTGGAAATTATCACTTATTACTTATCACTTAGTTGTACCCATAATCTGGCAAGCCTCAACTGATTAAAGAGCGTGTCGACAGGCAGCTTGCCGCCCGTGTAGGGTGCAGAAGTAGTTTGGCGTGGAACACTCCGATTCGCATCGCCTCACCGAAGGCATGTTTGGGACGACGAAGCATTGACGTGGGAGATTCCCGAACTTTCGCCAAACGGCTGATCAATTGCCTTTTTGCATTGCACCGGCTGCGATGGTCTTTTCGGGTTCGCCAACGGGCTGCGGTGGTCGTGTCGCCTGCCCGTAAAAGTGACCTCCTCCCTATAACTTGGACCAGCCAGAACTAGAAAATGCGGCGACACTCAGGCCCAAGCAGGCCCGTCGCCATGAAGAAGTCCAAGTTCACCGAAGCGCAGATCGCGTTCGCCCTTAAGCAGGCCGAGACCGGCACCACGGTCGAGGAGATCTGCCGCAAGATGGGCATCAGCCAAGCCACGTTCTATGCGTGGCGCAAGAAGTTCGGCGGGCTCGGCATTGCCGAACTGCGCCGACTACGCCAGCTTGAGGAAGAGAACCGCAAGCTCAAGCAGCTGGTCGCCGATCTGAGCCTGGACAAGGTCATGTTGCAGGACGTGCTGTCAAAAAAGTTCTAAGGCCCGCGCAGCGCAAGACGCGCGTGGGCCATATGGTTGATCGGTATCGCGTTGAGGTTCGTCGAGCCTGCGCGGGTCGTCAAGCAGAGTCGATCGACTTGGTATTACCAGCCTCGGGATAATGATGACGCGCCACTGATTCGACGGATCGAAGAGATTGCGGCCGTCCGGTTCCGCTATGGTTTCTGGCGGATTTTCGTTCTGTTGCGCCGCCTCCCGACGCAAGCATTGCGTCGGCTTGTCCCTGCAGGATGCAGGCACAAAAACCCACCGGTTTTTACGGAGGTGGGTACCGCTGCGTAAGGAGTTTCGACGCTCCTTGGGCCTAGATTGCAAGTGCGCCGCTGGCGCAGTTCCAAACGGGCCGCGCAAGCCGAGCGCCGTCGCCTGATAAGTGCACCTGACCCCTTTACGGTTCGACGGCCGCGCAGTACTCGACCGCCGCTCGCATACCCTACCGCTGATCGACCTGCGCCGCTGGCTGGGCGTACCGGCCGAACAACCGCCGCTACTGACCGTGGTGCTGCTGCAGGCCGGCGAAACCCGCTTCGGCCTGGTGGTGGACCAAGTCCGCGGCCGCGAGGAAGTGGTGATCAAGCCCCTGCCCCGCGACCTGCGCGGCCTGCCTGGCTACGCCGGCGCCACCCTGATCGGCGACGGCCGTATGGCACTGATCCTTGATGTGGATGGATTGCGCTCCAGCGGTCATTGATTTTCGGAATTTGGGAATCGGGAATCGGGAATCGGGAATCGTCAAGACGATCCTGGCTGCCCGATCTAACGACAACGGCCGCGTACTGCGGCCGTTGTCGTTTCACTGCCAGCATCGCTGCCGATCTGCGCCGCTACGCGCGCAGGCATGGGCGCGATGGCTTGGCGAAGGTCAGGCTGCCGTGGAAGTGAACCTGGAACCGTTATTTCGGAACCGTTATTTGGACCTCGTTATCTCGTTGCGAAACACTCAGCGCGTCATCGACGGACCAGCCTGGCTGACGGCTTGCTGGGACTGCTCCAGCGCCTGCTGCTGTTCGCGTGCCTGGGCCTGAGTCTGGTTTATTGCCTGCAGGCGATCGAACGACTGGACCTCTGGTGTCTGCACGGCGTCCAGGGTCGGCATATGGGCGCGCTGATGTGCCGGGTCATTGAGCGCACCCTGGACAAGGAAGACCTTGTCGCCGCCAGCCAATTGAGGTGTCGGCTTGTTGAGCACTACATGGTCCACCCGTGACAGCCCTTCCTCTTTTGCCAGCGCAAGCAGGCTGGCGGTCATGCGCTGACTTGCCCCGTCCCACTCTTTGCCGTGCTGGGCATCTAGCTGCGTCACGCCACCCTTGATTTGCTGGTAAAGTGCGTGGTCCGTATGGCCTGGCTGTGAGGGCAACAACGCGGTCTTCGGTGATGCCGGATGTGATTCGGGTCCAAGGCCACCCTGCTTCACATCAGAAGTAGTGATGTCGCCAACCGTTCCGGGCTCCGGCCGCCCCTGTTTAAGCTTCCAAGGGACGATGTGTTTGTCGTAGTAATCGCCATAATATTGCTCGTATGTCTTACTTGGAGCGACCGAAGGTTGTTCCGTCTTGAAGACCTGGGCAATCTGGTTAAATGCAGCATCGCGTGTGATGTGACCTGACATTTGCTGATCTGCAATTGCCTCGTACTGCTGCGGCCTCGTGCCACTTCCAGAAATACCGATATCCGGCCCCTGGTGATTCAGAATCTCGCGTCGGACTAGTGCGTTACTGAGCGTTGCAGCTGCTTCGCCGCGCAGCATGTTATTCACATAAGCTTGCTTGGAAGAATAATCTTTAGGCTCGGCAAACCCATGGTGTCCAATCTCATGCGATAGTGATCTGGCAATCCGCTCGCCTTTGCCAGCTGCGTTCTGGTCAATCACTACTTTTTTACCTGGATCCAGGTAAGTGCCTCCACCCGCACTGCCCCAATCAACGCCTATGCCATCGCGCTTGAACTGAGAAAGGCCTGCTTGGAGTGTAGGCGAAGAGTTAATTAGAGGCGCTAATGCTGGATCTTTCAGCGGAGAAGCCGGCAGCGCGCCATTGGATGGTGCACCTACCTGTTTCGGCTGTGGAATTTTTTGTTCTTCATTACTTTCCATCACGCATTTCCCTTGCTTGATTCATCAAGCTTTATCTCAAAGTTTGCTGATCGAGATATAGCTTAGGTGTGACTGGTCTTCCGTCAGACCAAAGATGACCTTGGTGCCGTTAACTGTCATCTCCCAATAGGCCCTGGAATCTCGCGCATCTGGACGAGGTGGGTAAGGGATAGCGTCTACCCAGGGAGACTCCATAAAAATCGGGCCAGGTGGTGAGAAATCGATAACCAACTTCCCACGCGATGGATCATCTGTCGCATTAATGAACTCAACATGCCGCACCTTTTTACCTGCCAGCACGCCTTGCTCGCTTACCCGAAGCTCTCTTTCTCCGTCTAAGTGCCGTGGTCCAAATTGAGCTTGGAGCTGAGTACTGACGTCGGCAACATCCTGGAAGTCTGTTGCGATCAAACGATCGACGTCTTGTTTGAGGCGCTCCGTCACGTCTTTGCTCCTGGTTTCAGAGGAGGGCTTTGCAGCCGCTATGGCTAACTGATCGCGTGGAGTGCTCGGGGCACACCCCGCATGAAGGGTGCATAGGGCCAGCAGGGCAATTGATAACAACGTTGCCTGAGGGAAGGCATTACGTCCTTGGTTAACTTGCCGGCCATGGGATTTCCCAAGGTGAAGGGCCATCTCCCTTATCCTGCGCTAAGAGTAGCGCTGAAATTTAACACGTTGATGACCTCAGATCAGGCGGCGGCAGCAATTACTTCACGTGGTTCTCCGTTGGCAAGATCGGCTAGCGGCGGACAGGATTCAGCTGAATGCGGCGAGCAGCGCTCACCGACGCGCCCTAAGGTGCTTTGCAGGCACCTCCGTCGGCGGCAGCACCTCCATCAGCAGCTGCCCCGCGCTGGCGGTGATGCGCAGCTTGGTGCCGATGGCAAAGCCCAGTTGTTCCAGCCATAGGCCGCTGAGGCGGACGTGGGGCACGTGCTGGTCGCCGGCGCCCGCGGCGATGAGGTAGCTGACGGCGGATTGGCGCGCTTGGCGTGTGGGCTTCATCCTGCCTTGTTGAACTCAACGCGTCATCGACGGACCGGCCTGGGTAACGGCTTGCTGCGACTGCTCCAGCGCCTGCTGCTGTTCGCGTGCCTGGGCCTGAGTCTGGTTTATTGCCTGCAGGCGATCGAACGACTGGACCTCTGGTGTCTGCACGGCGTCCAGGGTCGGCATATGGGCGCGCTGGTGTGCCGGGTCATTAAGCGCACCCTGGACAATGAAGACCTTCTCGCCGCCAGCCAATTGAGGTGTCGGCGTGTTGAGCACTACATGGTCCACCCGTGACAGCCCTTCCTCTTTTGCCAGCGCAAGCAGGCTGGCGGTCATGCGCTGACTTGATGCATCCCACTGCCTTCCATGCTGGGCATCGAGCTTTTGCACTCCATCCCTGATCTGTTGGTAAAGCGAATGATCCACGTGGCCGGGGTCTGACGGAAGAAGCTGAGCTGATGAGCCTGGCAGCTGGGGATCGCGCTCCCGGAGCTCCTGTTCCAACTCGCGTGCAGTGATGGGCGAGACATGCAGGTGCGTATTCTTGCTGTGCTGGAACAGGCCGGGCGTTGGCGGCTGCGTGCTGCTGTCGAGGTAAGGCATGGGGCGCGTATCGCTGCCCAGGTCGATGCCGTTGCGCTCCAGTACTTCTTCCTTCAATCCCAAGCGCTGCATGTCCAGGATCATCGGTTGCTCCGGGTCTCCTGGCTTTGGCTTGTTGTAGTGGCGCTCGTAGATGGCAGCCGTTCCAACCACCCACGGGCCGTAGTGGTTGGCGTAGTCGGACTGACCCGTATAGCCGATGCGAGTGCTCTTGGCATCCTTGTCGAAGAAGTTTGCACCCATCGCCTCAACGTTGGCAGGAGTGACAGGCATCGTCATATCTGCGTTCAAGGTAAGGTTGGACTTGAGCGCGTAATTGAACTGCGGCATTCCGCCAGTTCGATCAATGAAGTCGTGCATGCGGCCGGGTGCTTCCCGATAAATATCTTCCAAGGAGGCATGCGGATTTGACTGGTTTACCCTGCTGACGATTGCATTCCAGCCTGCAATTTCTGCACTTGCTTCATCTACACGGTTACTTGCTAGAACCTTCTCCGCCGCGTCCGATTAGTCGTGCGTGGTCTTGGCTATTTGCGCCGCAGCGGTTTCGAACGTCTTACGGGAAGCAGCTGCGTTTGGGCTGTACATGGCGTGTTGCAGTTCATGCCCCAGCACAAACGTCATGTCACCGGAATCAAGCAACTTGCCGCCATGCCCATTGGAAAGCCTGGACAGCGGCAGCCGGATGGAATTCTCATTCGGCGTGAACGTCCCGCCTGCATTCGGATCAGTCAGAGGTTTTAGACTGAGTACGCGTTGCTTGGCAACCGCATCATTGAATTGGTCAAGCAGAACGGGCGATGCGGCTAGCACACCCTGCAGATTGGTGACATGTTCGGGGGTGACGCCTGGCTCGCGCCCGAAGTCATCAACAATGGCTTGTGCCTGTCGACTCAATGGCATGACCGTTCCTTGGTTTAACGAATGTAGATCCATTCAACGCAGTGGCGCTCCACCCGCTCCTGCGGTGCATCAGCCTCACCTCGTGGAAACACCTCCACGCGCACGCCTGGGCGGCTGAAGAAGTCACTCATCCATCGCCCGTCTTCCACCATGTTGCGTTGACGTACAAATCCGATGTTTTCCAGCTTCTTGGTAAACGTATCGAAATCGATCCCGCAAATCTCCGTCATGGGCGGGGAAGAACCCGCTTGCGCCGGAATAAAAGTGAACTCGAACCAACGCCCCGCAGTAGGCGTCTGATCCATGCCAAAGCTGTAACCCCACTCACTGGTAAGCGGAGCACTGGCACCGTAACGCTTGGGATCAGCTACCGCACGCGTCACCGGAACCCCCATTTTGGACTGCAGGTAGTCGGGTGTCAGATCGTCCAGTCCGTCAATAGCTTGAATCAACGCAAGCATGCGGGTGAGCGCATCCTCTGCCGTTCGTATCGGCCCATTGGGTTCACTGCCAGCGGGAGTGACTGGGGATTCGGATGAGGAACTCATGGCAGATGTCTCCGTGACGGTTGCCGGGGCTGGTGTGGCCGCTGTGTGGGCGCAAGCGCCCAGGGCGAAGGTGGCGAGCAAGGCGTAGAGGGGGCGCGCGATCATGAAGCGTCCGTTGTGCGCTGGTGTGGCTGCGACGCTAGTGGCATCCGGCACCGAGGTCAATCGCAAGGCTTCTGGCAGCCGCACCATCATCGCCGCACGCTGCGCGCCTTGGCCGGCACCTGCACCGGCGGCAACACCTCCATCAGCAGTTGCCCTTCGCTTGCGGTGATGCGCAGCTTGGTGCCGATGGCAAAGCCCAGTTGTTCCAGCCATAGGCCGCTGAGGCGGACATGGGGTACGTGCTGGTCACCGCCGTGGTCGTGAGCGCCGGGGTAATGCGTGTAGCTGACGGTGCATTGGCGCGGGCGGCGGGCGCGGCGGGGTGCGCCCAGCGTGCCGGGGCCTTGCGGGGAGGCGTCCGGGTCGGGTGGCAGCATCGGTGGCAGCTTGTTGCGGTCGGGTTCCACAACAACCCACTGCACCCGCTTGGGCGGCGCGGGGCGAGTCCCTGTGCGCGTGGGCCGTGCGCTGGCAGATGCGGTGGGTGGCCGGTTGCGTGTCATGGCGCCTCCGATTGGCGGCGGGTAGCGCTGGGTGCAGCGACGCATTGCTGCAACGCCACGTCGATGCGTGCAGAAAGGCGATGCAAGGCCTGCGACAACACGCCGGGCTGGTTGAGCAACTGCTGCGCAAGATCGTCGCTGGCCTGCTCAACGGCCGCGCGTGCGGCCAGCCGGCGCCGCACTTCGCCTACCTCGCTCAGCAAGCTTGGGGCGGAAGCTGGCAACAGATAACCCGGCACCGATGCCGGCATGGATGGTGCGGTAGACATGGCAACGCCCTCCTGGAACAACCCAAGAACCGCCGCCAACGGCGACGGGATGTCGGGAGGTTCGAAACCGCACGTAGCCGGCGGGCATATTCCCCTTGCGGGTGTTGTATTAGCCGCCCTCCCGACGCAGGCATTGCATCGGCTTGTACCTAAAGGATGCAGGCACAAAAAACCCACCGGTTTGACGGAGGTGGGTACCGCTACGTGAGGAGTTTCGACGCTCCTTGCTCCTAGATTGCAAGTACTCGGTCTGGCGTGTCAATACACGTGGCGGGTCTCGCGCGGCTGCGTGCGCCGCTGGCGCAGTTCCATAGGGGCCACGCAAGCCGAGCGCCGTCGCCTGATAAGTGCACCTGACCCCACCACAGTCGTTCTGCGGCCGCTGTCGTTTCACTACCAGCATCGCTGCCGATCTATGTCGCTACGCGCGCAGGCATGGGCGCGATGGTTTGGCGACAGCCAGGCCGCTGTGGAAGTGAACCTGGAACCGTTATTTCCGTTATTGTTGCCTCCGCTGCTCAGCGTGCGACGCCCCCTCCTTTAACTACCTTAAGATTGGCCACATCAATAGTGCTACGGAAGAAGCAGTATGACTCAGCTACTCAATCTCATTCTGGGCGCTGTACTCGCATTACTGTCTGCGACATTCCTCGACTGGAGGAAGAGGCAGCGCGAAAAGGAGGAAGCCGCTGGGCACCTGGGAGTGCTTGTTCTGACGCAACTGGATCGATTTATTTCGCAGTGCGCCGCGGTTGCCGGTGACGACGGAACTGCTCACGGCCATCCCGCCGGAAGAATGGAAAACGGCGAGGAGTACTACTCCGCACAAAATAAAGAGCCGGTGCTGGAGCTTGATCAGCTCAAGGTTGAATGGCGCTCGATCTCGCCGAACACCATGTATGCCATCCATCGGATTCCGATCCAGCTTACTGAGATCGAGTCCTTCCTATCTTTCGAGGCCGATCAGGAAGGCCCTCCGTACGGTGGGTGGATATCTCTGCGCCAGGAGAAGTATGCCGGTCTCGGGGTTGCGGTTGCTGCGCTCTCGGAACAACTCCGTGCCGAGACCAAGCTACCGGAGGTAACCGATCGGCAGTGGAAGCCCGAAGAGTTCCTAGAAGAGCGATATGCTTCACTGCTAAAGAGGCGGAAGGAACGCGAGGAGGAACAGTCTGCTTGGATTGCTGGATTAAGCCCGCCATCACCGAACACTTCTGAAAAGTAGCTTTAACGGCACATAATGCTAAGTGGTGACACGAGAAACTTCGCTGAGCGGAATGTATTACTCCTGAGCCCTTATCCCAAGAGCTCAGGAGCACCGATCTAAAGGCGGACTTTTGAGTTTGTTCGATAATTATTTTTTGAAACGGGCGAGGTGTAGTAGTCATCATCAAGGAAGCGCAGAAGATTTTTAAGCTCCCTCTTATCTTCCGGAATCACGATTAGTTCTTTTCCATTAGCATCTACGGCGCGATTGATAGTCAAATTGAATTGCGCCGCAGCGGCAATTAGATCAGAAATATCGACTGTTTCTAAGATTTTGCTTTGTTGCACTAGCCAAAGCCGCCGCCTTACCCAGGTGTCGCTAATTTGCTTTAGCTGATCAACGTTTCTCACACTGACCTTATCCAACTGGGCGAACTCGGCGATGTCCGTATCAGTCGCGTCCTGATAGTAAGATGACAAATCAAAGATCTGCCGCGCATAGAAAAAACTGCGAAAGCTTAAACGCTTACCCGCCAACTTGGCTACCACACGGTTATCAATAGTAATACCGGTCCCATCAAGTTTTTTATACACATTCTCAGAATGAAATATTTAGAATCCTCGGGTAGTAATGATACGTCGGCGGTCAAATGCTTGAAGGTAAACCACCCACTCACCGTTTTCTTCCACCCCGAAAAAGAGCGCCTTAATAGACTCTAGTAAACCTTCATCCTCAGACACTGAGGGAAACCGTCTTGGGTCCGCGACGGCCTCCGCTAAGGAGTCTATATCATCGAACTCAGGAATATATAAACACTCGTCACTGTCGGGCTTATACTTTCCATCAAATGCAATTTCTTCACATCCGGAATTGAAAGTATTGATTTGCCACTGCAGGTAGACAGCCAGGTCAATTTGCACCTGGGCATCAAGTTCAAACCGCACAATACGCGCTGCAGGTTCTTTTGTATACGCAAATAGAATCATACATCCTCCATGATAAAGCCCGGGGTCAACTCACGAATCTTTTTCACACTACTTGCATCACGAATATTACGACGCGAAATCAAAACAACGTATACATTTCCGCCCACCTCAGCCTTATACAGGCGATATTTAAATGCTCTCAAAACTGGATGGAAGGGAATTGCATCGACAGCAGAGAGAACTATAACTGCAAGCAGCAACACCACTGCCAATGCCGAAAAATCAACACGCAATAGCGGCACGAAATATGTGCCAATTGCCACAACGAGTGGCCAATCGAGTTGCTCAACTTTTTTAACAGAGGCCGGCATCACTTCGCATTTATTTGATGCCGCGGCAATTATTAACAACGGGAGCATGCAAGCAACAGTGCCGGCAATAAACCAACAAAATGCTTCCAGCGTTGGTCCAACCTGATAAAAATTTTTGCAGGCAAGCACAATGAGTGCCGGTGCAAGTGCCGATGCAAAGAGCCCTACCTGAAGGAACTTCCTCACGAGCCTATGTCCTTTGTGTCAATCTTTCGTATTCAAGCATGCTCTGGTCTCATAGGAAGCGACTTTCACGGCTCTTCATTTGTCGAGCTCGGGATGATCCACGGTCTGAAGACTAGCGGGATCAGGTGATTCCCTATGCGCAGTCGCAGGATCGTTGCAGCTCAACAAAAGCCGACCTATTGGTCAGCTTTTGTTGAGCTGAGGAAATAACGGTTCCAGGTTCACTTCCACCGCAGCCCGGCCATCGCCAAACCATCGCGCCCACCCCGCCACGCGGCAGGCATGGGCACGACACTCCGGGACCTAGAACTTGTAAGTCAATCCCAGGTACGCCAGCCGGCCTGCGTATCCGCCGCTATAGAAGCGGGCGCGAGTGTCGTCGCCCAGGTGCGAGCGGGACTCCTGCTTGGTCAGATTCAGCACCGAGGCGGTGAGGCTGAGCGCCGGGGTGATATTGTAGGCCGCGTTTACATCGATCTGGTAGTACGGCTCCTCGTAGACGTTCAAGCCGTTGACCAGACCTTGCACCAACTCGCCGCGGCGGTTGTACGAGGCGCGCAGCAGCAGGCTATCGGCTTCGTAGAACACGGTAAGGTTTGTCTGGTTCCTGGCGCTGCCCGGCATGGAGGTCTTGCCGGCCTCGGTGCCGTCCTCCAGCCGCACCGCCGCCTTACTGGCATCGTTGTAGGTGTAGTTGAACTGCACCCCGAGGCCGAACGGCAGCGTATGCTGCGCGTAAAGCTCCACACCCTGCGAGACCGCGTCCTGGCCGCCGGCCTGGGTGCTGTAGTTCTGCACGGTGACCTGTTGCCCGTCGATCATCATGTTGAGGTCGCTGATCACATCGACCGCAAAGTTCTCCACGTTCTTGCGGAACAGCCCCACACCGGCGACCGAACCCGGTTGGAAATACCATTCCAGCCCCAGGTCGAACTGGTTGGCTTTGTACGGCTCCAGGTTCTTGTTGCTGCCCGAGCCGTACCAGCCCTGCTCGCTGGCACCGCCGGTCAGGCGCCGGTCGGCCACGTACTCGGGGCTGTAGTACTCCAGGCTGCCAGGCGCGGCGATGTCGTTGTAGCTTGGGCGTGCGATCACCTTCGCGGCTGCCGCGCGCAGCAGCAGGTTCTCGGTCAGGTCGTAGGCCAGGTTGAAACTCGGCAGCACGTCGGTGTAGTTGCGGTCCAGCCCGCTGACCACGAACGACTCGGTGCGTTGCACGCTGTCGGACAAACGCCAGTAGCCTTCGCTCCCGCAATAAGTGTCGGCCGGAGCGCCGCTGGGCATGGCGGCGCCCTGCTGGCAGGCCAGCGGATCGCCGTCGGCGCCGTCGAAGAAGTAGTCGTTGTAGGCGGTCACCTTGTCGGTGGAATCGGCACGCTGGCCGGTGCGCGCCACCCGCACGCCGACGTTGCCCCGCAGCCGCTCGGTGTGGAAGTTGAGTTGCAGGTAGGTGGAATAGATCTCTTCGTCGACGTTGTAGACGAAGTTGTCTTCGCTGCGGGTCTGCATCGCGCCGTAGGTTTGGTTCAAGTAGCCGATGTAGCCCGGGAAGTTGATCGCCGGGAACGCGCTGGCCTTGATTCCACCGGCCAGATTGTCCTGCGCGAACAGCAGCCCCGGCGAGAACTGCGTGGCGATGGCATTGCAGCGCCCGTTCCAGTAGCGGTTGTCGTAGTCGCTTGGGCCGGTGCCTGGGCACACCCAGTAGTTGTTGCCTGTATTGCGGTGGATGCCGCCGTCGCGACGCTTGATGCCGAACTGCAGCGAGTCGAAGAAGCCGCCGTCCATATGCCAGGTGGTATCGATCTGCGCGTACTGCTGCTGATTGGTGTTGCGGGTCCAGGACGAGCCGGTCGAACCCAGGTCGACTTGCATGATGCCGTCGCGCAGGTTCTGCATCAGCTCCGGCGAGGACGTCATGGACGGCGTGCCGGTCAGGTCCCAGGCGCTGGCGAAGTTGCCGTTGGTCCAGCTGCCGTCGGCGTTCTGGAGGCGCGGTTTGATCGGCAAGGAGAACTGCAGCTCCGGCCCGCCCTTGGCCCAGGTGCGGCCGACCTTGAACGCCACGTCCACCTGCTCGCCACGCCATTCGCCTCCCAGGTCCACCGTCTGCGACTGCGATTTCTCGATGTTGTAGCTGCCGGTGATCTGCGGCGTCGGCACGGTGCAGTCATCCGAGCCCCAGCCGCCGGGCGGCAATCCGGCTGCGGCGGCCTGGGCCTCGCTGCAATAGTAAGTCTTGCCCGGACGCAGGCTGTAGGCGGCGCCAGTGACAATCGTGCCGCTGGGATCGAACTGCAGTCCGTCGAGCAGACGGCCGCCGCGCCAGTTGCCGTCGCCGTTATAGCGGGCAATGTTCCACTCGGGAATCTTGATGGTATTGGTCTGCGAGTTCTGCGACAGGTCGAAGCGGAAGTAGTTCGCGGTCAGGGTCAGGTCGTCGGTCGGCTTGAACTGTAAGGTCAGTTGCCCGCCCTTGCGCTCGCGCTCCTCGCGTTTGGCGTCCAGGCTGACCGCCGTCGGCATCATGAAACCGGTGGCGTAATTGCCGTCCTGGTTCCAGAAACCGGTACCGCCCCACCAGTTGGCGTTGAAGTCCGACGGATTTCCGTTCACGTCGACCGCCGGGCCGACTTCGTCGCGACCGTACCACTGCCAGCTCTCGGTACTGGCATTGAGCGTGCGTGCGGTGCGCTTCTGCTGCGTGTAGCCAACGAAGACGCCGAAGCGGTTGTCCTTGTCGTGCCACGAGTACGAACCGGAGAACTGGCCGTCGGTCTTTTTGCTGGTATCCGACCAGGTACCCTCGGCGGAGACGAAGCCGGAATTGGGCTCCAGTTCCAGCGGGCGCCGCGTCTGCAGGATCACCGTGCCACCGATGCCGCCTTCGTCGATGCGCGCTTCCGGGGTCTTGTACAGCTCCGCGCTGCCGAGCAGGTTGGACGGCAGCAGCGTGTAGTTGAACGAGCGCGTCGGGTCGCCGTTGGACTCGGCGGTGGCGATGTAGTTGCCGTTCAATTCGGTCAGCACCAGCTCCGAAGACAGGCCGCGCACACTGACGTTCTTGCCTTCGCCACCGTCGCGGCTGATGACCACGCCGGGCACGCGCTGCAGCGCATCGGCTACGTTCTTGTCGGGGAACTTGCCCACGTCCTCGGCGGTGATCACATCGACCACGGCGTTGGCGTTGCGCTTCTGCTCCAGACTTTTTTCGATCGCGTAGCGGTAGCCGGTCACCGTCACCGCGTCCAGGTCCGTGGCCTGCACCGCAGCCTGGCCCGTGGGCGCCGGCGTGCCGTCGGCCTGCTGGGCGACAGCGGTGGTAGAGGCGGCACTCGCGAACAAGACGATGGCGATACCGGCGGACAACGTGCTGCGGTTGCGTGCGAATGGCATGCAGTTCATTTCGATCATGCTCTCCCAATAGTGATCGGCTTCGGCGGCTTTCTGTCGATCCAACGATCGGACAGAACGCCGCGCGAAGTGACACAAAAATATCCTGCGCCGTTTGCGGCGACCCGGTGTTCCTCCTCACCCCTCCCCTTGTGCGCAGATGCGATTAGGGATGGTCTGATCAACGCGACCGGAAAACGAAGCAACCGCATCCGCCGCGCTGAGGGCGCTCAAATCGCCGATTTTTTGCCGGTTTCGGCACGTTTGCGGGGTGTTGCCTGGATTACAGGCACAGCTTCCCCGCAGCAGGCATTAACGCTTTGCGCGTCAGCCACAGATTCGATAGTGCAAACAGCGTCAGCACCTGTGCGGTGTTCTTCGCCAAACCGCGATAGCGCACCTTGACGTAACCAAACTGACGCTTGATCACCCGAAACGGGTGTTCCACCTTCGCACGCAGGCTGGCTTTGGTGTGCTCCCAGCGCTTGGCCAACTTCAGTTCGCGCTTATTCTTGATCTGCTTCAGCTTCGAGGGCTTCTCCGCGATCAGGTAGCGCAGCGTGCGCTTGCCCTTCATCTCATCGCGCTTGTCCAGCCCGGTGTAGCCGCTGTCGCCGCTCACAGTGTCTTCCTTGCCGTGCAGCAGCTTGTGCGCCTGCGTGATGTCCGCTGCGTTGGCCGCCGTGCATTCCACGTGGTGCACCAGGCCCGACTCATCGTCCACCCCGATGTGCGCCTTCATCCCGAAGAAGTACTGGTTGCCCTTCTTGGTCTGGTGCATGTCCGGATCGCGCTCGCCATCCTTGTTCTTGGTCGAACTTGGCGCCGCAATGATCGTGGCATCCACGATCGTCCCGCCCCGCAGACTCTGCCCTTTACGCGACAGGTGCGCGTTGACCCGGTTGAACAGCTTGCGCGCCAAATCATGCCGCTCCAGCAAATGCCGGAAGTTGAGAATCGTCGTTTCATCCGGCACCTCATCCAGCCCGCCGATCTTCGCAAAACGGCGCATCGACACCGTGTCGTACAGTGCTTCTTCCGCCGATGGATCGCTCAGTGCGTACCACTGCTGCAAAAAGTGGATGCGCAGCATCGTCTCCAGCCGATACGGCTGTCGCCCCGGCTGCCCCGACTTCGGGTAGTGCGGTTCGATCAGTGCCAGCAGATCCTTCCACGGCACGACCTGGTCCATCTCGGCCAAGAACACCTCACGCCGCGTCCGCTTGCGCTTGCCGTTGTACTCCGCATCGCCGAAGGTCAGTTGCATCGTCGTTGTCCCGTTGCGTCTGTGTGATTGTCGCAGGATCAAGGGGAGTTGTTCAGAGTTTCCTTAGATCGTTCTAATGCAGCGGAAAACTTAAGTATCACAGCCTATCCGGCAGCGCATTCTGCCCCGCAACAGGCGCGCGGCGTTGTAAGCATCACGATGACCGGCCGGGCTCGCCACGTTTGCAGGCAGCACGGTACAGCCCGCAAACGTCGCTAGCTGCAGCAGCTCGATCCCCGCATGCAAAACGCTCTCGCCATCTCCAGGCGCAAGCGGTCTATCGAAGCGCCTGCACACGCCATTACTTGCAACCGAGCTCAGTGATATACGTGGTCGACATGAGTGTGTTGACACGCTCCGGGACATGTCCGGCCACACGCTGCTTGGCTGCCATCGCCATGGCAGGGATGTGCCGCGACGGCGCGTCAGACAGGATGTCTGCCGCGCAGAAGAGCCCATTCCCGGCCACGCTGGCGCCCCCTACCGAAGCCTGCAACCGAAAGTACGCGCCTGGACGTACCCTCACCCCAACCCCTCCTCCCGCAGGAGAGGGGCTTGAGCGCCGCGTCGGTCGTGTCTTCTATATCCGCCTCCGTTATGTCCACCTCCGTAACGCAGGGGCTGACTGAGGCACACTGAGCTCATAGACCTTTCACGACCGAGGAACCGGTCCTCGGCCGCACTCCCGCCCTCAACGACGTCGGCAATTGAAAGACCCGTCCCCCAGAACGACAACTTTCTGGCGCATCAACCAGGCGCACCTATCAAGTCCGCCGCGCCTGGGCCGATACCGCATGCATGGACAGACTCAGCGTAATCGGACTGGTGCTGGCGATCGTGGCGATCGTGGGCGGCAGCGTGTTGAAAGGTGCCGGCATTTCGTCGCTGTGGTCGCCGGCTGCCTTCCTGATCGTCATCGTCGGCACCGTGGCGGCGATCCTGCTGCACACCTCGCCGGCAGTTTTCCGGCGCGCGTTCAAGATTCTGCGTTGGGTGATCCAGCCGCCGGCCAGCGATCGCCCGCAGCTGCTGGCGCGCATCGTCGAGTGGAGCAACATCGCCCGTCGCCAAGGCCTGCTGGGCCTGGAAGACCAATTGCCGCGCCAGGACGACGCCTTCCTGCGCAAAGGCCTGCAGATGCTGGTCGATGGCGTGGAGCCGGAAGCCATGCGCAACATGCTCGAGATCGAGGTGGACAACCAGGAGCGTCAGGATCTTGCCGCGGCCAAGGTATTCGAGGGCATGGGCATCTATGCGCCCACACTGGGCATCATCGGTGCGGTGCTGGGCCTGATGGCAGTGATGAAGAATCTGGCCGACCCGGCCATGCTCGGCCACGGCATCGCCGCGGCGTTCACCGCCACCATTTACGGCATCGCCTCGGCCAACCTGCTGTTCCTGCCGGTGGCCGCCAAGCTCAAGAGCGTGATCCATTGCAGCACCAATGAGCGCGAAATGGTGATCGAAGGCCTGATCGCGATCGCCCAGGGCGAGAACCCGCGCAACATCGAATCGAAATTGGCAGGCTACTTGCATTAGCTTGTTATGGCCCGTCGTCGCAAACACCACGAAGAACATGGCAACCACGAAGCGTGGGCAATTCCGTATGCCGATCTGATGACGCTGCTGCTGGCGTTCTTCGTGGTGATGTACGCCATCTCTTCGCTCAACGAAGGCAAATACAAGGTCATGGCGCAGGCCCTGACCAGCGCCTTCGGTGGCTCGTCGAACAAGGCCAGCCCGGTGCAGCTGGGCAAGACCCAGAGCCTGGGCGCCGATCACGACCGCCCATCCGTGATCAAGGCCGGGGCGCCGATGGCGGCATCCAATGGGCCGACCGACCCGACCCTGCTACCCTCGATGGCCGCGCAGATGCGCATGCCGGTGTCGCTGCGCAACCAGGCGCAACTGGCGCGCGCGCAGCGGCAGATGGATGCGGTGGAACAGCAGCTGAGCAAGACGCTGGCGCCGCTGATCGACAAGAAACTCATCACCATCCGCCGCAACGATCTGTGGATCGAGGTGGAAATCAACAGCGACATCCTGTTCGGCACCGGCTCGGCCGCATTGGCCAGCAATGCCCGCACCACCTTGTCCACGCTGGCTTCGGTGCTGCGCGACGCGCCCAATGGCGTGCGCGTGGAGGGCTATACCGACAACCAACCGATCGCCACCGCGCAATTTCCCTCCAATTGGGAACTGTCGGCCGCGCGTGCGGCCAGCGTGGTGCACCTGTTCGCCGACGACGGCGTCGCCCCGCAACGATTGGCGATGGTGGGCTATGGAGAATTCCGCGCACGTGCCGATAACAGCACTGAGGCGGGACGGAATGCGAACCGGCGTGTGGTGTTAATCATCCTCGCTGACTCGGCTGGCTCACTCGCACCCGATCCGCCATCGCAGTTGCATGCGACCGCCGCCGGGGCGCCCAAGCTTCCCAAGTCTGACGGCGGCCAAACGGCCGCCACCACCGAAAGCGGCACAAATTCCGTCCCCGCCGTAATTCAAGGAGTGCAGTGACATGCGTATCTGGGCAATCGCCAACCAAAAGGGCGGCGTCGGCAAGACCACCACGACGCTGGCATTGGGTCGCGGCCTGGCCGCGCTCGGCCACCGCGTCTTGTTGATCGATCTCGATCCGCACTCCTCGCTCACCCGTGCGTTCGGCGTGGCGGTCGACCCGCCGCCGCGCGGCGTGCTGGACCTGTTCGGCACCCCGCCGAGCGATCTGGCCAGCCTGGCGCACGAAAGCAGCATTCCCGGCCTGTCCTATGTATGCGCGCAAGCCGCACTGGCCACACTGGAACGCCGCAGCGCCAACCAACCCGGCCTGGGCCTGGCGCTGCAAAACGCCATGACCCGGCATGCCGGCCAGCACGACTACATCCTGCTCGACTGCCCGCCGACCCTGGGCCTGTTGATGATCAATGCACTGGCTGCCTGCGACCGCGTGGTGGTGCCGACCCAGGCCGAACCGCTCGCGCTGCACGGTCTGGCCAGCATGGTGCGCACGGCCGACATGGTGCAGCGTTCGCGTCGCCGCGAGCTGCCGGTGTCGATCCTGCCCACGCTGTTCGACCGCCGCACCCGCGCCGGCAACGAAACGCTCAAAGAGATGCAGACCACCTACGGCCCGGTCGTCTGGGAAGACGCCGTTCCGATGGATACCCGTATTTGCAACGCCGCTGCGCTGACCGTCCCCGCCACCGGCGGCGACTATCAGGGCCGCGGCCTGTCCGCGTATCGCCGCGCGCTGGAATGGGTGCTGGCCGATGATGCGATGCGTATGGAGCAAGCCGCATGAGTAACCCCACCGCCAACGGTGAGCTGGACGATTATCTGGAGGGCTTGCTGCATGATGCAGGCGTCGAGATCCTCGCCCCGCCTGCTGCGGCCGCTGTCGAAGCGCCGGTGCTTGCACACGCAGATGTCGCCCTGGCCGAGCCGCCGGTGCAGGCTGCTGCGCTTCCCGAAGCTGCCGCTGTCTCCGAAGCCGCCACCTCCAATGCGATTGCCGCGGTGCTGAGCGCCGACGCGATTGCTGCCGATTTCCTGGCGGAAATGGATGCCGATCCGGCGTTCGGTCCGCCTGTGGTTGCCGCGCCCAGCGCCGCCGATATCGCCGCCGATTTCCTCGCGGAAATGGACGCCGATCCGGCGTTCGGCCCGCCTGTCGTTGCCGCGCCCAGCGCTGCGGATATTGCGGCCGATTTCCTCGCCGAAATGGACGCCGATCCGGCGTTCGGTCCGCTCGTGGTCGCCGCACCCAGCGCTGCGGATATCGCCGCCGACTTCCTCGCCGAAATGGATGCCGACCCGGCATTCGGCCCACCTGTCAAAGCCGCGCCCAGCGCTGCCGATATCGCTGCCGATTTCCTCGCTGAAATGGATGCGGACCCGGCTTTCGGTACCGCACCCACGGCGGTGGACCTGCTCACTGCCGATCTACTGGCAGAAATGGATGCCGACCCTGCCTTCGGGCTGGAGGCCGCACCGGTCGCCGCACCTGCCCCGGCACCGAAACCGGCACTACGTGCAGCCCCTGCACCGATACGCGCGGCACCAGCGCCCACCGGGCTGCAGGCTTTGCTGGCGCCCGGCCAGGCCGACAAGATTCATGCCGAACGCCGCGCCAGCGAGCGCAGCACGCGTTGGTTGCGTCTGCGCTGCGGAGAGCAGACCTATGCACTGGAATTGCTCAAGGTGCAGGAAGTGGTCTTGCCAGTCCCGCTACTGCCGTTGCGCGGCACGGCCAGTGCGATGCTCGGCATCATGAATCTGCGTGGCCAGGTGGTGCCGGTGATCGATCTGGGCATCCACCTGGGCTCTTCGCCGGTGGACATGGATCTGCACACCCGCGTGGTGGTGCTGGAAGAAAACGGCGAAACCATGGGCCTGCGCGTGTCGGCCGTGGAAGACGTCACCAGCCTGACAGATCAGCAGATCGAGCCGCCAGACAACGCACGTCTGTGCCGCATCTACAACAACCTGTTCCGCGGTGTCGCACGTCTGGGCCATCAGCCGATGATCCTGCTCGATGCCACCCATCTGCTGCATTGAGACGCGTAGCTTGCTCGCACCTGCACGCATAACGATTCAGCGTTAAAGCTTTCCCGCACCCCGCCGTTAGTACGCATAGAACCAGCCGTTCGGAGCAACAATGAGCACAGTGACATTGGGCGAGGATCTCGGTATCGAGACCAGCGCCGACCTCAAGCAAAAGCTTGCCGGATTCCTCACCCAGGACGGCGACCTGGTGCTTGATGCCGGTGAAGTCCGACGCATCCACACCGCCAGCGTGCAGTTGCTCTGCGCCTTTGTGCAGACCCGCCGCCAGGCCGGCCTGCACACCGAATTCGATGGCTGCAACGACACTTTTAGAGATGCGGCTCGTCTGCTCGGCGTCACCGACGCGCTCGGACTTCCCGCATCCAATGACAACCTGAAATCTGTGGAGAACGCCGCATGAGCGCACGTATCTTGGTGGTGGACGATTCGGCGTCGATGCGCCAGATGGTCTCTTTCGCCCTCACCTCTGCCGGCTTTGCCGTCGAAGAAGCCGAAGACGGCGCCGTTGCGCTGGGCCGCGCGAAGGGCCAGCGCTTCAATGCGGTGGTGACCGACGTGAACATGCCCAACATGGACGGCATCTCGCTCATCCGCGAACTGCGCCAGCTGCCGGACTACAAGTTCACCCCGATGCTCATGCTCACCACCGAGTCCGCGGCCGACAAGAAGTCCGAAGGCAAAGCGGCGGGTGCGACGGGTTGGCTGGTCAAGCCGTTCAATCCAGAACAGCTGATCGCCACCGTCCAGAAAGTTCTCGGTTAAACCCTTCTCGCTTCACCTTCGGATTTCACGCCCATGAGCATGGACCTGCAACGTTTCCACGCCACCTTTTTCGAAGAGAGCCGCGAAGGGCTCGACGCGATGGAGGCCGGGCTGTTGTCTCTTGAAGAGGGCAACCGCGACCCGGAAATCATCAACTCGGTGTTCCGCGCCGCGCATTCGATCAAGGGCGGCGCTGCCACCTTCGGTTTCGATGCCGTTGCCGGCCTGACCCACGTGCTGGAGACGCTGCTGGACGAGTTGCGCTCCAACAAGCGCCAGCTCGAACCCAATGCGGTCGATGCCATGCTTGGCTCGGTCGACGTGCTGCGCGCCCTGTTGCGCGAAGCCGAACATGGCACCCCGGCCGACCCGGCTGCGGTCAAGGCCGTGCATACCCGTTTGAATGCCGTACTCGCCGGCGAAGCGCCGGTGGCTGCGGTCGTCGCCAAGCCGAAGGAAGAAGAACCCGAAGCCTGGCACATCGGTTTCACTCCGGCGCCGTCGCTGTTCATGAGCGGCAACGACCCGCTGCGCATCATCCGCGAGCTCGAGCACCTGGGCCCGCTGCAGATCGCCGCGCGTCTGGAGCGCATGCCGGGCTTTGAAAACATCGATCCGCTGGAAGCATATCTGGCGTGGGATCTGGGCCTGATCGGCAAGATTCCGCGCAGCAAGATCGAAGACACCTTTGCCTGGGTAGTGGACGATTGCGAACTGGACATCCGCCCGATGGCGGTGCCCGGCCCGCCGCCGAGCCTGGCCGTGGACGCTGCGGCGGCTGCACCGGCTGCAGCTGTCGCCGCCGCGCCGAGCGCCGCTGGCGAACCGGCTGCTGCGGCCGCGGCAACGCCGGCCAAGGCCGCCGCTGCCGAAGCCGAACACTCGATCCGCGTCAGCGTCGACAAGGTCGATGCCTTGATCAACCTGGTTGGCGAGTTGGTGATTACGCAGGCCATGCTCAAGCAGGTGTCCACCGGCCTGGACCCGGCGCATGCCGAGCAGCTGTTTGCTGGTCTGGATCTGCTGGAACGCAATACCCGTGATCTGCAGGAAGCGGTCATCGGCGTGCGCATGCTGCCCGTCGATGCAGTGTTCCGCCGCTTCCCGCGCCTGGTGCGCGACCTCTCCAGCCGCCTCGGCAAGCAAGTGCGCCTGCGCACGATTGGCGAAAGCACCGAGTTGGACAAGGGGCTGATCGAAAAGATTGCCGATCCGTTGGTGCACTTGGTGCGCAACTCGATCGACCATGGTCTGGAAATGCCGGATGCGCGCCGCGCCTCCGGCAAGGACGAGACCGGCACCATTACCCTGGCGGCATCGCATCAGGGCGGTCACATCGTGATCGAAGTCAGCGACGACGGCCGTGGCCTCAATCGCGCCAAGATCCTGGAAAAAGCGGCCGAACGCGGCATTGCCGTGCCGGACAACCCGACCGATGCGCAGGTGTGGGATTTGATCTTCGCACCGGGCTTCTCCACCGCCGATGCCGTCACCGACCTCTCCGGTCGTGGTGTGGGCATGGACGTGGTGCGCCGTAACATCCAGGGCCTGGGTGGCGAAGTGCAGCTGGAAAGCAACGCCGGCAGTGGCACTCGCGTGCTGATCCGTCTGCCGCTGACCCTGGCCATCCTCGACGGCATGACCGTGTCGGTCGCCGGCGAAACACTGATCCTGCCGCTGTCCTACGTGCTCGAAGCATTGCAGCCGGCGCAGGAAGACGTCCGCTCGATGGCCGGCGATGGCCGAGTGCTGCGGGTGCGTGGCGAGTATCTGCCGATCCTCTCCCTCACCAATTACTACGGCTTCGGCGGGCAACAGTCCTCCAAGGAATCGCTGGTGGTGGTGGTCGAAGGCGACGGGCAGAAGATCGCCCTGGAAGTGGACGAATTGCTTGGCCAGCAGCAGGTGGTGGTCAAGAACATCGAGAACAATTACCGGCGGATTCCGGGCGTTTCCGGTGCCACCATCCTCGGCGATGGGCGGGTTTCGCTGATCGTGGACATCGGTGGTCTGGTGCGCTCCCTACGTGTGCAACAAGCCGCCTGAACAAGATCCTCTCCTGCTGCAAGATCCACTCACATGCCCCGGCGACACCTGCAGGGGCATGTGCATTTATGGGTTAGCTTGGCTACGACGTCGCGCTGCCGACCAAAGCGGACAGAACCCCAGATGGCATTCAATGAATTCGTTTTTTGCAACGCCCCAACGTCGGTCACCCATACGGTGGCGCTGTTCAAGATCGAGCATGCCGGGACAGAAAAGTAGCGCGTCGCAGTATTCAAGAAAATCACCGCGATGCCGCTATAGGTGCTATGGGATTTTCGCGCATCAATCTCAATGAAGATTGAAGCACGCACCAACACAGACAGCGATCAAGCACCACTTCACCGTATGAAGACCTCTACTTTTTGACGGCATCAGTCAAACCGCATCGACGCAGAAGCACCTTGCCATCATTCGCAGTGAGGCCTGGGAGATGACGCCGATGCGCCATGTATGCGCATCGAACTCTCACAGTCATAGGAACTCCACAATGAAGCTTAGAAATTTAAGCCTTTCCGCCCTGCTCGCACTGAGCTTCGCTGCCATCGTGCTGGTGATGCTGGTCATCGGCGCGATCAACCTCAGCAGCCTATCTACAATCAATAACGCTACCGACAAGAATGACCATAGCTTCAAGGTTCTGGCGACCGGCGAAGCGATGCAGATCAACGCACTCAATATCGAAACAGGCTCACGTGGCTATCTGCTTTCGGGTGACAAATCGCACATCCAGTCGTTCGAACCCAGCCGGGAGACTTTCGAGAAAAAGTTCGACGAAGCCGTGAAGCTCACCGCCGACAACCCCAGCCAGCAGGCGCGTCTGGAACAGTTGGGGAAATCGTTCAAACAACTCATCGAGGTTGAGAAAGAAATCATCGCAGTCCGCGAAAGCACCAACGACAAGGAAAAAATCGCGAGCCTGTTTGCCGAGGCCCGTGACCGCGCGGCAATGACCACGATCCGCAAGATGCTTGCCGATTACATCGCCGAAGAGCAGGAACTGCTCACCAAGCGCAGCGCGCAATTGGTCAGTGTACGCGCGGAAAGCAAGTGGGCCATCATGCTCGGCAGTCTGTTCGTGATCGTGGCCGCGATCGCCCTGGCGGTCCTGATCCGTGGCCGGCTGTTGAAGCGGTTCGGTGCCGCGATCGTTGTCGCCGATGCCATCGCGGGAGGCAAGCTCGACAACCCGATCGATACCCAGACCAAGGACGAGGCTGGCGTGCTGCTGGTCAGCATGCACAAGATGCAGAGCCAGTTGCAGGCGGTCATCACCGCACAAACCGAAATGGCCAAGCGCCATGATGCCGGTCAGACCAGCTACCGCATGGAAGAAGGTGCCTTCCCGGGCGATTACGGCCGCATGGTCCGCGACAGCAATGCACTGGTCGCCTCGCATATCGCGGTCACGCTGCGCCTTGCGCAGATCATGGGCCGCTACGCCATCGGCGATCTCTCCGAGGACATGGATCGGCTGCCCGGCGAAAAGGCCGTGCTCAGCGAGACCATGGACAAGGTCAAGCAGAACCTGACCGCGATGAACCGCGAGATCAAGCATCTCGCCGACGCCGCCGCCGCGGGCGACTTCAGCGTGCGTGGCGAGGCCGACCGCTTCCAGTACGACTTCCGCACAATGGTCCAGAGCCTCAACCAACTGATGGCCACCGCCGATGGCAACCTCAACGCCTTGTCCAAACTCTTGCAATCCATCGCCGCCGGCGACCTGACCGCACGCATGCACGGCGACTTCCGCGGCGTATTCGCCACGATGCGCGACGATGCCAATGCCACCACCGAACAGCTGTCCGGCATTGTCGGGCGCATCCAGCACGCCACCTTCTCGATCAATACCGCGGCCAGCGAGATCGCCGCCGGCAATAACGATTTGTCGCAGCGCACCGAACAGCAAGCGGTCAATCTGGAAGAAACCGCCGCCTCGATGGAGCAACTTACCTCCACCGTGCGCCAGAACGCCGAAGGCGCGTGCCAGGCCAACCAACTCGCCATTGGCGCCGCCGCTGTCGCGTCGCAAGGCGGCGATGTGGTCGGCAAAGTTGTGGCGACCATGGCCGACATCGAGGTCTCATCGAAGAAGATCGCCGATATCATCAGTGTCATCGACGGCATTGCCTTCCAGACCAATATCCTGGCGTTGAATGCCGCTGTGGAAGCGGCGCGTGCCGGCGACCAAGGCCGCGGATTTGCGGTGGTGGCCAGCGAAGTGCGCACGCTCGCGCAACGCTCGGCCGGCGCAGCCAAGGAAATCAAGCAGCTGATCAATGACTCGGTGGGCAAGGTCGCGCAAGGTTCGTTACTGGTGGATCAGGCCGGCAAGACCATGACCGATGTCGTCGCCAGCGTGCAGCGCGTCACCGACATCATGGGCGAGATTTCTGCCGCTTCGCAGGAACAGTCTGCCGGGATCGAGCAGGTCAACCTCACCGTGACACAGATGGACGAAGCCACCCAGCAGAACGCTGCGCTGGTGGAAGAAGCCACCGCCGCAGCACGTGCGATGGAAGAGCAAGCCGGTCAGCTGTCCGATGCGGTATCGATCTTTAAGTTCCAACAAACCGCCGCGGTGGCGCCTGCGGCCAAGCGCCCTACTCCACCGCGCCTGGCCACTGCCGAGCCAGACGTTACTAAACCGACTAATGCCAAACGCCCACCTACACGGGCTGTTGTCGACGCCAAGGCCAAGCCGACTGCAGCGCCGCGCCCGGTGGTGGCCGCAGCAGCCAATGGCGATTCGAGCTGGCACGAGTTGTGACCGCAGCGTCTGTGTAGAGCCGCCGTCACGGCAGCAATACGTTCAAGCCCCGGCAGCGATGTCGGGGCTTCTTGTTTGCACATGGCGTCTTATCAGCACTTGAACACAAGCATCCGCGCATCCATCAGACCAGGCATCGCGCAGCCACGGCTTGCGCTGCCCGACAGGGAACCATGAATGCAAGCATGCTGCACTGCAACATGCGGCTTCAGAAATCCAGCTGGAGAACGCTACCGGTGTATCTCTCTCCACCCTCCCCTCAGAGAAACACCATGAAATTCCTGCATTCCATGACCGTCGGGCGACGCCTGGCGTTGGCATTCGCGTTGCTGATCGTTTTACTTGGCGGCTCCACCACTCTGGCGCTATCGGAATTCAAGCAGGCCGGCAAGACCATGGCCGATGTCGTCGCCAGCGTGCAGCGCGTCACCGACATCATGGGCGAGATTTCTGCCGCTTCGCAGGAACAGTCTGCCGGGATCGAGCAGGTCAACCTCACCGTGACACAGATGGACGAAGCCACCCAGCAGAACGCTGCGCTGGTGGAAGAAGCCACCGCCGCAGCACGTGCGATGGAAGAGCAAGCCGGTCAGCTGTCCGATACGGTATCGATCTTCAAGGTGCAGCAGGTCGCCGCCGTGTCGCCTGCGGTTACCCGCTCGGCTCCGCTGCGCCCGGCCACCGCCAAGCCGGCCAGCGCGGCGACACGGGCGATCGCAAAACCCAACGCCAACGTCACCACAGTGCCCCGCCCGGTGGTTGCCGCAGCCGGCAACGGCGATTCGAGCTGGCAGGAGTTCTAAGCGCATAGCAGTTGCACGGCCGGCCGGTTCAGTGGCGAGTGCGCCCCAAGCCCCGACAGCGATGTCGGGGCTTTTTGTTTGTGAAATACGCTGTGCTGAGGTGTTTTCGCTGGGGGTTGTCGACAGCGTGCGGTTGGGCGCATGAAGCGGCGCGCATACCCTCATCCGGCGCTGCGCCACCTTGTCCTGCGGGGAGAGGGAGTCACTGCAGCGTCGGGGCAAGCGCGCCGTTGGTCGAAAGGTGATCAAGCGCAGGCTTTTGCGGCCGATACAGGAATCACTGAGGGCCGCATTGCCCACGCTAGATCGAAGGAAGTCTGCATGCACACCGCCAAGTCCAACCGCTCCGCCCGCACCGTGCTGGGCTCCGTGTTCGCTGTTGCGTTGCTGGCTGCGGGCGTGTCATTGCCGCCCTCCTTCGCCGCGCCGGCCGCGCCGGTCTCGGTGCTTCTGGACAATGTGCCGGTCACGGCATTGCAGTCGCTGGCGTTGGATCTGGCACAGCTACGCGATGACCAACGTGCACAGCTTGCCGCCAGCCACGACGCGGCGCGTATCGAAGCCTATGACGAACGTCTGGGCAGTCTGCGCCAGCGGATCGCCCGGCATGCCGGCTACTTCCAGGCCACCGCTCCGCAAGGCGAACAGGCGCACAAGTTCGCCTTGGTGCAGCAGCAGCTAGGCAAGTATCTGGCACAGCACCGCCAGGCCAATCGCGCCCTGCACGAGGGCGACCTGCAGTACGCACAAGCCCTGTCGCTTGGCCAGACCGGCGATACCCGCGACATCTTGTGGAACGAACTGCACGACCTGCAGCAGTCGGTTGCCAGCGTCACCGTCAGCGGTGCCAAGCGCAACTGAGCGAATGCGGGCAACGCCGACGTTGCCACGCAGCAACGGATAGCATCGACGCAAGCGCGATTTGCTCCATGCTGACCACCACAGTCTTCGCCATGTGAAGCGGCTAACAAAATGCCTGCGCTGCCGCCGGGCCTAGGATGCTGGGCGCTGGGTGCTGCCGCTTCATGCAGCATGTGCCACGCATGCACAGAGATGTTGAGCGCACCACGCATACAGACTGGCGACACCGTCACGGGGTAAGCGACTTCAAGCCCGCCCCGCATTGTCTGTGCCGCCGTTGCCAGCGTCCTAAGCCGATACGCCGTGTTTTGCCATCCACGCACTACCTGGCGCGACGTCATGCCCTGACCAGCGCGCTGCAACTGCGACGCGCGCGCAAAACCGCCGTATCAACGCGCTAACGCACTGCGCAGCAACCACAACATCCCAGTATCACACCGCCGCAAAGCGTCCGCACCTAAGCGTCGCGTGCGGCTCAACATTTTCGGGGCCGGGTCGCTATTCGACTTATCCCCGTCATATTCCTTTGCTGGATATCTGCCATGACGCTGAAGACCACGATTGCAAAAACGCTGGCCAACGTGCCGCTCAAGCGCAAGGTTGCATGAAGCGATGGACGCAGCCAAGGCCAGCCTGCTGGCGATCAACACCGAGATCAAGCGCTTGGCGCAAGCTGCAGCCAACGGCGATTTCAGCCAGCGTGGCGATGCAGCGCGCTTCAAGCACGATTCGGCGCGCATGATCAACAACCTCAACGCGATGATGGACGTCAGCGACCGCAACCTGGGCAAGCTGTCCGAGCTGCTGGCGTCGCTGGCCGAAGGCGACCTCACTGCGCGCCTGGACGGCCACTACAACGGCGTGTTCGCGCGCATGCGCGACGACGCCAACGCCACGGCCACCCAGCTGGCCGGCATCGTCGGGCGCATCCAGCAGGCCGCCAGTTCCATCACCGGTTCGGCCAGCGAAATCGCCGCCGGCAACAACGACCTCTCGCAGCGCACCGAACAGCAGGCCGCCAATCTGGAAGAAACTGCGGCATCGATGGAAGAGCTCACTTCCACCGTCAAGCAGAACGCCGAAAGCGCGCGCCAAGCCAACCAGTTGGCGATCGGCGCCGCGGCGGCCAATGCCATGCAGCAGCAGGCGCAGCAACTGGATGAAGCGGTGTCGAGCTTCCGGGTCGTTGCCGCTACGTCCAACCCGTTCGGCCATGCACGCGTACCGGCGCGGCTTGCGCTGGTTGCTTACTGATCGTACGTCCCCGCTTCGGCGGGGCTCCCTTGTCTCCTCTCCTCCCCGTGTGACCACACCTATGACTTCGCTCTCCAAATACTCACGTTTCAGCGGACGCTTGGCGTACCGCCTGATGTTCGGTACCGCGGTCATTGCGTCGCTGTGCTTCGGTTTGACCGCGGCCATTACCTATTGGCAAAGCAGCCGCGCGTTGAGCAGCTCTGCACAGGCCACGATGCAAAATGCCGCGCGCTACCAGGCCGAGCAGATCGGCAGCGACCTTGGCCAGGCGCTGACCACCGGTCAATCCGTGGCCACGACATTGCTGGTGCAACGCGCCAATGGCGGCATCAGCCGCGACAGTGCTGCGGCCATGGTGCATGACCAGTTGCAGGATCACCCCGAGTGGGTGGGCATGGGTACGTTGTGGGAGCCGCAGGCCTTCGACGGCAAAGACAGCGCTTTCGCCAATGCCAAGGGCCACGATGCCACCGGCCGCTTCATGACCTACTGGGGACGCAGCGACCAGACCCTGGTACGCGAGCCACTCACCGACTACGAAACCCCCGGCCTGGGCGACTGGAATCTGAAACCGCGCGCCCTGCTGCGGCAGACCGTGGCCGAACCCTACAATTACAAGATCGGCGGCAAGACCGTGCTGATGACCACCTTGTCCACGCCGATCCTGCAGGACGGCAAGTATCTGGGCGCGGTGACCGTGGACGTGGCACTGGCTGCATTGCAGCAGCGCCTGGGCGCCCTGCGCCCGATGCAAGACGGTTATGTCGAACTGCTGTCGCCCGCGGGCGTGGTGCTGGCCTCGCACGACACCGCGCGCATCGGCAAGCAGGTCACCGATGCCCGCCACCGCACAATGCTGGAGGCGATCAAGGCCGGCAAGGATGCACTGAATTTCACCCCCGACGCCGATGGTGCAGTCAGCGCGTATGTGCCACTGCAAATCGGCAAGGCGCAGGAGCGCTTCGCCCTCGGCGTGGTGGTGCCGTATGCCACGATCATGCAGCAGGCGCACCGCTTGCTGTGGACCATTCTTGCCGTCGGCCTGGGCTCGGCGCTGGTGCTCAGCGTCGCGTTGTTCGCGCTGCTGCGTCGCCAGGTGGTGCAGCCGCTGGAGGCCGCCGCGCAAGTGGCCGATGCGATCGCCTCGGGCAAGCTCGACAACCAGATCACGGTGCAGCGCCAGGACGAAGTGGGCCGCCTGATGGGCGCCATGCAACGCATGCAGACCGATCTGCGCGAGCGCATCGAGCGCGATGCGCAGGTTGCCAGCGAAAACCTGCGCATCCGCACCGCGCTGGAACATTCGGAAATGGAAGTGTTGCTGGCCGACGAACAGCACAACGCCGTGTTCATCACCGAAGCGCTGCACACCTCGTTCAAGCAGGGCGAGCCCGCCTTCCATGCCAAGGGCCAGACCGGCTTCAGTGCCGATGCGGTGGTCGGCAAGCCGGTGGAATACGTGTTCGGTAACGACAGTGAAGGCACCGCGCGGTCGCAACGTCTGCGCCAGTTGCAGTCCACCTCAACGGAGCGCTACCGCTTCGGGGCGGTGACGCTGGATCTGACGATGACCCCGCTGTATGCCCCCGATGGCCGCCGTAGCGGCAGCATGCTGTTGTGGCGCAATGTCAGCGCCGAAGTCAGCACCCAGCAGGAAGTGGCCGAATTGGTGCAGTCCGCCTTGATGGGCGACTTCGGCCAACGCCTGGCATTGGAAGACAAGCATGGGTTCTATCTGGAATTCGGCCGTCAGCTCAACGGCTTGCTGGAAACCACCTCGCTGAGCCTGGAACGGATTTCCAGCCTGCTCAGCGCCTTGGCTGAGGGAGACCTCACCGTGCGCATGGATGGCGACTTCCAGGGTGTGTTCGCCCGCATGCGCGACGATGCCAATGCCACCTTGGCGCAGCTCACCGGGATTGTCTCCGGCATCCAGACATCGGCTACGCAAATCAGATCAGCCGCCAGCGAGATCGCTGCGGGCAACAACGATCTCTCCCAGCGCACCGAACAACAAGCAGCCAATCTGGAAGAAACCGCAGCGTCGATGGAGGAACTCACCTCCACCGTCAAACAAAATGCCGAGCACGCGCGCCAGGCAAATCAGCTGGCCATCGGCGCGGCCGACGTGGCATCGCACGGCGGTTCGGTCGTGGCACAGGTGGTGACCACCATGTCCGGCATCGAGTCCTCGTCCAAGAAGATTGCCGAAATCATCTCTGTCATCGACGGCATCGCGTTCCAGACCAATATCCTGGCCTTGAATGCAGCCGTGGAAGCGGCGCGTGCCGGCGAACAAGGCCGCGGGTTTGCCGTGGTCGCATCGGAAGTCCGCACCTTGGCGCAGCGCTCGGCCGGTGCCGCAAAAGAGATCAAGCACCTGATCGACGATTCTGTGGGCAAGGTGGCGCAAGGCTCGTCGCTGGTGCATCAGGCCGGCACCACCATGAGCGAGATCGTGGCCAGCGTGCAACGCGTGACCGACATCATGGGCGAGATTTCTGCTGCCTCGCAGGAGCAGTCATCCGGTATCGAGCAGGTCAACCTCACCGTGACGCAGATGGATGAAGCCACCCAGCAGAATGCTGCGCTGGTGGAAGAAGCCACCGCTGCCGCGCGTGCGATGGAAGAACAGGCTGGCCAGCTGACCGAAGCGGTTGCAGTCTTCAAGCTCAGCCATGCGATCAAACCCGTGTTGGCTGCATCGACTGCCAAACCAGCGGTGCGTGCAGTAGCCACCTCCAAGCCCGCGCCTGCCGGCGGCAAGCACGTGGCGACACCGCTGCGCCACCCCGCAAGCAAGTCGTCTGGCACGGCCGGTAACGACAGCCAGTGGCAGGATTTCTGACCGCCCTGTACTGAGTGCGCTGCATCATGTCCGGCGTGGCTGCACTGCATGCGCGCCGGACATCGCGCAATAAGAGGACACAACCTCAACCGCATGATGCGCAGCGTTATTCGCACTCCATCGCTGCAGCCCCGCACGGTGCATGATTGCCTCGCTGCGCACTGCGCTGCCCCATCCGCCCGTCCGTCGCGCATCAAGATTCATGCAGCGTGGCCGTTAGTTTGGATGACATCGACTGCCTGCGCCCCACCGCATCAGCCGGTCCAGCAATGCATGTGAGCTGTTGCAGCGACTGCAGGCAGACCATGCATCCGGATATTAGGTTCCGCAGGTTGCCACGCAAGGGATGCCATGAAGTCATCTGTTATCGCCAGCTGTTTCGCGCTGTTGGGTGTGATGGGTCATGCCCGCGCCGAAGACCCGATCGCGACCGATCGCCCCGATTTCGTCGAATCCAGCCTCACCGTGGGCGATCGCCGCGTGCAGGTGGAAACCAGCGTTGCGTGGGAACGCGATGATGCAGTGGATGCGTATTCCACGCCCACGCTGCTGCGCTATGGCCTGGGCCAGACCTGGGAATTGCGGTTGGAAACCGATGGTTGGCAGCGCATCGACCTGCCCGGCGATGCGCAGGTGAGCGGCATGTCCGATGTCTCGCTTGGCATCAAACATCACCTGGCAAGCTCCGACGACGGCAAGGCCTCGCTGGCCTGGTTGCTGCACGTGGATCTGCCCAGCGGCGCGCAGGCATTGCGCGGCCATGGTGCGCGCCCATCGTTCCGGCTGGTGGCCGAATGGGAGCTCAGCGACAGCGTCTCTGCCGGCATGATGCCCGGCGTGATCTGGGACGACGACGGCCAAGGAAACCGCTACGCCGCCGGTATTTTCGGTGCAGTGCTCGGCAAGGCCTGGAATGATCGCGTGCGCTCGTTCGTGGAAGTGGCGCTGCCGCAGATCGCAAAGAGCGACGACGGCGGCACCATGGCACTGCTTGATGTCGGCTCGGCCTGGCTGCTGAGCAACGACGTACAACTGGACGCGGTCTACAGCCGCGGGCTCAACGACCGCTCACCGGATCACGCGCTGGGCGTGGGTCTGTCTTTCCGCTTTTGACACGAGTTGCACCATGAAAATCATGCACATGTTGGGCGTCCTGGTGCTGGTGGCCGCATTGGCGCTGCTCGCCTTGGGCGGCGTTGGCTATAACGGCCAACGCGGTCTGCTCGATGCGATCGCCGCACAGGTCATCTCATCCGACGCGCTGCGCAACCACATGCAGGCGGACATGATGCACGACGCGCTACGCGGTGATGTCACCGCCGCGTTGCTTGCTGCTTCTACGCAGGACGACAAAGCCGTTGCGGCCGCGCGCACCGCATTGGGCGAACATGCGGGCGAATTCCGCGAGTCGCTGGCAGCCAACAGCAAACTGCCGCTGGAACCTGCATTGCGCAAGGATCTGGATGCGGTGACGCCGGCACTTCAGGCCTATATCGCGTCCGCCGACCAAGTGGTGAAAGCTGCCGAAACGCATGCCGACAGCACAGCGGCTTACGCGGATTTCAACGAGAAGTTCGGCCAGCTTCAGACCCGCATGGGCACCATCAGCGAGCGCATCCTGGCCTTGAATGAAGCCAGCCGCCACCAGGCAGAGCAATACAGCCACCGCGTGATGTGGCAGCAAGGTGGTGCCATGGTGCTGGCATTCGTGTGCCTGGCACTGGCCGCCGGCTGGATTCTGCGCTCGGTGTTCGGCCTGCTCGGCGGCGAACCGCAGCTGGCCATGACAGCGGCGCAGCACATCGCCGAAGGCCGCCTGGACCAACCGATTCCGGTCGCCGCAAAACACAGCCGCAGCCTGATGGCCGCCTTGGCGCGCATGCAGCGCGACCTGCGCGAGCGTCTAGAGCGCGAACGCAGCATCGCGGCCGAAAACCTGCGCATCCGCACCGCATTGGATAACGCCTCCACCGGCATGTACATCGCCGACCCCGACCTCACCATCATCTACACCAATAGCGCACTGCAGAATTTGCTGCACACCTATGCAGACGATATCCATGCCTGCGCGCCTGCGTTCAATCGCACGGCCAATCTGGTCGGCCAACCGGTCTCGCTGCTGGAAGTCGGCAATGCACAGGACGCCGAGATCTATCAACGCCTGGATCGCCAGGGCGCTGCCCAACGCGAGGTGCACTACCGCGCAACCTGCATCACCCAAAACGTCTCGGCCATTCGCGACGATGCCGGTGCGCATCTGGGGTTTGTTTGCGAATGGCGCGACCGCACCGCCGAGGCACGTGTCGAAATCGACGTGGCCGACGTGGTGCGCAGCGCCGCTGCCGGCGATCTTTCCCAGCGCATCGATAGCGCTGGGAAACAAGGCTTTTTCCTGCAACTGGCGCAGCAGCTCAATGCCCTGCTCGATGCCAACGCGGTCAGCATCGCCGAGGTCTCGCGCCTGCTCAGCGCACTGGCCGATGGCGACTTGAGTGCGCGGATGCAGGGCGATTTCCATGGTGTCTTCGCCACGATGCGCGACGACGCCAATACCACCGCCGAGCAACTGGCGCAGGTGATCGGGCGTATCCAGCAGGCCGCCGGCAGCATCCACACTGCCTCCAGCGAAATTGCCTCCGGTAACAACGACCTGTCGCAGCGCACCGAGCAACAGGCGGCCAATCTGGAAGAAACCGCCGCGTCGATGGAAGAACTTACTTCCACCGTCAAACAGAATGCCGAGAGCGCACGCCAGGCCAACCAGTTGGCAATCGGTGCGGCCGGTGTGGCATCGCAGGGCGGCGCAGTGGTGGCGCAAGTGGTCACCACCATGTCTGGCATCGAAGTCTCCTCGAAGAAGATCGCCGAGATCATCAGCGTGATTGACGGCATCGCGTTCCAGACCAATATCCTGGCCTTGAATGCGGCCGTGGAAGCGGCGCGCGCCGGCGAACAAGGCCGTGGTTTCGCCGTCGTCGCCTCGGAAGTGCGCACGCTGGCGCAGCGTTCGGCCGGTGCGGCAAAAGAGATCAAACATCTGATCGACGATTCGGTGAGCAAGGTCACCGAAGGCTCGCAGTTGGTGCATCAGGCCGGCACCACCATGGCCGATATCGTGGCAAGCGTGCAGCGTGTCACCGACATCATGGGCGAGATCGCGGCCGCATCGCAGGAACAGTCCTCCGGCATCGAGCAGGTCAACCTCACCATCACCCAGATGGATGAAGCTACCCAGCAGAACGCCGCATTGGTGGAAGAAGCCACCGCCGCGGCGCGCACCATGGAAGACCAGGCCAGCCAGCTGGCGCAGGCAGTGTCGCGCTTTACGCTGGCCGATGCGCCGCGTTCGCTGGGTGCAATTCCTGCCGTCAAAAAACCCGTCATCGCTGCGGTTGGCAGGGCAAGCAAAACCAGCACACGAGCGCCGGCCACACGCAGACCAGCAGTGAGCACACCGGCGGCCACTGCCGGCAACGACAGCCAGTGGCAGGACTTCTGAACCATGTCTGCGCACAACTGCCGCCTTCACAGCGCGCAGTTGTGCGTGCAGCGGCGCATCCTCATGGCCGCTATTGCCGCTGAAACAGCGGTTTGGGCGCCCTTGGCTGGGCGGTTTCCTTTGATACCAATACTTCACAACTAAAGAATCCGACCTATCAGCCGTTAGCTCGCTGGACAACGTGTCTAGCAAATGCTTCGGAGGAAGTGATGAACAAGTTCAACGACTGGCCGATCCGCCGCAAACTGATGTTTGCGTTCTGCCTGAGTGCCGTGCTCACCGCATTACTGGGCGGCCTGGGTTTTTCGCGCATGAAGCAGATGCAGAGCGAAACCACCCTGATCAATCAGGACGTGGTGCCTGTGTTGAGCCGCCTGTCTGAGCTGCGTGGCTTCGCTGGCGAATTCCGTGTGTACGAAGTGGGCCAGTTCGTCAATCTCGAGGACCCGGAACGCTATGCGTATTTCTTCAAGCGCATGGACGAAATCCAGGCCAAGTACGCCGAAACCCAAAAGCAGCTGGATGCCAAGATCGGCCCGGCCTCGCCGTTGAAGGCCGAGTACGCCAAGCTGACCGATGCCAGCGCCCGCTATTTCGCGGCCAACCAGCAGCTGCGCAAGCTCTATGCAGAACCCGACCGCGCCGCCGCGATGGAGTTCTCACGCAAGCAATCGGGCGAGATCCGCAAGGAACTTTTCGCCTCGGTCGACAAACTGTATGCACAGCAGTCCAAAGCGCTCAACGACATGGTGGCTGCCAGCGCCGCCTCGTTCAAGCTCACCAGCGCCGTGCTGCTGATCGGCACCTTGCTGATGGCCGCCTTGTCGGTGACGTTTGGTTGGTTGATCGCGCGCAGCATCACCACCCCGCTCTCCAAGGCATTGGGCGCCATCCAGGCGGTGTCGCGTGGCGATCTGAGCGTGCAGGTCGGCAAGACCAGCAAGGATGAGATCGGCCAGATGCTGGACGCCACCGGTGGCATGACCCAGATGCTGCGTCGCTTTACCGATGAAACCGCGCGCATGTCGCACCTGCATGCTGCCGAAGACATCACCCACCGCATGCCGGAAGATTTCCCCGGCGTGTACGGCACGCTGGCTGGCGGCATCAACACGATGATCTTCGAGCATCTGGATGCCATCACCGATTCGGTGCGCATCCTCAATCAGTACGCACAGGGCGACCTGACCCAGGACGCACGCCGCCTTCCGGCCAGCCGCGCGATCCTGCACGAGGCGATGGACGCGGCCAAGGCCAGCCTGTTGTCGATCAACACCGAGATCAAGCAGCTGGCACAAGCTGCCGCCGCTGGCGATTTCAGCGCACGCGGCGATGCAACGCGCTTCAAGTACGACTTCGCGGTGATGGTGTCGGATCTGAATTCGATGATGGAAGTCAGCGACCGTAACCTGGGCAAGCTATCGCAGTTGCTCGGCGCCGTGGCCGAAGGCGACCTCACCGCACGCATGGACGGGCAATTCCATGGCGTGTTCGCACGTCTGCGCGATGACGCCAACGCCACCACTCAGCGTCTGACCGACATCGTGGGCCGCATCAAGCATTCCACCCTGGCGATCAACACGGCTGCGGGCGAAATCGCGGCCGGCAACAACGACCTGTCGCAACGCACTGAGCAGCAGGCGGCCAATCTGGAAGAAACCGCTGCCTCGATGGAAGAGCTCACCTCTACTGTCAAGCAGAACGCCGAGCACGCCCGCCAGGCTAACCAGCTCGCCATCGGCGCAGCGGGTGTGGCCTCGCACGGCGGCAGCGTCGTCGGACAGGTGGTCACCACCATGTCCGGCATCGAGACCTCGTCCAAGAAGATTGCCGAGATCATCAGCGTCATCGACGGCATCGCCTTCCAGACCAATATCCTGGCCTTGAATGCGGCCGTGGAAGCCGCACGTGCCGGCGAACAGGGTCGCGGCTTTGCCGTGGTCGCCTCGGAAGTGCGCACGCTGGCGCAGCGTTCGGCCGGTGCAGCGAAAGAGATCAAGGGCTTGATCGACGACTCGGTGAGCAAGGTGGCCGAAGGCTCGGCGCTGGTGAATCAGGCCGGTAGCACCATGGCCGAGATCGTCTCCTCGGTACAGCGCGTCACCGACATCATGAGCGAAATTTCTGCCGCCTCGCAGGAACAGTCGGCCGGCATCGAGCAGGTCAACCAGACCGTCACCCACATGGACGAAGCCACCCAGCAGAACGCCGCGTTGGTGGAAGAAGCCACTGCCGCCGCACGCTCGATGGAAGAGCAGGCGCAGCAGCTCACTGAAGCAGTGGCGCTGTTCCGCCTGTCGGCCGAGCTGGAAGCGGTGACCCGTGCCACGCCGGTGGTGCGCCAGATTGCCGCCAAGCGTCCGGTTGCACTCAGCAAGCCTGCCGCCAAGCCGCAGGTTGCGCGCCCGGCGGGCCGTGCCGCAGTGGCATTGGCACCGTCCAACGAGTCCGATTGGGCCGAGTTCTAAGAACCGCGCCGAGAGCGACTGCGCTCACCGCCAGGTGGGCGCGGCAGTTACTAGGTGCGACATGATCACACGTGCATCGCGGCTTTTACTCATGATCCGCAGCCCAATGACGATTCGTTACGTCCATCGCAGTTGCTCCGAACACCTTGCACGCTATCGAAATAGCCGCTGATGTTGAAGCCGCACTCTCCAAAGTGCGGCTTTTTTATTTCGTCACCTGCTTAAACAAACCCATCAGTACATTTAAAGTGGATTGCCAGGATATACTTTATAAATGAACAATATATTGAATTGTAGCGCCCGCATATTTTTCTAAAATAAAATTGATCTTCATTCAGTAAAGTTACACTTCCTTTCACGAGCCTGACTCGGGTTATATTTTTTTAATATCGAGATATTCAGAAAATACATGCCGGCGCCGTTACAGAGCGTAGCAAGACGTCAGCCCGCAACCAGCTGGCGTCACCGCATCACTCCCATCACGCAACGCTTTCAAGGATCCGGTCATGACCGCACTTCTTCAACGTTACAACGTCGGCCCACGCCTGGCCGCCGCATTCGCTATTTTGATCGTACTGTCGGGCCTAATTGCATTGATTGGCTATGGCGGTTTGACATCGTCCCGCGCGCTGCTGGAAGACATCGTCCATCAGAAGATGGTCAAGATTCGACTCTGTAACGACATGATGAATGCCAACTACATCATTGCCATGCAGGTGCGTAATGTTGTGCTACCGACCAGCGCTGCGGAAAACCAAAAATTCATTCAGAACGTGCAGGCTGCGCGCGCCGATTACAACAAGGCACGCGAAGCGCTTTATGCCATGCCTGCAACGCCGGCCGGTAAAGCACTTCGCGAACAGATCGACGAACGCCGCGCTGCGGTCAAGCCGCTCAACGACAAGGTCGTCGAATTGGTGCAATCCGGCAACAGCGACCAAGCCCAGACGTTCTTGCTACAGAAGGCTGCACCGGCCATGCAGTTATGGCAAGACAAGATCGCCGAAAACATCACGCGCCAGGAACGGCTTGCGGCCGAAGCCTCGATAGACGCGCTGAAGTCGATGGACAACTCGCGCAAGCTGCTGATCGGCGGCTCGCTGCTGGTGCTATTGCTGAGCGGTACGCTGGGCCTGCTGATTACCCGCAGCCTCACCCAGCCGTTGAGCCGCGCCACCCGCGCTGCCGAATCCATCGCCGGCGGCAAGCTCGATAACGACGTCGACACCCAGTTCAACGATGAAACCGGCCGCCTGCTCAAGGCGATGAGCAAGATGCAGCTGCAGTTGCGCAACCTGATTTCCGCGCAGACCGATATGGCAAAGCGCCACGACGAAGGCCAGATTAGCTTCCGCATCGCTGCCGACGCGTTCCCCGGTGAATACGGTCGCATGGCCAACGACACCAATGCGTTGGTCGCATCACATCTGGCCGTGCAGGCAGACCTGGCCCGCATCATGGGGCGCTATGCGATTGGTGAGTTGTCCGAAGACATGCAGGTACTGCCGGGCGAAAAAGCCGTGTTTACCGACACCATGGCGCAGGTCAAATCCAACCTGTCGGCGATGAATACCGAGATCAAGCATCTTGCGCAATCGGCGGCCAATGGCGACTTCACCGCGCGCGGCGATGCCGAGCGCTTTCAGTACGACTTCCGCGTGATGGTGGAAAGCCTCAACACCTTGATGGCCAACGCCGACGGTAACCTGCAATCGCTGTCGGGCCTGTTGCAGTCGATCGCTGCCGGCGACCTCACCGCGCGCATGAGTGGCGAGTTCCATGGCGTGTTTGCGCAGATGCGCGACGATGCCAATGCCACGGCCACACAGTTGGCCGAGATCGTCAGTGGCATCAAGGTCTCGGCAACGTCGATCAGAGGTGCAGCAAGCGAAATTGCCGCCGGCAATCAGGATCTGTCGCAGCGTACCGAACAACAGGCCGCCAATCTGGAAGAAACCGCTGCCTCGATGGAAGAGCTCACCTCCACCGTCAAGCAGAACGCCGAAAGCGCACGTCAGGCTAACCAGCTTGCCATTGGCGCGGCCGGTGTGGCCTCGCAGGGTGGCGAGATTGTCAGCAAGGTGGTCGGCACCATGAGCGGTATCGAGGCCTCGTCCAAGAAGATCGCCGACATCATCTCGGTCATCGACGGCATCGCGTTCCAGACCAATATCCTGGCCTTAAACGCCGCGGTGGAAGCCGCACGTGCAGGTGAACAAGGCCGCGGCTTTGCGGTGGTGGCTTCGGAAGTACGTACCCTGGCGCAGCGTTCCTCGGGCGCCGCCAAAGAGATCAAGGACCTCATCGATGACTCCGTGCAGCGCGTGGCCGAAGGCTCGGTGCTGGTGCACAGCGCCGGCACCACCATGGGCGAGATCGTGGCCAGTGTACAGCGCGTGACCGACATCATGGGCGAAATTTCCGCAGCCTCGCAGGAGCAGTCGGCCGGTATTGAGCAGGTGAATCAGACCGTGACCAATATGGATGAAACCACGCAGCAAAACGCCGCGTTGGTGGAAGAGGCAACTGCCGCTGCACGCGCGATGGAAGAGCAGGCCCAGCAACTCACCGAAGCGGTGGCGCTGTTCCGCCTATCGAACGAAGCGCAAACAGTCACCCGCGCTGTGTCTGTGGTGCGCCCCATCGCCGCTAAGCGCTTAGTTGCGGTGAGCAAGCAGGCAACCAAGCCGCAAGTTGCACGCCCGACGGCGCGTCCCACTGTCACGCCGGTGGCATCCAACGAGTCCAATTGGGCCGAGTTCTAACACTGCCAAGGCGAGTGCACCCACACACCGCGTCCGGCAACGAACGCGGTGTTTTTTTATGTGCAAACGCTGTTAGCGCAGAGGCATCGCCAAGCAGCACGCGGTTGGCTGCAGCAAGGCTGCATCAGCCTCGCGGACGCGTTTCCAGACTTCATCGATCCATCAGCCGCGCCTGCGTTGACGTCCTGCCCTGGTCTCGCATCGATAGTGTCAGCCTTAACGGCTGCCAGTTGCCGGCAGCACCGGTAGGGGCCGGTTTTTCCAACATAAACGCTCTCGAAATTGCATGATCAATTCGTGAAGAAGCTCTTCAGTACCTCGCGGTATCGCCGCTATTTAGGTCAGCGATGGGGCATGCACGCGAGCGCGAGAACGCCTCACTGCACCGTGCCCACAGCACCGTCGATTCCGGAGCGCCGCAAGGCAGCCCCACTACTCCTGTTGTTACCAGCTCAAGGCTCATTCGATGAAACAGCTAAGTCTTTCGACACAACTGGCACTGGGCTTCGGCACAGTTGTTCTTGTGCTCCTGATCGTTGCAACAGTGGGGATACGCGGGCAGTCCGAGCTGTCGGAAGCAGTGGCCATGAACGACCACACCTATCAGGTCATCGCCACCGGCCGCGCCATGTCCATCGCCACGGTCAATGTCGAGACCGGCGCACGCGGCTTCCTGCTGTCGGGGCAGGAAACGCATCTCACGCCCTTCAACAAGGGCAAGGCGCAGTTCGAAGAAGAATTCACCCGTGCCAAGACGCTGACCGCCGACAACCCGGTGCAGCAAGAACGCCTGCAGCGCCTGCATGCGGCGTATGAGCAATTCATGGGCTTTGAAGACAACTTGATCGCGCTACGTGGCAAAAGCAGCGACACCGAACTGTCTGCATTGCTCACTCAGTTCAAGGCTGGCCATGAACGTGCGGCGATGGGCCAGATCCGTCAGCTGCTGGTCGACTTCGAAGCACAGGAAAACGAATTGCTGGTCAAGCGCAGCGCGACATTGCAGGCCGCAAAGGCCCGCAGCCGTTGGTCGATGATCATCGGCAGCGGCATCGCCGTGCTGGTGGCGCTGGTGAGCGGTTGGTTGATCCGTCGTCGCCTGATCAATCGCCTTGGCACCGCCTCGCACGTTGCCGATTCCATCGCCGCCGGCAACCTGTCCATCAACGTGGACAGCACTGGCACCGACGAAACCGGCCGCCTGCTCGCCAGCATGAGCAAGATGCAGCAGCAGTTGCAGAAGGTGTTGCATGGCCAGCAGGAAATGAAGCGCCGGCATGATCAGGGCGAGCTGAACTTCCGCCTGGACGAGACAGCGTTTCCTGGCGACTTCGCCACCATCGTGCGCGGCAACAATGACTTGGCCGCTTCGCACGTGGCAGTGATGATGCGCTTGTCCCAGATCATGGGCCAGTACGCGATCGGTGACCTGCGCGAAGATATGGAAGCACTGCCCGGCGACAAGGCCGTGCTCAGCGACACCATGGCCAAGGTCAAGGACAACCTGTCGTCGGTCAATCGCGAAATCAAGCATCTCTCGCAGTGCGCCGCCAACGGCGACTTCAGCGCCCGCGGCGATGCCGACAACTTCCAGCACGATTTCCGCGTGATGGTGGAAAGCCTCAACACCTTGATGGCCACCGCCGATGGCAACCTGCAGTCGCTCTCGGGCCTGTTGCAGTCGATCGCTGCGGGCGATCTCACCGCACGTATGAGCGGCGAATTCCACGGCGTGTTTGCGCAGATGCGTGACGATGCCAATGCCACTGCCACGCAGCTGGCCGAGATCGTCACTGGTATCAAGCAGTCGGCCGTCTCGATCAAGGGCGCTGCCAGCGAAATCGCTGCCGGCAACAACGACCTGTCGCAGCGCACCGAGCAGCAGGCGGCCAGCCTGGAAGAAACCGCTGCCTCGATGGAAGAGCTCACCTCCACCGTCAAGCAGAACGCCGAAAGCGCACGCCAGGCCAACCAGCTCGCCATCGGCGCGGCCAAGGTGGCCTCGCAAGGCGGCGAGATCGTTAGCAAGGTGGTCCAGACGATGAGCGGAATCGAAGCCTCGTCCAAGAAGATCGCCGACATCATCAGCGTCATCGACGGCATCGCGTTCCAGACCAACATCCTGGCCTTGAACGCGGCGGTGGAAGCGGCACGTGCCGGCGAACAAGGCCGTGGCTTCGCGGTGGTCGCCTCGGAAGTCCGCACTCTGGCACAGCGCTCTTCGGGCGCCGCCAAGGAGATCAAGGACCTCATCGACGACTCGGTGCAACGCGTGACCGATGGCTCGGTGTTGGTGCATAGCGCCGGCACCACCATGGGCGAGATCGTGGCCAGCGTGCAGCGCGTCACCGACATCATGGGCGAGATCTCTGCCGCATCGCAGGAACAGTCGGCCGGTATCGAACAGGTCAACCAGACCGTCACCCAGATGGACGAAACCACCCAGCAGAACGCCGCGTTGGTGGAAGAAGCCACCGCCGCCGCACGTTCGCTGGAAGAACAGGCGGTTGGATTGACCGAGGCAGTGGCAGTGTTCAAGACCGAGCACGGCACCACCAGCAACGCCCGCACCGCACCTGTGGCCAAGGTGGCGCAGGCTGTGCGCGCCAAGCTGACCACCGTCGGCGGCACTGCTGCCGCCAAGCCACGCGCGTTTGCTGCATCGACGAATGCCGAGACTAGCTGGCAGGAGTTCTGACGGGCAAGATCGGCATCGGTGGGTAAGACCTACCGATGCCAACTGCACCAGGCGTCAGCTGCGCAGACAACAGCGTTTTGCGACACCGCAGGGCCCGATCGAACGTTTGCAATCTGCAGACGTTTTATCGGGCCCGCTTTGTATTGATCGCCCGACCGGCAATGCGCCGCAGGCCGGTCGCAGCCTGGCGGGCGTTGGCCTGCCGCCAGAGAACTCGCCCGCCGGCCGATGCAACCGGCTCTCATCGGCCAGCTGATCCTTTTTAGATCAATCACTTATCGATACGCACTTGAAGCACCTGCAGCGAAGCAGCGCTTCGGGTCTGTATCGACGCGCGTGCCAGGTGCCCTTCCCTGCCCACGCCGCTTCGTGGTCCCTCGCAGCACCAAACGGCCGGCCCGCATCGTCGAGGGTCGCCCGCTCATTCCGTGAACGATGCCAGCTATAACGAAAGCTAAATAGCGAACTCAAGTATAGGACGGGGTCGCCGTTACCTGCCCTGCAATCGGGACGGAGCCGACGCTCGCCACCAGCGCGAGCGATAGACGTCGCGGGGTCGTCCCGAGATTGCAGCGGGTGCCGAGCGTGATCGCGAGGCCGCCGCTGTTGCACCGGACCGCCTCCTTCTCCCGCCTTCCTGGCAGATATTTTTCATGATCGGTTTTCTCCAACGCTATAACGTCGGCACCCGCCTTTCCGCCGCGTTCGGCTTCCTGATCCTGCTGTCCTGCGGCCTGGTGGTCGCTGGCTTGATGACCTTGGCGCAAGCGCGCGAGCAGATGGACTCGATCGTCAAGCGCAACATGACCATCCTCGAATATGTCAGCGAGATGCGCAGCGCCAGCTCGGCCATCGCGATCAACCTGCGCAACATCGTCCTGCCGACCACGCAGGAAGAAAACGTCGGTTTTGCCAAGGTGATCGAGGAAGAGCGGCAGCATTACAGCCAGAACCACGACAAGCTCTACGCACGCCCGCCGTCCAACGCCGCCGGTGCGCAGATGCGCCGGCAGATTGATCTTGCGCGTGAAAAAGCGCGTGTTGCTAATCAGCAGGTGCTGGACCTGAGCATGAACGACAAGCCCGATGAGGCACTCAAGGTGTTGATGCAGCAGGCTGTACCGGCGAACCAACAATGGCAGGCCGCACTCGATGCGTACGCCGTGCGCCAGCGCACCCGTGGCGCAGCTGCCTATGCTGATGCCAATATCGCGATGGATCATGGCCGGGCGTTGCTGATCGCCGGCGGCATTGCGGTGATTGTGGTCAGCAGCCTGCTGGCCTGGCTGATCACCCGCAGCCTGATCCAACCGTTGAGCCGCGCCACCCGTGCCGCCGAGGCTATTGCCGAGGGCCGCCTGGACAGCGACGTGCACACCACCGCAACCGACGAGCCAGGCCGGCTGCTCAGCGCCATGGCCAAGATGCAGGCGCAGTTGCAGCGTTTTTCCAGCGAAACCACACGGATGATCGAGCTGCACGCCGACAAGGATATGGCGCACCGCATGCCGCAGGACTTCCCCGGCGTCTACGGCGATCTGAGCAAGGGCATCAACACCATGATGTTCGAGCACCTGGACGCGATCGTCGATGCGATCGCAGTGCTCAACGAATACGCCCACGGCGACCTGCGCCGCGACGCACGCCGCCTGCCGGGTAGCCGCGCAGTGCTGCACCAATCGATGGATGCGGCCAAGGCCAGCCTGCTGGCGATCAATACCGAGATCAAGCGACTGGCCAGCGCGGCCGCGGCCGGCGACTTCAGCGCACGCGGCGATGCGCAGCGGTTCGAGCACGATTTCCTGCGCATGGTGCAGGACCTCAACGCGATGATGGAAGTCAGCGACACCAGCCTGAGCAAGTTGTCGGCACTGTTGCAGTCGATCGCCGCAGGCGATCTCACCGCACGCATGAACGGTAATTTCCACGGTGTGTTCGCCACAATGCGCGACGACGCCAACGCCACCACCGAACAGCTCACGCGCATCGTCGGGCGGATCCAGAGTGTAGCGAGCAACATCAGCGCAGCCACCAGCGAAATCGCTGCCGGCAACCAGGATCTGTCGCAGCGCACGGAGCAACAGGCTGCGAATCTGGAAGAAACTGCCGCCTCGATGGAAGAGCTCACCTCCACCGTCAAGCAGAACGCCGAAAGCGCACGTCAGGCCAACCAGCTCGCCATCGGCGCCGCCAGTGTGGCCTCGCAGGGCGGCGAGATCGCCAGCAAGGTGGTCGACACCATGAGCGGAATCGAAGCTTCGTCCAAGAAGATCGCCGACATCATCTCGGTCATCGACGGCATCTCCTTCCAGACCAATATCCTGGCGTTGAATGCCGCAGTGGAAGCCGCGCGTGCCGGCGATCAGGGCCGCGGCTTCGCGGTGGTGGCCTCGGAAGTGCGTACCCTGGCGCAGCGTTCGGCCGGTGCAGCAAAAGAGATCAAGGGCCTGATCGACGACTCGGTGAGCAAGGTGGCCGAAGGCTCGGCGCTGGTGAATCAGGCCGGCAGCACCATGGCCGAAATCGTCTCCAGCGTGCAGCGCGTGACCGACATCATGGGCGAGATCTCCGCCGCCTCGCAGGAGCAGTCCTCGGACATCGAACAGGTCAACCAGACGGTGACCCAGATGGACGAAACCACCCAGCAGAATGCGGCGCTGGTGGAAGAAGCCACGGCTGCCGCACGCGCACTGGAAGAACAAGCGGTCGGATTGACCGAAGCAGTGGCGGTCTTCAAAACCGATAGCAATGACGCAGCGCCTGTCTCGCGTGCGGCACCGGCCCGCCCGGCAGTGACGCCCGCGCGCAAGGCGGCCGTCGTTGCGGGCGGTCGCGCCCCGGCAACCAAGCCGCGCGCAGTGGTCGCTGCGCCCAGCAACGACAGCAGCTGGCACGAGTTCTGAGCAAATCGCCAGCACTGAATGAACCGGACTGGTCGGCAGCAATGCCGACCAGCTAAAGGTATTTAAGGCGTCAGCCGATAGCCTGCTTACGTCCAAGAGAAGTACTGATGACCACCTCACCCACGCTGTTGCCGCAGACCGTTCCAACTTCGCAACGTCGCTGGACCAGCCGCTGGGATGACCTGGCCATCGCCAGGAAACTCGGCATCATCGGCGTGCTCGTGTTGGCGGGGCTGGTGATCCCGGTGCTGCTCTACAGCGGCAAGCTCAACGAAAGCGTCGCCATCAGCAGCAACGAATTACGCAGCTATGCGCCGCTTGGCCAGATGCTGGGCCTGATCACCGACCTGCACGGCGCACATGTGGGCACCGGCAGCGCGGCCAGCGACGCGGCACAGCGCGCCGAGCGCGATCTCACCCAGTTGCTTGCCACCACTGCCACCTTGCCTGGCTTCGAACGCAGCCAGAAGGAATTGCTCGCACTGCAACAGCGCCACGTTGCCGGTGCTACCGCCGAAGGCTATGCCGCTGTAAGCGAACAGGCCTTCGCCGCACTCGATGCATTGCGCGACGACAGCCAGTTGGTCTACACCCCATATATCGAGAGCTACCACCTGGTGGTGTCCACGCTGATCTACAGCCCCGATGCTACCGAATCCCTAACCCGTCTGGACGCCGCCAGCGACCCGTCGCAGGCGGGCGACAGCCGCGCCATGCTGCGCGAGCAGCTCGATCAACTTGCCCGCAACCATGTGCGTTTCCGCCATGAGCTGGACAAGGCAATGGGCCTGCTGGAACAGCCCGACCCTGCCCTGGCCGATGCCGCCAGGATCGAAACCACCCAGGCAAGCGCGGCACTGGCCGCACTCGGTACCGCCCTGGACGGCAGCGATGCCAAGGCAGACGCACAGTGGAATGCCGCGCTCGGTGCGCTTGGCCAGACCATGCGGGACCTCAGCAAAGTCTCGCTGCAGGCGCTGCAGCGGCAATCCGAACGTCACCTGGTCGACGCACGCAACGCGATGTGGCAAGCGATTGCCGGCCTGTCGGTGCTGGCGCTACTGATCGCCGCGCTGGGGTGGTACACCTTGTCGCGCCTGACCCGTAACGTGCGTCGCGCCGCTGCAGTCGCAGCCAATATCGCGCAGGGCCAGCTAGACGATCATGTCGTCGCAGCCGACCGCGACGAAACCGGGCAACTGCTCGACACCACGCGCCGCATGCAGGAACAACTGCAGCGCGTGCTGAGCGCGCAAAGCGACATGGCGCAGCGCCATGACGCCGGCCAGATCAGCTTCCGGATGCAGGCAGACAGTTTCCCCGGTGCTTACGCCACCATGGTGCGCGACACCAATGCGCTGGTTGGCTCGCACATCGCGGTCAAGATGAAACTCGCGCAGATCATGTCGCGCTACGCCATCGGCGACCTGAGCCAGGACATGGACCGTCTGCCCGGCGAAAAAGCCGTGCTCACCGACACCATGGATACCGTCAAGGCCAACCTGTCGGCGATGAACAGCGAGATCAGGCTGCTCGCGCAGGCCGCAGCCAACGGCGACTTCAGCGTACGCGGCGACGCACAGCGCTTCCAGTACGACTTCCGCGCGATGGTGGACAGCCTCAATCAATTGATGGCCACTGCCGATGCGAACTTGCAGTCGCTCTCGACCGTGCTACAGGCCATTGCCGCAGGCGATCTCACCACCCGCATGCACGGCGATTTCCATGGTGTGTTTGCGCGCATGCGCGACGACGCCAATGCCACCGTGACCCAACTGGCCGATATTGTCGGGCGCATCCAGCACTCCACCGCTGCCATCAACGACGCCGCCAGCGAAATTGCGACCGGCAATCAGGACCTGTCGCAGCGCACCGAACAGCAAGCGGCCAATCTGGAAGAAACCGCGGCCTCGATGGAAGAACTCACCTCCACCGTGCGTAACAACGCCGAGCATGCGCGCCGTGCAAACCAGTTGGTGGTGGGCGCAGCCACGGTCGCCTCGCAAGGCGGTGCGGTAGTCGGCGAGGTCGTGGGCACCATGGCCGGCATCCAGGCTGCGTCCAAGAAGATCGCCGACATCATCAGCGTCATCGACGGCATCGCCTTCCAGACCAATATCCTGGCCTTGAACGCCGCAGTGGAAGCCGCACGTGCCGGTGAGCAAGGCCGTGGTTTTGCAGTGGTAGCCAGTGAAGTGCGCACGCTGGCGCAGCGCTCGGCCGGTGCGGCGAAAGAGATCAAGCACCTGATCGAAGATTCGGTCAGCCGGGTCGAACACGGCAACCAGTTGGTGGGCCAGGCCGGTCGCACCATGCAGGAGATCGTCGATTCGGTGCAGAACGTTACCACCATCATGCACGAGATCAGCGAGGCCTCGCAGCAGCAGTCGCAAGGCATCGAACAAGTTGGCCAGACTATCGCGCAGATGGATCAGGCCACCCAGCAGAACGCCGCCTTGGTGGAAGAAGCTACTGCCGCCGCCCGCTCGATGGAAGAACAGGCGCAGCAATTGCGCGATGCGGTCTCTGTGTTCCAGCTGCAGGCCGTGCCTGCGCGCAGCGGCTTGGGTCGCGCTGCCTAAGCAATTCCTGGCAGCTTGTGCATCGGGACGCTGCGCGAGCGCAGGCGTCCCACACCGGCGAGTTGCCCGCTGCCTGCATCGGTCAGGCAGTTGCGCCACCACGGCACATCACCTAGGCGCACGTGTGTCGTCGAGTGCAGTTAGCAGAACTCTTCTGCAAGTGCGCAGCCGCACGATAGGCGCTGCGCCATGGCATGGGTGCACACGAACCGCCAGGCTGCGTGCAATCTCCCACACCTAAAGTCCTGCTCTGAGTGCGTGAGGAAGAAGTGAGTGCGCGCATATCGGGCACCGCCGAAATGCCCGTTTGACAGGGGTTTCGAGGGGGTTGTGCACACCACCCTCACCTCGGTGACGCCTACCCATACGCTTCGGACCTGGCGAGTTCAGCCGCAATGCTTGCTGCCGTTACCAATTCCAAGCATGCATACCTGCCCTGCAATCGCTGATGTTGCGACCGTTGTGTCGCACGTCGCGATGGATCGGTTCGAAGCAGGCCCGCATCGACGCCACCAACGTACCCAGTACGCCACCGCGCCGAGCGCATCGCCCCTTTCCTGCCCATCGCTCTCGAGATCTCAACCATGATCGCTCTTCTTCAACGCTACAACGTCGGCAAGCGCCTGACCTTTGCCTTCGGCACGCTGATCCTGCTGTCCTGCGCCCTGGTGGTCGCCGGCCTGTATACGCTGGCGCAGGCGCGCCAGAGCCTGGATACGCTGACCAACCGCAACATGGTCATCGTGCAGCGCCTGCAGGAAATGAATAACGCGGTGTCGGTCATCGCGGTGCAGCTGCGCAACGTCGTGCTGCCGACGCCAGACGACGAAAATCAACACTTCGTGTCGATCATCGAAGAGCAGCGCCGCATCTACAAAGACGCACACGACAAGCTCTACGCCTTCTCGGCAACGCCTGTGGCCCAGGCGATTCGCGACAAGATCGATGCCAACAACAAGACCGCACGCGCGCTCAACCAGCAGGTGATCGATCTGGACCTCGCGGGCAAGACGGCCCAAGCCATGCCCCTGCTGTTGCAGCATGCCGCACCGGCCACGCAAGCGTGGCAGGACGCGCTGTTGGAATATTCGGCGCTGCAGCGCCAACGCGCCCAGGAAGCCAATGCAGTCGCCACCACGGCGATGACCCGCGGCCGTGCCCTGTTGATCGGCGGCGGCCTGGTGGTTGTGCTGATCAGCTGCGTGCTCGCATGGCTGATCACCCGCAGCCTGGTCGTTCCGCTGACGCGTGCCACCCGCGCTGCAGAAGCCATTGCCCAGGGCAAGTTGGACAACGACGTCAGCGCGCAGTCCAATGACGAAACCGGCCGGCTGTTGCACGCCATGGACGGCATGCAGGGACAGCTGCGCAATCTGATTTCCGCACAGCTGGGCATGGCCAAGTGCCATGAAGAAGGCCACATCAGCTTCCGTATGGACGCCGCCGCATTCCCGGGCGACTTCGGCCGCATGGCTAATGACACCAACGAGCTGGTGTCCGCGCACATCAAGGTCAAGATGCAGACCATCCACCTGATCGAGCGTTACGCCATCGGCGACCTGTCTGAAGACATGCCGCAACTGCCCGGCGAAAAAGCCGCCATCACCGCGGCGATGAATCAGGTCAAGCACAACCTGGGCACGATGAATACCGAGATCAAGCAGCTGGCGCAGGCTGCGGCCAATGGTGATTTCACCGCGCGCGGCAATGCCGAGCAGTTCCAGTTCGATTTCCGCATCATGGTGGAAAGCCTCAACACCTTGATGGCCACCGCCGATGGCAATTTGCAGTCGCTCTCCAGCCTGCTGCAGTCGATCGCCGCCGGCGACCTCACTGCACGCATGAGCGGCGAGTACCAGGGCGTGTTTGCGCAGATGCGCGACGACGCCAATGCCACCGCCGAACAACTGGCCAGCATCGTCGGCCGCATCCAGGTCGCAGCCGATGCGATTGGTCTGGCGTCGGGCGAAATCGCCTCCGGCAACCAGGATCTGTCGCAGCGCACCGAGCAGCAGGCCGCTAATCTGGAAGAAACCGCTGCCTCGATGGAAGAGCTCACCTCCACCGTCAAGCAGAATGCCGAACACGCTAACCAGGCCAACCAGCTCGCCATTGGCGCCGCTGCAGTCGCTTCGCAAGGTGGCGATGTGGTGGCCAAGGTGGTCACCACCATGTCCGACATCCAGGGCTCGTCCAAGAAGATTGCCGAGATCATCAGCGTCATCGACGGCATCGCGTTCCAGACCAATATCCTGGCCTTGAACGCCGCGGTGGAGGCAGCGCGTGCTGGCGAACAAGGCCGTGGGTTTGCGGTGGTGGCTTCTGAAGTGCGCACGCTGGCGCAGCGTTCGGCCGGTGCCGCCAAAGAGATCAAGCACCTCATCGATGACTCGGTCGAACGGGTTACCCAAGGTGCAACGCTGGTCGATCAGGCCGGCACCACCATGGCCGACATCGTGGCCAGCGTGCAGCGCGTGACCAACATCATGGGCGAGATTTCGTCCGCCTCGCAGGAACAGTACGCGGGTATCGAACAGGTCAACCAGACCGTCACGCAGATGGACGAAGCCACCCAGCAAAACGCCGCCTTGGTGGAAGAAGCCACTGCCGCGGCACGTGCGATGGAAGAACAGGCGCAGCAGCTGACCGAAGCGGTAGCGGTGTTCAAGGTGGCTGCGCATGCACCGGTGGCACGTCAGTTGTCGGCCATTGCCAGCGCACCGGCCAATGCCCGCTTCGCACCGCGCCCGGCTGCACGCGTCACCCCAGCGGCCGCAGCGCCACGTCACAGTGTTATGAGCAGCGCCGCATCGAATGCAGATTCGGGCAATTGGCAGGAGTTCTGATCGCCTGGGAGCCCGATTGCGAAGGTAGCATCGCCACGACAGTCCGCCGCAAACGGCTGCCGTGGCGATGCGAATGCCGCTCAGGTGCGCAGTGGAGGCGTGTGACGTGTGCAGAGCATGTGAGTAGTAATTTCGCGCCTGATTTTTGCCATCAAGCGAATTGCTGAAAACAGCAATTTTCAACGGATGAAATGCATAAATTTGCCTAGTGTCGGAATACCGCCGCGGTTATCAGCACGCGCCCATCACTTGCCTGAGAACCCGCTTTACCAGCTCGCCTAGCCCGCTCAATTGACTGCAGGCCACGCCGTTACTAGTGGGTGTGATGACAAACAGACGCGAGCGCCGCGCGCCTTGCTGGCCTGTCGACGTAACCGCCTCCCACCCTCTTGAGCCGAGCGATTCCATGACTTCTCTTTTACTGCGTTTCAATGTGGGGCCGCGTCTGGCTGCCGCCTTCACCGTGTTGATCCTGCTCTCCGGTTTCATCGCCTTTATCGGCTACCGCGGCCTGAACTCCGCACAGGATCTGGTGGATGACTTGGTGCACAACAACATGACCAAGATCCGCCTTTCCAACGACATGATGAATGCCAATTACGTCATCGCTGCAGAGCTACGCAATGTCGTGTTGCCGACCAGCAGCGAAGACAATCTGAAATTTATCGCATCCATCAAGCAGGCACGCGCCGACTACACCAAAGCGCACGATGCGTTGTATGCGATGCCGTCTGTGCCACAGGGCGACGGCATCCGCGCCGAGATCGACGGTCTCACACCGAAAGTGCGTGAAATGAACAACAAGATCATCGACCTGGTGATGTCCGGCCACAGCGACCAGGCGCTGCCGCTGCTGCTTACCGAGGCCGCGCCCGCACTGAAGAAATGGCAGGACAAGATCGGCGAGAACATCACCCTTCAGGACAAGCTCGCCTCCGAAGCGGCAGATGTAGCGCTGCAATCGATGGCCGATTCGCGCAAGTTGCTGGTCGGCGGTTCGCTGCTGGTGGTGCTGCTGAGCGGCACCCTGGGCTTGCTGATCACCCGCAGCCTCACCCGGCCGCTGAGCCGCGCGACCCAGGCTGCTGAGGCGATTGCCGAGGGCAAGCTCGACAACGCCGTGCACAGCGATGCCAGCGACGAAACCGGCCGCCTGTTGCAGGCCATGGACAAGATGCAGTCGCAGGTGCGTAACCTGATTACCGCACAGCTGGACATGGCCAAGCGCCACGATGCCGGCCAGGTGAGCTTCCGCATGAATGCCGATGCATTCCCAGGTGATTACGGCCGCATGGCCGGCGACAACAATGCGCTGATCGACAGCCACATCCAGGTGACCGCACGCCTGGCGCAGATCATGGGCCGCTACGCGATCGGCGACCTTAGCGACGACATGGACGCCCTGCCCGGCGAACAAGCCAAACTGACCGAGACCATGGCGCAGGTCAAACACAACTTGGCAGCAATGAATCAGCAGATCAAACAGCTGGCGCAAGCCGCTGCGGCTGGCGACTTCAGTGCACGTGGCGATGCAGCGCAGTTCCAGTACGACTTCCGCATCATGGTCGACAGCCTCAATCAACTGATGGCAACCGCCGATGGCAGCCTGCAAGCGCTGTCGGGCATGTTGCAGGCGATTGCCGCGGGCGATCTGACCGCACGCATGGACGGCGATTTCCAGGGCGTGTTCGCACAAATGCGTGACGACGCCAATGCCACGGTTACGCAATTAGCCGGCATTGTTGGGCACATCCAGACTTCGGCAGTGTCGATCAATTCGGCCGCCAGCGAGATCGCTGCAGGCAATAACGACCTATCGCAACGTACCGAGCAGCAGGCTGCCAATCTGGAAGAAACCGCGGCTTCAATGGAAGAGCTCACCTCCACCGTCAAGCAGAATGCAGAAGGCGCACGCCAGGCTAACCAACTCGCGATCGGCGCGGCCAGCGTGGCCTCGCAAGGTGGCGAAGTGGTCGGCAAGGTCGTCGACACCATGGCCGGCATCCAGGCTTCGTCGAAGAAGATTGCAGACATCATCAGCGTCATCGACGGCATCGCGTTCCAGACCAATATCCTGGCATTGAATGCCGCAGTGGAAGCGGCGCGTGCCGGGGAGCAAGGTCGTGGCTTTGCCGTCGTGGCCAGCGAAGTGCGCACGCTGGCGCAGCGTTCGTCCGCTGCCGCCAAGGAGATCAAGGACCTGATCGGTGATTCGGTGCAGCGCGTGACCGATGGCTCGCAGCTGGTGGACCAGGCCGGCCGTACCATGGCCGACATCGTGTCTTCGGTGCAGCGCGTGACCGACATCATGGGCGAGATTTCCGCTGCGTCGCAGGAGCAATCGGCCGGCATCGAGCAGGTCAATCTCACCGTTACCCAGATGGATGAGGCCACCCAGCAGAATGCTGCGCTGGTAGAAGAAGCCACCGCCGCTGCGCGCGCAATGGAAGAACAGGCGCAGCACCTCACCGAAGCGGCTGCGGTGTTCAAGGTCGATGCGAACGCGCCAGTGGCACGCAAGTTGTCGGCGATCGCCAGTGCAGCTGGCAACCAGCGGCCGGCAACACGCCCCGCTGCACGTGCCGCGGCAACACCACGCCGCGTTGTGGCAAGCGCGTCCACGTCGACCGTTGACGCTGGAAATTGGCAGGAGTTTTAAGCGACTCCACTGCACACCACCGGTCGCCGGCAGTCGGCGACCGGCACAGAACAGTCGACTGCTTGCAGTCGCATCCTCCACCGTACCCATTTCCCCAGGCAGTCGCAGCTGCCGATATGCGTTCCACGCAACACCGTTGTCAGCAACACAGAACGATTCGAGAGCCTTTGATCCTCGCTCCGCAGATCTTACGGGCCGCTTCCCTTGCTGGGGAAGCGGCCTTTTTTTTATTGCCGTTCCCCAAGAATGACTGACCAACGCAGCAAGCAATCCTCAGGTCAGACGACGCGCAGGAACCGATGTGTACGCGTGCGATTCCGAGCAATGGCTAGAGACCGCTTGCCGCTGCTTGGAAGAGGTGTTGGCTGCCTAACACCCCGGCGCGGAAAGGCGGCAAGACATGCATTCGCCAGCCGCACAGAGCCCTCCGCACCCCTGATTTCACTCAAACCTTACAATTTGTAATATGCGGCGGAGACCATGAAACCGCTTTCAGCACCAAAAGCTGAATGGGACGCGCACAGTTGTGCTGATTTCAACGGAAAAAATCAATTTTTTGAACAACCAGCCGCTACGGACTTCACGCATCTGTAACGCCCTCCCCCGGGCTAGGTCGATCCTCATGCACTTTTTCAACCGCCTTTCGGTCGGTACGCGGCTCTCTGCACTGCTCACGCTGGTCATCGCCGTTTCGCTGGGTCTGTTGGCCCTGACCATCTACCGCCAGTCCGCTGGCGATATCGAATCGCAGGTCAAGGCCGAGCTGCGCTCCAGCACCCGGCTGATGCAGCAATCGGTGGCGATGTACGACGTCACCCTGAGCGAAGGTACCCAGCGCCTGGGCAGCGTGTTCGACGACATGCTCCCCACCGGCACGCGCGAACTCGATAGCCGCAGCACCGTCACTATCGGCGAGCAGAACACCCCGTCGCTGCGCGCCGGCAAGCAGGCGCTGAATCTCAATTTCGACGCAGTGGACCGCTTTGCCAAGGCAACCGGCGGCGTCGCCACGATCTTCGCCCGCAGCGGCGATGACTTCGTGCGCATCACCACCTCGCTGCGCAACAAGCAGAACGAACGTGTCATCGGCACCTTGCTCGATCGCAAGGGCAAGGCCTATGCCGCACTGTCGCAAGGCAAGGCCTTTACCGGCCAGGCGCAGCTGTTCGGCGAGCAGTACATGACCCATTACCAGCCGCTGCGCAATGCCGCCGGCGAGGTGATCGGTGCGCTGTTCGTCGGACGCAACTACACCCAGGGCCTGGCCGCGCTCAAGGCTCAGGTCAGCACCACCACGCTGGGCCAGGACGGCTATTTCGTCATCGTCGATATGGCGCCGGGCGAGCACCAGGGCCAGGTGATCGCGGCCCCGCCGGGCACCCCGGCCACGTTGGCGGCGCTGGTGCCCGCCGAACAGCAGGCGCTGTTGCAGGCGGTACTGGACGGCAAGCAGCCCAGCGCCAATGTGCAGCTGCGCGATGCCAAGGGCGCCAGCCATACGTTTGAAGTCACAGCACAGCGCTACGCGCCGTGGCAGTGGGCAGTGATTGGTGCACAGCCGCGCAGCGCCATCGACGGCCCGCTGGATGCACTCATGGGCAGCATGCTGCTGTTCTCGCTGGTGGTGTTGGCGCTGTGCATCGCAGTAGTGTTCATCGCCGCGCGCAAGATGGTCACCGGCCCGCTGCTGGCAGTGGAGCGCGTGCTCGGCGATGTGGCTGCCGGCCGCCTGGATAACCCCATCGACATCGATCGTCACGACGAACTCGGCCGCCTGTTGCTCAACGCGCGCACCATGCGCGACGACCTGCGCGCACGCCTGGAACGCGACCACCTGATCGCCAGCGAAGCACTGCGCGTGCGCACCGCATTGGACGACGTCAGCACCAATGTGATGATCGCCGACGCCGACCGCCGCATCATTTACGTCAATCGCCCGATGCAGCGCATGCTTTCCGAGATGCAGGACGTGATGCGACACGACCTGCCCAACTTCGATGCCACCGCACTGAGCGACACCCGTATCGACCAGTTCCATCGCAATCCCGAGCAGGCGCGCCTGCTGGATCAACTCAAGAGCACGCACACCGCGCAGATCGAAATCGGCGGCCGCATCGCGCAGGAAGTGGTCAGCCCGGTCGTGGCCGCCACCGGCGAGCGCATGGGTTATGTCGTCGAATGGAGCGACCGTACCCAGGAAGTGCAGGTGGAACAGGAAGTTGCACACCTGGTGCAGGCCGCCGCCGCCGGCGACCTCAGCGAGCGGATCGACCTCCGGGGCAAGCATGGCTTTCTGTTACTGCTGGCCCAGCAGCTCAACACGCTGCTGGATAACAACGCCGATGGTCTGTCGCGCATCTCCGCCCTGCTCTCGTCGCTGTCGCAAGGCGATTTGACCGCACGCATGGACGGCGAGCTGCAAGGCGTTTTCGCCACCATCCGCGATGACGCCAACGCCACCGCTGATCAGTTGGCCGGCATCGTGCGCCGTATCAAGGACTCGTCGCTGACGATCAATTCCGCCGCCACCGAAATCGCCACCGGTAACGGCGACCTGTCGCGTCGCACCGAACAACAAGCGGCCGCGCTGGAAGAAACCGCTGCTTCGATGGAAGAGCTCACCGCCACCGTCAAGCAGAACGCCGACAACGCCGACCAGGCCAATCGCCTGGTGCTGGATGCCGCCGGCGTGGCCGCAAAGGGCGGCGATGTGGTGAACCGCGTGGTGACCACCATGGCCGATATCGACGCCTCGTCGAAGAAGATTGCCGAGATCATCAGCGTCATCGACGGCATTGCGTTCCAGACCAATATCCTGGCCTTGAACGCGGCAGTGGAAGCGGCGCGTGCCGGCGAACGGGGCCGCGGCTTTGCTGTCGTCGCTTCGGAAGTGCGCACGTTGGCACAGCGCTCTGCCGGTGCGGCCAAAGAAATCAAACACCTGATCGAAGACTCGGTAACCCGCATCGGTAACGGCGCTGCATTGGCTTCCGAAGCCGGCAGCACCATGCAGCAGGTGGTGACATCGGTGCAGCGTGTCACCGACATCATGGGCGAGATCACCAGCGCCTCACGCGAGCAAGCCGCCGGCATTGCCCAGGTCAATCAGACTGTCACCCAGATGGACGAAACCACCCAGCAGAATGCCGCGCTGGTGGAAGAAGCCACTGCCGCAGCGCGCTCGATGGAAGATCAGGCCGCACAGCTGTTGATGCGGTGGCGGTGTTCCGCCTGGAGCCGCAGGATCGCCTAAGCGCCCTGCTGGCCAACGCACGCAACGCCTATAGCTAAGGCGAAAACGGCGATTCATTGCAGCGAAATCACAGCGTCGAGTGTGCGGTGCCCTCGACTCTGTGTGTCACGCCACGAAGCCGTCCCTGTGGTCCATGCCGCCGTTGGTTCTTTAATCGGCAAAGACACCGCACCAAACAGTCCGATGGTGGTTTTACTGAAGAACGAGCATCGCGCCCCGTGGCCTGCAGGTTGCTTGTTGAAACGCTGCACCCAGACCATCGCGACTAGTCCTTGCCAGCGATAGGCGTCCACGTTTCGTCAGCCACTCTTAAAGAATTGGCTTTGCCGCCGATATCAAGGCGACGCCGGGACAACCCGCCAGGCGTCTTCCCGTTGCTACTGTGCTTGTGCCCATGTCCCAAGGCGATACCCCAGAGCTGGACCACGACGCCGATCACCTCGCCGAAGGTGACGAGCGCTATCTGCTGCGTAACAAGCGGCAGATCCGTGGATTACTGCGCCAGCTGCTCGACCAACGCGCCATCGTGACCATGCACGTGGCCGGCCGCGACATGGACGTGCCCACCGCCGTGCTGGAAGTGGACGAAGACGACGATTGCGTGATCCTGGACGGCAGCCACAACGATGCCTCCAACCGCGCCATCGAGGGCGCCAAATACCTGCTGTGTTACGCCCAACTGGAACGGGTCAATATCCGTTTTCGCCTGGAAAAGGCCGAGCGTATCGAGCGCGGCATTCACGTCGCTTTCCGCGCCGACCTGCCCGACGGGATGTACCACATGCAGCGGCGCGAATCGTACCGGCTGGAAGCGCCGATCACCGACTCACCCATCTGCACGATTCGCCAAGAGGCCGCACAGGGCGACGCACTCAACCTGCAGCTGCGCGTGATCGACATCAGCAGCGGCGGCCTGGCGGTCTCGCTCACCGATGGCATGCCCTTGCTCGAACCGCAACGCACCTACCGCAACTGCATCCTGCAGCTGCCCGACGCTGCCCCTATTACGCTGCCGCTCACCGTGTGCAGCCAGTACAAGCAGACGCTGCTCAACGGCAGCGAAGGCTTACGTGTCGGCATGCAGTTCAGCGAACTGCCGCGCGGCGCCGACGAAACCATCCAGCGCTACATCTTCCGCGTCGACCGCCAGCGCAACGCGCGCAAGAGCGGCATGTTCTGAACCTGCCCGCACCGCGCGGGGCCGGCACCTAAAGATGCCGCCCACCCCGCCGATGTTGCTAGGGCATCCCTCATCCGTATCTGCCGCAGTCCTGCCGCAACCTGACACTTAGCCGCAACGCCCGGAGTTTCCATGAACGACAAAAGCACTGCCACCGGCACCGGTGGTGAATTCCTCAGCTTCGCTTTGGGCGAAGAACACTACGGCGTGGATATCCTGAAAGTGCAGGAAATCCGCGGCTACGATTCTGTCACCCGTCTGCCCGACGCGCCCGACTACATCAAGGGTGTGATCAACCTGCGCGGCACCATCGTGCCGGTGATCGACCTGCGTCTGAAGCTGCGCCTGAAAGAAGCGCGCTACGACGCCTTCACCGTGATGATCGTGCTCAACGTCGAAGACCGCGTGGTCGGCATCGTCGTGGACAGCGTTTCCGACGTGATTCCGCTTAACGACGACCAGATCCGCCCCACGCCCGAATTTGGCGCCGCGGTCGACACGCGCTTCATCTCCGGCATCGGCACCCAGGACGATCGCATGTTGATCCTGCTGGATATCGAAACCCTGCTGGACAGCACCGAGCTGGGTCAGCAACTGGTCGAAGAAGCCGCCTGATCAAGCGGTTGGTTCGCCTCGCCTTACGGTCGTCGGAGAGGTGTGGCGGTGTGCGGGAACCGTCATGTACAACGCGTACATGGCGCTACCTGCCACCCACTGCGCCACTCCGACGGCGGTACTGCGTTCACGCGAGCGTATCTACAACCATCGCGTGTCAGGAGCCTCCCTACACGCGACGCACCGCCCTCTTGAAGTGAGATATAAATCACGTTTACCGGATTCAAGTTGAACGGCGGTTAGCCGATAGCTGAATGGAAGCCCGCGTCCACACAACGGGTCACCGTTCGACTTTTGACTCTGGAGAATCCCTATGAAGTTTCTGCTCTCGCTCCTCCCCGTTGCTGCTCTCGTGATCGTTGCGCCCACGCTGTCGGCTCAGTCGCAGGAAATGATTCCGCCGGAGATGGCCACCCGCTTCGTCGGCAAGGACGGCATGGTGTGCGGCAAGGTCGAAAAGGCCAAGTACGCGCAGAGCTCGGAAGGCGAGCCCACCTTCCTGTACATGGGCGGCATGTTCCCGCGCCACACCTTCTCCGCACGCATCGACGGCGCTAACCGCGGCAAGTTCAGCTTTGCCCCGGAAACGCTTGAAGGTAAGGACGTCTGCGTCCTCGGCAAGATCCAGCGCGACAGTTCGCGTGCCGAAATCGAAGTCAGCTCCCCGGCCAGCCTGAAGCTCGCCACCATCAAGTAATCGCCTCGCACATCGCCACGCCCTCGCGCGTGGCGATGTGCTGTTGTGGCTATGCGAACTGACTTCCACGGGGGAATCGTATCAATGCAATGGATCAACAGTCTGAAATTGATGCCCAAGCTGATGCTGGCGTTCGGCATCGTGCTGCTGATGATGCTTGTTCAAGGCATCATCGCCTATTCGGGTCTGGCGTCGCTCAACAACGTCACCCGCGATCTGGCCGGCAATACCATGTCCAGCGTGCGCGAAGCAGGCGATTTGCGCGGCATGCTCGGCGAATACCGCAATGCGGCTTACCAGAACCTGGTGCGCGCCAGCGATTCGGTCAAGCAGGAAGCAAAGCTTCGCTCCAAGAAACTCAATGGTGAGATCGAAGCCACCATCAAGGGCTACCCGCGCCTGATCGAGAGCCCGCAACAGAAGAAGCTGTTCGATGTATTCGTGGCCGACTGGAAGAAGGCCTCGGCCTCCTACGCCAGCGTCGATGAAATGATCGAACTCAATCTGCCCGACGATGCCGTCGATACCTTCGTCGGCGAAACCCGCACCCTGCACAACAAGGCCAAGGATTCGCTGGCTGCGTTGATCACCGAAGACAACATGCTGGCGCAGGCTGCCAAGACCAAGGCTGAAAAGGTCCATGCCACCTCCGTCTCGCTGACCGTGATGGTGCTGCTGATCGGCATTGCCGGCGGCCTGGGCCTGGCGTTCCTGTTCGCCCGTTCCATCGTCAAGAGCATGCGCGGCGCGGTCACCACCGCCACCGAAATCGCCGGCGGCAAGCTGGACGGCCAGATCAACGTGCGGGGCCAGGACGAAGTGGGCGAGTTGATGCGCTCCATGCAGCGCATGCAGCGCGACCTGAAAGAGCGTATCGAACGCGATCAGAGGATCGCCGACGAAAACCTGCGTATTCGTACTGCGCTGGACAAGTCCTCGACCGGCACCTTCATCACCGATCCAGAGCGGGTCATGATCTACGCCAACGACGCCTTCAGGAAGATCGTGGCGCAGTACGAAAGCAGCATCCGCCTGGCATCGCCCGAGTTCGACGCGAGCAAGGTCATCGGCCAGCACATCAGCTACCTGGGTCTGTCGGAAGCGACCGTGCGCAAGGCCATTGCCGCGTTGGAACGCGATGGCGTCACCAGCTTCGAAGAGCGCTTCGGCGAAGTGGTGCTGGCGCAGACGGTCACCGCCATCAAGAACGAACAGGGCGAGACCAGCGGCGAAGTCTGCGAATGGCGCGACCGCACCATTGAAGTCCAGGTCGAAGAAGAAGTTGCGCGTATCGTGCGTGCTGCCGCTGCTGGCGACATGAGCGGCCGCGTGGAAACCGACGGCAAGCAGGGTTTCTTCCTGCAGTTGGCGCAGCAGCTCAATGGCTTGCTGGATGCCAATGCCGGCAGCCTGAAGCAGATCTCTGCCCTGTTGTCCGCGCTGTCGCGTGGCGACCTGACCGTGCGCATGCATGGCGAATTCAGCGGCGTGTTCGCGCAGATGCGTGACGATGCCAATGCCACCGCAGAGCAACTGGCTGACATCGTTGGCCGCATCAAAGTGTCTTCCAGTGCGATCAACTCGGCTGCTGGCGAAATCGCTTCGGGCAACAGCGACCTGTCGCACCGCACCGAACAGCAGGCCGCCAACCTGGAAGAAACCGCTGCCTCGATGGAGGAGCTCACCTCCACGGTCAAGCAGAATGCCGAGAACGCCCGTCAGGCCAACCAGCTGGCAATCGGCGCCACCGGCGTGGCCTCGCAAGGCGGTGAGGTGGTGTCGCAGGTGGTTACCACCATGTCCGGCATCGAAGCCTCGTCCAAGAAGATCGCCGACATCATCAGCGTCATCGATGGCATCGCGTTCCAGACCAATATCCTGGCGTTGAATGCCGCAGTGGAAGCGGCACGTGCCGGCGAACAGGGTCGCGGCTTTGCCGTGGTCGCATCCGAAGTGCGCACGCTTGCGCAGCGTTCGGCCGGTGCGGCGAAGGAGATCAAGGGTTTGATCGACGATTCCGTGCACAAGGTCGCCGAAGGCTCGGCACTGGTCCGCAAGGCCGGCGCCACCATGGCCGAGATCGTGGCCAGCGTGCAGCGCGTGACCGACATCATGGGTGAGATTTCTGCTGCTTCGCAGGAGCAGTCGTCCGGGATCGAGCAGGTCAACCAGACCATCACCCAGATGGACGAAACCACCCAGCAGAACGCAGCGCTGGTGGAAGAAGCCACCGCCGCCGCCCGCTCGATGGAAGAGCAGGCCGGTCACCTGGCCGAAGCGGTGTCGGTATTCAAGCTGGACGAATCGGCTGCGCCAGTTGCGCAGACCGCACGCGTGCGGCCGATCGCCTCACGCCAGGTTGCAGTGAAAGGCGCCGCCAAGCCGGTAGCGCGGGCAGCGGCAACCGCATCGCGGCCTGCCATATCCCAGGCCGCGTTGGCCGACGGTAACTGGCAAGAGTTCTGATTCGCCGCTGTCACCACAACGCCCCGGCACTGCCGGGGCGTTGTGCATCTGGGCACTGCAATCTGCGTTGGTCACCGCGCGCCCGTTGCGACGGAATGCCTGATGGGCGGCCTTGGGCGCTTAGCGGCAGCAGACGCCCGCTATACCCCACCGTACGGCCGACCGAACCCAACCGCGTGCAATCCACGCATTGGTGCTTCAGTTGCGCCGCTACTTGGCCGATATCCAGTTATAGCTCACGACGCGTATGGATATGACGACAACGACTTCCGCTTCAGACACACGCGAATTTGATTTCGGCGACCGCGACTTCAAGCGTGTCTGCGACCTGATCTACCAGCGTGTCGGCATCGCACTGGCGCCGGCCAAGCGCGACATGGTGTATGGCCGCCTGTCGCGTCGCCTGCGCGTGCTCGGCCTGCGCTCGTTCCGCGACTACCTCGACCAGCTCGAAGCCGGCAACGATGAAGAAGAGTGGCAGGCATTCACCAATGCGCTGACCACCAACCTGACCTCGTTCTTCCGCGAGCCGCACCATTTCGACAAGCTGCGCGAAGAACTGCAAAAGCGCGCCTCGCAGGCGCCGTTGAAGATCTGGTCGTGCGCCGCCTCCACCGGCGAGGAGCCCTACTCCATCGCCATCACCGCCTGCGAAGCCTTCGGCACGCTGACCCCGCCGGTGAGCATCGTCGCCACCGACGTCGACACGCAGGTACTGGAAACCGCCTCGCGCGGTGTCTATGCCATCGACCGTGTCGCCTCGCTGGATGCAGCGATCAAGCGCAAGTACTTCCAGCGCGGCAGTGGTCCCAATGAAGGCAAATGCCGGGTCATTCCGGCGCTGCGCCAGCTCATCGAATACCGCCAGTTGAATCTGCTGGCACCGCGTTACGACGTCGGCGGTCCGTATGCGGCACTGTTCTGCCGCAACGTGATGATCTACTTCGACAAGCCCACCCAGCGCGGCATCCTGTCGCGCCTGGTCAGCCACATGGGCGAGGACGGCCTGCTCTACACCGGGCACTCGGAGAACTACCTGCACGCGGCCGATCTGATCCAGCCGTGCGGGCGCACGCTGTATCGGCGCGCTCCGCGCGCAGGAGCCTGAGCATGAGTACTGCCGTGCAAGTCGACGACGTCATGCGCTACCGCGATTCGCGGTTCCAGACCATTGCCGCCAAACTGCTGCCCACCCAATACCTGGTGGTGGACGACGACACCGCGTTGACGACCACCTTGGGATCGTGCGTTGCAGCCTGCCTGCGCGACCCGGTGCTCAAGATCGGCGGCATGAACCATTTTCTGTTGCCCGAAGGCCAGGTCGGCGACGGAGCGCCCACGCGCTACGGCAGCTATGCCATGGAGTTGCTGATCAACGACATGCTCAAGCGCGGCGCGCACCGCAAACGCATCGAAGCCAAGGTCTTCGGTGGCGCCAACGTGCTGAAGGGCTTCACCAGCAACCCGGTCGGCACCCGCAACGCCGAGTTCGTGCGCCAGTACCTGCAGGCCGAACATATTCCCATCATCGCTGAAGATCTGTGTGGCATCCATCCGCGCAAGGTGTGGTTCTTCGCGACCACTGGCCGCGTCGTCGTGCAGCGCTTGCCGCACGCACACGAAGCCGAAGTCGCCGCCACCGAATCGGCCGTGCGCGCCCGTCTGTCCAAAGCACCGGTTACCGGTGGAGTGGAGTTGTTCGAATGACGCTGGAAACCCCTGTGCGTGTATTGATCGTCGACGATTCGGCGGTCGTGCGTCAGATGCTCACCGAGATTTTATCGCGCGACGCCGGCATCGAAGTGGTCGGCTCGGCCGCCGACCCGTTGCTGGCGCGCGAAAAGATCAAGCGCCTCAATCCGGACGTCATCACGCTGGATGTGGAAATGCCGCGCATGGACGGCCTGGTGTTTCTGGAAAACCTGATGCGCCTGCGCCCTACCCCGGTGGTGATGATTTCATCGCTGACCGAGCGCGGTGCCGACACCACCTTGCAGGCCCTGTCGCTGGGCGCCGTGGACTTCGTGTCCAAGCCCAAGATCGACGTCGCACGCGGGTTGGAAGGCTACGCCGAAGAGATCGTCAGCAAGGTCAAGATGGCCGCCAAAGCCAAGGTCAGCGCACTCAATCGTCCGAGCGCGCCCAAAGTCACGCTGGATATGCAGTCGGCACCGGTGGCCGGCAGCGCGCTGCGCTTTCGCACGACCGACCGCTTGATCGCCATCGGCGCCTCCGCCGGTGGTACCGAAGCGCTGCGCGTGGTGCTCGAACACATGCCCGCCGATGCGCCCGCGGTGGTGATGACCCAGCATCTGCCTGCCAGCTTCAGCACCGCATTCGCCGAGCGCCTCAACCGCCACTCGGCCATGTCGGTACGCGAAGCCACCGATGGCGAGGCCATCCTGCCCGGCCATGCGTATCTGCCGCCGGGCGGCCAGCATCTGCGCATCATTCGCGACGGTGCGCGCTGGCGCTGCCGCATCGACGATGGCCCGCCGGTCAATCGCCATAAACCGGCAGTGGACGTGCTGTTTCGTTCCGTTGCCGCCAACGCCGGCCCGAATGCGGTGGGCGCCATCCTCACCGGCATGGGCGACGACGGCGCACGCGGCCTGCTGGAAATGCTGCAGGCCGGCGCGCCTACGCTGGTGCAGGACGAAGCCAGCAGCGTGGTCTGGGGCATGCCCGGTGCCGCGTACAAACTTGGCGCCGCGCAGGAAGTGGTGCCGCTGGACCGCGTGGCCGAGCGCTTGCTCGCATTGTCGGCGCAGGCGCGCTGATCCGGCATGGCCGCGCATCCCTCGCACCCGACCAACCCAACGCTTCCTCCGGCACCGGGAAGCGCGGTGGGCGCTGGCGTGGATGCAGCGATGGGCCGCACGCCGCTGACGGCTGAGCCGATCCATGCCAACGCCCCAGGCACGGGCCAGATCAGGCCCGGCCCGGTCACCGCCGGCATGGCCAAGGCTGGCGAACAACCCGACCAACGCCGCGCGCGTCTGCTCGCCGAGGCCCTGGATGGCAGCAGCAGCGCCATTCTCATCTGCGACCTGCAATCGCGCCTACTGTACGCCAACGACGGCTTCCAGCGCATGTTCGGCTACACCGAAGCCGAGCTGGTCGGTCTGCGTCCCTCCGATGTCCTGACCCGTGCGCAAAGCGACCAAAGCGAGGTCGCTCGCGTTCGCGATCGCGCCGATGCCTTGCAGCACACCCGTGCCGACCTGCTGGTTTATCGCAAGGACGGCACGCCGCTGTGGATCTCGCTGAACTTCAACCCGATCTACGACGCCAACCACGCTCCCTCGCATTACGTGGCGGTACTGACCGACATCACCGACACCAAGATGCACGAGGTATTGCAGCACCGCGTGCTGGAGGCCCTGGTGCAGGAACGCCCGTTGATCGAGGTGATGACGCTGATTTGCACCGAGGTCGAACGCATCGCACCGGATGTGCTGGCCACGGTGATGAGTGCGGACAATCAAGGTCGCCTGCATTCGCTGGCTGCGCCCAGCCTGCCGCCCGAATACGCCGACGCAGTCAACGGCTTGAAGATCGGCCCGGGCACTGGCGCCTGCGGCACCGCGGCCTGGCGCGGTCGCGCGGTGATGGTGGAAGACATCGCCACCGACCCATTGTTCGAGGCGTATCGCGACACGCTCTTGCCTTGGGGCCTGCGCGCCTGCTGGAGCACGCCGATCCGCTCCAACAGCGCGCGCGTGCTCGGCACCTTCGCGCTGTATTACCGCAAGCCGCAACGTGCCGATGCCTGGCATATGCGGCTCACCGATTTGTGCCAGCAGCTGTGCACATTGGCGCTGGAACGCGAGCAGATCCGCCAGCGCGTGCATCAACTGGCGTTCTACGACACGCTCACGGGCCTTCCCAACCGCATCATGTTCAGCGCGCGTGCCGAGCAGGCACTGACTCAGGCCGAATACGCCGGCGAACCGGCCGCGTTGATGTTCATCAACATCGATCGCTTCAAGCTCATCAACGATAGTCAGGGGCACGCCGCAGGCGATGGCCTGCTGCGCGATATCGCCTTGCGCGTCAACGACCAGATCACCGCCACGGCGATGCTGGCGCGGCTATCCGGCGACGAGTTCGCGCTCGCGCTGCCGCAATGCAGCGCAGAGCAGGCCAGTGCCGCCGCCGAGCGTTTGTTGGTCAGCATCGCCAGCCCGCTGCCGGTTGGCCATATGACCGTGCATCCCTCGGCCAGTATCGGCGTGGCGATGTTTCCCGAGGATGGCCACGACATCAACATCCTGCTGCGCCATGCCGACTTGGCGATGAATCGCGCCAAGAAGGAAGGCGGTGGGCGCTTCCGCTTTTTCAGTTCCGACATGAACCGCATGGCGCAGGAACGCGTGGCCTTGGAGGCCGAGCTGCGCCAGGCCATTGGCCGCGATCAATTGCAGCTGCACTACCAGCCGCAGATGCACAGCGCCGCGCCGCATGCCCTGTATGGCGTGGAAGCGCTGCTGCGCTGGAATCATCCGCAACTGGGCGCGGTATCGCCGGCGCGGTTTCTGCCGGTGGCTGAAGAGCAAGGCATGATGCCGCAGCTCAACGCCTGGGTACTGCGACGTGCCTGCGAACAGGTCGCGGACTGGCGCCAGCGTGGCGTGCCGGTGGCCCGCGTGTCGGTGAATCTGTCGGCAAGCGGCTTCGAAAGCCCGCGCATGCTTCCCGACCTGCTCCAGCTGATCGCCGAGCTGGGCGTGCAGCCGTCCGATCTCACCCTGGAACTGACCGAAAGCGTGATGCTGTCCGGGCAACCGGGCGTGCTGGAAAACCTGCACGCCATTCGCGAAGCCGGCATCTCGCTGTCGCTGGACGATTTCGGCACTGGCTATTCCAGCCTGAGCCACTTGCATCGCCTGCCGATCGACGAACTCAAACTGGACATGAGCTTCGTCCGCGATATCGAACACAGCGAAGACGCGCGCGCGCTCACCACCTCGGTGCTGCGCATCGGCGAGCACCTGCGCAAGCACGTGGTTGCCGAAGGTGTGGAAAACGAAGCGCAGCGCCTGTTCCTCGCCGACCTGGGTTGCGAGGTGCTGCAGGGCTATCTGTTCTCGCGGCCGCTACCGGCCCAGGCACTGGAAGCCTGGCTGGGCGCGCAACCGTCATAACGCAACCGTCGAACGATCACCGCTTCGAACTTCCTTCCAGCCAGGAAAGGCGGGCCATGGCGTGGCAAGTCATGAGCCTCCTCCTGCAGAAGAGCAGCGCTGCAAGCCCTTCCCTACGAAAGCGGGCTTTAAGCCCCCCTCCCCGCGGGAGAGGGGGGTTGGGGTGAGGGTACGGCCAACCACGCATCGCGCCGACGCCGTACCCGTACCCGCATCCGCCCCGCGGGCACCTTCTCCTCCATAAAGAAGGACAGTGTCCCGACCGGAGAAGGGAAACATCATCCTGACAACTGCGGCGCTTCAGCCATCTCCAACGAGAGAGCGCTTCAGGCCCGCCTCCTGTCCGTAAGAAAGTGAGGCGGCGAGAAGGAACCAGTCGCCTTATCCCACGTCGGGCGAGGTCCTTACCCTCATCCCACTCGCATCAGCTCCACCTCGGTCTCACCCACCGTCCGCTTCAGCCATCCCAGCAACTGCGCGTTGACGAAGGCCGGGTTTTCCAGCGAGGCGATATGGCCTGCGTCCGGGATCAGCTCGTAATCGCAACAGATGGCCTCGGCCATCATCCACACCTCTTCGGGCGGGCGCGGAATGTCCTCGGCGCCACCGAGCAGGAAGGTATTGGCCGGATCCAGCGCGGACAGGGCATCCAGTCGGTCGGCTCGGCCGAAGATCAGCCGGCCCAGCGGCACGATGGATGCGCGCAACTGCTCGGCCGACATCGCCGCCAGACGCTGCGCGAAGGCGGCCGGCAATGCCGAGCTCAGATCGATACCAGGGCGGAAGAAGATCGGGACGATCGCCTCGATCAACGCAGGCGTCACCTGCCCGGCCGTCTCGATCGCATCAAGCAGGCCGAAATAGCGCGCACGCGTGGCGGCTGGCTCGGCGCCCAGGAAAGTATCCATCAACACCAGGCTGCGCACGCGCTCTGGCGCCATCAGGGCAAGCTCGGCGGCCCACATGCCGCCCACCGACAGGCCGACCACCGCGCACTGCGGCAACTTCAGTGCGTCCAGCAGGGCCAGCATGTGCCCGGCCAGATCGCCGATCTGCTGCGTGCCGTGCGGCAACGGACCTGACTGCCCATGTCCCCATAGCTCGGGAACGATGACCTGGTAATGCTGCGACAGCGCCTGGATCTGCGGCTCCCACATCGCAGCGTCCCAGAGATAACTGTGGCCGAGCAAGACCGGGAAACCGCGGCCATGTTGCGTGTAATGCAGGGTTTGACCGGAGATTGTGCAAGTGGGCATGGGCATCAACGGGCAGTGGTAGAGCGGCGGGACTCTAGACCTGCGCACTTCAGATTTTTGTTGCAATGCCACAATCCAGTCAGCTGGTATTTGCTTTAACGCCGGGCATCGTGACGACTACACGAAACCATTGCCCGAAAAGCGAAACGCCCGGCAGTGCCGGGCATTTCGGGACAGCAAACCTGCCGGAAGAATCAGGCGGCGACGGTCTCTGCCACGTCCTGATATTCCTGGATCTGATCGAAGTTCATGTAGCGGTAGATCTGATCGCCACTGGTCTTGATCACGCCGACATCCGCCATGTACTCGTCCTTGGTCGGAATGCGGCCCAGGCGCGAGCAGATTGCCGCCAGTTCCGCCGAGCCCAGGTACACGTTGGTGTTGCGGCCCAACCGGTTCGGGAAATTACGCGTGGAGGTCGAGAACACCGTGGCGCCCTCGCGTGCCTGCGCCTGGTTGCCCATGCACAGCGAGCAGCCCGGCATTTCCATGCGCGCACCGGCCGCGCCGAAGGTGCCGTAATGGCCTTCCTTGGTCAGCTCGGAGGCGTCCATCTTGGTCGGCGGTGCCACCCACAGGCGGGTCGGGATGTCGCGCTTGCCTTCCAGCAGCTTGGCGGCAGCACGGAAGTGACCGATGTTGGTCATGCACGAGCCGATGAACACTTCGTCGATGGCCGCACCGGCCACTTCCGACAGCGTCTTCACGTCGTCCGGGTCGTTCGGGCACGCCACGATCGGCTCATGGATATCGGCCAGGTCGATCTCGATGACCGCCGCGTATTCGGCGTCGGCATCGGGCTGCAGCAGCTGCGGGTCAGCCAGCCAGTCTTCCATCTTCTTGATGCGGCGGCCCAGGGTGCGCGCATCGGCATAGCCCTCGGCAATCATCCAGCGCAGCAGGGTGATGTTGCTGGTCAGGTACTCGATGATCGGCGCCTTGTCCAGGTGCACGGTGCAACCGGCCGCCGAACGCTCGGCCGAGGCATCGGACAGTTCGAACGCCTGCTCCACCTTCAGATTCGGCAAGCCTTCAATTTCCAGGATGCGGCCGGAGAAGATGTTCTTCTTGCCCTGTTTGGCCACGGTCAACAGACCGTCCTTGATCGCGTATAGCGGGATCGCATTGACCAGATCACGCAAGGTCACGCCCGGCTGCATTTCGCCCTTGAAGCGCACCAGTACGCTCTCGGGCATGTCCAGCGGCATCACCCCGGTGGCGGCTGCGAAGGCGACCAGGCCGGAGCCGGCCGGAAACGAGATGCCGATTGGGAAACGGGTGTGCGAGTCGCCGCCGGTGCCGACGGTGTCGGGCAGCAGCATGCGATTGAGCCAGCTGTGGATCACGCCGTCGCCCGGACGCAGCGAGACGCCACCACGGGTGGAGATGAATTCCGGCAGCGTGTGGTGGGTCTTGACGTCGACCGGCTTCGGGTATGCGGCGGTGTGGCAGAACGACTGCATCACCAGGTCGGCCGAGAAGCCCAGGCAGGCCAGATCTTTCAGCTCGTCGCGGGTCATCGGGCCGGTGGTGTCCTGCGATCCCACCGAGGTCATCTTCGGCTCGCAATAGGTGCCTGGGCGCATGCCCTGGCCTTCCGGCAACCCGCAGGCCCGGCCAACCATCTTTTGCGCCAGTGAGAAGCCCTTACCGGTGTCCGGCGGGTCCATCGGCAGACGGAACAGGTCCGAGGCCGGCAGGCCCAGGAATTCGCGCGCCTTGGCGGTGAGACCACGGCCGACGATCAGCGGAATGCGGCCACCGGCGCGCACTTCATCGAACAGCACGTCCGACTTCATCGCGAACTCGGCGATCACCTGCCCGTTCTTGAGTGCCTTGCCGTCGTACGGACGCAGCTCGACCACGTCGCCGTGCTCCATTTGCGACACGTCCAGTTCGATCGGCAGGGCGCCGGCGTCTTCCATGGTGTTGTAGAAGATCGGCGCGATCTTCGAACCCAAGCAGACGCCGCCGAAGCGCTTGTTGGGGATGTACGGAATGTCTTCGCCGGTCCACCACAGCACCGAGTTGGTCGCCGACTTGCGCGAGGAACCGGTACCGACCACGTCGCCCACGTAGGCGACCAGATGGCCCTTGTCCTTGAGGTCGGCAATGGCCTGGATCGGGCCACGCTTGCCGTCTTCTTCCGGCTCGAACGCCGCGCCATCGCGCTTGTTCTTCAGCATCGCCAGCGCGTGCAGCGGGATGTCCGGGCGGGTGGTCGCATCCGGTGCCGGCGACAGGTCGTCGGTATTGGTTTCGCCCGGCACCTTGAACACGGTGACGGTCATGCTCTGCGGCACTTCCGGCTTGCTGGTGAACCACTCGGCATCGGCCCAGCTCTGCAGCACGGACTTGGCGTGCGCGTTACCGGCTTCGGCCTTTTCCTGCACGTCGTGGAACGCATCGAACACCAGCAAGGTGTGCTTGAGCGCTTCGGCAGCGGTGGCGCCCAGTTCGGCGTTGTCCAGCAGGTCGATCAACGGCTGGATGTTGTAGCCACCCAGCATGGTGCCGAGCAGCTCGGTGGCGCGCGTGGGGCTGATCAGTGCGGTGGTCTCGGTGCCGAAGGCCACCGCGGCCAGGTACGAGGCCTTGACCTTGGCGGCATCGTCGACGCCGGCCGGCACCCGCTGGCTGAGCAGTTCGACCAGGAACTCCTCTTCACCCGCAGGCGGGGCCTTGAGCAGCTCGATGACCTCGGCGGTCTGCTGCGCGGTCAGCGGCAGCGGCGGGATACCGAGCGCAGCGCGCTCTGCAACGTGGTGGCGATAGGCTTCCAACATGCGGGTTCTCCAAAAAAGACAGCGGTGAAGGTGGTAAGACGCGAAACGTGGATCAGGGTGCGGGTTTGGGAACGACGATCTTCAAACCCTTGAAATAATCGCGGAAGAAGCCCTCGTCGCGGGTAATCAAGCCGTCGCACTGGAGCATCGCGTGGGCGCCGATCAGAAAGTCGGCCACCACCCGCTCGCGCTTGCCGCCGCGTGCGCGGAAGCGCTTGTTCATATGGCCGGCGCGCACTGCCGCCGCTTCCTGGGTGGCCTCGTAGCGCACGCCGATCGAGGCCAGGGTTTCCATCAGGTCGACCTGGGTGTCGAGCATGGCCAGCACTTCGGCCACCACGGCGTCGCAGACCACCACTTCATCACGCGCCAACGCGTCGCCGATGCAGATCTCCGACACTTCGCCATAGACCGGGTCGCCGATCAGGATGTCCAGCAGGACCGAGGAATCCAAAGCGATCATTGGTTGACAATCATGGGTCGAACGGGTCTCCGGGGGCACGGCCACGGATGACGCGCATGGCGGCATCGGTGCTGGTCAGGCCATCGACCAGCTTGAACTTGCCGCGCACCTTGCGCAGCGCCTCGCTGACGTCCTTACGCAGGATAATGCGCCCGCCGTCAAGCTCGATCTTCAGGGTGGTGCCCTTGGTCAGGCCCAAGGCATCGCGCACCGCCTTGGGCAGGGTGATCTGTCCGCGTTCGGCAACTGTGGCTTCCATGAGCATGCTCCAGAAAGTATGCGCACATGATACGTACTTGCACTGTCGTACTCAAGTTGGCAGATCGGCTTAGACACACCGTGCGTACACACTGAATCACTCAGAATGAGCGCCTACCTAAAGCCTTCGACGCCATAGGAGTGACGCATGAGCGATTCCTTTTCCACTCGCACCTCGCTTGAGGTCCACGGCAAACGCTATGAGTATTACAGCCTGCCGAAGCTGGGCGAACGCTTCGACATCGGCCACCTGCCCTACTCGATGAAGATCCTGCTGGAGAACCTGCTCCGGCACGAAGACGGCGGTGTCACCGTCGGCAAGGACCACATCGAAGCAGTCGCCAAGTGGGCCCCGAAGGCCGAGCCCGATATCGAAATCGCCTTCATGCCGGCGCGCGTGGTGCTGCAGGATTTCACCGGCGTGCCCTGCGTGGTCGACCTGGCGGCGATGCGCGATGCGGTGGTCAAGCTGGGCGGCAACGCCGACCAGATCAACCCGCAGATTCCCTCCGAACTGGTCATCGACCACTCGGTGCAGGTAGACGTGTTCGGCAAGCCCGACGCGCTCGACCTCAACGGTAAGATCGAATTCCAGCGCAACCAGGAACGTTACGGCTTCCTGCGTTGGGGCCAGAAGGCGTTCGAAAATTTCAAGGTGGTGCCGCCCAACACCGGAATCGTGCATCAAGTGAATCTGGAGAACCTGGCGCGCGTGGTGATGAGCGCGGACAAGGACGGCACCCTGGTCGCCTACCCCGACACCGTGTTCGGCACCGATAGCCATACCACCATGATCAACGGCATCGGCGTGCTGGGCTGGGGCGTCGGCGGCATCGAGGCAGAGGCCGCGATGCTGGGCCAGCCCTCCTCCATGCTGATTCCGCAGGTGGTCGGCTTCAAGCTCAGTGGCAAGCTACCCGAAGGCGCGACCGCGACCGACCTGGTGCTCACCGTCACTCAGATGCTGCGCAAGGCCGGCGTGGTGGGCAAATTCGTCGAGTTCTACGGTGAAGGCCTGCAACACTTGCCGCTGGCCGACCGCGCCACCATTGGCAACATGGCCCCCGAATACGGTGCCACCTGCGGCATCTTCCCGGTCGACGAAGAATCGCTGACCTACCTGCGCCTGTCCGGCCGCAGCGAGGAGCAGATTGCCCTGGTCGAGGCCTATGCCAAGGCACAAGGGCTGTGGCACGACGCCAATACCCCGCCGGCCCAGTACAGCGCCACGCTGGAACTGGACATGGCTGAGGTCAAGCCGTCGCTGGCCGGGCCCAAGCGCCCGCAGGACCGCGTGCTGCTGGAAGACATGCAGTCCAACTACCGCGAAAGCCTCAAGCCGTTCGCCGACGCCCGCAGCAAGAAACTCACCGATCTCAAGCAGGAAGACCGTCTCAAGAACGAAGGTGGCGGCGGCACCGCCGTTGGCGCCAAGGCCTCGCAGGCAGAAAGCGCCAGTGCCAGCGGCGCCGGTCGGCGGCTGCGCGATGGCTCGGTGGTCATCGCCGCAATCACTTCATGCACCAACACCTCCAACCCGGCAGTGATGCTGGGCGCCGGCTTGCTTGCGCGTAATGCGGCAGCCAAGGGCTTGAAGGCGCAGCCGTGGGTCAAGACCTCGCTCGGGCCGGGTTCGCGCGTGGTCACCGATTACCTGAGCAAGGCCGGCGTGCTCGCCGACCTGGAAAAGCTGGGCTTCTACGTGGTCGGCTACGGCTGCACCACCTGCATCGGCAACTCCGGCCCGCTGCCGGAAGACGTGTCCGCGGCCATTGCCAAGGACGATCTGGTGGTGACATCGGTGTTGTCGGGCAACCGCAACTTCGAAGGCCGCGTGCACCCCGAAGTCAAAATGAATTACCTGGCTTCGCCGCCGTTGGTGGTGGCGTATGCCATCGCCGGCACTACCGACATCGACCTCACCACCGAGCCGCTGGGCACCGGCAGCGACGGGCAGCCGGTATACCTGCGCGACATCTGGCCGAGCAACAAGGAAATCGGCGACACCATCGCCGCCACCGTCGGCCCGGAGATGTTCAAGCAGAACTACGCCGACGTGTTCAAGGGCGACACGCGCTGGAACACCATCGCCTCGCCCGATGGCGCGCTGTACGAGTGGGACGCCGCCTCGACCTACATCAAGAACCCGCCCTACTTCGACGGCATGACCATGCAGGTGGGCAACGTGGATGACGTGCATAGCGCACGCATCATGGGCCTGTTCGGCGACTCGATCACTACCGACCACATCTCGCCGGCCGGCAACATCAAGAAGGACTCACCGGCGGGCCGCTTCCTGCAGGAACGCGGCGTGCAGCCGGCCGACTTCAACAGCTACGGCAGCCGCCGCGGCAACGACGATGTGATGGTGCGCGGCACCTTCGCCAACATCCGCATCAAGAACCTGATGTTCGGCGATGAAGAAGGCGGCAACACGCTGTACTACCCCGCCGACGGCGGCCAGCCGGAAAAGCTGGCGATCTACGATGCCGCAATGAAGTACAAGGCCGACGGCGTGCCGCTGGTGGTGCTGGCCGGCAAGGAATACGGCACCGGCTCCTCGCGCGACTGGGCGGCCAAGGGCACCAATCTGCTTGGGGTCAAGGCAGTGATTGCCGAAAGCTTCGAGCGCATCCACCGTTCCAACCTGGTCGGCATGGGCGTGTTACCGCTGCAGTTCCTGGAAAACGAGAACGCACAGACGCTTGGGCTGGATGGCTCGGAAGTGCTGGACATCAGCGGCCTGCAGGACGGCGCCAGCCGCCGTGCCACCGTCGATGCAAAGAAGTCCGACGGCAGCGTCAAGCAGTTCCAGGTCAAGGTGCTGCTGCTGACCCCGAAGGAAGTCGAGTACTTCAAGCACGGCGGTTTGCTGCAATACGTGCTGCGTCAGCTGGCTGCGCGCAAGGCTGCATGATCGCGGCGCGCGTTGTGCATCGCGCTCTGCATCGCGTTCTAAGGATGCAGCACGACTCCCGCCACTCTGCGGGAGTCGTGTTCAGTCCATCACAACACATCGCGAACACGTCTTGCGGGAAGGTGCCAGGTGATTGCGAATAGCGTGCCTTGCAAATCGGCAAACGCGCTCCACCTCCACGCCAACACCACACATCGGCGTCGCTACAGGCACTGCGCATTTCGGCCGGATGCTCTTCCACGCCAACATGTGTTGGCGCCGAGTATCGGCGACGTGACGAGAGCAGCGAAATCACCATCGCGGTCGACCACGATCACCAATGCCACCATGCGCCCCACAGCTCCGACCGGCGCTTTCAGCCGGTCGACGCGCTTACCGCGCCCTGCCGGCGCCCATTGCGCGTGATACAGCTGCCAGTCGCTGCCCTGCAATCGCCAGCCGGTGGTGACCTGGTAGGTTTGCGCCTGATCAGGCACCCAGCGGCCGTTGCCGCCGGTCAATAGCGCCGTGAACTGCACCGTGGCAGTGTCGCCGCGAAGCGCCACATCGACCGGCCCCCATGGTCACGCCGATCTGTGCGTTGCCCAGCATCTGCGCCTGCACCAAGCGCCGTAACCCTGCTGCGTCCAGCCCGTTTTCGCCGACAAAGTCCTCGGCCACCGGCGCCATCGCAGTGCCAATCTCGCATGCCTCGATCGCCTGATGCATCTGCTCCAGCGTTGCGCGCAGCTGTTGTTCCGGCGCCGCACGCGTGCACCCGAGCAAGGCCGGCATGCAAAACCCCACGCAAACCACATGCCACCGCGCTTGAATGCTGCTCTGCATCACGCTTCGCCTTTTCCATCCATGACGGTATGCTGCCAGCGGTTGTAACGCCGTGGAACACACTGCGGCGCGTCGAAAACACCCTGGAGGGGGGCAGATGAATCAGGCACGACCTTGGTTGCAAAGTTATCCGGCCGGCGTTGCCGCCGAAATCGATCTTGAGCAGTTCCGCACGGTGGCCGAGGTGTTCGCCACCTCGGTAAAACGCTTTGCCGACCGGCCTGCGTATCACAGCTTCGGCAAAACCATCACTTACCGCGAAGCGAATCAGCTGGTCGAGCAATTCGCTGCCTACCTGCTTGGCGAACTGCAGTTGAAGAAGGGCGACCGCGTCGCCTTGATGATGCCCAACTGCCTGCAATATCCAATCGCGACCTTCGGCGTACTGCGTGCCGGCCTGACCGTGGTAAACGTCAATCCGCTGTATACCCCGCGCGAACTCAAGCATCAGTTGATCGACTCCGGCGCCAGCGTGCTGGTGGTCATCGACAACTTCGGCACCACCGTGCAGCAGGTCATTGCCGACACGCCCGTCAAGCAAGTCATCACCACCGGCCTGGGCGACATGCTGGGCTTCCCGAAAGCGGCGGTGGTGAACTTCGTGGTCAAGTACGTCAAGAAGTTGGTGCCGGATTACCGCATCAACGGCGCGATCCGCTTTCGCGATGCGTTGGCACTGGGCCGCAAGCACAACGTGCCGACGCTGCAGATCGAGCCCGACGACATCGCCTTCCTGCAATACACCGGCGGCACTACCGGCGTGGCCAAGGGCGCGATGCTGACCCACCGCAATCTGGTCGCCAACATGCAGCAGGCGCACCAGTGGCTATCGGGCACCGGCAAGCTGGAAGAAGGCAACGAAGTGGTGATCACCGCGCTGCCGCTGTACCACATCTTCGCATTGACCGCGAACGGCCTGGTCTTCATGAAGATCGGCGGCTGCAATCACTTGATCAGCAACCCGCGCGACATGCCAGGCTTCGTCAAGGAATTGAAGAAGACCCGCTTCACGGCATTCACTGGCGTCAACACGCTGTTCAACGGTCTGCTCAACACGCCCGGTTTCGATCAGATCGATTTCTCCTCGCTCAAGATGACCCTCGGCGGCGGCATGGCCGTGCAGCGCTCGGTCGCCGAGCGCTGGAAGAAGGTCACCGGCCTCACCTTGGTCGAAGCCTACGGCCTGACCGAAACCTCGCCGGCCGCGTGCATCAACCCGATGGACTTGAAGGACTACAACGGCTCGATCGGCTTGCCGATTCCGTCCACCGATGCCTGCCTCAAGGACGACGCCGGCGCGGAACTGCCGCTCGGCGAAATCGGCGAGCTCTGCATCAGGGGCCCGCAAGTGATGAAGGGCTACTGGAAGAAGCCCGACGAAACCGCCAAGGTCATGGACGCTGAAGGTTGGCTGCATACCGGCGACATCGCGCGGATGGACGCGCAAGGCTTCGTTTACATCGTCGATCGCAAGAAGGACATGATTCTGGTGTCCGGCTTCAACGTGTACCCCAACGAGATCGAGGACGTGATCGCCGAAATGCCTGGCGTGCTGGAAGTAGCAGCCGTGGGCATGCCGGACGAGAAATCCGGCGAGATCGTCAAGGCGGTCATCGTAAAGAAGGATCCGGCTCTGACCGCAGACGATGTGAAGGCGCATTGCCGCGCCAACCTGACCGGCTACAAGCAGCCGCGCGTGATCGAATTCCGCAAGGAGTTGCCCAAGACAAACGTCGGCAAGATCCTGCGCCGCGAGTTGCGGGATGCGCCCGCGCCATAAAGCCCCTGCAAGATCGTTAACTTATATGAAATTTCGACGCCCGCATCGCCTACTAGCGCTGCGGGCGTTTTACATCAGCGGCTGAAATGAGCTGACGTCCTGGTTCAACACCGCCTAATCCGATTAAATTTTTAACTGATCAGCAAGCACTTTCAGCGGTGAACATGGGGACATCGCGCAGGGCCCGCTCGGACCACGGTGTGCTGGCGGCTGCGGCGGCCAGCAAGCTGGGCACCAGACGGGTCAGATCGAAACGGCGGTTGAACCGCCACATCGTCTCTGCCAGGTAGCGCTGGGCGTATGTGGCGAATTTGAGGGCGTGATAGGTGTCCAGCGAACGCTTTAGGTTGGACACCACCACGTTGACCCAGCGTGCGTTCTCTGCCTCGCAGCGACGTCGACCGCCCCCTTCGATCACCGTGTGCGCGTGCTCGGCGTCCAGTGCTCGAAACGCACCGAGTCCATCACTGTCGACATCTGCTCCAGGATGCAGGCGTTGCCCGATCCATTCCGACAGCGCCGCCTTGGTGAAGCCTGGGACCGGATCCATCACCGCGCGCAATGGACGAGCGTCTTCAGTGGTCTCCACGGCGATCACGAAAGGGCGCTTGTTCTCCGAGCCGCGCCCGGCCTTGCCACCGTTGCGTTCTCCGCCCAGATAGGCATCGTCCAGTTGCACGATCCCGCCCAACTTGCGGTTCGCCTCGCGTTAGGGAAGGTCTGAACAACGATGCCTGACAGGGCGGAAGGTGGCATGTTTCCGAAGAGTGGCGTTTGGAGCTTCGGATTTTTGCCATTTCTGGCGCTTTCCGGGGGAATTGCCCGGTTTACAGGCGCACGCTCCCCATAGCCGGCAGCAACTGCTTTCGCTTCATCCACAGGTTGGAGAGCGCAAACAAGGTCAGCACGTGTGCGGTGTTCTTGGCCAAGCCGCGATAGCGGACCTTGGTGTAGCCGAATTGACGTTTGATCACCCGGAATGGATGCTCCACCTTCGCGCGCACGCTGGCCTTGAAGTGCTCCCAACGCTGTTGCCGGGCACGCTCGCGGTTGTTGCCGATGCCTTGGATCGTCGAGGGCCTGGCGGCGATGAAGAATGCAGCTTCGCAGTCCTGCAGCTCTTCGCGTTTGTCTGCACCGGTGTCGCCGCTGTCGCCGAACACGCTGTCTTCTTTGCCATGCAGCAACGTGTGCATCACCGTGACATCGGCGACATTGGCCGCTGTGCAATGGACGTGGTGCACCAGCCCGGAAAACTCATCCACGCCGATGTGCGCCTTCATCCCGAAATACCACTGATTGCCTTTCTTGGTCTGATGCATTTCAGGGTCGCGTGCGTGATCGGCGTTCTTGGTCGAACTGGGTGCAGCGATCAGCGTCGCATCGACGATCGTGCCCGACCGCAGGCTCTGGCCCTTGCGCGCCAGATGCGCGTTGACCGCTTCCAGCATCCGCGCGGCAAGACCATGGGTCTCCAGCAGGCGCCGAAAATTGAGAATCGTGGTCGCGTCGGGAATGTCGTCCAACCCGCCGAGCTGGGCAAATCGCCGTAAGGTCGGAATCTCGTGCAGCGCTTCTTCCATTGCCGGATCGCTCAACGCATACCACTGCTGCAGCAGATGAATCCGCAACATCGTCGCCAGTGCGTACGGCTGCCGCCCGGGCCGCCCCGACACCGGATAGTGCGGCGCGATCAGCCCGAGCAGTTGCTGCCACGGAATCACCTGCTCCATCTCGGCCAGGAAGATCTCGCGCCGGGTCTGCTTGCGCTTGCCCAGGCCCTCAGCGTCACCGAACGTCAGTTGCATGGATCACTCCTCAACATGAGGCGGGTAGTGTCGCGTATCTGTGGTGAGTTGTTCAGAGGTTCCTTAGGTCATGGCCTGCATCAGCTTGTGCTTCATTGGCCACGCTGTCGGGTAGCTCACTCCCAGGTGTCGCATCAACTCCAGCGCCGACAGGTTGGTCTTGCTCTGGCCCAGCAGGTACATGCCAAGCAGCCAGGTGCGTAGCGGCAGCTTGCTGTTGTCCATTCACCGTGCCTGAGCGCAGGCTGGTCTGGCGATAGCAGGCCGTGCACTGCCAGTACGGGGTGCCGCGACGCTGGAATCGGCTGTGCGCGGTAGCGGCGCAATGCGGACAAACAACGCCCTGTGGCCAGCGCGAGATCTCCAACGCGTGCTCGCACTGCTGCTCGTTGCCATAGCGCTTGAGGAACGCCGGCAACGACAGCCCAGCTTGGGGCTGCACACGGTTCATGGCCATGATCTGGTCTCGGTGGAGCGACGGTTCTAGCATCGACCGGTCGGCTCTCACTGGCTGCGACTGTGCTGAATGATCGTGCTAATCAGGAGCTCTTTTGTTCACGCCCGGGCAGCAGCAAGAGACAGGGCGCGGCAGCTACCTCGCAGCTGTACGTGTCTAAAATAAAGAGTCCGGCAAGCTGAACGTGAAAAATCGGTTGGACCGATAAAATAGAAAGACCCTCAATCTCATGAGCTGCAGCGGGAATAAACGCCTCAAGACGCACATCAAGCCTGCTGGATGAAGCCGGGCTCGTAATAACACCATGTCGACCCCCTGGAATAGTGGCGACAAGGCTGTAACCCGAAAGCTCGTGGACTGGCGACTTTATGACATCTAATCAGCTCGGCATTGACGGTTGAGTGCGCTCCTCCTAGCTAAGCGACAACTTGCATGCTTGAGATAAGTCAGGCGACATATCCGCCTTCAAGTATTGGGCGCCCGACGCCCGGCACCTATCAGAACGAAGCTTGGGAGCGGTGCGGCAACGCAGGCAGACGATCGGCCGATCATCCATCTCCCCCTCCTCCACGCCCCGCAAAACAACCCACTCAAACGTTACTCTCTTGCGGCGCGTCGTTGTTACGCGCATAGATCGGAAGTCGGCGCAATTTCAACTTATTCCTCCGTCCAGCTGGCAGCCGACTGGACGGAACATCTCGGAGAATACGCATGTCAGTCGTCCTTCCCATTACCCGTCTTCAGCGCGCCTCCACTGTCAAGGTCGTGGCAGATACCTCGCGCGATGTGTACTGGATGCACATGCACGCTCACTTGGCCACTAGCTCGGAGCGTCCCTGCTTTTCCTCCAACTTGCTCGATGACTTGATCGAACACCAGCAAATCATTCGCAACGAGGTCAACAAAAGCCAGGCCGAATCGCCGTTTATGGTGCTCGTCTCGGATAGTGACGTCTTTAACCTGGGTGGCGATCTGGAACTGTTTTGCGGCCTGATCCGACGCCGCGATCGCGATGCGTTGCTGGACTACGCACGCCGCTGCATTCAATGTGCCCATGCCTTCACGACCGGCCTGCATGAGGATATGCACTGCATTGCCCTTGTACAGGGCAACGCATTAGGTGGCGGCTTCGAAGTTGCCTTGAGCTGCCATACGATCGTGGCCGAGGAAGGCGCGCAACTAGGCTTGCCGGAAGTTTTGTTCGATCTGTTTCCGGGCATGGGTGCTTACTCGTTCCTTTGCCAGCGCATGCCTCCGCGTCAAGCCGAACGCCTTATGCTCGAGGGCAATATGCACAGCGCAGAGGAGCTGCACCGGCTCGGCGTGGTGGATCACGTCGTACCGCGCGGCGAAGGATTTGCGGCAGTGGAGCAGATCATCCGAGAGGGTCGGCGTATCCCACATGCGTGGAAGGCAGTCCAGCAAGCAAAGCGTGCCAGCAGCGCGCCATCTCTGGACGAGCTGATGAAAATCACCGAGATCTGGGTCGACACTGCGCTGCAGCTTGGTGACAAGTCACTACGCACAATGGAACGCCTATTCCGAGCCCAGGACCGTCGCAGCATTCGACGCGACTAAGAGCGGCTAACAAAACTACTGCGCAACCGCCAGGCGGGCGCGGCCTGTGCTCGGAATCGGCATGTACCACTCGTACACTCCGGTTTCTGTGCGCCGTCCGCACCCACCTGACGACTGCTCGCTACGTTTTGTTAGCTGCTCTAAACCGTTGATCAGGAAAGCGGCGACTGCTGGTCGCCATCGCGCTGGTCTTGTCGCTGGCGCGCTTCTAACGCATCACGGCCCTGAGCCAGGGCTTCCTGCAATTGCGCCAGCTGGCTTTGCCAGTCTGGCGGCAACGGGATGGCCAGCAGCATGGCCTTGCTGGCCAATGCTGCAAGGCGCGCCAACCCAAGGTTGGCGGACACACCGCGCAGCGCGTGGGCATGCGCGCGATATTCTTCAGACTGGCCCGCCTGTCCGGCCTGCTGTAACGCTTGCAAGCAGCGAGTGGCATCTGCCAGACATTGCGAGACGAACTGGGATTCGAAGGCATGCCCCATGCCTAACTCGGCAAGTTCGTCGAGCACCTGCGGGTCGAATGCCAGTTCGTCATCCAACCCGGTTTCCTGGGCAGGCACACGGCCATCGGCAGCGAATCTTCCGCCGCTGGCTATTCCCGCCAGCACCCCCAGTAATTTGCTGGCTTCCAACGGCTTTCCAAGAAAAGCATGTACGCCAGCTTCTTCGCAGCGCCGAATCGATTCCACAGTCACATCCGCGCTCAAAATCACCACGGGAACGTAGGACATCCCGCTGGCATGCATCACGCGCATCTGTCGCAGCAGATCCAGTCCGCTCAGACCCGGCATATGCAGATCGGAGATCACTGCGTCGCAGCTCTCCTGAACCAGAAGGTCCAGTACGTCCTCCGTTCCCGCAAGACAGACCACGGTGTGCCCAGCCTTTTCCAGCATCCGCTGGACCACCATGCGATTTGCCTGGTGATCATCGACAACCAGTATCCGCATCGAACGCACGCGAGCGCGATGGCGCAGAAACGGATTGGAAAAGGCAATCACATTGCTGACCTTGTCCGGCAGCTCTTCCAGCAGAGCTGCTTTCTCGATCATCGGCAGCTCGGCTTCGACCCCGATCGGCACCTCGAACCAGAACACACTGCCGCAGGGATGATTGTCGCGATACCCGATCCGCCCGCCCATGCTTTCGACCAGCCCTTTGGCGATGGTTGTCCCCAGGCCGGTTCCCTCATAGTGGCGGTTCAAGCCCATATCGCCTTGCTGGAAAGCATCGAACACCCGCGACTGCATCGCCACTGGCACCCCGATTCCAGTGTCGCGCACCTCGAAGCGAACGCAGATCCGATCGCCAGGTAGCGAGGCCACTCGCGACACTTTCAGATCAACGCTTCCCTCGTCGGTGAACTTGACCGCGTTGCCGATCAGATTCAGCAGCACCTGCGACAAGTGTCCTGCATCGCCAACCAGGTTGGCGGGTACATATGCGGCCACTTCTACCTGATAGCCAATCCCCTTGTTGGTAGCCTGTGGACGCAGGATCAAGGCAACCGAGTCCAGAAGCGAGGCCAACAGGAAATGGGTGCGGATCAGGCGGACCTTGCCAGCCTCGATCGCGGAGATATCAAGCACCTCCTCTACCAGCGAACGCAGGTTGAGCGCCGATGCCTGGATCGTCTTCAAGTATTCGCTTTGCTCGGCATCCAGCTTGGTCACTGCCAGCAGCTCTGCGGTCCCGGACAGCCCATTCAACGGCGTGCGAAACTCATGACTCATGTTCGCCAGGAACTTGCTCTTGGCCTCATTGGCGTGACGGGCGTCGTTCAACGCTCTGGTCAGCGCGGTGAGCAAAGCGCGGAAATACAACGGAATGGCGATCTGGCCCAGCAGCAATCCGCCGGCCAATGTCGGAATCGAGCGCCAATAAGGGGAAAACAGGCTCACCAGGATCAGGCTGAGCGTTCCCACCGCAGTGGCGGCGAGTAGGTATCGGCTGCCATAGCGCAGGCCATTGCCGATTGTCACCCACAGACAGACGACATACAGAACTCCGCCCGCATCGGCCGTGGCGAGCATCAGCACGACGATGCAAGCATAGTCGCTCAGCATGCCGATGCAGCGCCGCACATGCGAAATGCCTGGCTTCACGGCAATTGCTGTCAACAAGCCGAGAGACACCACAATCTCCCAGCTCAGTACCCACCCAGTCTTGGCCAGATAGCCGGAGCGACCCGGTTGGTGCTCCATGGTCCAAACGTAAGCAAACAACAGGATCGCAATGGCAATACGCACATAGTGCTGCAGATGCTCGCTATCCGGACGCTGCCGGAAGCGGATTCGCAGCGCGTCTATCAACGCGCTCATCCCACTTGGCCCGGACGCGGCGATGCGGTCGAGAATTCCTGACAGATCTCGTCCAGCTGCGCACGGCCGCGCAACAGCGCATCCACGCAGCGCGGGTCGAACAGACGGCCGCGTTGGGCATACAGATAGGCCAGCGCGGCATCCATGGTCCAGGCTTCCTTGTACGGGCGCTGCGACAGCAGCGCGTCGAACACGTCGGCTACCGCCACGATGCGCGCTTCCAGCGGAATTGCCTCACCGACCAGGCCATCCGGATAACCGGTGCCGTCATAACGTTCGTGGTGACGCAGCGCGATCAAAGCGCCGATCTGGATGAAGCGGTTCTGGCTGCCGCTGAGCAACTCGTAGCCAATGCGCGGATGGCGTTTCATCACGCTCATCTCGTCGTCGGTGAGTTTGCCCGGCTTGAGCAACACTGAATCGGGAATGGCGATCTTGCCCATGTCGTGCAGCGGGGCGGCCATTTCGATGATGCGCACCTGGTCTTCCGACAACCCCAGCTGCTCGGCAATCAGGCCGGCCACATGCGACATGCGTTCCAGAAACGCACTGGTGCCCGAATCGCGGTACTCGATCGCGCGCGCCAACCGTGACAAGGTTTCGCGCTCGCGCTCTTCTACCTCATTCATGCTGGCCAGCAGGCGCTGTTCCAGCGACAAGGCGCGTTGTTTGACGCTCTCGCTCTGCTGGCGCAACTGCAGCAGGTTGGAGCAACGCGCGCGCAGCTCGCGCGGGCGGATCGGCTTGACCAGGAAGTCGATCACGCCGGCTTCCAGCGCCGCCTGACGAATCGGTTCGTCGCCGACGATGGTGATCAGGATGATCGGGATATCGCGATGGCTGGGCAGCCGGCGCAGCCGACGTGCGAATTCCAGACCATCCATGCCCGGCATGCGGTAGTCGAGCAGCAATAGATCCACGCGCCCGGCTTCGCACCAGGCCAACGCGTCGAGCGGATCGCCGAAGTCGTAGACCTTGAGCTCCGGCGCAATGTCCTCGATGACGTGGCGCAGCATGGTCCGCGCAGACATCTGGTCATCGACAATGACGATGTTCAATCCCAGATCCGCCTTTTCCGCCCAGCTTCCCCATGTATCCGTCGACAACGCGCCGCCCGGACCCCCTAAAACATCCTGCATAGCCGTTGCTCCTCTATCTCGAGAACGGAAAAGCGATAACGCCGGCGCTGTGCCGACTCCCCCGAACAATACCTTGTTCGAAGCTCCGCCCTAGCATATGCAGTATCTGTGCCGTCGGTACACCGAAGGCGCAAAAAAGTCAGGCTTCCGGACGCATATACGGGAACAGCAGGACATCGCGGATGGAGGTGCTGCCGGTCAACAGCATCACCAGACGATCGATACCGATGCCCAGGCCGCCGGTCGGCGCCATGCCGTACTCCAACGCACGGATGTAATCGGCGTCGAAATGCATCGCTTCGTCGTCGCCACCATCCTTGGCCTGCACCTGCGCCTGGAAGCGTGCGGCCTGATCTTCGGGGTCGTTGAGCTCGGAGAAGCCGTTGGCCAGCTCCTTGCCATTGATGAAGAGCTCGAAGCGGTCGGTATAGCCCGGCTCGGTGTCGCTGGAGCGCGCCAGCGGCGACACTTCGACCGGGTGGTCGGTAATGAAGGTCGGCTGCACCAGCGTGTGTTCGACGGTGGCCTCGAAAATTTCCAGCAGCAGCTTGCCCCAGCCGTAGGATGGCTTCACGCGGATCTTGAGGCGCTCGCAATGGCGCAGCAGCGCATCGCGGTCGGTACAGTCAGCCGCGCTGATCTCCGGATTGTGGTGACGAACGGCCTCATCCATGCGCCAGCGCCGGAAAGCCGGCGCCAAATCGATGTCCGCGCCATCCCAGCTCACCTGCGTGGTGCCCAACACCGACTGCGCGGTGTCGCGGATCACCTGCTCGGTCAGGTCCATGATCTCGTGGTACGTGGCATAGGCCTCGTAGAGCTCGAGCATGGTGAACTCGGGGTTGTGCCGGGTCGACACGCCTTCGTTGCGGAAATTGCGGTTGATCTCGTAGACGCGCTCCAGGCCGCCGACCACCAGCCGCTTGAGATACAGCTCCGGCGCCACGCGCAGGTACAGATCCAGATCCAGCGCGTTGTGGTGGGTGGTAAACGGCTTGGCGGTGGCGCCGCCGGGGATGTAATGCATCATCGGCGTTTCCACTTCCAGGAAGCGCCGCGCATCCAACCACGCGCGCATGGCGCGGATGATCTTGGAGCGCTTGATGAAGACTTCGCGCGCTTCCGGGGTCACTATCAGGTCGACGTAACGCTGGCGGTAGCGCTGCTCCACGTCCGACAGGCCGTGCCACTTGTCCGGCAGCGGACGCAGCGACTTGGTCAGCAGACGCAGCGCGCTGGCCTTGACCGACAGCTCGCCGGTCTTGGTGCGGGTGAGCCAACCCTCCACCGCCACGATATCGCCGACATCCCAGCCCTTGAAGGCGGTGTAGGCATCGCCCAGCACATTGCCTTGCAGGAACAACTGCACGCGCCCGGATTCGTCCTGGATCTGCGCAAAGCTGGCCTTGCCCATCACCCGCTTGGCCATCAGGCGGCCGGCCATCTTGACCGTGCCCCCGCTGGCTTCCAGCGCTTCCGGGGTCCAGGTGTCGGCGTCGGCGAATTCGGCCTGCAGGTCGCCGGCGAAGTGTTCGCGCACGAAGTCGTTGGGATAGGCGATGCCCTGGCCGCGCAATGCGCCCAGTTTCGCGCGACGCTCGGCGATGAGGCTGTTCTCGTCGGCGGGGGGCTGCGGCACGGGGGTCTGCTCGGTCATGGCGGGAATCGATCTGCTGTGGGTCGGGCGAAATGCCCGGTGGGGAATGCGGAACCGGCGACGCCGATCCTCTTTTTACAACGACGGTGTGACGAAGGTACGCGTTATCCGCGGCTCCGGGAGCTGCAGTGCATTAACACCGCTGCGTCACGGGTACTGCGGAGCTGCGCCAGGATGCCGTCGCGACGGCCACCTGGCGCGGCGGTCAGGCATCCAGGCGTTTGGAGCCCGCTGCCAGACCGGCCTTCAGGCTGGCCTCGACGAATTCGTCCAGGTCGCCGTCCAGCACTTTCTGCGTATCGCTGCGTTCGATGCCGGTGCGCAGATCCTTGATGCGGCTCTGATCAAGCACGTAGTTGCGGATCTGGCTGCCCCAGCCGATGTCGGACTTGGTGGCTTCCAACGCATCGCGCTCGACGTTGCGCTTCTGCACTTCCAGTTCGTACAACTTGGCCGCCAGCATCTTCATCGCGTTGTCGCGGTTCTGGTGCTGGCTGCGGCCGGTCTGGCATGCGACGACCGTATTGGTCGGGATGTGCGTGATACGCACCGCCGATTCGGTCTTGTTGACGTGCTGACCACCGGCGCCGGACGAGCGATACACGTCGGTCCGCAGATCGGCTGGATTGATATCGATCTCGATGTTGTCGTCCACTTCCGGCGACACGAACACCGAGGTGAAACTGGTGTGTCGGCGGTTGTCCGAGTCGAACGGCGACTTGCGCACCAGCCGGTGCACGCCGATCTCGGTCTTCAACCAGCCGTAGGCGTACTCGCCTTCGATGCGGATGGTGGCCGACTTGATGCCCGCCACTTCGCCGCCGGAGACTTCCATCAGCTCGGTCTTCCAGCCACGCGACTCGGCCCAGCGCAGATACATGCGCAGCAGAATTTCGGCCCAGTCCTGCGCCTCGGTGCCGCCAGCGCCGGCCTGGATGTCGACGAACGCATTGGCGCCGTCCATCTGGCCGGAGAACATGCGCTGGAATTCCAGCTTCTCGACATGGGTCTGGTACTTGTCCAGATCGGCGATCACCGCCACTGCGGTGTCTTCGTCCTGTTCGCTCTCGGCCAGCTCCAACAGATCGCCCGCATCGGCCAGGCCCGACAGCACATCGGCAATGCCGATCACGGTCTTTTCCAGCATCGAACGCTCGCGGCCCAGGGCCTGCGCGCGCTCGGCGTCGTTCCACACATCGGGGCTCTCAAGCTCCCGGCTGACTTCCTCTAGACGCTCTTTCTTGACGTCGTAGTCAAAGATACCCCCTGAGCGAGAGCACGCGATCGTTGAGATCGGTGATGCGCTGGCGGATCGGATTGGTTTCGATCATGACGGACTTCCGGCAAACAAGCTGGTTAGTTTAGCAAGCGGGCGGCGGCGGCGAAACGCGGCAAAACTGTGGCCGCGCACGCTGTAGCACCTGTTAGTGCTCGGGCACTCGGCTGGCGTGCTCGACCGCTGGCGCCGCACGCAACCCACCATCGCGCGAAGGTGTCGCAACAGCTTCGACCTGCCACCGGCAAGGGGCTGGGACGAATTTGGGACGGGACGCTGGTCACTGCGGGCAGCGCCAGAGCAACGGAATGCGTCGGTCTTAGGCGCAGCCGCACCCTGCCCTGCATGCGCACGCAAGCCGGCCAGGTGGCTGCGACTGCACGGCAGCACGGTAGCGTCGCGCAGATGCACACGTGCATCGCCAGAATCCACAGGTTCAATCGCTTGCACCTGGCCCAGATTGACCAGATAGCTGCGGTGGATACGCACGAACACGGCCGGATCCAGCTTGGCCTCGATCGTCGCCATGGTGCTACGCAGAGGGTAATCGTGGCCGCGCACATGCAGGTTGACGTAATTGCCCGAGGCCTGGATCCACTCGATATCGGCGGTGGCGACCAGGAAATCGCGTCCCAACTTGCGCACCAGAAATCGCTCCGGGCGATCCAATGGCTCCACTGGCGGGCCATCGTCAGGTGCGGCGAGCAGATGCGCCTCGCCCTGACGGCGTCGTGCGTACCAGGCCAGTGTGTGCTGTACCGCCACCAGCAGCGCAAAGGTACGCAGATCATTGGACAGCTCGTAGACCCACTGCAGCCAGCCGCCGAAATCGTAATGCGCGCCAGCCAGTGCGTAGACCAGCATGCGCAGCACGACCATGCCGGCGACATGCAGCAGCCACCAACCCAGTGCAGCGGCCACATACGCTGGCAAGCGTCGCACCCAGGCATCGGCATGCAGCGGCCAGCGTGCGCAGAGCCACACCACTGCCGGCAACAGTAGAAGCGCAGCCGTGGCGCTACTCAATTCCCAGCTCAGCACCTGCCACACCACGATAGGCTGGCCATCGCGGCGCGCGGCAAGCCAGGAAGTCCAGACGTTGCCTAGTGCACTCAGGTAGAACACCAGCGACCAGATCACCACGGCCCAGCGTGTGGCAGCGCGGCCGGCCCTGTCGTGGATAGTTGGCGGGCGCGACCCGGTCGATTGCATTGCAGACGTCCGCAGTTGGCAGATGCCGATCATAGAGGCCTGCGCTACGTGGCGAAACCGCCATCCCTGCCGTCCCCATTCGTCCCTGGGCGGGCACCACTGGTCACTGCGGGCCGGGGTTTCCACCCCTGACACCCCCGGTGGAGCGGGCCGCTGGGCAGGATGCATCCACTCCTCCACCAGCCGCCGACCATGACCGAGCGCCGCCACGATATCGATGCCTTGCGCGTCTTCGCCTTCGCCCTGCTGATCCTCTACCACGTGGGCATGGCCTATGTGGCCGACTGGGATTTCCACCTCAAAAGTGTGCACACCGCCGAGTGGTTGCAGTGGCCGATGATCGTGCTCAATCGCTGGCGGATGCCGTTGTTGTTCATGATCTCCGGCATCGCGATCGGCTTGTCGCAGCCGCAGGCCACGCCGTGGCGCTTCGCGTTGCGTCGCTGCGGGCGGTTGCTGCCGCCATTGCTGTTCGGCATGTTCGTGGTGGTGTCGGTACAGGCCTATTGCCAGGGCGTGAGCAACGGCAAGGTCGCCACCGGCTTCGGCAGTTTCCTGCTGCGTTACTGGCAGATGCGCCCATGGCCTGCCGGCAGCTTCGATGGCTGGGAGCACGGCATCACCTGGAATCATTTGTGGTACCTGGCGTACCTGCTGCCCTACACCGTCGTTTTGATGGCGCTGGTATCACTGAGCAAGCTGCTACGGCTGCCGGTCTTCCCGCGGCTTCCCTCTTCAGTGGTCGTGCCGGCCTTGCTGGTGCTGCCGATCCTGTGGGAAGCGTTCTGCGTGATGTGGGTGATGCCGCGTCATCCACCGACCCATGCGTTGGTCGGCGACTGGTTTGTGCATGCCGAATCCTTCCCACTCTTTCTATTGGGCTATCTCTTGGCGCGCAACGAGCGCTTCTGGCAGTTGGCCATGCAACTGCGCTGGCTCACCTTGGTCAGCGCAGTGCTGGCTATCACGACCGAATTGGGCATTCGCTATGTGGGCATGCACGTGCAACCCGCGCAGGTACCGCAGGCACTGGCCGCGCTGCCATGGGAAACGCTGGAACACGCCGCACGCGCCGCTTACACCTGGCTGGCGCTACTGACCCTGCTGGGCTGGGCGAAGCAGCGGTTGAACCGCCCGTTCCGCTGGCTGCCGTATTGCACCGAAGCGGTATTCCCCTGGTACATCCTGCATCAGAGCCTGATCATCGTGGCGCTGTACTGGCTGATGCCGTTGCAGTTGAACGCCTGGCTGGAACCGGCGCTGGTGATCGCCGCCACGGTGATCGGCTGTCTGGCGCTACATGAGTATGTGATCCGGCGCGTGCGCTGGCTGCGGCCGCTGTTCGGCTTGCGTGGGCGCACGCATGCTGTGCCGCGCCAGCTCGGTGGTGCAACGGCTGCATGATGACTTGCTTGCGAGCGCACGTGGCTAGCCAACGTGCGATTCACTGGACGGCACATCAAGCAGCAACGCGAGTGCGCGCCGGATCTATGCTTTCGGAACCACCCTGCGCCCCGCCCTGCTTGCTGCCCCGCCTTACTCACCCCTCTTGTCGCCTTCGCCGATCCCGTGACCGGGATCAGTTTCGATCACGACGACTGGACCATCGCCTGCGACAACACCCGCACCTGCCGCGCCGCCGGATATCAGCCCGATGAAGGTGAGCACTTGCCGGTGTCGGTGCTGCTGAGCCGCAAGGCCGGCGCCGGCCAAGCAGTGACGGCGGAGTTGATGCTTGGTCAGTACGACGAGATCAAGATGCCGGCATCGCTGAGGCTGCGGATCGATCAATGCGATCTAGGCAAGCTGGCGCTGGATCGCAGCAAGGGCACTGCGCCCCTGAGTGACGCGCAGGTTGCCGCACTGCTGACTGCCCTCCGCGGCAGCAGCACGATTGTGGCGGTAGGAAACGATGGCCGCCGCTGGCAGCTGTCCGACCGCGGCGCTTCGGCAGTGCTGCTGAAGATGGACGAATTCCAGGGCCGGCTGGGCACGCGTAGCGCGTTGGTGCGCAAAGGTGATCGCGACGAGACCAAGGTGTTGCCGGCTGTGCCGGCGCCGCAAGTGCGCGCGGTCAAACTCCCCGCAGCGCAGGCCAGCGATGCACGCATTGGCACATTGCCCGCGCTGTTTCAGGCCCTGCGCGCCAGCTTGCCGGCCGATGAGGAATGCAAAGGACAAGCCGGCGATGCGCAAGAACCATTGACCGTCGCCCGGCTCGGCAACGACAAGCTTCTGGTCTCCACCGATTGCGGGATGGGCGCGTACAACGTCGGCACCGGTTTCTGGCTCGTCGATGCACGCGCGCCATTCGCGCCGACCCTGGTGACCACGCACGCCAGCGACATCGATGGTTCCACCTTGCTGTCGTCGCAAAAAGGCCGCAGCCTGGGCGATTGCTACAGCGCGGCCAGTTGGACCTGGGATGGCCGCCGTTTTGTGCCGACCTCCAAATCCACCTCGGGCCTGTGCCGGCTGGTGGCTGCCGGCGGCGCGTGGGAGCTGCCGACCTTGGTGACCGAGGTCAAACAGTCGCCTTGATCGAAGCGAAGACAGTGCATGCCTGCGCTGTTTTGCGAAAAGAGCAGTCAAGTTGGTTGGCGTGTAGAGCTTTCAATAAAGCAAGCAGCAACGCGCTGTTCCCGGTCTCGACACGACACCAGCCAACTGCCTGGTGCGGTGTCCTTGCCGATTGCGGGACCGTTGACGGCATGGATGCCGCCATCGAGCCTCCAGGGACGGGTTTATGGCGTGTCCCGCGAGCGGTGAGGGCATCGCGCACTCGACCAACGCGGCTTGGAATTATCGAGATGGCGCGAAGTGCGAGGAACAAAAACTAGCGACTACACAAAGCCCGCGGTCAACTCGTGACTGTCGCCGGCTCGCAATGCTCGACGATCAACTGCACTGCCGTACCGCCGCGATAGTCGTCTGCGACCAGCCGATACGCCAGCCGCACCGAGCGCGCGGGTTCGCTGCCGCGCCAGCCGTTGAAGTGGATGGCATTGAGCGGCTCGGCGCGTCCGGCGCACCGCAGGGTCAATTTGAGGTGGCGCTCCTTGAGCACCCGGTGCTGCAGCACCTCAAACTGACCATCGAATAACGGCTCGGGAAAACCCTGCCCCCACGGCCCGGCCACGCGTAGCGCTTCGGCGTGCACGTGATCGAGTTCGTGCGCGGCCAGTTCGCCGTCGCTGTGCAATTCGGCGTGCAGCAGCGAAGCGTCCACCATCGCCATGACCTGCGCATGGAAGGCCTGCTCGAACGTGGCCAACGCCGCATGATCGATGCTCAACCCGGCTGCCATCGCATGGCCGCCGAACCTCTGGATCAACCCGGGATGCCGCGCATCCACGGCCGCCAGCACATCGCGGATATGCAGGCCAGGAATCGACCGCGCCGAGCCACGCAACTGACTGCTGCCCGGCTCGGCCGGTGCCAGCGCGATCACCGGACGATGCAGGCGGTCTTTGAGTTTGGATGCCACCAGACCGATCACGCCCGGGTGCCATTCGGCATCGAACAGGCATGCAGCCATCGGCAATGCGCCGTCCGCATCCAGCACCACCTTGGTAACGGCTTGCTCGGCATCGTCGGTCATCAACTGCTGCACCGCGCGGCGCTCGGCATTGATTTCTTCCAGCGTGCCGGCGATCTCGCGCGCCTGGCTCCAGTCTTCGCTGAGCAACAGTTCGATGCCCAGCGCCATGTCTTCGAGCCGGCCGGCCGCGTTCAACCGCGGCCCCAGCGCAAACCCGATATCGCTGGCGCTCAGTCTCGCCACATCACGGCCGCTGGCATCGATCAAGGCGCGCAACCCGATGCAGCCCTTGCCCTCGCGCAGACGACGCAGGCCAGCCGACACCAGCGCACGATTATTGGTGTCCAGCGGCACCAGATCGGCGACGGTGCCGACTGCGACCAGATCCAGCAACACCGACAGATCCGGTTCGACGCGTTCTGCAAACGCACCGCGTGCGCGCAACGCTTTTCGCAGCGCCAACAACACGTAAAAGATCACCCCGACCCCGGCCAGCGTCTTGCTCGGGAAGGTGTCTTCGGCCAGATTCGGGTCGACGATCGCGTCGGCCGGCGGTAACACCTCGCCAGGCAGATGGTGGTCGGTGACCAACACTGTCCAGCCGCGCGCCTTGGCTGCGGCCACGCCGGCATGGCAAGCGATGCCGTGATCGACGGTGACCAGCACGTCCGGCTGCAACGCGGCCAGTTCGTCGACCAACGCAGGCGACAAGCCATAGCCGTGCACCATGCGATTGGGCACCGCGTGATGGACGTCCAGCGCGCCGAGCATGCGCAAGCCGCGCACACCGACTGCGCAAGCGGTTGCACCATCGCAATCGAAATCGCCGACCACCAGAATGCGTCGCTGCTGCGCGATCGCATCGGCCAGCAGCTCGGCGGCCACGCCACTGTTGTGCAATAGCTCGGGCGACAACAACTGGCCCAGTCGCGGCTGCGCGCCTTGTGCGTCGGTGACGCCGCGCGCGGCATAGATGCGGCGCAGCAGCGGCAACATAGTATCGGGCCAACTGCCGGCCTGCCCGGACGGGCGCCGGACGATCCGTGGACTCGACGTCATTGCGCCAGCTGTACCCGCGGCTTGCGCCAGAAACGCCAGCGCTGTGCATGCGTGAGCGACACGCTTTCACCGTCCTGGAAATCCAGCACCAGCCGATCCAGTTCGCCGCGCGCCATCGCCGCAAGAAGCGGTGCCACCGCATCGTCGCTGACCTGCTGCAGCGAACGCAGATGACGCAGATCCACCAGCGCATCGACGCGTTGTTCGCCCTGCGCGTCGGCACCTGCCGCCAACGCCAACGCACGCAGCAGCGATTCGCGGCTGCGCACCTGGCGATGCGGCGAAGTCACCGCATGCGGCAGCACACCGCCACCCCAGAACCACAAGGAATTGATCGCCGGCTTGCCGCTGGCCACGCGACCTTCGTTCCAGGGATGCTGATGCAGCAGCACCTGCGCTTCGGTCAGCAGTGCACGCCAGCGGCGGCCGCTGTCGCCGGCCGGCAGATGCTCGAACAGGTCGTCGCCGATCGCGACATCCGGCGGCGCGAACTCCGGCAATTTCGCATCCGGCGACAGGCGCAGATACCAGCGCGATGGCGTAGGCGCATCCAGCAGAAATCCCGCATCGCCGAACATCGGCTTGAGGATCGGCAGCAGCACCGCCAGATCCTCGGCATTGGGGCCGAGCGCCTCGCCGTAGCCCATCAACCGCGCGCCCTGCATGTCCGGCACCACATAGGCCGGGTCGGCGCGCACCCAGGTGGCGCCGGCGGCATCGCCGGCATCCAGTTGCCGGGTCAACGCCGCCACCGGCCAATGCGATGGCGTCAGGCTGAAATGGCGCTGCAATTGCGCCACTTCGCCGGCATCGGCGGTGTGCTGGTCGGCGCGCGCAAGCGCACGCGCCACCGCCGTCTCGCCCAGGGTTCCAGGCAATCGGCGTTTTTCCGGCAGCAGCAGCGTTGCAGTGGTCATCGCGCGGTGATGCCGGTCAGTCCAGGTAGGCGACGCTGACGACTTCGTACTCGCGCTGGCCGGCCGGTGCATCAATGGTGACCGAATCGCCTTCCAACTTGCCGATCAGCGCACGCGCCAGCGGCGAGGAAATCGCGATCAGGCCCATCTTGATGTCCGCTTCCAGATCGCCAACGATTTGGTAACGCTTCTCTTCGTCGGTCTCGGTATCCGCCAGCGTCACCGTGGCGCCGAACACGATCTTGTTGCCTGCCGACAACTTGGTAATGTCGATGATTTCGGCATGCGAAAGCTCGCCTTCGAGCTGCTTGATGCGGCCTTCGATGAAGCTCTGCTGCTCGCGCGCGGCGTGATACTCGGCGTTTTCCTTCAGGTCGCCGTGCGCACGCGCTTCGGCGATCGCATTGATCACCTCCGGGCGCTTGACCGACTTCAGTTGTTCCAGCTCTTCGCGCAGGCGCAACGCGCCCTTCGATGTCATGGGTGCTCTCATGCTTCCAGCTCCTTGTGCAGTTCCTGCAGCGACCACACAGGGCCGGTGCCGCGGAATTCCAGCGAATGCACCAGCGCCTTTGCGCCAGCGACAGTTGTCGAATAGGTCACGCGGTGCTGCAGCGCTTCACGCCGGATCGAGAACGAATCGGAGATGGCGGCGCGCCCTTCGGTGGTATTGACGATGTAGACGATCTCGCCATTCTTGATCGAATCGACGATGTGCGGGCGGCCTTCGGCCACCTTGTTGACGATCTCGCAGCTCAGCCCGTTCTGCTGCAGCCAGGCACCGGTGCCGCGCGTAGCCACCAGCGTAAAGCCGCGCTCCACCAGCGCCTGCGCCACCGGCAGCACGCGTTGCTTGTCCGGGTCACGCACCGATACGAACGCCTTGCCCAGCGGCGGCGCCTTGATGCCGCCGGCTTCCTGCGCGCGCGCAAACGCGGCGCTGAAGCTGCGGCCCACACCCATCACTTCACCGGTGGAGCGCATCTCCGGCCCGAGGATCGGGTCCACGCCCTGGAACTTGGCGAACGGGAAGATCGCTTCCTTCACCGAATAATAGTCCGGCACGATTTCCGTGGTGGCGCCCTGCTCGGCCAGCGTCTTGCCGGCCATGCAACGTGCGGCAATCTTGGCCAGCGGGATGCCGATCGCCTTGGACACGAACGGCACCGTGCGCGAGGCACGTGGATTTACTTCCAGCAGATACACGATGTCGTCGCCGGCCTCGTTGACCTGCACCGCGAACTGGGTATTCATCAGGCCGACCACGTTCAACCCTTCGGCCAGCATCACCACCTGACGGCGCAGCTCGGCCTGGGTTTCGGGCGAGAGCGAATACGGCGGCAGCGAGCACGACGAATCGCCCGAATGCACGCCGGCTTCTTCGATGTGTTCCATCACCCCGCCGATCAGCACGTTGCCGTCCTTGTCGGCAATGATGTCCACGTCCACTTCAACGGCGTTGTCTAGGAAGCGGTCCAGCAGCACCGGCGAGTCGTTGGAGACCTTCACCGCATCGCGCACGTAGCGCGCCAGGTCGGATTCGCCGTACACGATTTCCATCGCGCGGCCGCCCAGCACGTAGCTCGGGCGCACCACCAGCGGGTAGCCGATTTCGCGCGCCAGCACCAAGGCTTCTTCGGAGTTACGCGCGATGCGGTTCGGCGGCTGCTTCAGGCCCAGCTTGTCGACCAGCTGCTGGAATCGCTCGCGGTCTTCGGCCAGATCGATCGAATCCGGCGAGGTGCCGATCACCGGCACACCGTTGGCTTCCAGCGCACGCGCCAGCTTCAGCGGAGTCTGGCCGCCGTACTGCACGATCACCCCCTTGGGTTTTTCCAGCTCGACAATTTCCAGCACGTCTTCCAGCGTCAGCGGCTCGAAATACAGACGGTCGGAGGTGTCGTAATCGGTGGAGACGGTTTCCGGGTTGCAGTTGACCATGATGGTTTCAAAACCATCATCGCGCAGCGCCAGCGCCGCATGCACACAGCAGTAATCGAACTCGATGCCCTGGCCGATGCGGTTGGGGCCACCGCCAAGAATCATGATCTTGTCGCGATCGGTCGGCAGCGCTTCGCATTCGTCCTCGTAGGTCGAATACATGTAGGCGGTGCTGGTGGCGAATTCGGCAGCGCACGAATCCACGCGCTTGTAAACCGGGCGCACCTTCAGCGCACGGCGCAACGTGCGCACAGACTCTTCGTTGCTGCCGATCAGCTCGGCCAGACGCGCATCGGAGAAACCGGCACGCTTGAGCATGCGCAGACGCGGTGCATCCAGCGCGGCCATGCCGTCGTCGGCCAGCTGCTGTTCGTGGCTGATGATTTCTTCGATCTGGTCCAGGAACCAGGGGTCAATGAACGACAGCGCGTACACATCGGCCACCGTCATGCCGGCGCGGAACGCATCGGCCACGTAGAACAGACGCTCCGGGCCCGGCGCCTTGAGCTCGCGCTTGAGCGTGGCGATATCATCTTCGCTGCTCAGATCCAGACCGCTCGGGTCCAGGCCGATCTTGCCGGTTTCCAGGCCACGCAGCGCTTTCTGCAGCGATTCCTGGAAGGTGCGGCCCATCGCCATCACCTCGCCCACCGACTTCATCTGCGTGGTCAGACGCGCATCGGCCTGCGGGAACTTTTCGAACGCAAAGCGCGGAATCTTGGTGACCACATAATCGATCGACGGCTCGAACGAGGCCGGGGTCAGACCACCGGTGATTTCGTTCTTCAATTCGTCCAGCGTGTAGCCCACCGCCAGCTTGGCGGCAACCTTGGCGATCGGGAAGCCGGTGGCCTTGGAGGCCAGCGCCGACGAACGCGACACGCGCGGATTCATTTCGATGACCACGACGCGGCCGGTGGTCGGGCTGATGCCGAACTGCACGTTCGAGCCGCCGGTATCCACACCGATCTTGCGCAGCACCGCGATCGAGGCATCGCGCAGGCGCTGATATTCCTTGTCGGTGAGCGTCTGCGCCGGTGCCACGGTGATCGAGTCGCCGGTGTGCACGCCCATCGGGTCAAGGTTTTCGATCGCGCACACGATGATGCAGTTGTCCGCGGTGTCGCGCACCACTTCCATCTCGAATTCTTTCCAGCCCAACACCGATTCTTCCACCAGCACTTCGGTGGTCGGCGACAGTTCCAGGCCGCGGCCCACGATGTCGATCAGCTCTTCGCGGTTGTAGGCGATGCCGCCCCCGCTACCGCCGAGGGTGAAGCTGGGGCGGATGATGGTCGGGTAGCCGACGCGGGTCTGGATTTCCAGCGCTTCTTCGAGGGTGTGGGCCACCGCGGCCTTGGGGCAATCCAGGCCGATCTCGCCCATCGCCACGCGGAACAGCTCGCGGTCTTCGGCCATGCGGATCGCTTCGCGCTTGGCGCCGATCAGCTCGACGTTGTACTTCTCCAGCACGCCGTGGTCGGCCAGATCCAGCGCGCAGTTCAGCGCGGTCTGACCGCCCATGGTCGGCAGCAGCGCGTCGGGCCTTTCCTTGGCGATGATCTTTTCGACCGTCTGCCAGTTGATCGGCTCGATATACACGGCATCGGCCATGTTCGGGTCGGTCATGATGGTGGCCGGGTTGCTGTTGACCAGCACCACGCGGTAGCCCTCGTCACGCAGCGCCTTGCACGCCTGCGCGCCCGAGTAGTCGAACTCGCAGGCCTGGCCGATGACGATCGGGCCGGCGCCGATGATCAGGATGGTTTTTAGGTCGGTGCGCTTTGGCATTTCATTACCCGATTGAATACATGCGGCAAGCCGCAGGTGCGTAAAGAGTGGCCGCGGCGATCAGATCGCAACGCAGCATGAGGATTGCTCGACTCCACGGAGCCGAATGCCGAGGTCATCCCGCTGACCCATAACCCAGGCATGCAGGCCGCGCTGCATCCACTGATGCAGCCCGAACGCGGCAGCGAAACTGATCAGTATCAGCACCCAGCCGAAGCCGGACGTCTTGCCCCAGCGGCGCACCTTGTCCGGGTCGGTGTTGTGCATGGACTGATGAAAACGCCCACCACCGATCGCATAGCCGAAGCCGAACACCACACACATCGGCACCAACAAGGCCAGTTTGATGCCGCCAGGCAGGGTGATCGACGCGGCGCCGGCCTGCGCCTGCTCCAGGGGCGTCCATACGCCCCAATACGCCAGCGCGGCGCCCGCCAGGATGATCAGCACGCCTATCAGACGGCCGCTCATGCGCGGTTGGCATCCTTGGCCATCAACGCCACGAACCGATCAAACAACGGCCCCACGTCGCGCGGGCCTGGCGAGGCTTCCGGATGGCCCTGGAACGAGAACGCCGGTGCGTCGGTCAGCGCAATGCCCTGGTTGGTGCCGTCGAACAGCGACCGATGGGTCACCCGTACATTGGCCGGCAACGTGCTTTCATCCACCGCAAAGCCGTGGTTCTGCGAGGTGATCATCACCCGGCCGCCGTCCAGATCCTGCACCGGATGGTTGGCACCGTGATGGCCGGTGGCCATCTTGAGCGTCTTGGCGCCGCTGGCCAGCGCCAGCAACTGATGGCCCAGGCAGATGCCGAAGGTCGGCACCTTCTGCGCGATCAGTTGCTTGATCGCATCGATCGCGTAGTCGCACGGCTCCGGGTCACCCGGGCCGTTGGACAGGAACACGCCATCGGGTTGCAGCGCCATCACCTCGGCCACCGGCGTGCGCGCCGGCACCACAGTGACGTCGCAGCCGCGCTCGGCCAGCATGCGCAGGATGTTGAGCTTTACGCCGTAGTCATAGGCCACAACCTTGTATTTCAGCTCGGCCTGCACGAACGCATCGGCGTTCAGATCCAGCTGGCCTTCCTGCCAGCTGTAAGTGCTCTCGGTCGAGACCACCTTAGCCAGATCCATGCCTTTCAGGCCGGGGAACTTGCGCGCGGCTTCCAGTGCTTTTTCGACGTCGATCTCGCCGGCCATCAGCGCACCGTTCTGGGCGCCCTTCTGCCGCAGCAGGCGGGTCAGCTTACGGGTGTCGATGCCGGAGATGGCGACCACACCGCGGGCCTGCAGCCATTCCGGCAAGGCCACCTGGCTGCGCCAGTTGCTGGGGCGGCGCGGCACATCACGCACGATCAGGCCGGCGGCCCAGATCTTGCGGGCCTCGTCGTCCTGATCGGTGAAGCCGGTGTTGCCGATATGCGGATAGGTCAGCGTGACCATCTGGCGGGCGTAGGAGGGATCGGTCAGGACTTCCTGATAGCCGGTCATGGCGGTGTTGAACACCACTTCGCCGACGGAAAGCCCGTTGGCGCCTACGGATTCGCCCTCGAACACGGTGCCGTCTTCGAGGACAAGGATTGCGGGTTGGGTCACGTGGGGTCTCGCTCTGGCTGCCTGGGACTCCGATGCGCTTCCGGCCAAATTCCGGTTGCAGCAAAGCGCGGACGCGGTGCTGGGGACCGGTCCGACGCTGGTTCGGGCAAGCGAGAATTGTAAAGGCAACTGCCCCGGCATGCCAGCCTGAAGAGCGTTCGATGCAGCACCGGTATCAATGCTGGGGCATGAATAGGCCGCGACGTGCGGCCACCGTTCATGCGCGGTGGCGCGACGGCTTACAGCACCAGATCGCGCACGCGGTAACTGCCGGCCGGCTTGCCGATCAGTCGCTTGGCGACATGCAAGGCACCGCGCGCGAAGATGTCGCGGTTGGTCGCGCGATGCACCAGTTCGACCCTCTCCCCCAACCCGGTGAACTGCACGGTGTGTTCGCCGACGATGTCGCCGGCACGCAGGCTCACATAGCGCGGCTGCGCGCCGCTACCGGTGGCCGCCTCGCCCAGCGTCAACGCGGTTCCGGAGGGCGCGTCCTGCTTGTGCACGTGATGTGCCTCGATGATGTCGCAATCCCACCCCGGCAAGGTGCCGGCGGCGCGCTCCACCAGCTCGGTCAGCACGGCCACGCCGAGACTGAAGTTGGACGCCCACACCAACGGAATCTGTTGGGCCGCATCGCGCAGTGCCACGCGCTGCGCCTCGTCCAGCCCGGTGGTGCCGGACACCAGCGGCTTACCGCGCTGCGCGCACAGCGTCAGGATCGGCGCGAAGCCCTGCGGCAAGCTGAAGTCGATGGCCACATCGAACGCAGGCGCGCCGCCGAGTTCGCTGGCAGCGAAGAACGGTACCCCATCGATGACGCGTTGCGATGGCGAGCGGCCCACCACGGCGCCGACCACCTGCAAGCTCTCGTCTTCGGCAGCCAATCGCAGCAGCGCCTTGCCCATCCGCCCGGAGGCGCCGTGGATCAGAACTTTCACAGCAGAGGTTGTCATGGCGGCAGGCTGGCTTGGCGGTGTAGGTGATACACGATAGCCGGGATTGAGGCGTTGCGATTGGAGATTCGTCGCCGCGGTGGTGCCCTGCGCGCGACGCGCCGTTGCAGGGTTGCGTTGTTAGTGGCTTTCGCAGCGGGAATAAGATGAAGCGAGCGGTTCTGGGATGGGTGCTGACGGAGCAGCGAACCGCAGACGTACGAGTTACGCATGCCGACATTGAGCAATAGTGCGCGCGCTTGGCAACGGAACAGCCTTAGTGCCAGTTGGCTTTGGAAAGTCCATCAAACGCGCGAACAGGCCTCAGCGGGTGCAATCACCGAAGAGCAGCCTCACTGCAAGCCTGGCACACGAGGATTTGCAACACGACCACGCGTCCGATGGTGACGCAGCAGGCGTGCTGATCGCGCTTAATCGCTGAGGCCATCTGGCCGTTTGCTCCAGCCCTCCACTTCGGTGCGCTGCAGGCGGCGTTCGAACAGCGTGCGCCACGATGGCACCAGCGGCAGCTGCAGCACTGCAGTGACGGCGGAGACATCGACCTGGCGCGCGTACAACACCTGTTGCAGGCGCGACAGCGGCCACTGCGGATGCGGGCGCGCCTGCAGGGCCAGCAGGTCGCCGGCCGCAACGCTGCCCGGCTGCAGTACGCGGTAGTACCAACCGGTGCGGCCGGTTTCCTGCACACGCCGCGCCAGTTCGCGCACACCGAAGCGGTCCGAGAGTTTCCAGCACGGTTGCCTCAACTGCGACACTTCCACCACGGCGGTGCCCAACGCGAAGCGGTCGCCGAGACAGACGTCGGCTTCGGTCAGGCCGACACTGCTGAGGTTTTCGCCGAAGGCGCCGGCAGCTTCTAGCAACGCGTGCGTACCGAGCTCATTGCGCCAGGCAGCGTAGTGATCGCGCGGATAATGATGGATGGCCTTGTCCGGCCCACCATGCACGCGCAGGTCGCCTTGCTCGTCGCCTTCCAGGCCTTCGATGCCGACCTGCACCGCACCCTGCAGCGCGCGCTTATCGATCGCACTGCGGCTACCGGGGCGGGTGAAGTCGCGCACACGGCCGATGGCAACGCTATCGATCTTGATCGCGATCGGCGCGCCCTGCTCCGTCGTCGCCACTGTCACGCGCCCTGCCCTGGCAATTCGTCCAGCGCCTCACGCAGCAGCTCGCCCAGCACCTGGATACCGGCATCGATCTTCTCGCCGGGCACGGTGACAAACGACAAGCGCAGCGTATTGGCCTGCGGCAACGTCGCGTAGAACGGCGCGCCCGGCACGAAGGCGACATTGCGCGCAATGGCCCGCGCCAACAATGCGGTGCCATCCAGCCCAGGTGGCAGCGTCACCCACAGGAACATGCCGCCTTCCGGGCGATTCCAGTGCACCTGCGCCGGGAAATGCCGATCCAGCGCCTCCAGCATCAGGCTGCATTGGCGCGCATACAACGCACGGATCTGCGGAATATGGGTCTCGAGAAAATCGTCCTGCAGCGTCTGGTACACCACGCGCTGCGTGAAAGATGGTGTGTGCAGATCGGCCGCCTGCTTGGCCTGGATCAGCTTGCCCAGCACCGCTTCGGGTGCCACCACATAGCCCAGCCGCAAACCGGGGGCGAGCACCTTGGAAAACGAGCCCATGTAGATGACGCCTTCCGGGTTCATCGACAGCAAACTCGGCAACGGCTGCCCGCTGTAGTACAGCTCGCCGTACGGATCATCTTCGACGATCGGCACGCCCGCCTCGGCCGCGCGCGCCACCAACGCCTGGCGGCGCGCCACCGGCAAGCGCCGGCCAGTGGGGTTCTGAAAATTCGGCAGGCAATACAGAAACCGTGCATCGGCCAGCAGCGCCGCATCCAGCGTGTCCACCACCACACCGTCCTCGTCCGAGGGCATGCCGACAAACGCCGGCTGGAACAACGAAAACGCCTGCAATGCACCCAGATAGCTCGGCGTCTCCACCAGCACCTTGCTGCCTTCGTCGATGAAGACCTTGCCGAGCAGGTCCAGGCCCTGCTGCGAACCAGTGGTGATCAGCACCTGGCTCGGCCGGATGCTGGCGCCATCGCGACTCAGCCGCGCAGCCACCCACTCGCGCAGCGGCGCATAGCCTTCGGTGGGGCCGTATTGCAGCGCCGCCTGTGGCGCATCGCGCAGCACCTGGTCGCTGGCCGCGCGCATGCGCTCCACCGGGAACGTGGCTGGCGACGGTAACCCGCCGGCGAAGGAAATCACCTCCGGCCGCTCGGTCACTTTAAGGATTTCGCGAATCGCCGAACTGGTCAGCGCCTGCGCACGTCGGGAGATCTGAAAGGAGGTTGTCATGGCACAAGCATAGCGAACGCCAGTGGCTGCGGCGCTGTGCAGTGCAGCGACGGACTTCACGCCGCTTGCCTGGCTTACCGCCGCTATATCGAGCGGCGAACACAATGCAGCGAGCGGTTGTCAGGCTGGCGTGGACAGCATACGGAAACCGAACTGGACCACTGACGCGTGTCGCACCCAGCATCAACTGCGCCTACACCAGCCTGTCCGACAGATTTGTTTGCTGCTCATTGATACGCCGGGCCAACTCAGACGGTGCCTTCGCTACGGGCTATCAGCCTCTTCCAGCGCTTGCGGATCACCTTGTCGCGGGTGCGGAAGGTCACGCGCAAGCCGGGCAGACCGAGCGTGGCGCGCGTTTCGACCATGGCCGATTGTTCGTCCGCGGCAATGTCAATCTTGGTGATCGACTGCTTTTAGTCGATCAACTCTTCCGGATTCGCCACGCGGCTCACCTGCCGCAGCACCTGCGCCCATTCTCCGTTGGAGTTGCAGTATTTCTCGCGACTGGTGGTCTCCCGCTTCTGATGCGAATCCATGCGGTACAGCACAACCATTTCGAAGTCCGGAGCGGCCATGGCGCACAGCGCCTCGCCTTCCTGACCCAACATCGCCTTGTCGTGCGCGGCATAGAAATCGCGCACCTGCTTGTCGTCGAGCGCCTTGCCACCGTGGTTATAGACACCCGCAACGGTGGCCAGCACCGCCAACAGCACCTACAACACCTACAAACGCGTCACCGCCCCCTGTTCCGCCGCGTCCTGCGGCCGCGCAAGTGTAGCTGACGCTACAAGTATCAGTGACGACGCGGCGGTGTCGGGCCGCAGCTGTCGCAACCGCCGCAAGCCGATGCATTTTGTGTGGCGGGCGGTGCAACGCGACGCCCAATCATCCGCATCCATGCTGGTCGTCCGCTGCGCAACAGACCAAGTGCAAGCGCACCGCGCAAACGATGCAGCACGCCTGGAAACTGCTTCTTCATCACCACCCACAGGCTGACCAGCACGGCGATGGCGATCACCAGGTATTGCAGTGCGAGCGAAAGCGTCACCTCAGCCGGCTCCCAGCAGTACGGCCAGCTGGTAGGTCACCAGCGAGGCCAGGTAGGCCAGCGCGAACAGGTACACCGCGCTGATGCTCATCTGCTTCCACGAGTTGGTTTCGCGCTTGATCGTGGCCAATGTGGAGATGCACATCGGTGCGTAGATGTACCAGACCAGCAACGACAGCGCGGTGGCCAGCGACCACCCATCGCTGATCAGCGGCGACAATGCCTGTGCCGCCGCATCGTCGTCAGCAGCCGACAGCGCGTAGACCGTGGCCAGCGAAGCAACCGCTACTTCGCGTGCGGCCAGGCCGGGAATCAGCGCAATGCAGATCTGCCAGTTGAAGCCCAGCGGTGCGAAGAACACCGCCATTGCATGGCCGATGCGACCTGCGAAGCTGTAGTCGATCGGCGGCAAGGTGGCATTGGCCGGCGCCGCCGGGAACGACAGCAAAAACCACAGCAGGATGGTCAGCGCCAGGATGATGCCGCCCACGCGCTTGAGGAAGATCCACGCACGCTCCCACAGGCCGAGCGCCAGATCGCGCAGCTGCGGCACCCGGTAGGACGGCAGTTCCAGCATCAGCGGATGCTCGCTCTTGTCGCGCCGCCACTTCTTCATCGTCCACGACACCAGCAGCGCACTGAGGATGGCCGCGGCATATAACCCGAACAGCACCAACCCCTGCTGATTGAAGATGCCCCACACCGTCTTCTGCGGAATGAAGGCACCGATCAGCAATGCGTACACCGGCAGCCGCGCCGAACAGGTCATCAACGGCGCGACCATGATGGTCGCGAGCCGGTCGCGCGGGTCCTGGATGCTGCGCGTTGACATGATGCCCGGCACCGCACAGGCAAAGCTCGACAGCAGCGGAATGAACGAGCGCCCCGACAGGCCGGCCGCAGACATCATGCGATCGAGCAAGAAGGCGGCGCGCGGCAGGTAGCCGGATTCTTCCAACGCCAGGATGAAGGCGAACAGGATCAGGATCTGCGGCAGGAACACGATTACCCCGCCAAGGCCAGCGATGACGCCGTCCTTGAGCAGGCTATTGAGCGGACCTTCTGGCAAGGTGGCGCCGACCCACTGGCCCAGCGCGGCGGTGCCGCCGTCGATCATCTCCATCACTGGTGCAGCCCAGGCATACACCGCCTGGAAGATCAGGAACATCACCACCGCCAGCGTGACCAAACCCCAGAGCGGATGCAGCAACCAGCGGTCCAGCGCATCGTCCACGCGCGAGGTGCGGGTGGGCATGGTCACGGCTGCGCTGAGGATCTGCCGCACCAACGCGTGGTAGTTGCCGTCGGCTGGTGGGCTGGCGGTGGGCGCTGCCAGGCGTGCGGCCTGCGTATCGAGCCGTTCAACCAACACTTTGGCACCGCCGCGACGCACCGCCACCGTTTCGATCACCGGCACGCCGAGCGCCTGCTCCAGCGCCGACAGGTCGATGACGATGCCGCGGCGCTGTGCGGCGTCCATCATATTCAGCGCCACGATCATCGGCCGGCCGAGTTCGCGCAGCTCCAGCGCAAAGCGCAGATGCAGGCGCAGATTGGTCGCGTCCATCACGTAGACCAGCACGTCCGGTGCCGGCTCGCCTGGATAAAAGCCACGGCACAGGTCGCGGGTGATCGCCTCGTCCAGGCTCGCCGGTTGCAGGCTGTAGGCGCCGGGCAGATCCAGCACCGCGAAATCGCGCCCCGACGGCGCACGGAAGTGCCCTTCCTTACGCTCGACAGTAACGCCGGTGTAATTGGCCACCTTCTGCCGGCTGCCGGTCAACTGATTGAACAGCGCAGTCTTGCCGCTGTTGGGGTTACCCACTAGCGCCAGGCGCAAGGGAACCGCTGCCGCGCTCATGCCGACACTCCCGCTTCGCGCACCTGCACGCGCGCGGCCTCGCTGCGTCGCAGGGCGAACCGCGTATAGCCGACCTGCACCAACAACGGTTCGCGCCCGACCGGCCCGGTGGCCAGCACCGTCACTTCCTCGCCTGCAACAAACCCCAACTCCCGCAAGCGCCGGGCAATCGTGTCGTTGGGGAGTCGATCCTCCACGGAGTCCACGATGGCGGCACGATGCAAAGGCATGTCGGACAGCGTCACAAAGACGGCCTGATTGTTAGGAATGGTTCTCAATTCTAGCATCGACGCACCGCATCATGGCTCCGGCGGGCCGGCCCGCTATCATGGTTCGCATCCCATTCATGGACTTCTTCGCAATGCAGGAGACTGGCTTGATCGTGGAGGACCAGGGTGCGGTCCGCACCTTGCGATTGCATCGCCCGGCGGTGCACAACGCGTTCGACGCGGCGCTGATCGCAGCGCTAACTGAGGCGTTACGCCAGGCTGGCCAGGCACCACAGATCCGCGTGGTCGTGCTGACCGGTGACGGCGCTGCCTTTTCGGCCGGTGCAGACCTGAATTGGATGCGTGGCATGGCGACCGCCAGCGAAGCCGACAATGCCGCCGATGCGCTGGCGCTGGCGCAGCTGATGCGCATCCTGGATGAATTGCCCAAGCCGACCATCGCACGGGTCAACGGCGCAGCCTTCGGCGGCGGTGTCGGTTTGGTCGCGTGTTGCGATATCGCCATCGGCTGCACCGAGGCGCGCTTCGGCCTGACCGAGAGCAGGCTGGGCTTGCTGCCGGCGGTCATTTCACCCCATGTGGTCGCGGCGATTGGTGCGCGCCAGGCGCGGCGTTGGTTTGCCACCGCCGAGATCTTCGATGCCGGCACCGCACAGTTGCTGGGACTGCTGCATCAACTGGTGGGCGCCGATCAGTTGGATATCGCCGTGGAGCGCCAGGTTCGCCTGCTGCTGGCTGCAGCGCCGCTAGCCTCCAGCAGTGCCAAAGCGCTGGTGCGCTCGGTACTGCCGCCCGCCGACCGCGATGCCATCGATGCCGCCAACGCGGCGTTGATCGCCCGCTTGCGCGTCTCGCCCGAAGGCCAGGAAGGCCTGGGTGCATTTCTCGACAAGCGCAGCGCCGCCTGGGTGCCGGAGAGCATGACATGAGCGCGATCGACCACATTGGCCTGGCATGCAGCGACCTGCGCGCCAGCACCGCGTTCTATCAGGCCGCGCTTGCGCCCCTGGGCATCGCGTCGCTAGTGGAGCTGACTGCCGCACAAACCGGCGGCCGCGCGCATGCCGGCTTCGGCACCGAGCGCCCATTTCTATGGCTGGGTTCCGACGTGCAGACGCCAGGCACCACCCATGTGGCGCTGACAGCGGCTGACCGCGCCAGCGTGGATGCGTTTCATCGTGCTGCGCTGGCTGCCGGTGGCCGCGATCACGGCGCACCCGGCCTGCGCCCGCATTACCACGCAAGCTATCACAGCGCCTTCGTGCTCGACCCCGACGGCAACAATTGCGAAGCGGTCTGCCACCTTCCCACATGAGTACCTGTCCAATGTCCCTGGTTGCTTTCTGCGCGCATGCCGCAGCCGCCGCGTTTGGCGTTGCGGCAATGGCTGCGCCTACTGATGCGCCTGGTGATGTGAGCGCATGAGCGACTTCGTCCGCATTGTCGAAGTCGGCCCGCGCGATGGCCTGCAGAACGAAGCACAACCGATCGCCACTGCCGACAAGATCGGATTGATCGATCAACTCACGGCCAGCGGGCTGCGCACCATCGAGGCGACCAGCTTCGTCAGCCCACGCTGGGTGCCGCAGCTGGCCGACGCTGCCGAGGTGTTTGCCGGCATTACGCAGGCGCCCGGCATCGCCTATCCGGTGCTGGTGCCGAACCTGCAGGGCTATGCGCGCGCGCGCGCCGCCGGTGCGCAGGAAGTGGCGGTGTTTACCGCGGCCTCGGAGGCGTTTAATCGCACCAATACCAATGCCGGTATCGATGAATCGATCGACCGGTTTCGGCCGATCCTGCAGCAAGCTGCGCTCGATGGCGTGCGCGTGCGCGGCTATGTGTCCACCGTGCTGGGCTGCCCGTATCAGGGCGAGGTGCCAGTGGCCGACGTGGTCGACGTCGCGCAACGTCTGCATGCGCTCGGCTGCTATGAAATCTCGCTGGGCGACACCATTGGCGTGGGCACGCCGGTCAAGGCGCGCCAGATGCTGGCCGCGGTGGCGCAGGCAGTGCCGATGCAGGCGTTGGCAGTGCATTTCCACGACACCTACGGCCAAGCATTGGCCAATATCGCGGCCTGTCTGGAGCAAGGCGTGCGCGTGGTCGATGCGGCCGTGTCCGGTGCGGGCGGCTGCCCGTATGCCAAGGGCGCCAGTGGCAACGTGGCCAGCGAAGACGTGGTGTACCTGTTGCAGGGGTTGGGCATGCCCACTGGCATCGATCTGCCCGCTCTCGCCCGCACCGGCCGCTGGCTGGCACAGCTGCTCGGCCGCGACACCGGCAGCAAGGTCGGCAAGGCGCTGGCTGCGGCTGGCTGAGGCTTCACTTGTCCTAGCAATGCTGCATTGCCGTCAACCGCGATCACGCAAGGGCTTCGGCTAGAATTGCCGACCGCTTCGCCGATCGTTCGCTCGCCGGTCTCCATCGGCCTTCAACGCTTTTCAGGGAATTACCGCATGCAGCCATCTTCTGTCCTTGCCATCGTTACCGGCGGCGTGTCCGGCCTTGGTCTAGCTGTTGCGCAGCGTCTCGTTGCCGACGGCGGCAAGGTCGCGTTGTTCGACGTCAACGCCGACAACGCCGACGCAGCGCTGGCGCTGCTCGGTGCAGGCAACGCACATTACGTTGCCACCGATGTCACCGACGAAGCGCAGGTGGCGGCCAATGTGGCGCAGGCTGCACAGGCGCTGGGCGGGCTCAACCTGGTGGTGAATTGCGCCGGCATCCTGGGCGCCGGCCGCGTGCTGGGCAAGCAAGCGCCAATGCCGTTGGCCACCTTCCGCAACACCGTACTGGTGAATCTGGTCGGCAGCTTCAATGTGGCCAAGGCCGCGGCCGATGTGATGCAACACAACGCCGCCGGCGACGACGGCGAGCGTGGTGTGATCGTCAACACCGCCTCGGTGGCGGCGTTCGAGGGCCAGATCGGCCAGGCGGCCTACGCCGCCAGCAAGGGCGGCGTGGTCGGCATGACCTTGCCGATGGCGCGCGAACTTGCGCGCTTCGGCATCCGCGTAATGACGATTGCACCGGGCGTGTTCTGGACTCCGATGGTCGACGGCATGCCCGAGACCGTGCAGCAATCGCTGGCCGCCTCCATCCCGTTCCCCTCACGCCTGGGCCAGCCCGACGAGTACGCCGACACCGTCGCCTTCATCCTGCGCAACCGCTATCTCAACGGCGAAGTGATTCGCCTGGACGGCGGCGTGCGTCTGGCGCCTAAGTAGCGGTGAATGGGGAATCGGGAATGCGGAATCGCAACGGCGCCCCGCTCCTGCTACCCCGGCCCCGGCTTTTCCAATTCCCCATTCCCAACTCCCGATTCCCATGAAAGCTAACGACATCAAGAAGGGCAACGTCGTCGAATACAACGGCGGCATTTACAAGATCCGCGACATCGAGCGCAGCTCGCCGCAGGGCCGCGGCGGCAATGTGCGCTTCCGTTTCATCATGTACAGCGTGCCAGGCGGGGTGAAAACCGACGCCAGCTTCGATGCCGACGACAACCTGCCGGAAGTCGAACTGCTGCGCCGGCTCTCGACGTTCTCGTACAAGGACGGCGAAGCGTTCGTGTTCATGGACGACGAAGATTTCACCCCGTACACGCTGGATGCGGACGTGATCGGCACCGACGCCGGCTACATCACCGATGGCCTGACCGGCATCTATGTACAAGTGATCGACGACCAGCCGGTAGCTGTGCAACTGCCGCAGACGGTGACGCTGGAAGTGGTGGAGACCCCGCCGGAATTGAAGGGCGGCACCGCTACCAAGCGGCCCAAGCCGGCCAAGCTCAACACCGGCATGGAAATCATGGTGCCCGAGTACATCACCAACGGCGAACGCGTGCTGGTCAACACCACCACGGGCGAATTTGCCGGCCGCGCCGACTGATGCATTGACTCGCCGTTGTCATGACCTTGGGTGTGCTGGTGGCTTGCAGCGCGCAACAGGCACCAACGCAGGCCGCAACGCCTGCGCCGGTGGCCTGTACCGACCCCAAGGTGGAAGACGAATGGCTGCAGCATTTGGCAGGCCTGTGCGGCATGCCGGAGGATGTGCGCAAGCTCGTGGACGACTACGACACCTGCGAGCACTTCGCTGGCGAGGAACCCTATGACGCCGACCGCCGTCATGAAATCGAAGTGGCGGTGGCGCAGTTCTGCACACCGGCACCTGCGCGGCTGGCCAAGTTAATGCAGCAGTACCGCAACGACGCGCATGTCAGCCAATGGCTGCGTCAGTATGCGAAGCAAGCGGATCTGCAACCAGCCGGCTGAGGCATGTGGATGGATACCTTTTCCCTCGGGAGAAGGTGGCGCGTAGCGCCGGATGAGGGTGCGGGCGAAGCCTCGTGCATTTGGAACGACACAAGGGCTTCGTCTTGTATCCTCATCCCCTGCGCGCCGGCTCACTAGAAGCGAGGGCGCTCCAGGGCACGCGGCGCCAGTGGCGCGCAAGCAGCGCCTTGTCGCCCAGGCGCGAGGGAGGCTCGTACACGCAGCCATCCGCGTAACCCAGCTCGCTACTGCACCCGCAAAGGTACGCGCATACCCGATTGCACGTTGGCGGCAGCCGCATCACCTAGCGCAAGCACACGCAGGCGCGCGCGCAAACGCTCCACATTCGCCTCGCCCCGCTCCAATCCAATGCGCACATCGGCCGGCAATTGCTGGCGCCCAAGCACCTGCAGCTGCTTCCAGCCACCGACCAGCACCTCGCTTTCCTGCGCCACGCGCGCAGTTAGCTGCTGCTGCTCGTCTGCCTGCGGCAAGCCGTACCCAGCGCTACCCAACAGTAGTGCCGGGTGGCTGAGTTGCGCTTCCCGCGCAAACAGCGATTGCAGCTGACCCTGCACCGTGTCGCGTGCAACCATGCCCGGTTGCAGCAGGCGCTTGAGTGCATCGCGCGCCAGCAATTCCTGACGGCGCAATGCCGCCTGTTCCAGCAACAAGGCCGCAGCAATTTCGCGCAGACCACCACGATCAAACCATTGCGCCCGTGCAGCAGGCGCAGCATCCAGCCACTGCGCGACACTCGTTTGCGGCACTGCGATGCCGCGTCGAAGCACATCGAACATGGCCTGGTAATGCGCAGCCGCCGATTCGAAGTAATAGCCTTGGCGGATCGCCTGTGCAGGATCGTCCAGCACCCGCGTATCGGCGACACCCGCGCGCTGCAGGCGTTGCCGCACCCCGCGCGGGGTGATCGACGACAAATTGGCTGCAGCCAGACGTGGCACGCCATCGTGCAGCAACTTGTAGGTTTCCACCGCGCAGTTGTTGCCGATGAAGTAATAGCGCCCGTCGTAACTCCAGTGCACTTGCGCGGCACGCGTCAGCAGCGCAGAAATCTCATCGGGTTTCAGGGTCAGCGGCACCGACGACAAGGCGCGCAGTTCCACTTTGGTGTATTCGTCGACGACCTGATTCAACGGCAGCACGAACAGCCGCGATGGATACGAACCGGTAAGCCCACGCCAGCTGGAAATCTGCACATCGCCCACGAACGCACGGAACGACAGCACGCGGTGGTACTGCAGATCCAGCCGGCACGCAGGGCCCGGTGCACGGCCGGGGGCACAGATCACCAGCCGCAGCATGCTATGGCCCCAGCGGCTCATCGGTTGCTCGTTGCCCTCGGCGAGCAGATAGTCCACCGCGTACACGCGTGCCGGCTCCAGCGTCAGCAACGACATCACACCGGCGTCGTTGTCGGCCTGCAAATACGGCAGCGCGGTCTCGCATGGCACAGCGCCCTGCGGCGTACCAATACGCTGCGCAAACCAGGCCGCCAGCGCAGGACGTCGGCAGGCATAGTCGGCATCCAGTACGTAATGCTCAAGATTGACCGCCACGAACTCGGCCGGGCTGCGGCGTTCGTAATCGTCCGGGCTGCGGTCGCTGAACTGGTTTTCGCTGCGCCCCACGCTCCACGGCCGCACCTGCCAACCGGCAAGATCGCGCAGGCGCGGATCGCGCGATAACGCGCTGTGTGCGCCGCGGTCGAGCACATGCGCCAGTTCGTGTATCAGTGCTGCCATCGCTGCGCGCGTAGCAGCTGCGTTGCGATCGGCACGTGCGTCTTCGGGCTGCGCGCTCCACGCCTGCAGCAGCGCACGATCAAGCAGGATGCGATTGCCGATTGCACGACCATGTACCCGCGCTGGCAGATCGGTGCGCCATTGCAACTGGATCGGCGCAGTCAGCTGCTGCGTCCAGCCCTGCGGCAGTCGCTGTGCGACCTGCTGCACCAGCGCGTTACTTGCTTGGATCTCCGGCGAAGGCAAGTCCGACGAAACAACCTCAACCAATAGTTCGGCCTGCGCCTGCGGTGCGATCAAGGCGGCCAGCAGCAGCCAACTGCACCGCCGGCGCAGACTCACTGGGCCAGGATGGACTGCGCCAGTTCCAGGTCGCTGGACAGCCGCGCCGCATCGCTACGGCTACGCAACTGCAGCAACGCCGCTTCCAGACGCGCACCGCGGATGACGCCATCGCTGGCAACAAAACCAGCCGCATCTTCGCGGGCGTCGGCCACCACTTTGTCGTCGCCGGAACTGCTGCCGGAGGAATTGGACGAACCGGCCGACGATGCGCCTGCCGAGGTACCGGCCAGACTGGATGCGGCTGCTGCCAGCGGCAGCAGCGTCAAAGCGCAAAACACCAGGGAGCGCATCATGGGCTGATCTATTCCGTGAAGGTACTAGAAGACTAACCGGCGGGCGTAGCAGCAGGCACCTCGCCCATCTCGAACAGCTTGCCGGGATTCAGCAAAAGATGGGGATCGAGCACATGTTTGATGCCGCGCATCAAGGCGATTTCCTCGGCAGAGCGCGTACTCCACAGGTACGCCTTCTTGACCAGACCGATGCCGTGCTCGGCGGAAATGCTGCCGTCGAAACGCTGCAGGGCCTGCGCCAGCAACTTGGTCACCTGATCGCAGGCTGCAACGAAATCGGCCTGGCTGGTGCCATCGGGTTTGAGCACGTTGATGTGCAGATTGCCGTCGCCGATATGCCCGAACCACACCACATCGAAGTGCGGGTAGGCCTCGCTGAGCAAGGCCTGGGTTTCGGCCAGGAATGCGGGCATTGCCGAGATACGCACAGACACATCGTTCTTGTACGGCGTGTAGCGCGCCAGCGCTTCGGTGATGCCTTCGCGCAGACGCCACAGTTGCGCGGCCTGCGCATCGCTCTGGCTGATCACGCCATCGCTGACCCAGCCCTGCTCCATGCAGGTCTCGAAAGCCGCCATCGCGGCAGCCTCCTGCACCTCGTCGCCGGCAGTGAATTCGGTGAGCACGTAATACGGGTGAACCTCGGCGAACGGCGCCTGCGCGCCGTGCGCAAGCACATGCTGCAACGCGCGATCGGTGAAGAATTCGAAGGCTTCCAGGCGCAGCTGCGCGCGGAACGCGGCGAACACCTGCATGAGCACTTCAAACGAGGGCAGCGCCAGCAGCATCACGTTGCTGGGCGGCGGCGGGTCGGTCAACCGCAGCGTGGCTTCGACCACGATGCCGAGCGTGCCTTCGGAGCCGATCAGCAGATGGCGGAAGTCGTAGCCGCTGGAATTCTTCACCAGCGCGTTGTTGAGTTCGAGCAGCTCGCCGCCACCAGTGACCACCTTCAACCCGGCCACCCATTCGCGCGTATTGCCGTAGCGGATCACCCGAATGCCGCCGGCATTGGTGGCGATATTGCCGCCGATCGAACACGAACCCCGCGCCGCAAAATCCACCGGATATACCAAGCCATGCTCGCGTGCGGCGTTGTGCACCGCTTCCAGCGGCATGCCGGCCTGCACGGTGAGCGTGCGATCCACTGCGTTGAAATCCAGCGGCTTGTTCAAGCGCTCCAGGCTCAGCACCAGCTCGCCATTGGCCGCCACTGCGCCGCCCGATAACCCCGTGCGCCCGCCCGAGGGCACCACCGCCACGCCTTGCGCATTTGCCCAACGCATGACCGCTTGCACTTCGTCCACCGAGCCGGGCAAGGCGATTGCGAGCGGGCTGGGCGTCCAGCGCCGTGTCCAGTCGCGGCCGTAATGCTCCAGGTCGGCCGGCTCGGTCTTCAAACGCAACGCAGGCACGGCCTGTTGCAACGAAAGGATGCGGGGATCGGTCATGGCACGCGGCGCTGCGGTAGGAACCGCACAGCGTGCCAGCGCCAGCCTGCCCCGTCCAGCCCGCGCGATCATGGCCAACGCAGCGTTGGATTCAGCTGAAACCGTTGCGCCGCAAGGGCTTCGCCAGTGCGAACACTGCGTTGCGACCACCCAATCGCGCACCCCATCTGGCATAGTTGCCGACCCGATTGCTGCGTTGCGCTCCCCCATGTCGCCGAAGAAAACCTCGTTTCCCAAGCAGGACATCCGCGTGCTGTTGCTGGAAGGCGTCAGCCCGACCGCCGTGGATGTGTTCCGCGCCGCCGGTTATTCGCAGATCGAGCTGCACGCCAAATCGCTGCCGGAAGACGAGCTCAAAGCGCGCATCGCCGACGCGCATATCGTGGGCATCCGCTCGCGCACCCAGCTGAGCGCCGAGGTGCTGGCGCACGCCAAGCGTCTGATCGCGGTCGGCTGCTTCTGCATCGGCACCAACCAAGTGGATCTGGACGCGGCCGAACTGGCCGGCATTCCGGTGTTCAACGCGCCCTACTCCAATACCCGCAGCGTGGCCGAACTGGTCATCGCCGAAGCGATCCTGTTGCTGCGTGGCATCCCGCAAAAGAATGCCCAATGCCATCGCGGTGGCTGGTCCAAATCGGCCGCCGGCAGCCATGAAACGCGCGGCAAGGTGCTGGGTATCGTCGGCTACGGCCATATCGGCACCCAGGTCGGCGTGCTGGCCGAATCGCTGGGCATGCAGGTGATCTTCCACGACATCGAAACCAAGCTGTCGCTCGGCAACGCGCGTGCCGCGATCGATCTGGGCGACCTGCTGGCGCGCGCAGACGTGGTGACCTTGCACGTACCGGAAACGCCGTCCACCAAGGACATGATCGGCGCGGCAGAAATCGCCCGCATGAAGCACGGCGCGCATCTGATCAACGCCTCGCGCGGCACTGTCATCGACATCGACGCGCTGGATGCAGCGCTCACCTCCGGCCAGATTGGCGGCGCGGCGGTGGATGTGTTCCCGATCGAGCCCAAGGGCAATGGCGATGCATTCGAATCGCCGCTCACCGCGCACGACAACGTGATCCTGACCCCACACGTGGGCGGCAGCACGCTGGAAGCGCAGGACAATATCGGCATTGAAGTGGCTGCCAAACTGGTGCGCTACAGCGACAACGGCAGCACCTTGTCGGCAGTGAACTTCCCTGAGGTCACCTTGCCCGAGCACCCCGACAGCCTGCGTCTGCTGCACATCCATCGCAACGTGCCGGGCGTGCTGTCGCAGATCAACGAACTGTTCTCGCGCCATAACGTCAACATCGACGGCCAGTTCCTGCGCACCGATCCCAAGGTGGGCTACGTGGTGATTGATGTCAGCGCCAGCGAAGAACTTGCTGCAATATTGAAAGACGGCCTGGGTCAGATCACCGGCACCTTGCGGACGCGGGTTCTTTATTGACCGGGATTGGGGAATCGGGATTCGTAACAGCGCAGCGAACCGGTGGGTTCACCGGTTCGCTGCGCTAAAGGGCGGGAACGTGCGGCCTGGCCATGTGGATAGGCGCCGGCCCATCGCTTCTGCCAATCCGAAATCCCGAATCGCTACTTTCGGCTCTCCAGCCACTTCTCTGCCATCCGCCGCAGCGACGGATCCAGCTCAGGTTCGGCGAGCAATTCGCTGATCGAACGCCATGCCAATGCCAGCGATTCCTCACTAACTTCGAAGGCCTCGTCCGCACCGGCCACCACCACGTAACGCGCATCAAAGTGCCAATGCCCCGCCACCTCGCCGCGTGCCGGAATCCAGTGACGGTCCAGATCGAATAACGCCCCATCAGCCAGCCGCAATCCGCTGAGACCGGATTCCTCCTCCGCCTCGCGTAACGCCACCTGCGCCAGATCGCGGTCGCCGTCGGCATGGCCGCCCAGCTGCAGCCAGCGCTGCAGCTTGCGGTGGTGGGTCAGCAAGGTGCGTGTGCCGTCGGCGCTCACCACCCAGGCCGACCCGGTGAAATGACCTTCGACACGCTCACGCACGAACGGATCGGTGGCATCGTCCAGCAATTGCGCGAACTGCTCGGCCAGTGCGGCTTCGTCCGGCCAACGCAGGCGGTACGCGGCCAATTGCTGCCGCAGGGTTGCATCCACCATCTCTCGATCTCGGTCGCCCAGTGCGGGCCAAGCGGCCATTATCGCCATTCATGCTGCGTACGTGCTTGTCGTGAGCGTGTAGCTTTGGCAAGGTAGGCCGCTTGCCTGTCCCGCCGGATGCGCCACACCACCTTCGTCCGGGCGTCTGCGCCTAGCTTTGCCACTTAGGGATGTACCGAATGCTGAAGTCTCTGTTGAGGGTCAAACCGATCGAAACCGCGGGCCATGTCGATGCGGGCGAACCGGTGGAAGGCAGCCTACGAGGCGAAGCCACGCTACAACGGACTCTCACAGCCAAACACCTGATCATGCTCGGCATCGGCGCGGTGATCGGCGCCGGCATTTTCGTGCTGACCGGCCAGGCTGCGGCCAATCACGCCGGCCCCGCAGTGATGCTGTCGTTCGTGTTTGCCGGTATCGCCTGCGCCTTTGCGGGCCTGTGCTACGCCGAATTTGCCGCAATGATGCCGGTCTCCGGCAGCGCCTATTCGTATTCATACGCCACGCTGGGCGAAGGCATCGCCTGGTTCATCGGCTGGTGTCTGGTGCTGGAATACCTATTCGCCGGCTCCAGTGTTGCAGTGGGCTGGTCTGCCTACCTGATCAGCTTCATCACTGGCACCCTGGGGCTGCCATTCCCCGCAGAGTTGGCGGGTGCGCCGCTTGCCTGGGACGGACATGGCTTCGTCAGTTCCGGGAATCTGGTCAACCTGCCGGCGGTGCTGATCGTCGGCGCAGTGAGCATCCTGTGCTACATCGGCGTCACCCAGTCGGCGTTTGCTAATGCGATTGTGGTAGCGATCAAGGTCGTGGTGATCTGCCTGTTCGTTGGTTTCGGCATTTCCTATATCGACCCGGCGAATTGGCACCCCTTCGTCCCGGAAAACACCGGTCCGGGCCAGTTCGGCTGGGACGGGGTGTTCCGTGCCGCGTCCATCGTGTTCTTCTCCTACATTGGCTTCGACGCGGTCTCGACCTCCGCCGGCGAAACCAAGGATCCGCAGAAGAACATGCCAATTGGCATCCTGGTGTCGCTGGCCATTTGCACCGTCATCTACATCATCGTCTGCGCGGTGTTGACTGGCTTGCTGCCGTACACCCAGTTGGGCACCGCCAAGCCGGTGGCCACCGCGCTGGAAGCCCACCCGCAACTGACCTGGCTGAAGACTGCGGTGGAAATTGGGGCAATCGCCGGTTTGTCCTCGGTGGTGCTGGTGATGCTGATGGCGCAGCCACGCATTTTCTACACCATGGCCAAGGATGGGTTGATGCCCAAGCTGTTCGGCAAGGTGCACCCGAAATTCCGTACGCCATACGTCGGCACGCTTTTCGTCGGCGTGGTTGCCGCGCTGCTGGCAGGAGTGATCCCGTTGAACGTGCTGGGCGAACTCGTCTCGATGGGCACCCTGCTCGCCTTCGCCACTGTGTGCGCCGGGGTGATGGTGCTGCGTTTCACCAAGCCCGATCTGCCGCGCCCGTTCCGGGTGCCGCTGGCGATGGTGATCTGCCCATTGGGCGCGCTGGCCTGCCTATTCCTGTTCTTCCAGGCGTTCCAGGAACACTGGAAGGTGTTTGTGGGCTGGACCGTGATTGGCCTGTGTATCTACTTCGGCTACGGCATCCACCACAGTCGCCTCGCGAAACGGGCCTAACCTTCTCTCAAGACCGGCGCGCGACGCTGGTCTTCTTGTTAAATGATCGCGCTTAGCGCCAAGCCGGAACCGCTTCATGTTCAAACAACTTTGGGCCACCAAACACCCGCACGCCAGCCATGAGGCGGCCGACGGGCTGGGCCTGCAACGCGCGCTCGGCCCCTGGGGGCTGACTGCCCTGGGCATCGGCGCAGTGATCGGCGGCGGTATTTTCGTCATCACCGGCCAGGCTGCGGCCGACCATGCCGGCCCGGCGATCATGCTCTCGTTTTTGCTTGCGGCTGTGTGCTGCGCGTTCTGCGCAATGGCCTACGCCGAATTCGCCGCGATGGTGCCTGTCTCCGGCAGCGCCTACAGCTACACCTACGCCACCTTCGGCGAGCTGGCTGCGTGGTTTATCGGCTGGATGCTGGTGCTGGAATACGGCATGTCTGCCTCGGCAGTGGCGGTGAGCTGGACCGGCTATTTCCTGAGCCTGCTCGAACACTTCGGCATCCACCTGCCGGCCGCGTTCGTCAGCGCGCCGCTCGACGGCAAGCTGCAACCCACCGGCGCGATCGCCAACCTGCCTGCGGCCAGCATCGTGCTGCTGCTGACCTGGCTCTGCTATGTCGGCATCCGCAAGTCGTCGGCGATGAATATGGCCATGGTGATCCTCAAGACCGGCCTGATTCTGCTGGTGATCGCAGTGGGCTGGAAATACGTGGACACGGCCAATTGGCACCCATTCATTCCGGCCAACGAAGGCCCCGGCAAATACGGCATGGAAGGCGTGCTGCGCGGCGCGGCGATGGTGTTCTTTGCCTATATCGGCTTCGAAGCGGTGTCGGTGGCGGCGCAGGAATCGCACCGCCCGCAACGCGATCTGCCGATCGGCATGATCCTGTCGCTGGTGATCTGCACCGTGCTCTACATCTCCATGGCGGCGGTGATGACCGGGCTGCTGCCGTATACCTTGCTCGGCACCGACGAACCGGTGGTCACCGCGGTCGCAGCGCATCCGCAGCTGGCCTGGCTGCGCGTGATCGTGGAAGTGGGCGCGTTGATCGGCTTGTCGTCGGTGGTGCTGGTGATGATCATCGGGCAGCCGCGCATCTTCATGATCATCGCGCGCGACGGGCTGCTGCCGTCGATCTTCACCCGCATCCATCCCAAGTACCGCACCCCGCATATCAATACCGTCATCACCGGTGTGGGCATCGCGCTGCTGGCAGCGGTCTTCCCGCTGGATGTGCTAGGCGAACTGACGTCGATGGGCACGCTGATCGCCTTCGCGGCGGTCTGCGCCGGCGTGTTGATCCTGCGTCGCACCCACCCGGAACTGCCGCGTCCGTTCCGCATGCCGGCCGCCTGGTTGATTTGCAGTGCTGGCGTGTTGAGCTGTCTTGCGCTGCTGTCGGCGATGACGTTGCACAACTGGATGCTGATGGGCCTGTGGACGCTGGTGGGGCTGGTGATCTACTTCGGCTACGGCTACCGCCACAGCCGTCTGCGCGACGGCCGCTGAGCCGCCGCATGGTCTGCGGTCAGGCGCGGCAGGAAACGACCTGCTGCGCTGCACCTGCCCGTACACCGGGGGCGCAGTAGAATAGGTCCATGAATGCGACTACTGCCCCCCTGCCCTATAGCGCCGCGCGTCTGCACGAACTGGCGCACGTGCTGATCGCCAATATCCGAGAGCTGGCGCATGCCGGCTGGACACCTGCGACCAGCAGCAACTTTTCTCATCGTCTGGACGAACAGCACGCCGCCATTACCGTCTCTGGCCGCGACAAGGGTCGCTTGGTCGAAGAAGACATCATGGTGGTGGACTTCGACGGTTTGGCCGTTGGCCGCCCGTTGCGCCCGTCTGCCGAGACCCTGCTGCACACCCAGCTGTATCGCCGGTTTCCGGAGATCGGTTGCGTGCTGCATACGCACTCGCCGGTGCAGACGGTTGCCTCGCGCCTGTATGCAGGCAGCGGCGTGATCCGGCTGGAAGGCTACGAACTGCTCAAGGCCTTCGAAGGCAACACCACCCATGAAACTGCGGTGGAGGTGCCGGTGTTCGCCAACACCCAGGACATGCAGGTGCTGGCCGCGCAGGTCGAAGCCTTGCTGGACAAACGGAGCATGTGGGGGTATCTCATCGAAGGACACGGCCTGTATGCCTGGGGCCGCAACATGGCCGAGGCACGTCGTCATCTGGAAGCGTTCGAATTCCTGCTGCATTGCGAACTCGAACTGCTGAAACTGCGCGGCACGCGCTGAGTATTGCCTGTCCCCCATTCGTGAGCCAGACCGCCATGAGCCGACTGCGTATCTTCGCCGACACCAATCCCGCCACACCCCAATTCGATAGCCGCGATGGCGATGCGATCGCCACCGAGTTGAAGAAGATTGGCGTGACCTTCGAACGCTGGCACGCCAGCGCGCCGGTCGAACCCGGCGCCACGCCCGAGCAGGTGATGGATGCCTACCGCGCCGACATCGACCGCATCAGCGCCGAGCGCGGCTTCAAGACCGTGGACGTGGTGAGCATCGCGCCGGACAACCCCAAGCGCGAAGAAATGCGCGCCAAGTTTCTGGACGAGCACTTCCACAAGGAAGACGAAGTGCGGTTCTTCGTCGCCGGCTCGGGCCTGTTCACGCTGCACGTGGACGCCAAGGTTTATGAGATCGAATGCGTCAAGGACGATCTGATCGCCGTGCCCGACAGCACCCTGCATTGGTTCGACATGGGGCCGGAGCCGCACTTCGTGGCGATCCGTTTCTTCACCGAGCCGGACGGCTGGGTCGGTCATTTCACCGGCACCGAAATCGCCAAACAATTCCCCCGCTACGCCCCCGAGAAACCTCACAAGGCCAGCTGACGATGACACGACCGCAAGCGATCCTCACCGATATCGAAGGTACGACCAGCAGCATTTCGTTCGTCAAGGATGTGTTGTTCCCGTATGCGCGCCGCGCCGTGCCCGCTTACGTGCGCGAGCACGGCAATCATCCGCAGGTGCGCCACTGGCTCAACCAGGTAGCCGATGAAATCGGCGAGGACGTGCCGGACGAGGTGCTGATCACCACGCTGCAGACCTGGATCGACGAGGACCGCAAGCACACCGCGCTCAAGGCCTTGCAGGGCTTGATCTGGGGCGACGGCTACAAGACTGCAGACTTCACCGCGCATATGTATGCCGATGCAGCGATCCAGCTGAAGGCGTGGCACGCGGCGGGCATTCCGCTGTACGTGTATTCGTCCGGCTCGGTGCCGGCGCAGAAGTTGTTTTTCGCACACAGCGATGCCGGCGATTTGAGCGGACTGGTAACCGACTGGTTCGATACCGAAGTTGGCTCCAAGCGCGAAGCCGCCAGTTACCGCCGGATTGCCGAGCGCATCGGTGTCCCGCCGTCGGAGATCCTGTTCCTGTCAGATGTGATCGAAGAGCTCGATGCAGCCAAGCGTACCGGGATGCGCACCGCGCTGCTGGACCGCCGGGAGGACTACCCCACCCCGCGTTCGGCCGATGATGTCGGCAGCCATCAGCGCGTGGAAAGCTTTAGCCAGCTGGTGTTTTAAGCACGCTTAGCCAGGCGACCGCGCTCCCTGTTGGTGAACGCGGTCGATGTTTGTCTAGGTTACTAAAACGTGGCGTGCAGTCGTCAGGTGGACGTGGACGGCGTGGAGAAGCCGCAGCGTACGCGTGGTGTACGCCGCGGCGAGCGCCGACCTCGCCCGCATGACGGCTGCGTAACTGGTCGCTTAGTCGTTGTGTTAACTGATCTTGGCGCTACGTGAGCCGGTGGTACGTTGCGGCGACACACGCGTTATCTGCATCTCCCTGACGGGATGCTGGTCTGCGTTGCAATCACCGCGCGCAGCTGCTCACCCCGTCTCCCTAGCTCTCGGCGTTTTTCATGTCGCTGCATTTTCCCTTTGGACCGAGTGCCTTGTTGCGGCGATTCTCGCTGCTGATCGTTGTCGTTGCGCTGATTGCCGGCTGCCATTCGGATGCCGGAGCTGCATTGCCGGCGCAGGCCGCAGCGAGCCAGGACGCGGTGGATCCGGTCGATCAGGCCGCGCTTGCGCACGCATTGAAAGCACTTCAGCCGCAGCGCCCTGGCCTCACCGATCTATACGTGGTCGGCTTTGCTGGCGACGCCAGCGACGATGTGTTTCGCAACGAGACGCTGTACCTCAAGCAGCTGTTCGAGCAGCGTTTCGATGCGCGTGGGCGCGTGGTCACCTTGGTCAACAACCCGGACAACCTAGGCGAGCATCCGTACGCGCCGTTGGCGACCTACGACAATCTGTACGACACGCTGGCTGCGATCGGCAAGCGCATGGATCGCAAGGAAGATGCGCTGCTGCTGTTCGTCACCACCCACGGTACCGAAGACCACAACCTGTACGTGCGGGTGGACACCAAAGAAGAGGATTTCATCAGCCCGCAGGATCTGCGTGCGGCGCTGGACGATGCAGGCATCGACAAGCGCATCATCGTGTTGTCGGCCTGCTATTCGGGCGGCTTTATTCCCGCGCTGCGCTCGCCGCAGACGTTGATCCTCACCGCCGCGCGTGCCGACCGGCCCTCGTTTGGCTGCGGCAACACGTCCAACGCCACCTACTTCGGGCAGGCGTGGTTGATCGATGCGATGAACCAGAGCGACGACCCGCTGGCCGCATTCGACATCGCCAAAGCCGCCATCAACGCACGCGAGCAACAGGAAGGCGAGTTGCCGTCGTTGCCGCAGCAGTCGCTGGGCAAACGCATCGCGCCGGTACTGGCACGTTGGCGCGCGGGCGTGCATCTCGGGCCGGCGGTTGCGTACCCGTATCCGCCTGTGGACGTGGATGCTGACGCTGACCCGGACGTCGATCCAGTCACCCAACCGACCGATGCAGCGGTAGATGATGCGAAGCGCTCAAAGGCAACGGAAGCAGAGAGCTCGCCGTCCAGGCCGCCACGCGTGCCTGCCGCATCCACTCGATAACCACAGTGAATTTATGAGACTAATTCTCATTTCGTCAATATCGGCGCGGTATCGCTAGACTCGCCCGGCCAGCCAGCAACTCGCCAGCCAGCACCGATCTTCGCCAGCGCGCCAACGCCTGCCAGCCCGGATCCCAAAACGCCTCCCTTGTGGAGGCGTTTGTGTGTGTGGCGATCGGGAGGAAGCGGCGCAGCTGACGTAATGCTTTGACGCTGCGAGGCCGCAGCAACGCATCCGCCCGTGCTGGATATCACGAAGACACGGCCCACTGCCGCTGCAACAAGAGCGGCTACAACGTAACGAGCAATCGTTTGGCGTGCTCTAGATTCTCATTGGCGCGAGGTGCCCGAGGGATTGGATGATGTCAGCATTGCGTGCCCCCTTATCCGCCCCTTCACGGCAGCTTCTTCCGGTGGAAGAAGGGCATTAGGCGACCATCGCTGTTATGTGCCTTACGGCTCAGCAGCTTGCAGGCGATATACCTTGCTAGCGTTGTACTGCCCGGTCGGCAGGGTCGCACGCACCTCGACGGTGTGCTCGCCCACTGCCAGCGTGGTCGGCAATGCGCCGCGCCAGAGATGCGTCGACGGCGTGGCCTCCGGCGAGCGATCGTAACCGCGCAGCGCATCGGCCGCATCGTCGCGCACGTTCTCTGCCAGCACGCGCGGATCGGCGCGCTCTACGCGCTTCATCGGCTGCCAGGCGCCGTTGTCGATGCGCATCTCAACGACGGTGTCGGCCTGGCCCATGAACACATTGGCGTAGATGCCCCACGCCGCATACGCACCTTTGCGCAGCACCTTGGGCGCATGCAGCAGCAACTGCGCATCATCGGCCGCGCGCGCGGCGTGATAGGCCAGCGTGTAGTCGCCGCTGGGGGCAACCTGCAGCACCGCATAGCCATTGGGAGTGCCGTCGCTCATGGTCGCATCCGGAATGCCGTCGGCGTCCTTGGCACCCGACCAGAACGCACCGCAAGCCGCGCCCACGTTGTATTCGTGCAGCGGGCGTGCGCCCTGCCAGCCTTCGTCCGCACCATGCTCCACCTGGCGCTGGGTATGGCTATGGCCACTGAGCACCAACACATGCGGAAACTCTTTCAGCAATGCGAACAGGCGGCGGCGATCGACGTGCCGAAAGGTTTCCTGCCCCGGCACTGCATCGAACAGGTGGATATGCATGCCCAGCACCAATAGCCGGTCGCGTGGCAGCTGCGCCAGATAATTCTGCAGGAACGCGAATTGATCGTCGCGCAGGCCACCGATATAGGCCTGTTTACCGCCGGGCGTGTAGATCACATCGTCCAGAAACACGAAGCTGGCGTTGGCTTCTTCCACCGCGTAGGTATCGGGGCCGTAAACCGCGTGCCAGCTGTCGAGCGACTGCGCATCGTCGTGCGCGTCCAGGTTGAGATCGTGATTGCCCGGCACATGGAACCACGGCACACCCAGCTGCGTGGTGACCTTGTTCAAGGCCGGATACAGGCTCAGATCGTCGCTGACAATATCGCCCAGCGTCGTGCCCAGCCGCGCCGTGGTCTTGCCGATGATCGGTGCCACAATATCGCGCTGGTAGTAGCCAACCTCGGCAAGGCTGGCGGTCTGGCTGTCGGCAAACACCAGCATCTGAAAACCATCGGCCGCGGCGCTGGCGCGCGGCGTCAACGCGAAATCCCAGTTACCCGTGCTGCGGCCAGTTGCTGCAATAGCGGGGTATTTGTGTTTTGCAGAACCGCTGGGTTCGTAGTGGCGCCAAAACGCCGGCAAGCCGTCGGCGGCTGGCACAAAGCGGCGGTCGCCCGGTTTGATCACGAATACCGTCTGCCCATCGCGCACCGGCAGGCGGTAGCGGCCCTGCGCATCGGTGCGCACGATTTGCTCGCCATTTGAGACAGCCACATCGGCAATGCCCGGCTCATCGGCGCTGCGGCCGGCGCGCCCGTCGCGCTCTTCATAGACGACGCCATCGACCGTGGTGTCGCGCGCGTATGCGCTTCCCGCGAGCAGGCCCAGTGCCAACAAAACGAAGCGAGGTTGCATGCATTTTCCCGCGCGAAGACCAGCGGAAATTGTACATGCCATCGCGCACAGCGCACGTACGAAGGTCGGAAGACATGGCGACACACATCCGTATGATCGCACCCGGGCGCGACGGGCGTTATTGGGAACGCCCCGTCGCGCCCAGGTGCGCTCCTATACGACCCAGTTACTTGTGCCGCGATTCCAGCAACGCGACCGCATCGCCAAGACCCAGCCCACGTGCGTGCAGCAGCACGATCAGGTGATACAGCAGATCGGCCGATTCGCCGAGCAAATCGCCATCGCCCTGCACTACACCAGCCAGCGCTGTTTCCACGCCCTCCTCGCCCACCTTCTGCGCGATGCGGCGAATGCCTTGCTCGAACAGCTTGGTGGTGTAGCTACCGTGCGGGCGTTCGCGCTCGCGCTCGGCCACCAACGCATCCAGGCTACCCAGGAACTGCCCGGGCGCACTGGCAAAACAGCTGGTGCGGCCCAGATGACAGGTCGGCCCATGCGGGCGCGCCTGCACCAGCAGTGTGTCGGCATCGCAATCAATCTCGATCGACACCACGCGCAACACGTTTCCCGAGCTCTCGCCCTTGGTCCACAAGCGCTGCTTGCTGCGGCTGAAAAAGGTGACCTCGCCGCGCTGTTGGGTCACTGCCAACGCTTCGGCATTCATGTAGCCCAGCATCAGCACGCGCAGGTTGTCGGCGTCCTGCACGATCACCGGCAACAGGCCGTCGCCCTTGCTCCACTCCAGCGCAGCGAGCGCGTCGCCCGTTGCCACTTCGTTACTGCCCATCGCGTACCTCGATCTGCTGCGCGCGCAAGAATTGCTTGAGTTCCGGAATCGGAATCGCACCGCTATGAAATACACTGGCCGCCAGTGCGCCATCCACATCGGCCTGGTCGAACACATCGGCAAAGTGCTGCATCTCGCCAGCACCGCCGGAAGCGATCAACGGCACGCGGCATAACGCGCGCACCTGCCGCAGCTGAGCGATGTCGTATCCGCGGCGCACGCCGTCGTTGTCCATGCAATTGAGCACGATTTCGCCTGCGCCCAGCCGCTGCGCTTCGGCCACCCAATCCAGCGTGCGCATCGGCAGCGCCTGGGTCTTGCTCGGATCGCCGGTGTAGCGGCGCACGCGCCACTCGCCATCGTCCTCGCGAATCGAATCGATGCCGACCACCACGCATTGCACGCCGAAGGCATCGGCCAGTTCGGAGATCAATTGCGCGCGGCCCAACGCGGGCGAGTTGATCGATATCTTGTCGGCACCGGCGTGTAGCACCGCACGCGCCGTTTCCACATCGCCAATACCTCCGGCGACACAGAACGGGATATCGATCAAGCGCGCCACCCGCTCGACCCAGGTGTAGTCGACCGAACGCCCCTCAGGGCTGGCGCCAATGTCGTAGAACACCAGTTCGTCGGCGCCCTGCGCGCGGTAGCGCAATGCCAGTTCGACGATATCGCCCATGTCGATGTGGGCGCGGAACTTGACTCCCTTGACCACGCGGCCGTCGCGCACGTCCAGGCACGGAATGATGCGACGGCTCAGCATGCCAGTGCCTGGTTAAGATTCAGATGCACTTCGAGCAATGCCTTACCGAGCACGATGCCGGCGCAACCTGCGGCCTTGGCAGCGGCGACATCGGCCAGATTGCGCGCGCCACCGGAGACCTGCACCTGCAGCTGCGGCGTCAGCGAACGCAAGTGCGCGTACAGCGCCATGTTGGGGCCGGACAACATGCCATCGCGGGCAATGTCGGTGCAGAGAAGATGTTGCAGACCGGCCCGCGCGTAACGCACCGCCAACTGGTCCAACGTGGCGTCTGCGGTTTCGGTCCAGCCATGCACCGGCAATTGCCAGATGCCAGATGCATCCTGGCGCGTGTCTAGTGCAATCGTCAGGCGATCCGCACCAAATTCCCGCAGCCAACCAATCACCATCTCGCTGTCGCGTACCGCCAGCGAGCCGATCACCACGCGTGCGGCGCCCGCACCCAGAATGCGCGCTACATCGTCGCGCGACCGCACACCACCGCCGGTCTGCACCTGCAAGCCGGTGGTGCGCGCAATCTCGCCAAGTGTGGTGGCCAGTGTGTAGCCGCCCGCTTTCGCCGCATCCAGATCGACCAGATGCATCCACTGTGCGCCGGCATCCGCAAACGCCTGCGCGCGCGGCAGCACGTCGTCGCCGTACTGCGTTTCGCGTGCGTAATCGCCTTGCAGCAGGCGCACCACGCGGCCGTTACGGATATCCAGCGCCGGGTAAACCGTGAAACTCATGGGAAGCTCATCTCAAGAAAATTGCGCAGGATGCGTGCACCGGTGTCGGCCGAGCGCTCAGGGTGGAATTGAGCGCCGCAGCGCAGGCCGTTCTGCACAACGGCAGTGAACAACCCGCCGTGATCGCAAGCGGCTACCGTGTCGGGCGTGACCGGCGCAGCGTAGCCATGCACGAAGTAGGCACTGGCGCGCTCCGGCAGGCCAGCCAGCAATGCGGATTCGCGCATCGTCACCAGCTGATTCCAGCCCATATGCGGCACCCGAATGCCAAGCGCGGGCGTCATGTGGCGCACGATGCCCGACAACAGACCCAGACACTCGACATCGCCTTCTTCGGAATGTTCGAACAATAACTGCATCCCTAAGCAGATGCCGATCAACGGCACCTGCAGCTCGCGCAACGGCTCGACCAAGCCCTGCGCGCGTAAACGCGACATCGCCTCTGGCGCAGCACCAACACCGGGTAGTATCACCCGCTGCGCGCCCTGCAAGCCGGCCGCATCGCGCACCACGCGTGCCTCAACGCTCAACCGTTCCAATGCATAGCGCACCGAGCCCAGATTGGCGCCGCCAGCATCGATCAGCGCAACATCGGTCATAGCGCGCCCTTGGTCGTGGGCAACGCGGTGCCCTCGCGGCGAATCGCTTGACGCAATGCACGCGCCAACGCCTTGAAGCAGGCCTCCACCTTGTGGTGATCGTTCTCGCCGCGCACGCTCAGATGCAGATTCAGACCCGACGCATCGCAGATCGAGCGGAAGAAATGCGGCACCAGTTCGGTGGGCATGTCGCCGACGCGCTCGCGCTTGAAGTCGCCATCGAAGACGAAATACGGCCGGCCGCTGAAGTCCAGCGCAGCACTGGCGATGGTTTCGTCCATCGGCAACGTGAAGCCATGTTGCGCCGTGTCGCCGGCAACCTGCCACGGGCTGCTTTCCGGATCGAACCCGTAGCGGCCGATACCGCGCTTGTCGCCCAGCGCTTCGCGCAACGCCTGACCTAAGGCCAAGCCGGTATCTTCGATGGTGTGGTGCTCATCGATATGCAGATCGCCTTCGGCACGGATGTCCAGCGCAAAACCGCCATGCTTGCCGATCTGTTCCAGCATGTGGTCGAAGAACGGCAGGCCGGTGGCGGTTTTGGGCTCGGCGATACGATCCAGATCCAGTTCGACGCGGATCTTGGTTTCCTTGGTGTTGCGCTGGACTAGCGCGCGGCGTGGCGCATCGGCCAGCTCGTGGGCGATGCCGGGCCAGTCCCACTCGCCGCCGAACTCGTCTGTGCGCAGTTGAAAACCGCGGATATTGAGGTTCTGCGCGAACTGGATGTCGGTCATGCGGTCGCCGACCATCGCTGAGCGCGCCCAGTCGATAGTGCGGTCCTGCAAATAGGGCACCATCAAGCCGACGCCGGGCTTGCGCGTGGGTGCGTTGTCGGATGGCCAGCTGCAATCGATCAGCACTTCGCGGAATTCGATGCCCTGGCTGGCGAAGATCTGCAGCATCAGGTTATTCGGGCCATCGAAGGAGGCGCGTGGGAAGCTCTCGCTGCCCAGCCCATCCTGGTTGCTGACGATGACGAACTGGTAGCCGGCATCACGCAGCTTGAGCATCGCCGGAATCACGTGATCGACGAAGCGTAGTTTCTCGTACGCATCGATCTGGTAGTCGGCCGGCTCGGTGATCAGCGTGCCATCACGGTCGACGAAGAGAATCGGGGTCATGCGGCGGCCTCCTGTGTGCGTTGCAGCGCGCTCAGTACGCGCTCGTTCTGTTCATGTGTGCCCAAGGTGATGCGCAAGGCGTCGGGCAAGCGCGGCACTGCGCGTTGATCGCGCACCACCACACCGGCCTCCAGCAATGCCTGGAAGGCTGCTTCGGCATCGTCGAAACGCACCAGCAGGAAGTTGCCTTGCGAGCGATAGACCTGTCGCACACCGGTCAGCTGCACAAGCGCCTTGTGCACGCGCTCGCGTTCACTGCGTACCTCGGCGATACGCCGGCGGGTCACCTCCAGCGCTGGCGCAGACAACGCCTGCTCGGCCATCGCCGCGCAGGGCGTCGGCACCGGATACGGCGCTTGGCAGCGGCGCAGCAAGGCAATCAGCTCAGCATTGGCAATCAGCGTGCCGATACGCGCAGCCGCCAAGGCATGCGCCTTGGAAAGCGTGCGCAGCACAGCGAGATTGTCGTAACGCGCCAGCAGACCGACTGCCGACGGCACATCAGAAAATTCACCGTAAGCCTCGTCCACCACCACCAGCGCCTTGCCCTGCAATGCCTGCAGCGCGTGTTCGATCTGGTCCAGTGCGATCGTCGAACCGGCTGGATTAGACGGCGAGCACAGGAACACCAGCTTGGCGTTCGACGCCGAGGCCGCTGACACAATTGCCGGGATGTCCGCGTGGAAACCATCAGGCCCATCGACCAGCGGCACCTCCACCAGTGGCGCATTCTGCAGCCGCGCGCACACAGCGTACATGCCGAATACCGGCGGCGTGACCAGCACCGCGTCGCGCTCTGGCACGCACAGGCCACGCACCAGCAGATCGATCGCCTCGTCACTGCCGCGGCCAATCAGCAGCTGCTCCGGCGCGCAGCCGTACAGCGCCGCCAGCGCACTGCGCAGGCCCTTGGGTTGCGGGTCGGGATAGCGCCGTGTGCTGGCGCTTGGGTCGGCCGGATTGCCCCACGCCGACTCGTTGGCGTTGAGCCACACATCGCCCTTTAATGCGCTGGTGCGCGCCGACGCATACCCCGCGAATGCGCGCAGATCTTCGCGTACCAGATCCAGAATCGATGACGTGCTCATGCTGCCACTCCCATGCGCAGCGCCACTGCATTGGCGTGTGCGTCTAGCCCTTCTGCCCGCGCAAGAATCAACGCGCATTCGCCGATGCCATCGATGCCGGCCTTGCTGGCCGCCTGCACGCTCACCATGTTCTGGAAACTGGCCACGCTAACACCGCTGTACGCGCGCGCCGCACCGCTGGTCGGCAACACGTGGTTGGTGCCGCTGCAGTAATCGCCGAGTGCTTCCGGCGTGTAATCGCCGAGAAATACCGAGCCTGCCGCTTCCACCTGGGCTAGCCACGCGCGCGGTTCGCGCAGCGCAAGAATCAGGTGCTCGGGTGCATAGCGGTTGCTGATCGCAAACGCTTTATCCAGCGTCTGCACCTTGATCAAGCGCGATTGCGCCAGCGCCTGGCGCGCGATGTCGGCACGCGACAGTTGCGCCAGCTGTACCTCCAATTGCACCTGCACGGCATCGATCAACGCATCGCTGTCGGAAAGCAACAACACCTGCGAATCCGGGCCGTGTTCGGCCTGCGACAGCAGGTCGGCAGCGACGAAAGACGGTTGTGCGCCAGCATCGGCAATCACCAAGACCTCCGACGGGCCGGCCGGCATGTCGATCGCCGCAGCCCCGGATTGCGCCACCTGCTGCTTGGCTTCGGTGACATAACTATTGCCCGGGCCAAACAGCTTGTCGCAGCTCGGCACCGATTCAGTGCCATATGCCATCGCCGCAATCGCCTGCGCGCCGCCGAGCTTGAACACACGGCGCACGCCGGTGAGCTGCGCGGCCACCAGCACTGCCGGATCCACGCTGCCGTCTTTGCGCGGCGGCGTGCACAACACCACCTCGCGACAACCGGCCAGGCGCGCCGGCACGCCGAGCATCAATGCAGTGGACGGCAGCGGCGCGCTGCCGGCCGGCACGTATAAACCGACACGACCGATCGGCCGCACGATCTTTTCGCACACCACGCCCGGTGCGGTTTCCACCGCATAACCTTCACTCATGCCGGCGCGGTGGAAGGTGTCGATGCGTGCCACCGCATCCTGCATGGCCTGGCGCAATTCCGGCGCCACAGCGGCTTCGGCGGCGGCGAAGTCGGCTTCGCTCACGGCGAAGCTCTCCAGCGACACGCCATCGAAGCGCGCAGTGATCTCGCGCAACGCCGCATCGCCGCGCGTGCGTACGTCGGCAATCAACGCGGCGACCGCATCGCGCGTTTGTGCGGCCACGGTCTGCACCGGGCGGGTCAACGCGTCGGTCCGAGCGGCGCTGTCGAGTTGGGACCAATCAAGAATTTTCATGCCAGCGAGCGCTCCACCGTCAACACCATCAGGCCTTGCGCACCTGCGCGTTCGAGTTCTTCCAAGCGTTGCCAGGTCACCGCGCCGTGGCACATCGTCTGCAAACGCAACGCGCCATTGCCATCGTCGGGCAGCTGCACCAGCGGGTCGGCATCCGGCAGCAGGCGCCGCAACGCATCCACATCGTCCTGTTCGGCGCGGAACATCAGCAGCTTGCTGTCGCGCAGCTTGAGCACGCCGTCCATGCGCCGCAGCAGCATTGCCAGCAGGCCGGCGCGCGCATCGGCCGGCGCGCGCACTGCGCCGGCCAGCACCGCTTCGCTTTCCATCACCAGTTCAACCGGCTTGAGCTGGTTGGCGGCCAAGGTGGCGCCGCTGGAAACCAGATCGCAGATCAGATCGGCGGTGCCCAGGCGCGGTGCGATCTCCACCGAACCGGACAACTCCACCACCGCCGCATCGATGCCCTGGCGCTCCAGCCAATCGGCCAGGATCGCCGGGTAGCTGGTGGCGATGCGCTTGCCGGCCAGTTGCGCCACGCCCTGCCAGTCCCATTCTTCCGGCACTGCCAGCATCAGGCGGCATTGACCGAAACCAACTCCACGCAGCGCGTGATAGGCGGCTGGCAAGCCATTGCGGCGGCGCTCTGCGGCCTGCTCTTCCAGTTCGTTCTGGCCGACGATACCCAGGTCGCAAACGCCATCGGCGATCAGGCCAGGGATGTCGTCGTCGCGCACCAGCAGCAGGTCCACCGGCAACGATTCGCCGTAGCAGAACAGCTTGTCGCGGCTCTGCCGCCAGCTCAGCCCGCAGGCGGCCAGCAGGCTGCGCGCCGGCTCGGCCAGACGGCCGCTCTTCTGGATGGCGATACGCAACCGGTCACGTGCCGGCGCTGCCGTGGAAGCACTCATCTTGTTCTCTCAGTGGGATTCGTCAGGGCGCGAAGACTGCTCGCGCAGGGCCGTGGCGTAGCCGCCGGCACCGTGGTCCAGGGTGCGCGCAACGCGCCCGATGGTGGTCACGCTGACCTGGGTCAGCTCGTGAATTTCGCGATACGGCACGCCCTTGACCAGCAGCGGCACCACCCGCCAGCGGTCGGCCATGGCTTCCAGCTCGGCGGGCGTACACAGGTCGCGCAGAAACGCCTCGACCGCGCCGGGCGCGTTGAGGCGAGCCAGCGCATCGGCCAGCATCGTGAGCGAGGCGGTAACGTCGGTACTTTCGCGGGGGGCAGGTCGTTGTTTCATTGCATTAATGTAATAGCGTGTTAGTACATTAGCGCAACGGCGGCGAGGAGACAAGTTGACCGAACCGAAGCATTCATACGGTGACTGTTTGCGCGCGTGCCATTACGAAAACGCCCACTGACATCCAGATGTCAGTGGGCGCGCTGTGCGCGGCGGCGCGTGGCTAGCGGCGGCAGATGATCGCCAGACCTGCAGGCGCCTTCGGCCTGCGGCGTCAAACGCCCTTGGGTGCCCCGGCCACCAGCATCGCCTTGGCCTGTTCCAACTCCACCTGCAAGGTACTCGCCAGCTCGTCGCGAGCGACGTCGAACTGCTGCTCGCGTACCAAGTCCTTCACCGCCACCACGCCGCGCGCCAGTTCGTCGTCGCCGGCCAGCACCACGAAGCGGATGCCCGCGCGGGCAGCGTACTGGAACTGCTTACCGACCTTCTTCGGCTCCATCTGCACTTCGGTGTTGATGCCGCCGATGCGCAGCCGGCGCGCGATATCCAGCGCATCGTCCAGGCGGGTCTCGTCCATCAGCGCCACCATCGCCTGCACGCTGCTTTCGGCAATGCCCTGGATCAGGCCGGCCTCGCGCAGCTGCCAGAACAGCCGGGTCAGGCCGATCGAGATGCCCACGCCGGGCAATTTGGACTTGGTGTAGTGGCTGGCCAGGCTCTCGTAACGGCCGCCCGAGCAGATCGAGCCGATCTGCGGGTGGTCGGTCAGCGTGGTCTCATAGACGGTGCCGGTGTAGTAATCCAGCCCGCGCGCGATGGAGAAATTCAGGCAGTACGCGCTCTCCGGCACGCCCAGCGCCTTGACCAGCTCCAGTACTTCGCGCAACTCGGCGATGCCCTCGCCCAGCGTCGCGCTGGCGCCGACAGACGCTTCCAACGCCTGCAACTGCGCCAGCGCATCGGCATGCCCCTCAGAGCGCACCGCCACGAAGGCGAGAATCTTGGCCACCTGCTCGGCAGCAATGCCGAAGCCCTCGCCCACCAGCGTGTCGCGCACATAATCGGCGCCGCGCTTGTCGATCTTGTCGACTTCGCGCAACACGGCCAGCTGCAATTCGCCTTCGGCCACGCCCAGGCTTTCGAAAAAGCCGCGCAGCAACTTGCGGTTGTTCAACTGCACCCTGAAGTCGCCGATGCCCAACTCCGCGAACACGGCATGGATCACCGCCAGCACTTCGGCGTCGTAACGGATGCTCAGTGCATCCTTGCCGATGACGTCGATGTCGCACTGGTAGAACTCGCGGAAGCGCCCACGCTGCGCGCGCTCGCCACGATACACGCGCTGCATCTGGTAGCGACGGAACGGGAAGCTCAAATCGTGCTCGTGCTCGGCGACGTAGCGCGCCAGCGGAACCGTCAGGTCGAAGCGCAGTGCGAGCTCGGGCAGGCCACCGTTCTCGGCGCCCTCATCGGCGGCCGCAGCAGCATTGGCCAGCGCACCGGTGGACTGCACGAAATACACCTGGCGCTCTGTCTCGCCGCCGGATTTGGTCAGCAGCACATCCGATAGCTCGAACACCGGAGTTTCAATCGGCAGGAACCCGAACCGCTCGTAGTTGCGGCGGATGACGTCCAGCATGCGCTGGAACGCGATCTGCTCACGCGGCAGCAATTCCATGATGCCGGGCGGCGTACGGGGCTTGATCACGAGCGAAACTCCTGCAGGGCAATGTGGCGAACGCACAATTCTACCGGCTGCCGGCCGCACTGACCGCATGGCGTATCATTCAATGCGTCCCACCAGTGCGTGGCCCATGTACCGGCAGCTTTCCGACCCCAGCGTGACCTGCCCCGCGCCCGGCGCGGCATCCGCCAGGGGCACGCCAAGCTCCGATTGCGCGCTGTGCGCGGTGCGCGGCCGGGCTATTTGCGCTGCGCTGTCGACGCAGGAAATGGACGCGCTGGATCAGGTCACCCACACGGCGGCCTACACGCCTGGTAGCAGCCTGGTGCGTGCGGGCGAGACCCGGCACAACGTCTATACCGTGACCTCCGGCGCGTTGCGCATGGTGCGCACGCTGGCCGACGGACGCCGCCAGATCACCGGCTTCGTGCTGCCCGGCGGCTACGTCGGCCTCACTGAAACCGCGCAGCACCGCCACGATATCGAAGCCATCGTCGACAGCCGCGTGTGCCGCACGCCGATGGCGCAAATGCGCCAGCTGCGCGAGCGCTACCCGCAACTGGAACGCAAGCTGCTGCAACGGGCCAGCATGGAATTGGCCGCCGCCCAGGACACCGGCCTGCTGCTGGCACGCCTGCAACCCAGCGAACGGCTGGCGCATTTCCTGCTGCGGCTTGCCACCCGCTCCACCCAGCCTGGCGCCAGCGGCGACACCGTGGCGCTGCCGATGAGCCGCAGCGATATCGCCGACCATCTGGGGCTGACCGTGGAAACAGTGAGCCGCACTTTCACCAAACTGCGGCAACAGCAGCTGATTGCGCTGCCGCAACTGCACCTGGTGCAGATCCTGGATTACGCCGCTTTACGCAGACTGGCCGGCGATACGGTGTGAGGTTTGGCAGTTGATTGGTGGATTGATTGATGCGTCAGTGCGTGCTTGTCGGAGCAGTTGATTGGGTCGCTCGCCCGCAACCACTCACCGCCCAGCCACCGCACGCGCAACCGCCCCACCGCAGCCGCCACTCAACAACTGCGATTGCCGCAACCAGGCCCGGTCTGGGTAATAAACAAACACAAACGCACCGTCGCGCAAGGTGTCGATCAACTGTTTGGCCACGGCTGGCCGCACGGCTGGGCAGCCAAGGCTGCGGCCGAGCCGACCCTGGGTGCGGATAATGGCTTCGCTCACATAGGGGGCACCGTGGATAACGATGGCGCGGTCGCGCGCGTGGTCGTTGAAACCCGGCTCCAGGCCCTTGAGCCGCAACGAGTAGCCGTTCTGGCCGGTGTACGACTCCTGCGCGGTGAAGGCGCCCAGGCTGGACTGGAAGCTGCCATCGTTATTGGAGAACTTCGCCGCCAGGTTCTCCCCGGTATTACGTCCGTGCGCGACCCATTCCCGAAACAACAGACGCTGCTTGTCCAAGTCGAACACCCATAAGCGGCGCTCGGTCGAGGGGCGGCTGTAGTCGATGACGCTGAGCACGCGCTCGGCATCCACCTGCTGACGCTGCCGGGCACATTGCAGCGCTTCGGTGGCCAGGGCCAACACCTGACGGTCCAGCGACGGCGCCTGCCGCGCCAGTGCCTCGACCAGACCCACACGCGGCGTGCCCAATGGCGACACCGGAGACGCAGACAAGGTATCGGCCGCACTGGCCGCACCAGCCGCTGCCCACCCGCATAAAGCGGCGGCAACGGCAATCATTCGATAAGACATGCAACAACCCACAGCAGACGCGGCGCCACAGCGGGGCCGCACCCACCTAGAAATAACCCCATGCGGGCCACTTTCCAACCCCGAGTGCCTGAACGCGTTGGGTCAGGCCGCATCCGCAAGCAGGCGCTGGCGGAAGGCCGCGTAGTCTGGCGCCAGTGCTTCGGCATGCGCCGGACGCTGCAGCAGTTCCGCCAGCGCTGGCGGAACTTCCACCGCGCGGCCGATCAACGGTTCCACCACGCCCTCGAACTTGGCCGGATGCGCCGTGGCCGCCACCGCCCAATCGCCAGTGCCGCCCTCCGCGCCCTCGGCACGCAATTGTTTGAGTACATGCACCGCGGTGGCGGTGTGCGGGCAATGCACCTCGCCATAGCGCGCGAAGCGCTGCTGCACGGTGTGGCGAATCGCCGCATCGTCCACCGACAACACACGGAATTGCTCACGCAAGGCAGCATCGTCGCCGTTGTAAAGCCAGCGCAAGCGTTCGAAATTGCTTGGCGCGCCCACGTCCATCGCATTGGCCAGCGTCGCCACGCTGGGCTGCGGCACGTACGCGTTGCCAGCAAAGTAATCCGGCAACACATGGTTGGCGTTGGACGCCAGCGCAATGCGGCCCAACGGCACCCCGAGCGCGCGCGCAATGATCGCTGCCAACCCGTTGCCCAGATTGCCGGCCGGCACCACCAGATTGAGCACGTCGGCCGACGCCGCACGGTGCTGCAGCGCGGCGTGCGCGTAATAACTCATCTGCGGCAGCAGCCGGCCCAGGCTGATGCTATTGGCCGAACTGAGCGGAACCTGCGTTTGCAACGCGGCATCGTTCAAGGCCTGCTTGACCATCGCCTGGCAGTCGTCGAACGAGCCGGCCACACGTAAGGCCTGGATGTTGTCGCCGAAACACCCCAACTGATGCGCCTGCCGCGGAGAAACGCGGCCGTCCGGATACAGCACCACCACGCGCAGACCGGGCTGGCGATGGAACGCGGCGGCCACGGCGGCACCGGTGTCGCCGGAGGTTGCGACCAGGATGGTGAGCGGGCGGTCTTCGGCGCGGCGCAAGCGGGTCAGGCAGGCCGCCAGAAAGCGCGCACCGAAGTCCTTGAACGCGGCGGTGGGGCCATGAAACAGCTCCAGCGCGTAGTCGCCCGGCGTGCCCAGCGCCACCAACGGCGCAGGAAAGTCGAAGGCTTCAGCGCAGATGGCTGGCAGCTCGGCCGCCAGCGCATCGCCTTCGAAAAACGGCTGCAGCAGCACGGTGGCGGTGTCGGCCAGGCTGGCGCCCGCAACCAGCGCACGCGCGGACGGGAGGGTCTGCGGCACGTAGAGGCCGCCATCGGGCGCCAGCCCGGCGGCAATGGCCTGGCTCAGGCTTACGGCGGGCGCACCGCCACGGGTGGAAATAAACATCAGCGTGACTCCAGATCAAGCGAAGGCTGGGCGTTGCCCGTGGAAAAGTGTGCGGCGCTTGGGGCGGCCGGGGCGCGCGGCGCAACGATATTCCGCCGAGTGGCGGCGCATGGTCGGCGGCGCGGGGCTATGCTGCGCGCACCTTTCCGCGGAGTCGGCAGATGATCAAAGTCAGCGTGATGTACCCCTACCGCGACAGCGCCCGCTTCGATCACAGCTACTACCGCGACAAGCACATGCCGCTGGTGAGCGCGCGCATGGGCGCGGCCTGTTTGAAATACACCGTGGACAAGGGCATCAGCGGCGGCGAAGCCGGCAGCACCCCGGCCTTTATCGGCATGTGCCATATCTTTTGCGAGTCGGTGGAAACCTTCAACGCCAGCTTCGGCCCGCACGCGGCGGAGATCCTGGGCGACATCCCCAACTACACCGACCTGACCCCGGTGATGCAGATCAGCGAAGTCGTCGTCGACTAAACAGCGTGTGGCGCGCTGCAGGCCATACATGTAGCGCGTTGCCTGCGGTGCCTTGCCATTGCGTGCGTGCTGATTCATCCGAGCAACCGTGCCGCAGGACTTGCGATCGGCGACACCCACGCCTGGCTATCGAACCCTGCGGCAGTAAACCCGGCCTGCACTGCCGGTGCCGCGGCGTCTGCTGCGGCGCGCGATTCGAACCAGGCAAACACGCTGGGCCCTGCGCCGGAAATGCTGGCACCGAGTGCGTTATGGTCCAGCGCTGCCTGCTTGGCATCGGCAAATCCGGCAATCAACGGGGCGCGGCGCGGTTCGATCAGCACATCGCGCAAGCCCGCACGCACCAGGTCTGCATCGCCTGCATGGCAACCGGCCAACACCAATGCCAGATTGGTGCTCTGCGCGACGAATTCGCGCAACTGATAATTGCCGGCCAACGCTTCGCGCGCGCGTCGCGTTTCCAGCACTGCATCCGGATGCACCAGCAGGCTATGCCACGCTGCGGGGACGCTGATCGGCACCAGACGCTCCAGCGTGCACAGCACCAGACCGCCTAAAAATAACGGCCCCAGGTTGTCGCCATGTCGGCTGCCGCTAGCCACCGCTTCGCCATCGAGCGCGTATTGGTAGAGCTGGTGGTGATCCAGCGGCGATGCCAGCAGCGCGTTCGCCGCGACCAAGGCCGCCACGCACGACGCAGCCGATCCCCCCATGCCCGAGCTCAGCGCAATGCCTTTGTCGATCTCGATTTCAAACCCGTAAGGCAGCTGCAAGGCGGCACGCAGCGACATCAACGCAGCGCCTGCAGTATTGCGTTCGGCATCCAGTGGCAGCGCCACGGTCGTGCCGCGAATCGCAGTAATGCGCACCACCGGCGTTTCGATACGACGCACGGTAACGGTGTCGCCGACGCCATCGATGGGGTAACCGAGCAGGTCGAATCCCACCGCCACATTCGCAATCGATGCCGGCGCGAAGGCGCGCGCTTCGTGCGGGCCGCGTTTGCCGAGAGAAGCACGATCGCTGTGGTGCACTTGTGTCGCGGATGCTTGACTCGAGCTGGCTTGGCTGGCGGCTGTTTGCGTCACAGCCGCGCACCCTCGCCCGCCGCCACGCGCAGCAGATCGGCGAACACGCCTGCTGCGGTCACTTCCGGCCCCGCACCCGGCCCCTGGACCACCAGCGGGTTCTCGCAGTAGCGCCGCGTGGTGAATTGCACAACGTTGTCAGTCAAACGCAAATTGGCGAATGCATGATCGGCTGGTAGCTCGACCAGGCCCACGCTGGGCGCGCGGTCCGGCGGCAACTGCGCGACATAGCGCAGCACGTTGCCACGCGCATGCGCTTCGGCAAGACGCTGCGCGAAAGCCGCATCCACTTCCGGCAGGCGCGCCATGAAATCGTCCACGCTGGCCTGACGCAATGCCTCCGGCACCAGGCTTTCCACCTGCACGTCTTCCAGGCTGATGGAACGCCCTGCTTCGCGCGCCAGGATCACCAGCTTGCGCGCCACATCCACGCCGGACAGATCGTCGCGCGGGTCTGGCTCCGTGTAGCCCATGCCGCGCGCCTGCGTCACCAGTTCGGCGAACGGCACGCTGCCGTCGTATTTGTTGAACAACCAGGCCAACGTGCCGGAGAAGATGCCTTCGATGGAGGTGACTGCATCGCCGGTATCGACCAGATCACGCAGCGTGGTGATCACCGGCAAACCAGCGCCCACGGTGGCTTCGTAACGGAAGCGCGCACCGCTAGCGTCGGCTGCTGCGCGGATTGCCTCATAACGCGCCAGCGGGCCGGAACCCGCCTGTTTGTTCGGCGTCGCCACGTGGATCCCGGCAGCCAGCCAGCCTGCGTAACGGTCTGCTACTTCGGCGCTGCCGCTGCAATCGATGATCACCGTATGCGGCAGATGCGCAGACAGCAAATGTGTGGTGAAGCGTTCCAGATCGGTGGGCGTGGCGGCCGATGCAAAGGCATCGCGCCAGTTGCCGACCAGCCCGCGCTCGTCCAGCAGCATGCGACCGCGCGACACCACCGCACGCAGGCGCAGATCCAGATTGGCCTTGCCCAGCAACTGCGGTTGCGCGACGCGTAGTTGATCCAGCAACGCCGCGCCCACATTGCCCGGCCCGATCACGCCGACCGAGAAGGTCTGCGGCGATAACCAGAAACCGGCATGCGCCGCGCGTAAGGCCTTGGTGGCATGCGCTGCATCAATGGCCACCGAGATATTGCGCTCGGAGGAGCCCTGCGCAATCGCCAGGATATTGACCTGCGCACGTCCCAACGATTCGAACAAGCGCGCCGCCACACCCGGCTGGCCGGCCATGCCATCGCCCACCGCTGCCAGCACGCTGATGCCGGGGGTCAGCTGCACGCGTTGCACCTGGCCGACCGTAAGTTCATGCGCAAACGCCTGCAACAACGCATTGCGTGCACGCTCGGATTCGTGCTGTTTGACCACGCAGCAGATCGAATGCTCCGACGAACCCTGCGAGATCATCACCACCGACACCTGCGCCGTGCGCAGCGCAGCGAACACGCGCTCGGCCGTGCCAGGCACACCGATCAGGCCGGTGCCTTCCAGATTCAGTACCGCCAGATCCGGGCTCAGCGTCAGCCCCTTGATCGGCCCGCTCTCCGCGCTGCTGGCAGTGATGCGCGTGCCCGGATGTTCGGGCTGGAAGGTGTTGCGGATGATGATCGGCAGGCCGCGTTCGATTGCCGGCGACATCGTTTGCGGATGCACCACCTTCGCGCCGAAATACGCCAGCTCGCACGCCTCATCGTAGCTCAGCGTTTCCAGTTGCACCGCTTCGGGCACCACGCGCGGGTCGGCCGACAGCACGCCGTCCACATCGGTCCAGATATGCAGTTCGTCGGCATCAAACAATGCGGCAAAGATGGCCCCCGAATAATCGCTGCCGTTGCGGCCTAGCGTGGTGATGCGGTCGTCACGGTCGCGCGCCACGAATCCGGTGACTACCACGCGCGTTTGCGGATGCGCTTGTCGCCACGTTGCAAGCCGCTGCGCACTCACGTCCCAGTCCACATCCACACCCAACTCGCCGCGATTGACCACAAGCACGTCGCGCGCATCCAGCACCGCGCAGTCTTCGCCAATCGCGCGGAAGTGATCTCCCAATAATTGCGCCGAATACACCTCGCCCAGTCCCTGCACGCGGTCAAGCACCTCGCGCGGCAATTCGCCGATGACCGCTAGCGCGCCAAGGATCTGCGACAGATGCTCGAAGCGCTCGTCCAGCCACTCCACCGTCGGCCCGGAATGCTCACCGAGCAGGGCCACGGCCGCACCGCGATGGCGCGCACGCGTTTCGTACCAGCGCTCGCGCCATTCGGGGCGATCCTTTGCCGCCAGTTCGGCCAGCTCGATCAAGGCATCGGTGACGCCCTTCATCGCCGAGACCACGGTGACTTGCACCGTCTCGTCGCGCGCAAGCAGCAGCTGCGCCACATGCCGATAACGCTCGGCATCGGCTACCGAGGTGCCGCCGAATTTGTGGACGACAGTGCGCGCACAGGACGCAACAACAGCGGCGGGTTCGAACAAAACAGCAGGCGATGACATCGACAGACCTCGTTGGGGAGGCCCCGTCCGCATCAGATGAGAGAGGGAAGCCCCCGCATCCTGATCCGGGTGCGGGGCCGTTGTTTTCGGAAGTTACGCGAAGACGACGGACCGCACCGGGCGAATGGTGGCGGTAGTAATAATGATGGTAATGCCGGCCACGCCCGCACCTGCCCGCAGCAGCGGCTGGCAGAGAAGCAAAGCGATGGCAGAGGCGTTACCCATGCATGCAAAAGACATCACCAGGCCGAGGCCTGTCAAGCATTGCGTGAATGGGCAACCGTGCGCGTTTGGCGCACGGAACAGAAAACCTTGCCGCTCAGGGATTTAAGCACTGTGCGCGCAAGCAATTGATTGCTATGGAAACTTTTGGAGCGGCGTTGCAGAGCCATGCTGCGCAGGTTTCTAACCTTAGCTTGGTGGGGCCATACGCTCGGCTGACGCGATAGGCTGACTGGATCGGCAGCGCTCGATGCATCACATCGCTGCAGGCAGCATGTTGCTTCAAGCAACAGACAACTTCGCATCAAGCAACAGATCGTCGCTATCGCAACCCCGAATCGGTGCGAGCCAAGGTCAGCAGCGCAGATCAGCCAAGCACCTGAGGGTTGAGTTGCCAGACCGAAAAATTGAGCGCCGCCGCAAAGCTCACCCACGCCAGATACGGCACCAACAACCACACCGCCAGAGCTTGCCTCTTCGCAAACACACCGATGGTCGCCGCCAGCACCAGCCACAGGGCCACGATGTCCGCGAACGCCCACGCCCCCAGATGCCACGCAAAGAACAACCAGCTCCACAGCGCATTGAGTGCCAGCTGCACCAGGAAAAGTGTCAGCGCCACACGCGCGCCGGCCCATCCCCCACGGCGCCACACCAACCACACCGACACCGCCATCATCCCGTACAACGCCGTCCACACCGGCCCGAACAACCACCCCGGCGGCGCCCATGCCGGCCGCTGCAGCTGCGCATAAAAGCTGGCCGCCTGGATCGACGCCATCGCGCCCAGCCCGGCGACGGCGTAGCACAGCACCAGCCAGCCGAGAAGGCCAAACCATTGTGGTTTTTTTGAACTTCGTTGGGTCATGCCTGTTGTGGTCTGTGATCCGCGGCCGTCAGCCTGGCAGAGCTTCTGTGCAAGCCGTGAATACGCAAATAGCGAGTCCGCACTCAGCTAACCCCGTACGGATTCGCGCCGTCATGTCCCAATCTCCTCGCGGTAGCGAATCGGACTACAAACTGATGTGCTACTCAAAATCGGGGGGGACGTCGATGGCCGGCGTTCTCTTACGCAGAATTCAGACCTTGGCAGCCACGCGGACTACGCGACAACAGACAAATACTACGCGCACCTGACACCAGAGGGGGATAGCGAAGCTGTGCGTAAGATTAAGCTTTGACTAGCGCTTTTCAACGAAATCGAACCACCGCTGTGGATGCAACAGTTTCATCTCGGTTACAAGCAATTTCATATCAGGCGCAAAACTGCGCAGTTCATTCAACGCTTCACGCGCGGACGCAAGGGTTCCAAGTTGCCCTCGGAGCAGACTATCCTGTAGCAGCTCGGGGACAGATTCAATTGGCCATTTCCACGGGGCGCTGATATACGCCAATTCTTCGCGAAGCAAATCAATCTGCTTGTCTGCATCAGGGTTTTGAACTGATCTGCACCAACTTTGAAATTTCTTGAGCCCTCTGGATCATTGCATCCACCTCTTCAACAACTGGTTTAACAAGCTGGCAGACCAAAGTCAGCAAAAGATATCTCAACGTCGGCTCCGCTGTAGCCATCACAGTATTTTGGCTAGACCCGAGAGCGCGTAGATTGCTCACTTATTTTCTGAAGCAACTCATAGAGCGTTTCCGCTCTGGGCACATCATTTATATATCCCGACTTAAGTTGTAGGTCTAAGAGGTTGCCGCCGACAATCTCGGCAATTTCCTTAATGCGAGCAAGGATGACCTCCGCCTGCACCAGCGTCGCGTCTAACTGACGCTGCTTGGCTTCAATTCCAAGCCCCTTGATGCTCTCGAAACGCTCGATAGTGGACGCAAAAAACAGTGCGATACCCGCGCCCCAAAGTGCCAAGGCAGCCGTAGTCTCAATTCTAATCGCGCTCAAAGTGCCCATAACGAGGCAAACGAAGCCAGCAAGCCCAAGCGCGGCATTCACTATCAAGTAGTAGCGAATGGACCAAACCCCGACGGCTTTGTGCTGCATGTTTGTACCTCTTGCCCAAGTGCAAGCCGCTTGCCCACACCGTCTGAGCAATTCTCAAAGTGGACTGTGGCAGCTGTGGCAATGCCTTGTGGATATCCACTGCAATATGCAGAAACGGCTAATCCCGCAAGCACCTAAGCCATTGATTTTTGGTGACCCCGGCCCGATTCGAACGGGCGACCTTCCCCTTAGGAGGGGGACGCTCTATCCAGCTGAGCTACGGGGCCAAGGGCAGCATTGTCGCACGATCGTTGCGATTGCCAAGCCGGTAGCTGGACGGCGGAGCCTGCTAAAATCAGCGGCTACCCCCGTGTCGTGGCCGGCCTTGCCGCCGCGCGACCGCCACTGTTTCCAGGAGATCCCATGTCCGCTGACCTGCTCAAGGCGCTCGACCTCGCTGCGTCCAATTCCGGCACCTATCTTGGCGAGGCGACCTGGTCGCAGGCCACCGGCGCCGGGGTGCTGCAGCCGCTCAATCCAACCACCAATGCGGTGATCGCCGAGGTGCAAGCCACCACGCAAGAAGATTACGAGCTGATCCTCCAGCGCGCGCAGGCGGCTTTCAAGGTGTGGCGTACGACGCCGGCGCCACGTCGGGGCGAGGCGGTGCGTTTGTGTGGCGAGGCGCTGCGTGCGCACAAGGATGCGCTCGGTTCGCTGGTGGCGCTGGAAATGGGCAAGAGCAAGCCGGAAGGCGATGGCGAAGTGCAGGAGATGATCGACATTGCCGACTTCGCGCTCGGCCAGAGCCGCATGCTCTACGGCTACACCATGCATTCGGAGCGCCCCGGCCACCGCATGTATGAGCAGTATCAGCCGCTGGGCCTGGTGGGCATCATCAGCGCGTTCAACTTCCCGGTCGCAGTGTGGGCCTGGAATGCGTTTTTGGCGGCGATTTGCGGCGATATCTGCATCTGGAAGCCGTCCAACAAGACGCCGCTGACCGCAATCGCGACAATGAAGATCTGCAACGCGGCATTGAAGGACGCCGGCTTCCCGGACATCTTCTTCCTGATCAACGATGCCGGTACGGCACTGTCGGAGAAGCTGGTCGAAGACAAGCGCGTGCCGCTGATCAGCTTCACCGGCTCGACCCAGGTCGGCCGCGTGGTCGCCGAAAAGGTCGCCCATCGCCTGGGCCGTTGCCTGCTGGAACTGGGCGGCAACAACGCCATCATCCTGGACGAAACCGCCGACCTGAAGCTGGCGATTCCCGGCATCGTGTTCGGCGCTGTCGGCACTGCCGGGCAGCGCTGCACCACCACCCGCCGCCTGATCGTGCACGAATCCATCTATGACAACGTGCTGGCGACCCTGGTCAAGGCGTACAAGCAGCTCGACAGCAAGATTGGGGACCCAACTGACCCCGCAAACCTGATGGGCCCGCTCAACAGCCAGGGCGCCGTCCAACAGTTCCTCGACTCAATCGCCAAGGCCAAGGCGGCCGGCGGCACGGTCGAAGTGGGCGGCACGGCGATCGATGGCCCGGGCAACTTCGTGTTGCCGGCGATTGTCACCGGGCTGCAGAACAGCGACGAAGTGGTGCAGCACGAGACCTTCGCGCCGATCCTGTACGTGATGAAGTACAGCACGCTGGATGAGGCAATCGAGCTGCAGAACGGCGTGCCGCAAGGCCTGTCCTCGTCGATCTTCACCCAGAACCTCAAAGCGGCCGAGAAGTTCCTGTCGGCGGCCGGCAGCGATTGCGGCATTGCCAACGTCAATATCGGCACCTCGGGTGCGGAGATCGGCGGCGCGTTCGGTGGCGAGAAGGAAACCGGCGGCGGTCGCGAGTCTGGCTCGGATGCGTGGAAGGTGTACATGCGTCGTCAGACCAACACCATCAACTACTCCGATTCGCTGCCGCTTGCCCAGGGCATCACGTTCGATCTTTGATCGGAAGCGGCTAGAAGAGCACCGCGCCGCCGTCAGGCGGACGCGGTCGTTGCCGGGCAAGTCGCCTGCCATGCGGACACTCCATGGCTGAGCGCGCGGCTCACGCCCTCATGATTATTCGCTCCGTTTCGCTGGCCACTCGAAGGCTTTAACGCGCGTCTGGCAGCTGCCGGCGCGCCTGTTCTGCCATGCGGCCGTGCTGCGGCAACATACGGATGCAGCAGGCTGAGAGGGACTGACTGCGTCTCCGGATGCAGGTCGACAGGAAACCGAGAGCCTCTCTCTGCACGATGCGGTGCCCGGCCGCCACTCTCAGCTTGGATTGCAGCACCCAGCTGACCGACCTACAAATGACAGCGCCGCAAGCGCGAATCGCACGGCCTGACTACCGGCCTAGCCAAGCCACCTCGCCCGTCAGCAGCAGCACCAAGACGGCCAGATCAGCCTGTTCAACCCGTCAAATTCGACTCACCACGCCCACCCGACTGCGTTTGGCCGCAAACGGCACGCCTTTTGCCCGGCGGCTCTGGGATAATCGTGCGACGCCAGCCCTCGGCTGCCCGCCCTTCAAGGAGTTCATGATGAACGTTGTCGTTCGACAGACCAGCGCCATGGCGATCGTCAGCCTGGTCGCAGGCATTCTCGGCTGGACGCTGATCCCGTTCCTGGGCAGCATTTGCGCCATTATCACCGGCCACCTGGCGCGCGCGGAAATCCGCCGCAATCCGCAGGGTCTGGACGGCGACGGCCTGGCCATCGGCGGCTTGATCATGGGCTGGCTGGCGGTGGCGCTGTGGGTGGTGGGAATCGCGTTTTTCCTGCTGTTCTTCGGCGGCATGGCCTGGCTCGCGGCTGCCAACAATTGAGCATGGCCGCGCCCTCCTCCGCTCAGCGCTTTAACGACCGTGTGGCGGCCTACGTGCGCTACCGGCCGAGTTATCCGCCGCAGTTGCTGCGCTGGCTGCATGAAGAACTGGGCGTGACGCCAGCGACGAGGATCGCCGATATCGGCGCCGGCACCGGCATTTCCAGCCGCCTGTTTCTGGAAGCCGGGTATGCGGTCACCGCGGTAGAGCCCAACCCGGCCATGCGCGAAGCCGCGCTGCAGTGGCTGGCGGAATTCCCAAGGTTTCAGGCGATCGACGGCACCGCCGAAGCCACCGGGCTGGCCGATGCCAGCGTCGGCATGGTCTCTGCTGCGCAGGCCTTCCACTGGTTCGACATGCAAGCCGTGCGCGACGAATGGGCGCGCATCCTGCAACCCGGCGGGCTGGCGGTGGTGTACTGGAATTCGCGCGAACTGGACAGCACTGCCTTCCTGCGCGGCTACGAGCAACTGCTGCTGGATTACGGCACCGACTATTCTGCAGTAGCCGAGCGTTATCAGGACGACGCCACCATGCAGGCGTGGTTCGGCGAGGGTTTTCGCGCGACGGCACGCTTCCCGAATGTGCAGCGATTGGACTTCGATGGCTTGCGCGGCCGCCTGCTGTCGTCCTCGTACGCCCCGCTTGCGCACGACCCACGTCATGCCCCGATGCTCGCCGCGCTGCGCACGCTGTTCGATGCGTATGCACACGATGGGCTGATCGACTTCCAATACCAAACCCGCGTTTTCGCCGGGAGATTGAACTAACCCGCATGTATTCGCTTGCCCGCCCCTTGCTGTTTTCTCTCGATGCCGAGCGCGCCCACGCGCTGGCATTGCGCTCCATCGACACCGCGTATCGCACCGGCACCACGTCGCTGCTGGCCAAGCGCCCGGTGCCGCTGCCCACGCCGGCCTTCGGCTTGATGTTCCCCAACCCGGTTGGACTGGGTGCCGGGCTGGACAAAAACGGCGAGCATATCGATGCCTTGCTTGCGCTGGGTTTCGGCTTCGTCGAAATCGGCACGGTGACGCCGCGCGCGCAGGAGGGCAACCCCAAGCCGCGCATGTTCCGCTTGCCCGAGTACCAGGCGGTGATCAACCGCATGGGCTTCAACAATCTGGGCGTGGATGCGCTGGTGGCCAATGTGCAGCGCGCGCGCCGCCGTGGTGGCCTGCTTGGCATCAACATCGGCAAGAACAAGGACACGCCCAACGAAGAGGCCACCAGCGACTACCGCTATTGCATGGAACGCGTGTATCCGCTGGCCGACTACATCACGGTCAACATCTCCTCGCCCAATACCGCCGGATTGCGCGAGTTGCAGGAGGAACAATCGCTGCGTCGCCTGATTTCCGACTTGCGCGAAACCCAGGAAGCGTTGGGCGCGCAGCACGGCAAGCGCGTGCCGATGCTGGTGAAAGTCGCGCCGGACCTCAACGACCGTGACATCGATGCCGCCGCACGCGTGCTGGCCGACCTTGCTGTGGATGGCGTGATCGCCACCAACACCACGGTGACGCGCACCTTGATCGCCAATCACCCGTTGGCTGCGGAAGCCGGCGGTCTGTCTGGTGCGCCGCTGCTGGGGCAATCCACGCTGGTGCTGCGACGTTTGCGCGCGCGGCTGCCCGAATCGATTCCATTGATCGGCGTGGGTGGCATCAACTCCGGCGCGGATGCGGTGGCCAAGATGGCGGCCGGTGCGAGCCTGGTGCAGTGCTATAGCGGGTTGGTGTATCGCGGCCCGCAGCTCATCGGTGAATGCGTCAATGCCATCCGCCGCCGCCGCGAGGCACCCAGCGGCGGTGCGGTGTCGCCGTTATGAGCGACACGACGCAAGCCGGCTGGCAGCTGAGCGAGCATGCGCCGCTGCGCGCGCTCAATACCTTCCATGTCCAAGCCACCGCGCGCTGGCTGCTCAGCGTCCACGCGCCCGAGGCATTGCCGCAGGCACTGGCCGCACCCGAGATCGCCGATCAGCCGCTGCTGGTGCTGGGCAACGGCAGCAATGTGTTGCTTGCTGGCGACCCGCCGGGCTGCGTGCTGTGTTTCGAAAACCGCGACATGGTCATCATCGCGCACCATGCCGACCACGCCATCGTGCGTGCCGGTGCCGGCGTGAATTGGCATGCGCTAGTGCTGTATTCGCTGCAGCAAGGCTTGTCGGGGCTGGAAAATCTGGCCTTGATTCCCGGCACTGTCGGTGCCTGCCCGATCCAGAACATCGGAGCATACGGCGCGCAGGTAGGCGACTTCATCCATGTGGTGGAAGCCTTCGATCGGCACAGCCAGCAATTCGTGCGGCTGGATGCGGCCGACTGCGCGTTCGGTTATCGCGACAGCGTGTTCAAGCAACAACCCGAGCGTTATCTGATCGTGGCGGTGGAATTCAATCTGCCGCTGCTGCACGAACTGCGGCTGGACTACGCCGGCATTCGCGAGGAACTGGCGAGCATGGGCGCCGAATTGGCGGGCGCCGCTGATGTGGCGCAAGCGGTCATCAATATCCGCCGGCGCAAGTTGCCGGACCCGGATGTGCTTGGCAATGCAGGTAGCTTCTTCAAGAACCCGCTGCTGCCAAGCGAGCAAATCGCCGCGTTGCAGGCCAGCTTTGCCGACATGCCGGTGTACCCAGGCGAGCATGCACGCCAGGGCAAATTGTCGGCAGCCTGGCTGATCGAGCAATGCGGCTGGAAAGGTAAGCGCGAAGGCGATGCCGGCGTGTCGCCTGAGCATGCGCTGGTGCTGGTCAATTACGGCACCGCCAGCGGCGCGCAGTTGCTGGAGTTTGCTCGGCGTATCGCCGAATCGGTGCGCGAGCGCTATTCGGTGATCCTGGAGCCGGAACCGCGCATCATCGGGGCGCATTGGTGACGGCAGCGCAGGTCTCGCGGCGTGCCGCGTTGTGGATGCTCACCAGTACCTTCGCCTTCGGTCTGATGGCGATCACGATTCGGCTTGCATCGAGCACGATCGCGACGACCGAGATCGCGTTTTTCCGCAATGCCTTCGGGCTGTTGGCATTACTGCCGTTGATCGTGCGGCCAGGTAAGCCGCTGCCGCGCACGCGGCAATTGCCGCACTATCTGGCACGCACGCTCATCGGCCTGGCCTCGATGCTGTGCGGGTTCTGGGCGATTGGCCATCTGCCGTTGTCGCAGGCCATCTCGCTGTCCTACGCCACCCCGTTGTTCGTCACCGTGCTGGCCGTCATCTGGCTGCATGAGCAGGTGCGGCTGCGGCGCTGGCTGGCGGTGGCGGCGGGCTTCATCGGCGTGTTGGTGATTTTGCGGCCGGGCTCGTCCACATTCACGCCCGGCCTATTGATTGCGCTGTTGGCTGCGGTGATCAGCGCCGTCGTCGCGATCCAGATCAAGCAGCTCTCGCGCAGCGACGACTCCGACACGGTGGTGTTCTACACCTACGTATTCTGGGTGCCGATGTCGCTGATTCCGGCGCTATTCCAATGGACCTGGCCGCAGGGCATCGATTGGCTGTGGTTGGTGGCCACCGGCATCTTCGGCACCGCCGGGCAGTTGTTCTGGACGCGCGCACTCAAGCTGGGCGAGGTCTCCGCATTGCAGCCGATCAGCTTCATGCAGCTGCCATTGGTGGCGCTGCTGGGCTGGTGGCTGTTCGGCGAGGCGATCGAGCGCCACACCGTGATCGGTGCAGCCATCATCATCGGTGCCAACGTCTACATCGCCCATCGCGAAACCGTGCTGGCGCGCCGCGCCGCCACGCATGCACCGGTAGAAGGCGCCAAGCCGGGCGAGTGAGCGAAGCTCGCTGAGCTGGCTGCGCCTGGTCGGGCATGCGTCTTGTCGGTACTGCCGACGTACACTTCAGTCCTCATGCGCAGCGCACGCGCTGCATTGCACGCTGCGCGATTCGTCATCCGCTGCACTGCCATGGAGTTCGCATGCCGGTTCCAAGCAAAACAATCGGTTTGATCGGTGGAATGAGCTGGGAGTCCACCCTGCCCTACTACCGCATCATCAACCAGCGCGTGCGCCATGCCTGCGGCGGCCTGCACTCTGCAAAGTTGCTGCTGTACAGCGTCAATTTCCATGCGATCGAGCGGCTGCAGCATGCCGGCGATTGGGAGGGTGCTGGTCAGGCGATGGCCGCAGCAGCACGTGCGCTGCAGGCAGGAGGCGCCGACTTTATCGTGCTGTGCACCAACACCATGCATTGCGTTGCCGACGCGATCACGTCTGCAACACCACTACCGTTGCTGCATATCGCCGATGTCACCGCCGATGCACTGGTCGCAGCGGGCATCAACCGGGTCGGATTACTCGGCACGCGCTTCACCATGGAGCAGCCGTTTTATCGCGCGCGCCTGCAACCGCGCGGCCTGGACGTACTGGTACCGCCGGCCGATGCACGCGAAGAGTTGCATCGCGTGATCTACAACGAACTCTGCCAGGGTGTGATCAAGCCCGAATCACGCGCTTACGTCCGCCAGGTCATGGCCGACCTCGGCCAGCACGGTGCGCAAGCGATCATCCTGGGCTGCACCGAGATTTCGCTGCTGGTGGACAGCACCGATACGCAGCTGCCGTTGTTCGACACCACTGCACTGCACGCCGAAGCAGCGGCGTTGGCAAGCGTGTCGGACTGAGTCGCGACGAAAGCCCGGACAACGCGCGATGGCCGATGCACGCACGCGTTCGCGTGAGGTATTATGGGTCCTATCGGCACTCCCTCGCCGGAACGGCGTAGCGACGGCCCCGCATGGCGGCTAGCATTGGCTGCTCGGCGCGTTACCACGCTGCAACGGCGATGCGTTTCCACCCGCAACAGGATGCGACCGCATGACCACCGACGCCGCGCCAGCACAACTCACCCGCAACGACTACAAAACGCTGAGCTTGTCCGCGCTGGGCGGCGCGCTGGAGTTCTACGACTTCATCATCTTCATTTTCTTCGCGAAGGTACTGGGCGAGCTGTTCTTTCCGCCGGGCATTCCGGAGTGGACGCGCCAGCTGCAGACCTTCGGTATCTTTGCGGCCGGCTACCTGATCCGCCCGTTGGGCGGCATCGTGATGGCGCACTTCGGCGACCTGCTTGGCCGCAAACGCATGTTCGCGCTGAGCATCGGATTGATGGCCTTGCCCACGCTCGCCATCGGCGTGCTGCCAACCTACGCGCAGATCGGCGTGGCCGCGCCGCTGCTGCTGTTGACGATGCGCCTGCTGCAGGGCGCGGCCATCGGTGGCGAAGTGCCCAGCGCGTGGGTGTTCGTGGCAGAGCACGTGCCGGCGCGACGCAGAGGGCTGGCCTGCGGCGCTTTGACCGCCGGTCTGGCTGCCGGCGTGTTGCTCGGTTCATTGTGCGCAGGCGCGCTTAACCACGCGTTCACGGCGTCAGAAATTATCGAATACGCGTGGCGCCTGCCGTTCCTGGCCGGCGGCATCTTCGGGCTACTGTCGGTGTATTTGCGGCGTTGGCTGCATGAAACGCCAGTGTTCGCCGAGCTGGTTGCCATGCGCGCACTGGCGCGCGAGACGCCACTGAAGGTGGTGCTGCGCGATCACCCGCGCAGTCTGGCGCTGTCATTGTGGCTGACCTGGGTGATCGCGGCGGCAGTGCTGGTGGTGTCGCTAATGACGCCCACGCTGCTGCAAAGCGCGTATGGCTATCCGTCGCCAGTCGCGTTGCAGGCCAATTTACTGGCAGTGCTGCTGCAGGCGATCGGCTCGGTGGTGGCCGGCGCGCTGTCCGACCGCTGGGGCAGCGGGCGTGTTCTGATGGCCGGTAGTGTGTTTTTGGGCATCAGCGCATGGCTGTTTTATCGCTTTGCGGGCGACCCAACATTGTTATTCCCGCTATATGCCCTGCTCGGCGCTGCGCTAGGCGTGCTGGGTGCGATTCCACGGGTGATGGTCGAGGCGTTCCCACCCGTCGTTCGTCTGTCTGGCGTGTCGTTCGCCTACAACCTGGGCTATGCCGTGTTCGGCGGCCTGACCCCGCTGCTGGTGGTGATGCTGCTCAAGCAGCACCCGATGGGGCCGGCGTATTACGTGATTTTGCTGGCGTGCATCGGCGCCATCGTTGGTGTCCGGCTATCGCAACGAGAGCGTGTCCCCCGCCCTTAGAGCGTCTAGCAGACGTAGCGAGCAGTCGTCAGCTGGGTGGACGGCGCGCAAGAACAGCAATGTACGAGCGGTACATGCCGATTCCGAGCATCTGCCCACACCCGCCTGGCGGCTGCACGGTTGTTTTATCAGCTGCTCTTAATCGGCGAACGGCGCGCGCCCGGTCTGCTTCACCACCACACCGCTCGGCGTGCGCCAATGCGGCCGTCGCGCGCCGCGGAACATCACCAGATATAGCCCGAACACCCACACCAGCGCCGCCGACCAGCCGCCCAGGATGTCGGAGGGGTAATGCACGCCCAGATAGATGCGCGAGGTGCCCACCAGCAGCGCAAACAGGCTGGCGGCGATCGTCACCGGCCAGCGCCAGCGTGTGTTCCAGGCCAATGCGATGACCACGGCCGCCAGCGTCATCGAGCCCATCGCGTGGCCGCTGGGAAAACTGAAAGACGTTTCCGGCGCGATCGACTCCCACAGACTGGGGCGGTCGCGCTGAAAAAATTGCTTGGCGCCCATGTTGAGCAATGCCGAGCCACCGAATCCCAGCGCCGCAAACGTGCCTTCGCGCCAGCGCTGCAAGACCAACAACACCAGCACGATGGCGATATCGGCCGGAATCACGCCGTACTGGTAGCCCACTTTAGAGATCACGCCGAAAAACGCATCCAGCCCGGGCGTGGCGATGCTGCGCATGCTCCACAGCAGCGATTCGTCGAAGTAGATGTTTTCCAGTGCGTGGACTTCATCTGCCAGGTCCACGAATAGACCCAGCGGCAGCAGCACACCGGCAAACAGCAGCGCCATGCGCCACGCATTGCTACGCAACCACCCCTTGAACCCGGCCGGCGACTCAGCCGGCGCGGCGGGCATAGGTGCGTTCGACGTATTGATCGATCAGGCCAATGAATTCTTGAGCGATGTTTTCGCCGCGCAAGGTGACGCTTTTCTCGCCATCGATGAACACCGGCGCCGAAGGCGCCTCGCCGGTACCCGGCAGCGAAATACCGATGTTGGCGTGGCGCGATTCGCCAGGCCCATTGACCACGCAGCCCATCACCGCCAGGGTCATGTTCTCCGCGCCGGGATTGGTGATCTTCCACTCCGGCATCTTGGCGCGCACATGGTTCTGTACCACCCCCGCCAGCTCCTGGAAGAACTCTGAGGTGGTGCGGCCGCAGCCCGGGCAAGCGGTGACCATCGGCGTAAATGCACGCTGGCCGGTGGTCTGCAGCAGTTCCTGCGCGACGATCACTTCCTGTGTACGCGACTGCCCCGGCTCCGGGGTCAGCGAGATGCGGATGGTGTCGCCGATGCCTTCCTGCAGCAGCACGCTCAGCGCTGCCGCCGAGGCGACAATGCCTTTGCTACCGATACCGGCTTCGGTCAGGCCCAGATGCAGTGCGAAATCGCAGCGGCTGGCCATGTCGCGATACACCGCGATCAGCTCCTGCACGCCGGACACCTTGGCCGAGAGAATGATGCGCTCGCGCGGCAGGCCCAATTCCACCGCGCGTTCGGCCGAATCCACCGCCGAGCGAATCAACGCCTCGCGCAGCACCCGGCCGGCGTCCCACGGCGTTTCGCGCTGCGAGTTTTCGTCCATCAGCTGCGCCGCCAGCGACTGGTCCAGCGAGCCCCAGTTGGCGCCGATGCGCACCGGCTTGCCGTACTTGATGGCGAACTCGATCAACTGACCGAACTGCAGATCCTTCTTCTTGCCGAAACCGACATTGCCCGGATTGATGCGGTACTTGGCCAGTGCCTCGGCGCAGGCCGGCTCTGCTGCGAGCAACTGGTGGCCGTTGTAATGAAAGTCGCCGATCAACGGTACTTCGATCCCCATCATGCGCAGCTTGTCGACAATGCGTGGGATGGCAGCAGCGGACTCGGCATTGTTGACGGTCAGGCGCACCATTTCCGAGCCGGCGCGCCACAGATCGGCCACCTGCTTGACGCTGCCGGCAATGTCAGCAGTGTCGGTGTTGGTCATCGACTGGACGACGACCGGATGGCCTCCGCCCACGGTCACGCTGCCGATCTTGACGGCCTGGGTGATGCGACGCGGCCAGGCGGTGGCGTCGGCGGGAGGGGTTGGGCGGGTCACGGCGTCATACATCGCGGTATTTTAGCCTGTCCGCCGTGCGCTCACAGCTGAAGCGCCGTGCGCGCCACCGTCCCGGCCGATGCGACGGTTTGTCGCAGGCCACCACCTCCCCGAGCGCATAGCATTGCCGTGATGAACACCTCCGACGCTTCCTTCCTGCGGACCCTGTGCAGCCTGCGCTGGCTGGCTACCGCCGGCCAGGCCGCCACCATCCTGGTCGCCACCTGGCTGATGGGCCTGAACCTGCCGCAGCAGCCGCTTTGGGCCGGCGTGGCGGCGCTGGCGGTGTTCAACCTGTATGCGCAACTGCGCGTGGCCCACCGCGGCGCGGTGAGGCCCGCGACCGAATTCGGCCACATCCTGGTGGACGTGACGGTGCTGACCTGGATGGTGGGCTGGAGCGGCGGTATCGCCAATCCGTTCGGTTCGTTGTTCCTGGTGCTGATCGCGCTGGCCGCGTTGGCACTGCCGTTGGGCTGGGCGATGGCGGTGGCGGCCTCGTGCGTGGCCGGCTACGTGATCAGCGCCGCGTTCGGGCTGCCATTGCCCTACGGCGGCTTCGACCCGCTGAGCCTGCACATGTGGGGCATGGCCGCCAACTTCCTGCTGTCCACGGTGGTGGTGCTGGCTTTCGCTACGCGGTTGGCTTTCTCGATGCGCGAGCGTGAGCGCGAGATTTCCACCTTGCGTGAGCGCTTTGCCCGCAACGAAGGCATCGTGGCGCTGGCCACGCATGCGGCGTCGGTCGCGCACGAATTGAACACGCCGCTGGCCACCATGACCCTGCTGGTGGACGACATCGCCGACCAGTGCGAGCAAGGCGAACTGCGCGAAGATCTGGATACCTTGCGCGAGTTGCTGGTGCAGTGCCACGAACGCGTCTTGGCACTGGCGGCGCCCGCCGACAACGGCCACCTCAGCCGCGAGGTGGCAGTGAAAGAAGTGCTGGAGCAATGGCGTCTGGTGCGCCCCACTATCGAACTGCGCCGCAACGAGGACGCACCGATGCGACTGATGCTGCAACCCGGCGTCAGTCATTTGTTGATGGTGCTGCTCAACAATGCCGCCGATGCCGGCGAACGCGCCGGGCGCCCGCAGATCGACCTGACCCTGCGGGTAGAACACGACCATCTCAGTGGCGAAGTGCGCGACTACGGCCCTGGCTTTGACACCGCGCAAGCGATGCTGCCGGGCACCTTGTTCAACAGCGGCAAGCACGACGGCATGGGCGTCGGGCTGGCGCTCTCGCATGCCACCGTCGAACGCCTGCAGGGCGAGTTGTGGATGCTGCCCGCCGAAGGCAGCGGCGCGCGCGTCGGTTTCCGTCTGCCGCTCTCCGAACACGAGGCACTCGCATGACAAGCCCCCCGATCCGTACCGGCCTATTGGTCGACGACGATACCTTGTACCTGCGCACGCTGCAACGCAGCCTCGCACGCCGCGGTGTGGAAACGCTCACCGCCACCGATGCGGCCAGTGCATTGTCTACTGCACGCAGCGCGTTGCCGGACTTTGCGCTGGTCGATCTCAAGCTCGGCCACGATTCTGGTTTGAGTCTGATCCAGCCGCTACGTGAGATCCGCGCCGACATGCGCATTCTGCTGGTCACCGGCTACGCGAGCATCGCCACGGCGGTGGAGGCGATCAAACTCGGTGCTGACGATTACCTGCCCAAGCCAGCGAATATCCCCACCATCATGCGCGCGCTCGGCGAAGAGGACGACGATCTGCCCGAGCCGGACGAAGAAGAAAGCGCACAGGAAATGATGACCCCACTCAGTCGCCTGCAGTGGGAGCACATCCAGCAGGCGCTGCACGAAACCGGCGGCAATGTTTCGGCGGCGGCACGACTGCTCGGCATGCACCGCCGCTCGCTGCAACGCAAGCTGACGAAGCGGCCAAGCCCGGGGCCGTTGCGCTAGTACCGCCATCGAGACATGTTTGCAGCGTACGCCGCGATGGCGGGCCGGCAAGGGCCACGCTGCAAAGTCGCAGATCGACACGCTTGCAGTGCCCCTATCTTCGTTTCCAGAGAAACATAGACGCTAACTTCAGGGCTTCAGTCTCAAAGCGGGCCGAACACGCTCGCCCGGCGCGAGGTTGCCGTGATGCCATCGGTGCCCAGTATCAAGCTGCGACCCCAGGTGCTCAGTGTTGTGGCATTCCAGCCGATCGCGATGTCCAGCGATTGCGTGCCGCTATCATTGCCCGACCACGACCAGCCCATGTAGCCGACGCTGTATTCGCGTGCGCGGCGCATGATGGCCGATTCGTCCACATGTACGCCGCGATGATCGCCGCCGAATTCGCCGATCACCAACGCCAGCTTTTTATCGCTGAAGGCGCGCAAATAATTATTGACCGTGGTGTCGCTACTGAACACCTCGTACATGTGCACGCTGAAAATGAGGTTGCGGCGGCTGTCGCGCGCGAGCAGGACGGCGGCGTTGTCGCGCATATAGAACTGCCAATCCTGGCCCCAGTTCGGGGCATCTACCATCAATGCATGAGTCAGTCCGTTCTTGCGCAAGGTCGCGATGGCGTTGGCATGGCTGTTGACCCATTCGCTGCCAGTGAGGCTGTTGCCGAACGGTTCGTTGGCGATATTGATGACCACATTGTCTTCATTGCCGACCAGTGCCTTGCGTATGCTGACCCAGTAATTGGTCGCATTGAGCAGATTCGCAGCGGAGGTGTCTTCGCCATACCCAGTGGTGTCGTGTACCTCCAGCACGGCGATCAAGCCCAGGCTTTTACAGCGCGCGATGATGCGTGCCACGTCTGCCTCGGGTGTCCGCGTCCAGCGGTAGCCAGAACTGAGCACGACTCGCACGCTGTTGGCGCCGGTGGCAGCAATGGCAGCCAACGCAGCATCAGTGCGGCCCGGATACCAGGCATGCGGAAGATTGACGCCGCGCAGGACCAATACATTGCCGTTGGACTCGCGCAACTGCGTGCCGGAGACAGTGAGCCCGGCATGGGCGGCAGACGGTAGCGACAGACCGGCGATGACCAAGAGCATGCGTTGTGCAAAAGCCAAAAGTGCGTTCACGATATTCCAGAGAGGAGCGACAAAACCGCGATGGCACATTCACAACGCGAGTGAAGAATGTGTCAATTTGCAACGCACATGGTCGAATGCGCATCACACAAGCAAACACTGGCCAACAATCATTGGTCGCATGCGCGAAGCTAGATGGTTGCGTTTGTACCGGCACTGCTGCGGGTAAGACAGTTATCGGCAGCGCACGCACGATATTTAGGCGCGTCGACGAGACAAAGCACGCGCCATATGTTGGTGTGAGCACACATTCCCGCTCAGGCAGAGAGCGATTGGTCGCGGGAACAACGTCGCGCTGTTGCGACAACGTAGATCCGCAAATCGCGTGCGGCACGTTGATGACGCAACGGCGGTTTCTATTCATGAAGACCGACGCGACCATGCCCAGCTCTACCGCAACTGAACAGAGTCAATCACCAGCGATTCAAGGGATTGCGCTTCAGGCCGATACGATCACATGCCATCCTTGCCCGCCTCCGTCGACGCTCTTCTTCCGCGCACGCTTGATGAGTCCACCCGGCTCGCGGTGTTGCGCGGCCTGTGCCTGCTGGATTCGCTGCCAGACCCGGTGTTCGACACGGTTGCCGCCATGGCGGCGCGCAGCCTGGGCGCGGAAATTGCGCTGGTGTCGCTTGTGGACGAGCACCACCAGTGGTTCAAGGCACGCGTTGGCCTGGAAGCGCGCGAAGCGCCACGCAGCCAGGCGTTCTGCGCACACGCGATCCGCTCGGACGAAGTGATGGTGGTTCCCGATGCGCAGCTGGATCCGCGCTTCTGCGACAACCCGCTGGTGCTGGGCCCGCCGTACATTCGCTTCTACGCCGGCGCACCGCTCAAGCTACGTGACGGCCACACCATCGGCACACTGTGCGTGGTCGGCACCAGCCCGCGCGAGGGACTGGATGCAGCGGCGATCACTCAGCTGGAAGGTCTGCGCGACCTGGCCGTGCTGCGCGTGGAAAACCTGCGCAGCAACACCTACCGCGATGGTCCAACCGGGCTACCCAACCGCTCGCGTTTCAGCGAAGACATGGAAACCTGGCTATCGCAACGCGACACCGCACCGGCCACCACGGCGGTGGCCATCGACGTCTGCGGCAGCGACTATTTGCGAGAAATGGTCAAGGCGCTGGGCTGGGAATACGTAGATGGCTATATCGCGTTGGCCCAGCGTCGCCTGGCCGCCTATCTGCCCGGCGGCACCCTGCTGTATCGGTTGGACCCGACGACCCTGGGCTTCCTGGCGCAGGCCGAAGGCCAACGTCTTGCAACCATTTGCACCAAGGTCTCTAAAGCATTCACCGAGCCGTTGGAACATCAAGGCATCCCGCATACCGCGGTGGCTTCGATTGGTGCGGTCGCGTTGCAGTCCACCTACGGCGCCGCCGATACCATCCGTTCGCTGACCACTGCGGTGGATATCTCGCGCGATCGCTGCATGCCGTGGAGCATGTACGAGCGCAAGCACGATGTTGCCCAGCGCAGCACCTTCCGCCTGCTTGCCGCCCTACCCGCTGCGCTAGACAGCGCCGGTCAGCTGCGCCTGCACTACCAACCGCGCGTGGATCTGCACGACCACCGCTGCGTGGGCGTGGAAGCATTGCTGCGCTGGCATCACCCAATGATTGGCCCGGTGATACCGTCGGACTTCATTCCGATGGCCGAGAAAACAGCGCTGATCAACCGCATTACCGCCTGGGTCATCGATAACGGCATCGCGCAGGCAGCGCGCTGGCAACAGCAAGGCCTGGACTTCAACCTGGCGTTGAACGTGTCGGCTGTCGATCTGGATCGCCCCGGTTTTGCCGGCCTGCTGCGGCGTGGCCTGGATCGCTACAAGCTGGACCCGCGCCGGCTGGAAATCGAATTCACCGAAAGCGCGATGATCCGCCACCCCGAGCATCTGGCCGAACAACTGGCGGCTATTGCAGCGTTGGGCGTGCATATCGCCATCGACGACTTCGGTACTGGCTACAGCAATTTCAGTTATCTCAAGCAGCTGCCTGCCAGCGCGCTCAAGGTCGACCAATCCTTCATCCGCTCGTTGCCGGACAGCCGCACCGACCGCACGCTGGTGCCGACGATGATCCAGCTCGGCCACAGTCTGGGCCAGCGCGTGGTCGCCGAAGGTATCGAATCGGCAGAGGCGTATGCGCAGTTACGCGCCTGGGGTTGCGACGAAGGCCAGGGCTACTGGATCGCCAAACCGATGCCGGCCGCCGCACTGGAAACCTGGCTGGAAACGCCGTGGCATGAGCCGTTCAACCTGCTCGCCGCCAGCCTGGCCGCGGCACGCGTCTAAGCGCAGCTAGGGATGGTCTGATCAACGCGACCGGAAAACGAAGCAACCGCATCCGCCGCGCTGAGGGCGCTCAAATCGCCGATTTTTTGCCGGTTTCGGCACGTTTGCGGGGTGTTGCCTGGATTACAGGCACAGCTTCCCCGCAGCAGGCATTAACGCTTTGCGCGTCAGCCACAGATTCGATAGTGCAAACAGCGTCAGCACCTGTGCGGTGTTCTTCGCCAAACCGCGATAGCGCACCTTGACGTAACCAAACTGACGCTTGATCACCCGAAACGGGTGTTCCACCTTCGCACGCAGGCTGGCTTTGGTGTGCTCCCAGCGCTTGGCCAACTTCAGTTCGCGCTTATTCTTGATCTGCTTCAGCTTCGAGGGCTTCTCCGCGATCAGGTAGCGCAGCGTGCGCTTGCCCTTCATCTCATCGCGCTTGTCCAGCCCGGTGTAGCCGCTGTCGCCGCTCACAGTGTCTTCCTTGCCGTGCAGCAGCTTGTGCGCCTGCGTGATGTCCGCTGCGTTGGCCGCCGTGCATTCCACGTGGTGCACCAGGCCCGACTCATCGTCCACCCCGATGTGCGCCTTCATCCCGAAGAAGTACTGGTTGCCCTTCTTGGTCTGGTGCATGTCCGGATCGCGCTCGCCATCCTTGTTCTTGGTCGAACTTGGCGCCGCAATGATCGTGGCATCCACGATCGTCCCGCCCCGCAGACTCTGCCCTTTACGCGACAGGTGCGCGTTGACCCGGTTGAACAGCTTGCGCGCCAAATCATGCCGCTCCAGCAAATGCCGGAAGTTGAGAATCGTCGTTTCATCCGGCACCTCATCCAGCCCGCCGATCTTCGCAAAACGGCGCATCGACACCGTGTCGTACAGTGCTTCTTCCGCCGATGGATCGCTCAGTGCGTACCACTGCTGCAAAAAGTGGATGCGCAGCATCGTCTCCAGCCGATACGGCTGTCGCCCCGGCTGCCCCGACTTCGGGTAGTGCGGTTCGATCAGTGCCAGCAGATCCTTCCACGGCACGACCTGGTCCATCTCGGCCAAGAACACCTCACGCCGCGTCCGCTTGCGCTTGCCGTTGTACTCCGCATCGCCGAAGGTCAGTTGCATCGTCGTTGTCCCGTTGCGTCTGTGTGATTGTCGCAGGATCAAGGGGAGTTGTTCAGAGTTTCCCTAGCAAAACGACTGCACAGTCGCCAGGCGGGCGCGCCCAGTACTCGGAATCGGCACGTAGCACGTGTGCACTCCGGTTCCTGCGCGCCTTTCGCACCCACCTGACGACTGCTCGCTGCGTCCTGGTAGCCGCTATAAGCGACACCAGAAACGCACGCTTCAAACACAGCGCGGCGCGACACCGAAGTGCCGCGCCGCGCTGTGTTTAGGCATCAATCTGCCGGTGTAGCGCTCACCAGAACACCGTGTACAGCACGATCAGAATCGCGATCACGCCGGCTGCGCCGATCTTGAAGCCCAGCGTGGTGCCGTAGGCCACGTCGTTGGTGCGAATCAGATCGCGCGCCTGCGTGGCCGGCGTCAGCAGCGACACCACCACCGCCAGCAACAGCGCAGCGACGAACACTACGCCGATGCGGTCCATGAACGGCAGTTCCGGCCAGGCGAACTTGAGCGCGAACGACAGCACCACCGAGCCGATCGCTGCGGTCAGCGCGCCGGCTTCATTGGCACGCTTCCAGAACAGGCCCAGCATGAAGATCACCACCACGCCGGGGGTAAAGAAGCCGGTGAATTCCTGGATGAACTGGAAGCCCTGATCGAAGTTACCCAGCAGTGGCCGCGCGGTGAGGATGCCGATCAGCACCGAGACGGCGGCAACAATACGGCCCACGCGCACCAACTGTTTCTGTTCGGTCTGCGGGCGGAACTTGGCGTAGAAATCCAGGGTGAAGATGGTCGCCACCGAATTGATCTTCGAGGCCAGCGAGGCCACGATCGCCGCCACCAACGCGGCAAACACCAGGCCCAGGATGCCGGTAGGCAACAGCTGCATCATGGTCGGATAGGCTTGATCGGGCTTGGCCAGATCCGGCGCCAGCACCACTGCCGCGATACCCGGCACCACGATCACCAACGGCATCAGCAGCTTCAGGAACGCAGCAAACACCATGCCCTTCTGCGCCTCGCCGATGTTCTTGGCGGCCAGCGCGCGCTGGATGATGTACTGGTTGAAACCCCAGTAACTGATGTTCATCACCCACATCCCGCCCAGCAGCACGCTCAGGCCCGGCAGGTCTTTGTAGAACGGGTTGTCCTTGGTCAGGATCATATGGAAGTGCTCGGGGTGCGCACTCCACAGGTGCTGGAAGCCGGCCAGCACGCCAGCCCCATCGCCGATACGCGCCAGGGTCAGCCCCGCCACCAGCAAGCCGCCCAGCACCAACAACGTGACCTGCACGATGTCGGTCAGCGCCACCGCCTTCAGCCCGCCGTACAGCTGGTAGACCAGCGCGAACACGCCGATCAATGCCAGCGCCAAGGTCTGGTCCATGCCGGTGACCTGGCTGACCGCGATCGACCCCAGCCACAGGATCGAGGTGAGGTTGACGAACACGTACAGCAGCAGCCAGAACACCGCCATCAGCGTGCGGATCCACTTGCCGTAACGCTCTTCCAGAAACTGCGGCATGGTGTAGATGCCGTTGCGCAGGAAGATCGGCAGGAAGAACTTGCCGACGATCAGCAGCGTCAGCGCCGCCATCCATTCGTAGGACGCGATCGCCAGGCCGATCGCATAACCCGAACCGGCCATGCCGATGATCTGTTCGGCGGAGATGTTCGCGGCAATCAGCGATGCGCCGATCGCCCACCACGGCAACGACTTGCTGGCCAGGAAGTAATCTTCGGCACTCTTGCTGTGGCCTGCCTTCTCGCGCGACACCCACTGCGCGAGTACGAAGATGCCGGTCAGATAGACCAGCACGATCACGATATCCAACGTCGCCAAACCCACTGCACTCTCCTGTCTGGCTCTGGGGTGTGCATCGAACGCCAGGCGAGCCTGCAGAATGCCGCCGCAACGCACCGCGTGCGCCACGGCAGCGCGGCGAACCGCAGCTGCAGGCCATCCGGGCCGATCGACGCGCGCGTCCCGCGGCGGCTGATGACACCACCGATCAGGGTGGCCGCTGTAATGCGTCGCCAGCACTGGCGACGCACCTGTTTCATCCGATCTACCGCGGGCGCGCACGCACGCCTGCGGAAATGCTGCTTACTTGACCGGGCAGTCGACGCTGACTTCGGCTTCGTTGAGCGCGCCCAGCGAGACCTTCGACACCGACAGGTTCAGCGCAGCAGCGCTTTCGATGCTGGCGACCTGGGTCAGTTTGGTCACATCGGCGCCGGCCACTGCAAAGCACTTGAGCGGCACACCGACCACTTTCCACTGGCCCTGCGGCAGCGCGGCCAGGGTCTTGCGCACATCGACGCGGCCACCGCACTTGTCGCCACAGCCCACGCCCAGCCACACCGGCGCGGTCACCGCACTGTCGCGGCGCAGGGTCAGCTGCAGCTGCACGTCGCCGTTGCTCTCACGCGAGACGTCCACCGGCTTGCCAGACACCAGCAACACACTGGACGCCGCACTGCCGGACCACACCAGACGGCGCGCATCTTCCTGCGCCTTGTGATCGACCGCGGTCATCTTCAGGCTGCCATCGGACAGACCCACCGGCAGCGTGGTCGCCGGCATATTGGCCTGGCCGGCGTTGGACAGCTGCATCGCAATGCCCAGCGCCGGCTTGCCGCGCACGAAGTACACCCCGCCCACCGACTGCTCACCGGACACGCCCGATTCTTCCGGCAACGCGGCCAGGTCGCCCTTGTCGGCGTAAGTCAGGCCGAAGCCGAACTTGAACTGCGGGTCGTAGTCTTTCTGGCCGACGTTGTTGGCGAACTGCACCGCGGTCTTCGGCCAGGAGAAGCTCAGCTTGCCCTTGAAGTCGTTCTGCACCGTGCCATCGGCCTTGCGCAGCAGCACATCGGCAATGCCCTCACCTTCGGAACCCGGCAACCACGCAGCCACGAACGCGTCGGATGCGTTGATGTACTGATTCATCCACAGCGGACGCCCGCTCAGGAACACCGCCACCACCGGGACACCGTCGGCCTTGAGTTTCTTGATCAAGGCCAGCTCGCTCTCGTCGCCCGGCTTGTACAGCAGGGTGGCAATATCGCCCTGGAATTCGGCATACGGGTTTTCGCCGAACACCACCACAGCCACGTCAGGCTTGGTCTTGTAGGCGCCATCCACAGCCAGCTCTGCGCTGCCGCCGGCAGCCTTGATCTGCTTGTCCAGGCCTTCCCAGATGGTGGTGCCGTTGGGGTAGTCGCTGCGCTTGGTGCCGGTGCCCTGCCAGTTCAGGGTCCAGCCGCCGGACTGCTTGCCCATGTCGTTGGCACCGTCGCCCAGCACCAGCACGCGCTTGGTCGGATCCAGCGGCAGGATGCCGGCCTGGTTCTTCAGCAGCACCAGCGACTCGCGCACCGCCTGGCGGGCGATCGCACGGTGTTCCGGTGCGCCCAGCAATTGGTACTTGCCACCGAGCGGGCGATTGGACGGCTTGCCGGCTTCGAACAGGCCCAGACGCATCTTGACGCGCAGGATGCGGCGCACGGCATCGTCCAGACGCTCGGCCGAGATCTGGCCCGACTTCACTGCGGCCAGTTCGGTTTCGTAGATGCCCTTCCAGCTGTCGGCGGCCATCGCCATGTCGACACCGGCAATGAACGAGGCCGGGCAATTTTGGTTGGTGCAGCCCTTGACCTGGCCGTGGCCATTCCAGTCGCCGACCACGAAACCGCCGAAATTCATGCGGCCCTTGAGCACGTCGGTCAGCATGACCTTGTTGCCGTGCATCTTTTCGCCGTTGAAACTGTTGAACGAGGCCATCACGCTCTGCGCGCCAGCGGCAATTGCGGGCGGATAGCCGGCAGCGTGGATGTCGCGCATGGTGGCTTCGGACACCTTGGTGTCGCCCTGGTCCTTGCCATCGGTGGTGCCGCCGTCGCCGACGAAATGCTTCACCGACGAAATGACGTGGCTACCGTCCAGGAACTGCGGCGTGCCCGGCATGCCCTGCACGCCTTCGACCATCTTGCCGGCGAAGCTGGCCACCACGTCCGGCGACTCGGAATAGCCTTCGTAGGTGCGGCCCCAGCGGTCGTCCTGCGGCACGGCCACTGTTGGCGCGAAGGTCCACTCCATGCCGGTGACGCGGGTTTCGGCAGCGGTGACTTCGCCGATCTTCTTGATCAGGTCCGGGTTGCGCGTGGCACCCAGGCCAATGTTGTGCGGAAACAGCGTGGCGCCGACGATGTTGCTCTGGCCGTGCACCGCATCGATGCCGAAGATGATCGGAATCGCATTGCCGCCCTTGGAGGTGTCCATCGACGCCTCATAGAACGCGTCGGCCAGCTTCAACCATTCGGCCGGGCTGGCGTTGTATTTGCCGCCGGGATCGGAATTGCCGCCGGCCAGCACCGAACCGATGCGGTATTTGCGCACGTCGTCCGGGGTCATGCTGGCGATGTCGCCCTGGATGGTCTGAGCGACCTTTTCTTCCACGCTCATCTTGGCCATCACATCGGTGATGCGCTGCTCTAGTGCCGCGTCCTGCGCGAACGGCCACTTCGGCGACGGCCACTGGTCCGGATGGATGGTGGTCGACGACTCGGCAGGCGCGGTGGTCGGTGCGGTCTTGCTCGCCTCGGCAGCGGTGTCCTTGCCTTGGCAGGCGGCCAACATCAGCACTGCCGCAGCGGTTGCCAGGCAGAGGGCGCGACGCGCGACGGGCGCGGCGGTACGACGGAGCAGCTTGTCCAAGATTTGGTTCTCCAGGGTGGTTCTCCCACGGCGATGCGTTGCGCCGCAGGCCATTAGGCGGCGTACGCTTGCGTGATTCCCCTACCCTGTCAACCAAAGCTGACCGTATGCCAATCCACGGGCAACTTATTGGACGCGGCTATAGCCTTGGAATACCGATAGCAGCGGTGAAACCGCGCAAAACCACCTAATCCGCTGCCGCGCCAGGCATTGACGGACCAGGCACTTTGCTGCGCCGCACCACCTGCAGGTTTGATCAGTGCGCAGCACATGCATGTATTTGCCCCCCGCCAGCGCTCGCTTGCGTCGCAGCATGCGAAGGCCGGCCAATGGGTGAGACCGTCGTCAAACAACTGTCATATCGCTGGCCTAGCGTGATCGGCTTGCCGATGCGCCGTTGCCATCGTTGATCGTTGCCTTTGCCTGGAGTTTCGATGTCTGCCTCCCCCAACCCCTCCCGTCGTCGCCTGATGCAGTTGCTGGCGGCTGTTCCCCTGTTGCCGCTGGGCAACGCCAGCGCCGCCGCCCTCCAGCAACTTGGCGGTGCGGCATCGGCCGCGCGCCCGCTGCGACCATCGGACAATCCGACCCGCCTGGTCTCGGCCACCTTCCACGGCATGCCGGCACCGAGCTTGGCCAACCCGGCGGCCATGGCTACCACCACGGTCGGCTCGGCACTCAGCGTGACCCGCAGCGACGGCAGCACGCAGCGCTATGCGCTGGCCTACCACCCGTTCTTCATTACCGGCGACCAAGTGCCGGACGGCAACGGCGGCACCGTGCTGGCAGGCGGCTATTACGACATCCAGCATCGCCCGATCATCGACCGCTCCAAACCTGGTGCCGAACGTCCGTTCTTTTCCGATTGCCCGGACGGCTCCTCGCTGCTGACCCTGCCCCATGCCAAAGTGCCGGGCGTCAAAGGCAACCACGTGTTCGCGGTGGTGCAGTTCGAATACACCACCCGCGACCAGGCCGGCAATGACACCAACCGCCACCTGCCCGCGCCGATCGCGGTGCTGACGCTGGATCAGGATCCGGCCACCGGCAAGCTCTCGCTGGTGAAGTACCACAACGTCGATACCGCGCCAGTGCATGGGCTATGGACCACCTGCGGCGCCAGCCTGTCGCCGTGGAATACCCACCTGTCCAGCGAAGAGTACGAGCCCGACGCCACCGCATTGGCCGGCAACACCCAGTTCCGCAGCTACAGCACGCATCTGTACGGCAACCCGGAAAAAGCCAATCCCTACCACTACGGTCATCTACCGGAAATCACCGTGCACCCGGACGGCACCGGCAGCGTGCGCAAGCACTATTGCCTGGGCCGCATCTCGCACGAACTGGTGCAGGTGATGCCCGACCAACGCACCGTGTTGATGGGCGACGACGCCACCAATGGCGGACTCTTCATGTTTATCGCCGACCGCAAGGCGGACCTCTCTGCCGGCACCTTGTATGTCGGCAAGTGGCACCAGACCTCGGGCATCGGCCCGGGTGCGGCCACGCTGAGCTGGATCAAGCTCGGCCACGCCACCAGTGCCGAGATCCAGGCCATGGCCGACCGCCTCACCGCCGCCGACATCCTCGACGTGCACCTGAGCGACCCGGGCGATGCCGCGTTCACCAAGATCCCGTTCAACGGCACCTTCAACTGGATCCGCATCAAGCCCGGCATGGAAAAGGCCGCCACCTATCTGGAAACCCATCGCTATGCCGCGCTGGCCGGCGGTAGCCTGGGCTTCACAAAGCTCGAAGGCACCACCGTCAACGCGCATGACAAGGTCGCCTACATGGCGATGTCCTACATCGTCACCAGCATGCTCAACGGCTCGGGCGATGTAAAAGTACAAGGCCCGGAAGCCGGTGCGGTCTATGCCTTAAACCTACGTGGCGGCCAGCGCGACAGTCACGGCGCGCCGATCCACAGCGACTGGGTGCCGATCGACATGGCCGCGCCGGCCGCGCTCACCGGCCACAACCTGGCCAAGGCCGATGCGCTGGGCAATCTGGCCGACCCGGACCGGATCGCCAACCCGGACAACCTCAAATTCTCCGAGTCGCTGCGCACCTTGTTTATCGGCGAAGACAGCAGCCTGCACGTCAACAATTTCCTGTGGGCCTACAACGTGGACAGCGGCACGCTGACGCGCGTGCTGTCGGTGCCGGCGGGCGCCGAATCGACCGGCCTGCACGCCGTCGACGAGATCCACGGCTGGACCTATGTAATGAGCAACTTCCAGCACCCCGGTGATTGGGAGAGCCCGCTGCACGACACCGTCAAGGCTATGCTGGACCCGCTGGTCCGCGCCAACTACAAGGACCGCTTCGGTGGAGCCGTGGGTTATCTCACCGGCGACCCGGTGGCAGTGCAATTGGGCAAGGCCTAAGCCTGCGGTACGACCGCTCGCAGTGCGCACAGAAGCGCTGCGAGCGGTCGTTGGAACATACGCAGGTTTGCGTTGCTGCGCGGGTCCGACCGACCCGCGCTCTGGCGAGCCCTCGCCGTTAGCAATCGACGCCTTCCGAATAACGCAAACCGGGGCCTGTCAGCACGCGCCGCAGACACGCGGCACCGACGCACGTCCAATGCATAGCGCGCAACAGCGATTGCGTCGCCATCCCGTCGGTCGAGTTAGGCCAGCCTCGCGCACTCGGCGCGGGGGCGCACGTCAGGGCATGCGGTGCGTCTCCAGCGCCGCCATCACGATGGGCTTGGCCCAATCGGGCACCTGCACCAATCCTTCCGGCGTTTGCGGGTAATGCAGGCCGAGGCGGTCCAATTCCAGTACCAGCATGGGCGACGCCTGCCCCGCCGCGTCGGCCGGTGCGCTGTTGTCGTAAACATGCAGCACTGCCAGATGCGGCAGCAACGCGATCAAGTTGGCACGCGAGGTGTCGTAACGCTCGCGGATCTTGTGTTCGGGAATAGCGTGACCGCCGGCCGCAACGCGCGCGGCCACACGCTGGATATGCAGGTCCACCGTCGCCAACCCGCAGAACCAGACCGCCACTGTGTGCTGCGCGCACGCCTCGCGCAGCAGGCGCGGAATGGTCGTCGCACCCAGCGTGGTTTCGAACGCGAAATCGCTGCCATCGGCCATGGCCTGGCGAAGCCGCCGCACGCCTTCTTCCCAGGCCTGCGCGTTCGCCTCTGCAGGTGCCCAGCCTTGCTCGATCAGTTCTTTGGTAAACGCATCGGGATTGAACCAGGTAGCGCCATCCTCCTGCAGAAAACGGCCCAACAACGAACTCTTGCCGGCGCCGTTGACGCCGGCCAGCACCAGGAGATTGCCCATCGGTTACAGCGACGGGCCCAGGGTGACCTTGCGGCCGCGGCGTGCCGGCGTGGCGATCGCCTTGGCCAGGCCTGCACCTTCAGTGGCTGCCGCAAGATGCGCATCGAACTTCGCCTGCAACACCTGCAGCGATTGCGCACGCGCCGAGGCCGCCGCCGCCGCACTCGCCTGATTGACCAGGCGCCGATACTCCTCGGCATCCACCACCACCGCCTCGGGGTGATTGTGGTTGGTGATGACCACCGCCCCGTGCGAGCGCACCTTGCGCATCAGGCTGGGCCAGCCCTTCACCTTGATGTCGGCGGCGGGGGATTTTTCGAGCTCGGGCAAATCCTGGAAGCGCGACATGGCGGCAGTCCGGCGCGGAGTAATGGCGATCAGCCTACTCTCAAATTCCCAATTTAGGAAATTTGCCTATTTTGGCCTCAGCGCAGTCGGTCATGTCGTCCAAAATAAAAACGGGGCCCGCAGGCCCCGTTCTCTGTAAGCGCGATGCGCAATGCTCAGCCGCGCAGCTTGCTCAGCAGCTCGCGCGTCACCGGGTCGGCCACATCGGCCGATTCGCCCTTCAGCGCCGGCAGCAACTGGCTGGCCAGCTGCTTGCCCAGCTCCACGCCGAACTGATCGAATGCATTGATGCCCCACATCACCGACTGCACGTACACGCTGTGCTCGTACATCGAGATCAGCGCGCCCAGCGCCTGCGGGGTGAGCGCATCGAGCAGGATTACCGTACTTGGACGCCCGCCGGGATAACTGCGGTGCGGGTCGCTGCTGTCCTGGCCGTTGGCCAGCGCCTCGGTCTGCGCGAGCACATTGGCCATCAGCGCGACGTGGTTTTCCGCGTACGGGTCGTCGTTGTGCACGGTGCCAATGAAATCGGCCGGCACCACGCTGGTGCCCTGGTGCAGCGCCTGAAAGAAGCTGTGCTGTACATCGGTGCCCGCACCGCCCCACCACACCGCCACGGTGTCGCTGTCCACCGCCGAGCCGTCGAGCTTGACGCGCTTGCCCAGGCTCTCCATCACCAACTGCTGCAGATACGCCGGCAGCAAGGCCAGGCGTTGGTCATAGGTCATCACCGCATGCGTGGCGCTCCCGAGCAGGTTGCGGTTCCACACCGCGGTCAGGCCGTGCAGCACCGCGACGTTTTCTTCCAGCGGCGTATTGAGCACATGCGCATCGAACTGCGCGGCGCCTTCCAGCAAGTGTTCGAAACGTTCGAAGCCGATCGCCAATGCAATCGGGAAGCCCACCGCCGACCACAGCGAATAACGCCCGCCCACCCAGTCCCACATCGGCAGCACGCGGCCGGGTGCGATGTCGAAGGCCTTGGCGGCGCGCTCGGGATTGGCACTGACTGCGTACAGCCGCTCACTGCCACCGAGCCAGGCATGCAGGATGCTGCCGTTGAGCAGGGTTTCCTGGGTGCCGAAGGTCTTGGAAATCAGGATGCCGGCGGTGCGTGCCGGGTCCAGCGTGGCCAGCGTACGCTGCATCGCTGCGCCATCCACATTGGAGACAAAATGCACGCGGAAGCGCGCACCGGACGGCGCACGCAACGCATCGGCAACCAGACGCGGGCCCAGGTCCGAGCCACCGATGCCGACACTGACGATATCGGTGACGTCGGTGGCTTCCAGTTGCTGGATCAACGCACCCATGCGTTGGCGCACGTCGGCAGCGGTGGCATAGGCCTCCGATGCCACCGGCGCGTCGGTCAAATCGCCACGCAACGCGGTGTGCAAGGCCGCGCGCTGTTCGGTGACATTGACCTGCTCGCCACGGAACAGGCGCTGGAATGCGCCGGCTAGATCGCGCTCGCGGGCGATGGTGAACAAGGCATCCAGCGCGGCGCGGTCGTACTTCTGCCGGGCGAAATTGAAATACAACGGACCGACTTGCCTGGCGTATTGCGTCGGCCGTTCCGGCTCGGCGGCAAGCAATGCGGGGATGGCAGCGCCGCGCAGGCGCTGAGCGTGGGCGTGAAGCGCGTCGAATCCGTTGGTGTGTGTCATGCGGCCTGCGTGGGGATGCTGTGGTTGGTGTGGGAGATCGCGTTGTGCGCGTTCACATATACCAGATTGGGCTTAAAGGTCTTGGCTTCGTCTTCGCTCATGCTGGCGAATGCCGCCACGATGATCAGATCGCCCACCTGCACATGACGCGCAGCGCCGCCGTTGAGCGACATGATGCCGCTGCCGTCTTCGGCGCGGATGGCATAGGTGCTGAAACGCGCACCGTTGGTGACGTCCCAGATATGGACCTGTTCGAATTCGCGGATGCCGGTCGCTTCCAGCAGCAGGCCGTCGATAGCGATCGAGCCTTCGTAGTTGAGCTCGGAGTGGGTGACGGTGGCGCGGTGGATCTTGGCTTTCAGCAGGGACAGATGCATGGACGCAGGCAACGACAAAAGGAAAGCCGGCATTTTAGCGGAAAGCACTCGTCCCCACCGGTTCGCGCTGCGGCCGGTGGTGAGGGCTTCAGGCGCGCGCTCCGCGAAGGCGCACATGCACTGGCGCGCTGGCGCTACCAGCCGAGCTCAGGCGCTGCGCACGCAGCGTCAGCCTGCTCAGAATTCCAGGTTGTCGATCAAACGCGTGTTGCCCAGGCGGGCCGCGATCAAGGCCACGCGCGCACCGGTGTGGCTGTCGCCCGGCTCGCTCAAGTCGGGCAAACGCACAACCGCGTAATCGACCCGGAAGCCGGCTTGCTCCAGCGCGTGGCTGGCGGCGTCTTCCACTTGCGCGCGCGGTGTACCGGCGGCGTAGCTGTCGCGCATCTGCAGCAGCACCTTGCGGATCTTGGTCGAGGTCGGGCGCTCTTCGGCCGACAGATACTGGTTGCGCGAGCTCATCGCCAGGCCATCGGCCTCGCGCACGATGCTGCCGCCCAGGATCTCGATCGGAAACGCCAGGTCGGCCACCATCTGCCGGATCACCGCCAACTGTTGGTAATCCTTCTTGCCGAAGGCGGCCACGTCCGGCTGCACCTGGTTGAACAACCGTGCCACCACGGTGCACACGCCATCGAAATGCCCCGGCCGGCATTCACCTTCCAGCACATCGCTGACGCCGGGCGCGTGGATCGGTGTGGCCAGTGCGGTGCCGAGCGGATACATGGTGCCCACGTCCGGCAACCACAGTGCATCGCAGCCGGCATCTTCCAGGCCACGCAGATCGGCCTCGGGCGTGCGCGGGTAGCGCGCGAAATCTTCGTTCGGCCCGAACTGGGTCGGGTTGACGAACACGCTGGAGACCACGCGGTCGGCGTACTGGCGCGCCAGCATCACCAGCGAATAATGCCCGGCGTGCAAGTTGCCCATGGTGGGCACCAGCGCCACACGCAGGCCCTCGCGCTTCCAGCCATTGACCAGGGCACGCAGCGCGGAAAGATCGGTGAGTGTCTGGATCATGCGGCGTACGCGTGCTCTGCATCGGGGAAGCTGCCGTCGCGCACGGCCTGCGCGTAGGCACGCACCGCGCCGGCGACCGAGCCGCCTTCGGCGAGGAAATCCTTGACGAACTTCGGCCGGCGATGGCCGCTGTCCAGGCCCAGCATGTCGTGCATCACCAGCACCTGGCCGTCGCAGCCGGGGCCGGCGCCGATGCCGATGGTGGGCACGCTGAGTTCGGCGCTGATCTGCGCGGCAATCGGCGTCGGCACGCATTCCAGCACCACCAGACTGGCACCGGCATCGACCACTGCCTGCGCATCACGGCGCAACTGCTCGCCGGCTTCGCCCCGGCCCTGCACCTTATAGCCGCCGAAACGCAGCACCGATTGTGGGGTTAGCCCCAAATGCGAGCAGACCGGAATCTCACGCTCGACCAGGTAACGAATGACCTCGAGCTTGTGCCCGGCACCTTCGATCTTGACCATCTCTGCGCCGGCCTGCAGCAGCTGGGTGGCGGCATCCAATGCACGTTCGGGGGTGGCGTCGGCCTGGAACGACAGGTCGGCCACCAGCAACGCGCGATCGAGCGCACGGGCCACCGCGGCGGTGTGGTAGACCATGTCGGCGGTGGTCACCGGCAAGGTCGACTCGTGCCCCTGCACCACCATGCCGAGCGAGTCGCCGACCAGGATCAGGTCCACGCCATTGACGTCGAAGGTGCGCGCGAAGCTGGCGTCGTACGCGGTCAACATGACCAGTTTTCGACCCTCGCGCTTGGCCTGCGCCAAGGCGGGCACGGTCCAGGGCTTGCTATCGGCGTGGCTGCTCATGAAGTCATTACGTGGGGTGATAAGCCGACCATTATCTACCCAATCGGCTCCAGCCCGCAGGTATCGATGGTTTGCAGGGCGTGCCGCACTGTTCCATGGCCTGGGATGATCGCCTCCGGCGCCAGCTCGGACAGCGGCAGCAGTGCGAAGGCACGCGCCTGCAGATGCGGATGCGGTACCTGCAATTGCGGCAGATCAATCACCTGCTCGGCGTACAGCAGCAGGTCCAGATCCAGCGTGCGCGGGCCCCAGCGCTCGCCGGCGCGACGCTCGCGGCCGAATGACTGTTCGATGCCGAGCAAGGCCTCCAACAGCGGCAGCGGCGCGAGGCCGGTGCGCAGCTGCGCCACGGCATTGATGAAATCGGGTTGATCTTCGCGGCCCCAGGCCGGCGTGCGGTATAAGCGCGAGGCGGCGATCAGTGTGGTCTGCGGCACCGCGCCGAGCGCGGTGATGGCCGCGCGCACGCTGGCCTCGGCCGGGCCCAGGTTGGCACCCAGGCCGACAAAGGCGGTCTGCATGCCTTACTCGCCTGCAGGCGCGCCGGTGCGGCGGCGGCGCCGGCGACGCTTGCGCGGTGCGCCCTCCTCGCCTTCCAGGTCGACCTGCGCCGATTCGATCGCATCCACCAGCTCCTGGCCGGACGACTTCTGCGCCTCACGCCAGAACTCCACATCGGCGGCGTGATCGGGCGAAGCGAACTGGCGCAGCACCAGGAAATCGAACGCCGCGCGGAAGCGCGGATGCGACAAGGTGCGGAACACCCGCTTGCGCTGACGCGACGAGAAGCGCGTCTGCATCAGCCAGATTTCCTGCATCGGCAGCGAGAAGCGGCGTGGCAACGCCACGCGCTCCAGCTGATGCAAGGTCACGCGGTCGGCCGCGCGGCGCTGCGCATCTTCCGGCTGCACGCCTTGCGCCTGCAGCCCCATCAAGGTGCGGCAGAACGCCGGCCACAGCAGCAACGCAAACAGGAATGCTGGCGACACTGGTTCGTCGTTGGCCACGCGTGCATCGGTGTTGCGCAGGCCTTCCAGCACCATGGCGCGTAACGCGCCGCTGCGGTTGGACTTCAATGCTGCCGCGCTTTCGGGAAACAGCGCGCCGAACAGGCCATAACGCTCCAAGCCTTCGAAGCTGGACACGCCATGCCCGGACAGGAACAGCTTGAGAATTTCTTCGAACAGTCGCGCGGGCGCGGCTTCGGACAACAGCCCGGCCAGACGCGGAATCGGCTCGGCGGTGCCGGCTTCGATCTCGAAGTCCAACTTGGCCGCCAGGCGCACCGCGCGCAGCATGCGCACCGGGTCCTCCTGGTAGCGCAGCTCCGCGTCGCCGATCAGCTTCATCAGGCGCGCCTGCACATCTTCGAAACCGCCGCAGTAGTCGCGTACCGAGAAATCTTCGATGGCGTAGTACAAGGCATTGCAAGTGAAGTCGCGGCGGATCGCGTCGTCTTCGATGGTGCCGTAAACGTTGTCGCGCACCAGTCGACCGTTATCGAGTTCGCGGTCGCCGCTGCCATCGTCGCTATTGGCGCGAAAGGTGGCCACTTCGATGATTTCGCGGCCGAACACCACGTGCGCCAGCCGAAAACGGCGGCCGATCAGGCGGCAGTTGCGGAACAGCGCCTTGACCTCTTCCGGCGTGGCACTGGTGGCAACGTCGAAATCCTTGGGGTGGTGACCGACCAGCAGATCGCGGACCGCACCGCCGACCAGGTAAGCACCAAAGCCCGATTCACGCAGGCGGTAAAGCACGCGCAGCGCGTTGGGGCTGATGTCCTTGCGCGAGATGGTGTGCTGATCGCGTGGAATGACGCGCAGCGTGAACGGAGATGTAACTGAGGGTTCGATGATGGCGCTTCCGTCTTGTGTTGCAGGATTGCCCAACGGCTATTACCTCACTATACTAGCGCGCTGCACAAGACGTGACAAAAGCGCTCCCTTCGTCTAATGGTTAGGACGTGGCCCTCTCAAGGCTAAAACAGGGGTTCGAGCCCCCTAGGGAGCACCACCTCTCGTCTCGCTGTAGAAACGCCAGAGCCCCGCATTGCGGGGCTTTTGCGTTGTGGCGCAGGTGTTTCGCAAGTGTGCTGGACTGCACTGCCGTGCTGCAGGCCGCGACGATCTCCGCCGCATACCGTGGTCTGAGCATGACCGCTCGGCCGACGAAGTGGTCGAGGCTGGTTGCCGGCCCGTATCGACAGGTGGATTGCATCGAATGCGCGCCATGTGGCAGTGCTTGTCGGGATGAAATGAGGCCCCGACCCAACACGCCGCAGCTAATGCGAGTGCATCTTTCGGGCGCATCGCGCGCTGAGGGTTAGACGACGTATCGATCGCCGTTGCATCGGTTAGATCAGCCACATCAGCACGAAGAAAACAGACGGGTCTGATAGCAACATGCCACGCAGGCCGCGTTTGCCCTTCTTCGTTGAGACAGCCGACCTGCCTGGTTGTGTGCCATTCGCAGTGGCGGCCTTGGCAATTTGCAGTACCTGACGCCTGCTTACACCGCTATTGGGAAGGCGTCTCGTCATCGCTGCCGGATTCGGCAACAGCGTCATGGGCATGCAGGCTTTCCAGATGACGTACCGCCACATGAAACCTCGCATAGTGCTCGACCAGCACCTGGCGCAGGCGTCGCGCTGCGTCTTCCACATACATGAGGTTCGCGCCGTTCAAGCGCGCAAATGCCTGTTCGTCGGGCCGCCGCACCGCGGCCTGCACCGGCGTCGCCAACGCCTGCTCGCATAGACCGATCAGTTGCTGGATTGCGAAGCCCTGCGCATCCACGGGCAGATCTACACGCACCTGCGCCACGCTGCGCTGGCTGTGCGGGGTGGCGAAAGAACCGTGATCCTGCAGCCACTGCGCAACGTCTTGCAGCGGCAGCGCATCGCGCCCGGCGTACTGCTGCACGAACGCATCGCGCAGCAACTGCCGCGACAACGCCGCCGAACAGGGGCAGGTGGACGCGTACAGCACCTCGACTTGTAGCTGGATCGTGGCGCGCCCCGCCCTGCACTGCGCGGCGATGTGCACCGGATAGGCACGCCAGCCGCTTAGTCCCTCGCTGCGCAATGCCGGCACGCGCAGCATCACTTCGAAGCTGAGCGTCAGCCGTGCCGCGCGGCTTGCGCAATCACTATGACTTTCGACCAGTGCCTGCAGCAGCTGCGACAACATTGCCGGCGACAAGGGCTGCTGCAGATGCAGATCCAGCAGGCGATACAGCCGCGACATGTGGATGCCTTTGAGCTCGGCACGGGGCAGATCGACCTGCACACTGGCGCGGGCGGCAAGGTCGCCACCATCAGTGTCCAGATGCACGGGAATCGCGATGTCCTGCATGCCGACCCACCGCAAGGGCGCGCTCAGCGTGGATGGTTCAGTCACAGCAACATCGGGAAGCGTGGCGGACATGGGGCACTCGTTGGAGAATAAAAAGACGATCGCGCCTCAGGAGCGACCAGGAAACGCAGCGAAGTAGTCGTCGATTCCCGCGTGCAGCGTCTGCGCGAGTTCGTCCTGATGCGTATCGCCGCACAAGCGCTGGCAATCGTCGCGATTGCTCATGAAGCCGGTTTCCACCAGCAGCGATGGGATATCCGGCGACTTCAGCACCGCAAAACCTGCCTGCCCGACCTGGTTTTGATGCAGATGCGTCACCTGCTGCAGGCGCTCCAGCATCAACGTACCGAAGGCCAGGCTGCTGGCGATGGTGCCGCTTAGCGACAAGTCGGCCAGCACCTGCGACAACACCGGGTTGCTCGGCACCCGCAGCAGGCGCGCGGTGTCGCCCATGTCGTCGGCAGCGTTTTCGCTATCGGCAATCCAGCGGGCAAGTGCAGAGCTCGTGCCAGTCTGCGATAGCGCAAACACCGAGGCGCCGCGCGCTTCGCGCGTTGGCGCGGCATCGGCATGGATGGAGACGAACAGATCCGCGCTGTGGCGATGCGCGATCAACACGCGCTCGTGCAGCGGCACGAAGCCGTCATCGCTGCGGATCATGGTGGGCCAATAGCGCGCATCGGCCGCCAAGCGCTGATGTAGCCGCTCAGCCACCGCCATGGCCACATATTTTTCGTAACGCGCATCGGCACTGACCGCGCCCGGATCCTTGCCGCCGTGGCGGCGTCGATGGTGACCACATAGGGCTGCAAGCGCGAGCGGGTCGGCTCCGATGGCTCCGTCTGCCCACTCGGCGCTGCCGCTGCAGCACCGCCACTCGCGGACAGCGCCACGCTGCCGGGCATGGCGGCAAGCTCCAGCACCAGCGCACTGCCCTCCCAACGCAGATTGGTTGAACATGGCTGTGCAGATCCAGCACCACGCGTAGCCCATCCAGATGTAGCTCACTGCGTATGCGCGTCACCGCAGCACCCGCGGGCACCGGATCCATGCGCGGCGACTGCAACGAAACGCCGGAGAGATCGATGACCAAGCGCTCGGGATTGGACAGGCTAAAGCTGCGATAGGCCACCTGCGCGCCCAGCTCCAGCTCCAGGCGCAGCGATTCGCCCTGCTGCTGCACGCTGCATCCCCGCAAGACTGGAAGTCCTTGTGCAGACCCCAACGCCGGCGAAAGCATCAATGCAGCAGCCCCGCCCAGTACTAGGTGGCGGCGCCTCATCACGCCTTCCCCCTCAAAGCCGGAGCAATCGACACCCAAGCAATCGACCAGCCGCGGCAGACGGCAGTACAAAACGCTGCGCGATTCAAGACAGCACATCCAACACAAGGGGAGGCATGACACGGGGGGCCAGACTACGCGGCGGCGGATATATGTTATACTGTAACATAAATTCAGGGGAGGCAGATCAGCGCCTCCTATCCTGCGCTCTTGCGTTCATCTTCCCGTCCCCAAATTGGAAGGCGCGGCCATACGCCACGCCTAAATGCCTTTATCACTGTGACGAAGTCGATTGCGCACAGACGATGACCCGCTCGTTTCCCGGACGACTCGCCGACTGTCGTGCGTTTACATAGAAAACCTAATAACTTCTACGCGGACGGGTCACGCATTATTCGAATAACCCGCTACTTGCCACAGAGTTCTGTGACTGTAAAAACCCAACCCTCCCAATCTCTATAACCGTGGCACCAAGAACATGCACAGTAATGATTTCAGTCTATGATGAAATCTGTCAGCCTCGGCATTCCACACAATATAAAAAAATAAAAAGGCAGCAAAAGTTATGAAAGTGAACTCAGGAGAGCTGACACCTACTCAAGAGTCAACACATTGACACAAGGCAAGTGCAATGAATTTTGACTTAGCCACTAACGTAACTACAGAGAAACACGTACCGTAGGCATGCCTGAATTGCAGGCGAACGTTTCCCATGAACGGGAGAAGGCGAAGTCATGGACATGAAGGCGAAGCTGGCATTTGAGACCCTATTTACCGTCGCCATCGCGGTGCTGGCGGGCACCGCATCAGCAAGTGCATGCTGCCCAGGCGATGGAACAGTTACCACGCTGGCTGCCACGGGCCTGGGCGAGTCCGTGCCCCACGCAACCAATCTTGCGGCAGATCCGACATGGCGGATCTATGAATTTCAACGCGAGGGCATGCTGTATCTGCAGATTAATGATGCAACTGGCGTAGTGCGTGGCGCGGTTGGTCGCGCAGGCGAAGTTCTGTGGGTGCTGCCGATGGGTAAGGACGTCAATCGTGTGACGGTTTCGACATTGACGGTCCCAACGCTCGCACAATTGGTTTATCAGACCGACAATTTCACGGTGCATCTCATCCCGGGCACCGCTGGAGAGCGCTGGATTGTCACACGGACGAAGTGATCGAGACTGGCTCGGCGAGTAGCAGACTGAGGGTTCGCGTATGGCGGCGGCGAAACATACCGCCATGCGCTTTTAGTCGCGTCCGCAATTCGGCACTCGCTTCAGTTGTGTCGCGCTGCACTATATCCAGCAATAAACTATCAGCGAAGATCCTGATAACAACGCCCTGTGCCCCCCCACTTTTCCATGTGCGAGCTTGCACAAGGTGCCGCTCAGCTTGTGGAAGCATTTCGAACGCGTTTAACGCGCACCTATACGCGGCCAGCTGCAAGCCAAGTGATAGATCGCCACAATGACCACGCAGCGCGTGATGGATCTCAGTGTTATAGAACCTCGCCAGTACGGGTGAGCGCAGCGCCTGATACACGCCATGCGTCTCGATTTCTAGCGGATATAACCCCGCGACATATTCATGCAGCAGTCGGGACTCAATGACTCCTGCCCTAGTCATTTCCATGGCTGCGGCGTGATGCCCACGCTCACGCAGCTGAGCAACACAATTCTTGCGCAACCGATTTATATGAACGTTTATATCAGAATAATCCACCACGCGATTGCGAAGGGTGCGCTCTGCAGCCAGATAGCCCGCCTGAGCAAACTGCAAAGCTTCCAGTTGTGCCTGCTCCTGGTTCCCTGCCTGCGTGTATGCAAAGGCCAACCGGGAACCGAGGACAAAGAGTCCCGTCGCAATCACTGCAATCAGTAGCTGAACACTGAACAATTCGGAGTCATATGCGGCGATTCCGTACTTCGACCTAGACAACGCTGCAATTAGGTTTGCCAGCAAGGCGCCAACCGCGGCTCCCCGCCAGCCATGACGGAGCGTCAGGACGATTGCTGGCCCAATAAGCGACACCATCAAAACCTGTCGCAGCAGTGGCTCAGGGACAACATTGGCGGTGCAAAATAATGCCGCCATCGCACATCCGGCAAATGCACTGTCACGCACCAAATCGTCACGAAGATAGCCTTCCGCACGCCGGTACCAAAGCAAACCCGGCAGCAAAAATATCAAAATGCCGAGGTATGAACCCAACCACGTTCTTAACAGAATCTCAAGGGGAGAGCTAGCTATCGGGCCACCAAGCGCGGCATTTAGCGCCATGCCACACAGCGTGCTCCACAAAGCGAGAATCGCCATGATGGGGAGAATGCGATTACGGGTAATGACGCCCGGCATATGACGGCGAATTGCCGATACAGCCAGGGCAACCGCAGGCGCGAGTAGGAACGGACTCAGATATGCCCAGATCGGGGCGTAATCCCTTGTCTCCAACATCGGGACACGCAACCAGAGCATTGCGGCGGCATCGCCCACTAAGAGAAACGGCCAACGACGGTATGGCATGAATAAAAGCGACGCAACTCTCAGGCCAGCCGGCAGGTACCATTGATCAACAGACAGATGCCAGACAAGCAGATAGACAACGCAATATCCCAGACTTAGCAGAAGCCCTTCAGCCAGCTCTCTTGCACCTGCCATACAACCACTCCCTGGTTCGTCGACCATTTTGTCTAGTGTGAAGCGATTTGCCATACCGCGTATAGCTGAAGCGCACAGATCGCGAGAGTAAGTCAGGGCAACAGACCTTATGCCATACCCGGCCAATGTTCTTGCACTTCAGTGGTGCAATGGTGGCTGTCGTCACTTTGCCCGTTACTTAACTCATTCAACGAAAAAAGCCGCGCAATGCGCGGCCTTCTTCATTTTCGATATCGATATCGGCACAACCGGGGTCATCAGCCCTCCATCTGCTCCAGCTCTTTGCCCTTGGTCTCATAAACGTATTTGAGTACGAAGAACACCGAGATGAAGGCGGCGACGGTGTAGATGCCGTAGGCACCAGCCAGACCGATGCTGCCGAGCAGGATTGGAAAGCTGACGGTGATGGCGAAGTTGGAGGTCCACTGCGCGGCACCGGCAATGGCCAGGCCCGAGCCGCGGATCTGGTTGGGGAACATTTCGCCCAGCATTACCCACATCACCGGGCCCCACGAGGCGTTGAAGAACACCACGTAGACGTTAGCGGCGACCAGCGCAAGCATGCCCATGGCGTCGGACATGGCGAGCTTGCCATTGGGGTCCAGCGAGGCGGTGGCGAATGCATAAGTCACCAGGGCCAGCGAGACGGCCATGCCAGCCGAGCCGATCCACAACAGCGGCTTGCGACCGATCTTGTCCACCAGCATCACCGTGACCAGGCAGGCGCCGATGCTGAGGCCGCCGGACAGCACGTTGATCAACAGCGCATCCTGTTCGGAGAAGCCGACTGCCTGCCACAGCACCGCGCCGTAGTAGAACACCACATTGATGCCAACCAGCTGCTGGAAGACCGCCAGTCCAATCCCGATCCAGACAATCGGGCGAACCTTGCCGGTGGCCTTGTTGATCAGGTCGGAGAACTTGGGCTTGTGCTGATCGGCAGACATCGAGGCGGAAATCTCGCCCAGCTTGGTCTGCGCGGCGGCGTTGCCGTACAAGCGCTTGAGCACCACCAGCGCCTGCTCGCGGCGGCCCTTGACCACCAGGTAGCGCGGGCTCTCGGGGATGACCAGTAACAACAGCAGGAACAGCAGCGACGGAATCGCCTGCATCCAGAACATCCAGCGCCAGGCGGCCTGCCCGGCCCAGAGCAGCTCGGTGGAAGCGCCGGCGGCGTTGGCCAGCAGGTAGTTGCTCAAAAACGCGCAGAACAGCCCGCTGATGATGGCGATCTGCTGCATCGTGGCGAGCCGGCCGCGATAGCGTGCGGAGGCCACCTCGGCAATGTAGGCCGGCGAAATGACACTGGCCGCGCCAACCGCAAAACCGCCCATCACGCGGGCGAAGATGAAGAAGCCGGAACTGTGCGAAGCACCGGCGCCGATGGCCGAGAGCAGGAACAGCGCAGCGGAAATGATCAGGACCGCGCGGCGGCCCCAACGGTCGGCCAGGCGGCCGGCAAAGAAGGCGCCGATGGCGCAGCCCAGCAGCATCGAGGCGACTTCGAAACCGGTCTCGGCGGCGGTGGACTGAAAGGTCTGTTTCAGGCCATCGACGGTGCCATTGATCACGCCGCTGTCGAAGCCGAACAGGAAGCCGCCGATCGTGGCTACACAGCTGATCAGGATGATGAAACGGGTGTTCTCGCCGGCATCGGGGGCGCCGTTGATGGAAACACTGGACATAGGTTCACCTGGGAACATGCAAGGGAGCGTCCACGGGGGTGGCCGCCATCGGCCGGCGACGCAATGCGCCGCCGGCCACGGGACATCAACGCGTCAGATACTGATTGATCAGGTTTTCGTACGCTTCCTGGCGGCCGCTGATCTGCTTGGGCACATTGCCGGTGGCATGCTTGGCCAGGTCGGCCAGCGTGATCTTGCCAGCGGCAAAGTCGGCGCCTGCGCCGCTGTCGAAGCTGGCGTAACGCTCGGCGCGCCAGTGTTCCAGCGGCGAAGAGGTCAGCAGCGCATTGGCTACTTCCAGCCCGCGTGCGAACGCATCCATGCCGCCGATGTGCGCCAGGAACAGATCCTGTGGGTCGGACGATTCGCGACGCACCTTGGCGTCGAAATTCAAACCGCCCGGTGCCAGACCACCCTGACGCAGTACCACCAGCATCGCACCGACGGTGTCGTACAGATCGGTCGGGAACTGGTCGGTATCCCAGCCGTTCTGCGGGTTACCGCGGTTGGCATCGATGCTGCCGAGCAGGCCGGCATCGGACGCCACCTGCAGGTCGTGCTCGAAGCTATGGCCGGACAAGGTAGCGTGGTTGGCTTCGATATTGAGTTTGAAGTCCTGATCCAGGCCGTGCTGACGCAGGAAGCCAATGACGGTAGCGCTATCAAAATCGTACTGATGCTTCATCGGCTCCATGGGTTTTGGCTCGATCAGGAAATTGCCGGTGAAGCCGATGCTGCGGCCGTAGTCGCGCGCCAGGGTGAGGAAGCGCGCCATGTTGTCCTGCTCGCGCTTCATCTGCGTGTTGTGCAGGCAGGCATAGCCTTCGCGGCCGCCCCAGAACACGTAGTTTTCGCCGCCCAGCTCCACCGTGGCATCGATTGCGGCCTTGACCTGTACCGCCGCACGCGCGACGACGTTGAAGTCCGGGTTGGTCGAAGCACCATTCATGTAGCGCGGATGCGAGAACAGGTTGGCCGTACCCCACAACAGCTTGATGCCGGTGTCGGCCTGGCGCTGCTTGGCAATGCCCACCATATGCTTGAGGTTGCTCTCGTATTCGCCGATGTCATCGGCATCCGGCGACAGGTCGATGTCGTGGAAGCAGTAATACGGCACGCCGAGCTTGGTGAAGAACTCGAACGCGGCATCGGCCTTGGCTTCAGCGCGGTTCAATGCGGTATTGCCCACATCCCACGGATACGCACGCGTACCCGGGCCAAACGGATCGGCGCCATTGCCGCAGAAGCTGTGCCAGTACGCCACGGCAAAGCGCAGGTGCTCGGCCATGGTCTTGTCGCCGATCTTCTTGGTGGCGTCGTAGACCTTGAAGGCGAGCGGGTTGTCCGAATCGCGGCCTTCGAAACCGATCTTGCCGATGCCGGGGAAATATTCTTTCGCGCCGATGTAGACGGTGTTGCTCATGGGGTGAGAAGTCCTTGATGCTGGGGGAGTTGTAGAAAAAAATCGATCAGCCGACGTAGAGCGGGCTGACGAAATGCAGGTGCTTGAGGAAGGTCTGATAGTGCTGCTGATACTGGGCCACGCGCTGCGGGTTGGGCTGTGCGGCAAGCGCGTCGTCCACCTGCAGGTGCTCCAGCACCACGTCAGACAACGCGGCATTGCCACCGTCGGCGCGCTCGCAGGCCCACAACGCCTGCAACGCGGCACCGAAGGCAGCGCCTTCGGGCTGGGTCGGCACCACGACCTGCAGGTTGAAGATGTCCGCCACCATCTGCCGCCACTGTGCGCTCTTGCTGCCGCCACCGGTGAGCAGGATGGTATCGAACTGCAAACCCGCAGCAACGAAGGCATCGAAGCCGTTGCGCAAGCTGTAGGTGGCGCCTTCCATCGCGGCGCGATAAAAATGCGCGGCGGTGGTGTTGTGCAGATCCATGCCGAACAGGCAGCCGCGCGCGGCAGGCAAATCCGGGGTGCGCTCGCCGTTGAAGAACGGCAGCAACACCAGGCCGTCGGCACCCGGTGCGGTGTCGGCGATCATCGCCTCGGTCTGTGCGCGGGTAATGGAGAACATGCGCATCACCGCCTCGGTGGCGACCGTGCAGTTCATCGTGCAGATCAACGGCAGCCAGCCGCCGCTGGAGGAGCAGAACGCGGCCCAGCGTGCCTCATCGTCAACCACCGGGTGATCGGCATAGGCGAACAAGGTACCGGAGGTGCCAAGGCTCATGGTCAGACGCCCGGGGACCACGTTGCCGGTGCCGATAGCGGCCATCATGTTGTCGCCGCCGCCGGTGGTGACGCGCACGCCGGCCGGCAGATTCAATGCCTGGGCAGCGGCATCGGACAATGCGTAGACCGCGCCGGTTTCCACCAGCGGCGGCAATGCAGTGCGCAGATCGCGTTGCGCGTCGACCGCGCTCAACATGCGCTCGGACCACTGGCGCGTACGCACGTCCAGCCAGCCGGTGCCGGAGGCATCACCGACTTCGGCAAAGCGCTCGCCGGTGAGCCAGAAGTTGATGTAGTCGTGCGGCAACATCACCGTGGTCATCGCTGCATACGCCTCGGGGCGATGCTTGCGTGTCCACGGCAATTTAGAGGCGGTGTAGCCGGCCATGATGGGGTTCCCTGCAGCCGCAACGCTGCCGGCGGCGCCGCCAACGGCATCCATGATTTCGTCGCATTCCAGCGCGGTACTGGTATCGCACCACAGCTTGACTGGCGCGGTGACGCTGCCGTCGGCGGCCACCGGCACAAAGCCGTGTTGCTGGCCCGACACGGAGATGCCGCGCACGCGCGCGCGCAACTCGCCGTCGAGCTGCGCGAAGCAATGCACGATGCCGTCGATCCACCACTGCGCCTGTTGCTCGCGGGTGCCGTCATCGCGGCTGATCAGCTCCATCGGCGCGGCGATGGTGGCGACCACGGCGCGATCCTGCGGATCGTAGGCCACCAGCTTGACGCTTTGCGTGCCCACATCCAGTCCTACGTACAAGCTCATTGCGTCACCAATCGGTTGTTGTTGAGTCCCACCTGCTGGGTGCGGCCTGCGCCCAGTTCCAGGTCCAGGGTCTGCCCAGCGTAGGACAGTTGATAGCGCCCGCCACGATCGCTGTGCAGGCGTGCCTGCTGCAGGCGACCTCCCTCCCATTCCAGGTCCACGCTGGCGCCACCACGCACGCGCATGCCGCGCACGCTGCCACGTGGCCACGCCTTGGGCAAGGCCGGCAGCAGAAACACGCTGCCGCCCCAACTTTGCAGCAGCATTTCGGTAATGCCGGCGGTGCCGCCGAAGTTGCCGTCGATCTGGAATGGCGGATGTGCGTCGAACAGATTTGGATACGTACGATCTGGCGAAATCAGCAGTTGCAGGATGCGATACGCATGCTCGCCATCGGCCAGCCGCGCCCACAGGTTCAGACGCCAGCCCAGGCCCCAGCCAGTGGCGTTGTCGCCACGGATTTCCAGCGAGCGCCGTGCGGCCGCAGCCAGTTCGGGGGTATCGCGCAGATTGATCTGGCTGGACGGATGCAAGGCGTACAGATGCGAGACGTGGCGGTGATGGATCTCCGGCGCCTGCATGTCCCAGTCCTGCTGCCATTCCTGCAACTGCCCCGCCTTGCCGATGCGGTTGGGCGGCAACTGCTCGCGCAAGGTGGCCAGTTGCTGCGCCAGTTCCGCATCGACGCCGAGCAACTTGCTCATGGCGATGCATTGGGCGAACAAATCGCGCAGCAACTGCGCATCCATGGTGGGCCCGGCGCATACCGCCGCGCCGAAGGGATGCTGGTTTTCCGGCGACATCGACGGATTGGTCACCATGGCGCCGGTCTGCGGGTCGCGCAGCAACGTGGCAACGAAGAATTCTGCGGCGCCCTTGAACAACGGGTAGATCTTGCTCAGGTAGGCGCGATCGCGGCCGTAATCCCAGCGGTCCCATAGCTGCTGCAGCAGCCACACCCCGCCCATTGGCCACAGACTCCACTTGGCGCCGTCGATCGGGCCAGCTTGCCGCCACAGGTCGGTATTGTTGTGGACCACCCACCCCGATGCGTCGTAGATCGCCTTTGCGGTATGCGCGCCGGTCTTGGCCAGGTCGAACACCATGGATTCCAGCGGTTCGACGCACTCATGCATCGCGTTGGCCTCGCTGGGCCAGTAGTTCATCTCGGTGTTGATGTTGATGGTGTACTTGCTTTCCCACGGCGGCTGCATCAGGTCATTCCAGATGCCCTGCAGGTTGGCCGGCTGGGTGCCGGGCCGCGAGCTGCAGATCAACAGGTAACGTCCGTATTGGTGATACAGCGCGGCCAGTGCCGGGTCGTTACCTTCGGCAAACCGCTGCACGCGTTCGTCGGTGGGCAGCTGTGCGGCATCGCTGCTGCCGAGGTCGATGGCCACGCGCCGGAACAGGCGTTGATGATCGGCCAGATGCGCATGCAACAGCGCCGGGAAATCCAGCGAGGCAGCCTTGCGCAGGCTTGCTGCGGTGAGCGCAAGCGGATCGCCATCGACCGCATCGAAGCGTTGGTAACTGGTCGCTGCGCTGAGCAGCAACACCACTTCATCGGCAGCCTCGATACGCAAGCGGTCGCGCACCTGACTGAGCTTGCCACCGGTCACTTGCGGTAGCACCCGCAATGCAAACCGCAACTTGCCTTCGATGCCGGCGAAACTGCCGTTGCGACCACTGAACAGCAAGCCGCCCTGCTCCGCGGTGACATCGCCGCTTTGCGGGCTGTCGATGCCCACACGCAGTGAAATACCGCCGGGGTGGTCGCACGACAACCGCACCACAATGCATTGCGCTTGCGCGGAGACAAACACTTCGCGCCGATGCACCGCTTCGCCGGAGCGGAACGTGGTGATTGCCACCGCGGTGTCCAGATCGAGCTGACGGCGATAGTCGCTGATGCCATCGGCGCGATCAAAATCCAGCAGCAGATCGCCCAACGGTTGATACGGCATCTGCTTGAGCGGACGCGAGAGCAGCGTGGCATCGGCCAGTTGTTCGGCTTCTGCATAGCGCCCGGCAAAGATCAGCGCACGCACCTGCGGCAAGGCCGCCAATGCGCCCGGGCTGGTGGAATCGTAGGGCCCGCCTGCATACAGCGTGTCTTCGTTGAGCTGCAGGCGCTCGTGGGCGATACCGCCCCACACCATCGCGCCCAATCGCCCGTTGCCGACCGGCAAGGCTTCCACCCATTGATTGGCCGGCTCGCGATACCACAGCTGCAGGGCCTGCGCTGCCGCGACGGGCGGGAGCGCGGTTTTTTTCGAAGCCTGCGCGGCCTGTGCAGCCGCCGGCACGGCGCCAAGGACCGCAATGGCGGCCCCGGTTGCCTTGCACAGCTCACGACGGCTCAGCACGGCAACCGCCGTGCTGACTGACCGGAACCGCGCGCGCCTGCCTTGCGGCGTTCCGGCATCTGGGTGCTCATCGACTGAAGACAGCCTGCGATCATCGACGACGCGCTTTGCTCGACGCAATCTTGCGCTGCAACACGCTGACCGGCTTGCCGTCGTACTGGATGCTGGCGTCGGTCTTGGGCGCGAGCGCGCCGGCATCCTCGCGCGGGCCGTCGACGAAGCGCACGTTGATGGTGCGTTTGGCCTGCATGCCGGTCCAGCTGCCTTCGCGCTTGCCGATGCTCAGCTCGCCCTTGGCCTGGTTCCAGACCAGCGGGATGCGGCTGAACTCGCCCTTCTCGTAACCGTAGCCTTTGCCATCGTCTTCATACAGCGAGAACTGGCCATCGGCGCCGGTGTAGACCACCACGGTGAGCGGTGCGTCCGGCACCTGGTCGACGTATTCCTGCACCGGGCCGGTGGGCACGATGGAACCGGCACGCACGAACAACGGCATGCGCTCGATCGGCGCGGCGGCTTCGATGCTCTGTCCGCCCTCGTAACGCTTGCCGGTTGCGAAATCCAGCCAGCTGCTGCCGGCCGGCAGATACACCTGCCGCGAGGTGGCGCCGAAGCGGGTCACCGGTGCGACCAGGAACGCCGGCCCGAACAGGTACTGATCGTTGATGTCGCGGACCTTGGGGTCGTTCGGGAAGTCCATCATCATGCCGCGCATGATCACGCCATCGCGCTGGTAGGTGTCGCCGGCCAGGCTGTAGATGTACGGCAGCAACGCATAACGCAAACGGTTGTAGTAGGCCATGCTCTCGTAGAACGGCGTACCTTCCGGTGCGATGTTCCAGATTTCGCGGTACGGGAACTGGCCGTGCGACCGGAAAATCGGCACGAACGCACCGAACTGGAACCAGCGCGTGTTGAGCTCGCGCCATTCCGGCAGGTGCGCCGGATCCTGGTCTTCATAGCGCTTCTCCACCGCAAAGCCGCCGATGTCGAAGGTCCAGTTGGGCAAGCCCGACAGCGCCATGTTCACGCCTCCAGAAATCTGGTCGCGCATGTCGTCCCACCGCGAGACGATGTCGCCGCTCCACACAGCCACCGCATTGCGCTGGGTGCCGGCATAGCCCTTGCGCGAGAGGATGAACACGCGCTTGTCGTCGGCCGCACGGTCGCCCACGTACACGCCATGCGTGTGCGGCAACGGGTAGGAGTTGAAGTATTCGGTGGACGAGCCCAGCGCGTTGGGCGTGGTGCGGGCCTTGCGCTCGGCAATGTCCAGGTTGGAATGCACGTCCGGCTCGTCGGCGTCCATCCACCAGGCATCGAAGCCCTTGCTGTTGAGCTTTTCGTTGATCTGGCGCCAATAGATCGCCTGCGCCTTTTCCGAATACGGGTCGTAGAACGAGTTCTTGTAGCCCTTGCCGATCCAGTCCAGTTCGCCCACTTCCACGTTGCGCTTGAACATGAAACCGGCGGCGTCCAGCTCCTTGTAGTTGGCGGTGGTGGGATAGAACTTGGGCCAGATCGAAATCATGATCTGCGCATGCATGTCGTGCACGGCCTTGACCATGCCGTCCGGGTCCGGGAAGTGCTGCTTGTCGAAATCGTGCGAGCCCCAGGCGTCTTCCGGCCAGTACGACCAGTCGAGCACGATGTTGTCCAACGACAGTTTGCGCTTGCGGTATTCGGCCACCGCGCCCACCAGCTCGTCCTGGCTCTTGTAGCGCTCACGGCTCTGCCAGAAGCCGTAGGCCCATTTGGGCAGCATCGTCGACTTGCCGGTGAGTTCGCGGTAGCCGGCCACTGCCTGGTCGTACGAATCGGCGGAGACGAAGTAGTAGTCGATCATCTGGCCGGCTTCGGACCACAGCGACAGATCCTTCGCTTCGGCGGCCGGCAGCGGGTCGCGATGCAGCAGCGCGATGTAGCTCGGGTCGATCAGGTCCCATTCGACCTTGACGGTGTGGCGCTGGCCCGGCTCGAGATCGAGCTTGAATTCGTGGTTCCACGGGTTCCAGTTTTGGCGCCAGCGATCGATCACCAGCTTGCCGTCCACATACAACTTGGCGTATTCGCTCGAATACAGCGAGAAGGTGTGTTCGCCACCGGTGAGCGCTTCGATCTCGCCCTCCCAGGTCACTTGCATGCGGCTGTTCTTGTCCTTGGTGATCGCCTTCTTCGGGTACTTGGGCAGATCGCTGAGGTATTGGTAGTTCACCTCGCTCTCGCGGCGTTCGAGGATTTGCTTGCCGTTGATCGCATAGCGGGCGGTCAGCGCGCCGGCCTTGCCCTTGGCGTCGTACAACTTCAGCGTCTTCGGCAGCGGCTGCAGGCCGCGCGGGTCGCCCAGGCGGGTGATCGAGTTGTTGTCCCACAGCAGGCCGTAATTGCGGCTGGACACCAGGTACGGCACCGCCATGTCGATGTTGTTCTGCTGCAACTCGACGTTGCGCCCCTTCTGGTTCATCCAGCCCTGCTGATGCTGGCCGAAGCCGTAGAGCGCTTCGTCATCGGGCGACTGGAAGCGCTGCCGCACGCTCAGGTACTGCTTGCCCTCCACTTTCAGCGGCGCAAAGCTGCGCCCGCCGGCCACTTCCGACAACACCGGCTTGCCGTTGGCATCGGCGAAGCTGACGTGGCCATCGACAGTGGACACCGTGGCGGTGACCTTGCCGGTCTTCAGCTGCACACTATCGCCCTGCTCGGCAACCTGGAACGCGCCATCGCCCTGCACCGGTACGCGCATCAGGCTGGGGCTGCGCGCGAAGTCGCCATCCGGGTCCGCGCTGACGCGGATGACGCCGCTATCGACCACTTGCAGGCGCACCGGTGCGGCGCCCTTGGCGCTCGGCACCACGGTGACGCCATCGGCGGCCTTGTGCACTTCCTGCGCATGCGCGGCATTGGCCAGCAATGCCAGCGACAACGCCAGACACTGGGCGAGCGGCGTACGTCGGTTGGCAGGCACGGCGCCGGCGGAACGGATGGTGGTTTGCATGGTCACTCCCTTGGAATTACGAAACGTTGCCGCGGGGGCGGCAGCGCATGGGTTGGTTCAAAGCGGTGCCAACTATGTGGCATCGCTACGTTGTCGCAGGCGCGCCTACTTGTAGGTCGCCAATGTGATCTTGAGCAGCTGCGGCACATTGGAAAAATTGACGCCGTAATCGGTCTGGTCGCCATTCCAGTTGCGCTGGAATTTCCAATCGCTGCCTTCGTAGACGCCTTCCTCGACGCGGTCATAAATCATGTTGGCAGTGGTGTCGCTGGCCGGGTGCAGGGTCACGCGCGCGTGATAAGCGGTCACCAGAAATTCGTCTGGGCTGAGCTCGGCGATCAACGCAGCACCAATCGGCTCGGGGTTGCCCGGCGGGTCGTCCTTGAACCAGAACTGCGGCACGCCATAGGTGATGGTGGCGCTCCAACGGTCGTTGAGCTTGAGCTCCTGCACGGCCTCGCCGGGTTCTTCAGCCGTGCCGTGCAGCTTGCCTTCGGAGGCCGCCTTGGCGAACGGCCGCATGCCCATGCTGACCGCCCGAAAGCCGAGCGCAAATGGCGCGAGCGTTTCTTCATCCACGTGCTTGGCGCCAAGCGGATAGTTGGAATAGTGCGTGTAATCCATCCCGAAGGCCGACCAGCCGATGCCGTTGTGGCCTAGCGTGGGATACAGATAGCGCGCGTATTCCGGGCGGTTACCGGTTTCGGCCACGAACAAGGCATTGTCCGGGCGTGCGTAACGTTCCAGCACCGTGGTGTACATGCGGTATTCGGGCATGTAGATGTCCGGCGCCAGCAGATCGATATGCGGGCCGGCTGCCTTCCACACGTCCAGCACGTTATCGGTGGGCCCACCGCTGGCGTACTGGCCGGGCTGGCCCGGATTGAACGGGCCACGCAGCGCAGCATTGACGTACATCGGCAACGGATACTCGGCCTTGCCGGCCTCGACGACTTGATCGATATAACGACCAATCGACCACGCGTGGAAAACTTCGTCGGCATCGGCGCCGAACACCTGTGCCCAGATGCCCGGCTGCTTGTTCAAGCGCTTGATCAGCTCATCCGGCACTGCGCCGTCGAACAGCTTCTGCGCCATCGGCGAGAAGTCGCGCACGCTGCCGTAGGTGCCCGGCTCGTTCTCCGGCTGGATCATGATCACGGTGTGTTGCGGGTCCACCTTCTTCAGATGCTGCATGAAGGCGACGAATGCCTTGCGGTCTGCATCCAGGGTGGCCTGCGCATGCGGCGACAGCGAACCGATCGACCTGCCTTCGCGGGTGACTACGCGCGGGAAACGCTGGTTATCGGTCTTGACCCAATGCGGTGCGTACTGCGGGCCGTTGTTCTTCCAGGTTGCGAACCACAACAGCACCAGGCGCACCTTGTGTTCGCGCGCCTGGGTGAGCAGCGTATCGACGAAGGAGAAATCGAACTTGCCTTCTTCCGGCTCCACCTGTTCCCAGGCGATCGGCACCTGCACGGTGTTGGGACCGAGCACCTGCATCGCCGGCCACACCTTGTCCATGATGCCGGGATAGTTGCTGGAGTTGTTGACCTGCGCACCCAGGATCAGGAACGGCGCACCGTCGACCATCAACGCATGCTTGCCGTCCTTGCTGACGAACTGAGGCATCGGGGTCTGTGCAGCCGGCGCCTGTGCAGTTGCCGGCGTTGCCGCGGCGGTGCTTGCAGCAGGCGTGGTTGCGGCAGCTTTGCCGGCATCGCCCTTGTCACCAGATTGGCATGCGGCCAAGGCCAGCGTCAGCGCAGACAGCAGCAGCGGACGCAGGCAACGGCGTGCGTTGGAATGGGAGAGTACGCGTGCAACGGGGGAATGCATGGACATAAGTCTCCGTGTCACCAGGTATCGGTGCGGAAGGGGGAAACAGGAAGGGCGTCGCGATTGATCAGGTTGGCGTCGTCCGGGTTCTCGCTCCAGCCGTAGCGCACGGCCACCGGTGCGGCGACCGCATCGCTGCGCACGGTCACGCGGTCGCCGTCGATCTGCGCCGTGGCCGGGTGGAAGTGTTGATCGGCACCGGCAATACGAAAGCCCTGCACTGCCCCAGCGCCGCCGCGCACCTGTAATGCACTGCCCTGCAGGTCGAAGCTCAGCACCGCCTTGCCTCCGTCAAAACTGGCCTGCTTGAACACCGGCGCGCTGTACACCAGCGTTTCGCCATAGGCCACATGCCGCGCCGCCAGCGCCAGACGATGACCAACATCGCGCTTGTTGGTGGGATGGATGTCGGTGGGGTTGCCGATGTCGATGATCACCGCCTGCCCGGTTGCCGGCAACGCCAGCGTCTTGGACTGCGACTCGCGCAACAGCGCCCACGGGCTCAGCTCGCCGTTGTCGCCACCGGCCTTGAAGTTGGCCAGTTGCACCCACAGGAACGGCAGCGTTTTGTCGCCGCGCTCGGCACGCCATTGCTGGATCATCGCTGCGAATTGCTCACGGTATTTCACCGCGCCGGTGTCGGTGGCATTGGTTTCACCCTGGTACCAGATCACGCCCTTGACCGGGAACGGCTGCAGCGGATGGATCATCTGGTTGTACAGCACCGTGGGCAATTGATTCTTGTTATCGGCCAACGACACACGCACCGCGGCCGGGCGGAATTTCCAGCCACTCAGCGCCCGCTTGGCACCTGTGCTGGTCTGCACGAAGCGCTGCTCATCCGGGCCGTGCATGCCGCCACCGCCACTGAGGTCGTCCACGCGCACGGCGATGTGGTTGACGCCGGCCTTGAGCACCGCTGCCGGCACCTGGTAGACGCGCGGCAGGTTCCACTGCTTTTCGGTGCTGCCGACCTGCTGGCCGTTGACGTAGGTGATGTCCGAATCGTCGACCTGGCCCACCCCCAAGGTGATGCCGGCCTTGGCCTCGGCAGCGCTGAGCGTCATCGTGGTGCGATACCAAGCGATGCCGTCCATGCCGTCATAGCCGCTGGATTCCCATTGTTTGGTGACCGGGATGCTGTCCCAGTCGCTGTCGTCGAACTCCGCTTCGCGCCATTGCAGCATCTCGCCGTCCACCTTGGGCCAGCGCGCGATGCGCTTGCCGGTGGCCGCCTGCGCCGCGGCGTCACGCTGTTTGATCGCTTCGATCGCGCCCTGGTTCTGATCGGCATTCAGGCCCAATGAGGCGGCGTCCATCCACGCCTCGATCGCGCTACCGCCCCAGGTGCTGTTGACGATGCCGATCGGCACGCCGGTGCTGGCACGCAGCTCCTTGGCGAAGAAATAGCCGACCGCGGTGAATTCGCCAGCGTTGGCCGGCGTGGCAGCTTTCCACTCGCCACCGGTCAGACGCGCCTCGGGCTGCACCGACCACGACTTGGGCACCTTGAAGTGGCGCAACTGCGGGTCGTTGGCAGCGGCGACCGCCTGCGGACCATCGCTGGCCTGAGCCAGTGGCCATTCCATATTCGATTGCCCGCTGGCCAGCCACACATCGCCAACCAACACATCGCGCACCTGCACGTCGCCACCGTCGCCTTGCACCCGCAGCACATACGGACCACCAGCCTTGTGCGCAGGCAGTTTGACCTTCCATTGCCCGGTCGCATCGGCTTTGCCGGTGGCGCGCTTGCCGTCGAAGCTGACCGTGATCGCCGCATTGGGCGCAGACCAGCCCCACACCGGCATCGGTTGGTCGCGCTGCAGCACCGCGCCATCGGCAAACAGCAGCGGCAGCGTTGGCAATGCCCAGGCCGCCGGGCTGGCCAACACCAGGCCAAGCAGGCAGCTACGACGAACAAAAGAAGCGGTCATGCAGTGATCTCCAAAATCGGCGCAGCCAGGCGGCGCACAGCGATACGACGGAAAACAGCGCCGTCCACGGTAAGACAGCGCGATGCTGCGCATAGCGATGCAGCGCTCATCGTGGATCGCCATAGAAAATGCCACGGCCACCGGTGGCGAAATACACGCGGCCAGGAATGCGCGGATCGCCGGTCACGCTATATGGTTTGCCGAAGCGATGCGCATCGTCGTTGATGCGCAGCCAATGCGTGCCTTCGTCATCGGAACGGAAGATGCCATCCACGCCTGCCACGCGCCCAGCCAGATACAGGGCCGGCGGCGCGCCAGCACGCAGCGCCTTGCCGATGCCTAGCGAGCGCGCTTGGTCCGGTTTGGAAAGCGTGTGCAATCGGCCGTTCTGCCAACGCATCACGCCCAGCATGGGACTGGCCAGATACACCACGCCTGCACGCCACGGATCGGGCCGCAGTTGCGGGCGCGCACGTTCATCGCGCGCCGGGCTGCCGATCTGCTGACCGGTATCGCGAAAGCTGGCGGCGCCATCGCTGCTCTCGTACAGACGCCCGCTCACGCGATCAGCCGCATACCAGCGCTGCGCATCGACGCGGTCGGCCACCACCACCGCGGTGTCGGGCAAGCCCCGCACGCGTTGCCAGTGCTTGCCGACATCGGTAGTGCGCCACACACCGCCTTGTTCCGGCGCCCACACCACCTGCGATGCATTGGCGGCAATGGCAATCGTGCCGGCGCCCTGCCCGCTCGGCGGTTCGTTGGCGAACGCGCTCCAATGCGTGCCACCGTCTTGCGAGTACAGCGCGCGAATCTCGTTGTTGCGGCGATCGCGCACGGTGCCACTGCGCACCACCCACTGCGGCGCTTGGCCGGCAGCATCGATGCTCTCGCCATTGGTCAAGCGCGGGCCCAGATACTGCAACTGCGCGGTGTCCAACGCATCATGCCGGAAGCCGTCAATATCGCCCAACGCACTGAGCAGATGCGCGCCGGCCATCGGGCTGAGCAGATCCAGTGGCACGGTTTCTTCCAGCCCACGGTCCTGGAACCACCATTGCAACGGCTGCTGGCGTGCAGCGAAATCCTGCAGATTGCGCGAGGCCCAGATGCCGTAGCCGGTAACGAACAGGGCGTGATTGCTGTCGAATGGATCGATCGCCAGTGCGCCCATCCAGTGCGGCGTTGCGTGCGCCGTCCATGGTGCGGCGCTGTGATCGAACTGCGCGTTCGCCAACAGCGGCGTCCAGCTGCGCCCGCCATCGTTGCTGCGGAACAACTCGTCGCGCGGGGTGCGTCGGCGGAAGGTGCTGGCCAACAGCACCTGCGGATGTTGCGGATCCACCGCCACCGCACCCCAGCCGAAGCCATCGCCGCTGGCAGGTTGCGGAATCGGGCTGATCTCGCGCCAGCGGTGTTGCGCCGCGTCGTAGTTCCATAGCGCGCCACCAGCCATCAAATCCGGGCCGGGCTGATCGCCATAGCTCAGATACCACTGTCCATCGTTGCCGCCGACCATGTGGTTGGGACGCAACCCCTTCGGTTGCCCGGCCACGGCAGACCACGTGCGGCCAGCATCTTCGGAAACGTATAGGCTGTTCTGCGCAGTGGAAACGCCCACATAAATGCGCGGTGACGGATTGCCAGGGCGGCCGCTGGCGGGGTCGAACACGACAAAGGCGATCCCCACCGCTTGTTCGGTTCCGACATGGTTGCGCGCCGTGGCGCCTGCCAATGCATCGGCAGGAAATGTCTCCACCCGCGCCCAGTGCGCGCCGCGATCGTCGCTGCGCCACAGGCCTGCATCACGTGAGCCAAGCAACACCACACGGCCATCGTGCGGGTCCACGGCCAGCCGCTCGCCATTGGCGCGGCCCAATTGATTACCACCGAGCTTGAACGGCAGCTCGGCGCGCTCAAAATGTTTGCCGCGATCAAAAGAACGCAATACCGCCGCATTGCCGGCGCGTTCGTGCATGTAGGTACCCGCGGCCAGATACAGCGCGTTCGGGTCGGCAGGATCGACCCCAAAGGCGTCGATCCCCATCAGATTCCAGTCCTCGGCACCCAACCAGTCGGTCAGTGCCACCCACTGCTGCGCCTGCGCATCCCAGCGGTACGCCCCACCGACATCAGTGCGTGCATAGGCAAGATTGCGTTCGGCGGGGTGAAACAGCACACCGGTGACAAAACCGCCACCGCCAATGGCGACGCTGCGCCACTGATACGGCCCTGGCATGCCGGGCTTGGCCGCTGACACCTCGGACGTTATGAAAAACAACACCAGCATCAGGCACACAGCAATCAGCCACGCCTGTGCTGCGGAAAGGTGGCGCTTAGTAGGCGGATCGATCACGACGATCATTCCTCCGGCTCCCCTCGCGATCGATGACCTGGTTATCGATAGGAAAAACGCCGGTCCAACGGGCTGCCTGCACAGTTCGCCGGAGCGGCGACGCACTTCCTACGGCGCGTTCTACAGGCTGGCCCGCAACGTCAGGCCATACCGACGATCGTTGATCACGAAATCGCGGTAGCGCGACTCGGTGCCCAGATAGCTTTCGCGACGGGTATCGAGCAGATTCACGCCATCGAGCGAGATCGACCATACATCATTGATGTTGAAACGCAGCGAGGCATCCAACTGGCCGAAGCCCTTGTTGTAGACCGGCAGATTGCCGGTGCCGTTGCCCGCGGTGGTCACCAGCCAATCGCTGCGCCAGTTATAGGCCACACGGCCCTGGAAACGCGAAGTTTCGTAGCTGAGGATCGCGTTGTAGCTGTTCTTGGACAGGCCTTCCAGCGGCACCGTCAACGATTGCCCGTTGGTGTCGGTGGCAGTGGGGCTTGGCGCCTCACTGTCGACATAGGTGTAGTTGGTCTGCAGGCCGAAGCCGCTCAACCAGCCCGGCAGGAAGTCGAAGAACTGCGTGTAACCCAGTTCGGCGCCGCGGATCTTGCCCGAATCGCCATTGACCGGACGGGTGATCTCTGCTGGACGCCCACCGTAGGTCTCATCAAACACGGCGCTGGCGATGAAGCCCTCCACTTTTTTGTAGAAAGCTGTGCCGTACACCATAGAGCCTTGCCCAAAATACCATTCCAACGCAGTGTCGAACTGATCGGCTTTCATAGGCTCAAGATCCGGGTTACCCGCGCTGCCAATAAACGTCGAGCCGCCTGCACCGGTGTTGGTTCCCAAACTCAAATTAGGATTGAGTCGATCAAACGTCGGGCGGGAAATGCCACGCGAGGCAGCGAAGCGCCACTGTAGCTGATCACTTAGCATCCAACGCAAATTCAAGCTAGGCAACACGTCAGTGTAGGTGCGTTGAACATCGACTGGGATCAAACCGCCGCCCTCCGAATCCGTTCCGGTTCTCACCCCTTGCGAACCTACCTCAGTACGCACAACGCGCACACCGATGTTGCCGTCAAACGGGATGTCGCCATCCACGCCGAAACGCAGTACACCATACGCCGCGTAGGTCTTTTCGTTCTGCGTGTTGATGTTGTTGGGTGCAAATACAAGCGGGCTGGCGCCAAACGTGGCCAGAGTCTGCTCATAGTTAGACACTGCCGAATTGGCTGCTGTCAGCGTGCGTCCAAAAGTGTTGCTTTGTCCGCGGAAAAAATCGGTAATCGGATTGTTCGTGAGACCGATGCTGGGGAAAGCCGCGAATGGCGAGTCGGTCGCAGCACCGCAGGCGGTGTTCAAACACATGAAGCGCCACACGTTGCCTTTTGTTTCGGCATCGCGATCGGTATAACGCACGCCCGCCTTGAAGCTACGCACGAAGTCGCTATCGAACGCCAAGTCCATGTCCGAACGCCAGGCGAACTCTGTACCTTCATTGTCGTCCTTGTTGTCCAGGTGGTAGCGCCAGCCGTCGTAGTTGTTGAAGTCGGCCAGGTAACCTTCCGCGCCGCTGGCATCGGTCACCGACAGGCGCGGCAGCGTGCCACGGAAGTCGACGTTGAACTGCGGGCTGGTGTCTTGCCCGGTTGCTAAGATGTACCGGGTACCCTTGGTGGTGGCATCAACGTACTGGAAGTCGGTGCTCAGGGTCAGCTTTTCGTTGACCGTCCACTTGGCACCCAGCGAGTAATCGGTGGTCACCGAGTGACGCTCGGTCAGGCTGGTGTTGGATTCGGTCGGCACGTTCTGGAACGAGCCATTGACGAATTCGTTGCGACCGTTGACCTGGATGCCGGGCAATCCCTGAATCGGATTTTGTTGGGTCAGCGCAAAGAACGAATAATCTTGCCAGCTGAAGTCGTAGTCCGAACGCAGCACCTGCGTATAGACCTCCACCGAATCGTTCGGGCGCCACTGCATCGCAAACGCGCCGGTCTTGCGCTCGCGCTCGCCGACGGTAGTGTTGATGCCGGCACCATGCGGCACCGAGATTTCCTGGCCTTCATAACCCGGCAGGTCGGTCTGGGTATACCAGGGCTCGATCGAGATCGTGTCCTGGCGGAACGGGCTCTTCTGCTGCGAGTAGTTCACCAGGATGCCGATCTCGCCGATGCCGGTCTGCCAGCGATCGCTGACCAGGCCCGAGAACGCCGGCTTGCCGTCGTCGGCGAGGTCGTAATAGTTGTATTGCACGCTGCCGGCGATCTTGCGGCCGTCGTAGTCGAACGGCAGGCGCGTGCGCAGGTCGACGGTGCCACCCAGGCCACCTTCGATCATGTCGGCAGACGGGTTCTTGTAAACGTTGACGCCGCCGAGCAATTCGGCAGACACGTCTTCAAAGCTCAGTCCACGGCCGTCGTTGGCGGTGAAGATGTCGCGGCCATTGAGTTCGGTGCGTACCTGGGTCAGGCCGCGAATGGCGATCGAGCTGCCTTCGCCGTAGTTACGCGAAATCTGGATGCCGGAAATGCGCTGCAGCGCCTCGGCCACGTTGTTGTCGGGCAGTTTGCCGATGTCTTCGGCAACGATGGAATCGACGATCTGTTCGGCGTTCTGCTTGACCAGCTGCGCCTTGGTGACGCTGCTGCGGGTACCGGTGACCTGCACGGTGTCCAGCTGTTGCGTCGTCGCATCCGATGCCGGGGTAGCAGTGGTGGTCGCATCCTGCGCATAGGCCTGCGCGCTCAGCAGCGTGGCCACACTGATGGCCATCACGGAGCGGCGGAAATCACCGATCGAACGCTGACCCACAGCCCGGCCTGCCGGAATGTGGCGATGTTGCACTGACATGGTGCTCCCTCCCAGGACGCATGTACTTCTAGTTTTTAGCGGGCCGGTGCGCGAACGCCCTACCGGTCGTTGGTGCTGGCTTGGCATCCGCCTCCGACAAGGGCCGGGGCTGCGTGGATGCGATGTAATCCCGAGTGGGCTTACCTAGTAGCTGCGGCCGGAGCATAGGGCGCGACCGTCATGCCAGACCAATGAAATATTCCTGGAAAGGTATTCGCTAAACATATAACAATACGAGAAAACCCGGTAACTCTGGCATCGCAGCGCCAGAGCGTCGGGCTGGGCGTGGCGGGCTCAACTCTGGGAGCCCGCGCACGTTGACGACGTGATTGCGCGTACTCACCAGTTCATGCGCAACACCAGCGAGTAGCGCCGGTCGTTGACGAACCAGCTGCGCGTATACAAACGGTTGTCGACCTCGCCACCGGTGTAGGACGTCGGCCCCATCAACACCTTGGTCACGGTGTTGGTCAGATTGTTGGCCTGGAATCCAAGCTGCAGATGCGGTGTGAACCTGTAGAACAGCGATCCGTCCAGCTGCCCGACATCGTCCGCCCACGCCGGCAGCCGGGTAATGACATCGCTGGCGGTCAACAGGTAGCGCGAGCGCCAGTTGTAGGCCAGACGCGCCGACACTGGCCCCTTTTCGTAGATCCCGGCCAGGTTGTAGCTCCGCCGTGACAAGCCTTCCAACGGCAGGCGAACGCCGTTGACGGTTGTTTGGGTGTTGGGATCTACCGCGAGATTGACCCCACCACTGCTGTCGACGAAGGTGAAGTTGGCATTGATGCCGAAGCCGCTCAGCCAACCCGGCCAGGAATCGAAGAATTGCGTGTAGCCGTATTCGAAGCCGCGAATGCGCCCCTTGTCCATGTTGTACGGGCGCGTCACCAACCAGTCTTGCCCACCGTAGTTTTCGGCGACGGTCTGGTTGGCGATGTAATCGCTGACGTCCTTATAGAACAAGGTCAGATACATCATGTCGCTGGTGTCGAAATACCATTCCAGCGCAGTGTCGTATTGATTGGCTTTCATCGGCCGCAGATTCGGGTTGCCCGCCGCGCCGGTCCAGCGCGTCACGACACCATCCTGGACCGTCGCTGAGAGCAGCAAGTACGCCTGTAGTTGATCGTAGTCCGGTCGCGACATTGCCTTGGACGCCGCGATGCGCCACTGCAGCGCATCGGAGAACTTGAAGCGCATGTTGAAGCTCGGCAGAACATTGGTATAGCTACCCTTGGCATCGTTGCCGAAGAACTGCCCGGTGTACTGGTCCCGCAGCGCCTGCGGCGCGATGCTTGCCGACAGATCGGGAAACTGGCCGTAGCCATCGGCTGCCGTCTTGGTTTGCACTACACGCACGCCGATGTTGCCATCCACCGGCACGCCCAACGCATCGTCGTTGCCGAAGTACAGCACCGCATAGGCGGCCTGCGTTCGCTCGAATTGATGATTAATATCCCGCAGGCGATAACCTACTGGCGACCAACCGCGGCCACGCAGCGCGACGATCTGCCGGACCAGCTGCGTGGTGCCGGCGTAGTCCTTGACCGCGGCGTCGCTGGGAAAATACAGCTCCGTTGGTACGGTCACCTGGCCCCGAAACAGATTGGGAAAGGTATACAACGACGACGACCCAGTCATGTAATCGGCAAGATCGGCCAGCCCGTTGGCAGCACCTGGGACAGGTGCGGACTTATCCGAAATCACGCCCCAGTTGTAGGGCGTGTTCTTGTTGGTCTGGGTGCGGTCGGTGGCGCGAATGCCGGCGCGAAAACTGCGCAACCATGGGCTATCGTCGTCGGTGTACTCCAGATCGAAACGTGTGGCCAGTTCGCGCCCGCGGTTCTGCCCCAGATGATCCATCGCCGCCCGCCAGAAATAGTGGGAAGGATCAGTCGCATAGGCAGGATCGGCTATCGTCGCAGATGGATATCTACCGCTCAGGTCGACCATCAGGCCGGGCAGATAAATCGTGTTGAACAGCGTGAAATCCAGCGTATCTTTTTGCGATTGCAGCAGCTGCATATCGCCGCGTAGCGCGATTTTGCTGGTGAGCTTGTGGGTGAAGCCACCGGACAGGTCGGTGGTCGTGGTGGTCTGCTGCGCGTAACGTTTTTGGGTATTGAAACGCACCCGGTCGTTGTCGGCACTCTGGCCGCGCCACAAGCTCGAGCCAGGCTCGCCACTGACGAAGCGGCCGTCATCGCTGTAAGTAAACGTGGTCCCTGGCAAAGGGTTGATCGCGCTGCTCTGGTCGTTAAACACCGCCGCGTGATCGCCCCAGTTCATGTCATAGGTGGAGCGCATGTACTGCACATACAGCTCGGTATCGTCGCTGGGCCGCCACTGAAATGCACTCGCAAGACCCTTGCGCGTTCGCTCGGAATCCATCTGACGCCAATCGAGCCCTCCCGGCACGTAGACCTCGGAAAAACTGGTACCCGCCAGCAGCGCCGGATCGGTACGGCGCACAAACGGCTCCACTTGAATTCCGTCGCTGCGCGTAGTCATCGACGAGTACGCCGCATCCAGCATCAGGCCCATCTCGCCCAGCTCGGTGTTCCAGCGGTCGCTGATCAGCAACGAGCCCGACGGCTTAACAGTCTTGCTGAGATCGCCCTCGTTGGCATCGGCGTTAAACGCGACGCTACGGCCGGGCTGATCGAACGGCATGCGCGTTCGCAGGTTGACCGTGCCGCCCAGCCCACCCTCGATGATTTCGGCGGAAGGATTCTTGTACACGTCCAGACCCGCCATCAGTTCGGCCGGGATATCTTCGAAGCTCAGGCCACGCCCGCTGTCGGCCGTGAAGCTGTCGCGGCCGTTAAGTTCACCGCGCACCTGGGTCATGCCACGGATCATCACCCCACTGCCCTCGGCAGAAAAATGGTCCGGATCGCTGCGGGTGATGAAGTGGTCGATGGTCACGCCACTGACCCGCTGCAAACTTTCGGTGACGCTGCGGTCCGGCAGCGCGCCGATGTCCTCGGCGCTGACCGAATCGACGATCTGCTCGGCATCGTGCTTGATTGACTGCGACTTGATCAGGCTGGCGCGCAAACCACGCACCTGCACCGTATCAAGATCCACCGCATTGCCGGAGGCGGGCGCGGATGCCTCCTGGGAAGATTGACCCTGTTGCGCATAGGCCGGCGCAGCGAGCAAGAGTGCAATGCTGATCGCCATGGCGGAACGACGCAACGGCTGCACGGATGCGCTGCGCGTACGACTGCACAGCGCTGCGGGGTTTGAAGAGCTGGACACGTGAGTTCTCCTTTCCCAGCCTGGAAGACCGGAATTGCTTTTTCGCGGTGCAAAGACGCCGCGGTGTCATAAGACAGATCGATAGCGACCGCTCGCCCCCCCAGATCGAGCAAGGCCGATGATGACCAAGCCTGCTGCAAGGCTAGCCACTTAGGCATACAGCGATGGCTCGACATGCGAAGGGGGCGATGAAAAAAAAAACTGCGGTGCTATGCCTCAAAAAATGAGAACGGAAGCGCCACTTGCTAGAGGAAGCGCGACCTAGGGCAACGCGATGGTCTGTTGGCACCGCGATGCATCGCGGTAGCCTTTCATTGAACAACGCATCTGTCTTTCGGTGACTGCCGCCAGCACCGAAGCGAGCCAGCCGTCTTCGCCGTGACAGGCGACCGCCACCTCATCAAAGCGCGAGTGGTGGTGATGCCCTCCAACAGCGATTCACAACGGCAGGTTGCCGCCGGAACGAGTCCAAAAAAAGCGGGCCTGGCATTCAAGCCAGACCCGCCGATCGATCTCCACTGCAGTCAATTAGACGCCATTGCCTACAACGGGTTAGTGATCGCCCGCACTTACCAGTTCATGCGCAATACCAGCGAGTAACGCCGGTCGTTGACGAACCAGCTGCGCGTGTACAGATGGTTGTCGACCTCGCCGCCGGTGTAGGACGTCGGCCCCATCAACACCTTGGTCACCGTGTTGGTCAGATTGTTGGCCTGCACGCCGAGCTGCACATGCGGGTTGAAGCGATAGAACGCCGAAGCATCGAGCTGGCCGTAATCGTCCGACCAGGTCGGCAACTTGGTCGACACGTCGCTGGCGGTGAGCAGGTAACGCGAACGCCAGTTATAGGCCAAGCGCAGCGAGAGCGGTCCCTTCTCGTAGATGCCAGCCAGGTTGTAACTGCGCCGCGACAGACCTTCCAGCGGCAGGCTCACACCGGTCACAGTGGTCTGCGTGTATGGGTCGGTGGCGGTGTTGACGCCGCCGCTGCTGTCGACGAAGGTGAAGTTGGCATTGACGCCGAAGCCGCTCAACCAACCCGGCCAGGAATCGAAGAACTGCGTATAGCCGTATTCGAACCCGCGGATGCGCCCCTTGTCCATGTTGTACGGACGCGTCACCAGCCAGTCCTGCCCACCGTAGTTTTCGGTGACCGTCTGGTTGGAGAAGTAATCCTTGACGCTCTTGTAGAACAGCGTCAGGTACATCATGTCGCTGGTGTCGAAGTACCACTCCAGCGCGGTGTCGTACTGGTTGGCCTTCATCGGCTGCAGATTCGGATTACCGGCGGTACCGGTCCACCTGGAAACGGTGCCGTTGGACTCGGTGTTTGCCGCAAGCAGCAGGTACGGCTGCAACTGCGTGTAGTCCGGGCGCCATCGCCTTGGATGCGGCGATACGCCACTGCAGCGCGTCGGAGAACTTGAAGCGCATGTTGAAGCTCGGCAGCACGTTGGTGTAGCTGCCCTTGGCGTTGTTGGCGAAGTACTGCCCGGTGTACTGCTCGCGCAGCTCTTCCGAACCCGCGCTTCCCGACAGGTCGGGGAACTGGCCGTAGCCATTTGCCTCGGTCTTGGTCTGCACGATGCGCACGCCGATATTGCCGTCCACCGGCACGCCCAGCGCTTCGTCGTTGCCGAAGTACATCACCGCGTAGGCGGCCTGGGTGCGTTCGAACTGGCGGTTGATGTCCTGCAGCTGGTACTTGTCCGGTGCCCAGCCCGACCCGCGCAGCGCCACGATCTGCTCGATCATCTTCGAGGTACCGGCGTAATCCTTGACTGCGGCGTTGCTCGGAAAATACAGACTGTTGAGCACATCGATCTTGCCGCGGAACAGATTGGAATACGAATACAGCTGCGAGGTGCCGGTCATGTAGGTGGCCAGATCGGCCAGTCCGGTCCCATTGGCGGTGTCGGGAATCTGCGCCCAGTTATCGCTGATCACACCCCAGTTGTAGCCGGAGTTCTTGTTGATCTGGGTGCGGTCGGTGGCGCGGATGCCGGCACGGAAGGTGCGCAGCCAGGCACTGTCGTCGAATGCGTATTCCAGGTCGAAGCGCGTGGCCAGTTCGCGGCCGCGATTCTTCGCCAGATGGTCCATGGCCGCACTCCAGAAATAATTGGAGGGGTTACTGGTGTAGGAGCTGTCGGCAATCCCGACCGATGGATATTTGCCGCTCAGATCGAAGGTCAGGCCCGGCAGGTAGATCGAATCGAACAGGGTGAAGTCCAGCGAATCGCTTTCCGAGCGCACCAGCTGCATGTCGCCGCGCACGGTGAGGTTGCCGGTGAGCTTGTGGGTAAAGCCGCCGGACAAATCCGAGGTGGTCGTGCTCTGCTGCGCGTAGCGGTTGTTGGTGTAGAAGCGCACGCCATCGTTGCCGGTGACGGTGCCGCGCCAGGAACTGGATGCCGGCGAGCCACTGACGAAGCGGCCGTCGGCATCGTAGGTAAATTGCGTTCCGGGGGCCGGACCAATCGCGTTGGTGTCGTCGTTGAAGAACGCCGCGCGCTCCTGCCAGTTCATGCCAGTTCATGTCGTAACTGGAGCGCATGTACTGCACGTAGATCTCGGTGTCGTCGCTAGGCCGCCACTGGAACGCGCCGGCCACGCCATTGCGCTTGCGCTCGAAATCGAGCTGCCGCCAGTTGACGCCGCCAGGCACGTAGACCTTGTCGAAGCTGGTGCCTTCCAGCAGCGCCGCATCGGTGCGACGCACGAACGGCTCGACCTGGATGCCATCGCTGCGCGTGGCCAGTTCCGAATGCGCCACATCCACCATCAAGCCCATCTCGCCGAGGCCGGTGTTCCAGCGATCGCTGAAGAGAAACGAGCCCGATGGCTTGTAGGTCTTGCTGAAATCGCCGTAGTTCACGTCGGCGGTCGCACCGATCACCCGGCCCGGCTGGTCGAACGGCATGCGCGTGCGCAGGTTGACCGTCCCGCCCAGACCGCCTTCGATGATCTCGGCCGACGGGTTCTTGTAGACGTCCACGCCTGCCATCAGTTCGGCCGGCACATCCTCGAAGCTCAGACCGCGGCCGCTAGCGGCGCTGAAACTGTCGCGGCCATTGAGCTCGCCGCGCACCTGGGTCATGCCGCGAATCATCACGCCGCTGCCTTCGGCAGAGAAGTGGTCCGGATCGTTACGCGCCATGAAGTGGTCGATGGTCACGCCGCTCACCCGTTGCAGGGTTTCGGTGACGCTGCGGTCGGGCAGCGCACCGATGTCCTCGGCACTGACCGAATCGACGATCTGTTCGGCATCGTGCTTGATCGACTGCGACTTGATCAGGCTGGCGCGCACGCCGCGCACTTCGACCGCATCCAGGTCGGCGGCCTTGCTCGCGGTGCTCGAGGAAGCATTCTGGGACGACTGCGCCTGCTGCGCATAGACCGGCGCAGCGAGCAATAACCCGATGCTGATGGCCATGGCGGAGTAACGCAACGAAGGCAAACCGCGGGCGAGCACGCCCGTACCTGCCGGGGCATGGCTGGAACACTGGTACATCTAAATCCCTCCCAGGACGCAAGACGATTGAAACGGGTTGTCGCAGCGCAAACGCGCGGCGTGATGACGCAAAAAACGGGCGATGCCGCCCGTCATTTCTCCCCAGCAGGCAGCTTGGCCCCCGATCGCGTGCCCGACGTTACGTGCGCTTCAGCGTGCGATCTGGTCGACAGGTATAGGCGAGTCCTTCTGCGCCAGCCAATGAAAAATTTATGTACTGGTATATCGAAATGAAATGGAACGATCGATCCGCGCGCAAGGAGATGGGCCGATGTCATGGAGCTTCGCGGACGACTGAGAAAGCGCTCGCTGACCACGAACGCAGCGTCAAGCATTGCTGCAGTCCAAGCTTTGCCACCAGTCGGTCGGCAGCATCGGCACACCCGCTACGCTCTCGCCCCGCCGCCGCGGTAGCAACGGGACACCGCACGCATGGGGCAAAGGGAGAAAAACGTCCACATCGCCGACGAAGCGACCACGGCGCAGACGCGGATGACAATGCCGGACGACGCTGCTACGAACAGGAGATGCCGCGCGCACGCGAGCCGCGCCAGCACCGCGTTACGATGACCGCATCGATCGGTAGCAGACGTCCCCTCTACTTTTCCCAGGTGGCCCCATGGCTGTGCGACTTCCTTGCATCCCGCAGCACCGCGCAGCGCTTCCCCTGCTGCTGTGCGCCGTCTTCGCCCAACCTCTGACTGGATGTTCACGTATGAACGCGCCTGCCAACGATCCATCCGGTATTCACCTGATCGGCAATATCCCGGTCGATGCACATAACACCGTGCATATCGATACCAGCAAACCGATTCCGTTCGCCGACCATGCGTTCGGGGCGATGTGTTACGACACCTATGGCTGCAAGGTGCTGTATGACGGGAGGTATGCAGCCAACTTCCGCGAAGATGAGAAGCGAATTTCGTCGGCATCGCTGGGGGATGTCTACCCTGGCAATCTCAAGGCCAATACGATCGGCATCCGCAACTTTCCGAACTTCCCGCCCCCTGCGGAGGTGACGTGGCGTTCCAAGGATGGCCAGCCGCATCATGCGCTGGTCGACCTCGATGCCATCTTCAAGGACAAGGTGGTGCTGCACCATGTGCCGCAGGAGCAGCTGCCACCGATCCTGCAGGCCGATATCTCTCCGCATATCATCCTGGAAGTGAACGACCGCACCATCAATGTGTATATGAAGGCGATGGTGCAGACAACCGTGCAACAGAAGCCGGGTAACGAATATAGTTATTTTCGCAACGACCTGATCCTCGCCTACACCAAGACCTACTGATGGCGTCATCGCCAGGGAGCGTGCAATGGGTAACGAGCGTAACGACGAGAAGAAATGGACCGATGGTGTGGAAACCTACCCGGCGACTGCACAGGATTTGGCTGCTTATCAACAGAGCCGCCATGCGCTGACTCAGTTCCAGGCGCCCTTGCTTGTCAGCCAGAAGAATCCGCATACCCGTTTGTTTGTTGCCTGCTTCGACGGCACCGGCAACGATAAGTACAAGGATCCTGAGCACATTACCAATATAGGCATTCTGGATGATCAGGTGCAGACGGCAGTCAGTAACGGCAGTAAAAATATTGGCGGGTATTACGTGCCCGGCGTAGGCGCCCAGGACGATGCCTTCACCCGCAACTTCGACGGTGGCCTGGGTTATAGCGATGGGCCACGGATGGAAGCGAGGGAGCGAGCTGCCACGTAACGCCTGGCAGGTCACAGGACTACGGGGCAGTCGCGTGCGCTGAGCACATATCGGCAAGCAGGCTGTAGTAGGCTAGTATTTCCTTCCAACAGGTGGCCCCATGGCTGTGCGACCGGATTGCTTCCCGCAGCACCGAGCAGCGCTTCCTCTGCTTGTGTGCGCCATCTTCGCCCTCCCTCTGAGTGGATGTTCGCGCATGAATACACCGACCAACGAACCATCCGGTATTCACCTGATCGGCAATATCCCCGTCGATGCCCATAACACCGTGCATATCGATACCAGCAAGCCGATTCCGTTCGCCGACCATGCGTTCGGGGCGATGTGTTATGACACCTATGGCTGCAAGGTGCTGTATGACGGCAGGTATGAGGCAAACGATCCCGATGATGTCAAACAGATCTCGTCAGCGTCGCTAGGCGATGGTTACCCAGGTAACCTTGACTCAGGCACGATCGGCATCCGCAACTTCCCACACTTCCCGCCCCCTGCCGAGGTGACGTGGCGCTCCAAGGATGGCCAGCCGCACCATGCGCTGGTCGACCTCGATGCCATCTTCAAGGACAAGGTGGTTCTGCACCATGTGCCGCAGGAGCAGCTGCCACCAATCCTGCAGGCCGATATCTCTCCTCATATCATCCTGGAAGTGAACGACCGCACCATCAATGTGTATATGAAAGCGATGGTGCAGACGACGGTGCAGCAGAAGCCGGGTAACGAATATAGTTATTTCCGCAACGACCCGATCCTCGCCTATACCAAAACCTACTGATGGCGTCATCGCCAGGGAGCATGCAATGGGTAACGAGCGTCACGACGAGAAGAAATGGGCCAATGGTGTGGAAACCTATCCGGCGACTGCACAGGATTTGGCTGCTTACCAACAGAGCCGCCATGCGCTGACTCAGTTCCAAGCGCCCTTGCTGGTCAGCCAGAAGAATCCGCATACCCGTTTGTTTGTTGCCTGCTTCGACGGCACCGGCAACGATAAGTACAAGGATCCTGAGCACATTACCAATATCGGGACTCTGTACGACCAAGTACAAGCCGCTAAAAAATCAAATGTTCGCAATATCGGCGGCTACTACGTCCCAGGGGTAGGAACCCAGGACGATGCTTTCACCCGCGACCTCGATGGCGGTCTGGGATACAGCTACGGGCGACGCATGGAAAAAATGTATCTGGAGTTCATCAACCAAGCCAACGACTGGAAGATCGAAGATCCCAAAGCCGAGATAAGCACCGTCTCCACCGGCTTCAGCCGTGGCGCGGTCACCGCGGCAATGTTCACCCGCATGGTGCATGAGCGCGGCATCCAAAATCCCAAAGACATGAAGATCGACCGTGGCCCAGACGGCGAAATCCTCAAACTCACCCCAACCCATCCGCCACTGGTACCGCCCGGGCGGACCGCGCAGGCGGTGGGTTTGCTGGACCCGGTGGCCACCGGGGACATGAACCTGCGCGACACGCGCCTGCCGCCGTCGGTGGTGTCGGGCCTGCAACTCACCGCCCGCGACGAGCGCCGTGATCTGTTCCCGGTCAAGGACATCATCGATCCGGGCCGCACCCCCGACGGGCGCCTGCTCAATCTGGTCAATCCGGGCGCGCATTCGGATATCGGCGGTTCCTACCGGCTCGATGGCCTGTCCGTGCGCAATGGCAACCTGCTTACCGATTACGTCAACACTCTCAGCGACACGCCGTTCCTGAAACCGCGCACGGTGTCCAGCGCGCCTGAAATGAACGTCATCCACCATTCCGAACAGCACCAGTCCTTCTACACCACGATGGCGGCGACCACGCTGGGCCAACGCGTACATGTGAAGGATCTGGCCGGCACCACAGTCAGCCTCAACCGTACCGATGCCCAGGCCCTGGATACCGGTCTGCACGCGCAGTTTCCTTTGCGCCCTGTGGCGCTGTCGCCGGAACGCACCGATTCCTCGGTGCCGGCGTTCGTCCTGCACAATGGCCCACCCGAGCCGACAAGCTGGCATCAGCAGCAGATTCAGCGGGGGCAGGAGCGCCAGCATGAGCGTGAGCACAGCCATGATCCGCAGCAGTGGCAAGTCCCGATGAAGCCCGATGCCCAGAAAGCGGCCGATAAACTGCCCTCCCTGCATGACGACCCGGAAGCATTCCTGGACCGCATGTTGTCCGCCGGACAGAACGACAACCGCGATCAGTTCCGTCTGATGACCCAGACCCTGGCCAATGAACCAGCCGGCCGCGCGTTGCGCGCCGAGGCTATCGAGACGGTAAATCGACAGGAACAGCTGGCCACCCAGCAGGCGATGCAGGCGCAGCAACAACAGCAACAGCAACAAGAAACGGTGCGCATCGGTGGGCGCAGCATGTAACAAGGGGCAACAACAAAGGCAGGATGCACAATGGATACAAAAGACCCACTGACGTTGGTCAACAAGACCGCCGCACTCATGGAGCAGTTCGAGCGCCGCTGCAGTGAGATGGAACAACAACAACGCCGCCTCGCGCAGCAGTTGGAACAGGTGGCGCAGTCCTTGCCCGGGGTGATGACCCGTTCGGCAGAGCAGACCTTGCAGCGCGTTCCCGACACGTTGGTGAGAAATGTGCAGCAGGGGATGGACCAGTCGGTGGCCGGGTTCGAGAAACGGCTGCAGCAGGCCGGCCGCTTGATCGCCGAAGGGGCGCAATCGCTGTCCGATCAACTCACGCGTATCGAGCGGGCGCAGCGCCTGTTGCTGTGGAAAGGCGCCGCGGTGGTGGTCGGAAGTCTGCTGGTGTTGCTGGGCGGTGGCGGATGGTTGCTGGCCCATTATCGCCAGCAAATTAAAGACAACCAGTTGCGTGCCGAGTTGCTGCGCGCCTACAACGCCGCCGACGTGACGCTGTGCAACGGCCAGCTCTGCGCTAACGTGGAGACCAAGGGCCGGTCCTACGGCGATCGCCGGCAGTATCGGCAGGTCAAACCGCGCTGATTCCGGCGCCGCCGCCACGGGTGATGCGCCCCGCGGTTTCAGGCATCAGGGGCGACGTGCGTGCGATTGTGTCGCTGTCGGCGATACCGTGCACCGCCGCTGCGCAGGAGCGCATTGCGATGGATCCGGTTCCGGCTCCGCATGGCTGCGGCCCCGGTATGAACATCCACGCCGGTTGCCGTGGTCGTCCGGTGACGCCGCGTTTCAAGACTGGCCAGGCGCCTTCATCAATTGAGTGAAATGACTGGGGCGTGCCAGTAGATCGCGCGCGGTGCTCCTTTCCCGCTCTAAATCAAGCGCGCTGGTTATCCACTCCACCGGGATGTTCTGCGTAAATGTGCTCAGGGCGGCCGCGATACCCTCACATCGGCACCGGTTGCCATGGTCATCCGATGACGCAGTTCTCCAAGACCTGCTAAACCGGCGACTCCGGCGCCCGCAAACCCGGATACAGACGCCGGGCAGTGGTGCGCAATGCCTGCAGAATACGCTCGGCACCGGGCGGCAGGATGTAATCGCGCCGACGGATGATGCCGAACGACTCCATCCGCACGCCCAGCTCGATCGGCAGCACGGTGAGCAATTTGGCCTGGATCAGCGGCGCTACCGATTCCACCGGCAAGGCGGTCAGCATGTCGGTGCCGCGCAGCAAGGTCGAGGTCACCGGCAGCGACGAGGTTTCGATGGCGTTGGTCGGCGTCTGCACACCGTGCTCCATGAACATCGAGTCCAGCCGCGCGCGCAGTACGCTATCGGTCGGCGGCAGGATCCAGCCATGCCGCACCAGATCGGCATGTTGCAGGCCGGCGCGGCTGGCCAGCGGGTGGCCGGCACGTGCGATCACCGAATGCGGCTCGTCGGCGAGTGGTTCGAACTCCAACTCGCCCACCCCTTCCGGCCCCAGGATGCGGCCGATCACGATGTCCAACTGCCCATCCAGCAATTTGGCCACCAGCGGGCGGCTGTAGTCCATTTCCACCCGCACCAGGATGTCGGGGAACTCGCGCTTTACCTCGGCGATCGCCTGCGGCACCAGGTTGGTGCCCGGGTTGACTACCGTGCCGATCGAGGCTTGGCCCATGCGCCCGGCCAGTAGCGCGGCGATTTCTTCCTGCGCCCGGCCAATCTCCGACATCGCGGCGCGCGCACGCCGGATCAGCACGTGGCCGTACCAGGTGGGCTCCACGCCGCGGGCGTGCCGCTCAAATAGTTTCACGCCCAGCATGTCTTCCATTTCCGCCAGCAGCTTGGACGCCGCCGGTTGCGTCATGCTAGCGGCCTCAGCCGCACGCAAGACCGAGCGCTGTTCGTGCAAATGCAGCAGTAGCAAGAGCTGGCGGGTCTTGAGCCGGGCTGCGTTAAACCAGGGAGTACCGGAATTTGCCATAGCGTGCGATTGCGGCCGTGTATTCGTCGAAGGAATAGAATATGCCGAAAATTTCATTTGCAGCACATATCTCCCCGCGCGAGGCTATCGACCGCCGCAGCAGGAGCCCCTACCTCCCGGGCGCGGTGAAACAGACGTGACTTGCCCGGGCCTGGGCGGTACCACGCACGCCAACACGCGGAGGTGGACGACGATGACGGCATCTTGCCCACTAATGCAGGCCGTAAGACAGCGCACGCGGGTGCGGGCGGCACGGCGTCAAGGTCGGAATCCATGGCCTTCGTTGCCACGTCCTCGTCCCGATCTGCGCGTCAGCCGTCGTGCAGCGCCGCGCGCGATCGCGCAACTCTCCCCCGACGTTGCCGGCCACCCGGTCGCCAACGGCCGCTTTCTGCTCTACCGCGAGTAACCGCATGACTTCAGATACCACCGCCAACCCGTTCGCCCTGCCCCTGGTCGCCATCCTGCGCGGCATCACGCCGGAAGAGACGCTCGACCATGTCGGAGCGCTGATCGAGGCGGGTTTCGATGCAATCGAAATCCCGCTCAACTCGCCGCGCTGGGCCGAGAGCATCGCGCTGGCCCAGCAGACCTTCGGCGAACGCGCCTGGATCGGTGCCGGCACCGTACTGCGCAACGAAGACGTCGACACCTTGGTCGAGATCGGCGCGCGCTTCATCGTCACCCCCAACACGCGCCCGTCGCTGATCCGCCATGCGGTCTCCCGCGGCCTGACCGTGGTGGCCGGGTTCGCTACCGCCAGTGAGGCGTTCGACGCCATTGACGCCGGCGCAACCATTCTCAAGCTGTTCCCGGCAGCCACCTATGGCGCCGCGCATGTACGCGCCCTGCGCTCGGTACTGCCCAAGCACATCCCGGTCTACGTGGTCGGTGGCGTCAGCCCGCAGACCCTGGCCGGCTTCATCGCACAGGGCGCCGCCGGCGCCGGCATCGGCGGCGAACTGTACAAACCTGCGCAATCGCTCGAAACAACCCAGACACATGCACGCGCCTTCGTGCAGGCCTACCAGGAACTGCAAGGATGAAGATCACCCGCCTCACCACCTACCACGCTGCGCCGCGCTGGCTATTCCTCAAGGTCGAAACCGACGAGGGAATCACCGGTTGGGGCGAGCCGGTTATCGAAGGCCGCGCGCGTTCGGTGGAGGCCGCCGTGCACGAACTGGCCGGCTATGTCGTCGGCAAGGATCCGGCGCGCATCAACGACCTGTGGCAGACCATGTACCGCGCCGGTTTCTACCGTGGCGGCGCCATCCTGATGAGCGCCATCGCCGGTATCGACCAGGCGTTGTGGGACATCAAGGGCAAGACGCTGGGCGTGCCGGTGTACGAGCTGCTGGGCGGGCTGGTGCGCGATCGCATGAAGACCTATCGCTGGGTCGGCGGTGACCGCCCGGGCGCCATCATCCAGCAGATCACCGACTACCGCGCGCTGGGTTTCGACACCTTCAAGTTCAACGGCACCGAAGAAATGAAGCTGATCGACAGCGCGCGCGCCGTCGACGCGGCGGTGGTCAAGGTCGCTGAAATCCGCGAAGCCTTCGGCAACACCATCGACTTCGGCATCGACTTCCACGGCCGCGTCGGCGCACCGATGGCCAAGGCGCTGCTGCGCGAGCTAGAACCGTTCAAGCCGTTGTTCGTCGAAGAACCGGTGCTGGCCGAACAGGCCGAGTACTACCCGCGCCTGGCCGCAAGCACCTCGATTCCGCTCGCAGCCGGCGAGCGCATGTTCTCGCGTTTCGAATTCAAGAACGTGCTGTGCGCCGGCGGTATCGGCATGGTGCAACCAGACCTGTCGCATGCCGGCGGCATCACCGAATGCGTCAAGATCGCCGCGATGGCCGAGGCCTACGATGTCGGCTTCGCGCCGCATTGCCCGCTCGGCCCGATCGCGCTGGCTGCATGCCTGCACGTGGACTTCGTCTCGCACAACGCCGTGCTGCAGGAACAGAGCATCGGCATTCATTACAACGAAGGCGCGGACCTGCTCGATTACGTCATCAACAAAGACGATTTTCACTGCGTGGATGGCAGCATTGCCGCCCTGCCCAAACCCGGGCTCGGTGTGGAGATCGACGAAGAGATGCTCAAGCGCGCAAACGAAAACCCGCCCGACTGGCGCAACCCGGTGTGGCGCCACGCTGACGGCAGCATCGCCGAATGGTGAGCACGCCCGAACACACCGCCGTGCTGGCGGTCGACAGCCGCTGCACCCATGGCGAAGGCGTGCTGTGGTGCACGCAGCGCGAGGCGCTGTACTGGGTCGACATCAGCGAAAAACGCCTGTGGCGGCATCATCCGGACACTGCGCACACGCGCTACTGGACGCTGCCCGAGCGCCCCGGCTGCATCGGCCTGATGGACGATGGTCGCGTGCTGATCGCGCTGGCCAAGGCGATCGGCATTGTCGATCCGGATAACGTCGAAGAAGACGTGCTGCCCTTCGAAAAACTGGCCGATGTGGAAGCGGACAACCCGCTCACGCGCAGCAACGATGGCCGCGCCGATCGCAACGGCAACTTCGTGTTCGGCACTATGGACGAACACGACACCAAGACCGCGCGCGGGGCGATGTACCAGTTTTCGCTGAAACACGGCTTGCGCGCATTGCCGCTGCCGGGCGTGTCCATCCCCAACTCGATCTGCTTCAGCCCCGACGGCCGCACGCTGTATTACTGCGACTCGGTACGCCCGCAGATCCTGTGTTGCGACTACGACGCCCAGACTGCGCAGACCAGTAACACCCGCGTGTTCACCACATTGGACCGCGACGATGCCGAACCGGACGGTTCGATCATCGATGCCGAAGGTCACCTGTGGAATGCGCAATGGCGTGCGTGGCGCGTAGTGCGCTATCGCCCCGACGGCAGCGTGGAGCGCATCGTGCAACTGCCGGTCAAGCACCCCACCTGCAGCGCCTTCGGTGGCGCCGCGCTTGACCGTCTGCACGTGATCAGCTCGCGTCTGGACCACAGCGCCGAAGAGTTAGCCCGTACCCCTGAGGCCGGCGGCTTGTACCTGTGCGATCTGCCTGTCGCGGGCCTGCCAGAGAGCCTGGTGGCCAGCGCGTGATCGCTATCGATTGGGGCACCAGCAGCTTGCGCGGCTATCTGCTCGATGCCGACGGCAAAGTGCTTGAGCAGCGGCGCGACAGCGACGGCATCCTCGCCTGCCAGGGCCGCTTTGCCGCGGTACTGGCTAGCTTGGTCGACGGCTGGGACGGCCCGCTGTTGCTTTCGGGCATGATCGGTAGTCGCAATGGCTGGGTCGAACAAGCCTATCTGCCCTGCCCGGCCGACACTGCCGCGCTCGCCCAGGCGATGCGTAGTTACGAGGACCTGCTGCCCGGTCGCACGCTGTGGTTCGTACCCGGCGTCAGCACCGGCGAACAGGCCAGCGTGCCGGATGTGATGCGCGGTGAAGAAACCCAGTTGGTCGGCCTGATGAGCGCTCTCGGCAATGGCGCGCATGTCGCCTGCCTGCCCGGCACGCACAGCAAATGGGCGTACATCGACAACGGTCAGCTGACCGGGTTTGCCACCGTCATGACCGGCGAGCTGTACGCATTGCTGCGTCAGCACAGCATCCTCGGCAAGCTGATGGATGACGACCACGCCGAGCCTGACACTGCAGCGTTCCTACAAGGTGTCGACCGCAGCAGCGAGCCCGGTGGACTCAGTCACCACTTGTTCGGCACCCGCACGCTCGGCCTGTTCGAACGGCTGTCCTCTGCGGCGCTGCCGTCTTACCTCTCGGGCTTGCTGATCGGCCACGAACTGCGCGAGCACCGCGGCAACCACGCCACCGTGCACCTGGTCGGCAGCCCTGGGCTGGCGCAACGCTACGCGTTGGCGCTGCAGCACGTGGGCGTCGAACGCCAGCTGCATCCGGAAGATCTGGCTGCGACGGGGCTGTTCGCACTGGCCAGGCAGCGCGGACTGGCCTGACCAGCCAGCCTAAACGTCGACAACCCCACACCCATCACGCGACTGCTTTAGAATTGGAAGGCTAAACGCCGGATTCCGCCATGCCTTTTGTTGTCACCGAAAACTGCATCAAGTGCAAATACACCGACTGCGTCGAGGTCTGTCCGGTGGATTGCTTCCACGTCGGCCCGAACTTCCTGGTCATCGACCCGGACGAGTGCATCGACTGCACCCTGTGCGAACCGGAATGCCCGGCCAACGCGATCTATCCGGAAGACGACGTGCCGGCAGGTCAGGAAGGCTTCGTCGCACTCAACGCCGAACTTGCCAAGGCCTGGCCGGTGTTGACCGTGCGCCAGGAAGCGCTGCCCGATGCCGCCGAATGGGATGGCAAGCCCAACAAATTGCCGCTGCTGCAGCGCTGAGCTGCACGATCAGACGCGCCGCGTTGACACCGCCGCGCACGTTCTGCAGAGCAATCAATCGCCAGTAACTCCGCACCAACGCAAAACGGGCACCCAAAGCGCCCGTTTTGCTTCCAGCGCATTGAATCGGCCTCAGCCGCCCAGCTTGCCCTTGAGCGCGGTGATCACGGCCACCGGCGCTGCCGCCGTTGCCGGCATGCCACGCGGATCCACTGCCGACACGTAGCTGCCGGCTTCGACCTTGACCACGCGCACCAGGAAGCTGGAACCCTCGTAGCTCACGTCATAGGAACCGAGCATCTGCGCCTTGCTGGCAATGGTCAGGCCCGGGATCTCGGCCAGTGCTGCGCCCACTTTGCCGAACACTTCATCGCGCTCGCCTGGCACGGTGAACCCGCTATTGGCGCTTGCCGACGGCGGCGTGTTGGCCTGCTGCTGCGTGGTCGACGCCAGCGTCGGCACCTTCATCGCACCGGAGGTGTCGGGCAGGTTCAGATCCGGCGGCACCTCCAGCGGACGGGCTTCCGGGGCCAGCGCATAGTCGCCGCGCGCGCCCTTGTGAAACCAGCTGCAACCGCTCGTGGCAGCGACAGTGGCGGTCGCCAGCAACGCGAGCGACAGCACGCGGACGGGGGAAACGGAATGACGCATCGATAGATCTCCTGGGTCAGGCCGCGAGCATTTCGCGGCTGGAAAGCGCTTCCAACGCAATGGCGTCGGCGGCAAGGCGGTCGGCGGCAGGCTGGTGCACCGCAGAAAGGGGTAATAGCGGCAAGCGCAGGCCATGGCCGATCCCGGCGCGCTGCAGCAGCGCCTTGACCGGGATGGGATTGGATTCGATACCGCAGAAGCTGTGGTACTCGCTCAGACGCGCATCCCACGCAATGGCAGCGTCGCGCTGACCGTTGCGGGCCAGATCGCACAGCCGCCGGTACGCCGTCGGCAAGGCGTTGGAGGCCACCGAAATCAGCCCGGCAGCGCCGGACAGCATCGATCGCGCTGCGCTGCCGTCGTCGCCACTGAGCACCACGAAACTGTCGCTGCGCAGCGCCACCAGCGCGGCCACGCGCTCGGGCTCGCTACGCGCTTCCTTGATGCCGACAATATTCGGATGCCCCGCCAGCTCGGCCACGGTCTCCGGCAACAGGTCGCAACCAGTACGGCCCGGCACGTTGTACAGCACCATCGGCAGGCCGCCGTTGTCGGCCACCGCCAGAAAATGTGCTTTCAACCCAGCCTGGGTCGGACGCACGTACGGCGGCGTCACCACCAACGCGTACTGCGCGCTCAGCGCGGCAGCGCGACGGGTCTGCGCAATGGTCTTTGCCGTCCCGGACAAGCCAGTACCGGCCAGCACCGGCACGCGGCCGGCCACCTGTGCAACAGCAGCACGCAGCAACGTGTCGTATTCGTCGTCGCTCAATGCCGCCGCTTCGCCGGTGGAGCCGGCGACCACAATTCCCTGCACGCCACCATGCAGCTGCTGCTCCAGCAGCCGCCGCCAGGCATCCAGGTCGAGTGCTCCATCGGGACCGAAGGGGGTCGCGAGCGCGGTGATGATGCCGGAAAGGGACAAGATTCTGCTGCTCTTACGTGACAAGAAAAGGCCCGCGCGCGCGGGTTGAAACCGTCTGCATGTTACTTGCGGCGCGAAACCACGGGCAAGTATGCTGGTCACCGCCAGGGCGCCTGCCCGGGCGGCCATTCAGCCTGATGCAATGCCGGAAGCCCCTTTGACCGACTCTACAGCCCGGCCTTCGCCGACCGAAAATCACCTCCTGATCAACGCCTACACGACGCATCCGGAGTCCCCCCTGCTGCCCGTCACCCGCCGCATCGCCGACAGCGGCTGCAATCTCGTGGACGCCCGCCTGGCCACGGTTGGGCGGGACGTCTCGGTCACCGCACTGGCGACTGGCTCCTGGGATTCGGTCGCCAAGCTCGAAGCCATGCTGACCCGGCTCGAACGCGAAGAAGGCCTCAAGCTGGTGTGGTACCGCACCGGCCCCAAGCAGACCCAGTCCAACCTGCTGCCCTACATCGTCGAGGTCATCGCCGCCGACAAGCCGGGCATCCTGTTCCAGCTGGCCGATTTCTTCGACCGCCAGGGCATCACCATCGAAAACCTGCAGAGCACGCGCTACCGCGCCATGCAGACCGGCGCGGAGATGTTTTCTGCGCAGGTGACGATCGGCGTGCCGGCCAACATGCACATCGCCGCCTTGCGCGATGATTTTCTGGAATTCTGTGATCACCTCAATCTCGACGCGATCATGGACCCGATGAAGTTCTAAGGCACCCATCCATGTCCATCGCGATTTCCGCGCTGAAACAGATGTTCGACCACATCCGCTCTGAGACCGACTGGAATCTCGACGGCCAGCTGCGCTGGGAATATTTCTTCGCCGACCCTGCGCAGGAACCGCTGCAGAAACTCGCCGAGCAACTGACCCAGGACGGCTACCGCGTCATCGATATCTTTCTCGGCGAACGCGACGAAGACGATGGCGACGATGAAGAGTCGTACTTCCTGCACGTGGACAAGAAAGAGCACCACACCATCGAATCGCTGAATCAGCGCAATGCGCAGTTCGATGCACTTGCCAAACGTTTCCATGTGGCTGCTTATGATGGGATGGACGTCGGCCCGGCATGACCGCGCCGTACGCTACTCCACTTTGGGCTGAGCAACGATGACCGACGCTGTGCTGGAATTACCCGCTGCAACATTCGATCTGCCGCTGGCGCTGTCCGGCGGCACACAGACCACCCTGCGCGGCTACGCCGGCAAGTGGTTGGTGCTGTACTTCTATCCGAAGGACAGCACGCCTGGCTGCACCACCGAAGGCCTGGACTTCAACGCATTGCTGCCACAATTTAAAAAGTCAGGCGCAGTGGTGCTGGGCGTCTCGCGCGATTCGGTGAAATCGCACGACAACTTCTGCGCCAAGCAAGGCTTCACCTTCCCCTTGATCAGCGACAGCGATGAAGCGCTGTGCCGCGCCTTCGACGTGATCAAGGAAAAGAACATGTACGGCAAACAGGTGCTCGGCATCGAGCGCAGCACCTTCTTGCTGTCGCCCGCGGGGCATGTCGTGCAGGAATGGCGCAAGGTCAAGGTGGCCGGCCATGCCGAGGCCGTGCTGGCTGCAGTAAAGGCGCACGCCAAACAGTGACACCCCTCGCTTCCCGCGTCCTCCATCACCCTGCACCTGCAGGCGTGATGGCTCGCCCCTGCTCCATCACTTGGAAGACCCAATGACCCGAGGCAAGCGCATCTACGTGCTGGACACCAACGTGCTGATGCACGATCCCACCGCGCTGTTCAAGTTCGAGGAACACGATGTGTTCCTGCCGATGCAGGTGATCGAGGAGCTCGACAACGCCAAGAAGGGCACCTCCGAAGTCAGTCGCAATGCACGCCAGGTCAGCCGTTTCCTGGACGAATTGCTGGAAAACACCAACGCCGAGCAGATCCAGACCGGCATCCTGCTCAGCCATCCGCAGGGCATCCAGCTCAAGGGCCAGGCCGCAATCGGCCGCCTGTTTTTCCAGATCAAGCCGATCGATCCGGGCCGCACCTTCGGCGCGATGCTGCCGGACAACAAGATCCTGGCCTCGGTGCTGGCGCTGCGCGAAGAAAATCCGGATGTGCCGGTCATCCTGGTGTCCAAGGACATCAACTTGCGCATCAAGGCCTACATCAGCGGCCTGGTCGCCGAGGACTACCAGAACGATCGTGCACTGGACGATTTCAGCCTGCTGTTCACCGGCGCCATCGAGCTGCCGGAAGATTTTTGGCACAAGCACAACGAGGATCTGCGCAGCTGGAACGAACGCGGCCGCACTCATTACGAAATCGTGCTGGCAGACGATGAAGATTGGTACCCGAATCAGTACCTGTACCTGCCCGGCGAAGACGAGGTCGAGCTGCGCGTGGCCAAGGTCGGCGGCAGCAAGGCCACGCTGTGCCTGGTCGACGACTTCCGCAACAGCCAGCACGCGGTGTGGGGCATTGCCGCGCGCAACCGCGAGCAGAATTTCGCGCTCAACGCGCTGATGGACCCGGAGATCGATTTCGTCACCCTGCTCGGTACCGCCGGCACCGGCAAGACCTTGCTCGCACTGGCTGCGGGGCTGGCGCAGACGATGGATCAGCAGCGTTACCGCGAAATCATCATGACCCGCGCCACCGTCAGCGTGGGCGAAGACATCGGCTTCTTGCCCGGTACCGAAGAAGAAAAGATGACCCCGTGGATGGGCGCGCTGACCGACAACCTGGAAGTGCTCACCCACAACCAGGAAGGCGGCTCGTGGGGCCGCGCGGCCACCAACGACCTGCTCGCCAGCCGCATCAAGATCCGCTCGATGAACTTCATGCGCGGCCGCACGTTTCTTTCGCGGTATCTGATTCTGGACGAGGCGCAAAACCTCACCCCCAAGCAGATGAAAACGCTGATCACCCGCGCCGGCCCCGGCACCAAGATCGTGTGCCTGGGCAATGTCGAACAGATCGACACCCCCTACCTCACCGAAACCACCTCGGGCCTGACCTATGCGGTAGATCGCTTCAAGGCATGGCCGCATAGCGCGCACATCACGCTGCGTCGTGGCGAGCGTTCGCGTCTGGCCGACTTCGCCTCGGAGGTATTGTGATGCGCGCACTTCGCGGCGCAGTGGCGCTTGCCGTGATCGCGCTGGCTGGCTGCGCCACCACGCAGGGGCCGACCAGTGTGCCGACCAATCTCAAGAACGGGCAGTCGTGGATCATCACCCGGCAGGGCGTCGCCGAGCAGGTACTGCAAACCTGTTCGCGCGACAGCCCGGCGAAGCATCCCGGCCAGATCAGCGGCTATTGGGCGCCGAGCCATCAGCAGGTCGAACAGCTCGAAGCGCGGCAGGATGCGTTGACGCCCACCATTGCCCAGCCGCGCGCGTTCGACCGTCAATACGTGGGTGTGGTGATCCAGGGCCAGCGGTTGATCTACATCAACGCCTTCAAGCTGCCGAATACGCCGGAGGTGAAACCGGCCACCGAGGCGATCCAGGTCTGCGACGGTGGCAGCATGTTCTGGGGTGCGCTGTACGACCCGCAGACCGGCGCGTTTTCGCAGATTGCGGTGAACGGTAGTCCCTGACCCGAGATGGGAATCCTGCTACCGCGCTGGGTCTGGATTGGCGCGGTGGCATTGTCGGCCGTAGCCGGCATGGTCAATGTGGTGGGCTACCTGGGCTCAGAGCACCAGGTGGTCAGCCACCTCACCGGCACGACCAGCCTGCTCGGCGTTGCGCTGGCGCAAGATGGAGCCCCGGACATCGGTTTTCTCGGCGGCGTCCTCATCGCTTTCTGCGCAGGCGCCATGCTCATCGGACTGATCATTGAGGACGATGTCTTGCGGCCTGGACAGCGCTACGGCGCTGCACTACTGATCGAGGCGCTGCTGTTGCTGGGCGCGATTGCACTGTTCAAAATGCATCATGTCGGCGGCGTCCTGTGCGCCGCTGGCGCCTGCGGCCTGCAGAATGCGATGGCGACCACCCTCAGCGGTGCAGCGGTTCGCACCACGCATTTGAGCGGCATGTTCACCGACCTGGGCATCGGTCTGGGGCACATGCTGCGCGGGCGCCCGCTGCAGGTGCGCCGCCTCACGCTGAGCGCGCTGATCATCAGCGGCTTTCTTGGCGGCAGCATCCTCGGTACCTTGCTGTTCCAGCGCTGGCAGTACGACGCGCTCTACCTGCCCGCCAGCCTCACCGGATTGACCGGTGCCGGTTATGTTGCCTACCTGCAATGGCGTCGCTGGCGCATAGGATGATGCGCACATCCTCCGGCCAGCAGTGCAGAATCGGCAGATGACCACGCCCAGCACGCTGTCTGCATTGACCATCGCCGGCTCAGATTCCGGCGGTGGCGCCGGTATCCAGGCCGACCTCAAGACCTTTGCCGCACACCGCGTGCATGGGTTATCGGCAATTGCCGCATTGACCGCTCAACACACCCGCGCCGTCACCGCTGTGCATATTCCACCGCTGCCGTTTTTGCAGGCGCAGGTGGATGCCTGCTTCGCCGATTTCGAGATCCAGGCGGTCAAAGTCGGCATGCTGGCCAATGCCGACGTCATTCATTGCGTCGCCGATCTGCTCGAGCAGCATCGCCCGCCATTCGTGGTGCTCGACCCGGTGATGGTTTCTACCAGCGGCGCGCGCCTGCTCGAAGATGCCGCGCTGGAGGCGCTGCGCACGCGTCTGCTGCCGCTGGTCACGTTGATCACGCCCAATACGCCCGAAGCCGAGCTGATGATCGGCCGCCGCATCGACAGCGCCGATGCCGCCGAACGCGCCACTGCCGCCCTGCTCGACCTGGGCGCGAATGCGGTGCTGCTCAAAGGCGGCCATCTGCACGAGGGTACACGCGTGCTCGATCGCTTCGATGACGGCGTAACCCAGGATGTGTTCATGCATCCGCGCCTGCAGGTCGACGCACACGGCACCGGCTGCAGCCTGTCGGCGGCGATTGCCGCGCAGCTGTGTCAGGGCCTGTCGTTACTCAACGCCTGCGAAGCGGCGATCGATTACGTTGCACGTGCCATCCGCCTTGGCCAATGCCCTGGCCATAGCAATGTGCTGGTGCTCGACCACTTCGGCGCAGCACCCAGCGCATGAGCGTGCAGACCGATACCTTGCGCGCCAGCGCTGCAGATGGACATCGCTGGCAGGTGACCCGTTGCGCGCCACCGCGACCGACTGCAACCCTGCTGTGGCTGCCCGCGTTGGGCGTGGCAGCGCGGCATTACCAACCCTTCGCACAGGCGCTCGCGTCCACCGGCGTCGCGGTATATCTGCACGAATGGCGCGGCAACGGCAGCAGCACGCTGCGCCCCTCGCGTGAGCACGATTGGGGCTATCGCACGCTGATTGCAGACGATCTGCCCGCCAGCCACACCCTGCTCGATCTGCACGACCCGCAGCTGCCACGAGTCATCGGCGGACACAGCCTTGGCGGCCAGCTCGCGTGCTGCCATGCCGCGCTGGATCCGGCGCATTTTGCACAGCTCTGGCTGGTGGCCAGCGGCTCGCCGTACTGGCGCAATTTTCCCTCGCCAATGCGCTACGGCCTGCCGGTGGCATTCCGGTTGTTGCCGTGGCTGGCACGCAGGCAAGGCGTGCTGCACGGTCGCAAGCTCGGCTTCGGCGGCACTGAAGCACGCAGCCTGATTGCCGATTGGGCGCAAGTCGGCCGCAGCGGTCGCTATCGCGCGGCAGGTGCGCCATGGGATCTGGAACAGGCACTGAGCCAATTGCGCGTGCCGATCCGCGCGGTGCCGCTTGCGTGCGACACGTTAGGTCCGGCAGGTCCGCTACGTGCATTACTCGACAAGATGCCGCAGGCACGCGCGAACCACGTGACGTTGGACGATAGGCAACTGGGCACGCGCAGCGATCATTTCGCCTGGATGAAAACGCCTGCGGCCGTGGTCGCTGCGCTGCGCAGTGCGTCTGACAATGCCATTAACGGCGATCGAATTTCACAAAGGGATTGACGGGCCCGCCGCTCATCCGCATAATTCCGCTCCTGACGAGGCGCCCGTAGCTCAGTTGGATAGAGTACCTGGCTACGAACCAGGCGGTCGGGAGTTCGAATCTCTCCGGGCGCACCATCTTCAGAACAAGAAAAAGACAGCATTCAACCGCTGTTTTTTCAGTTAAAAAGATCCGATCGCACTGCGTCAGATCTGCAAGTCGAACAAGATATGCGCCCGTAGCTCAGTTGGATAGAGTACCTGGCTACGAACCAGGCGGTCGGGAGTTCGAATCTCTCCGGGCGCACCAATCTTGAAGAAAACGACCAGCTTGCTGGTCTTTTTTTTGCCTGTCGTTTTTGCTTGCGCAGATGACGTTGTGTATCGCACTGCATTGCAGTGTGCCGCGTCATCAGGCAATGCCGATCTTTAGCGCAACGCTCGCCGACGCCACTGCGCGCACCGCATCCGCTGCACTCAGGCAGTGGCAGCAGCGCTGACGTCAGCGGCGACGACCACCGGCACCAGCGAGGTCACCGGATGCCCGGCATCGCGCCATGCATCCAGACCGCCCAGTAGCGGCCGCACATCGCGATAGCCGCGCTCGCGCATCCGCGCGGCCAACCACGCTGCAGATACTTCGTCCGGACACGCGCAATAGATCACCACGCTGCGATCGCGCGGCACGCTGGCCAGGATCTGCGCCAGCTGGCGCTCGTCGGCGAACACGGCGCCAGGAATCGTGTACGGCTGCAGCTCGCGATAGCCCGGCGCACGGATATCCAGCACGGTCGGCCGCAGGCTCTCGTCGCCATCCAGCAACGGCACCAGCTCATCCACCGCGATGCGCGCGTGTTCCAGCGATCGCAACAGGCTGTGCCGCCGCCACCAGCGCCAACCGACATAGCACGCCAGCAACGCGGCCAGCACCACGACCGCGCCCGAGCCGAGTTCTGACAGAAAGACGAGCACGTCCTGCACCTGATGCGCGAACACGGCCCCTACACTCAAGCCGACCAGCGCCCACAGCGATGCCCCGAATGCGTCGTAACGCAGGAATGCCGCAGGGCGCACCCTCATTGCACCGGCCATCGGCACCGACACCATCGACAAGCCCGGCACGAACTTGGCGACTGCCAGCACCCGCACGCCCCAGCGGGAAAAAAAGCGCTCAGTCTGCTTCATGCAGCTATCGCGCGATAGCGAGAGCCGACACAGCGACTGCAAGGTGCGATTGCCGAAGCGGCGACCGGCCAGATACCACGCCAGATCGCCCAACAAACTCGCCGAGACAGAGACCGCCAACGCCGCAAGCCCGGCCAACCAGGCATCACTACCGCCCTGCAGTGCGTAGCTCGCACCGACCAGCACCAGGGTCGGCAATGCCGGCACCGGCAGCCCGAGCGACAATGCCAGCACGTTGGCAAACACCAGCGCCAATCCGTACTGTTCGATCAAGCCTTGCATGCGACGACCCTGCGCGACGGCGAGCGGCCATTATCCGCCTTCCGTCACAGCGGCGACTGCCCGGCAGCGACGGAACGATACGTTGCGGCCAAGGCGTGCAACCAGCTGTGGAACAGGCCTTCGCTGCGCAAGGCACGTCGCCACCAGCCCAATGCCTCGCCCTCCTCGCCTGGCCGCCACGCCAGGTAAAAGGTTTCGTCGGGCTTGTGTGTTTCCACCTGCACCTCGCGCAGCCGGCCGTCCTGCAGCGCCCCGCGTGCGTAGGGCTCGGGCAGAAAGCCGTAACCGGCGCCGGCCAGTTGCAGCAGCAGCTTGGTGCGCATGTCCGACACGGTAAGCACATTGCGGCCGGACAGCAGCCCAACCGTGCGCGGCAGCAGGCGCCGCGCCGAGTCCGCCACGGCGATCGCGCGATGTTCGGCCAGCTCGGCCGCGCCCAGCAGGCCGGCCGTCGCCAGCGGATGCGTGGATGCCACCGCAAACACGAAGCGCAGGGTGCCGATCGGCTCGGCCACATAGCCACCGCCACTTGGCCCCTCGCCCGCCGCCACGATCAGGTCCACGCGCCTGTCCAGCAGCGCCTCCCAACTACCCGACAACGACTCGCTCAGCACACGCAGCCGCGTGCTGTCGGCCACGCTGTAGAAGTCCAGAATCTGCGGCTGCAGCAAGGCCGCAGGCAGCACCGCATCCAGCCCGATCGCAAAGTCCGATTCCCACCCGGAGGCCACGCGCCGCACCCGCAACTCAAGCTCTTGCGCGGCACGCAACAGATGGCGCCCTTCGCGCAATAACTCGCGCCCAGCCTGAGTGGGTGTGGCTTTCGGCCCCACCCGCTCGAACAGCTGCACGCCCAGATCCTCTTCGAGCTTGGCCACCGTGTAGGAAATCGTCGACGGCACCTTGAACAGCACTTTGGCTGCAGCTGCGAACGAGCCACGGCGGTCGATGGCGTCGAGAATTTGCAGCGCTTCCAGGCTGATTTTCATTGTTCGAAATTTTCGATGGTAGCGGGCAAATCTACTCGCTTTGTCTCTCAGACGCAGAAGCGGAGACTACGCATCAAGCCGCTGGGACACCGATTCAACCCCCAGCGCCAATTCGAATCTTTCAAGGAGAAGCAGCATGTTGAATGTCCGCAAGAGCGAAACCCGTGGCCGCGCCGAACATGGCTGGTTGTCTTCGCGCCATACCTTCTCCTTTGCCAGTTACCACGACCCGCGCCACATGGGCATCGGCCCGCTGCGCGTGATCAACGAGGATAAGGTGCACCCGGGCGAAGGCTTCGGCACCCACGCACACCGCGACATGGAGATCATTTCTTATGTCTTGGGCGGCGCGCTGGAGCACAAGGACAGCATGGGCACCGGTTCGGTGCTGCATTACGGCGATGTGCAGCGCATGAGCGCCGGCAGCGGCGTGACCCATAGCGAGTTCAATCACTCGTCCAGCGAGCCGGTGCACTTCCTGCAGATCTGGGTGATGCCCGAGCGCGCAGGCATCGAGCCGAGCTACGAAGAAAAGCACTTCGATGCCGACAGCAAGCGCAACCAGTTGCGCCTGATCGCCTCGCCCGGTGGCGAGAATGGCTCGCTGCGCCTGCATCAGGATGCGCGCTTGTACGCCTCGATACTGGATGGCGAAGTGGGCCTCCAGCAGCCACTGGCTGAAGGCCGCATCGGCTACGTGCAGGTGGCCCGCGGCAGTCTGAGCGTCAACGGTCAGGTGCTCTCGGCCGGCGACGCGGTGCAGATCATCGGCGAGCCGGAGATCGTACTGGCCGATGCAAGCGATGCCGAAGTGCTGGTATTCGACCTGCCAAAGTAATTGCAAACCGCTGGATGGATGGCGTACTGCGCGGCGCTGGTGTGCGATGCGTTAGCTAGCGCCGAAACAGACAAAGCCCGCTGATGCGGGCTTTGTTTTGTGCGGATTTGCTAGCGGACTGGCCAGCGGCATAGGAATGGCTTGTGGCCTACGTGCTGCATATAGGGATCTCTAAAAGCCACCTGCGGTTTGCGGTTTGCGGATTGAAATGCCGACCTGCAAAGGTCGGCTTGTGAGGTGTGAGTTGTGAGGTGCGGCTCACACCTCACATCATCATCGTGCCGGCTGACGTGTCATCTCGGCGGCGCTGATGAGAGCGAAGGTCTCACCACCACACGTCAGGCAACTCATTGCGAGATTCACCCGCAGAGCAGTCGCAAGACCAAGGGAACCGCTCCGTGCCGCATGCGGAACGCAGTGAACGTAATCACGCCGCCTTCGAGGCAGCGTTCCGCGTAGCCTGCGCAGCGGCCTGCACAGCAGTGCCATCCGTCTCGCCATTGGCATCGCCATTGGCATCGCCATTAACCAACGCGAACAGCGCATCGGCATCGCCTTCCAATACGTGCGCCGAGCGCGCCAGATCGTCGACCATCTGCGCCTGATCGCGTGCCTGCACACCGATCGACTGCAACGCCACGTTGGCGGTGGAAATATCCTGAGCCTGGTCACGGCTGGCAGCGGCGATCTGCTCCACGGTCGCAGTGACGCGCAGGACCGAGGTCACCATGTCCTGCATCACTACACCCGCTTGCTCGGCCAGGCGCGAGCCATCGCCGACCTGATCGGTTGCGTTGTCGATCAAGGAGCGAATCTCCTTGGCCGAGACGCTGCAACGTTGCGCAAGACTGCGCACTTCGGTCGCCACGACAGCGAAGCCACGCCCTTGCTCGCCAGCACGCGCAGCTTCCACCGCAGCGTTCAAGGCCAGGATATTGGTCTGGAACGCGATGCCGTCGATCACCTCGATGATCTGACCGATACGGTCGGTCGCCGAGCGAATGCCGGCGGTGGTCTTGACCACGTCGGCAATGACATCCGCACCGCGCCGCGCCACCGCGGTCGAGTCTTCGGCCATGCGCCGCGCAGAACCCGCGTTCTCGGAGTTGGTGCGCACTGTGGCAGCAAGTTGATCGATCGTGCGCGATGTCTGCTCCACCGCGGCCGATTGCGTGGATACGCGGCTGACCAACTCCTGGTTGCTGGCCGAAATATGGTGCGACTCGCGCTGTACGTTCTGCGCAATGCTCATGGTCTGCCGCATCAAATCGCGCATGCGCTCGGCCGAACGCACCTGCTCGGTCACATCGGTTGCGTACTTGACCACCTTGTACGGCCGCCCGGAGACATCCAGGATCGGGTTATAGGAAGCCTGGATCCACACCGCACCGCCATCCTTGCGCAGCCGGCGATAACGCCCGGCATCGAACTGGCCGCTTGCCAGCTTCGCCCAGAACTGGCGATATTCCGCTGACGCACGATAGGCCGCGTCCACGAACACGCTGTGGTGCTGACCGATCGCCTCAGCAGCCGGATACCCCAGGATGTTTAGAAAGTTCTCGTTGGCACCGAGCACGTTCCCTTTCAGGTCGAACTCGATCACGCCCATCACCTTGTCGATCGCCCGGATGCGCCCGTCTGCGTCGGCCGAATCGACCACCTGACGAGTCACGTCGGTCGCGTACTTGACCACCTTGTACGGGCGCCCGTGCTCGTCGAGCACCGGGTTGTAGGACGCCTGGATCCACACCGCCCTGCCGTCCTTGCCGATGCGCCGGTAACGCCCCGCGTCGAAGGCGCCGCGCCCGAGCGAATCCCAGAACGCGCGATATGCAGCCAACTGACGCGTCGTCGTATCCACGAACATGCCATGGTGCTTGCCGACAATCTCCTCCAACCGATAACCCATCACCTGCAAGAAATTCTGGTTGGCCGCGAGCACGGTACCGTCCAGCGAAAATTCGATGACCGCCATCACCTTGTCGATGGCGTCGATGCGCCCTTCAAAATCAGCGGTCTGGCGTACCTGTGCGGTGATGTCGGTGGCGTACTTCACCACGCGATAGGCCTTGCCGGATCGATCCAGCAACGGGTTGTACGATGCGTTGATCCACACCTCGCGCCCGTGCTTGTCCAGGCGGCAGAAGCGCCCGGCATTGAAGTCGCCGCGACGCAGCGCCTCCCAGAACTGCCGATAGCTTTCGCTGTCGCGATCGGTAGGCGTCACGAACATGCGATGATGCTGGCCGACCACCTCGTCCAGTCGATACCCCATCAAGCCTAGGAAATTTGGGTTTGCATGCAGAATGCGGCCATCCAGATCGAACTCGATCACCGCCATCACCCGGTCCACCGCCGCGGCCTTGTGTTGCAGCCCACGGCCCCAGAAAGAGAACACGCTTCCAAGCAGGTGCGATAGGCGCATCACGTCAAAATCCGAGATTTGGTTCACGTCCTTAGCGACCCATGCGCCGGTTACTTAACCCCGCTGCGCACGGCATCTCCAAGGCGGTTCAGATCTTGTCATGGAGAGGCAACGCGCCCCGCCGCGAAGCGCGTCCTACACCCGCTCCGAGTCTCTGTGCGGCATACCGGGGAGGCGACCGACTGCGGTGCAAGATGTCGGTAGTAGCTGCACTGGCGACATCCACCGACGAAGATTGATAAGCCTTCCATACTTGCCCCTCTTTCGCGGTTATTGGGCTTCGCCCCTTGACGATTAGTACGAGCGGATTGGCTCACTGGTCTAGCTGAAACAGCGACAGACCGAACGATGCACCCTGGCGTAGAAGCAGCGCTGTCATGCACTACCCGACTGCGTATGCAAAAGACAGGAAAACCGGAAGCGCCCAAGACGCATCCATCCGAGACCCTCTGGCTTACGTCGATGCGTTTGGCTTGATATGTCGTGCAACACGCTTGCGCAGCCGGATGGAGTAAAGCATCGCCCCGCGTTGCGCGCGCATGCTTGCGGGCGCGGGCATAGCCATGCGCATGTAATGGCACACCGCATGCGCGCGCCGCAAACCAATGGATTCGCAGGAAGCAGTCAGTGCAAACCTCTTCGCACGATTGCGATCGCGATGCAGGCGCGCGTAAAACGAGTAGCTACCAAGCATTCGGACGAAGCGAGCAAGCCAAATGCCCATGCCGCAAGCCAGCTCTTGTTCCGGAGCAATGAGCTAACCGTAGATGCGAAGAATCGCGGTAAGCCGCGGATGCGACCAAAGCCGGAAAGCTGCACTCCGCTCAGGAGCTGTCGAGACCGACCACGCGGTACAGCGTGCGGCGATGTAGTTGCACACACGCTCGTTCAAGCTGAGTGCGTCTTGGGAACGTCTCTGCGCAGGCGACCACTGCTAGCCCCAATCCAAGAGGGTCTCGCAAGAGCCCAGGCAATGCGTATTGCTGCAGCGAGCACACGCCAGTATCAGCCAACCTTCGTTGAATCAAGGACCATAGCTACACACATAAAAACGCCCGCAAATCAGTGATTTGCGGGCGTCTAGAACACTGGCGGAGCGAGAGGGATTCGAACCCTCGATAGAGCTTTTGACCCTATACTCCCTTAGCAGGGGAGCCCCTTCAGCCGCTCGGGCATCGCTCCAGTTTTTGCTGCCCGCCGCGATGTCTGTGGCAGGCCGCGAAGAATACCGGGTAAGAGGGGCTAACGTAAACCCTTTACAACGATCAATTCGAAGAATCGTCACCGCGATGTGCGCCGGAAGCGACCGGCTCATCCCCACGCTGGATGCGCTGATAGATTTCTTCGCGATGCACAGCGACATCCTTGGGTGCGGTAATACCGATGCGCACCTGATTGCCCTTGACGCCGAGAACGGTCACGGTGACCGAGTCGCCGATCATCAAGGTTTCGGCTACCCGGCGAGTGAGGATCAACATTTTGCAAATCTCCTGTAACCGGTGGATTTCCCCACCAGCATCGACGGCCTCCTGAGTGAGACGCGCCCTACGTAAAGGGAATAGACCAGAAATGGTAGCGGGACATCCTGCTAGCCAGCAAGGCATAGCAGGACAAGTGTTCAGCCCAAGTGTTGCTTGACCCAGAGGGGCACACCGTCGAGTGCGGTCGCAAGGGCGGGCCCGTCCTCGCCACCACCCTGGGCGAGATCCGGACGGCCACCGCCCTTGCCGCCGATCTGACTGGCGATATAGCCGAGGAGTTCCCCTGCCTTCACCTTGCCAGTTGGGCTGCCGTTCACACCAGCGACAAGCGCAACTTTGCCGCCTGAAGCGCCAGCCAGCACGATCACCGCGTCGCCGAGCTGTTGCTTCAGGCGATCCATCGCATCGCGTAGCGCCTTGGCATCGAAGCCTTCCAGACGCACTGCCACCACCTTGACCCCGGCCACATCGATCGCACCAGCGCCCAAATCAGCCGTTGCACCCGACGCCAGCTTGGCCTTGAGCGATTCCAGCTCGCGCTCCAGCCGCTTCTGGCGCTCAGTCAGTGCGCGCACCTTGTCGACCACCTCGGTGGCGTTGCCGCCGAGCAGATGGGCGGCTTCAAGCAAGCGACGCTCCTCGTCGGCCACATAGTCCAGCGCACCCTGCCCGGTCACCGCTTCGATACGGCGCACACCCGAGGACACGCCGCCTTCTGAGGTGATCTTGAACAAGCCGATGTCGCCGGTACGGGTGACATGGGTGCCACCACACAGCTCGGTGGAATAACCGCCCATCTTGAGCACGCGCACGTTTTCGCCGTATTTCTCGCCGAACAGCGCCATCGCGCCGAAATCCAGCGCCTCCTGCATGGCCATGTTGTGCACTTCCACACCATGGTTGGTGCGCACTTCAGCATTAACCTTGCGCTCGATCACAGCGAGCTCATCCGCAGTGATCGGCTGGAAGTGCGAGAAGTCGAAGCGCAGCCGATCAGGCGCGACCAGCGAGCCCTTCTGCTGCACATGCGTCCCCAATACTTCGCGCAACGCGGCGTGCAGCAGGTGGGTCGCCGAATGGTTGAGGATGGTCTTGCCGCGACGTTGCACGTCGATTCCACCGGCAAGCACATCGCCAAGCGCAAGCGTGCCTTCGCTGATGCGACCCACATGGCCATGGAACTGGCCGGCGAACTTCTGCGTGTCGGCCACTTCGATCGAGACACCAGGGCCGCTCAGCTGGCCGCTATCGCCTACTTGGCCACCCGACTCGGCATAGAACGGCGTACGGTCGGTGAACACGATCACCTCGTCGCCCGCCTCTGCACGTTCGGCGGGGCGGCCCTGCTTGAGCAGTGCCACGACCTTGAGCGCATCGGCATCGTACGCATCGTAACCCAGGAACACGGTTGGCGACATGCTGGCGACCAGGTCGGCCGGCAATGCCACGCCGCCGCCGAACTTGCCCGCCGCACGCGCGGTCTCGCGCTGACGCTCCATGGCGAACTCGAAGCCCTCCATGTCTACGCGCATGCCGCGCTCGCGCGCGATATCGGCGGTCAGGTCGACTGGGAAACCATAGGTGTCGTACAAGCGGAACGCATCGGCGCCGGGGATAATTTCCTGCGAGCGCGACGCGACCTCGTCGAAGATTTTCATGCCGGCGTCCAGCGTCTCCGCAAAACGCTCTTCTTCGGCCAACAAGGCGCGCGCGACGGTGTCCTTGGCAACCACCAGCTCGGGATAGGCTTCGCCCATCAGTTCGACCAGCGTGGGCACCATCTTGCTGAAGAACGGCTGGCGCACGCCCAGCATCCAGCCATGGCGTAGCGCACGCCGGATGATCCGCCGCAGTACGTAACCGCGGCCTTCGTTGGAGGGCAGCACGCCATCGACGATGAGAAACGAACAGGCGCGTATGTGATCGGCGATCACCCGCAGTGACTTGTTTTCCAGATCGGTGATGCCAGTCAACGCGCTGGCCTTGCCGATCAACGCCTGGAACAGGTCGATTTCGTAGTTGGTATGGACATGCTGCAGGATCGCGGCCAGACGCTCCAATCCCATACCGGTGTCCACGCATGGCGCCGGCAGCGGCACCAGGGTGCCATCGGGCTGGCGATCGAACTGCATGAAGACCAAGTTCCAGATCTCGATGAAGCGGTCGCCATCTTCGTCGGGCGACCCCGGCGGACCACCGGCGATGTGATCGCCGTGGTCGAAGAAAATTTCGGTACACGGGCCGCACGGGCCGGTGTCGGCCATCTGCCAGAAATTGTCCGAGGCGTACGGCGCACCCTTGTTATCGCCGATGCGCACGATGCGGCTTTCCGGAATGCCGATCATGTCGCGCCACAACGCGAAGGCTTCTTCGTCGGTGTGGTAGACGGTCACCAGCAGGCGTTCTGCCGGCAGCTTCCAGACCTGGGTCAGCAGCTCCCATGCCCACGCGATGGCGTCCTTCTTGAAGTAATCGCCGAACGACCAGTTGCCGAGCATTTCGAAGAAGGTGTGGTGACGCGCGGTGTAGCCCACCGAATCCAGATCGTTGTGCTTGCCACCGGCACGCAGGCAGCGCTGCACGTCTGCGGCACGTACGTAACTGCGTTTCTCCGCGCCAAGGAAGACGTCCTTGAACTGGACCATGCCGGAGTTGGTAAACAGCAAGGTGGGGTCATTGCCTGGCACCAGCGGCGCGGATGGCACAATGGTGTGGCCCTTCCCCTCGAAGAACGCGAGGAAGTCACTACGGATCTGGGAAGTGCTGAATTTGGCAGGTGCGTTCATGTGCTGGCATTGGGCGGGCGGCAGTTCCGCTCACCCAATGAGATGTGGGCGCAGATGAGCGGAACAACCTGAATCCGCGAAGGGTAGCAGGCCTGACGCCCTCAGTCCTCAAGGTCGAAGCGCGTGGCACTGCGAATGCTGTTGCCGTCGAAACCACGCCGGGCCAGCAAATCGGCGGCCTTGCGCCGCTGTGGAAGGTCCACTAGGCCCTGCTCGCCGAAACGACGGCGGATTAAGTCACGCGCGTTTTCGGTCCAATCGCCTTCAAACGTTGCCATAGCGGCACTGATGGCCTCGCTATCCAGGCCATGGGTTCCGAGTTCGGCACGGATATGCAGCGGGCCATAACCGGAGCCGGCGCGATTGCGCACCACGGCAGCAGCGAAACGGGCGTCGTCTTGCCACCCTTCGCCAGTAAGGCGATCGACGGCGGCCTGCGCCGCATCTGGCTCGATCCCCCGGGCCAGCAGCTTGCGGTTCAATTCTTTGCGCGAATGTTCGCGCCGCACCAATAGACCGAGTGCACGCTGGACCGGCGTCTGCTCCTTGAACCGGTGCCCCCGCTTTGGTGCGGGCTCTTGCTCGTCCATCGTCAGGTGTCCTGAATCGCTGAAAATCGTATTGCATTAAAGCGCCGTCCATAGCGCCTGCCCTCCTGGCCTTCGATAGATCTACCGCGAGAAGCGACGGCACTGACTCCGCCGTCCTCGCGATAGAAAAACTTCACGCGCTTGGACCTGCTGTGCCAACGCCGGGCAAGCGCCAGCGTTGCTGGAGTCGTCGCGTACCACGGGCACGCGACAGTCCATCCAATCACTTACTGACAGCATCACCGTCACCTAATCTCGGCGAACCGCCTAAGGGCGACGGGCAATGTTGTGCAGCTGCGACTTATTCCTTCTCTTCGTCGTCGCCGGCTTCGCGCGGCGCTTCGGCAGGCTGGAACTTCTCGCGCAACTCGGCTTCCAGCCGAACCGCAACCTGTGGGTTATCGCGCAGGTAGGTGCGCGCGTTGTCCTTGCCCTGACCGATGCGCTCATCGCCGTAGCTGTACCAGGCGCCGGCTTTGTCGACCAACTTGGCTTCCACGCCCATTTCGATCAGTTCGCCTTCGCGGCTAATGCCTTCGCCGTACAGGATTTCGGTCACGACCTGCTTGAACGGAGGCGCCAGCTTGTTCTTGACCACCTTGATCTTGGTCTGATTGCCGATGATCTCGTCGCCCTTTTTGATGGCACCGATACGACGGATGTCCAGACGCACCGAGGCGTAGAACTTCAAGGCATTGCCGCCGGTGGTCACTTCCGGGCTCTGGCCCGGCATCATGACGCCGATCTTCATGCGCAGCTGATTGATGAAGACCACTAGCGTATTGGAGCGCTTGATGTTACCGGTGAGCTTGCGCAGCGCCTGACTCATCAGGCGAGCCTGCAGGCCCGGCAGCTGGTCGCCCATTTCGCCTTCGATTTCTGCCTTCGGGGTCAGTGCGGCAACCGAGTCGATCACCACGATGTCCACCGAGCTCGAGCGCACCAGCATGTCGGCAATTTCCAGTGCCTGCTCGCCGGTATCCGGCTGCGACAGCAGCAGATCGTCGACGTTGACACCCAGCTTGGCCGCATAGATCGGGTCCAGCGCGTGCTCGGCGTCGATGAAGGCTGCGGTGCCGCCCAGCTTCTGACACTGGGCAATCGCCTGCAGGGTCAGCGTGGTCTTGCCCGAGGATTCCGGCCCGTAGATTTCGACCACGCGACCCTTCGGCAGGCCGCCGATCCCCAGAGCGATATCCAGCATCAGCGAGCCGGTCGGAATGACTTCGACCGCTTCGATGACACGGTCGCCCATGCGCATGACCGAGCCCTTGCCGAATTGCTTTTCGATCTGGCTCAGTGCGGCGGAAAGGGCGCGCTTCTTGTTCTCGTCCATCTGGGTGATCCTCGTCAGTGATGTCGGTATGGGGCTAATGTAGCGGCGGTGTATCGCACAGGCTGAGACTGCAGGCGACACACTCAGATTAGGGAGACCACATGTCCCGTGGCAGCGGAAAATCCTGCGGTACCGGCTCAGGAAAAAGCCAGCACGACCATCGGCACAGACCTCAGCGGTTCGGCCTCAATAGCCCGCAATACAGGCCTTCGATCGCGAAATCCTGATCCGGCAGCACTTCGATGGGCGCGTAGTCCGGATTGCGCGGCAGGAGGCGGATCCGATCTTTGCCGATCTTCAGCAGCTTGACGGTGATTTCCTCATCGATCCGCGCCACTACGATCTGCCCCGAGCGCGCGTCGCGGGTACGGTGCACACCGATCAGATCACCGTTGAAGATGCCTTCGTCACGCATCGAATCGCCTTGCACCTTAAGCAGGTAATCCGGCGACGGGGAGAAAAACACGCGATCCAGCACCACGAAGTCGTCCGAGCCGATATCGGCACCGATCGGCAGACCCGCCGCAACGCGGCCCAGCACCGGCAGACGCAGCACATCGTCGCGGACGGGTTCGCTCACCGCCGCTGCGCGCGTCTGTGCACCCTGCCCGGCTAGCCGGATCCCGCGCGCCTGGCCTGGGACGCGACGGATCGCACCCGCCTGCTCCAGTGCCTCCAGGTGGTACTGCGCGGCGCGCACGCCCTTGAAGCCGAACGCGCGTGCGATTTCGGTCTGCGACGGCGGGACGCCATCGGCGTCGATGCGCTCGGCGATCAAGGCCAGGATTGCTTGCTGGGTATCGGTCAGGTCCATGGTTAGTAGTATTACTACTAACGAACACTTGCGCAAGCGCTTCGCAACACCGTAACTGCACGCCGTCCCGGGTGTCGCGTGCGTGGTGCGCTAGCGCCGGCTGCGCCAGATCGAGAACAGGATCCAGATGCCGCACAGCGCCGCGCCGATAAAGCCCCCCACGCCCAGCGCGAGCAGCCAGCGGCTGGCGCTGCCGCCGACGCTATTCATGACGATCGAGGAGCCGATCACCAGCGCGGCAGTGACAATGCCCATCGTGAGGCGGTTGGCCGCGCGGTCGACCTGCTCGCCGAACTCGCGCAATGCGCGTGTTTCGATCTGCAGCTGCAGTTTGCCGCGGCGCGCGGCCTGCAGCAGGCGCTTGAGGTCGCGTGGCAGATCGCCGATCAGGTCGATCGCGCCAGTTACGGTACGCCGGCCACGCCGCACGATGGCGCGCGGCGCATACCGCTGCAGCACCACGCGTTCCAGATACGGGCGCGCCTCGGTGGCCATGTCGAAATCCGGGTCGAGCTGGCGGCCCATGCCTTCGAGAGTGAGAAAGGCCTTGATCATCAGTGCCAGATCCGAAGGCAGCGTCAGCCCGTGGTCGCGCAGGATCGAGGTCACGTCGCCGAGCATTGCGCCGATGCGCAGCTCTTTCAGCGGCACGCCGCGATACTCGTCGACGAACGCGCCAATGTCCTGCTGCAGCCGTGGCTCGTCGATGTCCAGGCTGGTGCCCGCCCATTCCAGCAGCACATCGATTACCGCTTCGGCGTCGTAGCTGACCATGCCGTGCAACAGTTGCGCGACCTGAAACCGGCGCTGCTCGGAGACGCGCCCCACCATGCCGAAATCGATGACCGCGATGCGCCCGTCGCGCAGATAAAAAATATTGCCCGGATGCGGGTCGGCGTGGAAGCAGCCATCCTGCAGCACCATCTTGAGCACGATGCCGGCACCGGCGCGCGCGAGCGCCTTGCGATCAAGACCGGCGGCATCGACGGCGAGCAGATCACGCCCCGGAATGCCGTCGATGAATTCCTGTACGTTGAGCGACTCGCAAGTCCACTCCCAGTACACCGTCGGCACCACCACCTGCGCGTCGTGCGCGAAGTTGGCGGCGATACGTTCGGCATTGCGCCCCTCAGCAGCGAAATCCAGCTCACGTCGCAGCGAGACGGTGAATTGCTGCACCACATCGGCGGGGCGATAGCGCTTGAGATCCGGTGCGCGGGTTTCGACAATTTCAGCAAGCCGCGCCAGCAAGCGCAGGTCGGCATCGATGGTGTCGCCGATATCGGGACGGCGGATCTTCAGCACCACCGGCGTGCCATCGACCAACCACGCGCGATGCGTCTGTGCCAGCGACGCGGCCGCCAGCGGTTGTTCGTCCAGGCGCGCGAACACGCTTTCCGGCTCCATGCCCAGCGCGGCAACGAGCTGCGGGCGGATCTGCTCGAACGGCAGCGCCGGTACGGCGTTCTGCAGCTCGCTTAATTCTTCGATCCACTCCGGCGGCAGCAGATCCACGCGCGTGGCCAACACCTGCCCGAGTTTGACGAAAGTGGGCCCGAGCTCTTCCAGCGCACGCCGCACGCGCAGTGCCGCAGACATGCGCAAGCGGCCTTCGACGTTATTCCAATGCAACAACCTGCCAGCGCGCTCCAGCACATCGGCCATGCCGATACGACGCACCACATCGCCGAAGCCGTAGCGGATCAGGACCGAGGCGATTTCCTGCAGCCGTCCAAGATCGCGCACCGTGCCAAGCGCTTCCCACATCAGTGCACCGCCTGCGCGTGTGGCGCGATTACGCGCTGCGCGACGCTGTGATGCGCAGCGGTTTTCAGCGCGGAGGATGATGGGACAGGAGCAAGCAACAAACGCATTGGCACACTAGGCGATAACGAGACTTTGTTTGTAGCCGATCTGCCCGCCGCTGTCGCGCCCTCGCCCGCTCCAAGCTCAGCGCAGGTTGCAACGCACTGCGTAGCGCATGTCCAAAATGCAGCGTGCTTTCTTCAGTTACATGTACCTCAATCGTGCAGTCGCATGGTCAGACCATCGTTAAGCGGTGTGCGCAGAAACGCGTCTACGACGCAGGCTGCAGTGGCGTGTCGATGACGCTCTGCCGGTAGGCTTCTTTGGGCATGCAGCACTGCCTCGCCGCTTTCGGCTTTGCTGCGCGCGATATCACGCTAAAAATGGCGCACACCACGCGTCTGGGGCCGGACGCCATCCAGCGAATCTGAGGGTAGTTAAAGCAGCGCGCTCAATCCACGCAGTGCTGCGGCCACCGTTTGACGGCGAACCGCATCGCGGTCGCCATTGAACTGGAACAGTTGCGCCGTGGCGTAACCACCGCGACGTTTCCAACCGATCCAGACCGTGCCGACCGGCTTGTCATCGCTGCCGCCACCGGGCCCGGCAATGCCGGTCACCGCCACCGCGATGCTCGCGCCGGAATTGACCAGCGCGCCAGAGACCATTTCGATCACGGTTTCGCGGCTGACCGCGCCGTGCACTTCCAGCGTCTGCGGGCGGACTCCAAGCAACGCCTGTTTGGCCTCGTAGCTATAGGCGGCCATGCCGCAGTCGAACCAATGCGAGGAGCCGGCGACATCAGTTACCGCCTTGGCGATCCAGCCACCGGTACAGCTCTCGGCAGTGACCAAGCGCTCGCGCGCGGCAAGCAATTGCTGCCCGAGGGCTTCGGCCAGCTGCTGCAATTCGGAATCGGCGGACAAGGACATGGGCACGGCGACGAGGGGGCAGCGGACGTTTTAGCCCAATTCGCCGCGTCTGTCTGCTGCTGGCGCCGATTCCGGCTAGGCGCGAGGTGGCCGAGGTTCAGTGGCGCTGTGTGGCCGACATGCGGTGTCTTGGGTCTGGATCGGCCGTGGATGTGCAGCAACTTGTCGGCCGCACGCGGTCAACATGCAGCACTGCAACCTCCAGATCACCCAAAGCACCGCAGCCAGGGCGCCGCGTTACTGAGGAACGATGTGGTGCAAGAGGTCAGCTCCCGACTGTGATCTACCGTAGCCCCAATGTCATCGCCCATGACTTTTTGAATTTCCGAATAGTCAAGATGGGACGTGGCGACTGCCAAATAACGAGGCCACACATCCGTCTCATTCGCCTTGAAGCAGCACAATCGCGCTATGCAGACTGCGCTGCTTGCATCACGCCTCCCAGTCTTCGCGTCGATCCGGCAGCATCGCGCGCAGTGGCGCACCGTCTTCGCCTGCGGCCAGCCGCTCGGCTTCGACCATCGGCAGATCGACCTCAAGCAACCAGCCGTCCTCGTCGGATTGCTCGTTGCGCACCACTTCCAGCTGATGCAACCGCGAACGCAGGCGGCCGGCCGACGGCGGCAGCCGCAGCTGGCCGGTCAGATGGCGCAGGTCCAGTCGCTGACCGAGCGCATGCTGCAATTCTTCCAGGCCACGCCCGTCGCGCGCCGACACCCACACACGCTCACGACGTGCCGGGTCCGGAATGCCGTCCTGCGCGTCGTGGCGCACTTCAGCGCCTTCGATCTTGTCGATCTTGTTGAACACCAACAGCTGCGGCAGATCGCCGGCACCGACGGCCTGCAACACTTCATCCACCTGCAGAATGCGCTCCTCGCGCAGCGGGTCGGCCGCATCGACGATGTGCAGCAACAGATCGGCATCGCGCGCTTCGGACAGCGTCGAACGGAACGCTGCGACCAGTTCGTGCGGAAGATCGCGCACAAAGCCGACCGTGTCGGCAAGTATCGCACTGCCGCCCGGCAACGCGATGCGCCGCACGGTGGGGTCGAGCGTGGCGAACAGCTGGTCGGCCACGTACGCCTCCGCGCCGGTCAACGCATTGAATAGCGTCGATTTGCCGGCGTTGGTGTAACCGACCAATGCAATCCGCGGCAATTCGCTGCGCATCCGTGCACGACGCATCTGGGTGCGCTGCACCTCGACTTTTTCCAGGCGCTGCTGCAACTGCTCCACACGCTTTTGCAGCAAGCGACGGTCGGTTTCCAACTGGGTTTCGCCTGGGCCGCGCAGGCCGATCGAGCCGCCGCGCTGACGCTCCAAGTGGGTCCAGCCGCGAACCAGACGCGTGGCCATGTGACGCAACTGCGCCAGCTCCACCTGCAGCTTGCCTTCGTGGCTGCGCGCGCGTTGCGCGAAGATGTCCAGGATCAATCCGGTGCGGTCGATGACACGCCGCTCCAGATACTTCTCCAGGTTGCGCTCCTGCCCGGGCGACAAGGTGTGATTGACCAACACCAGATCCGCACCGGTGGCCTCGGCAGCCGCCTTGACCTCTTCCAGCTTGCCGCTGCCGATCAAGGTCGATGGGCTTGGTTTATCGATGCGCGCGGTGAGCGTGGCCGCCACCGTGGCGCCCGCCGACTTTGCAAGATCGGCGAACTCCTCCATCACATCGTCTTCGGCAGGCCCACCGGAGTGGGTCTGTATCAACAAGGCGTGTTCACCCTTGCGGGACCGATCAAACACGCACTACTCCGTTACTGCTCGACGTCGTCATCTTCCGCCTGATTGCCTTCATTGGATTGCACATACCCACCACCCGGCCCCACGCGCACATTGCGCGCCGGCACCACCGTGGAAATGGCGTGCTTGTACACCATCTGACTCACGGTATTGCGCAGCAGGACCACGAATTGGTCGAACGACTCGATCGTGCCCTGCAGCTTGATGCCATTGACCAGATACACCGACACCGGAACCCGCTCACGCCGCAGCGCATTGAGGAATGGGTCCTGTAAAGATTGCCCCTTAGCCATCGAAAAATCCTCTTCATTATTGTTCTTATTGTCCCGGTCGACACCTGCCATCCCCAGCCGGTCCCGGAAACGGGATGTTACACGCCTGAAGCCTGCCGCGCGGTGGAACGATCACCGAGGAAGCCGACAAGTGCGTGCTCCAACTGTTGGCGGTCACGCTCCGGGTCGAACCAGCGCGCATCCAGCTCGCCACGCAGCCAGGTGAGCTGCCGTTTGGCCAATTGCCGCGTCGCCTGGATCGCCTTGTCGCGGAACTCGGCGAGGCTGCCAGCCCCATCCAGATACTCCCAGGCTTGCCGGTAGCCGACCGCACGCACAGCTGGCAGATCCAGCGGGGCAGCCACCGCTTGCATCTGCGGCAGCGCACGCAAACGTTGCACTTCGCCCAGAAAATCCTGCGCCAACATCGCATCCAGCCGGTGTGCGATACGTGCATGCAACACCGCGCGTTCTCGCGGCGCCAATACCACCTTCAACACACGCACTGGCAGACGCGGCCCTGGCGGTAGCGCCTGCCAATAACTGATCGGCCGCCCACTAATGCGGTAGACCTCGAGCGCTCGCTGGATCCGCTGCGGGTCGGTCGCATGAATGCGCGCAGCTGCGATCGGGTCCACGCCTGCCAGCTGCGTGTGCAAGCCGGCCCAACCAAGCTGCTCGGCTTCGGCCGCAATGGATGCGCGTACGGCTTGGTCGGCCTCAGGTAATTGCGACAAACCTTCCAGCAGCGCACGAAAATACAATCCGGTACCGCCGGCAAGGATCGGCAATTTACCGCGCGCCACGATCTGCGCGATTGCCTGACGCGCATCGCTGGCGAACTCTGCTGCCGAATACACCTGCCAGGGATTGCGCAGGTCTAGCAGATGATGTGGAACCGCCGCGCGCATTGCCGCGTCCGGTTTGGCCGCGCCGATCTCCAGACCGCGATACACCAGCGCCGAATCGACGCTGACGATTTCGCCATTCCAGCGCTCTGCAGCTTCCAGCGCCAGCGCAGTCTTGCCGCTAGCGGTGGGGCCCATCAGGGCGATCGCCAGCGGGCGTTGGTCGGTAGGCATCAGTCCTCGTCCGGCCAACGGATCGTCGGTGCGGCCGGTGCGCTGACGCGCGGGACGGGAATCGACGTCATCGCATGCCACACCTTCAACGCATCCACGGTTGCTGCCACATCGTGCACGCGTAACAGCAGCGCGCCATGCTGGGCGGCGATCAAATGTGCCGCCACCGAGCCGTGTACGCGTTCGGCGGCGATCTCGCGGCCGGTCAGCTCGCCGATGCTGCGCTTGCGCGACAGTCCCGCCAGCACCGGCAAGCCGAATTCCTGCAGGCGCTGCAGTTGCGCAAGCAGGGTGAGGTTGTGCGTGGTGGTCTTGTCGAAGCCAAAGCCCGGATCCAGAACCAGCCGGCGCTTGTCGATGCCGGCCATTTCGGCGGCGAAGATGCGCTCGGCCAGGAATCGATGCACCTCACCTACCACATCATCGTAGCGCGGCGCCTCCTGCATGGCGTGCGGCGCGCTGCGCGCATGCATCAAGACCACCGGCACGCGCAGGTCAGACGCCGCTTCCAATGCACCGGGCGAACGCAGTGCATACACGTCGTTGATCATGCCGGCGCCGGCCGCGACCGCTGCGCGCATGACCTCCGGTTTGAACGTATCCACACTGATCGGCACGCTGGTGCGTTGCGCCAGTGCTTCGATCACCGGAATCACCCGCTGCAGTTCTTCTTCAACCGAAACCGCCGTGGCGCGCGGGCGGGTGGACTCACCGCCGATATCCAGCACCGCAGCGCCCTGCTCCACCAGCGCCAACCCATGTGCGATCGCCGCTTCGCAGGTCGCATACTGGCCGCCGTCGGAGAACGAATCGGGCGTGACATTGACGATACCCATCACCTGCGGCGCATCCAGGCGCAGGTTGCGGCCGGCGCAATCCAATGTGAGGGTGGTATCGAACATCGGCGGTGTCTCCTGGGTGTTGCTTGCATGTGGGCATTGCGACGCCCGATAACGCATCAAGGCCGGGAATCGCTTCCCGGCCTTGATGGATGCCCCTGCAGATCAGTGCACGGCCGGCTTAGATCTGCTCGGCGGGCCCGGCGATGGGCGGCAACGGACGCGGACTACCCTTGTCATTGTTGTTGCCACCGTCCTTATCGGACTTGCCCCAACCGGCCGGCGGCGGCGGCTCGCGGCCTTCCATGATGGCGTCGATCTGCGGCACGTCGATGGTTTCGTACTGCAGCAGCAGCTGCGACATCGCATGCAGCTTGTCCAGATTCTCGGTGAGGATGGTCTTGGTCTTGCTGTAGGCCTTGTCCAGGATCGAACGCACCACTTCATCGATCTTGCGTGCGGTCTCGTCGGAGACGTTCTTGTGCTGGGTCACCGAACGACCCAGGAACACCTCGTCCTCTTCCTCGCCATAGGCCACCGGGCCGAGCTCGTCCGACAAGCCCCACTTGGTGACCATGTTGCGCGCCATCTTGGTGGCCCGCTCGATGTCGTTGGACGCACCCGTGGTGACCTTGTCGCCACCGAAGATCAGCTCTTCCGCAACGCGGCCGCCATACAGCGAGCACAGCTGGGATTCAATCGCCACGCGATTCATCGAATAACGATCGCCCTCCGGCAGATACATCGTCACGCCCAGTGCGCGGCCGCGCGGAATGATGGTGACCTTGTAGACCGGGTCGTGCTCCGGCACCAGGCGGCCAACGATGGCGTGGCCTGCCTCGTGATACGCGGTCAGCGTCTTTTCGTCTTCGCTCATGGCCATCGAGCGACGCTCGGCACCCATCAGGATCTTGTCACGGGCACGGTCGAAGTGGTCCATACGGACTTCCTTCTCGCTGCCACGCGCCGCGAACAACGCCGCTTCGTTACACAGGTTGGCCAGATCGGCGCCCGAGAACCCCGGGGTACCGCGGGCAATCACCATCGGTACGACGTCGTCGGCCAGCGGCAGCTTGCGCATATGCACGCGCAGGATCTGCTCGCGGCCCTTGACGTCCGGCAGGCCAACCACGACCTGGCGGTCGAAACGACCGGGACGCAGCAGCGCCGGATCCAGCACATCGGGACGGTTGGTCGCCGCGATTACGATCACGCCTTCGCCGCCTTCAAAGCCGTCCATTTCAACCAGCAACTGGTTCAACGTCTGCTCGCGCTCGTCATGCCCACCGCCGAGACCGGCGCCACGATGACGGCCCACCGCATCGATTTCGTCGATGAAGATGATGCACGGCGCATGCTTTTTGGCCTGCTCGAACATGTCACGCACACGGCTGGCACCGACACCGACAAACATTTCCACGAAGTCGGAACCGGATATGCTGAAGAACGGCACCTTGGCTTCGCCGGCGATCGCCTTGGCGAGCAGGGTCTTGCCGGTACCCGGCGGGCCGACCATCAACACGCCGCGCGGGATCTTGCCGCCCAGCTTGGTGAACTTGGTCGGATCGCGCAGGAAGTCGACCAGTTCGCCGACTTCTTCCTTGGCCTCGTCGCAACCGGCAACGTCGGCAAAGGTGATCTTGACCTGGTCTTCGCCCTGCAGCTTGGCACGCGACTTGCCGAAGCTCATCGCACCCTTGGCGCCGCCACCGCCGCCTTGCATCTGGCGCATGATGAACAGCCAGAAGCCGATGATCAGGATGACGGGCAGGAAATTCAGCACCAACGACCAGAAGCCAGGGCCGGTCGAGGGCTTCTGGCGGGTCATTTCGATGTTCTTGCTGTACAGCACGTCGACCAGCTTGTCATCGCGCGGACCGTACACGGTGGCTTCGCTACCGTCGGTACGCTTGAAGCGGATCGCGTTGACGGCCAGGTTGGTTTCATCGGTGTAATCGACCGATTTGACGCGCCCGGAGTCCACTTCCTTCAGGAATTGGGTGTAGGTAATCGAGTCGGGACCGACGCCGCCTGCCATCCGCGGCGAGAAGCTCTGGAAGACAACCATCAGCACAACTGCGACGACCACCCACAGCAGCAGATTCTTGGTCAAGTCGTTCATCCTCATTGGCTCCGGTGCCCTCTACTCTTCAATAGCTTGAAATACGGTGGTCATTGGCAGCTTACTTGATCTGGACACGCTTGCCCTGACCGAGTGCGTAAACTTCCGGGGAGCGCTTGCGCGAGGCCGCCGGCTTGCGAATCGTCACCTTCTCATAGCGGCGGCGAAGCTCACGAATGTAGTCGTCGGACCCAACACCCTGGAACAGCTTGATCAGAAACGCTCCGCCCGGTTTGAGGTGGGTGTCGGCAAATTCCATCGCCAATTCCGCCAGGTGCATCATCCGCGGTTGGTCAACCGCATCCATGCCACTCTTATTGGGGGCCATATCGGACAGAACAAGGTCCACCGGCACATCGCCCAGCAACGCTTCGAATTGCGATAGGACGGCCTGCTCCCTGAAGTCGCCGTGAAGGAACTCCACGCCCGCCAGGGCCGGCATGTCGAGAATGTCCAGCGCCACGACCCGGCCGCTGTCGCCCATGGACTTGCGCACCTGCTGCGACCAGCCACCCGGCGCCGCACCCAGATCGACTACGACCATGCCCGGCTTGAGCAAGCGGTCGCGCTGCAGCAACTCTTCCAGCTTGTAGGCCGCGCGCGAGCGCATGCCCTCGGCCTGGGCCTTCTTCACGTAAGGGTCGGCGAAGTGTTCCTTGAGCCAGCGCTGGCTGCTTTTACTGCGGGAAGGCATTGGCAAAGGGGTCCGAACGGGTCGCCATGATACCCTGAACACCCTTTGCTTCCCTTCGATCCTGCATGTCCATTGTTCTCACCTCCGCCCAGAACCGTTTCCTGCGCGGCCAGGCCCACGATCTCAAGGCCTTGCTGCAGACCGGCGGCAAAGGGGTCACGCCGGCATTTCTGGCTGAACTCGAGGAAGTGCTCGAGCGCCATGAACTGATCAAGGTGAAGGTGGCTTCGGAGGATCGTGAGACCCGGGATACACTGATTGCCGAGCTGATCGAGCAAACCGGCAGTGCGCTGGTGCAGCGCATCGGCCACGTCGCCATCCTGTACCGCCCCAGCAAGGAAAAGCGCCAGATCGTGCTGCCGCGCGGCTGAACCAACGAGTTCGTTATGCCTTTAAGTCAGGAACACCCCGATTACGCCTATGCGCTGCGCGCGGCCGATGGCCGCCATGCCAAGGTGAACGACCAGATCCTGCAGCAGAGTTTCATCTTGATGCCGGACGAACTGGTGGAACGCTGGCCGGTGCAAACCCTGGAGCAACTCCAGGTGCGCCATATGGACGCGATCCTGGCGCTCAACCCAGCCGTCATCCTGCTCGGCACCGGCGAGCGCCAGCTATTCCCCAAGACCGACGTGCTGGCGGCCTGCCTGACCCGCGGCATCGGCCTGGAAGCAATGACCAATGCCGCCGCTGCACGTACCTACAACGTGCTGGCCAGCGAAGGCCGCCGGGTAGCATTGGCGATGGTGTTGCCGGGCTGATCGGGTTGGGACGGGATTTGGGAGTCGAGATTGGGGACTCGTAAGAGCGCGCTTTAGCAAGCTGCGCTTTTAATCGCCACCCAGACTAGAGCGTCAATTAGTCACCAAGTGGAGAGGCGAAAAACGCACGCTCTGCCCGAATACGAACAGTCCAGGGCCGTTGCGAATCCCGAATCCCAACTCCCCAATCTCACTTCTTCGGCAAATACAGCAGCGGATCGACCGGCTTGCCGTTGTAGCGGATCTCGAAGTGCAGCATGTCGCGGGACGCACCGCTGCGGCCCATTTCGGCGATCTGCTGCCCGGCCTTGACGCTCTGGCCTTCGTTAAGCAAACGCTTGCGGTTGTGCCCGTACGCAGATAGCCACTGGTCGTTGTGCTTGATGATGATCAGCTCGCCGTAGCCGACCAGGCCGGCGCCGGAATACACCACCACGCCATCGGCGGCGGCGCGCACGGCCTGGCCGCTGGCACCGGCGATGTCCACGCCCTGCTTGGTCGTTTCGCCAGTGACGAAGGTGCCGACGACCACGCCATCGGCCGGCCAACGCCAGGAAAATCCACTGCTGACCGGTGCGGCGATCGGCGCAGTCGGGCGCGGCGGAGCCACGGTGCCGGCAACCGGCGAGCTACTGCCCGGCTTGCTGGCACCGGGCGGATATAGCTTGAGGGTCTGACCGGGATAGATGGTGTTCGGCGAAGACAAGCCGTTCCAGGCCGCCAGGTCCGGCGCAGTGATGTTGGTGCGGCGCGAGATCGCATACAGAGTGTCGCCGCGCTGGACGGTCACGGTGGCACCGGGGCGTGGCACCGACGGGCGTGGCGCCGCGCTTGGACGCGAGGACGAACCACCACTGGCTCCAGGCGAACGCACCACCGTGGCACTGCTGCAGGCGGTCAGCCCGATGGCCACTGCGAGCATGACTGCTGTCTTGCGTACCGAATTCATCTGCGTCTTGCTCATCCGTTCGTTGTCTTCCACACCAGCCACCCTGCACCTATCGCCAGCACCGCCATCGCAACCCAGCCCAGCGGCTCGATCCAGCGATGCAGCGCCGCTTCGGCACGCGCTCCGCCCAGGCGGATCGCACCGGCAACCAGGTACACGCGCTTGCCGCGTCCAACCAACATGCTGGCGATGAACGGCAGGATCGGCACGCCGACCACGCCCGAAGCCCAGGTAAAGATTTTCAGCGGAATCGGGGTGAAGCCAACCAACACCAGGGCCCAAAATGCCTTCCACGGCGAATCGGCGACCAGCGTGCGCAGCGTTTCGATCTGCTGCTGGATCTTTGCATTCCAGCCCAGCCATTCGATCAACGGCTGCAACGCCGCAAACGCGAAATGGCCGAGCAGATAACCGACCAGTGCGCCGCAGATCGAGCCCAGCAGGCTCAAGGTGGCGAACCACAACGAGCGCTTGGGCTCGGCCAGCGACATCGGTGCCAGCATCACTTCCGGCGGCACCGGGAAGATGAAGCCCTCCACGAAGCTGAGGCCGGTCAGCAGCGCGGGTGCGCGGCGATGGCGCGACCAACGGATGGCCACGTCGTACAACGGCCCAAAAATCTTCATCGAGAAATTCTCATGGATTCAATCCAGCATGCCCGACAACAGCGGGACGAACGTGACCGGCGCCAGAACCTGTTGTTCGATTGCGCCATCGGCCGCGCGGGTGAGTTGCACCAACGATTGCGAGGAAGCACCACCGACCGGCGCGACCAGGCGCCCGCCAACGGCGAGTTGATCGACCAGCGCATCGACCAACGCCGGTGCCGCGGCGGTCACCACGATGGCGTCGTAGGGGCCATGCTCGGGCCAGCCAATGCGGCCGTCGTCGTGCTTGCTGCGCACATTCATGCCCAAATGCCGGAAGCGCTTGCGCGCCTGCCGCAGCAGGTCACCGATGCGCTCGACGGTGTACACCTCCAGCCCCAATGCAGCCAGGATGGCGCCCTGGTAACCGGAGCCGGTGCCCACTTCAAGCACCTTGGTCGGCGCCACCTGCAGCACTGCTTCGGTCATGCGCGCCACCACCCACGGCTGGGAGATGGTCTGGCCGTGGCCGATCGGCAGCGCGGTGTCCTCGTAGGCGCGTGAGGCCAGCGCTTCGTCGATAAACAAGTGCCGCGGCACGGTGCGCATCGCGTTGAGGGTGGCCTCGTCCTGGATGCCGGCCTCGCGCAGCCGCTCGACCAGGCGGTCGCGCACGCGCTGCGAGGTCATGCCGATGCCGACCGATTCTGGTTGCAGGCGCAGCCTCGGCGTCATGCCGGGCCGTCCAGCGCTGCGGTCAGCCCGCCTACCCAACCAGCAACGGTCTCCAGCGCCTGGTAGCGGGTGAGATCGACATGGATCGGGGTAATCGAAATATGCCCGGTGCGCACGGCGTGGAAATCGGTGCCGGCGCCTGCGTCCTGCTCCGGACCGGCAGGGCCGATCCAATACACGGTGCGGCCGCGCGGATCGCGTTGCGGCACACAGGGTTCGGAGCGATGACGATTGCCGAGACGGGTGACTTCGAAACCGAGCACATCCGACCACGCCAGATCCGGCACGTTGACGTTCAGAATAGTGTCGGCGGGCAAGGGATCGGCCTTGAGCCGCGCCACGATTTCCACCGCAGCGCGCGCGGCGGTGTCGTAGTGATGCGCTTGGTGGTTGCGCGTGACCAACGAGACCGCCACCGCCGGCAAGCCCAGGAAGCGGCCTTCCATTGCGGCAGACACGGTGCCCGAATAGATCACGTCGTCGCCCAGATTGGCCGAGTTATTGATGCCGGAGACCACGATGTCAGGGTCGTAATCGAGCATGCCGGTGAGTGCCAGATGCACGCAGTCGGTCGGTGTGCCGGCCACGGCGCAGGTCTGCGCGTCGATGCGGCGGGTGCGGATAGGCACATCCAGCGTCAGCGAATTGCTGGCACCAGAGCGGTCGCGATCAGGCGCGACCACCATCACTTCATGACCGGCATGCCGCAGCGCCTCGGCCAATAGCTGGATGCCGGGGGCGTCGACACCGTCGTCGTTGCTAACCAGTACGCGCATGAGACTCCTCGGAAAACCGGGCCATGATACCGGATGCGTCCCGCGCCTTCGCGCTTGATCTTCGCGTGCGTCTGCGCTTGGACCGGGTACGCTGTGCGGATGTCGCATCCTGAAGACGAAGACGACGCGGCGTTGTTCCGCGCAGCAATCGGCGCGGTCAACCCGATTCGTGAAGTCGACCCACCGGCCAATGCCAAGCCGCGCCCCAAACCGCGCGCGCGCATGGCCGAGCGCGACGATGCCGAAGCGCACACGGAATTTGCGCGCCTGTTGCGCGACAGCGCGCCGCTGGAAGCGGGCGATACCGCCAGCTATCGGCGCGAGAATCTTCCTACACGATTGTTTCAGCGGCTCAAGCGCGGGCAATTTTCGGTGCAGGACGAACTGGATCTACACGGCGCCACCGCCGCTCAGGCCGAATCGCTGCTGCGCCAATTCCTGCTGGAAGCGCATGCGCACGAACATGGTTGCGTGCGCATCATCCACGGCAAGGGCCTGCAGTCCGACAACGGTGCGCCTGTGTTGAAGAACCTGATGGACCGGCTGCTGCGCCAACGCAACGATGTGCTGGCGTTTCATTCGGCGCCGCCGACGCAGGGCGGCACCGGGGCGCTGCTGGTGTTGCTGGCGCGGCGATAACAAGTGGTTGTGTCCCCAAAAACGCAACCGCCATCCCTATCTATTGCAACCTAGGCGGATTGCGGCGAGCGCATGACTCGCGGCGTTGAATTGCAACTGCACGCGTTGATGCGTTGAAGGGAACGTCTGGCACGTGTGGGCGGCCGCGACGCGAGGTGATGAGTGTTTAGCAACTTTGTACCGCTGAATCCTGGTCAGTGCCGCTGCTATCCACCTCACGATGGCACCCGTCGCGGCCAAGGCCGCTCCTACGCGAAGATCGCGATCGACGCTGTGCAATGCGACCGACCAGCGGCCGCACGCAGTCACTCGTCAGAACGCACACCGGCGTTGAAACGGCCTGCGTCGGTGACCTCACCCAATTCCCACAGCACCGCGGTGGCATAACAACCAGGCGGCAGCGCGAACTCCAATTGCAGGGTCTGCGCCTCCAGCCATCGATAGTCCAGGCCTTGCGGACGCAAACGCAGCGCGCGGCGTTCCTGCTTCAGCCCTGCTGCTTCCAGGCCTTGGCGCAGCGCTTCAGATTGCGGATCGGACAACGCGCCCTGCTCCACCGTTGCGGCCTGATCAGTCGAACGCAAATCACCCACGCCCCACAACGGGCCACTGGGATGAATATCGAAACGCGCCAGGCGCTCGGCCAGCACATCGCTCCACGGCTCCGGGCCGAAGACGCTGCGCGAGCCGTCCAGCATCCATGCCTCGCCCTCCAGCGCCCTATCCCAGCTGCCCTGCGCCACCCGTGCAGCGAGGACACGATTGAACAAGGCCGAGCGCGCCGCCGACAGCAGCATCGAGCGCTGATCGTTGCGCAGCCGCCGCTTGGATGTTGGCGCCGGCGCCAATGTGCCGTCGGCAGCTTGCGTATAACCGAACATCGCCAACGCGCCCGCCACGTTGCCGCCATCGCGACCGAAGCGTTGTTCGCCAAACCAATTCGGAATGCCGCGTGCGGCGATCGCCTGCAAGCGGTCATCGATTGCATCGCGTTCGCCCTGTACCTGGCGCAGCGTCAACACAAAACGGTTCCCATGCAGCGCACCGCGCTGCAGCTTGCGGTTGTGCCAGGTGCTATCGACCACCTGCATCTCGGCGTCGTCCAGCGCGGCGATATCCGGCGCGATGCGCTTGGGCAGATGCACACTGAAGCGCTGGGTGGTCACTGCATGGCGATCTTTCAAACCTGCATAACTGACGCCCATTTCGGCGATGCCGGCCCAGTGCGCGAGCTTTTTGGCGATATAGGCGGTGTTCTGACCTCGCTTGCGCACGGTGAGCAGCAAATGCTCACCTTCACCGGATGGCTCGAATGCCGGGAGTTCGTCGACCTGAAAGTCGTCCGGCGTGCTGCGCATTGCCGCGCTGAGCACGGCAGCGCCATGCGCACGTGGCAGCAAAGAGGTCTCGCTCATGGTGTGGCCGCCTTCGCGCCGGAGGTGGCGCGCTGTGCGCCGAATCGCTCGGCGTGATGATTACATCTCGCTGTATCAGCGCCGGTCCCGGCGCGCAGCGCTGCGTGTGTTGCTGCAGCTTATGCAGCGATCCTGCCCAGCAGTACTGCGGCCTGTGCGGCAATGCCTTCGCCGCGACCGGTGAAGCCCAATTGTTCGCTCGTGGTGGCCTTGACGCTGACCGCGTCCAGCTCGATCGCCAACAGGCCGGCGATGCGTTCGCGCATGGCCACCGCATGCGGACCGACCTTGGGCCGCTCGCAGATCACGGTGATGTCGGCATTGCCGACGCGCCAGCCGCGCTCGCGCAGCAAGCTATCGCAATGCTGCAGGAACTGCGCGCTGTCGGCGTCCTTCCAGCGTTCGTCGGACGGCGGAAAATGCCGGCCGATGTCACCCAGCGCCAGCGCGCCCAGCATCGCATCGCACAGTGCGTGCAACACCACATCGCCATCGCTATGCGCGAGCACGCCATGGCTGTGCGTCACGCGCACGCCACCGAGCATCACATGGTCGCCAGGGCCGAACGCATGCACGTCGTAGCCTTGGCCGATTCGGAACTTGAAGGACATGGAGAGCCTGTCGTTGTTAAGTGGCGTCGTTGCCGTTGCCGTGACCGACTGTGGTGAACTGCGCTGCAGCGTCGCGCGCATTGGTCGGCGCATCGTCGGCCTGCGCATCCAGCGCATCGGCGTCGACCGTAATGCCGCGGCGTGCCAATTCGAATTCGAAGCGCGCCAGATCCGCCGGCGTGGTCACCTTGAAGTTGTCTTCGGCGCCTTCCACCAGCAATGGGCGCAGCCCCATCCGTTCCATCGCCATCGCCTCATCGGTGACGTCCACACCGGCCGCCGAGGCTTCGGTGAGTCCGCGGATCAGTTGATGCCGGCGAAACAACTGCGGCGTGAGTGCACGCCACAGACGCTCGCGCGGTTCGGTGCCGTCGATGCCGCCATCGTCACCGGCACGTTTGAGCGTGTCGCGTACCGGTGCGGCCAGGATTGCGCCGACCGGGTCGCCGCGGCCGATTTCCAGCAGGCGGTCCAGATCGGCCAGGGCCAGATTCGGCCGTGCGGCATCGTGCACCAGCACGAAATCGTCGGCACGCACGCTCTCAGGCAAGGCCAGCAAGCCAGCCAGCACCGAGGCAGCACGCGTCGCGCCGCCCAGGCAGGTGAGTACCGGCTTGGACTGCACCGCGGTCCAGCCCGGCCAATCGGCATCGCCGGGGGCGATCGCCACCATGATGCCGGCCAGCGCCGGATGCGCGGCCAATGCCGCCAGCGTGTACGCCATCAAGGGCTGAGCGCCGGCCTGCAGATATTGTTTGGGCAGCGGACCGCCAAAACGCGTGCCGCGCCCTGCGGCCGGCACGATTGCCCAGATTGAACCGGTCATGGGTGATCCACCGGATCGGTGGAGGCAGGCGTTTGCTGTGCGGGAGCCGCTGTTTCAGGCGATGCAGGTGACGGCAATGGCGCATCTTCGACCACGCGATAAAACGTTTCGCCAGGCTTGATCATGCCCAGCTCGCTGCGTGCACGCTCTTCGATTGCCGCCTCGCCATCCTTCAAGTCCTTGACTTCTGCTGCCAACGCCTGGTTGCGTTGGCGCAGACCTTCGTTGTCCTGTGTCTGATGCGCGACCTGGGCTTCCAGCATCATGACTTCGCCAGAATTCCCAGGCCCGAACCAGAAGCGGTACTGTAGCCAAGCCAGCAGTACCGCCAGCACCAGCAGTAGCCAGCGCCAGTTGCGCACGTCTTATCGCTTGATCGAAACGAACGCGTCGCGACCGGCGTAACGCGCGCCGGAGCCCAGCGCCTGCTCGATACGCAGCAACTGGTTGTACTTGGCGACGCGGTCGCTGCGGCACAGCGAGCCGGTCTTGATCTGCGTGGCGGTGGTGGCCACGGCGATATCGGCGATGGTGGTGTCTTCGGTTTCGCCCGAACGGTGCGACACGATCGAGGCGTAATTGGCCGCGTGCGCCATCGCGATGGCTTCCAGCGTTTCGGTCAGCGTGCCGATCTGGTTGACCTTGATCAGGATCGCATTGGCGGTGCCCGAATCGATGCCCTGCTTGAAGATCTTCGGGTTGGTGACGAACAGATCGTCGCCCACCAGCTGCACCTTCTTGCCGACACGCTCGGTCAGCAGCTTCCAGCCGGTCCAGTCGTCTTCGGCCAGGCCGTCTTCGATGCTGATGATCGGGTACTGGGCCACCCAGTCGGCCAGGAAGTCGACGAACTGCTCGCTGGTCAGGCGCTTGTTCTCGCCCACCAGGTTGTACTTGCCGTTGTCGTAGAACTCCGAGGAGGCTACGTCCAGGCCCAGCAGGATGTCTTCGCCAGCGGTGTAACCGGCTTTACCGATCGCTTCGAGAATGGTGTCCAGTGCCTCGACGTTGCTGCGGAAGTCCGGCGCAAAGCCACCTTCGTCGCCCACCGCGGTGCTCAGGCCGTGGCCCTTGAGCACCGACTTGAGCGAATGAAAGATTTCGGTACCGGCGCGCAGCGCTTCGGAGAACGAGCTGCAGCCAACCGGCAGCACCATGAACTCCTGGAAATCGACGTTGTTGTCGGCATGTGCGCCGCCGTTAATGATGTTCATCATCGGCACCGGCAGCGCCACATCGGATTCGGTGATGGTGGACAGGTACTGCCACAGCGGCTGCTTGCGCGAAGCGGCCACGGCATGCGCGGCAGCCAGCGAAACACCCAGAAGCGCGTTGGCGCCCAGGCGGCCCTTGTTATCGGTGCCATCCAGATCGATCAGGCGACGGTCCAGGCCCTGCTGGTCGGCAGCGTCGAAGTTCTTCAGCGTCTCGGCAATCGTGCCGTTGACGTTGTCCACTGCGTGACGCACACCCTTGCCCAGGTAGCGGGTCTTGTCGCCATCGCGCAGTTCCACCGCTTCCTTGGTGCCGGTCGAAGCGCCCGAGGGCACAGCAGCGCGACCGAACGAGCCGTCGTCCAGCGTGACTTCGGCCTCCAGCGTGGGATTTCCGCGGGAGTCGAGGATTTCGCGGGCGAGAATCTTGGCAATAGTGGTCATAGGTCGATCGGTTACCAGTAGAGGGGGAAGGACACCGGAGACAAGCTGCAGGATTATCGCTGCACACCGGCCCATTGCCAAATCGCAGACAGCTGGTGCATGCAACAGGCAGGCGAGCGCGCTGCTAAGCCATCAAGCCCGGCAGCGACAAACCAAACAGCAGCAGCAAGAGCAACAGCAAGATCAGCGCAAGGACCGCTGCGCCGGTTTGCGCGCCAGCCGCAACGCGACCGGGCCGGCGACCAGGCAACTGACTGTTGCGATCGCGGCCACCACCAGCGTGATCAGCATCGGCACCCGCGTGGCCTGCATCACATGGTCGCCGTCGCCGGGCACACCGACGCTTACGGTGAACAGCACCACCATCACTGCCATGCAGGCCCACGCCGCGATCGATGCAGCCAACGCCAACCAGCCCCACGGGCAGTGGCGCCATTGCCGACTCGGGCGGTGCAACGCTGCCACCACCCAGGCATCGGAATTCATGCGAAGCGCGCGAACCCGTGCTTCTTGGTGACGGCATCCAGTTCCATCAGAGTTTCGAGCAGTTCTTCCATGCGATCCAGCGGCCACGCGTTAGGGCCATCGGACAGCGCCTTGGACGGATCCGGGTGGGTCTCGGCAAACAGGCCGGAAATACCGACCGACACCGCCGCACGCGCCAGCACCGGCACGAACTCGCGCTGGCCACCGGAGCTGCTGCCCTGCCCGCCCGGCAACTGCACCGAATGGGTGGCATCGAACACCACCGGGCAGCCGGTATCGCGCATGACGCTCAGCGAGCGCATGTCGCTGACCAAATTGTTGTAGCCGAACGAGGCACCACGCTCGCAGACCATGATCTGCTCGTTGCCGGTCGACTTGGCCTTGTCCACCACCGGCTTCATGTCCCACGGTGCCAGGAACTGACCCTTTTTGATATTGACCGGCTTGCCGGCGGCGCAGACGTTCTTGATGAAGTCGGTCTGGCGCACCAGAAATGCCGGGGTCTGCAGCACGTCGACGACGGCCGCGACCTCATTCATCGGGGTGTATTCGTGGACGTCGGTGAGCACCGGCACGCCGATCTGCTGCTTCACCGCATCCAGCACCTTCAGGCCCTCTTCCAGGCCTGGGCCACGGAAGCTGGTACCGGAGGTGCGGTTGGCCTTGTCGAAACTCGACTTGAAAATGAAGTTGACACCGAGCTTGCCGGTGATTTCCTTGAGCTTGCCGGCCACGTCGAGTTGCAGCTGCATCGACTCGATCACGCAGGGGCCGGCGATCAGGAACAACGGCTGATCCAGGCCAACTTCAAAGTCACACAGTTTCATCAATTCCACCATTTGTCGTGAGATGCGAATCAACCATCTTGATGATCTTGGCAGGAACGCCTCCAACCACCGCAAATGACGGAACATCGCGATTGACAACCGCACCAGCTGCGACGACCGCATGTTCGCCAATGGTGCACGGACCTAAAATAATGGCTCCCGTGCAAATCCAAGCACCCTGCCCTACCACGATGTCGCGCCCACTTTTCGGAACCGCGGTCTGCCGATCTCGGTCAAGCACGCGCGCATCGTGACTACCAGTGAGCAGTTTCACCTCATGCCCGAAAAAAGCCCAGTCTTGCACTTGGATATTGCCTGACGAAAGATTGAATGTTGCGTTATTCACTACCGCCGTAGGCGCAATATGGAGCGTATTGGAACCGTTGGCAGACTCAAAAATCAGCGGCCGATTCAGAACGATATTTTTAACAAAGGCCTCGGTTTCCGGATCCGCAAGAATCTTCCGAAGCAGAGCCTTGAATTCATCTTCGCCAATACTCACGCACGCGCTTCCTTCAACAACTTCCCGCCCGCCTTCTTTTCGCGCGCCGCACGCACGAAGCCGATAAACAGCGGGTGGCCGTCGCGCGGAGTGGACAGGAATTCCGGATGCGCCTGGCAGGCCAGGAACCAAGGGTGCGTGTCGCGCGGCAGTTCCACCACTTCCACCAACGTGTCGTCCATCGACTTGCCGGAGATCACCAACCCAGCGTCTTCCAGCTGCGTGCGGTAGCGGTTGTTGAATTCGTAGCGATGACGATGCCGCTCAGCTACCACGTCCTTGCCGTACACCTCGCGCGCCAGCGTGCCCGGCTTCAGGCGCTGCTCCTGCAGGCCCAGGCGCATGGTGCCACCCAGATCGGATTTTTCGTCGCGCTTTTCGACTTCGCCGGTCGCGGTGCGCCATTCGGTGATCAGGCCGATCACCGGGTGCGGCGACTGGCGATCGTTCTCGGTGCTGTTGGCCGCATCCAGATCGGCAACATGACGAGCATAGTCCACCACCGCCGCCTGCATGCCGTAGCAGATACCGAAATACGGCACCTTGTGCTCACGCGCGAACTTGGAGGTCTGCACCTTGCCTTCGAAACCGCGGTCGCCAAACCCGCCCGGCACCAGGATGCCGTCGATGTCCTGCAACGCCGCCATGTCGCTACCTTCCAGATCCTGCGCTTCCAGCCACTTCAAATTGACCTTGGTGCGCTGACGCAGGCCGCCGTGACGCAGCGCTTCAGCCACCGACTTATAGGCGTCCTGGTGATCGACGTATTTGCCGACCACGGCGATGGTGACTTCGTCCAGCGGATGCTTGACCGCATCCACCACGGCCGCCCATTCGGACAGATCCGCCGCAGCCACCTTGTCGCGCAGCTTGAACTGCTCGATAACCAACTCATCCAACCCCTGGCGCAGCAACTCCAGCGGCATGCCGTACAGCACGTCGATATCCGGGCAACTGATCACTGCGCGCTCGGAGACATTGGTGAACAACGCAATCTTGCGGCGTTCCGAATCCGGCACCGCCTGCTCGGAACGGCACAGCAGCACGTCCGGCTGGATGCCGATCGAGCGCAATTCCTTGACCGAATGCTGGGTCGGCTTGGTCTTCAACTCACCGGCCGCCGCGATGTACGGCACCAGCGTGAGATGCATGAACATGGCTTTCTCGGCGCCGCGCTCGGTGCGCACCTGGCGGATCGCTTCCAGAAACGGCAGCGATTCGATGTCGCCGACGGTGCCGCCGATCTCGATCAGCGCGACATCGAAGCCGGCCGTGGCTTCATCGATGCAACGGCGGATTTCATCGGTGATATGCGGGATCACCTGCACGGTGGCGCCCAGATAATCGCCGCGACGCTCCTTGCGGATCACGTTCTCGTAGATGCGGCCGGTGGTCACCGAGTTCTTGCGCGACAGGCGCGTGCGCACGTAGCGCTCGTAGTGGCCCAGATCCAGGTCGGTTTCGGCACCGTCGTCGGTGACGTAGACCTCGCCATGCTGGAACGGGCTCATCGTGCCCGGGTCCACATTGATATACGGGTCCAGCTTCATCATCGTGACCTTCAGGCCACGCGCTTCAAGAATGGACGCAAGCGAAGCGGCGGCAATGCCCTTGCCTAGCGAGGACACTACGCCGCCGGTAACAAAAATCAGGGGGGTCATGGGGCTTGAAGCCTCCCGGAAAGCCATAGTTTAGCGGTTGACGGGCGAATGCCCAAGGGTTGCGTGGCGACCAAGTCATTCCACGCTGAAAAAGTGCGTGCTGCGCGAGCCGCAAAAGCAGACGCCCCGGCCGGAGCCAGGGCGTCTGCGTGTCACTCAATCGATGCGCAGAATCAGCGCGCCGGCTTCTCTTCTTCCTCTTCTTCGCGCGGTGACACGTCGCTCTTGGGCTTCTGCGCGGCAGCAGCGGCACGGCGTTCGGCCTTGCGCTCAGCTTCGCTCTTGGCCTTCGCGTCGCCTGCTTTTTGCGCGGTGGCGCCCTGCCCGGTCTGCTGCGGAGCGGCCTGGGCCATGGCGGGAAGCGCTGCGACTGCGGCCGCACCGAGGGTGAGCATCAGGATATGCTTGAACTTCATGGCGTCCTCTTTAGCTTCGGTGACATCCTCAGGTGGGGACGTTTGGTTCCGAAACCAACGCCAGGGTATCCAGTGGCACCCAGCCCTGCACTGAACGCCTGTCGCGTGCAAAAATTCGTCACAGCCCCCACACTTGCGCGTCGTTTCACGTGCCAACGAGATGCATGAACACCCGTTATAACGCCGCCGATATTGAAGTGCTGTCGGGCCTGGACCCGGTCAAACGCCGTCCTGGCATGTACACCGACACTGCGCGCCCGAACCATCTGGCGCAGGAAGTGATCGATAACTCGGTCGACGAGGCGCTGGCCGGTCACGCCAAGCAGGTCGAAGTCACCTTGTATAAGGACGGCAGCTGCGAGGTGTCCGACGACGGCCGTGGCATGCCGGTGGACATCCATCCGGAAGAGAAGATTCCGGGCGTGGAGCTGATCCTGACCCGGCTGCATGCCGGCGGTAAGTTCAACAACCGCAACTACACCTTTTCCGGCGGCTTGCACGGCGTGGGCGTGAGCGTGGTCAACGCGCTGTCGACCAAGGTCGAGCTGTTCATCAAGCGCGAAGGCAGCGAGCACCGCATGGAGTTCCGCGACGGCAATGCTGCTTCCAAACTGGAAGTGGTTGGCACCGTCGGCAAGAAGAACACCGGCACGCGGCTGCGGTTCTGGGCCGACCCCAAGTATTTCGATACGCCGAAATTCAACGTGCGTGCGTTGCGGCATCTGCTGCGCGCCAAGGCGGTGCTGTGCCCCGGCCTGACCGTGAAGCTGCACGACGAAGCCACCGACGAGCAGGACAGCTGGTATTTCGAAAACGGCCTGCGCGATTACTTGAAAGGCGAGATGGCCGAGCACGAGATGCTGCCGGCCGAGCTGTTCGTCGGTAGCCTGAAAAAAGACACCGAGATCGTCGACTGGGCCGCCGCCTGGGTGCCGGAAGGCGAGCTGGTGCAGGAAAGCTACGTCAACCTGATCCCCACCGCGCAGCACGGCACCCACGTCAACGGCCTGCGCTCGGGCCTGACCGATGCGCTGCGCGAGTTCTGCGACTTCCGCAATCTGCTGCCGCGCGGCGTCAAGCTGGCGCCAGAAGACGTGTGGGACCGGGTCACCTTCGTGCTCAGCCTGAAGATGACCGACCCGCAATTTTCCGGGCAGACCAAGGAACGTCTGTCCTCGCGCCAGGCCGCCGGTTTCATCGAAGGCGCTGCACTCGATGCCTTCAGCCTGTATCTGAATCAGAACGTGGAGATCGGCGAGAAGATTGCGCAGATTGCCATCGACCGCGCCAGCGCACGCTTGAAGACCGAAAAGCAGATCGTCCGCAAGAAGGTAACCCAGGGCCCTGCCCTGCCCGGCAAGTTGGCCGATTGCATCAGCCAGGATCTGTCGCGCACCGAGCTGTTCCTGGTCGAAGGCGATTCGGCCGGCGGCTCGGCCAAGCAGGCGCGCGACAAGGATTTCCAGGCGATCCTGCCGCTGCGCGGCAAGATCCTCAATACGTGGGAAGTGACTTCGGGCAGCGTATTGGCCTCCGAGGAAGTGCATAACCTGGCGATCGCGATCGGTTGCGACCCGGGCAAGGACGACATCACCGGGCTGCGCTACGGCAAGGTGGTGATTCTGGCCGACGCCGACTCCGATGGCCTGCATATCGCCACGCTGCTGACTGCGCTGTTCCTGCAGCACTTTCCTGCGCTTGTGGCCGCCGGCCACGTGTTCGTCGCGATGCCGCCGCTGTTCCGCGTGGACGTGGGCAAGCAGGTGTTCTACGCGCTGGATGAAGAAGAAAAGACCACGCTGCTGGACAAGATCGCGCGCGAGAAGATGAAGGGGCAGATCAGCGTCACCCGCTTCAAGGGCCTGGGCGAAATGAATCCGCAGCAGCTGCGCGAATCCACCATCCACCCGGACACGCGCCGGCTGGTGCAGCTGACCATCGATGATGGCGAGCAGACGCGTTCGTTGATGGACATGCTGCTGGCCAAAAAGCGCGCAAGCGACCGCAAGCAGTGGCTGGAAACCAAGGGCGATCTGGCGTCGCTGGAAGTTTAAGGACGCCGGGAGTTGTAGACGCCCTAAAAACGAAAGCCCTGCTCCATGCAGGGCGAAAAAAAGCAATGTCGACTCCCCGTAAAATTGATCCATCCATAGTTAGAGGTCTCCGGGCACACTAGCCACCAAGGAGACCAACGATGCGCAAGAGCAAGTTCACCGAGAGCCAGATTGTCGCCACGCTGAAGCAGGTTGAGGGCGGCCGCCATGTCAAGGATGTGTGCCGTGAGCTGGGTATTTCCGACGCCACGTACTACGTCTGGAAGTCCAAGTACGGTGGCACGGAGGCCGCTGATGTCCAGCGCCTTCGCGACCTGGAGACCGAGCACAGCAAGCTCAAACGCATGTACGCCGAGCTCGCGATGGAAAACCATGCATTGAAGGATGTCATCGCAAAAAAACTGTAGACCCGGCGCATAAACGCCCGCTTCTTGCCTGGCTCGTCGAGCAGCATGGCTGGAGCGAGCGCCGGGCCTGTGCAGTCGTTGGCGTGGCTCGCTCGACAGCGCGCTATCGGCGCCGTCCTGATCGCAACGAGAAGGTCATTGCGCTGCTGTCCGAATTGGCCGAGCGCTTTCCCGAGCGTGGGTTTGGAAAGCTCTTTCAGATCATCCGCCGTCGCGGACACGTGTGGAATCACAAAAGGGTCTGGCGTGTGTATTGCCTGATGAAACTCAATCAACGGCGTCGACGTCCCCCCAATTTTGAGTAGCACCTCAGTTTGGAGTCCAATTCCCTACCCCAAGGAGATTGGACGTGAAGAAGCGTTTTTCCGAAGAGCAGATCATCGGCTTCCTGCGCGAAGCCGAAGCGGGCATAGCGATCAAGGACTTATGCCGGCGGCATGGCTTCAGTGAGGCCTCGTACTATCTGTGGCGCAGCAAGTTCGGCGGCATGAGCGTGCCCGACGCCAAGCGGCTCAAGGACCTTGAGGCCGAGAACGCGCGGCTAAAGAGGTTGCTGGCCGAGCAGTTGTTCGAGAATGACCTGATCAAGGATGCGTTGCGAAAAAAGTGGTGAGCGCACCGGCGCGTCGTGCGCTGGTGCGCGAGTGGATCGGGCGTGGTGCTAGCGAGCGTCGTGCCTTGGCGGCGATTGGCATGAGCGCCAGCGCGCTGCGCTATTGCCCACGCCAAGACCGCAATGGCGAACTGCGCGAGCGCATTCTTGCGTTGGCGCATCGCCATCGCCGCTACGGCGTGGGGATGATCTATCTCAAGCTGCGACAGGAAGGACGCCTGGTGAACTACAAGCGCGTGGAGCGGTTGTATCGCGAGCAGCAGCTACAAGTGCGGCACCGCAAGCGCAAGAAGGTACCGGTTGGCGAGCGTCAGCCGCTGCTGCGGCCAGCGCAGGCCAACCAGGTGTGGTCGATGGACTTCGTGTTCGACCGCTCCGCCGACGGCCGAGTGATCAAGTGTCTGGTGATCGTGGACGACGCAACGCACGAAGCGGTCGCCATCGAGGTGGAACGCGCGATCTCCGGGCACGGCGTTGCGCGCGTGCTGGATCGGTTGGCACACAGTCGCGGCCTGCCGCAGGTGATCCGCACCGACAACGGCAAGGAGTTTTGCGGCAAAGCGATGGTTGCCTGGGCGCATGACCGGGGTGTGCAGCTACGGCTCATCCAGCCGGGCAAACCAAACCAGAACGCCTACGTCGAATCGTTCAACGGCCGGCTGCGCGACGAATGCCTCAACGAACACTGGTTCCCAACGCTGCTGCATGCACGCAATGAGATCGAACGCTGGCGACGCGAATACAACGAGGACCGACCCAAGAACGCAATTGGCGGCATGACGCCGTCCGCTTATGCCCAACATCTGGCAAACACCGATATCATCAACCCCGGACTCTAAACGCGGCCGCTACTCAGGGCGGGGGGACGTCGCGCTGAGCGAGGTTCGCGAACAGACCGAACACTGGCTGGCCGACTACAACCACCAGATACCGCACGACAGCCTGGGCGGGCTAACACCCGCCGAGTTCCGTGATCAACATCAACCGCAGACCTCTAGTTTTGGCTGGCACTGAATTAAGGGGAGTCGACACGCATAGAACGAAGAAGCGATTGAGTGCTGCCAACAAAAAAGGCCCCGGCAATGCCAGGGCCTTGAATCAACTGCTACGGTGCTGTCATAACGTCGGGCCGCGCGTCTCGGTGTGCTGCTGTGTCCGCGCCTGTTGCTGCACCTGACGTTGACTCTCCTCAGCAACCTGCCGGCTGCTGTGTTCCAACGGCTGGGTTTGCGCCTGAGTGCGATCAACGAACACGCGCTGCATCGCCGGGTCGGTCATCTCGCCTTGTACTGCGAAGAAGCCGTCTCCGCTCTTGTTGGGCACCACATGATCGATGCGTTGCATACCGCTGACCTTGGCCTCGAACACGATCTGGCCGGCCGCTTGCTGGAGTTCTTGCCGGTTGGCAAAACCGCCACGCTCCCCAAGTGCTTCCAGCTTGCTCACTGCGCCGTTATACATCGCGTTCTCTGGATGGCGAGGGTCGGAAAGCAACGGACTCCTGGTCTGTGGCACATTCATGGGAGCGGCAGTCTGCTTGGCCGTGTGCTGCGACAATGCCTGGCTCAGGGCCGCTTGCGCTTGGCTGCCCACAACGCCATCTACCTGCAAACCACGTTCGCGTTGAAATTGCTCGACCGCATATTTTGTGTTGCCGCCGAAATCGCCATCAGCGTGCGGGGGCTTGCCATCGCAGCCAACAGCGCCAAGCTGAGCAAGCTGGCTTTGAAGCTGCTTCACCTGCTCGCCGCGCTCGCCTTGTTCTAGTTTGTCGTCATGCGATGCATCGCGCTTCGGCTGCTGAGGCACAGCCGAGGTATTCGCATGCATGGCATGCGAACGGTCCGGCTGCATGTATTGGTCCATCCCATCACGATTACGTGTGATGTCGTGCATGTAATCGTAGTTGCTGGTGCCGTTGCTATCACTGATGACCCGCCCGCCAGTGACGGCCTCGCGCGCACCACCATAGCCTGAAATATGGCGGGCTTTCAGGAATCCTGCCACCTTGGCTGGATCGACGCCTTCGTCCAATACGCCATTACGAATCGCTTGGCTATAAGCCTTGTCGCTGTTGATCTTGAACGCACCGTCTTGCAATGCGGCCGATGACTTGTATTGCTCAAGGCTCGCACCATTCTTCCAGTTAGATGAGTCCTCAAGAAACCGCGTCATGCCACCGCTGACCGCCCACTTCCATTCCGCACCACGTACCTTCTGGGGATCGAAACCGGCATCGGCCATCGCATCGTTTAGCTTGGCACGATCTACATATCCCGCATCGGCCAACCAGCCTGCCCCTGCTTGATAACGACCGACGTAACCCTGTTTATTAGTAATTTGCAGATCGCCGCCATTGCTTTCAGTCATGACGGTCGATGCAATCAGACGGCGCGTCATTGCGTCATCGAGACCCGCGATGTTGCCTTGATCGTAGCTTTGAGCGGTGGCCGCCGCTTTTTCTCGTCTATCAGCCATGATGCATGTCCTCTGGATATGACGGTTAGGAAAAAACACCAGCCTTCTACTGGTGCCTGGGTGACTACTTCACGACTCTTTACATTGCAGCGCTTTAATTCTCTTTTGTGGCTTTTTTAGTAAAAACAAACGTTGTGGAGCCTGGCCCACGCGTCTCTGTGCCATCATCCACATAGGCCTCGACAAATGCCTCGCCTGCATCTAGATCGATCACATAGAACTTGGTTTGCAGCAAATCGGGCCCACCATTCTCGTCACCAGTACAGGTGTCTGCGATCAACCGTACCGCGGCAGTCACCGGTAGCTGACGCTTCAAGATCTGGGCGTAATCTGGACTTGCATAGAATTTCTTGACTGCAACGGACTTTACACTCTGCGCATCACCATTGAGTGTGACACCCGACTCGCCTTCGTTTGCTTGCTTCGCGCTTTTATCAGACCCCTCGCCGCTGCTTGGGACATCTACCATAGCGAATCCGTCTAGCAGCAAAGTCCCACTACGATACCGCGCATTCTCAGAATCGGCGCTGTCGGAATTTTCTTTCGGAGACGTATCCCGCCACTGGACCCCTGGAACTACATCGAAGCTGGTCCAAGGCGTGCCGTGCTTGGCAGTTAGCAACGAAACGACTTGGTAAAGCGATGTCATTCGTCCTTTTCCCTTCAAATTTTCACTCTGAGATACAGGCTCATTTTGACTTGCCTGCAAATTTTTATTTACAACAGGGGAGGTCTCAGACTTTTCCTCTGAGGCAACCTGTTGCTTGCAGGCCGATAGCAACAGAAACCCACTAAATATCAAAATCACAGATAGCCTTATCGGAAAATTAGCCACCCCAACCCTCTCCCAAGCGTATAAACTAGTTAACTTAAGACCGACAGAAGTCAATTTTAGCCAAAAAAATTCAACCTCAGAGATATAGTAAATTCAACATCCAACAAAGATTATCACTACTAAAACTTTTTAAATATTGGTTTAGTGCAATCTTTATAAATGACCGAGCAGTTCGACCCGCCCTGTTTTTTACACACGCTGACAGCATCATTTTCAGAAAGCGCTAAATTTGGTGCAGCGGCAACACCCGCCCTGCCTTGAGAGGGGGAAGCAAGTGCAACACATTGATTCCTGTAAGTGAAAGTTACAGCACATCCGTGAAACCCTGCAACTTGACATTGATCAACCGCATCGGCTTCTGCGTCGCTCTTTGAAAATTTTCCCGTGGACGCCCAAGCTTCAGAACTATGGAAACTCTGAACAACTCCCCTTGATCCTGCGACAATCACACAGACGCAACGGGACAACGACGATGCAACTGACCTTCGGCGATGCGGAGTACAACGGCAAGCGCAAGCGGACGCGGCGTGAGGTGTTCTTGGCCGAGATGGACCAGGTCGTGCCGTGGAAGGATCTGCTGGCACTGATCGAACCGCACTACCCGAAGTCGGGGCAGCCGGGGCGACAGCCGTATCGGCTGGAGACGATGCTGCGCATCCACTTTTTGCAGCAGTGGTACGCACTGAGCGATCCATCGGCGGAAGAAGCACTGTACGACACGGTGTCGATGCGCCGTTTTGCGAAGATCGGCGGGCTGGATGAGGTGCCGGATGAAACGACGATTCTCAACTTCCGGCATTTGCTGGAGCGGCATGATTTGGCGCGCAAGCTGTTCAACCGGGTCAACGCGCACCTGTCGCGTAAAGGGCAGAGTCTGCGGGGCGGGACGATCGTGGATGCCACGATCATTGCGGCGCCAAGTTCGACCAAGAACAAGGATGGCGAGCGCGATCCGGACATGCACCAGACCAAGAAGGGCAACCAGTACTTCTTCGGGATGAAGGCGCACATCGGGGTGGACGATGAGTCGGGCCTGGTGCACCACGTGGAATGCACGGCGGCCAACGCAGCGGACATCACGCAGGCGCACAAGCTGCTGCACGGCAAGGAAGACACTGTGAGCGGCGACAGCGGCTACACCGGGCTGGACAAGCGCGATGAGATGAAGGGCAAGCGCACGCTGCGCTACCTGATCGCGGAGAAGCCCTCGAAGCTGAAGCAGATCAAGAATAAGCGCGAACTGAAGTTGGCCAAGCGCTGGGAGCACACCAAAGCCAGCCTGCGTGCGAAGGTGGAACACCCGTTTCGGGTGATCAAGCGTCAGTTTGGTTACGTCAAGGTGCGCTATCGCGGTTTGGCGAAGAACACCGCACAGGTGCTGACGCTGTTTGCACTATCGAATCTGTGGCTGACGCGCAAAGCGTTAATGCCTGCTGCGGGGAAGCTGTGCCTGTAATCCAGGCAACACCCCGCAAACGTGCCGAAACCGGCAAAAAATCGGCGATTTGAGCGCCCTCAGCGCGGCGGATGCGGTTGCTTCGTTTTCCGGTCGCGTTGATCAGACCATCCCTATCTTCTGAATTCGCAATAGCCCCCCATGTTTTAATCCATTCACCTGTTGGCCGAGGCGGAGGAAGCGGGGTATCCCCCCTTGAAGTTCCCGAGTCGGACCCACACTGTGGGCTACCGGGAGCGACTCCGACGGGACAAGCAGTTTGAGCATTTGCGATGCCAATAATAAACCCCAACAAAAAAATTGATAGAAATAGAAATCGCATAGGTTCATGCCTCATTTCGTTAACCGTTCTGATTATTGGATGCTATGCCACGAGAGCCCGTACTGACTGGAGAATTGGACTGCTCACCACCATTAGCACGTGTATTAACATGAGACACGTTTTTCTGATGTTCTGAAGAACGCCCTCCATCACTAGCCGGCACCCCCGGCTCATAAGGCCGCCCAGCTCCCGGCGCTGACTGACCGCCTCGATCCAGCTGCCCCAGGGCAGAATACGCCGTGAACTGGCCAAGCGTGCCCTGGAAGAAGGCGGCGGCCATCGGCGGTGCGGTGATGATCAATGTCGTTAACACCAGTCCTAACCCTCCCTGCTGCAGCGCCGACGTCCCCCCGCCCTGAGTAGCGGCCGCGTTTAGAGTCCGGGGTTGATGATATCGGTGTTTGCCAGATGTTGGGCATAAGCGGACGGCGTCATGCCGCCAATTGCGTTCTTGGGTCGGTCCTCGTTGTATTCGCGTCGCCAGCGTTCGATCTCATTGCGTGCATGCAGCAGCGTTGGGAACCAGTGTTCGTTGAGGCATTCGTCGCGCAGCCGGCCGTTGAACGATTCGACGTAGGCGTTCTGGTTTGGTTTGCCCGGCTGGATGAGCCGTAGCTGCACACCCCGGTCATGCGCCCAGGCAACCATCGCTTTGCCGCAAAACTCCTTGCCGTTGTCGGTGCGGATCACCTGCGGCAGGCCGCGACTGTGTGCCAACCGATCCAGCACGCGCGCAACGCCGTGCCCGGAGATCGCGCGTTCCACCTCGATGGCGACCGCTTCGTGCGTTGCGTCGTCCACGATCACCAGACACTTGATCACTCGGCCGTCGGCGGAGCGGTCGAACACGAAGTCCATCGACCACACCTGGTTGGCCTGCGCTGGCCGCAGCAGCGGCTGACGCTCGCCAACCGGTACCTTCTTGCGCTTGCGGTGCCGCACTTGTAGCTGCTGCTCGCGATACAACCGCTCCACGCGCTTGTAGTTCACCAGGCGTCCTTCCTGTCGCAGCTTGAGATAGATCATCCCCACGCCGTAGCGGCGATGGCGATGCGCCAACGCAAGAATGCGCTCGCGCAGTTCGCCATTGCGGTCTTGGCGTGGGCAATAGCGCAGCGCGCTGGCGCTCATGCCAATCGCCGCCAAGGCACGACGCTCGCTAGCACCACGCCCGATCCACTCGCGCACCAGCGCACGACGCGCCGGTGCGCTCACCACTTTTTTCGCAACGCATCCTTGATCAGGTCATTCTCGAACAACTGCTCGGCCAGCAACCTCTTTAGCCGCGCGTTCTCGGCCTCAAGGTCCTTGAGCCGCTTGGCGTCGGGCACGCTCATGCCGCCGAACTTGCTGCGCCACAGATAGTACGAGGCCTCACTGAAGCCATGCCGCCGGCATAAGTCCTTGATCGCTATGCCCGCTTCGGCTTCGCGCAGGAAGCCGATGATCTGCTCTTCGGAAAAACGCTTCTTCACGTCCAATCTCCTTGGGGTAGGGAATTGGACTCCAAACTGAGGTGCTACTCAAAATTGGGGGGACGTCGGCGCCATGCTGCTGATGCCTTCTCCCGTAAACCCGTTCATTGCCCACTTTGCGACGAAGGCAGCGCCCACTGCGCCAACCACCTTGGTCGCCAGGCTCACCGTGAAGGTCAAAACCGACAACGAAAACACAGTGCCCAGTCCGTATAGCAGCCATTTGCTGAACAATGACTTCGTCGCCTGAAACAGCAGACACAGGATGAACAGAGGCCCAAATCCTACAACTAACGCCATCGCCAGCTTGTTGAGGAGCAACATCGAGCCTGCAACGACGCCTGGACCGGCCATGCCGAGGCCGGTGAACCACCGGGCGCGGTCTTTTTCGTCCTTGCTTTCCTCGTCACCGCCCGTCTTGATCTGATCCAGAGCCGACATCGCCACCTGCATCAACATCAAGTTCTTGTCGATCGCTTCATATGGGCTTTTTGAACTGCCCGTCACTGTCTTGGTAATCGCTTGGCTGACTCCATCCGTCAGCGTCCAATACAAGCGGGCCGAACCTTGCGCCATGCTGGTCGCCACCCCGATGATCAGCGCCGCGCGCAGCGCCGTGACGACCAAGCCCATCGCCGCCTCGCGCGATTGGCCGGTGACGATGCGGTAACCTTGGATAAAAATCCAAAGCGTCAACACCGTCAGGGACACCATCCCCACCCAAGCCGTCGTTCGCTGCAACAACTCCCACTGGAAAATCGCGATCTCATCGCGCAGGTAGTTGTTGATCAGACGAAAAAATTCGTAGTTGGCGATGTTCGTCAAAAATCCATATGTCACCACATCCACTGGACGGCTGCGCCGTGGGGCAGTCGCTGCCCCGGGTTTGAGTATGTTGCCTAAACAGGTAAACCAGCTCCATCAGTCTTTGTCGATCTCTAATCTTTCCATACCGGCTGGCGTGTCTGATTTAATGGCTTTGAACGCACCTTTCATCACCGCCCCGGCGACAAGCGTCTTACCGATGCTCAACAGATCAGCGGGAATCCAAGATGGCAACCACGATCCGCTTCCATCTCCCTTCGGCGGCTCCTTCCCCGCCATCGCGGCTTTCGCAGCGCCGGTTTGCAGTTCGGTCAAGGCCGCTAGGCGCTTTTCGTAGGCAAACATTGCCGACTCCATCTGCTGGCGATCGATATCCATCATCGCCTTCAGCGCCAGAAGCTTATTGGTGTTGCTTTCCAGCTCGCCAATCTTCTGGTCGCCGATCTTCTTGCGCTCTTCCTCGATCGTGCGCAGACGCTCCAGGCGCTTGGTGGTGATCTCGTACATCGCTACCATGTAGTTGAACTGGGAATTGCGCGTGCGTTGGATCAGCTCACAGGATTCCCTCTGCGAATCGGAGACAGGTGTTCCAGACGTGGACGCCGAACAGGCGGCCACACCCTCATCATCTGCCACCTTCTTCAAGGTCTCTTTGGGCTTCTCGACCTCCTTGCCGCTGGATTCCTTGCCCTCGCCCTTGCCCACCGTCTGATTGTTAAGGATTTTCTCGGTCGTTCCATTGAGCTTGTTGTCGATAACTTCCCATTGCGCACTGGCTGCTCCCGCCATGCTGAGCAGCACCAGTCCCATGAAGACTTGGGAAAAATGTCTGAACTTGGTTGCCATGGTGTTCTTCGCCTCCTGTGACACAAATGAAGATGGTGCGGTGTGAAACTGCTTCGCGTGCCTGGACTGACTATGCATCTTCGACCTCCTTGTCCTTGGCCGACTTGCGCTTGCCCGAGCCCTTGCGGTTGGCATAGAAATCGGCCAACCACTGCTCCGGCGTCAGTTGATCCACGGTGACACCAAGCTTGCCGGCCTTGTCTGCCAGAATTTGGTGCATGATTTCGATATTGTCGGTGGACGAGGAAATCACCGACAACGCATCATCCATGCCGCGCAGGTTGAGCTGGCACACCGCCGACGCATGCCCCTGCTTGACCATGAAACAACGCGAGCGTTCGTCCAGCGACACCACAACCTGGTATTCGGCGTCGGTGAGCTTGAGCCCTTCCATGTAATCGTCGCGGCTGGCATTCGGGTTGGCAGCAGGATCATGGTGGCCGTCTGCTCGATCAACGCGGCGGCAATGTCGCTGGCCAGCGCATCTTCCGGGCTCTGTGTGGCGAAAATGCCCAGGCCGTTTTGCTTACGGATGGTCTTCTGCTTGTTCTTGGCGAATTCCTTCAGGCCACCCTTGCCGTCCAGGATCTTCCAGAACTCGTCCATCACGTAGATCAGCGGGCGGCCGTCGATCAGCGCTTCCAGGCGATGTAGCAGGTAATTGATCACCGGCACGCGCACTTCGGCGTTGTCGATGACATCTGTATAGTCGAAACCGATGATGGACGCGCGCGTCAGGTCGATCGTGTCCACCGGATTGTCGAACACCCAACCGAGCGAATTGCCAGCGGTCCAGCGGCGCAGACGCGCATACAGGCCGTCATCGCCCATGTTGGGCAGACTCTTGCGGAAATTGCTCATGCTGCGCAGGTGCATCGGCGTGTCCAGCATGCCTTCCACCGCGCGATAGATATCTTCTTCCTCACGTGCGCTGTATTCGGCTTTGCCGCCAAGCACCTTGATCAACTCGGACAGAAACTGCGTATTGGCTTCATTGCGCTCGCACTGGAAGGGATTGAAGCCGGTGGGTGAACCATTTTCCAGCGCCAGGTAGTTGCCGCCGCACGCGCGCACAAAGATCTCCGCGCCGCGGTCCTTGTCGAAAAAGAAGATGGTCGGAATCGGGTCGAACTTCTGCACCTGACTTAACAAGAAGTTGATCAGCGCTGTCTTACCGGTACCCGACTTACCGATCACCATCGTGTTGCCGATGGCCTTCTCTCCCAGAGAGTTTTCCGACGGGTGCGTCGCATGGAAATTGAAGTAGTACGGTTGCCCATTGGTTGTCTGCAGGGTGGTGACGCACTCACCCCACGGATTATTGTGCTGCTTGCCCTGGGCAAAATTGTGCAGCGGCGACAAGCCGAGGAAATTGAGCGAGCTCAGGTTGGCAATGCGCGTGCGGAAGCGCCAGTTGCCAGGCAGCTGCGAATAAAACGATGAGGCGATCGCAAGATCTTCCTTGGCCGAGACGAAGCCGGCATTGGACAACTCGGCGCGGGTAGTCGCGATCTGCCTAGCCAGCTTCTCCTGGCTCTCGGCATAGACCGCCAACGTGAAATGGTATTCGCCAAGCACGAAGTTTCCCGAGGCAACATCGTCCATCGCGACATCGAGATCACGGATCTGGGTCGACGACTTGTCCCCAGAGGAAATCATCATCCCCTTGGTGCGTTCGAGCACCTTCAGCGCATCGTGTCGGCCAACCGGGCTAAACGAATGCGTCATGACGTATTCGAAGTCCAGATACTTCAGGCCATTGAGAATGCCCGGATAGGTTCCATCTGCATATTCCTTGATATTCAAGATGGCGCCGAAGTAATTGATTCCGTCTGGAGTACGAATGACGAAATCGCCAGTCTTGTTGGCGAACATATGCTTACTGACGGGCAAATACGCGGGCACTGGCGCCGGCAGAACCGGCACTGGCTCATCGATTCGGTTCAACAGGTAGCCCAAAAACTCCAAGGTCTCGGAGAAAACCACGCCGTTCTTTGCCTCGTACATACCGAGACGGTACGGCGCATAATCCTTGAGCACGGCTTCGACATTGGTAGCCAGTTCGACAACTTTTGCGACAGCCTGTTCTTCCTCGGCGCGAATCTTGTCCGGGTTGGCGGATTTCTCCACCAAGCGACGCCCCGTAACTACCGGCCTATAAATCATGCTGAAATACAGCTCGTTCTGCATGATCTTTTGCGATGAAAGCGCTCTGTAATATTCGTCAGACAGATTTTGATTGAATGCCTGCTTGAAACGCCCGCCTGCACCGATTCTGCGCCGACGCCGCACATCGTGGACCCAGAATGCAACGTTGGCGAAATCCGGGGCGCGCAGGGTCTGCAGGAGACGATTAAACGTGTTATGCCGCTGTTCGAGCTCGAACTCGTCTCGCCCCACGAACGGCAAGCCGCCCAGATGCCAGATCAACAGGTAGTCGCCGGCGGTCGTCTTGACGACGGACGGGGCAACATGCGTCGAGATGGAAACAAACTCGCTGATCGGACTGTCTGGGCTGAACATGGTCTTACCAAATTTAGAGAGGAAGCATCACACCAAGCGACCATCGCAAACACCAACCCCACGCGGGTTGCATGCGTGGGGTTGGTAAAACGGCTACGTGTTCATCGCGATTTTCCCGGGGGATTCTTGCGATATTCATTCGGGCTGAAGACCCACATTCCCGAATAACGCTGAAGGTTTCGCGCACGCATTCGGAACAGCCAACGTAATCCCAGCAACCTGAAGATCATCTCATCACGCTTTGCCATCTGCTGCATGGCAAAGATGATGACCGGGATGGTCAACAGGTACCAAAGATTGATGTACATCCCCAACAGCAAGCCACAGCCCGCACCAATGAAGAAGGGAATGTAAGGCACCCCCAAAAACATCGCGGGGCGGGTGCATCCGCGGAAGAGTACGTCTTTATGCATAGTATTGAGCGATCTGCATTAGCGAACCGGTGATCGTTGAGCAATCACCGGAAGTCGAACTTTTATTCTGCAGGATCATGTTGGCGATCTGACCAGCAGCACCAATGAGAACGCCACCGATGAGAATGGGCGAAACCTCGGAAATGCGCTTGTGTGCGAAAGCGATCTGGTAGCCAGCCACAATGACCGCGATGGTGACCACTGCAATCGAGCCCATGTTCAACAGCTTGGTCACATTGTTCAAAAAGCCACACACACGGGTGTCGGTATCTGCCAGACCGTTGCCGTCTGCGGATGCACCGCCGGCCACCATCAGCAACGAAATGAATACCAGTGCCTTAACTGCCTGTGTGCCAATCATTTTGGCATCGGCGATCGTTTTGTTGTCGATTTCAAACTTCATGTCTAACTCCTTGGGAACAGAGGGGGTCCAGCAGCCATATCCTTGGCAATTTCCATCCTAAAAAACGAATGCGCTATCTACTTGCGGAACTGTTTGTGGTGCTCGCTGCATAGAAACGGGTGCAGATTGCTCGATCGGCGTCGAAGCCTGAGGCGCAGAGGCTGGTACTGCCACACCACGCCCCTGCCCCGTTGCTTTCACCACATACAACTCATTTTCGGCTGAATGAGGTGCATTAACCGCAGGCGCGACCCGGCTCGGTAAGGAATACGCTGTTGCAGGCTGGGATAGCATAGGCCCCGGCGGTGAAGCCGCTGTGTGGCCCGCCCCGGAAAAATCCTGAATGCGCCTAGACACGATCGCGTCTGCCAATTCGGCTGCAGCCTGTCGCAGGGGACTCGCGCGCTTCAGTTGCACCTCGCGGGTTGGCACGACCGCGATGGGCTCGGCTGCGGAAGACGCTACCGACTGACGAATGGAGGCATAAATTTTCTGCACGTAGCCATGCTTGAAGCCGGTTTCAAAATTTCCAGAGTAGTAGCAGCTAAACGACTTCCCCCAGTTGGCACCAGAACGCGAATGGCATTCAGCCAAAATCTTTGAGGCGGCGACCAAGTTAGGGCATTTGTCGAATGCCATCTCATAGGTAGCCAGACCGTACTTCTGCAGGTTGTACCGATTGACCTGACCTAGACCAAGCGAGAAGTTGTACCCCTTCTGTTCCAACATCTTCGCCGTGGCGACTGCCTCAGCCAGACCGCGCGGCTCACGTACCAGGCGTCCACCAACGACACCAATCGCGTAGGGATTACGCGACGATTCGACACGGACAACGTGCTGCATTACCTCGCCGGGGACGGCCAGTCCAGTGCATCCCATTAGTTCCATGCCAGGCAACATCTCAGTACTCCTTCTAAACCAGATCAAACTCAACTACAACGTCAACCCCTAACCGCCGCGCAGCGTGCGCAGCGGATCGAAATCGATGCCCGTGATGAAGCGCCGTCCAGCGTGCGCCTTGATGTGAACCACAACGTCAATGGTCATTCTGAGCAAGCGCTTGATCACTTCGAACTCCAGTCCGGAGCCCTCATTCGAGGCCTTCACCATCAATGCAAGCTGGTCCCACGTCTGCTCGACGCTTCCAGCGTGACAACTGGTAATTGAGCCTGGATGGCCAGATGCGCAGTTACGAATAAAGTAAAACGACTCATCGCCGCGCAACTCGGCAAGAATTATACGGTCCGGCTTCATACGCAGGCAGGCTTCCATGCAACTCTTGGCCGTCACGTTGCTGGCGCTTTGCCCCCCCTTGGAATAGAGCAAGTGCACGGAGTTCGGCTGACTGATGAAGAGCTCTCGGGCGTCCTCAATGGTCACCAAGCGCTCTTCGCTCGGAATGTGATTGACGAGCGCCTTCATGAAGGTCGTCTTGCCGCTACCCGTCGCCCCAGCAACAACGACGTTTTTCTTGTAAAGCACGCACCTCTTGAAGAACTCTGCGTAATCGCGCTTGCGGCGCAGCTCCAGCAGTTCTTGGTCGTGATCGCTGACATCTGCCGATTGCTCAAGCACTTCGTCGAAGAAACCGTCGTGCTTGTATTGCTCCAGCGACTTGGTGTGCTTGGAAGGAAGCCGGATGGTGATGGACACCTTGCCCGCATCACAGGCCGGCGGCATCACAAACTGGGCGCGTTGCCCGGTCGGAAACGTCAGCGACACGACAGGGTCAGCATCGGTAATGCGTTGCCCGGTGTTGCTCTCATTGACGACCGCCGTACAGAACTGCCGAGCACGGTCGTACGTGAGGGATGGCACGTCGACTCGCTGCCATCCATGGATCGTTTCCAGGTACAACTCACCAGGACGATTGATGCAAATTTCGGTCACGTCAGGCGAATTAAGATAGTCCAGGATTCCCAGCACGGAGTACTGGTAGTCCAGAAAGTCATTCGAAATACGCGCTGTCGGGGAGTCATCGATCGTCATGGCAACCATTTCATTCACTTCGGCAGGACAGCCGAGAAATCGACGTCCTTGGCAACATAAACGTTCAGCACCGTTCCTTGGTTGATCGTCAGGGTTGCAGGACGACGCCCTGATTTTTCAACCGCCTGCTCCGCAAGCTGCTGCATGCTACGTGCAGTATTACTCTCGAACGGCTGCTGGGTAACGATGCCGGAGCCAACGCCGATTGTTGTGGTCTCGGGGCCATATTCCGCCGCTGCATATTTGAATGCGTCGCTCAGCAAACTAATGAACAAGGCTGAAGCAATCTTGTTACCCCAATGCGCGTTGTAATTCCCCGGATGACCGGAGCTGCCGAGCGTATCGATGCCGGGCCCCATGAGCGTGACATCCAAACCTGTAGGCGTAGTGACGCGGTCCCAGACGACTTGTAGACGATGAGAGGTCGGCTCACCGGCACTGTACTGCCCCAGCATCTTGGACCCCTTCGGAAGAAGCAGGTTGTGTCCATTGATGGAGTAGACGGGCTCGGTGACGATGCACGAGGTGTAACCGCCAAAATCGGAGATGATGCGCGTCTCCAGGATGCAGCGAATATAGGTACCGCGTACCAGTAGACCGTCCGGGTTGCTGATCGGCTTGGCCAGCGTGACCGGACCATCTTCCTGAGCAGGTGCAGGCTGCGCACCCAGCTGACCGGGAACGCCGCCGTTGTTTGCAGCAGACTCAGCAAGGATTCGACGCTCCAGCAGCGTTGGCCCACGCTGGCGTTCCGGTGCGGAACTAACCTCATCGCTATTGTCGGTCGGCATCGGTGGCAGTGGCGGCAGACTGGGCTGCTGAGCTAACGGAACCGGTGCTTCTTCGACTGGCGCAGTCATGCTCTGCGGCAACGCAGGTGCAACTACCGTCTCGGTACGCGGCTTCGGGGGCGCAGAATCTTCCCCGCTTTGCGTCGCAAGCCAGAAGATGGCAAGAATCAAGAGGGCCGCAATAGCCGCAAGAAACACTAGCGCCTTACGATTAAGTCGCTTGATGTCGCTCGATCTTAAGACCGGCTCATTGGCATCCAAGTCCGGCTCGGCGCCAGCCTGCTGACGCGTGAAGTACGGATTGTTGCGCTCGTTATAGTCGCCGTTGCGCTGCTCATCCCCGCCATGGTTCTGGGAGCGCTCATCAGGACTGTTTGGAATATTCGAATTCACTTTTGCTTGTTCCTTCGCAGACCGACGACGTTATCGCCATGACGAACCACCAGGAAAGGATAGGTTCCGTGCACGATCAGAGTATTTCCCTCTACCGTCGTATTAACGAGAAAATCTTCGGCATGTTCTTTCTCGCGAGCGAAAACCGCAGGAAAGTTCCCTGTCGGAAAACGCGTCAAATCCATATTAATGTAAGTGAATTTGCCATCGTCATAGACACGACTTGGAATCAACCAGGACTTCTTGGTGCGTGTTGCATAGTCGTAATCGTAGTAGTAGCGGCGATCCTTCAGGATCTTGGCATTCAGTAACGGGCCGTTCTTCGAGGTATCCGCATCCTCGACGTTATTGAAGCTTGTGTCCTTCGGGTAGGTAAACACAACCTTGTATTGAACGCCCGCCTGCTTTGCCTGCTCCAGACGCTGCCAATCCGTTGCCACCACCTTGAGCTCAAGAATGTAAGAATGCGTCGCTGTACGAATCATCATGTTCGTATCGACATCGACATTTTTAGGCTTGAGATAAAAAACATTCTCTCGCCGCGTGAGCTCCCACCCACCAGTGAAACCGGTGCTGTAATCCAGAATTTTTTCGTTCGGACTCAGCTCCACCTGAGTGGTAATACCAAGACCTGTGCGCACCTGATAGATACGGTCGGGTGCATATTCATATTCCTGAACCACTTGAGCGGCTGCTGACAAAGCGCACAGCGCAAGCGGTAGCGCTGACAACAACGCAACCCTATATCGGTTAAAAAGTTTCATCGACCACTTGCTCCATTGACATTCTTGGGCGTCCCTTGGGGGTGCATTGCAGGCTGCGCTTGCAGCTGACCGGCCGACTGCATTTGATCAGGAAATGCTGGCTGCGCCTGTTGCTGCGGCACCCCACCTTGCTGCTGCATACCTTGTTGCATCGGAACGCCCGCTTGAGGTGCAATGCCCGCACCTGCTGCGCTTGGATCGGCCATCCCAGTCATCGGCTGCTGCATGGCCTGCTGCGGCACTGCTGCCTGAGGCTGGGCGTTGATGACCGCACCAGCCGCTGGAGCGACGGGCAGCGCCGAGTAGTCATTATCTACGCGGTAATCAGTGACGCGAAAACCTAGAGGGTTTTCCACCCTCAAGCTATCGCTCATCTCAAGATTATCCTGATAAACAAAGCCCATCGTGGCGATCTTGTTATCCAGTAGCGTGGAAACCGTGGAATTCTTGTCATAAACGGTTCGCTGGAAGCGCACGGTTGCCCCGGTATATGCTTTCCCATTACCGCCAATCAAGGTAATGCTCAAAATATTAACGCGAATCGCACGGAGTTTGCCGTACGTATTCAGCGGCCTCGACGGGTTATTGGCAGAATGCAACGCACGATATTCGCCCACGACGTTTGTCGACCCCATTGCCGAGACCGTGTTCCAATCGCGCTGACCAATGATGGAAAGGTCAAACGACTCACGCGCGATAATGAAACGCGCAATATTGCTGCGCGCCAGCGCTTCGCTGGTGCTGATTGTCCGGCCACCGAAATTGGGCTCAAGCTTGGCTATGGTGCTAGTACCGGAATACGCGTCCGCCATGACCAGATACGGCACCTTCTCCTTCAGCGGCAGCATGTAGTAGTAGCCGCCCGCCGTCAGGACGGTGACCAGCATCGACAGGGTCGCCACGATCCAGGCACGCTTTTCACTGCGGCGCGCGAGGTCGGCAATGCTGACCTCGTAATTTACCGCCTTTTGAATGGCCGCACCCACTTGGGCGGAACCGTCCTTTTCACTGACCTTCTTACGCAACATGTCTTGATCCGTCACCGTGGGGCCTTGTCAGGCCTGAAACTATCGCCGCAACGTGTCGCGGGGAATTGAGAAGGCAGAAAGGCCAAAGATCCATGCCTAAACAGCATGGATCAAAAGGCAGTCCTTTAAAGCTTTGCGCCAGACGATACCGGCACCGGCTGGACCAACAACTTGTTGGCAGAAACCGACACTGAAACTCCTTGGGCTGCGTACACGACGCTCAACTCGGTGGCAGCCTGCTGGACGCTGGTCGTGCTGATTGCAGAAACCGGCCCGATCAAGGTGTAGTCCGACGGCAAGTTATAGGACAGCTGCATGTTGGAATCCGCGGCCCAGCGTTCCAGCATGGTCTTCAGCGTGCCGTCCATCGGGGTGGCCTGATACGTGTACGAGGTATAGAGCGGGATCTCGGTTGGTGCCTCGTCAAAATGGTTGACGTGCTTCCAACGACCACCAAAGTCAGGAGCAGGCTTGGTCGCGCAAGCGCCTACCAATACCGCAGCTATTAGCACCAACGACAGCTTGGACACATACATCGGATTCACTCTGACTTCTCCAACTCATGAAATTCTGGGCTTACACCGGACAGCATTAGGCCTCCGCGCACCATCAGGCACCGGAGGAAAATTGTTTTTGTTGATGACCCACTCGCAGTCACGCAAGCCGCTGAGTCACCCCAGTGGGCAATGCCTGCTGCTGAAGAAAAAGAAGACGCTGACACACCATCCATAGCTCTACTCCAGTACGGCCCCGTCCAGCGCCGCTTCCCTGTACAAATCCATCTACCCTGATTCTTGATAACTTTGCCCTTAACAAGCAGATACGTCAAGAATTACGCCCCCAGTCCGCACACCAAATGTGACTTGAATCACAATTTGATCGTAAGCGTTTTCACTTCAGTCTTCGGCAACACGCGGGCAGTGAAGTAGCGGTCTTCGTAGTAGCGGATCTTGTCGCACTTCACAGGGTGCGGGATCCCCTCGTACAAGAACACTTCCTTCTCGTTGCCCATGGCCTTGAGCTCCTGCGGCAACATCAGCGCCCGACGCTCCTCTGACACGCTGTGCGTGGTCTCTCGCCCTCGGGTGATATTCTTCTTTTTGATAGTGGTATAGCCCAGCATCTCGGAGTAGTCGTTGGCATCCTGCTGCTCGCGTGGTGCATAGAGGATCTGCAGGGCGTGGTTGGTGATGATGGTGCGCGACAGGTCCTTGCCGTAGGTAGCGTCCAGCTGCGCCATGCTCTGAATAATGGGCAGCAGGCGGATGTTGTAGCCAGCCATATAGGCTACCGCGGTTGCGATGATGTCCACCTTGCCGATCGAGGTGAATTCGTCCATCAGCAACAGGCACTGGTATTTGAGCTCGGGGTTGGACTTGGGCAGTTCGCGGGTGTTGAGGTTGATGATCTGACTGAAGAGCAGATTGATGATCAGGCGACTTTCGGCCAGCTTGTTCGGCTGGATGCCGATGTAGATGGTCATCTTTTTCTTGCGAAGATCCGTGAGCAGGAAGTCGTCCGCACTGGTGGCGGCGTCCAACACCGGATTGATCCATGCATTGAGCGGCTCTTTCAACGTGCCCATGATCGAGGCGAAGGTCTCATCCGCCTGGGACAGCAGGTTAGCAAAGGCCGACTTGGCATTGCTGCTAAGGAACCGTCGCTCGGACAGCGACTTCAGATATTTCTTGAGCTCGGTACCGTCGCCCGAGGACAGGCGATAAATCCCGCCCAGCGTCGGCGCCCCGGCTCCACCAGGGAAGCCAAGCGACAGCTCCTCGTCCCAGTTTTCAAACAGATACAGAGCAAACGCCATGAACGCGTTGCGTGCCTGGCTCACCCAGAATTTCTGGTCGTCCGACCCATCCGGATACAGCATCGCCGCAATGCTCATCAGATCCGAAACGCGGAACGCGGGGTCGTTCGACACATAGGTCAGCGGATTCCAGCGATGGGTGCGACGGTCTTCGGCAAACGGGTTAAACAGGAAGACCTCGTGGCCCTGGCTGGCACGCCACCCACTGGTCAGGTCGAAGTTCTCCTGCTTGATGTCCAGGACGACGACCGACTCTTGATACTCCAGCAGGTTAGGAATGACGACGCCAACACCCTTACCCGAACGGGTTGGCGCAGCAAGAATCACGAATTGCTGGCCACTCAGTCGCACCAGCTTGCCGTTGAACTTGCCGACGACAATGCTATTTCCGCTGGGCTTGAACAGCCCATGCTTGGAGAGGTCGGCGGCGCCGGCAAAGCGCGCGTCGCCGTGCAGGGCGCGCGCCTTCGGCTTCACAACGAGCACGACAGTAATCGCCCAGACCAATGCCGGCAGGCCGAATCCAAGCATGCCTGCAATCTTGATCTTGGTCGCGTAAGGCGCAACCTGGGACAACCCAAGCGCGCTGAAATAGCGGTAGTAGGTGTCCCACGCGTACAGGCCGGTGTCGAGCCGCAACAACAGCAGCGTCAGAAAACCGGACAGGAAGTATCCAACGAGCACCGCCACCAGCGTGGCGATTGCGATGATCTTGGGTTTGGACATGCGCCCTTCTCCTTAGGCTTGCATCACGATGGCGGTCTAGCGACGGACGACGGGCTTATGGTCGACAAAATCGGACGTGCGCCCGCCACTCTCGCTTTCCACTAGCGAATCGATCCAGACCTTGGCCTGATCCAGAGACAGGTCCGGTGTGATTCGCGTGCCCGCATTGGTCACAACAGCGTATGCCACGATTGCGTCGGGCGCATACACCTCATCGCGCGTAATGGCCACGACGCGATACCCTCCCCTGGTCAGCACGGTGTGCTGATATTCGTCCATCGCCAGCCTTCCTTTCCGTCAGCGCGGTGGCGATGCTAAAGCAAGACGTGTGACGGTGAAAGCGGTTTCGGCGGAGTGGGCTGCGGTGGGCCGCGCTGGCTCGTAGAACAGCCGCACTGAGAGCTTATTTTGCATCCCCCAGGCACTTTTGGCGCGCCTTCGAAGACACGCGTGGGCTGCGGGAAACGTGGACCTTTGTGTGGGAGGCAGCGCCACTGCCTGGTAGCTGCATGAATCCGGTACGAAGTACCCCCGTCGCACATACAGCACGGATCAGTCATGGCGCTTGACTGGCATCCCATGGCCATCGATCAAACACCTTTGCAAGAGACGGAGAAGAGACCAGAGACGGCAGTTCATCCATCCGATGCATGGGTATGGCCCCGCTAGCATGCCGTATCAGCCGCGACCGGTTTTTCTGAAAATATGCCGGAGCACAATCAAGATCGTTGGTCATCCCCGATCACCCGAGCGGGGGCGCTCAAGCCGCGGCAAGCCAAACTCCATGCTCGAGCGCCACTTCGCGCAGCACCACTAGTCAATACGCTGCCCGCAGCGCAATGAAGCATACGTAAGCGTAGCAAGCTGGGAATTGGAGTGGAGAAACGTGATCTAACGGATGCCAAAGCTGCAACAGCTTCTGCGTGGGGTCATTTTGGGGTCAGTGGCAAACGTCGCTGCCGATGTTGAAACCACTCAAGACCTTGTGCCATCTGGACTTGGAGTGGTGGGCGGTACAGGGTTCGAACCTGTGACCCCTACCATGTCAAGGTAGTGCTCTACCGCTGAGCTAACCGCCCGAATCCTGCGACAGCATTGCGCTGTGCAGGGCGCGCATTCTAGCGCAGGGATTCATGGACCACAAGCCCTCCACGCACTCGGATACCCCCTGCCCTAGCCCAGGCTTGCCGCTTTCAGCTTCTGAATCTGGTCGCGAATTTGAGCTGCGGCCTCGAACTCCAGATCCTTTGCATGCTGATACATCTTCTGCTCCAGGCTCTTGAGCTTGCCGGCGATTTCCGCGGGCTTCATGGCGCGATAATCGGGTGTCTCTTCGGCAACCTGGCGCGACTTCGAACGTCCCTTGCCCGACTTCTTCTCGACTGCATCTTCGCGCGCACCTTCCATGATGTCGGAGATCGGCCGCTCGACGGACTTCGGTGTGATGCCATGCTCCAGGTTGTACTCGACCTGCTTCTCGCGGCGACGATCGGTCTCGTCGATTGCCGCCTGCATCGAACGCGTCATCTTGTCGGCATACAGAATGGCCTTGCCGCGCAGATTACGCGCGGCACGGCCGATGGTCTGGATTAGCGAACCGGTCGACCGCAGGAAGCCTTCCTTGTCGGCATCCAGGATCGCCACCAGTGAAACTTCCGGCATGTCCAAGCCTTCGCGCAGCAGATTGATGCCGACCAGAACATCGAACTTGCCCAAGCGCAGATCGCGAATGATTTCCACGCGCTCAACGGTGTCGATATCCGAGTGCAGATAGCGCACCCGAATGCCGTGCTCGCCCAGGTACTCGGTGAGGTTCTCGGACATGCGCTTGGTCAGCGTGGTCACCAATACGCGGTCGCCGAGCTTGATGCGTTCGTGAATCTCGGACATGAGGTCGTCGACCTGCGTGCCGACCGGGCGGATCTCCACTACCGGGTCGATCAAGCCAGTCGGGCGTACCACTAACTCTGTGACCTCGCCTGCCGACTCGCGCAACTCGTAAGGACCGGGCGTCGCCGAGACATAGATGCTACGCGGCGAACGCGCTTCCCACTCCTCGAAGCGCAAAGGCCGGTTATCCAGTGCAGACGGTAAGCGGAAGCCGAACTCCACCAGCGTTTCCTTGCGCGAGCGGTCGCCCTTGTACATCGCGCCGATCTGCGGAATGGTCACATGCGATTCGTCGATGACCAGAAGCGCGTCCGGCGGCAGGTAGTCGAACAAGGTCGGCGGCGGCTCGCCGGGCGCCTTGCCTGTGAGATGCCGCGAGTAGTTTTCGATGCCGTTGCAGAAACCCACTTCGGCCATCATTTCCAGATCGAATTGCGTGCGCTGCGCCAGACGCTGCGCCTCGACCAACTTGTTCTGCGAGTAGAGCTGTTCCAGGCGCTCTTTCAACTCTTCTTTAATGGTATCCACTGCACTCAGGGTGCGCTCGCGCGTTGTGGCGTAATGCGTTTTCGGGTACACGGTGTAGCGCTGCAGCTTGCGCAAGGTCTCGCCGGTCAACGGATCGAACAGCGTCAATTGTTCGATATCGCCATCAAACAACTCGATGCGCAGGGCCTCGGTATCCGACTCGGCCGGAAACACATCCAGCACCTCGCCGCGCACGCGAAAGGCGCCACGCGTGAGTTCGAATTCGTTGCGGGTGTACTGCAGATCGGTGAGATGGCGGATCAGCTGGCGCTGATCGATGTGCTCACCAACCGACAGGATCAAGCGCAGCGAAAGATAGTCTTCCGGCGCGCCGAGACCATAGATTGCCGACACCGTTGCCACCACCAGCGAATCGCGCCGCGACAGCAAGGTCTTCGTCGCCGACAAGCGCATCTGCTCGATGTGTTCGTTGATCGAACTGTCCTTCTCGATGAAGGTGTCCGACGACGGCACGTAAGCCTCCGGCTGGTAGTAGTCGTAGTAGCTGACGAAGTACTCCACCGCGTTGTGCGGAAAAAACGACTTGAACTCGCCATACAACTGCGCTGCTAGCGTCTTGTTCGGCGCCATCACCAGGGTCGGCTTCTGCACATGCTGGACCACATTGGAAATCGTGTAGGTCTTGCCCGAACCGGTCACACCCAGCAGCGTCTGTTTGGCCAGCCCAGCCTCGAAGTTGGCAACCAACTTGTCGATGGCGGCAGGCTGGTCGCCCGCTGGCGAGTATGGAGATACGAGCTGAAAACGGTCGGTCATGGAGCGGCACCTTCAAACGACCAATGAGTATAGCGACGAGGGATGACGGCGATGTTTGTAGTATTCCTACCCCTCGATCAGGGGTGGACTGATCCCATCGCAACGGCCGTCTACTGATCCTGGAACGATCCTGGATTAGGAGCTACACCATGCGCCGGAGATGCAGCCAAGCTGGGTTCAGCCTGATCGAAAGCATGCTTGCCGGAGCGGTTCTCGCCGTTGTGGCAGCGATCGCTTTGCCGTCTCTTACCGAACTCCACCAACGCCATCAGGCGCGTGCTGCCGTTGCCGAACTCACCGCGCATCTTGCCTTAACCAGGTCGACCTCGATCGCACGGGGCAGCGTCGTTGCTATGTGCCCAAGCTCAGACACAGAGAGTTGCATGGCCAGCCACGACTGGAGCCGCGGATGGTTGGTCTATGCAGACCCTGATGGAAATCGTCAACCAGATCACGCAAGCGACATTCTCGCATCGGTCGCCCCACAGGCAGGCTCGACGCTCAGCATCCGCACCACCCTTGGCCGCGCACAGATGCGATACGCTCCTCTGGGCACCACACAAGGGACCAACGCTACCTTCAACATCTGCCGCGGTCGCTACCTGGACACGCAGTTGATTGTTAGCATGGCTGGTCGGCCGCGTGTGCAGCGGCCACTTTCCGCGCATCCCTGCCCTTCGTGAGGAGTTGCATTGAAGGGGGTTGCGCGTGAGGCGTCGCCTCCCTATAATTTGGCTCCCCGCCCGAATAGCTCAGCCGGTTAGAGCACTTGACTGTTAATCAGGGGGTCGTTGGTTCGAGTCCAACTTCGGGCGCCAAATAAAAAAAGACCTCTTCAGAGGTCTTTTTTTTGATCTTTAGCAGGGCAGCTACCAGCGAGCGTGAGTGAAGGCAATGTGTGCTTCGCACTGCAACCTCATAGCCTAAAGGCAGCCCTACTAAGTGGACTGCCATCAACGGCCACGACTCACACCGTCAAAAACATTGTGACGCGCCATCTGTTCCAGATGCAGTACGCACGCCTTTTTGATCGATTGACAGCGTTCCGCATTTCGGATCGTTCTGCTTCGAGGTTGGCGTCGCAGTCAGCGTAAAACTCGTGACTGCGGGAGTTCCCGAAGAAAGCGTATAGAAGTTAGAAATATCACTACTGCACGACCCCATGCTTCCACCCACGTAAGTCATTTTGGTCGTGTAGTAGCGCTCCATCGTCTGCGCCCCCTCTTGAAGACAAGCGGCTGCAGCCGAACGACGGGATTTAATGACAGACGACTGATAATTGGTCAAAGCGATAGCACTGAGAATACCGACAATCGCAACTGCGATCATCAGCTCCATCAGGCTGAAACCAGACAAATACCGCGAACCTACCTGAGCTTTCGAGCGAGCAATTCTGTACATGATTAGTTCCTGATGATCTCGCGCCACGACACGCGTCCGGCGTTGCGGTTATCTGCAATGTTAAGGCCGCCCAGGCTTCCGCCGGACCCACCGACCACGATCTTGCCACGCAAGATATTGGCCAGCGTTGGCATGCCTACACCCAGGTTAACTGAGCCTACGGGTACGCCACCCACTGTTTCGTCCTTGAAATTGCCATCACCATTGAGATCAAAGAAGGGACCGGTACTACTCGTGCCTGTAAATGCATCCAGCGCATTGATATAGCCAGTTCCATCTGCCTGACATGCACTTGCAGTTGGAATGATGCTACTCACCACCAACGTTTTGTTGAGCAGTTGCGCTTCCGTGACGATACGCTCGCCCTCCAGTGTGGAGGAGCCACCAGTCGTTGCAGCCGGTTTCGCCAGATCGATGTACCACCCCTTCGAATTCGCGGGTAACACAGAGCTAGCCTCGAATCCTCGCACCGGGAATCCGTTCCGCGTGCCCGTCACCTTAATAGAGCGAGTCGTTAAGGCGCTGCGCGCCAAACTGGCGTTACTAGTGGATGTACTCCCATCGATAATTCCATACAGGCTTTGTCCACTCTTGTCAGTCATATCACCTGTGGTCATGAACCGACCGGTGCCGAAGAATAACCAGATGTCGTATGTATTGGGATTCAGTGCAACCGTCATAGTTGCGGAGATCGGCTGCGCGGTGCTCGCCGTACCGGCTGGGTAGGAAGCGGTGAACAACGGCTTACCGGTATTGGCGACACCCCAACTGGTCACAGCAGCAGCTGACAGATCGAACTTCCAGACATTTCCAAGCATATCGCCCGCGTACACGTAATCCACAGTGCCACTCGCATCGGTATCCCAGCCTGTCGCACCGGAGAGCCCATTTGGAGCACTTGACGATCCAGCACCGGTGCTGATTTGCTTGATAAGCGCCCCGGTATCCAAGTCGTAGATCAGCAGCACTGCTTGATCGTTGGCGCTATTGATGCCGTTCGCAACAACCAGCGCAGTCGTACCATTATTAAGTTTTGCGATAAATGGGCGCGCTTGCACGAGACCGATGTTACCCGCATCAAGATCGGAGGTCGCCCCATAGCGTTCCCACTTCACATTGCTCGCAGAAAAGCCGGCTGGGGTAGTGACGTCCAACGCATAAATGCCTTTACCTCCCTTGCCTAGCGCACCAACTAATACCGTCTTGTTAGGTGTCTGCGCACGCGTGGATAGAACAACCGGGCCATCCACGAAATAACGGTGACTATAGGCTGGAGCGCTCAAGCTAGCCAGATCCGAGAAATTAATTCCAGATGGAACATATGCGAACTGCTCCGCACCGGTGGTCGCGTCGAAAGCGTGCAGCATGCCGTCGTTCGCACCGACATAAACAGTATTGGTATCGCTTGAATATGCAGGCGAAGAGCTGACAATGTCACCAAGCAGCGAAGTGCGGTTGCGCAGCGTGCCGCCGTTTACAATCTCCTTGCTGCGATCACCGGCGAGATAAGCCGCGTTGTCGGCACCAGAGACAGCCGGGCTCGTCGTGCGCTCCAGAGAAAGTGTCTGACTCGTTGTTGGAAATGCCGCGCCGGCCACACCGCTCCAGGTAAAAATCCTTCGGTTGTTCGTCCTTATTCCCTCTGACGCATTCCAGCTCGCCGTGGACGACACATTTTGATTAACAACCGGATAGGCCTTGATTTCACCGGTCCAGATACCCGACAGGTAACTGGCCATAAACACTATCGTACCGCCGTCAAGGCTGGTTGACGTCGCAGATACATTCGAAAACGACCCTGTCCGTTGGGTAATTGTCGACAGCGCTGCGGTGAGCCCCAGCTTGAACGCATTTGGGTCGGCGGCAGACAGAAAGGTACCGCGTCCGTTAACCGAGGCGTGCCACAAATCGTCCAAGCGGGCCAGGATATCGTTCCCACCCGTGTAACCAGTATTAGGATCGGGCCAGCTCTTGGTACCAGCGGTCAGGCCCGGCAGATCCGTGCTCGGATTTAGCACACCACGTGCACCAATTGCGATGGCGAACGTGACCATATGCTGCCAAAAAGCGGGGTCCGCGTTTGTCGTCGGTACAATGTTGTCGAGATCTGTACGTAAGTCAGTCTTCCAGTACTGCATGGCCACGTCGGCCAATGTATTGGAATAAGTATCCGAATAAGGCGCGCTCGTTGTGTAGCCATATGGCGCCGGCAAGCCATTCGGACCGCTGTAGGTCACACCATCTGTTCCGTCCTGATTACCGGGCCTTGCGCTGGTAGTCCCGTTCCAGTAGCCGTCAGTCGTCATGATCGCGAAGTTCTGACGACATGCATATTGGTCATTGCCGGCTTCCGGGCCATAGGGACCGGTCGCAGTTGAACTTTGAAAATATCTCCCTGTACCGTCCAATGCATCGAGCAATGGAGTTCCATTGAATCCTGATGCATTGTAAAGACGGCCATACCAATTCGTCCGTGCACTTGTCGCAGCGGCTCCACCAGAGGCCGCGCGGTCCACGAATAAACCCTGATTACCGTCATTCACGGGAATATCAAGATTGTTGCGCGACCAGATGGTTCTGAAGCCGACACGAACATTGGCGCCCAGATCGCTAAATGCCTGCCCTGCACCGGCCTTTGCAGCTTTGATACGCGTACGATGATAGGAAAACCATGTCGCGTAGTTGACTGCCTCGGCAGCTGCAGTTCTCCCCGTCGGCGTCACCGCCGTGCAGTTAATCCAGGTACTTGTCGCAGCCGTGCTCGTATCGCAACGATTATCGCGATAGATAGATGCGTTGAGAGAATAGTTTGCGGCGCCGTTAACCGCACCGCGCGAAACCTGCACGGTATATGTAGCATTTGAAGACGGCGTCACATTACACGACCCAGATCGGGTCGCCGTCACAGTTTGAGAGCAATCATTCGTAACATTTGCAGCATTCTTGACCGTCAGGGTCACTGCAGCATTGGACTGGGCTGAAACAGTGAGCACTCCATTTGCAGGCACGCTAACAGTGTATGTATCAACCTGATTTCTCGAAACAGAATCAGAGACTGGAAACCCAGGCGGTGTGGAGTTATTGCCAACAACCCCATACTCGCTACGGGTAACCGTGTTAGCGCCCGTTATCTGATAACGATAGTAGTTGCTTGCATTCGACAGGTAGTTGGACGAAGTATTTCCGCTATTTTTCGGAGCATAAAATGTCTGCACTCCACCGCACACGGTAACGTTTGCGCCCGTGTTTTTGTCGTTTCCATTTTGATCAAACTTTGCGCAACTTGCGGAATTGGCGAGATCGATGAAAGTACCGCTAGCTTTATTGAAATCACCGTAGACCGCGTTGTATGTCGTTCCTCCCGTCATCAACACTCCCGCCGCTGTCAACCATGGCTGATAGTTCGTTGCGGGGTTGTAAAAAACAGTGTTACCAACATACGTATTTTCCGTAATATCTAGCGCATCGTCGGTACTGCAGGCGCCCCCATCAGTAGCACGTCGACAGATCGTTGGAAAATCCGGATTGGCAAGATCCCCGAAGGACATCGAACCTGAATCATCCAGAATGAACATGATGTTTGGCGGCACGCGACTGGCTGTAGTCAACGGGTCGGTGGGCAGGGTGATTCCCGCATTCGCAGGCAGCGACAGCAACGTCGCCAGCATGGAAAACATTGGCACGCGAAGCGCCTTGCGCATCGCATCAAGACGCCGACGGAACGGACTTTTTGGAATGTTCATGGTCAGCCTTACTGCTTGATGTAGTTAGTCTGGAGCAGGACCTGCGAGCGCCCTGTCCCCTCACTCACAGCGGTGATGCGATACCTGGGAGCCAAGCACAATGCGGGTATCGGAGAGATGCGGTCGCATGCCGGCCACGTGGGTGCATCTCCCATATATTCGATGATGTATTGCGGGGCTGCCGTGGAATCTACGGTCAGAGACGCGGTACGCCAACCGGCGCGGCTAGATGCCAACCAGCGATCAGCATCGCTTGCGACCGGCGTTGCGCAAATGCCGTCATTACAACCGCTACCAGGTATGGTCAAGGTGGCAGCGGCTTTGATGCGATCCTCCGCCTCTCGGACAGCGCCCTCTGCGGCCTGGAAGCTTCTGCCGCGATCAACCAGGTTCGATGCCATCCGTTCCTCGAGAACGGTGCTGCGCAGCACTGCCAAGCCCAAAAGGGTCATTATCAGCAAAAGCAACAGCACAACAATGAGCGAGACGCCGTCCTGCCGCCGGTGGTCAAGAGTCTTCATGCATTGCGATTCCGAAGAGCGATCACATGGCTGAGGGTGCGCCTAATTGGTTCACCGGCAGGCCCGACACGGGTTGTATCCAGCATTTCAAGGCGCACGCTTACCGCAACGACAGAAGACCAATCTGAGACGGCGGTGGCGTCCACGTAAGACGCCGCATCCTTCACCAGATATTGCAATTGCATGTCGTTGACGCCCTCCAATACCTCGTCGTTACGCTGCGCCAATGCGCCACCGGAATACACCATCTGAGACTGATACAAGGATCTTGTGCCGCTTGCATTGTTTCCGATAAACCAACGCGCAGCATGTAAGTTAGCGACAACAGAGCCCGGCGCGACGAACGCGAATTGCGAGCCGCCACACACCGGCATTGCCAACCCCGTCGAACAGTTCCCGGGCGAGACACCTGAGACCGCATGCGTGATCGTAGAGCCTGAGACAGCACTAACCTGGAAAATAGCCGACTGCCGCGCATTGCACGCGACTGCGACATCGCCGACATTGATACCGGCAGCTGCTGCGGTCATGTTAAGAGTAAAGGTTGCTGCACTAGTGTTATCCGATGAAATCGTCGCCACTTCATAACCAGAGCCCAAAATCTGCAGCGCGTCGGTCCCCGCCACTCGCGCTCCCGTCGCGGTCCCATTGGCTGGCGATCCAGACGGGAAAGCACCTTCTACGCCGGTGATACCAGCGTTCCATGTGTCGATGTTGGTGTACCAATTACTTGCTTTGGTTTTGAGAACATTCGCAACTGGAACAGTATTTACACAGGGATTACCTGATGCTTCGCGTACATCGCGCGCCATCAGCTCAAATGCCGTGCGTACATTCTCCTGGACGCGCCCCAAGCCTTCGGTAGCGCTATAGGTACGCCGATTGGCCAGGAAGATACCGATCGCAGCACCGACCACCAGCAGTCCCAAAACCAATGCAATCATCAGTTCGATCAGCGTCACGCCGCGCATGCGTGATCGGGATGGACGTGCACGCTTCATCAGGTTCATAGACGGGTCTTGATAGAAAATTGCTGAGTTGCGCTACCGTCCTTGGCGCGGCTGTCATCCCAGCTCACCACGGCTTCGCAGGCGGTTGCACTACAGGTGATCTTGCCGCACGCAGTGGAGTTGATTGATGCCTTCAACCCTTGCAACCAATTGCTGACGTCGTTGGACACCAGATTGGAACCGGTCGGCGCAGTACAGGACGTCTGGTTGTAACCGCCTGACGTCGCCATTGCCAGATTTGCGCGCATCGAATCGAATATCGTGTATGCCTGAATTACAGCCTGGCTACGCTCCAGCGAGCTCTGGCTATTGCGTAAGGCTGTCGCCTGCATTGCAGCGATACCCAGCATGCCCACGCCCAAGATCACGACTGAAATCAATACCTCGATCAAACCGATACCAGACATGGACTTACGCTTGATAGTCTTCATTGCATCCCTATATCGTAGTCGGCGTATTTGCAGGGGCGCCGCATGTCACGTCGCTTGCACCAGTACGGACGGCTGCACGGCTACCGCTGACGATTACCACCACACGCACGTTCTCCGGCGGTTTGTTCGTGGTAAGGCAGGAACTGACCGAAGCGACAAGCAGCGCACCAGTCGAGTCACGTGCAAGACCATCGGCATGGAATTCGATGGCGTTGCCGTTGCTGACAATTGCTGGGCTGGCCTGGATGAGTAGCGGTACTTTCGCAGTACCCACTCGCAACACTTCGCTGGTGGACTTGATCATTACGATCCACTGGTTCCAGGAGCCGCTACCGCAGGTGGAAGCGTTGCTACTCGGGCAGATCAAGACTGTCTGGTTGCGCTGCACGGCTTCGGACCGGGCTAGCTGTATGGACGCTAGCACCTCGTTGGCCGACGCGGTGAGACGGCTACTATTGATCAATCCGGTGAAGCTCGGGATGGCGATTGCCGCCACGATTGCAAGGACGGCCACGGTGACCATCAATTCAACCAGGCTAAAGCCAAGGCAACAAGCCAGACGCACCCTGCCCCGCAGGTTGCATTGCAACGCCTGCATGGTTCTTCCTCTTAACATTCCCCAACACAAAGCTAGCGGCTGGCCGCTAGACGTGCAATCGATGACCGATAGGCGGCAAGCCTAAGGGTGCGAACGGAGCCTCATGGCGCTTCGGAATCCAGGCATCATGGCTGCATCGGTTCTCGGAAAAATCGCCTCAATGCCAAATCACTCGCATGTAGCGCAGCCACTGGACACCCTGCGCCAAGCGCCGGTGATTGTTTGGACGTTGCTTGCCGGAGAAGGAGTCGCTGCCGTCCTTGCGCTCGCACCGGCCCTAGATGGGAATCGATGGGTTTATTTCGGCCTTGCTTCGTTAACAATCCAGTGGGTCGCATTATTGACCTTGACGTGTCTGTATGGGCTGCGCAGACACGTAGCGAATCTCAAGCCTTTGCAGGTGGCGACGCTCTCTTTGGCACTGATGCTAGCCTGTACCTGGGCGGTCTGCGGCGCGACCTGGGCAGCACTTCACGAGACCTGGAATATGCGTCCCCGCGAATGGGGATTGACCTTTTTGCGTACCACCGGAATTGCCTTGACGGTGGGAATACTCGGCGTACTGGCATTCCATAACCACTGGCAAGCACGGCGGCTGGCGTTGTAAGCGAAACAGGCGCAACTAGACGCATTGCGCGCGCGCATCCGCCCCCATTTTCTTTTTAATACACTCAACACTGGTGCTGCTCTCATCCATGTTCATCCCGAACAGGCAGAGCGGCTCCTGCTGGATCTGTCGGATTTATTCAGAGCCGCCATGAGCAACTCCGACCATATCAGCCTTAGCGAAGAACTCGCATTGGCAAGGCGGTATCTGGAAATAGAGGAAATGCGCCTGGGACGACGACTTAGCATCGATTGGCAAATTCCTGCAGCGCTTCCCGATGTTCAAATCCCCACCCTATCCATACAGCCCCTGGTTGAAAACGCCGTCTTTCATGGCATCGAGCCGAGCATCGACGGCGGGTGCGTATCACTCAAAGTCACCCTGGAAGGCGAGCGGGTCAAGATCGAGATCACCAACCCGCTGCCATCGTCGCAGGAGAACACTCGCCGCGGCCATCAACTAGGTCTCGCGGCGGTCGAGGCGAGGCTAGAAACGTTCGGCAGCGGCCACGCATTTCTGACAACTCAGCGCGCCGAGGGAACCTTTATTAGCACTCTAGATCTACCAGCAACCTGACCCAAATAGGAACAACAATCAAGTCACCACCCGATAACACGGCCGATAGTCTCCCGAGATCTTCATCCGCCGCTGCTCGACGAAGCCGCGCAGCAGCTCATCCAGAGCCTGCATGATCCCGGGGTCGCCGTGGATTTCGAAGGGGCCGAACTCCTCGATGCGGCGCATGCCGTCTTCCTTGACGTTGCCGGCGACGATGCCCGAGAAGGCGCGGCGCAGGTCGGCGGCCAGGGCTGGTGCCGGGCGGCCGTGATGCAGATCCAGCGCGGCCATTGCTTCGTGGCTGGGCTCGAACGGTTGCTGGTACTCGAGCGGGATGTGCACGGACCAGTTGAAGTAATACGAGTCCTTCTGGTCCTTGCGGTGCGCGCGCACCTCGCGGACCCCTTCGGCCATGCGGCGCGCGACTGCGACGGGATCGCCGACGATGATCTCGTAGCGCGATGCAGCTGCATCACCCAAGGTCAGGCGGATGAAACGGTCGATTTGCTCGAAGTATGGTGCGGCGATGGTCGGGCCGGTGAGAATTAGCGGGAACGGCAGGTCAGCATTTTCCTCGCGCAGCAAGATGCCGAGCAGGTAGAGAATTTCTTCCGCGGTACCGACGCCGCCCGGGAATACCAGAATGCCGTGCCCGATGCGGACGAAGGCCTCGAGACGTTTCTCGATGTCCGGCATGATCACCAGATGGTTGACGATCGGGTTCGGCGATTCGGCGGCGATGATGCCGGGTTCGGTGACCCCGATGTAGCGGGTATTGTGCTTGCGCTGCTTGGCATGCGCGATGGTGGCGCCCTTCATGGGGCCCTTCATGGCGCCCGGCCCGCAACCGGTGCAGATATCAAATCCACGCAGGCCGAGCTCATAGCCGACTTGCTTGGTGTACAGGTATTCGTCGCGCGAGATGGAATGCCCGCCCCAGCACACGACCAAGTTTGGGTCCAACGGCTGCAGGATGCGCGCATTGCGCAGCTGGCCGAACACGGCATTGGTGATGCCCTCGCTGGTGTCGAGATCGGCGCGTTGCGCTTCGAGTTCGATGGCCATGTAAGCGAGATCGCGTACAACAGCGAACAACAGCTCGGCCACGCCGCGGATGATTTCGCCATCGACGAAGGCCATCGCCGGCGCGTTAGTCAGATCGATGCGGATGCCACGATCCTGCTGGTTCACCTGGATGTCGAAATCCGTATACAGATCGCGCGCGGCGCGCGGGTCGTCAGATGCGCTACCGCTGGTCAGCACGGCCAGCGCGCAACGGCGCAACAAGTCATGCATGCCACCGCTGGATGCATCACGCAGCCGAGCAACTTCCGCCTTGGACAACACATCCAGGCCACCACGCGGATAAATCCGCGCATCCACCACCGGCAGCGCCCGTGCTGCCGTATTGCTGAGTTCCATAGCATGCTCCTGTCGTATGCACGGAACTTTAGCGTACTCACCCGCACAAAAGAAAACGGCCGGGAGACTCCGGCCGTTTTTGCAGACTTCGACACGCTAGCAAGCGTTAGAACTGGTAGCGGAAGCCCAGCTGCAGCGCCCAGCGGGAGATGCCCTTGTCGTCGTAGACGGTCGCGGCATCCGGCTCGTTGAAGCGGTAAACATACTTGCCAGTCGCCGCGTCGATACCGCCGTATTCAGCAACACCCTTGAAGCCCGGGAATGCGTACTCATCGACGCGGCCCCACTTCTTGTTGAGCAGGTTGCCCACGTTCATGACGTCGACCCAGATCTGCGCCTTGTTGCCATCGAAGAAGCCAGGAAGCTCCTGCTCGATGTGTAGATCGAACTGGTTGACCCAGGAATTACGTACCGCATTGCGGCTAGCAACCTGGCCCTTGTGCGTGGACAAGTACTGGTCATTGTTGACGTAGTTCCAGAACGCGTTTTCTTCGGCCGCGTTACGGAACAGTACATCGCCGCGCGCCGCCGGGATGTACAACAGGTCATTGGAGCGACCGTCGCCATTGGCATCGTTGTCGAACGTATAGCTGTAGGGACGACCGCTGCGGCCTTGATACACCAGACCGACCTTCGTTGCAAAATCGCCGAAAAAATTATGCTTCCACTGCAGCGTACCCAGGAAACTGTCCTTGATTTCGTATGCCGAGGTTGCATTGACCTCTTCATTCGCCTGGAAGGTTGCGGTGTTGAGCAGCTGCGACCCCGAAGTGGAACTGGTCAGACCGCTGACTTCCTTCGCGTTCGAGTAGGTGTAAGCCAAGCTCCACGACCAGTCGCTGTCGTTGAACGGCTTGTTCAAGCCGACAGTGAAACTCTGCGAGCCACCCTGATCGGTGGGGCGCGCAATGATGGCATCGTTGAAGCTCATGTTGCGACCAGCACGGATGTCGGTACCGCTGTTCACACATGACGAACCAGCCGCCACACCCGTTTCGCGGAGACATGCATTACCCAGGGAATTCCAGTTAGCCGGATTGCGGCCATTGGCATTCCAGTAGATATCACGACCATCCTGGCCAACTGCCGTCGGATTACCGAGATTGAGCTGCTGGTAATAAATCGCTTCCTTGACCTTGGTCACCACACCTTCCATCGAGGCGAAGATGCCGTACCAGGGCAACTCGGTATCGAAGGCGAGGTTTGCTTTCCAAACGGACGGCTGGCTCAGATCCTTGTCAACAAAGTCGACCGACTGCGTGGCGCCCGATGTTCCGCGCGGCTGGTTGTTGATATCCGGCGTGAAGCGGATACCACTGTTGGACGCGTTGTTGAAGTTGTAATCGGTATAAGCCAAACCAGTATTGGAATACGGATTGGACAACCAAACCGACGCGGCAGCACCCTGGAACAGGCCAACGCCGCCACGCAGCTGGGTCGGACGATCTGCATCGAAGGTGTAGTTGAAACCAAAGCGCGGCTGCCACAAGCCGTTGCCGTCAATGGTTTCATCATTGCGAAGACCGAATGCGTTAAACGCAGCCTGGTTGAACTGCGGCGAGTTCTTCACCATCGGCTCGTCATAACGCAGGCCGAAGTTCAGTGTCAGGTTGCTATTGACGGCCCAAGAATCCTGCAAGAACACGCCCACGTTCCGCATGCCCCACTTCGCAGCGATATTGTCGATACCGGTGGGCGAATACGAGTAACGATACGCGTTCGGCAAATTTGCCTGGTAATTGGCAACCGAGTTGAAGGTGTAGCTACCGAAAACACGCGGACCATACAAGTTGTAGATGTCGTTGTCTTCGTAGTCGAACCCGAACTTGACCGTGTGGTCATTAAAGAACAGCGTGCCGGCGAAGAACGCGTTCCAGGTTTCGGTGCGCAACTCATTAGCCTGAGTATTGGCTTCAGTACCCAGATTTAAGGTGTTGTTGCCGAAACGCACGGCGATGGCCGGCAACTGCGATGCCGCAGTACGAACTGCCGAGTAATCGCGATAAGACACCTTGGCTTCGGTCGAGAAAGTATCGGTCCAGTCGCTGAACAACTGACCGGTGTAGGTCTCGAGTTCGAAGTCGCGCACATAGTGGTACGAGTTCAACGCCAGCTGGTTGTTGCCGAACCCATTGAGATTGGCCGTGCTCTGCTCGGACTTGCCATAGCGGAACGAACCACGATGCTTGTCGCTGATGTTCCAATCCAGCTTGAAGCCCTTCTCTTCTGAATCAGAATCCAATGCCGGCAAGGCCAGGGTCCCAGGGTCGAAGCCATAGACATTGCGCGAGATATCGATCACCTGATCGACCTGCGCCTGGGTAATACCGACTTCATTGCTGGCACCAGAACCGGCTGGACCGTAGCCACTGTTACCGGTAAACACACCCTTACCCTTGTACTTCTCGTAGTTGGCGAAGAAGAACAATTTGTCCTTGACGATCGGTCCGCCCAAGGTCAGACCATATGTCGCTTCGTTGTCGAACAGCTGCGGGCGGATGTTGTTCTGGTTCTTGCCCGACCAGTCGTTCTCGCGATAAGTGCCATAGACCGAACCATGGAATTCGTTGGTGCCCGACTTGGTGACGGCATTGATCACGCCACCGGTGCCGCCACTGATCGTAACGTCGTAGTTGGCCACGTCCACCGAAATTTCATCGATGACGTCCATCGAGAACGGCTGGCGCGGGGTCGGCAGGCTGTTGGATTCCAGACCGAAGGCGTCGTTGGTGCTGATGCCGTCGACGCGGATCGCGTTGTAGCGCGGGTTCTGGCCCGCGATGGAGATTTCGTTGCGAGCCTTGTCGGTTTGCGCAACGCGCGGATCCAGGCGCACATAGTCCTGCAGGTTACGGTTGATCGACGGCAGCGACTCGATTTCTTCGCGGGTCACGTTGGTACCGGTGCCCATCTTGTTGGCGCTGAAAATGGCCGAGCCGTAGTTGCCGGCGATGGCCTGTACGGTGCCCAGCGTCTCCATATCGCCGCCCAGGGCGGCATCGACCTGGTTGACCTTGTCCAGATTCAGATACACGCCTTCGCGCGTGGTGTTGCCAGCGCCTGAGGCGGTAATGGTGATGGTGTACGGCCCGCCCACACGCAAGCCGCGCGCGTTATAGCGTCCGCTGGCATCAGTGGTGGCGCGGCTGACCGTGCCGGATTCGACGTGGGTGATCGTCACTTCGGCATTGGGCACCGGCTGACCACCGCTGCTGGTTACCAGGCCAGCGACGCCGGCTGAAGTGCTCTGGGCAAAGACGGGGGCAGCAGCGAGCGCGGCGACAAGGCCAAGCGTCAGCTTGGACATGCGGAGATAACGGGGGTGGGTCATTTCGGTAGCCTCGATACAGGTTGGGCAGTGACAAAAAGGCGCAGTCAGCCCAACCGTTCCCGGGGGTGGGCTGCCGATGATCTGGGGTCCCTTGCCGCGCGACTGGTTGCTGCCGCAACGGTTAACAACAGATTAACACGCTAAGGCCTCATTGTGACGGCGGCGTGACAAACTTCGCGCACTGCAACATGAACTGCGCATGTGACGGCGTAGGCGCCAGATTGAGCAAGATCGCAGCGGGATCGAGACCTTCGTCGCAGGTTCAGACCGGTTGAACCATTAGGAAAGGATCGTAGCGATCAAACAGCTGCATTCGTCTATCGAATGCGCCCGGCGCATGTCGATGTCACACGCCAATTGCACTTCGCAATATGACACCGAACTGCGGGGTTGCCGAAACGAGCAGATGCACTCAAAACGGTGACGAACTGCGGCCAGCGGCTTCTTCTCCACCATCCAGCAACAGACGCCCCGTCCATCCTTTTTAGCGTTATGTCGCGCTAGTCAGCCGCCTGCGCTATGGGCAGCGAGCACACGAACCGAGCAAGGGGCGAAATGGGTGGAGAACCAACTCATCGTGCACGCTCCCGCACGCACGCGACGGACCGCAGGGCTCCCCTTCCTCAATGACGCGCTAAATGGATACCGGCAGCTTGAAATACGTACCCAGGCCGTCCAGGAACATCTGTACCGAGATGGCGACCAGCAGCATGCCCATCAGGCGCTCGATGGCCGTCAGGGCGCGGTGTCCGAGTAGTTTGTACAGCAGCGGCGCGGAAGCAAGAATCGACGCGGCACCGATCCAGGCGATCATCAGCGCCAGGCTCCAGTCCCAGAGCCGCGTGGGCTCGTTGCTGCCCATGAGCATGACCGCAGCCATGCCGGACGGGCCGGCCACCAGCGGGATGGCCAGCGGCACGATGAAGGGCTCGCCGTCGGGGATTTCCCCCATCAGGCCTTCGGGCCGCGGGAAGATCATGCGGATGCCGATCAGGAACAGCACGATGCCGCCGGCGATGGCCACCGACTCCTGGCGCAGGTGCATCAGCTCCAGCGCGTACTTGCCACCCCACAGGAACGCCATCAACACGCACAGCGCAATCAGCAGTTCACGCGCAAGCACGAAGCGCTGGCGCTTGGGCGGCAACGGCTTGAGCACGCTGAGAAACACTGGAATATTGCCCAGCGGATCGAGAATCAGGAACAGCAGCAGCGCCGCTGAAAGAATGGTCATACCGACGGACTCCAGATCGCGCCGCGCTGGGTCGCCCCAGCGGCGGACAACACGCTGACGCACGCGGGTGCGTAACGTGCGGCATCGACCGCGTCGCTGTCTTCGTGATGGGTGAAAGCGCGTGCGCGTAATGCGGTGCGCATCGGGCCGGGCTGCAGGCCGCTGACGCGGACCGGGCCAGCGGCAGTTTCATGATGCATGCTGGCGATCAGACCGCGTTGCGCATATTGGGCGGCGCCATACGCCCCCCAATATGCCTGGCCGACACGCGCGGGGTCATCCACCACAAATACAACCGCCGCATCGTGCTGCTGACGCAATAGCGGCAAGCATGCCTGGGTCAGCCACGCGCGCGCGGTCAGGTTGACGTGCAAGGTGCGCGCGAAGTCCGCAGGTGCGGCAAGTTCGGCCGGCGTCAGGCCGGCAAAGTCGGCAGCGCAGTGCAGCAAGCCGTGCAGCCCGCCGAGCTCCGTCCGCAACCGTTGCGCCAGCGTGGCGTAGTCGTCCGGCGTGGCGCCGGCCAGATCCAGCGGATACAGCAGCGGCTCGGCACCCAGTGCTGCAACGACGTCATACACGCGCTCCAACGGGCGCAGCTTGCGGCCAAGCAAGACCACGGTGGCGCCTGCGGCGGCGCATGCCTGCGCCGCCGCCGCGCCGAGGCCACCGGCAGCGCCGGTGATCAGCACGACGCGACCCGATAAGTCGGCGGTTTGAGGCTGGGCCTGCGCCGAACTCACGGGTGGTAGGCCTCGCTGACAATGCGCTTGAGCTCGCCGGCCTCGAACAATTCCAGCGTGATGTCGCAACCGCCGATCAGTTCGCCATGAATGAACAATTGCGGGAAGGTCGGCCAGTTGGAATAGCGCGGCAAATTGGCGCGTATCTCCGGCTCTTCAAGTACGTTGACCGTGCGCAGCTGATCGGCACCGGCGGCCACCAGGGCCTGCACAGCGCGACTGGAGAACTCGCACATCGGGAATTGCGGGTTGCCTTTCATGAACAGCACGATCGGGTGTTGTTCGACTTCGGCCTGGATCCGTTCCATCACCGGCATTGGACTCTCCTGACTGGGAGCGGCAGGCCCGACCGCCGGGTCGGATAAACTTCCGCAAAGTCGCGCATTGTAAGCCTTCAGCGCGACCTATCGCCGCACTCCCTTCGCTGCCACTGACATCATGCCGATCGAACACGTTGCACTGCCCTACTCCCGCGCTGCCCTGGAACCGCATCTGTCGTCTGCGACGCTGGAGGCGCATCACGGTGTCTGCCATCGCAACGAGGTGGAACAACTCAACGCGTGCATCGAAGGCAGCGAGTTTGCCGAGCTGACGCTGGAAGAAATCATCGCGCAGGCGCAAGGCACGCTGTTTCATCTCGCCGCGCAGGTGTGGAACCACAATTTCTACTGGCAGTGCCTGCGTCCGCGCGCTGGCGGCGAGCCGCTTGGACGGCTCGGCGACAGCATCGCCAAATCGTTCGGCGACTTCGTGCATTTCAAACAAGAATTCAATCGCGTGGCCTTGACCAGCTTCGGATCGGGCTGGGTGTGGCTGGTGCAGCGCCCGGACGGCGCGTTGGCAGTAGTCGCCACACCCAATGCCTCCACCCCGCTCACCGGGCCGGACATTCCGCTACTCGCTTGCGACATCTGGGAACACGCGTATTACCTGGATTACCAGCAGGATCGCGCGCGCTACCTGGGTGCTTTCTGGAAGCTGGTCAACTGGGATTTTGTCGCAAGCCGGCTGGGCTGACCGCTCAGCTTGCGTTAGCAGTTGGTCACTGGCTCATCTGCTAACGGAGTTGCCGAACGTCTTCGATCACGGCACCAATGCGTCATCGCGGAAAACGACTTACACAGCGCCGGATCAGCGCTGATGCGCTAAGCGCATCAGCCTTCGTTCAAGCGCGCAACTACCGGCCCAACTTGCGGATCGCGCAGCAACGCCGTGCCTGCATCGCTCACTGCCGATGCAAGCGCCTGCACCGTCTCCGCACGCAGCGTTGCGTGCCCTACCTTGCGGCCATCGCGTGCTTGCTTGCCGTAGTCGTGCCAATGCCCGCCAGGTACCGCCAGAAACGCCGCGGCGTCCGGCATCGCGCCCAGCCAGTTGAGCATGCAGGCGTGGCCGCGCATCGCCGTGCTGCCCAGCGGCAAGCCAAGGACGGCACGCACATGGTTTTCGAACTGCGAGGTCTCGGCGCCTTCGATGGTCCAATGCCCCGAGTTGTGCACGCGCGGCGCCATTTCGTTGGCCAGCAGCTCGCCGTCGCGCACGAACAGTTCCAGCGCAAAGACGCCGACATAATCGAGCTTTTCCGCCACTGCGCGCGCGTGCGATTCGGCCAAAATTTGTAGTGTTGTGTCTACGCTCGCCGGCGCCAGGCTGGCCGACAGCACACCGTCCACGTGCCAGTTCTCAGTCAACGGCCAGGCGCGAAATTCGCCATCGCGCCCGCGTACTGCCACCACGCTCACCTCGCGCTGAAACGGCACGAACGCTTCCACGATCAAGCCAACGTGCGCGGCCTGCGCGCCGAGTGCGCCCCATGCGGCATCGGCATCGGCGAGCGTCTTGATGCGGAACTGGCCCTTGCCGTCATAGCCGAAGCGGCGCGTCTTCAGCACGCACGGCGTGCCGATGCGCGCAAGCGCTGCATCCAGACCGGCGCGGTCGTCGATCGCGGCAAACTCCGGTACCGGAATGCCGAGCTCGCGGAACAAGGTTTTTTCGCTGAGCCGGTCCTGCGCAACTGCAAGCGCAGCCGGGCTCGGGTACACAGGCACCTGCGCGGCAAGTTGCCGCGCGCTGGTGGCCGGCACGTTTTCGAAGTCGAAGGTGATCACATCCACCTGTTCGGCGAAGGCAGCAAGTGCCGCGGCGTCATCGAACGCACCCACCTGCAGCGGCGCCACCTGCCCTGCGCAAGCATCGGCCACCGGATCGAATACCGCAAAGCGTATGCCCAGCGGCGCACCGGCCAGCACCAACATGCGCGCCAGCTGGCCGCCACCCAGAATGCCGACAGTGCTCATTGGCGCGGGTCGTCGCTGGCCATGACGTCGTCGGTCTGCTTGGCGCGGAACTGCGCTAATGCTTCACCGATCTGCGCCTGCTCGGGCGCCAGCATGGCCGCCGCAAACAACGCTGCATTGGCCGCACCCGCATTGCCGATGGCAAAGGTGGCCACCGGAATGCCGGCCGGCATCTGCACGATCGACAGCAGCGAATCCATGCCGTTGAGCGCCTTGGACTGCACCGGCACGCCGAGTACCGGCACTGCGGTCTTGGCGGCCAGCATGCCCGGCAGATGCGCCGCGCCGCCGGCGCCGGCGATGATCGCGCGCAGGCCGCGTTCGCCAGCCTGTTCGGCATAGGTGAACAACACGTCCGGGGTGCGGTGCGCCGAAACCACCTTGACTTCGTACGGCACGCCCAGCGCGTCGAGCTTCTGAGCTGCGTGTTGCATGGTTTCCCAATCCGAACGGGAGCCCATCACGATGCCGACCAGCGGCGCGGAGTGGTTGGAGGTCATGGCCCTGCCCTGCGGTAAAGACGTATTCTAGCCAATCTCCAGGCAAGACAAGACTTCGATGGATCGCAAATTGCTCGACCTGCTGTGCTCCCCCGACACCCGCCAGCCGCTTTCGCTGCTCGACGGCAAGGGCCTGGAAGCACTCAACGCCGCCATTGCCGGCGGAACCCTGCAGCGCGCCGATGGCGCCGCCCAGACCCAGCCTCTGCGCGAGGCATTGATTACCCGCGACCGCAAGCAGATCTTCCGCGTCGATGACGGCATTCCGGTGCTGCTGGCTGAAGAAGCCATCGCCACCACGCAAATCGCCGACTTCCCCGAGAAGTGAGCCTGCCCCTGCACACCAACGTGCCGGTCGCGCCACCCGCCGAATCGATCCAAGCCGATGTGGCGCGCGCGCTGGGCGAAGACATCGGCAACGGCGATGTGACCGCAGCGCTGCTACCCGACCAGGCCGACAGCGCCTATTTGCTGTGTAAGCAGGATGCGGTGATCGCCGGCCGTCCCTGGTTCGATGCCACCCACCGCGCGCTCGACCCGCAAGTGCGCATCGACTGGCAGGTGCACGAAGGCCAGCACGTGGCTGCCGGCACGGTGCTCGCGCTGCTGCACGGGCGTAGCCGTAGCCTGGTCAGTGCCGAACGCACGTCGCTCAATTTCATGCAGACGCTGTCGGCCACGGCAACCACCACCGCGGCGTATGTGGCGGCGGTGGCCGGGACGCACGCGCGTATTCTGGACACACGCAAGACGCTCCCGGGCCTGCGCGCCGCGCAGAAATACGCCGTGCGCTGCGGCGGTGGCGACAATCACCGCATCGGCCTATTCGACACGGTGATGCTCAAGGAAAACCACATCCGTGCCGCCGGGTCGTTGAGCGCTGCCGTGCATGCCGCACGCGCGCAGCAACCGCTGCTGCCGCTGGTGGTCGAAGTGGAAACGCTGGAGCAACTGCATGAAGCCTTGCAGGTCGGTTGCACGCGCATCCTGATCGATGACTTCGACCAAGCCATGCGCCGCGAAGCAGTACGTATCGTTGCCGCATTGCCGCACGAACGACGCATTCCGCTGGAAGTCTCCGGCAGCGTGGATCTGGCCGGCATTCGCGCAATCGCCGAAGACGGCGTGGACTGCATTTCGATTGGCGGGCTCACCAAGCACGTGCAGGCGGTGGATCTGTCGCTCAAACTCGGCCCGCCGCCCACCTGCTGATTTCACGCGTGCGCGCAGCCGGCTCTGGCAGCCTGCTGCGATTGTTTCCGTGCGGGACCTGCAATGACCGTAAGACCTTGGCCGTGGCTCTGCTTGTTGCTGGCAGGTGCTGGAAGCAGCGCTGCGGCTGCGGAGGTGTGCGATATCCCGCCACGGTTCGGCACCAGCCCCGCTGCGATCGCCATCGTGCACAACGCCTGCAATGAGCATCGCTTGTGGCAGCGCCCGTTTATCGATGCTAAGGGTCGCGTGGCCAGCCTGGGCGTCACCGAAGCCGAATCGGGTTATCTCGCCGACCATGGCCTGGTCGCCTGGCAACGCGTTGCGGGCTACTGGCGCGACAGCGGTACCCTTGCGTCGATGGGCGGCCGCCCCCGCGCTTCCAGCTGCGCGGCACTGCATGGCACGCGCTACACCGCCAGCGACTGCCGCGCGTTTCTGATCGATAACCCGTGGTCGGCCGCTTTCATTTCCTGGGTAATGACGCAGTCGGGGCTGAGCGGCTTTCATCGTTCCGTACGTCATCTGGATTACATCCGCAGCGCCTACAACGACGGCGCAGCTGGCCCGTACCAGTTCACTGATCCGGCGGTCGAAAAGCCCGCGCCTGGCGATCTGCTGTGTCTGCTGCGCGGGCGCAGCACCGCCTTGGGCTATGCCGGCCTTAAGGCTGCGCTCGGCGGCAGCGCGCCGATGCAGTGGCAATCGCATTGCGATGTCGTGGTGGCCGCCAACGTCGGCGGCGATCACACGCTGTACCTGATCGGCGGCAATGTGTTCAACACGGTAATGATGCGCAAGATGCCGCTGGATCGCGCCGGCCGCGTGATCTTGCCAACGCCGCAATCGGACAGCAGCCAGGACCAAAACGAAGACAGTCTGGGTATTGCCAGCGAGTGCACGCCGGCGCACGAAGAACTGTGCGACTTCAATCGCCGCGACTGGGCCGCACTTCTGAAATTGCGTCCTGATGCGGCAGTGGTGGCGCCGCCACCGACGGTGCCACTGCCCGCGCCCAACACTGCGCCCGCAGAACAAACGATGCCGCCGGGTTTCCCGCGCGTTGTCCCGCCACGTCCGGAAACGCAGCCTGCGCCGACGCAACAGCAGGGGTAAGTCGTTAGCAGTTAAACCACCTCTCCCGTCGAGAGATAGCCTGGGGTGGTGAGCGTGACGCCACCGATTTACTTCTATTGGCGCATGGCGCCGCGTCCCGGCCTGCGCGGCGGTGATATCTCCCTGCGTCGCACCCTCATCCGGCACTGCGTGCCACCTTCTCCCGATGCGAGAAGGAATTAAGCAACGCTGCACCGATCGCACACAAAAAAAAAGCGGGCCGAAGCCCGCTTTTTCGTCATGCATCACGCGTGATGCATTAGACAGCAGCGATTACTCGGCCGAAGCCGGCACGCCTTCGCCTTCTTCCACTGCCTTAATCGACAGACGGATGCGGCCCTGTTTGTCCACTTCCAGCACCTTGACGCGGACCAGATCGCCTTCCTTCAACTTGTCGCCAACCTTCTCCACGCGCTCGCTAGAAATCTGCGAGACGTGCACCAGCCCATCCTTGCCCGGCAGGATGGTGACGAACGCACCGAAGTCCATGATCTTGGCGACCTTGCCTTCGTAGATGCGGCCCGGCTCCACGTCCGAGGTGATCTGCTCGATGCGCGACTTTGCAGCCTGCGCAGCGATTGCATTCACCGAGGCGATGATGATCGTGCCGTCGTCCTGGATGTCGATCTGCGTACCGGTTTCCTTGGTGATGGCCTGGATGGTCGAGCCGCCCTTGCCGATCACTTCGCGGATCTTGTCCGGGTGGATCTTGATGGTCAGCAGGCGCGGCGCGTAGTCGCTCAGCTCCTGACGCGGGGTGGTCAGCGCATGCGCCATCTCGCCCAGGATGTGCAGACGGCCAGCCTTGGCCTGCTGCAGTGCCTGCTTCATGATTTCTTCGGTGATGCCTTCGATCTTGATGTCCATCTGCAGCGCGGACACGCCTTCGGCAGTACCGGCCACCTTGAAGTCCATGTCGCCGAGGTGATCTTCGTCACCCAGGATGTCGGAGAGCACGACGAAGTCGTTACCTTCCTTGACCAGACCCATCGCGATACCGGCAACCGGTGCCTTGATCGGCACACCGGCGTCCATCAGCGCCAGCGAGCTGCCGCAGACCGATGCCATCGAGGACGAACCGTTGGACTCGGTGATTTCCGAAACCACACGGATGGTGTAAGGGAATTCTTCCAGGCTCGGCATCACGGCGAGCACGCCGCGCTTGGCCAGACGGCCATGACCGATTTCGCGACGCTTCGGCGCACCGAAACGACCGCACTCGCCCACCGAGTACGGAGGGAAGTTGTAATGGAACAGGAAGTTTTCTTTGTACTCGCCCGAGACGGCGTCGATGACCTGACCGTCGCGCGCGGTGCCCAGCGTGGTGATCACGATCGCTTGGGTTTCGCCGCGGGTGAACAGCGCCGAACCGTGGGTACGCGGCAACACGCCAGCCTTGGCACTGATCGGACGCACGGTGTCCAGCGCGCGACCGTCGATACGCACCTTGGTGCTCAGCACCGAGCCGCGCATGGTCTGGTATTCCAGCTCGCCGAATTCCTTCGACAGATCACCGGCAGCCCAGCCTTCGATCGTGGCGCGCGGCGCCAGCACACCCAGCACATCTTTCTTGATGGCCGAAATCGCGTCTCGGCGCTGCAGCTTGTCGCGCACCTGGAACGCCGAAGCGAGCTGGTCGCCCACTGCTTCCTTCAGTGCGGCGATCATGCCGTCGTTCTTCGCCGGGGCCACCCAATCGGACGGCTTGGTGCCGGCTTCGACGGTCAGCTCGTTGATGATGTTGATGACTTTCTGCATCTCGCGATGGCCGAACGTCACCGCGCCCAGCATCACTTCTTCCGACAGCAGCTCGGCTTCGGACTCGACCATCAGCACCGCATTGGCGGTACCGGCCACGACCAGTTCCAGCTGCGAATCCTTCAGCTCGGTGACGGTCGGGTTGAGGATGTATTCGCCATTCTTGTAACCCACCTTCGCCGCAGCGATCGGGCCGTTGAACGGGGTGCCGGCCAGCGACAGCGCGGCCGATGCGCCGATCAGCGCGGCGATATCGCCGTCGATGTCCGGGTTCATCGACATCACGGTGGCGATGATCTGCACTTCGTTCTTGTAGTCCTCCGGGAACAGCGGACGGATCGGGCGATCGATCAGGCGCGAGATCAACGTTTCCTTCTCGGTCGCGCGTCCTTCGCGCTTGAAGAAGCCGCCCGGGATGCGGCCGCCAGCGTAGAACTTCTCCTGATAATCAACCGTCAGAGGAAAGAAGTCCTGCCCTTCGCGCGCGCTCTTGGCGGCGACGGCGGTGACCAGCAGTACGGTGTCGTCGAACTTAACGATGACGGCACCGCCTGCCTGGCGAGCGATTTCGCCCGTCTCGAGGGTGACGGTGTGCTTGCCGTACTGGAAGGTTTTGGTGATTTTTGCCACGGAGGTTTTTTCCCTTAGGTGTTGCTGTCTGCGTTGGACCGTCGTCGACCCATGCCGAGAACGGGCGGCCGGGAGGCTCCGGCCCAAGAGTGCGTGTTGCGAAAAACGGAGTGCGGTTGACCAAAACAAAACCGCGGCGCATCGCTGCGCCGCGGCGGTAGGGACTCGATTAGCGGCGCAGGCCGAGCTTCTCGATCAAGGACTTGTAACGCTCGTTGTCCTTCTTCTTCAGGTAGTCGAGCAGGCTGCGGCGACGGTTGACCATCTGCAGCAGACCACGACGGCTGTGGTGATCCTTCTTGTGGGTCTTGAAGTGACCGGTCAGCAACTCGATACGCGCGGTCAGCAGAGCGACCTGCACTTCCGGCGAACCGGTGTCCTGGGCGCTGCGCTTGTTGTCTTCAATAATTTTCTGGGTGTCGACGGACATGATGTTTTTCTCGATAGATGCGTGGTCGACAGGAACGTGCGTGACGCACCGTCGGACTCGCCGTTTGCTTAGGATGAGCGCGCTTGGCGCTGAGTTGCCCCGATCGGGGCCGCAAAATTGTACCGTTGCGCGGCCCAGGGAACAAGTTGACAAAGTCTTAACAGACTGAAATCTCGTTCAGTCCATTGAACAATCGCTGCGGCGACAGGCGCCCATCCGCATCCACCAAGCCTAGGCCTGAGGGGTTTCCGTCCGGTCCGAACACGGCCACCTGGCCAGTCGGGAATGCAGCATCGCGTAAGCGCTGCCCCATGCGGAAACGCGCCGCGAGGGTCTCATCAAGCACGATCCGCGCGAAACCGGCCAGACCGGCCTCGATCGGCAGCAGCACTGTCTGCGCATCGGTGTCCGCTTCCAGCGCTGCCGCCAACGCCTCCAGCGTGATCATCTGCGGGGCGCGAAACGGCTCCACCCACAGCCGACGCAACGAAGCGATGTGCGCGCCGCAGCCCAGCACTTCGCCCAGATCGCGCGCCAGGCTGCGGATATAGGTGCCCGAGCCGCAGGTCACGCGCAGTTGCAGACGCGGCGCGCTGTAGCCCAGCACCTCGATCGCCTGCACCTCGACCTCACGTACCGGCGCCTCGATGACTTCGCCGCGCCGCGCCTTGGCATACAGCGGCTCACCGCCTTGCTTGAGTGCGGAATAGATCGGCGCCTGCTGCTGGATGCGGCCGATGAAGCGCGCCAGCGCCGCTTGCAGATCGGCCTCGCTCACGTCTGGCACCGCACGTTTGCGCAGCGGCTCGCCGTCGGCATCGTCTGTATCGGTGGTGACGCCCAACACGATCTCGGCGTCGTACGCCTTGGCCGACCTCAGCAGCAGTCCGGCGATTTTGGTCGCTTCGCCAAAGCACAGCGGTAGCAGGCCGGTGGCCAGCGGATCCAGGCTGCCGGTATGGCCCCCCTTCTCTGCACGCAATAACCGGCGCGCCACCTGCAATGCAGTGTTGGAACTGAGCCCGGCCGGCTTGTCCAGCAACAGGATGCCGTGCAACGGGCGGTAGAAGATGCGGGGTTTCAAAAGATCGGCGCTCGAATCGGGCGCTATGCGCGCCCGCGGAAATCAGGGCCGCAGCAGAGGCGGCGGGCCATGACAGCGCTCAGCGCTGTTCGGCGTCTTCGTCGCTGGACGTGGCCTCGGGGCCGACGTCGTCAAGGTCACGCAACAGATTGTCGATGCGCTCGCCGCGATCGACCGAATCGTCGTAATGGAAGTGCAGCTCGGGCACGTGGCGCAGCTTCATCGCGCGCGCCAACTGCGTGCGCAACTGGCCGGCGATTTCCTTGAGCCCCTTGACCGCTTCGGCCGAACGTTCCTGCTGCAGCGCAGTCACGAAGACCTTGGCGTGCGCCAGGTCGCGGCTGATTTCGACGTCGGACACGCTGACCGACGGCAAGCCGTGGTCACGCACCGCCGCGTGCACGATCGTGCCGAGGTCGCGACGCACCTGCGCAGACACGCGGTCGGTACGGTGGAATGATTTGGTTGCCATGGTCGTGGACCTTGTTGATTCGGAGGGCCAGTCGGCACCGAAGCCAAAAACAAACGCGGGCGGCCATGCCGCCCTCGCCTTATAAAACCTGCGTTGGACAACTCCGCCGTGCGGAGTCCTGGGCCCCTCAGCCGTTACAACGCGGGGACCCCGTCAGCCGTTACAGCGTGCGGGCAACTTCGATACGCTCGAAGCACTCGATCTGGTCGCCGGCCTTGACGTCGTTGTACGCCTTCACGCCGATACCGCATTCGGTACCGTTGCGCACTTCGTCGACGTTTTCCTTGAAGCGACGCAGCGATTCCAACTCGCCTTCGAAGACCACGACGCTGTCGCGGAGCACGCGGATCGGCTTGCTGCGCTTCACCACGCCTTCGATGATCATGCAGCCTGCAACCGCACCGAACTTCGAGCTGCGGAACACGTCGCGAACCTGCGCGATACCGATGATCTCTTCGCGGATTTCCACGCCGAGCAGACCGGAGGCCACCTGCTTCACCTGGTCGATCACGTCATAGATGATCGAGAAGTAACGCAGATCGATCCCGTTGGACTCGACAATCTTGCGTGCCGATGCATCCGCGCGCACGTTGAAGCCGATGATCGTGGCCTTGGAAGCCGCTGCCGAATTCGCATCCGACTCGGTGATGCCGCCCACGCCGGAGTGGATCACGTTGATGCGGATGTCGTCGTTGGACAACGCCACCAGCGACTGCTTGAGCGCTTCCACCGAACCCTGCACGTCGGCCTTGATCACCAGGTTCAACACCTGCTGACCTTCGCCCTTGCCCATCTGGGCCAGGATGTCTTCCATGCGGTTGGTGGCCGAGGCAACCAGACGCGACTCGCGGCGCTTGGTTTCGCGTTGCTGCGCCACGTCCTTGGCCAGACGCTCGTCGTCGACAACCACGAAGTCATCGCCAGCTTCCGGCACGCCAGATAAGCCGAGCACCTGCACCGGAATCGACGGGCCCGCCGAGGCCGGCTGATGACCGGTTTCGTCGAACAGCGCACGCACGCGGCCGTACTGAATGCCGCACACCAGGTAATCGCCACGCTTCAGCGCGCCCTGCTGCACCAGCACCGTCGCAACCGGGCCACGGCCCTTGTCCAGCGAGGATTCGATAACCGTACCGCTGGCGCGGCCTTCGGCCACTGCCTTGAGTTCCAGCACTTCGGCCTGCAGCGAAATCGCGTCCAGCAGCGTGTCCACACCGGTACCGACCTTGGCCGACACTTCGATGAACTGGGTATCGCCACCGAAATCTTCGGCCACCACGTTTTCGGCCAGCAGCTCGTTCTTGACCCGCAGCGGATCCGCGCCGGCCTTGTCGATCTTGTTGACCGCCACGATCAACGGAACGCCTGCCGCCTTGGCATGCGCCACCGCCTCCTTGGTCTGCGGCATCACGCCATCGTCGGCTGCAACCACCAGCACCACGATGTCGGTGATCTTGGCACCACGGGCACGCATTGAGGTAAACGCGGCATGGCCGGGCGTATCCAAGAAGCTGATGACGCCACGATTGGTTTCGACGTGGTAGGCACCGATGTGCTGGGTAATGCCGCCGGCTTCGCCCGAGGCGATCTTGGTGCGACGGATGTAATCCAGCAGCGAGGTCTTGCCGTGATCGACGTGACCCATGATGGTGACCACCGGCGGACGCGTCGTGGTGTCGCCCTGCGCGTCTTCGGCATGCGCCAGCAGCGCGTCCTCGAAGTCGGCATTGTCGGCACGCACGACCTTGTGGCCGAGTTCTTCGGTCACCAGCGCAGCGGTGTCGTGATCGATGCTCTGAGTGATGGTCGCCATGACGCCCATCTTGAACAGCGCCTTGACCACGTCGCCGCCCTTGAGCGCGAGCTTCTGCGCCAGGTCTGCGACGGTGATGGTCTCACCGATCGCCACTTCACGCACCACCGGTGCGGTGGGACGCTCGAACCCGTGCGGACCGCTGTTGGCCTGGTTGCTGCCACGCCCATTGTCGTTGCCACGGCGCGAGGACGACGAACCGGGACGGCCGGTCGGCTTGCCACGCACATTGGAACGACGCGCGCGGTCTGCGGCGGACAGATGCAACTGCCCGGCGAAGCGCTTGGTCGCGTCGTCGTCTTCGACGCCAGCCACCATGACGTGCGAACCGCGCGTCTTGTGCTTGGCAGCGTTGTTGCGGTCGTCTGGACGTGCCGGTGTTGCCGGACGTGAAGCCGGCGATGCGCCACCCGGACGCGAAGGACGCGGCGCGGAAGATGGCGACGACGGTGCGCGTGCAGCAGGCGCTGCGGCAGACGGCATCGGCGCAGCAGCAACCGGGGCCGGCGCGCTGGCAGCCGCAGCGGCTTCCTCGGCAGCCTTGCGCTCGGCTTCTGCACGGTCCTTGGCGGCCTGCTCTTCATCGCGCTTGCGCTGAATTGCTTCGTCGCGCATGCGGTCGCTTTCAGCAAGGCGCTGCTGCTCGTCAAGATTGCGCTGACGCGAAGCGGCGAGCTTGGCCAGGATGTCTGCACGCTCTTCGTCCGGCGTCATCGGCGCAGCGCGGCCTTCGTTTTCGGATTTGACGTAGGTGCGCTTCTGCCGCACTTCCACGTTGACCGTGGTTTTGGTGCGACCTGCACTGACCGTCACTTCCTGCAGCTTGCGCCGATTGAGTGTGATCTTCTTGGCTGCTTCGCTCGCCGCTTCGGCGGGCGTTTCGGCCTTGCCATGCGTGCGACGCAGGAAGCCAAGCAGTTTCATCTTCTCGGTGCTGGTCACGACCTGGTCGGGACCGCTGAACTTCATTCCGGCCTCGGCCAGTTGAACCAGCAGTTTATCGACCGGCGTATTGACCAGTTCGGCAAGCTTGCGGATGGTGGTTTGCTGCGACATTCGGATCCTATGATCTGGTTGGCGCCCCCTCGCCCAGAGCAAGGGAAACGCTGATTCTAAGCCCTGATGGGGTCAGGGCGCGGTTCATTGCCGGCTCATTCGCCGCGCTCCAAACGGGCGATCTCCTCGGCGCGGGCCGCCAGGATCAGCGCCGCGGCGCGCTCCTGGGTCAAACCCTCGATGCCGAAGTCGACGATCTCGTCCGCAGCCAGGTCGGACAAGTCCTCGCTGGTGCGCACGCCGTGCTCGGCCAGAGCAAAGGCCGTCTCCTCATCCATCCCCTCCAGCGCCAGCAGGTCCTCGGTGGGCTGAGTTCCTTCCAGGCCTTCTTCTTCTGCCAGCGCAGCGTTGAGCAGCGCATCGCGGGCACGGGCGCGCAATTCTTCGACGATGTCTTCGTCGAAGCCTTCCACCGCCAGCAACTCGCCGACCGGTACGTAAGCGATTTCTTCGACCGTGTTGAAGCCTTCGGACACCAGGATCGCGGAGATTTCTTCGTCCACTTCCAGGCGATCCATGAACAGCTGGCGTGCCGCTGCCTGCTCGGCCTCGGACTTGGCGGCCACCTGGTCGGCGGTCATCACGTTGAGCTGCCAGCCGGTCAGGCGGCTGGCCAGACGTACGTTCTGGCCGCCCTTGCCGATCGCCTGCGCAAGCCGGTCTTCAGCCACGGCCAGATCCATCGAATGCTTGTCTTCATCGACGATGATCGACTGCACTTCGGCCGGCGCCATCGCATTGATGACGAAATTGGCCGGGTTTTCGTTCCACAACACGATATCCACGCGCTCGCCATTGAGCTCGTTGGACACTGCCTGCACGCGCGAACCGCGCATACCGATGCACGCGCCGATGGGATCGGTGCGGGTGTCGTGCGCAATCACGGCGATCTTGGCGCGGTCGCCCGGATCGCGTGCGCAAGCCTTGATCTCGACCAGGCCCTGACCCACTTCCGGCACTTCAAGCTTGAACAGTTCGATCATGAATTCCGGTGCGGCGCGGCTGATGAACAACTGCGGGCCACGCGGCTCGGAACGCACTTCGGCCAGATAACCGCGCACGCGGTCGCCGGGACGCAGCACGTCGCGCGGAATGCCCTTGTCCTTCGGAATGAAGGCTTCGGCATTACCGCCCAGATCGACAAAGATATTGCCGCGCTCGGCGCGCTTGACCACACCGGTGATCAACTCACCCACGCGATCCTTCCACGCATCGACAACCTGCTGACGCTCGGCTTCGCGCACACGCTGCACGATCACCTGCTTGGCGGCCTGCGCAGCGATACGACCGAAGTCGGGGTTTTCAATCTGTTCTTCGATGTAGTCGCCAACGTCCACGCCATCGGCTTCGTCGATGGCATCCATCAGACGCACTTGGCGGTCCGGAGATTCCATCACCACGTCATCGGCAACCACTTCCCAACGACGGTAGGTTTCGTAGGTACCGTCCTTGTGATCGATGGTGACGCGGGCCAGCACGTCCTGGTCGGGATAGCGCTTCTTCGCTGCGGACGCCAACGCGGCCTCGATCGCATCGAAGATCACTTCGCGCGGCACGCCTTTTTCGTTGGCGACCGCATCCACTACCAGCAAAAGTTCCTTGCTCATTTCGTCACTCCGCGCGCGGCTTGCCAGCCGCCGACTCGTTGGATGGTTTCTTCTTCTCGTGCCCGGGTTTTTTCGGGCCGGGCTTATTCGGTTTCTGCGGTGCCAGGCCCAAAGCGACCCAATCCGGCAGGATGCGCGCCTTGTCGATGTTATCGAAGCCGATCTGCACTTCTTTGCCGTCGACAGCGAACACCACGGCACCAGCCTCGGCATCGATGCGCAGAATCTCGCCCTGGAAGCGGCGCCGACCATCCTGCGCCAGCTTCAAGACAATCTTCGCGGATTCGCCGGCATGGCGCGCGAACTGTTCCAGCGTAAACAGCGGACGATCCACACCCGGCGACGAGACTTCCAGGGTGTAGTTGCCGCTGATCGGATCTTCGACGTCGAGCTGGGCCGAGACTTCACGGCTCACGCGCTCGCAATCATCGACGTTGATGACACGCTCGGGCTGTTCGGCCAGCGGCACATCGATATACAGGCGCAATGTGGCGCCACCCGGAGCGGGAAGATATTCCACGCCCAGCAGTTCCAAGCCCAAGGATTCAACCGTTGGACTCAGCAGATTCGCGATTTCGGTCGCTTTTTCGCTCACAGACTGCCCTGATCAGATGATTACCAGTAGAACCCCGGCAACCGGCAGCAAACTTTCCGGTTCCGGAAAAAGCAAGGGGCCCAATGGGCCCCTTGCGTGAAAAAAGCCCGACCTCTCAGGGTCGGCGTAAAGACGGGAACATGCGTCCTTACGATCCAAGAAGTTGAATTACTGCGATCAAGCAACAATTCGAAACTTGGTAGCGGGGGCAGGATTTGAACCTGCGACCTTCGGGTTATGAGCCCGACGAGCTGCCAGACTGCTCCACCCCGCAGCAGAAGCGGAATTATGAAGAACTGGAGCAAAAATTGCAAGCCCTAGTTTTCCATCTGTTGAACAGCGTGGCGGCTGTTCAACGTCGCGGCGAATGATACCCGCAATGCAACAAAAACGAAACAGTCAGCGCGGTTTTGTTTCATTTCTATGCCCCACACGAGATGCGGCACCGCGAAATCTGGCGCTGACGCAACGGTCCTAGGCGATACCAGCGAATGCGCGCTGGCACCACACCATGATCGGGCTCCAGGCCAAACCAAGCGCAAGCAAGGCCAGCGCGTTGACACCCAGCACGGCGCCAAGCACACGGTCGTTATTGGCCGGCAACGGCTCGCCGACCGGCTCGTCGAAGTACATGACCTTGATGACACGCAGGTAGTAGTACGCACCGATCACCGCGCAGATCACACCGACCAGGGCCAACCACAGCATGTCGCCCTTCACTGCCGCGCCCAGTACTGCTAGCTTGGTCCAGAAGCCAAGGAACGGCGGAATACCTGCAAGCGAAGCCATGATGCACAGCACTAGGCCAGCCATCCAGGGGTTGCGCGCGTTGAGTCCCTTGAAGTCGTCGATGTTCTCCGCTTCGAACCCATTGCGCGACAGCGCGATGATGACGCCGAACGAAGCGGTAGACATGATGGTGTAGCTGACCGCGTAGAACATTGCAGCTGCATAGCCTTCTTCGCCGCCACCGGCAACGCCCATCAGCAGGAAGCCGATGTGCGAAACGGTCGAATACGCGAGCATACGCTTGAGATTGCTCTGCGCGATGGCCATCAGGTTGCCGACGACCAGCGACACCGCCGACAGGCCGCCGATCAGCAGATGCCACTGCGGCGACAACGGACCCATGCCGACTTCAAGTAGGCGATACGCCATACCGAAGGCTGCAAGCTTGGGCGCCGAGCTGATGAACAATGCGATCGGGGCAGGTGCACCCTGGTACACGTCAGGCAGCCACATGTGGAACGGCGCAGCGCCCAGCTTGAAGGCGACACCGGCGATCATGAAGATGGTGCCGGTGAGCAGCAGCGTGCGCTCGTTGGACCCCTCGATCGCATCATGGATGCCGGCCAGGCTGAGCGTACCGGTGGCGCCATACACCAGCGACATCCCATACAACAGCAGGCCCGAGGCCAGTGACCCCAGAACGAAGTACTTCATCGCCGCTTCGGTAGCCAGGCCATTGTCGCGGTTGGAGGCGACCAGTGCGTAGGAGCACAGCGCCAACAACTCGAGCCCCAAATAGACCATCAACAGGCTACCGGCCGACGCCAGCAACATCATGCCGGCGGTGGCGAACAGCACCAACACCGGAATTTCGCCCTGGTAGAGATTGCGTTCGCGCAAGTAGGTCCAGCCATAGACCAGACTCAGCCCGCTGACCAGCACGATCACGGTCTTCATGACATCGGCCGCAGTGTCGCGAACGAACATGCCGTTGAAGATATCGCCCTGCCCGCCCGTGCCGGTCGCCAACAACACGAGCACAAAGGCAAGAACGGCGACGGAGAACAGGTGGGTCCAGACCTTGTTCCGCTGGCTCACGAACAGGTCGAGCATCAGCAGTGCGAAGGCGCCGCCGATCAGCACCAGCTCCGGTACGAGCGGAGCCAGGTCAGCGGTGGTCAACGGCGCGAGCGTTGGCGTGGTCATCATTAAATCCTGGAAATCAAAACGTACGGCAAGCGGTCAGAGCTTGGTCGCGGCAATCTGGGTCGCCAGCTTGGCGATCGATGGTTCCATCAGATCGGTCAGCGGCTTCGGGTACAGGCCCAGGGCCAGCACGCCAGCGGCGAAGACCCCCAGCACGAATGCCTCGCGGCCATTGATGTCCTTCAGCTCGGCAACGTGAGCGTTGGCTACTTCGCCGAAGAACACACGCTTGTAGAGCCACAGCGTATACGCAGCGGTGATCACCAAGGTTGTGGCAGCAGCGAAGGCAACCAGCGGGTGCTTCTGGAAGCTGGCCAGTATCACCATGAATTCACCAACGAAACCACTGGTGCCCGGCAGGCCGGAATTCGCCATGAAGAACAACATGGAGAACGTGGCGAACCACGGCATCACATTGACCACGCCGCCGTAATCGGCGATGCGACGTGTGTGCATGCGGTCATAGAGCACGCCGATGCAGGAGAACATCGCACCGGATACGAAACCATGCGAAATCATCTGCACCATCGCGCCCTGCAGGCCCAGGCGGGCGGCATCGGTGCTGCCGTAATCGCGCACCAGGGTGAATGCGATGAAGGTGCCCAGCGTGACGAAGCCCATGTGCGCGATGGACGAATACGCCACCAGCTTCTTCATGTCTTCCTGCACCAATGCCACCAGGCCGACATAGATCACCGCAATCAGCGACAGCGCGATGACCAACCAGGCGAACTCGTGGCTCGCGTCCGGCACGATCGGCAGATTGAAGCGCAGGAAGCCGTAGCCACCGATCTTCAACGCAATCGCCGCCAGGATCACCGAACCTGCAGTCGGCGCCTCGACGTGTGCATCCGGTAGCCAGGTGTGCACCGGGAACATCGGCACCTTGACCGCAAAAGCGATCAGGAACGCGAAGAAGATCCAGGTCTGTTCCTTGGCGGTCAGCTGCAGCGCATACAGGTCGGCCAGCTGGAAGCTGCCGCCCTTCAGATACAGGTACACCAAGCCCACCAGCATCAGCACCGAGCCGAGGAAGGTGTAGAGGAAGAACTTCATCGCCGCGTAGATGCGCCGCGGGCCGCCCCAGACACCGATGATCAGGAACATCGGGATCAGCATGGCTTCGAAGAACACGTAGAACAGCATCGCGTCGGTCGCGGCGAAGATACCGACCGTGACGCCTTCCAGGATCAGGAAGGCAGCGACGTACTGATTGACGCGCTTGTCGATCGAGCGCCAGGCGCCGATCAGGGCCAGCACTGTCACCAGCGTGGTCAGCACGATCAAGGCGACCGCGATGCCGTCCACGCCAAGGTTGTAACCAATGTTGTAGGCCGGAATCCAGGCATGCAGTTCGATGAACTGCATGGCGTCATTGGCGGTGTCGTAGCCCAGCAGCGGCAGACTCAGCGCAAAAGTCGCCACCGCAACCGCCAACGATGCCCAGCGGGCAGTCTCGGCGTTGCGCAACGCAAGGATCAGGGCGCCACCGATAATCGGCAGCCAGATCAAGATAGACAGTAAAGGCCAGTTCGACACGTTTTCTTATTCCGTACAGGTCAACGCCAGAAATGCATCAGTACCGCCAACAAGGCGATCAAACCGATGATCATTGCGAAGGCGTAGTGATAGAGGAAACCGGATTGCGTGCGACGCAGCAGATTTGCAGCCAGGTCGATCAGTCGGGCAGAACCATTGACAACCACACCGTCGACCACATGGGTATCGACGGCACGTGACGCCTTGCCAAGGACGACGCCACCACCGGCGAAGCCATTGATCCAGAGCTTGTCGAAGCCGTACTTGTTTTCCAGCAACCACACGATCGGCGCGAATGTCTTGCGCGACTTGGTGGCCAGTTCCGGCTTCCACAGGTAGAACAGCGCCGCCAGCAACAAGCCTGCGACCGTCAGGAAGAACGGTGCCGCCATCATGCCGTGCAGTGCGAATGCGACAGGACCGTGGAACTCTTCGGCCAGCGCGCCGACGGTGTCACGTGCCGGGTTGTAGAAATCGACGATGCCGGTGAAGAACGAAACGGCCTGGCCCTTCATCGCGTGCGCGGCATGTTGCCCCTGCCAATCGGTGCCGAACAACATCGGGCCGATGGTGAAGAAGCCGATCGCCACCGACGGGATCGCCAGCAGGATCAGGGGCAGCGTCACCACCCACTTGGACTCATGCGGCTCGTGCGCACCGTGATGGCCGTGCCCATGATCATCGTGACCATGCGTGTCATGGGCATGCGCATCGTGCGCGTGCACCTGCGCTTCGGCATCGGTGTGCGCGCTGTCGTGATGCGAATGCGTGTCGTGCGCATGGACGTCTCGGAAGCGTTCCTTGCCGTGGAAGGTCAGGAACAACAAACGGAAGCTATAGAAACTGGTCACCAGCACGCCGCCGAGCACTGCCCAGTAGCCGTAGGTCGCGACCCAGCTATGCGACTCATGCGCGTGATGCGCGGCCGCTTCAATGATGGTGTCCTTCGAGTAGAACCCGGAGAAGAACGGCGTACCGACCAGGGCAAGGGTACCGATCACGCTGGTCCAGTAGGTCACCTTCATGTACTTGCGCAGGCCGCCCATCTTGCGCATGTCCTGCTCATGGTGCATGCCGATGATGACCGAGCCGGCTGCCAGGAACAGCAGCGCCTTGAAGAAGGCGTGCGTCATCAGATGGAACACGGCTGCCGAATAGGCCGACACACCCAATGCCACGGTCATGTAGCCAAGCTGCGACAGCGTGGAATACGCAACCACGCGCTTGATGTCGTTCTGCACGATGCCGATCAGGCCGGTGAAGAAGGCAGTTGTCGCACCAATGAACAGGATGAAGTTCAGCGCGGTTTCCGACAGTTCGAACAGCGGCGACATGCGCGCCACCATGAAGATACCGGCAGTGACCATCGTTGCGGCGTGGATCAGCGCCGAGATCGGCGTCGGGCCTTCCATCGAGTCCGGCAACCACACGTGCAGCGGCACCTGCGCCGACTTACCCATCGCACCGATGAACAGGCAGATGCAGATCAGCGTCATCACGCTCCATTCGTGGCCCGCGAACAGCTGCACCTTGGCACCGGCCATGGTGGTCGCGTTGGCAAACACGGTGGAGTAATCCAGCGAGCCGAACCACAACAGCACGCCGGCAATACCGAGGATGAAACCGAAGTCGCCGACACGATTGACCAGGAACGCCTTCATGTTGGCGAACACGGCGGTCGGGCGCTTGAACCAGAAACCGATCAGCAGGTACGACACCAGACCCACCGCTTCCCAGCCAAAGAACAGCTGCAGGAAGTTATTGCTCATCACCAGCGTGAGCATGGAGAAGGTAAACAACGAGATGTAGCTGAAGAAGCGCTGGTAGCCCGGGTCTTCTTCCATGTAGCCGATGGTGTAGATGTGCACCAGCAGCGACACGAAGGTCACCACCACCATCATCATCGCGGTCAGGCGGTCGACCATGAAGCCGACATGCGCCGAGTAATTGCCGACGTCGAAGAAGGTGTAGAGGTTCTGATTGAACGGGCTGGCGCCCTGCTCCACCAGCTGATACAGCGTCAGGCACGACAACACGCAGCTGACCGCCACACCGAGAATGGTGACGTACTGCGCGCCCTTGCGGCCTACCTGGCGCCCGAACAGGCCGGCGATGATGCTGCCGACCAGCGGTGCAAGCACCACTGCGATCAACAGACCCTTGGAGAGAGTGATTTCCATCTACAGGTCAGCCCTTCAACGTATCGACTTCGGCCACATTGATCGTGCGGCGCGTGCGGAACAGAGTCACCAGGATCGCAAGGCCGATTGCAGCCTCCGCAGCGGCAACCGTCAGAATGAAGAACACGAACAACTGACCGGCGGTATCGCCAAGCTCGCGCGAGAACGCGATGAAGTTGACGTTGACCGACAGCAACATCAACTCGATCGACATCAGCAACACGATGACGTTCTTGCGGTTGAGGAAGATGCCGGCCAAGGAGATACAGAACAGCACCGCGCCCAGTCCCAGCAGGTGGCCCAAGGTAATCAAGACTTCGCCTCCTGTCCGTCGGCCGCATCGCTCTGCGGCGCAACCTGTACCGGCTTTTCAACCGCCATTTTGACCATGCGCAAGCGGTCGCCCGCCTTCACTCGCGACTGCTCGCCGGCATTCTGCAACTTGATGCCGGTGCGCTTGCGCAGGGTCAGCATCACCGCGGCCACCACAGCCACGGTCAGGATCACCGCGGCGAACTCGAACGGCAGCAGGAACTCGGTATAGAGGCTCTTGGCCAACCAGGTCAGATTCGAGCTGTCCGCTGCTTGCGCCGCTGCGTTGTCTGCCGGGAACGGCGTGGCGCTACGCGACTTGACGCCAATCAAGGTGACCATCTGCGCGAGCATGGCGACCGCCACGATCACGCCCAGCGGCATGTACTTGACCCACCCCTCGCGCAGGCGGCTGGTGTCGATGTCCAGCATCATCACCACGAACAGGAACAGCACCATCACCGCACCGACGTAGACCAGCACCAGCGTCACGCCGAGGAACTCGGCACCGACCAGCAACCAGATGCATGCCATCGAAAAGAAAGTGAGGATCAGGCACAACACGGCGTACACCGGGTTGCGCACGCTGATCACCGCACCGGCGGACACGACCGCGACGGCGGAGAAGGCGTAGAAAGCAATAGTGACCCAGTCCATCATGACCTCAACGGAAGGCGGCATCGGCAGCGCGACGCTCGGCGATCTCGGTTTCTAACCGGTCTCCGATCGCCAGCAACTGCGGCTTGTTGACAATGTTTTCGCCACGCTTCTCGAAGTGATACTCGAGGATGTGCGTCTCGACGATCGAGTCCACCGGGCAGCTTTCCTCGCAGAAGCCGCAGAAGATGCACTTGAACAAATCGATGTCATAACGCGTCGTGCGGCGGGTGCCGTCTTCGCGCTTGGCCGAGTCGATGGTGATCGCCAGCGCCGGGCACACCGCTTCGCACAGTTTGCAAGCGATGCAGCGCTCTTCGCCGTTGGGATAGCGACGCAGCGCATGCAGGCCGCGGAAGCGCGGCGACTGCGGGAACTTCTCCATCGGATACAGCACGGTGTACTTGGGCTTGAACGTGTATTTCAACGTCAGCCACAAGCCGCCGAGCAGTTCGAGCAGCAGCAAGCTCTTGAAGTAGTGGGTAATCTTATTCATCAATTACACGCCCTTCTGGATCACGCCGTAAAACACCAACAACGCCGTCACTGCGATCCACACGATCGTGAGCGGAATGAAGACCTTCCAGCCCAGACGCATGATCTGGTCATAGCGGTAACGCGGGAAGCTGGCGCGGAACCAGATGTAGGCGCTGGCGAAGAAGAACACCTTCATCAGCAACCACGGCCAGCCGCCCTTCCACACCCAGTCGATCCACGGCGAAATATCTGCGTTGATCCAGCCCTGGATCGGGCTCAGCCAACCGCCGAGGAAGAAGATCGAGATCAGGAAGCTGACCAAGATCATGTTGGCGTATTCGGCCAGGAAGAACAGCGCAAATGCACCGCCCGAATATTCCACCATGTGGCCGGCGACGATTTCCGATTCGCCTTCCACCACGTCGAACGGCGCACGGTTGGTTTCGGCGACGCCGGAGACCCAGTACACGATGAACAACGGAAACAGCGGAATCAGGAACCAGTCGAAGAAGCCGGAGTTACCAGCCTGCGCGAACACGATCTGGCTCAAGTTGACGCTGCCGGAGGCAATCATCACGCCGACCAGCGCAAAGCCCATCGCGATTTCGTAGCTGACCACCTGTGCGGCCGAGCGCATCGCACCCAGGAACGCGTACTTCGAGTTAGATGCCCAGCCGGCCAGGATGATGCCGTACACGCCCAGCGAGGTCATCGCCAGCAGATAAAGCAAGCCGACATTGGCATTGGACAACACCAGCTTCGCATCGAACGGCACCACCGACCACGCGGCAAATGCAGGTGCCAGGGTCAGCAACGGCGCGATGATGAACATCGCCTTGTGCGAGCTACTCGGCTGCAGGATCTCCTTGAACAGGAGTTTGAACACGTCGGCGAAGGCCTGAAAGATGCCCATACCCACGTACATTGGCCCATGGCGCACGTGCATCCAACCGATCAGCTTGCGCTCCCAGACCACGTAGAAGGCCACCGAGATAATCACCGGCACGGCGATCAGCAGGATCTTCAAGACCGACCAGAGCACCACGCCGCCATCGCCCAGTCCCAGAAACCACTGGTGCAGGGGGTCGACCAGGTTCAACAGCAATTCGTTCATGCAGCCACCACCGTTACACGACCGGCACCGAGCGGCGCGGTTGCGCCATGGCCGGATTCGATCCACACCGTGCCCGGTGCGACGCGCTCGTCCAGCACCACCGGCAACGTTGCCTTACCGGCATCGGTACCGACCTTGACCATCTGACCCGCCTGGACCTGCAATTGTGCAGCCTGCTCCGGATGCATCGCCACGCACGGCGCGATGTTGAGCGGATGCGATTGCAGCGCAGCGGCGCGACGCACCACCGCATCAGTGCGGTAGATCGCTGCGGTGGCAGCAACTTCCAGACCGTTGCTGGCGGCTGCCGGCTGTGCCGACGCGATCGGCGTCACGCTGCGGTTCTGCATGCCGGCGCGCAGCCCAACCAGATCGATGAACTCGAAACCGCCCAGACCCAGCTCACCGCCAAGTGCACGCAGGACGCGCCAGCCTTCGCGCGCTTCGACCGGCAAGCGGCCCGCAGCACGTGCAGTCTGCACGCGACCATCGAGATTGGTCAGCGATGCATCGATTTCCGGCAACGCACCGATCGGCAAGATCACATCGGCGACATCGCGCGTCGAGGCACAAGCGAACTGACTGAAGGCAACGACCTTTGCACCAGCCAACGCGCTGCGGGCAGCGGCGGCATCGGCAAAATCCAGACCCGGCTCGATGCCGTACAACACATACGCCTGACGCGGTTGGGCCAGCATACCGGCGACATCGCGCGCGGTGGGCAGCACGCCCTGCGAGACTAGGCCAACAGCATTAGCACCCTGCGGGATGCGACACAACGATGCGCCGGTGGCGGCGGCAAAGTCGCGTGCAGCAGCACGCAGCGCTGCAGCCTGCGGATGGTTTTCGGCCAGCGCGCCAACCACGATCACGGCGCGGCTTGCGCCCTTGACCGCATCGCGCAGCGTCGCATCGCTCAGTGCGCCAGCCAACTGCGACGGCGCCACCACGGTGCGACTCGCCTGAGTAAAGGCAAAGTCGAAATCGACCGGATTGACCGAGTGAATCTGGGTACGGTTCTGGATGTGCGCCTTGCGCAAACGTGCATGCAGCAACGGCAATTCATGACGCACGTTGGTACCGAACAACACGACCACGTCGGCGCGTTCGATCTCGGCCAGCGGCGTGGCGAATGCTTCAGCCACCGCAGCATCGGAGAAGTCGCGGTTGAGCAAGCGGTGATCCAGATTGCCACTGCTCAGCCCTTCGGCCAGACGCGCAAGCAATGCGCCCTCTTCGTTGGAGGTAGACGGATGCACCAGCAGGCCAAGCGCATCGCCCGCATTTTCGCGCAGGATCTGTGTCGCGGCAGCCAGACCTTCGGCCCAGCTAACTTCGGTCCACTCACCGTTGACCTTCTTCAGAGGCTTGACCGCACGGTCTTCCGAATACAGGCCCTGATGCGAATACCGGTCGCGATCGGACAGCCAGCATTCGTTGACCGCTTCGTTCTCGCGCGGCACGGTGCGCAGCACTTCGCCGCGGCGTACGTGCAGGAACAGGTTCGAGCCCATCGCATCGTGGTAGCCGAGCGATTCGCGTGCCATCAGTTCCCAAGGACGTGCGCGGAACTGGAACACCTTGTTGGTCAGCGCGCCCACCGGGCACACGTCGATGACGTTGCCGGAAATTTCGGTGGTCAGCGGCTTGCCGTCGTAGGTGCCGATCTGCAGGTTTTCACCGCGATACATGCCGCCCAGCTCATAAGTGCCGGCGATGTCTGCAGTGAAACGTACGCAACGGGTGCACTGGATGCAGCGGGTCATTTCGGTGGCGACCAACGGACCGATGTCCTCGTCCGGCACTACGCGCTTGCGTTCGTTGAAGCGACTCACCGAACGGCCGTAGCCGAGCGAGACGTCCTGCAATTCGCATTCGCCGCCCTGATCGCAGATCGGGCAATCCAGCGGGTGATTGATCAACAGGAATTCCATCACGCTGCGCTGGTACTTCAGCGCCTTTTCGCTACGCGTGGTGACCTTCATGCCATCCATCACCGGCGTGGCGCAGGCGGGCGACGGCTTCGGCGACTTTTCGACATCGACCAGGCACATGCGGCAGTTTGCCGCGATCGGTAGCTTCTCGTGGTAGCAGAAGCGCGGGATCGGGATGCCGGCCTTGTCGGCCGCCTGGATGATCATCGAGCCCTTCGGCACCACCAAGGACTGCCCGTCGATCTCGACGCTGACGTGGTCCGGTGGGACGTTCGGGTTCACTGGTTGGGCGCTCATGCAGCCACTCCGACTTGCGTATCGACGATCGAACGACCGTTGACGATGTAGTACTCGAACTCGTCCCAGAACTGGCGCAGGAAGCCCTGAATCGGCCACGCCGCCGCTTCACCAAACGCGCAGATGGTGTGACCTTCGATCTGGCCCGCAACGGTGCGCAGCTGATGCAGGTCTTCCATCGTGGCCTTGCCGGCAACGATGCGCTCCAGCACGCGGTGCATCCAGCCGGTGCCCTCACGGCACGGGGTGCACTGGCCGCAGGATTCCTTGTGGAAGAACTGCGAGATGCGGCAAGCGAAACGCACGCAGCAGACGCTGTCGTCCAGCACCACGATGGCGCCAGAACCCAAACCGGTGCCGAGCGCACGCAAGGTGTCGTAATCCATCTGCAGGCCAGCGACCTGGTCGGCCTTCAGCACCGGCATCGATACGCCACCGGGCACCACGCCCTTGAGCTTGCGACCCGGACGCAGGCCACCGGCCATTTCCAGCAGTTCGTCGAAGGTGGTACCGAGCGGCACTTCGAAATTGCCGCCCTTCTGCACGCAGCCGGACACCGAGAAAATCTTCGGGCCGCCGTTCTTGGTCTTGCTCAAACCGAGGAACCACTCCGGGCCGTTGCGAATGATCGCCGGCACCGACGCATAGGTCTCGGTATTGTTGATGGTGGTCGGCTTGCCATATAGGCCAAAGTTGGCCGGAAACGGCGGTTTGTAGCGCGGCTGGCCCTTCTTGCCTTCCAGCGACTCCATCAGTGCGGTTTCTTCGCCGCAGATGTACGCGCCAGCACCCAGCGCACCGTAGATGTCGATATCCACGCCGCTGCCGAGGATGTTCTTGCCCAGCCAACCGTTGGCGTACGCATCAGCCAGTGCCAGCTCGAAGTTTTCGAACGGCTCGTGGTGGAACTCGCCACGCAGGTAGTTGTAGCCCACCGTCGAACCGGTGGCGTAGCAGGCAATCGCCATGCCCTCCACCACCGAGTGCGGGTTGTAACGCAGAATGTCGCGGTCCTTGCAGGTTCCCGGCTCGGACTCGTCCGAGTTGCACAGGATGTACTTCTGCATCGTGCCCTTGGGCATGAACGACCACTTCAAACCGGTCGGGAAGCCTGCGCCGCCACGGCCGCGCAGATTCGACGCCTTGACCATTTCGATGACGTCGGCCGGCGGGATCTTCTCTTCGAGGATCTTGCGCAGCGCGGCGTAGCCACCGGTTTTCAGATAGCTCTCATACGACCACGGGGTGTCGTAATGCAGCGTCGTATAGACGACCTGATGCGGCAACGGCGCCGGACCGACCGGGCCTGAGGGTGCGTGATGATGTGCCATGTCTTACTCCAGCCCGTCCAGCAGCGCGTCGACCTTCTCTTTCGTCAGGTGCTCGTGATAGTGGCCATTGATGACCATCATCGGCGCCGCGGAGCAGGCAGCCAGGCACTCTTCTTCGCGCTTGAGGTAGACGCGACCATCGGCCGTCGACTGCCCCAGCTTGCAACCTAGCTTCTTTTCCGCATGGGCCAGCAGGTCTTCGGCGCCATTGAGCCAGCAGCTGATATTGGTGCAGAACGCCACGTTGTGGCGGCCGACCTTTTCGGTCTCGAACATCGAATAAAAGCTGGCGACCTCGTACGCCCACACCGGCGGCAGTTCCAGGTACTTGGCCACACCAACAATCAACTCGTCGGTCAGCCAGCCCTGGTTTTGTTCCTGCGCAGCATGCAGGCCCTGCAACACAGCCGAACGCTTGCGATCGGGCGGAAACTTGGCCAGCCAATGATCGATATGCGCGCGCGTCTTGTCGCTCAGCACAACCTGCGGATCGACGTCGCGCGCCGCCTCGAAATTACCCGTCGCCTTCATCGGTCAACCTCACCGAAAACCAAATCGTAAGTACCGATCATCGCCACGACGTCGGCCAACAAATAACCACGCACCACTGCGTCCATCGATGACAGATGCGCAAAACCAGGCGCACGCAGATGCACGCGGAACGGTTTGTTGGCGCCATCGGACATCAGGTAGCAACCGAACTCGCCCTTCGGCGCTTCGACCGCGCTGTAGGTTTCGCCGGCCGGCACGCAGTAGCCTTCACTAAACAGCTTGAAGTGATGGATCAACGCTTCCATGTCGTCCTTCATGCCTTCGCGGCTTGGCGGAGCGACCTTGAAATTGGTGACCATGACCGGGCCCGGGTTGGCCTTCAGCCACTTCACGCACTGCTTGATAATGCGGTTGGATTCGCGCATCTCGGCCACGCGCACCAGATAGCGGTCGTAGCAGTCGCCGTTGGTGCCGACCGGGATGTCGAAATCCACTGCGTCGTACTTGGCGTACGGCTGCTTCTTGCGTAGATCCCACTCGATGCCCGAACCACGCAGCATCGGACCGGTCATGCCCCAGGCACGCGCCAGATCCGGACTGATGATGCCGACGTCGACGGTACGCTGTTTCCAGATGCGGTTATCGGTCAGCAGCGTTTCGTATTCGTCCACACGCGACGGGAAGGTGTTGGTGAAATCCTCAAGGAAATCCAGCATCGAGCCTTCACGCGCTGCATTAAGCTGCTTCAGCGCCCCGCCCTTGTGCCAACGCGATTCCTTGTACTTGGGCATGCGATCGGGCAGATCGCGATACACACCACCCGGACGATAGTAGGCCGCGTGCATACGCGCACCACTGACCGCCTCGTAGACGTCCATCAATTCTTCGCGCTCGCGAAATGCATACAGCATCACCGCCATCGCACCCAGATCGAGCGCGTTGGAGCCGACCCACATCAGATGGTTCTTGATGCGGGTGATCTCGTCGAACATGGTGCGGATGTACTGCGCACGCTCGGGCGCCTCGATTCCCATCAGTGATTCGATCGCGAGCACGTAAGCGTGCTCGTTGCACATCATCGACACGTAATCCAGCCGATCCATGTACGGAACCGACTGGTTGAACGGCTTGGACTCGGCCAGCTTCTCGGTGCCACGGTGCAGCAGGCCGATATGCGGGTCGGCACGCACCACGGTTTCGCCATCCATTTCCAGGATCAGGCGCAACACGCCGTGCGCCGCAGGATGCTGCGGGCCGAAGTTCATCGTGTAATTGCGGATTTCCTGCTTGCTTTCGGCAGGATTGCTCGCGAAGGCATCGGTTGCCTGGCGGAACTCACTCACTTGGCAGTCTCCGACTTGCCCACTTCACCAGCGGCAGTCTCATAACGGGCATCGTCGCGAATCACGCGCGGCACGCCAACGCGCGGCTCGACCGAGGTCACCGGCTCGTACACCACGCGCTTGCGCTCGTCGTCGTAACGCACTTCGACGTTGCCGATCAGCGGGAAATCCTTGCGGAACGGGTGGCCGACGAATCCGTAGTCGGTCAGGATGCGGCGCAGATCCGGGTGACCATCGAACACGATGCCGAACAAGTCGAACGCTTCGCGCTCGAACCAGTTCACGCCCGGCCAGATATCGGTCAACGAGGCCACCACCGGCACCTGTTTGTCCGGTGCGTAGCAACGCACGCGCAGACGCTGGTTGTGCTGGTAGGAAATCAGCTGCGCGACCACGGCAAAACGCTGCTTGGGCAATTGCTGCGGCTGCGCGCCACTGGAGCTTTCCTGGCTGGGAAATTCACCCCAGGCAAAACGGCCAATCGCCTTGCCTTCGACGCCGCGGCTGAAACCCTGCGACGACACGTCGGCGGTATCCCACTCGTCGCTGCCATAGCCCAGGTAATCGACGCCGCACAGGTCGCTGAGCTGCTCGAAACCGAGCTCGTCGCGCAGTGCAAGACAGGTGACGTGCCAATCGGCTGCAGCGACTTCCAGCGTCACTTCGCCGCGCGGCAATGTCACGGCAATCTGCGCACCGGCGAAACGTGCCGCAAGTCGGTCAGTGAAGGAGGATGCTTGCTCTGCCATGGGGGCTTGGCTGCTCTCGGTAGAAGAAGACGGGTGTCAGCGCGCGATCGTCTGGGTACGCCAGATCTTCTTCTGCAGCTGCAAGATGCCGTAGACCAGCGCCTCGGCGGTCGGCGGGCAGCCCGGGACATAGATGTCCACCGGCACGATGCGGTCGCAACCGCGCACCACCGAATACGAATAATGGTAGTAGCCGCCGCCGTTGGCGCAGCTGCCCATCGAAATGACCCACTTCGGATCCGGCATCTGGTCGTAGACCTTGCGCAGTGCCGGAGCCATCTTGTTGACCAGGGTGCCGGCCACGATCATCACGTCGGACTGGCGCGGCGACGGGCGGAACACCACGCCGTAACGGTCCAGATCCAGGCGCGAGGCGCCCGCGTGCATCATCTCGACGGCGCAACAGGCCAAACCGAAGGTCATCGGCCACATCGAACCGGTGCGCGCCCAATTCAGCAGCGCATCGACACTGGTGGTCACGTAGCCCTTTTCGAGCAGCGGGTTTTCGCCTTCCGGGCGCAGGATGTCTTCCACCCGGCCTTCCGGCATCGGGTTGGTCATCAGACGATCCAGGGTCTGAATCACTCCCATTCCAGCGCTCCCTTCTTCCACACGTAGATAAAGCCGAGGAACAACATGCCGACGAACAGCCCCATGGTGACCAGCGAACGTGCGCCGATCTCCATGAACACCTGCGTCCACGGCACGATGAAGATGATTTCCAGATCGAACACGATGAACTGGATCGCGATGAGGTAGTAGCGCACATCGAACTTCATGCGCGCGTCTTCGAATGCTTCGAAGCCACACTCGTACGGAGAAAGCTTGCGCGCGTCCGGGGTACGCGGAGCGAGGAACCGACCAATCAGCATCAGCACAATGCCGATACCGGTGGCGACGATCAGAAACAGCAGACTCGGCAAATATTCGGCCAGCACAGCGATTCTCTCTTGCCTCTGCCCGCACGCGCCGCGTGCCGGCATGGGGTATAGGCAGACCCCGCGCGCGACAAGCGATGCGCAGGAACTGCAGCCAAACAATGGTGCCCAAGAGGGGACTCGAACCCCTACGACCTAAGTCGCTACCACCTCAAGGTAGTGCGTCTACCAATTCCGCCACCTGGGCATACGTTGCGCCGCTGGGCATCCCAGTGCGCAGCGCATTGTAACCGGCTTCAGCGTTTTTGTGCTGGTTCTGAAGCGTTTTCTTCGCGCGCTGCAGGCGCCGGTTGCGCCGGTGCGGACTGCGCTGGTGCTGCTGCTGGTGCGGCGGCAGGAACCGGCTGCGACGGAGCGGTCGGTACTGCACCGGCCGGCGCCTTCGGCAACGGCTGGGTCAACTCGCCAGCGGCGGCCGGAGCCGGCGTTGCCGACTGCGACATCACACCCAGGTTCTGATCGGTCGGACGCGCGCCGTGGGTGGCGTACCACGCCATGAACAGGCTGATGCTGAAAAACACCACAGCCAACCACTTGGTCGACTTGGACAGGAAGTTCGACGCACCCTGCGAACCGAACACGGTGCCCGAGGCGCCCGCACCGAAGCCGGAACCGGCTGCCGCACCCGCGCCACGCTGCATCAGGATCAGCGCAATCATCGCCAGCGCGACCAGCACGTAGACCACATTTAGGATCAACATCAGCATTTCGAAATCCGTCCCCGGACAAAACTTAATGGGTTAGCACGCGGCCGCCGCGCGTGCGATGGCCAGGAAATCTTCGGCGACCAGTGATGCGCCTCCGACCAGCCCGCCATCGACATCGGGCTGTGCAAACAGCTCGCCGGCGTTATCGGGTTTGACACTGCCCCCGTACAGGATGGGCAACGAATCTGCAATTCTAGCATCCGCCTTCGCGACTTCGCCACGCAGGAAGGCGTGCACGGCCTGAGCCTGCTCTGGGCTGGCGGTACGGCCGGTGCCAATGGCCCAGATCGGTTCATAGGCCAGCACTGCGCCCGCAAAACCGGCACTGCCGACCAGCTCCAGGACCGGTTCGAGCTGGGCACGTAGGATTGCCTCAGTCTGACCGGCTTCACGCTGTTCCAGCGATTCGCCCACGCAAAGCACCGGAATCAGCCCGGCATGGATGGCGGCGGCGAACTTGCGCGCTACCAACTCGCTACTCTCGTGGTGATATTGGCGGCGCTCGGAGTGGCCGACCAACCCGTAGCCGGCACCGACATCGACCAGCATCGAGGCCGACACCTCGCCGGTGTAGGCGCCCTTTTCATTGCTGCTGACGTCCTGGGCTCCAAACGACAGGTGATGGGCCTCGAAACCCTCGATCAGGTCGCCGAGATAAGGCAGTGGCGGCAGGATGACGACTTCGACACCCTCCAGGGGCATGTGCGCAGCGAGCTTGGCCACCAGTTCGGTGGCGAAGGAGCGGCTGCCGTGCAGCTTCCAATTTCCGGCAACGATCTTTCGACGCATCAGGCGCAGGTTCCTGAGTTGAAGACAGGCGACAGAATAGCCCATGCCCTGTCGGCAACCGGCACACTTCTGTCCGCCACATGTCTCACCCCTCCCCTCACAGGAACCTGCCATGTCCGTTTCACCTGTCTTCGCGTTGATCACCGGCGCTTCCAGCGGCATCGGCCGCGAGATTGCGCGGGCATACGCCAAGCGCGGCGTACCGTTGATCCTGACTGCGCGCAGGGAGGACCGACTGCAGGCATTGGCCGATGGATTGCGCGGCACTGTGCGGGTGGAAGTGCTACCGGCCGATCTGGCCGACCCTGCCGCGCCCGACACGTTGGCAACGCAGATCCAGCGCAATGGCTGGACCGTGGGCACCCTGGTCAATAACGCCGGGTACGGCGTGCCGGGCCGTTACCTGCATAACGGCTGGGCCACGCATGCGCGCTTTCTGCAGGTAATGGTGACTGCGGTGTGCGAGCTGACCTGGCGACTGTTGCCGATGATCCGCGCCAGCGGACAGGGCCGCATTCTCAACGTGGCCTCGTTCGCGGCGCTGACGCCGAGCGCCGATGGGCAGACCCTGTACGCGGCCAGCAAGAGCTTCATGTTGCGCTTCAGCGAATCGCTGGCGCTGGAAAATGCCGATTGCGGCGTCAAGGTGTGCGCGCTGTGCCCGGGCTTTGCCTGGTCGGAATTCCACGATGTCACCGGCACCCGCGAAGCGATGTCCACCCTGCCCGCCTGGGCGTGGCTGCAGGCAGACGCGGTGGCCGAGTACGGAATCGATGCACTGGAACGCGGCCAGGTGTTGGCAGTGCCTGGCTGGCGCTATCGGCTGGTCAATGCCGCACTGCGGCTGCTGCCGCATGCGTTTGCCTTAGGCCTGATGGCACGCGGCTCGCATCGGGTGCGGCCGCTGGATTGAGGCGGCAGCAGGCTGCGTGTGCGGGAGATATCGCCGGTGCGCAGCGGCGCTGCACGCCTGCCTGCAACCTGGGCGCCCGTAGGGCGTGCGATGACCACGCAAGCGAGTGTATCGATCGTCAAATGATTGGGATGCACGCACATGCCAGTCCAACCAACAGCGGCTCGCGCCTGACCACAAGCGCTAAAACCAATCGCTACTCTTGGAGTGACTAGGGCCTGTTAACACTAATGGCTCGGGCGATTAAACTATTGGACATGGAGATCACGCCAGCACAATTTGCCCTCATCGAACATTGCTTACCTGCGCAGCGCGGCAATGTCAGCATGACCAATCTGCAGGTGGTCAACGCCATCCTCTACGTCGCAGAGCACGGCTGCAAATGGCGCGGTCTGCCCAAGCGCTTTGGCAACTGGCATACGGTGTACACACGCATGAACCGTTGGGCTAAGTCCGGTGTGCTGGATCGGATGTTCGCCCAATTGCAGACCTGCCAGATCGTGCGCATCAAAATCGAAGCGGTCTCGCTGGACTCCACCAGCATCAAGGTGCATCCGGATGGCACTGGCGCATTAAAAAAAGGCCCACAGGCGATTGGCAAATCCCGCGGCGGATGGAACACCAAGATTCATATGGTTGCCGCAGATGCTCGAACAGCCATCACGTTCGGATTGACGCCTGGCAACGCACATGACGCACCAGCAGGCCGGGCATTGCTTGAACATTTGGGGCAAGTGAAGCGGCCGATTCATCTGCTAATGGATCGCGCTTACGAAGGCAATGAAACCCGCCAGCTGGCGCTCGATCTTGGTTTCGTGCCGGTGGTCCCACCCAAGTCCAATCGGGTCCATCCTTGGGAGTACGATCAACACATGTACAAGCGGCGCAACGAAGTGGAGAGGCTGTTCCGTCGCTTGAAGGGCTACCGCCGGATTTTCACGCGCTTTGAGAAGCTGGACGTCATGTTCCTTGGATTCCTCAGCTTTGTGCTCACCGTTGATGGGCTTCGGATGTGTTAACGGGCCCTAACAAAACGACTGCGCAGCCGCCAGGCGGGCGTGGCCGGTGCTCGGTGCGGCATGTACCACTCGTCCACTGCGTTCCTCCGCGCTGTCCACGCCTACCTGACAACTGCCGGTTACATTTTGTTAGCCGCTCTTAGAACCTGTTCACGATCTTTTTCAAGCCGTGCAAACTGCACGAATGCGCGAGAAGACTACCCAAGTGACATGCGCCGTGAGCGGTTCGAGCACACCCGTCCGATTCTGGAACAAGCCCGCAAACGCACGAAGCCTGCGACGCGGGCAAGAAGGTGTCGGGGATCAAGCGCCATATCGCGGTGGATTCGGAAGGATTTCCGCATGCCGTTGCTGTGAGCACAGCGGAGGTCACCGATCGTAAAGGCGCGCTGGAAGCATTGGATCGCTGCCAATCGGGCTTAGGTCGGGTGAAAAGCCTGCGGGGCGATAGCGGCTATAGCGGAGATCCCTTCGCCAAGGGCGTCCAGGACATCCTTGGCAAGCGCGTCACCGTACAGATTGCCAAACGCAGCGAGTTGCATACTTTCAAGGTCCTGCCGAAGCGCTGGATTGTTGAACGCAGCTTTGTCTGGCTGGAGAAGAATCGAAGGTTATGGAAGAACTGCGAGCGAAGGCTCAATACCAGCTTGCAGTTCATCGATCTTGCGTTCCTGACATTGCTGCTCAGGAGATCGTGAACAGATTCTTAGTGATTGACGATATCGCCATGCATGGCCGCCAGCCGTGCGAGCAGGCGATTTTGCGTGCGGCGCGGAATTTTGCGCTGATCCATCGCCCAGTTCAGATCTTCGACCAAGGCATTGAAGTCGCCTTCGCCAATGGCAAGGTGTGCGTGCGCCTGCTGCATCGACTTGGCGGTGTCCGGGCATGGGCCGTCGGCGACATGACAGAACTTCTGCACCAGGCGCTCGTTGAGCATGACGATATTGACGCGTGCGAATTTATCGACGATGCGTTGGTCGTCGGCGATGCGCGAGAGCATGGTGTCCACCAGCGCTTCGATGCCGGCTTGTCCGCCGAGTTCGTCATAAAGCGTCTGGCGCGGTTGCGTGCTGGCGCAGGCGCTCGTCAGGCCGAGCATGCACAGCAAGGACCAGCGCAACCATCGGTTCATCAGAACGCCACCTGCAAAGAAAGATAAGGACCGCGCTGATCGGCAAGCGTGGCGATGTCGCCAAGATCGGCGAATGCAGCGGTCAACGAGACATGCTTGCTGGGGAACCAGGCAAGGAATGCATCCGCCCACGCTTGCTCGCGCGCGAAGCCGAGGTTATTCGGTTTGTCGCGATATTCCACGCCCACCGCCCACGACGGCGACAGCACCACCGCAGCACTGGCCTCGGGTACCAGACGATAACTGTTGCGACGATCGCCACCGAAGCCGAGCAAGCCGGTCTGGTTGGCGCGGGTGGCGCGCAAGGTGCCGTTGAGCAGCAACTGATACCCACCGGCGCCCTGCAGCAACAAGCGGCTGGCACTGATGTAGACATCGGTGCCGTGGTCGTCGCGCGCACCGATCGCCAGCGGCAACGTGCCATTGCGCAAGCGCTTGTACTGCACGCCCAGGCTGACCTGCGGCGCATGCCCGTACACAAGATCGCCGGCCAGACGTAACTTGGCACCAAACACGTCCTGGCCGAGCGCATTCCATGGCAAGCCAAGCCGGTCCTGCAAGGTGCCCAGATCCAAACGCTGGCGGGCGACTGACAGCTCCAGCCGATTGCCGACCGTGAGCGCGACGCCCTGCACATTGAGGCGGTAATCGCCGCTATCTACATGCGTGGCAAACGCGATAGTGCCGAGTTCGTCGCGCGTGCCGTACCCAGACAACGTAGCCCACGGCACGATGCCGCCACCGCTACTGCCTTCGATCATGGACGCACCGCCGGTGGCGAGCAGGCGTCCGTCGCCGGCCATTGCGTGCAGTGGTGCGAATGCACCAGCAACAGATGCAGCGATCACTACAACACGCAGATGCACGCTCATCGCTGTGCACCTGCGTGCGCGGCCGAGTTCATGCCGAGTTGGCGCATACACCAGGCTACCATCGGCGCTTCCTCCAGCGGTGGCGAATACAGATAGCCCTGCACCATGTCACAGCCATAGCCCCGCAACAGTGCCAACGCAGTGGCGTTCTCGACGCCTTCGGCGATGACGCTCAGGCCCAAGTTATGCCCCAGATCGATCGTGCTGCGGACAATGAAGGCATCGTCGGTGCCTTCGGCCAACTGCATGACGAAACTCTTGTCGATCTTCAATTCGTTCACCGGCATGCGCTTGAGTTGAGCCAACGAGGAATACCCGGTACCGAAGTCGTCGATGGACAGTCGCACTCCCACGCTGCGCAATTGATGCAGCATGTGCAGCGCGAATTCGACATCGCGCATCAAGGCGCTTTCGGTCAATTCCAGCGTGAACGACTGCGCCGGTACGGCATGATGCTCCAGGCGGCCGCGCACGAAGTCGGGCAAGCCGGGGTCGGACAGATCGAGCGCGGACAAGTTGATCGCCATGCCCAACTCCAACCCTTGCTCGCGCCACTGCGCCTGACAGCGTAGCGCTTGGTCTAGCACGAAGCGAGTGAGCGAATGGATGACGCCGGAGTGCTCGGCGAGCGGGATGAATTCGTCCGGGCCGATCGGGCCGAGCACCGGGTGATGCCAGCGCACCAGCACTTCGACTTGCTCGACCCGATCGCTGCGCAGACAGATCTTGGGCTGGAAGCGCAAGGTGAGTTCGTTGCCGCCGATGGCCTGACGCAGATCGCCGGTGAGGCGCAAACGCCGCAGATGCTGTTCGTCCTGGCCCAGGCGATAGACGCTGGCACCGATGGCGCTTGTGGTGCCGACTTGGCGCCGCGCGATATCGGCGCGGCGCAATAAGGTATCCGGGTCGGCGCCATGGTCGGGAATCAGGGCGATGCCGATGCTGGCTTCAAGCTGGATCCGCGCCTGCGGCAAGACCAGCGGGCGGCGCAGCTGCAGCAGCAAGAACTGCGCATTCTGCTGCACGCTGGCGGCATCGGCTTGCGCCACCACCACCATGAATTCATCGCTGCCCAACCGGCCGACTAAATTGGGCTCCTGCACGACCTCCACCAGCCGGCGTCCGGCTTCCACCAGCACCTGGTCGGCGAAGTCGTGGCCGAGGCTGTCGTTGAGTTCCTTGAAGCGCTCCAGATCCAGGATCAGCACCGCGGCGGTGCCACCGGATGCCACGGTCTGCTCCACAACTTCCTTCAACCGCTCCAGCAACCAGATCCGGTTGGGTAAGCCGGTCAAGGCGTCGTGCCGGGCCTGATGCAGGATGCGCTGCTCGCGGCTGGCGATCTGATGCTGCATGCGTCCGAAACTGTCGGCCAGCTCGGCAAGTTCGCGGCCGGGCGGGACCTGCACCGCAGTCTGGTAATCGCCGCGCTGGATGCGTCGCGCAGCCTGTACCAGTTGCGCAACCGGCTTGCTCACGCCACGCGCGAGAAAAATCGCCACAACCAGCGCAGCGACGGTCGCCAGCCCCGCCAGCAGCAGGATGCGCAGCTTGAGAACGCGATACGGCGCGACAGCGCGATCCAGCGATGCCTGCAACGCGACCCGCACGTGGCTGTCGCCCTGGATCGATTGCAGTCTGACCAGATAGCGCGACTCGCCCAGCGTCAACGGGATCGATGCAGCCTGCACCTTCTCAGCCTCGGGCAATTGTTGCGCAAATTCGACGCGTGCCGGCGGCTCAAGGGTGGAGGCCAACACACGCACTGGCGGGCCATCGGTGAAGAAGGTGGCATCCAGCCCGGTGGTGCTGCGGAAATCCTGCGCCAGGCCATCGCCGGATTCGTTGCCGATCGCAATCCAGCCGACGCGGTTTGGCGCCAGCACCTGCACCACCGCCAGCCGCACGATGTGCTGATCCAGCGCCACCACGCCCACTGCGCGTCCATCGTGCTGCGCTCGTTGCAGCAATGCCTGCACCGCACGCACTTGTTCGGCCTGCGGCAGATCGGCCAGGCCGGTCAAGAATTCACCATCTGGTGACAGCAGCAGCGCAGTCTCTGACGACATACGTGCGGCATGGTTGCGCAGGGCCGACTGCATCGTCGGAACATCGCCACTTGCTACGGCGGCGCGAAACCCGAAGTCGTCGGCCAGCACCGATGCCGACTGCAGCAACTGCTCGTCGCGACGCACGTTGATGCGTTGCCAGACGCGCTCGCCGATTTCCAGCTCTTCGCCGAGCTGCGCCTTGACGCTACGTTCGGTCGCCAGCTGCACGGCAAGAAACGTCAATGCCTGCGTGGCAAGCAAGACCAGCACCAGCAAGGCCGCGATGCGGGTATGCAGGCGCATCGCTCTCATGGACGCGGCTTCTTGGGGTCGGCATTACGGAACTTGTCTTGCAGCGCGCGTACCCGCGCATCCGGCGGCGCAACGACAGGAGCAGTGCCGGTAGTCTGCAAGGTGACGCGGCGCTGCACTGCATCGCGCGCGATCACCAATGGCTCGCTACTTGCTGCCCCCTTGATACGCGGATGCCAGACGCGCAGCGTGTAATTGCCCGCAGGCGCCTCCAGTTGGGCGCGGCCATCGCTGCCGGTCTTGCCGAAGTACGGCGTTTCCAACACCACGATGTACCCCACCATCCAGTCGTGAATATTGCAGCCGATGGTGACCAGGCCGGCCTGATCGAAACGCACTGGCGTCGCCGTGGTGCCTTGGAAGAGCGGCAGTTCGAAACGCTTGGCCGGCGAGAACGAATAAACCTGATGGCGAATCTGGTCGTTGTTCGGAAAGCGCACCAGCGTCCCTGCGCGCACTGCCAGCACGGCAGGCACGAACTGCGAGTTGACCTGGTCCATTTCCGCGGTCTTGGTCGCGCTCGGCGCAGCAGGCCGCGCCGGCTCCAGGCTCACCACCGCATCGACCAGCACGCCGCCGGCATCGGCGACGGTCACATTGACCGACGTCGCCGCGGCCGCCCCTGGTGCGGCATAGGCCGCCAGCACGCACACTGCACCTACCCGTTTGAACCATCGCATGCAAAAGCGCCCCACCCTGTGCAATCGGCAGCGGGCGCCAGGCGAGTCCGACGTCGCGCTAGCGATCAGACTGGGTTATCGGCCTGAGTGAACGCAAGCTTTAACCAGACGCGAGCGGAATTTTCTGAACAGAAGTGTGGCAATGGTCACCGCTGGTGTTGCGAGCGCGGCTATTCGCTGCGCACAAAGCGTCGCGATGCGCGCCGGATTACTTCAGCTTGATCTCGCGCAGGCGCTCTTCCAAGAAGCCATGCGCCGTGATCGGCTCCGGGTAACGGCTGGGGTTGTCGGCGCTGATGCACGAGGGCAGCACGTCGATGAGGAAATCCGGATTGGGGTGCAGGAAGAACGGCACCGAATAGCGCGGCTGGCGCGCCTGCTCGCCCGGCGGATTAACCACGCGGTGGATGGTGGAGGGATATACGTGGTTGGTCAGGCGCTGCAGCATGTCGCCGATATTGACCACGATGGTGTCGGCGTCGGCAGTGAATGGCACCCACTCGCCATCGTTGGAACGCACTTCCAGCCCAGCGGCGCTGGCGCCAACCAGCAAGGTGATGAAGTTTATGTCGCCATGCGCACCAGCACGCACGTTGGGGATGTCGTCGCTGGTGATCGGCGGGTAATGGATCGGCCGCAGGATCGAATTGCCGTTGTTGGTCTTGTCGACGAAGTAGTCCTGCGGCAAGCCGATATGCAGCGCCAGCGCCGACAGCACGCGCGAACCGAGTTGATCAAGCTGCTGGTACAGCTGGTAGCCGCGCTCGCGGAAACCCGGCACTTCGCTAGGCCACAGATTCGGCGCCATCACCGCGCGGTACGGCGAATCGTCTGCAATCTCGCGACCGATGTGCCAGAACTCCTTCAGGTCGAAGTGTTTGGAATCCTTGGCGGTTTCCACACCGAACGCGGTATAGCCGCGCGCGCCGCCGCTGCCTTCCACGTGATAGCAGCGCTTGGTCGCTTCCGGCAGCGCGAAGAACGCTTTGAACACCTCGTAGGCGGCATCGATGTCGGCCTGGGCGATGCCGTGATTGCGGATGCCGGCAAAACCCCACTGACGATAGGCCGCTCCGAGCTCGGCAACGAAGGCGTCGCGGTCGGTGTCGAAACGGGTGATGTCCAGCGTGGGGATGCGCGCGCTCATACGGATGTCTGCAGTCGAAGTCGAAAAGGTCGAGAGAAGCCTGATCAGATCAGCAGGCGATACAACAGGTAAAACGTCGCGGCCTTGGCGATGACCACGCACACGCCAATGACGATTGACTCACGCCGCGTCACGCACTGCACCCGAGAGTCGGTCGAGCGTGTCCTGCATCAGGCGCGCGTCGTCGGCTTCCACCGTCACGCGCACCACTGGCTCGGTGCCGGACGGGCGCAGGAACGCGCGGCCGCGGCCTTGAACAGCGGCTTGCGCCTGCTGTAACGCCTGTTGCACGTTGGCCGCTTCCACAATGGCCTTGGCCGCACCGCCATCCAGGCGCACGTTGACAGTCTTCTGCGGCACCTTGCTCAGGCTGCTGAGTGCCTGGCGCAGGCTCTGGCCATCGCGCCCCAACGCTTCGAGCACCTGCAGCGCGCTGACGATGCCATCGCCGGTGGTGGCACGGTCCAGGCACAACAGATGACCGGAGGTTTCGCCGCCCAAGGTGCCGCCGCCTTCGACCAGGGCCTGATGCACGTAGCGATCGCCCACCTTGGCGCGCTGGAACGGGATGTTCAGCGACTCCAGGGCCTGCTCCAGACCGTAATTGGTCATCAAGGTGCCGACCACGGTGCCAGTGAGCCGGCCACTGGCCTGCCACGAGCGCGCAAGCACGTACAGCAGATCGTCGCCATCGACCGGGTTGCCCTGGTCGTCGGCCATCAACACGCGGTCGCCGTCGCCGTCGAAAGCGATGCCCAGATGCGCACCGCACTCGCGCACCGTGGCGGCAAGATTGTCGATATGGGTCGAGCCGACACCTGCATTGATATTGAGCCCATCCGGCGCGGCGCCGATGACCACTACCTCTGCGCCGAGCTCGCGGAACAGCATGGGTGCGATGTGATAGGTAGCACCATGCGCGCAGTCCAGCACCATCTTTAGCCCGTGCAGGGTGAAGCCACGCGCTACGCTGGCCTTGCAGAATTCGATGTAGCGGCCGATGGCGTCACGCGTACGAATGGCTTTGCCCAGACGCTCCGATTCCACTGTGTGGAATGGCGCGTCCAACGCCGCTTCGATCGCCGCTTCGGTCGCGTCGTCGAGTTTCTCGCCTTCGGCGGAGAAGAATTTGATGCCGTTGTCGTAGTGCGGATTGTGCGAAGCGCTGATCACTACGCCCGCGTCGGCGCGCAGCGTGCTGGTCAGAAAGGCGATGGCCGGGGTCGGCATCGGGCCGATCAGCTGCACGTCGGCACCTGCAGCAACCAAGCCTGCTTCCAGCGCCGCTTCGAACATGTAGCCGGAAATGCGGGTGTCCTTGCCGATCAGCACCAACGGCCGCTTGCTGCGGCCCTGGGTTAGTACACGGCCAAGCGCATTGCCCAGCCGCAGCACAAAATCGGCAGAAATCACGCCCTGCCCTACCCGACCGCGGATGCCGTCGGTGCCGAAGTACTTGCGTGCGCTCATGCGGCGTCGGCGTCCTGCGGATGCGGCTGACGCATCATCATCGCGGTGAGTTCGGCAATGCGGTCGCGCATCTCGCGGCGGTCGCAGATCTGATCGATGGCGCCGTGGTCGAGCAGGAACTCCGAGCGCTGGAAGCCTTCCGGCAGCGTTTCGCGCACGGTCTGTTCGATCACGCGCGGGCCGGCAAAGCCGATCAGCGCATGCGGCTCGGCGATATTGATGTCGCCCAGCATCGCGAACGAAGCCGACACGCCACCGGTGGTGGGATGGGTCAGCACCGAGATATAGGGCAGACCCGCTTCGCGCAGGCGGCCGAGCGCGGCCGAGGTCTTGGCCATCTGCATCAGCGAGAACAAGCCTTCCTGCATACGGGCGCCGCCGCTGGCGGAGAAGCACACGAACGGGCAACCGACTTCCAGCGCCACTTCGGCGGCACGCGCAAAGCGCTCGCCGACCACCGAGCCCATCGAGCCGCCCATGAAGGCGAAGTCGAACGCAGCGGCGACCAAGGGGTTGCCCTTGAGCGTGCCGCGCATGGCGATCAGCGCGTCGTATTCGCCGCTGGCCTTCTGGCTGGCCTTGATGCGTTCACCGTAACGCTTCTGGTCCCTGAACTTGAGCACGTCGACCGGCCCGAGTTGGGCAGCGATTTCAGTAGTCGCAGTGTCGGGATCGAACAGCGAATTCAGGCGCGCGCGGGCGCGGATCGCCATGTGGTGATCGCACTTCGGGCACACCTCGAGGTTTTCTTCGAGTTCCGGGCCGTACAGCGCGCTGCCGCAATTGCTGCACTTTTCCCACAGGCCCTCGGGGACGCTGCGCTTCTTGGCCGGAGTGTTTTCGGTGCGGATGCCGGAGGGCATCAATTTGCTGAGCCAGCTCATGCGTGTCTGAAATCCATGCAGGGCGGCCTTGCGGGCCGCAGAGGGGCGACAGTCTAACGCGCCGTGGGAATGCCAAGGTAGCGGGCGTCATGAATGCGCGATCTGGCGCAGATACTTCCGGCCTGACTGGTGTGTCTGCTTGCGGATGACGTATCGCGGGCCACTGCTTCACCTTGTTGATGCAGCGCAATGGGTTGGGTACACACGGCTGCGCTCGTACCATCCCCCCTGCTCGGCGCCACAGCTCGCGCTTGCCGCGCGCATTCCAAGGCACGCGTACCGGCGGCGCGCAAGCGGCGCCTTCCCGTCTTGGTGGGAGAGGCACCTAGGTCATCGTCGGATCCGGGCCGAGCGCGATCTTCATCCACCGTGGCGCAATTGCCAATGCCGCGGGCCAGCGCCATCAGCGCCAACACGCCGGCACCGAACGCGGCCGCCTTCGAGAGCTCGCGCGATTGCGGGATGTTGCCCTGCTCACGGGCCTCGCGCTGGCGTTTTTTGGTCTACGCGTGGTCGTCTATGCCTGGTCGAGGGCCTGGCGTAACGGGGCCAGGAAGGCCTCGGCGCGTTCGCGAGCGCTACGGACGTCGTCCGCTTCGGCCAAGGTGGCAACCAGAGCACTGCCGACCACCACGCCATCGGCATCCACGGCCATAGCGGCAGCGCTGGCGGCGTCCTTGATGCCGAAGCCGGCCACCACCGGTGCGCCGGCACGCTGACGCAACTGGCGCAGGCGGTCGCTGGCGGCATGGGTGTCGAGCAGGTTGGAGGCACCAGTGACGCCAGCGAAGCTGACGTAATAAAGATAGCCCTGCGCGGTGCTGCACAGCATGTCCAGGCGCTGCTCGCTAGTGGTGGGCGATGCCAGTGCAATCAGCGCCAGCCCAACCTCGGTGAAGATGGTGCGCGTTTCATCGGCTTCTTCCGGCGGCAGATCGACCAGCAGCAGGCCATCGACGCCAGCGGCGACGGCCGCTTCGGCGAAGCGCAGCGTGCCGTGGATCTCGATCGGGTTGAGGTAGCCCATCAGCACCACCGGCGTGGCCGTGTCTTCGCGGCGGAACTCGTGCACCGCTTCCAGCACGTAAGCCAGGCCGGCGCCGCGCCCCAGCGCGCGCTCGGAGCTGCGCTGGATAGTGGGGCCGTCGGCCATCGGGTCGGAGAACGGCACGCCGAGTTCGATGACATCGGCACCGGCGCGCACCAGCGCGTGCATCACCGGCACGGTGGCCTCCAGCGACGGGTCGCCAGCGGTGATGAAGGGAATCAACGCCTTGCGGCCGGAGTGGCGCAGCGCATCAAAGCGCGCGGCGATGCGATCGGGCTGCCAGCTCATGCGCATCCCTCCACCAACTGCACGCCGTCCCAGGTTCCCCAATACATCGATCTCACGCTGCCTTCTCCAGTTTCATAGCGAACCGCGAACCCACTGTGCGGGTCGCGCCAAGTCAAATAAAGATCGTTGCCGCCGCAGCTGCCATCGTGATGCGGTGCGACGCGATAGCCTGCCGGAAGACGCGCACGCGCGGCGGCTTCGGTGTCGCCCACAGAGCTCCCGAACGGACCAACTGTTGCGGCGTTGCTGACGCCAAATCCTGCAACACGCCCGTCCTGCAGCATCATCGACACGCCAGCGGGCAACAGCCCCGCCTCGACGTAATCGCAGTGTTCGATCTGGCCGGCATTGAAGTGCTTCCAGGTTGCTTGCGGCGCCAAGTCGATGAAGCGTCGGCCCACACGCACCGCGCCACTGCGATCCAGCGCAGGTGCTGCGGCGGCCACTGCAGGGGCAGATACAGACAGCAGCGCAGCCGCCCCAGCAAGGCTGCGCATGCGCTGTTGCTTCACAGGGTTAGGCCTTCGCGCGCCGCAATGGTGTGCACGTCCTTGTCGCCACGACCAGACAGATTGCACAACACCAACGCATCTTTCGGCATCTCGCGCGCGAGCTTGATCGACTGCGCCACCGCATGGCTGGATTCAAGCGCGGCAAGAATGCCTTCGGTGTGCGCCAGCAAATGGAACGCGGCCATCGCTTCGTCGTCGGTAATGCCCTGGTACACCGCGCGGCCGCTGTCGGACAGGAACGAATGCTCCGGGCCCACGCCGGGGTAATCCAGACCGGCGGAGATCGAATGGGTTTCGGTGATCTGGCCATCGTCGTCGCAGATCACATAGGTGCGGTTGCCATGCAGCACACCGGGGCGCCCTGCCGCGATCGACGCCGCATGGCGCCCGGTCGCGATGCCATCGCCCGCCGCCTCGGCGCCGTAGATCTTGACGCCCGGGTCGTTGAGGAAGGCATGGAACAGACCGATGGCATTGCTGCCGCCGCCAACGCAGGCGCTGATCGCATCCGGCAGCCGGCCGTAGTCCTGCAGCATCTGCTCGCGAGCTTCGCGGCCGACAATGGCATTGAAGTCACGCACCATGCGCGGATACGGATCCGGGCCGGCCACGGTGCCGATGATGTAGAAGGTGTCCTGCACGTTGGTGACCCAGTCGCGCATGGCTTCGTTGAGCGCGTCCTTGAGCGTGGCTGAGCCTGAAGTCACCGGAATCACCGTCGCGCCCAACAACTTCATGCGGTAGACGTTGATCTTCTGCCGCTCGATGTCCGTAGCGCCCATGTAGACCACGCATTCCAGGCCCAGACGTGCAGCGACGGTGGCGCTGGCCACGCCATGCTGGCCGGCGCCGGTCTCGGCGATGATGCGGTTCTTGCCCATGCGGCTGGCCAGCAGGGCCTGGCCGATGGTGTTGTTGATCTTGTGCGCGCCGGTGTGATTCAGGTCTTCGCGCTTGAGCAGGATTTGCGCCCCGCCCACTTCGCGGCTGAGCCGTTCTGCGTGATAGATCGGGCTGGGACGGCCGACGTAATGCTTGAGGTCCTTGTCGTACTCGGCGATGAAGGCCGGATCCTGACGCGCCAGATCGTAGGCGGCGGCCAGTTCCTGCAGCGGGCCGATCAAGGTTTCGGCGACGAACCGGCCACCGAACTTGCCGAAGTGGCCGGCAGCATCCGGATACGCGTAAAAGTCACTGATGGGCTGGGCCGACATGGAAATCCTCTGCAGCGATGCGTCATACGAGAAGAGACACTTTAGCGCAGCCACGGCCTGCGATAAATCGATAAGATTGCTGCAACCTGTGACTTGGAATCACACATGACCGCGTCACTTCCCCCGCTGGCGGCGCTGCGTGCGTTTGAATCCGCCGCGCGCCTGCAGAGCGTCAGCCGCGCCGCGCAGGAATTGCACGTCACCCATGGCGCCATCAGCCGGCACGTCCGTTCGCTGGAACAGGCGCTGGGTACTGCGCTGTTTGCGCGGCAGGGCCGCGGCCTGGTGCTGACCGCAGCAGGCATGAGGCTGCGCGATGCCACCAGCGAAGGCTTTGGCGTGATCGGCCAGACCTGGGCAGCGTTGCAGCGCCCGGCCGCCGAGGCGCCACTGGTGCTGGGGTGTTCCGGTAGCCTGCTGGCACGCTGGGTGATCCCGCGCCTGGGACTGCTGCAGCACGACCTTCCTGACCTGCGCGTGCACCTGTCAGCCAGCGAACAGCCGCCCGGCCCGGATCTGGACGGTCTGGATGCCGCCCTGCTGCTGGACACCCCGCCCTGGCCAAGCGAGTGGCAAGTGCACGCGCTGGGCGTGGAGTGGATCGGCCCGGTGCTGAGCCCGCAGCTCGCGTCGACCTTGCGGATCGACCGGAGCGACCCGGCCACACTGCGCGATCACGCCTTGCTCCACACCCGCTCGCGACCGCAAGCCTGGCCGGAATGGGCGCAGGCGCATGAACTGGCACCCGAGGCGCTGCGCTTCGGCACCGAATTTGAACACCTGGTGTATCTGCTGGAAGCCGCTGCCGCCGGCCTGGGGATCGCCATCGCGCCGCAGCCGTTGGTGGCGGCCGACCTGGCGGCCGGGCGCCTGCTGGCGCCGTGGGGATTCACCGCCACGCGCGGCCGCTGGGTACTGTGCGCCGCAAAGCGTAATCCGGACCCACGCATCGAACGGCTGGCGGATTGGCTTGGCAAAGCGTTAGCGAAAGACCAGCACACCTCAACAGCCATGGATGCAACGGAAGCCTGAGCGGCTATTGCGGCCGGTCGATATAGCGCTGCATCGCTAACCAACAGGTGTTTACGAGCACGTGCACCGCCGAAAGCTCTGCGTGCCGAGCGGACACGCCACACATCGACACAGCGAGCAAGGCGGCGCAAAAACGCGCGTAACGGCGCGCACTGCAGGAACATGACCTAGCGCGCAATGGCCAGCGGAGTCGCCTCAAGTGAAGCAACTGCAGCCTGGTCAAACGAGCTAAACACTCATGTGCGGGGACGTCGCTAATCGCTGATCGTTAACCGGAATTCGGAATTAGAAAAGCATGCCAACGCTTACGCACTTGGCAAACTCGCCAAATCCCAACAAACCGCCGCGTGACGCGCATGCTGTTACGAATCCCAAATCACCGTTCCCACCACTCACGACATCTCGTGACAATCCGCCCGCCGCACTTCTTCAACGAACTTGCGCATCTTGTGACCATCCTTGATGCCGGGCGCCAACTCCACACCGCTGGAGACATCCACGCCCCAAGGCAGCGTAGCCACAATGGCGTCGAATACGTTGTCGGCGTTGATGCCACCGGCCAGCAGAAACGGACGATGCAGGCCGGTGGGCAAGCGTGACCAATCGAAGGTCTTGCCAGTGCCGCCGCCCGCGCCGGGCGCATGGCTATCGAACAAAAAACCGGCGGTATTTGGGTAAGCCAACTGCAGCGTGCGCGCGTTGGCATCTTCGCCATTTACGCCGGTGCTGCCCATCGGTATCGCCTTGAGATACGGCAGATTGAAACTACGGCAGAACGCGTCGTCTTCTTCGCCGTGGAATTGCAGCAAGGTCGGGCGCACGGTGCGCACCACTTCGCGCACTTCTTCCTTAGAGTTGTTGCGGAACAACGCCACCACATCGACCATCGGTGCGGTGGCCTGGCGCATCGCGCGCGCCTCGGCCGGTGCCACGCGCCGCGGGCTGCCATGCGCAAAGATGAAACCTACCGCGTCCACACCCAGCTCCCCGGCCAGCCGGATATCGCCGGCGCGGGTCATGCCACAGAACTTGATACGGGTGCGGTACAGCGATCGATTCATTGGGTCACCTCAGCAGGCAGATGCCACTCTGCAGGATACAGAGGCCCGATGAATACCAGACCTTGTGGCGGCGCTGTCTGGCCGGCCACAGTGCGGTCGCGTCCGGCGAGCAACGTCGCGATCCAGTCGGCCGGCCGCTCGCCGGTACCGACCAAAATCAGCGAGCCCACAATATTCCGCACCATGTGATGAAGGAATGCATTGGCCTGCACCTGCACCTCCACCACCTCGCCGATGCGCTGCACATGGATGGCCTGCAAGTTGCGGCGCGCATGCAACGCCTGGCACTGCACGCTGCGGAATGCGCTGAAGTCGTTCTCGCCTAACAAGGCCTGCGCTGCCGCATGCATGGCATCGGCATCGAGCGGGCGACGCTCCCAGCTCACGGTCTGCCGATACAGCGCCGGACGAATCTGCCGATTGAGCAGGCGATAGCGATAACGACGTGCGCGCGCGGAAAAACGCGCATGGAAGTCATCGGCTACTGGGACGCACCAGCGCACGGCGATCGACGGCGGCAGACGCGCCGTGGTGCCCAGCATCCAGCCGCGCGGCTCGCGGCGTGCGTCGCTGTCGAAATGCACCACCTGGCATTCGCCATGCACGCCCGCGTCGGTGCGACCGGCGCAGATCACCTGCACCTGCCCATCGGCGACCGACGACAATGCCGCCTGCAGGCTGGCCTGCACACTCGGGCCGCCATGCTCGCCCAACTGCTGCCAGCCTTGGAACTCGCTGCCGTCGTACTCCACGCCCAGCGCGTAACGCATCGGTACCTGCCTCTCAGTGATTGGATGAAATCCGCGCACCGGTCATGCAGATCGTTCCATCGCAGGCGATGGTCGGCACGGCCCCGCCACTGCGGAGAACGTGAAGTGTACGAGCAGCAATGTCCGATGCCGAGCAGCGCGCGTGCAGTCAGCGCGCAGGCGAGTTGTTAGTCGTTGGATGCGACGCTGCGCTCGGACCACACGGCCAAGGTGGTGCCCCCGGGCTCGCGGAAGTGAAAGCGGCTGCCGCCGGGGAAGCCGAACACCGGCTTGACGATCTCTCCGCCCGCAACACGCACGCGCTCGAGCACCGGCGCCAGGTCATCGGCATACAGCACCACCAATGGGCCACCTTCGGCCGGCGCTGGCGCGGAGGTGCGGTAGAAGCCGCCGTCCAGGCGGCCGTCATTGAAGGCCAGATAATCCGGGCCATAGGCCTGAAATTGCCAACCGAACACCGTTTCGAAAAACGCGCGGCTGCCGTCCGGATCGACCGAGGCGAACTCCACGTAGTCGATCCGGCGCTCGCGTGCAGCACTTTCCTGTAGGGCCAGATGGTCGATTGCCGGGCTCATGCCAGGCGTTCCAGCAGCTCGGCGGCTTCAGCGCGGGTGACGTCATTGCCGGTGGCTGCAACTTCCAGCAGCAAGCCGCGCGCGGTGTCCTTGTCGCCCAGGTCCATATAGGCCAACGCCAGTTCCAGGCGATCGCGCCCGGCCGAGGCGAAGTCCCGGCTGGTGGTCGTATTGGGTGTCGCACTCGGTGCCACCGGCGGGCTATCGAAATCCACGCTGTCCTGCGTGGCGATCGGTGCGGCTGCAGCTGCGGATGGCACGTCGCTGATCGTGGGCTCCACGTCTGCGTGGTGCACCTCCACCGAATCGCGCGCCGCGTACTGAGACGACTCGTCAACCGGCGCAATATGCTGCGGTTCTGTCACCACCACTGGCGGCGTGGCACGCAGCGCGCGCCAGTCGTCGCTATTGATCGCCGCCGGCGCAGCGGCCGGCGCGGATAGCAGCGGCTCGCGGCGCAGCACGTCCGATAACGGTTGATGTGCCTCATGTGCGCGCTCGTCTTCGCGCAGATCTGCCGGCTCGAATTCGGTCTCGTGCAGCACATCGCGTTCGCTCGGCTCGGTGGCCTGGGCTTCGTCTTGCGGCTCGGCGGTCTGCGTCGGCGCGCCAGGCAGGACGAAGTCGTACTGCCGGCGCGGCAACGGTGGCAGCGGCGACGGTTTGCGACGACGCGCAGCCAGCCACGCCACCACGGCAGCGACGATCAACACCAGCCCACCGATCAACCACATTGGAAAACCACTGCCTTGTTGCGCGGCCGCCGGCGCTTCTGACAGGCGCTTTTGTGCGGCCGCCAGATCGGTGTCCTTCATTGCGATCAGCGCTTGCTGTTGCTGCTTGAGCTTTTCCAGGTCGGCCACGCGGGTGCGCAGATCCTGCAATTCCGCATCGCGGGTGGCGATGTCTTCCTTGGCATGTTGCAACTGTTGGTTGGCCGCCATCTCGCCCTCGACTTCGGCACTGGTACCGGACGTGACGCCGGCCTTGTTGGTCTGACTCGCCACTGCAGGGGCGATTTCGAGCCGCGCACCGCCACCGGCCGCTGCGGCTGACATGGCGGGTGGCGGGGTTGTAGGGGCAGCAGCGCCGGCTTCGGCCGGTTGCGGCACCGCCGAGCGTGCCTGCCGCCACTGCGCAGCCTGCTCGCGCACCATCACCTCCGCTTCGGCCGCGCCGACCTGCGCCAGCGCGTCTTCCTGCGGGGTGCGCAACACCGCGCCCTGCTTCAGGCGGTTGATGTTGCCGTTGATGAAGGCATCCGGATTGGTGCGCAGCAAGGCCAGCATGGTCTGGTCCAGCGAATGCCCGCTGGAACGCGCCACCACCGCGGCAATCTCCGACAAGGTCTGGCCCGAGCGTACGGCCGGCAACGCATCGCCGGCCTGCGTGGCAGACGCGGGCGGCGCACTGGCGGCTGCGCGTGCCGCGGGCTCGGTTCTGGCGGTGTCCTGTGCATCGCGGTTGGCAACCGGCGCAGCTGCCGGCTCGCGCGTGATGGCGTTGCTGGCACCAGCGCGCGGCGCCTGGATGGCCGGCTCGGCGATCGCGGCAGCGGTGCTGGGTGCATCGACCAAGGCGGAATATTCGCGCACCAGCCGGCCCTGGTCCCACTCCACTTCGATCAGGAAGTTGATCGCCGGCTGGTCCACCGCCTGGCTGCTGGTCACGCGGATCACCGCACGCCCACGCGCGTCCTGCGCGAACTGGAACTGCAGATTGCCGACCAGGCCTTGCGGGCGTTCCAGACCGACCCGCGCAAACGTGGTGGCCGATGCCAGCGCCACGCGCGCGTTGTCGAGTTCGCCCGGCTCGTTGGAGATGACCGGAATCTCGGCCACCAGCGGTTGCCCGGGCTTGGACAGCACCCGGATATCGCCCAACCCCAACGCCATGGCAGCGCCGCTGCAAGCCATCAGCAGCAACGCACCTATCCCTTGTATCGGACGCATCGCGCCCCCGCCCCTATCTTTCATGGGCATCAATATAGCCGCTGGATGAGCGAAAAAGTCGGCGCTGTGATGCAGAGCGCTGTGACGGCGCCACTGCCGCAGTGCGGCATGCATGTGCGGTCGATGTAGACAGCGCGTACAGATCGGCGACAACGCTGCGATAGATATCACGCGCGCGGTGGTTCATCCGTGGCTTGCATAGTGCAAAAAACCGAGTGGGTGACACCATCGGACGCACCGGTGCTGGCGCTGTCGGATCGCTGCAGAGTCGGCAACGGAGTGAGAGAAGCCGGCATCAGGACTGCGGCGCGGCGCAATCATGCCCACTTCGCCCACGTCCGGGGTTATTCGATATGCAGCGATACGCGCAGTTAGCGCATGCCTGCAGGCGCGCGATGACCACGCGCCTGCAGGTTGGACCCGAGTTGTTGAGGGCTGGAGCCATCTTCAACGCGCTGGCGTGCAACCTGCGGGAGCGCTTGCGCACGGTGATGCCTCCCAAGGAAGCATCATCGCGCGCGCCTGCAGGTGCAAGGCCGCTTGGAGCAGCTAACAAAACGCAGCGAACAGTCGTCATGCGGGTGAGGACGACGCACAGCAACCGCAACGTCCGCTTGGCACATGCCGAACCCGAGCACCGCGCGGCCAGATGGCCGCTGCGCATTCGTTAGTACAGCAGTTCTTAGCCTTCCTGGGCGACCAGTTCGGCCAGCTGCACGGCGTTGAGCGCAGCGCCCTTACGGATGTTGTCGGAGACGATCCACAGGTTCAGACCACGCGGGTGCGAGAAGTCCTCACGGATGCGGCCGACGAACACCGCGTCCTTGCCGGAGGCGTGCGTGACCGGCGTCGGGTAGCCGCCGGGGGCGCGCTCGTCCACCACTTCCACGCCGGGCGATGCTTCCAGCAGCGCGCGCGCCGCTTCCACGGTGATCTTGTCGCGGGTTTCGATCGCCACCGCTTCAGAATGGCCGTAGAACACCGGCACACGCACCGCAGTGGGGTTCACCTGGATGCTGTCGTCGCCGAGGATCTTGCGGGTTTCCCAGACCAGCTTCATCTCTTCCTTGGTGTAGCCGTTGTCCTGGAAGTCGTCGATGTGCGGGATCAGGTTGAAGGCAATCTGCACCGGGAACCGCTGCGGGTCGATTTCCTGGAAGCTCAGCAGCTCGCTGGTCTGCTTGCCCAGTTCTTCCATCGCCGAACGCCCGCCGCCGGAGACCGACTGGTAGGTCGCCACATTGATGCGCTCAATGCCGTAGGTGCGATGGATCGGGCCTAGCGCCACCAGCATCTGCATGGTCGAGCAATTGGGATTGGCGATGATGCCGCGCGGGCGCTGCTTGAGCGCTTCCGGGTTGACCTCGGAGACCACCAGCGGCACGTCGTCGTCGTAGCGGAACGCCGACGAGTTATCGATCACCACCGCACCGGCCGCGGCGAACTTGGGGCCGTATTCCTTGGACACGCTGCCGCCTGCGGAGAACAGCGCGATGTCCACGCCGGTCGGGTTGAAGTCGGCCAGATCCAGCACATCGACCTTACCGCCATTGAACTCGACCTGCCCGCCCGCCGAGCGCGACGACGCCAGTGCATACAGGGTGGCGACCGGGAAGTTGCGCTCGGCCAGAATGCTCAGCATGGTCTCGCCAACAGCGCCGGTGGCGCCCACGACCGCGACGTTGAAACGACGGTTTTCGTTGCTCATGAGGTTTGTCTTTATCGAAAGGGGAAAGAGGAAGCACTGCGCGCTGGGTTCGGGGAACCTCCAACGCTGGCCGCGGAGGTTCCCTATCGTTTGGTCGAAATGCTGCCGGTGACGCCGGTTTTTTTCGCGTCCGCGTCGGTACCGCCGTGTTTGGCAGCGGCAACCGCATCGGCATTGAGCGCGCTCGGCGGATGGCCGGCATGCGGGCCTTTGCCCAGCGCAGCGATCAGGTTGTCCACCGCCAGCTGCACCATCGCGCGGCGCGTGGCCAGGCTGGCACTGCCGATATGCGGCGTAAGAACGACGTTGTGCAGCGCCAGCAACTCCGGACGCACGCGGGGTTCGCCTTCGTACACATCCAGACCGGCACCGGCCAGTCGCCCGTTCGCGAGCGCATCGGTCAGCGCCAGCTCATCGACGATGCCGCCGCGCGCAATGTTCACCAACGTGGCAGTGGCGCGCATCTTGCCCAGCGCCGCTGCGTCGATGATGTGGTGCGAGTCCTTGGTGTACGGCAACACCAGCACCAGGTGATCGGACTGCGCCAGCAAGGTATCGAAATCGACGTACTGCGCGCCCAGCGCCTGTTCGGTGGCGGCCGGCAACTGGCTGCGGTTGTGATACAGCACGCGCATGCCGAAACCGTGCGCTCCGCGCCGTGCGATGCCCTGCCCGATCCGGCCCATACCCAGAATGCCGAGCGTGCTGCCATGGATATCGGCACCGAGCATGGTCTTGAACGACCATTGCCCCCATTGCCCGTCGCGCAGCCAGCGCTCGGATTCGGTGAGGCGACGCGCGGTGGCCATCAACAACGCAAAGCCCAGATCGGCGGTGGTTTCGGTGAGCACATCCGGCGTATTGCTGGCAAGGATGCCAGCGGCGCTCAGCGCATCCAGATCCAGATTGTTGTAGCCCACGCCAACATTGGCGATCGCAGACAGCCGCGGCGCCGCGGCGATTTCGGCAGCGCCGATGCGCTCGTTGAGGGTGATCAGGGCACCGTCCAGTGGCGCCAAGTGCGCGGCCAGCTCGGCCGGCGAATACGCACTGACGCGCTCGGTGGTGGTCAGTTCGAAATGCTCGCCCAGCTGCGCGACGACATCGTCGAACAGCGGCTGGCTGACCCACACCTTGGCGCGACGCGCGTCAGACATCGACCTGACCGGGAATGCGCGGCGAGATCTCGCCAACATCGCCGCACTGCGCGCGGTGGCGCAGTGCCTGGTCCATCAACACCAGCGCCATCATCGCCTCGGCGATCGGCGTGGCGCGGATGCCTACGCAGGGGTCGTGCCGGCCGGTGGTGATGACATCGACCACACTGCCATCGGCATCCACCGTTGCGCCAGGCAGGCGCAAGCTGGAGGTTGGCTTGAGCACCATCGAGGCGGTGACCGCCTGGCCGGTAGAAATGCCGCCCAAAATGCCGCCGGCATGGTTGCTGCGAAAGCCTTCCGGAGTGATCAGGTCGCGGTGCTCGGTGCCCTTCTGCGCCGCGCTGGCGAAGCCGTCGCCGATCTCCACGCCCTTGACCGCATTGATGCTCATCAACGCCGCCGCAAGTTCGGCATCGAGCTTGCCGTAGATCGGCTCGCCCCAGCCTGCCGGGACGCCGCCGGCCACCACGTCCACGCGCGCGCCGACCGAATCGCCGGATTTGCGCAGCGCGTCCATGTAGGTTTCCAGCTCCCGCACCTGCTCGGCATGCGGCCAGAAAAACGGGTTGTCTTCCACCGCATCCCAGTCGAAACCGTTCGGGCGGATGTCGCCCAACTGCGACAGAAAACCGCGCACCAGCACGCCATAACGCTGCTTGAGCCACTTCTTGGCGATGACGCCCGCGGCCACACGCATGGTGGTTTCGCGCGCCGACGAACGCCCGCCGCCGCGCGGATCGCGGATGCCGTACTTCTGCCAATAGGTGTAATCCGCATGGCCGGGACGGAACTGCTGGGCGATATTGCTGTAGTCCTTGCTGCGCTGATCGGTATTGCGGATCAGCAAGCCGATCGGCGTGCCGGTGGTGCGGCCTTCGTACACGCCGGACAGGATCTCGATCTCATCGGCCTCGCGGCGCGCCGAGGTGTGCCGGCTCTTGCCGCTGGCACGACGCTGCAGATCGTGGGTGAACTCTTCCGGCGCAATCTCCAGGCCGGGAGGGCAGCCATCGACCACGCAACCGATCGCCGGCCCGTGTGATTCGCCAAAGGTGGTGACGGTGAACAGCTTACCGAACGCATTGGCACTCATGCGCGCAGGCTCATCGCTGCGCGGCCAGCTCGGCGATGCGTTCGCCGTGGGCGATCAATTCGCGGCATTCCACCGCGAAGATGCCCATCTGCCCTACCTTGAACTCGACCCAGGCCAAGTCCACTTCCGGCAGCAGCTTGATCAGATGCTGCTCGGATTCGCCCACTTCGCAAATCAGCAAACCGTCTTCGCTCAGATGCTGCGGCGCGTCGCGCAGGATTTTCAGCACCAGGTCCAGACCATCGTCGCCGGCGCGCAGGCCAAGTTCGGGCTCGTAGGAATACTCCTGCGGCAGCGCGTCGGTTTCGTCATTGGTGACGTATGGCGGATTGGTGACGATCAGGTCGTACTGGCGACCGCCCAACCCGGTGAACAGGTCCGACTTGAGCAAGCTGACGTTGTCGGCATGCAGGCGCGCCTTGTTTTCAGCAGCCAGCGCCAGGGCATCGTCGCTGATGTCCACGCCGTCCACATCCCACTGCGGGTTGTAGTGGCCCATCGCAATGGCAATACAGCCCGAACCGGTGCACAGGTCGAGCGCGCGGGTCACTTCACGGCCGCCCAGCCAGGGCTCGAAGCCGGCTTCGATCAATTCGGCGATCGGCGAACGCGGCACCAGGGCGCGCGCATCGCTCTTGAAACTCAGGCCGGCAAACCAGGCCTCGCCAGTGAGGTAGGCGGCCGGCACGCGCTCGGCGATGCGACGCTCGAACAAGCCGAGCACCTGCTCTTTTTCCGAGCGCAGCAAACGCGCCTGGCCGTAGGCCGGGCCCAGATCGTGCGGCAGATGCAGGCCGTGCAGGACCAGCTGGGTGGCTTCGTCCAGCGCATTGTCGTAGCTGTGGCCGAAGGTCAGACCGGCTGCGTTGAAACGGCTGGTGCCGTAGCGGATCAGGTCGATGATGGTGTGCAGTTCGTCGGCCGCGGCGGCAGTCATGGCAACAACTAAAGAGGAATCGGCCCCCGATTATAAAGGTCGGATCGGTATCATGAGCGTCCGTTGCACTGGAAACCGCCATGTTCAATCGCAATACCGGCATCGTGCTACTGGTGGCGCTGGCCGCTGGCCTGGGGATGCTGCTGGGCCAGAAGTTCCTTGGCGACGCGCCCAGTTCGCCATGGCCGCCCACCAAGACCATCACGTTTTATCCGCAGCCGCGCCCGCTGCCGCAATTCAGCCTGCGCCAATCCGACGGCACCCAGTTGGTGCCCGGCGAGCTCAAGGGGCATTGGACGCTGGTGTTTCTAGGCTTCACCTTCTGCCCGGATGTCTGCCCGACCACCTTGACCGATCTGGCAGTGGCACAGCAGCAATGGGAAAGCATTCCCGACGGCTTGCGCCCGCGCGTGCTGTTCGTCTCGGTGGACCCGCAGCGCGACCCGCCGGCGCGACTGGGCGAGTATGCGCACGCCTTCCACAAGGACACCCTGGCCGCGACCGCGGACGTGCCGGCGCTGGAACGCTTTGCCGCCGCGCTGGGCTTTGTGTTCCAGAAGGTGCCGGGTAAGGGCTACGCGCAGAATCCCAACGACTACAGCATGGATCATTCGGCCGGCATCGCTGTTCTAGATCCGCAGGGCCACCTGGCCGGGCTGATCCGTCCCCCGCTCGATCCGAAGGCGATTGCCGCCGACCTCCAACAGCTGACCAAGGTAACTGCACCGTGAGTCTTGTCACTTCCCTGACCTACGTGCTGCCGCACCGGTTGTTGTCTTCGCTGGCGCGCGCGCTGGCCTATTCCGAGACACCGTCCACCAAGCAGTGGTTGATCGACACGGTGACGCGCAAGTTCGGCGTGGACCTGAGCGAAGCGCAGGAGCCGGATCCGCGCGCCTATCCCACCTTCAACGCGTTTTTCACCCGCGCCTTGAAGCCCGGCGCACGCGTGCCGGACGCCGACCCAGCAGCATTGCTGATGCCGGCCGACGGCCGCATCAGCCAGCTCGGCTCGATTGAAAACGGCCGCATTTTCCAGGCCAAGGGGCAATCATTCACTGCTGCCGAATTGCTCGGTGACGAAGCCGCGGCAGTGCCGTTCAACAACGGCCTGTTCGCCACCGTGTACCTGTCGCCCAAGGACTACCACCGCGTGCATATGCCGTGGACCGGCACCTTGCGTGAAACCGTGCACGTGCCGGGCCGGCTGTTCAGCGTGGGCCCGGATGCAGTGCGCAACGTGCCGCGCCTGTTCGCGCGCAACGAGCGGCTGGTGTGCCACTTCGACACCGACTTCGGCCCGATGGCCTCGGTGATGGTGGGTGCGCTCCTGGTTTCCGGCGTGGAGACGGTGTGGAGCGGCGTGGAGATTCCGCGCTATGGCGACCGCATCACGCGCAAGGATTACCGCGGCAAGGGCATCGTGCTGGAGAGGTTTGCGGAGATGGCGCGCTTCAACTACGGCTCTACGGTGATCGTATTGCTGCCGCCAGGTGTGGCGAAGCTTGATGGCGGACTTGGTTCCGAAACGTCGGTCCGGCTTGGCCAGGCACTCGCACGTCGTCAGCCTGGCTGACGCGCAGCGGCGCGTCCGGCATTCAGGCGCATCATTGCAATCAGGCGTGGCGCGCTTGAATTACGGCTCCACCGTGTTGCTGCCGCCGGGTGTGGCCAAGCTCGACGGAAGACCTGCAGCAGAGACATCGGTTCGGCTGGGTCAAGCGCTCCCACGCTGGCAAATGCGCTGACGCGCAGCGGCCCGTCCGGCGTCTAGGCGCGTCATTTGAGTGAGGCACGGCGCGTCCATACGGTTCGAAGCGGGATTGTCTTGCTGCCGCAGTGTGTCGCAATGCTCGACGGCGAACTCACTGCAGAAACGTCCGTCCGCCCCGGTCAGACACTTGCATTTCGCCGGCGGATTGCAGCGATGCCGTCGTAGGAGCGGACCTGACCGCGAAGACGCATTCCCGACGACTCGTCTTGCATCCACGCGCCGTCTTCCAGCCTTCGATTGAGAACACACCGCCCAGGCGGGGCTACCGGGACGGCTTCGTCGCGGCCGGGTCCGCTCCTACGGCAGCGCGTACAGGCCAGACGCACCGCTGTTGCAGGACTCGACTACCAGCACGGCACCGCCTGCGCAGGTTCAGCGGTCGCAACCCGCCAGCTTGATGCTCTGCCCCGGCTTGAGCGCGTACGAGGGCGCTTTCAAGCCGTTGGCCTTCGCCAGTTCCTTGATCTCGCATTGGTACTTCTGCGCGACGCGGCCGAGCGTGTCGCCCTTGGCAATGGTGTAGTTGCGCACCTGCTTGGCCTTGGGCTTGGCCACCACAGGTTTGCCGGTGGCCACGGTGGTCGGTACGCCGGCCATCTGGCTGACATCGCCCACCGCCACGCTTGGCACGTATTCGGGCGCACTACTGCTGCGGACGATTGCGTTATTGAGATCGGCAGTGATCAGCGTGCGAGCCAGATCCGCGCGCGGGCCGTTAACGCAGTAACGCGTGTAAAGGCTGGCGATGCGGTTGGTGGCGTTGATGACGGTGCCGGCCGGAATCCAGCCATCGGATTCATAGCGCGGATTGAGGTTGCGCAGCGCACGCATGTAGCCGTCGCGCGTGCCCATGCTACCCAGGCAGATGGTGAGTTCGTAGATGGTGGTCGACTTGGCCAGCTTGAGTGTGGCCGGCTGCGCATCGAGCTTGGGAAAGTCCACACCGTACTGGCGCGGGTGCAGGAAGATCCACGCCGCCGCAATCACCATCGGCACGTAGTCCTTGGTTTCGGCCGGGAACTGGTTGTAGACGTCCTGATCCCAGAAGCCGCGCCCACCGCTCTGCGAGAACACGCGCGCAGCACGGCCTTCGCCACCGTTGTAGGCGGCCAGCGCCAGTTCGATGCTGCGGTTGAGCTCGGCCATGCGCTCATTGAGATAGGCGGCGCTGGCTTCGGCGGCGCTGCGTGCATCAAAACGCGTGTCGAAGCCGGTGCCGTCCGGACCCAGCCCGAAGCGACGCCCGGTGGCCGGCATGAACTGCATCAGCCCGGCCGCGCCCGCGCGCGAGCTGGCGTGCACCTTGCCATTGGATTCCTTGGCCATGATGCCGAACAGCAGCGCCTCGGGAAGGCCGCGCTTCTGCCATTCCGGCCACATCACCCCGCGCAGGTTGCTGTAGTTCTCATAGCTGGTGAGCAGCGCCGGGCGCATATCGGTAAGCCAGCGCCGGATGCCGGCCTGCACGGCCGGGTTGTACTGCACCATCTTGTCGAAGTCGTGGCGCTGGTCGTTGAGCAGCGTGGAAGCACGCGCGGCCTCGGGCACGCCGTTCGACGCCGGGCCAAGATGGTCCGGGTCGGCTTGCAGCAGCGTGTCGTCGTCTTCCGGATCTTCAGCCGCCGGCGCTTCGGCATCGGCGCGCGCCTTGAGCAGGCGCTTGTAGGTGGCCAATTGATTGGAAACCAGGCAGCCGCGCTGCTTGATGCAGGCGTCGATGATGTCTTCCATGTCCTCCAGCGCGGCATCGCCTTCGGCGGTGCCCTTGGGGTCGGAGTTGTTCACCAGCACCAGCGCATCGCGATAGCGTTTTTCGGCGGCGGCCATGCGCGCATCGAGCGCGGCAGCCTTCTCCGTGTCGCGTTTGGAGATAGCGTGGGCGGCGGGGACGACAGACATCAACGCAACCACGACCAGAACCGGCCATGGGCGCAAACCAAAATGAGCGAGCGGCATCGTAGGCAGTACAGCGGAAAGGCAGGCAGGGTAGCCGCCGGGGCGACACCGGGGCAAGGCGGCGGGGTCGCCGGGGTCAGTGGGCCGTTAGCTTGAGGCGAGTGATCCAAGCATGCAGCACCTGCAAACCGGCTCCCCGCGACGATGCGTCACTGAGCCTGCAGCTGCGGCGTGGCGCGTGCGTGATCAGCCGGTTTGATCGATGCTGCCGCCTCAGAAGCTGCTGATGTGCAGGCTGGCATTGCCCGCCGGGATTGCCCGCTAGAATCCGAACTTTCCCACCGGATCTGCGCAATGGCCTCGTTCCTGCTCGGCAAAGGCGTCACCGACGACATCCCGGTTGTGCTGGAAGGACGCTTCGGCAACCGCCACGGGCTGGTGGCCGGCGCCACCGGCACCGGCAAGACCGTGACCTTGATGACCCTGGCCGAAGGCTTCTCGCGGCTGGGCGTGCCGGTGTTCCTGGCCGATGTGAAAGGCGACGTCGCCGGCCTGGCCGTCGCTGGCGATGGCGCGCCCGGTGTGCTGCAGCGCGCCAAAGAGATGGGCATTGCCGACTACGCCCCGGCCGCCAACCCGGTGGTGTTCTGGGACCTGTACGGCCAGCTCGGGCACCCGGTGCGTACCACCGTCAGCGAGATGGGCCCCACCCTGCTCGCGCGCATTCTGGAACTCAACGACACCCAGTCCGGCGTGCTCGACATCGTGTTCAAGCTGGCCGACGACCGTGGTTTGCTGCTGCTGGATCTGGACGACCTGCGCGCGCTGCTGGCGCTGGTCGTCGAAGAACGCAAGCAGCTCTCTACCAGTTACGGGCTGGTGTCCAGCCAATCGGTGGCCGCCATCCAGCGTTCTTTACTACGTCTAGCGCAGGACGGCGGCGAGCAGTTTTTTGGCGAGCCCGCATTGGAGCTGGCCGAGCTGATGCGCGTGGCGCCCGATGGCCGCGGCGTCATCGGCATCCTGGCTGCCAACCAATTGGTGCTCAAGCCGAAGCTGTATTCCACGTTCCTGCTGTGGCTATTGTCGGAGTTGTTCGAACGTTTGCCCGAAGTGGGCGACCTGGAACAACCCAAGTTGGTGTTCGTGTTCGACGAGGCGCACCTGCTGTTCGACGATGCGCCGCCTGCGCTGGTACAGCGCATCGAACAGGTGGTGCGCCTGATTCGTTCCAAGGGCGTGGGCGTGTATTTCTGCTCGCAGTTTCCAGACGACATTCCCGACAATATCCTCGGCCAGCTCGGCAACCGCGTGCAGCACGCATTGCGCGCCTACACCCCACGCGACCAAAAGGCGGTCAAGACCGCCGCGCAGACCTTTGTCGGCAATCCCAAGCTCGATGTGGCCACCGCCATCTCCAGCCTGGGCACTGGCGAGGCGCTGGTGTCGCCGCTGCAGGGCACGGGCGTGCCGGCGCCGGTGCAACAGACGCTGATCGCACCACCGCGTTGCCGCATGGGATCGATCACCGCACCCGAGCGCGCACAGGTGCGCGCCACCAGCCCGGTCGGCACGCGGTACGACACCGCCATCAATCGCGAATCGGCCGCAGAACTGCTCGCACGCCGTGTCGAACAGGTGACCGAACACAGCGCTGCCCCACCCGCTCGCACCCGCGAAGACGACGATGCGCACGACAGCGGCTTCGGCCAGGCAGTCAAGGACGCAGTCTTCGGCACCAGCCGCCGCCAGGGCATGCTCGAAGCGATGGCCAAGCAGACTTCGCGCACGGTGGGCAACAAGATCGGCCAGCAGATCGTGCGCGGTATTTTCGGCAGTATTTTTGGTGGGAAGCGTTGAACCTGGAAGTACAACCAACATGATTGTGCGCTTGCATGCAATGAAGCCTGACCAGCAAGGCATTACAATCAAGCGTGCACGCGCAACACCACATCCGCACGTCAAGGAGACTCGCAAGATGCAAGGGTATGCAGCTATCACGTCATTTTTCTTATTTATCAGCGCGGGCACAGCGCTCGCTGAGCAGAACGCAAATCAAGACGACCCGCCCACCGCATGGCCGCTGGGCAGGCAGCACCTGCTTGCAGGTCACTATGTCGGCAAGCTGCACCCAGACAACGTGCAGTGCCAGGCCGTTCGCGCAGAGCTCTGGCTTGAGGCCAAAGGAAACAAGGAAAGCCGGCGATATATTTTGAAGACGGTATGTATCGCGCCCGAAACGCAACGCAGTACGACCACCACAACCGAACGCGGACCTTGGTGGCTCGACAAGAATGGGGACGATTGCCTGATTCTCTCGCGCAACGACGTCTCCGATCTCTCGCTCAATCCGAATATGTATGGATTTCGGATCAACGAAGAAACTGGTTCGAAAGGGCAGCAAGCTAGCTTTTCATTAGCTCAAGACGGCAATAACTGCAACAGCGGCAATCCACTAGAACATCGAGACAAAGTGTTGAGACGAGCCCCTTAAGCGAGAGTCCGGGCATACGCGCGTTGCGCGTTTGCCTACTTACCTATATTGGGCAGAGTGGACTGGGCGCACCTCACTCCAGCACACCATGCAACTTGGCGTACTGCAGCAGCATGATGGTCTTGGCGTCGGCGATCTCGGCCGTGAGATCATCGCCAGCGCAGTGTCGAGTGATAACTCCAATACTTCGATGTCTTCGCCATCTTCTTCGAGCCCACGCCGTCGCCGATCTTGTCGCGATGTTACGAAGACGAACCTGCGGGTTGCCGGTGGGGGTGAGATCCAAGCAAAGCTCATTGTGGAAATAACGACTGACTTACCGTACGGCGGCGCTGAAGATGGAGTCGCTCAACACGACTATTGAGAGAAGCGTTCCATTGTCGGTACCTGCCAACACCGTATCCAAGGCCGAAGTTTACGTGGGCACGACACAGCTTGGTTTGGTAACCCGATGACACACGGGACGCTGGTATTTTTCAGGCTGACTAGGCATCGCGTGATAGGCACACCACCGTGCTGAATCTGTGATTGCAGCTGCCTGCACGGCATGGAGCAACCCGGCGTTGACGCGGTTCTGGCTCTGGCTCTGGCTCTGGCTCTGGCTCTGGCTCTGGCTCTGGCTCTGGCTCTGGCTCTGGCTCTGGCTCTGGCTCTGGCTCTGGCTCTGGTTCTGGCTCTGGTTCTGGCTCTGGTTCTGGCTCTGGTTCTGGCTCTGGTTCTGGTTCTGGTTCTGGTTCTGGTTCTGGCTCTGGCTCTGCAGCGGCAGCGGCAGGTGCCGCAAGGTTGCTGCCAACAATCATCCCGCCACCCGCCCCGCTGGCGGAACTCACACGTCCCAATTGCGCAGCGACACGCGCGCCCGCACAATCCCTTCACATCACACGCTTGGGGAGCGTCATGGAAGACCGTTTTCGCGCACGCCAAGTGGCCGCGCAAGCTGCGCCTGCGCCGTTCTGGACCCGCATTCCCTCCATCGCCACGTATCCGCTGCGTGGCTCCGCGCTGTATGCGCTGATCGCGCTGACGTTATGTAGCGCGTTATTGGTGCTGCCGGGCATCGTGAAACTGGTGATTGCCGGCGTGCTGGGTATGGCGACCTACACCTATGCGTTCGACATTCTGCGCTACACCGCCGATGGCGAAACCGACGCGCCACGACTGGGGTACAACAGTTTCGACAGCGCAGTGCTTCGCTTGATCCTGCTGGCCGTTGCGCTGGGCATCGTGATCGGCATGGCTGCCGCAATCGGGGGCCGGTTCGGGTTGACCGTTGCCTATCTGGGAACCATGTTGTTGCTGCCGGGCATGCTGATCTCGCTTGCCATCGACGGCAGCCTGCGCCGCGCACTCAATCCGCTCGTCTCGATCGACATGGCGCTGCGGATCGGCTGGCCGTATTTGGCCGCTTATGGCCTGCTCTATGTCATCCAGGGCAGCGGTACGGCAGCGGTATTCTTCGCCATGAAATATCTGCCCCCACTCGTGCGCGAAGCGACGGTGGTGATGACCTCGATCTGGTCCCTGTTCGCCAGCTTTCACCTGCTGGGGTATCTGGTCTACCAGTACCACGAGGAGCTTGGATACGAGCCTAGCAGCGGAGCCGCGCACGAACGCAGCGACCCGGATCAGCGCCTGCTCGACGAAGCAGAACAGTACGTACGCGACGGCCACTCCGACGAAGCCTTCCAGGCCTTGCGCGGTGCGGTGCGTTCGCGCGCGGTGAGTCTGGCAGTGCACGAGCTGTATCAGCGCCTGCTCCGGCAGCATCACCGCAACGACGAGTTACGCGAGCACACGCGCCAATACATCAACGGCCTGCTGCAGGAAAAGCAGGAGCGGCGTGCGCTTGCACTGCAGCGTGCGGCGCTGGACCTCGACCCCACATTTACACCGCTGACGCCCGAACAAGCCAACGTGCTGGCCGAGCGCGCAAAGATGGCCGGGCAGTTCCAACTCGCAACCGACGGCCTGCTGGCCGCTATCGCTGCATGGCCGCGCGACCCAATGCTGCCGGCCTGGTCACTGGACGCCGGCTTGCTGCTGGCCGAGCGCTTCGGTCGCGACGACGAGGCGCGCGGTGTTCTGCATAGCGCAATCGATCAGTGCGACAACGACGCGTTGCGCGCGAAACTGGATGCAGCACTGAAAGCGGTGCCAATTCAACCGGCTTGAGCGGCTGCCGAACCCTTTGAGGGATCTGATCAAACAGCTCTCATCGAGACTGCGCGCAGCAGTGCCAGCCAACTGGACTGGTCCTGGCCCGCTCGCCGCCGAGGCGCTTTAGACGGCATGGATGCCGCACAAAAACCTGCATGGATGTACTTGCAGGCCACAGATCATCCGTTCCGTTATCGACAAACTATCGCTGGCGATGAATGTTGGTCGCAGCACGCCAAGCAAGCTGAGACGGCTCACCCATCGTCGAGCAGGAAACTTGCCTTGGTGGCCTGACCTTGTTCGGGAAACTGCTCCGCGACCATACCCAACAGCCGCGTGCGCTGCTCGACTGCCTGCAGCTCGCCATGACGTAGAGCAAGCACAAGCCACTGTGCGCCAATGCGTCGCGTGGCGCACTCAGCTCGCCTTCTTTCAACAAGCGCTCGGCATCGGCGAGCAGTCCGTTGCGTATGCGCGCAGCGATCAAAGCCCTGCGCGCCGGGAGACCATAGGCCATCTTGGCCTTGCTGAGTTCGTCGGCGACCGCCAGCTGGATACGCGTGTGTTGCGCGTTGTGCGTCTGCAGTGTCAGCAACGTCCGGCATGGCGCAGGCTGTCCTGTCCGCGTCCTGCATGACGCGCTGCGCGATAACGCGCAAGCGCAACGTCTAGATTGTGCGGCTGCTCGCTGGCCAGCTCCGCCAGCAAATATTCGGCCTCGGCGTCTTCCATCCGGCCCAGATGCCACTGCGCACACTCCCAGCGATCATCCACCGCGAGCGCGTCGCCCTCTTCCATAAATGCCGGCCGGGTTCGCCGCAACAGCACCAGCAATGCGCCCAGCAATGCACCGCTGACCAGGCCGCCTGCATGCGCTCCGAAGGCGACTGTGCCGTTGTCGCTGGATGCCAGGCTGTACAACTCCCAGCCCAGCCACAGGGGCAACAGCAGGATCGCCGGGCCGCGCGCGTAGTTGAAGACGACGAAAAACCAGTAGAAAACGCGTACCTTGCGTCGTCCCCAGACCACGCAAAACGCGCCCATCAAGTCGGCGATGGGACCGAATCCGCCGAGTAAATACAGCAGCAGGAACCAGCCACTGCCGATCGCACCTTCCAGCAAGGTGCCTAACGCCAGCAAAAACAGCATGTTTCCCAACAAATGATCGAAGCTGCCATGCAGGAACGTGGCGGTCAGCATGCGCGCTGGCGACCATTTGGAACTGCGCTGCAGATGGCGTAGCGTGAAGATTTTGGACAGCCACGTGTTGTAAGGCGCACGCAACGCGCGCCATTCGTGCAGATGCTCGTCGTCCTTGAACAAGCTGCCGCTGCGCAGCGCTTGTTCGAAGGCGACATCGTGCATCGTCAGGTGCGTCAGCTAGGCGAGGCGCTGCGGTTTAGCCACGCTGTCCAGTTTTGCCTGGCGCGCCGCGCGCTGCTTGGCGTCATCGGTCTGCTGCAGGTCACGGATATGCGCATCGGCCTCCAGCGCGCCCAACCCGGATTGCACGTAATAGTGCACGGCACTCTCGACCAGGCCATCGTCCTTGCGCTGGTAGCCCAGGTAGACGACCACATTGATCAGCACCAGCAGCAGCGTCACCCAGGGAATATTTTGGCGCGAGCAGGGTTTGTGCAGCGGCATGATCAGCATGACGACGTCCGTGTCCGAGAATGGCGCAAAGCTTCGCTGTGAGGCGGCAGATGCGCAAGCACGCCATGCGCGCTAGCATCGCGGCCCCGTCGTTCGAACCTGCCCTGCCCCATGAGCCGTTGGCGCCCACCTGCCGAAAAAAGCACCGCGCTGATCACGCCCGAAGGCCACGCCCGCCTCAAGGCCGAGCTGGAAGACCTATGGCGCGTGCGTCGGCCCGAGGTGGTCCGCGCACTGGCGGCCGCGGCCGCGGAAGGCGACCGCTCGGAAAATGCGGAATATACCTATCGCAAGAAGCAGCTCGGCGAGATCGACCGCCGTGTGCGTTATCTGAGCAAGCGCCTGGAAGCGCTGCGCGTGGTGGATACCGCGCCCACCGACCCGAATGCGGTGTTCTTCGGCGCGCAGGTGGAACTGGAAGATGCCGACAGCGGCGAGTTGCTGCGCTACCGCATCGTCGGCCCGGACGAAACCGATGCCGGACGCGGCTGGATCAGCATCGATTCGCCCCTGGCGCGCGCACTGCTGAAAAAGCGCGTGGACGACGAATTCGATGCGCAATTGCCGGCAGGCAAGCACACGTTTGTGGTGATGTCCGTCCATTACGAGGCTTGAAACGCATGAACCTCAACCTACTAGACGCACTGGAAAGAGCTGACATTGAATCAAGACCCGATCGCGCTGAGCGCATCAAATGGCTGGGTGCGCTTGAGCAGTATTCCGTAGCCTTTTCGAGTAATGATATCGAATCACCCACTCTTCTCCAGGAAGCAAAGAAGTGCTTCAAACTTAGCCTGGACATTGCAGCAGTTTTAACGGCATCTGCTTATATTGAGATGACTTTGGCAGATGAGCTGAAGGCTGCAGGCCGCTCACTGAAGAAGCCAACACTGGGAATAATCATTGAAGAGATAAGAAAACACCAAATACCCAATTTAGTTTTAAGCCAGAACTTGCTGAAAAATCTATGCCTACTGGTTGAAAGAAGAAATGCCTATGCGCATCGAAAAGAAGCCTACGATCAAGAGCATACTCTTGGAAGCCGACTTATAGCCGAAAAAAAACATCCGCGCGCCCTGGGTCGCGAAGACGCGGAACTCGCAATGAGAGTCATGTACGAGCTCTTCTACGCAACCTTGCGCTAGCTGATCACCGCAAGTTCAATCCCGCGATTGCTCTTTACCGGCAACGCATCGCCAAACAGATCGTGCTCATCGCTGTCGGTGATTTCCACGTCGACCAGATCGCCCACCTTCAGCCCGAGCTCGCCGCCGTTCTGGATATGCACCAAACCATCGATCTCCGGCGCATCGGCACGTGAGCGCGCCACCGCGATGTCGTCTTCGATCAGATCCACCAGGCACTGCTGCACGCTGCCGATTTTTGCTTCCAGCCGCAACGCAGAAATTTCTGCCTGCTTGGCCATGAAGCGTGCCAGGCGCTCCTGCTTCACTTCCTCCGGCACCGGGTCCGGCAAGGCGTTGGCGCCGGCGCCATCGACCGGCGAATACGCGAACGCACCGACGCGGTCCAGCTGCGCCTGATCCAAAAAATCGAGCAAGGATTCGAACTCGGCATCGGTCTCGCCGGGGAAGCCGACGATGAAGGTCGAGCGCACGGTGATCTCCGGGCACATCGCCTTCCAGCGTTGCACGCGCTCCAGGGTCTTTTCCACTGCACCCGGGCGCTTCATCAGCTTGAGAATGCGCGGGCTGGCGTGCTGGAACGGGATGTCCAGATACGGCAACAGCTTGCCTTCGGCCATCAGCGGAATCACATCATCCACGTGCGGATATGGATACACGTAATGCAGGCGCGTCCACACGCCCAACTCCGACAAACCTTCGCACAGCGCCTTCATGCGGGTTTGATACATGCGGTCACGCCACGGACGCTCGGCATATTTCAGGTCTACGCCGTAGGCAGAGGTGTCCTGCGACACCACCAGCAATTCCTTGACGCCACCGCGCACCAGCCGTTCGGCCTCGCGCAATACTTCATCCACCGGACGCGAGACCAGATCGCCACGCATCGACGGAATGATGCAAAAGCTGCAACGGTGATTGCAGCCTTCGGAAATTTTAAGATACGCGTAATGGCGCGGGGTCAGCTTGATGCCGTAGTCCGGCACCAGATCCACGAACGGGTCGTGACGCGGCGGCAAGGCGGCGTGCACCGCCTCCATCACGCTCTGGTAGTCCTGCGGACCCGATACCGCCAGCACCTGCGGATACGCTTCGCGAATTTGCTCCGGGCGCTTGCCCAGGCAGCCGGTGACGATGACCTTGCCGTTGGCATTCATCGCCTCGCCAATTGCATCCAGCGACTCGGTCACCGCCGAATCGATGAAGCCGCAAGTGTTGACCACCACCACATCGGCAGCGTCGTAGCTGGGCACGATGTCGTAGCCCTCCACGCGCAGCTGGGTGAGGATGCGTTCGGAATCGACGAGCGCCTTCGGGCAGCCAAGGCTGACGAAGCCGACTTTGGGGTTCAGCTGGGACATGGAAGCAGGAGCCTGGAGAACGGAGCGGCCTGGGGCCTGAGCGGCCCGATTATAGCGGTGCGTGGGCAGCGCTCCGAGCCGCATGCCCGCGCAAGCGAGGTCACCTTAGCGGAACCCTCACCTTCGGCGCCGCCAATCCAGTCGATAATGCGCGCCTCCCCGTACTGCAGCAGGAGTTTCCATGGGTCACTGGACCACGCTCGACACCCCCGACGGCCAGGTTGCCGCCTGCACGCCACACCTGCTTCCAGCCCGCGCGGCGGCCTGGTGGTGATTCAAGAGATCTTCGGCGTCAACGAACACATCCGCGCGGTGGCCGACGATTACGCCGCGCGCGGCTACGAAGTGCTGGCACCGGCCTTCTTCGACCTGGAAGAGAAAGACGTGCAGCTGCCGTACGACCAGGAAAGCGTCCAGCGCGGCCTGGCGCTGGCCAATGCGGTGGGCCTGGAGCGCGCCGTGGCGGTGGTGAAATCCGCCGCCACCCTGCTGACCCGCGCCGGCAAGGTCGGCACGGTTGGCTACTGCTGGGGCGGTTCGGTCGCACTGCTATCGGCGATCCGCCTGGGGCTGCCTTCAGTGAGCTATTACGGCGGCCGCAACACCCAGCTGCTGGACGAAACCCCCAAGGCACCGGTGATGTTCCACTTCGGCGAGCGCGATGCCAGCATCCCGCCCGAGGCGATCCAGGCCCACTGCGAGAAGCTGCCGCAGATGGAAACCTTCGTGTACCCGACCGGGCACGCCTTCAACCGCAGCATCGACCCGACCCATTACGACGCCGACAGTGCCGAGCGCGCACTGGAGCGCACCCTGGGTTTCTTCGCGGCGCATCTGGGATGAGCGACACCGCGCCAGGCATGCCTGCGGGCGATTTCCAACTCGACCCGCGCCTGGCGGCGGACAGCGTGTTCGTCGCCGACGGGCCGCTGTCGCAGGTGCGGCTGATGGATGACGCACGCTTCCCGTGGCTCGTGTTGGTGCCGCGGGTGGCCGATGTCAGTGAGTGGATCGATCTGGATGGCGGCCAGCAGCGCTTGTTGCTGGCCGAAATCAACCAGCTTTCGCAGTTGCTGCACACCCAACCTGCGGTGAGCAAGCTCAATATCGGCGCGCTGGGCAACATCGTGCGACAGCTGCACGTGCATGTGGTCGGCCGTCACCCCGGCGATGCCGCGTGGCCTGGACCCGTCTGGGGCAGCGGCAGTGCGCAGCGTTTTGTGCCCGAGGCGTTGCAGCAGCATGTCGCAGCGTGGGCGCAACGGCTACGATAGGCGCCTGTCTTTCAACCAGTCTCCCGCATGAAATCCAATGTCGTCGCCGCGCTGATCCTGATCCTCGTCGGCCTGCTGTTCCTGGCAAACAACCTGGGCTGGACCAATCTGAGTATTGGTCGCTTGATCGCTACCTGGTGGCCCGCCGCGCTGGTCGCTTGCGGGATCGGCATGCTGTTTGGGCGCGGCAAGTAGGTGGGACTGGGATTGGGGAGTTGGGATAGGGGATTGGTTAGGGCGGGCTGCTGGCACTGCCGATATTCCAGCGGCTGGGCGGGAGTGGCGCTTGCGCGTTGAGGGGAGGCGCTGCGCTTGATCGCGCTGTTGCTATTGCATTCGTGGCATTTCACTCAATGGCCGATCTCGTATCCATGCTTCCCGTCGGGCAGATGCTCTAGTGCTTCAGCGATGCACGTACGCATCCGTTGCTGCAGATATGGACGGATTTAGAGCGGCTAACAAAACTACTGCGCAGCCGCCAGGCGGGCGCGGCCGGTGCTCGGAATCCTCATGTACCACTCGTACACTCCGGTTCCTGTGCGCCGTCCGCACCCACCTGACGACTGCTCGCTACGTTTTGTTAGCTGCTCTTAAGCTCTGTCCTGAATAGAGCCGGCAGTCTGTTGCTCACCGCAGTTCCCTCCTCCCATCGGGCCTCGGTTGCCTTGATGGGGAGAAGGTGTCCCGAAGGGGCGGATGAGGGTCCGGGCGAAGCCTGGTGCGCTGTCGATTGCGCTTCAAAACCTTGGGTCTGCGACCAGGCTGCGTCGGCTATCGCGTTGGTAACGGTCAATCACACGCGGCAGCGCCCACACCTCCGCAAACGCTCGTCGCGCCGCGTGCCACTATTAACATGACGTTTGTCATCTGCGATTGTTGACTTCCGGCACCTGATCGGCGGGCGCATCCGGCGCAGCATGGCCTCACACCCAACGAGGACATCGCCATGAACTACCGTCTGATCCCCTCCCTGTTCCTGATCGTCCTGGGCGCGCTGTTCCTGCTGGACAATCTGGGCCTGGCCCATATGGATGTGGGCAATCTGATCGCCACCTGGTGGCCGGTGTTCCTCATTGCCGCGGGCGTGCGTCAATTGCTGCGCTACCGCGAGAAGGTTGCCGCGACCTGCTGAAGGCACTGCGGATCCTTCTTCAAGGGCGGCGAACAAACGTAGCGAGCAGTCGTCAGGTGGGCGCGGACGGCGCGGAGAAACCGCAGCGTACGAGTGGTACATGCCGCACCGGGCACCGGCCGCACCCACATGGCCACTGAGCAGTAGTTTTGGTAGCTGCTTTACGTGCGCGGCAAAGTCACGCCGGTCTGGCCCTGGTACTTGCCGCCACGGTCCTTGTACGAGGTCTCGCATACTTCGTCGGACTGGAAGAACAGCATCTGCGCCACGCCTTCGTTGGCGTAGATGCGGGCCGGCAGCGGCGTGGTGTTGCTGAATTCCAGCGTCACGTGACCTTCCCACTCCGGTTCCAGCGGGGTCACATTGACGATGATGCCGCAGCGCGCGTAGGTGCTCTTGCCCAGGCACACCACCAGCGTATCGCGCGGGATGCGGAAATATTCCACCGTGCGCGCCAGTGCAAAGCTGTTCGGCGGAATGATGCAGACATCCGATTCGATATCGACAAAGCTGCCCGGGTCGAAGTGCTTCGGATCGACAATCGTCGAGTTGATGTTGGTGAAGATCTTGAACTCGCGCGAGCAACGCACGTCGTACCCGTAGCTGGACGTGCCGAAACTGACAATGCGCTGCCCGGCAGCGTCGTGCTTGATCTGGCCGGGTTCGAACGGCTCGATCATCGCGTGCTGTTCGGCCATGCGCTTGATCCAGCGGTCGCTCTTGATGCTCATGCGGTGTTCCTTGAAGACAGAAGGCGGCGGGCCGAGCGGCCCGCGCGAAGACGGCGAATTCTAGCAAGCGACCGGCATCGACGGCCGGCCGGTGTGCCAAGAGCGGCTAACAGAACGTAGCGAGCAATCGCCAGGCGGGTGAGGACGGCGTGGAGGAACCGCAGTCTACGAGTGGCAAATGCGGATTCCGAGCACCGGCCGCGCGCGCCCCTGGCGGTGAGCGCAGCCGCTTGCTTAGCTGCTCTAAAGCAGCGACGCCGAAATCGGGATGCTGGCGCGCGGGCGCTTGCCCAGCTCCTCGGCAAGCCGCGTGGCCGCCGCCAGGTAGGCCTGGGCTGCGGCCGACGCTGGCGCGGCTACCACAATCGGCTGACCCGCATCACCCTGCTCGCGGATCGCGATTTCCAACGGCAACGACCCCAGCAACGGCACGCCGTACTGCACAGCCATGCGCTCGCCGCCGCCTTCGCCGAACAGATGCTCGCGGTGGCCGCAGTTGCTGCAGGTATGCACCGCCATGTTTTCGACGATACCGAGCACCGGGACCTCGACCTTTTCGAACATTTTCAATGCCTTGCGTGCATCCAGCGTGGCGATGTCCTGCGGCGTGGTGACGATCACCGCACCGGCCACCGGGATCTTCTGCGACAAGGTCAGCTGGATGTCGCCGGTGCCCGGCGGCAGGTCGATCAGTAAATAATCCAAGTCATCCCACAGCGTGTCATTGAACAGCTGAGTCAGCGCGGACGTCGCCATCGGCCCGCGCCAGATCATCGGGGTGTCTTGATCGACCAACAGGCCGATCGACATCGCCTCGATCCCGAACGCACGCAGCGGTTCGATCGACTTGTTGTCCGGGCTGTCCGGCCGCCCGCTCAGGCCGAGCATCGCCGGCACGCTGGGGCCATAGATATCGGCATCCAGCACGCCGACGCGCGCCCCCAGCTGACGCAGCGCCAGCGCCAGATTCACCGCAGTGGTGGACTTGCCCACGCCACCCTTGCCCGACCCCACCGCAATTACGTTGCGGATGCGCGGATGCGGCGCCAATGCGCCCTGCACCGCGTGCGCGGCAACTCTGCGTTCGCCCGTCATGGGTGGGACGCCCGTGTAAGCGCGACTGCCGTCACGTACCCAATTTCAACCATCGCTTTCATCGCTTACTCGACTTGTCGTGTGCCAACGCGCGCGCGACGCAAGCAGCGCCCGGCGCGACATCAAAAGAGGGGCGCAGTGTACTGGCTCGGCCGAAAACAGCTGGTCTGTTCGGCAACTCCAGCCCACGCCCGCGCGATTAGCGTGTGCCACGTCGTGACACATTTCGCAAATATGGACACAAGATTAAATAATTGTTACGTTCGAAATACTGTTCAGCCAGCGCTCAGCGAGCACAGCTGTGCCAATCGAATCTCAGCAAGGAATCTGCGAAATCATGTCGAGCCGTACCTCGCAACGCATCCGTCGCCACCGCCTTAGCAGCGCACTCTTCGGCGTATTGGCCGTATCTGCCGGCCACGCCGCCGCCCAGTCAGAAAACGGGGTCGCACCCGATACGACCGATCTGGACAAGGTCACCGTTACCGGCTCGCGCATCGCGCGTACCGGCTTTGTCGCGCCTTCGCCCGTAACCGCCATCAGTGCCGAAGAAATCCGTGCCACCGGCGCGACCACCATCAGCGACCTGATGGCGCGTATGCCGGCGCTGGCGCCGAGCTACACGCTGGGCAACTCCACCCGCTTTATCGGTACCGCCGGCCTGGGTCTGCTCGACCTGCGCGGCATGGGCGTGGACCGCACATTGGTGCTGGTCAACGGGCGTCGCCACGTGGGCTCCAGCCCGGGCTCGACCGCGGTAGACGTCAACACCATTCCGGTGGAATGGGTCGAGCGCGTGGAAGTCATCACCGGCGGCGCGTCTGCGGTCTACGGCGCGGACGCCGTGGCCGGCGTGGTCAATTTCATTCTCAAGAAATCGTTCACCGGTTTCGAAACCCGCGCGCAGACCGGCCTGGCCGACGAAGGCAATTACAACCGCTCGTTCGCCAGCTTTTCTGCCGGCACCGATTTCGCCGGCGGCCGCGGCAACATTGCGGTGTCCGGCGAATACAGCAAGCAAGACCGCTTCGGTCGCGGCAACCGCGCCATCGGCCGCGAGTATCTGGTGAGTGTGCCCAATCCCGCGTTTGACTCCACCCGCCCGCCGAGCGAAAGCAACCCGCAAAATGTGCTCAGCGGCCCCGGCGGCAACCATTCGACGTCCTACGGCGGCACCTTCAATCTGGGCACGTTCGATTTCGGTAACCCGGCCAGCTACGGCAACCGCTATCTGTTCAATGACGATGGCAGCTTTCGTCGCAACCGTTACAACGGCACCGTGGCGAGCAACACTTCGTGCGTGGATTGCGATTTCGTCGACCTCAATGCGGTGGCCGATCTGCAACCCGGCTTCGATCGTAAAAGCGTCAACACGATGATCAACTTCGAGATCAGCGAAAACCATCGCCTGTTCTTCGAAGGCAAGTACAGCGAAACCGATTCGGAATTCTTCGGCCAGCCCGCATTCGACAGCTCGCTGCGCGTGCGCCGCCAGAACCCGTACGTGAGTCCCGAGCTCGGCGCCTTGATGGATTCGCGCGGTGCAACGCAGATTCTGATGAACCGCTTCAACGTCGATGCCGGCCGCCGCGGCGAAAACATCGAGCGCAAGACCTATCGCGCCGTGCTCGGTGCCGAAGGCAACTTCACCGACAACTGGACCTACGAGGTGTCTGCCAATTACGGCAAGACCACAGTGGACCGCCTCAACCTCAACAACCGCATCAACGAACGTTGGCAGGCCGGCATCGACGCCGCACGCGATGCCAGCGGCAACATCGTCTGCCGCACCACGCTGGATCCGACTTCGGTGAACCCCAACACCGGCCGCGTGTATTCGGCGCTGGCACGTGACGGCTGCGTGCCTTTCAGCGTGTTCGGCAATGGTGCGGTCACCCCGGAAGCGGCTGCGTGGTTCAACACCACTGCGCGCTCACAGGCCAAGATCCAGCAGACCGTGTTCAGCGCCTCAGTGGCCAACAGCAATTTGCTGTCGTTGCCGGCCGGCGACATCGGCATCGCTGGCGGCGTGGAATACCGCAAGGAACAGAGCGAGGAAGTCACCGACCCGTTGGCCGCATCGGGCGTGACCTTCCTCAACGCCATCCCGAACAGCGGCGGCGAGTACAACGTCAGGGAAGCGTTCGTCGAAAGCACCATCCCGTTGCTGGCCGGTCTGCCGGGCGTGGATCGCTTGGCGCTGGACGTTGCGGGCCGCTATTCGGACTACAGCAGCATCGGCTCGACCAAGACCTGGAACATTGGTCTGGACTGGACCATCATCCCGTCGCTGCGTTTGCGCGGCACCCTGGCGCAAGCGGTGCGTGCGCCCAGTATCGGCGAGCTGTACGACTCGCAGAGCGAAAACTTCGCCACCATCAACGACCCCTGCAATTACCTGCCCACCAATACAAACCGCCCCGGCACTGCCGGCGACGTGGCACTGCGTCAGGCCAATTGCAGTGCGTTGGGCATTCCGGTGGGCTGGATCGACACCTACACCGCCACGCGCCCCGGCGTGAGCGGTGGCAACCCCGATCTCAAACCGGAGCGCGCGCGCAGCCTGTCGTATGGCCTGGTGTGGCAGCCGGAGTTTTTCGAAGGGTTCGGCATGTCGATCGACTATTGGCGTATCGACTTGCGCGATGCTATCGGCACCGTGACGGCCGAAACCAATGCCACCCGTTGCGTGGATAACCCCGGTGGTATCGGCAACAACTTTTGCGGTTTTGTGCAGCGCGCACCGCTGGGCGGCTTTACCGACCCGCAGGGCCGCATCTATCCGGAACACAGCATCACCGGTTGGCAGGCGCTCAACGAGAACCTCGCCCGGTCGCGTCGTGTCGGCGTGGACCTGGAAATGGACTACCGCTTCCAGATCGGCGAAGGCAATACAGTGCTGCGCTTTGTCGGCACCCGCCTGATCCAGTCGCGCGAGTGGGTATTCCAGGATTTCCCGCAGGAATATGACGAGTACGTGACCTACGTGACCGACCCGCGCTGGCGCGCGCAGTTCCAGACCAAATACAACTGGAACGAATGGCGCGCATCGTGGGACATGAACTACGTGGACGGCAACCTGCGCGTGACCCCGGAGAGCTACAACAGCAACCCGGGCTCGGCCAGCCCGATCAAGAACGGTTCGTATGTCTATCACAACTTCCAGTTCGGCTATCAGTTCCCCGGCTCGAAGATCGACGTCTATCTGGGCATCGACAACGCCTTCGATAAGGACCCGCCGCGCAACTACTTCGGCTCGGATTTCACATCTGCGCTGTACGACAACGTGGGCCGGTTCTTCTATCTGGGCACCACAGTGAGATTCTGATGGTTTAATGCGCATCGAAAAAAAGCCCCGCTGGTCGGGGCTTTTTTTGTGGGTTTGGCAGACCCTGGGGATTCGCTAGCCGCCTGAAACAATTCAATAACGGCCGAGTTAGCTTGCGACACACCGCAATATGTATCAAATGTAACTGTTAACTTGCGGCACTGCTCGAGCTCGTCTCCCTAGGTGTGTTGTGCGACGACATTTTGTGCAGGATTCCTCACTTTCGATGCGGATTTAGGTTATTCCATTAACAAATCGTTTCAAATGCTTGCACTGAATAGCAAGTATTCATTACGTTCGGGTTAAGGTCATCTGACTCCCCGATGACCGCCCCTTATCCGAACTTCAGGTGAAAAGGTCAGGAATGAGCAATCAGTTTCGTCGCCAAGTCCTCAAACGCACCGCCCTCGCCGTCGTGCTCGGTGCTTGCCTAACCAACGGCGCGGTCTACGCGCAAAGCACCACCGGCAGCATCTACGGCAGCGCCCCATCCGAAGCGGGCAGCACGATTGTCGTGCAGAGCGACACCGGCCTCAGCCGCACTATCACCGTCGATGCCAATGGCCGCTACACCCTCGGCTCGCTGCCGGTGGGCGCCTACACCGTCACCTTGAAGCGCGGCGACCAGGTCGTCGATACCCGCAAGAACGTACAGTTGCGCGTCGGCTCGGGCACGGAAGTGTCCTTCGCTGGCGCAGGTGCTGCGGGCAGCACTGCCGATGCAACCACGCTCGGTGCCATCACTGTCACCGCCGCCAATGCACCGAAGATCGATGTCAGCTCCACCAGCTCGCGTTCGGTGATCACCTCCGAACAGTTGGCCACCTTGCCGCTGGGCCGTAGTGCTGAAGCGATTGCACTGCTTGCACCGGGTGCTGTGGCTGGCAGCGGCGCATTCAATAACGGCTCGCGCTCGGTGGTGTCGTTCGGCGGCTCCGGCGTCACCGAGAACGCGTACTACATTAACGGCTTCAACGTCAGCAATCCGCTCAGCAACCTGGGCGGTGTGAGCTTGCCTTATGGCGCGATCGACCAGCAGGAAACCTATACCGGTGGTTATAGTGCCAAGTACGGCCGCTCGACGGGCGGTGTGATCAGCCAGGTCGGTAAGCGCGGCACCAATGAGTGGCACTTCGGCGTGCAGGCAGTGTGGGAGCCGAAGAACCTATCGAGTGCGGTCGGCGATGTTTGGTACCCGAGCAATACGCTCAACTCCAATCCGCGCTACAAGTACGAGGATCCAGATCTGCCGGGCACGATCTATCGCAGCGGCAAGGGCGATGTGCAAAGCCGCACGGTCTACAGCGCCTATGCTGGCGGCCCACTGATCGAAGACAAACTGTTTATCTTCGTTGCTGGCGAAACCGACAAGACCGACGGTGCGGTTACCAACACAGCGACCGCCGCTACTAGGGAAACTCTGAACAACTCCCCTTGATCCTGCGACAATCACACAGACGCAACGGGACAACGACGATGCAACTGACCTTCGGCGATGCGGAGTACAACGGCAAGCGCAAGCGGACGCGGCGTGAGGTGTTCTTGGCCGAGATGGACCAGGTCGTGCCGTGGAAGGATCTGCTGGCACTGATCGAACCGCACTACCCGAAGTCGGGGCAGCCGGGGCGACAGCCGTATCGGCTGGAGACGATGCTGCGCATCCACTTTTTGCAGCAGTGGTACGCACTGAGCGATCCATCGGCGGAAGAAGCACTGTACGACACGGTGTCGATGCGCCGTTTTGCGAAGATCGGCGGGCTGGATGAGGTGCCGGATGAAACGACGATTCTCAACTTCCGGCATTTGCTGGAGCGGCATGATTTGGCGCGCAAGCTGTTCAACCGGGTCAACGCGCACCTGTCGCGTAAAGGGCAGAGTCTGCGGGGCGGGACGATCGTGGATGCCACGATCATTGCGGCGCCAAGTTCGACCAAGAACAAGGATGGCGAGCGCGATCCGGACATGCACCAGACCAAGAAGGGCAACCAGTACTTCTTCGGGATGAAGGCGCACATCGGGGTGGACGATGAGTCGGGCCTGGTGCACCACGTGGAATGCACGGCGGCCAACGCAGCGGACATCACGCAGGCGCACAAGCTGCTGCACGGCAAGGAAGACACTGTGAGCGGCGACAGCGGCTACACCGGGCTGGACAAGCGCGATGAGATGAAGGGCAAGCGCACGCTGCGCTACCTGATCGCGGAGAAGCCCTCGAAGCTGAAGCAGATCAAGAATAAGCGCGAACTGAAGTTGGCCAAGCGCTGGGAGCACACCAAAGCCAGCCTGCGTGCGAAGGTGGAACACCCGTTTCGGGTGATCAAGCGTCAGTTTGGTTACGTCAAGGTGCGCTATCGCGGTTTGGCGAAGAACACCGCACAGGTGCTGACGCTGTTTGCACTATCGAATCTGTGGCTGACGCGCAAAGCGTTAATGCCTGCTGCGGGGAAGCTGTGCCTGTAATCCAGGCAACACCCCGCAAACGTGCCGAAACCGGCAAAAAATCGGCGATTTGAGCGCCCTCAGCGCGGCGGATGCGGTTGCTTCGTTTTCCGGTCGCGTTGATCAGACCATCCCTAGGCAAGGCCGCAATCATTACGACTACAGCTCGCCAAAGTTCTACGGGAAAATCGACTGGAACATTAACGACAACAACATTCTCGAATACACCCGTATCGAGAACACGGATCGTCGTGCTGGCGCTTACAGCAACTATGACTACGAGACACGATCCGATGGTGGTCCTTCCGGCCTCTACGCGGATACTTACAAGATCAAAGACAGCTACGACATCTTCAAGTACACCGGCTACATCACCGACGACCTGACGGTGAACGCTACCTGGGGCCGCAGCACACAGCACAACCAACAGTTCAACCCGCTGGTATCTTCGCTGCCCTTCATCGCCGGCTTGAATTTGCAAAATCCGGCCATCACCGGTGGCACGCCGATCTCCAACAATCAGGCGACCAACCGTTCCAAAGCGGATGACCCGATTAACAAGACGCGCAATCTGCGTCTGGAATTGAACTACCGCCTGGGCGACCACGACCTGACCGCTGGCGTGGACAACATGTATTTCAACGCCTACGACGAAGGCGTGCGCACGACCGGCCCAGGTTATCAGTGGATCTACGGCAGCGCGGGTGACGAAGTTTCGCCAGTTCGCGGCACGCTCGGCGTGGGCGCCACCGGCCCGGGCACCGACGGCTATTACGCTCAACGACGTATCTTCACTACCACCACCAGCATGGCGGTGGAGCAGAAGGCGTATTACCTGGAAGATCGCTGGCAGGTCAACGACCATTGGTTGCTGACGCTGGGTATCCGCAACGACAAGTTCACCAACTTCAACAGCGATCACGTGCCCTATGTCGACAGCGGCGACCAGTGGGCACCACGTTTGGGCGCTAGCTGGGACGTGTTCGGCGACTCCTCGCTGAAGATTTTCGCCAATTTGGGACGCTACTACCTCGCCCTGCCTAATCAGGTCGCGATTCGCGGTGCTTCTGCTTCGACCTACACGGACGAGTATTTTGCCTATACCGGCATCGATGCCAACGGCGAACCGACGGGCCTGCGGCCGATCGGTCCTGGTCCGGTATCGAGCAATGGCGAATACGGCCAAGCCCCGGATCCGAATGCCTTTGCGCCAACCGATTTGAAGTCGCAGTATCAAGATGAATTCATCTTGGGCTTCGAGAAAACGTTGGGCGAAAGCTGGAACTCGGGCGTAAAGGTCACATACCGCAAATTGCAGGCCGCCATCGACGATGTTTGCGACACCGGACGTATCGCCGACAAATTGGAAGCCAGCGGCGGTAACCCGGATACGGTAGATATCCCCGGCTGCGTGATGTTCAACCCGGGTAAAACCAACACCTACAATCTCGCTAACGCGGATGGCTCCGGATATACCCAAGTATCCATGTCGCAGTCCGACTGGGGCTTCACCGACAAGGCCAAGCGCAGCTATGTGTCGGTTGACCTGTTCCTGGAACACCCGTTCGATGAGAAGTGGTACGGCCGCATCGATTACACCTGGTCGCACAGCTACGGCAATACCGAAGGTCAGGTGAAGTCCGACCTCGGTCAGGCCGACGTATCCAAAACGCAGGATTGGGATTCGGCCGAGCTGATGTATTACGCCGGCGGCAGCCTGGCTAATGATCGGCGCCACCAGATCAAGGCGTTCGGTGCCTACCAGATCAACCCGGAATGGATGGCCTCCGCTACCCTTCGTGTGATGTCGGGCACACCGATCAGCTGCTTGGGCTTCTACGGCGGCCCGGATGCAGCGGCGGTCGACTACGACCCGATCGGCTACGGCTCTTCGTACCACTATTGCGACCTACAACCCTCGTCTCCAGGCGACGCAGGCCATACGCCGTGGATCAAGAACCTCGATCTGGGCTTGACATACCGCCCGTCGTTCGCTGATCACAAGCTGGCTTTTGGCGTGCAGATCTTCAACGTCCTCAACGATCGAACGGTCAATCGTGTCGATGGCGTCTACGAAGGCGATGTTCCCTTCAACGTCTCCAACACCTACCGGGTAGGTCTGCAGCCTTACAACTACAACACGCCACGCTATGTACGCCTAACCGCCTCGTACGATTTCTGATGCGGCAAGGCAACCGGAGACGTCACGACGTCTCCGGTCAGTCATTGGTATTGCTCCAAGCCCCGGCTCGTCCGGGGCTTTTTTTGCGGATGTGTCGCGCCCCGGATCAGCCGCGGAAAATCACCCGCGCCGCATTATGCCCAGGCGCACCAGTCACGCCGCCGCCGGGATGTGTCCCCGACCCGCGCATACAGCCCCGGCACTGCACCGCGATAGGCGCCCTGCCCAGCGGCGGACGTGCGCTAAACAGTCGATTGAGGCTGAGCGCACCGTGGAAGATATCGCCGCCGACCAAGCCGAAGAGACGTTCAAGATCGAGCGGGCTCAGAATCTGCCGGCCCAGGACCGATGCCGCAAACCCAGGCGCATAGCGCTCTACGGTGGCGATCATCAGATCGGCCACCTCGTCGCGGTGATCATCCCACTGCCTGCCGTCGGGCAGTTGCGGCGGTACGTGCTGGCAGAACAGGCTGGCGACATGCTGACCCGGCGGCGCAAGGGTGTCGTCCAGAGTGCTGGGAATAAGCAGTTCGACCACCGGCGCACGCGACCATCCGAACGCGCGCGCGTCGTGCCAGGCGCGATCCATATAGTCCAGGCTCGGTGCCAGGATGATGCCGGCAGTCAGATGATCGCCACTGCCGGGTAACGCGGTGAAGTCCGGCAGGCACGAGAGTGCGACATTCATGCGAAACGTGCCCGATCGCAGCGGTAATGCGCAATCCGCGCGCGCGTTGCGCAGGCACGTCACGCCGCATGAGGCGCTGATACAACAGTTTCGGATTGACGTTGGCCACGACCGCGCGGGCGCGGATCGTCTGGCCGTCCGCGGTAACGACACCGGCCGCCCGCCCCTGCACACGCCGCACCCATGACCTTCGACACCATGCCATCCGGCTGGCGAGGCGTAGAGTGCCGGCCACGGCCCTGGTGACGGGGCCTCCCATTGATGCTTCTGGAGTCCTTTGTGATTCGTACACCTCATTTATTGACGCTGACCCTGGCCGTGGCCACCGCCCTGAGCGGTTGCAAGAAGTCCGAAGAGGCCGCACCCGCGTCCCCGGCGGGCGACACTGCGGCCACCACCCCGGCGGCCCCCACGACGCTGACCCTTGACCAGAGCAAGCTGCCGGCAGTGAATCAGTTCACCGCGGCCGACCTGGACCCCAACAGCAACGCCTGTACCGATCTGAACGCCTACGCCAATGCCAAGTTCCTGGCCGCCAACCCGGTGCCGAGCGACCGCACCAGCTGGGGCGCATTCGAGATGCTCGACGAACGCTCCAATGCGATCCAGCGGCAGTTGGTGGAACAAGCCGCCGCCGACAGCAAGGCCACGGGTGTGGAGAAAATCGTCGGCGACCTGTGGTCGACCGGCATGGACGAAGCCAAGATCAACGCGCAGGGCATCGAGCCGCTGAAGCCGGAACTGGCCGCCATCGACGCCATCAGCGACCAGGCCAAGCTGGTCGACTATCTGCGCACCAGCGCAGCCAAGGGCAAGAACGTGCTTTTCAGCTTCGGCGCCGAGGCGGACTTCAAGAAGTCCAGCCAGAACATCGCCTATGCCATGCAGGGCGGCCTGGGCCTGCCGGACCCGGAGTACTACACCAGCGCGGCCAACAAGGCCAAGCTGGAGGCATACCAGGCGCACGTCGCCAAGGTGCTGGAACTGTCCGGCGTGGCTGCGGCCGATGCCGCCAAGCAGGCCAAGCAAGTCGTGGACTTCGAAACCCGCCTGGCCAAGGTCTCCAAGACCAGCACCCAGATGTCGCGCGATGCGTCGCTGGCCTATAACCCGATCTCGCCGGCCGATGCCGACAAGCTGACCCCGAACTGGTCGTGGACCGAGTTCTTCAAGTCCCAAGGCGTGGCCACGCCAGAGATGTTCTCGCTGGCGATCCCGGCTTTTCACCAGGAAGTGAGCAAGATGATCGCCGACACCGACCCGGCGATCTGGCGCGCGTACCTGCGCTTCCACACCGTCGATGGTGCTTCGCCGTTCCTGAGCCAGCCGTTCGTCGATGAGAGCTTCGCCTTCTACAACAAGACCATGCGCGGCCAGAAGGAAATCAAGCCGCGTTGGAAGCGCGTGCTGGCCACCATCAATGGTCAGGCTGGCGAAGCGCTCGGCCAGATGTACGTCAAGGTCGCCTTCCCGGCCGATTCCAAGGCCAAGATGGAAACCTTGGTGACCAACCTGCGCACCGCGCTGAAGGCCCGCATCGAAAAGCTGGACTGGATGAGCCCGGAGACCAAGACCAAGGCCATCGCCAAGTGGGAAAGCTTCACGCCCAAGATCGGCTACCCGGAAAAGTGGCGTGAGTGGAACGGCCTGAGCACGGGCCGCGACAGCTACCTGGGCAACGTGATGGCCGCGCAGGAGTTCAACTACAAGTGGAACCTGTCCAAGATCGGCAAGCCGGTGGACAAGACCGAATGGGGCATGAGCCCACAGACGGTCAACGCGTACTACAACCCGCTGCAGAACGAGATCGTGTTCCCGGCTGCAATCCTGCAGCCGCCGTTCTTCGACCCGAATGCGCCGGAGGAAATGAACTACGGCGGCATCGGTGCAGTGATCGGCCACGAAATGACCCACGGGTACGACGACCAAGGCAGCCGCTTCGGTGCCGATGGCAACTTCATCCCTGACCCGGGTTGGTGGACGCAGAAGGATCTGGACGCGTTCAAGGCACGCACCGGCAAGCTGGTGGCGCAGTTCGACGGCTACCGCACGCCAGCTGGCGACAAGGTCAAGGGCGACCTGACGCTGGGCGAGAACATCGCCGACCTGGGTGGCCTCAACACCGCCTACGACGCCATGAAGACCGCCACTGCCGGCAAGGACGACCCCAAGACCGACGGCATCACCCGCGACCAGCGCTTCTTCCTCAACTGGGCCACGGTGTGGCGCCGTAACTTCACCCCGGAAGAACTGGTGGTGCGCCTGAAGACCGACCCGCACGCACCGGCAAACTTCCGCGCCATCGGTGCACCGTCGAACATGCCGGCATTCGCCGCTGCGTTCTCGTGCAGGGCGGGCGACCCGATGGTGCGTCAGGGCGACAAGCAGGTTGTGATTTGGTAACTGCGCAATCGCTGCAAAAAAAGGGCGGCGATCGAAAGATCGTCGCCCATCTTTTTGGGCGCTCGGTTTTTCCGGCGGTGTCTCATTCATCACTCATCAGTCCGCACCAACGGCCGATGCAGGCTGCCCCCTGCCACTAGTCGACGATAGCTACACGTACTCGTCGGCAGACGCGCGCCGAGACATCGCGTGCGGCGCACATGCATCCACAACACCATCGCGACGCATGATCGTCATCGCTCGCTGCACGCAAGACCCGCAAACACCCCCTGCGACGCGCCGCGATCTGCAATCCCACCTGCATGCAAGCCTCAACAAAACTCAACGCATGCCCCCTCGTGGACGCGTCCGCTTATGCTCGAAGTTCATCCCAGCGACTGGCGCGCATGTCACCGACCAAGACCTCCACGCTTGCCCTTGCCCTGATGGTTGCCCTGACGGGCTGCCAGCGCGGAGGGGAGACAAGCAGCACCAAGGGAAAAACTGCCGCGCAGGCCGCTCCAGCGACACCAGCGGCAACGAAACCTGCGTTCGATATCAGTGAACTGGATGCAGCCACCGGCGCCTGCCAGAACCTGGACGATTTCGTGAATGGCCCTTGGAAAAAAGCCAATCCCATCCCGGCCGACCGCACCAGCTGGGGCGTGTCTGATGTGCTCGTGGAGAACAGCCTGACCACCCAACGCCAGATTGCCGAAGACGCAGCGAAACAGCCGGATAAGCAAGCAAATTCTGTCGCCCACAAGGTCGGCGTGCTGTACGCCTCCGGCATGGATGAAGCGGCCATCGAAGCGGCCGGCGACCAGCCGATCCGGCCACAGCTCGACGCAATCGCCGCGCTGAGCTCAGGCAAGGACGTCGCCGACTACATCACCCGCCGTTTTGCCGAAGGCGATGCGCTGGTCTTCGATTTCGGTGCGCGTGCCGACTTCAAACATGCAGACAGGCAAATCGGATCCGCGGAGGAAAATGGGCTGGGCCTGCCGACCAAGGAGTACTACACCGCGCCCGAATACGCGGCCATTCGCGAGGCGTATCTGGCCTATATCGCCAAATCCTTCGAACTCACCGGCAGCACCGCTGAAGCTGCCAGAGCGCAGGCCAGCGAGGTGCTTGCCCTCGAAACGCGGCTGGCTGCCGCCTCGCTCACACGCGTCGAGGCGCGCGACCCTAAAAATCAATATCACTTCGTCAGCACGGCTGAGGCAGACAAACTCACTCCGCACTTTTCATGGAGCGGTTTCTTCGCTGCGCAAGGCATCGAAAGCGGCACTGGCTTTTCCCTGTCGCAGCCGCGGTTCTTCGCTGAATTCGATCGCCAGCTGGCAAATGCGCCGATCGCGCAATGGCAGGCCTATCTGCGCTTCCATACCATCGACGATGCCTCCAAACAGCTCAGCAAGGCCTTCGTCGACAACAACTTCGCCTTCTACGGCAAGACACTTTCAGGGCAACCCGAACAGCAGCCACGCTGGAAGCGCGTGTTGCGCGCGGTCAACGGCGCAATGGGCGAAGGGCTGGGGCAACTCTACGTTGCCAAGGTATTCACGCCTGAAGCCAAACAGCGTGCGAGCGACCTGGTCGACAACGTGCGTGCCGCGCTCAAGGCACGCATCGAAAATGTCGACTGGATGAGCCCGGAAACCAAAGCCAAGGCCATCGCCAAGTGGCAAACATTCCTGCCAAAAATCGGCTATCCAGACACCTGGCGCGACTGGTCGGGGCTGGAGATCGTGCCCGGCGCGTATTACCGCAACCTGCGGGCGGCAGCCAAGTTCAATTACCACGACGACATCGCCCGGATTGGTAAGCCCACCGACCGCATGCGCTGGTCGATGACGCCGCAGACCGTCAATGCGTATTACAACTCCAGCACCAACTCCATCAATTTCCCGGCTGGAATTCTGCAGCCGCCGTTCTTCGACGCCAGCGCAGACGATGCCTTGAACTACGGCGGCATTGGCGCGGTGATCGGGCATGAAGCCACGCACGGCTTCGACGATGAGGGCAGGCAGTTCGACGGCGCAGGCAACAACGTGGACTGGTGGACGCCGCAGGATCGCAACGCCTTCCAGCAACGTGCCGAGCAATTGGTCAAACAGTTCGATGCCTACACGCCGCTGCCCAGCCACCCCACGGTGCATGTCAATGGCAAGCTCAGCTTGGGCGAGAACATCGCCGACCTGGGCGGCCTCAACGTCGCCTACGATGCACTGCAAGCAGATCTGCGCGCGCATCCGGAGCGAGCAGTCGCGATCGACGGCTACAGTCCGGATCAACGCTTTTTCCTGAACTTCGCGCGCAGTTGGCGTGGGCAGACACGCGAACAACAACAACTGGTCTACCTGGCAAGCGACCCACATGCGCCAGACAACCTGCGCGCCATTGCCCCGCCCTCGAACATGCCCGCATTCGCCACCGCGTTTTCCTGCAAGGCCGGCGATGCGATGGTGCGGCCCGAGAAAGACCGCGTGGTGATCTGGTAAGCCGACGCAGCCGGCGGCTGCAAGCGCTTTTAGCACGATTACACCAGGCACAGGCCCGCACACGCGGGCCTGTCGCATTCATGCACGCGGCCAGCAGCGGGCATGAACCGCAGCGCCCGCCCGCCTGCACGGAACGCAGCCTTGCTAAACTCCGCCGACTTTACTTTGGCCACCCTTCTTCTCGATGCCCACCATTCGTCCGCTTGCCCTCGCTCTTGGCTTCAGCCTGATCTCGCTGCTGTCCGCCCCCGACGCCGACGCCGCTCGCAAGAAGAAGGCGGCAGCGCCCAAGGCGCCGGCCGTTTCGGCGGCCTGCACCAGTTTCTACGACTACGCCAACGCCAGCTGGCTCAAGGCCAACCCGGTGCCGCAGGCCGGCGCCGTGACCGCGCTGGGCCAGTTGTCCGAGCGCGCCCTGCAGCAGCAGCGCGAGTTGCTTGATGCATCGATGAACGCCCCGCAAGGCAACGTGCAGAAGCTGCTCGGCGATTTCTGGGCCAGCGGCCTGGACGAAGCAGCGGTCGAAAAGGACGGTTCCAATCCGATCGCCCCCTTGCTTTCGCGCATCGACGCGATCAAGAAAGCCAAGGATGTGCCCGCTTCCATCGCGGCGTTGCATCAGGTCGGTATCCCGGTTGGCTTCAATTTCGGCCCGGACGTAGACCTGAAGGCACTCGATCGCCATATCGGCTACTTCATGCAGGGCGGGATGGGCCTGCCCGACCCAGCCTTCTACACCCGCACCGACGCCGACACCCAGGCGCTGATGGGCCGCTACCGCGCCTACGTCAAGCAAATCCTGGCGCTTAGCGGCACCGCCGCCGACAAGCTCGACGCCGATGCCGCCTCCGTGCTGCAGATTGAAACCGCGCTGGCGCGCAGTGCGCAGTCGGTGCAAGGCATCAACAACCCGTTCAACAATTACGTGCCGATCGCCACCAAGGAACTGACTAAGCAGTACAAGAACCTGCGTCTGGGCGACTTTCTGGAAGCGCAGGGCGTCAAGGACGATCTGGTGTCGATGGCCGACCCGGCCATGTTCAAGCAGCTCGACAGCATGATCGTCAGCATCAAGCCGGAACAGTGGAAGGCTTACCTGCGCTGGCGCGTGGGCGATGCCATGGCGCCGTACCTGTCCAAGAGCTTCCACGATGCCGAATACCAGTTCCGCGGCCGTCTGCTGCGTGGCGATGCGCTGCCGCCGCAGCGTTGGCAGCAGGTGCTGGACGCGATCAACGTTGCCGCCGGCCCGATGCTTGGCCGCGAGTACGTCTCGCGTTACCTGAGCAGCGACACCCGCCGCCAGGCCGAATCCATCGCCGACCAGGTTCGCGACGCGCAGGTGGCCGCGCTGGAGCGTGCCGGCTGGAGCAACGGCGAGGTGGTTGCCGAAGCCAAGGCCAAGCTGGCTGCAATGAAGATCGAAGTTGGCGCGCCGCGTCGCGACCTGGACTACACCGTGCAGCCGATGGGCCGCGGCAGCTTCGGCGGCAACATGCTGATCGCCTCGACCTGGCGTCATCGCGAAGAGATGAAGCGCATTGGCAAGGGCAACGCTGACCGTCGCTGGGACGTGCTGCCGCAGCAGCCGGCGGTGGCCTACGACATCGCGCAGAACCGCCTGATCGTCACTGCTGCGGTGTTGCAGGCGCCGGTGCTAACCACCGGCGGCACCCAGGCCGCGCAGTACGGCGCCTATGGTGCGCTGGTCGCACACGAAATCACCCGTGCGATCGATGCCAAGGGCGCGCTGGTCGATGCCAAGGGCGAACTGCGCAACTGGTGGACGCCGGCCGAAAAGGCGAGTTGGACGATGCTGACCGACAAGGTCGCCACGCAGTTCTCCGCCTACCCGTACCCGGGCGTGCCCAATGCCAAGGTCAACGGTGCGCAGACCGCCGAAGAGAACCTGGCCGACCTGGCCGGCGTCGAATTGGCCTGGCAGGCCTTCAGCAAGGCCCAGCCGGCGGCCACCGAAGCGGACAAGCAGGCCTTCTTCACTGCCTGGGCCGGGCTGTGGGCGCAGCAGTTGTCGCCCAACGAGGCGGTGCAACGCGCAAGCGCCGACATCCGCGCGCCAGGTCAGTGGCGTACCGACGGTCCGCTGTCGAACCTGCCGGAATTCGGTGCAGTGTTCAGCTGCAAGGCCGGCCAGCCGATGCAGCGCGTGGATGCCGACCAGATCAAACTCTGGCGCTGATCCTCGCCAAGGTTAGGCGATAAAAAAGAGCGCGGATTCCGCGCTCTTTTTTTGTTTCTCGCATTAGCGGGAAGGCGTGTCAGCTGCGATCCGTGCTGGCTTCTGCGTCTTCCAGTCTTGTAGGAGCAGCCTTGGCCGCGATGCGCTGTTCCGATATGGATGATGCCCATCGCGGCCAAGGCCGCTCCTACGGATCACGTGGAACGACGCAGCCTCGCCTGACTCAACGCACCACGCGCAACGGCGGCTTGCGTCCCTTGCCACCGCCCTTCTTTCCACCGCTGCCACCAAATGGCGACTGGCCACGCCAGTAGCGGATCATCAGCCAACCGAACAGCATGCCGCCCAGATGCGCGAAGTGGGCAACGCCCGGCTGCCAACCGGTTGCGCCGAGGAACAGTTCAATCGCGCCGAACACGATCACGAACGTACGCGCCTTCATCGGGATCGGCGGGAACAGCAGCATCACGCGCTGATTTGGGAACAACATGCCGTAGGCCAACAGCAGGCCGAACACACCGCCCGACGCGCCCACCACCGGCGCTACGCTTTGCGTAAACCAGGCCATCAACAGCTGACACACGCCTGCACCGGCTACACACACCAGGTAGTAGGTCAGAAAGCGCTTCTGGCCCCAGGTCTGTTCCAACGGCGCCCCAAACATGAAAAGTGCCAGCATGTTGAAGAACAGGTGGTTGAAGCCGCCATGCAGGAATGCGTAGGTCAGCAGCTGCCAGGGCATGAAGCTGGCGCCCGGCGAAAACGCATCGAAACCATTGGACAGCGGCCACAACATCAGCCACGACAACACGCTGTCAGATGGCAACACGTCGGCACTCAGGTCGCCCACCGCCCATTGCAGCAGGAACAAGCCGATGTTGGCGATCAGTAATGCTTTGGTAATGGGTGGCAGTTGAGGCATGGCGGCATCCTTCGGAATGCTGCCGATGATAACGGCAGGCTTATGAAGGCCCCCACACGGCCGCATCCAAGCGCTGCGCCGCACTGGGCCGGCGCACACGGCCCTGTTCCACCTGGACGCCTTCGGCGCGCAGCCGCTGGCATTGCTCGCGATAGCCCGCCGAGCCGTCGGGCAAGGCGATCCGGCCATCGCTGCGCAATACACGATGCCAGGGCAGCTGCGAGTCATCGTTGCCGCTGAGCACGCGCGCCACCAGCCGCGCACGGCCCGGCAAACCGGCGCGCTTAGCCACTTCCCCATAACCGGCGACCTCGCCCACGGGAATCGCGCGAATCACCTCAAGAATCCGCAGCCGCGCCTGCTCGCCGGACAGCGCCTCACCCTTGGAGCGGGCACGCGCAGAAGGGCTGGAAGAGTGGCGCGGCGCTGGATGGCGAGATTTGGACATCGCACAAGCATGTCAGCTGATGGGTGTGTGTGTACGCATCGCCCCTTCACGCGAGGGGAGGCTAACAGCCTCTCTTCCCCCGGGAGAGGGGTTGGGGTGAGGGTACGGGCGCTGCAAAGCAAACCGCCGAGGCAACGCAATGAGTCGTCGTTCGCCCCTGGGTAAAAAATAAACCCACCTTGAGCACCAGATCGCGCTGGATTGGTGAGTCGCTTGTACCGAATGCTTGTACCGAACCCTCACCCCAACCCCTTTCCCGCGGGGAGAGGGGCTCTAATCCCCCCTCCCATCGGGAGAAGCTGGGGCGCAGCGCCGGATGAGGGCACGACCGGTAGAAGCGTCACAGCTCGATGCTAGATCGCGGCATGGTCCGCTGCTGCCGCTATTTTCATCAGACTTCGAGAGCGCGCTGGTCAGGACGTCACCAGCACCCTGACCTCCCACACCCGCTAGACCGGCCTCAATGCATCAACACAATCTCTTCAGACGAGGTGGGATGAATCGCTACGGTCTCATCGAAATCGCGCTTGGTCGCGACCATCTTCACCGCCACCGCAAAGCCTTGCAGCATTTCTTCGGCGCTCTCGCCCAGCAGATGCACGCCGAGCACACGTTCTTCTTCGCCCACGCACACCAGCTTGAACAAACTGCGCTGCGGTGCATCGGCCAGCGCGTGCAGCATCGGGCGGAAGTTGCTGCGATACACGCGCACCTCACCGTTGTAACGGGCGCGTGCCTGTTCTTCGGTCAGCCCGACATTGCCAAGCGGCGGGTGCGAAAACACCACGCTGGGCACGCCCTCATAGTCCATGCGCGCATCCGGTTGATTGCCGAACAGACGGTCCATCAACTTGCGGCCCGCAGCGATCGCCACTGGCGTCAACCCGACCTTGCCGCCCACATCACCGATCGCGTGAATATTCGGCACGCTGGTGGTCTGGCCATCGTCCACCAGCACCTCGCCCTTGTCGCCGAGCGCAACACCCACCGTGTCCAGGCCCAGCCCGGCAGTATTGGCGCGGCGGCCTGCTGCAAAGAACACCTTGTCGAAAACATCGTTGCCCTGCTCGCGCGGATGCACAGGATGCCCATGCACACGCAGCGCGCCGCGCGCATCACGCTCCAGCGCGGTGGTGGTGAAACCGAAATGCAGCCGCACACCCAGATGCCGCAGGTTGTCGGCCAACTGCAAGGTCAGTTCCGCATCGAAGCGCTCCAGCAAGCGTTCGCCTTGCACAAACAGATGCACCCGACTCCCCAAGGCTTGCAGCAACCCGGCGATTTCCACAGCGATATAACCGCCGCCGATAATGGCGACTTGCTCAGGCGCATGACAGAGATTGAAGAAATCGTCGGAGACCTCGCCATGTTCGGCGCCCTCCACGTCCGGGCGCAACGGGTGGGCACCGGTGGCGATCACGATGTGCTCGGCGGTCACTGACACGCCGTCGCTGCCCATGATGGTATGGCAGTCCTGCAGCACACCGCGCTGCGGGATCAACACCACACCATCTTCGTTGAGGCGGCGTCGATAGCTGGCGTGGATGTTGGCGATATACCCCTGCCGATGCGTGACCAGCTCCTGCCAAGCAAGCGTCGGACGCGGCACATCGAATCCCAATGCAGCTGCCAGCTCGATCTTGCCCGCTAGATCGGCAGCCAGCCACATCGCCTTTTTCGGCACGCAGCCAAGATTGACGCACGTGCCGCCCAATTCGTTGGGCTCCATGATCGCGACGCGCGCGCCATGTTTTGCTGCGCGAAATCCCGCGGCAAGGCCGCCGGAGCCGCCGCCAAGAATCACCACGTCGTAGTCGTAACGCGCACTCATGCGAATCGCTCCGCCCGGTAAGGATGCGGGTCCAGCGCAGGTGCGCGGCCCGTGATCAGGTCGGCCATCAATTGTCCGCTTGCAGTGCTCATGCTGATGCCGAGCATGCCATGTCCGGCTGCGAGCCAGACGTGAGGATGGCCAGGCACCGCGCCCAACACCGGCACGTCGTCCCAGGTCATCGGCCGCCATCCGTACCAGCGTTCGATCACTGCGGGACCGCACGGCGCATGCAGGTATTCGGCCGCTGCACGTTCCAATGCTGCCAGGCGTGTGGCATTGAGCTGCGTATCGCGCCCGGAAAATTCCATCGTGCTGCCGATGCGCAGGCGGTCACGCCACGGCACCACAAACACCCAGCGATCCTTCAGCACCACCGGGCGACGTGGCATCAGCGGCGGCGCGCTGTAGGTGATCGAATAGCCTTTGCCAGCCTGCACCGGCAAACGCAGGCCAAGTTGCGCCGCCAGCACCGGCGACCACGGCCCGGTCGCGACAACCACCTCGCGCGCGAAGCGCTTGCCGTGCTCGGTCTGCACGCAGGTTCCAGCTCCATCAGGCGTGAGTGCCTGCACGCGGCAGTGCGCATCGATCTCCACGCCACGTGCGCGCAGCACTCTCGCCAGCTCAGCGGTGTAACGCTCCGGGCGCAGATGCGCATCGCCAGGGAAATGGATCGCGCCAGCAATGCCATCGCGAAATGCGGGATCCTGGCGCACATAGTCCGCACCATCGATCACTTCTGCCTGGATGCCCCATTGCGCAAGCAGCGCGCATTCGTCCCGATACTGCGCAAAGCGACGCGCATCGCCGAACACGTAATCCAACCCGTCGTTACGAAATTCGCAGTCCAGCGCATAACGCACCACCCACTCGTCGAAGCGCTGCCGCGCATCGTGCAACAACGCCGCGCGTGCCTGTGCACTGGACTGCCAATCACGTGCATTGCAGCGCTGTGCAAAGCGCAGCAGCCAGCGCCACAAGCCTGGATCCAGACGTGGTGGGATATACAACGGCGCATCCGGGGTGAACATCCATTTCACTGCCTGCGCAAGCATGCCGGGTGCCGCCAGCGGCGGTGCATGGCTGGGCGTGATGGTGCCGCAATTGCCGTAAGAAGTCGCCGCACCAGGCGCACCGGCATCGAGCACACCCACTTGCCGGCCCGCTTCAACAAGCGCCAGCGCGGTGGCCAGGCCAATCGCGCCCGCACCAATCACCAGCACATCATCGCGAATGACGCGCATGCAGGCGCTATCCGGCGCGCTTGGCGCCGCGCCACAGCGGCGGCACCTGCAGATAGGTCAGGCTGCGCCACAGCCATTCCATCGGCCCGAAGCGGAACCAGTACAGCCAGCACCGGCTCAGCAGCACCTGTAACGCGAACAGCGCCAGCGCGAACGGCAATTGCCACACACGCGGCAACTGCTCGAAATAACCCAGCCCGTAGCTATAGAAGATTGCGGTGCACACCAGCGATTGCATCAGATAGTTGCTCAATGCCATCCGCCCCGCTGGCGCAAGCCACGCCAGATGTGGTGCCAGGCGCACCACCCATGCGGCATAGCCCAGGCACATCAACGGCCCGGCGATCAGCGACAGCGCAAAGGCAACTGACAAACGCATGTCCAGCCGCGCCGGATCGATCCACGGTTCCAATGCATAACTTACCAGCATCACGCCTAGCCCAAGCGGCAACACGGCATAGCGCAGCGTTGCAAACAAGCGCGGGAAGCGCTCGGGCGTGGCGATCGCACCGCTGCGTACAAACCAAATACCGAGCAGGAACATACCGAACATGGACGGGCCGTTGATGCTGAGGCCTGTCATCGCCTCCTGAAAGTCATGCCATCGCTGCGCAGTCGCCTGCACATAGGTGCCGCTGCCAAATGCGGCGCGCTGCGCCTGCACATTCGCCATTGCCTGCTGCGCGGCATCGGCCATGGCGGCTTTCCACTGCACAGACGCAGTTGGATCGGCCTGCGCCAATTCGCCGGCCACGCTATACAACAGGACCAACCCAGGTGCGCACAGGTAAACCAACGCAGCGAACCACGGCAGAGTGACTGTTGGCACATTGCGCGCGCTCAGCAGCAGTAATGCCAGTAGCGCGTAGGTCACCAGAATATCACCGGACCACACCAGCAAGGCATGGGCAAGGCCGATTGCCAACAGCCCGAGAGCACGACGTAGATACAGGCCGAAGAACGCGCGCCCGGCCTGCGTGGCCCGCTGTGCCATCACCGCAAAGCCCATCCCGAACAACAGCGAAAACAGCGTATAGAACTTGCCTTGCACGAACACGTAGACCAGCGCATCGGCAACCCGGTCGGCACCGTGCCAATGCGGCTCCACGCCGGTCATGGCCAGATCGAGCGGGCCGACAAAGGCTTCCATGTTCATCAGCAGGATGCCCAGCAGCGCAAAGCCGCGCAGGACGTCCAGCACGACGATGCGCTCGGTCGCAGCAATGGGGAACAGCACGTTGCGGGATATCATCACGGCTCAGGCAACCAGGTGCGGCGTCGCGCGCCGCAGAATGCAAACGGCCCGCCGATGGGGCGGGCCGTCAGGAACAGCAATCACGCAAGCGCTGCGACAGACCGATGCGTAGGCACGACCTGCGTAGATCTTATGCAATATCGCAGCGCCCAATCGGCATACGACAGTTGCACGCGCGCGCCCTGTCGACCCCGACTACCGCGCAACCACATGCCAGCTCGGTCTTAGTGGTGATGACCGCCATCGCCGTGCACATGGCCATGGTCGCGCTCTTCGGCGGTGGCTTCGCGCACTTCGATGATTTCCACATCAAAATGCAGATCCTTGCCGGCCATGGGGTGGTTGAGGTCCACATCGACCACGCTCATGCCGACCTTCTGCACCGTCACTGCGCGCGGGCCGAAGTTGGTCTGCAGCACAACCTGGGTGCCGGGCACCAGCTTGGTGGCGCCGAAATGCTTCTTGGGCACGCGCTGGCTCAGGCCTTCGCGGTATTCGCCGTAGGCGTCGGTGGCCTTGACGTCCACGCCGAAGCTCTCGCCGGCTTCCTTGTCCATCATGGCCGCTTCCAGGCCCGGGATGATGTTGCCGTGGCCGATCATGATCGCCAACGGGTCACGCTCCTTGGAGCTCTCGATCGGCTCCTGGCCGATCTCGGAAACGGTGTAGTGGAAGCGGACAACGCTGTCTTTTTCGATCTTCATGCCTGGCTCTGAATGGGCTGCCCGGTGGCAGACGGTGGAGGACGGCTTGTCGGCCGCCGGGTGCGCCGCCATCATGGCGACCTTTCGAATCCCCCATTATCCCGGCTCCATGCATATCACGCCAGTTTTCGCCGCCCGCCCCCGGCGCGTTGCGGCCAGCTTGTTGCTGGGTCTTCTGCTCTTGGGCGGTTGTTCGTCGCACGCGCCGGTCCGGCGCCCAGCCGCACCGCCGCCGGCAGCGCGCGTGTGGCCGCAGGTGCCACCGGCCGACCCGGCCGCCGCCAACAACATCTTGATGCGCGCATTGGGGCTGGTGGGCACACCGTACCGGTTCGGCGGCAACACGCCCGAGACCGGCTTCGACTGCAGCGGGCTGGTGACTTATGTGTACAAGGACGTGCTGGCACTCGCGCTGCCACGCACCTCGCGCGAGCTGGCCGCGATCCAGGGCCCACGCATCCCGCCGGAGCGGCTTGCCACCGGCGATCTGGTGTTTTTCGGCTCCGGCGGCAGCGTGACCCATGTCGGTATTTATGTCGGTGAAGGTCGCTTCGTGCATGCGCCTACCACTGGCGGTACAGTTCGCTTGGATTTTCTTGATGGAGCCTACTGGCGCGACCATTATTCAGGTTCAAAGCGGGTTTTGCACTGAATAGTGACGTACATCACAATTCATAAAACGGAAATTTAACTATTTTTAAACGTAACAATTCATTCACCAAGGCATCATCTCGCATCGACAGCAGACCTGTGATTCCCGCGTGACGAACGACGAACAGACCAATACTGGCGCCGCACCGCTTCCGCCCCGCAAACCGCTCCGCCTGCTATGCGCCACCGCACTCTGGCTTGCAGCACTTCCCGCGTTAGCTCAGACCGCCAACACCACACCATCCGCTCCGCAGACGACCACACCAGACAGCGCCGTCGCCGCCGAGAAAGCCGCAACCCGCAGCCGCGCCGACGCCGCTGCCACCGCAACACTGGCCGCCCTGCTTCCGCACCTGGCCGCCAACGACGCCATTCCCCTGATGGACCGCTCGGCAATGTTTGCCGGCGACCTCAGCCGCCTGCTTGCCAATTACGACGTTTCGCAGAGCGCGGTCAACGCTGCCCAGAACGCCGTGGCCGACAGCCGTGTGCAGGTGATCCTGCAGCGCGCCATGGCACTGCTCGGCACCCCGTATGTCTGGGGCGGCGAGTCCACCGAAGGATTTGACTGCAGCGGCCTGGTCGGCTACGTGTTCAAGACCGCGCTCGGCATCGACCTGCCGCGCGTCTCGCGCGACATCGCCCGCGACGAATCGGCCGAATTGATCAAGGATCCAAGCGCGGTGAAGGCTGGCGACCTGGTGTTCTTCGGCAAGCGCGGCCGTATCGACCATGTCGGCCTGGTGGTCGGCGACGGCAAGTTCCTGCACGCACCCAGCCGCGGCAAGGACGTGCGCGTGGATTCGCTGGCGAGCGGCTACTGGAGCGAGAAGTTCATCCAGGCGCGTCGGGTGCTGTAAAGCCCCGCTTGCTTCGCCTCAGTTATGAAAGGCCGCGATGATCTCGCGGCCTTTTTGTTGCGTGGGCTGGGGGCTACTTCAATGCGCACGCTGCGTGGCATGTACTAGCGCATGCTGGCTCGCATGCCAAACGAGCTGGGCCACAAACTGCCTGCAGCGCATCACCCGGCCCATCGGCCAGATGACCTGACACGCGCTCACGATGCCAGTTACTGCGAGGTATCGGCCCTGTAATAGGCCATGGTGTCCTCGATGCCCTTGCTCAATTCCATCACCTTGAGCGCGTATTCCGCCAGGCGCTGATCTTCCGGCGTGTCCGGACGCCAGGATGGCACTTCCACCGGGGTGACGCCGTCCGGGTCCATCGCCACAAACACGATGATGCAGTGCGTGCACAGGCGCGAGTCGCCACCCATCGGGCTGCGCGCGCGTACATCGATGGCGAAATGCATGCTGCTGCGGCCGGTGTAGACCAGCTTGGCCGACACCGCGACTAGATCGCCGATGCGGACCGGCGCCACGAAACGAATGCCGCCCACCGCCACGGTGACGCAGTAATGCCCGCTCCACCCGCTGGCCGCCGCAAAGCCGACCTGGTCGATCCACTTCATCACCACGCCGCCATGCACCTTGCCGCCGAAGTTGACGTCGCTGGGCTCGGCCAGAAAACGAAATGTCAGATCACGCTGTTGGCCAATCACCGCCCGCCCTCGTCAATGGATGAGCTGAAAGTGTGCCATGTGGGTGGAGACTCGGCGTACCTGCAACGTAATCGCCGTACCTGTCGACGTGAGCGCGCTACTGGCATCGGCAAGCCTCATCTCACGCTTGTCCATCCACCAAGATGCTGGATGCTTTGAGATTCATCGCGTGAGCCCGAGAAGCGCCATCGTCAGATCGCCTGACTCACGCTGCTTCGCGTTATCAGACAACGTCAACACGCACACTCAACTGCCAATCACCCCAACGTTATCCCGCTTACGCAGACACAGCCATGGGAAGTGCGGCTGCGGCAATCGGAGCACCTGGCGCGCGCGCGCGCTCAAGCGCCGCGGGTCGAACAACCACTGCACAGCAAAGCGATCGAACGTAGCGTAGGTGTGTTGGTGGTAATGCGCAGCCAGTTCTGAAACGCCCAGCTCGGTGAAATAGCGCAGGCTGCGTGCGGCGCTTTCCTGGCCGCGTTGCGGCGTGGCGTAGAGCGGGCTGTCGAGAATATGCAGCTCGCCCTCCTCGCGCAGGTGGGCGAGCAAGCGCACGATCAATGCGGCAGGGTCGGCGAAATACTGCACGCAGGCCGGCAGCACGATGACGTCGAATACATCGCGTGGCAGCGATACCGTCTGGATATCGGCAGCAACGAAACTCAGGCGTTCCTCGTGGCCAAATACGCGCGCGGCCTGGGTAAGTTCGGTGCGATTGACGTCGATGCCGCAGACGTCGCGTTGCAGCGACTGCGCCAGCAACCGCGATAGCCAGCCATTACCGCAACCGAGCTCAAGGATGGCGCCTTCGTTGGCGCGCGTCTGCAGGTGCTGCATCAGCAAACTGCTGGACAGCGCGCGCACGCGCCATTCCAGCGTTGCCCCGAGTTTTCCGCTCGGACGCGGCAGGCTGCGCACCTGCGCATCGGTGTAGAGTCGCCCTTCCTTGTGCCGGATCTCCAAATATTGCTGCTCGAACGGGTCGTCAGCCAACCCGCGCTGCACGAACACGCCATCGACGCTGTCCAGCTCGGGCAGTTGCTGCAGCCGTTCGCGCAGCATGGGAAATCCGGCACGCATGCAGCAGCCTCAGCGCAGTGGCTTGGCACTGTCGGCGGGCGGATCTTCCAACCCGACATTGGTCGACGCCGCGTCGTAGATACTCTTGTCGAGCAAGCCGGTCTCCTTGGCCACCAGCACCGGCACCAGCATCTGCCCGGTGACGTTGGTCATGGTGCGCATCATGTCGAGGATGCGATCGATCGCATACAGATAGCCGATCACTTCCAGCGGCAGATTGGCTGCACTCAGCACCACGGTCGCCATGATCACCGCTGTACCGGGTACGCCGGCCGTGCCGAAGCTGCCGAGCACCGAGGCAAGCAGCACCACGAAATACTGATTGGCGGTCAGTGGCACCCCGGTGTATTGCGCAATGAACACTGCGCACAACGCGGGAAAGATGGCGCCGCAGCCGTCCATCTTGATGCTGGCGCCCAACGGCACCGCAAATGCAGCGTAATCCTTGCTGACACCCAGGTTATGCGTGATCGAACGCATCGCCACCGGCATTGCTGCAAAGCTCGACGAACTGACAAACGCCACCTGCATGCCGGGCGCGGCACCGCGGAAAAACTTCCACGGGTTAAGCCCATGTGCGAGCAACAGGCTGCTGTAGACGACCAGAATATGGATCGCGCAGGCCACATACAGCGCCAGCACAAAATTGCCGAACGGCAGCAGTTTCGCAAAACCGTAGCTGCCGACCAGGCTGGCGATCAGGCCAAACGTCCCGAGCGGGGTCATCTCCAGCACGAAGCGCGTCACCTGGATCATGATGTCGCTCATCTGCCCGGTGAGCTTGCGCGCCTCGGCGACACGCTCACCCAGCTTGACCATCGCAAACCCCAGCAACCCGGCGAAGAAGATCACCGGCAGGATTGAACCACGCCCCGCCGCCAGCACCGTTTCGCCGGCCGCATTGGTCTTGGTGCCGATGCCGGTCAGTGCGTAGAACGGGTTGGACGGCACCACGTCCAGCAGCACCTTGATGGGGCTGGGCACATCGCGCGGCTTCCAGGCCGAATCCACACTCAAACTGAAATGGCCAGCGCCCGGCTGCATGATCGTGCCGACCGCAAGGCCCACGCCCACCGCCAATGCCGCGGTGATGACGAACCACAAAAATGTGCGCCCGCCGAGCGCGGCGACCGATTTTTGCCCGTGCAAGGACGAGATCGCATTGATCACCGCGAAGAACACCAGCGGGATCGCGATCATCTTGATCAGCGTGACGTACAGATCGCCAAGTGGACCGAACCACACATCGGCGGCCGGCCCCATGGCCGCACCGGCGATCGCACCCAGCGCAAAGCCGGCCACCACGCGCTGCCAGAACGGAATGCGCAACCAGGCCGCAACCAGTTTCATGTCGTCGAATCTTCCGGGGAGAGTGCATGCACCATAGCCCAGGCCTGCGCTGCCCGCGAGACCACAGCTGGAACAGCGCTGTGTCATCGGTGTGACACCACCCGTCGCGGCATAATGGGCATTGATTCAGCCACGAGTTCGATGCCGATGCGTTATTGCCTGCCCACCCTCGCCGCCCTGACCACGCTGTGCGTCGCCGCCTGCGCCTCCACCACCGGGAGCACCGCCTCTGCACCTGCATCGGTCCGCGTAGAGGTGCCGCAGGTCGCGCACCCGGCCGGCGAAACCCCGCAATGGTGGTACCGCTCCGGCGCCGCACGCGCGGCCGGCAATGGCGCCATGGCCGGCAAGGCGCGCAACGTGATCCTGTTCCTGGGCGATGGCATGAGCCTGACCACGGTCGCCGCCGCGCGCATCCTGGACGGCCAGCGCAAGGGCGGGCCGGGCGAAGAGAACCTGCTGTCGTGGGAGCAATTTCCCGCCACCGCCTTCAGCAAGACCTACAACACCGATTCGCAGACGCCGGATTCGGCCGGCACGATGACCGCGATCACCACCGGGGTGAAGTCGCATATGGGCGCTATCGGGGTCAGCAGCGGCAACCGCAGCGATTGCGCTGACAGCTTGAATAAGGGCCTGCTGAGTTGGCTGCAGCTGGCCGACAGCGCCGGCATGGCCACCGGCATCGTCACCACCACGCGTCTGACCCATGCCACGCCGGCGGCAACCTATGCGCATTCGCCGGACCGCAACTGGGAAAACGACACCGACCTTCCCGAGTCGGCACGCACTGCCGGCTGCCAGGACATCGCCCAGCAGTTGCTCTCCACTGCCCGCTACGGCCGTGGCCCGCAGGTGGTGTTGGGGGGAGGACGCAGCCAGTTCCAGACCGTGCAGGAGCGCGACCCCGAATACGACGACAAGGTGGGCCTGCGCCTGGACGGCCGCGATCTGGTCGCCGAGTGGAAACAGGCGCATCCGCAGGGCGCCTATGTCTGGAACGAGCAACAACTGAAGGCAGTAGCCGGCGCACCGGCGTTGCTGGGCCTGTTCGAGCCGGACCACATGCAGTTCGATCACGACCGCAACCGCACCCCGCAGGGCGAGCCCAGCCTGACCGAAATGACCCGCACCGCGATCCAGTCGCTGTCGCGCGATACCAACGGCTTCGTGCTGATGGTCGAAGGCGGCCGTATCGATCATGCCAACCACGCCGGCAACGCCTACCGCGCGCTGGATGAAACCGTGTCGCTGTCCGATGCCGTGCGCGTTGCTGTGCAGACTGCGCCGCCGGACACGCTGATCATTGTCACCGCCGACCATTCGCACACGCTCAACTTCGTTGGCTACCCGGTGCGCGGTAATCCCATCCTGGGCAAGGTGCGCGGTACCGGCGGCGAAGAAGGCGACCGCAGCCAGCTGGCCACCGATCTGGCTGGCCAGCCGTACACCACGCTCAGCTACGCCAATGGCCCCGGCTACACCGGCGCCAGCAACGCGCAGCCGGCCGGCCCAAAAAAGTATCCGCATGAGCCCAGCAGCAGCGAGCCGGCTGCCGGCCGCCCGGACCTGACCCATGTGGACACCGAAGCGCCCAGCTATATGCAGGAGTCGCTGGTGCCGACCAAATCCGAAAGCCACGGCGGCGAAGACGTCGGCATCTGGGCCACCGGCCCTGGCAGCGCTGCATTCCGCGGCACGCTGGAAGAGAACGTGATCTACCACGTCATCGTCCAGGCCACTCCGCGCCTGCGCGAGCGCCTGTGCAAGGCCGGCACCTGCGATGCCGCCGGCGTTCCGGTCGAGTTGCCCAAGCCGGCTACGTTCGAGGCTGCGGTCAAGCGCTGATGCGTAAGCGGTGCTGCTGCAACGGGAGGCGAGCCGACGCATGAGGCGTCCGCAGCGTGGTCACTTAATCCGCTCGCATGGCATCGCCAGCGCGCTATGCGGCAACGCCTTGGAACCGCTGCAGGTCAGGGGCACCATCGCTGCGGTCAGGCTAGCCGAGGGCGATCGGTGCAGTGGCCACGCAAAAAAGCGCGATGCCCTAGACGCGGTAGCAGTACACCAGCGCCGCAGTTGTCGCGTACAAAAGACAATGGAGTTGATGGGCGGTAACAGCTGGGAACGTCTACAGCTCCGCACCGCCAGCTTTGCGATCAGGTTGGTCGCAGGGGATTGGTGCGGTGACCGTGATACCCGAGCCGCGCTAGATTCGCCCCAGGGCCGTAGCTTTGGCGCACAGATATGGCGCTTGCAGACAACGCGCCAATCAAGGCATCGCTCGGCAATCACGCAACGCGTTCAACGCCCGCTCGCTGGGCGCGCAGTCTTGGTCGCAGGATCGCGCCTGTGGTGATCGATACCCCGCTACTGCTGCCCACCACTCCGCCCGGCCCGGTATTGCTGGCCTACAGCGGCGGGATGGATTCCAACGTGCTGCTGCATTTGCTGGCGGCGACGCCGCGCTATCGCCAAGCAGGATTGCGCGCGCTGCATGTGCATCACGGGCTGCATACCGATGCAGACGCCTGGGCCGCGCATTGCCAACGCAGCTGCGATGCGCTGCAGGTACCGTTGCAGATCGTGCAGGTGCACGTCGAGCGCGATAGCGGCCTTGGTCTGGAAGCGGCAGCACGCAACGCGCGCCACACTGCATTCGCGCACGCACTCGCCGCTGGCGAATGGCTGGCGCTGGCGCACCATCGCGACGATCAGGCTGAAACATTCCTGCTGCGTGCGCTGCGCGCCTCCGGCCCGGAAGGACTGGCGGCGATGCGCCCGCAGCGCCCCTTCGCCAACGGCACGCTGTGGCGCCCGTTGCTGGCGCATGCCCGCGCCGATCTGCTCGCCTATGCGCTCGCGCAAGGGTTGCGCTGGATCGAAGATCCCAGCAACGCCGATCCACGCCACGACCGCAATTTCCTGCGCAGCCAGGTGTTGCCGTTGCTGCAGCAACGCTGGCCGCAAGCAGCCGGTGCGCTGGCGCGCAGTGCGCAACTGAGCGCCGATGCCAGCGCATTACTGCTGCAGCAGGACATGGCGTTGTTGCCCAGCGTGCGCACCGCAAGCGGCGCGCTGGATCTGCACGCGTTGCGTGCGCAACCTATCGAACGAAGAGCACGGCTGTTGCGCGCGTGGGTGAGCGCTGCTCACGCGCCCCCACTGCCGGCGCAAGGCGTGGCCGCACTGGAACGGGAAATCGACCACTACGCCGCAGACCGGCAAGCATGCTTCGCGTGGCAGCAAATGGAAATCCGCCGTTGGCGTCAGTGCCTGTTTCTGCATCGCCCCGCTGCGGTCTGGCCGTCAGACTGGCAAGCGTCGTGGGATGGCGCAGTGCCGCTGCAATTGCCCGATGGTGCGCAGTTGCGCTTGCTCGGCGCGCCCGGCCTGCGTTTTGCACAACCGCTGCTGGCGCGCGCACGCCAGGGCGGCGAGCGCATCGTGTTGCCGCGGCGCGCGCATTCGCATCAACTCAAACATCTGCTGCAGGCGCTGGATTTACCGCCATGGGAACGCGAGCGCCTGCCGATCCTGTGGGAAGGCACGCAGGTATTTGCCGCCGGCGATCGCATCATTTCCGGCAACTTGGACGCATGGTTACAGGCCAACGCCGCATCGCTGCAATGGCGCGCAGCTGCCGATGCGAATTGACCCGCCTGCGCGCGCGCCGCACACTTTAGCGATGGCCAAGAAGTCCTTGAACGAAACGTCCCCGGTTGCCCGCTTCGAACAGTCGCTGGAAGAACTCGAGCAACTGGTGCAGAAGCTGGAGGTCGGCGATCTGAGCCTGGAGCAATCGCTCACGGCCTACGAACGCGGCATCGGGTTGTACCGCGACTGCCAGCAGGCGCTGGAACAGGCCGAACTGCGCGTGCGCCTGTTGACCGACCCTGCCCGCCCCGAGCTTGCCGAAGCCTTCGAACCGCCGTCGCTGGACGGCTGAGATGAGTTCGGCGCTGTTCGACCACTGGATCGCCCGCACCGAACGCAGCCTGGAGGCCGGCTTGCCGAGCGCTACGCATGCGCCGCAGCGCCTGCATGCAGCAATGCGCTACGCAGTGCTGGGCGGTGGCAAGCGCATGCGTCCGCTGCTGGTTTATGCAAGCGGCGCATTGTTCGGCGCTGCTGAGGACCAGCTCGACACGCCCGCGGTGGCGGTGGAGCTGATTCACGCCTATTCGCTGGTGCACGACGACTTGCCGGCGATGGACGACGACGCGCTGCGGCGCGGCCAGCCCACCGTGCATATCGCCTTCGACGAAGCCACCGCGATTCTGGCCGGCGACGCCTTGCAGACACGAGCTTTCGAACTGCTGGCCGCAGCATCCACCAGCGCCGAACTGCGCGTGGGCTGGATGCAGAGCCTGGCGACGGCTGCGGGGGCGGCCGGCATGTGCGGCGGCCAGGCGCTGGATATGGATGCGACCGGGCAACTGCAGCCGTTGCAGGACCTGCAACGCATGCATGCGCTCAAGACCGGCGCGTTGATCCGAGCGGCGGTGCGTATGGGCGCGCTCACGGGCGGCGCAGCGGCGGACGACCAGCAGCGTCTTGGCGCATTTGCCGACGCGCTGGGCCTGGCGTTCCAGGTGCGCGATGACATCCTGGATGTGGAATCGAGCTCGGCGCAGTTGGGCAAGACCGCCGGTAAGGACGCGGCGCAATCCAAATCCACTTACCCCGCTCTGCTCGGGATGGGAGGCGCCAAGGCGAAGCTGGCCGAACTGGCCACGCGCATGCACGACGTGCTGCAGCCCTATGGGCAACCAGGCGAAATATTGGCCAGCTTGGGCCGGTTTGCGGTGGACCGCGCGCACTAGACGCAGTTGTCACGCCGTTACACGCTGCAATGAGCGGGTGTAGCAGATACCCGAACCGGTCTTTGGCATTCGATTAGATGCCATAGCATGTGGTCGTCTGTACGGCCACATATCGGCCGTGCGAGACATAAAACCAGCCTCGCAGGAACTATTTGCGCACTCCGTGCGCCAGCGCAAGGTCAACGTCTGTAGTGTGATCTCTCAAAAAGAGAACTTGATCACATATCGAAACTTTTCCTGCGTGCATTTGTGTCAGCGACTGACACGCGCCAGCCCGCAACATATGACGGACTGCACATTTTTAAGCTGAATTATCAACATAGACGATATTTCCGAGCCTTTCAGTATAAATTTCAAAACAAAATATACGAAATAAAAAAACTTGTCGTGCCCGCTCGTCCTGCCTAGGTTTGGGTTGCCCGCATCCGCGGACATCCCCCGATCACACGGAGAGTCACTGGTGAAGAACGTTTTTTTCGCATCGTTTGCAGCAGGCACGCTGGCCGTTGTCGGCATACTCGGATCGGCGCAGGCGCAGTCCGTGCGCGGCCCGGTTCCGTTGACCATCGAACTGTCGCCGGTGGCCGACCAGGCTGGCCGCCATCAAGGCAAGATCGCCGTCACCGTCACCAACAACAGCAGCCAGATTGCACGCGTGCCGACCTATCAGCTGCCGCTGAAGTCGCTGGATAACGGCATTCTGGAAGTGAGCCGCGACGGCAAGCCAGTGGATTACACCGGGCGCCTGGTCAAGCGCGGCTTGCCCAAGGCGGCCGACTTCACCATCCTGCAGCCGGGCCAGAGCGTGAAGGGCGAGGTCGATCTGGCCGGCGCCTACGATCTGTCCACCAGCGGCAACTACACCATCCAGGTGCGCTCGGCGCTGCAGTACGCCTCCTTTTCCGACGGCAGCCTGATGAAGACCGCCAACGGCGAGCCGGCCGTGGCCACCAGCACCCCGCTTACCGTGTGGCTGGACGGCGCGCGCCGTGGCGTGCAGCGCCAGCTCAGCGTCGGCCCGACGGCTGTGGTCAACGGCATCAACTACCTCAACTGCAGCACCACCCGCACCAGCCAGGCCGGCAGTGCGGTGACTGCCGCGCGCAACTACTCGCAGAACGCGCGTACCTACCTCAATGCCGGCAGCACAGGCGCGCGCTACACAACCTGGTTCGGTGCCTATAACGCCTCGCGCTACAGCCGGGTCAGCTCCAACTTCGTCAACATCGATAATGCGCTGGACCAGAACAACGGCCAGCTGACGATCAACTGCAGCTGCGAGGCGGATGCGGCAGATGCGTATGCCTACGTCTATCCGAACCAGCCGTACGAGATCCATGTCTGCAACGCGTTTTGGAGCGCGTCCACAACCGGCACTGACTCCAAGGCCGGCACCCTGGTGCACGAAACCAGCCACTTCACCGTAGGACCGCGTCTACGGCCAGTCCGGCGCGCGCAGTCTGGCGATCAGCAACCCGGCGCAGGCCATCACCAATGCCGACAGCCACGAGTACTTCGCCGAAAACACCTCGGCGCAGAACTGATTGCGTCATCGTTTGAAACGACAAAGGCCCGGCACTGCTGCCGGGCCTTTGTGTTTCGCACCGCGCCGGTTACTTGATCAGGCGCAGCGTGAACGGATAACGGTAATGCTCGCCATTGTTGGCCTTGACCGCGGCCAGGATGCAGAGCACCAGGTTGGCGATCCACACCAGTGTCGGTACGAAGAACAGGATGCCGAACGACACGATGGTCAGAATCACTGCAGCCACGTAGGCAATGATCACGGTGATCTGGAAATTCAGTGCTTCCTTGGCTTGATCGGTGGCGAACGGCTTGGAGGGGCTGGCGTCCTTGCTGATCAACCAGATCACCAACGCACCGACAAACGAGGTCAGGATGCCAAGCAGGTGCGCGGCCAGCGCGAGTGTGCGCTCTTCCGACGGACTGCTGGTGCCGACCGGCGGCGGCGGTACGGCGTGCGATTCGAATTCGCTCATCATGTCTCCCCATGCATGGTTGTGGTGCGGCGGACTATAGCAACGATTCAGCCAGCCACCAGTGCGGAAAGACATGGGCGCGCGGTCTTGCCGGAGCTGCAATGCGCAGCGTAATGGCGGAGAAGGCGCCGTCCAGCGCGGCGAACTGGCGTCCACCCGCAGCAGGCGGATTCCAGATCTACCGGCGCCCCGGATTGCGTATGTAGCGCGCGTAGTAGCGAGTGCCGGCGCATGCCCCATGCCATTTTACGCATAGTTCGTTAAAGGCGGCAGGAAGCACCAGTGGTGCGCCCGCTTGCAGCTACGCGCACGCAAGCTCACGCGCGGCGCCTGCTTGTGACCCTGCACCGCGCAGCAAACGAACGCTCGAAAACCAGCGATCTCGGCACCACGAATGCCGTTTAGCTGTCACCAGCCACCGTCATGCGATTGATCAGCACCGAGCCGATCTTGACGTGCGAGCGCGGATCGACATCGCTGCCCACCGCCTCGATGCCGGCGAACATATCGCGCAGATTGCCCGCGATAGTCAGGCCATCGACCGGGTAAGCGATCACGCCATTCTCGATCCAGAAACCGCCGGCGCCGCGCGAGTAATCGCCGGTAACGGGGTTGACGCCGTTGCCCATCAGCTCGGTGACTAGTAGGCCGCGCGACATGCCGGCAATCATCGATGCCAGATCGCCCGCGTTGGCGGTGACCTGCAGGTTATGTACGCCACCAGCATTGGCAGTGGTCTGCAGGCCTAGCTTGCGTGCGGAGTAACTGCCCAGCACATAACGCTGCAGCACGCCGTCGTTGATCAATGCCGAGCGCCGGGTCGCGACGCCTTCGCCATCGAACGCGGCCGAGCGCAGGCCACGGCGCAAATGCGGTAGTTCTTCGATGTTGAACCAGTCTGGAAACAGCTTGGTGCCAACGCTGTCGAGCAGGAAGCTGGCGCGGCGATACAGCGCGCCGCCGGAGACGGCACCGAGCAAGTGACCGACCAACGAGCGCGCCACTTCCGGCGCAAACAGCACCGGCAGCTGGCCGGTGGGCAGCGAACGCGGCTGCAAACGCGCCAGGGTGCGCTCGGCAGCATGCCGGCCGATCGCATCCGGCGCTTCCAGATCCTCGCGCGCCAGCGCACTGCTATACCAGCCATCGCGCTGCATACCGTCGCCCTGCCCGGCAATCAACGCGCAGCTGATCGAATGATGGGTGCCGCGCTCGCGGCCGATGAAGCCATGCGAGTTGGCGTACACCGCCAGGCTGAGCCCGGTGCTGGCCGAGGCGCCATCGGAATTGCTGATGCGCGCGTCAGCGTCGCGGCCAGCGGTTTCGCAGGCCAGCGCCAGATCCACCGCGGTATCGGCGTCCAGTGCCCACGGATGCCAGCTGTCCAGCTCGGGAAACTCACGCGCCATCAACTCCGGGTCGGCCAGGCCGCTGGCCACGTCGTCTTCGGTGAAACGGGCGATCGCGCAGGCCTGCGCCACGGTGGATTCCAGGCTGGAATCCTGCAAATCCGCAGTGCTGGCACTGCCCTTGCGCTTGCCGAAGTAGACCGTGACCGCAATGCCGCGATCGCGGGTGGATTCGACCGTCTCCACGTCGCCCAGCCGCACGTTGACGTCCAGGCCGCGCTCTTCGCTGCAGCTGACTTCGGCCTGGGTCGCGCCGGCGGCGCGCGCGCGCTCGAGCAGGCGCTGCGAGATGTCGGTGAGCGCCTCAAGGCGCTGCAGGCTGTCGTCGGTGACACGGATTTCGGAGGAGAGTGCGTTCAATGCTTTATCCTTGGGAACGCGGATCCGTCCGCGAAAGCCCGGCCATCCGAGGCCGGAGTGTTTGAATTCAGTGCGGAATGTTCCGCCGACGCCCGGCCGATCAAGGCCGGAGATGTTTATCAACCAGGTTTCGGGATGTAGTGGCAATGCGCGGACGCGATGAAGACACCGGTGAATTTCGCGGCGCCAGCCGTAGCCAGCAGCGGCGCGAAGCGCTCGAGATTTTCGACCTGGGCGAGAAGCTGGTCGCGCTGACCCCGGCGCAATTGGCCAAGCTGCCGGTGCCCGAGTCGCTGATCCCGCATATCGAAGAGAGCAAGCGCATCACCTCGCATATCGCGCACAAGCGGCAGCTGGCGTTTCTGGCCAAGCATATGCGCCGCGAGGACGACGAGACCCTGGCAGCGATCCGCGATGCACTGGATGCCAACAGCGAGACCGCGCGCCGTGAAGTGGCGGCGATTCACCGGGTCGAGCGCTGGCGCGAGCGCCTGCTCGCCGACGGCGACGTGGCGCTGGCCGAACTGCTGGAAGCCTACCCGGCCGCCGACCGCCAGCAACTGCGTCAGCTGGTGCGCAACGCGATCCACGAACGCGCCAAGAACAAGCCCCCTCGCTCCTACCGCGAACTGTTCCAGGTGCTGCGCGACCTGTCGCAAGAGCAGGGATTGGAGAGTGCGGATTTGGGATTGGAAGACGGCGAATCGGCGTCGGAAGACGACGAGTAGGGATCCGCCCGATCCATCAATCGAGGCAACGGCGGTGCCAGCCGTTGCCAATCCCAAATCCTGACTCTCGATTCCCCTCTGCTGAACCGGCAAACGGCAAAGGCCCGACGCACTGCTTTGCGCTCCTGCCGTTGCGAATTCCAAATCCCGATTCCCAAATCTCCGCATCTCAGGCCTGCGTTCCGCCAACCGTAATGCCGTCGATCAGCAGCGAGGGCTGGCCGACGCCGACCGGCACGCTCTGCCCGTCCTTGCCGCACACGCCCACGCCTTCGTCCAAGGCCAGGTCGTTGCCGATCATGCGCACTTTCTGCATGGTCTCTGGGCCATTGCCGATCAAGGTGGCGCCCTTGACCGGCGCGGTGACCTTGCCGTCTTCGATCAGATAAGCCTCGGTGGCCGAGAACACGTACTTGCCGCTGGTGATATCGACCTGGCCGCCGCCGAAATTCACCGCGTAGATGCCCTTCTTGACCGAACGGATCATCTCTTCCGGGTCATGCTGGCCGGCGCGCATGTAGGTGTTGGTCATGCGCGGCATGGTCAGGTGCGCAAACGATTCGCGGCGGCCGTTGCCGGTGGACGCCACGCCCATCAGGCGCGCGTTGTGGGTGTCCTGCATGTAGCCCACCAGCACGCCGTCTTCGATCAGCGTGGTGCACTGACTCGGTGTGCCTTCGTCGTCGATGTTGAGCGAGCCGCGACGGCCATCCAGGGTGCCGTCATCGACGATGGTCACGCCCGGCGATGCCACGCGCTCGCCCATGCGCCCGGCATAGACGCTGGTGCCCTTGCGATTGAAGTCGCCTTCCAGACCGTGGCCCACCGCTTCGTGCAACAGCACGCCAGGCCAGCCTGGGCCGAGCACCACCGGCATCACGCCGGCCGGTGCGGGGATCGCGTCCAGATTCACCAGCGCCTGACGCAGCGCTTCGCGGGCGAAGCCTTCCGGGCGGCCGTCGGCAAACAGTTCGGCATAGCCGTAACGCCCGCCGCCGCCGGAATAACCGGATTCGCGGCGCCCACCCTGTTCGACAATCACTTGCACGTTCAAGCGCACCAGCGGGCGCACATCGGCCGCCAGCACGCCGTCGCTGCGGGCGATCAGCACCGTATCCACGCCGCCCGACAGGCTCACCATCACCTGCTTGACGCGCGGGTCGGCAGCGCGCACGTACTGGTCGATGCGGCGCAACAGGTCCACCTTGGTGGCGCTGTCCATGTCGTCGATCGGGTCGGTGGCCGGATACAGCGCACGGCTATTGCCACGCACCAGCGAGCGCGTGGATTGCGCCCCGCCCTCGCGCGAGATCGCGCGCGCAGACTGCGCCGCTTCCAGCAGCGCATCGCGATGGATGTCGTCGGAATAGGCAAAACCGGTTTTCTCGCCAGCGATCGCACGCACGCCGACGCCTTGTTCGATGGAATGCGCACCGTCCTTGACGATGCCGTCTTCCACGCTCCAGCTCTCGCGCCGCGAATGCTGAAAATACAGGTCGCCGAAGTCGATGCCCGGGCCCAGCAGGGCGCCGAAGGTGCGGTCGAGATGGCCGGCATCCAGGCCGGAAGGAAGCAGCAGCCGGGTTTCGGCCAAAGTGAGAGCGTTATCGGTCATGTGGTCAGGATGGGGCCCACGCGCCGGGGAGACAAGTCGTTCCGCTGAACATGCGCGCAGCTATCATCGCCAGCCAGCTCTTCACCGATCACCCGCGCATGAAGCTCATCGCCCACGTTCTGGACGGCCACACGCTGGACATCCGCCCGGCCCCGCATGAGCGCGCGTGGATGGACGCCACCGACCAGCGCTACGCCTACCGCTGCCTGCCGCTGGCGATTGCCAACGCGCATGGCTGGGAGCTGCTGTGCCAGTCCGGCTTCGAGGCCAGCTGGGACGGCAGCGACGCGCTGGCGGCGATCACCATCACCGCCGATGCAGGCACGCATGCACCGGCGATCAGCCACTTCGGCTATGGCGTGCTGACCTTCCATGTGCCGTGCCTGTTCCGCACCGACACCGGCATCGACCTGTTCGTCACCGGCCCGTTGAATCAGCCAAAAGACGGCATCGGCGCGCTGAGCGGCATGGTGGAAACCGACTGGAGCCCGCACACCTTCACCATGAACTGGCGTTTCACCCGGCCCGGGCGGGTGCGCTTCGAGGCGGGCGAGCCGTTCTGTCATCTGTTCCCGCTGCAGCGCCAGTTGATCGAGCAGGTGCAGCCGCAATGGAAGCCGCTTTCCGAAGCGCCGCGGCTGGCGCAGCAACATGCCGACTGGACCCACAGCCGCACGCGCTTTCTGGATGAATTGCCCGATGCGCAATCGGCGGCAGCGCGCGAAAAATGGCAGCGCGGCTATTTTCTTGGCATGGCTGCACCCGAGCAGCCGCCAGTGCCGGGGCATCGTTCGCGGCTGCGGCTGCCGATGTTTACGCGTGCCGGCAGCGATGACACGCCCGCCGACTAAGTGTGTCAGCGCAGCGTGGGATCTGCCTTGCCGGACTTGGCTGGCGCGGCCGGTTTGCTCGGCGCCCGCTCGCGCGCCTCGCGCTCCACCACGTCCACCTGCGGATCTTTCCACGGCCCGGTGACGTGATAGGTCTTGGCACCGATCGCACCCAGCGGTTTGCCGAGCACCGCGTTGGCCGCCGCGCCGACTGCCGCACCCACCGGGCCGCCGGCAACTGCGCCGACCACCGTCAGCAGGTTGCCGGCTTTGGGGTTCACGTCGACGGTTTGATCGAAGGTCTGCGCGCGCAAGTCGGTCTGCCCGCGGATGGCGATATCGGCAGCCGGGCCTTCGATGCGGATGGCATCGGTGCGCGCGAAGCCTTTACCGAAGCGCACTTCGCCGGCCAGCTTGTTGAACGCCAGACCCTTGGAGAAGAAATCGCGGAAGTCGAACATCAAGCGGCGCGGTAGCTGCGCCACGCTCAGCAGGCCGAGCACGCGGCCGGCGCCCGGGTCCACTTCCAGCAACTGGCCATTACGCACCTCAACCTTGAGGTTGCCGTCCAGCGAGCCGAGCGCAAAGCCAGTCGGCGAGCCTTCCCAGCCAGCATTGAGTTCCAGCTCCCCTTCGCCGCCGCGCAGCTGGCCGCCCAGGGTGAGGTTCTGCAGCAGATTGCCCAGGTTGCGGCTGTCCACACGCGCCGACAGGCGCGTCGTGGCTGCGTCGCCCTTGCCGCGCCAGGCACCGGTGAGGCCGATGTTCTGGTCGTCCGAGCGCAGCTGCAGCTGATCCACCTGCATGCCATCGGTGAGCCGGCTGCTACGCAGGGTGGCCGCACCGAAGGTCATTTTGCCGATCTGCAGATCGTCGATATTCAGTGACAGCGGCGGGATCGACACCGGGTCGAATTCGGCCACGGCGCGACGCGCAGGTTCCGGCAACGCGCCGGCCAGCGGATCGCCGGGTTCTGGCGCGGCCGGCGCGGCAGGCGCCGCCACCGGCTGCCAATGCACGGTCTTCAACTTGCCCTGCACGGTTGCACCATCGGCGGTGGGCACGGTGAGTTGGCCGGCCAGCGAGGGGCCCTCCAGCGTCACCGCTACCGCATCGCGGGTGGGGCGCAGGCGCAGGCGCGTTTGCGGGAACACGCCGCCGATCATCAGCAAGCGGTCCGCCTGCACGTCCACCTCCTGCAACGGCATCGCGTCTTTCTTGGAAATGGCCGGCTGGCCGGGCAGTGGCGGCGTGTCTGTATCGCTGCTGGTGCTGCGCGCCAGGCTGATCCAGTCGATCGCATCCAGCGAAGCGGCGCGACCCGTGACCACCAACCCGTTGGCCGGCGGCCGTTCGGTGACGGTATCAGTGCCCATCACCACACGCACGCCAGTCTGCTCGCCTTGGCTGCTGGCCTTGAGCGCCACCAGCTTGCCGAAGGCCACATCGATATCGCCATCGCCCAACGGCAGCGCCACCTTGACCCGGGTGTCCAGTGGCTGGCTGGCCGCCTTGTCCAGCGGCGCTGGCAGATCCAGCGTGGTGCCGATCAAGTTAGACCGTAGCGTCAGCATCGCATTGGCAGTGGTCTGCCCCGGTGGCGGCAGCGGCACGTCCACGCTGACCTGCCAGGGCGCGCTGCCATGCACGTACGGGCGCAGCCACTCCATCTGCGGTGCGCGGTCGAACAATTCCTTGGCATCCAGGGCGGCGCCAAGACGTGCTTCGAAGGCCTGTTTGGGGTCCTGCACCAACCCGCCGGCGCGCAACGACAACTCGCCGCTGCGCCCCTCGTGCTGCACGCTCAACTGCTCGGCGGCAAAACCGGTGTCGCGGTACTCGGCCTGCCCGCTGACCTGGTCGAACGCCAGATCCCAGCGTGCATCGGCCAGCTTGGCACCTTGCAATGCCACCGTGCCCTGCAGATGGCCGCCAACGCCATGGGTGCGCAGGGGACGCAGCAGATCGAAGGTCACCGCGGCCGGGCCGGATACGGTGAGATTGCGCAAGGTGTCGCCATAGCGGCGCTCCAGCGGGCTCTTGCGCAGCATGCCGAGCAACTGCGCTGCGTCGGCCTGGGTGGAGGCACGGACATAAAGTTCGGACGTGGCGAAACTGGGGATGCCCGCGTCCAGCTGCGCAATCGGGGTGCCCGCAAGGTCGCCCTGCCCCTGCAGCGAAAAACCCTTGCCGATAAAACTCAGGTGCGCCTGGACCTGCTCCATCGCCGGCCAGTCCGGCTGGAAGCGGATCACGCCATCGCGAATCTGCCCGAATGCTTCGAAGCGCCCGTCGTTATCGTCGAACGGCCAGTCGTCCAGATCGCCGCTGACCAGGCCAGTGCCGCCGGTGACGGTGCCGCCGGCCACGGCCATGTCGAGCCAGTCGATGGCGGCCTCGCTCATCTTGGAGCGGATCCAGAACTTGCGCGCCACCGGCACCGCCACATCGTCCAGTTGGGCCGCCAGTTGCATGCGCGGGCGGCTGCCATCGCCCTGGAACCACAGCCCGCCGCGCACGTTGGCGCCGTAATCCTTGCCCTGCACACGCAGCGCCGGGGTGGCGACCTGCCAGCCAGCGCCTTCGCGCCAGCCGACGATCTTGCCGGCCAGTTGAATCTCATGCACCACGCCAAAGCCGGTTGGCCAATCGAAGCGCAGCGTGGCGTCGGGTGCGGGGTCCAGTTCCACGCCCTGCGCATCGCCATCGATCGTGCCGCGCAGGCCGCTGATGCCCGGCGCATTGCCCACCGGCAGAAACCCCAACTCTTCGATCTGGCCCTGCGCGCGCATCGCGCCGCCTTGCTCGCCGGCGACCTGCAGGTCGGCCACGCGCAGCTGCGGTTTGGACAGGCTCAGCCAACGCCGCAAGGCGGGCGACAACTGCTCGCTCAAGGCGGCAGCTGCAATCAGGCCCGAGACATCCACATGCTTGCCCACCACCGCATAGCGGCGCCCGCCGGCAATGCTCAGCCCGTCCAGGTGCTGCAGTTGCGCTGCCGGGCCCAGGCGCAGCAGCGGCGCGTCCACGCGCCAGCCGCCATCGATGGTCTGCCAGCGCGCACGCGCCTGCAGCCGTTCCCAGGTGAGCGTGCGCCGCGCGGTCTCGTCCGGCAGCGCGGCCCCGGACAGGCGGAGCTGCTGCAGGTCGACATCCACGCTCACTGCAGCGATCCGGCGTGCGCGCAATTGCGCCCAGGCCTGCAAGCGCCCACCACCGCCCTCCACGCGCATTCCGCCGAACTGCAGCAACGACGCCCATGCGGACAGGTCGGCCGGATCGGCTTGCACATAAGCGCTGCCGTCGCCGCTGTCGCGATCGAATTCCAGCACCGCCGTCAGCGGCGCGCGCTTGAGATCGATCCAGCTACGGCTGCCCACCTTCACGGTCGAGCCGCTGACGCGCAGGCGCAGGTCGATGCGCGGCAGCGTGGTGTCCAGGCCGATCGAGGGCGCGGCCACGTGCAGTCGGGCTTCGGCCAGCTGGATCTCGCCCAGCCGGCGCAGCGCATCCAACGGATCGGAGTTTCCGCCGCTGGGCATGCCCTGGACCGACCACACACCGTCGTCGCTGCGCTGCAAGGTCAGCGCAAGGCCGCGCAGGCGTATTTCGGTCAGCGAATGGCCCGGCAGCAACCCGGCGTACATCGCCAACAGCACCTCGGCCTGGCCGACGCGCACCTCGCCGTGCGGACCGATACGCAGCCCATCCAGCCGCAGCAGCGGACCGCGCCGGGTCCATTCGGTCTGCAGCCGGTCGAACGCAATCGGCTGACCGGCACGCTGGCTCAGCCACTGCGCAATCTGCTGCGGATGCTCCTCGGCCAACGGCAGCGCCTGGCTGGCCGCGCCCACCAACAACGCGACCGCCACCAGCGCAAGCGCGCAGGCAGTGATCGCATAGCGGCGAAACAGACGGAGACGGCGGCGCAGCGGGGTGGGCATCAGGAGCGGGGATTGGGCATTGGGGATTCGGGATTGGTTACAGCGTGTCCAAGCACGGTAACGTCAACGCTCCTGCTGGCCGCATATCATGACGGGGCCGGCTTTTACAAATCCCGAATCCCGGATCCCAAATCCCGGACTCACAGCAGCACCACATCGAACTGCTCCTGCAGGTACTGGTCGTCGGACTGGAAGCGGATGCTCTTGCCGAGGAACTCTTCCAGTTCGGCCACGGCGGCGGACTCTTCCTCGGTGATGCGGGCGACCACTTTCGACGAGGCGATCACCAACAGGCGCGCGGCATCGAACTGGCGCACCGCGCGGGTGATCTCGCGGAAGATCTCGTAGGTCACCGTTTCGGCGGTCTTGATGGTGCCGCGCCCGCCACATTGGCCGCAGGTTTCCGAGAGTTGGCGCTCCAGGCTTTCGACGGTGCGCTTGCGGGTCATCTCCACCAGGCCCAACGGCGAGAACTCGTACACGGTGGTCTTGGCGTGATCGCGTGCCAGTGCCTTCTCCAACGTGCGCAGCACCTGGCGGCGATGCTCCGGGTCGTCCATGTCGATGAAGTCGATGATGATGATGCCGCCCAGATTGCGCAGCCGCAGCTGCCGCGCCACCGCCTGTGCGGCTTCCAGGTTGGTGCGGAACACGGTCTCTTCGAGGTTGCGCTGACCGACGAACGAGCCGGTGTTGACGTCAATGGTGGTCATCGCCTCGGTCTGGTCGATCACCAGATAACCACCGGATTTGAGCGGCACCTGCTTATTCAACGCCCGTCCGATCTCGTCCTCGACCCCGTACAGGTCGAAGATCGGCCGGTCGCCGGTGTACAGCTCCAGCCGCTCGGCCAGCACCGGCATGTACTTGGCCACGAAGGCCTCCAATTGCACGAAGGTCTCGTTGGAATCAACCTTCACCTTCTCCACGTCACGACGGATCAGGTCGCGTACCGCACGCAGCGGCAGGCTCAGGTCTTCATAAATGATGCTGCACGGCGGCGCCTCACGGCCGCGGCGCTCAACCACATTCCAGACCCGCGATAGGTACGCGATGTCCTCGGCCAGCGCCTCGGCCGGCTGGCCTTCGGCATTGGTGCGGATGATGTAGCCGAAGCCGCCATGCTGGGCCGAGACCTCGCTGACGATGGTCTTCAAGCGCAGGCGCTCGGCCTCGTCTTCGATCCGTGCTGACACCCCGACCACTTTGGACTGCGGCAGCAGCACCAAATAGCGCGACGGAATGCTGATCTGGGTGGTCAAGCGCGCACCCTTGGTGCCGATCGGGTCCTTGACCACCTGCACCACGATGTCCTGGCCGTCGCGCAGCAGTTCCACGATCGGCACCGAGGCAGCCGGCGGCGGCGGGATCGGGGTTTCTTCGGTATCGACCACGCTGGCCGGCGCAGGCGCCGGACGGATCACATCGTTGGCGTGCAAAAACGCGGCACGCTCCAGCCCTACTTCAACGAAGGCAGCCTGCATGCCAGGCATGACCCGCTGCACCTTGCCCTTGTAGATATTGCCCACCACGCCCCGGCGCCAACCGCGCTCGATATGCAGCTCCTGCAGCATGCCGTTCTCGATCACCGCCACACGGGTCTCACGTGGGGTGACGTTGACCAAAATCTCTTCCGACATCAATGCGCTCCGAAGGCTGTGAGCAACTGCGAGGTGTGATAAAGCGGCAATCCCATCACGCCGGAATAGCTTCCGGACAGATGGCGGATGAAGCGTTCGGCGCGGCCCTGGATCGCATACGCGCCGGCCTTGCCCATTGGCTCGCCACAGGCGGCGTAAGCAGCAATCTGCGCATCATCAAGTGTGTCGAACGTGACTTCCGACACCACCAGTGCCTGCGCCGGCGCGCGCTGTGCGCAGACTAGAACCACCGCCGTGAGCACCTGGTGGGTGCGCCCGGACAAAACGCGCAGCATTGCGATGGCATCGTCTACATCGACCGGCTTGCCGAACACCCGCTCGCCCAACACCACTTCGGTATCCGAGCCCAGCACGATGGCGTCGGGGTCGGCGCCCTGTACCAGCGCCAGACCGGCCTGCGCCTTGTCCAGCGCGACGCGCTGCACGTAGTGTTCGGGCGTTTCATCGGCTGCGCGCAACTCGGGCACATCCAGTTGCAACGTCTGGAACGGCACATCCAGGCGTTGCAGGAGTTCATGTCGGCGCGGCGAACGGGAGGCGAGATAGAGCATCCGTCCAGCATACCCGTTGCCCGCACTCGCCCGCTTGTCTGGTGAACGTACGCAGCGTTGCCGATGTGTTGTTGCGTTCGACTCACAACATATTCATCGAGGTGCTAACACGCTCTCCACATAGACAAGGAGATCTCATGCGTACCTACCTCAAGCCGTTGTTGCTGGCCCTGTCCATCGCTGCCGGAACCGCCATGACCGCCCACGCCCAGACTGCCCCGAGCTACACCATTCCCAGCGACGGCACCCTGCTCAACGTGTCGGCCGAGGCGGAAGCCAAGCGTGTGCCGGACATCGCCACGCTGTCTGCCGGTGTGGTCACCCAGGCCGCCGACGGCAACGCCGCCATGCGCCAGAACGCCGAACAGATGAGCAAGGTCATGGCCGCGGTGAAGGCCGCCGGCATCGCCGACAAGGACGTGCAAACCAGCGGCATCAATCTGAGCCCGCAGTACACCTACAAAGAAAACGAAGCGCCCAAGATCAACGGCTACCAGGCCAGCAACACGGTCAACCTCAAGGTCCGCGACATCACCCGCCTGGGCAAGGTGCTCGACGCCCTGGTCGCGCAGGGCGCCAACAATATCAACGGCCCCAGCTTCTCGATCGACCAACCCGAACCGGTCTACGACGAAGCGCGCGTGGCCGCACTGAAAAAAGCCCAGGCGCGGGCCGAAACCTATGCCAAGTCGCTGGGCCTGAAGGTGCGCCGCATTGTCAGCATCTCCGAAGGCCGCAGCGGCGGTGCGGTGCGCCCGATGATGATGGCCGCCTCCATGCGCTCGGCCAAGGCCGAGATGGACACCCCGGTCGCTCCAGGCGAGAGCACGCTGTCGATCAACCTAGATGTGACGTTCGAACTGGGGCGCTAAGAGCGCTTGTCTAAATCCAAAGCGTCGTTTCTTTACTGCCCTCTTCGGAGGGCAGTGTCGTTTGCGCGGTCGATCAAAACTCTTGCCTGCTTCTGGCCAAATGCAGTTACAGCATTGCGCCAGTGACACAAAGAAAAACCTACTTACTTGCAAGTGCCCAGAGTCACAGTATTTCAGTCTGAATAGGCGTTATTTAGCGTTTGTGCTTAAAAAAGCATGAAATTTAAAGAAATTGTTCTTTGAGCGGGCGCGACCGCTCTCTAGCATCGATTGTCAGCGCACCGTCATCTTCGTGACGGCGCCAATCTGGAGAGCGATCGAAATGACCAGTCACGCCGCGCGGCAACGCCGCCCGTTATGCTCCACGTCGCCCGCGCGCTATGGCCGCATCAGCGTGCTTGCGCTTGCCCTGAGCGGCGCCGTCGGCATGCTCGCCACCGGCACTGCGGCCGCGCAAAGCACCACTGCCGGCATCTACGGAAGCGCGCCGGCCGGCGCAGGCGCCACGGTCACCGTGCAGGGCGACACCGGTTTTACGCGTACTGCAACGGTCGATGCCAACGGCCGTTACGCCATCGGCAACCTTCCGGTGGGTACCTATACCGTCACCCTGCAACGCGAAGGCCAGGCCGCCGAGACCCGCAAGAACATCGCGCTGCGCGTCGGCGCCGGCACCGATGTGTCCTTCGGCAGCAGCAATGCATCCGAGGACACTGCCACCCTGGGCACCATCACGGTGACCGGCAAAAACATCTCGCCGGTGGACGTCTCCGCCACTGCTTCACGCACCGTCATTACCGCCGAGCAATTGCAACGTTTGCCGCTGGCGCGCTCGGGTGAAGCGATCGCGCTGTTGTCGCCAGGCGCGGTGCAAGGCAGCGGCTACTTCGGCAATGCCATTTCCTTCGGCGGCGCCGGCGTGACTGAGAACGCCTACTATCTCAACGGCTATCTCAGCTCCAATCCGCTAACCAACATCGGCGGCGTCACCCTGCCCTACGGCGCCATCGACCAGCAGGAAACCTATACCGGCGGCTATAGCGCCCGGTACGGCCGTTCGGCAGGCGGCGTACTCAGCCAGGTCGGCAAGCGCGGCACCAACGAGTGGCACTTCGGCGGCCAGATGCTGTGGCGGCCGAAGAGCTTGTCCAGCGACTACAAGGATGTGTTCTATCCGGACACGCCACTGCCCTCTTCCGACTATTCCTATGCCAAGCCAGATTTGCCCGGCACGCTGTACCGTAGCCGCAAGGGCGACAAGGCCTGGAATACGGTTTTTAGCGCCTATGCCGGTGGACCGCTCATTGAGGACAGGCTGTTCGTTTTCGTTGCCGCCGAGCAGGAGCGTACCGAAGGTGTATCGACCGCAAGCCGCGAAGATTCGGTTATCGGCCGAGACACCTATCGCGTGGACGAGCCGAAGGTTTACGCCAAGGTCGACTGGAACATCAACGACCGCAACATCCTTGAATTCACCGGCGTCAAGAACAACTACCGTACAAGCGGCGCGTACAGCGATTTCAGCTACCCAGGAGTGATCACCCAAAGCGCAAGCGGTGCGTTCGCCGATACGGTCAAGGTCGACGACCGTTACTACATCGGCAAATACACCAGCTACATCACCGACGCACTGACCTTCAGCGCGACCTATGGCAAGAGCCAGCAGAGCGACTATCGCAACAATCCCAGTCTGGCTCCATATCTGTACAACGCCAATCGGCAGGATCCGGCCATTACCGGTGGCAGCGAAATTCGCAACAACCAGACCTCGACCCAGGCACGCGATGGCGAGAATCGTACCCACGGCCTGCGCCTGGACCTGGAGTACGTGCTCGGCAGTCATACGCTGGCCAGCGGCGTGGACAACATGTACTTCAACGCCAACAACGAAGGTGCACTCACCACTGGACCAGGCTACACCTGGACCTACGACAACCTCGCTCCCGACGTGCCTATCGCCGACTCGTTGGGTGTCGGTCCGGCAGGCGGCGATGGCTACTACGTCTACCGCGGCGTCTTCCAAACAGCCACCAGCATGTCGGTCAGGCAGAAAGCCTATTTTCTCGAGGACAAGTGGCAGATCAATGATCGTCTGTTGCTGATCCTGGGCGTGCGCAACGACAAGTTCACCAATTTCAATGATGCTGGCAAGGTCTATGTGGAAAGCGGCGACCAATGGGCGCCTCGGATCGGCATCAGCTGGGATGCGTTTGGTGACTCGTCGTTGAAGGTCTACGGCAATGTCGGTCGCTATTATCTGGCGCTTCCCAATAGCGTGGCCATTCGTGGTGCGTCGCCCTCCACGTATACGAGCGAATATTTCACCTATACCGGTATCGACGCCCAAGGCAACCCGACCGGCCTGACGCCGATCCCGGTGGATCCGAGCGCTGGCGCTTCGTGCTCCGGCAATGTCGTCTCTTCCAATCGCGAGTGTGGGCAGCAACCCGATGCCGCGTCAGTCGCGGCCAACGACCTGAAATCGATGTACCAGGATGAGTTCATGGTCGGCTTCGACAAGACGCTGGGCAGCAATTGGGTCACTGGCGCCAAGCTCACCTACCGCAACCTGGGCACCACCATCGACGATGTCTGCGATTCGGACAAGATGCGCACCAAGCTGGCCGCGATTGGCGTGGACCCCAGCACGGTCGATGTTCCTGGGTGCGTCATCTTCAACCCGGGCGAAACCAACTCCTTCAGCCTGGCCAACCTGGATGGTTCCGGCCGCACCGCGCTTTCGATGTCGTCGGCCGATTGGGGCTTCGACAAGAAGGCCAAGCGCAAGTATCTGGCACTGGATCTGTTCCTCCAGCATCCGTTCGACGGCAAGTGGGAAGGCCGCATCGATTACACCCTGTCGCGCAACTTTGGTAACACCGAGGGCCAGGTGAAGTCGGACATCGGCCAGAGCGACGTGTCCAAGACCCAGGACTGGGATGCGGCCGCGCTGATGTGGTACTCCGGCGGTTACCTGGCCAACGATCGTCGCCACCAGATCAAGCTCTACGGCTCCTACCAGCTGGCACCAGAATGGCTGATCGCCGGCAATATCCGTGTTCTGTCAGGCACTCCGAAGTCGTGCCTGGGTTATGTCAGCATCAACGGCACTGACGAGTCTTCCGATGCGGGCGACCCGGTCGGGTACGGCTCGTCTTATCACACCTGCGACGGCCAGCCATCGCGGCCAGGCGACGCCGGACGTTTGCCTTGGACGAAGATCGTCGACCTGGGCCTGACCTATCGCCCGGCCTTCGCCGGCAACAAGCTGGCCGTTACCCTGCAGGGCTTCAATATCTTCAACGAGCGTAAGCCCTTGCAAGTCAACTCCACCTGGGAAGACAACCACTACAAGCTGTCCAACATCTACGGCATGGGGGTCAATTTCACCCAGCCACGCTACGCCATGTTGTCCGTGTCGTACGACTACTGACGTCTCTCCCGTCAGCGTTGTTTTCCCAGCCCTGCGAAGGGCTGGGCTTTTTCTCAATCCACGCCCAGCTTCGGCTGGGCGTCTTGTTTGTGCAAATGCTTGCAATTGGCTGCTGCACCGTGGCGTTCACACGTGGCAACGCGCCGTGAGCACCGCTTGAATGATGCCTGCCTATCTGGCGGCGCCGTTGCCGCAACGCAATCCAAGCAGCGCTTGTGAAGCCGCGCCGGCTGTGGTAAACCTACGCCACCGGATGGTGATGTGCGTCCGGGTCGCGCTGGTCCTTTCCGCAGTTCCGTTCTGGAGGTGGATGATGGTTCGCACGCAATCGCAGGTTTCTTCCCGTCCTTTCGGCATCGACCCCTCGCGCGTGCTGGCGATGAGCACGGCCGTGGCATTGCACTTACTTGCGGGCGGGTTGTTGCTGATTCCGCTCTCGCACCGGGCGATTCCCCAGCAGACCGCACCCAAAGAGCGCTGGCTTATGCCGGCGAGCATCCCCACGCCGCCGCCACCGCTGGTGTTTCCAGTCAACGTAACGTTCAAGCCGAAAACGCATACACCGACCAAGACGCTGCCGGTTCCTGTGCAAACCGCAGTGATCACGCAGGAGCCTATGGTCGATAGCGCGGCGTTTGCCGTTCCCGCGAGGGTCTCCGACGTGGTCGCAGAAAGCACCCCGACGACAATCGCGCCCAGCGGACCGATCGAAGTGGGTCAACTGCAGTATCTGAGTTCGCCAGCGCCGAGCTATCCGGCGGCCGCACTGCGCGCAGGTCAGCAAGGCACGGTGCTGCTGCGTGTGCTGGTCGGCATTGATGGACGTCCGGCCGAAGTCAGCGTGCAGACCAGCAGTGGTCATCGCGTGCTCGACCTGGCCGCGCGTAGCCAGGTGCTGCGCAGCTGGCGCTTCCAGCCGGCCATGCAGAACGGTCAGGCCGTGCAGGCCTATGGCCTGGTGCCGGTAAGTTTCTCGTTGAATTGATGGAGACGTGATGCGGCGGCTTGCAAGCACAGCCGCCGCATCGACACGCCTCTGCTCATAGGAGCGACTACTGCCAACCATGCGGCTACGAACGCATGCGCTATGGTTAGCAACAAAATGCAAAATCGCCAAAGCGTTTGTTGATGCACGCACGCCATCGTTAGCCGGTACGTCCATCGCCTACGAAGCTCCTCATACTCCGCATCGCGCGTGCAACTTGGAGCAGCTGATAAGACGACTGCGCCGCCATCAGACAGATGCGGCCAGCGTTCGGAACGGCATGTGGTAGGCGAGCACTGCAACGCTTCAGCGCCATCCATACCGACCTGGCGACTACTCGCGACGTGTTGTTAGCCGCTCGGTTTCATCGTTGGTGGTGTGGCGCCATGACCCAAGCTTGCTGCTGGAGGTGCAAGAGCTGCGCGCGTTGCTATGCGCGGTGATACGGATGGTTGGCCAGCATCGCCGCGGCGCGATACAGCTGCTCGGCGACGATCAGGCGCACCAACATGTGCGGCAGGGTGAGCGGGCCGATCGACCAGCTCTCACTGGCGCTTTTCAGCACCTCGGCCGAATGGCCTTCCGGCCCGCCGATCAAAAACGCCAGATCGCGCCCCTGTCCGCGCCAGTGTTCCATGCGCTGGGCGAGCTGTTCGGAACTGAGCGGGCGCCCTAGCACATCCAGCGCGATGACGTAGGCATTTTTCGGCAGCGCGGCGAGCACGCGGCGTCCTTCGTCGTCGGTCGCGCGCTGCGCGTCGCGGCCCTTGCCACGCAGACCGGGTTCGATCTCGACCAGCTCCAGCGGCATCCAGTGCGAAAGACGCTTCTGGTATTCGGCAAACCCTTGCGCCACCCAGCTTGGTGCGCGCTCGCCGGTAGCGATAAGTCGGCATTTCATGGCCACATGATATCCGCGTCACAGCCCGGGCAGTCCGTGGCGATGTGTCACTGCGTGTCATGGTGTGGTTACAGCTGGCAATTAGTACCGCGCGACCACCCAGCCACGCAGGAGTCGTTCGATGCCGGTTTTCGATCCCGCCCGCCGCCAGGTTCTCAGGGGGCACCTTTGGCAGCTTGAGCGCACTGCAGTCGCGCCAGGCCCAGGCCGCCACCTCGCCCTCCACGCGGTTGGCACCTGTTCCCAGCCGTTACGACCCACTCGCGCCGGTTGCCGACCAAAGCACCGGTCTGCCGCTGTTGCAGCTGCCACAGGGTTTCAGCTACCGCGCGTTCGGCTGGAGCGGCGACCGCATGGACGATGGCCAGCCCTGTCCCGACCGGCATGACGACATGGCCGTGGTCGGTCTGCGCCGGCCCGACTGGCGGCCCGGTGGCGACCCGCTGCGCGGCCTGGAATATGTGCTGATCCGCAACCACGAACGCGGCGCGGGCAGCCCGTTCCGGGCGCCGGCGATGCGACACCGGCATCGTCAGTGGCACCAGCAGGCCGGCGGCGGCACCACCACGCTGAGTTATGGCCGGCGCGGCTGGGGCAGCCTGGAGCCGAGCCTCGGCGGCACACTGGTCAACTGCGTCGGCGGCCCCACGCCGTGGGGCACCTGGCTGAGCTGCGAAGAGATCAAGACCAACGCGGTCTCCAGCAACGGCCGCAACATGGTTACGTGTTCGAGGTGCACCCGGACAGCCACCGCACCACCGGCCGCCCACTGGCGGGGCTGGGCCGTTTCAGTCACGAAGCGGTGGCAATCGACCCACGCACCGGCATCGTCTATCTCACCGAAGACGACCGCAACAAGGCCGGCCTGTACCGCTTCATTCCCAACGACCGCCGTGGCCGTAATGGTTCACTGGAAAACGGCGACCGCTTGCAGGCCGCGCGCGTGCGTAGGCGCCGCAATTCCGACCTCACCGTGGCCAGCATCGGCCAGCAATTCCAACTGGATGGGTGGATATTTCCGAGCCCGATCTGGACAGCATCGCCGCACCCGCAGGCTTTGCCGATATCGGCGCCAACGACACCTTGAGCGGCCCGTTCGCGCAGGCCTGCGCCGATGGCGCGCTGCGCATGAGCCGCAGCGAAGGCATCTGGTACAGCTCGGCAAGATGTTCATCGTCGACACCAGCACCGGCGTGGATGCGCAGGGCCGCCGCGGTTACGGCATGGCGCGGTGTGGGTGCTGGACCTGTTTATCCAACGCCTGAGCGCACTGTTCGTCAGCGGCAATCAGCTGGCCGCGCACGACCCGGACAACGTGACGGTGAGCGCGCGCGGTGGCGTGGTGTTGTGCGAAGACGGCGGCGAGAGCGCGGACGAATACGGTCCGGGCGCGCGCGCTCGGGCTGACCCGTAACGGCGAATCGTTCTACCTGGCCAAGAACAATATGCAGCTGACCTCGCAGCAGATTGCCAACGCCGGCAAGACGATTGCCGAAGGCGATTACCGCAATACCGAGTTCTGCGGTGCGTGTTGGGATCCGTTGGCGCGCACCTTGTTCGTCAACATCCAGACGCCGGGCATCACGCTGGCGATCACTGGGCCGTGGGAGCGCGGACCGTTGTAAGTGCATGGCGCTGCACGCTGGTGATGGGCATGCCCCGAACCGCGGGCTAGGGAATGCACGAAGCCGATCGATTGCGCAGTGAATGACTCAAACGGCAACGGCGCCCAAGGCGCCGTTGCTGGTCATGCACGCACGCCGCGCAACTGCGCAGATTTAAAGCAGCTAACAAAACTACTGCGCAGCCGCCGGGCGGGCGTGGCCGGTGCTCGGAATCGGCATGTACCACTCGTACACTCCGGTTCCTGTGCGTCGTCCGCACCCACCTGACGACTGCTCGCTACGTTTTGTTAGCCGCTCTTAGCGCAGTTCGTCGGACTCGTCTTCGTCGGATGGGCGCTGATCGCCGACCGTCCACAGACGCTCCAGTGCATAGAATTCGCGCACGCGCGGCAACATCACATGCACCACCACATCGCCCAGGTCGACCAGCACCCACTCGGCTTCGCGCTCGCCTTCCACGCCCAGCGGCATCACATCCAAACGCTTGGCGAACTTGACCACTTCATCGGCGATCGATTTGACGTGGCGGGTCGAGGTACCCGACACAACCACCATGTAGTCGCAGACACTGGACTTGCCGCGCACATCGATCTCGACCACGTCCTTGGCTTTCAGTTCTTCGACAGCCTCGCGCACGGTGGCCAACAGGGCCGGCACGGACGGCGGCGGGTTCGGGAGAGAGGTCTTGATGACTTGGGCTTGGCTGGTCAAAGCGGCAACTCGATGGAATTGATGTGAATTATAGGCCGGTCCCGCCGGATGCGTGTTCAGCTAGCCGGGCGGGCGCTGCGGTACAGGCCTTCGCGCTGAATCATTGCGGCCACCGGCGGTGGCACCAGGGCCTGCCATTGGCCAACAGCAGCGATACGTGAACGCACTGCGCTGGCCGATTCGCCGCGCAAGGGCTGATGCAGCAGATAGAGCCGGCCGGCCGGGGCGCTGGCCAGGTCGTCCGCACTGCAGACCCAGCGGCCCTGCACCGCCGCGGCCAGCTGCGGTGCGCCGGCCAGCTCCAATGTGGTTCCCGGGCGTGCAGCCACCACGAAATGCGCCAGCCCGAACAACGCCTCCCAGTCATGCCAGTGGTCCAGCCCGACGAAGGCATCGGCGCCGAGCAGCCAGGCGATCGGGGCGGTGGGGCCGAGTTCGGCACGCAGCTCGCGCAAGGTGTCCACGGTGTAGGACGGCGCATCGCCATGCGCGGCGCGGCGCAGCTCGCGGGTATCCAGCTGCAGCCCTGGGTGGTCAGTGAGCGCCAGCTCCAGCATCTGCGCGCGCTGCGCGGCAGTGGCGCCGGGCGCGGGGCGATGCGGCGGGTCGGCGGCCGGCACCAAGTGCACGCGTGCACCCAGTTCGTCGCGCGCCGCGCAGGCGATGGCGAGATGGCCGAGGTGGATCGGGTCGAAGGTGCCGCCGTAGTAGAGATGCAGCCTGGAACTGGGAATTGTGAATCGGGAATCGGTGTGGGATCGGGATTCGGGATTTGGGACTTGGGATTTGGGAAGAAGCGGGTCTGAGGTGGCGGACTCGGCGTTGATGGCCGGTGACCTCAGAGCCGAGCTGATAGAGGCTGCCGGCTGTGCGCTTTGCTGTGCGGTTGCGCTAGTTGGAGGCTGCCGCTTTCCGGCGCCGGCGCCTTGCTCAGCAGTTCCGGCCTCCCTCGCGGTCACGCCAACAATCTCACCGCGCGGGCTTCGGCCACGGCCACCAGCAGGCGTTCCAGACCCACCCAGGCGTCGCCGTCGGCGCGACCTTTGGCCATGCGATCGACCAGCCCGGCTTCGGCGACGAAGCGTTCCCAGCGACGCGGTTCGGGGTGACGTTGCAGCGCGCGCTTGAATGGTGCCTGGCGCGATTCCCACAGCCCCTGCGCCTTCATTTCGGCAGCCAGGTTGCCGCCGTTGGCCTGCACCTTCGCCAGCGAGGCAGTGCGCAGTAATTCCTTGATCAGGATCGGCATCAGCGCGGCAACCGCCTCGCCTTCGGCACGCAGGCCGGCGAGCATACGGATCACTGCCGCCGGCTGCCCGGAAAACGTGGTTTCGGCGAGCCGGAAGACGTCATAACGCGCGGCGTCAGCCACCAGCGATTCCATCGCTTCCAGATCCAGCGTCTTGCCATCGGCCAGCAGGGCGAGCTTGTCGATTTCCTGCGCGGCGGCGAGCAGGTTGCCTTCCACCCGCTCGCTCAGACGCTGCACGGCCGCGGCATCGGCGCGCAGGCCGTGCGCACGCAGGCGACGCTCGATCCAGTCGGATAGCTCATGCGGCTTGATCGCCCAGGCCACCGCAATCGTACCGATGCGGCCGACGGCCTCGGTCCACTTGCCCTGGTGCGCCTTGCTCCAGTCATTGGCGGTGATCAGCAGCACCACGTCCGGCGGCGGGTTGGCGCAGAAGCGGGTGATGACCTCGGCGCCATCCTTGCCCGGCTTGCCGCTGGGCAGGCGCACCTCGACCAGCCGGCGCGGACTGAACAGGCTGGGCGCATTGAAGCTGGCGTCGAGCTGATTCCAGTCGAAATCGCGGCCATCGGCATCGAAGACTTCGCGTTCACCGATGCCTTCGGCGCGCGCGCGTGCACGCACCGCGTCGGCGGCCTCAAGCACACGCAAGGTCTCGGGGCCGGCGATCAGATAGACCGGCTGCAACGGCTGATTGGACTGGCCGGCCAACTGCTCGGGGCGAAGTTCCATACCGGTGAGCGGGCGCGGCTTAGTTGCCCGAGGTCGGCGCGGGCGGCAACGAGGCCGGCACGCTGGATTCGGGCGTCGTAGTGGGCTGTACTGGCTGCGCCGGAGCCGGCGGCAACGGCGCAGTCGGGGTGCTTTCCAGGCTTTCGCCACGCTTCAAACGGGCACGCACCACGCTGTCGATACGACGCAGGATCGAGGCCGACATGTCTTTGCGCAGTTCGTCGGCAAGAATCTCGCGCTCGGTCGCGGTACCGGTGGCGTCCACCGGCGGCGACACGTAATCGCGCGACAGCTCGATCACCTGCTGCGGCACCAGCACAGAGCCATTGGCAGTGGTGACGGAGAAAATGGCCGCGTAGCGCAGGCTGTATTCCTGGGCACGGCCCTGGCTATCGATGGCGATCGGCAGATCGCCCCAGCGCTCGGACAACACCTGCACCTGCGCGAAGCCGGTCTTGGCGTCTTCATCGGCCAGCGTGGCGCCGGAAGCCTTGAGTCCACGCCGCAACAGCTTGGCCAGCTCGCTGTACTGCACGGCCGACTGCACCTTCACCGCCGGTGTGTCGGGCGGCAACGCCAGCGAATTACGCAGATGGAAACCGCAGGCGGTGAGGCTCGAGACGAGCACGAGGGACGCAGCGAAGGCAGTAGGAAATCGAATCATGGGCACAGTCTGGATGAGCGCCCCGGCGGCGGCAACAGGCGGCTAGCCTGCCCGACACCGCGTGAACGGGGCTTGAGAGGCGCCGCAGTAAACCGCGGCGCCCCAGGAATGACAAACGCGTCGCCGCGCGCCAGTGGAAAGAAGTACCGATAACCATCGCGGAAACCATCGACGCGTCGCCACGCACTGATGCAGCGAACTGCCAGGAACCACCATGCAAACCCCATCAGCGTGCCGTAACGCAGCGGTGAAACACCAAGCCCCTCCCCTATCTGTTGCTGCGCGCCAGCGCAGTGCATCGCCAGGACCATCGCAGCACCGCAACCACGCATCGACCCGCGGGTGCGGTGTGTCGCAAGCAACAACAGCAGCAGCAACGTCCCTGATGCTTCGCCTTGCGCCCACACCATCAATTGCGAAGAACCTCGGCAGGCCACCCTACAACCGTGGCACCGCACCGATCCGGCGAACTGCCCGGACCGGCGTTGGCAAACCGCCGCATCAGCAGCACTTACCCCGCAACGATATTCACGATCTTGCCCGGCACGATGATGATCTTGCGCACGCTCAGGCCGTCGAGGAACTTGGCGGCGTTCGGCTCGGCCTGCGCCAGTGCTTCGATCTGTTCGCGGGTCGCATCGGCGGCGACGTCGATCGTGCCGCGCAATTTGCCGTTGATCTGCACCGCCAGCGTCAGTGCATCACGCACCAGCGCGCTGGCGTCGGCCTGCGGGAACGCCACGTTTTCCAGCAGCGTCTCGCCACGCCCGAGCATCTGCCACAAGGCGTGGCTGGCGTGCGGGGTGATCGGGTTGAGCAGCAGCACCATCGCTTCCAGCGCTTCCTGGCGCACGGCACGGCCCTGGTCGCTGGCGTCGTCAAACTTGGCCAGCGCATTAGACAATTCCATCACCGCCGCAATGGCGGTGTTGAAGCTGTGGCGGCGGCCGTAGTCGTCGCTGACCTTGCCGATGGTTTCGTGGGTCTTGCGGCGCACGGCTTTCTGCTCGGCGCTCAGTGCGGCGACATCCAGCACGACGGCAGCGCCCTCGCCCACATGCTTGTGCACTTGCACCCACAACCGGCGCATGAAGCGCGCCATGCCGTCGACGCCGGCCTCGTTCCACTCCAGCGACTGCTCCGGCGGTGCGGCAAACATCGAGAACAGACGCACCGTATCAGCGCCGTACTTGGCCACCATCGACTGCGGGTCCACGCCGTTGTTCTTGGACTTGGACATTTTCTCGGTGCCGCCGATGTGCACCGGCTGGCCGTCGGTGATCAGCACCGCACCGGTGACGCGGCCACGCTCGTCGCGCTGAATTTCGACATCGGCCGGGTTGATCCAGTCCTTGCCGCCATTGTCCGCGTCGCGATAGAACGTGTCGGCGATGACCATGCCCTGGGTGAGCAGATTGGTTACCGGCTCGTCGCTATCTACCAGCCGCGCGTCGCGCATGAGCTTGTGATAGAAGCGGAAGTACATCAGGTGCAGGATCGCATGCTCGATGCCGCCCACGTACAAATCGGCCGGCATCCAGTAATTGGCGCGGCGGTCGACCATGTCGCGTGCGTTCGGGCTGGTATAGCGCGCCACGTACCAACTCGATTCCATGAAGGTATCGAAGGTGTCGGTCTCGCGTTCGGCCGGGCCGCCGCACTCCGGGCAGGTGGTCTGGCGCCAGGTCGGATCGGTCTTGATCGGTGAACCGGTACCGGCGAATTCCACGTTCTCCGGCAATACCACCGGCAACTGGTCTTCCGGCACCGGCACTGCGCCGCACTTGGCGCAATAGATCACCGGAATCGGGCAACCCCAGTAACGCTGGCGGCTCACGCCCCAGTCGCGCAGACGGTAATTGACCCGGCGCTGGCCCTGGCCCTTGCGCTCGAAGCGCTCGGCCAAGGCTTCGAAGGCGCCGCCGAAATCCAGGCCATCGAACTCGGCCGAATTGATCAGCTCCAGCTCGCGGCTCTTGTCGGTGTACCAGTCGCGCCACTGGGTGGCGTCCCAGGTCTGCTCGTCTTCGTTACGCGGCTCGCGCAGCTTGACCACCTGCACGATCGGCAGGCCGTACTTGTTGGCGAACTCGAAATCGCGCTGGTCGTGGCCGGGAACCGCCATCACCGCGCCGGTGCCGTAGCCCATCAGCACGAAGTTGGCCACCCACACCGGCACCTGCTCGCCGCTGATCGGGTGCACCGCGGTCAGGCCGGTCGCCATGCCGCGCTTTTCCTGGGTTTCCAACTCGGCTTCGGACACGCCGCCGTGCTTGAGCGTTTCCAGCAGCGCGGCCAGTTCCGGGTTGGATTTGGCCGCATGCAATGCCAGCGGATGCTCGGCCGCGATCGACACAAAGGTCACGCCCATCAGCGTGTCCGGGCGGGTGGTGAACACGCGCAGCGGATCGAGTGCCGCGCCGTTGGTGTCGCGCACGTCGAATTGGATTTCCAGCCCTTCCGAGCGGCCGATCCAGTTGCGCTGCATGGTCTTGACCGAGTCCGGCCAGCCGTCCAGCTGGTCCAGGCCGTCGAGCAATTCCTGCGCGTAATCGGTAATGCGCAGGAACCACTGCGGAATCTCGCGTTTTTCCACCACCGCGCCGGAGCGCCAGCCGCGGCCGTCGATGACCTGCTCGTTGGCCAGCACGGTCTGGTCGATCGGGTCCCAGTTCACCACCGCATTGCGGCGATAGGCCAGGCCCTTGCGCATCAGCCGGGTAAACATGCGCTGCTCGTGCACGTAATAGTCCGGCGTGCAGGTGGCGAACTCGCGCGACCAATCGATGGCGTAGCCCAGCGACTTCAGCTGCGCGCGCATGTGCGCGATGTTGGCGTAGGTCCACTTGGCCGGCGCGGTCTTGTTCTTGATCGCGGCGTTTTCCGCCGGCAACCCGAACGCATCCCAGCCCATCGGCTGCAGCACGTTGTGGCCGGTCATGCGCTTGTAGCGGCTGACCACATCGGAAATGGTGTAGTTGCGCACATGGCCCATATGCAGCGCACCGGACGGGTACGGCAGCATCGACAGGCAATAGAACTTCGGCTTATCCGAGTTCTCGTCGACCTGGAAGGCGCGGGTGGCATCCCAAAACTGCTGGGCGGAGGTTTCGACCTGCTGCGGGTCGTAGACGTTCGGTTCGACGGTGGACATTGGGAGCAGATGCTCGGGCGGTGCAAAGCGGTACAGGGTACCGCAGTGCAGCAGGTGCACCAAACCGTTGCCTTAGACCGGGGACTTCGCCGGCCAGGCCCAGGCCGCCACTGCCAGCCAGCCCACCCAGGCCAGGAACGCCAGCCGCTGGGCAATGGCCTGGCGCAGCAGGCCCGGCGGGCCGAACGCCAACACCGCCACCAGCAGCCCTGCCGCCAGGCTCAACCAGGCCAGCGTGCGGGTCGTGGCATCGTTGAGCAGCGCGGCGGCAATCAACAACATGCCGGGCACGAATGCCACCGCCCACAACAACCAGGCGGTGGCATGGGCCTGGCTGGCGCGGCCATCCAGATCGGTGGGGTCCAGCGGCAGCATGCCCATGCCCAGAAAGGCCAGGCCGGCCAGCACGATCAACTGTCCGCCCACGCGCAGACTCCAGCTGGCTTTGGCCGGCATACGCGCCAGCAGGCTGACCCCGGTGACCATGCCCAGCGCACCCACCAGCACGAATGCAATCAGATTGAAGCCCAGCGCATGCGGCACGCCTTGCGCACCCAACAGCGCTACCGGGTGGCTGGCCTGCAGATAGCCCGGCAGCGTGGCGCCGAATCCGGCGAGCGCCAGCACGAAGACCGTTGCGGCGATCAGGCCGATGTAGCGCTGCGCGCTGTCAGTGGTTGGCATTGTCTTGCTCCAGCAGGGGCGCGATGCGCCGTCAGAACGCGGCATTGTCGTGCCGGGCGGGCGCGGCGTGAACCCCTGACGCTGCCACGCCCGTGCTCCAGGCGACCACGCAGGGCGCCGAAGCGCGTCATTGCGGCTAGGCTTGTGTCAGCCGCGTTTGCCACCATTACCTCCCACTGTTGCCGCACTCACTTCTGGAAGCCCATGTCCGACAAGCCGCATGTATTCGATGCCACCACCGACACCTTCGAGACCGAGGTCCTGCAGAAATCGTTGACGACGCCGGTACTGGTGGACTTCTGGGCCACCTGGTGCGGCCCCTGCAAGTCGCTGACGCCGATCCTGGAAAAGCTGGCCGGCGAGTACAACGGCGCCTTCGAACTGGGCAAGGTCGACGTGGACAAGGAACAGCAGATCGCCGCGGCGTTCCAGATCCGCTCGGTGCCGACGGTGTTTTTGGTCAAGGGCGGCGAGATCGTCGATGGCTTCCCCGGCGCGATGCCGGAAGGCCAGGTGCGCGAATTCCTGACCCAGCACGGTGTGCTGCCGGCCGAGCCGCAGGTAGCCGAAGCAGCGCCGGTGGCGCCGCTCGACACACAGGCGCAAGTGGCGGCGCTGCGTGAGGCGATCGCTGCCGCGCCGGACAAGGACGAACTCAAGCTGGACCTGGCGCTGGCCCTGCTCAAGACCGGCGACACCGCCGAAGCCGAGCAGTTGATCGATGCCCTGCCCGCCAACCTCGCCACCGACGACCGCGCGGTGCGCGCCAAGGCGCGGCTGAGCTTTGCCAACGTGCTCAAGGACGCCCCGGACACCGGCACGCTGCAGGCCACCGTAGATGCCGACGGTGCCGACCTGCGCGCGCGACATCTGCTCGGCGTGCGCCACCTGCTCGACGGTAATGACGAAGCCGCGCTGGAGCAGTTTCTGGAAATGCTGCGGCAGGACCGCACATTCGACGACAGCCTGCCGCGTCGCAGCCTGATCGATGCGTTCCGGGTGATCGAGGATGAAGATCTGGTCGGCCGCTATCGCCGCAAGATGTCGGCGCTGGTGTTTTAAGCGCCGGGGTTGATGCCTGACATCGGGCTGGGTTGGGCGGTCGTGCGATCGCGCTGCTCATCGCGTGATCCGCGCCGGGCCTGTGCCCGGCGCGTTGCGTTTGGGGCATACAAGGCGTCGACACCCGGCTGACCGATAGCGGTGGCACCGATTCGCAGTGAGCAGCAACAGACGCACGACCATGCCGACATGGCCGACACACCGCCATCCATACGCATGCGAATGTTATGCTAAGCGCCTTCCTCGCCAAGGAAACAGGCCCATATGCGCGCATCGCTGTTCAAGTTGGGCCTTAATCTGTGGCCGCCGTTTTTGTTCGCCGGCATCCACGTCACCGTGCTGTCGGAAGACTACCGCTTTGCGCGGGTGGAGCTGCGCCAGCGCCCGTGGAATCGCAACTACGTCGGCACCCATTTCGGCGGCAGCCTGTTCGCGATGACCGACCCGTTCTGGATGCTGCTGACCATGCACAACCTGGGCCGCGATTATTACGTGTGGGATAAGGCCGGCAGCATCGAGTTCGTCAAACCAGGCCGCGGCACGGTGACGGCGGATTTCGTCATCGACGACAGCGTGCTGGCGCAACTACGCCAGGCCACTGCAAGCGGCGAAAAACATCTGCGCTGGTTCGAAAACGACGTGCACAACCGCGATGGCGAGGTGGTCGCGCGCGTGCGCAAGCAGCTTTACGTCAAACGCAAGCCGGCACGTTGAGGATTACGGCGGTGATCGCTGCCAAGCCAGCTGATACGGCGATGCATGCATTCGCTGAAACCGCAGCTCACGGAAAGATTATCGATGTCAGTGCACGAAGACACTGATCCGCCTTCATGCACCAGGTTCGATCGCAGCAGCAGTAACCGAACAGGACCGCCTGTTGCGACGGGCGCAGCGATAGCAGATGCGCTCCCCAGCCGAAAGCACGCTAGCCCATTGCTGCAGCCGTCGCGAGATCGATGGCATCGCATTCGCCCAATCTAGGCACAGCTGGGTCACACAATCTGTCATGGATCTGAGTGTTGTTGTCAAACCACGCCGCGCTACGGTAGATACACACTGGCATCGGCCTTGTTCGAGGCCGCTGTACTTAATGACAGCGGGAGATGGATGCACGCCGGTCACGCCCTATGCATCGATTGCGCACCAAGCGCAGGTTCGCAACCGCACTCGTTCGGATATGGCGATACAAAATCTGCTCTGCAGACAGGAAGGTGCGGATCCGATGGTTCAATCCTCGCGCAGTGCACTCACCTATTTGCCCCCATCAACATTGGCAGGTTCGGAACGCAGCTTAGCTAGGAAGGAAGTTCCACGGCATGTGCGATACAACTTCATGCCTCGCTCGCCAACTGCCTTGGTACGCAAGTCGATCTATCTGCCGTATATACCCCAGGGGATATGTCCGATGAAGCCAGCTGCATCCCTCGATCCGGCCAGCCGCAGCACCGGGACGTACACCACAAAGATTCAGGAGCCGGAGATCCGGCAAACGGAACTCGCCAATGCTCCACCCTGCGCGACCTGCAGAATTGATTCCGCACGTGACCCGGCACTTAGTCCACTTGGACGCGCGCCTGTCAGGCGAAGCAGTGGGATGACGCCAGGAGCGCCGCTGGCTGGACCCGGCAAAGACGCCCAGGCACTCGGTTTGCAACCGCTAATGTCCTCGAGCGAAGCGGAAGCGACGAGCGCACCACAGCGTCAGCCATCGATATCCCAAGTGGCACAGTTGCACCCGGAGCATGCCCCGGTCCAGAACAGCCCGAGCCGAGCGAAGCTGGGGCACACGAGCAGCGAAATAACGCGGTGCAAGAGTGGTAGGGACCTGGAGATGGAATTCCACACGTTCGCCCGCCGAGCCGGCAAACACGCCAAGGACTTGGTATGAGGTGATCATCCGGCGTGTTGCACGGCTTCCCTCCCTGCAACATGCCGGATGACGTGCCCCCAAGCCGAGAAAGAAGCCCGTTGATCAGCAAGGCGCGAGCCACACGCACCTGCCGATATGCAGACAGGGTGGTCCCGATGCGGGCCCTGTTTGAAAGATGCCCAGATTGTGGGGTCGCCCGACTGTTGATCGCAGCGCGGTGCGCACTTTACCGCTGTGTGCGAAGGCCGTTCGACTATGGGCTCCACCAGGGCTCGCAGTCGAAAGTGGGATCGCCGTCGGTCTGCCAAGCATCGATCCTTCGGCAATCGCGCCGCTGGCGACCCCTGCCTGGACGTGCCGACACGGCGCGCATGGCAGGCGGATGTGACCAACATGTGTGCAAAGCGCACCGCAAGTGAGCAACGCTCACGGGCTGCTCGCTGGGGCAGGCGGAGTCTGGGGGTTCCCACCCACATGGAATGCTTTCATGAAAGCGATCAACGTCATCACTCTGGTGCTTCTTATCGTCGGCGGATTGAACTGGGGGCTGGTCGGCCTGTTTCAGTTCGATCTGGTGGCCGCGCTGTTCGGCGGGCAGGACGCGCTGCTCTCGCGTGTGGTCTACACGCTAGTGGGCATCTCGGCGCTGTGGCAGCTGGTGCCGCTGTTCCGCAACCACCATGGTGTTGCCGAGCATCACACCAGCCCGCACGTGCGCAACAACCCGTAAGCACCCGCTTGCGGCAAGTCTTCGCATCTGGACACGACGCCGGCGCAACCCGTCGGCGTATTGCTGTGCGCCACGCATACTTTGCGTCCGGGCGCGTGGTCGGCAAGAATCGCAGGCACCTCCCTGCTGGCTGCCTTCATGCTCCTGCGCACTGTTGCTTCCGCCTGCCTGCTCGCTCTGCTGTTACCCGCAGCCGCCAACGCGGCCTACCGTAGCCCGCAACAGATTCTGGACAGCTCACCGGCCAGTGCATGGCGCGTGCTCGACCCGGACCGCACGCTGTACCTGGAGCTGGATGCCGGCCGGGTCATCATCGAGCTGGCACCGCAATTTGCGCCGGAGCACGTCGGCAATATCCGCACGCTGGCGCATGAGCGCTTCTGGGATGGGCTGAGCATCTACCGCTCGCAGGATAATTTCGTGGTGCAGTTCGGCGACCCGGATGGTGAGACACCGGCCAAAGCCAAATCGCTCGGCTCGGCCAAGACGCATCTGCCGGCCGAATTCGAACGCGCATCGCAGGGCCTGGACTTCCAGCGCCTGCACGATAGCGACGGCTGGGCACCGCAAGTGGGCTTTGTCGACGGTTTCCCGGTTGGCCGCGACCCCGCCACCGGCAAGACCTGGTTGGCGCATTGCTACGGCACCCTCGGCGCCGGCCGCAACAATGATGAAGACAGCAGCATCGGTGCCGAGTTGTATGTGGTCACCGGGCAATCGCCGCGCCAACTGGATCGCAACATCACGGTGGTCGGGCGCGTGGTCAAAGGCATGGAATTGCTCAGCGTGACGCCACGCGGCCCCGACCCGATGGGTTTTTACGACGACCCCGCGCAACGCGCACCGATCCGCGCGATTCGGCTGGCCAGCGAGGTGCCTGCGCCCGAGCGCACACCACTGCAGTTGCTGCGCACCGATAGCCAGACCTTCCGCGATGTGGCCGAAGCTCGCCGTAATCGCAAGGATGATTTCTACAAACGCCCCGCCGGGCATATCGATCTGTGTAACGTGCCGTTACCCGTGCGCACGCCGGCTGCTGCTGGTTGAATTGGCACTTGGGATTGGGGATTGGGAATTGGTAGAAGCGCGCCGCGCATGGCTTAGCGGGCGCGCTGGCTGAAGGCCACGCTGCCTAGGATCAGTACCGCGGCCACCAGCATCGTCCAGGTCAACGGTTCGCCCAGCAGCGACCACGCCAGCAGCGCACCGAACACTGGCACGAGATAGGACGCACGCGCCGGGCCGATGCGCTGGATCAGCCGGTAACATCAGAAACGCCAGCCCGGTGCACACCACCCCCAGCGCAGTGGCGCAGGCCCACCCCACTGCCGGCACCGGCGTGGTCGGCCACTGCCACCAAGCCAGCGGCGCCAGCAGCAACGCACTGCAGCCAGGTGTGGATGCTGCCGATGCGGCCGGTGGCAAATCGCCCATGTGGCGCTTCACCAGGTTGTAGCCGATGCCGTACAGCAGCGTGGCAGTTGCGCCGGCCAACGCCGCCGGGCCCACGCTCAAACCGGCCGATTTGCCGGTGGCCAGCACCAGCACACCGATAAAGCCCACCAGCAAGGCCAACGCGCGACGCGTGCCGATACGTTCGCCAAAAAACAGAAATGCGATCAGCGCAGTGAACAACACCGTCATCGCATTGCAGATCGCACCCACTGCCGCCGGTGCGTGTTGCGCGCCCCAGGCGAACAGCAGGAACGGTAACGCAGAGTTGAGGACGCCAATCGCCGCCAACATCGGCCAGCGATGCAGCGCGAAGCGATCGCGTGCCAGCCACAGGAATGGCAGCAGCACCAACGCGCCCAGCGCCAGGCGAACTTCCACCAGCACCACGGTGCCGAACTTTGGCGCGGCCACGCGCATAAACAGGAACGAGCAGCCCCACACGATGCCCAGAAAACCAAGCTCAAGCGGCGTGCGCCATTCGCGTGTTGCCAGCTCAGGTTGCGCCGACGATTGCGCGCTCATGGCCGAGCTCCCGCACCGGGCTGTGTTATCAAGAAACGGCAGAACACAACAGCGGGCGAGCTGAGGGACATGGCACGATCATCGTGAAGGGATGGCGCAGCATCGGTTGCTACTGCGAGGGCGACAAGCGCGTAGTATCGGGGCGAGCCACAAATCTCACTCATGCCTCGATGAATCTGCGCCCCACCCTCTTACCTGCGCTGGGCGTGTTTGCAGCCGCTGCGCGCCACCAGAATTTCGCGCATGCCGCCGAAGAACTGCACCTCACCGCCAGCGCAGTTAGCCACCACGTGCGCAAGCTCGAAGCATTGCTGGGGGCTACGTTGTTTCAGCGTCTGCCGCGCGGCGTCAAACTCACCGCCGAAGGCCGTCAGCTCGCCGATGCCGCCACCGCTGCACTGGCCGAAATTGCTGCGGTGGCCGGCAATCTGCATCCGCGCGAAGACGCCGTTCCGCTCCGCGTGACCACGTTGCGGTCGCTGTCGTACTGCTGGCTGCTGGCTGCTGCCGCGGCTGCCACGCTTTTGCCGCACCTATCCGCATATCCGTATGGATCTGCAATCGGACGCGGCCTTTTCGCGTTTCGAAGAAGGCGGCCCGGACCTGGGTATCCGTTACGGCCAGGGCGCGTGGCCCGGATTGACCTCGCATCATCTGATGGACGACGCGTTATTTCCCGTCGCCTCGCCGTCGTTGCCGGAAGTGGCCGCATTGCGCACGCCAGCGCAGATCGCGCAATTGCCGTTGCTAACCGCAGGGCTGGCGCGACTGGTTTCGCGCCGCTCAAGTGCGCGGCACCACCTTGCCGCCGATGCACACCTTCAACGACAGCACCGACGCAACGCGCGCTGCCGTATATGGCTTGGGCGCGGTGTCGGCGCGCAAACACAGCGCGCAACCCTACCTGCAACGCTACGAACTGGTGCGCCTGCCCGGACCCACGCTCAAGGCGCGTTATGCGTACTACATCGTGCACCCCAGCCACCGCGCGCTCAGTCCGGCGGCGGCGTTATTTATCGATTGGCTCAAGCGCGAAGCACTGGACGAACGCACCCCGATGCCGGCACTGCCGGCCGAGTTGGTGACGTTGCCGCCGAGCGAAGGCGTGCGGGAGCCGCGGGTGCGTCGGCTTTCGCGCAAAGCATCGGCAGCGCAATGAAGTCACGCAGGTGTCTTGGCATTTGAGCGAGGCGGCATACATCCCTGGTCAAGCCATTGGGACTACGCACCTCGCAGTTGGGTTGCTCGGTGTCTTCGTTGCTCGACCCTAGCGCGGCGCAACGTTTCGCCGGGCGCTTTCCGGTGCTGGCACAACGTAGCGATGCCGACGGGCAGCAGGTGCAGATCGTGCTGGGTGCCGACGACAAACATCTGCGCTTCCGCTGGTCAGTGGCGTTTCGCCGGGTCGGCACGAAATCGCGCTGACCATGGCCACGCAGGTGAGCTGCCGCAACGGGTTCGGTCGTGTCTACATGGCATGCATCCATCATGCGCAACATCACTACATCATGCGACGATGCTACGCGTCGCAGTGCGACGCATGCTGCATTCCGCGCCGGCGACAAGCGAGGCGTGGCCGGCACAGCTCGCGTGACGCGGGCAGCGTGCACCATCACCTCGTTTTGTCTTATCGATGCCTAGGCTTGACGTCCCCAATCCCCAGGACACTCCCATGCCTACCCTTCGCATGCGTATCACCGGCACCGACGACGACGCGCGTGCCATTGCCAACCTGCTGCAGAGCATCGACGGCATCGAGCACGTGGAAGAAGTGGATGATCTGATGCCGCATCTGGACGACGACGATTCCAGCTCGGCCGGCCTCTCCGATGACGAAGGTCCAGGCAGCCATGAGTTCGAAGTGGAAGCAGGCAACGAAGCCACCGCGCAAAAGGTGCGCGACGCCGTGCAGGAATTGGCACTGCAGCTGGACGTATTTGTGGAATATGAAGTTGACGAAGGCTGAGCCCGGCTCAACCTCGCGGGTTTCGAAGTTACGGCACATCTGGAACCGGTTTGATGCACTAACGCGCGTTGTCGCTTTCGGCGTGCGCTAAACCAGTCGGGCGGCATGCGTCTAAGCACTGACGATGCATGCCGCAAGCAACCACAAATCAGCTAATTGCGCAGCTGCACGGCAGTGCCGCGCAGCTGCAAGTGTTTCAGGACATCCGGCGGCGGCGTGCGCGCCAACGCCATGCCTGCAACAGCAACCAGCCGGCAATCAATGCGAGCACGGCTACCGGCAGCAGCGCTGCCACTGCGCGGATCACAAACGCCACGCTGCTGGAAAACACCTCCCCAAACTCGGCGGCGGCTTCGGCAATTTCGCCCCTGCCCTGTTGGCCTCCGGTGCTGCGGAAAGTGAGCGTCAGCAACTGCGTGCGCACACGCCGCTGTTGCTGCGCTGCCTGTCGTTCGGCCTGCTGGGCTTCGGCTTCAATCTCGGCCAGCCGCTTGGACAAGGCCAGCAGATCGGTCACCGCCAGATTGAGGCGTTGCTGCAATTCGAGCAGACGCGCATGTTCTTTTTGCAGCCGCGCCTGGGCCAGGCTGGTGTCGGCGATCTGCTGTGCCAGGTCTTCCGCACGCGTGCTGCGCGCGGCGACATCGCCATGTTGGCCAGCCAATTGCACCATTGGCTCAATCCCGTCCGGTGCCAGGCGCACGCTGACGCGCCCGCTGGGGTCGCGCCCGCCTTCCTGCTCTACCGCCAGCAAGGCGCAATCGCCGAACTGCGCGCCCTGGCAGGCAGTGCGTATGGCGGCGATGCGCTGGCCAATCTGATCGGCAGGCAGCTCGATGCGCACATCGTGCTCGTAGGCCAAGGCATTGCCCTGCGCGGCGGGCGGTGCCGGCGCAGCAGCACCGCCGTCGGCCGCCATCTCCGCTTGATGCTTCGCACACCCGCACAGCGCCCATCCGAGCAGCATGACCGCGGCATACCGCTGCATCGCGCGACTCATCGGCTGGCTCCATCGACTGCATGTACCTGCAGCCCGGCAAGATCCAGAGCCGGCAGGCAACGCACATTGACGGCGACGCCCATTTCGCCGGTCTTGGGGCTGATGCCTTCGCTGGAGGGCGCGGTTCCGCACTGCGGGCAGTAATGGTGATCGATGTGCTGCTGATTGAAGCGGTCGCTGCCTACCGCTGCTGGTTCGGCGTGCGGCTGCAGTTGCGTGTGCGTGCCGTAACAAAGCAAACCGCCGCGGCGGCGACACAGCGAACAATTGCAGTCGTTGACCTCGGTGATGGGTGCTTCGGTCTCCAGATCGAACGCGATGCGTCCGCAATGAAAGCTACCGGCGTAGTGCATGTGATCCTCCTTGGAATAAAAGCGGCTAACAACACGTAGCGAGCAGCCGTCACGCGGGCATGGACGGCGCGCAGGAACCGGAGTGTACGAGTACGACATGCCGATTCCGAGCACCGACCGCGCCCGCCTGGCGGCTGCGTAATGCTTTTTAGGTGCTCTAGGCCACCGGGTGGGTGGCAAGCATGATGTTGCCTGTGCGCGTTGCCTGGTGGCGAGGCAGTGCGCAGGAACCGGAGTGTACGAGCGATCGCGCCCGCAACATGCACCTATCCTGCGCGCCGAGCGGTCGGCGCTGCCGGCCGGCTGCGGGGTAAGGGCTCACCAACACGTGGTGAGCATCTGTAGGGGGCGTGGACGGCTCGCAGGAACCAGGGGGACGCAACACATGCCGGTTTCGCGCACCGGCCGCGCCCGCCTGGCGGTGCGCGCCATCGGTTTGTTGGCTGCTCTAAACCAATGGCGGATGCAGACACGCGCGCAGATGCCTATGCTGGTGGTTTGATTCCACCAGGACCCACGATGCGTCAACGCCTGCTTGTCCTTGCCCTGCTCACTGGCCTCAGTGCCTGCCAGCAACAGCCCGAATCCCCGCGTGCCGATGCAACCGCGCCTGCCGCCGCCGAAGCACAGACTCCGGATGCGCGCTTTACTGCGTTGTCCAAACAAGCGCTGGACACCTGGATGCAGCTGTCGCCGGTCACCGCCACGCAGACCGGCGATCACCGCTTCGATACGCAGATCGATGACCTGAGCGCCAGCGGCCGTCAGCGCAGCCTGGAGGCGGGCAAGAAGCTGCTGGCCACACTGGATGCGATCGACGTGGCCAAGCTGTCGCGCGAGAACCAGGTGGATGCTGCGATTTTGCGCAATCAGCTGCAATCGGAAATCTGGAATACCGAAGTGCTGCAAAGCTGGGCCTGGGACCCCCAGATCTACAACGGCCTGGCCGGCAGCGCGCTGTACAGCCTGATGGCACGCGAATTCGCGCCAATGCCCGAGCGCCTGACTGCGGCCACCCAGCGCATGGAAAAGATTCCGAGCATTTTTGCGCAGGCGCGCGAGAACCTGGACCCGGCGCGGGTGCCAAAGATCCACGCCGAAACGGTGGCCAAGCAAAACAAGGGCATCCTGAGCATCGTCGATAGTTTCATCGCGCCCAATATCAGCCAGCTGGGCCCAATCGAAGCGGCGCGCGCGCAGGCGGCCATCGACAACCTGCGCAAGGCAGTGGCTGAGCAGCAGACCTGGCTGGACACGGTATTGGTGCCCAACGCCAAGGGCGACTTCCGCATCGGTGCAGAAAAATACGACCAGAAGCTGAAATTCGCGCTGCTGTCGTCGCTGTCGCGTGCCGACATCAAGCAACGCGCCGAATCCGAGCTCAAGCGCGTGCGCGGCGAAATGTATGGCATTGCGCGCACCGTGCTGAAGGACAAGCCGGGCGCTCCCAAGTTGCCCGAATCGCCCAATGACGACCAGCAGCAGGCCGCGATCGAAGCGGCATTGGAACTGGCGTATGCCGACAAGCCGGCGCGCGACAAGGTGGTGGACGCAGCCAAGGCAGCGCTGGCGCAATCGACTGAATTCGTGCATCAGAAAGATTTGATGACGCTGCCGGATTCGCCGGTGGACATCATCCTGATGCCGGAATTTCAGCGTGGCGTGGCGGTGGCCTATTGCGATTCGCCCGGCCCGCTCGACAAGAATCTGAAAACGTTCTACGCGGTGTCGCCGATCCCCGACGACTGGAACGACAAGCAGGTGGATTCGTTCCTGCGCGAATACAACACCCGCATGATCCAGCTGCTCAGCATCCATGAGGGCACGCCGGGCCATTACCTGGAAGGCTGGCACTCGGCCAAGTTCCCCTCCACGCTGCGCGCGGTGCTACGTTCAGGCATGTTCGCCGAAGGCTGGGCGGTGTACACCGAGCGCATGATGCAGGAACAGGGCTATCTGGATAACGACCCGCTGTTCCATCTGGTGCAGTTGAAGTTCTACCTGCGCACCATTGCCAATGCCATTCTCGACCAGGGCGTGCATGTGGACGGCTGGGATCGCGACAAAGCAATGCACCTGATGACCCACGACACCTTCCAGCAGGAAAGCGAAGCCTCGGGCAAGTGGGTGCGCGCGCAGCTCTCGTCCGCGCAGCTGCCGACCTACTTCGTCGGCGTGCAGGAACATCTGGACACGCGCAAGGCTGTACAGGAGAAGCTCGGCGACGCGTTCAACCTGAAGGCCTATCACGACAAGATGCTGTCGTACGGCGCCCCGCCGGTGCGCTTCGCACGCGAGCTGATGCTGGATCAGCCGATCGAGTAAGTGCCTCTATTCTCTCACCGGGACATTGTCTCCTTCATGGAGGAGAAGGTGCCCGTGGGGCGGATGAGGGTGCGGGCGCAGCGTCGTATGGCTAATGGAGGAAACTGACCTTCGTTGTGTGATTCAGCAACGAAGAAATGTGTGCCGTCCACATGGCTAGTGGCTACGCCCCGTACCCTCACCCCAACCCCTCTCCCGATGGGAGAGGGGCTTGGATGCTTGCTAAGTTCCGTTAGCAGGTTTTCAAGCCACACGAAGCCAATTGCGTGTCCTCACGCGTCGCTTTTTCCGTCACGCATCCGCCGCAACAAACCCACCGGTCTGCCGCGCCCACAACCGCGCATATAAGCCGCCGTGCGCGATCAGTTCCGCATGCGTGCCTGTCTCGACAATCTTGCCGCCGTCCATCACCACCAGCCGGTCCATGCGCGCGATAGTAGAAAGACGGTGCGCAATTGCGATCACGGTCTTGTTGCCCATCAAGGCATCCAGGCTGTCCTGGATGGCGGCCTCCACTTCCGAATCCAGCGCCGACGTTGCTTCGTCCAAAATCAGGATCGGTGCGTCTTTCAGCAGCACCCGCGCAATCGCGATGCGCTGGCGTTGACCGCCGGAGAGTTTGACCCCGCGCTCGCCCACATGCGCATCGAAGCCGCTGCGGCCTTCGCCATCGATCAGCGTGTCGATGAAACTGTCGGCGCGTGCCTTGCGTACGGCATCGAGAATCTGCGCCTCGCTGGCCTGCGGCCGCCCATAGAGCAAGTTGTCGCGGATCGAACGATGCAGTAACGAGGTGTCCTGGGTGACCAAGCCGATCTGCCCGCGCAGGCTTTCCTGCGTCACGGTTGCGATGTCTTGCCCATCGATCAGGATGCGCCCCTGCTCCAGGTCGTACAGCCGCAGCAACACATTGACCAAGGTGGATTTGCCGGCACCTGAAGGCCCGACCAGGCCGATCTTCTCGCCGGCACGCACCTGCAGATCCAGCCCGGCAATCACCCCGCCGCGCTTGCCGTAATGGAAGTGGATGTGCTCGAACTGCACCTGCCCCTGGGTCACCTGCAGCGGCACCGCATCCGCTACGTCCTGCACCTGCACCGGTTGCGAGATGGTCTGCATGCCGTCCTGCACCGTGCCGATATCTTCGAAGATGCCGTTCACCGTCCACATGATCCAGCCGGACATGTTGTGGATGCGGATCACCAGGCCGGTAGCCAAGGTGATCGCGCCCACACTGATCTGCCCGCGGCTCCACAACCACAGCGCCAGCGCGCAGGTGCCCACGATCAAAAACCCGTTCGCCACCGCAATGGCGGTATCCATCGCAGTGGTCACCCGGGTTTGCCCGCGATGCTTCACTGCCAGCTCGTCGATGGCATCGCGCACATAGGCCTGTTCGCGACCGGCATGGGCGAACAACTTGAGCGTGGAGATATTGGTGTAACCGTCGACGATGCGACCGGTCGCCTTGGAGCGCGCATCCGACGCAATCCATGCGCGCGCCTTCAAGCGCGGCACGAAGAACGCCATCAGCGCCACGTACACCACCAGCCAGATCAGCAGCGGCGCCATCAGCCAGGGGTCGGCCTGTGCAAACAACCACAACGCGCTGCCGGTGTAGACCACGATGTACCAGAGCGCATCCACCATCTGCACGGCTGATTCGCGCAGCGAGGTACCGGTCTGCATCACGCGATTGGCGATGCGCCCGGCAAAATCGTTGTTGAAGAAGCCCAGGCTTTGGCGCACCACGTAGTTGTGCATCAGCCAGCGCGAACGGTTGCTCAGACCCGGCACAATCGCCTGATTGACCAGCAGATTGTGCAGGCCGGTAAAAAACGGCCGCGCCACCAGGGTGATCACCGCCATCCAGATCAGTTCGCCTGCGTGGAGCCGGAAGAAGTCCGGCCCCGGTTTGTCGGACAGCATGTCGACGATGCGGCCGAGGAAGTCGAACATCGCCACTTCCACCAGCGCCAGCAGCAGTCCGGCGATCAAGGTCGCCAACAGAATTGGCCACAACGGCCGCAGATAATGCAGATAAAAGCGCCACACGCTGCGTGGCGGCATCTCCCGCTCGATGGGCGGGAAAATATCGATCAGGGACTCGAACCAGCGGAACATTGCGCAGACTTCGGAAAAACCGGGGCCTCAGGCTAGCCGATCGGGCGTCAAGCCGCAGTGGCGCTGGCCTGCACGCGGTGTTTGATCAGCTAGCGCAACGCGTGAACGCCGCAGTGGCGCGCGAAAACCAAGGTGTTCAGCGCCTTCCCAGGCCAGGCGCACACGCCTCACTCGCGCACGCGGGCCAGCAAGCGGTTGATCTCGGCCAGATCGAAATGAGCGGGTTCGAAGCGCCCGCCCAAGGTCGCCAGTTCCTGCACATGCTGCGGGTGGTCCGGGTCGGCGATGATCTGCACCAGCGTCTGATAGTCGTCAATGTCGCCACTGCGCTCTGGCGGGCAGGCGTTGGCACCGTCCACGCAGCGCGCCACACGCAGGCCGGCATCCGGCGGCAACAGTGCTTCCACCTGCACGCGATGCTGCCAGCCATGGCCGGCGCCGTAGAAATAATCGAAACCTTCCAGTTCGCCCACTGCGCTTTCCAGGGTGACGCGCCCGGCATGTTTGAGCCGTGGACGCTTCGGCACATCCAGCCCGGATTCGCCATAACGCCCACCGCCCAGGTCGAACTCGTAGGGGTGCGCGCCATTCCAGCCCATCACCGGCTGCAACACGCGATGTAGCGTGGCCAGGCGCACCGCACCCGACACCAGCAGGCGCCGCCAGATCAGCGGCGCACTGCCGGTCACTGCCACATGCAGTTGATACACCGGTGCAGGTGGCTGCACCGGCTGCTGTGTGGCTTTCTTTTTTGCCTTGGTCATCGTGTCGTGTTTGCTGCTGTCTGCCCCAAGTATGGCGTGCCGGGCCGACGAATGCAGGCGCGGTTTAGGCACCGCGCCGCATGCGCAGACCGAACAGCAGGTCGTAAAGGATCGGGATCAAGCCCAGCGTCACCAGCGTGCCCAACGCCAACCCACCGATCATGGTGATCGCCATCCCGGTCCACAGCGGGCCGGCAAACAGCATCAGCGGTACCAGGCCGACGATGCAGGTGAGCTTGGTCATGATGATCGGACGCAGACGTTTGACCGCGGCAGCAACCACTGCCTCGCGGCATGGCAGGCCATCGGCAAGTTCGGCCTCGATGCGTTCCAGCAGCAACACCGCGTTGTTGACGATGATGCCGGCCAGCGCCAGCAAGCCGAACGTGGCCATAAAGCCAAACGGATAGCCGGTGATCACCAGCGCCAGCGCCGCGCCGATCAACACGAATGGCACCGCCGACAGCACGATGAACAGTTTGCGGAACGAGTTGAACTGCCACACGAACAGCAACAGGATCGCGCCCAGCGCATGCGGCATGTAGTGCAGCAAGGCTTGATTGGCTTCGGCTGAATCCTCCAGCTCGCCGCCAATCTCCACGCGGTAGCCTGGTGGCAACTTGAGCGCAGCGATGGGCGCCGCCAGCCGCTCGACGATCTCGGTCGCGGTCAATTGCGGATTGCGCGCAGTCACCGTGATGGCACGGCTGAGGTTGCGCCGCTGGATCGCCGACGGCTCGCTGTCGCGCAGCACCGTGGCGATTGCCGCTAGCGGCACCGGCGCGCCGCCCGCCTGCGGATACACCAGCGTATCGGCCGGATTGCCGTTGCCGGCGCGCTCCTGTGCGCTGCCGCGCACGACCACCGGCACATCGGTGCCGTCGTCGCGGATCAACGTAGCGTCCACACCGCTGTAGCGCGCCTGCAATGCCTGCGCCACGTCTTCGCTGCTCACACCGGCGCGGCGCGCTTTGAGCTGGTCGACCTGCACCACATAGCGCGGAATGCGGGCTTGCCAATCGTCCTGCACATCTACGGTGCCCGGCACTGCCCGCAAGGCCTTGGCAATGGCGGCAGCGCTACTGCGCAACACGGCCTCGTCCGGGCCCACCACGCGGTACACCGCCATGCCGGCTTCGGTCGCGCCCAATGAAAAGCGTTTGGGCTCGGCGCGCAGAGAAGGGAAATGGCTGCGCACATGCGCGCGCACCCGTGCGATCACCGCATCGATGTCGGTGCCGGGCCGCACGCTGACCGTGAAGTACGCCTGGTTGGCCGCTGGCAGCGGCGGATTCAGGCCCAGCACGATGCGCGGCCCGCCATCGGCGACATAGCCGATGCTGTCCACCACCTCGGGGTTGGCGCGGCGGTCGCCCAGCCAGCGGCTGAGGTCGCTCACCGTGCGCAGGGTTTCGCGTGCGTCGCTGCCCGCTTGCAAGGTCACCGGCATCTGGAACTGCAGGCGATCAGACTTGGGAAGGAAATCGTACGGAATCGACACCAGCACGGTGATCGCCACCGCCAACATCGCCGCCATGGCACCGATGAACAGCGCCTTGTGCTGCAGCACACGTTCGATGACGCGCCGGTAGCCGCGATAGAACCGCGATTCCGCTGCGTCGCTGTCCTTGGTGGCATGCACCTTGGCGAAGTACATGCACAGCAGCGGCGTCACCGTGATGCTCAGCACCCACGACCCGAGCAGCGTCACGCCCAACACGGTGGCCAGCGAGCGCAGATATTCGTTGGTGCTGGTCTGGCCGAAGAAGAATGGCGAGAACGCCAGCACGATGACCAACGACGAGGTCAGCAACGGTGTCGCCAGCGTCCGGCCCGCATCGATACAGGCCTGGCGGCGTTCCTCGCCGGCCACCAGACGGCGCTCGATGTCTTCGGCAATCACGATGCCGTTGTCCACCAACAAGCCCAGCGCAAGAATAATGGCGGCAATCGAAACCGTCTGCAGCTCTACGTCCAGCACGCGCATGACGATCAACGAAGCGAAGATGGTCAACGGTACGATCGCGCCGACGATCAAGCCGGTGCGCCAGCCCAGGAACAACATCACCACCGCCATGACGATGACAATCGTCTCGCCCATGACGTGATGCATCTTGCCCATCTCGCGCTCGACCACATCGGCCTGGAAGCTCACCACGTGCTGAGTGAAGCCGACAGGCAGTTGGCGCGCGGTGTCGTCGAGCTTGGCGCGCAGCGCCTTGCCGAAGTCGGCGATATTGCTGCCGGGCTGCATGGACACCGAGACCACCACCGCCGGCTGGCCTTGGTAAACGGCCGCGCTTTGCGGCGGGTCGGCCGGCATCACCTGCACCTGTCCCAACTCGCCCAGGGTCACTTCGCGAGCACCGCCGGCAGGCGCGCCAGGCACGCTCAGCAGAACACCGCGCAACTGCTCGGGCGTGCGGATTTCGCCGGACGTGGCCACGGTCAGCGCCAATCCAGACACCGCCACCTGCCCACCGGAGCCCACCACATTCTGCGCGCGCAATTGCGCCATCACGCTGGACGGGGTCAGGCCGCTCGCCAGCATGCGCGCGCGATCAAACGACACGTACACGCGTTCGTCCTGCAGGCCGAACAACTTCACCTGCTCCACGCCGGGCAAGCCATACAACTGCTCGCGCATGCGCCGCAGCGGGCCGCGCATTTCGCTCATCGAAAAGCCCGGCGCGGTGACTGCAATCGAGGCCACCGACACGCGCCCGAAGTCGTCGTCGACGAACGGACCAAGCGTACCGGCAGGCAATTGCGCACCGGCCTCTGCGGCCTTGGCGCGCACACGCTGCCAGAGCGCCGGCAAATCCTGCACATCGTCGTAGGCGGTCAGCTGCACGATCGCGCTGCCCGGGCGCACCGTAGTGACGATGCGCTTAATGCCTGCCAGCTCACGCAGCTGCTCTTCAATGGGGCGTGCCAACAGGTTTTCCACCTGCTCGCTGGGCATGCCGGGATAGGCCACCGACACCAGCGTGTCGCGCACGGTCACCGACGGTTCTTCCTGCGAGGGGAAGCCAAGGAAGGCCACGATGCCACCGATCAGAATCATCGCTGCCGCAAACAAGGTCAGCCGGCTCGAACGCATCGCCATCTGGGTCAGCTTCATGGCGTGCGACCTCCGCTCAGCTGCGTCTGCGCCTGCAGTGGCGTCACCGGCTGGCCGTTCACCAAGAAGCCCACACCGGTGCTCACCACCTGCTCGCCTGCCCGCAGCCCGCGCAGAATCTGGACGCGCTCGCCGACGATCGTTCCCAGGTCGACCGCGCGTTCGATCACGGCCCGCGTGGCCGGCTGGTAAACGAACACGCTGGCCTGTTGCCGGTTGAGTCGGGGCAATACCGCCGACAACGGCACGCTCGGCGTGGACGCGGCAGCAGGCGGCAGCGTCAGCATCACGCTGTCGCCGCTGCGCAGCGAAGGCGCGGCGGCGAGCGGTTCCAGCAACGCCTGCACCGTCGTGGCATTGTCCAGGCGGCTGGAAAGACTGCGCAGACGCAGTTCGATCGGCGCGCCGCCCGCATCCACCACGCGGGCATGCACGGTTTGCCCCGGCACCAGACCGGCACCGGCAGTTGCAGGCAGCGTGGCGACCAGTTGCACATGGCCCTGCCCCTCCACCTGCAGCACCGCCTGCCCCGCCGCCACATCGGCCTGCGGCTGTTGCAGGCGCGCCACCACGCTGCCATCGAAGGGTGCGCGGAGCTCGCCCAGACGCGCGCCGCGGCGCGCCATGGCCAGGTCGGCCCTGGCCACCTGCAGCTGCGCGGCGGCCGCATCTGCCGCCACCCGCGCGGCAGTCAAGGTGGCGCTGGAACTGGCACCGTCATCGAACATTGCCTGTTGCTGGCGCAATTGCAGTTGCCGTTCGCCCGATTGCGCCAGTGCCGCGCGCACGTTGGCATCGGCCTGCTGTTCGCGCAGGCGCAGCGGCTCATCGTCCAGCCGTGCCAGCAGTTGCCCGCGGGTCACCCGGTCGCCGACATCCACCAGCACCGCAGACAGACGGCCTGCTCCTTCGAACCCCAGCTCGGCGCGTTGTTCCTGGCGCACCAGCGCCGGCACCTGCAGTGGGTTATCGCTCCCGTTGCCGAAGCGCTCCAGCTTCACCGCGCGCGGCGTCTCGGTGGCCGGCGCCTCCGGCCCGCTGCATGCGGCCAGTCCCAGCAGCAACGTGCCGCACACTAGGCCGCGATAAAACATCGTCATCATTGGATCCCCCGGTGTATGCCGCTCAGCGGCTGTAGGTCAGTGCGAGGTTGCCGCTGACCACGCTGCGGCGTGCCACCAGCGGGCTGTCTTCGGCGTTGTCCAGGTAGCGCGTTCCGGTGACCCCCAACGTGGTGGCCCAGTGGTCGCCCAACGAGTGCGTCCAACTGCCACCTACCGCGGCGGCATACGCACCGGACCCGGCATTGAAGGCGGCAAAGCGGGTGCGCGCGGCTTGCGCATCGGTGACGCCGAAGTAAGCCTGATTGAAGCGGCGGTCGCCGCCATGCACGTCCAGGTCCAGGGTCACCGTGTCGTTGGCGCTATGCAGCAGGGTGAACTCCGTCCCGGCGCGATAGCGGTTGCGGCGCGCAGCATCCTTGAGCGTGAATTCGGCCTCCGCATTGACGTTCATGTAGGGCGTCACTTGCTGCATCACCAGCGTGCGTGCGGTCACCGAGCCAGGCACATCGCCCATGCCGGCCAGCAGGCGCGAGCCTGGCCGCCAGTTGCTGTCGCTTTGCAGCCGGCCCAGGTCGTAATACAACGATTGCGATATGTAGAAGCCGGACTTGCTCTGGAATTGCAGGCCGCCGCCGCGGGAGGTGTCGAAGAACAGCACGCCGCGCTGCACCACCAGCACCGGGTTGAATTGCACGCGCGCGCGCTCGGCGCCGGCATACTCCGGCGTGGCAACCGCTGCCGCGCCGGCCGTGATTTCAGTACGGTCTCCCAGCAGGCGCGAACTCCCGGTCAGATCGGTTTGTGCGTGCGCAATGCACGGAATGGCGCTCATGCAGGCAAGGACGCTGGCGCGAACGGCATGGTGGCCACGCAGGCGATTGAAGGACGATAGGTTCATCGAAAGTCTCCGTCGGAAGTCAGGAAGCGGTGGGCAGGCGCACGCCATAGAAGGCTTGAAACAGCGCAATACGGCTCAGCACGCGTTGGCGTGCGGTATCCAGGTAATCGAGTTCGGCCTGAGCGATGCGGTTCCGCTCGGCCAGCAGCGCGCTGCGGTCTTCCAGACCGGCATCCACGCGTTCATGCATTCGAGCAAGACGCAGTTGCTCGCGTTCGACCTGCTCGCGCGAGCGCGGCTCGGCCTGCGACAAGGTGGCGTGCGCGTCGAGCGCGTTGGCGACCTCGCGGAATGCAGACTCGATCGCCTGCTCGTAGGCGACGACATCGGCACGTTTGCGTATTTGCGCCAGGTCCAGGTTGGCGCGATTGCGGCCGCCATCGAACAACGGCAGGTTCAGTTGCGGCATGAAGCTCCATACGCCGTGGCCTGCAGAAAACAGGCCGTTCAATCCGTCGCTGGCCGTGCCCACGCTGCTGCTCAAGGTGATGGATGGAAAAAACGCCGCGCGCGCCGCGCCGATGTCGGCATTGGCCGCGCGCAATTCCAGCTCGGCCTGCTGGATGTCCGGGCGTTGCAGCAACAGCGACGAATCCAGGGCGCGCCACGCACTGGCAGGCGTATCAGCGGCGATCAGACCCTGCAGGTCGCCGGGTACCGGAGTGCTGTCGTAGCCGGCCAGCAACTGCAGCGCACGCAGCGCCGCAGCGTGATTGTCGTTGCCCTGCAGGGCCGCCACATGGGCTTGGTCGGCCTGTCGCTGCTGCGCATCGCGCTCGTCGCGCGCAATCAGCCCTACCTGATATTGCCGCTCGGCGATGGCAAGCAGCGCAGCGCTGTCGGCATCCAGCGATTGCAGCTGCTGCAGCGCCTGCGCGGTGGTGCGCTCGGCGGTGTAGGCACGCAGCACCTCTGCAATCAGGGCGCCACGCGCCGCGTCGCGGCCATAGGCGCTGGCCAGGTAGCGCTGGCGTGCGGCCTCGGACATCGCCTGCAGCTTGCCGAAAAAGTCCACTTCGAAATTGCCGATTCCCGCATTGGCAATCACCAGATCCTGCTGGTACCGCGCATCCAGCGTCGGGTTGTCGAAATGTTGCCGCAGCTGCTGCGCGCCGACGGCGAGCGTCGGCAGGCGCGACGCCCGCGCAATGCCGTACTGTGCACGCGCCTGTTCTACCTGCAATGCCGCACGGCGGAAATCGCCGTTGTGCGCCAAGGCACGTTCGACCAGGGGCCGCAGGTCGCGGTCTGGCGCGAAGGCCTGCAGAAACGCGCGCTCTTGCTCGTTCAGAGTGACGGCGGCGGCCGCATCGGCGTCGGGCTGGCCGGATGCCGGCGCCGATGCCGCCTGCGGGCTGCCGAACGTGGCCGGCACGCTGACCACCGGGCGCTGGTAGGCCGGCGTCAGCGAGCAGCCAACCGACAGCACCGCACTGGCGGCAACCAGGCACACGCAGGACCAACGATGCGGAATAATTTGTGGAATCATGATGTCGGAGCACAGAGCCAATCTCGACCGACATCCTCGACCCGCAGCGTCCAGGTTGTTTTCGGGAATTATCCAGATTTGATCGAGACGACAGGGCAACACGCCATGACAGGCAAAAAGGTTCTGCTGGTGGAAGACGACAGCGATAGCGCCAGCATTCTGGAGGCCTATCTACGCCGCGACGGCTTCGATGTGGCGGTGGCCGGCGATGGCGAACGCGCCATCCAGCTCCACCGGCAATGGGCACCGGATCTGGTGCTGCTGGACGTGATGCTGCCCAAGCTCAGCGGCATCGAGGTGCTGTCGACGATCCGCCGCGCCGGCGACACGCCGGTGATCATGGTCACCGCCATTGGCGACGAGCCGGAAAAGCTCGGCGCCCTGCGCTACGGCGCCGACGATTACGTGGTCAAGCCATACAGCCCCAAGGAGGTGGTGGCGCGCGTGCATGCGGTGCTACGCCGGAGCGTGGCGGTGCGCGCGCCAGGCGAGCCATTGCAGCACGGTCGGCTGAGCGTGGATCCGGCCGCCGTGGTCGCCAGCGTGCAACACGAAAACGGCGACAGCGTGGCGCTGGATCTGACGCCGACCGAATTCAACCTGCTCGCGCTGCTGCTCAAGACCCCATTCAAGGCCTTTACGCGCAGCGAACTGCTCGACGCCTGCCTGCCCGATAGCGATGCATTGGAACGGGTGGTGGATTCGCACATCCACAACCTGCGCCGCAAACTCGAAGTGCATGGCATCACCGGTGTCCTGGTCACCGTGCGTGCAGTGGGGTATCGCTTTCAATGAAGGTGCTGCGGCGGTTTCATGCCTGGCGCAACCAGGCGCCCCTGTGGTGGTGGGTGGGACTGCGCATGAGCGCGCTGGCGGTGGTGACCATGATGGTCATCGCGTTCGGCATGTGGTGCTATTTCAATCTGCGCTACAGCCTGATCTTGAGCAACGTGCCGGCCGAGCCGCGTGCCGAGATCTCCCAGCTGATCGAGCAGCCCCGGGCCAACCAGGCGCGCCTGTGGGAGCTGTTCCAGCGCTATTACGACATCGAAAATTTCCTGCCCGGGCTGGCCAATCCGGACTGGTGGATGCTGGGCGCCATGATGACCATTTCGGTCCCGGTCATCCTGTTCTGCGGCCTGCTCGCGTCGCGGCCGCTGTCGCGGCAATTTTCGCAGGTGGCTTTCGCCGCGCACCGGGTCAGCGATGGCGATTTCGGCGCACGCGCGCAAGTGGTGCGCGGCGCGCCGGACGAGCTCACCGCCCTGGCCGACGACTTCAATACGATGAGCGGCAGGCTGCAGCAATACGAGCGCGAATTACGCGACTCCAGCGCGATGCTGGCGCATGAACTGCGCACCCCGCTCAATGCCGCGATGGGACGCGTGCAAGGCATGCTGGATGACGTCTTCCCGCGCGAACCGGAGCAACTGCGGCTGGTGCATCGCCAGCTGGAGCAGATCAATCGCCTGATTGGCGACCTGCACCTGGTGTCGCTGGCGCGTGCCGGCCAGCTGGTGCTGGAGCCGGAAAGCGTCGAGCTGCGGGAGCTCGTCGCCGAGCGCATCGAGTGGGCAGGCCCGGCGCTGCGCGAGGCGCAGATGACCATCCACTACCCCACGGCTCCGGCGCTGCGCCTGCATGCCGACCGGCACCGGCTGGGCCAGGTGCTGTCGATCCTGATCGATAACGCGTTGCGCTACGCCGCAGCCGGCAAGTTGTTGGAAATCGAGGTGCGCCGCGACGGCAACAGCGTGCAGCTCACCGTCGGCGACCGCGGTCCCGGCGTGGCGCCTGCGCAACTGCCGCACCTGCTGGACCGCTTCTGGCGCGCCGACAGCTCGCGCGCGCGGCATTCCGGCGGCAGCGGCCTGGGCCTGGCGATCGCCTCGGCCATCTGCCAGGCGCACGATGGCCAACTGGTCGTCAGCAACCGCCCCGGCGGTGGCCTGCTGGCCAGCGTGCAGTTGCCGCTGGGGCGTTGACGCAACCCCCGGCCGCGCACGCCGCCAGTGCACTGCCCGCACCTGCGGGCAGTCGCGCGCCGATCACCGCGACTGCAGGCTCGGCACCGCGTCGCTCACATGGGCGTGGCGGCGCATGATCCAGTTGAACAACGGCGTGGCCATCAGCGTGGACAGGATCGCCATCAGCACCAGCACCGAGAACAGGCCCTGTTCGATCACACCCGCCTGCAAGCCGATATTGATGATGATCAGTTCCATCAGCCCGCGTGCATTCATCAGCGAACCGATCGCCATCGCGTCGCGGTTGTTCTCGCCGGTCGCACGCGCCGCGGCCCAGCAGGCCACGCCCTTGCCGATGAACGACGCGGCCAGGATCGCCACGCCCGCCAGCATGATCTGCGGCTGCAGCAATACGCTGAGCTGGGTTTTCAAGCCCGAATAAGTGAAGAACATCGGCAGCAGCAACACCACGACGAACGGCTGCATCATCTCGCGCAGCTTCTCGGTCAGTGCGCCCCTGGGCAGGCAGACACCGAGCAGGAAACCGCCGAACACCGCATGGATGCCGATCGCATCCATCGCCCAGGCGCTGATGCAGAACAGGATCAGCACCACCGCCAGGACACTGTTGCTCAGCGGCCGGCCGGGCACCACATGACCGGCCAGCCGCTTGAGCAGATGCCGGCCGACGAAAATCATGAAGACCGCATAGCCGATGCCGCCGCCGATGGCCAGGTAGGCACTGCCCCAACTGCCGCCGAAACTCGCCAGCACCACGGCCAAAATGCACCACGCAGCGGCATCGTCGAACGCGCCAGCGGTCAGCGCCAAGGTGCCCAAGGGGCTATTGGTCAGACCGCGTTCGTGGATGATGCGCGCCAGCATCGGGAAGGCGGTGATCGCAATGGCCGCGCCCAGGAACAGCGACGCTTCGGCCAGCTTGGCCTTTTCCGAAAACAGGCCCTGCACGTTGATCAACCATGGGCACATGGCAAATGCCAGCAGGAACGGCACCGCGATGCCCGCCATCGACACGCTCATGGCACTGCGATAGCGCGCGCGAAAGTGGTCGCCGCGGAAATCGGTTCCGACCAGGAACATGTACAGGCCCACGCCGAACTGCGCGAACACATACAGCACGTCCATGGTCTGCTTGGGGAACAGGGCCGCCTGCGCGCCCGGCGCCAGCAAGCCGAACAACGAGGGCCCCAGCATCACGCCGGCAATCATTTCGCCCACCACCTGCGGTTGCCCGAGGCGCTTGGCCAGCATGCCGACCAGCCGGCACACCAACAAAATCGCGGCAGCCTGCAAAAAGAAATACACCGACATCTGCGGAGTGGTCATGCGTGCGGCGACATCCCTGAAAAGTGCGCAAATCGTAACCGGACCTGCCGCACTTCGGTAGCGTGCGGCGGCCGATGGCGATCTGAGCCACCTGCGCGCTTGGGGCCGCCAGGCGCAGCGCGCAGGCCATCCGCGCGTGCCTGCATCATTTGCCCGCAGCGGTCTGCGTCGGCACCGGCGTCAGCACCAGGTCCTGGAAATCGAAGCTGAAATCGGTCAGCGGCGAAATCGGCTCCATGCGCATCTCGCGCACCGCGCCGTCCGGGGTCAGCGCAAAATTGACGAAGGCATCGGCATTCAAGGAGCGGTCGTCCCAGCGCACGATGAAGCTGTCGTGCTGCCAATGCTCCAGCGTGCCCACCAACTGGGCGGTCCTGGCGAACTGCAGGCGCAGCCGCTTGCCGTCCTGGACGATCACCACATCGCCATACCAGGGGTCGCGATAGGTGGCCGCGTAACTGCGCAGCGGCAACGACGGCGTGGACCGCCCCGCGCGCGCGTCCTGGTGCTTCTTCCAACTTGCGTCCGCCTCGCTGTCGGCCTTCTCCACCAGCTTGGCGTACGCGGCGGTCCAATCGGTGGACGGAACCTGCAAGAAGGCATCCAGCACCTGGAAGGTCACGGCGTTGAACGCAGCGCCCACCTCCTGATTGGTCAACACCACCACGCCCAGCTTCTGATCCGGCAGCAGCGTCAGGCGCGACACCATGCCGGGCCAGCCGCCGGTGTGCCAGACCAGGCGATGGCCGCGGTAATCGCTCAGGCTCCAGCCCTCACCGTAGCCGGCGAAGTTCGGCCGCGCCGCGGCAAGCTCGGGCACCTGCACCTCGCCGATCGGGATCGGGGTGATCATCGACCACATTTCCTGCTGGCGCTTGGCGCTGAACAGGGGTTTGCCATCGGGCAGGATGCCGCCGGCCAGTTGCACGTTCATCCACAGCGCCATGTCGTGCACGCTGGAATAGATGCCGCCGGCACCGGAGTTGTTGGACCAGGTCAGCGGCGCCACCGTGCGCAGCTCGGTGAAGTCGTACTTGGCATGCCCGACTGCCGCGTGATCGCCGGGCTGCAGATGGTCGGCGTTGAAGCGCGTGCCGCGCATGCCCACCGGGTCGAAGATACGTTGCTGCAGAAATGCCGCATAACTCTGCCCGGAGACCTGCTCGATCACCTTCTGGGCGACTGCGTACAGGATGTTGTCGTACGCATAGCGGTCGCGAAAACCGCCCTTCAGCGGCACCTTGGCCAGGCGCTGCACGACCTCTTCGGTGGTGTAGCTGGTGCTGGGCCAGAACAATAAATCGCCTGCACCCAGGCTCAGGCCGCTGCGGTGCGCCAGCAGATCGCGGATGCGCATTTGCCCGCTCACATACGGATCGGACATGCGGAACCACGGCAGATGGTCGATGACCTTGTCGTCGAGCGAGAGCTTGCCTTCATCGGCCAGGATCGACAGCGATGCGGCAGTGAACGCCTTGGTATTGGAGGCAATCGCAAACAACGTGTCGGCCTGCACGGGCGCAGGCTTGCCGGTCTCGCGCACGCCGTAGCCGCGCTCCAGCACCACCTGGCCGTCCTTGACGATGGCCACCGCAATACCGGGCACGTCGAACTGTTTGCGCACGCGTTCCATCTGCGCATCGAACTGCTGCATGCCGGCGGGAAGTTCGGCCGCGTGCGTTGTCGTCACCAAGCTTGCCACCATCAGCACGCCCCCACTCAGCCATCGGTTCAAGGTCACTGCATCACCTTCAGGTTGTTGGTCAGATCGATCCGCCGGCGCCATCCAGCGCCAACGGTTGCGGCGCCACCAGCACGCCATTGGCATCGGCGTACAGCCAGTGGCCCGGAACGAAGGGCACGCCGGCAAAATTCACCGGCACATCCACATCGCCCAGATCGCGTCGCTCGGTGCGGCGCGGGCAAGCCGCCAGCGCCAGCACCCCCAGCGGCAACGTGGCAAGAATCTCGACATCGCGCACGCAGCCATGGATCAGCACGCCGGCCCAGCCGTTCGCCACCGCATTGGCCGCGATCTGGTCGCCCAGCAGCGCATGCTTGAGCGAGCCCTGCCCGTCCACCACCAGCACGCGGCCGTCGCCCGGCGTGGCGGCCAGCTCGCGCACCCGCGAGTTGTCTTCGAAACAGCGCACCGTGACCATCGGCCCGGCGAATGCCGTGCGCCCGCCGAAGTGGCGGAACAGCGGCTCGGCGATCGTCACGTCGGGGTAGCGGTCACACAGATCAGGCGTGGTCCAGGTCATCGGGGCGATCTCGCGCGGCAGAGCTGGCATGGTAGCCGGCTGTGGCCGCGCGCGGGCGATGGGTGACGGATGACCGATACCCGATGACCGACACCCGATTACGCGCCATGCAGGCACGCACGCGCAGCGACCGTGCGCGCACGCGGACAACGCTGCGTTCGCTGCGTCGTGATGGTCGCTGCAAGGCAGTCGCCATGCGGCGCTTGCCGCGTATGGTCTCCGCCGAGGCGCGCAACGCAGCCGGCGTGGGTTTCCGGCAGCTACGCCGTCTGCGGCTTGCGCAGCCCATCTCCAGCAGCGTGCAACGCCAGCGCGGCAGACCAGTGCAGGCACAACCCACCTTCGGCACGACCGCCAGCCTGCCATGCAACGTTGCGTCGTGCGGGCTCAACCATTGCACTGCTCCGCGGCGCCCATTGGCAACCCATCTTCTCATCGCGCCACCTGCGCCACGGCTATGATCGGCCGGCGCGCGCTGCACCCATCGACGCATCCGCAATGACGCCCGACCTCGCCAGCGAGTCTCCATGCAATGACCGATCTGTTCGCTTCCGCCCCGCCCGCCCTCGAAGGTATCCACATCGGCATTGGTGGCTGGGTGTATGCGCCGTGGCGCGCGGGCATGTTCTACCCGGAAGGCCTGGTGCAGCGCCGCGAGCTGGAATACGCAAGCCGCCACGTCACCGCCATCGAAATCAACGGAACCTATTACGGCACGCAGAAGCCGGCCACTTACGCGAAGTGGCGCGATGAAGTGCCGCCCGGCTTCGTGTTCTCGGCCAAGGCGCCGCGCCGCATTACCCAGTCACGCAAGCTGGCTGGCACCAGGGCGCAGGTGGAAGATTTCATCGGCGGCATTGTCGAGCTCGGCGATACCCTTGGGCCGCTGGTGTGGCAATTCGAACAAGGGCACCGGCTGCAGGCCGACGATCTGGACGCGTTTTTGTCGTTGCTGCCCAAGCGTGCAGGTCCGCGTGCGCTGCGCCATGTGCTGGAGATCCGCGACCACGATGCGGTGGATGCCTCGCTGCTCGCATTGGTGCGCGGCCATGGCGTGGCCACGGTGTTCACCGATTCGGATGAGCACCCCTCGTTCGCCGATCTCTTCACGGATTTCGTCTATGCGCGTCTGATGCGCAGCCAGGCGCGCCTGCATGCAGGGTATCCGGCGCCAGCACTGGCGCGTTGGGCAGAGCGCATCCAGGCCTGGCGCCGCGGCGAAGACCCGGCCGATCTGCCGCACGTGGACGCTTCGGCAGCGCCGGCACGGCAGCCGCGCGAGGTCTTCGTGTTTTTCATCAGTGCGGCGAAGGAACGCAACCCGGCAGCGGCGATGGCGTTGTTGAAAGAAGTGTCGGCGCGTCAGGGCAGCTAGCAACACGACAGCGCAGCCGCGATAGGGGCGCCGCCGCTTCGGAATCGGCAGGTTCCATGCGTACGTTCGATTCTGCGTGCGGCGTCGGCAGCCATCTGACGACGGCTTGCTGTTTTGCCAGCCGCCCTTGGTCCGCGCATGAGGGCAATCCGCTGGTTGACGCGGCCGTCTCTTGCGCACAGCGCTGAGCGCTGAGGTGCCACGATCGATCGCGGAATGGGCTGGTGCATCGCTCCTCGGCCATCCTGCCGTGATGCAAGTCGGTCGATGGCTGGCGGGTCGCACGATTGCTGCGCGACAGCCTGGTCAGCCATCCCTCCACCCCGCCGCTGCACGCCGGCGCCGCGTTCCTTGCAGCGCAACATCACGCAGTTTTCGGCGACAATGGCGCATGCCCACGACCGACCTGCGCAAGGCGCAACTGCAAATCCACTTCTGCGTCCTGCTTTGGGGCATCACCGCGATCCTGGGCAAGCTGATCACGCTGCAGGCACTGCCGCTGGTGTGGTGGCGCATGTTGATCGTGGTGGTGGCGCTGGCCTTGTGGCCACGCGTGTGGCGTGGGTTGCGTGGCTTGTCCGGGCGTGTGGTGCTGGGCTATTGCGGCATCGGCGCGCTGGTGGCCTTGCACTGGCTCACCTTCTACGGCGCGATCAAGCTGGCCAATGCATCGGTGGCGGCGACCTGTATCGCACTGGCGCCGGTTTTCACGGCGGTCATCGAGCCATTGGTCACGCATCGCCCGTTCCGTCCGCGCGAGCTGCTGTTCGGGCTGGCCGTGTTGCCCGGCGTGGCGCTGGTCGTCGGCGGGGTGCCGGACGGCATGCGGGCCGGCGTGGTGGTGGGCGCGATTTCGGCGGTGTTCGTCGGGCTATTCGGCTCGCTCAACAAGCGCATGGTGGCGCATGCCGACCCGCTCACCGTCACCGCGCTGGAACTGGGCGCCGGCACGCTGACCCTGACCCTGCTTGCACCGGCGATGCCGCTGCTGCTGCCGGCGTTGCATGGCGATCTGCTGGTGGTACCCAGCCTGCACGATGGCGTGTTGCTGCTGGCGTTATCGCTGGCCTGCACCTTGCTGCCATTTGCGCTGGCGCTGGTCGCCTTGCGGCATCTGAGCGCCTATTCGGTGCAATTGGTGACCAATCTCGAACCGGTGTACGCCATCGTGCTGGCGATCGCGCTGCTGGGCGAACAACGCGAACTGACCCTGCAGTTCTATCTCGGCGTGGCGATCATTCTCGGCGCGGTGTTCCTGCATCCGGTCCTGGAGCGTCGGCGCACGGTGGCGCACCCGGAATTGCTCGGCACAGCCGAGGCGAAAAATATCGTCGACTGATTGCACAGCGCTGCAAGATCGCGCTTGTCCACAGCGACCGCCGCGTTGAAGCACGCCGGCGTTCACGCTGCATCGCGCGGCGTCCGGCATACGGCAATCGACGTCCCATGCGCTGGCCAGGCGATCTGCATCGGCGAGCGCGCAACCACGCGCCCCTACTCCAGTGCGACCACCTGATCGCGCCCACCGCGCTTGGCCGCATACAGGGCCTGGTCGGCACGCTTGATCACCGCCTCCACGCTTTCCTGCGGGTACAAGGTCGCCACACCGATACTCACCGTCACCGGCAGCGCGATCGTCATCGCCGCCACGCTCTGGCGCAGGTATTCGCATTGCACGCGTGCCTGCAGCAGATCCGTATTGGGGAGCAGCAATACGAATTCCTCGCCGCCATACCGGGCGATGGTGCCGGAACCGGCCATATGCGCACGCAACAATGCGGACAATTCGCGCAGCACTGCATCGCCCTGATCGTGCCCATGCACATCGTTGACGGTCTTGAAGTGGTCCACGTCCAGCAGCGCGACCGACAGCGGCTGGCCCACCGCACGCGTCTGTTCGGTGGCCGCCGCCAACGCCACCGCGAACGCGCGCCGGTTGGGCAGGCCGGTCAACGGATCGGTGCGGGTCTGTTCGACCAGGTCGGCGTTCAACGCATCCATCTGAGCGTAGTAGCCGGCCATCTGCTGTTCGTACCACTCGCGCTCGTGCAACTGCTGGCGCAACTGCCTGCCGGCCAGCCGCAACTCAAGCAGCTGCGAGGCCTGTCGCGACAATGCCTGCAAGGCCTCGCGCTGGTCTTCGCGCAGATGCGCCGGGGTCTGGTCGAACACGCACAGCGAGCCCAGCGCCAGGCCCTGGCTGGTCACCAGCGGCGCGCCGGCATAGAAGCGCACCCCGCCGCTACCGACCACCATCGGGTTATCGTGGAAGCGTGGGTCCAGCAAGGTGTCGTCCACCATCAGCACTTCGTCCGGGCGCAGGATCGCGTGCGCGCAGAACGAGATATCGCGTGGTGCTTCGCTGCGTGGCGCACCGTGCGCAGACTTGAACCACTGCCGGTCTTCGTCCACCAGCACCACCGCCGCCATCTGCGTCTCGCACAGCGTGGAGGCAATCATGGTCAGGTCGTCGAATGCACGTTCGGCTGGCGTATCCAGCACGTCGTACTGGCGCAGCGCGGCCAGCCGCTCGGCCTCGTTGCTCGGCAATTCCGGTTTGATCACTGCCGCCCCCTGGCTGTTATCTGTGAAAGTATGCCGGAGCCCGGCAAGTGCCACCATCGGGCGCACCCTACGCTGCAGCGCCGCCCTGGACGGCATCGGATATTTCGAAGCGCGATCCATACAGCGGGCGCAAGCACCCGGCACGGCGTTGCACGTTTGGTGCGGCAGCACGGCACTACAGCGCGGGCATGTGCCGTGTCCGAAACGCCGGCTGCGCTGACCTGACTGCGATGCAGTCGGCCCGGCACAGGCGCTTACCAGTCGGTGCGTTGCGGCAGCAGCCCGCGCAATTCCGCATCGCTGAGGTTGCGCCACTGCCCCGGCTTGAGCGCAGCCAGTTTGATGTTGTCGATGCGCACCCGGCGCAGTTGCGTCACCCGGTAGCCGAACTCGGCAGCCATCAGGCGAATCTGCCGATTCAGGCCCTGCTCCAGCACGATGCGGAAGCCGAATTTGGCAATGCGTGCGGTGCGGCACGGCAATGTGGTTTCGTTGTGGATGCGCACGCCGCGGGCCATGCCGCGCAGGAATTCATCGGTGACCGGTTTGTTGACCGCGACCAGATATTCCTTCTGGTGGCGATTTTCCGCGCGCAGGATCTCGTTGACGATGTTGCCGTTGCTGGTCATCAGGATCAGCCCTTCGGAGTCCTTGTCGAGCCGGCCGATCGGGAAAATGCGCTGCTCGTGGCCAACGAATTCGACGATATTTCCCTTGACCGAACTCTCGGTGGTGCACGTGATGCCCACCGGCTTGTTGAGCGCGATGTAGACATGCTTGCGGCCGCCGAGCTTCTTGGCCTCACGCACGCGCAGCGGCTGGCCATCCACCAGCACGGTGTCTTCCTCGCCCACCACCGCGCCGGTGCCGGCGGACACGCCATTGACGGTCACCCGCCGTTCGCCGATCAGGCGATCGGCCTCGCGGCGTGAGCAGAAGCCGGTTTCGGCGATGTATTTATTGAGTCGAGTTGTCATCCGCCAATTATCGGCGATTTAGCGCGGGCAATGCGCCATACCGGCTGCCCAGAGCAGCAATCGAGGGCAGGCGGTCGCCAGACGCGTGCACGCAGCGCGCGTCTGATGCAGCGCAGAGACATTTGCTCAGGCGCCTTAGCCAGGCACGGCCACCAAATGCGGCGTGTGCACCAGGTCTTCCAGCGGGCACGGACGATGCAGGCTGAAACCCTGCACCTGGCCCACACCGGCTTCGCGCAGCCCGGGGATGTCGGCCTCCGATTCCACCCCTTCGGCCACCACTTCAATCCCCAGCGCCAGCCCGACCTGGGCGATCGAATGCACCGCCGCGCGATCCACCGCATCGTGCGCATAGTTGCGGACGAAGCCGCAATCAATCTTCAACACGTCTACGGTGAATTGCTTGAGGTAGCCGAACGAGGCCATGCCGCTGCCGAAATCGTCCAGCGCCACGTGGCAGCCGCGCGCGCACACGCTCTGCACGAAACGCTGCGCGTGTTCCAGATCGCCGATGACCGCGGTCTCGGTGATCTCCATGCACAGCTTCGGCACCAGTGACGGGTAGCGTTCGAACAATGCAAAGACGAAGTCGAGAAAATCCGGTTGCGCGATCGATTGCGCAGACAGATTGACGTGGCACAGATCCAGCGTCGCCACATGCATCGGGTTGGCCGACAACTGCGCGCACAGCGCTTCCAGCACATAGGTATCGACCATGCGCCCCAAGCCGTAACGCTCCACTGCCGGCAAGAATTCACCCGGACTCAGTACCCGCCCGTCGCTGGCGCGCATGCGTACCAATACCTCGTACTGCAGGCGTCCTGGGTCGTTCAGCACCTGGATTTTCTGCGCATACAACAGCAAACGCTCTTCGGCGATCGCCTGTTGCACCGCACTGATCCAGCCACCATCGTGGCGGCGCTGCGCCAGCGCCAGATCGTTTTCGTTGAAGCAGCGAATGCGGTTGCGCCCTTCTTCCTTGGCCGCATGACAGGCCAGATCGGCGGCAGTCATCAAGGCATTGAGGTCGCTGACGCCCTGGCGAATCTCCACCACGCCAAAACTGCAACTGGGCGTCAGCGGTCGCCCGCCTTGATGGCTCCACGGTTGCCCGAGCGTGCCGTGCATGCGTTCCAGCACGATCTGCGCCTGCGCCAGATCGGTATTGGCCAACAGGATGGCGAATTCATCGCCCCCCAAACGTCCCAGCCAATCGCCGGGACGCAATTGCATTGTGATCACATCGGCGAAGTGGCACAGGAATCTGTCGCCGACCGCATGCCCGAAGGTGTCGTTCACCAGCTTGAAATGATCCAGGTCGACGAAACACAGCGCGTGGCACATCTGCGGCGATTGCGGCAGTTCGATCAGGCGTAGCAGCCGGCGTTCGATTTCATGCCGATTGATCAGTCCGGTCATCGCATCGTGTCGCGCATGGAAGGCCACTTCGTCGGCCAGCTCATGTGCGTGCGACACATCTTCGATCACCGCCAGCACCAGGGTCGGCTCTTCCGGACCTGGCTCCACCAGCGAGGCGCTCCAGCGGCCCCACATCACCCCGCCGTCGGCACGCAAAAAGCGCAGCTCGCCGGACTGCAGCAGCTTTGGCCAATCGATCATGCCGCGGCTGTCCAGCTTGATGTCTTCCGGGTGCATCACCTCGGCCAGGGTGCAGGCCTGCAGCTCTTCCGGCCGGTAGAACAGGACGTTGGCCATCGAGGCGTTCGCATCAAGCACGTTGCCGCGCAGATCGAACTTGACCATACCCAGTGCCGCCTGCTGAAACGCGGTGCGGAAGCGGCCCTCGTGCGAGAGCAGGTAATCGCGGATGCGCCGCATTGCCAGCACGCAGGTGATCAACACCAGCAGCAAGGTGGCCAGGCTGCAGACCACCATGACATCGTGCAGCAGCCGCGCGCAGCGGGTCAGGTCGCCCAGGAATTCGGAAGCGTCGCGGCGCATGCGGCCGTCCAGCAGATGCAGCTCATCGCTCAGTGCCTGCAGCGCGCGCGGGTCGGGATGGTTGGCGGCCTGCACCGAGGCGGCACGGTCAGCCAGGCCGCTCATTTGCAGGATGCCGGCGTCGCTACGCTTCCACAGCGCAATGGCGTCGCCAAGGTAGGGAAATTGGTGCCCATAGCGGTACAGCCGCACCATTTGCGGCATGTCCTCACGAGCGTTTCGGCCAGCGCCCAGGCCAGCGTAGACCGCGTCCCAATCGATCACCGGCTGTTCGATCGCCACGCGCGCCGCGCGGTCGCCCAGCGGCACTTCCAGCGCGCGGCAAGCGGCCTGCAGATCGGCTGCATCGCCGCTGCCCAGGTAGCGCTCCATCCAGTACACCGATTCCTGCTGGGCATTGGACCAATGGCTTAGGCCAACGATCCAGGCGGTGGCGCCGGATTGGATTTCAATCACCAGCGCCGAGATCACCGCCATACAGACAGCGATCCCGATCAAGAGCGCCAGAGGAAGCGTCAGCCAGCCACGCACCAGGTGCATGGTCTGTCCAACGCCCTTGCCGCGTACTGCCTGCGCCATCGCCGTCTGTCCTTCGCCGCCCAGTGCGACTCAGGCGCCCAGTGGGCGCCTGAAGATAGTAACGGCCGCAACGGCCCAGTCTGTATGGCAATACCCGCTTGGCGTGAGGCAAGTCGGGTTAGCGACGCTGGCTAGGTCAGCCTGATCGCCGGCGCAGCGAGGCGCCGGAACGCTTCACCGGCTCGCTATGCGAATTTACGCATAGCAATACTAGGCAACCACACCGCCTGCAGGGTGAACCTGCGGGCGGTGCCGACCGCGCTTACTCGCCGCGCGGCTTCGGCGGGCCCTTGCGGTGCGGTGCGCCAGCGCGGTCCATCGGACGGCCCGGGCCGTTCGGACGACCGGAAGGCTTGCCGCCACGCGGGAAGCGTGGCTTGGACGGCGACGCGGCCGCCTCGCCCTCTTCCAGCTTGCGCATGTTGAGCTGCTGACCGGACACCCAGACTTTCTTCAGGTGGGTGAGCAGTTCGCGCGGCATGTCGGCCGGCAGATCCAGGATCGAATAATCGTCCTGGATGTCGATCCGGCCAATATAGCGGCTTTCCAGCCCGGCTTCGTTGGCGATCGCGCCGACGATATTGGCCGGCTTCACGCCATGGGTATGACCCACTTCGATGCGGTAGCTCTCCATGCCGAATTCCGGCTCGCCGCGCGGGGCGACCGGGTCGCGACGCGGACGCTCGCCACCGGCATCGTCGCCACGCGGCGGACGCCCAGCGCGCTCACCGTCGGCACGCGGGCCACGCTCGAACTTGGGCTCGAACCGCGGGCGCTCGCCACGGTCATTGCGATCACCGCGGTCGGCACGCTCGTTGCGCTCGCGCGGGGCGAACTCTTCGCGCGCACCACGCACCGGCGGGGTCAGCAGGAACGGCGAGTCGCCCTGCAGCAGCTTGGCCATGGCAGCGGCGATATCGATCGCCGGCACGTTGTTTTCGGTCTCGTAGCGCTGCAGCAGATCGCGGTACATGTCGATCTGGCCGCCGGCCAGGCTCTCGGTGATGCGGGTCATGAAGCGTGCCACGCGGGTGTCGTTAACCGCATCCACGCTCGGCAGCTGCATCTCTTCGATCGGCTGGCGGGTGGCGCGTTCGATCGAACGCAGCATGCCCTTTTCGCGCGGCGTCACGAACAGGATCGCGTCGCCGTTGCGGCCGGCACGGCCGGTACGGCCGATGCGGTGCACGTAGCTTTCGGTGTCATACGGAATGTCGTAGTTCAGCACATGGCTGACGCGCTCCACGTCCAGACCGCGTGCGGCCACGTCGGTGGCGACCAGGATGTCCAGCTTGCCGTCCTTGAGCTGGGCAATAGTCTTCTCACGTGCCGCCTGCTGCATATCGCCATTGATGGCGGCCGCAGCCAGACCGCGTGCCTGCAGCTTCTGCGCCAGTTCTTCGGTACCGGCCTTGGTGCGCGCGAAGATGATCATGCCGTCGAACGGTTCGACCTCGAGGATGCGGGTCAGCGCATCCAGCTTGTGCAGCCCGCTTACCCACCAGTAGCGCTGGCGGATGTTGGCCGAGGTGGTGGTCTTGGCCGCAATGGTGACTTCGGCAGGATCTTTCAAATAGGTCTGCGCGATACGGCAAATCGCCGGCGGCATGGTGGCCGAGAACAACGCCACCTGGCGCTTCTCCGGCAACTTCTTCAGCACCGCTTCGACGTCGTCGATGAAGCCCATGCGCAGCATTTCGTCGGCTTCGTCCAGCACCAGCGTCTTGAGCTGGGACAGATCCAGCGTGCCGCGGTCCAGGTGATCGATCACGCGGCCGGGGGTGCCCACCACCACATGCACGCCGCGCTTGAGCGCGCTCAACTGCTGGGCATACGGCTGGCCGCCGTAGACCGGCAACACGCGGAAGCCCGGAATGGCTTCGGCATATTTCTGGAAGGCCTCGGCGACCTGGATGGCGAGTTCGCGGGTCGGGGCCAGCACCAGTGCCTGCGGCTTGAGCTGGTTGAGATCGGCGTTGGACAGCACCGGCAGCGCGAACGCGGCGGTCTTGCCGGTGCCCGTCTGGGCCTGGCCGAGCACGTCGCGGCCGGATAGCAGCGCGGGGATGGTGGCAGCCTGGATCGGCGACGGCGACTCGTAGCCAACATTGGCAACGGCCTTCATCACAGCGCCTGAGAGGCCGAGGTCTGCAAACAGCAGCGGCGCGGAAGATTCTTGGGTCATGGGTAACTCCGGAGGCGCCGCACGGAGCCGGCAAGCGCAAAGCAGCATAGTGTGCCTTCTCAGGCCCCCTGCTGTCGAAATTTTCGTGACAGTCCATTCAGGTTGTGAGGAATTGCGTGTTCGCGCGAATCATCCTGGCGCGCAAACCCGCTCACCTGCCCGACTGGAGCCCTGTCCCTGGGCACATACCTGCAAGCCCGCTTCAGCACCCTCCTGCAGCAACACCGCTGCATCGTGCTGAAGGTGGCGGCCAGTTATTGCCACGACCGCGACGAGCGCGCTGAGCTGGCGCAGGAAATCGCCACGCACCTGTGGCGGGCATTTTCCAGCTACGACCCGAGCCGGCGGTTTTCCACCTGGATCTACCGCATCGCCTTGAACGTTGCAATCAGCGATCTGCGCGGCCGCCGACACATGCCCGGCGAACCCATCGCATTGGACGCAGCGGTCGAACGCATCGCCGACCCATTGGCGCACGACCCGGTGCGCGAGCAGCGGGTGGCCGCGCTGTACGCCTTCATCACGCAACAACCGCCGCTGGAACGCGCCCTGTTGCTGCTCTACCCGGACGAACACAACTACCGCGAAATCGGCCAGGTGCTCGGCATCAGCCAAACCAATGTCGCCACGAAACTCAGCCGCCTGAAAACCCGCATGCGCGCCGAACTTTGACCCACACCGATCCGCAACCGGAGCACGCCATGGAACTGGATGACATCACCGCCGCCTGGCGTTCGCTGGAACAACGCCTGGACCAACAAACCGCACTCACCAGCCAACTGCTGGGTGATATGCGCAGCCACGCAGCACGTGCGCAACTGCGCCTGTTGTGGCTGAGCCAATCGGTGCAACTGCTGTGCGCCATCACATTAAACCGGCGTCATCGCCCACAGCTGGCTCCCGTTTGCCGATCAGGCGACAGCCGTCGTCGGCGGGGTGCTGCTGCAGCTGTAGTGCGTTGCGCTGGCAGTTTCGGCGGTCCGGCAACTGTGGCTGTTGTCGCAACCGGATTTCGCCAGGCCACTGTTACAGACACAGCGCGCGCTTGCACAGCTGCGGCGCTGGCGCACACGCGTGGCGCCGTGACTGGGCGTAGTGTTTGGGTGCTGTGGGTGGCAGTGGCAGACGCTGCGTGGCGCACTCTCACCGGCTTGTCGCTGCCGAACGCCTGGCTGCTGTGCAACGTGGTGGTCGGCGCGCCTGGCGGCATCGGCACCTGGCTAGGTGATCGGCGGCTGCAGCGCAGGGGTCCCCCGTGGCTGGAACGCCTCGACACCGCACATGCCGGCCGTAGCGTCGCGCGTACCGAAACCTTGCTGGAACAGATTGCGCGTTTCCAGCGCGAGTAGGCGGATAATCGCCGGCTTCCTGCACGCGAGCACACCATGCAATACCTGGAATTCGACCTGGACGGCGACTACATTGAACTCAACCAGTTGCTCAAGCTGGCCGGCATCGCCGACAGCGGCGGCCAGGGCAAGGCCATCGTCGCCAGCGGCGCGGTCAGCGTCGACGGTGTGCAGGAGCTGCGTAAGACCGCCAAGATCCGCCCCGGCCAGCTGGTGCAGTTGGACGATGTGGAAATTCGCGTCCTGGCACTGGACCCGAACGCCGAACCTGACGCATGAAGGTGGTGGAGATCAGTCAGCGCAACCACGCACCTTCGGCCGACGATCCAACCCACGACGTCTACATTTTTTCGATCGCCGTCGATTCGGAGAAACCGTTCTGGCTGGAGCAATCCATCCGCGGGCGGCCATGCCGAGCGAGGCGGCTGCACCATGCTGGCCTTGCACGAACTGGAAGCCTGGCCCGGCGACTGGCGTGCCGATGTGACCAAGGCCGGTTGCGCGTGGGTGGCGCCGATTCTTGAAGAAGGCCTGCGTACCGACGATACGCAGGCGGCAATCGATGCAATCTTGGCGCGGGCGCAAGCGCCGGATTGCGCCTCACCCAGCCTGCAACGCTGCATCAAACGCCCAGCAGTGCGCGCACCAGTTTGACGATGCTCCAGAACGACACCACCCAGATGGCGCTACGCAGGTACGGGATCCCTGCGGCATACACCGGCACATAGGCCACACGCGCCCATAGGTAGAGCTGCACGGCGAGTGCTGTTTCTGCACTGGTACGCCCCGCCACGCTCACCGCCAGCACCGCGGCGGCGAAGATCGGAAAGGTTTCCAGATAGTTGCGGAACGCACGGTCCAGCCGCGCGGCCACGCCGGTGAGCGGCTTGGCCTCGCCATCGCGTGCGCTGGCATTCCACTTGGTGCCGCGCTGAGCAGTCATGCTGGCCGAGGCAGCCAGCAATTGCACCAACCCGAGCACCATCGCCCAGCCCAGCGTCTGCAGCTCGATCGTCAGTTGCATACGTGCCTCCCGGCCGATGGAAACATCACTTCACCGCCGTGCGCAGGCTGTAACCGGCCAGACGCCAGGTCTTGTCTTCGTCCAGACGGAACGACACCAGCTCGCGCACCGGCTGCTGTGCCTTGGCAAAGCGGGTCGGGAAGCTGACGTTGACGTAGAGGCCTTCGGGCACCTGCGCGCCGGGGCCGTACTTGACGCGTGTCACCGATCCCTGCCCGCGCCCGACCATCGCACCCAGCCGCGCGCGTTCGGTGCCGATCTGGCTGACGAAGACATCGCGCTTGACGGCAGTCTTGGCCACTTTGGACGCGCCATCCCACAAGGAAGCGATCTGGTTGCCGTCCACCATCTGCGCCACGCGCAGGGCCGCCTGGGTCATTTCGGTGTTCTGCTTGGTCAGCTGCGCTTGCTGCGCAGTGCTGAGCGCCGGCTGGCCTGCGGGCGCTGCAGGTGCTGGCTGTGCGGCGGCCGGGCTCGCGGCGCGACTGGCGGCCTGCGGTTGTTGAGCGAACGCCAGCGCTGGAGCCAGTGCCAACGCGATAACCAGACGAGAACGAAGCATGGGACGAAGACCTTGTACGGATCGGGTGGAAGGAGAAGCGCCGCATACCTTGCGGTGCGTAGCGCAGTCTAGGGTGCGCCCCGCGCAACACAAGTCCCGAGCGCAGCGCGGGAGGACGGGGGCGGCAAAACATGGCGAGCGGTGACGAGGAGCTGGTGGACGATGCGTTTATCGAGAGCGCAAGCGGCGAGCGTTGAATCCTGGCTACAGACTCATGCCCTAGAAGCAATCAGGTCTGGCAGCGGCGCTTTTATCCTTTCTGCTTGGAGTCGCCCGTACGCTGTGGATAGCCGCTTCAAATGGATTGACGCCCAATGCGACAAAGTTATGGAAGTGCCACGCACTGAACCCGGGCGGCGCCATTCCGCAGTCGGCAACCACAATAGCCGCTTTCTAATTGAACTTAGACCTCGCCTCCCGGAGCCGGTGGCATGGCCGCCACAGCACGCGGCCGCCACAGACGCCAGCTGACCCAAAAAGCGCGCGCAATTGCGGCAATCAGCGCGACCAGACTCAGCCAGCTTGCCACTGTCGCCGGCCATTGTTCGTGCATGGCGGCAGCGGCCAGACGCAGTAGCTCGGCTACACCGAAGCCGACCAGCACCAACAGCGCCGACGGTAGATATGCCAGTAACACACCCTTGGTCTTGCCTCGCATACGCCCCCCGGCTCGGTTGTGATGCAGCGACGATAGGCAGCGCGTAGTGCGATACGCGTGAAGCCCGTCACTGCATTCAGCCTTCGGGGTGGGTCGCTGGCTGCGGGTCGGCCTGGGCGGCATCCTGGGCTGGCGCGGCGTCCGGCTCGGCAGTGGGCGCACCACTGCCTGCGGCAACGTTCTGGGCATCGCTCGCCGGCGCTTGACCGCTCTGCACCTGGCCAGCCTGCACCTTGCCGTTCTCCGCCTCACCGGTCGGCGTCTCGGCCGCCGGGCTGGCCGGCGGCAGGGCAGCGGCATCGGTTTCGGCCAGCGGGCTTTCGTCCGGGCAGGCCGCATCCGGAAAGCCGAAGCGCTGCTTCAGCGCCAACCCACAGGCATTGACTGCGTCCAGGTCCGCACCCTCGCCCTTGCACTTCTGATCGAAGGCGACCAGAAACGCGTCCTTGCGCCGCACGAAGGCATCGCCGCACTTGCGCATCTGGCGGATGCGTTCCAGATCGTCCTGCACGGCGTTGGTGCCATCCAGGCCATATTCGCGCAGTTCTTCCATCGTGAGCAGGCGCAGGCTGCGGTTGGGCACGGTCATCATCAAGTCGGCCACCGCCACTGCCACGCCGTTGCGCTCCAGATAATCCTTGACGTTGCCGTAGACCTCGCGCAGCTCACGATTGAGCTCGGCGCGCGAGGTGGCCCTGGAGCTGATCCGCATCATGCGGTGGATGCCGACCTTGCCGGCCACTAGCCGGTTGTCGCCCGCTGCCAGCACGAACACACAGGCGCTATGGCAGATCGAGCCTTCGCGCACCCAGATGGTCCAGTTGGATTCGCCGATGGTGTCGCCGGCGCGGATCGCCGCCTCCACCTGCCCGCCGCTGGAATCCAGATCCAGGATGCGATGCGGCAACTTCCACTGCTCAGCCACCGAGGCCAGCCGCCATACCAGCGCCGCAAACCCGGCGTTGATCTTGCCGGCGTAGCGCACCCGTACCAGCCCGGTCTCGCGGCATGGCGCCAGCGCCGCTTCCACGCTGGCCCGGTCCAGTGCCGGCAGCAGCGTGCCGTCGCCGGCTTCGCGGCTGTAATCGGTCGCACAGCTGATCCAGGCCTGGCCAGACTCCAACTCCGCCTGCGGCCATCCCGCCTCGCCGGCATGCGCGCGCGGGCGCGGCGGCGGTATCGGGTCGGGCGTATCCACCGACACCATATGGTCGCCATCGCCCGCCTGCCCTGCACCGTTCTGCTGCGCAACTGCCGCATCGGCGGAGGTCGCCGAGCGATCGCAGGCGGCCAGCAGCAGCAAACAGGCAAGTGACAGGCAAACCAATTTCAACATGATGTGGGGCACTGACCGCGACGGAGATCACCCGCAGTCTATGGCTGAATGGGCCAATGGGTTGACCAAGCCATAAACGCGCAGGCCCGCCGCAACCCTGTCCGAAAACGGCCAGCCGGTGCGGTGGCGAGCGCATAGACTGGTGCCATGCAGACCGCAACGCCCGACCGAACCCAGTGCGATCGCGCCCGCCTGGCGCGCGATGCGCGCTTCGACGGGCTGTTTTTCACTGCCGTGCGCAGCACTGGCATCTATTGCCGCCCGGTGTGTCCGGCGCCGCCGCCGAAGCCGGCCAATATCAGTTACTACCCCACTGCCGCGGCGGCCAGCGCTGCCGGCTACCGGCCATGCCTGCGCTGCCGGCCCGAGCTGTCGCCGCAGGCGCAGCAGCATCTGGGCGAAGAGAGCGTGCAGCGTGCGCTGGCGATGATTGCCGACGGCGCGCTGCAGGAGCAGCCGGTGCAGACGCTGGCGGATGCGGTGGGCTTGAGTGCGCGCCAGCTGCAGCGGCAATTCGTGCAGCAATTGGGTGCCACGCCGATCCAGGTGCACGGCACGCATCGCTTGCTGCTGGCCAAGCAATTGCTCACCGAAACCGCTTTGCCGATCACCGAAGTCGCGCTCGCTGCTGGCTTCAATAGCTTGCGGCGTTTTAACGCAGCGTTTCTGCAGGGTTGCGGCATGCCGCCGTCGGCCTTGCGCAAGCAGCGCGCCGAGGTGCCGGGCGGCGAACTGACACTGCGCCTGGGCTATCGCCCGCCGCTGGATCTGCCGGCGATGCTGGCGTTTTTGCAGCGCCGTGCGATCACGGGGATCGAGCAGGTCGATGCCAGCGGCTACCGTCGCGTGATCGGCCCGCCGGGCAGTGCCAGCGTGATCGAAGTCAGCGCGGCGGCGCAGCGCACGGAACTGCTGCTGCGCATCGGCGCCACCGACCCGCGCCAGATTCCGCAGATCGTGCGGCGCGTGCGCCGGCTGTTCGATCTGGATGCAGACCTGCAAGCCGTGCACGCCACACTCGCGCCGGAACCGCTGTTGGCCGAGGCAATCGCGCGCCGACCCGGCCTGCGCGTGCCCGGTGGCTGGGACGGCTTCGAAGTGGCGGTGCGTGCGGTGCTGGGCCAGCAGATCAGCGTGGCTGGCGCAGCGACGCTCGCGGCGCGGCTGGTCGACCGTCACGGCGGCCATCATGCCGACATGCCGCCCGGATTGAATCGTAGTTTCCCCACACCCGAACAGCTTGCCGACGCGCCGCTGGAACAGCTTGGGCTGCCGCGTGCGCGCGCCGCCACGCTACGTGCGCTGGCATCGGCTTGCGCGCAAGGCCGGCTGCACTTCGGTGCCGGGCAGCGCTTGCCCGACTTCATTGCCGCCTTCACCGCGCTACCCGGGATCGGTCCATGGACCGCCCATTACGTGGCTATGCGTGCGTTGTCGCACCCGGATGCGTTTCCGGCTGGCGATTTGATCCTGCAGCAGGTGCTCGGCGCGCCCGGGCGCCTGAGCGAACGCGCCACTGATGCGCGCTCGCAGGCGTGGCGCCCGTGGCGCGCCTACGCCGTGCTGCACCTGTGGCATCTGGCCAACGACCGTAAGGACACCCGCGCATGAGCACACTGCACTACGACACCTTTCCCTCACCAATTGGCGCGCTCAGCGTGGCCGCCGACGACACCGGCGTGCACCACATCCTGTTCGCGCAGAACCGCTACGACGCCATCGGCCGTGCGCGCTGGTTGCACGACCCAGATGCGCCGCTGGTGCGCGAAGCACGCGAACAGTTACTTGATTACCTGTATGGCGGGCGACGCAGTTTCGATCTGCCGCTGGCGCCTGCAGGCACGCCATTTCAGCTGACGGTCTGGCGCACGCTGGCGCAGATTCCGTTCGGGCAGACCTGGAGCTACGCGCAACTTGCGCAGGCAGTGGGCAAGCCCGCCGCGAGCCGCGCAGTGGGTGCGGCCAACGGGCGCAATCCGCTGCCGATCGTGCTGCCCTGCCATCGCGTGATCGGTGCCAATGGCGCGTTGACCGGCTTCGGCGGCGGCCTGCCGACCAAGCAGGCGTTGTTGCAGCTGGAAGGTTGGTCGCCGCATAGCGCCGCGCGCGCCGACGATCTGTTCGCCCCTATATCCGCAGGCTGACTTCGCGGCGTCACCACTGCGCCGTAAACTACCGCCATGATCGACCGACGTTTTGGAATTGCCGCAGCGGCGTTTGCCCTGCTTGCGGCCTGTAGCAGCCAGCCATCCTCGCGCAGCGCGCCCACGCAGTTGCCAACTGCGGCGGCGAACACCGCATCGGCCAGCGCGCCGCATACCTTGTTGCTGATCTCCATCGACGGCCTGCGCGCCGACATGCTCGATCGCGGCCTCACGCCCAATCTGTCGCAACTGGCGCATGCGGGCGTACGTGCGCGCTGGATGACGCCCTCGTATCCGTCGCTGACATTCCCCAATCACTACACCTTGGTCACCGGCCTGCGCCCGGATCACCACGGCATCGTGCACAACAGCATGCGCGACCCGGCGCTTGGAGATTTTTGGTTGAGCAAACCCGACGCGGTGGGCGACGCACGCTGGTGGGGTGGCGAACCGGTATGGGTGGGCGTGGAAAAGACCGGCCAGCATGCGGCGACCTGGTCGTGGCCAGGTAGCGAGGCGGCGATCAACGGCGTGCGCCCGTCGCAGTGGCGCCATTACGAAGAAGGCGTGAGCCTGGACACGCGCGTGGCTGCGGTGCGGAACTGGTTGAAGACAGACGGCGCCCAGCGCAATCGCCTGGTCACGCTGTACTTCGAACACGTGGACGAAGCCGGCCACGACCACGGCCCTGAATCGCGCGAATACGCCGACGCTGCGCGCGCAGTGGATGCGGCCATCGGCAAGTTGCTGGATGGCATGCAGCGCGACGGCACCCGCGCGCGCACCAACATTATCGTGGTCTCCGATCACGGCATGGCCGAGGTTGCGCCGGGGCATGCGATCAGCGTGGAAGAGATCGCACCGCCACGGATGGCCACCGCCGTCACCGACGGCCAGGTGATCGGTTTCCAGCCAATGCCCGGCCAGCAGGCCGCAGCCGAGGCCAGCGTGCTCGGCACACACACGCGCTACGATTGCTGGCGCAAGGCAGAACTGCCAGCGCGTTGGCATTACGGCAGCCATCCGCGGATTCCGCCGATCGTGTGCCAGATGCATGAAGGCTGGGATGCGCTGTTTCCCGACAAACTCGCCAAACGTGCGCAGGAAGACACGCGTGGCTCGCATGGCTTCGATCCGGGGTTGCCGTCGATGCGCGCGGTATTCCTGGCGCAAGGCCCGGACCTGGCGCAGGGCAAGACACTGCCAGGGTTCGACAATGTGGATGTCTATGCGCTGATGACCCGGCTGCTGGGCATCCCCGCCGCGCCCAACGATGGCAATCCGGCGACCTTGCTGCCGGCCTTGCGCGTGCCGCCGTCAGCTGGCGCCACGTAGACACCCCAGACATCTTCAGCAGCGCTGACGAGCATGCATGTAATTGCCGCGTCAGCGTCGATATAGCCGCATAAACACGCTGTTTCGAGTTGCCGCCGGCACGCGCCGACGCTGGAAACAACACGGGAATGTGGATCGCTGCAGACACTGTTGCCGCCAGGCAGTGCGACAATAGTGCGATGTCTGATTCCAATCCCCCGCCGCGTCGCTTGCGGCCGCTGTTATCCAGCGAAGGCTGGCGTCGTCGCGCTGCTCTGTGGGGCGGCGCAATTGCGGTAGCGCTGGTGGCGATCGTGTTCGCCAAGGCCAGCGACGCGGCCTTCCACCTGTTCCAGCGCATTACCGCGCACTCGATCTGGTGGGCATTGCTGCTGACGCCGGGCATCTTCGCCCTGCTTGCCTGGCTCACCTCCGGTGCGCTACGGCCCACGCGCGGCAGCGGCATCCCGCAGGTGATTGCCGCGCTGGAGCATCCCGACCCCGCGTTTCGCGACAGCAATCTTTCGTTGCGCGTCTCGGTCGGCAAGCTCGCGCTGACCACCTTGTCGCTGCTCGGCGGCGCATCGGTGGGGCGCGAAGGGCCCACCGTGCACGTTGGTGCCAGCCTGATGCATGTGTTCGGGCGCTGGTTCGGTTTTCGCGACCCGCGCGAGCTCTCGCACTTTCTGCTCGCCGGTGGCGCCGCCGGTATCGCGGCCGCATTCAATACGCCGCTAGCCGGCGTGGTGTTTGCGATCGAAGAACTGAGCGGGCGCTTTGAGCACCGCTTTTCCGGCACCTTGCTCACCGCCGTGATCGTCGGTGGCGTGGTGTCGCTGGGTCTGCTGGGCAACTACACCTATTTCGGCAAAGTGGCGGTGGCCCTGCCGTTAGGTCAGGCGTGGTTGGCGATTGCGTTATGCGGCAGCGTGGCAGGGTTGCTCGGCGGCGTGTTCGCGCGGCTGGTGCTGGCCAGCGTCAGCGGTAAACCGCGCTGGTTGGGCGCGCTGCGGCAGCGGCATCCGGTGCTGCTGGCTGCGTTGTGCGGCCTTGCCCTGGTCGGGCTTGCGCTGGTGTTCGGGCAAGGTGCCTTCGGCACCGGCTACGAGCAGGCGCGCAGCCTGGTGCAGGGGCATGCGGTCGTCGGCCACGAGTTCGGCATGATGAAACTCATCGCCAATCTGGTCTCGTATCTGGCCGGCATCCCGGGCGGTCTGTTTTCACCGGCGCTGGCTGTAGGTGCCGGCATCGGCCATAACCTGTCGGTATTGATGCCCGGCGTAGACCCGCGCACCTTCGTGCTGCTGGGCATGTGCGCCTATCTCACCGGCGTAACCCAGGCGCCGCTGACCTCGGCGGTGATCTCGCTGGAACTCACCGACACCAGCCAGATGCTGCTGCCGATCCTGGCCACCGTGCTGATCGCGCGCGCAGTCTCCGGGCTGGTCTGCAAGACGCCGATCTACCGCGGCCTGGCCGAGCAGTTGCTGACCGTGCCGGCGCCTGCTGCTCCCGCTGCAGAGCGCGCGTCGACGTCGTAGCTCCAGACCTTGTCAGGAAACAGCGGCGAGGACCACGCTCCTACGCACACAAGCTGCCGCACCGCTCGCCAGCGGTGCAGCGCGGCAGATCTCCTCTTCATCGTGCTGCTTCCCGAGGTTATGTATGCGTGCAATGCACTTCGAGCGTTTTGAACAGGTCCCGGAAATTCTGCAGCTCCCCGACCCGACCCCAAGCGAGGACGGCGTGGTGATCAAAGTGGCAGCCACCGGCATCTGCCGCAGCGATTGGCACGGCTGGATGGGGCACGATCCGGACATCGCATTGCCGCACGTGCCGGGACACGAGTTCGCCGGCGAAGTGGTCGCCATGGGAAAACGCATCTCGGGCTTTGCGATCGGCACCCGGGTCACCGTGCCGTTCGTGTCCGGGTGCGGGCGCTGTGCGCAGTGCCATGACGGCAATCAGCAAGTATGCTCGAACCAGTTCCAGCCCGGCTTCACCGCATGGGGATCGTTCGCCGAATATGTCGCGATCGATTTTGCCGAGACGAACCTGGTCAGACTGCCGGAAAGCATCGACGATGCGACGGCGGCAAGCCTGGGATGCCGGTTTGCCACCTCGTTTCGGGCCGTGGTCGATCAAGCCAGAACCGGCCCTGGCGAATGGGTCGTGGTCCATGGCTGCGGCGGCGTCGGGCTTTCCGCAGTGATGATCGCAGCGGCACTGGGGGCGCAGGTGATTGCGGTGGACATTTTCGACGACAAGCTGGCGTTCGCCGTCGAATGCGGCGCGGTCGCAACGGTCAACGCGTCGAAAGCGGACGACACGGTGGAGGCGATTCGCGAGATCACCAAGGGCGGCGCGCACGTTTCCATCGATGCGCTCGGCAGCCCGACGACCTGTTTCAACTCCATCAGCAACCTGCGGCGGCGCGGCCGTCATGTCCAGGTGGGGCTGATGCTGGGCGAACACGCCACGCCCAGGATCCCGATGGCGCAGGTGATCGGCCACGAACTGGAGATCTACGGCAGCCACGGAATGCAGGCGTGGCGGTACGATGCCATGTTGGCGATGATCCAGGCCGGGAAGATTGCACCACAACGGCTCATCGGCAGAAGGGTGTGCCTGGACGAGGCCATTGCGGTGCTGATCGGCATGGACGCTACGCGCGACCTCGGCATCAGCGTCATCGATCGCTTCTAACGCGTATCGCCGCCGGCATCCCGCACACCTGGGGCGCACATTGATGGGCCGTGCGGGAGCGTAAACCACCGGTCTGCAAAACAGAAAAACGCGGCGCAAGCGCCGCGTTTGGGTGTCGCGAAGCGAGCTGGGATCAGCTGGCCTTGGCGACGGTCTTTTTGGCGACAGCCTTCTTGGCCGGGGCCTTGACCACGCCCTTCTTGGCAACCGGGGCAGCTGCACCCACGACAACCTTGCTCACCGCGTGCGAACGCGAATTGCCGTAGCTGGCGTTGTAGCGCTTGCCCTTGGCGGTCTTACGGTCACCCTTACCCATTTCGTCGACTCCTGAATGTGAATACAAATTCCCGTGCTGGCACGGGTCTGGCGAAGTTCACCGGCGGCGCCCTCGCGCAAGGCCGACAAGCCTACCACGGCGGCCCCCGGCGCGCGTAGCGGCCGACCGCCTTGCGGAGCTGATCGACTCCAGAGCGATGCACGCAGTTGTGGACTGTGATCGGCTGCGGGTGGAAGCCGCAGAGCAGCCCGACGGTGCGGGTGGCAGACGTCGCTGACCTCCGCTGTACGCATCGGCCTGGCGGCGACGCAACCACCTCGCTACAGATACCTAGTGCGCGCAGCTGGCGTCGTGGACATGGCCGTGCCCGTGATTCAGGCGCAGATTGACCAAGTGCGCGATGCCGACCAGGGCGCCGCCCAGCGTCATCACCACTGCATGCGGCATCACCGAGTGATGCAGCGGGTCGTACAACAGGCCCACCCATAGCAGCGCCAGGCCAGGCAGCAGCAATGCCAGCGCGTGCAGCGCTTTGTGCCGGCGATACCCGAGCACCAGGCTGAAAAGGCCCAGCAGCGTCACGAACACCACGATGGTCAGTTCCACCCCATCGCCCAGCCAGAACGACAAGCCCAGCGAAGGCGCCAGGGCCAGCACCAGCGGCAATACCGCGCAGTGCACGGCGCACAGCAGCGACCCGGTAGCGCCGAAGCGGTCGAGAAGATGGCGAAGGGTTGGTAGGGGCATGAGGTCCAGCAGGTGCTCGTGGCGACGTGGAATAATATAACATCTTACTACTCCAGCACCGCACCACTGCATCGCGCAGCGGTGAGGCTCGCCGCCGGCGCAGCAGGCAAGCTGCGCCTTATCACTGATACACAGTAACAACTACAGAGTCCCGCCCACCATGCCTGCACGTTTCGATCTCTCGTTCCGCCGCTCCGCGCTCTCGCTGGCACTGACCAGTCTGCTGACCCCTGCCCTGGCCATGGCCGAGGACGCTCCGCTCGTTGCCGATGCACAGACCCCGCCCAGTTCGGACACGCGCCACGCTGCCAGCCCTTCCAGCGGCCGGCATATCAAGGATCTGGACAAGGTGGTGGTCACCGCCAGCCCGCTGCGCGATGCGGCCGGTGCGTTGAGCCGCCCGGTGGAAGTGCTGGCCGGCGAGCGCCTGGACGAGGTGCGCAGTTCGAGCCTGGGCGAAACCGTGGCCAGCCTGCCCGGCGTGCAGAGTTCCAACTTCGGCCCCGGCGTGGGCCGGCCGATCATCCGCGGCCTGGACGGCCCGCGCGTGGCGGTGTTGCGCGACGGCCTGTCTACCCAAGACGTGTCCACCGTCAGCCAGGACCATTCCCCGGCGATTGAGCCGTTCCTGGCCAACCAGATCGAAGTGCTGAAAGGCCCATCGACGCTGCTGTACGGCTCCGGCGCGATCGGCGGCGTGGTCAACGTGGTCGACGGGCGCATTGCCGAAACGCCGGTGGACGGTTTCAGCGGGCGCGCCGAAGTGCGCGTCGACGGCGGCGACAAGGACGGCAACACCGACATGTTCCGCGTTGATGCCGGCAATGGCAGCGGGCTGTCGATCCATGCCGATGGCGTGTATCGCAACCAGAACGACTACGACACGCCGCAGGGCCGTCAGCTCAACAGCTGGGTCGATTCCAAGGTGGGCTCGATCGGTGCGTCGCTGTCCGGCGACTGGGGCTTTGTCGGCCTGTCGGCGTCGCGCTTCCGCGACAATTACGGCAACCCCGGCGAGCCGGGCGACCCGTCCATCGGCGAGCGCGGCGTCTCGCTAAAACTGCAGCAGGACCGCTACGACCTCAAGGGCGGGCTGACCGATCCGTGGGGCGAAGGCAGCGCGCTGCGTTACAGCTTCGGCCATACCGCTTACGCACATACCGAGTTCGAAGGCGAAGAAATCGGCACCGTGTTCACCAAGCGCGCCAACGAAGGCCGCGTGGAGGCCTCGTTTAGGTTTGGCGGCGGCTGGCAGACCGCATTCGGCCTGCAGGGCAGCGACAGCACCTTCCAGGCAGTGGGCGAAGAATCCTTCGTACCCAAGACCGATACGCGCTCGCTCGGCGCATTCGCCGTGGCACGCAACAACTGGGAACGCGTCACCGCCGAATTCGGCGCGCGTGTGGACAAAGTCAAGTACCAGACCGATATCGGTGTGGACCGCGATTTCACCCCGACCAGCGTCTCGGCCAGCGGTGGTTTCCGCTTCAACGAGCAATGGCGTCTGACCGCAAATCTTGACCACGCCGAACGCGCGCCGGCCGAAGAAGAACTGTTCGCCAACGGCCCGCACATCGCCACGCTCGCCTTCGAAGTCGGCGGCGCCGATCTGAAGACCGAGAAGGCCAATCAGGCCGAGCTGGGATTGAATTTCCAGAACGACTGGGTGGATGCCAAGGTGGCTGCGTACTACAACCGCTACAACGACTTCATCTACATCGTCGACACCGGCGGCCAGTGGTTCAACGAAGAAGACAATGACTTCCTGCCGATCCGCCAGTGGACGCAGGCCGATGCGACCTTCCACGGCTTCGAAGGCGAGGCCACCTTCCATCTGGCCAACAACGACAACGGCGCGTGGGACCTGCGCGTCTTCGGCGACACAGTGCGTGCACGTTTGAACGATGGCGGCAACCTGCCGCGTATCGCGCCGGGCCGTTTCGGTGCGCAGCTGCGCTGGAATGCGCAGCAGTGGCGCGCATCACTCGGTGCCACACGCACCATGAAGCAGGACAAGGTGGCAGTGAACGAAACCCCGACCGACGGCTACACCTTCGTCGATGCGCATCTGGCGTATCACGTGGATCGCGGCAGCAATGCGTGGGAAGTGTTCCTTGACGGCAACAACCTGACCAACCAGGACGCACGCGTGCACACCTCCTTCCTCAAGGATGACGTGATGCTGCCTGGCCGCAGCGCGTCGTTCGGCTTGCGCTTGTTCTTCTGACAGCGGACTCTCCCCCCCCCCCCGCCGACTGGAAGCGAGGCCGCCTTCGGGCGGCCTTTTATTTGCGTTGCAGACCTCACGCGGCAGCGTGGGCTGCATCGCTGCTGCTTGAGGCCCGTAATCGTATTCGTCGCTGCGCGCGTCAACCCAACGCACAAGATGTGATCGCCGCCACAGCACAGGCAAACACAGCCGTACCGTCAAACAACAAGTGCAGACCGCAGCTGCTGCGTCGCACAACAGGCTGTGGCGCATCTGGGGTTAAAACTTCATTAGCACTGCGCCGACAGGGGGCACAAGCGACGCGATAGCGCGGGCGCGCGCGTGCACTGACTGGCGATGCATGCACACCACTGCGTGACTCGACAGCGTTCTTGCACTTAAGACAAGGAGCCTTGCGCATGCGTTTTTCATCACCCCGCTACACCCTTTCGCTCGCCGTCGCTGCGGTGCTGCTGGCACCGGATGGCCGCACGCAGACCGCTACGCCTGCAGCGGGCAATCAGGACGCCACCACGCTGGATGCGGTCATCGTCAGCGGCACCGCGCGCTTCAAAGGACTGGCCAAACGCGATGCCAGTTTTTCGATCACCACGGCCAGCCCGGAACAGATCCAGCAAGCGGTCCCACAGAGCACCGCCGACCTGCTCAAGATCGTGCCTGGCGTGTGGGCTGAGCCCAGCGGCGGCGGGACCGGTGCCAATATCTTCGTGCGTGGTATGCCTTCGGAAGGCGATGCGCCGTTCGTGACCATGCAACTGGATGGCTCGCCGCTGTTCCCACCGCCGACCTTGTCGTTCCTGGAGAATTCCACGCTATTCCGCGTCGACGATACGGTTGAGCGCATGGAAGTGTTGCGCGGTGGTTCCAGCCCGATCTTTTCCAACGGCCAGCCCGGCCTCACCGTCAATTTCATCCAGAAAAAAGGCCAGGACGAACCCGAAGGCAGCGTGCGCCTGACCGGTGGCAACAACGCATTGCGCCGCATCGATGTGTTCAACAGCGGGCCGATGGGCAATGGCTGGTACTACAGCGTGGGCGGCTTCTTCCGCGAAACCGACGGCGTGCGCGACCCGCAGTTTTCCGCCGACAAAGGCGGCCAGTTCAGCGCCACCTTGAGCAAGCGTTGGGACAGCGGCGAGTTGTCGTTCTACGCGCGCCACACCGACGATAACAACGCGTTCTATACCGCGATTCCGCTGCTCTCGCGCAACAACGGCAACGATCTTTCCAGCTTTCCCGGCTTGAATGCGCAAACCGGCACCCTGCTTGGCCGCGACTTCCGCAATGTGGATCTGCTGGTCGGACCCAATGGCCAGACGCTGCGACGCGATCTGGCCGACGGGCGCGGCGTCAACATTGATGTGGTCGGCGGCGAATGGAACTGGGAGAGCGGCGGCTGGACCGTGGCTGACCGCTTCAACGTGATGAGCGGCAGCGCGCCGACCTATGCGCTATTTACCGGAGACGCGCCGCAACGCCTGGACGATTTCATTGCAAGCTACGGCAGCAGCGGTAGCGCCAGTTACACCAATGGCGGCGGCGCGGTGGACCCCAATCAGCAGGTGCTCGAAGCCGGTTGGTGGTCGGTGGACAAACGGTTGAACTCCTTCACCAACGACCTGCGTCTGAGCCGCGAGTTGTTTGCCGGCAACACGCTGACCGTGGGCGCGTATTACGCCAAGTATTCCTCTGCCGACACCTGGTACCTGGGCAACACCATGTTGCTCACCGCGCAAAACAACGCGCGCCGCATCGATGTGGCATTGGACGACGGCCGCCAGCCCACGCGCCAGGGGTTTACCAGCACCGCGTTCCTCAACCTGCGCGCCAAATACAACGGCGAAAATATCGCCACCTTCGTTGCCGACGAGTGGGAGCTCAGCGAGCGTCTGCGCCTGGACCTGGGCGCGCGCTATGAACGCCAGAGCGTCACCGGCGATGTGCACGACACCGCCACCGTGGATCTGGATGGCAACCCAGCCACGCTGTACGACAACGCCACCTCATTGGCATTGGCAACCACGCGGCGCATCGATCAGGACGATGAAGCGTTCTCGTGGACGGCCGGCCTGAATTTCACGCTCGATCAGAACAACAGCCTGTTTGCGCGGGTCAACTCCGGAGTGAAGTTTCCCGGTTTCGACAACCTGCGCGATGGCCAGACCCGCGTGCAGGACGTGGATCAATACGAGCTGGGCTTGAAGTCCGGCACCAGTGCATACGACCTGTATCTCACCGCGTTCTACAACACCTTCAAGAATTCGCCTTTCCAGGCGTTTCTGGCCAATGGGCAGAATTTCACCGCGGTGGGCGATTCGCGCGCACGCGGCCTGGAAGTGGAAGGCGCGATCCGGCCGTTCGGCGGTTTCGAACTGGCTGGCACCGGGGTGTGGCTAGATGCGAAATACCGCAACTATCGCGAGTTCACCGGCAACCAGGTGATGCGCCAGCCCAAGCGCCAGTTCCGCATCACGCCCAGCTATTACTGGATGCTGCCGTTCGGCGATCTCAAGGTGTTTGCCACCTATTCGTACATTGGCGAGCGCTTCGCGGATCTGGCCAACAGCCAGCGCCTGCCCTCGTACGACATGCTGGATATCGGCGCCAACCTGCATGTGGGCGAGCATTGGGAAGTGACCGCCAGCGGGAGCAACGTCACCGACACGCTGGGCCTGACCGAAGGCAACGTGCGCGTGCCTGGTGCGGCCACCGGTGGTGTCTTCATGGGACGGCCGATTGCCGGGCGCCAATACCAGATGTCGGTGGCGTATCGCTGGTAGATCGGCGCAGCACCGAGCCGCGCAGCAGCGCAGACTGCTGCGCGGAACCTTGCAAACGACAGTGCGCCGTTTTACATGATCGCGGCGCGGGCACGACCGCCAGTCATGTCATGCATTGCAAAACGTTGCGTGGCAACAACGCAGGCACCTTCCCCATGCGTGGCAGGCGGTAAGAATAGCGAGACGCCCGCGATTGAAAGCAGCACCAGATGCGAAGAAACGCGACGCATCGTGATGGGTTATTTCAATCAATATGACCGCTCTTGCCGAATTTCGCAGAAGATTTTCTGCGGAAAACTTCGCGTGCAAGACGCAACTGGGCCAACACGTCGTAAATTGTGCGGCGTGTCACGCAGGCACCATCGGTCGCAGGCATTGCAGGCACTGAGCTCCCACTCTTAACTCTGGCTGTTGCCGGTGCAGACGCACTGCCAACATCGGCTGCGTCGACACGCACAGGGGAGCCGAGGCACGACCTGACCGCATTTATTCCATTAATGGAAATGCGATTTTTAGCCGTATCGAGATAAACCGACATGACTCCTGCTGCTCGCTGTTTCGCAGTAATGCACTCTTTTCGCAGGCGCCCGCTCGCATCGCTGATCTGCGCGCTGCTGATCGGAAGCGCGCCGCATTCGGTGCTGGCTGCAACCCCGGCCGTCGCTGTCACGCCCATTGCAAACGCTACTGCAAGCACCAACGCGACACACAGCGCCACCGCAAAAGCCACCGGCACCGATCCGTTGTTCCGCTACCAATGGCATCTGCTCAATCAAGGCCAGCCGGTGTTCGGCGACCAACGTCCACGGCCAGGCGTCGATCTGGATGTGGACGTCCTGCACACGCTCGGCATCCGCGGAGCCGGGGTCAAGGTGGCGGTCATCGATGACGGGCTTGAGATTGCGCATGAGGATCTTGTCGACAACATCGTTGCCGGCGGCTCGCATAACTTCTTGAATGGCTCCAACGATCCGACGCCGCCTGCGGATGAAATCGATACCGACCACGGCACCGCGGTTGCCGGGATCATTGCGGCGCGTGGATGGAATGGTTTGGGTGGACGCGGTGTTGCCCCAGAGGCGCAGTTGGCGGGCTTCAACGCTCTCTCCGAAAGCGATGGCAGCAAGCAGTACGTCGACGTCCGTTACGCCTGGGGCGATGGTCCAGAAGCCCGTGCAATGGACGTGTTCAATAATAGCTTCGGCGTCTCGACAGCGGTCTATCCCTTCAGCGATCTCGACGAGCAACGCTCTCTGGAAAAACTGATGCGTGCCCAGCGTGGCGGCAAGGGCGGCATCTACGTCAAGTCGGCTGGCAATGATTTCAACACGCTGATCGATGTGGATGCACAGGGCAAGCTGATCGATCGCTGCAGCGACCAGACCCGGCAGCTGGGCGTCGCCTGCAGCAGTGCAAATATCGACAATCTCAATAGCCTGACCACGATGATCGTGGTGGGTGCAGTCAATGCCAACGGCGTGCGTGCGAGTTACTCATCGCCTGGATCCTCTTTATGGGTGTCCGGGCTGTCTGGCGAGTTTGGCTTCCAGCGTCGCTTCGACCCGCATCCGGAAACATTCAAGGAGCTCTATACACTGCTCGCCAAGCAGGGCCCGCAGCCATTCTTCTCACCGGCGATCGTCACCACCGATCTGAGCGGATGCGCGGCAGGCAACAATCGCGATCGCACGCGCGCGCCGCAAAACGCGCTGGATACCAGCCACTCAAAAATCGATGCATCGTGCAAGTACACCGCACGCATGAATGGCACCTCTGCCTCCGCACCAACGGTTGCAGGCGTCGCCGCGCTGATGCTGAGCGCCAACCCGCAACTGACGCTGCGCGATGTCAAATACATCCTGGCCACGACCGCTGTGCAAGTCGACCCCAACCAAGCCAAGGTGTTTTACAAGGACACCGTGATCGAGCCCGCCTGGATCACCAACGCGGCCGGTCACCGTTTCAGCAACTGGTACGGCTTCGGCTTGGTGGATGCAGCCGCGGCGGTGGAGCGCGCCGTGCATTTCACTCCACTGCCTGCAATGCAAGATACCGAGTGGACCGACTATGACGGGAAGAGCAGCACCATCGGCGGGATCGGGTCACCAGCGCGATTGGCGATCGACATCAAGCAGTCCTTCAAGGTGGAAGGCGTGCAGCTGTACTTCTCGGGGACGCACAAGAATCCCCGCAACCTGCGCGCCGTGCTGGTATCGCCCAGCGGCACCCGTAGCACCTTGATGACGCCGTTTTCCACGCTCGATTCGGGTGATGGCTTCGTGGTCTTCCTGACTTCCAGCAATGCCTTCCTGGACGAGCCGTCAGCTGGTCGCTGGACATTGGAGGTGGACGACATGCTCGCCGATAACGGCAAGGCACAACTGCAGGAATTCGAAATGCGCGTGGTGGGCCACTGACATGAAGACCTTTCTGATCACACTGCTGTGCGTCGTTGTCGCCAGCATTTCCGCACCGGCCTCGGCACAGGTATTTGATCGCACACGCCTGCGTGCTGCCGCCACCGGGCAAACCGTTGTGGTGGGCCGCGCCAATTTCCGGCTGATTCCAAGCGCAGTGGTACAGCTGGCCGACGCCACGCGCAGTACGGCTGCCACGCAATCGCCAACATGCACGCAGACCAGTGCGACCGCACCCGTTGGCCGCGTCGATCGCTATGCAATCTATCTCGACAACACTAGCGCCATGGCATCGGTCGCGCGCACCACGCGTAGCCAACCATCGGCGACCGTGCTGGCCGCGCTGGAAACGCGTAGCGGCCAGCTCGCATTGCTTGGTGCTTCGATCAAATTGTTCGATACCACGCCAGCCATCGCGCGTGCCCTGGCCACGCGTACAGGCGGCAGGTTGCTCTATGCATCGGCCATCGACGGCAGCGCGATGATCGGCTACGACTCGGCGATGACGGCATTGGACAATTGCCGACAGCTGCAAGGCAGCAACGGCGTGGGAGCGATCAAGCCGGAAGTGATCGTTCCGGCGGCACGACCGCTGTGACGCGACTGCGCTAGAACCTCCACAGCAACGCCGCCACGCTGCTGCATTGGGTTGCAGCGTGGCGCGTTGGTGCAGCCCGCCTTACACCGGCAGCGGGCTGCGCCCTGCAAACTGCCCGCGCCAATAGGAGTAATAGGGATACGGCGGCTCTACTGCGCTGACCTGATCCAGGCGCGCACGCTGGTCATCGGTCAATGACCAGCCCACCGCACCCAGGTTTTCGCGCAGCTGCACTTCATCGCGCGCACCAATCAGCACCGTGCTCACGGTCGGCCGCTGCAATAACCAGTTGATGGCGATCTGCGGGACGCTGCGGCCGGTTTCTGCGGCAATGGCGTCGAGTACATCGACGATGTCGAACAAGCGCGCATCGTCGATTGCCGGGCCGGCCGCAGCGGTGGCATGCAGGCGGCTGTGTTGCGGCAATGGCTGGCCGCGGCGGACCTTGCCGGTGAGTCGTCCCCAACCGAGCGGGCTCCACACCACCGCACCAATGCCCTGGTCGATGCCCAGCGGCATCAGTTCCCACTCGTAGTCGCGCCCGGCGAGCGAGTAATAGGTCTGGTTGGCGAAGAAGCGGCTCCAGCCGTGCGCATCGGCCACTGCCTGCGATTTCATCAACTGCCAGCCTGCGTAGTTGGAAGCGCCCAGATAGCGCACCTTGCCCGCACGCACCAGGCCGTCGAGCGTGGACAGGGTTTCTTCCATCGGCGTCATCGCATCGAAGGCGTGCAGCTGCAGCAGATCGATGTAGTCGGTGCGCAAACGTCGCAACGATGCATCCACCGCACGCAGCAAACGGAAACGCGATGCTCCGGCATCGTTTGGCCCATCACCCAGGCGCAGGCCGGTCTTGGTCGAGATGATCACCTGATCGCGGCGGCCTTGCAGCGCTTGGCCGAGGATGTCTTCGGATGCGCCATCGGAATACACATCGGCGGTGTCGAACAGGTTGAGCCCTGCATCCAGACACACATCAATCATGCGCCGCGCCTGTGCCACATCGGTATCACCCCAGGCGGAAAACAACGGCCCTTTACCGCCGAACGTGCCGGCACCCAAGCCGAGCACGGGCACCTTGAAACCGGAACGGCCGAGTAGACGGGTTTCCATCGAATAACTCCTTGCAACGTTGAATGAGAGATGCGCTGCGTTATCGCTCATGCTCGCGACAGCATTTGCTGGCAGCGAAACCAGCGTTTGTGCATCACATCGAAATCCGCCGGACACGCACTGCGCCAACGCGGCTAGTGATCAGCGAGCAACGAACTCAACCCACCTGCGCGCACACCGCTGGCGATGCAGCGCCGCGGCGTTGCAACTGCACGCTCCATAGCGCCAGGCCCAGGCCGACAGCGCTCAACAGCGCGGCCACCCACGGCGTTGCGACCAGGCCGACCTGCGTGGCGATCACCACGCCGCCCAGCCACGCGCCCAGCGCGTTGCCCAGGTTAAAGGCGGCGATATTCAAGCTGGACGCCAGGTTCTGGCCGGCGCCACGCGCATGTTCCAGCACGCGCAACTGCAACGGCGCCACGGTGGCGAAGGCGGCCACGCCCAGCAACCCGACAAAGAGCACCATCGCGGTCTTGCTGTGCAGCGCGAATCCCAGCGCGCCCAGCACCACCACCAGCGCAGCCAGGCTGCCCAGCAACGCCGCCGTGGGACGGCGGTCGGTCAGCCGCCCGCCGAGCAGATTGCCGACGATCATGCCCACGCCAAACACCAGCAGCACCGGCGACACCGCCGACTGCGCAAACCCGGTGACCTGCAGCAGCAGCGGCTGGATGTAGGTGAACACCGCAAACACGCCGGCGTAGCCCACCACCGTGATCGCCAGGGCCAGCAGCACCTGGCCACGTCGCAGCACCGCCACTTCCTGCTGCCACGACACCGGGGTGGCAGCACCGGCGGCCGCCGGCACCCACAACGCGACCGCGGTAGTGGCTAGCACGCCGATCACTGCCACCGCCCAGAAGGTCGCGCGCCAGCCCAGTTGCAGGCCCAGCCAGGCACCCGCCGGCACGCCGAGCAAGGTGGCCACGGTCAGCCCGGCGAACATCAGCGAGATGGCCGAGGCACGGCGTTCGGCCGGCACCAGCGAGGTGGCCACCACCGCGCCGACGCCGAAAAACGTGCCGTGCGCCAACGACGTCAGCACCCGCGCGACCATCAGGCTGGCGTAGTCCGGCGCTAGCGCGCAGGCCACGTTACCGACGGTGAAGATCAACATCAGCCCGACCAGCACCGCCTTGCGCGGCAGGCGTGCGCTGGCCAGGGTCAGCACCGGCGCACCGACGAACACACCCAGCGCATAACCGCTGATCAACAGGCCCGCCGCGCTGAGCGAAACGCCCAGATCGGTGGCCACCTGCTGCAGCAATCCCATGATCACGAACTCGGTGGTACCGATGCCGAAGGCACCGATGGTCAATGCCAGCAACGCTGGCGGAAAGCGCGACGAACGCGTGGATGTGAGGCTAGACATGGGGATGGACCAAGGAAGACTGCGCACAGCCTGCGCTTGGCAGTTGTTCGCAAAAACCCCTGCTATCCTGATTCACCTTCAATCAATCATTGAGAATCGCGTGGACCGTCTTGGCGACATTGCCCTGTTCCTGCGCGTACTCGACCTGGGCTCGATCACCGCGGGCGCGCGTAGCCTGGATCTGTCGGTGGCGGTGGCCAGCCAGCGTCTCAAGCGCCTGGAACGCGAGTTGGGCGTGCGCCTGCTGCACCGGACCACGCGCCGCCTGCATCCCACTGTCGAAGGGCAGCGGCTGGCCGAACGTGGCCGCGTGCTGGTGGAAGATCTGGACGCGCTGGCCGAGGATCTGCGCGAAAGCGCGCACGACGTGGGTGGCGTGCTGCGCATGACCATGTCCGCCTCATTCGGGCGGCAATACGTGTCGCCGCTGCTGCCGGAATTCCAGGCCCGCCATCCGCGCCTGCGCATCAGCGCGCACCTGAGCGACGACCTGGTGGACCTGGTCAAACAGGGCTTCGATCTGGCGATCCGGATCGGACCACTGGAGGACTCCGGGCTGGTGGCCCGGCGCATTGCCGACAACCGCCGTACCCTGGCGGCCTCGCCCGCCTATCTGCAGCGTCACGGCACACCGCGCACGCCGGACGAACTTGCACAGCACGCCGGCGTGTTGCTGATGGGCCGTGACGGCCGCCAGGACGTGTGGACACTGCAAACGCCCGACGGTGGGCTGGTGCGCGTGCGCATGCAGAGCCGCTTCGAAAGCAACTTCGGCGAGCTGGTGCGCGACGCCGTGGTCGCCGGCCAGGGCATCGCGGTGCATTCGTACTGGCACATCGCCGACGAATTGCGCAGCGGCCGCCTGGTCGAAGTGATGCGCGACTACCCCCCGCCCACCTCGCACATCAGCGCAGTGACGCCGGCGCGCCAGCTGCAGCCGCCGCGCGTGCGCGCGTTCGTGGATTTCCTGCTGGAGCGGCTGGGCGCACAGCCGCCTTGGGACCTGGCGACATAACGCCGCCACGCACGGGGCGGCCGGCACCGGCGGTTGCCGTGCGGATGGCGCTGCAGCGAAAGCGCCTGCCGCGACTGCGAGCCGGCGTAGGGCGCCGTCTGCGGTATGCCAGTCACCACCGGAAACGACGGCATCGATGCGTGGTCGCTGCATCTCACGCGCCCCGACTGCGCGACTGGCTGGCGGCCCGAACGCGCACCCTTCGGCCGCATGAGGTCACCGGCGAGCTGCTGCATCGGCTATCGGCATGACCGTGCACGACCGCAAGCTGATGCCGGCAGCATGCGCAACCGCCGAGGCAATCGCTCCCGCAGATCAACGCCCGCCGCGCAGCAGGCGTTTGTGCAGGCTACGCCGCTGCGCATCGCTCAATAGATGTCCATGCGTCCGCAACAGCCCCAGGATCTGCAGATGCGCCTGTGCGGTGCGCCGCGCCAATTCGGTGGCGGCAGCGGCTTGGAGCCGCTTCCACTCTGCAGGGCTGGTCGGCGTTGGAAAGCTGGAACGTTTTGCGGGCATGGCAGCAGGTGAATGCGAGAGACCTCGCCATGATACGGCCGGCCTGTGATCGCCCTATCAGGGCCGACGCAGTTCACGCGCAGGCGGCCACGACTGCTGCCGCGCTGTCTAACGGGCGCAAGCCCACCGCCTGCGCGATGGACCTTGCCGCCCACACCACCTGCACTCTTGTACGATCGGTGCCCTCGCGGCCGGGCCGCATGCATCGTCGACGGGTTTTCGCATGTCTTCGCTGACCGAATTGAGCACGATCTTGCTGCGTCATGCGCCTGGCGACGGCATGCATCCCACGCAGATCCCCCGATTGCAGATCATGCGTAGCGCAGCGCCGACAGTGGCCATGCCCACTGTCTATACACCCATGCTGTGTCTGGTGGCGCAAGGCCGCAAGCAGGCAATGCTGGGCGCGCAGGCGTATGTCTATCACCCGCAGATGTACCTGGTGGCGTCGGTGGATCTGCCCATCGTCGGCTCGGTGATCCAAGCCAGCAGCGCGCAACCGTACCTATGTTTCTGCCTGGACCTGGACACCGCGGTGCTCAGCGAGCTGGCGATCAATCATCCGGAACTGGTGGACACGCAGCGCGATGCGGCATCGGCCGGGCTGCTGCTCAATCGCAGCACGCCGCAGTTGCAGGACGCAGCGTTACGGCTGGCGCGCCTGCTCGATCGACCGCATGAAATTGCCGCGCTCGCTCCCCTGATCGTGCGCGAACTGTTGTACCGCCTGATGGCCGACCCGGCCAATGCGGCAGTGCGCCAGATGGCCATCGCCGACAGCCGGCTCAACCAGATTTCCAGGGCCATCGTGTGGTTGCGCGAGCACTATGCGCAGCGCTTCAGCATCGAGCAGATCGCCGATCTCTCGGCGATGAGCCGCTCCACCTTCCATGCGCATTTCAAGGCGGTGACCACGATGACGCCACTGGAATACCGCTCGCAGCTGCGCGTGCACGAAGCGCGCCGCCTGATGGTCGCCGAGGCGTTGACCGCTGCCGACGCCGGCTTCCGGGTTGGCTATGAGAGCGCATCGCAGTTCAGTCGCGACTACGCACGCATTCTCGGCATCCCGCCCGCACGCGATGCGCAACGGCTGCGTGCCACTGCGCAGGATGCAACCGAAGCGGCGTGATGCCTGGTGTACGCGGCGCAGGCACCACAGCGAACCAGCACATCGCCGCAGAGTCCGCCAACGCGGCACTTTCACCGCATGAGCATCAACGCTATCACTCAGCGGCGTATTGCGCCTCGCTCACCTGCTCCAGCCAGGTCACCGGCAAGCTGTCCTGCGATTCGGCAATCGCGATATGCGTCATCGCCACGTTGGCGTTCGCACCGTGCCAATGCTTGGCGCCCGGCGGAATCCAAGCGATGTCGCCTGGGCGGATCTGCTGCGCCGGTTTGCCCCACTCGTGCACGCGCCCGGCGCCGGCAGCGACGATCAGGGCCTGGCCCAGCGGATGGGTGTGCCATGCAGTGCACGCGCCCGGTTCGAAGGTGACGGTGGCACCGCCTACCCGCGCCGGTGCGTCGGCCTGGAAAGGTGCGTCGATGCGCATCTTGCCGGTGAAATGCTCGGGTGACCCCACAGCCGATGGCGCCCTGCCCGCCTCGCTCACCCTAAGGATGGTCTGATCAACGGGGCCGGAAAACGAAGCAAGCTACATCCACCGCGCTAAGGGCGCTCAAATCCCTGATTTGTTGCCGCTTTCGGCGCGTTTGCGGAGTGTTGCCCGGGTTGCAGGCACACCTTCTCCGCAGCAGGCATTAACTGATTGCGCGTCAGCCACAGAATTCGACGGTGCAAACAGCGTCAGCACCTGTGCGGTGGTCTTCGCCAAACCGCGATAGCGCACCTTGGCGTAGCCAAACTGGCGCTTGATCACCCGAAACGGGTGTTCCACCTTCGCACGCAGGCTGGCTTTGGTGTGCTCCCAGCGCTTGGCCAACTTCAGTTCGCGCTTGTTCTTGATCTGCTTCAGCGTCGAGGGCTTCTCCTCGATCAGGTAGCGCAGCGTGCGCTTGCCCTTCATCTCATCGCGCTTCTCAAGCCCGGTGTAGCCGCTGTCCCCGCACACCGTCTTCCTTGCCGTGCAGCAGCTTGTGCGCTTGCGTCACATCGGCCACGTTGGCCGCCGTGCATGCGACGTGGTGCAACAGCCCGGAGTCGTCGTCCACCCCGATGTGCGCCTTCATCCCGAAGGAGTACTGGTTGCCCTTCTTGGTCTGGTGAAGTCCGGATCGCGCTCGCCCTCCTTGTTCTTGGCCGAGCTGGGCGCAGCGCTTCCAACCGATACGGCTGGCGCCAGGGCTGCCCCGACGTCGGGTAGTGCGGCTCGATCAGCGCCAGCAGGTCCTTCCACGGCACGACCTGGTCCATCTCGGCCAAGAACACTTCACGCCGCGTCCGCTTGCGCTTGCGCTTGCCGTTGTACTCCGCGTCGCCGAAGGTCAGTTGCATCGTCGTCGTCCCGTTGCATCTGTGGGATTGTCGCAGGACCAGGGGGAGTTGTTTAGAGTTTCCTTAAGAGCAACCGACGTCGCGCAGCTCAAAATCGGGAACGTTGCGACATGAAACTTATTAATTTCCATAAAAAGTCTCATATCCAGACCTCTAATGATTTTCGTATACATGCCCTCATAACTTTTTCAGGTGCATTAAATGCACTTATGACGGATGCCACAAATAAAAGCACAATTCATCACAATTACATCACAGGCCAGCTAGAGAGGCGTTGAATTTATTTGATCTCTTCAGCATAGTTAACCGCAGGCCGGCATGATTTTCTACGCGTAGCGCTGCAAATATGATTTCGCAACGGCGCATTTCGCTCCGTACCATTCAATTAATTACCCAAACAAAAAGTTGAAATGAAAATAAATTTTTTAGCAGCGACGATATTTTTTGGACTTAGCTGCTCCGCTACCTCCATGGCATTGGCAGCAGACCAATGGCTTTCATTTTCAAGCCAACAGAAGACCAGTATCACTTCAACGGAAAGGCTAAGCCCGATCAAAATCAGCGAATCGCAAGCCTACGATGATGCGGCTGCCGGTGGGCTTTGGCTACCGCTGCCTGACGGCCGACGCATCTATGCAAAAACCATCTCGCAGAACACCCAAGACAAAGATCATTGGACCTTTGTCGGCGCCCTACCCTCAGAAAAGCAAAGTGTAGTGATCACTTTTGGGCGCAACGCAGTATTCGGATCATTCCGGCCGGCAATAACACATCGCTTCGTATCGTCACCCGGGGCGGAAAGCTTTATATCGCAGAACGCCTACCAAAAAACATTGCTATTAATCGCCTCAAGAGCAATGAGAGTGCCATGGCGTCCGACTACCTGATCCCGCCAAAGCAACCGTTAAGCCAGCAAGATTCACAACACACCCTTGCACTAGTGAAGCAGGCGGCCAGCGCAACGACCCCGGCAGTGGTCGACGTGCTTGTAGGTTATACCCCAGGCTTGGTCCGCGAGTTAGGATCGGTGGATGCCGTTAACACACGCATCAACTATCTGGTCGCCGTTACCAACCGTGCCTACATCGATAGCCAAGTGAATGGACGCCTGCGCCTGATCGGTACGCAGCAGGTTAATTACACCGATTCCACCACGGATGTTGCCGCACTTCAGGACCTGACCGAAGCCTCAGGTAGCTCTTCATTAGCGGCACTGCACAGCACGCGTGACACCCAGGGTGCCGATCTTGTCACCTTGCTACGCCCCTACAGCGCAAATCAAGGCGCTTGCGGCATGGCTTGGCTGAACGGTGGCGGGCTTCAATCGTACAATAGCAATATGCAGGGATCGGGCTACTCCGCAGTGAGTGACGGTACTGACGAAGAAGCCGGAAATTACTGCGAAGATATTACCTTCGCACATGAAATTGGCCATAATCTGGGTCTGGCTCACGACAAAGCCGATTCCGGCCCTGGTGCGTTCACTTATGCTTACGGATGGCGGCAGACGTTGGATGAGGGCAGTTTCAATACCATCATGGCTTATGCCGCCGACGATCAGGAGAGGGTTCCATACTTCGCCAATCCACATATCACATTATGTAATGACAACCCGTGCGGGGATGTAGACGAAGCCGACCAGACCAGAGCATTAAATATCACCATGCCCATCGCAGCTGACTTTAGGCCGACAAGCAATGAGTGATTCGTAAGCAGGCTGCTACCGGAGCGTGACAGCGCATGGCCGTGTATTAACGACATGCGCTGTTACGACGCGCCCATCAGATACCCTTGTAGACACACCATATAAAACGGTAAGTCGCAGGAGATGTTCGCAGCGTATTGCTGGAATGATCTCTCGGACGAGCGCGGCATATGATGAATGGCAAGCGTTTCATGGACGTCATAGACATCGACAACCGCGCGCTCAAGAGCAGATTTCTGCGATATCTCGCCGAGGACATAAGAGATCATCTGAGGCAATAACGTCTCGATCCTGACGCAGGATGCGTCTGCCCTTCGAGAAAGCACAAGGCTCCATCATCGATAGAAAATAAGTAAATTTGTAGATATGAAGTCGGTGGGCGATCGCGCCGTACCTTCGTGAAAACCTGAAGCCTAGACTCTCCTCAGGGCGTCACGCGCCAACCTTAATTCTTATCAGAGAATGGTATGCAAAGTCGCTTCAGCGGTTGGTCTGCACAGGTGCTCGATGCGGAAGATGTCACAGCAGTCATGCGTGACGTCGGCAGATATGGATTCGCGATCGTCAGGGATCAATGGCGGTTCGATGCTTCCGATTTCAATAAGATGTCGGCACGCTATTATCTTGGCCCGATGTATCAGTCTGACTTCAATCGTCGCTTGCACTCGGAGGGCATGTTACCGTCAGGCATGAACCAAGTCGGTGGCTTGACTACAGGTGCGCATGATGTCTTCAACAGCACGTCAAGCGCGGCATTGCATACTGACGGTTCGTATCTGCCCATCGGCACGATCAAGACCTCGATCCTCCTTTGCAAGCAGCACGCGCTGCGTGGCGGCGAATCGATCCTGTTCGACAGCGTGTCGGCATTTCAGACGCTTGCTCACCATCACCCGGATCTCGCCCAATGCCTACTGGCCCCAAAGGCCTTCCGACGCAGGTCCACCGATCCGCGGCTAGATAGGCAGTACGAGCACGTTGGCCCGATCTTCCTCGCAGAAGAAGACGGCGCAATGGTTGGTGGGTTTACCCTGGACGTGACGGCAGACTGGGACTATTCCCGGCGCATGGACCCGAGAGTGCTCGATGCGGCTGCTTACTTGACGCGTCTCACCAAGCCGGACAGCGGCTACACATTGAGTTTTCCGCTGCGAAAGGGGCAAGCATTGATCATGCGCAATGACCAACTCTCGCACGGACGAAGCGCCTACGTCGAAGATCCGGGCAACCCGCGTATTCTGCTGCGAGGCTTGTTCCTCTCCGCCCCTGGCGCATGCGCTGTGCAGAGACGGTCCGCGCGTCGGTCGAAGGCCCCTGACAGCAGGAGCCGCTCGAATGGCTGAGACAACGCCGCCCCTGTTTGCGTCCCAATGGTCCTTGTGGATGTCACACCCAACCAGCGGACTTGAGGCACGCATTGGCAGCGATCTTGCAGGGCACCCGATCGACCCGTCCATGACCGCGGCGATCGTCGAGTTTGTTCGCGAGTACCGGAACGGCGGAAAAAACTGGAGCAGCAAAGGGCTACGGGGTGACGAGGTGATCGCACCGTTGCTCGGTCTGGCAAAGCACTCGCCAGTGGTCTTTGATCTCTTCCGCTTGAAGGTTGCCCAGGCGCAGCACAACAAATGGGTGGGTGGCAGCCTGAACGGCACGGTTGCCGCGGCGCAGAAGCAGTACACGAAATTCGTCATCATCTCGACGCCCCGTTCCGGGACGCACCTATTGCGCACGCTGCTCGGCTCCCACCCATGCATCGAGATGCATGGCGAAGCATTCAATCGGTTTAGCCAGCACTTGCTGCCCTATACCGTACAGGACACCACTGCGCAACACATCCTCGAGAAACATCTGTTTCGCCCGTACTTTGAGTACGTGCAGGCTGTCGGGTTCGTCCTCTTTCGCGATCTCGACTCGCAATGGGGAGGCGTCAATGTCTGGGAGATCTTGGCTGGCTTGCCTGAGCTGAAGATCATTCTGCTGGATCGACGCAATCGCCTTGAGCGCATGGTTTCTCTGAGGAAAAGCCTGTTAGATCATGTCTGGTATGTCGGCAGGGACGATAAACGCGCGCACGGGGATGTCCGGCTGTCCGTAGCGCAGAAGGAACTCGTAGATTTCATCGATCACGACCTTGCCAATCGCGCCGCGTTCTGCGAACGCTTCGGCCACCACGACATCCTCTCCATCGAATACGAGCAACTGCTGGACAACCCTGAGAGCACACATGCCGAGCTACTCGCGTTCCTGGGAGTATCGGTCGTGCGACTGGAACCGGGAACCGGAAAAAAGGAAACTGCGTCGATCTCGTCGATCGTTGAAAACGACGCGCAACTGAGATGTTCGATTAGCGGGACACCCTATGAACGCTACATCTAGGCCGCGCGCTTATTGGCCGCCGTATACGCCAATGACCCTTGAGGATTGTCGGCCCAGGATCGTGCGCGGCGCAGGAGTTTATCTCTACGATGATGCCGGCAAGCCCTATCTGGACGGCATTGCCGGCAGCTACAACCATTGCCTCGGTCATTCTCACCCGGCACTGATCGACGTCGTCAAACGGCAGATGGACAGCCTGGTGCACGCATGCAACATCGGAACGAGTACGCTCCTACCCGATGCGCTTGCGGAGCGGCTAAGCGAGGTATTGGCGCCAGCCGGACTCGTACAAACGTTCCTGGTAGGAAGCGGCAGCGAGGGAGTCGAAGCCGCAATGAAGATGGCTTGGCAGTATCAACGCGGTCGCGGGCAGCCACAGCGGGTGAAAGTCGTTGCCATCGACGGTGCATATCACGGCTGCACGCTTGGCGCGACGCTCGCGACACGACGCCCCTTCATCAACGAAGGCTCCTTGGCGCTTGTCGCAGATTGCTCAATGACGATGCCATTGCCGCAGAGCATTGACGAGGTGGCAGACTGGGAAGCGCTTCTTGCCGAGCATGGATCGACCGTAGCGGCGATCATCATCGAACCGGTGATGGCGATGGCGGGAACCCGGCAGTTCCCAGCTGGCTTCTTGCGAGCCCTGTCGTCGCTCGCCAGGACCTACGATATCCCCCTGATCTTCGACGAAGTGTATTGTGGCATCGGACGCACCGGCGTCCTGTGCGAGTCAGTCTCCCAGGGCGCGAGTCCGGACATTGTGATCTTCAGCAAATGTCTCGGTGGCGGCTTCCCGATCACCGCCGTCATGACGACCGCCAAGATCGCCGATATCTTCGCCACACAGCCGCTCCCGCTTTTCCGCCACGGCCACACCCAATCCGGCAACCTGCTGGGTTGCCGCGCAGCTTTATTCATTCTTGAGCACCTGGATGCCGAGGATTGCTACGAACGCGTCAAAGCAAAGGGCATGCGCTTGCTGCAGGCAATTCGTGACCGTCTACCCGCCACCGACGATGTCGTGAGTGTGCAAGGAAAAGGACTGATGTTGTCGATCACCTTTTCGTCGCCAGCGGCATGTAGCCAAGCGCAACACGACGCGCGTCGACACGGTCTGTTCATCGGCGCTGCGGATCGACATCTCAAGCTCGCGCCGTCGTTCATGATCGATGATGCCGAGATCGACGAGTTGGCGCAACGATTGAGCCATGCGATAGACAACCCATCGCATTACTGACGCTTTCTTTTCGTACGAGGGAGAACATGACGTCCGCATACTTCGCGCTCAGGCAGATTGCAGGAGGAACACGCCACGACGCGCCGTTCCAATGGGGAGAACTGCAGTGCATATGGCAAAACGACGCGTTGGCCTACAAACTCGCAGATGAATTTCCGACAGAGGGATTCAACTTCCGGAAACGCAACGGCGGGCATTTTTATCGACGCACGATCGTCCCTCTGGGCTCGTGCGGCGTCGACCAGCCAGCGGCGCTAACGGATGCGTGGCAGGCGATGTGCGGCGAGCTCGTGTCGGAGGACTTCAGGTCCGCGATGTCCGACTTTTGCGGAACGGACCTGAGCGAATTCCCGATGGAGGCCGTTGCGTTTCGTGGAGGGCAGGACACCCATTACCTGCCCCACGTCGATGCATCGTTGTGCAAGGGATTTCGCCTGATCATTTACTTCAACGCCCACTGGGAGCGCGACTGGGGCGGGCTGCTTCGTATTCTTCATCCACGCAATCACCATGACGTGCGCCACGTTGTGCTCCCCATTGTCGGAAACGCAACAGTGATCATTCGCGATGGGGCCTACGAAGACACGTGGCACGAAGTGACGCGGCTGTGCACCACGGGCAGCGTCACTCGCAACACGCTCAATGTCACCTACTATGCGCCCGGGACCACAAGCACAGCCCAATGACGCGAGGATGCCCTTGTTCCACCACGATAGACAGTTGGTCATGCTCTATGGCCCGCCAGCCGTCGGCAAATTAACCGTTGGGAAGGCGCTGGCGAATCGGCTTTCCGCATGCCTGTTTCACAATCACCTGACCTACGATCTCGCCATCGAGCTACTAGGTGCCGATAGCGATTTCGACGCGCGCAGACAGTTTGCGTGCAAACTCAGGCTCCATGCGCTGGCGCTCCTGTTTAAGTCCGACTCCCGCACCATTATTACGACGTTCTGCTACGGCGGCCCTGAGGACGACTGGTACATCGACGCGCTGAAGACGCTCTGCGCAGATCATCTCGTGACACCGCACTTTGTTCAGCTCACCGCGCAGCGCAGGCAGCTTCTGGACAGAGTCGAAAACATCGACAGACGCGCTTTCGGAAAGGTGAACAGCAGCAGTGAACTTGCAGTAATCCTGCAGCAATGCGCATATACGCTCGCGATCCAAGCGGACAGCCATCTTTGCCTTGATACATCCATGCTATTGCCAGATGATGCCGCTCTTGCGATTGTGGCGTGGAACTGGCGATTCTCTGCGGCGGTCCATTCCTAAGAACCTGTTCACGATCTTTTTCAAGCCGTGCAAACTGCACGAATGCGCGAGAAGACTACCCAAGTGACATGCGCCGTGAGCGGTTCGAGCACATCCGTCCGCTTCTGGAACAAGCCCGCAAACGCACGAAGCCTGCGAAGGTAGATGTGTATGAGGTGTGGTGCGCAGTGCTGTATCTACTGCCAACAGGTTGCCAGTGGCGTGCGTTGCCCAGTGACTTTCCGAAATGGCGCACGCTGCATTCCCACTTTGCCAAGTGGAGCGAAGTGGACGATGAAGGGATGAGCCTGCTGGAGCGGGCGCTCAAAAAAGCAGGTTGGCGTGGCCCGCCAGAAACAGGGGCGCGCGCCTTGAACAGGCCGCGCTCTGCACACGACCTTGCGACTGATTACTCCGCCACCGCGCACTTAGCACACAAACCATGCACTTCCAGTGTCTGCGCCTGCGGCTGGAACCCCAGCGCCTTGGCGCGGGCTTCCAGTTGCGACACCACGTCGCGGTCTTCCAGTTCCACCGCGCTATGGCAGCGGTCGCAGATCAGGAACGGCACCGAGTGCTGGGCGCTGTTGGGGTGGTGGCAGGCGACGAAGGCGTTGACCGATTCGAGCTTGTGCACGAACCCATTGGCCATCAGGAAATCCAGCGCGCGGTACACCGTGGGAGGTGCGTCGGCGCCGACGCCCTTGCCTTCGCGCACCCAGTCCAGCAGTTCATAGGCCTTGACCGGTTTGCCGGCGTCGGCGATCAGCCGCAGCACGTTGGCGCGGATGGGCGTCAGGCGAAGGCCGCGTTCGCTGCAGGCACGCTCCACCGCGCGCACGAAGCCGTTGGCGTCGTCGACGTGGTGATGCGGTGCGGTGCAGGCGAGGTCTGGTGCGTAGGTGTGCTTGGTCATACAGGCTCCGGCGTCAGGCCGCTCCAATCTTGATGAGTGCCGCATCGATGCGTTTCAAGGCACCCTCGCGTCCGGCCAGGTACACCGTTTGCGAAATGTCCGGGCTGACCTGCGTGCCGGTGATGGCCACGCGCAGCGGCTGGGCAACCTTGCCCATGCCCAATTCCAGCGCGGCGGCGGCATCGTGCAGCGCGGCCGAGACGCTCTCCACGCTCCACTGGTCCACTGCAGCCAACAGCTCGCGCGCCTTGCCCAGCGGCACCTCGGCACCCAGCTTGAGGTGCTTCATCACCGCCGCTTCGTCGTAGGTTTCCAGCGGCTGATACCAGACCACGGCTTTTTCGGCCATTTCCTTCAACGTGTGCACGCGCTCGCGCAATGCCACCACCACGTCGGCAGCAGCCGGGCCGGCGGCAAGATCCACACTGAGCTTGGCGAGCTGATATTCCAGCTGCGGAGCGATGCTGGCCGGGTCGTCGGTCTTCAGATAATGCTGATTGACCCAGGCGAGCTTGGCCATGTCCAGCCGCGCTGCCTTGGAATTGACGTCTTTGACGTCGAACAGGTCCAGCAATTCCTGCGGCGTGAACAGCTCCTGGTCGCCATGCGACCAGCCCAGGCGTGCCAGGTAATTGATCAATGCGTGCGGCAGATAGCCGGCGTCCTTGTACTGCATGACGTCGGCCGCGCCAGTGCGCTTGGACAGCTTGGCGCCCTGCTCGTCCAGGATCATCGGCATATGCGCGAACTTGGGCACCGGTGCGCCCAACGCTTCGTAGATATTGATCTGGCGCGGCGTGTTGTTGATGTGGTCGTCGCCGCGGATCACCTCGGTGATGCCCATGTCCCAGTCGTCCACCACCACCGCAAAGTTGTAGGTGGGGAAGCCGTCCGGGCGGAAGATCACCATGTCGTCGAGCTCGCTGTTGGCGATCTCGATACGCCCCTTGATCAGGTCGTCGAACAACACCGTACCGCCGATGGGATTCTTGAAGCGGATGACGCGATTGGGATCGTCGCGATACGGCAGGTTCTGCTCGCGGGCAGCGCCGTTGTAACGCGGCTTTTCCTGCTTGGCCATGGCGGCCTCACGCATGGCGTCGAGCTCTTCGCGGGTTTCGTAGGCGTAATACGCCTTGCCCTGCGCGAGCAACTGCTCGGCAACCTCCTGGTAGCGGGCAATGCGCTGGGTCTGGTAGATCGGGCCTTCGTCGTAGCCCAGGCCCAGCCAGTCCATTGCTTCCAGGATGGCGTCGATGGCCGCCTGGGTGCTGCGCTCGCGGTCGGTGTCTTCGATGCGCAGCACGAACTGCCCGCCGCGGTGGCGCGCCTCCAGCCAGCAATACAGGGCGGTGCGGGCGCCGCCGATGTGCAGGTAACCGGTGGGGCTGGGGGCGAAACGGGTGCGGCAGGTCATGGAGCGCTCGACAAAACGGGACTGCGCCGATTTTACCTTGCGCAGCGTGGCCCTGCCCGGCCCACGGCTCAGCGGTTGCGCAGCAGGTCGCCGTACACGACGCAATCGCCGCCGCTGCGGGCCGCGCCCGGGGCGTCGTACAGCACCAGCCAGGTGGGGATCTTGCCAGCCAGTTGCTTGGGCAGGTTGCAGATGGCCTCGGCGCGGTCGCTGTCCTTGCCATGCGGCAGCACCGCCGATTCCAGCAGGTCGTGCTGAAAACGCACCGGCGCCTGGTTGGCGGCCAGCACCGTGCGCGCATCCGGCCATTTGAACAGGCGGATCTCGCCGTTCAGCACCATGGTTGGTCCGGCCAGCAGATACAGATCGTCGCCGGAATAATGCAGATCGCGAATCCCCAGCCCGCCCAGTTGCAGGAAGTGTTTGCGCAGCAGCGTGCCGTCCTCGTCCAGCGGTGCCAGGCGCAGATGGTCGCCATGCGCTTCCACCTGGATCTCCAGCATCGCCGACCAGCCGCGCAGCACCGGCCCGCGCAGGCCCAGCAGCAAGCGCTGTCCATCGACGACGATGCCTTCGATATCGAAGCCGTTGTCCTTGCCAGGAATCTTCAGGAACGGGCCGAAATGCGGGTCGTCGGCCAACAGGTCGGTGAGCTGATTGTGTTTGGCATCGCCCTTGAGCCGCAGCGCGCGGCGGCCGTCGGCGGCTTTGCGCACCAGCTGCGGGGTGCCGTCTTGCGCCTGTTCGATCGGCAGGCAGGCCAGCAGACGGCGGTTGCCGTCGAGTTTCAACTTGGCCAGGCGCTTGGCGTTTTCGGCATCGTCGCGGCCGGGCTTGGCGTTCTTGCGCTTGCTGCCGTGCGAGCCGATGACCCATAGAAATCCATCCGACAGGCCCATGCCTTCCAGGTCGGCTTCCTCGCCGTCTTCGCCGGGCAGATCCAGCAGGTCAGCCAACGGAAAGCTCTGCCCTTCGCCGAAGCGCAGCGTCTCGCGCTGTACCGGGTCGAGCTTGCGCAGCCGGTCCACCGCGCAGGCTTCATCGCCGGCCACCCACAGCCAGTCATCGGTGAAGGCGGCGCCGGACAGATTGCTGTGCACCAGCGCACCGGGCGCGAATTCGAGCCGGACGCTATGCGGAATCAGGGTTTTATTGGCCATTGGGAACCTGTGGGTGGTGGATCAACCGAACGCGGCCAGCTTGGCACGCGCCACGTCGGCCGCCAACTGCGCTGGCCAATCGCAGTCGTTGGCCACCTGCGCCTGCGCGCGGCTGGCTTCGAACGCCGCGAAGTCCAACTCGGCCAGTGCCCAGACCGTCTCGCCCTGGGTCTGCGCCAGCACGCCATCGGCGGGAAAGCCGACATCCATCGGCGCAAACACCGCTGCCTCGCCGGTGTTGATGTCCAACGCGGGGCTCCACAGTGCTTCGCCCGCGGTGACCGATTGCGCGACAAACACGCGGTTTTCCAGCGCGCGCGCCAGGCAACCTACGCGCACGCGCATGGCACCGGCTGCGGTATCGGTGCAACTGGGCACGATCAACAAGCGTGCGCCGGCCTCGTATTGCGCACGCACCGGCAGCGGGAACTCGCTGTCGTAGCAGATCGCAATCGCTGCGCGGATGCCGTCGAATTCGAACACCTTCAGCTCGTCGCCCGGCTCGATCAGCCCGGTGGCCTTTTCGAAGCCGGTGAGCTGCAGCTTGTCCTGCCAGCCATGCAGGCCCTCGGGGGTAAACCAATCGCTGCGATTGCGGTAGCGGCCCTGCCCCCGATCCAGCAGAAAGCTGCCGGCGATCAAATGCAGCTGATGCTCCTGCGCCAACCCCGCAAACAGCTCCAGCCATGGCGTGCGCAGCGCCTGGATGGCCGCCAGCGACTCGGGCAAGCCGGCAGAAATATGCGTATCGAACGTTGCGCCCAGTTCCAGCGACAGATATTCGGGCAATACCACCACCCGCGCACCGGCAGCGGCGGCCTCGCCAATCAGGGCCGACTGGCGCGCAGCAAACGCGGCGAAATCGACAGGCTTGCCGATGGGGTATTTGGCGACGGCGATTTTCATCTGGTGGCCTTTGTGTGGTTGGATCGAATTAGCGAAGCAATGAAACAGTGACAAGACGACTGTGCAGCCGCCGGGCGGGCACCCGGTTACGTGTTGTCAGCCGCACTCCGGTGGTCGCTGTCGCTCACTGCGGCAACACACGTGTCCACACACTCAAGCTGTGGTCGATCTCGCCATGTTGCAACTCTGCCCATTCCAGATGCACGCGCACGCCCGGCTGCGGGGCATAGCCACGCTTGCGCCAGAACACATCGTTGGGGCGATAGTCGGCTGGCTTGCGCGGGTCGTCGGGTGCACGTTCCACCGAACAGAACGCCGTCATTGCAAAGCGGCCCAGCGCGCATGCGTGCGCTTCGCGCTGGTCGAAAAATACGTGACCGATACCCTGCCCGCGATACGTCGGCAGCAACACCGATTCGCCGAAATAAAACACGCTGGCCGGGTCGATGCCGGCAGCGCGGAACGGTGCATGGAAGGCAGCGCTATCGTCGAGCAACGGCAACCCGGTGGATGCACCGATCACCGCATCGCCATCGCGTGCCAGCACGAACACGCTCTCTGGCGACGCCGCATAGGCGGCCAGATACGCGCGTTCGTACGCGGGATCGCCTTCGTACAGATACGGCCAAGCGCGAAAAACGCTGATGCGCAGCTGCGCCACCGCATCCAGATGCGGCAGCACATCCGTGCCGCGCACCGCTTCCACAATCAGGGAGGAGCCAGTCATGCCGGCCATGGTAAGTCAGGCAGGCGCGGCTGCAACGCCACCGGTCAACGCAGCCAATGCCCATGGTGCAAGACCTTGGCCCCGGGCTGTTGCCACAGCAACCACACCGCTGCCTCTTCGATGCCCAGCAACACCCCAAGTAGCCCATCGGTGCTGCGGGCCCAGTAGTTGCCATTGCGCAGCCGTTGCCACGGGCCGTAGCTGCGGGTGCGTGTGTTGCCGGGGAATGTGTGGCGGTGCGGTGCTGCCTGCAACAACGCCTGCGCGCCGGTGCGTAATGTCTGCGCGGTGCGTGCGTGCATCTGCAGACGCACCACGCCGTGGCGCCCGTCGCGATTCAATGGCAAGGCCGACAGCGCGGAGTATCCCAGGCTTGCGGCAGCGCTGCGGGAAGCAGCGCCGCCGTATCAATCCCGGCTGGCAGCAAACGCTGCGCCCGCCGGTGGAACTGCGCATGCGCGGTCATGCCGGCCTCAACGCAGGCTATTGCCAAGCTCGTACCAATCCAGCTTGCGGGTCACCCACATGATGCTGGCCAGGATGCCGAACAGCAGCAACGAGCCCATCAGCAGCGCGTTGTCTTCAGAGATCAACAAGCTGTAGAGCACCGCGTACAAAGCGGTGAGCATCACCGAAAATCCTGCCGCACGAACCCAACTGCGCAACACGCCAGAGAGATAGAAGAACTGCAAGCCGATACACGCCGCCGCGGAGATCAGATAGGCCTGCCAGAACGCGATGTGCTCGGAAAGGCTGAGCAGCAGCAGGAAGAAGATCGCCAGCGCCAGGCCCACCAACAGGTATTGCAACGGGTGAATCGGCAAACGCTTGATCAACTCGAACAACACGAACGCCACGAAGGTCAGCACCACAAACAGGATGCCGTACTTGCTGGCGCGGTCGGCCTGGGTATACACGTCCACCGGGTCGACCAAGCGCACTTCCAGCGTATCCAGCGACGTACTGCTGGACTGCAACTGCGTCTGCGCACCGGTGGCCAGCGACGACAGCGACCAACTTGCATCGAAGCCCTTCGGCCCGATGCTCGGCGCATTCGGCAGGAAGCGGCCGCCAAAGGAGGGGTGCTGCCAGGTGGAGCGCAACCCGATCTCGTTGTTGTCGGCGATCGGCGCGATCGCCAGCCGGCGCGTTCCATCCAGCACGAACTGCATGTCCACCTTGTTGCCGTCCCGCAGCCGGCCGGCGACCGGATCGGTCAGCGGGTTGAGTTGGGCGTGGATGCCGACCGATCGATCCGCCAGTGCACCGGCACCGCTTTCCAGTGCCAGCGTGCGGCCATCCACCTGCAAACGCGGCGTGCCGACCAGCCCACGCACGTCGGAAATACCGATCGCCAGATGCGGCTGACCATACACACGGGTCGGCTCGGCCGCGTAGTCGAAGGGATCGTATTCGGCATGCAGGGTAGCTTTCCAGGAATACACCTGCACCCGGTACAGGCCCACCTCTCTTACTGAGGGCACCATCTCGCCGCTGAGTTTCAGGCTGCGCGGTGTTTGCAGCAGCGCACCCTCGCGCTTGCGCCAGACCTTGCGCTGGTTGCCCTGCTCGTCCGGCTCGGTGACCTGCACATCTTCGGTATAAGGAAGCACCCGCACTGGCGCGATGAATTGCTGCTCGCCGGCCTTGCTCTGCGCCACCCGCTCAACCGCCTCGTCGCGGTAGCGCGCGCGGTCCTGCACCGCGCCACGGACCAGCAATAAGGGAATCAGCAACAGCAGGATCAGCCCGCCGACGGTGGCGAAGCGCAATAACAGTTTCAGGGATTTCATCGGCCATCCTCATCTTGGGAGGTGGCCAGCGTGCGATGCGCCGGTGGCGGGCGTTTGAGGCGAATTTGAAGCGAACGTGAAGTGGGCGCATCGCGTGCCTGCCGGACGGCACTATGACGCAACGAGGAAATGCAGGTGTCAGATTCCAAAAGTGCAATACATGCCCAAAACAGACTTCCATTCGGTCGGCATCGCTTCGCATCTTCGCCACACGCAGCGTCGCCAGGCGTAACGATGCATGGGCAGTTGCGCAGTCCTCGACCACCCCTGCTTATGTGAGTGCAGCTTTCCCGTTCCGCCGTTCTTCAATGACGTTTTAGCCACGTGCGCTGCCTCAGCGCCATCGCGGCTGCTTACCTGCTCGGCTGGGGTTGTAGAACTGCGCACGACTGCATTCCTCTATCGCCTGGAGTCTGCCCTGCATGAACACGCAACGTTCGCTTGCCCTTTGCCTGCTCGCCACCTTGAGCCTGACCACTGCCGCCGCACAGGCTGCAGTGCACGGAATGGGCCTGAAACCGTCGTCATTGAAGCAGCCGGTCACCCGCTGTTCGGTACCGAAAGCGTTAGCGAACCGCTGCCTGCCAGTGTCGACTTGACCGCGTGGGCGATCACGCCGGGCGACCAGGGCCAGGTCGGATCATGCGCGTCGTGGGCGGCCGCTCACACCCTGACCGGTTGGTATGCCAACGCCAACAAACAGGCCCGGAGGCGCTTTGCGCCGATGTACCTGTACAGCCAAGTCAACGGCGGCGTGGATGAAGGCTCCACCCTGGAAGCGCCGCTGGAGATCGCGCTGGCGCAGGGCATCGACACCGAGCAGCACTATTCGTGGGGCAACTACGACTGGAAACACCAGCCCACTGCCGCCGACCGTGCCAACGCTGCCAGGAACCCGACGCCGTATGGCCACTACACCGTGCTGTTTTCGGGCAACGGAAACGGGGGACGCGCCTTGATCGAACAGATCAAGCTCGCCCTTGCCTCGTCCACGCCAGTGGCGATCGGCTTCTATGTGCGCCAGGGCTTTAAAGAACTGACACCTAAAAATCAGGTCGATTACGACATCACGACGCCAATTCTGGGCGGGCATGCCGTCATCGCGCTGGGCTACGACCGCGAAGGACTGATCGTGGAAAACAGCTGGGGTACCGAATGGGGCAATAAGGGCTTTGCCAAGCTGTCCTGGTCGGTGGTCGCCAAGGATGTGATCGGCGCCGACGTGGTGTACTAACACCCAGCGACCACGCGCCTTGCGGGGCGATTGAAACGGTTGCGGCATGTGCTCTGGCGCATGCCGCAGCCTTGAACGCATGGCTGCCACCGGCGCTAGCCAACCACGACAACTGTCTGCCAGGCGACTCAGCCGATCGGCAGGCACAACACCGCTCGCGCACCGCCACCATCACGATTGCCCAGCACCACGTCCCCGCGATGCAGGCGCGCAACCTCGCGCACGAACGGCAGGCCGAGCCCGGAGCTGCGCTGCCCGGTCTGCGGACGTGCCAGCGAATAGAAGCGCTCGAAAACGCGCTCGATCGCGTAATCCGGCACGCCGCTGCCGCGGTCTTCGATCGCCAACTCCCAACGTCCATCGCGCAGCTGCGCATGCAGGCGCACGCGGCTGTCCTGCGGCGAGAACGCGAGGGCGTTCTCAAGCAGATTGATCAATGCCTGGCGCAACAAAAAACCATCGCCGAGTACGTGGTGGTCGCCTGAGGTCACAGCACTTGCATCCACTTCCACCGCCACGCCCGCCGCCGCAGCGCGCAGCGATACCGCCTCCGCAGCAGCCTGCAGCAGCCCACTGATACCAATGCGCTCGCGCGTCTGCAGCCAGCCGTGCTGCTCGACTTCGGCCAGCGCCAGCAGCTTGTCGATGGTTTCAGTGAGCCGCTGTTCCTGCGCGCGAATACTGGCCACGAAATGCTGGCGATCGGCTTCGGGCAATGGCTCGGCCAGCAACTCCGATGCACCGCGAATCGCCGCCAGCGGGCTCTTCATTTCGTGCGTCAACGACTGCACGTATTGCTCCACGTAGGCCTTGCCTTCTAGCTTGCGGCGCATGGATTCCAGCGCCTGGCCCAGATCGCCGATTTCATCGCCACGCGGTTTGGGTGGCGGCACCGGGATGCCGGCGCTCACCGCCTGCGCATAGCGATTGAGCCGGCCGATGCCGCGCATCAACCACCAGGTCATCAAAATACCGATCAACGCAGAAATGCCGATCAACCACGCGCCGCGTTGCAGGATGTTGCGCTGGCTGGCTTCGATAAACGGGTCGATGCTGCGGTTGGGCTGCGCCAGCGTCAGCACGCCGATCAGTTTCTTCGGGTCGTCCGGCGCGTAGATCGGCGCAGCCACATGCATCACCGTTGCGCGGGGATCGCCATCGATTTCCGGGCTGGAACGCGCGCCGTATTCGCCACGCAAGGTGCGGTAGACATCGTTCCAGCGCGAGTTGTCGCTGCCCACGTCGCGGCCCAGCGAATCGAATACCACCACCCCGCGGGCATCGGTGATGGTGACGCGGTAGTCCACATTGTTCTTGCGAAAGCGCCATACCCACGCTTTGGGGTCGCGCTGCTGCGCCCTGGCCACGTTATGCGCGAAGCTGCCATCGGCAAGCGTGCCGGCCGCCAGTTCGCTGCTGGCGATTTCGGCCAGCACATTGGCCGCGTCCACCAGCGTGGATTCCATCGCCTGGCGCACGCCTGGCTTGACCTCGTTGACGAACACCCGCATCACGAAGAACGCGGCCAGACCCACGATCAGGAAAAAGCCCAGAAACAGCTTCAGACCCAGCCGCATGTCAGCGCGTGGCCTCGCTCAGATCACTGAGAGCGGCTGACAACACGTAGCGGGAAGTCTCCAAGTGGATAGGGCCGGCACACAGGAACTGCGGTGTGCGAGTGGCACATGCCGAGTCCGAGCAACTGCCGCGCCAGGCCGGCAGCTGCGCAGTCCTTTTGTCAGCCCCTCCAAATAGGTGCCGGCGCATGCCTACAGCTCCAGCGCGTAGCCAAGGCCACGGTGGGTGCGGATGGGGTCGGCCGGCACACCGGCCAGGCGCAACTTGCCGCGGAGCGTCTTGATGTGGGTGTCCACGGTGCGGTCGGCACTGTCGGCGCTGGCATCCCAGCCGCGGTCCATCAGCTGTGCACGGCTCAGGATCGCGCCGGGGCGCTGCAGCAACGCCGCCAGTAGCGCGTATTCGTAGCGGGTCAGCGGCAGCAAGGTCTTGCCATAGCGGATGCGGCTGCCGTCGCGGTCGATGGCAAACGCGCCGTGCGGCTGCCAGCCCGATTCGACCACCGCGCCCGCGTTGCGTCGACGCAGGCGTGCGCGCACGCGCGCCACCAGTTCGCGTGGCGAGAACGGCTTGGCCATGTAATCGTCGGCGCCCAGCTCCAGCCCGAGCACGCGGTCGATCTCGTCGTTGCGCGCGGTCAGAAAGATCACCGGCACCTCGCTGAAACTGCGCAGCGTGCGGCACACCTCAAAGCCATTGATGTCCGGCAAGCCCACATCGAGCACCACCACATCGGCCGGGTCGGCACGCAGCCGCGCCAGCGCATCGCGGCCCAGCAGGCAGTGCTCAGGCGCATAGCCCTCGCTGCGCAGCGCGTAGAGCACGGTATCGGCAATGGCGGCTTCGTCTTCGACGACGAGCACGCGGGCAGGAGACTCGGACATGCCGCGCAGCATAACGGCATGCGGGCACCGCCTACCGACCGAGGTGTTCCGCGCAGGGCGCGAGGCGCGACCGCACCGCGCTTGCCACATCGCGCAGCGACCCGCTGCCGCCACGGTGCGCCTGCGCCGGCTTACCCCGCGATGGCCTGCAACAAACTGCGCCGCAGCCTCTACACTGCCGCGATGAACTATCGCCACGCCTTCCATGCCGGCAACCATGCCGACGTGCTCAAGCACATCGCCCTGCTTGCCCTGATCGACACCCTCAAGCGCAAGGACACTCCGTTCTTCGTGCTCGATACCCACGCCGGGCGCGGGCGCTACCAACTCGGTGGCGAAGAGAGCCGCAAGACCAACGAAGCCGATGCCGGCGTGATGCGGCTAATGGCCGAAGCGACCTTGCCCGAGGTCATCGAGCGCTACCTGCGCGCGGTGCAGGCCGACAACCAGTCCGTCGCCCGCCCGGCCACGCCCGGTCAGAAGCCCACGCGCACCACGGCCGGCATCCAGCTCAATTACTACCCCGGCTCACCGCTGCTGACCGCGCAGGCGCTGCGCGAGCAAGACCGCATGGCGTTCTGCGAACTGCAGCCGGACGAAGCCGAAGCGCTCAAGGGCTTGTTCGCCAAGGACAGCCGGGTGCGCGTGCATGCCGGCGACGGCTATGCGGCGATCCGCGCCTTCCTGCCGCCGCGTGCCGGCGAAACCAAGATCGGCCGCGGGCTGGTGCTGATCGACCCGCCCTACGAATCGCAGGATGCCGAATACCAGCAGATCATCCACAGCGTGCGCGAGGCGCTGGCGCGCTGGCCGCAGGCGATCTGCATGGTGTGGTACCCGATCAAGCTGCGCCGCAGCCTGCAGCCGTTCATGCGCAAAGCTGCCACGCTGCCGGCCAAGTCGGTGCTGGTGGCCGAGCTGCAGGTGCGGCCGGACGACTCGCCGCTGCGCCTGACCGGTAGCGGGCTGCTGATCGTCAATGCGCCCTGGCAGTTCGACCAGATGCTGGCGCCCGCGTTGCCGGGCCTTAAAAAGCATCTCGGCGAGCCCGGCGCCTCGACCCGGCTGGAGTGGCTGCGCCAGGACGGCTGAGTCGGCATACCGGAGTGCGCCCGTTGCTGCGGCTGTGGTGCCACGGTCCGGCGGCGTTGTCGGTGAACGGTGCAGTGACACAGGCCGCGCGCTCCGTGTACCCGACCTGTGAGTTACCGCGGGCATGGGGGGCGCAAGGTATGCAAGCGGGCGTTGTACCCACGGACGCAGGATCCCATTCCTGCACGTGCGCAGGGAACGACACCCTCTTCCTCTTACACAGGCCTCCCGGCCAGCAAGGACTCAGGCCAGTCACCTGGCGGCGTTGCCCTGCCCCACACTCACGACCGGCTCACGGCTTCGCTCGTTAAAGTTGCGTGGGAAGCACTGCCATCTCCTGTCGGCCCCCGGCGGCACATCGGATTCATTCACGGTTGCGCGCCGGGCTGGTGCCAGAATCTTCCGATCTTTAAGGAACACCGGTCATGGCCATTCGCAATCGCATGCCTCCCTGGCATGAAAACTTCAGTCTGCCCAATGGCCGCACCCTTCTGCTCCGCCCGATCCGTCCCGAGGATGGTCCGCCGCTGCAGGGGGCTTTCAGCCTGTTGGGGCCGGAAGAAATTCGCGCGCGCTTCGTGCGCTCCTCCGCCGAAATCACCCCGGAGATGGTGCAGCGCCTGACCCACCCCAACCCGAAGAGCGAGATCGTGCTGGTCGCCGCCGAGCAGCTGCCGCCAGGTGAAGCGCTGGTAGGCGCGGTAGCGCGCGCCGCGTTGGTACCGGGCACCCGCCAGGCCGAATACACCATCCTGGTCAGCAGCTTCGTCGCCGGTCAGGGACTAGGGCGTCAGCTGATGCGCAAGTTGGTCAAATGGGCAAGGCGCAAGTATCTGGATTGCCTGTTCGGCGATGTGCTGCAGAGCAACCTGCCGATGCTGCAGCTGGCCGAGTCGCTGGGCTTCAAACCGCAGGCGCACCCGGATTCACCGGAGCTGGTGCGGATGGTGCTGGAGCTGGATGCTTGAGTTGCTGGGATTGGTGATTCGGGACTTGGGATTCCTAAAAGCGGCTTGGCTGACGTGTTTGCTGCGGTCCTTGCCCGCCCACCATCGCAGGACACGCTGCAAATGCTTCATTAGTAGGTGCAACGAGCCGCTCTCATTTGGCCACCGGCCAACGGTCTGGTGCGGTGTCCTCGCCGATTGCAGGACCGCTGGCGGCATGGATGCCGCTAGCGAGCCCCAAGGACCGGCTCACGGCGTGTCCCGCGAGCGCTGAGAGCAAAGCGCAATCGACCAGCGCCGCGGCTTTGGACTTCGTGACTTCGCTCCGTGCTTACGTCACGCCAGCCGCCCCAAGGTCAACCTGCGCGGCCCCGCCGCCTTTCACGTCAGATGGACCGGCCCAGGCAGGCGCTCTGATAAAATTGCGGGCTGATGCCGTCGCCTACCTTCCCCTCCCCGCCGCTGCCCAAATCCGGCCAACTCCGCGCCTACTGGCGCGCCCCGTCCTCTCCGACTGCGCTGGCGTGGTCGATCGCGCGGGCAGCCGAGGCGCATGCCGGCCCACTGCTGGTGATCGCACGCGATAACCAGAGCGCGCACCAGATCGAAGCCGATCTGCATGCATTGCGCGGCGAACACGCCGCGCTGCCGGTGGTGCCGTTTCCCGATTGGGAAACCCTGCCCTACGACCAGTTCAGCCCGCACCCTGAAATCATCAGCCAGCGTCTGGCTGCCCTGCACCGCCTGCCCGGCCTGACCCGCGGCGTGGTGATCGTGCCGGTGCAGACCTTGCTGCAGCAGCTGGCGCCACTGAGTTACATCGTCGGCGGCAGTTTCGATCTCACCGTCGGCCAACGGCTGGATCTGGATGCGGAAAAACGCCGTCTGGAAAGTGCCGGCTACCGCAACGTGCCGCAGGTGATGGACCCGGGCGATTTTGCGGTGCGCGGCGGCCTGCTCGACGTCTTCCCGATGGGCGCAGACACGCCATTGCGGGTCGAGTTGCTGGACGAAGATATCGATTCCATTCGCGTGTTCGACCCGGAATCGCAGCGCTCGCTGGACAAAGTGGACGCGGTCAAGATGCTGCCCGGCCGCGAAGTGCCGATGGACGATGCCAGCGTCGAACGCGTGCTGGCCTGCCTGCGCGAACGCTTCGACGTGGATACCCGGCGCAGCGCGCTGTATCAGGATCTCAAATCCGGGCTGGCGCCATCGGGCATCGAGTATTACCTGCCGATGTTCTTCGCCAAGACCGCAACCCTGTTCGATTATCTGGACAAGCGCGTATTGCCGGTGATCGCCACCGGCGTGTCCAACGCCGCCGATACCTTCTGGACGCAGGCGCAGAACCGCTACGAACAGCGCCGCCACGATGTCGAGCGCCCGTTGCTGCCGCCGGACGCGTTGTATCAATCGCCGGACGCGCTGCGCGAGCGGCTCAACAAGCTGGCGCGCATCGAAGTGTGGGCCAGCGATCATGCGCGCATTGAGGAAGCCGCCCCGCTCGGCGACCAACCGTTGCCGCCGCTGCCGGTGGCTGCGAAGGACGCACCTGCCGGCCAGGCGCTGGCCTCCTTCCTGAGCCATTACCCGGGCCGCGTGCTGGTGGCTGCCGATTCGGCTGGCCGCCGCGAAGCCTTGATGGAAGTGCTGGCCGCCGCGCAATTGAAGCCGGAGTTGGTCGCCGACGTGCCTGCATTCCTGGCGGGTAAGCTGCGTTTCGGCATTACCGTGGCGCCACTGGAAGATGGCTTTGCGCTGGATCAACCGCAGATTGCGCTGCTCACCGAGCGCCAGCTATTTCCGGAACGGGCCAACCAGCCGCGCCGTACGCGCCGGGTCGGACGCGAGCCGGAAGCGATCATCCGCGATCTTGGTGAGCTGTCAGAAGGCGCGCCGATCGTGCATGAAGACCACGGTGTGGGCCGTTACCGCGGCCTGATCGTGCTCGATGCCGGCGGCATGCCCGGCGAGTTCCTGGAGATCGAATACGCCAAGGGCGACCGGCTGTATGTGCCGGTGGCGCAGCTGCATCTGATCAGCCGCTACTCGGGCGCCTCGGCCGAAACTGCGCCGCTGCATTCGCTGGGCGGTGAGCAATGGACCAAGGCCAAGCGCAAGGCGGCCGAAAAGGTCCGCGATGTCGCTGCCGAATTGCTGGAAATCCAGGCGCGCCGACGCGCACGTGCAGGCCTGGCATTGCAGGTGGACCGTGCGATGTACGAACCCTTCGCAGCCGGCTTCCCTTTCGAAGAAACGCCTGATCAGCTCGCCGCCATCGATGCAACGCTGCGCGACCTCGGCAGCAGCCAACCGATGGACCGCGTGGTTTGCGGCGATGTCGGCTTCGGCAAGACCGAAGTGGCGGTGCGTGCAGCGTTCGCCGCCGCCAGTGCCGGCAAGCAGGTCGCCGTGCTGGTGCCCACCACGTTGCTGGCCGAACAGCATTACCGCAATTTCCGCGACCGTTTCGCCGATTACCCGATAAAGGTGGAAGTGCTCTCGCGCTTCAAGAGCACCAAGGAGATCAAGGCCGAGCTGGAGAAAGTCGCCAGCGGCGATATCGACGTGATCATCGGCACGCATCGCCTGCTGCAGCCGGACGTGAAGTTCAAGGATCTCGGCTTGGTCGTCGTCGACGAAGAACAGCGCTTCGGCGTGCGGCAAAAAGAAGCGCTCAAGGCGATGCGCGCCAACGTGCATCTGCTCACCCTCACCGCCACACCGATTCCGCGCACGCTCAATATGGCCATGGCCGGCCTGCGCGATCTATCGATCATTGCCACCCCGCCGCCAAACCGCCTGGCAGTGCAGACCTTTATTACTGCCTGGGACAACACGCTGCTGCGCGAAGCCTTCCAGCGCGAACTCAGCCGCGGTGGTCAGCTGTATTTCCTGCATAACGATGTCGAAAGCATCGTGCGCATGCAGCGCGATCTGTCGGAACTGGTGCCGGAAGCGCGCATCGGCATCGCGCATGGGCAGATGCCCGAGCGTGAGCTGGAACGGGTGATGCTGGATTTCCAGAAGCAGCGCTTCAACGTATTGCTGTCGACCACGATCATCGAATCGGGCATCGACATTCCCAACGCCAACACCATCATCATCAATCGCGCCGACCGCTTTGGCTTGGCGCAGTTGCATCAGTTGCGTGGCCGCGTTGGTCGCTCGCATCACCGCGCCTATGCGTACCTTGTAGTGCCGGACCGCCGTTCGATGACCTCCGATGCAGAAAAGCGTCTGGAGGCGATCGCCTCGATGGACGAGCTCGGCGCCGGCTTCACCCTGGCCACGCACGATCTGGAGATCCGCGGTGCCGGTGAGTTGTTGGGCGAAGACCAGAGCGGGCAGATGGCCGAGGTCGGTTTCAGCCTCTATACCGAGTTGTTGGAACGCGCGGTGCGCAGCATCCGCCAGGGCAAGTTGCCCGATCTGGATGCCGGCGAAGAAGTGCGCGGCGCCGACGTCGAATTGCATGTGGCCTCGCTGATTCCCGAGGATTACTTGCCCGATGTGCATACGCGCCTGACCTTGTACAAGCGCATTTCCAGCGCACGCGATCCGGAAGCGCTACGCGAATTGCAGGTGGAGATGATCGACCGCTTCGGCTTGCTGCCGGATCCGGTCAAGCATCTGTTCGCCATCGCCGAGCTCAAGCTGCAGGCCAACGCGTTGGGCGTGCGCAAGCTGGATCTGGGCGAAAACGGCGGGCGGTTGGTGTTCGAGGCCAAGCCGGCGATCGACCCGATGACCATCATCCAGATGATCCAGAAACAGCCGAAGATCTACACAATGGATGGCCCGGACAAGCTGCGCATCAAACTGCCGATGCCCGAAGGAGCCGACCGTTTCAATGCGGCACGCGGCTTGTTGGCAGCCTTGGCGCCAGGCTGAAGCGCGGTCGCAACGGCCGCACTCGGTGATTACACCGAGCACAACCATCACGCCTTGAATAACAGACAAGCAGGCGATAATCACCTGCTTGTGTTCGCTGTGACCCGTCGTGAAAACGCGCAACGCGTATCGCCACGCGCGTCGAGGCGCATTCCAAAAGCGCTGTAGTCAGCGCGAAACCATGCGTGAGATGACGAATCGCTACGCAAGAAATGATCGGCGCTGCAGGAACCTGTCCTGCGGGACTGTCCAGGACATTCGCTTCCTGAGCCTGCTTGCAACAAAGCTGAGCAGTTAATACCCAAGCGGTGACGTGCTTCGCAGATCCGTCATTGCGCTGAATTTTGCCTAAATATTTCGATTGGACGCCGATACCTGCATAGACCGGCATGTCCCCCGTGTGCAGAGTTGCCCACGCAAGCCACGCCGCAGCGACCCGTCCCGGGTCATGGCACGCATCCGTGCGCCATCGCATCGCTTGAGGCATCCATGAACACGCCATTGTCCGATTTACCCGCGCCGCTGACACTTGCCCTGGAGGGTGAGATGACCATTCGTCGCGCAGCCGAGCTCAAGCCGCTGCTGCAGCCGGCCTTGCTGCACCCGGGTGGATTGCATCTGGATCTGGGCGCCGTGAGCGAGATCGATACCACCGGCCTGCAATTATTGCTGGCCACCAAGCAGGCGATCCAGGCCGATGGCCGGCCGTTTTCGCTGACCGATTCCAGCCGCGCGGTGGTTGATGTGATCGAACTGCTCGGCCTGCTCGAAGCCCTGTGCCCGCACGCGATTGCAGGTCTTGGCGAACGAATTCACTAACGGATTGTGACGCGCGCATGGACATGAACCAGCTGATGCAGACTTTCCTGGCCGAAAGCCGGGATCTGCTCGAAGACATGGAACGCCATCTGCTCGAAGCCGAGCGTGGCGAATCCTCGCCGGATGCGGTCAATGCCATCTTCCGCGCCGCGCACACCATCAAGGGCTCCGGTGGTCTGTTCGATCTGCCGCAGCTGGTTGGCTTCACCCATGTGGTGGAAAGCGTACTGGATCTGGTGCGCGACGAATCACTCACGCTGAGCTCGGAACTGGTCGGGCTGCTGCTGGTGTGCTGCGACCATATTCATGCCTTGGTGGAAACCGCCGCAGACCCGAGCCATGCCGACCCGGCCGCGTTGGCTGCCGAAGCCGAGCCGCTGCTGGCGCAATTGCAGACCTATCTGCAGAGCAGCGCATGCGGCGTCACTGCAGCCGCCATCCAGCACAGCACACCGGAAAAACAAAGCGGCCATTGGCGCATCACGCTCAAACTGTTTGCCGACGCACTGCGCTTCGGCAACTCACCGCTCAAGCTGATCCGCAACCTGCGCGGCCTGGGCTCGGTCGAATCCATCAACACCGATACCAGCCAGTTGCCGGCATTCGACGACCTCGATCCGGAAGCGAACTATCTAGGTTTCCAGATCCTGCTACGCAGCGATGCCGACCGCGCTGCGATCGAAGACGTATTCGAATTCGTGCGCGAAGACTGCGATCTGGACATCGTGGCCGTGCCGGCACCGACCGACAGTGCGGTGCTTGTCGCTACTGCACCGTTTGCAGCGGCGGCGGCACCGAGTGCGGTTGCACTTACCGCCGTGCCGGCTGCGGCGCCCGCACGCGCCACCGCCGATGCAGGCGCACGCAACGCCGATGCGCGTTCCATCCGCGTGGATGCCGACAAGCTCGATCGCATGATCGACCTGGTCGGCGAACTCATCATTGCCGTCTCCAGCACGAGTGCCAATGCGCAACGCACCGGCGATGCGCAATTGCTGGAATCGGCCTCGATCTTGGCCGGCCTGGTGGAAGATGTGCGCGAAAGCGCATTGCAGCTGCGCATGGTCAAGATCGGTGGCACCTTCAGCCGCTTCCAGCGCGTGGTGCACGATGTCGCGCGCGAACTCGGCAAGGACATCGCACTGGTGGTGGCCGGCGAAGACACCGAGTTGGACAAGTCGGTGGTGGAAAAGATCGGCGACCCACTGACGCACTTGGTGCGCAATGCGATGGACCACGGCATCGAGCCGGCAGACGTGCGCGTGGCGCGCGGCAAGCCTGCCCGCGGCACCGTCGGGCTCAACGCGTATCACGACTCCGGCAGCATCGTTATTCAAATTACCGACGACGGTGGCGGCTTGAACCGCGACCGCATCCTGGCCAAAGCGCTCGAACGTGGCCTGATCGAACCCGGCCGCCAACTCAGCGACCGCGAAGTATTCGCGATGATCTTCGAACCGGGTTTTTCCACCGCAGAAAAGGTCACCAACTTGTCCGGGCGCGGCGTCGGCATGGACGTGGTCAAGCGCAACATCACCGCACTGCGCGGCACGGTCGAGATCGATAGCGCTGCCGGATTGGGCACCACCATTTCGGTGCGCCTGCCGCTGACGCTGGCCATCATCAATGGCTTCCAGGTTGGTGTGGGCAAATCGGTCTTCGTGGTGCCGCTGGATGTGGTGGAAGAGTGCGTGGAGTTCACGCCCGACTACGCCAGCGATTACATCGACCTGCGCGGCAGCGTATTGCCGTATGTGCGTCTGCGCGAGTTGTTCGCGCTTGGCGGCAAGACCCCGCCGCGCGAAAGCATCGTGGTGATCCGCCAGGGCGCGCAGCGCTTCGGCCTGGTGGTGGACACCTTGCTGGGTGAATGGCAGACGGTGATCAAGCCGCTGTCCAAGGTTTTCGCGCAGGTCAAAGGCATCAGTGGCTCGAGCATTCTGGGCAGCGGCGATGTTGCGCTGATTCTGGATGTGCCCAGCCTGATTCAGCAATTGCACCCTAACCAGGACGCGTTAGCGGCCTGAGCGCTCGCACCACCGCTGCCGTACAACTCGCGCCGTTTGTCGTTACCTGACCCCAGGAAGTCACCGCCATGTCACACCGTCTCCCGATCGCTACGCAGTTGTGGTTTACCGCCGCGCTTGCCGTCGCACTGCCCGTTGTCGTGGTCATCGCCGGCTTTGCGCTGACGCTGTCGCACGCGGGCTTGTTGGGCACCAGCATCGTTGCCGCATTGATCAGCGGCGCCTTGCTGGTCTGGGCAATCCGTATCGCCAGCGCGTCGCTGGAGCTAGCCACCAGCACGCTCGACGCGTTCTCGCGGGGCAACTTCGATGTCGCCCTGCCGCAAGTGCGCGATGAGCAGGCCGGCGATGTGCTGCGCGGGCTGCGCAAGGTGCAGAGCGGCATCCGCCACGTCAACGAAGAAATCAACCGCGTCTCGCGCGAACACGATGCTGGCGAGATCGATGCGCGCATCGACGTGGCACGCTTCGATGGCGATTTCCGCACCATGGGCGATGGCATCAACCGCATGATGGCCAGCCACATCGCGGTGAACAAGCGGGCGATGACCTGTGTGGCCGAGTTCGGCCGCGGCAATTTTTCTGCGGAACTCGAACATTTGCCGGGCAAAAAGGCTTTCATCAACGAGGTGGTCGATCAGATTCGCGGCAACCTTACCGGCATGGTCGCCGAGGTCAACCGCATGGCGGCCGAGCATGACGCCGGCGATATCGATGTGGTCATCGAGACCCAGCGCTTCACCGGCGATTTCCGCCGCATGGCCGAAGGCATCAATGCGATGGTGGCCAGCCATATCGCGGTCAAGAAGCAGGCCATTGCCTGCGTCAGCGAATTCGGCCGCGGCAACTTCACCGCGCAACTGCCATTGCTGCCGGGCAAGAAACGCTTCATCAACGACACCATCGAGCAGGTGCGTGGCAACCTCACCGGCCTGATCGCCGAGATCAACCACATGTCGGCCGAACACGAGGCCGGCGATATCGACGTGGTCATCGACAGCACCCGCTTCGATGGCGATTTCCGCAGCATGGCGCTGGGCATCAACCAGATGGTGGGCGCGCATATCGCGGTCAAGAAACTGGCGATGGGCGTGGTGGCCGAGTTCGGCCGCGGCAACTTCGATGCCCCGCTGGCGCAGCTGCCGGGCAAGAAGGCCTTCATCAACGACACCGTGGAGCGCGCGCGCGGCAATCTGCGCAGCATTTCCGAAGTGATCCAGGTCATGGGCGCGATGGCCGATGGCGACCTCACCCACACCGTGGAAGGCCGTTACGAAGGCGCGTTCGCCGACATGCAGCGCTACGTCAACACCACCATGAGCCGGCTCACCGAGATCGTCGATGAGGTCAATCGCAACGCCGAGAACCTGGCCAGCGCATCGGAACAAGTCAGCGCCACTGCACAGGCGCTTGCCCAGGCTGCCAGCGAACAGGCCGCCGGCGTGGAAGAAACCAGCGCCTCGCTGGAGCAGATGACTGCCTCCATCGCACAGAACACCGAAAACGCGCGCGTCACCGACAGCATGGCGGCCAAGGCCGCCAGCGAAGCGGCCGACGGTGGCGACACCGTGCGCGCCACCGTGGTGGCGATGAAGGACATCGCCAAGAAGATCGGCATCATCGACGACATCGCGTACCAGACCAATCTGCTGGCGCTCAATGCCGCCATCGAGGCAGCGCGTGCCGGCGAACACGGCAAGGGCTTTGCCGTGGTGGCCGCCGAAGTGCGCAAGCTGGCCGAGCGCAGCCAGATCGCCGCGCAGGAAATCGGCGAAGTGGCCGAATCCAGCGTGGAACTGGCCGAAAGCGCCGGCCGCGTGCTGGGCGAGATGGTGCCTTCGATCCGCCGCACCTCCGACCTGGTGCAGGAAATCGCCGCCGCTTCCGAAGAACAGACCGCCGGCGTCAGCCAGATCAATACCGCCGTGGGTCAGTTGAACCAGACCACCCAATCGGCCGCCGCCAATGCCGAAGAACTGGCTGCCACCTCCGAAGAAATGAGCGCACAGGCCGAACAGTTGCAGCAGCTGATGGGCTTCTTCCGGCTGGGCAATGGCGGACGTGGTGCAAGTTCGGGCAGCAAGCAGGGGCCGCGTCGGATTGCAGCGCATGCGCCGGCTGCTGTGAACAGCGCGCCGCCACGACGCACCAACGTGCGCCAGATCAGCGCGGTGGCCGCGACCGCCGACGCGATCGACGAATCGCAATTCGCCAGCTTTTGAGGAGCCGACGATGCACGCGCACACTGCAGCCAATCACGACCTGCTGGCATCGACGGCACCGCAGCAATACCTCACGTTTTTGCTGGGTGGGGAAATGTTCGGCCTGGGCATCCTGGGCATCAAGGAAATCATCGAATACCGCGTCCCCACCGATGTGCCGATGATGCCGCCGGCGCTGCGCGGGGTGATCAACCTGCGCGGTGCGGTGGTGCCGGTGGTGGACCTGCAGCACCGCTTCGGCCGCAACGCCAGCGCGATCACCAAGCGCAGCTGCATCGTGATCGTGGAGATCGCGCACGGCGAGGTGCATCAGGTGCTCGGGCTATTGGTGGATGCGGTGAGCGAAGTGCTGGAGATTGCCCCGGCCGACATCGTCGACACACCAAGCTTCGGCACCGGCATTGCGCGCGACTTGATCCATGCCATGGGCAAGATCGGCCAGCGCTTCGTGATCCTGCTCGATGCCGATGCCGTACTGGGCAACGATGCGCTTGCCCAGCTCCCAGCCGCCGAGCTGGCGGCCTGACTCACGCATGCACATAAGGACTCTCATGCGCCCTGCCCTTCTCTCCTGCAACTGCACGCTGGCCGGCCCGGTTTTGGTCGTGGACGACAGTGTGGTCCAGCGCGAACACGCCATGGCGCTGTGTCGCCAACTCGGCGCCAGCTCGGTCGACGGCGCCGTCGACGGACACGCGGCGTTGGAGTGGCTGACGCATGCCGATGCGCCATCGTTGTTGCTGGTGGACCTGGAAATGCCGGGCATGGATGGCGTGCAGTTGCTCGACGCGCTGGCGCGCGGCAAATACAGGGTGCCGGTGGTGGTGGTGTCGCAACGTGGCGGCGCCTTGATCGATGCGGTGATGCAACTCAGCCGCAGCGCCGGCGTGCGCGTGCTCGGGGGCATCGAAAAACCGATGAACCTGCAGGACCTGGCCACCGTGCTGGATTGCGAACCGGAGCCTGCCGCCGACGCACCGGTGTTTGCGCCGGTGGCGATCTCGCCGCTGATGTCCAGCGGTGGCGCGGCGGCCTCGCGGCTGGATCGTGCCATGCGCCGCGGCGAAATCCGTGTGGCCTACCAACCCAAACTCGATTTGAAAGACGGCCGCCTGCGCGGTGTGGAAGCGCTCGCACGCTGGCGCCGCCCGCAAGGCGACATGATCGGGCCGGACCGCTTCATTCCGCTGGCCGAACGCGAAGGCTTGATCCACGCGTTGACCCAGCAGGTGATCGACAAGGCCATCGCGCAATTGGTGGATTGGCACGCCGAAGGCTTCGATCTGAGCCTGGCATTGAACCTCTCGCCCAGGCTGTTGGGCGAAGACCATTTTCTTGAGGAACTGTGCGCCAAACTGAGCGACAACGGCTTGAGCCCGGCCGATCTGGTGCTGGAACTCACCGAAAGCGCCATCGTGGAGCCGGCCAACGCCCTGAGCATGCTGGCGCGGTTGCGCCTGCACGGTTTCGGCCTATCTATCGACGACTACGGCACCGGCTTTTCCTCGCTGCAGCGCCTGGCCAGCATTCCCTTCACCGAACTCAAGCTGGATCGCAGCTTCGTGCATGCCGCGCATCGCAGCCGCAGTCAACGCACCGTGCTCGAATCCACGCTGGAGCTGGCGCATCGGCTGGAACTCACTGCGGTGGCCGAAGGCGTGGAAACGCCCGACGACTGGCGGTTACTGCGCGAACTCGGCTGCGACCTGGCGCAAGGCTATCTGATGGCGTCGCCAATGCCCGGGCCGATGCTGTCGGAGTGGTGGCGCGAACACGCCGTGCGCATCGCGCGCCTGAGTGATAGCCCATTGCCCAGCGACGCGGACGTGGCCTGAGCCGATGAGTACCGCCACCGCCATCACCGAACAGGAGTTCGGCCGCTTCCAGCGCTTCATCTTCGAAGCCGCCGGCATCAGCATTTCTTCCGGCAAGAAAGCCATGCTGTGCGGCCGCCTGGGCAAGCGTCTGCGCGAGCATCAATTCAGCACCTATACGCAGTATTTGCAGCTGCTGGAAAGCCGCCAGGACCGCAGCGAGATTCAGACCGCGATCGACCTGCTCACCACCAACGAAACCTACTTCTTCCGCGAGCCCAAGCATTTCGAGCTACTACGCAAGCTGGCCGGCGAACACCGTGGCGCGTTGCCGTTTCGCTGCTGGAGCGCGGCCAGTTCCAGCGGCGAAGAGGCTTACAGCATGGCGATGGTGCTGGACCACACCTTGCAGGGCCGCCCGTTCGAAGTGGTGGGCAGCGACATCAGCACCCGCGTGCTTGCCAAGGCGCGTACCGGCCACTACGCACTGCAACGCATTGACGGCATTCCGCAGGCGTATCTCAAACGCTATTGCCTGCGCGGCCAGGGCGACTACGACGGCACCTTGCTGGTGGAACGACGCCTGCGCGACCGCGTGCAGTTCGTGCACGCCAATCTCAATACCGCGTTGCCGGCACTGGGCAGCTTCGATGCAATTTTCCTGCGCAATGTGATGATCTATTTCAATGGCCAGACCAAACGCGAAGTGATCCTGCGCGTGCTGTCCAACCTCAAATCGGGTGGGCATTTCTGTATTGGCCATTCGGAAAGCCTGAGCGAACTCGACATCGATCTGGTCCAGGTGGCGCCCTCGATTTTCCGCAAGGCATGACCCAAGGATTCACCGTGTCGACAGCGTTCAACCGCCCCACTGCCAGCCCGACCGCCAGCCCCAAGACCATCAAGGCTCTGGTGGTCGACGATTCGGCGGTGGTGCGCCAGGTGCTGGTGAACGTGCTCAACGACGCGGCCGACATCGAGGTGATCGCCACCGCCGCCGACCCGTTGCTTGCGATCGAAAAAATGCGCAAGCAGTGGCCGGACGTGATCGTGCTGGACGTAGAAATGCCGCGCATGGACGGCATCACCTTCCTGCGCAAGATCATGAGTGAGCGACCCACACCTGTGGTGATCTGCTCCACGCTCACCGAAAAAGGCGCGCGCGTCACCATGGATGCGCTGGCCGCTGGCGCGGTGGCGGTGGTGACCAAACCGCGGCTGGGGCTCAAGCAATTTCTCACCGACTCTGCCGACGAACTGGTGGCCACCGTGCGCAGCGCTGCCCGCGCCAACGTCAAACGGCTGGCCGCACGCGTAACTGCCGCGCCGCTGGAAACCGAGGTCAAACACACCGCCGATGTGATCCTGCCGGCGCAGAGCGGGCGCGCGCTTGCGCAGACCACCGAACGCATTGTCGCCATCGGCACCTCCACCGGCGGTACCCAGGCGCTGGAAGAAGTGCTCACTGCATTGCCGCGCGTCTGCCCCGGCATCGTGATCGTGCAGCACATGCCGGAGAAGTTCACCGCTGCCTTCGCTGCGCGTCTCAACGGCCTGTGCCAGATCGCAGTGAAGGAAGCTGCCAACAACGACCGCGTGATGCCAGGCCGTGCATTGATCGCGCCCGGCGGCAAACATCTGCTGCTGCGTCGTAGCGGCGCGCAGTACTTCGTCGAAGTACTGGAAGGCCCGCCGGTCAACCGGCATCGCCCGTCGGTGGATGTGCTGTTTCGCTCGGCCGCGCGTGCGGCTGGCAGCAATGCGCTGGGCATCATCATGACCGGCATGGGCGACGATGGCGCCGCCGGCTTGCTGGAGATGCGGCAAGCCGGCGCACGCACGGTGGCGCAGGACGAGCAAACCAGCATCGTGTTTGGTATGCCCAAGGAAGCGATCAAGCGCGGCGGCGCAGACCGCATCCTGCCGCTGGGCGCAATGGCGCGCGAGATCGTGACGCAGCTGCAGTAACGCGACGGATGTGCGCGTCACCCGCTAAACGTATCTGACAGGACGACTGCGTCTGCGAAAAGCCAACGCGCGTTTCACCCATCAATGGAAGGGCCAGCAGACTTTCTTCTTCCGTCTGTGGGAAAAGGTGCCCAAAGGGCGGCGAAAGCAACACGCTTATCAAATCGCTACAGCTGCGACTCCAGCGGCAACCAGCCCATCACCGTCGCTGCGCCACGCCGCCACACGCTTGCGGCCGGCTCGCGCGACCACACCTCGGGCGGTTGCGCAGCATCGTCGTGCCATCGCAGCTTGCCCTGGTCCAGGGTCACGCGGTAACTCACCGGCGCACTGACCTTGTGGTTGTACAAGCGCTCGAGTTCCGCAGTGACCACGCGGTCGTTGAACAGCAGGCCCATCTCGGTATTGAGGTTCATCGAACGCGGATCCAGGTTGAACGAGCCGATGAAACCACTGCTGTCGTCCACCACGAAGGCTTTGGTATGCAGGCTGGCGCCGCTGGAGCCGAACAGGCTGCCGTCCGGTTTGCCCATCGGCTTGAGTTCGTGCAGGCGCACGCCCTGCTGCAGCAGCGGCACGCGATAGCCGGCATAGCCGCTATGCACCGCCACCACGTCGTTGGCCGCCAGCGAGTTGGTCAGGATGCTCACCCGCACACCGCGCTGGCGCAGGTTGCCGATCCAGCGCATGCCTTCGTCGCCCGGCACGAAATACGGCGAAATCACCTTGAGTTCGTGCTGCGCATGCGCCATTTCGCCAATCAGCACCGGCGTCATCCAGTCGGCCTGCGGCGGCGCGCCCGCCGCTTTTTCCGGCGGGTCGGAGACGATGCGCGCCTGCGACACCCAATGCACCGGGCGGTCGCCTTGCATCAGTTCGCGCACGCTAGGCGAACGCTGCAAGCGCTCCACATACGGATGTGCGCGCGACGATGCCATGCCGGCGTCCAGGCTGCCACGCAACGCCTCCAGTGCCTGCGGCTTTGCGGTGACCAGCGCAGACAGCGGCAAGGCATTGGGGCTATTCCAGTACGCATCGAACACCTGCTCGGCCTGGCCCACCGCCGGCCCCATCAGCGCGGCATCCATGTCCATGAAATTGGTGTCGCGCGCCGCATCGAAATATTCGTCGCCCACATTGCGCCCACCCACCACCGCGATGCGGCCATCGGCAATCCAGGCCTTGTTGTGCATGCGGCGGTTGATGCTGAACATGCGCAGCACCATTTCCACACCGCGCATCAAGGTACCTTGGTAATCCCCCCGCAGGTTAGCTGACGCCAGAAGTGGAATTTTCTCGTACCCTTTTCCGAGGAGGTTCCATGAAGACATCCCGCTTCACCGACAGCCAGATCATCGCCGTGCTCAAACAGGCCGAGGCCGGCACGCCAGTGCCGGAGCTCTGCCGCGAACACGGCATCAGCTCGGCAACGTTCTATAAGTGGCGCAGCAAGTTCGGCGGCATGGATGCGTCGTTGATATCCCAGCTCAAGGAGCTGCAGGACGAAAATCGGCGGCTGAAGAAGATGTACGCCGATGCCCAACTCAGCGCTGACCTGCTGAAGGAGGCGATGGCAAAAAAATGGTAAGGCCATCTCAACGCCGGGAGATGGCCCGATGGGCGGTGGAAGAAGGCCGCACGAATATCCGGCATGCTTGCCGGACCTTTGCGCTGAGCGAGACCTGCTTTCGGTATCAGCCCAAGGCCAGCCAGGAGAACGCCCAGATTGCTGATTGGCTTGTGAGACTGACCGCGACCTATCGCGATTGGGGGTTCGGCTTGTGCTTCCTGCATCTGCGCAACGTGAAGGGCTTTGGCTGGAACTACAAGCGGGTGTACCGCATCTACCGGGAGTTGGAATTGAACCTGCGGATCAAGCCGAAGAGGCGGCTGGTGCGCGAGCGGCCAGAGCCGTTGGCGGTGCCGGAGACGATCAACCAGTTCTGGTCGATGGACTTCATGCACGACCAGTTGGCCGATGGTCGCAGCTTCCGGTTGTTTAACGTGCTCGACGACTTCAATCGCGAGGGTCTGGGGATCGAGGTCGACCTGTCGTTGCCATCGGCCCGGGTGATCCGCTCGTTGGATCAGATCATCGAGTGGCGCGGCAAGCCGCGCGTGATTCGCTGTGACAACGGCCCGGAGTACATCAGTGGCGCGCTGCTAGCCTGGGCACAGCAGCGCGGCATTCGGATCGACCACATCCAGCCGGGCAAACCACAGCAGAATGCTTACGTCGAGCGCTACAACCGTACCGTCCGCTATGCCTGGCTGGCCACAACGTTGTTCGACACCATCGAGCAGGTTCAGGACGAGGCCACACGCTGGCTATGGACGTACAACCACGAGCGCCCCAACATGGCGCTGGGCGGCATCACCCCAGCGATGAAATTGGCGATGACCGCATAGCTCCACTTTTGGCGACCGCTAAAAGCGGGGGGATTACCGGTCCACTTGCACTGCGATCACGAATGGCTGCTTGTTCTCCGAGCCTCGCCCGCGCTTACCCCCCGTCCGTTCGCCGCCCAGGTAAGCGTCGTCGATTTGCACAAACCCTTGAGTTTTCGCGGTTCTTCGCGCTCGACCATCGCCTGCATGATCTTGTGCTTCATCCGCCAGGCCGCCTTGTAGTTCACTCCAAGATGCCGCTTCAACTCCAGCGCCGCCAGGTTGGTCTTGCTGGAGTTCAGCAGGTAGATCGCCTGCATCCACAGGCGCAAGTGCAACTTGCTGGACTGGAAAAGCGTGCCAGCACGCAAGATGGTCTGATGCCGGCACGCCCGGCACTGGTAGTACACCTGATCATCGCGTCGAAAGCGCGAACGCGCGCGGCCGTCGCACTGCGGGCAGCGAAATCCCTTCGGCCAGCGCCACCGATACAACGCCCGGTAACACTTGGCTTCGGTTCCATAGCGATCAACTAACTCGCGCTCAGCGAAAAGCCTAGCGAAACTGCACACTGTTGATGCCCATGCCCCACCTCCGTTGCCTTCACGTGGGACCGTTGTCCAACCGACTCGTCGCAAATCCTGCAACTGCCGGCTGAGCGATGGGCTAATCAGGTACAAGTATCAACCTTCTAGAATTCGTTGTTAACTGAATGTCAAAGACGTCGAAGGGCTTCGGCTGGTAGCATCCGAGCAGCCTGAAGTGCTGGCCACATCCCAAATACAACTCCGGTCGCAATTGTCACGACGATCGCTATAATAAGTACAAGCAAATTGATTTGCGTCGCCAATCCCTGCTGCCTCGTTATGAGATGCGAGCCAATAATACCGAATAAAGCTCCTAAGCCACCACCGATAGAGGACAACAGTACTGACTCCGCAAGGAAATGTTGGCAAATATTATTTGGAGACGCACCCAAAGACATTCGCAAACCAATTTCCCCGATGCGCTCAGAGATCGAAACTAGCATGATGTTCATGACACCAATGCCCCCTACGAAAAGACAAATTGCCGCTACAGAAATTAGGAGCAGCGACATTGCTCGATTAGCCATTCCACTTACCTTTACCGACTCAGCGACACCCGTGATACGGAAATCTAGAATTTCACTCACTGCTAACTTGTGAGTCTTACGCAAACGTTGCGCGATTCGCTCGCTCAAGATATTTTCTTGAACTCCATTATTGAAGCGAAGACTGATTTGCTGCAAAGCATTTGGCGGCAGCGGAAAATCTCCCATCAAATTTCTTCTCGCAGATCTGATCGGCACAATTGCAATTTCATCTAAATCTTGCCCTGCCACCGAAATCCCTCGTCGCTTCATGGTGCCAATCACAATGAAAGCAGATCCATTGATCCGGACACGTAATCCAATCGGCTTAGTCTTACCAAAGAGCTTTGCACTCGTTGCCTCACCGAGAAGTACGATCCGTCTTGCGCTACTACTTTCCGCCTCAGTGAAGTTCCTACCTTGCTGAATCTCGTATCCCAATATGTCCACTATACCGGGGCCGCCGCCAATCCAAGCCAGCGTCGACTTAGAGATTCCAAAACTCGCGTCTGCGCTCCCGCGAAGCATTCCGCTAGCCATCCGAACACCGGCGATTCGATTAATATCTTCTACGTCTTTGTCCTTAAGCATATAAAGCCCTCCGAAAGGCAAAGCTGCATTCTTCACGCCATTCATGGTTCCTGAAATTACGTCAATGCGATCTGCCCCTAGAGATTCGATACTAGCTTGAATCTCTCTTCGCGTCCCTTCAGCTATGGAAGTGACAATCACTACAGCTGCGACACCAGCGACGATCCCGAGTGATGTCAGAAGTGATCGAAGTGGATGGACTGCAATACTTCTTGTCGCGTTTTTTAAAGTTCTTTGTAATCGACTCATACCTTTATTCGCCCATTGCGGAGATAAATGATACGGTCGGCATGTTTGGCAACCCCTATATCGTGAGTTACAACAACGATCGTTCGAGCGTATGCCTTCAATCCGTTCAAAAGCAAGATTATCTCGCTTGCGGACTCTTCGTCCAATGCACCCGTCGGCTCATCGGCAAGGATAAGGCTTGGCTTGTTCACCATCGCGCGTGCAACCGCGACACGCTGCTGCTGCCCACCTGATAATTGCCGAGGAAAAGATTGAGCGCGATTCAGCATCCCTACCTTTTCCAGCGCTGTGCACGAACGTGAAATAGCGTCTTTATAAGACAAATCAGAATACTCAAAGGGCAGCGCCACATTCTCCAAAACCGATAATCTTGGCAAAAGACTCAGATTTTGAAAAACAAAACCAATATTGGAATTACGGAACGCAGCCAGGTTAGCAGAAGATAATTCCAGGACATTGAAACCAAGACAATGATAAGAACCACTATCTGGACGATCCAAACAACCGATCAGAGAAAGTAATGTGGACTTCCCGGAGCCTGAAGGTCCCATTATTGCAATATGCTCCCCTTGCGACACAGTTAAATCGACGTTATCTAAGGCGCCGATAGGCTTCATGGCCCCTCGATAAGCCTTACTAACACCAGATAACTTAATTGCTGGCGTATCAAGGTTCATTGAAAATTATTAATTTGCAGGACAATAAGATCCTGCGTGGCCAGACCGGAAAAGACTTGCGTTGACACATCATCATTCATCCCAATAAGTATTGAACGTTTGATGACCTTATCACCATTTTTCACTAAGACGCTGGCATACCGACTCTCGACTAGATCACTCAAGAGCTGATCCCATACAAGTTGCTGAGAAGAATTTAAAGTTGATCGAAAAGCAAAAAATTTCTCACCCAACCGCTGCTTTCTGTCTCTCCTTATTGCAGCTACTGGATCACCACTTTCATCATCTATCACAACAATACGCGACGCAGCCGCTGCACCAAAAAAATTCACCAATTCACTAGGAACACGTGATTTTATTCCTTGCTCAGGCAACTTCATTACCAGCTCAGTCTCAAGCGACTTTTGCTGCCTCTTAGTTAGCCCGACCGTACTAAAGTTCTCCTTGATCGCGTCTTGGATCGCACCAAATGTGGGGATCTCATTGCCACCGGCGCTTGGAACCAGATATTCGCTCGGTATCTTTAGGACATTGATTCGTTCCGCCACGCTGATTGTAGCGTCCGCTAACATTCCAGGAATTAAAAAACCTTCCGGATTAGTAACTTCAACAACAACTGGAAAAGTTGCATTATTCCCCTGAATATTTGGCGCAATGCGCCTTTGCACCACTACCCCTTCAAACTTGCGATTCGGATACGCGTCAACTGAAAAATACACGGGATTTCCCTCAATAATTTTTCCTATATCAGCCTCATCAACTGCCAACTCGATCTTTAGTTTAGAAAGATCTTCGGCGATACGAAATAGGGTGGGAGTTTCGAAAGACGATGCTACTGTCTGTCCAGACTCGACCAAGCGCTCCAGAACGACCCCATGAACAGGAGAACGAATAATAGTCTGATCCAAATCATATCGCGCGCTTTGCACTGCAGCTTGGAGTGACTGGACCGATGACTGGGCTGCACGCATGTCTAATTCGGCAATACGCTGTGTTTCCTGCTCTTTCTCCAAGTCGGCTTTAGCTACTAACTGTTGATCTGCAAGTTTACGCGCTCTCTGTAAATCTCGTAGCGATTGCGACGCACGCTCACTACTTCGCTCCAAAGATGACTGCGCGCCAGAAAGCGAAGCAACGGCTGATTGCAGCTGTGCCTGATAGCGCGCTGGATTAATCTTTGCTATGATCTCACCCTTTGAAACTGATTGATTGAAGTCTGCACTTACCTCTGATATTTCACCAGAAACCTGTGTCCCGACTGCCACAGTAGATTTAGCACTGATACGCCCCATCGCCGAGATCGAAACGAGAATCCGCCCTACATGCGGATGAGATGTGGTTTCGGTGACTACTACCGAATCAGGGTAAAATAGATCTTTTAAAGATATAGTCGACACTCCTATTAAGAGTATCAAAAAAAATACTAACGGAACCTTCTTCCAATTTGAGGAAATTTTCAAAATAATAAACTCTTCTAGCCGAATAAGAATTATTCGACTTTGCCTGCAGATACATTCCGAACACCGTTCGACTGTAGAAAATTAAATTTGTAAGCAAGCTTGATTGGTATCGGGGTTATTTCCACACCTTGACCATCACACTCCGCTTCATTTACTTTGTAGCTACAGATTGCCGCACCCAGAAAAGACCAATGGGTAACAGCACCTAATACTTCTGGAGCGAATATTTTACTACTCTCGCTATTGACTCGCTCGCATCCAGGCGAGGCATCAATTTGTCGTACAGAACTGACGGAGCCATCTTCCATAACCACAAATTCAATGCATATAAGAATGTCGACCAAGCCAGTTGCCTCAACTGGAAATGGCGGCATCGAATTAACGACAGGGGTAGCCATTAAAAACTTCTGATTAGAGCTCAACTTAACCTGCTCAACACCATCAGGGAGAATCATACCCTTCTCAATTTTCCGCACTGTAGATGTTGCGCATCCACATAAATTAAAGAAAATCAACAAGAGAATTATTTTTAAGCGTGTCATTTAACCATCACCCTAGCCTGCAAGAAGAAGTGTGCAGGGACACCCTGCACACTTGTTACTCAGTTGGGACCTTTCCTCACGCAGTAAACAGCTCCTCCTTTAGCAGCGCAACTCCATCCAGGCGGACTTGCGACAGGGCCGTTGGGAAGAGTCTGGGCGATAGCGCCCCACGAGCCAACCATTGCAAATCCAGCTACGGCAAGAGCAAGTAACTTTTTCATACGGCCATCCTTGTATGCCTGTGATTCAGGCCCTATTAAATTAACAGAAAAATTTTAATCAAGTCAAACATGTCGTCCTTAACGAAGAAAGTCGTCAAATAATTAAATATAGGCATACCAGTTATGCTATCGACTTACCAGATCGCCACGCGCTCCTTGTCGCCGCGTACCATCGCATCGCCGGGCTTGCACTGGAATGCCTGCGCAAACGCCGGCATGTTCGACGGTGCACCGTTGGCCCGGAAATTCGCCGGCGCATGCGGGTCGGTATTCAAGCGCACGCGCAATTCGCCATCGGTAAAGTTGCGGCGCCACACCGTCGCCCAGTTTATGAAGAAGCGCTGGTCCTGCGAATAGCCGTCGATCTCCTTGTTGGCAGCAGGCTGCTTCTGCAATGCCATCTGCAAGGCATCGTAAGCAACGGTCAGGCCGCCCAGGTCGCCGATCTTTTCGCCCAAGGTCAGCTTGCCTTTGACGTGCACGCCTTTGATCGCTTCATAGCCGTCGAACTGCGCCACCAGCTGATCGGTGCGCTCGGTGAACAGCTTGCGGTCCGCAGCGGTCCACCACGTGTCGAAGTTGCCTTTGGCATCGAACTGGCTGCCGGAATCGTCATAGCCGTGCATCATTTCATGCCCGATCACCGCACCGATGCCGCCGTAATTCAACGCCGGATCGGCCTTGGGGTCGAAGAACGGCGGCTGCAGGATCGCCGCCGGGAACACGATCTCGTTGCGGGTGGCGTTGTAGTACGCATTCACCGTCTGCGGCGTCATGTGCCATTCGCGCTTGTCGACCGGCTTGCCGATCTTGTCCAGCATGTAGCGGTAGTTGAATGCCTGCGCAGCCTGCATGTTGGCCAAGAATCCGTCGCCACGCGTTTCCAGGCCCGACCAATCGCGCCACTGGTCCGGGTAACCGATCTTCGGCGTGAAGCTGGCCCACTTTTCCAGTGCGCGCTGTTTGGTTCCTGCGCTCATCCAGTCGAGCTTTTCCAGCCGCGCCTGAGCGCTGCCGACAGGTTCTGCACCAATTGCTGCATCTGCTCCTTCGATTCGGCCGGGAATGCAGATTGCACATAGAGCTGGCCCAGTGCCTCGCCCATCGCCTCGTTCACCGCATTCAACGTGCGCTTCCAGCGCGGCAGCATGTCCTGCTGGCCGCGCAGCGTCTTTGCATAGAAATCGAAGTTGGCCTGTTCGAACGGCTTGGCCAGATACGGCGCCGCTTCGTCGATACTATGGAAACGCAGATACGCCTTCCAGGTGTCGACCGGTGTATCAGCCAACATCGCATCGAGCTCGGCGAAATAGCCCGGCTGGCTCAACGAGAACGTGCCGGCCGGCACCTTGAGCGCGGCGAAGAACGCCTTCCAGTCGAAGTGCGGCGTGATTGCATTGGCGCCGGCCACATCGACCGGGTTGTAGCGCTTGGCCGGGTCGCGCAGTTCGATCCGCGACAACGACGCATTGGCCAAACGCGTTTCGAACGCCATCACCGCCTTGGCCTGGGTGGCCGCTTGCGCGGCCGGGATGCCCGACAGCTCCAGCACCCGTGCGATATAGGCCACGTACTGCGCGCGGATCTTTGCCTGCGCCGGGTCGGTGTAATAGCCCTTTTCGGGCAAGCCCAGACCGCCCTGCCCTGCATAGGCGATCATCTGCTCGGAATGTTTGTAATCGGCATTGGCGCCGAACGAGAACACGAATCCCTGACCTTGCGCATAGCTGTTGCGCAACCAGGCCGCGATGGCCGGCGCATCGGTCAGCGCATCGATGGTCGTCAACTGCGGCTGCAGCGGCGTGATACCGGCTTTGTCGATCGCCGCTTCATCCGAGCCAGTGCGCCACAGGTCGGCGATCTTGGCATCCACCGACCCGGCCGACAGACTGCCGCGCGCCAACTGCTCCACCAGCGCATGCTGGATGGTCAACGAACGCTCGGCCAGTACCTCGAGGCTGCCCCAGCTGGTGCGATCGGATGGCACCGGATTAGCCTTGAGCCATTTGGCGTTGACGAACCCATTGAGGTCCTGGCACGCCGCGATGGACGGATCCAGATCGCCGCTGCCGAATGCCACGATCGGTGCATCAAGCTTGGACACATCAACCTTGGTCGCTACCGCCTGCGCTGCGGTGGGCGCCACCTTGGCAGTATCGTCGGAGGCGCCGCACGCAGACAGCGCAGCCACAATAGCCACCGCGAGCGACAGCGGGGCGAACTTGCTCAACTTCATTGAATTCTCCAAGGCATGACCGCGCATGCACGGTCGAAAAAAGTCCACAGCCGGTCAGGAGCCGACGAAGAACAGCGCATCAAACGGCGCTTGCCTCTTCATCAGTCACTCTGCAACCGGCTAAACCACATCGCTGCAGCAGCACCGCAGCGCCCTAACATCCGCTGCCGCGCCTTAGCGAAAGTCATTGCAACCACACGCTGCGTGCGCGTCTCACCAACGCCACAACACGCTGCTTCAAGCAACACCTGCACCCCGGCGCAGCGCGCGCCATCGCATGCAGTCACCGCCGTGCGTAAAACGGCGCCATCAACAGGTACACCGGATACGCCAATACCATCAGCACCAGGGCTGCCTCATGCCCGGATGTCGCATCGGCCACGGCTTCCATTTGTCGCACCGGCCCGATGACGCCGAACCCCAGCAGCAGCACGCCCAGCGCGCAGATCAGCAACGCCAGCGCCAGCCCGGCGCCTGAGATGTCGCCAGCGGCCAGAGCGACGAAGCCACTGCCTGCTGCCACCAGCATGCCCAACGTCACCAGATAGGCGCGACAGTAAACAGCCGTCATTTGCCGCGTTTTACGTTTGCCGGACATCATGTCTCGCCTGCACATCAGCGCAGTGCGTGTGCGCTTCAGGCCCACGCACCGCTTCCATTCAACACAGCACGCAACATCTTGCAGCCGCATGCCCACGCAACAAACACGCGCTGCGCGCGATGCACGCAGCGCTGTAACCACCAGCGGCGATTACTTCGCCTTGCCCTGGTTGGCCACCGCTTCGGCTGCGCGCTTGGCCGCTTCCGGGTCGCCCAGGTAACGGAAGCTGCGCACCTGCAGGTTGTCGTCCAGCTCGAACAACAGCGGGATGCCGGTGGGGATGTTGAGCTCCAAGATCTGCTCGTTGGAGACGTCGTTGAGGTACTTGTACAGCGCACGCAGCGAGTTGCCATGCGCGGTCACCAACACGGTCTGCCCGGCCTTCAACTGCGGCGCAATCGCGTCGTGCCAGTACGGCAACACGCGCACCAGCGTGGTCGCCAGCGACTCGGTGCCCGGCAACGCATTGCGATCGAGCGTGGCGTAGCGACGGTCGTGACACGGGTGACCCGGATCGTTGACGTCCATCGCCGGCGGCGGGATGTCGTATGAACGGCGCCAGATCTTGACCTGCTCCTCGCCGTGTTTGGCCGCGGTTTCGGCCTTGTCCAGCCCCTGCAGGCCGCCGTAGTGGCGCTCGTTGAGGCGCCAGCTCTTGGACACCGGCAACCAATCCTGGTCGAGTTCCTTCAACGCGCCCTGCAGCGTGTGGATGGCGCGCTTGAGCACCGAGGTGTGGGCGACATCGAACTGCAGCCCTTCGTCCTTCATCAGCTTGCCGGCCGCCACAGCTTCCTGGCGGCCTTGCTCGGTGAGTTCCACATCCACCCAGCCGGTGAAACGGTTGTCCAGATTCCATTGGCTCTGGCCATGGCGCAGCAGTACGAGTTTGCGGGTCACTACGGTTCTCCGATTGGGGCCGATCAGCCTGCGATTGTAGCGGCAGCGCGTGCATCGCAGGCGTGCACGAGATCGCCACGGACAGCGCGCGATGCTATTGCCATGCACACCAACGACCCCGTCTTCGCCGGTTGGGACGGCAGCGTGATTCAGGCGCGACAGTTGCAACAGCAACTGGCCCAGCGCGTGCTGCTGCGCGATGAGGTAAGCGCAACGCCGCAGTTGCTCGCAGGCTTCGACGTCGGGTTTGAAGACGAGGGCCAGACCACGCGCGCGGCCGCGGTGTTGCTGGATGCGCACACGTTGCTACCGCTGGAAACGCATGTGGCGCGCGTGCCGACCTCGATGCCGTACGTGCCCGGCCTGCTCAGTTTTCGCGAACTACCGGCATTGCTGCAGGCATTAGCCCTGCTCTCGCGCATGCCAGATCTGGTCTTCATCGACGGCCAGGGCATCGCGCATCCACGCAAGCTAGGCATCGCAGCGCACTTCGGCGTGGTGACCGGCCTGCCGTGCATCGGCATCGCCAAGCAACGTTTGGCCGGTAGCTTCACCGAGCCCGGCCCGGAACGTGGCGACCACACGCCGATCCTGCTGGGTGGCGCGCAGATCGGCTGGGCGCTGCGCAGCAAGCTGCGCTGCAATCCCTTGATCGTCTCGCCCGGCCATCGCATGTCGATGCAAGGCGCACTCGACTGGACCCTGCGCATGCTGCGAGCGTATCGCTTGCCCGAGCCCACGCGTCTGGCCGACCGGCTGGCCTCGCGCCGCGGCGAGATCGAGGTGCCCACGCAGGCAAGCCTGCTTTAGCGACAGGCAGACGCCACGCCACGCAGCGCGTCACTTGCGCGACTGTTCGCACGCCGCGCACAGAACATTCCGTCGCGGTCAAACACGCGCATGCCGTACCGCGCGCATGCCAAGCTCTGGCTCCCATTACGTCGCGAGCCGCCACCATGACCACCCTGATCGCTCCACGCGTGCATGACATCGGCGGGCTGGAAGTGCGCCGCGCCGTGCCCACCTTGCAGGCGCGCAGCATCGGGCCATTCGTGTTCGTGGACCACATGGGCCCGGCCGTGCTGGAGCCGGATCACGGCATCGATGTGCGTCCGCACCCGCATATCGGTTTGGCCACGGTGACGTTTTTGTGGGCCGGCGAAATCGGCCATCGCGACACGCTAGGCTCGGATCAGGTGATCCGCCCCGGCGACGTTAACTGGATGACCGCCGGCCGCGGCATCGCGCATTCCGAACGCACCCCCGGCCCGGAGCGCGCACGCGAACACGCCTTACACGGCATGCAGACCTGGATCGCACTGCCGCGTTCGGCCGAAGAAACCGCGCCAGCCTTCCATCACCACGCGGCAGCCAGCCTGCCGCAGCAGCGCCGCGACGGTGTGTGGCTGCGCGTGATTGCCGGCCGCGCCTACGGCGAGGAATCGCCGGTGCAGGTGTTCAGCGGCACGCTCAATGTGGCGCTGGATCTGGCGCCCGATGCCGAGCTCGATCTGGACACCGGGCACGCCGAGCGCGCCCTGTACATCCTCGAAGGCGAGGCGCAACTGGATGGTGCCGACGTGCCGTCTCGGCATCTCATTGTTCCCTCGCCCGGCGCCCGCGGCCGCTTGCGCGCCAAGACCCCACTCAAGGCGATGCTGCTGGGCGGCGAGCCGCTGGATGGGCCGCGCCATCTGTGGTGGAACTTCGTCTCCAGCTCCAAGGAACGCATCGAGCAAGCCAAGGACGACTGGCAGGCCGGCCGCTTCGGCAGCATTCCCGGTGACGACAAGGAATTCATTCCGTTACCGGAAACGCCTGCCCCGAAACCGGTTAATTACCCTTGAAACCGTGCGCGATGCGCACTGACTGACATGCACCGTCACCAGGTCTCGCAATGGAGGTGCCACGCTGCACATGCGATGCCACGCAGGTTTGCGACATCACTTGAGCCAATTCGCGAAACTGTGGTAGTGATGGCTGCGTAGACGGAGCGCGTTACGTGGACGGCATGCTCTTGAGCGGGGGGGGAGCTCGGGGCACTGCAACGGCACGAGAGTGGCGCGCCCGCATCGTCATCCAATGCCGGGGAATCGTGTATGAAGTCTGCATTCTGCCTTGTCGGCCTGAGCTTGCTGCTGGCCGCTGCCACCGCCCACGCTCAGAGCTCGCCGGTCTGCCCGCCGTTGCCGCCGGCCTCCGGCTTGCAGTGGAACGAGCTCGCCGGTGCCGATTACCTGGTCTGCAAGGCCATGACTGCCGATGGCCGGCAGGTGGTCGGGGTGATGCTCACCACCCGCGACCCGAACATAGCGTTGGCACGCGACCGCCGCGCCGAAAAGGGCCAGATCCAGCAGGAAGAGTTCTACTGGTACAAGCTCGATCTCGGCGGCAGCAAGGTGCCGGGCATGGAATCGCGCCGCGTCACCGTTGTCGAGCTGGGCAAGAAGCGCTACGCGCAGTTGTGGATCGATGGCGCCAGCGCCGAAGAACTCGCTTCGATGCAGTCAATGGTGCAGAACATGGATCTGCAGCCGGCCAGTCTGGCACTGCAGCGCTAACGCAGCACGCGTTACAGCACTGCTGACTGTCGCTTGTAGCACCCTAGCAGCGCGCCGGTTTGCCCGGCGCACTGCAGAAACTATCTGACGGTATGTGCGGCCAGCTTGTCGCCGCGGATCACCATTGCGTGCTCGCATGCCTGCGTCTCACCCGTGTGATGCGACACGCGAGAGGCACCACCAGACTGCTTGCACGTGCACCAAAACTCGCCGGCTGCGTCCAGCAGCGCAACGGTTTTGATTCCGGTTGCCACCGCGTGCGCCGGCAAGGCGCGCGAGACCACGCACAGGCGCGAACGTTGGAGCAGTAGCTCAGGTCGGCACGCGCCCGGAACCGGCACGGAAAGATCGCCCGTTCCGATTCCGGTTTCGCCATCGGCCCAACTCAAAGACCACTGCCAAACGTCTGTCAGTCGCCTTGAATCGCCGTGTCGTCACTGCCGCCAGCCGCCTGCAACTGGCTGTCGATGCGTACCTCGCCGGTCAATAGGCGATGGATCGGGCATTTGTCGGCCACCTCCATCAAGCGGGCGCGCTGCTCATCGTCCAGCGCACCGTCGAGCACGATTTCGCGGGTGATCGCCGTGCCGGCAGCGCCGCGCTGCGTGTAATGCAGATGCACGTGCACCGCCGTCAGCGACCACTGTTTGCGCGCGGCCACCATCGACACCGTGATCGCCGTGCACGCACCTAATGCACCCAGCACCTGCGATTCGGGATCCGGCCCGGCGTCGGCGCCACCGTAGACCGGCTGCGTGTCGCCACTCCAGGTGTGCTGCCCATCGTGGATGCTGACCGTGTACGGCACCGCGCCGGTACTGACGCTAACAAGCCGGTCACTCATTGCGCGCTCCCACTGTCGTGCAAGCGGGCCGGTTCAAAACCGGCCTTCCTGGAAATCGACGAATGCCTGCATCAGTTCCTGCTTGGTGTTCATCACGAACGGGCCATGCCGCATGACTGGTTCGTTAAGCGGGCGGCCGGCGACCAGAATCAGTTGCGCGCCATCGGCACCGGCACGCAGGCGCAAGCGCTCACCACCACCCAGCACCGCCAGTTGCTGCGCCGGCAGCGCACGCGCAGCATCGCCCTCGCCCACCGTCAGCGCGCCTTGGAAGGCATACGCGAACGCGTTATGCCCGCTGGGCAGCAGGTACTCCCACTCCATGTTCGGTTCCAACGCGATGTCCAGATACACCGGGCTAGTGGCAGGTTGCACGATCGGCCCGACCACCTCGCCCACCGTACCGGCAATCACCTTCACAGTTACGCCGGGCGCCGGATGCGCCACCGGAATGTGGTCGGGTGCGTACTCCTGATACTTGGGATCGGTCATCTTTTCGCGCGCCGGCAGGTTCACCCACAGCTGAAAGCCGCGCATACGCCCGGATTCCTGCTCCGGCATTTCCGAATGGATCAGGCCGCGGCCGGCAGTCATCCACTGCACGCTGCCCGGGGTCAGCAGGCCTTCGTTGCCGTGGTTGTCCTTGTGCCGCATGCGCCCGTCGAGCATGTAAGTCACCGTCTCGAAGCCGCGGTGCGGGTGGCTGGGGAAACCGGCCAGATAGTCTTCGGCCTTGTCGGTACCGAATTCATCCAGCATCAGAAACGGGTCCAGCTCCGGCAGCTGCTGCGTACCGATCACGCGGGTCAGCTTGACGCCGGCTCCGTCGGAGGTCGGCATGCCGCGGATCGTGCGCAGCACGTGCGCCGCTGTGGTGGTCGTGGTGCTCATCGCTTCCCCTGTGCTCTGTGTTGCGAAGCGCCAATGATGGGTGCGTGCCGCCCGACACCCAACCGCGACCACTCCAACCGATCGTTCCAAACGCCGCCAGCGCGGCAGCGCCCCTAACCTATCTGTGACCGTAGCACCCTACGACCAAAGTTTTACCCCCTCGCGCCCGGCTGGCATTGACCGCAGCCGGGCGTGGGTGGACCCTTGGGCGAATCGTTCCTGAGGGGCATGCATGAAAGGGTTCTCGAAGCTGGCCTGGGGCGCGCTGGCGCTACTGGCCGCGTTCTGCCTGGGCACCGTCGCGCTGCGGCGTGGTGAGCACATCAACGCGTTGTGGATCGTGGTGGCGGCGGTGTCGATCTATTTGATCGCCTACCGGTTCTACAGCCTGTTCATTGCCGACAAGGTGATGCAACTGGACATCACCCGTGCCACCCCGGCGGTCGCCAACAACGACGGCCTGGATTACGTGCCCACCAACAAGCACGTGCTGTTCGGCCACCACTTCGCTGCCATCGCCGGTGCCGGGCCCTTGGTCGGCCCTGTGCTCGCCGCGCAAATGGGCTACCTGCCCGGGCTGTTGTGGCTGGTTGTGGGCGTGGTGTTCGCCGGTGCGGTGCAGGACTTCGTGGTGCTGTTCCTGTCCAGCCGCCGCAACGGCCGCTCGCTGGGCGATCTGGTGCGCGAGGAAATGGGCCAGGTGCCCGGCACCATCGCCTTGTTCGGCGCGTTCCTGATCATGATCATCATCTTGGCGGTGCTGGCGATGGTGGTGGTCAAGGCGCTGGCGGAAAGCCCGTGGGGCATGTTCACCGTCATCGCCACGATGCCGATCGCGCTGATGATGGGCGTCTACATGCGCTACATCCGCGTCGGCAAGATCGGCGAAATCTCGGTGGTGGGGTTGATCCTGCTGCTGGCCGCGATCTGGCTGGGCGGCAAGGTGGCGGCGGACCCGACCTGGGGCCCGGCCTTCACCTTCACCGCCAAGCAGATCACCTGGATGTTGATCGGCTACGGCTTCGTCGCCTCGGTGCTGCCGGTGTGGCTGTTGCTGGCACCGCGCGATTACCTGTCCACCTTCCTCAAGATCGGCACCATCCTTGCGCTGGCGATCGGCATCCTGGTCGTGATGCCGGATCTGAAAATGCCGGCGCTCACGCAATTCGCCTCCACCGGCGATGGCCCGGTGTGGAAGGGCGGCATCTTCCCGTTCCTGTTCATCACCATTGCCTGCGGCGCGGTCTCCGGCTTCCACGCGCTGATCGCTTCCGGCACCACGCCCAAGCTGCTCGCCAATGAAGGCCACATGCGCTACATCGGCTACGGCGGCATGTTGATGGAATCGTTCGTGGCGGTGATGGCACTGGTGGCCGCGTCGATCATCGAGCCGGGCATCTACTTCGCGATGAACAGCCCCGCCTCGCTGGTCGGCACCGACACTGTCGCAGTCGCTGCCAAGATCAGCGAGTGGGGCTTTTCGATCACACCGCAGGTTCTTGAAGCCACTGCACGCGATATCGGCGAACACAGCATCCTGGCACGTGCCGGCGGCGCACCCACGCTGGCCGTGGGCATCGCGCAGATCCTGCACCAGTTGCTGCCGGGCAAAGACACCATGGCATTCTGGTATCACTTCGCCATCCTGTTCGAAGCACTGTTCATCCTGACCGCGGTGGACGCCGGCACGCGCGCCGGCCGCTTCATGCTGCAGGACCTGCTGGGCAACTTCATCCCGGCATTGAAGAAGACCGAATCGTGGACGGCCAATATCATCGCTACCGCCGGTTGCGTGGCGCTGTGGGGCTATCTGCTCTACACCGGCGTGATCGATCCGTTCGGCGGCATCCAGACCTTGTGGCCGTTGTTCGGCATCTCCAACCAGATGCTGGCCGGCATCGCGCTAATGCTGGGCACGGTGGTGTTGTTCAAGTTGAAGCGTGACCGCTACGCCTGGGTGACCATCGTGCCGGCGCTGTGGCTGTTGCTGTGCACCACCTACGCGGGGCTGATCAAGATCTTCGACAGCAATCCGGCGCAGGGTTTCCTGGCGCAGGCGCACAAGTTCCAGGCGGCGATCGCCAGCAACACCATCACTGCACCTGCCAAGACGGTGCCGCAGATGCAGCAGATCGTCACCAACGCCTACGTCAACACAGGGCTGACGGTGCTGTTTCTGTTCGTGGTGGCGTCGATCCTGATCTATTCGATCAAGACGATCATGGTGGCACGCCGCAACCCGCAGCGGACCGACCGCGAAACCCCGTACGTGGCGTTGCAGCCACACCAGATGGCAGACCTGTAATGGGTACGCAACTCGTCCTGGCCAGTCAATATCAGGTGCACCGCCGCATCTGGCGGCGCCTGATCCAGACCGCACGGCTGTGCTGCGGCATTCCCGATTACGACAACTACGTCCGGCATATGGTGGAAAAACATCCCGATAAGCCGGTGATGGACTACCCCGCCTTCTTCCGCGAACGCCAGGACGCGCGCTATGGCGGCAAGAGTGGGTTTCGGTGTTGTTGACTGGATGATTGCGATTAGTGACTGGTTGGTCAAGAAGTAGAAACGCAACAGGGCGCGATGCGAATCGCGCCCTGTTGCGTTGTTCTTCGCGAAGGCAACTGGGGGGCGAGGAGCGGCTGATAAAAGCGTCTCTTGGCGCGATTAGGCACTGCGATAGATTGGGTGCGGAGCAGCTGACCTGAGGTTTTGCTGCAGGGCCCTCGCCCGCCCACCAGCGCGGGACACGTCGTGAATCCATCCATGCAGGCTCTTACGCGGCATCCATGCCGCGTACGGTCCCGCGCCGGTGGGCGAGCAAGGACCAGTCGAGTTGGTCGGTATGCTGGCGCAAGCAGCGCATCGCACGATCAATCAACGAGACTGTGCGTTAAGTCCGTCGATGTCTGTCGCCGCGCCTATCGGACGTCGTGGCCAATAGATCCTCAGCAGCCAAATCGACCCATGCAGCATTTGTTCGTCGCAGTGCACTGCTTTTCGTTGGCTGTCAGCCAACTCGCTGGCGCGGTGGCCTCGCCGATTGCGGGACCGACGGCGGCATGGATGCCGCCATCGAGCCCCCCATGGCCGGGTTTACGGCGTGTCCCGCGAGCGGTGAAGGCACCGCGCGCTCAACTGGCCAGCCTTTGAACTTTGACTTGAAGTTTTAGACCTAACGCTTGGATGGCATCCAAACCTAGCCCCGACTCAAACCTCAGTTCTATTGCATCGAGTGGAGCGCCCAGGCGCGCCAGTCGTAACGCCGCGGATCTGCGAAGCGGCGATGCGCCTGGCCGCATGGATGTCACTAAGAGCATCCATGGATGGGTTCAAAACGTATCCCGCGAACGTGGACACCGCACACTGCACTCACCAAGCGATCGACTTACCCAGCGCGTTTTTGCGCCAGCCGCGCGAACAACGCAGGTAAATCACGCATAGTTTCGAACACCTCGACCACACCGATGCGGCGCAACGTGTCGCCATGCCCCGGTGGAATGTGGCTTGCACCGGTGAAGCCCAACACCTGCATGCCTGCCGCAACGGCCGCAGTCGCACCGGTGGGGCTGTCTTCGATGACCAGACAACGCTCCGCCGCGACTCCGGCGGTGCGTGCCGCCAGCAGATACACGTCAGGTGCCGGCTTGGGCCGCTCCACCATGTCGGCGCTGAAAATACGTCCCGCCGCACGTGCAGTGAGCCCGGCCCGTTCCACAGAGGCAATCACATTATGGCGCCGGCTATTGGAGGCCACCGCCAACGGCAGCGGAATCTGCTCCAGCGCCTCGCGTACGCCTGCGATCGGCTGCACCTGGGCCTGGATCAATGCCTCACTGCGCGCCTGGATCTGCGCCAGTAAAGGCTCCGGCAACTGCAGCGCAAAGCGCTCTTCCACCCGCCGCAACACCTCGCGTGTCGTCTGCCCGAAGGTGGTTTCCAGCAGATGTTCCAGCGGCTCGCTTGGCACGAAAGACGCCAGCGCCTCACGCATTACCCGGTCGGCCAGTATCTCGCTGTCGACAAGAACGCCATCACAGTCACTGATCAGTAGCTCGTACGCCATTGCACCCATCTGCTCGCAAAGCGCCATTATGCCGGCCGAGGTGTGACCGTCGGCTGTGGGGCGGCAGGCTGTCGCGATGGAGACCGTCGCCGCTCGCAACAAGCGCGCTGCAGGGACAGGCGGCCCCGAGCATGCGGCCCGCCATGTCGCCATGTCGCCATGTCACGAAATCTTACCGCAAGCGATTTTTGCAGCTGATAGGATCTGTCCCGCTGCGGCGGGACTTGCCGCAGCGTCATCAGGAATGCGATCAGGAGAAGGAGATTTCGATGCAACCGCGATTCCCCGCCCTGCTCGTTCTTGCGACCTCGTTCTTCGCGGTCTCATGCACCGCCTCGCCCGGTGCCAAGGAGCAAACCACCATGTCAGCTACGCTGCAGGACCACACCGTCGCCTTCCGCGACCCCGCCTTGACCGATATCGCCAACGCCATTGCGCAGGGTGATGTTGCCCAGATCAAGGCACTCGCCCCCACTGTCGATCTCGCCGCACACGGCGATCAAAACGTCACCTTGCTCGAGTGGGCGATCTGGAACGAACAACCGCGCGCATTGGCCGCGTTGCTCGACGCAGGTGCCGACCCATCATTGCCCGGCATGGACCAGGAAACGGTCGTGCACATGGCCGCCATGGCACAGGACCCGGAGTATCTGCAGATTCTGTTGCAGCACAGGGCGCCGATTGATGTCATCAGTGCGCGTGCCGGCTGGACGCCGCTGTTCCGCGCGGTACAGAGCAAGCGCGATGCGCAGATCGAGTTATTGATCAAGGCCGGTGCAGATGTGCAGCGCCTCGACCACACCGGCAACAGCCTGCTGCACCTTGCAGCGCAAAGTGGCGCGGCTAGCCCTGCAGTACTCATCTTGCTCAAGGCAGGCGTCGATCCCACCGTGCGCAATGCACAGCAGAAGACCTTCCAGGCGTATTTCTTCACCACGCCGGATCGCCTGCTCAATGCCAGCGGCCAGCAGGTGAGGTCGGAGGTGCGCGCATGGTTGAACGCCCACAACATTCCCGTGGAAAGCAGCCGCTAAGCGCGCTTTTCGCATGACGAACGCAAGGAGCCGCGCATGAGCCCGTCAGAATCTTCTTCTTCCACCCCGTTCGCAGAATCGATGCGCGGGCAACAACCGCATCCGGAAGACCGCCAGATCCCCGCGATGCTGCAAGACCTTTACGCCACCGCCGCGCAGCGACGCGAAGGTGGCGCCGAAACCTTTGCCGCCCTGCCCAATGGCTGGTCGCGCATGGACGACCGCGCGCTGCAGCAGGCAGGCATCGACCCTGCCCTGCTGCACGACGCCAAGAGCGGCTTCGATGCCGCCTTCTATCGCAATGATCAGGGGCAGGTGGTGCTGGGCTTCTGCGGCACCGACGAAGGCAAGGACTGGAAGCACAACATCGGCCAGGGCCTGGGCTTTGACGATGCGCAGTACGCTTCGGCGATCCAGCTCGGTAGCCAGGCCAAACAGGCGTTCGGCGACCAGGTGGTGATCAGCGGGCATTCGCTGGGCGGCGGTCTGGCCGCGGCATCGGCAATGGTCAACGACATTCCGGCGATGACCTATAACGCCGCCGGCGTCAACGACCGCACGCTGGAGCGCGAAGGCCTGGATGCATCGGCTGCCAAGGACTACGCCAACAGCGAATTGATCCGCGGCTACCACGTCAAGAACGAGATCCTCACCCATCTGCAGGAAGACAGCATCCCGCTCAAATGGGCCATGCCGGATGCGGCCGGCCATCAGATCGAATTGCCCGAGCCGGACCCGTTGTCGTTCGGCCAGCGTCTGGTGCCGGGCATGATGCTCAAGCATCGGCTGGATCTGCATGGCATCGATTCGGTGATGAAGGCGCAGGACATGCAGTCGCAGGACCAGTCGCGTGGCGCCGCATTGCGGCCCGGCAGCCAGTTGTTCAACGACGCAGTGGTGCAGTTGGACGGGCAGCGCGAGCGCCTGGGGCTGCGCGACGACACGGCGTTTCTCAACACCGCTGCCAGCGTGGCTGCACGCGCGGGCAACGATGGCTTGCAGCGCATCGATCACCTGGTGCCCAATCGCGATTGCGACAGTCTGATTGCGGTGCAGGGCCGCATGGACGACCCGGCCCATCTGCGCAGCCATGTGCAAACGGCCTCCGCAGCCAATGAGCCTGCGCATACTAATGTCAGCCAGCTGCAGCAGCACAATCAGCAGCACATCCAGCAGCCGCCGCAACAGCAGGAAGAGCGGCGTCGCGTGATTCAGCAATAAAGGCAGAGTGGCCCGCGGAACATCGCGGGCCACATTGATCACTACGCGCTGCTGGCAGCATCTTGCGGGCCGTGTTGGATCACATCGCCAGGACGAAGGAGGCTTCGTCCTGCGCGTGATGTGTGTCAGATCAGCGCAGCGGAGTGCGTACACGCGTCCGCGCGTATGTTCGAGTCGCAGCGCGGCACGGCGACAGAATCTGAGCAGTCGTCGGACCCGGCCGATGGTGCGGAAAGCGGCATGAGCGGGTCGTATATGCAGCGATACCTGGATTTATCGGGCGGGCAATGACGCCGAAACCTCACTCGTCGCCGCCACTCGCTCAACCGGAGCTGCCGACTGCGCGCTCGCGTTGTCCGGCATCGGTTTATCCCGCACCGGCTATCGCGCGCAAGGTGATGCCGACCAGATATGCCAGATAGGTGCCGGTGGCGTAGCCCATCGTGCCCAGCAACACACCGACCGGCGCCAGTGCCGGATGAAACGCGGCGGCGACCACGGGCGCAGAAGCGGGGCCGCCGATATTGGATTGCGAGCCAATCGCAAAATAGAAGAACGGCACCCGCAGCAGCAGGCCAAGCCCCCACAGCAAGCCGATATGCACGGCGATCCAGATCAGGCCGAGCAAGAACAACCATGGCCGGTCCAGCAGCGCCAGCAAGTCCATCTGCATGCCAATGCAGGCGATCAGGAAATACAGCAGCAAGGTGCCGATTTTGGAAGCGCCCGCGCCTTCCAGCGTGCGTGCACGGGTGAAGTTCAGCAGCAGGCCCAGGCTGGTCGCCAGCACCACTACCCACACGAACGGTGTGTCCAGACTGAACTGGCTGGCCCAGCTCAGCTGCGCCTTGCACCACGCCGCGAGCGGGTTGGCCAGCGCGTGCGCCAGGCCGACGCCGCCGAATGCAACCGCCACGATCACCATCAGGTCGGCCAGGCTGGGAATGCGCGCATGCTCAGCCTGGAAGCGCGCCATGCGCTCCTGCAAGGCATCCAGCGCTCGGGTGTCGGCACCGCTGCGCGCGTCGATGTTGCGCGCGCGACCGGCCAGGAAAATCAGCACCGCCATCCACACGTAGCCCACGCCGACATCGACCACCGCGAACTGCCCGAAGGTGGTCGCATCCACATCGAAGACTTCGCGCATCGCCAGCATATTGGCGCCGCCGCCGATCCAGCTGCCGGCCAGTGCCGCCATGCCGGCCCAGGTGTCACCGGCGACGGTGGCCGGATGCAGCCAGCGCATCACCCAGAACGCCACCACTGCACCCAGCATGACGCTCAGCGATGCGCCCAGATACATCGCCACCAGTTTGGGGCCGAGCCCCAGGATCGCGCGCAGATCGATGCTCAAGGTCAGCAGGATCAATGCGGCAGGCAGCAGCACGTCGCGGGCGATCGGGTTATACAGCCGGGTGTTGGCACCGTCGATCAGACCGACCGTGTTGTAGATGCCCGGCAGCAGATAGCACAGCAACAAGGCCGGCACGAACGCGTAGAAACGCCGCCAGAGTCCGTGCTCGCGTGCGGAAGTCCAGAACACCGCACCCAGGGTGGCGGCGATCAGGCCGAACACCACGATATCGTTCTGGATCAGCGCAGTACCGGCAGCATTCACGACAGGCGGACATCCAGAAAAGTAGCCGCCAACGTGCGGACCGGACCAATGGCGGCCAATGCCATGAATCTAGCCGACCTGGAGGTCTGCGCAAACCCGGTGCTGCTGCTGACAGCCGCAGCGTCAGCAATGACATGCCGCCAGCAAGCGGCAGCGTTCCGCATCGCTTAGCCGTGACGTCGTACTACGCGATCCCCGCCGCCGGTGTTGACCACCACGCCGCTGGGCTGGCCAGTGGACCAGTGCGGGCGGGTGACCCACCAGCCGCCCTGGTCGGGTGTATGCGTACGACGTAACGTGACTCTTCCATCTGGCCTCCGGCCAGTGCGTGTAGCGGTCGAGCGAGGTGCGAGCCGCGCGGGAAGCTGCGGTGCACAGGAATGGGAACGCCTTTTCACCTCCGGAATGCCGGCATGCCCTTACTCAAGGGGCCGCGGGAGAGTGGCCAAGGGCCCCGCTTCCGGCATAGCCAGGATGTTCTTTTGCGCATGCCAGTGCCGTCGGGCGAACACTGGCAAGACGGTAGGAAAATTCTTACGTGACACATATCACATCCAACGCTACATTCGGTCAGGACCGGTGAACGCCGTGTCGTCAGCAACCGTCAGACGAGCGTGGGCGGTGCGCAGTGGGTGATCGGTCGCTCTTGAAGACGCCTCTGGGGAGGGGTTTTATGGATCTGCTCAGGAAATTTCAGTTTCCGGTCAAGACCGCCATGGTGGTCGGCTACGTGTTGGTGATCAGGGCAGCGATCGTGCTGTGGTCGTAACTCGACTCCGCGGCTCAATAGGGTGATTGAGCATTTCGGTTAGCGGTATGCAAGAAATGGAAGACGCGCTCGGATCGGTGCCAGTGATCGGCACCGATCACGCCTACGCGCGACCGTGCAGTTGCAGCGCCAATCGCGGCATGACCCAGGCTGCCAAAGATCTGCTTGCGCACCCGTCATTGCGTCTCAATCTGCATCCACCCAGCCACGCTGCTGCGCGGTAGCCAGATCGGCCGGCGTGTCGATATCCAAGGCCAACGCCGGGGCGCTCACGCAACCCAGGCTCTGCATGTCCAGGCCGGCAAATAGGCCGCGCAGGCCGCTATCCGCCTGCAACGGAACATCCGCCCACGCCGCATGTGTGACCACCGCAGGGATGCCGCGCACGCCGCTATAGCCGCTGGTCGCACATCCGGAGATGGCGCGATCGGCTTCTTCCAGCAAGGTACGCAAATGTGGGGCATCCAGCGCAGGCTGATCGCAGCCCAGGATCAGGCTGCGTCGCAACGTCGTGTCGTCCTGCACATGTTGGCGTAGCGCGGCCAAACTGGAGCCCATGCCTTCGGACCAGTCGGCATGTCGCAGTATTTCGACATCCAGATCCTGCAGCACCTCGTTCAATGCGTCCGCACCGGCACCCAGCACCACCACGCAACGGCGTGGCGCAGTCTGTAACGCCATGCGCGCGGCGCGGTGCAGCAACGGTTCGCCATCGCGCATCAGCAATTGCTTCGAACGGCCAAACCGGCGCCCTGCCCCTGCACCCAACACCAGTGCGGCGTGGTCACTGCTCATGCGATGCATGCTACTGACGTAACGACAGCAGGGCGCTGTGCCGGTTGCGAGATGGCAAAGGCGTCACGCGTCTGCGCGCAGGCACTGCGTGGGGAATGGATTGTGGCAAGAAAACTCATGCGAACCGCATTACACGATACGTCGACGTGGCAATCAGGAACAAGGGTCATGGCGACGTTGCGTGATGTAAGACAGCTGCAGCGTAGAGCGCCGCCTGTGCGTGCAAGGTGACTGCACATCGCGTTCTCTGTCGATGCGTTAGCAAAGTCTCGCCAGTTGCGATGCAGATTGCGGCGTGCTGTCAAAAGCCAGGCACAATGAGCTCCAAATAAGTCGCCTTTTATCAACGTCAGGCCGCCATGCGGCCTAAATTACGTATCCACCGTCAGGCGGGAGCAACGGGAACTTATCGACGTGCTGCAACAGCCTGGATATCTGCCACCGCCTGCGTAGCTTCGGCAATGATGCCGAGCGCGATGGTATGCGGCGACGAGCGCCCCATGCGCCAGCCTGCGGGCAAGCGCAGACGCGCAAGCGCAGCCTCGTCGTACCCAAGCGCACGTAGCGCCTGTAAACGGCCTTCGCGTTTGTGCCGGCTGCCGAGGATGCCGATGCAGGCCACATTGGATGCCAGCCCGCGGCGTGCCACCTGCAGATCGATCTCGGCGTCGTGGGCCAGGCTATACAACGCGGTGTCGGCATCCAACTGCAGATCTTGCAGCGCGTCGCCCAAGCCGCGTCGGTCGTAGTGCTCGGATGCCAATCCGGGCGGCGGTTCGACCGGCCCATGCGGCCGCAGCACCTGCACCTCGAACCCCATCTGGTTGGCCAACGAGACAAGCACCAGCAGCGCAGGGTCGGCGCCGACCAGCGCCAGCCGCAATAGCGGGCGATGCGTGCGCAAGAATTCGTCCGCACGCACGTCCTGTGCACTTGCCAGATAACGCACAGTGCCGGACGCACGATCCAACGCCACGTGAAATGCGCGCCGGTGCTGGCGGGCATTGCGCCAGCGCGCGAGGTGCTCGCCTAGATCCGGCACTGGCCACACCAGCACACCAATGCGCCCGCCGCAGCTGAGCTGGATATCCAGCACTTCGCTGCCTTCGCCGTAATCCAGCCAACGCGGCTGACCATCGCGCAGTGCGGCCATGGCCTCATGCGCTACGGCTGCTTCCACGCAACCGCCGGAGACATAACCGGCCACCCGGCCATCGGCACTGATCGCCATCTCGCTGCCGAGCGGGCGCGGCGAGGAACTTTGGACATCAATCAAGGTAGCCATCGCCACGCGCTGGCCAGCGCGATGCCAAGCCGACAAGATCGGCAGCAAGTCATCGTGCAGCGCATAACCCGGCCATGCTGGCCACGCCGGCTCGGCAGGCGACGCATGCGTGACCGGGGCAACGACTGCACTCACGCGCGCAGCATCTCGGGCAGATGCGGTAGCAGTTTGTCCAGAGTTACCGGGTAATCGCGCACACGCACGCCGGTCGCGTTGTAAACCGCATTGGCAATCGCGGCAGCGACACCGCAGATGCCCAACTCACCCACGCCCTTGGCTTTCATCGGCGACGCCAACGGATCGCTTTCTTCCAGGAACACCACATCCTGATGCGGGATGTCCGCATGCACCGGTACTTCGTAGCCCGCCAGATCGTGGTTGACGAAAAAGCCCAGGCGCTTATCCACCGCCAGCTCTTCCATCAGCGCAGCACCAGCGCCCATCGTCATGCCGCCGATGACCTGGCTGCGTGCGGATTTCGGGTTGAGAATTCGCCCTGCAGCACACACCGCAAGCATGCGCCGGATGCGCACTTCGGCCGTGGCGATATCTACGCCTACTTCGACGAAATGCGCGCCGAACGTGGAGAGTTGGTGGGTCTTGGTGAGGTCACCGAATTCGATCTTATCTTCCACCACCAGCGCACCATTGGCTGCGGCATCGCCGAGCGCGATGCGCTTGCCGCCGCCACGCACATGGCCATCGACAAATTCAGCGGTGGCCGGATCCACACCCAGTTGCTTGGCCACAGCTTCACGCAGCTTGACGGCAGCTGCGTACACGCCTGCGGTGGAACTGTTCGCTCCCCACTGCCCGCCCGAGCCTGCCGAGGCCGGGAAGCTGGAATCGCCCAGCCGCACGTCCACCCAATTCAACGGCACGCCGAGCATTTCGGCGGCGGTCTGCGCAATGATCGTGTAGGAGCCGGTGCCGATATCGGTCATGTCGGTTTCCACCACCACGCGCCCGCCCTGCTCCAGGCGCATGCGCGCGCCCGAGGTCATGACCGGCGCGTTGCGAAATGCCGTCGCCACGCCCATGCCAACCAACCAGCGACCATCGCGGGTGCTGGCCGGCTTGGCCTTGCGCTTGGACCATTCAAATCGCTTTGCACCATCTTCCAGGCACTTGACCAGCTGACGCTGCGAGAAGGGGCGCTGCGGATTTTCTGGATCTACCTGCGTGTCGTTGACGTTGCGGAACTTGACCGGGTCCATGTCGAGCTTTTCGGCCATCTCGTCCATGGCCACTTCCAGCGCCATCAAGCCAGGCGCCTCGCCCGGCGCACGCATTGCGTTGCCTTCGGGCAGGTCCAGCACTGCCAAGCGCGTCGTGATCAGGCGATTGGCACCTGCGTACAACAGTTGCGTCTGCGCGGCGGCAATTTCCGGGCTGCCGTCGGGCAGATCGCCCGACCAGGTTTCATGCGCAATTGCGGTGAGCTTGCCATCACGTTCGGCGCCAAGGCGAATACGCTGCACGGTGGCCGGGCGATGGGTGGTGTTGTTAGCGATCAACGAGCGCGGCAGCATCACCTTGACCGGACGGCCGACCCGACGCGCCGCCAGCGACGCCAGCACCGCATCGGCACGCAGGAACAGCTTTCCGCCGAAACCGCCGCCGACGTACGGCGACATGATCCGCACGTTTTCGCGCGGAATGCCGAGCGTTCTGGCCAAATCGCCGGCGCCCCAGTTGATCATCTGATTGGAGGTCCACACGCTGAGTTTGTCGCCGTCCCACATGGCGATCGAGGCGTGCGGCTCCATCATTGCGTGCGAATGATCGGGCGTGGTGTATTCGGCATCCAGTTGCACCGGCGCAGCAGCGAACGCAGCATCGAAGTTGCCAACGTTGCTATTGGGCGCGTCGCCCTTTTTGGTGACCTTGGCGCCGGTGCGCGCCTTTTCCAGATCGTAGGCGCCAACGTGGCGGCCATAATCGACCTTGATCAACTGGCCCGCCGCACGCGCTTGTTCGAACGTCTCGGCAACCACCACCGCAATCGCCTGGTGGTAATGCTCGATGTCAGGGCCGCCCAGCAGTTTGGCGGTGTTGAAGTTGCCCTTCTGCAACTTGCCAGCGTTCTGCGCCGTGACGATCCCGAGCACACCCGGCGCGTTACGCGCGACGCTCAGGTCGATGCTGCGGATGGTGCCTTTGGCGATGCCTGCGCCCACCACATGCCCATAGGCCGCGCGGCCCGGCAGGGCGTGATGTTCATAGGCATACGGCGCTTGCCCTGTGGTCTTGAGTGGCCCATCGATGCGGTCGACGGGCTTGCCGACAACCTTGAGCTGATCGATGGGATTGGTACCGGCGGGGGTGTCGAATTTCATATCAGGCCCTCGTGTCGGCCAGGATCGCATCCAAGGTGCGCTCAACCAGCGGCACCTTGAATGCATTGTGTTCGCTGGGCTGTGCGCCATCGAGCAGCACAGACGCAATAGCGCGCGCGCCCCCTTTCGATTTGGCTTCGGCCGCTTCGCTACGCCACGGCTTGTGTGCCACGCCGCCGACTGCGACGCGAGCACTGCCATCACGCTGCACCACCGCGGCAACCGACACCAGTGCGAACGCATACGACGCGCGGTCGCGTACCTTGCGGTACACATGCGTGCCTCCGATCGGCTTGGGCAAGGTCACTGCGGTGATCAACTCACCGCGTTCCAGCACGGTTTCCAGATGCGGCGTATTACCCGGTGCGCGGTAGAACTCGGACAGCGCCACTGTGCGCGTCTGGCCATCCGGACGTACCGTTTCCACCGCAGCATCGAGCAAGCGCATGGCAATGGCCATATCGCTGGGATGCGTTGCAATACACGATTCGCTGGCACCGATCACCGCCAATTGGCGATTAAATCCGCCAATGGCTGCGCAGCCGCTGCCGGGCAGTCGCTTATTGCACGATTGATTGGTGTCGTAGAAATACGGGCAGCGCGTGCGCTGCAGCAGGTTGCCGGCAGTCGTAGCGCGGTTGCGCAATTGCCCCGACGCACCAACCAGCAAGGCGCGCGACAGCACGGCGTAATCGCGGCGCACGCGTTTGTCGGCCGCAAGATCGGTGTTGCGCACCAGCGCGCCAATGCGCAAGCCGCCGTTGGGCGTTTCGTCGATGGTGTCCAGACGCAGGCCGTTGACGTCGATCAGGTGCGACGGCGTTTCGATCTGCAGCTTCATCAGATCGAGCAGGTTCGTACCGCCCGCGATGAACTTGGCACCGGGTTGGCGCGCGGCCTTGGCTGCGGCATCGGCTGGCGAGGTAGCGCGCTCGTAGCTAAAGGCCTTCATGCGTGGTCTCCCGCAACGTCGTTGATGGCCTCGACAATGTTGGAATACGCACCGCAGCGGCAGATGTTGCCGCTCATGCGCTCCTGCAGTTCGGGCGTGGTGAGCTTGGTCTTGCCGGTGAGGTCTTCGGTGACATGGCTGGGAATGCCGCGCTTCACTTCATCCAGCACAGCCACTGCCGAGCAAATCTGGCCAGGCGTGCAATAACCGCATTGGTAGCCATCGTGTTTGACGAACGCAGCCTGCATGGGATGTAGCTTATCCGGCGTGCCCAGCCCTTCGATGGTGGTGACCTTGGCACCTTCATGCATCACTGCCAGCGACAGACACGCGTTCATGCGCTGCCCATCGACGATCACAGTGCATGCGCCGCATTGGCCGTGATCGCAGCCCTTCTTGGTACCAGTGAGATGCAGGTGTTCGCGCAGCGCATCCAGCAAGGTGGTGCGATTATCCAAAGTCAGCGTGACCGGCTTGCCGTTGACTTCGAAGGCCACCTGGCTGGATGCATTGGCCGGCTCGACCGCCTGCTTCTGCGACAGGGCAGTGGCGGCAGTGGCGGCCATTGATTGGGTTGCGGCAGCGCTGGCTGCGGATGCCGTTCCCGCAATCAGTATCTCCCGGCGGGTCATCTTGATGTCTCTCATGGCTGGCATCTCCGACGATGCTGGCTATTACATTTATCAATCAATGTGCAGCGCCGCCGGTCACAGGCGTGTGAGCGCGCGTGAGTGATTGCGGGTGCAAGCAGTGCTGTTGCCCGATTCCAGTGGCTGTTATCGCCTGTAGTGGCTGGTCGCTGCATGCGCCATGAAAGACGCTCATCACCGCGCTAGACGAACTCTGGAGCCAACACCATTGGCATTGGACGAGCTAGGTCGCGTTTGCAGCCTAGTGATCATTGCGCGCTGCAGCACGTGTCACGCCCCTCTCGGCGACCGAAAGCTGGCAATAGGCGCCGGTGGGCTCGCCAGTGCACTGCCCATCCAGTACTGCCTGCAAGCGACCGCACAGTGAACTTGGGCGCCGGCAGCGCCCTGCACCGCCCGCGCCCAGCCCAGCAGGGTGAGTCAGAACTCCAGCGCGATCTTGCCGAGGTGGCCACCAGATTTCTGCAGCTCGAAGGCCTCGCCGATCTCTTCCAGCGCGTAGCTGCGATCAATCACCGGCCGCAGCGGTAAGCTGTCGAGCGCGCGCACCAACTCCTGCTGATGCCGGCGGCTGCCAACGACCAATCCCTGCAGACGTTGCTGGCGCCCCATCATTTCGGCGGTCGGCACCTCTCCAGCCCCACCGGTCAGCACGCCGATCAAGGCGATGTGCCCACCCACGCGCGCCGCACGGATCGATTGCTTCAGCGTGCCCGGCCCGCCGACCTCGACCACATGGTCCACGCCACGTCCGTCGGTGATGTCCAGCACCTGCGCCGACCATTGGGGATGTTGCCGGTAGTTGATGAGGTGGTCGGCTCCAAGAGCGCGCACCTTTTCCAACTTCTCGTCGGACGAGGACGTCGCGATCACACGCGCGCCCATCGCTTTGGCCAATTGCAGCGCAAAAATCGACACGCCGCCGGTGCCCAGCACCAACACGCTGTCGCCGGCCTTCAGTCCGCCATTGACCACCAGCGCGCGCCACGCAGTCACTCCGGCGGTGGTCAACGTCGCGGCCTCGGCATGGCTATACCCGCGGGGTGCGTGGGTAAATGCGTGCGCATCGACAACCAGGGCAGAGCGCGCGTAACCGTCGACGCCATCGCCTGGCGTGGTCGCGAAACCGGCATGCAACGGCTCGCCATCCAACCATTGCGGAAAGAAGGTGGAAACCACATGATCGCCCACTGCGAACTCCTCAACCTCCGGCCCTACTGCTTCCACCACGCCGGCACCATCGGACATCGGAATACGCCCGTCTGCGGTCGGCATCTTCCCGAGCACGACGCCCAAATCATGAAAATTGAGCGAGCTGGCATGGAGGCGCACACGGATCTGACCGCGTGAAGGCTGCCCTGGATCGGGCAATACAACGGAATGCAGCGACGCGATTGCGGCGGGATGGCGAAGACGAATGGCTTGCATGGAGTGACTCCTAACGTGATTCAGCGCTTGGGATACCATGCACTCCGTTATGCAAACGCAGTCGAGCTGGCTTCGTTCTCTGTCGCAGCGCTCGTAACGCGTGCACAGCGAGCGCTGGCGCAACGGCCATTGTCTGCAGGTGCGCGGGCAAGCGGACTGTTGCGTGCCGCGTGAGGCATCAATCACAGATCCGTCAGCACACGTGCAGATGCAGTTAGCAGCGCGTGCCACTCCACGTAGGCTGGCACGGCGGTTGCATCGCCTTGGTGTCCAGACAGGTAGCCCACAGTGACTTCAACAACCAAGCGGCGGCGGCAACGTGGACAGCGCATCGCGCTGTATTTCGTGCTGGCCGCGTCTTGGATGCTACTGCTCGGTTCGGAGTACTGGTCCATCGACGAGGAACGCGCGACCGCGCTGCGCAGCGCGCAGGCGCAATCGTTGAATCTGGCCAATTCGCTGGCGCAGCATGCCAGCGACACCCTATCCATTGCAGATGCGGTGCTGTCCGGGCTGGTGTCGCGGGTCGAACACGACCAGAGCTCCAGCGCTGCACGCTCGGCAATGCATGAGTTTCTGGTGCATGAAGCACGCCGCTCGGACCGGCTGCATGGCATCTTCATCTACGCAGCGGACGGCAGCTGGGTCAGCTCGTCGCTGAACAGCACGCCCAGGACGCACAACAACGCCGATCGCGCCTATTTCAAATATCACCGCGACCATCGCGACGACATGTCACTGGTTGGCCCGCCCGTGCAAAGCCGCTCGGACGGCTCCTGGGTGATCACGTTGAGCCGCCGCCTCAATACCCCCAGTGGCGAGTTCGCCGGCGTGGTGTTGGTCACCTTGCAGCTGAAGTACTTCCAGAACTACTACAGCACCTTCGAAGTCGGCCCACACGGCATCATCCGCATGACCAACGACGATGGCATCGTGATCGTGCGCCGGCCCGACAAACAGGGCGTGATCGGCACCTCGATCGCGGGCACGTCGATCGACGTCACCATGCGCGCACGCAAGCATGGCACCGCCACCTATAGCTCGCCGATCGACGGCGTAGAGCGCATCTCCAGCTTCGCGCCGGCGCGGCCGTATCCGCTGACCGTGCTGACCGGCGTTTCAGTTGACGATGCGCTGGCGAACTGGCGGGAAACCGCGCGCCAGCGCATCGTGGTGGCTGCGCTGGGCTGTGTGCTACTGCTCGGCGTGGGGATCTGGCTGGATCTGCAACTGCGCCGCATGCATCGCAACGAAGCCAAACTAAGCACCGAAGCCTGGGTAGACGCATTGACCGGTATTGCCAACCGGCGCGCCTTTGACTACCGGCTCTCGTGTGCGTTGCAGGACGCAGTTCGCCTGGAGGCGCAGCTGTCAGTGCTGATGATCGATGTCGACCACTTCAAACTCTACAACGACACCTATGGCCACGTGAACGGCGATGCCTGCCTGCGTTTGATCGCAAGCGCCATTGCCAGCTGCTCGCGACGCAGCGAAGACGTGGCCGCGCGCTACGGCGGCGAAGAGTTCGGCATGATCCTGCCGCAAACCGATGCAGCCGGCGCGCTGCGCCTGGCCGACGCCGTACGCAATGCGGTGGCCGAGCTCGGCCTGATGCACTTATCCAGCCCCACCAGCGCACATGTCACCGTCAGCATCGGCGCAGCCACCTTCGAACCGGGCCAAGCGCCCCTAAGCGCCAACGCCATCGTGCACGACGCCGATTCGGCGCTGTATCGTGCCAAGCAGAAGGGACGGAATCGGACATCGGCGTAGGCCAGTGGACAACGCAGCCCCCCTGGCTTAGAGATCACACTGCTGCCAGGTGGACAGCGCTGGCTCGGTGAACGGCTGCACTGCGCGCACTGCGCGCACTGCGCGCGCGGCGCGGACAGCGGCAGCATGACCTATACGCACGGCGCGTGCCCGCATCCCATCAGTCACTGCAGCGCCAGCGACGCTCTTTTGGCCACGCTTACGAGCTCTGGACCTGTTTTTACACGCTTCCCATAACGCAGAAAGCCCGCGCAATGCGGGCTTCCCTTGGTAACGCAGCGACCAAGCAATCCTCAGAACGGAATATCGTCGTCTGCGAAATCGTCCATCGGCGGAGCCGACTGCTGCTGGGCCGGCTGCTGACGACGCGGCGCATAGTCCTGGCCACCGCCACCGCCGCCGTACCCACCACCACCCTGCCCGCCACCACCGCCCTGCTGGCGCGGCGCCTGCGCGCGCTGCGGGCGATCGCCGCCCATGCCGCCACCACCGCCACCGCCTTCACCACGGCCGCCGAGCATCTGCATTTCGTTGGCAACGATGTCGGTGCTGTACTTCTCCACACCGTCCTGGCCGGTGTATTTGTCGTAGCGCAGCTCGCCTTCCACATAGACCTGCGAGCCCTTGCGCAGGTACTCACCAGCGATTTCGCCCAGCTTTCCGAAAAACACCACGCGGTGCCACTCGGTGCGTTCCTGGTTATTGCCTTCGCGGTCCTTACGCATGCTGGTGGTGGCAAGGCTCACGCGCGTGATTGCCATGCCTGCCTGGGTGTACTTGGTGTCGGGATCGTTGCCGAGGTTGCCGACAAGGATGACTTTATTGATGCCGCGGGCCATAGGTGCTTCCGAGATGATGCGCTGGCGCCGGGGGCGCGCAACGCGGAATGTCTGTGCGGCAATGTTACCGCACCTGCCGCTCGGCGGTCCTGGCAGGTTACCGCGCGGGGATGCCGGGCAAGCGCCCTGCCAGGGGTCGGAAATCCAGCCCGCGCAGGCCTTTACGGCTTCGCCTGGCCGCGTGAAGCGGCAAATGTGAAGACGCCGGTTGTGTCCGGCGGGACGGATCCGGCCCGGGCACCTATAATCGACGCACATCACGAACGCCTGCGCATGACCATCGCCGAAGACCTCCCCACCGTCCTGGGCCTGCCCCAGATCCAGTCCCTCGCCGCGCCCGACATGGCCGCGGTCGATGCGCTGATCCGCCGCCGCCTGGCATCGGACGTCGTGCTGATCAACCAGATCGCCGATCACATCATCTCCGCCGGTGGCAAACGTCTGCGCCCGATGCTGGTGATGCTGGCCGGCCATGCCGCTGGCGGCTCCGGGCCGGAGCACCACCAGCTCGCGGCGATCATCGAATTCATCCACACCTCAACGCTACTGCACGACGACGTGGTGGACGAATCAGACCTGCGCCGCGGACGCAGCACCGCCAACGCGCTGTGGGGCAACGCGCCCAGCGTGCTGGTCGGCGATTTTTTGTACTCGCGCAGCTTCCAGTTGATGGTCGAACTGGATCGCATGGAAGTCATGCAGATCCTGGCCGACACCACCAACCGCATCGCCGAAGGCGAAGTGCTGCAGCTGCTGCACGTGCATAATCCGGACACCGACGAAGCCGCCTACCTGCGCGTCATCGAGCGCAAGACCGCGGTGCTGTTCGCTGCGGGAACGCGTCTGGGTGCGCTGGCATCGGGCGCCACGGTCGAGGTGCAGCAGCAGCTGTACGACTACGGCATGCAGTTGGGCTTCGCCTTCCAAATCGCCGACGACGTACTCGATTACGCGGCCGAAGCAGCGGACCTGGGCAAGAACCTGGGCGACGACCTGGCCGAAGGCAAGGCGACGCTGCCGTTGATCCACGCGATGGCGCATTCGGATGCGACCACCCGCGAGCGCCTGCGGCAGATCGTCGAACAAGGTGATGCAGCGGCAATGCCGGAGGTGCTGGCCGCCATCCACGCCACCGGCGGGCTGGACTACAGCCGTCAGCGTGCAGCCGAATATGCTGCGGCTGCGGAACTGGCACTAAACACTCTGCCACATAGCCCTGCAGTGGCGGCTCTACGCGGTTTGGCGCGCTACGCGGTCGAGCGCACGCACTGATCCGACGCGCTGAACGCGCCGGACGGGATTGGGGCTTTGAGATTGGGGATTCGCAAACGCAGCTTGGCCGCGGTTTTACGAATCCCGGCATCGGTTAGCCAAATGCTTGGTCAGCGCAACCCCGAAGCACAAACGCCGGGGTCGATGCGTTGAAAGACGGGACAGCGCTTTTGCGCATCACCAATCCCGACTAATGATAAGTCAGCGCAAACCCCCGAGCAAAAACTCAGGGGTTTGATTCGCTGAAGGACGGGACCGCGTTCTTGCCAATCCCAGATCCCCAATCCCGGCTACTTAGCAAACCGCTCATCGAAGAAATCGCCCAGCATGCGATACGCACGCTTGGCCGCACGCGGGTTGTACAGGCAGCCCGGCGGGCTGTTGGCATCGGCCTCGGCAAAGCAATGCACAGCGCCGCTGAAGTTGACGAATTGCCAGTCCGCGCCGGCTGCATCCATCTCGGTTTCGAACGCGGCGATATCCGCTTTACTCACGCTCTTGTCGTCGGCACCGTTGAGTACCAGCAACGGCGTTTTGGCCGAGCCGGCAGCGGCCGGGCTTGGGGTAGCAATGCCGCCATGCAGGCTGACCACACCGGCCAACTGCGTGCCTGCACGCACCATTTCCAGCACCGTGGTACCACCGAAGCAGAAGCCCACCGCACCGATGCGCGTTGTGTCCAGCGGTGCCTTGTCGGCCTGCGCCTTGAGCACGTCAATGGCCTTCAGCGCGCGTGCGCGTAACTCCGGTGGATCCTTCTTCAGCGCGCCGGCGAACTGCCCGGCCTCGCTGTCGTTGGCGGGGCGCTTGCCCTTGCCGTACACGTCGGCCACCAGCACCACGTAATCGTCGCCGGCCAGCTGCTTGGCCTTGGTCACCGCCGAGTCGTTGACCCCACGCCAGTTGGGCACCATCACCAGGCCCGGGCGTTTGGCGTCGCCGGCATCGTCGTACACCAGCACGCCACTGTAGGTGTCCTTGCCGATCTTCCATTCCAGCGGTTTGGCCTGCATCGTCGCCGCTGCGGGGAGGGCCAGCGAGGCCAGAACACCGATCAATCCAACGCCACGCCATGTCCATTGCTTGTGCATGCGCTTGCTCCCAGGATGGTGGGGCGAGTGTAGGCGCTGCCGCCGCGCAGGAGGGGTCATCATCGCCACTTTTGGAAACTGCGCCGCAGTTAGTTGGTCGAAGCGTACCGGGCACCTCCCCAGCCGCTGAGCGTGCCGATTTCAAGCGCATCAACGCAGCGGCGTCGGAGGTGAAGCAGGCCACACAACGTCGCCAGCAGTGTTTAGGTACACGTGGAAAGCGCTGCACAACTACAGCGAGTGGTACTTACCGATCCCGAACACCGACTCCGCACTTCTGGCGATGAGCGAAGTCGGTCCGATAGGCGACTTAGTGCACGCCCAATCCGGGAATCGCGCTGATTGCCGCCGGATCGAATCCTGCCAGCTGCGCAAAATGCCGGCCGCGTGCAACGTAGTCGCTGTAGACGCCGAAGCTGGGCGCACCTGGCGAGAGCAGCACCACGCCGCCCTGCTCGCCCAGCGCATCGCGCGCCAGCTGCATGGCGTGTTGCAGATCGGTTGCAGCATGCAAGCCGAAGCGCCCGGCGTCAGCGAGCGGTGCCAGCAACGCATGGATACGCGGGCCATTGGAGCCCATGGTGACGATCTCCAGCGGCGCCTGCTGCGCCATATGCCGGGCGAAATCGTGCCAGTCCAGGCCACGGTCATGCCCGCCGACCAGCAACGCAACGCGACGCTGCGAAAAGCACGCCAGCGCGGCCAGCGAGGCATGCGGCGTGGTGCTGATCGAGTCGTTGACGTAGCTGATGCCGTCCACGCTGCCAAGTAACTGCAAGCGGTTGGGTAACGGACGAAAACCCAGCGCGGCCGGCGCCAACGCGGCGGCACCCAGCCCAAGCGCTTCTACCGCCGCGAGCACCGCGCACAGGTTGCGGCGGTTGTGCTCGCCCGGCAGCGGCACGTTGGCAGTATCGAAAATGGTGTGTTCGCCGCGATAGACCACATCGCCACGCAGGTGCCAGCCCTCGGGATGGTTGAACCACAGCACCTGGCTGTCGGGCAGCTGCAAACTGGCGAGCAGCGGGTCGGCAGCGTTGAGCAAGGCGATCCGCGGCCGGCCTTCGGTCACCAGCGACAGCTTGTCGCGCACATAGCGTGCCTCATCGCCGTGCCAGTCCAGATGCTCGGGAAAGAGATTCAGCACCAGCGCCAGCTCGGGGCGCGCGCCGCTGCGTCCGACATCAGCGGTTTGATAGCTGGACAACTCGATTGCCCAATACGCCGGTGGCGGCTGCGGTGCCAGCACTTCCAGCAAGGGCTGGCCGATATTGCCGACCAACGCGGTGCGATGCCCGGCCGTGCGCAGCAAGTGCGCCAGTAACGCAGTGGTGGTGCTCTTGCCCTTGGTACCGGTGATGCAGATGGAGCCGGGCACGCTGCCGTCCGGCTGCGCGTGCTCGGCAAACCACAGCGCGGTGCCGCCAATGAATTGCGTGCCCTGCGCGGCGGCGGCCAGTGCCTCGGCGCGATACGGGCTGATGCCGGGCGACTTCACCACGATTGCGAAACGCCCTAACGCCTGCGCGCTGGCATCGGTTTCCACTTGCAAGGTTGCATCTGCGAGCGTTTCGAGTTCGCGCGCCTCTTCAGCGTTGCAGAACACCGTCAGCGGTTGGGCGGGCAGCTGCGCGCGCACTGCGCGATACGCCGCGCGTCCTTCGCGCCCCCAGCCCCACAATGCAACCACCTTGCCTTCAAGCTGCGAAATTCGCACGCACGCGCTCCCACAGCGCCGACGGAATCCGGTGCTCGCCATCGATGGCCATCAGTGGCTCGACCTGCAGGTCATTGGGGTCGAGCTGCGGCTGGATGTCGCGGATAAAGCGCTTTACCAATGCGTCTTCCTTCCACTCGGCGCGGCTAGCCAGCACTGCCATCGCCGCGCGCGATTCGCGGCCTTCGCCCACGCATTCGAACGGCTTGTGGTCCTGAAATTCCAGCAACGCATCGTAACCGCCGGCCTGCGTCGCATCGTCGAGCAGATTGCGCCCGAAGATGTTGACCAGCCGCGTCTTGGGCATGAACGGTGCCAGCGCCAGAAACACAAAATGGCACTTCGGGCACACGCCGCACCAGCGATGCACCGGGCGTTCGCCCATGATGTGGAAGTTGCGATTGCAGCTGGAAAAATGCGCGTCGTAGTGATCGGTCCTGGCGAATTGCCGCGCCACCGCCAATTCGGAGAGCGGCCGCAGCAACGAGTAGTAGCGCAGATCGGCCGCCACATGCCGCTGCACGTAATCGCCGAAGGCCTGTTCGAAGGCCCAGCCCTTGGACCACTGGTGATTGACCTCGCCGGTGCCGGGGATCTGGCTGCCATAGCTGGCCGAGCGTTCGTTGGAGAACACCACCTGGTCCACGCCATTGAGCAGCGCTGCCAGCACCAAAATGGCCGAGTTCACCGCAGTCACCGGGATATGCCCGTTCCAGGCGCCCTGGCGATTGAGCTCGAACAATTCCGGCGCCAGCACGCGGCCGATGTTGAGCACCGGCAAACCGGTGCGCTCGGCGCAGGCACGAATCAGTTGCGAGCCGCCGATCCAGCTGACGGTCTGATCGATACCGGCATGCCGCAGCGCTTCGATACTAACCAGCGAATCCTTACCGCCACCGATCGCCACCAGCGCATGCTCGCGCAGCCCCAACGCCGGCGCAGCGGCAGCCGCCGGCGCAGCGACCGGAAAGCGGATCTTGCCGTGCAGATTCAAGCAATTGCGGTACGCAAATTCGCCCAGGCCGTGCAGGTACACGCTTTCTACCAGCGCGGCAGTCTCGGCATCGATGCTGTAACTATCGATGGCGATGTTTGGCGGCACCGCGGCCTTGAAATAACTCACCCCAGCAATGAGATGCAGCAGCTGCAACGCCTGCTGCATGGCAGTCGCGTTCGCCGCGTCCAGCGCAAATGGCGCGCCCGGTACGGCAACGGTCTCGACCAGCTCCTGGCCTTGATCGAAGGCATACACCAGCGTCGCCAGGCCGGTCTGTGCGTCGAGTGCACAACGCACGAAACGGAAGGTGGAAATCTGGTGTTTGTCGAAAGCGCTCATGGACTACCTGCAGGAACACGCACACGACGTAGATAACGTCGGCACAGGACATATTCAATCATGGAAAACGGCACCGCGGCCCACAGCAGCGGCAGGCAACCGATCACGAACAACAGCAGCATGACGTCAGAGCGAATCACCTGCCCATCGCCAGTGATTGCCAACGCGACCAGCAGATACAGCAGCAACGCCGGCAGATAGCCAAGCGCACTCAACACCACCGTGCGTAATGCCATGCCGCCGGCACGTGGCGCTGGTGCGCGCTCGCGGCGCCGACGCTGCCAGAACGCTGCGCTCCACGCGCCGATGCCGGCAGCAACCAACGCGGGCAGCACCCACTTCAAACTGTCGGTCCACGGCATCGGTTGCCCGGCGATGTCGATGGCAGTGGAAAACACCATCGCCACGCCACCGGCCAGCGTGCTGAGTACAACGAACTCAGCCAGCGGGCGCATCGATCACCTCTTCGCGTGGCAATTCGCGCTGATTGTAGGTGCTGGCCATCGAGTAGCCGTAAGCGCCGGTGTCGGCCACCAGTACCACATCGCCGGGCGCAGTGGCCGAGGGCAGGCGGCGGCGCTTGCCGAACACGTCCGACGATTCGCAGATCGGCCCAACGATATCGAACGTGCCATCGGCCGGCGCATCCAGCCGGCTGAGGTTTTCGATGTCGTGCCAGGCGTCGTACAACGCCGGGCGCATCAAGGTGTTCATGCCCGCATCCAGGCCCACGCGCTCCACGCCATCCTTTTCGATCACCTGGGTGACGCTGGCGATCAGCACACCGGCTTCGGCCACCAGATAGCGGCCCGGCTCGATTGCCAGGCGATAGCCCGGATGCACGGCCTTGACCTCGGCCAGGCCCTTGGCCCACACATCCAGATCAAACGGCTCGTCTTCGGCGCTGTACGGGATCGGCAAGCCGCCACCAATGTCGATGGTCTCCACCGTGCCGATGCGGCGTGCAAAGCCGGCCAGTTCGTCATACATCATCCGCCAGTGTTCGCCGGTCTCCACGCCACTGCCCAGGTGCGCATGCACGCCGGTGATGGTGACTTCGAGCGTGCGCGCCACTTCGACAAATTCATCCACGCGTGTGGACGACAACCCGAACTTGGAGGCCTTGCCACCGGTGTTGACCTTCTCGTGATGACCGTCGCCGTGACCCAGGTCGATGCGCAGCCAGATATTGCGGCCACGGAAGAGCTGGGGCCAGTTGCGTAGCGCTTCGACGTTATCTACGGTAACGGTCACGCCCAGCGCAAATGCCGCTTCGTATTCGGCCTTGGGTGCAAAGCTCGGCGTGAAGAGCACGCGCCGCGGCGACAGCTCGGGCAGCGCCTGAAACACGCGGCGCAATTCTCCATGCGAGACGCATTCCAGCCCGAAGCCGGCCTGTTCCAGCGCAATCAAAATGGCCGGATGCGCGTTGGCCTTGATTGCGTAATAGCGTTGATCCACTGCGGCGATCTGCGCCAATGCGTGCGCACGCTCGCGCACTGTGGGCAGGTGGTACGCATAGCGCGGCGTCCCGGCCTTGGAGAGCGACAACAGATGCGTGCGCTCGGCATGCCACCACGGCGTGGGGCGCGGGCGTACCGAGCCGATGATCTCGCGCCAGCGTGGGCCGAACACGTCGCCCTCGCTGACCGGCATCGCACCGCTATCGATGAGTTCCGCATGCAGGATCGGCAGCAAGCCATCCGCATCGGATTCGTCGATGACGAAGGTCAGATTCAAGTCGTTGGACGACTGCGAAATCATGTGCACGCGCTCCTGCCCGAACGTGGCCCACACGTCGGAGAGCTTGTGTAGCAGTGAGCGCATGCCGCGCCCGACCAGGGTGATGGCCGCGCACGGAACAATGATCTTGACCTTGCAGATCTGCGACAGATCGGCCGACAACGCCGCCAGTACATCGGTGTTGACCAGATTTTCCGAAGGATCCAGCGACACGGTGACGTTAGTCTCGGCAGAACCGATCAAATCCACCGACAGGCCATGCTTCTTGAACAGCGTAAACACATCGGCCAGGAAGCCGACCTGCTGCCACATGCCGATGCCTTCCATCGACACCAGCACGATGCCGTTGCGGCGGCTGATCGCCTTGACGCCCAACACCGGCTCGGCATTGCCGTCGATGCTGGTGCCCGGCAGATCGGGGCGCTCGGTGTCCAGAATCGCCATCGGTACGCCGGAATCGCGGCACGGTTTGATCGAGCGCGGATGCAGCACCTTGGCGCCGGTGGTGGCGATTTCCTGCGCTTCGTAATAGTCCAGCCGCGTCAGCAGGCGCGCGTCCGGCACCTCTTTCGGGTTGGCGCTGAACATGCCGGGCACGTCGGTCCAGATTTCTACCCGGCTGGCGCCAAGCAACGCACCGAAGTAGGCCGCCGAGGTGTCCGAACCACCGCGGCCCAGAATCGCGGTACCACCATCGGCGTGCCGCGAAATGAAGCCCTGGGTGATCAACAAGCGCGTGGGCTGCGCAGCGAAACGTGCGCGCCAATCAGCATCGGACTGCCATTGGCACGACACCGACAAGCGCTTGGACCATTCGCTCTGATTGGGCTGCGGCGGCAGCGCCGATAGCCACTGGCGCGCATCCAGCCAGCCCATGTCCAGGCCGCTGGCATGCAGATACGCCGCACCGATGGTGGACGACAGCAACTCGCCCTGCCCCAACACCTCGGCCTGCCACTCCAGCGTGCGCGCTGCAGCGCGCGCGTCGCTCAGCAATGCGTGCAGTGCGGCCAGTCGCTCGCCCAGCACCGCATCGGCGTCCAGTTCGAGCTCGGCCAGAAACTCACGATGGCGTTGGTCCAGTGCGGCCACGCGCTGTGCGCTGTCGGCGGCACCATCGGCAATGGCGGTAAGTTCGTTGGTCACGCCCGACAATGCGGACACCACCACCAGCACGCGGCCGCCGCTTTCGCTGGCCCGTTTGCTCGCCAGTTTTCCAATCGTGTCCCAGCGATGACGACGCGACACCGAGGTGCCGCCGAACTTGAGGACGATCCAACGATCGGTAGAGTGGGGAGCTGACATTGAGATAGGTGTTTAGGATGGGGGAAGATGCCCGGTACACCGAGCGGAACTTCCGATTCTACTGCCAATGCCGCTCGCATGACCCCGCATGCGATCACAGGGCGCGCGGCGCCACCTCCACTGCCGCATCGGTTTGCACTGCAACTATCGGCGCACCCTCTTTCGACGAGATTTCCAGCCATGAGCAAGCACCGCTATCTGCAACTGGATGTTTTCGCTGGCCAGGCCGGCAGCGGCAACCCGCTGGGCGTGGTCTTCAATGCAGAGACACTGTCGTCCGAGCAGATGCAGCAGATTGCCGCGTGGCTGAACCTGTCCGAGACGATCTTCTTCCTGCCGGTCAGCGTGCCCGATGCGGATTACCACATCCGCATCTTCACCCCGCGCGCCGAGCTACCGTTCGCCGGTCACCCCAGCGTCGGCGCGGCGTGGGCAGCAGTGACCCACGGCGTAACCGCTTACACACCCGACGGCCAGCTTCGCCAACAATGCGCGGCCGGCGTGCTGCCGGTGGAGGTGGTCGACCGGCACGGCGCCCTGTTGGTGCGGCTGCGCGCGCCACGCGCACGCGCCATCGATACGGGCGATACATACGCCGACGCATTGCATGCGGCCTGCGCTGAGCTGCGCGTGGCTCTGCAGCCAGCTGCGCTTTGGAACAACGGCCCGAACTGGTGGTTACTGGAGCTGGCCGACGCACAGGCGGTGCGGCAGGCAACCCCGGACCTTGCCGCCATCGCCCGCCTCAGCCAGGCCAGCGCCGCCTGCGGGCTGGCCATCTATGCGCCCTTGCACGATGGCGAAGCAGACCTTGTAGTTCGCGCCTTCTGCCCCGGCGATGGCATTCCGGAAGATCCGGTCACCGGTAGCGCCAATGCCTGCATTGGCGCACGCCTGCATGGCGAAAGACGTTTGCCCGGGGCCGGATTGCGCTATGTCGCCAGCCAGGGCCGCGAGGTCGGCCGCGATGGCCGCGTCCATGTGGAGGTGGACGATCAGGACGAAGTTTGGATTGGCGGAACGACGCTTCAGGTGATCGACGGCCGCATCGATTGGTAAGCTGCCGCGCCCTGACTGCGGATCGACGCCTATGACCACTCGCCGTTTCCTGCAACTGGATGTGTTTTCCGCCCGCCCCGGCAGCGGCAATCCGCTTGCAGTAGTCCTGGATGCGCAGGGCCTGGACGATGCAGCGATGCAGGCCATTGCACGCTGGACCAAGTTGCCAGAAACCACCTTCGTGTTTCCCGCCGCAGATGCACACACCAGCTACCGGCTGCGCATGTTTTCACCGCAAAAAGAGGTGCCGTTTGCCGGCCACCCCAGCGTGGGCACCGCCCATGCCGTGCTTGAAGCTGGCTTGGCTGCACCGGTAGAGGGCGTGCTGGTGCAGGACGGTATCGCCGGTCAGTTGCCGCTGCGTGTGGAGCAGCGCAATGGCCACCGCAGCATCGCAATCCGTACACCGCGCGCGCGCGTAGCCGAGCAGGTTCACGCCGACGACCCGCGCCTGCGCGATGCGCTGCACGGCTGGCCGTTGGGCACGTTGCCGCCTGCGTTGATGGACGGCGGCCGCACCTGGTGGGTGGTGGAACTGGCCAGCGAAACCGCGTTGCGCGGCCTGCAACCGGACTGGGACACCATCGCTGCTTTGGCCGAATCCACCGGCAGCATGGGCGTCTTTGCCTATGCCCGCGCCGCCGCTCCGGGCGCCTACGATCTGGCGGTGCGCGCCTTCGTCGGCAATGGCCGGCGCTTCGAAGATGCAGCGTCCGGCGCGGCCAATGCGGTGCTTGCCGCGTGGCTGGACAGCAAACGCACACTGCCCGGCACCGATCGCCGCTACGTGGTCAGCCAGGGCCGCGAAATCGGCTTCGACGCCTTGCTGGAACTGCGCATCGATACCGACGGCGATGTGTGGTCGGGTGGTCAGGTGCAGACGGTGATTCGCGGCACGTTGGATTGGGCGTAGAGCGGGCAACAAGACTGCCGCGCCGGACTCAATGCGCGGGATTCAAGGCAGAACCGCGCCGTGCCAGCCAGTGCTGCTAAATGCTGGTTACGAGCGCGGCGCGTCCAACCGGTGGTCAGCGCGTCAGACGCCTGCGATGCAGACCGGTGCATCGCTTCAATCAACGCCCAAGCACCACTGACAGCGCACTACTGCAGCCTGCGACCCTCGCCGCAAAAACAAAAACGCTGCGGTTGCCCGCAGCGTTCTTGTGCAACCCGATGTCGCAATCAGCCAGCGGCACCACATGGGTCGCGCACTGATCAGTCAGGACGTACGTCCACGCGCACACGGATACGGTCGCCCGGGTTGTAATCGCTATGCGTGTGATACGTACGGCCAGCGTATTCGTAGGTCACATCGTAGCCATCCACGCGGTCGCGTTCGCGGCGGTAGGACACCGGCTCACAGACCCTGACGTTGCCCTGGTAAGTGCGGTTGTTGGCCTCGTAGATCGAGCGGCCCGCTGCGACGCCGGCCATGGTGCCCACGGCGGTACCTACCAGACGCCCATTGCCGCCGCCGACCTGGCTGCCGAGCACTGCGCCCGCGATACCGCCGATAACACTGGCGACACCGCGATTGGACACACCGGACTGGCCGTAGCCATCGCGGTAGTAGCCGTCGTTGCTGGTGTAGTAACCGTTAGCGGGACGGTCGTAGCAACGTTCGCTGGTGCGTTCGTTGTAAGAATCGGCAACGATGATCGGATCCACGCGCACGACGCGCGCATATTCGTAACGACCATCCTCGTAGCCGCTGCGGCCGTAATTGCTGTAGCCGCTGTCATAGCGCTGTGCCGTGGCATTACCCGCCACGACCAGACCCATCACCAGAGCACCAAGCACAAGAGTTTTCATTGCGGCAGCTTCATAGGGAGGACACGCTGCCGATGCTCGGCCTGTGCCAGTGAAACCGCCCTGAACCAAAGCGGCCTTGAAAAGCCCTATTCAGGTTTCCGCCAGCTGCGCGCGCCGGGTACGTGTGCCGGCGCGTCGCAGCGGTGTTGGTATCAGCTGGAAAACTCGGTTTCCAGGCTGATCGGCACGGCGCTGAGTGCCTTGGACACCGGGCAATTTTTCTTGGCGGTATCGGCGAGCTCACGGAACGTGGCTTCGTCGATGCCCGGCACCACCGCCTTGAGCTTGAGACGGATCTGCGACAACTGCGGGCCGCCTTCCATCGACAAATCCACATCGGCACGCGTATCCAGCGAAATCGGCGGAAAGCCGGCTTCGGTCAACTGGGCAGACAACGCCATGGTGAAACAACCGGCATGCGCAGCGGCGATGAGCTCTTCCGGATTGGTGCCCCTCTCGTCGCCGAAGCGGCTGCTGAAGGCATAGCGGGTGTTGTCCATCAAGCCGCTCTGCGGCGTGCTGAGCTGGCCCTTGCCAGTCTTGAGGTCGCCTTCCCACTGAGCGGTGGCGTGACGTGAAATACCCATTGCGATCTCCTGCGCTGAAAGGAGCCGTCACGATAGGTGAGTGAGCGTTAGCTGATGGTGCGGGAATCGGGAATCGGGAATCGGGAATCGGGAATCGGGAATCGGGAATCGGGAATCGGGAATCGCAAGAGCAGATTGCGGAGTGCGTCCGGCAGCAAGCGACGGTTTGTCTGCACTCATGAAGTTGCGCATCGAACGCGACCGCGGAGCGGATCAGGTGTGCGTTCGGCAAAAAGGCGCTGTCTCTTCGCAATTAACGATTCAAAGATCAAACGCGATCGCCCGTTAAGGAAGGTCTGAACAACGATGCCTGACAGGGCGGAAGGTGGCATGTTTCCGAAGAGTGGCGTTTGGAGCTTCGGATTTTTGCCATTTCTGGCGCTTTCCGGGGGAATTGCCCGGTTTACAGGCGCACGCTCCCCATAGCCGGCAGCAACTGCTTTCGCTTCATCCACAGGTTGGAGAGCGCAAACAAGGTCAGCACGTGTGCGGTGTTCTTGGCCAAGCCGCGATAGCGGACCTTGGTGTAGCCGAATTGACGTTTGATCACCCGGAATGGATGCTCCACCTTCGCGCGCACGCTGGCCTTGAAGTGCTCCCAACGCTGTTGCCGGGCACGCTCGCGGTTGTTGCCGATGCCTTGGATCGTCGAGGGCCTGGCGGCGATGAAGAATGCAGCTTCGCAGTCCTGCAGCTCTTCGCGTTTGTCTGCACCGGTGTCGCCGCTGTCGCCGAACACGCTGTCTTCTTTGCCATGCAGCAACGTGTGCATCACCGTGACATCGGCGACATTGGCCGCTGTGCAATGGACGTGGTGCACCAGCCCGGAAAACTCATCCACGCCGATGTGCGCCTTCATCCCGAAATACCACTGATTGCCTTTCTTGGTCTGATGCATTTCAGGGTCGCGTGCGTGATCGGCGTTCTTGGTCGAACTGGGTGCAGCGATCAGCGTCGCATCGACGATCGTGCCCGACCGCAGGCTCTGGCCCTTGCGCGCCAGATGCGCGTTGACCGCTTCCAGCATCCGCGCGGCAAGACCATGGGTCTCCAGCAGGCGCCGAAAATTGAGAATCGTGGTCGCGTCGGGAATGTCGTCCAACCCGCCGAGCTGGGCAAATCGCCGTAAGGTCGGAATCTCGTGCAGCGCTTCTTCCATTGCCGGATCGCTCAACGCATACCACTGCTGCAGCAGATGAATCCGCAACATCGTCGCCAGTGCGTACGGCTGCCGCCCGGGCCGCCCCGACACCGGATAGTGCGGCGCGATCAGCCCGAGCAGTTGCTGCCACGGAATCACCTGCTCCATCTCGGCCAGGAAGATCTCGCGCCGGGTCTGCTTGCGCTTGCCCAGGCCCTCAGCGTCACCGAACGTCAGTTGCATGGATCACTCCTCAACATGAGGCGGGTAGTGTCGCGTATCTGTGGTGAGTTGTTCAGAGGTTCCTTAAGTGTGCAGTCGCGTTGCAGCTCTTGGCGCGTCAAATAAAGCGACTGCGCAGCCGTTTTCAGAGCGGCCAACGAGACGTAGCGAGCGGCCGTCAGGTGGGTGCGGACAGCGCGCAGGAACCGCAGTGTACGAGTGATATATGCCGATTCTGAGCACCGGCCGCGCCCGCCTGGCGTAAGCGCAGTCGCTTTGTTGGTTGCTCTTAGCACAGCAGAGTTTCCAGCACAGCCATACGCACGGCGACGCCGTTGGCGACCTGCCGCAGCACACAAGACTGCGCGCCATCGGCCACTTCATCGGTGATTTCCACGCCGCGGTTGATTGGGCCCGGGTGCAGCACTGCGGCATCGCGGCCGGCGCGTGCCAAACGCTCGCGGGTCAGGCCGTATTCGGTGTGGTATTGCTCCAGCGATGGCGCCAGGCCTTCTTCCATGCGCTCGCGCTGCAGCCGCAGCATCATCAGCGCATCGGCGCCTTCGAGCATGGCATCGAAATCCTGGCCGACCACGCAGCCATCCAGCATATCGTCGTCGGGCAGCAGGCTCGCCGGGCCACAGACGCGGATTTCGCCGGCGCCCAGCGTGCGCAAGGCATGTAGGTCCGAGCGCGCCACGCGCGAATGCTTGACGTCGCCGACGATGACCACCTTCAGCTTGGAAAAATCAGTGCCCTTGGCCTGACGCAAGGTGAGCATGTCGAGCAGACCCTGGGTGGGATGCGCGCTGCGTCCGTCGCCGGCATTGATCAACGCGGTGCCCTCGCCTGCGGCGGCGGCCATCGCTTCCACCGCGCCGTCGTCGGGGTGACGCACCACAAAGCCGCGCACGCCCATCGCTTCGAGATTCTTCAGCGTATCGCGCGCGGTTTCGCCCTTGCGGGTGGATGAGGTGGAGGCATCGAAATTGAGCACGTCCGCGCCCAGCCGCTGCGCCGCCAGATGGAAGGAACTGCGCGTGCGCGTGGAGGGTTCGAAGAACAGCGTGCATACCGCGGTGCCCGCCAGCACACTGCGCTTGCCCACACGCCCCACCGCCGCATCGCGGATCTGGCCGGCGCGGTCAAGCAATTGCAGTAACGTGGTGCGCGGCAGTCCTTCCAGGGTGAGCAGGTGACGCAGGCGTCCGTCCGAATCGAGTTGCATGGTGGTCATCGCAGGTCGGGAGTCAAGGAAGAAGGGTGGCTTGGTCGGGGGCAGCCAACCAGCGTTCGACGATCACCGCAGCGGCCATGGCGTCGAGCGCTTCGGCATCGCGGCGGCGCTTGCGCCCATCGGCGCGCTCGCGCGCGAAACGCTGCGCGGCCTCAACCGAGCTGGAGCGCTCGTCGATCAGCACAACCGGCAGCGCGTAACGCTCGCGCAGTTGGCGGGCGAACGCATGCGCGCGCTTGCGTGCAGGTTGGTCTTTGTCGTCCAGTGTCAGCGGGTCGCCGATTACCAGGCCGTCGGGGTGCCATTCCTTGTGCACGCGGTCCAGCGCAACCCAGTCGGGGCCGCTGGCATGCACGTTGATGACGGCGACCGCACGCGCGCCCGCACCGAGAGCCGTGCCGACAGCGACGCCGATCCGGCGCGACCCCACGTCGAAGCCCAGTACCGTGCCATCGGAACGGATCACGCCCGCCTCAGGCATGCCCGGAATAATCCGTAAGCCGGAACAGGTCCACGCCAATACGCCCGGCGGCGGTCTGCCAGCGATCTTCCAGCGCGGTGGCGAACAGCACATTGGCATCCGACGGCGCGGTGAGCCAGCTGTTCTCGCCCAGTTCGAATTCCAGCTGGCCTGCGCCCCAACCGGCGCAGCCCAGCGCCACCAGCGCATTGCGCGGGCCGTTGCCGGCCGCCATGGCCTCAAGAATGTCGCGCGAGGTGGTCAGGAACACGCCCTGCCCCACTTCCAGGCTGGAATCCCATTCGCGCGCATCGTCGTGGATCACAAAGCCGCGCTCCGGGTGCACCGGCCCGCCGCTGAGCACGATCTGCTCGCGCAGCGGCTCATCGTCGGTGTCGATGCCCATCTGCGCCAACACTTCGCCCAAGGTGTATTCGGAGGGTCGGTTGACCAGCACGCCCATGGCGCCGTTCTCGTCGTGCTGGCAGATCAGCGCGACGCTGCGCGAAAAGGTGGGGTCGGACAGCGCCGGAAGCGCAATCAGCAGTTGGTTGGCCAGAGGCGTGGACAAAACAGACATGGCCGCATTCTAGCCGTTCGCTTCGCCGCGCGCAGAGCTGCTGCCATACTGGGGTTTGCTGGCACCTTGCAGCGATCAATGCTTCCGGGGCAGCGCGCTTTGCCGTTGTCCATCTGCTGCACCTGACCAGCGCGTTCAGCTTGATCGCAACGGGTGCAAGTGGTGATGCAGCCGAAAGCGGTGCAGCTGTGCAAATGGCGAACCGATCAATCCGCCAGTTGCTTCGTCGCCCCGATGTCGCCGCTGCCGGCATGCGATTCGCCTCCTGCTCCACCATCACAGGCACACTCATGAGCGGTTATTGCAGCATCGCCCCGGGCCATCCGGTTCATGGGCACTACCACGACCACGAATACGGCTTTCCGCAGCGCGACGAACGCGAATTGTTCGAGCGACTGGTGCTGGAAATCAACCAGGCTGGACTGAGCTGGGAAACCATCCTGCGTAAGCGTGTCAATTTCCAGCAGGCCTATGACGGCTTTGACGTGGACACCGTCGCCGCGTACGGCGACGCCGACATCGCCAGGTTGATGGGCGATGCCGGCATCATCCGCAATCGCCTCAAGGTGCTGGCGGCAATTCACAACGCACAGGTCACCCAGAGCTTGCGCGCCACGCACGGCAGCTTCGCGCAGTGGCTGGACGCACACCATCCGCTTGACAAACCGGCCTGGATCAAGCTGTTCAAGAAGACCTTCCGCTTCACCGGCGGCGAAATCACCGGCGAGTTCCTGATGAGCCTAGGCTACCTGCCCGGTGCGCACCATGCCGACTGCCCGGTGTTTGCGCAGATCCAGCCACTGGCACCACCGTGGATACAGGCGCACAAGCCCAAAAGAACGCGCACGGTCCAGCGCGGCTAGACACCTCTTGCACACCGCACACGAAATGCTCGCGACATGGCGATTCGTATTGGCATTTCCGGCTGGCGCTATGCGCGCTGGCGCGGCACGTTTTATCCAGCCGGCCTGGCCCAGCGGCGCGAGCTCGAGTACGCCGCAGGTTGCTTTCCCAGTGTGGAAATCAATGGCTCGTTTTATTCCCTGCAGCGTCCGGAAAGCTTCCAGCGCTGGCATGACGAAACGCCGGACGACTTTGTCTTCTCGGTCAAGGGTCCACGCTTCATCACCCATATGAAGCGCCTGCGCGATTGCGACCAGGCGCTGGCCAACTTCTTCGCCTCCGGTGTGCTGCGGCTGGGCGCCAAACTTGGACCGATCCTGTGGCAGCTACCGCCAACATTACGTTTCGATGCCGATCTGCTGGATGCGTTTCTGAGCAGCCTGCCGCGCGATAGCGAGGTGGCACTGGCACTGGCGCACAAGCGCGACACTGCGCTGATGCAGGGCCGTAGCGCACTGGCGATCGATCATCAGCGGCCGATCCGTCACGCACTGGAAGTGCGCCACGACAGCTTCTGCGATCTGGCCTGTATGCGTCTGCTGCGGCGGCACAATGTTGCCGTGATAGTTGCCGACACTGCGGGGAAATTTCCGTATCTGGAAGACGTCAGCGCCGATTTCGTCTATCTGCGTCTGCATGGCGATGCACAGTTGTACGCCAGCGGCTACAGCGATAGTGCCTTAGATCGCTGGGCGGCACGCATTGCCGCCTGGGCCAGCGGCGGCGAACCGGACGATGCGGCACGCGTCGGCGCACCTGCGCGCAAGCGCGCCTCGCGCGATGTCTACTGCTACTTCGACAACGACATGAAGGTGCATGCGCCGTTCGATGCGCGCGGTTTGATGCAACGGCTGCAATTGCCTACCGATTGCCCGCCACGCGAAGGCACTTAGAACAGCGAACAAACCAACTGCGCCGCCCAGGTGCACGCGGATAATACTCGCAGCGCCATGCACCACTCGCACGCTCGGGCTCCTGTGCCCAGCCACGCCCATCTGGTAACTGCTCGCGGCCTGTTTACCACTCAAGCGGTCGTCGGCAGACGTTACAGACCCATATAACGATGCGGGCGGTGATTGAACATCAGCACCAAACTCAGCATCAACGCGCCGATGGCCGAATACAGCACCTTATCCGGCGTCAGCACGAAGAATGCGACCAGCATCAACATCGCGTCGAAACTCATCTGCACCTTGCCGGCACTCCAGCCACGCTCGCGCTGCAGGTACACCGCCAGGATGCCGATGCCACCCAGGCTGCCGCGATGGCGAATGAAGAACAGGATGCCCAACCCCGCCAGCGCGCCACCGACGATCGCCGAAAACAGCGTCTCGACGTGCGCATACTCGGCCCAGCGCGGCAGCAGGTCGGTGAGCGCCCCGCATGCACCCACCGCCACAAAGGTCTTCAAGGTGAATTCCCAGCCCATGCGGCGCACGCTCAGCCAGTAGAACGGCAGATTGACCAACACGAACACCAGCCCGAAATGCCAGTGCAGCGCGTAGTGCAGCAAGAAGGCCACGCCCGCCATGCCACCGATCATCAAGCCACCCTTGGCAAAGATGGCCAGACCAAGCGATGCGACCAGGGTCGCCAACACCATGCCTTGCACATCCTCTACAACCGAATGATGGAAAGCGTGGTCGTCGGCGGCAGTCCCAGCCGAATCAGGCGGCGGGGTTAACGGACCGGATGTCACCACGGCGCCGTCGTCGGGCAACGGCTCTTGCTCCGGACAGAGATCGGAATCGGGAAGGCTCACGGGTGGGGACTGCAGTGGGGTGCGGACATTAAACACTATCGGCTGGCGCGGTGACATCTGAAACCTCAGCACGCCGGTGCGCAGCGCAGCCGGGCTTAAGTCATCCGGTGCGATGCGTGCGACCAACCGCAAAGCCAGCTTCCAGTTCAATGGCGCAATACCACCGCGACCGGCTCGTCCACTTGGCACCCGCGATCAGATCTCGCCCCACTGCGGGCCGGGTTGGAATCTTTACCTACTGCACGTCCTGCGTGACTGCCGCAGTCCTTATCGAACCTCGGCAATCTCCACACCATCCAGGCCCTGAGACAAGGTCTTGGCATCGCCACCTTGCGACAGCTTGATGCGCAGGCGCACCTCGTTCTGCGAGTCGGCGTAGCGCAACGCGTCTTCATAGCTGATTTCGCCGGCCTGGTAGAGCTCGAACAGGCTCTGATCGAAGGTACGCATGCCCAGGTTGGTGGACTCCTTCATGATCTCCTTGAGCTTGTGGATCTCGCCGTCGCGGATGTAATCCTGCACCAGCGGCGTGCCCAACATGATTTCCATCGCCACGCGGCGGCTACGGCCGTCCGGCGTCGGAATCAGCTGCTGCGCGACCACGCCCTTGAGATTGAGCGACAGATCCATCAACAGCTGGTTGCGGCGATCTTCCGGGAAGAAGTTGATGATGCGGTCCATCGCCTGGTTGGCGTTGTTGGCGTGCAGCGTACACAGCACCAGGTGGCCGGTTTCGGCGAAGGCGATCGCGTGATCCATGCCCTCGCGGGTGCGCACCTCGCCGATCATGATCACGTCCGGCGCCTGGCGCAGGGTATTTTTCAGCGCGTTTTCCCAGCTGTCGGTGTCGATGCCGACTTCGCGCTGGGTGATGATGCAACCCTCGTGCTTGTGCACGAACTCGATCGGGTCTTCGATGGTGATGATGTGCCCGGTGGAATTCTGGTTGCGGTAGCCGATCATCGCAGCCAGCGAAGTCGACTTACCGGTACCGGTGGCGCCAACGAAGATGATGATGCCGCGCTTGGTCATCGCCAGCGTCTTGATCACCGGCGGCAGGCTCAGCTCGTCCACGGTGGGGATGCGCGTTTCGATCCGGCGCAGCACCATGCCCACCTGATTACGCTGGTAGAAGCAGCTCACGCGAAAACGTCCGACCCCGGACACGCCGATGGCGAAGTTGCACTCGTGCGTTTTTTCGAATTCCTCGCGCTGCGAGGGCGTCATCACGTTCAACACCAGATCGCGGCTCTGCTGCGCAGTCAGCGGCGTCTGGGTGATCGGGCTGATCTTGCCATTCACCTTGATGGCCGGCGGCATTCCCGAGGTGATGAACAGGTCCGACGCCTTCTGATGCGCCATCAGCTTGAGGAAGGAGGTGAAGTCGATGGTGCTCATGGCGTGCTCCTCTGGAGCAGGGATTCGGGAGTAGAGTTCGGGATTCGCAAGAGCGGGGTCCGGCCGGGAAATCGCCGTTGCGAATCCCCAATGCCGAATCCCCAATCCCTGCTACTCGAATATCCGCTTGTCCTTGGCGTACTCGCGCGCCTGGTTGCGCGTGATCAGGCTGCGCTTGACCAGGTCCTGCAGGTGCTGGTCGAGCGTCTGCATGCCGTATTGCTGGCCGGTCTGGATCGAGGAATACATCTGCGCCACCTTGTCCTCGCGGATCAGGTTGCGGATGGCCGGGGTGCCGACCATGATTTCCCACGCTGCGGTACGTCCGCCGCCGACCTTCTTCAGCAGCGCCTGCGAAATCACTGCGCGCAGCGATTCGGACAACATCGAGCGCACCATCGGCTTCTCGCCGGCCGGGAACACGTCGATGATGCGGTCGATGGTCTTGGCCGCCGAGCTGGTGTGCAGGGTGCCGAACACCAAGTGGCCGGTTTCCGCAGCGGTGAGCGCCAGGCGGATGGTTTCCAGGTCGCGCAATTCGCCGACCAGAATGATGTCGGGGTCTTCGCGCAACGCCGAGCGCAGCGCTTCGTTAAAGCCGTGCGTATCGCGGTGCACTTCGCGCTGATTAATCAGACACTTCTGCGAGGTGTGCACGAATTCGATCGGGTCCTCGACGATGAGGATGTGCCCGTATTCGTTCTTGTTGATGTAGTCGATCATGCCGGCCAGCGTGGTCGACTTGCCCGAACCGGTCGGGCCGGTCACCAGGATCAGGCCCTGCGGCTGGTCGATCAACTGGCGGAAAATCGGCGGGCAGCCCAGGTCTTCCAGCGTCAGCACTTCGGACGGAATGGTACGGAACACCGCACCGGCGCCGCGGTTCTGGTTGAACGCATTGACGCGGAAACGCGCCAGCGACGGAATTTCGAACGAGAAGTCGACTTCGAGGAATTCCTCGTAATCGCGCCGCTGCTTGTCCGACATGATGTCGTAGACCAGCGCGTGCACCTGCTTGTGGTCCAGCGCCGGAATATTGATGCGGCGGACATCGCCATCGACACGGATCATCGGCGGCAGCCCTGCAGACAGGTGCAGGTCCGATGCCTTGTTCTTGACAGAAAACGCCAATAGTTCAGCGATATCCATGCGCTGCTTTTCCCCTAGGCTGCGATTGGAAGGTACTCCCCGGCCGGCAGTATAGCGTTCTGGCTGCTGGCGGGAAGCGGCCCGGGCCGCTTCAGGCCGGCCGCGGGTGGGGCTGGCTGAAACGGTTGCCTTGCGCCCGGTACGGGCGGAGCGCCTGCCGGGCGCGGCGTCTGCGCTGCCGCGGCCTCCACTTGAGTCGGGGTCTTGGTCGGAATTGTACGAGACGCCTGTGCCCCAGCCGGACGCCTAGCTACTGAAGAGGAGCTGGGGCTTTGAGGCTAACCGCGCGCCCAGACACAACGTGCATATAGGCGCGGCGCCGTCGTATCAATGTACGCACGGCAAGCCGTCAGCTGGAAGGAAAGGGCGGCGGGCGGCACTATAGCCCTCCCATCCTTCTCCGGAATGCCACGTGCCGGCTTCGTCGCTGCAGCAAATTCTCGACGCCATCCACGCCGCCGCTGCCGCACATGCGCGTACCGACGTACGGCTGCTGGCGGTTTCCAAGACCAAGCCGGCCGAGGCTGTGGCCGGGCTGGCCGCGCAAGGCCAGCGCGCCTTCGGCGAAAACTACGTGCAGGAAGCCGAGGCCAAGATCGCCCAATTGCGTGCGCTGGGGCTGGAATGGCATTTGATCGGCCACCTGCAATCCAATAAGGCCGAACTGGCCAGCCAGTGCTTCGATTGGGTGCAGACGGTGGACCGCGCCAAATTGATTCCGCTGCTGGCACGCCACCGCCCGGACGACCGCGCGCCCTTGAATGTGCTGATCCAGCTCAACATCGACGACGAGGACAGCAAACACGGATGCGCGCCGGAGGCGATCGATAGCCTGGCCGAGGCGATCGCACTGCAGCCGCGCTTGCAGCTGCGCGGGCTAATGGCGATCCCTGCTCCATTTCCCGAGCAGGCACGACGCCAGGCCGCGTTTACGCGCATGCAGGCGCTGTTCGAGCAGCTCAAAACCCGTCACCGGCAGGTGGACACCTTGTCGATGGGCATGAGCTCGGATTTTGCCGAAGCGATCGCGGCCGGCGCCACCATGGTACGCGTAGGCACAGCCTTGTTCGGCGCGCGCGGCCAGGCTCCGGCTGCCTCCGCCTGATCGCATCGCATCCCCCTCATCGATCTCTTATTAAAGGTTCTGCAATGACCACGCCTGTCGCGTCCACGCCTTCTTCCTCATCTTCCGACACTGCGCGCATCGCCTTCGTCGGCGGCGGAAACATGGCGCGCAGCCTGATTGCCGGGCTGATCCGGCAAGGCACACCGGCTGCCAACATTCGTGTGACCGAACCGGTGGCTGAGCTGCGCGATGCACTGGCGCGCGACTTCAGCGTGCAGGTCGTTGAAGATGCGCGCGCCGCAGTCGACGCTGCGGCGACATGGGTGTTGGCGGTCAAGCCGCAGGTCTTGCCAACAGTCTGCGCGCAGCTGGCCGATCTAGCCCAGGCACAACAACCGCTATTGGTCTCCATCGCTGCCGGCATCACCGCCACGCAGTTGCAACGCTGGTCGGGCGGCGATGTCGCGGTAGTGCGCGCGATGCCCAACACGCCTGCCCTGCTCGGTGCCGGCGTCACCGGGCTGTATGCCAACGCACGCGTCTCCAACGCGCAACGCCAGCAGGCAACCCGACTGCTGGACAGCGCCGGCGTCACCATCTGGATCGACGACGAAGCGCAGATGGATGCAGTGACCGCGGTCTCCGGCAGCGGACCGGCCTATGTCTTTTTGCTGGCCGAAGCAATGGAAGCTGCCGCGCAAGCGCAGGGCCTGCCCGCCGACACCGCGCGCACGCTGGTGCTGCAAACGCTACTCGGCGCCGCACGCATGCTCACCGAATCGGGCGAAGCACCGGATGTCTTGCGTCGCCGCGTGACCTCGCCCAACGGCACCACCCACGCCGCCATCGAGACATTCCAGGCCGGCGGCTTCGAAGCGCTGACCGCCAACGCAATTGCCGCAGCTACCGAACGCGGCCGCAGTTTGTCGGCTGCCAATGATTAGTGAGACGCAGCAAAACCTGCGCGTGTCTTACGCGCGCCTGCTCGGCACGGCGTGCACTGCAAGAGGAAAACGAGACGACTCCCTGGCCGTAGCGCCTGCGCCCTTGGCCAATACAAGGTCGGCACAGAGCAAGTAGAGAAGAAACGCCGCATGGCGCTAGAAACCCCTACATTTCTGTTGATGGAGCGCGAGCCAGCGCTTGCAATCGATGTCAATCACATCGACGGCGCATGTTCCTGTCACACGCACTGCTAAATAGCTGGCCGCATCGGCTGTTTGCACCATCACCACGCAGGCGCGCAACTGTCTTTCCTCGCGCAAACGATCTGCTGCTATGCGTCAGACATGCAGCGAACGCGCGCATTGCGTGGTCAAGGCGATGCGTTTTGTGCGTTTTTTCTGCCGCTGGTGAACGAATCCCCGTCGAAAGACGCTTTTTTCGTGTTGTTTCATCGTTTGCCTATTGGCGGCGCGCAGCACTTGCCCTACATTTCGCGTTGCCGACTGGGTCGGCAGACCCATCACCACCAACGAATACGGAACACATCACTCATGGCAAAAACCGCCGCTAAGAAGGCTGCCCCCAAGAAGGCAGTGAAAAAGGTCGCCGCAACCAAGACCGCAAAGCCGGCCAAGGCCGCTGCTGCCAAGTCCGCTGCGCCCAAGCCGATCAAGGAAGCACTGAGCAAGACCGGCCTGGTCGCGCACATTGCCGAAAGCACCCAGTTGGCTCCGAAGGACGTGCGCGCCGTGCTGGCGTCGCTGGAAGCCACCGCACACGCCTCGCTGAGCAAGAAGGGCGTCGGCACTTTCACCATCCCGGGCATGCTCAAGCTGACCACCGTGCACGTGCCGGCAAAGCCGAAGCGCAAGGGCATCAACCCGTTCACCAAGGAAGAGCAGATCTTTGCCGCCAAGTCGGCGACCACCAAGGTCAAGCCCCGCCTGATGAAGAGGTTGAAGGACGCGGCTCTCTAATCGAGCTCGCATCCGATGTCATGAAGGCGGCCTGCGGGCCGCCTTTTTTTGCGACTGCGTTGCATCGCACAGCACATACCGCTCATCGCCGCTGCCCTACCCTGCATGCTGGTTCGCCTCTGCAGGTGCCTGTGAACGATCCATCGAACACACCTCCACCGTCCGCACATCCAGGTTCCGCACGCAGCCCTGCACGGCGGGTGCGCAGCGTCCTGGTTTCGGTTGCCCTGCTGTGCGTGCTAGGGGTGGCCGCGCGCTGGGCTTGGCAACTGCCGATCGCCAATCAACTCCGTACCAGTTGGGAGCTGTCGCAGATGCCGCCTGAGAAATTGCATCTGCCGGTGGAAGGCGTGCGTGCGCGACAGATTGGCGACACCTTTGGCGCACCCCGTGGCCGCGACCGCACGCATGCAGGCGTGGATATCTTCGCGCCACGCGGCACACCAGTGGTGGCGGCAACGCGCGGCGTGGTCAGCGCCATCCGCGACCAGGGCCTGGGCGGAAAACAGGTCTGGCTCCTGGGTCCGGCGATGGAACGGCATTACTACGCGCACCTGGATGACTGGGCTGCCGGCCTTACCGTCGGCGATGTGGTCGAGCCCGGCACAGCGCTCGGCATCGTCGGCACCACGGGCAATGCGCGCGGCACGCCGCCGCATCTGCACTATGGTGTCTATGGACGCAACGGTGCGTACGATCCGCTGCCGCTCCTGCGCAAACCCGCACCACACCCGGCAAATTGATCACGCTGGAACACTGCGTCATGGCCCGCGCTATCGAGACGGTTGCGTCCTGCGCCTATGGTGAGCACAGCCCAGAACGACGCGACCCATATGTCCCGCAAACGCTATCGCATCACGGTCACGCCTATCGAAAACGACGGCCGCCCTTGTGACGACCGCTGCACCATCGAATTCGAACAACGCTCGCGCGCCGATTGGATGCGCCTGCTCGAAGAGCTACACCTGCGCCGCGACCTGAGCAGCGACGAATGCGCGGCACTCACCGTGGGCTCGCAATTGCTGGAAGACCTGGCCGCTCGCCCACGCGCACGACCCAGCGACGCACTGGACGCCTTGCGTCCCAAACTGCAGTTGCTGTTGGAACGCCTACAGCGCGTGCAGCCCGCAACCGGAGTCTGAAGGCCGCATCGCCACACGTAACCGCTACACTGCGCGCCTCGGGGAAGGGGACGTGCCATGCGCTGGATGGGAATGATTGTCGTGGCAGCCGCATTGTCTGGTTGCAGCTGTCATCGCAGCGCGGACCCGCAGGCAAGCGATGCGTCGGCGATGCAAGCTGCGAGCGCATCGCACCCGGTAAATACCGGCAATGCAGGCGACGCACCCGCAGCATCAGCACCTGCGACTGATCCCAACGATGCCATCGCGCTGGCCAATTACGCCCAAGCAAGCGCCACCGTCCAACGCTATCTCGGCGCGTTGCCCGGAGCGGCGCGCGCAGATGCCGATGCACTATGGACCGGCGGCCGCCCCTCCCCGGTGCCGGACGATGCTGCCTTGCGTGCCATCGGCAATATCCAGTCGCTGCGCATCAACAACGATCCACCAATTGCGCTGGATCAGGCGCATCCGCCACAGCGCATCGAAGTGCCGGTGCAATTGACGGTGCGTACCACCACCGGTACGCAGCGCCTGGTTGGCGCATACCGTTTGCAGCCCCGCGCCGGCAGCGACAGCTGGGAAATCTATTCGGCCACGCTGCAACCGGTGCTGCGCTAACCCGTGGTTCACCGGCGCCGACTAATGTGATGTCACCTGTTGCCGGAGTTACCCGATGAAACTGCGTTCGCTTGCCGGATCCATGCTCGCTCTCGCCTTGGCAATGCCCATCACCGGCGCCTGGGCCGCGCCGCAGATTCAGGGAAAACAGATCAGCGTGCAGGCCAGCGACCTGCAGCAATATCTGGGTGGCCGCTTCCCGCAAACACACGACGCGCTGGGCGGACTGGTCGCGATGACGGTCAGCAACCCGGCGCTGTCGTTGCCGCCAGGCGATCGCCTGAAGATGGCGTTCGATCTTGCCGTCGCAACCGCCGGCGGCGCTCCTGCCCCGGTCGGCAACGTGACCTTGACCAGCGCGCTACGCTACGACGTGGCCAAGCAAGGCTTTTATCTCGACCAACCCAGCATCGATGACTTCCGCCCCGCCCACGCGGGTGCAAAGCTCGACCACAGCACCCGCCAGCTGCTCAATACCTGGCTAGCCGATTACGCGCGCAAGGAACCGATCTATCGGATCGATCCGGCAATTGCATCGGTCATAGGCGCAGTGCAGGTGGAATCGGTCGGTATCCAGAACGGGCGGGTTGCGGTCAACTTCAACCAGAATATCGAGCAAATGGTGCCGGCGGCCGCGCTGTCTGGGAAGTAAGTCAGCTTCGTTCCCAGCGTTGATGGTGACTGCCGCACAACGCTGTACATTAGGGAAACTCTGAACAACTCCCCTTGATCCTGCGACAATCACACAGACGCAACGGGACAACGACGATGCAACTGACCTTCGGCGATGCGGAGTACAACGGCAAGCGCAAGCGGACGCGGCGTGAGGTGTTCTTGGCCGAGATGGACCAGGTCGTGCCGTGGAAGGATCTGCTGGCACTGATCGAACCGCACTACCCGAAGTCGGGGCAGCCGGGGCGACAGCCGTATCGGCTGGAGACGATGCTGCGCATCCACTTTTTGCAGCAGTGGTACGCACTGAGCGATCCATCGGCGGAAGAAGCACTGTACGACACGGTGTCGATGCGCCGTTTTGCGAAGATCGGCGGGCTGGATGAGGTGCCGGATGAAACGACGATTCTCAACTTCCGGCATTTGCTGGAGCGGCATGATTTGGCGCGCAAGCTGTTCAACCGGGTCAACGCGCACCTGTCGCGTAAAGGGCAGAGTCTGCGGGGCGGGACGATCGTGGATGCCACGATCATTGCGGCGCCAAGTTCGACCAAGAACAAGGATGGCGAGCGCGATCCGGACATGCACCAGACCAAGAAGGGCAACCAGTACTTCTTCGGGATGAAGGCGCACATCGGGGTGGACGATGAGTCGGGCCTGGTGCACCACGTGGAATGCACGGCGGCCAACGCAGCGGACATCACGCAGGCGCACAAGCTGCTGCACGGCAAGGAAGACACTGTGAGCGGCGACAGCGGCTACACCGGGCTGGACAAGCGCGATGAGATGAAGGGCAAGCGCACGCTGCGCTACCTGATCGCGGAGAAGCCCTCGAAGCTGAAGCAGATCAAGAATAAGCGCGAACTGAAGTTGGCCAAGCGCTGGGAGCACACCAAAGCCAGCCTGCGTGCGAAGGTGGAACACCCGTTTCGGGTGATCAAGCGTCAGTTTGGTTACGTCAAGGTGCGCTATCGCGGTTTGGCGAAGAACACCGCACAGGTGCTGACGCTGTTTGCACTATCGAATCTGTGGCTGACGCGCAAAGCGTTAATGCCTGCTGCGGGGAAGCTGTGCCTGTAATCCAGGCAACACCCCGCAAACGTGCCGAAACCGGCAAAAAATCGGCGATTTGAGCGCCCTCAGCGCGGCGGATGCGGTTGCTTCGTTTTCCGGTCGCGTTGATCAGACCATCCTTAGAAAGCCCGACGCAGCAGCGCCGGGCTTTTTTGTGTCGAACGCAAGATCGTGTTTATGCAAACTTATGCTGACAATGCCTTTGCCACAGCAGCGGCGAAAGCAGGAATGTCATCCGGCTTGCGGCTGGTAATCAGCTGACCATCGACCACCACTTCGGCATCCTGCCAATGCGCGCCGGCATTGATCAGGTCCGTCTTCACCGACTGCCATGAGGTGACTTGGCGATCGCGGACCAAGTCGCTTTCAAGCAACAACCACGGCCCATGGCAGATCGCAGCCACCGGCTTTTGTGCAATAGAAAACGCGCGAATGAATGCGATTGCCTGCTTGTCGGTCCGCAGCGTATCGGGATTGAGCACACCGCCAGGCAACACCAGTGCGTCATAAGGATCAACTGTCGCCTGACCGAGCTGCCTATCGACCCCTACCGAATCGCCCCAATCGGTGTGATTCCAGGCGCGGATCTTCGCGCTATCGCCAGGTGCAATCACCTCGACCTTGGCACCCCAGGATTCCAGCAGGCGCTTCGGTTCGGTCAGTTCGGATTGCTCGAAGCCGTCGGTGGCCAGCACGGCGACGGTCTTGCCGGAGAGCGAATAAGACATGTGGGGCTCCTCGTAAAAAGAAGCCTAAACCCTAGGAAGCGCGCCGTTGCGCACCCGTGAACCAATGTATGCGTGGCGTCAGTGCGTGACGCCACCTTCATGCTCAGCGCTTGGGCTGCAGCATCGTTCCGGTGCAATTCTTGGAGCCGCAACGGCATTCCCAAATCTTCTTCAGGCGCGGCGTGTGACGCTCGGCCAGGGTGATGCCGTAGTTATAGGTGAGCTCTTCGCCGGGCTTGATGTCGCGCTTGGCCTCGATAAAGATCTTGTCCTTGCGGCGGTCGTCGCCCTCGGCTTCTTCGATCACCGCTTCGCAATTGGGATCGCAGCTGTGGTTGATCCAGCGCGCCACATTGCCTTCGTAGTTGGCATCCAGCACGTAATCGTCGCTGAGCGTAAACAGAAAGGTGTGCCCGCTCTCCACGTCGCCGGTGTCGTCCGCATCCACTTCGGCATGCGTGCGCAAGCGACCCTTGTATTGAATGATGCGCTCGCCCTTGCGGAGCGGGGCGAGGGCGAACATGCCATTGCCGTGGATACGTGACTTGCGGGCGGCAACTTTGCGCGACATGTAAGGGTCCAGTGTTGGGGCCGCTCATTGTGACCGCAGCACGCCAATGCGCCAAGCACAAGCGCAGCACTTACCGCAATGGGCCACGCTTGCCGGAGGCTGAACCGCGCCATTGGCCCTGCCTTGCTGGAAAGAGTACAATTTCGGTCCGCTTTCGGATTCGCTCCCATGTTGCGCGTCACTAAACTCACTGATTACGCCACTGTCGTGCTGACCGTCCTGGCGGCACACTGCGATCAGGTGCTCAGCGCAAGCGAGTTGGCCGAACAGGCCGGCCTGGAAGCACCGACCGTCAGCAAGATCCTCAAGCCGTTGTCGCAAGCAGGTCTGGTTGAAGGCTTACGTGGCGTACACGGCGGCTACCGGCTTGCGCGTGCTGCCAGCGACATCACCCTGGTGGAGATCGTCGAGGCGATGGAAGGCCCGTTGGCGATCACCGAATGCAGCCAGGACCACAGCCAGTGCGGCATTGCGCAGCGCTGCGGCGTGCGCTCGAACTGGCGCCTGATCAACGACGTGGTCGGCGATGCCTTGCGTCGTGTCACGCTCGCGCAAATGTTGCAGCCCCTCTCCCTCCCTGGTGACAGCCGTCGGCGCTCCATCGCCGCGCGCGTCGCGACCACCTGACCTGTAGGCAGCCCAATGGCCACCGAACTTGCTCCTCCGCAGAACGCCGAGATCCTCGAACGGCTGGGTCGACGTTACGACGCCGGCTTCATCACCGAGATCGAATCCGACTCGCTCCCGCCCGGTCTGGACGAAGACATCATCCGTGCGTTGTCGGCCAAGAAAGACGAGCCGCAATGGATGACCGACTGGCGTCTTGAGGCCTATCGTCATTGGTTGAAGATGCCGATGCCGGAGTGGGCGAAGCTGCAGATCTCGCCGATCAACTTCCAGGCGCTGAGCTATTACTCCGCGCCCAAGGGCCCGAAGTACGCCTCGCTGGACGATGTGCCCAAGGAACTGCTGGACACCTACGACAAGCTCGGCGTGCCGCTGCACGAGCGCGCCAAGCTGGCCGGCGTGGCCGTGGATGCGGTGTTCGATTCGGTCTCGGTCGGTACCACCTTCCGCAAGGAGCTGGCCGAAAAGGGTGTGATCTTCTGCTCGATGTCCGAGGCCATCAAGGAGCACCCAGAGATCGTCAAGCAGTACCTGGGCAGCGTAGTGCCGGTGGGCGACAACTATTTCGCCGCCCTCAACTCGGCAGTGTTCTCCGACGGCAGTTTCGTGTTCATCCCCAAGGGCGTGCGTTGCCCGATGGAATTGAGCACCTACTTCCGCATCAATGCCGGCCATACCGGCCAGTTCGAACGCACCTTGATCGTGTGCGAAGACCAGGCCTACGTGTCGTATCTGGAAGGTTGCACCGCACCGATGCGCGACGAAAACCAGTTGCATGCAGCGGTGGTCGAGCTGGTGACGCTGGAAGATGCCGAAATCAAGTATTCGACCGTGCAGAACTGGTACCCCGGCGACGAAGAAGGCCGCGGCGGCATCTATAACTTCGTCACCAAGCGTGCCGAATGCCGTGGCGCGCGCAGCAAGGTGACCTGGACCCAGGTCGAAACCGGCTCGGCCATTACCTGGAAGTACCCGTCGTGCGTGCTGATTGGCGACGACTCGGTGGGCGAGTTCCATTCGGTTGCGCTGACCCATCATCGTCAGCAAGCCGACACCGGCACCAAGATGATCCACATCGGCAAGCGCACCAAGAGCAAGATCGTCAGCAAGGGCATCAGCGCCGGGCGTGGCCAGAACACCTATCGCGGCCTGGTCAAGGTGGACCGTAATGCCGATGGCGCACGCAACTACACGCAGTGCGATTCGCTATTGATCGGCAAGCAGTGCGGCGCGCACACCTTTCCCTATATCGAGGTGAAGAATCCGGGCGCCACTGTCGAGCACGAGGCCACCACCTCCAAGATCAGCGACGACCAGCTGTTCTACTGCCGCGCGCGCGGCATCAGCCAGGAAGATGCGGTGTCGTTGATCGTCGACGGCTTCTGCAAGCAGGTCTTCCGCGAGCTGCCGATGGAGTTCGCGGTAGAAGCCAAGAAGCTGCTGGAAGTCTCGCTGGAAGGCAGCGTCGGCTGACGCGCCTACCCTTCACCCCCGGGAGAAGGTGGCGCGCAGCGCCGGATGAGGGTACGAGCGAAGCATCGTGCACCCGACCGCGCAACGCCTGGCCCGTACCCTCACCCCAACCCCTCTCCCGGTGGGAGAGGGGCTAAAAGAATCTGATGGAAAATCCCATGCTCACAATCAACAACCTCCATGCCAGCATCGCCGGCAAAGACATCCTCAAGGGTCTGTCGCTGGACATCCAGCCCGGCCAGGTGCACGCCATCATGGGGCCCAACGGCGCGGGTAAATCCACGCTGGGTAATGTGCTCGCCGGCCGCGACGGCTATGACGTCACTGCGGGCACCGTGCAATTCGAAGGCAAGGATCTGCTCGATCTGCCGCCAGAAGAACGCGCCGCCGCCGGCCTGTTTCTGGCCTTCCAGTACCCGGTGGAAATTCCCGGCGTCAACAACACCTATTTTCTGCGTGCCGCGCTCAATGCGCAGCGCAAGGCGCGTGGCGAAGATGAGTTGGATTCGATGCAGTTCCTCAAGCTGGTGCGCCAGAAGCTGGCCGTGCTGCATTTGAAGGATGAGCTGCTGCATCGCGGCGTCAACGAAGGGTTTTCCGGCGGCGAAAAAAAGCGCAACGAGATCTTCCAGCTCGCCGTGCTTGAGCCCAAGCTCGCCATCCTGGACGAGACCGATTCCGGCCTGGATATCGATGCACTCAAGAGCGTGGCCGACGGCGTCAACGCGCTGCGGTCGCCGGAGCGTTCGTTCCTGGTCATTACCCACTATCAGCGCCTGCTCGACTACATCAAGCCAGACGTGGTGCATGTGCTGGCCGAGGGGCGTATCGTGCAGAGCGGCGGCCCGGAACTGGCGTTGGAACTGGAAAAGCACGGTTACCACTTTTTGAAGGACCGTGTGGTGCCTGAGGTTGCCGCCTGATGAGCGCCCTGCTCGATTCCCTGGCACGCGGCTTCAGCGGCGACGATGCCCGTCGTGCCGAGCTCGATGCCGCGCTGCAAACTGGCCTGCCCGGCCCGCGTGCCGAAGCCTGGAAGTACACCTCACTGCGGCAGCTTGAACGTCGCAGCTTCCAGCCCGCTCCGCTGGTGCCAGCACTGGTGGATGCTGCCGCGCTGGACGACATCCCATCGCCGCGTCTGGTATTCGTCAATGGTCGCCCGTCCGAAGCGCTGAGCGACCTGTCCCCCTTGCCGGATGGCATGCAGCTGGACACCTTCTCGGCGTCGCTGGCCGCAGGCGATGACGCACAGCAGTTGCTGGGCCGCCGCTTCGACGGCAGCGACGAAATCTTTGCGCGCCTGAATGCTGCGCTTGCCGACGAAGGCGTGCTGGTGCGCGTGCGCGACGGTGCGCAGATCGAGCTGCCGCTGCATTTGGTGTTCGTCAGCGTGACCGGTGAGCACGACCTGTCCTGGCATCACCGCCACTTGATCGAAGTGCGTGCCGGCGCTGCGTTGCAGGTGGTCGAGCATCATCTGCACGTGGGCGACGCCGCACATCTGGAAAACAGCGTGATGCATGTGCATCTGGCGCAGGACGCAGCGCTCTCGCATGCGCGCATGCAGGCCAATAGCGCGCATGCCACCTCGTTGCTGCGGACCGACGCAGTCCTTGCGCGCAACGCGCGCTACCAGCGTGTGGACCTGGAGTTGGGTGCAGGCCTATCGCGGCACGAACTCAACGTCCGTCTCGAGGGCAGCAATGCGCAGCTCACCGCCAATGGCGTGCTGCTCGGCAATGGCCGCCGGCAGGTCGACACGCGCCTGGGCATCGAGCACATTGCGCGCGACACCGCCTGCGAACTGGTATGGCGCGGTGTGGGCGCAGACCGTAGCCGCGTGGTCTTCCATGGCGGCATCCGCATCCGCGCAGGTGCCGACGGCACCGATGCGCGGCTGTCCAACAAGAATCTGCTGCTGTCGTCCAACGCCGAAATCGATACCCAGCCGGTGCTGGTGATCGATGCCGACGAAGTACAGGCTGCGCACGGCGCCACGGTCGGGCAGCTCGACGACAACGCGTTGTTCTACCTGCGCTCGCGGGGGTTGCCGCAGGAAGAAGCGCAACGCTTGCTTAGCGCGGCGTTCTGTCACGAGCCCTTGCGCGTACTGCCGCCCGCCTTGAGCGCCGTGCTGGCACTGCAGCTGGACCGTGCGTTGAACTCGGCAGGCGTGGCATGAATATGCCCGCCGTCCCGCACAGCGTGGCGCCCGATTGGGACCGCGTACGCCTGGATTTTCCGCTGTTGATGCGGCAGGTACATGGCAAGCCGCTGATCTATTTCGACAACGCCAACACCGGCCAGAAGCCGCTGCAGGTGATTGCGGCCACCGACGAGTTCTATCGCCGCCAGAACGCCAACGTCAGCCGTGCCGTGCATGCGTTGGGTTCTGAAGCCACCGATGCGTTCGAAGGCGCGCGCAGCAAGCTCGCGCGTTTTCTCAACGTGCGCGCCGACGAGCTGGTGCTGTGCAGCGGCACCACCTTCGCGATCAATCTGGTGGCCTATTCATGGGCATTGCCGCGCCTGGGCGCAGGCGATGTGATCCTGGTTTCGCGCATGGAGCACCACGCCAACATCGTGCCGTGGCAGCTGGTGGCACAACGCACTGGGGCCACCATCCGCGTGGCCGAAATCACGCCCGATGGCGCGCTGGATCTGGATGCATTGCGCAAGGCAATGACGCCGGAGGTGAAGCTGCTGGCGATTACCCACGTCTCCAACGTGCTGGGCACGGTCAACCCGGTGCGCGAGATCTGCCGCGAGGCGCGCAAGCGCGGCATCGTCACCGTGGTGGACGGCTCGCAGGCGGCACCGCATCGGCGCATCGATGTGGCCAGCATCGGCTGTGATTTCTATGCCATCACCGGCCACAAGATGTGCGGGCCCACCGGCACCGGCGCGCTGTGGGCACGTCGCGAACATCTGCAGGCGATGCCGCCATTTCTGGGCGGCGGCGAGATGATCAAGGAAGTCAGCTTCGAGAACACCGTCTTCAACGACGTACCGCACAAGTTCGAAGCCGGCACACCGAACATTGCCGGTTTCATCGGCCTGGGTGCGGCAGTGGATTACCTGGAGTCGGTCGGGCTGGCGCACGTGGAAGCGCGCGAAGCCGAGCTGCTCGCCCACTTCACCGAAGAGCTGCAGCGCATCGATGGCCTGCGCATCTTCGGCACCACGCCCGACAAGGCCGCGGTGGTGTCGTTCCTGATCGACGGCGCACATTCGCACGATTTGGCCACCCTGCTCGACCTGGAAGGCGTCGCAGTGCGCTCCGGCCAACACTGCGCGCATCCGCTGCTGCAGTACTACGGTGTCGCCGCCACCTGCCGCGCCTCGCTGGCGTTCTACAACACGCATGACGAGATCGAGCGCTTCGTTGCCGCTTTGAAGAAGGTGAGGACGCTGCTTGGGTAAGTGGTAGACCCTTCAATGCGCTGCGCCGTCGCAGTTCCTTCTCCCGCCGGGACATTGTCCTCCTTCATGGGGGAGCAGGTGCCACGAAGGGGCGGATGAGGGTACGTGCGAAGCCTGGCGTTGTTCGACTGCACGAGCGCTTCGCTCCGTACCCTCACCCCAACCCCTCTCCCGAGGGGAGAGGGGCTTGCTCAACAGATCCTGCGCGCACCGAACTAACTGGCGTGCATATCTGATGCAACCGCTCAAGCTTCAGCGATTCCCGATTCCCGATTAAACTGCCCCTATGCAGACCACCACTTTCCGCACCGCCACCGTCGATGACATCGACGCCCTTGTCCTGCTGGTGACCTCGGCCTATCGCGGCGACAGCAGCCGCGTGGGCTGGACCACCGAGGCGGATATTCTCGATGGCGCGCGTATCGACCCTGTAGTACTGCGCGAAGATATTCTGCGCGAGCGCAGCCTGGTGCTTCTGGTCGAACAGGATGGGCGCCTGCAGGCCTGCGCGCATATCGCCGACGACCACGGCGCTGGGTATTTCGGCATGTTTGCAGTCGATCCATCGCTGCAGGGCAGCGGGCTCGGCAAGACGCTGTTGGCCGAGGCCGAGCGCATTGCGCACAGCGAATGGCAACTACCGATGATGCGCATGACCGTCATCGATGTGCGCAGTGAACTCATCGCCTTCTATGAACGCCGCGGCTACCGCCGCACCGGTATCGTCAAACCCTTCCCGTATGGCGACGAACGCTTCGGCATTCCGCTGCGCCAGGATCTGCGTTTTGAGGTGCTGGAAAAACAGTTGAACGGGCCAGCGCCGTGAGCGACACCTGGACCTTTGTCTGCGCCAGCGACGCATTGCTGCCCGGTGAAATGCGGACCGTCTGGGACGAGGTCACCGACGCGCCGATCGTCGTGTTCAACCTCGATGGCGCGCTGTATGCGCTGGAAGACCGCTGCAGCCACGAAGACTACGAATTATCGCCCGGCACCTTCGACCCTGTTGCCGGCATCATCGAGTGCCAGTTGCATAGCGCACGCTTCGATATCCGCGACGGTCGTCCATTGTGCGCGCCCGCCTACACCGCCGTGCCGAAATTCCCGGTCAAGCGCGAACACGACGGCATCTGGACGCGCGACGACCGCTAAGCGGGCGCTTTCAAGCATGTGGTGCACGCTAGAGACCGCCACGGCGCAGCTGGCGGCAGCGTCGATTAGCACATATTGCAAAGAAGAATGATTTGCATTTAAGATCGCGCCCTTAAGGCCTTCTTAACAACTGGCCTGCCTGCGATCTCATGCACTTAGCGCTGCTCGACTCCTGCTCCGTTCATTCCCCTTGCTGTGCCTTAGTGCGCAGCGCTTCGGCATGTCTGGGATATGCGTCGGTCGGCAAAGCATTTTGAGTTAGCCGGCGCAGCGTCCAACGCATCACATCCCGCATCCGCCAAGCCATCGCCAGGTAGGAACCTCGCACTTCTTTGAGACCTTCCATGACTCCTCGCACTTCTCCGCTCGCCTCGGCCGTATTGCTGACGCTGTCCGCCCCCGCTTTCGCCCAACCTGACGATGCGCCGGCGCCTCCGGGAGCGGTGGAGCTGGATGCAATCCGGGTGCAGCAGGAACGTGCGCAGAAGCCGTCCTCACCCAAGTACACCGAGGCGCTGCGTGACACGCCGCAGACCATCACCGTGGTCACCAAGCAGACCATGGACCAGCAGAATCTGCTGTCGCTGCGCGATGTACTCAGCACCCTGCCCGGCATCACCTTCGGTGCGGGCGAAGGCGGCGGCGGCTACGGCGACAGCATCAACCTGCGCGGCTTCACCGCCAGCAGCGACATCACCACCGACGGCGTGCGCGACAGCGCGCAGTACAGCCGCAGCGACACCTTCAATCTTGAGTCGGTGGAGTTGATCAACGGCGCCAACTCGGCCATGTCCGGCGCCGGCTCGGTGGGCGGCAACATCAATCTGGTCACCAAGACCGCCGGCCAGGGCAACTTCACCAACGTCATGATCGGTGGCGGCAGCGACCGCTACGGTCGCCTCACTGCCGACAGCAATTACGATTTCGAAAACGGCACCGCCGTGCGTTTGAACGCGATGGGCCACACCCAGGACGTGCCCGGCCGCGACGAGGAATTCCGTCACCGCTGGGGCTTTGCACCGTCGGTGGCCTTCGGGCTGGGCTCAGACACGCGCTTCACACTGAGCTACCTGCACCAACACGACAACAACCTGCCGCAGTACGGCGTGCCGTTCGCGCTCAGCCCGTTCAACGACGGGCCGTTGGCGGGCGTGGACCGCGAGACCTATTACGGCTATCGCAATGTGTCGCGTCAGGAAATCGATGTGGACATGCTCACCGGCGTGCTGGAAATGGACTTCAACGACAACGTGAAGCTGCGCAGCCTGGCGCGGCTGCAGCGCGTGGATCAGAGCACCACCGCCACTGCACCGGAAGGCACCTGGTGCCTGCCCAACAACACCAACGCCTACACCGGCCGTGCGTGCGTCGGCCAGCCGCCCTCCACGTGGAATCCCAACAGCGGGCCGCGCGGCCTGGTGCGCGACACCGAAAATTTCATCGCGCATAGCCAAACCGATCTGACCGCCACGCTGCACACCGGTGCGATCGAGCATCGCGTGGTCGCTGGCGTGGCCTTCAGCAAGGAAGACTTCGAACTGGATAGCGGCACGATCTTCCGCAACGCCGACGGCTCCACCACCGGCATCACCTACCCGCTGCAATCGTTCGACAATCCGTACAACATCTGGACCGGCCCGCAGAACTATTTCCGCACCGGCCACAGCAAAGGCAGCCTGACCAATCAGGCGCTGTACCTGTTCGACACGCTGCAATTCAACGAGCAATGGATGCTCAACCTGGGCGGCCGCTACGAGCACAACAAGGGCGACACCACCACCTACACCGTCAATGCCGCTGGCGGTATCACCGGCGTGACCGCGGGTTTCCCTGCCGGTAGCAAGGACGATCTGTTTTCGTATCGCGCCGGCTTGGTGTTCAAGCCGGTCGAAAACGCCAGCCTGTATCTGTTCTACGCCAACAGCAAGACGCCCTCCAAGGCCTCAGTCAACGGCTCGTGCACGCCAATCGCCACGGCCACCGTGGGCGCCAACTGCAATATCGAACCGGAAAACGCCGTCAATATCGAACTGGGCGGCAAGTGGGACGTGTTGAACGAGCGTCTGGCGTTGACCGCAGCGGTGTTCCGCAACGAGCGCGAGAACTACAAGGTCAATAGTGGCGACCCGCTGATCCCCGAACAGGTACTGGACGGCAAGGCGCGCGTGGATGGTATCGCGCTGGGCGCGGCCGGCTATCTGACCGACCGCTGGTCGATCTTCGCCAACTACACCTTCCTTGATAGCGAAGTGCTGCAGAGCGTCTCCAACCGCACCGCCAGCCTTACCGGCGACCCCATCGCCGGGCGCGAGTTAGTGCAGACCCCGCGTAACGCCGGCAATCTCTGGACCACGTATCAGCTCAACCAGTGGACCTTCGGCTACGGCGTCAACTACCAGGGCAGTTTCTATCCGAACAATACCTCGACTGCGGTGTATCGCAAGACCGACGCGTATTGGGTGCACCGCGCAATGGTCGGCCTGCGCGTCAACGAGTGGCTCAGCCTGCAGTTGAACGTCAACAACCTGTTCGACAAGGTGCACTACACCAGTATCCGCAACAACCTCACCGTGAATGCTGCTGGCACCGTCACCGCCGGCAGCGGCTGGGCGTTGCCAGGCGATGGCCGCTCGGCGGTGTTGAACGCCACTTTCAGTTTCTAACCTCTGGCACGTCGTCCGCCTCGCGCGGGCGGCGTGGAGACAACCGGACAACCGCATGTTGCTGCCCATTCCCGATGTTCTCAGCCCCGCACAGCTCAGCGAGTTGCGCGCACGTCTGGATGCAGCCGACTGGGCAGACGGACGCATCACTGCCGGCCATCAATCGGCGCAGGCCAAGGACAATGCGCAGCTGCCCGAAGACAGCGCCATCGCGCGCGAAGCCGGCGCGCTGGTACTGGAGGCACTCTCGCGCAGCAGCACATTCTTCTCGGCGGTATTGCCGCGGCGTATCTATCCGCCGCTGTTCAATCGCTACAGCGGCGGGCAGTCGTTCGGGTATCACGTCGACAATGCGGTGCGTTACGACCGCAGTCGTGGCGGCGCCGATCCGGTGCGTACCGACGTCTCCGCCACACTGTTTCTCAGCGACCCAGACAGTTACGACGGTGGCGAGCTGGTCATCGAAGACACCTACGGCACGCAGTCGGTCAAGCTGCCGGCAGGGCACTTGGTGATCTACCCGGGCACCAGCCTGCACCGGGTCATGCCGGTCACACGCGGCGCGCGCGCGGCGTGTTTTTTCTGGACGCAAAGCATGCTGCGCGATGCGGCGCAGCGCCGCCTGTTGTTCGAACTGGATGTCTCGATCCGCCGCCTCACCCAAGACACGCCCGGCCATCCTTCATTGATCCAGCTCACCGGCGTGTATCACAACCTGTTGCGGCAATGGGCCGATGTCTGAGCCGGCGCTGGACCTCGCGCAGCTGACCGCGTTGCTGCGCACGCAACCGGAACAGGCACGCGCGCTGTTGCACAAAGCCGCTGCGCGCCAGGACGTGGGCGCACAACTCCTGCTCGCGCAGATGTACGCCGAAGGACGCGGCATTGCCGCAGATCCGGCCGCGGCGATGCTGTGGTACGAAGTGGCTGCCAACGCCGGCCACGCGGAGGCGATGAATCAGCTGGGCCGTTGCCATGAGTTGGGTTTCGGCACGGCCATCAACGCGATGCTGGCCGTGTTGTGGTATCGCCGCGCCGCCGAACTTGGGCTGGATTGGGGCATGTACAACCTGGCGCACATGTACGCCTCCGGGCGCGGCGTGGCGCAGGACCACACGCAGGCATTGGCGCTGTATCGCCGTGCGGCCGAACGCGGACATGCCAAGTCGATGAACTTCCTGGCGCGCTATCTCGATCAAGGGCTCGCTTGCGATGCCGATCCGGTAGCCGCACGCGCCTGGTATCAGCGTTCTGCCGAAGCTGGCGATTTCCGCGGCCAGGCCGGCTACGCCACGCTGCTTGCCGACAGCGGCGAGCTTGATGATGCCGAACAGTGGATGCGCCGCGCCATCGCAGGTGGTCATGCCGGCTTTCTGCACCAGCTCACGCCGTTGCTGGCCGGCACGCGCCATCCACGCCTGCATGCTTTACTGCACGAGGTGGCCGCACAACAGCTGCAACTGCAGCCTCGCGTCCCCGCAGACGTGGCTTGAGCGAAGCATGTCGACGTCAAACGATACTTCCCTCGCCACCGCACAGCAGCGCCGCGGTTTCTGGCTGCGCATGCTGCATCAATGGCACTGGATCAGCTCGGCGCTGTGTCTGATCGGCATGCTGCTGTTTACGATCACCGGGCTGACTTTGAATCACGCCGCACGTATCGAGGCCAGCCCGTCGACCGAACAACGCACGCTGACACTGCCGCCCGCGCTACTGCAGACGCTGGGCACGCGGCAGGACGGCAACGCACCGCTGCCGCCGCGCGTGGCGCAATGGCTGGGGCGCCAGCTCGATATCAGCGTCGGCACACGCGACGGCGAATGGTCGGCCGACGAGGTGTATATCGGGCTGCCGCGCCCCGGCGGCGACGCCTGGCTGAGCCTGGACCGTGCGACGGGCGCAATCGAATACGAGCGCACATCGCGCGGCTGGGTCGCCTATCTCAACGATCTGCATAAAGGCCGCAACGCCGGGCCGGCCTGGGGCTGGTTTATTGATGTGTTCGCCATCGCTTGCCTGGTGTTTTGCATCACCGGCCTGTTCCTGCTGCATCTGCATGCGCGCCAGCGGCGCATGACCTGGCCGCTGGTCGGCCTGGGCGTGCTGATTCCATTCCTGCTTGCCCTGCTATTGATCCACTGACTTTTGCCTAACGGAGACGATCATGCGCGCCACCTTGACGATCGCCTTGAGCGGCCTGCTCGCCATGCCGGCGTATGCAGCCACGCTCGACATCAACGTCGAAATTCCCAAGCTCAATGTCGCCGAATACCACCGCCCGTATGTGGCGATCTGGCTGGAAGGCGCAGACCAGAAGGTCGCCACCAATCTGGCTGTCTGGTATCAATCCAAGGACACCGCCGAAGGCCATGGCACCAAGTGGCTGCCGGATCTGCGCCAGTGGTGGCGCAAGAGCGGCCGCACTCTGACCGTGCCGGTCGATGGCGTGACCGGCCCTACCCGTCCGGCCGGCGCACATGCGCTGTCGTTCTCGGACACCAAGGGCGCATTGAAGTCGCTGCCTGCAGGGCAATACACGCTGGTGGTGGAAGCTGCACGCGAAGTGGGTGGCCGCGAACTGATCAAGGTGCCTTTCACCTGGCCGGCGACCTCGGCACAGACAGCAAAGGACAGCGGCAGCAGCGAGCTCGGTGCAGTCAGTCTGATTGCAAAGCCCTGAGCGCTGCGTTGCCGTTCGTATCTCTCCAGCACGTCGCTTTTAATTTTGTAACGCACACGTTGCGCGTTTGCGCCAATTCCTGCAGCTCTAATCAATCGTCTTCCACGCATCCACACAGCGCTGCAGTCTGGCGCTGATCGGACACGTGACCCATCGTCGCCATCGTCTTTCAAGGAGTTGTCATGAAACGCTCACTCGTCCTGGGCGCCCTGCTCGCCGCACTGCCGCTCAACGCACTCGCTCACAAGGCCTGGTTGCTGCCGTCGCAGACCGTCATCGCCGGCGAAGCGCCGTGGATTACGGTGGATGCCGCGGTCTCCAATGACCTGTTCTATTTCAACCACGTGCCGCTGCGCTTGGACAACCTGAGCGTCACCGCACCCGATGGCAGCGCGCTCAAGCCGGAGAACCCGGCCACCGGCAAGTACCGCAGCGTGTTCGACCTGCAGCTCACCCAGCCGGGCACCTACAAGCTCACCATCATCAACGCCGGCCTGTTCGCCAGCTGGAAAGAAGACGGCAAACCCAAGCGCTGGCGCGGCAACGAAAACAGCTTCGCTACTGAAGTGCCAAAAAATGCCAAAGAGCTGCAGGTGTCACAATCGCTCAATCGGGTGGAAACCTTCGTCACCCGCGGCGCACCCACGACCACCGTGTTCAAGCCTAGCGGCAAGGGCATTGAATTGATTCCGGTCACACATCCAAATGATCTGGTCGCTGGCGAATCCGCGCAGTTCACCCTGCAGGTGGACGGCAAACCGGCCGCCGGGCTGGAGATCGAAATCGTACGCGGCGGCACCCGTTACCGCGATGCGCAGAACGAGATCAAGCTCAAAACCGATGCCAAGGGTGGCTTCAGTGTGACCTGGCCAGAGGCGGGGATGTACTGGCTGGAAGTGACCAGCGAAGACGCCAAGACCTCGCTGCCGCAGGCCAAGCAACGGCGTCTTGGCTATGTCGCCACGCTGGAAGTGCTGCCGCAATAAGAGCAGCGAAAACTGCCGCGCTTATCGACAGATAGGCGTGGAAAGTGCTCGGTGCGGCAGGAACCACTCGTCCGCTGCGATTCCTTTGCGCCATCACATCGCCCGTCGAGCACTCGCTACTTTTTAGCCACGTTAAGCTGCCAGACGCGGCAGGAACCACATGTTTGCTGCATCCTGCTGCTTTCCGCACCTACACGATCACGCCATGCCTGCAGCGCCTTCCGCCGACCACGACATCGCCACCCTGGGCGGCCGCAGCATGGGCACCACCTGGAGCGTGAAACTGGTGGCGCCCCGCGGACGCGACCTGCATCCGCTGCATGCATGCATCCAAGCCGCACTGGATCGTGTCGTGGCACAGATGAGCACCTGGGAAGCCGAATCAGATATCAGTCGCTACAACCGTGCGAAGGCTGGTCATTGGCAGACATTGCCCGCAGAGTTCCATGCGGTGCTGCGCGCCGCGCTGGACATCGCCCAGGCCAGCGGCGGCGCTTTCGACCCCACCATCGGCCCGATGGTCGAGTTGTGGGGCTTTGGCGCCTCCGGCGGCCGACAACGCGTGCCCTCGCGTGAGCAGATCGCGCTGGCCAGCTTGCGGTGCGGCTGGCAGCGTCTGGATCTGGACGGCATGCGCGTACTGCAACCTGGCGCAGTGGCATTGGATCTGTCGGGAATTGCCAAGGGCTTCGGCGTGGACAGCGTGCACCACGCGCTCGTGCAGGCCGACATCACCAGCGCGTTGATCGAAGTCGGCGGCGAATTGTTCGGCTACGGCCGCAAGCCCGATGGCAGCGCATGGCGCGTGCTGGTCGAATCGGCACCCGACGAAGACGCCAGCGTGGCATTGCCCTCGCGCGTCCTCGCGCTGGATGGCCTGGCAGTAGCCACCTCAGGCGATCGCTGGCACCGCTTCGACGCCGATGGCATCCGTTATGCGCACACTTTCGACCCGCGCACCGGCGCACCGGTGCCGCACGCGCCTGCAGCCGTCACCGTGCTCGCACGCGAGGCCATGCACGCCGATGCCTGGGCCACGGCAATGACCGTGCTCGGCGTCGATGCCGGACTCGCCTATGCACACGCTGCGCAACTGGCGGTGCGCTTCCTCTGGCGCAGCAACAACACGCTCCATGAATCAATGAGCCCAGCGTTCGAACAGCATCTGGCTGCTTCATGAGTCTTGCAATACCACGCGCCCAGTTCGGCAACGGGCTTGTAGTGCTTGCACTGATAGCGCTGCTCCCATGGTTCGGCAGCTTGTATAACGGCGCGTGGTGGAGTCCGCCAACGCCGCATCGCTGGCAACTGGCTGCACTCGCCGTGGCGGTGTACGCCGCGCTGTGCCTGATCGTCGCTTGGCGCTCGCGCACGCGCGTCACCGCGCAACGGGGCGAGGCCAGCGGCATATTGATTGCCTGGGCAAGCCAGACCGGTTTCGCGCGTGAACTGGCCGAGCGCAGCGCCGCTGCGCTGCAATCGGCAGGCGTGGGCGCATGCACACTGCCGCTGGACGCGGTGGATGCCAGTGAACTCGCGCGCGTGCCGCGGCTGTTGTGCATCGTCAGCACAACCGGCGAAGGCGATGCACCAGACCACATGCAGGCTGCCGAGCGCGGCTGGCTTGCGGGCGACAGCCAGGATCTGGCCGCGGTGCGTTACGCCGTGCTAGCGCTTGGCGACCAACGTTATGCGCAGTTCTGCGCGTTCGGCCGCCGCCTCGACAATCGCTTGCAAGCGCGCGGCGCAACACCGTTATTCCCGCGCATCGAGGTCGACAACGCAGACCCACGTGCGCTGCAACAGTGGCAGCGACAGCTGGTGGAACTGACGCCCACACTTGCAGCGCAGCCGCCTTGGAATGTACCGACTTATTCGGACTGGGAACTGCGCGAGCGTGTCCACGTCAACCCCGGCAGTGCCGGCGCACCGATCTATCGGCTGCGGCTGACGCCTTGCAATGGTGAATTACCAACGTGGAAAGCAGGCGACATTGCCGAGATCGCGCCACAGCATCCAGCCGCTACGGTGGATGCCTGGTTGCAGCACCATCAGTACGATGGTGCGCAGCGTATCGAAAACCGCACGCTGCGCGAATGGCTTAGCGGCTCACAGCTTCCTGTGGGCTTGGCTATGGAACTTGATGTAGAGATGGCTGCGCGTGGGAAATCAGCTGACAAGCTAGAAGCAAAAATAATCGCAAAGGTTGATGTCGTGGGTCTAGCCACGAGCAACGCAAATGGAGCTGTATATGCACATGCGCATACACATAAACATACACATGCGACTGAAATCGTAATTGCGAATGCGACTGCCATTACGGATATATCTTCAGGTATCGGTAGCGCATCACCACTGGACACAGCAACGCTGGTGCGGAACCTGGTCGCCCTACCTCATCGCGACTATTCGCTAGCCTCAATTCCCGATGAAGGTCATGTCGAACTGCTGGTACGCAAACACCACAACAGCGACGGCAGCCTGGGCCTGGGCAGTGGCTGGTTGTGCGTGCACGCACCGATCGGCGCACCGATTGCATTGCGCTTGCGCAGCAACCCCGGCTTTCACCCGCCTGCACCGGACCAGCCCATGCTGCTGATCGGCAACGGCACCGGCATCGCCGGCCTGCGCGCACATCTGCGCGCACGCATCGCTGTCGGCGCGCGACGCAACTGGTTGGTGTTCGGCGAACGCAACGCTGCGTACGATGCACTGTACGCAGACGAACTACAGCACTGGCAACAGACCGGCTGGCTCGAACGGCTGGACCGCGTGTATTCGCGCGACCAAGATCAACCTGCACGCTATGTGCAACACGCACTGGCTGCGGCCGCCGCCGACGTGCGCTTGTGGGTCGAACAAGGTGCCTGCCTCTACGTCTGTGGCAGCTTGCGCGGCATGGCGCCTGAAGTAGACAACGCGCTAGACAATATTCTGGGGGCATCCGTCAGAAAGCAGCTGCTACACGACGGCCGCTACCGGCGCGACGTGTACTGACCCGCCGTACACCCGCCACCAGACCTTTCACGCCAATGATCGGCCAAACGCGCGTCGACGCCATGGCCCGTCCAGCACACCCTCGACATAGACACCGGCCCGCTGGCCTTCGAAAAAACACGGTCTACAAACCGCGGGCAGACGCACATTCAAGATTTCCAGACTGCACACGAGCGATACGGGCTTACTGCTGGGGATCTGCCACAGGCAGGACCGAGTTAGCGGCATCCGTTAGGCTCAATGTTCCGGCAGCGGACTCACCCGAATCGCCAACAATTCGCCACCGCCGTCAAGCACATAGCGGGTACGCGTCGCTGCGCTCAGCCACGCGGTATCGCCAGCCGCTAACGGCGGCAAACCGCCATCGCGCCCGAAGCTCGCCTGGCCGGCAAGCAAGTGAATGGCCCAGGCGCTACCGGGGTCTGCAAAGAACAACATGGTGCCGACCAACGGACGATGCAGCAGCTCGGTCTGCAGCAAGTCGCGCCGCCACATCAGATTGAAATCCTGGGTTGGCCCGTCGAGCAGCGTCGCGTGCACCGTCTTTTCGCCGGCAAATCGCACGCGTTGATAGGACGGCAATAAATCCACGCAGCGCCCACCGTCCGCAGGGTGTGCAACAAGACGCTCGGCACTGCGTAATACTTCACCGACGTCAGCACGTTCGCCGAGACTCTCCGCGCCAAGAGCATCCGAATCGCCAATCTTCCAGGCAGCGGCACTTGCAACGGTTTCGGTTTCTTCGGTGCTGACATTGGCGCCAGAACTCGCACTGGCATGGGTACCGGTATCGGCATCAGCATCGCGATTGCCGAACGTCAAGCGCATGCCATTGCCACGCAGCAACACCAACTCACGATCGATGCCTGCAAATGCGGAAAACGCAGCATCCTGCTCGATTTCGGCGATCGAAAGGCGCAACGCCCATTCGTCCGTGTCACCCAGACGCAGGATCTCGCGGGTCCAACCCAATTGATTGCGCCACCGCTCACGGCGGTACTCGGTGGCCGGAATCACCCGGCTGCTCAGGTCTGTCAGCTGCATCGGCGCATTGTGCCTGAAAGCGCTCGACCGACGACCACGCTCTTTTGTTGCCGGACGGACTGCCTGCATCAGCAAAGCCATCCCTTAGCGAGGCGGATCTTTGACAGCTAAAAGCGAGCGAGTAACAGAACGGCCGCCACTCCGATGGACGGAACACCGTGAGTGCCCCGTACGGAATGATCCTTTCGAACACTGGGCTCTATGGCGACATCCCCACCAGCCTGACACTTGTTTGCCAAGTGTTGCAGACGGTCAAACACCCTGTCGCTGCGTAACCCAAGTCTCTTCAACGCCCAAACGAAAAACGCCCGGCTGCACATCCAAGTGCAACACCGGGCGATTCCACGTCCTTGTCGGCTTCCAGCCATCCCCCGGACATCCTGTCCAGTTAGGTTGCGGCCACGCATCCTCGCGTCGAACCGTATCTCGGATCCCTTCCCCTTAACGCCGTCCCACCGGTTTCACCGCCGCCCCCTTGGCAGCCTTCTTGGCGGGAGCCATCGTGGCTCCTACTTCGATCAGGTCACGATTCCGTTCGACCGTCTTGAGTCCGATGCCCTTGACCAGTGCCAGTTCCTCGGCACTTTTGAAGGGACCGTTTGCCTGACGGTGCTCGACGATTGCCTCGGCCTTTGATCGCCCGACATTCATCAGCACCTTGTCCAATTCCTCAGCAGACGCGGTGTTGATATCGACCTTGTCGAGTGCATACGCATTCGAGGACAACAGCAACGCCAGTAGCAGGGACTTCAGGACTACGGTAAATGACTTCATTGCAACGCTCCTTGTGGCTTGGGTGATGGTCCTAGCCAGCATTCCTGCCGGCGGAGCCAGTGTCCCGCGCCACGTGCAGCAATCCTATCGCCAACGAACTTTTCACACAGCAGGTGAACTGCGCGCCGCCTTGTAGGGAAATACCTACCCCCTAGCGCAGGCGTAGAATCTTTGATTACGTCACGCATTCGGAGCCTTCATGGACAGCGCCAAGATCGACCAATTCATCAGCGATACCTGGGACCGCGAGATCGTCCCGCAGCTGGTCGATTACATCCGTATTCCCAACAAGTCACCGATGTTCGACGCCGATTGGGTGGCTCATGGCTACATGGAGCAGGCGGTCGCGTTGATGGAAACCTGGGCGCGCGCCCAGGCCATCGACGGCATGCAGGTCGAGGTGGTGCGCCTGGAAGGCCGCACGCCATTGATCTTCATCGAAATTCCGGCCACTGGCCCTGAATCGGGCGACGACACCGTGCTGCTGTACGGTCACTTGGACAAGCAGCCGGAGATGTCCGGTTGGGATGCCGACCTCGGCCCTTGGGAGCCGGTGTTGCGCGACGACAAGTTGTACGGGCGTGGTGGCGCCGACGACGGCTACGCGATCTTCGGGTCGCTGGCCGCGATTCTCGCGCTGCGCACCCAGGGCCTGCCGCATGCGCGCTGCGTGGTGCTGATCGAGGCCTGCGAAGAATCCGGCAGCTACGACCTGCCGGCCTATGTGGACCATCTGGCCGAGCGCATCGGCAAGCCATCGCTGGTGGTGTGCCTGGACTCGGGCTGCGGTAATTACGAGCAGCTGTGGTGCACGACCTCGCTGCGCGGGCTGACCGGCGGCAACCTGACGGTCAAAGTGCTGGAAGAAGGCGTGCACTCGGGCGATGCCTCGGGCGTGGTGCCGTCCAGCTTCCGCCTGCTGCGCCAGCTCTTGTCGCGCATTGAAGACGAAACCACCGGCCGCATCCTGCTCGACGGCCTGCATGTGGAGGTGCCCGCCGAGCGACTGACGCAGGCAAAGGCCGCAGCGGCCACCCTGGATACCGCGATCTTCGACAAGTTCCCGATGGTCGATGGCTTAGTGCCGATGCATGAGGATCTGACCGAGCTGGTGTTGAACCGCACCTGGCGCCCGGCGCTGTCGATCACCGGCGTGGACGGCATGCCACCACTGGCGTCGGCAGGCAATGTGCTGCGCCCGCAAACGGCGGTGAAACTATCGCTGCGACTCCCGCCAACGGCGGACGGCAAGGCCTGCGGCGAGTTGCTCAAGCAGGCATTGCTGCGCGACCCGCCCAACGGCGCACAGGTCACGCTGGAGTTGGAAAAGGCCTCGTCCGGCTGGAATGCCCCGGCCATGGCAGCGTGGCTGGAAAAGGCCATCGACGACGCCAGCCAGGCATTTTTCGACAAGCCGGCGATGTACATGGGCGAAGGCGGCTCGATTCCGTTCATGGGCATGCTTGGCGAAAAATTCCCCGGCGCGCAGTTCATGATCACCGGCGTGCTCGGCCCGCATTCCAATGCGCATGGGCCGAACGAGTTCCTGCACATTCCGATGGGCAAGCGCGTGACCGCTTGCGTGTCGAAGGTGATTGCCGACCATCACGCTGCTTGTCTGCGCGGCGAAACCAGCGGCTCGCCGGTGGCTGCCGATAGCGGCACCCGTCATGGTGGGCATGGCTGCTGTTGAGTTGACGGCCTCATTGGTGCGTGCCGCTGGCGCGCATCGATGAATGAGAGGTTGGCGTGTTGAGCGCGGGTGCGTAGATCGTTTGGCTGCTAGCCCGGTTAGCTGGTTTTGGCGCCCAAGCTCGCCGTTGCAACTTGGGTGCCTAACTCATGCATCGCCTCTGGTCTAGCACCCTCATCCCACCCCTCTCACGAGGGGAGAAAGACCAGCAATTACTCTTGTTCGCAAGAGCATTTAGTGCTGATCGGCCTGGCTCAGCACTGATGTCTTCCGCATACATCTCACCGGCAACGGTTTCCCGAAAAGGTCTCTTTCCTTGAAAGACGACCTACCAGCTGGGAAGCCAATTTATCTATCAGATGACTTGCCTGAAGCTAGGAGCGCTTGGCAGCGGAAGCCGAAGACCACGCCTTTCTGAAGACAATGCATCGGCGCGGTCACTCCAGCGCCCGCTGCGCTAGGCAGTGACACCCGAAATGCTAGTCTGCCGATCCCGTCCACCTCCGGTGCTGCAATGAATCATCTATTTGGTAGCGACAGCTGGCTCTACATTCTGCTGGTCGGCTTCATGGTCGGCCTGCTGGCGCGTTTCATTACGCCGGGTACGCAACGCCTGGGCTGCCTGTTGACGATCGTGCTCGGCATTGCCGGTGCCGTGGTCGCTAGCTGGTTTGGCCGCCACATGGGTTGGTACCGCGCGGGCGAGCCGGCCGGTTTCCTTGGAGCGTTGCTCGGGGCGATTGCGATCCTGGCGTTGTTGCGGTTGTTCAGCGGCAGCAAGCGCTAAGCGCTTCACTGCGCGTCTGATCTGTTTACCCATCACTTCATGATACCCAATCGATCCATGACGTCACTTCATCCGGATACCGCGCGCGACGCGCTTCGTTTGCATTGGGCACAACACGCGCTCGACGATCCACAGGCGTCGCTTCAGCGCGCGTCGGTCGATGCGGGGTTTCGCAGTTATTGGCGCACGCGCGGGCACGGTGTGGATCGCATCTTGATGGATGCGCCGCCACAGCTGGAAAACGTTGCGCCGTGGCTGCGCATGCATGCGCTGTTGGGCGCACATGGCGTGCGCGTGCCGCAGGTGCTTGCCCAGGATCTGGAGAACGGGTTTTTGCTATTGGAGGACCTGGGCGTGCCAACGCTGGCACAGGTACTCACTGACGCCAACGCCGACGACTTGCTGGATGGCGCGATCAGCCAGCTGCTGTTGCTGCAACAAATTCCACCACCTGCCGATAGCGGCGTGTTTGGCGAAGCGCTGCTGCAGCGCGATGCCGGTTTGTTCGAAGAGTGGTTTTTAGGCCGCCACCTGAGCGTACAGCTGGACTGCGCCCATGCCGAGCAGTTGCAATTGGTGCAGCGCCGTTTGATGGACAACGCGCTGGCGCAGCCGCGCGTGTTTACCCATCGCGATTTCATGCCACGCAATCTAATGCCGGTGCCCGATGGCCCGGCGGTGTTGGACTTTCAGGATTGTGTCATTGGCCCGATCGCCTACGACCCGATCAGTCTGTTCAAGGACACCTCGGTAAGTTGGCCACTCGCCCGGGTAGACGGTTGGCTGCAGCACTATCACGCACGTGCATCTGCGGCAGGATTGCCGGTGCCGCCGCTGGCGCAGTTTCTGCGCGATGCAGACTGGCTGGGCGTGCAGCGACATCTGAAAAACCTGGGCATTTTCTCGCGTCTGAGCCATCGCGATGGCAAGCATTGGTATCTGGATAATGTTCCGCGTTTCATCGCGTATCTGGAAGAAGTACTGCCCCGTTACGCCGAGCTGGCGCCGTTGATCGGTTTGCTGGACGAGGTAATCAAGCCGGCGCTGGCTGCGCGTGCGCAGCAGGCGACGACATGAAGGCGCTGATCTTTGCCGCAGGGTTCGGCGAGCGCATGCGCCCGCTGACCGAGCGCACACCCAAGCCGCTGCTGTCGGTCGGTGGCACGCCGTTGATCGTGTGGCATCTGCGCAAATTGGCGGCGCTGGGCGTAGACGAGGTGGTGATCAACACCTCGTGGCTGGCCGAGCAATTTCCACACGTTTTGGGCGACGGCAGCGCGTTCGGTCTTCGCCTGACCTATTCGTATGAAGGTGCGACGCCGCTGGAAACCGGTGGCGGCATGTTGCATGCGCTGCCGCTGTTGGGCGATGCCCCATTTCTGTTGGTCAACGGCGACATCTGGACCGATTTCGATTTTGCCCGTCTGTCGCATGCCCCCGAAGGGCTGGCGCAGCTGGTGCTGGTGGATCAACCCAGCCACGCAACGCGCGCAGACTTTGCGCTGGAGGCGGACGGCAAAGTGCGCGCAGATCTGCCCGCGACACTGACCTATTCCGGCATCGGCATGTATCGCCCGGCGCTGCTGCGCGATTGGCAAACTGTCATTGGTCAATTGCCAGAGCAGCACGGCACGGCACCGCGGTTTGCGTTGGCGCCGATCCTGCGTGCGCAGATGGCGGCAGGCTTGATCGGTGGCATCCACCACTCTGGACGCTGGACCGATGTCGGCACGCCGCAGCGGCTGGCCGAGCTGGATGCACAGTTGCAGCGCGACAGCAGCTGATCGCAACTTTGCTGTTCTAACTCTGGTGATCATTGGCTGGTTGCTTGTTGAAGAACAGAGGCACCGCGCAAGCGTATTGCTAGTTGCTTATTGAGAAGGTTGCGCACCGACCAACCTGACTCGTCCTTGCCCGCCTCACCATCGCGGGACCCTTGGCGGCATGATGCCACCACGGAGCTTACAGGGACGTACTTGCAGCGTGTCCCGCGATGGTGGGCGGGCAAGGGCCCTGCAGCAACGTTAAGACCCTGAGTGCGCGGTGACCTCACCAGACAGTGCGCTGGCTGCTCTATTGAAGAATCACTACACCGCGTCGCGCGATTTGCTGGCTGCGTTATTGAGAGCCATGCGCACCGAGCGATCTCGGTGAGGCCTTGCGGCCAAGCCACAGATTAGGGCCTGTTAACACATCCGAAGCCCATCAACGGTGAGCACAAAGCTGAGGAATCCAAGGAACATGACGTCCAGCTTCTCAAAGCGCGTGAAAATCCGGCGGTAGCCCTTCAAGCGACGGAACAGCCTCTCCACTTCGTTGCGCCGCTTGTACATGTGTTGGTCGTGCTCCCAAGGATGGACCCGATTGGACTTGGGTGGGACGACCGGCACGAAACCAAGATCGAGCGCCAACTGGCGGGTTTCATTGCCTTCGTAAGCGCGATCCATTAGCAGATGAATCGGCCGCTTCACTTGCCCCAAATGTTCAAGCAATGCCCGGCCTGCTGGTGCGTCATGTGCGTTGCCAGGCGTCAATCCGAACGTGATGGCTGTTCGAGCATCTGCAGCAACCATATGAATCTTGGTGTTCCATCCGCCGCGGGATTTGCCAATCGCCTGTGGGCCTTTTTTTAATGCGCCAGTGCCATCCGGATGCACCTTGATGCTGGTGGAGTCCAGCGAGACCGCTTCGATTTTGATGCGCACGATCTGGCAGGTCTGCAATTGGGCGAACATCCGATCCAGCACACCGGACTTAGCCCAACGGTTCATGCGTGTGTACACCGTATGCCAGTTGCCAAAGCGCTTGGGCAGACCGCGCCATTTGCAGCCGTGCTCTGCGACGTAGAGGATGGCGTTGACCACCTGCAGATTGGTCATGCTGACATTGCCGCGCTGCGCAGGTAAGCAATGTTCGATGAGGGCAAATTGTGCTGGCGTGATCTCCATGTCCAATAGTTTAATCGCCCGAGCCATTAGTGTTAACAGGCCCTAGTCACTACGACCCACGATCCTCGAGCACACGCCGAAGAAACGGCACCGTGATGCGGCGTTTTGCGGCCAACGATTCGCGATCCAGGCGATCCAGCAAGGCCACCAGACCGGCCAGCTCGCGCTCGCTATGGGTCAGTAGCCAGTCGATTGCGGCTTCGTCCAGGGCCAGGCCGCGACGCTGCGCGCGGTCACGCAACACTGCCGCACGTGCAGCATCGTCGAGTACCGGCAAACCGATCCGGATGCATTGCGACAGTCGCGAATGTAGGTCCGGCAACACCAACGCCAGCCCATCAGGCATTTGGCGCGCGGTGTACAACAGCGTAATGCCGGCTGCGCGCGCGCGGTTGTGGAAATCGAACAAGGCCACTTCATCGTCGCGCTGCCCGGCGATGCTTTCTACGCCGTCCAAGGCGACGAGGCTGCGGCCTTCCAGCGCTTCGAGTGCATCGCGCAAGCGGCCGGCGGCTGCCTGCAGCGGCAGATACGCCGGGGTGCGCCCGGCCTGCTCGGCAGCGGCACACAGCGAGAGCGCAAGATGTGTCTTGCCGGTGCCGGCGGAGCCAGACAGATAAAGCCAATCGCTCACCTGCCCCGCGGCCAGCGCCTGCAGTTGCGTAAGCAGGCCGTCGGGCGCGGCGATGTAACTATCGAAACGCTGATCGGGTGGCGCGCGCAACGCCAGCGGCAACTGCGGAACGCTCACAACCGATCTGCGTCCTTGCCGGGTTCGACAATCACGCTGCGCTCGGGCGTGGACTGCAGCACGATACCGGCGCGCTCGCCCGCATACAGATCGCTGCGGGTATATTGCTGATGCGCATAGCGCAGCAACACGTTGGCCACCGCCGCCACCGGCAATGCCAGCAACATGCCAAGGAAGCCGAACAACTGGCCACCGGCCATCACCGCAAAGATCACCGCAACCGGGTGCAGACCGATCTTGTCGCCCACAATGCGCGGGGTGAGCACATAGCTTTCCAGCAACTGGCCCACGGTGAACACCACGCCCACGCCGATCAGTAATTTCAGGTCCAGCCCTTGCGCCTGCACGATGGCCGCCAGCAACGCGAGCACGATGCCGGTGGTCGCACCCAGGTACGGAATGAAGCTGATGAGGCCGGCGATGATGCCGATCAACAAGCCCAGATTGAGCCCGATGATGGACATACCGGTGGCGTAGATCGCCCCCAGCGCCAGCATCACCAAGAACTGGCCGCGGATAAAGCCGCCGAGCACATCATTGGATTCCTGCGCCAGCCGGCTCACGGTACCGATGTAGGCACGCGGGATCACCGCCGCCACACGTTCGACCAGACGGTCCCAGTCGCGCAGAAAGTAGAACGCCAGGATTGGCAACAGCGCCAGGTTGATCACCCAGGTGACCATCGCAAATCCCGAACGCGACACGTAGCCGAAGAGGGTCTTGGCGGCACCACCGGCCTGTTCCCAATGGCTGCGGATCCAGTCGATCAAGCGTTCTGGATCCAGCCATGCCATCAACTGCATGCCGGTCTTGGCTTCCAGCCACGGGATGGCGGTGCCGATCGCCCAGTTGCGCATCTGCGGCAGCGCATCGATCAAGGTCATGATCTGGCGTTCGATCATCGGCACCAGAATCATCAATGCCAGCACGAATAGCAGCGTTGCCAGCACGAAGACCAGCATCACCGCGACATTGCGCGAGCGCCCGGCGCGTTCGATGCGATCCACCAGCGGGTCGCCCAGCCATGCCAGCAACAGCGCCAGCACGAACGGGGTCAGGATCGGCGCCAGCAGCGAGACCACCCACAACACACCGACAATCACCGCCGCCCATTTGAGGCGGCGCAGAAACTGGGCAATTTCGGCTTCGGGAGTCAAAGTCATTTCAGGCGGTACTCGGCGTGCTCGTTTTCGAGAATGATCGGACCCTCGGTCGGTACCGAGACCGAAACCAACGGGCTGTTGTCGCCGAGCATACGGTTGAGGCCAGAAATGCCCGTGAGTAGTTCCAGATCCAGTTCCATGCGGTCGCCGTTGGCGCTGACCGGGCGGATGCTGCGTACCACCGACACGCCCTGCAGCGCAGCCGACACGCGCAGGTAATCGTCGGCGCTGCTGACGCCGGTGATCACCACGCGGTAGACACCGGGCACACCCGAATCCACCCGCTTGGCGTAGCGCTTGACCAGCGCATCGGCAGCGCCGTCGGCACCGGCGGCCATCGCGCGGCGTGCATCGCCGTCGCTGCTGGTCCAGCTGGACAACACATTGCCGTTGTCCACGAACACCCAGTCGGCGGTCCAACCGGCAGCATTGCGGTAGAGCTTGCCGATCAACTGCATCGGCGGGCTGTATTTGGCCGAGGCGCGCGACACCGCCGCGGTGTCCTTGCGCCAGATTGCGCCGGCCAGCGCCTGCTCGGCAGCTGCGCCGCTCGGCAGACCGAGCCGGTAGCCGCGCTCGATGGCACGGTCGAGCACGCTACGCGCCGCGTTGGCCTGGGCGACACCAACCAGACGCGGGCCGCTGCCGTCATCGATGGCCAGCCACAGCACCGGCTTGGGACGCGGTAACGGCCACACCGGCAGGCCCAGCGCAGCGATCAAGTCATCCACATCCGACTGCCGGAAGCGCGCCACCAAGGTGGTGCGGAAGGTCGGCGCGCCGGTGCGCGAGGTGCCCTGATCCTGGCGGTAGTCGTAGTGTTCGACGTAGTTGGGTGCATTGCGCAGCGCCTGCGGCACTCCGGGGCGGCTCATCACGCCGCGGTCGCCGGAGACCTTGCCCAGCACGGCGCCCAGCGCGCGCGCCAGTGCGCCGGGGCGATCGGATTCGCTCTGACTGTTGACCGGCACTTCGGCGTCATAGGCGCTTTGCGCCTTGGCAACGTCGCCTTCGGTGCGCAGATCTGCCTGCGCAAAGGCCGGAGCAACGGGCATTGCGACCACGAGGGCGAGAAAGAAAGCGAGACTGCGGCGCATCGACGGTTCCATGACATAAGCGTATCCGGGTGAATTGTTGCCCGAATGGGGCGCTAGCGCCAACGTGGCTGTTAAAATCGCCGCCTTTACTGCCGAGCCACCCCTGCCCGTGACCAGCCAAACGCCTTCCAGCCCCTCGCCCATGACCTACCGCGACGCGGGTGTCGACATCGACGCCGGCAATGCATTGGTCGAACGCATCAAGCCCCTGGTCAAGCGCAGCTTCCGGCCGGAGGTGATGGGTGGCCTGGGCGGATTCGGCGCACTGTTCGACTTGTCAGGCAAGTACAAGGAGCCGGTGCTGGTGTCCGGCACCGACGGCGTGGGCACCAAGCTCAAGCTGGCCCAGCAGTTGGGTCGGCACGACACCATCGGCATCGACCTGGTCGGCATGTGCGTCAACGACGTGCTGGTACAAGGCGCCGAGCCGTTGTTCTTTCTGGACTATTTCGCCACCGGCAAGCTCGACGTGGACACTGCTGCGGCAGTGGTCGGCGGCATCGCACGCGGCTGTGAGCTCTCCGGCTGCGCGCTGATCGGCGGCGAGACCGCCGAAATGCCCGACATGTACCCGCCGGGCGAATACGACCTGGCCGGCTTCACCGTGGGTGCAGTCGAGAAGTCGCAGCTGCTGGATGGCGCGCAGGTGCGCGAAGGCGACGTACTGATCGGCATCGCCTCGTCGGGTCCGCATTCCAATGGCTATTCGTTGATCCGCAAGATCTACGCGCGTGCCGGTGCGCCGGCCGAGCATGTGCTGGACGATGGCACCAAGCTGATCGATGCGCTGATGGCGCCGACCGCGCTGTACGTCAAGCCGGTGCTGGCGCTGCTGAAGTCGCACGGCGAATCGATCCACGCGATGGCGCACATCACCGGCGGTGGCCTCACCGAAAACATCATTCGCGTGATTCCCGATGGGTTGGGCCTGGAAATCGACGCCGCTGCCTGGACGCTGCCGCCGGTATTCGCCTGGCTGCAGCGCGAAGGTGCGGTGGCCGATGCCGAAATGTGGCGTACCTTCAACTGCGGGATCGGCTTCGTGCTGATTGCCGCGCCCGCGGAAGCGGCTGCGCTGGAACAGGCGCTGGATGCGCAGTCACTGGCGCATTGGCGCATTGGTCAGGTGGTGCCGGCACACGGCGACGAGCGCGTGCGCATCGGCTGAGCGAGGAATCTGCATGGACGCCTCCTCACCGCCGACATTGGCGTTGGCGTCGGCCAGCGCCGATGACCTGCAGCATCTCAAGCTGCTGTCGCTCTTCCATTACGTGTTGGGCGGTCTCACCGCGCTGTTTTCATTGCTCCCGTTGATCCACTTGGCCATGGGTATTGCGATCGTCACCGGGCAGCTGCCGATGGACAATGCCAATCCGGACGGGCCGCCGATGGATCCGCGCTGGGTCGGCTGGATCTTCGTGATCATTGCAGCGATGCTCATCCTGGGCGGCCTTACCATGGCCGGATTCATGGCCTACGCCGGCCGCTGCATTGCCCAGCGCAGGCGGCATCTGCTGTGCCTGATCGTGGCCGGCATTTCCTGTTCTTTCATGCCGCTCGGTACCGTGCTTGGTGTGTTCACGCTGGTGACGCTGCTGCGCCCGCGGGTCAAGGCGCTGTTCGGCGTCGGCAACACGGCTGTTTGAGCCCTCTATGAGGACGTTATTCAATGCACGCACCTGACGCCCGCCTGCGCCTGGCCGTGCTCGCCTCCGGGCGCGGCAGCAATCTGCAGGCCATTGTTGATGCGATCGCCAGTGGGCGCCTGCATGCCGAGGTGGTCGGGGTGTTTTCCGACCGCCCGCAGGCGCCAGCGTTGCAGAAGGTCGAGCAGACGCGTCGCTGGAGCGCCAGCCCGCGCGATTTTGCCGACCGTGCTGCGTTTGACGCCGCACTCGGCGATGCGATCGCTGCGACGCAGCCGGACTGGGTGATCTGCGCTGGCTATATGCGCATTCTGGGTGAGCCGCTGGTGCGCCGCTTTGCCGGGCGCCTGCTCAACATCCATCCGTCGCTGCTACCCAAATACCGCGGTCTGCACACCCACGCACGGGCGCTGGAAGCCGGCGATGCAGAGCATGGCGCCAGCGTGCACCTGGTGGTGCCGGAGCTGGATGCCGGCACGGTGATTGCCCAGGCACGCGTCCCGGTGTTGCCCGGCGACAGCGCCGAGCAATTGGCCGCGCGCGTGCTTGCCCGCGAGCACCCGCTGCTACTGGCCACGCTGGAACTGCTCGCCAGTGGTCGCGTCGCGGTGCATGGCGATGCCGTGCATATCGATGGTCAGTGCCTGTTTACGCCATTACGACTAGAGTCCGCAGATATCGCATTCGCCTGAATGCGGATACGCCCCCCTCATCCCGTCTCGGACATTCTTGCGGCCCCAGTGCCCGCTACCAGCGCATGAACGTCATCCCGATCGCTACCGCGCTGTTAACCGTCGCCCTCCTCAGCCAGGCTGGCACTGGCCGTGCGCAGCAGGCACCTGCCGCGCCCGCGCAAGGCGCGCCTGCGCTGGCCGTACCTGCTCCGGGTGCGGCCCCTGCCGCTGCACCGGCATCGTCAGCTGCCCTGCCCGCCAGCACCTGGACACCACCGCCGCTGGAGCCGTTCGTAGCGACCTATCAGGCGTTCTACCGTGGCAAAGAGGCCGGCGATGCCACCATGCAGGTCAGCCATGGCGACGGTAGCCAGTGGCGCATCGACATGTCGGTGCGTGGCCGTAAAGGCTTCGCCAGCATTTTGGGCCTGAACCTGGAACAGAGCACGGTCTTCCGCGTCGACGGCGACACATATGTGCCGCTGAGCCAGAGCACGGTGCGCAAGGCGATGTTCTTCGGCAAAAAGGTCACCGGCGTCTACAACTGGCAAGCCGGCACCGCGCAGTGGAACGGCGATCTGAAGGAAGATCGCCAGCAGCCGATTCCGTTGCAGCACGGCGACCAAAGCGCGTTGTCGCTGAACCTGTCGCTGATGCGCGATGCCCAACCCGGGCGCAACCTGAGCTATCGCTATGTCGATGTGGGCAAGGTGCGCAAATACGACTACCGCGCTGCCGATGCAACAGAAGTGGTGCAGGTGGGCGATCTGAGCTACGACGCCCTGCGCGTATACCGCGTCAACAGCGGCGACAACGAAACCATCCTCTGGATTGCGAACGGAGTTCCGACTCCGGTGCGCATCCTGCAACGTGACAAAGGTGAAGATCAGATCGATCTGCGCCTGGTCGAATACCAAGGAGCCTAAACGATGAAACTCTTCTCCAGTACCAGCGCCGTGATCGCCGCCGCCGCATTGGCGATGTCCAGCCTGCCAGCCTTCGCCATGCAGCCGTTCCAGGCCGACTATTCGGCCAATTACATGGGCATGCAGGCCAATGGCACCATGACCCTGGCCGCTGCCGGCGCAAATAAGTGGCGCTACACGCTCACCATCCAGAACCAGTTGGCCAACCTGACCCAGAGCACGGTGTTCGAAGAAGCCAACGGCCAACTGCGCCCGGTAAGCAGCAACGACACCTCGTCGATGATGGTCAAGCGCCGCAATGTCACTGCCAACTACGACTGGAAGACCAGCCAGGCCACCTGGGGCGGCGACATCAAGCCGGACCGCCGCGGCCCGGTGAAACTACAGCCCGGCGACATGGATGCGCTGCTGATCAATCTGGCGATTACGCGCGATCTGGCCGCCGGCAAGCCGCTCAACTACCGCATGGTGGACGAAGGACGCATCAAACCGATGAGCTACAAGGTGGTCGGCAAGGAAACCATCACCGTCAACGGCAAGCAGGAACAGGCCACCAAGGTATCGCGCGTGGACGGCGACAAGGAATTGATCGCGTGGGTGGTCAAGGATCTGCCGGTGCCGGCGCGTCTGCTGCAGAAAGAAAAGGGCCAGGACGCGCTGGACCTGACCATCAAGGCGCTGCGCTAAGCGATCTTCGCCAGCGCGAGCATGCGTAGGAGCGCATCGAGGTGCGTTGCTGCTTAGGCATGGGGCTGGGAGAACCGCTAACAGGAGCATGTTTTGGCAGTTGGTCACTGAAGTTCGCGCCGCACGCTTGATGTTGTCACCTCCATAGAAAGATGCTGTTGGCTCCGCACAAGAGGCGTTTTCCCACTGTCTGGGAAACGCCTTTTTTTATTGGCTCTTGCGATACAACTGAGCGGCGATCCTCTAATGAATGGCTGACATGCCGGCGGAATTCCTCCGCTTGAAATCATTGGGATGCGTCCTTTAGCTCGGGGCTAAAGCTTGGTGATTAGTGCGCAGAGTGCGTGGTGCCCTCGCCAGAGAGTTTGCTGGCAGCTTTGCTGAAGCGATAGAACAGGGTGAGGCCCTCTGCCGATGCTTTACCGACTACACGCACCGACCATCTCGACTGGTCCTTGCCCACCCACCGTCGCGGGACTCTTGGCGGCATGGATGCCGCCACGAAGCTTACATGGACGTACTTGCAGCGTGTCCTGCGATGGTGGGCGGCAAGGGCCCTGCAGGACAGCCGCAGATCCGTCGCTCTTTAACTGAGCGATCAGAGACAGACCGACCTGCCGAAACTCAAGGCTTACCCGCAGCCTTGTCATCGCCAGTCGTAAACACCGTGCGGCAATCCACGCGAATCTGCTGGTTGTTCTTGCGCCAATAAAACAGATCGCAATGGCGTTTTCCTTCAACAGTCTTTTTCACTGCAACTGCATAGAACGATTGTGCGATTTCATCGCGGCTGGCAGTGCCGTCGTTGTTCCAGTCCATGTCCTTGAATTCAACGCCCTGGGTGATGGCCATGCCCACGCTCCAGGCGTAGGCCAGCCACGCCAGGATCAGCACGATCACGCCCAGCAGGATCTTGCGCCGGGTGGTGAAACGGCCGCGCAGGATCATGCGGTGCGCTGGATGGTCGCGCCCAGCGCCCCCAGCTTCTCCTCGATGTTTTCGTAACCACGGTCCAGGTGGTAGATGCGATCGATGGTGGTGTTGCCTTCGGCGACCAGGCCGGCCAGGATCAACGATGCCGATGCGCGCAGGTCGGTCGCCATCACCGGCGCGCCACTCAGGCGTTCGGCACCGCGCACGATGGCGGTGTGCCCTTCAACCTGGATATCCGCACCCAGGCGAAGCAGCTCGTTGACGTGCATGAAGCGGTTTTCGAAGATGGTTTCATTGATCACGCCAACGCCGTCGGCCACGCAGTTGAGCGCCATGAATTGCGCCTGCATATCGGTGGGAAACGCCGGGTACGGCGCGGTGGTCAGGCTGACCGCGCGCGGACGCTTGCCCTGCATATCCAGCGTGATGCTGTCGGCGGTGGTGGTGATGGTGGCGCCGGCTTCGGTGAGCTTGTCCAGCACCGCATCCAGGGTTTCCGGGCGCGCGCGGCGCACAGTGACGCTGCCGCCGGTCATCGCTGCGGCAACCAGGAAGGTACCGGTTTCGATGCGGTCCGGCAGTACCGCATGGTGCCCGCCGCCCAGACGCTCAACGCCCTGCACCACGATGCGCGGGGTGCCGGCGCCTTCGATCTGCGCGCCAAGCGCGATCAAGCAGTCGGCCAGGTCGGTGACTTCGGGCTCCATCGCCGCGTTTTCCAGCACCGTAGTGCCCTCGGCAAGCACCGCAGCCATCAGTACGTTCTCGGTGCCGGTGACGCTGACCATGTCGAATACATAGCGGGAACCCTTCAGGCGTCCGTTGCTGGTGGCCTTGATGTAGCCGTTTTCCACACTGATGTCCGCACCCAGCGCCTGCAGGCCCTTGATGTGCTGATCCACCGGGCGCGAACCGATCGCGCACCCGCCGGGCAGCGACACTTCGGCGGTACCGTAGCGCGCCAGCAGCGGGCCCAGCACCAGGATGGAGGCGCGCATGGTCCTGACCAGCTCATACGGCGCAATCTGATGCGTGACCGAGCGCGGGTCGACCAGGATGGAGCGGCCCTTGGCCAACGTGCCTTCGTCGATGGTCACTTCGGCACCCAGCTCGCTGAGCAATTTCACCGTGGTGATCACATCGTGCAGATGCGGCACGTTGCTGATTTCCACCGGCGCGTCGGCCAGCAGGGTCGCGCACAGGATCGGCAGCACTGCGTTCTTGGCGCCGGAAATATTGACTTCGCCGTGCAGCGCTTGGCCGCCGGTCACTACGATTTTTGCCATGGGAATCTAAGCAATCCGAAAATGAAAGGTATGTCGGGGGAATGACGTGCGAGCGTTTCGGCCTTGGTGCAAACGGCCTTGGTGCAAGACGGACAGATCAAAACGGCGCCGGCGAGGGTTTGGAACGCGCTGGCGGCAGTTGCCGGGCGCTCGTGGACTGCGGCGCGGGGCGGCGGTGATCAGGTGCGTACGAATTTCCGCCCCGGTCCAGCCCGCCTGACACCAAGCGCAGTCAACGCGCTTAACCTTCTTCAGGCGTCAGCGTCTTCAGCTGTAACGCGTGAATCGCTCCGCCCATCAGTCCGCCCAGGGTCGCATAGACCATGCGGTGCCGCGCCAGCGGTGCCTTGCCGACAAATGCGGGGCTGACCACGGTGGCCTCGAAGTGCACGCCGTCGTCGCCGTGCACGTCGACGCGGGCTTCGGGCAAGCCGGATTCGATGAGTTTACGGATGGTTTCGGCGTCCAAAGGGCGTTTCCTCATAAAATGAGCGCACATTCTACTCTTCACCCGAGTTCCGCATGGCTGTCTCGCACCTACCTTCCGCCACCGTCAGCGACGCCAGCCTGGTTGCCAGCGGCCAGCGCGTGCTGGAGATCGAGCGCGAGGCGTTGGCCAGTGTGGGCGCACGCATCGGCAGCGACTTCTCGGCGGCCTGCCGTCTGGTACTGGCCTCGCGCGGGCGGGTGGTCGCCACCGGCATGGGCAAGTCCGGCCATGTGGCGCGCAAGATTGCCGCCACGTTCGCCTCGACCGGCACCCCGGCGTTCTTCGTGCACCCGGGCGAAGCCGGGCACGGCGACCTGGGCATGATCACCGAGGCCGACATTGTGCTTGCGCTGTCGTACTCGGGAGAATCGGACGAAGTGCGCATGCTGCTGCCGGTGCTCAAGCGCCAGGGCAATCCGATCATCGCCATGACCGGCCGCGCCAGCTCGACCCTGGCCAACGCCGCCGACGTGCACCTGGATGTCAGCGTGTCGGCCGAAGCCTGCCCACTGCATCTGGCCCCCACCTCCAGCACCACCGCCTCGCTGGCGATGGGCGATGCGCTGGCGGTTGCCCTGCTGGATGCCCGCGGCTTTACCGCCGACGACTTTGCACGCTCGCACCCGGCCGGCAGCCTGGGCCGGCGCCTGCTGCTGCATATCACTGATGTGATGCATGCCGGCGACGACCTGCCGCGTGTACGCGAAGACGCCAGCCTGAGCGAGGCACTGATGGAAATGAGCCGCAAGCGGCTGGGCATGACCGCCGTGGTGGACGCCGACGACCGCCTGATCGGGCTGTTCACCGACGGCGACCTGCGCCGCGCACTGGACAGCGACATCGATGTGCGCAGTGCCGGCATCGCGCAGGTCATGACGCGCAACCCGCGCACCATCGGCGCCGACCAACTGGCCGCCGAGGCCGCACGGCTGATGGAGGACTACAAGATCAACGGCCTGATTGTGGTAGATGCGCAGCAGCGCGCGGTGGGCGCATTGAACATTCACGACCTGTTGCGCGCCAAGGTGGTTTAACAGGTTCAGTTTTCAACCGCCGGACCCCGTTCTTACCGATTCGTGCCGATGCCCTATTCCCCTTTGCAGCACCTTCCCGCCGAACTGATCGAACGCGCCGCGCGTATCCGCCTGGCCTGTTTCGACGTCGATGGCACCCTGACCGACGGCCGCCTGTACTACGACCACGCCGGTAACGAGAGCAAGGCCTTCAACGTACTCGACGGCCAGGGCCTGAAGCAGCTCGACCAGGCCGGCATCCATGTCGCGCTGATCACTGCGCGCGCCAGCCTGTCGGCAGAAAAACGCGGCCAGGACCTGGGCCTGCATGTGCAGATCGGGGTGAAGAACAAGCGCATGGCAGTGCTGGCGCTATGCCAGGAGCACGGCTTGCCGCTGGACCAGGTGCTGTTCATGGGCGACGACCTGCCCGACCTGCCCGCCCTGCTCGCGGTCGGCCTGCCGGTCGCACCGGCCAATGCACACCCGTGGATCGGCGAGCGCGTGCAGTGGCATACCCGCGCCCGTGGCGGTGAAGGTGCCGCGCGCGAGGTCTGCGATGTGGTGCTGGCCGCACAAGGTCAGGTCGAGCGCATCATCGAAGGGTTTTCGGCATGAACTGGAACTGGCGCACCACCCTGGGCGTCGTGCTGTTCGCCGCCGCCGTCATTTCCGGCTGGTCGGCATGGAAGCAGCGCGCGCGTCCCGCCGCCGCGGCCGTGCAGGAGTCCGGTGCGGACTACATCCTGCGTGACTTCGAGCTGATCGCCCTGGACAAGCAGAGCGGTAAGGAATCGATGACGCTGCGCGCGCCGGAAATGCATCGCAACCGTGCCGACCAGACCGCAGACATCACCACGCCGGTGTTCCTGATGCCAGACAACGCCAATCTGCCGTGGACCCTGCGTTCCAAGACGGGTTGGGTCAACCCGGACGGCACCCAGCTGCGCCTGCGCGGCGATGTCGAGGGCGACAGCCCGACCGGCGGCGCAACTCCGCCGACCACGTTCCGCACCCAGAGCCTGGACGTGTTCCCGCAACAGAACATCGCCAAGACCGACGCGCCAGTGACCATGACCCGCCCGGGTATCATGCAGAGCGGCGTCGGCTTTGAAGCCGACCTCAAATCACGCCAGTACAAGCTCCTTTCTCAGGTCAAGACCCGCTATGAACCGAATGCTGCCCGCTAAACTGGCGTTTGCCGCACTGCTGTTGCCCGCACTGGCAATGGCCAAGACCAGCGATCGCAATCAGCCGATGGCGATCGACTCCAATGCCAACGATTGCAACATGCTCGATGACAGCGGCAAGTGCCGTTTCAGCGGCAATGTAGTGATCACCCAGGGCACGCTGGAAATCCACGCTGACACCGCCGATATCTTCCAGAAGAACGGCCAAACCGATCGCGTGGTGCTCAACGGCAAGCAGGCCACGCTGAAGCAGGAGATGGACGACGGCGCGATGATGCACGGCCAGGCCGACAATATCGAATACAAGGTCGCCGATGAAATCATCATCCTGACCGGCAATTACAAGGTCGATTCGCCCAAGGGCACCAACGCCGGCCAGCGCATGGTCTACAACACCAAGACCGGCAACATGCAGAGCGGCGGCGATGGTAGCCGTGTGCGCACCATCATCCAGCCGAAAAATGCCGCGCCTGCCGCAGCAACGCCCGCTCCGACACCGGCCGCCAAGCCCGCTGCCAAGCCGCAGGGGAAGAAGTAATGCTGGTCGCCACCGGTCTGCGCAAGAAGTACAAGCAACGCGAAGTGGTCAAGGAATTCGGCCTCACGCTGGAGGCCGGCGAAGTGGTCGGTCTGCTGGGCCCCAACGGCGCCGGCAAGACCACCTGCTTCTACATGATCGTGGGTCTGGTCGAAGCCGATGCCGGCCGTATCGAATTGGACGGCCGCGACCTCACTGCCGAGCCGATGTACGCGCGCGCCAAGTTGGGTGTCGGTTACCTGCCGCAGGAACCGTCGATCTTCCGCAAGCTCACCGTGGCCGACAACATCCGCCTGGTGCTGGAGCTGCGCGAGGAACTCGATAACGCCGGCCGTGAGAAAGAGCTGGTCTCGCTGCTGGAAGAACTGCAGATCACCCATGTGGCCGATCAACTCGGCGCCAGCCTCTCCGGCGGCGAGCGGCGGCGTTGCGAAATCGCACGTGCGCTGGCGGCCAAGCCGCGCATGATGCTGCTGGACGAACCCTTCGCCGGCGTGGACCCAATTTCGGTTGGCGAGATCCAACGCATCATCATCCACCTCAAAGAACGCGGCATCGGTGTGTTGATCACCGATCACAACGTGCGCGAGACCTTGGGAATCTGCGACCGCGCGTATATCCTCGCCGAGGGGGGCGTGCTGGCGCAGGGGGCACCAGACACGTTGCTAGCCAATCCCGATGTCCGTCGCGTGTATCTGGGGGAAACTTTCCGCCTTTGAGCGCGCCGCCGCGCCAACGTTTTTTCCAGTCAGTGCCCGCATGAAAGCCCGGCTCCAGACATCGCTAGGACAGCAGTTGGTCATGACGCCGCAATTGCGTCAGGCGATCAAGCTATTGCAGATGTCCACCACTGAGCTGGAAGTGGAAATTGCCGAAGCAGTGGAAACCAATCCACTGCTGGAATGGGCCGACGAGGCCGCGCACGCGGCCAGCGACACGGCGATGGAATCCTCGCCGTCCGCGTCCGCTGAAGAACCCCAGCGCGAAGAAGCCTCACCTGCCGAGCGCGATGACGATTGGTCGCAAGACGAACTGCAGTGGACCGGCTCGGGCAGCGGCGGCAGTTTCGACGACGACGAGTCCGGTGATGCCGCCGAGCGCGTGGCCGACTCCGAAACACTGGCCGATCACCTGCTGTGGCAGCTGCATCTGTCGCCACTGTCGCCACGCGACCGCCAGATCGGCGCGATGCTGATCGACGCACTGGACGAAGACGGCTACCTGCGCGAACCGCTGTCGGCGATTCTCGAAACCCTGGCGCTCGGCGCGGCGGTGGACGAAGCCGATGTACTCACGGTGTTGCACCAGATCCAGCGCTTCGACCCGGTCGGCGTGGGCGCACGCACGCTGGGCGAATGCCTGGCGCTGCAGCTGGCGGTGCTCGATCCGGCCACCCCGGGCCGCGAGCTGGCGCTGCAGATCGTCGCCGGCCCGCTGGAACGGCTTCCGCGCAGCGGCGTGGCCGGCCTGGCCCACGAGCTCAAGCGCTCCACTGCCGATGTCGAACAAGCCGTGCAACTGGTGCGCTCGCTGGATCCGCGCCCGGGCAAGCAGATCGGCGATCTGTCGCAAGACACCTATGTGGTGCCTGACTGCGTGATCTGGCGCCAACGCGGCGTCTGGCGGGCTTCGCTGGCCGGCCGCGCGCAACCCAAGGTCACCATCCACCGCGGTTACGAAAACCTGATCCGCAGTTGCGGCGAATCCGACGCCGGCTACCTGCGCGGGCAGCTGCAGGAAGCGCGCTGGCTGCTCAAGAGCCTGGAAGCACGCGGCGAAACCCTGCTGCGGGTGGTGCGCTGCCTGCTGCAGCACCAGGCCGGGTTTCTGGAATTCGGTGCGCAGGCCCTGCGCCCGTTGACCCTGCGCGAGATCGCAGGCGAGCTCGGCCTGCACGAATCCACCATTTCCCGCGCGATCTCGCGCAAATACGTGCGCACCCCGCGCGGCACCATCGCGCTACGCTCCTTTTTTGCTTCGGGTATCGACACCGACAGCGGCGGCGAGGCCTCCAGCACCGCCATCCAGGCCATGATCCGGCGCCTGATTGATGCGGAGAACCCGCGCAAACCCTTGTCCGACGCCAAACTGGCCGATCTGCTGAAAACATCCGGCGTACCAGTGGCGCGGCGCACCGTTGCGAAGTATCGTGAGGCCATGAACATTTCCGCCTCCCACGAACGCGTACGCATCGCCTGACGTTGCAACCACCACAACGCCGGCCTGCGCCGGGTTAGTCGGATTACCGGAACGGTTCATTGGCCCACCGACCAATGGAGGTATCTGATGCGTATCGAGACGTATGGCCACCAGCTTGAAGTGACCCCCGCGCTGCGGGAGTACGTGGCAAGCAAGCTGCAGCGACTGCAGCGCCATTTCGATCAGCACTGCGAAGTCCGAACGCAGCTGGCCGTTCGCAAGCCAGACCACCACGTGGTCGCCACCGTCAACCTTCCCGGTCGCACCCTGCACGCAGATGCCAGCGGCTCCACCATGTATGCGGCCATCGACCTGCTGGTCGACAAGCTCGACCGCCTGGTGCTCAAGCACAAAGAAAAGAAATGTAACCACCACGCCCGCGAGGTGCGCGACAATCCCGCATGACGCTTCCCGCTTGATGCCCTCATGCCTTTAACCGATCTGATGGCGGCCGTGCGCACCGTGGTGTCGCCGGCCGCCGATCGCGACACCGTCCTGCACACCGCCGCCGATCTGCTGTCCTGCCGCCAGGCCGGCGCCGACGAGCTCTACGCCAACCTGTGCGAGCGCGAGGCCCTGGGCAGTACCGCTATCGGCCACGGCATCGCCATTCCGCATGGGCGCTGCCCCAACCTCACCGAACCGCGCGGCGCCTTGCTGCGGCTGGACATGCCGGTCGCGTTCGGCGGCGACGAGCCGGTGGATCTGATTTTCGCCATGGCCGTACCGGCGCACTACACCCACCAGCACCTGATGCTGCTGTCGGAGTTGGCCGAACGGTTTTCCGATGCAGACTTCCGCCAGCAACTGCGCGCCGCGCCCAACGCCGACGCCCTGATGGCCCTGCTCACCGACGTGCCACCACCGCAGGCGAGCGCGGCATGAATACCAGCATCACCGCACGCGAACTGTTCGACCAGCAGCGCGACAAGCTGGCGTTGCGCTGGGTTGCCGGCCAGAAGGGCGAGCACCGCGAGATCCAGGCTGGCAGCAACAATGCGCGCCGCCCCTCGCTGGCCGGCTATCTCAATGTGATCTATCCCAACAAGGTGCAGATCCTGGGCACCGAGGAACTGTCCTGGCTGGACTCGCTGGATGCGCGGCAGCGCTGGGAAACCATCGAAAAGATCATCCAGGTGCAGCCGCTGGCGCTGGTGATCAGCAAGAACCAGTCGTGCCCGGAAGACCTGCGCGCGGCGGCGGACGAATCCAACACGCCGCTGTGGATTTCACCCAAGCGCGGCCACGAACTGCTCAACCACCTCTCCTACCATCTGGCGCGCACGCTGGCGCCGCGCGTCACGCTGCATGGCGTGTTCATGGAGATCTATTCGATCGGCGTACTGATTACCGGGGAAGCCGGCTCAGGCAAGAGCGAGCTAGCGCTGGAATTGCTCAGCCGCGGCCATCGCCTGGTGGCCGACGATGCGCCCGAATTCACCCAGATCGCGCCCGATGTGCTCGACGGCACCTGCCCCGAACTGTTGCAGGACCTGCTGGAAGTACGCGGGCTGGGCGTGTTGAACGTGCGCGACATGTTCGGCGACACCGCGGTGAAGAAAAACAAATACCTGCGCCTGATCGTGCACCTGACCCGGCCGATGACCGAGCCCACGCCATCCGGCTACGAGCGCCTGACCGGCGATTCCGGCAGCCGCCATGTGCTGGACCTGGACGTGCCGCTGATCACCCTGCCGGTGATGCCCGGCCGCAACCTGGCGGTGCTGACCGAAGCGGCCACGCGCCTGCATATCCTGCGCACCAAGGGCATCGACCCGGCCGCGATGTTCATCGCCCGCCATAGCAACCTGCTGGAGCGACGCACGCCATGAGTATCGCGCCCTCCACGCTGATGATCGTGAGCGGGCTTTCCGGCTCGGGCAAATCGGTCGCGCTGAAGACCTTCGAAGACCTGGATTACTATTGCTCGGACAATCTGCCGGTGGAGCTGCTGCCGGACTTCGTCAAAAGCCGCCTGCGCGGCAACCCGGTCGGCGACCAGCGCCTGGCGGTGGGCATCGATGTGCGCAGCCGCAGCGACCTCACCCAGCTGGCGCAGTGGCGTCAGGCCGCACAGGAATACGGCATCGAAGCGCGGCTGCTGTTTTTCGAGGCCAGCGACGAGGCATTGATCAAGCGCTACGCCGACACCCGCCGCCGCCATCCGCTCAGCCATCTCGGCCTGGCCCTGCCGGAGGCGATCACCCGCGAGCGTCAGTTGACCGAGCCGCTGCGTGCGCAGGCCGATGCCATCATCGACACCAGCACGCTCAACGTGCATCAGTTGCGCCGCCGCGTGGTCACCAAATTCGCGTTGGGCAGCAACGACCGCCTGTCGCTGTTGTTTGAATCGTTCGCCTACAAGCGCGGCGTGCCGGCCGAGGCCGATTTCGTGTTCGATGCGCGCGTGCTGCCCAATCCGCACTGGGACCCGGAACTGCGCCCGCTCACTGGCCGCGATGCCGGCGTGCGCAACTATCTGGATAACGAAGCCGATGTGCAGCGCTATAGCGCGCAAATTGTGGACCTGCTCGACACCTGGTTGCCGCGGCTGCGCAATGACACCCGCAGCTACGTGACCATCGCTTTCGGCTGCACCGGCGGCAAGCACCGCTCGGTGTACATGGCCGAACGCATGGCCCAGCACGCGCGCGAACAAGGCTGGCCGGAAGTGGCGACGTTTCATCGCGAGCAGGACTGAGGGGCTGGGATTCGGGAGTGGGGATTCGGGATGCGTTGAAGCGGAATCCTGTGACGTGAGCGTGCTCCACCTACGTTGAGACGGCACTCTCGCAGCGCCTTTTTAAGGTTGCGATTGTTTGCGGATGGCTTGCATCTGCTTGGCGCTGCGAAAAGGCGACAATGCTGCAGATGGCGCCACTAAAACACTTGCTTCCTAAAAGCCGCTTGGGATTTTGGTTTGGCGCGCTAGGCAACGCTGCACGATCAACGCATGGTGATGTCGCAACCAACGCATTGGCGGCGCTCCGCAAGGCATGACCGCCTGCCCTGCCTGACGCTACGCGAATAGCAGCGTTCGCTTGCGGTCTGGGCCGCATTGCTGACGCTGCGCACGTCACGGATCAGTGCCACATGTGCAACGCATAATGGCGGCACGTAGTGGAGCCGCGTCGCTGCAGCAGTCCTAAACGGCTATTCAGTTCGCGACGCATCTGTGCCGGCAAACGCTATCGCGCAGTCATGCTGACCTGTTACCGTTTCGGCATGGCCTGTGGCATTCTCCTCATTACTCATCCCGGCATCGGCGCAGCGTTATTGAACGTGGCGACGGGGCTGTTGCGGCATTTGCCGTTGAAGACCGAAGCATTCGATGTGCCATTCGATGCAGACCTGGACACGTTGCTGCCCCAGGCGTCGTCGGCGATGCGCAGGGTCGACAGCGGCGACGGCGTGCTGGTCATGACCGACCTGTACGGCGCCAGCCCCAGCAATCTCGCCAATCGTCTGGCCAAGCTGGGCACACCGGTTCGCCGGGTGTCTGCACTGAGCCTGCCGATGCTGCTGCGGGTGATGAACTACCCCGAACAAGGATTGCAGGAGCTGCCCGCCACTGCGGCGGCCGGCACTCGCAATGGAGCGATCATCGACGATGCTTGAACGCGAACTCATAGTTTCCAACCGACTCGGACTGCATGCGCGGGCCACCGCCAAGCTGGTGCAGACGTTATCGTCCTATCGCAGCAACGCCACCCTGGCGGCCAAGGGCCGCGAGGTGAATGCCAAGAGCATCATGGGCGTGATGTTGCTGGCAGCCGGCCAAGGCACCAGCGTAGTGGTGCGGCTGGACGGCGAAGACGAAGCCGAGGCCCTGCAGGCGTTGGTGGACCTGTTCGAACGTCGCTTCGACGAGGACAGCTGAGCATGCGCGGCGTCGGTGCCGTTGCGGCCGACACGGCGCCGCTGCGCCAGGCAGACGCATGAGCCTGCGCTTACGCGGACATGGCGCTGCGCGCGGCAATGCACTGGGTCGCGCGCGCGTGCGCCAGAGCCACACACTGGAGGTGGCCGAACAACGCGTGCCCGCCAATCAGGTAGACACGCAACTGCAGCGCCTGCATGCAGCGATCGAATCAGCGCGCGGCGAAATGCAGCAGTTACGCGATCGCCTGCACGGCGCACTGGCGCGCGAGGTCGGCGAATTTCTCGAGCTGCATGCCTTGCTGCTCGACGACCCGGAGCTGCTGCAAGGCCTGGATGAGCTGATCCGCACCCACCGTTACAGCGCCGACTACGCCTTGCGCGTGCAGCGCGACCGGCTGGCGGCAGTGTTCGACGGGATGGAGGATGCGTACCTCAAGAGCCGCATGGACGATCTGGATCACGTGATCGGTCGCATCCATGCATTTCTGCACAAGCGCGCGCCCGATTTGAAGGGCGTGGCCGGCGAGATCCTGGTGTGCGACAACGTCGCCCCGTCCGAGCTGGCGCAGCTGCAGGCACAAGGCGTGGTCGGCATCGTCACCACCGCCGGCAGTGCGCTGTCGCATAGCGCGATCCTCGCGCGCAGCCTGCACCTGCCATTGGTGGTGGGTGTGAGCGACGCGGTGCAGCGCATCGAAGATGGCGATGTGCTGATCGTCGATGCCGGCTCCGGCCAGGTGATCGTCGATCCCAAGCCCGAGCATCTGCGCGACTACCGCGAACGCCTGCGTGCGCTGGCCAAAGAACAGCGCGAGCTGGGGCGGTTGCGCTCCAAACCCACGCGCACGCGCGACAACGTCGATATCACGCTCCTGGCCAACGCCGAATCGCTGGAAGACGTGGCAAAAGCGCATGCGCTGGGTGCCAGCGGGCTGGGTTTGTATCGCACCGAATTTCTGTTCCTGCAGCGCAACGAACTGCCGGACGAAGACGAACAATTCCAGACCTATCGCGACACCGTGCTGGGCATGAGCGGCCGCCCGGTCACCATCCGCACGCTGGACCTGGGCGCCGACAAGGCCGACCGCACCGGCTTGACGCTCAGCGATGAAGACAATCCGGCGCTGGGCCTGCGCGGCGTGCGCCTATCATTGGCGCGGCCGGCGGTGGCACAGACGCAGTTGCGCGCGATCCTGCGTGCGTCCGGCTACGGGCCGGTGCGCATCCTGGTGCCGATGGTCAGCAGCCGCGAAGAAATCCTGCTGCTGCGCAAGCAGTTGAAGAAGCTCACCGCGCAGCTGCGCGAAGAAGGCCACGAGATCGCCGAGCACATTCCGCTGGGTGCAATGATCGAAGTGCCGGCCGCCGCATTGGCGCTGGATTGCTTCATCGACGATATCGATTTCCTGTCGATCGGCACCAACGATCTGGTGCAGTACCTTCTGGCAGTGGATCGCAACAACGAGGCACTGGGCGAGCTGTATTCGCCATTGCATCCGGCGGTACTGCGCTTGATCGCGCAGGTGCTTGCCACCGGGCGCAGCTACGGCAAGCCGGTGGCGGTGTGCGGCGAGATCGCTGGCGACCCACGCTTCGTGCCGATGCTGCTGGCATTGGGGCTCACCGAGTTGAGCCTGCATCCGGCGACCTTGCTGGAAGTGCGCCGCGCGGTGCGCGATACACATCTGGGCGAGTTGCGCGTGCATGGCGAAAAATTGCTGCGCGCCCGTGATCGCAAGGGCATCGAAAAATGGTTGGCGGGCCATACCCAAGCGCTCCTGCGGTAACTGCTGCACGCGGCGCGCACCTGGTCGCCAGCGTGGCGGATGCTTACAGCCTGCGCATTCGTCCTCGACAAGCGCTTCGAAAACGCCGCCTACGTAGCCCGTCGCGCACCGTTGCCTACACGTTTCAGCAGCCCTCGCCGTCTGGATGCGGCCATCGCGCACGCACTGCACAAACGCGCTGCAGCCACACTGTATGTTTCGTCACCTTGCGCAAGCGATAATCTCGCGCTGACCCAGCACCGCGTCTTCCACTGACGACACGTCCACTCTTCCGGGGAGCCGCATGGCCGAAGCCGTCCGCCACGACAGAACCGCGCGCCAGCTACGCTTGCTGTCCGACGCGCTGGATAGCGGACGTCTGGGGCCGGTGCGCCGGTTGGTCAACACGCTGGCGCCAGCGGAGATTGGCAACCTGCTTGAATCGCTGCCACCGGGCAAGCGCGAAGTGGTATGGGGCCTGGTCGATCCAGAAGACGACGGCGAAGTGCTGCTGCACGTCGGCGACGAAGTGCGCGAGAGCCTGCTGGCCGACATGGACACCGACGAGATCGTGGCTGCGGTCGAAGACCTGGACATCGACGATCTGGCCAACCTGGTCGAAGACCTGCCCGACACCGTCATCGATGAGGTGCTCAAGTCGATGGACCGCGAAAACCGCGAGCGGCTCGAGCAGGTACTGTCGTATCCGGAAGACACCGCCGGGCGTCTGATGAACCCGGACGTGGTCACTGTGCGCGCCGACGTCAACGTGGATGTGGTGCTGCGCTATCTGCGCCTGCGTGGCGAGCTGCCCGACCACACCGATCACCTGTATGTGGTGAGCCGGCGCCATCAATACCTGGGCCGGGTGCCGCTGGCTGCGCTGGTCACCCACGAAGACAGCACCCCGGTCAACCGGCTGATCGACGACGAGCAGCCGGCGATCGATGTCGGCGACGGGTCCGACGAAGTGGCGCGGCGCTTCTCCGACCACGACTGGATCTCCGCGCCGGTGGTGGACGACAACAACATCCTGCTCGGTCGCATCACCATCGACGACGTGGTCGACATCATTCGCGAGCAGGCCGAACACCAGGCTATGAGCGCGGCCGGTCTGGACGAAGACGAAGACATGTTCAGCCCGGCCCGGCGCGCGTTCCGGCGCCGCCTGATCTGGCTGAGCATCAATCTGTGCACCGCATTTCTGGCGTCCAGCGTGGTCAGCCGGTTCGAGGGCACCATCGAAAAACTGGTGGCGCTGGCGGCGCTGATGCCGATCGTGGCCGGCATGGGCGGCAACGCCGGCACCCAGGTATTGGCACTGATGGTGCGTGGCCTGGCGCTAGGCCAGATCGGTTCGTCCAACGTGATGACCTTGCTCAAAAAAGAGCTCACCGTCGCGCTGATCAACGGGCTGTGCCTGGGCATAGGGCTTGGCCTGATCGTGCTGGCCTGGTTCCAGCAGCCGATGCTGTCGCTGGTGATCGGCACCGCGTTGACGGTGAACATGCTCACTGCCGCCTTCGGCGGAGTGCTGGTGCCAGTGACCTTGAAACGCTTGGGCTTCGATCCGGCATTGGCCGGTGGTGTGATCCTGACCACCCTGACCGATGTAATGGGCTTTCTGAGCTTTCTCGGCCTGGCCACACTGGTACTGCTGCCTTGACCTGCGGCGGTTGCGGTGAGCGTACGTGCAGTGCATGCGATGACGACAAGCAGATGAATATTTAACCGGAATCGCCGCAGCGCGATATGCCAGAGACCTTGCATGCGGTAATACTGCAACCACGTGATTGGTCGGGAGAGCTGCGTGATCCGTCGTTGTCTTGTTGTCATTGCCTTTGCGCTCCTGCTGGCCGGCTGCTCCAGCATGGCTGAGCGACACCACGACGAACGCCGCGGCCATTTCGTCACCCGCACGCTGAGGCTGGAAGGGCGCCTGTACCGCTATCAAGTGTTCGTGCCGGCGTCCAAGGTGGCGCAGCCACGGCCCATCGTGCTGTTCCTGCACGGCTCGGGCGAGCGCGGCGATAACGGACGCGACCAGGCCGAAGTCGGCGTGGGCCCTTACTTAAGCGAACACACCGCCGACTTCCCCGCGCTGGTGGTGCTGCCGCAGGTGCCCGAAGACGAAGAATGGATGGGCATCAATGCGCGCATGGCCATCGCTGCGCTGGATGCGGCCAGCGCCGAATTCAGTGCCGACCCGCAGCGCACCTACCTCACCGGCATTTCGATGGGCGGCTATGGCGCCTGGGAAATCGGGCTGATGCAGCCGCAGCGGTTTGCGGCAATCGTGCCGATCTGCGGCGCGCTCAAGGCACCGCGCGATGAGCGCCGCACCTTGTACGTGAGCCTGGTGGCGAAGGAAGCGGACCCGTACACCGCGGCAGTGACGCAACTCAAGCACGTGCCAATCTGGATGTTCCATGGCGCCAAGGACGATTCCGTACCGCCGCACGACGACCGTGCGCTGTACCGCGCCGCAAAGGGCGTCGGCGCCAATGTGCGTTACAGCGAATACCCGGAAAGCAACCATAACGCCTGGGACGCGACTTACGCAGACCCGGCGATGTGGGAATGGATGTTCAAGCAGCGCCTGCGCTGACGCGGTGCACGGGCGCGGCGCGCGCGAGAGAGATGGCGTGACACCGCCAGCGCGGCTTAGAGCGACTAACAAAAAACGTAACGAGCGGTCGCCAAGCGGGTGTAGACGGCGCGGAGGAACCGCAGGTCCGAGTGGCACATGCCGATTCCGGGCACCGGCCGTGCACGCCTGACGGCTGCGCAGGCGTTTTGTTAGCCGCTCTCAGTGGTGATAGCCATTGTCTGCGGTGACCTTGCCGCGGAACACGCGGTACGACCACACCGTGTAGCCCAGGATCAGCGGCAGCAACATGACCAAACCGACCATCGCGAACAACTGCGAAGACGGCGGCGCGGCGGCCTGCCAGATGCTGTAAACCGGCGGCACCAGATACGGCCACATGCCCAGCACCAGCCCCAGGAAGCCCAGCACAAACAGACCCATTGCCAACAGAAATGGCAACGCATCCGAGCGCCCCGCATCGGTCGCACGCCACAGCGCGAACCCCACGATGGCGACCAACAGCGGCACCGGCATCAGCCACAGGTAATGCGCGCCACTGAACCAGCGCCCCATCACGTGCGATTGCAGCGATGGCAACCAGGCGCTGACCAGGCCGATGAAGATCAACACGCTGATGGTCAACGGCCGGCTCAACTGCCGCGCCAGCTCCTGCACATGGCCTTCGGTCTTAAGAATCAACCAGGTGCTGCCGAGCAGTGCATAGCCGAACACCAGGGCGGCGCCGGTGAGCATCGCGAACGGGCTGAACCAGCCCCAGATGCCGCCGACATAGCGGTCGTTCTCGATCGGCAAGCCCTGCACCAATGCACCCAGGATCACGCCCTGCGCGAAGGTGGCCAGGATCGAACCGGCGGCAAACGCATTACTCCACAAGCGCCGCGAGCGATGCGCCTTGAAGCGGAATTCGAACGCCACACCGCGGAACGCCAAGGCCATCACCATCAACAGCACCGGCAGATACAGCGCCGACAGGATCACCGCATACGCCTTGGGAAAGGCAGCCAGCAGCCCTGCCCCGCCCAGCACCAGCCAGGTTTCGTTGCCGTCCCAGATCGGCGCGGCGGTGTTCATCATCAGATCCAGCTGCGCTTCGTCCTTGCGGAACGGCGCCAGCATGCCGATGCCGAGCACGAAGCCGTCCAGCACTACGTACATCAGCACCCCAAAGCCGATCACTGCAAACCACGCCACCGGCAGTACCGTCGTCATGTCCATCATGCGGCTCCGTCAATCGATGCATCGGCCGCCGAGAGCGGACGTGCCGGCGTGTGTTCGCCGTGGTCCAGATGCGGCGCGTCAGCATGCGGGGGCGGCCCTTGCTTGCCGATCTTGACCAAGTACCAGATGCCCCAACCGAACACGAACGCGTAACCGGCCACATACACCGCCAGCGAGATGGCGGTCATCAGCGCAGACTGCGGCCCCACGGCATCGGCGGTGCGCAACAAGCCGTAAACCACATAGGGCTGCCGGCCGATCTCGGTGACGAACCAGCCAGAAATCAGCGCGATGAAGCCGCTTGGCAACATCCAGCGCCAGGTCGCCAGCAACCAGCGCCACTGCACCAGCTTGCCGCGCCACAACGCGAACGCAGACACCCAGGCCACCAGCAGCATCAACGAGCCGATGCCCACCATGATGCGGAAGGCGAAGAACACCGGCGTCACTGGCGGACGCTCGCTTGCCGGCACCGAAGTCAACGGCGCGATGCTGCCGTCCAGGTGGTGGGTCAGGATCAGGCTGCCCAGGCGCGGAATCGCCAGCTCGTAATCATTGCGCTCGGCCTGCGCGTTGGGCAACGCGAACACCACCAGCGGAAACCCCTCGCCCGGCTTTTCGGCATGCCAGTGCGCTTCCATCGCGGCGATCTTCATCGGCTGATGCTTGAGGGTGTTCAAGCCATGCATGTCGCCGACAAAGATCTGCAGAGGCACGGTGATCGCGGCAAACACCACTGCCAGCTTGAGCATGCACAGCCCTGCTTCTCGATGCACACCGCGGTGCAGATACCACGCGCCCACTGCACCGACCACGAAACACGTCGTGATAAACGAGCCCAGCGCCATGTGCGCAAGCCGGTACGGGAACGAGGGGTTGAAGATGATCTTCAACCAGTTGACCGGATGTACGATGCCGCCGATCACATCAAAGCCGGCCGGCGTCTGCAACCAGCTATTGGACGAGAGAATCCAGAACGTGGAGAACAGCGTGCCCAGCGCCACCATACAGGTGGCAAAGAAGTGCAGACGCTCGGAAATGCGCCCCCAGCCGAACATCATCACGCCCAGGAAACTGGCTTCCAGAAAGAACGCGGTGAGCACTTCATAGCTCAGCAGCGGCCCGATCACGCCACCGGCAATCCGGCTTAATTCCGGCCAATTGGCACCGAACTGGAAGGCCATCACGATGCCGCTGACCACACCCATGCCGAACGACACCGCGAAGATCTTCTGCCAGAAGAAATACAGCTCGCGCCAGACCGGCAGACGCGTGCGCAGCCAACGCCACTCCAGAAACGCCAGCAGACTGGAAAGCCCGATGGTAAATGCCGGAAACAGCACGTGGAACGCGATGACGAACCCGAACTGGATCCTCGATAACAGCAGTGCGTCCATGGAGAACCCTCCAGGAAAAAGTGATCGTCGGCGAGCAAGCTGCAGATCGATCGCCGGGTTGCACTGCATTGGACGATCGCGAGCAAGCTGCTGCGTTACGTCATCATGATAGGGACGGTCGGGCCCGTTCCCGATGCGACACGGCGTCGCATCTGCGACACTTTGCCGCTCTTGTCAAAGCAATGCGCCGCGATACCCTTCCCGTAATGCAGTAGGCCTTGCGCTGCAGACGGTGAAGGAAAACGTAGCCGCTGCGGCGTACTGGACTCTGATAATCACGCGCCGGCGCACGATAGGAAGACCCACCACGCCATCCCTTGCAGAGGCAGGTCACCGCAACGCTACGGCCGCACCCGCTCCCAGGCCCGCAGAAAATTGCCGCCATACACATCAATGATGCGTTGCGTGGGCCAGCCGGCATCCATCATCGCCTGCGTGAGCTTGGGCAGATCTGCACCGCTGCGCATCCCGGTCGGCAAGCTGGAAATGCCGCCATCGAAATCGCTGCCGAAACTCAGGTGTTTCCACGGATCTTCGACGATCCCCATGGCGGCAATCTGCCGGGCGAAAGCTCCGTAATAGCCAACAACGCATGCGAGGTCGGCATCCGCGCCCGCGCACTGACACGGCCACCGACTCTTTACATCCGCGCACGGAAGCGTCGCGCAACTTCGCTCACCACGGCGATGACTGCGGTCAGCGCGACCATCGACAGGAACTGCGCACGCGTGTCGGCCGAATAGGCCAATAACCCGAAGATTACCGCCAGGATCGCCAGCGCCAGCACTGTCAGAAACGGATAGCCGCGCATGCGGAACGGCAAGGCGATGCCGGCGCGGTCGGCACGGGCGCGCAAGATCAATTGCGACACCAGCGAGATGGTCCACACCAGCAGGCAGGTAGCGCCGACGATGTTGAGTAGCATCGGCAACACCTTGTTCGGATACAGCAACTCCAGCGCGGCAGCAGCGAAGCCGAACAACACACTGGCGACCACCGCTACCAGCGGCACCTGCTCGCCGCTGGTCTTGGCCAGCACCCGCGGCGCTTCGCCGCGCTGTGCCAGCGAGAAGATCATCCGCGAGGCGCCATACAGATTGGCGTTGAGCGCCGACAGCAGTGCAACCACCGCCACCAGGGTGATCGCCGTGGCGGCACCGGGAATGCGTGCCACTTCCAGCACGGCAGCGAACGGCGAGCTGAGCGCAGTGCTGGTCCACGGCACGACTGCGACGATCACACTGATCGAACCGATATAGAACACCAGGATGCGCCAGGCCACAGTGCGGATGGTGCGCGCCAGGCTACGCCCGGGGTCGGCGGTTTCCGCGGCGGCCACCGCCACGATCTCGGTGCCGCCGAAAGCGAACACCACCACCAGCAACGCCGAGCCGATACCGGCCAGCCCCTTCGGCGCAAAGCCGCCGTTCTGGGTGAAATTGGACAAACCGGGCGACGTGACTCCAGGCAACCAACCGGCCAACAGGGCCACGCCGAACAGCAGGAACACCACGATCGCCAGCACCTTGAGAATGGCGAACCAGAATTCGAACTCGCCGAAGTTACGCACACCCAACAGGTTGATCGCAGTGAACGTGGCCATGAACAGCACCGCCAGCAGCGGCGCCGGCAAGGCCGGCCAGACCGTCGCCAGCAGCCCCGCCGCGCCGACTGCTTCGGCCGCGATCACCACCACGATCTGCAGCCACCACAGCCAGCCCACCGTCGCCCCGGCGGTCGGACCCATCGCGTCGGCCGCGTACACCGAGAACGCGCCGCTGGCCGGCTTGGCGGCCGCCATTTCGCCTAGCGCGTTCATCACGATGATCACCAAACCACCGGCGATCAGGTAGGACACCAGCGCGGCCGGCCCGGCCGCATGGATGCCCACGCCCGAACCCAGAAACAGCCCGGCGCCGATCGCCGTGCCCAGGCCCATCATCATCAATTGCCGCGGCTTCAGCGCATGGCGCAGTGCAGGCGCGGCGGACGCAGCGGTCTCAGCAACGGGGTCGGTCGGAAGCGGCATGGACAGGCTTGAATAAATGGAATCGCGACACGATACCGCGTCGCGGCGCCTGCCGCGCCTCTTGACGCCAGCCCGGGGAAGGAGTGGCTAGGCCCGACATTCGTGCCTTGCCCTCGGGCGTGCGGCAAGCAGCGCACGGCGACTTGCCGGCACGCGCTGCCGCCTGCCTGCCGACGCAGCGCCAGCGAGCAACCTGCCGTCATCGAGCTATGGAGTCAACACATCCCCGGACAGGCCGGGGATGTGTGTTGATGCGGCTACGCGCTGCCGATCACTCGGCCAGATCTTCCCCGCACCCGCGGTGGCAATCACCTTGGCCTTGACCTGCGCCGCCGGGGTGACGGTGTACATGGAGCCCAGCGGCTCCGGGAACACCTTGGAGCTCACCCAGTTGGTGGCATTGACGTAGGGCTTGCTGCCGTCCGGCGTGGTCCAGGTGATGCCGCTGCCGATGTAGTTGTTGATCAGGTCCCAATAGCCGATCTCGCTACTGTCGCGCGAGTTCACCGGGTTCTTGATGTTCTCGAAGTAGTTCGACTCAATCTTCGCCACGCCGCCCATGCGCACGTTGATGCCGGAGATGAACACATTATTGAAGTAGTTGTTGTAGATGTGGCTCAGGCCGCGACGCTGCGATGGGAAGCGCGATTCCACATTCTCGAAGCGATTGTGATGATAGGTGGTGCCTGCAGCCAAGTTCTTGGTGTCGCTGTCGCTATAGCCGTTGAACGCGACTTTTTGATAGTTATAGACGTAGTTATAGGAGACGGTGACGTGGTGCACGCCCTTTTTTTCATATCAATGCCGCCGTCGAAGGAGGCATCGCCGGCACCGGAGCACTTGGTGAGCGAAGCAGAGATGGTGTTGTGATCGACCCAGATCTTGGATGGCTCGCCACTGGAGTTGCCCTCCAGCGAAATTGAATCGGCATCTTCGCCGCCTTGCAGCAAACCGATGGTCATATTCTGGATGATCACGTTGTGCGCATCGCCGACCACACGCATGCGTGTATGTGCATGTGCATGCAGACGTCGAGGCTGCATGTGGTTTTAAGCACGCACCTGGCTATAGATCAATCGCACTTACGTCTGTGATGGTCCGTGTGCTGATTGCATGCAGGCTCGCCCCGCATCTGTGCCTGCGGGACGACTGCAGCTGGCACAACAAGCTCTGCAGGTACGCAATGCACCATGTGCATGTACATCGCCAGAGGCGTGCGTACGCGTGGTATCCAGCGGTTGCTGCAGCGTCGCTTGCAGCCCTTCCGCAGTGCATCAGAGCGCTCATGCGTTGGGCTGTCTCACGCCCAAGCTCACTCCCACACTGCGGAAGTGCGTTGCGGCGCTCGCGCAAAGTGCACGGCCGGCAGCTTGACGATGGCTCGCGCCAATGCTCGAAACGAGATCGACAGAACACCGGCCATAACGCGTGCAGCGCCATGTCTGCACCGCCAGAAATGCGTGGGCACTGAACTTCGCTAAATGCCTCTATCGGACGCGCGGAGCGATGATGCCCGCCCAAGGCGGCATCAACGCTGCAGGCACGGACGTGTAAGCCGTATTCGGCCCGCCGGCTCTAACCACACCCACACCAGGCCACTCAAACAGCGCGATTGGCCAACGCCGACGAACGCAGCATCTGCCCACCGGGCCAGGGCGTCTGATCGTCCAGGAAATTGCCGACCATTTGCATGCATGCCGCGCGTTCTTCCACGTGCGGCATATGGCTGGAGTTGGCGAACACATGCCAGCGCGCATCCGGAATCAACCGCGCATACGGCTCGACGGTTTCCGGCGTGGCTTCGTCGTACTTGCCAGAGAGCACCAGCGTGGGCGTGGTGATGCGGTGCAGGCGCTCGATGATGCTCCAGTTGCGCAAGCTGCCCACCACGTGGAATTCGGTCGGGCCATTCATGGCGTGATACACGGTCGGGTCGGCATCGATGGCGGCAAAGGTACGTCCCACTTCGGGAGGCCACGGCAGCACGCGACACACGTGCTTTGCATAGAACACCTGGCTGGCGGCGCGATAGGCCGGATGGTCCAACGTACCGGCGGCTTCGTGCTCATCCAGCGCAGCCTGGATGTCGTTGGGCAAACGCGCGCGCAGGCGTAACGCAGCAGCCCGCCACAAGCCCATCGACGCGGGCGAATTGGCGATCACCAGCGCACGTAGGCCGGCTGGACGGCGCACCGCGTGTTCGGCGGCCAGCATCCCGCCCCAGGACTGGCCCAGCAATGCGTACTGCGACAGCCCCAGATGCGCGATCAGCGTCTGCAGTTCATCCAGAAATAGCCCCACTGTCCAGAAGCCTGGGTCGGCATTGGGCAGATGGGTGGAATTGCCGTTGCCGAGCTGGTCGTAGTGGATCACCGCACGGCCGCTGGCCGCCAGGTCCTTGAAGCTGTCTACGTAGTCGTGGGTGCATCCGGGGCCACCGTGCAACACCAGGAGCGGGCAGGCATCCGCACGCAAATCGCCGGTAATGCGGTACCAGGTGCGGTAGCCGCGGAATTCGACGTAACCTTCGGTGCACTGCATGACCTGCGCCTGCCTACGGCAATGATGTGCCCCGAGCTTAGCGAACAGGCCCACTGGCGTTAACTGACAAATCTCACAGGTTTGAGTGCGCCCGGATGCGCGGTTGGCCCTGGCGGATAGCCGGTTCCACCAGACGTGTTGCGTCGTTGAATTCCGCGCGATACCGCACGATTCAACTTCGCTTTTCGATCGAAATGTCCGCTACGCATCAGTGTGGCTGTCGCGCGCGCAAGCTCGCTCAATTCGAAGCGCCTCAGAAAACGTAACGAGCGCTTGCCAGTGGATGTGGATGGCGCACGAGGAAGATGTTGTACGCGGTATCAGCAGGTTCCCAGCACCCGCTGCGCCCGCGTGGCGGCCGCGCAGGTGTCCATCAGCCGCGGTTATGGCTCCAGCAACCGATAGTGCATACCCCGCACCACCGCTTCCACGCGGTTACGTGCACCCAGTTTGCGGGCAGCCGAATTCAGATGCAGATTCACCGTGGCGGTTGAACGGTTGAGGGCCGCGGCAATATTTTTGGAGGTCAGGCCTTTGGCCGAATACTGCAGACACTCGCGCTCGCGACGGGTCAGCGCGATGTGATGGCAGCGACGTTCCTGCGGGTCCAGCAATTCCTGCGCACGCGCCTGGAAGGCGTGTGCCAGCAGCAAGAAAGGCAATAGCTGCGCTTCGGCCAAATGCGGCGCTTCTGCATCCACGGTGTCGATCGCGCCGCTGAAGGTGGCGAATGCGCCACCGGGCAGATGCAGCGGCACCGTGGCGCCGGTCCCCATGCCGCTATCGCATAGATAACGCGTCACTTGCCAGTGCTGGCCACCCACATATTCCACACCGGCGCAGTTGCCGTCGGTGTGGTATGACCACACGAACGGCGTGGTGCGTCGCGTTGCACGCTGCTGAACAGGGTCATGTTGGTAGTACCCATGCGCGCACCAGACATGCTGCATATCGCCCGGCGCATTGCGCTGCATGAACACCGTTGGCGTGATCAGCGCCCCCTCGATACTCAAGGGCACCGGTGCGTAGTCGTACACCAGCGATTGGAAACCGAGCGCAGAGACATCGCGAAACACCCGATCCAGGCATCTATTGAGCGTCTGCAGCGCCTGCAGATCGCGACTAAGGCTGGCTAGAATTTCGAACGTGGCGAATCCTCGGTACCGGTGGTTGCCAACGGGTGACATACAGCATGGAAAACCTAGCACTTTTGCCAATGGATGGGCTTGCCGGCCACATTATCGTCACAATTCCGGTCACATGGCTGCAGCGCAGAACGGGCGTTCAGGTCCTTGAAGCGTTTGCGCTGCGCGCCGGCATCCCTTTCAACGGACACCTGCATGATCGACACACCACGCCGCGACGCTGCGGCCACGCTGGAACGCTTTGGCTACGCACAAGAGCTCAAGCGGCAGCTCACGCTCAAGGATCTGCTGATCTACGGGCTGGTGTCCATGGTGCCGACGGCACCGTTTTCGATCTTTGGCGGCGTCTTCGACATCAGCGCCGGAATGGTGCCGCTGACCTACCTGGTCGGCTTCGTGGCGATGCTGTTCACTGCGCTGAGCTACCAACAGATGTCGCGGGCATTCCCCGTGGCTGGCTCGGTGTATGCCTACGTCGGGCGTGGGCTGAGCAGCGGCATGGGCTTTCTGGCGGGGTGGGCGATTCTGCTCGACTATCTGCTGGTGCCGACCCTGCTGTATGTGGTCGGCGCCAATGCGATGCATAACGTGTTGCCGGCGGTGCCGCAGCCGGCGTGGATTGCATTCTTCGTAGTGCTCAACACGGTGGTGAACCTACGCGGCATCGAAACCACCGCACGTGCCAATCGCTTTTTTCTGCTTGCACAGTTGATTGTATTGGCGGTGTTCGTAGTGCTGGCGACATTGGCGATCCAGCGCGGCGTCAATGGCGCGCACTGGAGCTGGCGCCCGCTCTACGACCGGCAGGCATTTTCCCCGCAGTTGATCTTCAGCGCGTTGTCGGTGGCGGTGGTGTCGTTCCTCGGCTTCGATGCGATCTCCACCTTGTCGGAGGAAGCGCGTGGCGGCAACCGTGTCGTGGGGCGCGCCACCTTGTTGGCATTGCTGATCGTCGCAGGTCTATTCGTTTTGCAAACGTGGCTGGCGGCACTGCTACAGCCCACCCTGCAGCGTTACCCCAGCGCGCAGGCATCCAACGATGCATTCTTCGAGATCGGGCGATTGATCGCCGGACCATGGCTGCAGATCGTCATTGCGCTCACGGTGGCGATCAGCGCGGCAATCGCCAATTCGCTGGTGGCACAAGCGGCCACATCGCGCTTGTTATTCGCCATGGCGCGCGACCGGCAGTTGCCGGCATTTCTGCGTTACATCCACCCGCGTACCGGCGTGCCGCAGCGTGCGATCTTGCTGGTGGCAGGTCTAAGCATCGTGCTAGGCGAACTCTTCGTCGGCCAGATCGCGCTGCTGTCGTCGCTGTGCAACGTCGGTGCACTCACCGCCTTTGTATTGCTGCATATCGCGGTGCTATGGCACTTCCGCGGCCAGGGTCGACGCGTGTTGCATGGTGTGTTGCCGTTGATCGGTATCGTCATACTGGCCTATGTATTGATCAATGCCGACATGCACGCGCAACTGGGTGGCACTGCGTGGATGGTTGTGGGGCTGACGGTACTGGCGTTTCTGAAACGCAGCGGACGTTCTACCGAATTTCGCGCCAGCGACGCGCTGGAATAGCCGCGACAACAGCGCTGGCTGCTGCACCGCCATGCCGCGGTTGGCCCTATGCTGCGAGCCATCGCAATTGCGTAGTAGTGGCCTGCAAGCGTAACCAGATGCTGTAACGCGACGCTGCAGGACACGATCAATGCGGCGTAACGCATCGCGCATGCACACGGCAGAGGGCGCTACGTACATGCTGCAACGTTACTGTGCACACGGCGGCATGCATCGCTGCGGCCGTCTCTACCAGAGTGCACATGCGATACAGGCTGACCGCACTCAAGACGCAACACATCGATGTCTGAATATTTGATTATATTTATAATAAATATGTATCTACGAACGAGATTTTTTGGCGCATATTCAGCCCTGAAGTTCCCTAGTCTCGTTTGGCGCCAACGATGGCGCCCGCTTGTTGCAGCCCCCCGCTGCAGCTCGCCGATCCCTGACGAGAAGGACTATCCATGAATCGGGCAGAGACAAATCCCGTGGCCGCTCCGCCGATCAGGCCATACATGCTCGCATCGTCGCTTTGCGCGGTCGTGGGGAGACCATCGCCAACACTGCGCGACTCGCCGGCACGAGCGTGACTACCGTAAAGCGGGTGTGGGCGGCTTACTGCGCGCTGGGTCATGGACATTGATTGCCGGGAGTAGAGCGCCGTGAAGTCAGGCAGGACTTCAGTTGGGGATGGCTCAGGGTCCGCCGGACGCAGGCGCAGGTGAGGCGTTCGCGTAGGGACTCTGCCCTACACCCCAGGTCTGCGCCCGAGCTGCCGGCTACCCAACGGTGATCTGCGTCTGTGACCCTTGAATGATACCAGGGCGAGTTAGCAACCGTGCAAGCGGCCTACTCGAGTGCTGTAATGCGGAATAAACTCAGGCCTCCACTGTGCATTCAACCCAGCGCCAATCATTGTGGCGGGCCGTGGGGTCATGCGGACATGCTCAGGAGGTAATCCCCTTTTTGGCGTCTATTCCCAAGGGATCCCAAATCGCAAGGCGATGGGTTGACCCGACACCAAAACAACTTGCAGCAGCGACTTTCTTGGAAGGCAAGTTGTTCTTATCTGCATATCTATCAACAGCGCGTTGAAGGAGGGATGATGCACCGGTATTGCAATTCCCGACCTTGTCGGTTTTGTGCGGCGGCAGTCTCTGAAATCGCGGTGTGGGAGCCAGCACGCGATTACGGCGCGCAACATCCATTTTGACTTCCGGGTTTCGCAACGGAACTCCTGTTCCATTGCGCCCTAACAGCTCATCCTGATACAGCTGATGAAGCGTAAATTGCTGCCTGGCCTCTAGTAAATCAATACTATCCACGTCTGAGATTTTTCTTAACCAGACTTTTCTTCTGAAATCTCTCGGCAGGTGTTCGAAGGCACGCAGATCGCGTTCCGGCGCGGGAGGCCTTTCCACCGTGTAGTCACCGGCTTTTTTTTGCCACATTTCCATTGTTGACAAAGGCAAAAGGCGATAGATGGCAGTGATCTCGTCATGCAACGCGAATGAACTAGCCTCACCACCCCTAGCCCGCCTGTAAGCTTCGTAAAACTCTTCACGAGTAGCAAATAAAGTTCCGGCAAGAGCTAAAAGGGCCGCCCGGATCTCTGCAGACAATTTGTGGGGATTTTTCGAGTAATCTTTACCTATCAAGTGTCCAAGGAGTTTTTCGTCTAAAACAACATGCCCCCGTTTTGGATCACCTCCCACACCGTAGAGTATCGCGCCGCTTTTGCGCCCTCGGTTGGGATAGCCGGCAACTACGTATCCATGTGTGGGAATAAGATATCCACGCGTGTTTCTATTCACATAGTAAACGGGAACTTGGGATAGCGTGTCAGGCGCTCTGAGTTGCATCTCATGAAGCACGGTGTTGTATGCCTCCCGCTCCTTTCCCCCAGGGAGAAAAGGGAATTTTCCGGGATGCCTTGCATCTACAACCTGCCCATCGCTGTCGCACTGCACGTCGATCAAAGCCGTCTTTCCATTGACAACGCGCGTGATCCTCGTCCAACCATCGCCAAGATCGAGCGCTGTTGCGTCTGACTTGCCTTTGCCCTCAGCCATGAACTCAACGAACGCTTGCGCGCGAGACTGGGCATCGCGCATCCCCAGCATGGCTTGAATCTTATGACTCACCCGACTGACGACACCTGTCGCATTGATCCACTGAACTCTTTTTTTCTCAGCGTAGAGGCCCGCTTGTTTTTGCAAAGTCCTATCCGCTCCAGCCGTCGAGGCGTGACCTGAAGTGCGGGACCGAGAGCGACTGGAAGCAACGCGCACGGGAGCCTTTTGCAGTCCATCAAGCGCACCCGATCGAGTAAGCGCGTCCCATTCGGGACGTTTTTCGCTGGATGCGCCAGGTTTCGCCGCATGCTTTTCCTCAAGCCCGCTCAACATGGTGGATGCTGATTCAGTTAGGGCATTCTTTTCAATTTTCATTGCGATATGAAATCGATGACGTGCATTACGGCCAAGAAGAAGTCAGGGCGGGGACTTCGAGCGCCCTCCCTCGACTGAGGGCTGCCAACTTCTCACGAAAAGCGTAAACCTGCTTTCGCCAAACGAAAAACGCTGTGGACTAGCGAAATTCTGCCCACTGATCGGACGCAGCTGAAAACTGAACTGTGATCGGTCAAAGCGCGGGGGCAAGCATGCTAGCGGTCAAGCCTCGCGCGACACCCTCATCAATGCCCGGCTTATCGATGGGCTTGCCAGGCTTACGAACACGCTCGGGAAGCTGAGCGGCAGCCAGCTCACTATCCAAGATGTAGTGACGCGTCCAGTCAGCGCGGCTCGACAGCGAGGCGCTGACCCTTCTGTCCGATTCACCCTCGACAGGCTGCCTGCGTAGCGTGACGACGCCAAGCACGATGGTCGGGAAGTCTTCGCGGATCGCCGTAAGGACCGGCTCAATGTCACTATCGTTGGAGCACACAACCAGCTGTTGATACTGCGCAGATGCCGCATCGCGATACATGGCCAGCGCCAGGTTCACATCGGTCTGTTTCTCTTCGAGCTTCCAGACCCGCACCCAGCGCGCCCGATCATACGGTTGGCCGCTGACAAACTCAGGCAGCAGGGTTCCCGCTTTGTCCCAGCTGTGTTTGCCCAATGTCGTGGTGAATCGTTGTGGGTGGCTGTGTGCTAACGCGCGCAGATATGCCGCTTGCGTTTCCGAGGCCTGCTTGTGGGTGGCAAACCGACCCAGCGCCGGCGCTGTGAAATAGCGGACGTGCAGCAGATCGGAGGTCGGGTCCTGATTATGCAGGAGGGTATCGAACAGTGCGACCACATCAAGCAATTGAATGCGGTCCCACGGATGCGCCCGTAGTACAGGTGTGGCCATCGATGTAGACGGCAGTCGCTTTGGCGATGGTCACACGGAGCTTCCTGCGGGCATGAAAAAACCGCCTTGCTGCGGTTTTGTCGTCCCAAGCCGTTGCCCAACCGAATGGGGCGACAGGGGAGGAATGATGACAAGACCGCAACGGCATCGCCCGGGCGATGCAATAGCAATTATCCACCGCCCTGACACGCTATGCCCCACCCCTTGCCAGGCGTCTGGGGACGACGGATAGACCCATCCCCCACGGGGCCGGGCAGCGTGTTGCGCTGGCCGTGGAGACGGCCGCGTGACTCTGTGGCCACCAGCAAGTCGCCACCAACAGCAGAGCAGAAGCATCAGCATGGGCACACACTGAGACTGCTATCTGGCGCGGTATTAAGCAACCATGTCGGCCGTTACGTCTTTCGGATAGCAAAGGGACGCGTAACCGCCACCACGGCTATGCGCTCCTACCGCCACAGCTGCTTCCATTACGCGCTGTGTTATGGGGGCAAGGACAGTTGCCTGGATGCGAGCTGATGGATTCGCGAATCAGGTCCGTCTTGATTTGAGCGTTGGACAAGGGCGAGGGTGGGCCTTTGGCAAGCACTGGAGGCGCACAAGCAATAGCCACCGGACGCCTACAACCGTGGCGGCCAGCGCAGGATGCTTGCCGTGGTGGACACGATGATGAATCCGACTGCTCGAAGCGTGACCGCCTTACCGCAATGCTGGAAGCCCGTGAATACGACCAGCACCACCACGATGTTTGGACCTCGCCATACGACGCGGACCACTTCGATGGCGTCGTTCAAAACAGTGATGATTGGGCGCTTACTCGAAGCTCTGTGGTGATACTCATGGCGGGTCCAGCTGCGCTGAAGACCTTAAGAAATCACTTTTCGGATGGCAAGATAATCGCTCTTTGGAGTGAGTCGAACGAGTCAATGCGCCACGATTTCCAGCGCGCCTATAGCCAAGCAGCAATGCTCTTATTGCGACAACAGCACGGTACGCCGTGCGTTACCCCCGCCAGATCAACGCCATCGCTGCCCAACGTCAGATAATCAGGACGACCACCGCCGCCAAATTCACCCGGCTTCACCCCGTGCAAATCTAGGCGGCGCGTAGCGTGATGATGCAGACTTGTTGGGTCTCCTTCGCCAGTCGCCGCCCATGCTTCGTCTACGTACCGCACTGTTCGTTATCACCCTTGCTGCCATGACGCTACAAACCGCTGCCCAGGCGGCTGGCAAGCCCGCCGATCGCGAGGACATCAAGGGCTACGCGCTGCAGCGCTGCCTGGACAACAACTACACGCGCAGCGGCAAATACGCGCCCGACCAGCTACGCGATCGCTCGTATCTGCTGACCACCTATGCGATGGATAACGCCAAAGGCGGCGCCACCGAGCGTCTGCAGCGTTTTGTCGACGCCAGCACTGCGGGCTTCGACAAGAGCGAAGTTCCGATGAAGGACGAGGCGCGTCGCGGCCCGTTCAACCGCATCTTCGCGCAATGCATGGCGTTCTATCGTTCGCCGGCGTTGAATCAATTCGTTGCGCGCGAATTCTGAGCTTGGCGATGTGAGCAGCGAAACATAGCGCCTGGACTGCTGTGGCGAATCGCTGCCAGCGACGCCTGACGTATTGTTTGCCCAGCACACAGAAGTGCATCGGCACCCACCAACACACGCACACCGACAGGAGCCGCAATGACCTCATTCCATCCATCCCGCTCCCGCCGCACGCTGCTGCGCACTGCACTGGTTGCCGGTGCGCTGACTGCGGTGGGGCAGCTTGGTGCTGCGCAGTCGTCTACACGACAGGGGCTTTCCAAGCCCGAAGCCGCACCGCCAGCACCGTTCCCAGCCGAGGGGAGCGTCCTGGTGCTGCTGGGCACCAAGGGTGGCCCGACGCCTTCGCCCTCGCGGGCGGCGGCAGCCAATGCGCTGGTCATCGATGGGCAGCCGTATCTCATCGATTGCGGCAACGGGGTCGCGCAGCAACTGGCCAAGGCCGGGATCCGCCTGCCCATGCTGCGCGATATCTTTTTGACCCACCACCACTCCGACCACAGCGCCGATCTGCTCAACGTGGTGTGGCTCGCCTGGGCCAGTGGCCTGCAAACAGCAGTGCATCTGTACGGCCCACCCGGCATTGCCAAGATGGTGAATGCCTTTGTCGAGATGAATGCCATCGACATCGAGGCACGCATCCGTGAGGAAGGCCGCCCGCCGTTCAAGCAGCTGATCCATGTGCACGAATTCGATCAGCCCGGCACTGTGCTGAAAAACGATCAGGTCACCGTAACCGCCACCTTGGTGGACCATTACACGCTCAAGCCGGCATTCGCATACCGGTTCGAAGCGCGCGACCGCAGCGTGGTGTTCTCTGGCGACACGCGCTATCTACCCGCACTGGCCGAGTTCGCGAAGAACACCGATATCCTGGTGCACGAGGTGATGTATCTACCGGCACTGCAAAAGATGCTCCAGACCAACGACAACGCGCCCACGTTGCTGGACCATTTGCTCAAGAGCCATTCCACCAGCGAGGAGGTCGGCAAGATTGCAGCCGCAGCCAAGGCCAAGATGCTCGTGCTCAATCACTTCGTTCCTGGTGGCGATGCGTCCATCACCGATGCGATGTGGAGCGAGGGCGCGCGCAGGCATTACCCCGGGCCGATCGTGGTGGGCAAGGATTTGATGCGTCTCTAGCGCAGGCACGCGCAACACCTGCCCCGAAGTGCCGCCAGATGGCCGGCGTTATGCCGGCATGGGGCTGCGCATCCCCCACACCTGTGCGCCTGCCTTGCAATAGCGCTCGATAAAGGCTTGTTGCGACGGCATCTGCTGCACCGCGTGCTGGATCGGCTGGGCGATACCGTCGAGCAGGCGGCGCAGGTCGTGGTCGGCGAACGCGCGCGTCAGCGGGTGATGCTGCTCGGGTGCGATGCCCTGCCCCATCAGCACATGGGTCCAGGAATCGACACGGAACAATTCATCCGCACCCTGCCAGGCGTGCGCGCGTTCGCGCCAGGCACGCAGACGCAACGCAAGCGATTCGGGCAGTTCCATCTCGCGGCATTGCTGCCATAACGGTTCATCGCGCTGGGTGGCGTGGTAATGCAAGGTAACGAAGTCGCGCACGTGCTCCATTTCAGCGCGGCTGACGTCATTGAACAATTGCACCTGCGATGGCGCGATGCCTTCGGCCGGAAACAGCGCCAACAGCCGTACCACCGCAGAGATGGTGAGATGAATGCTGGTGGACTCCAGCGGTTCGATAAAGCCGCTGGCCAGACCAAGCGAAACCACATTCTTGTTCCAGGCCTTGAGCCGGCGGCCGGTGCGGAACGGCACCATCCAGGGGTCCTTGACGGCGGGCGCGGCCACATCGTGCAGCAGCTTGGTGTGCGCTTCGTCATCGGACAGATGCTTGCTCGAAAACACCAGGCCGTTGCCGACGCGATGCTGCAACGGAATATGCCAACGCCAGCCGGCTTCGTGCGCGATGGCGCGGGTATACGGCACCGGCGGGCCAACGGCTTCGGTCTGCACCGCCACCGCACGGTCGCACGGCAGCCAATGGCTCCAATCTTCATAGCCGGTGTGCAGCGTCTGCTCGATCAGCAGGCCGCGAAAGCCACTGCAATCGATAAACAGATCGCCTTCGATCACCTGCCCGTCTTCGAGCACCAGGCTGGCGACGTCGCCGCTGTGCGGCTGCACGGTCACCTGCTGGATCTTGCCTTCGATACGCTTGACGCCACAGGCCTCGCTACGCGCGCGCAGGAACTTGGCATACAGCGCCGCGTCCAGGTGATACGCATAATTGACCGCCGGCTCGCCATGCAGCGCAAAACGGTCCACGCGCGAGGCCACGGTTTCCAGGCAGTAATCGCCGAAGCTGCCCGGCATGGCGCGGCGTTGGCTTTCCAGCCACAGATGATGGAAGGCGCACACCAGGGTGCTCTGGCCGGTGATGCCGAACGGATGGATATAGCGATCGCCCTGACGCAGCCAATTCTCGAACGAGATCGAGAGCTTGAAGGTGCCGGCGACCGCACGCAGAAACTCCTGCTCGTCAATCTGCAGGAACCGGTGGAAGGTCCGGATGGGCGGCACGGTGGATTCGCCTACGCCCACAGTGCCGATCTGCTCGGACTCGACCAGGGTGATGTCCAGCAAATCGCGGAATTGATGCGAAAGCGCACAAGCGGCGATCCAGCCGGCCGTTCCACCACCGGCGATCACCACCTTGCGAATCTGAGCCTGAGTCACTGCGCATTCCTGTGAGATGGGTTGAGAGCGGTGTTGCGCATCAACGGTTCAACTTGCCGATCAGCATGGCGCGCAGCTGTCGTGCCAAGGTTGGGTCGATCGGACCAAGCGCCTGGCGCGCCGATTCGGGCAGGTGTTCGCCGGCACGCTCGGCAGGGCCGAACACGTAGTAATCGAACAGCGCGCGCCACGCCTGTTTCTCCGCTGCGGGGCGGTCGCGAATGGCCCACAGCGCGTGGTACAGGGCCGGCATCCCGGCAGGCAGGTGCGCCGGCGCGCTGCTCCACCAGTAATTGACCAGCACGTTGAACGAATGCAGCGATTCGACGTGATGCCACCACATGCTGGGGATAAACAAGGCATCGCCCGGCTCCAGCACCACGCTGCGCGCATGCGGCAAGGCATCGGCAAAGCGCGGAAAGCGCTGCAGATCCGGGCGAGCGAAATCGACCATGCTCACCACCTGTCCCCCAGGCGTGGGATCGAGCGGGCCGGGGTAGAGATTGGCCACCTGTTCCGGCGGAAACAGCGTAAAACGCCGTTGCCCCACCGCGCAGCAGGCCAGGTTATCCAGCGCATCGTAGTGACACGAGGCGATCACGCGATTGCCGATCCAGATGCTGGGCTGCACGGGGCTGCCCTTCGCAGCGACATCCAGGTCGTTGTGCGTGCGCAATCCAGGCAGGTTGGCATCCACCGGCAACGAGGCCAAGTAATAGGTGGGCTGCTGCACGTCATCGCGATGTGCTGCGATGGCATCCAGCAGGGTGCTCAAGCTGCCGCGTTGCACCTCGAAGTTGAGCGCGCTGCAATCGTCGCGATAGAACGGGCGGCTGCCGATGTCCGGGCCGCCGTAGGAATACTGCAAGGGGCGGCCAGTATCGTGCGCACGCAACAGCGCCATGGCTTCCTCGGCGCTGCGCAGCCCGGCTTGCACCAGCGACCAATTGCGCGCGAGGCCACGCAGCACCACCGGCTCGGCGGCGTCGCAAAGTTCGGCGAGCGGCAATGCATCGGGGCCGCAATCGCTACGCTCGGCGATGGCGGTGCCTGCGGTGGCGGAGAGATCGGCGGCGCGTGCGGCCATGCGCTCAGGCCTACGCGGCAACGGAGTCGCTGTGCGAGTGCTGCAAGCAGCGCTGCTTCTCGGCCATCAGCCGGCGCACGTTGTGCAGCGATGCCAACATCAGGAAGGCACCTTCCAGATAGCCGGCCCGATGCAACTGATGCAGCGCTTGTGCATCCAATGCGGCAAGCCGTTCGCGGTCGATGGCGAACAATCCCTGCAACTGCGTGGCGTGGCTGGCATCCAGCGCGACGTCCAGGCGCACTGGCTGGATCAGACCCAGCGCGTCGAAGGCAGCCGCCATCGCTTGCCCTGCGTCCACGCCCTCGCGGATGCCGCGCAACACACCAATGATGTGCTCCAGATATGGACTGTGCCCGCCTTGCGGCAGGAACACCGCCTCGCCCTCGCTGCGGCTGATGCGTGGATGCTCCAGGTCAACATGGATCACCGGCTCTTGCACCAAGGCGCCGTCGATGTGCTGCTCCTGGAAACCGATCAAGAACGGCCCTTTGGCCACGATGCCCGGCAGGTAGGTGGCATTCCAGCGCCCGTCCTGCAGAAACAGGTTCTCGTCCTGTGCGAAGCCCAGCAGCGCCACAGACTGGTAACCACTCCCAGCCGGATCCTTGCGGAAGAACAGCGGGTACTCGCGCTGCAGCTCGGCGTATTCGGTGACGAAAGCCGGCACCACGCCAAGCGCATCGCCGAATTCCGCACCAAAGCGCAGGATCACGCGCAGGTCGTGATGCGCCACGTTGTTGAGCACTGCATATCGCGTCATTTAAAACTCCAGCAGCCATCCGTCGCGAAGGACTGCAGTCATGATGGGTTTCGGTCGCACACATCCCCGCGTGCATGGCGATGCTGAGCATTGCCAAAAATAGGCGCGCCGGCAAGCCGCAGGGCAGCAATACGCTGCATCAATGCGAACATCAGCGCGTACGTCCGGGTGCGCACTGCGCGGGCGACCCGCACATACACAGACAGAGACCATGCTGCTGCGCGACACGGCTGCGCACCGCGAGCGAACACCGGCGCGACAACCGGTTGCGGCCGCCATCACGCGATGGCGGCCGCAGGGCTACAGCTTAAAACGCATCGGCGTGACGACTCAGAACGCGTACCGCACGCCCAGCGTGTAACGCGGCTGCTGGTCGATCAAGCGGATAATCTGCTTCTCCGAACGGCCATGCCAGCGCACGTCTTCACCGGTCAGGTTGATCGCCTCGAAGCCCACCGACAGCTGCTTGTTGAATGCGTAGCTGACGCTGAGGTCGAACTGCTGATAGGGCTCAACGTAGTACGGGTTGCGGTTGGCATTGTCCTGGTTGGCCGCAATCAGGTATTCGTCACGCCAGTTCCAGGCCAGGCGTGCGCTCCAGCCATACTTCTCGTACATCAGCATGACGTTGGCGGTGTCGCTCAGACCGAGCAACGCGAACTGATCGCGGTCGATCACGGTGTTATCGAACGCCACATCGCCTTCAACGATGGTGTAGTTGGCGTAGATGCCGAAACCGGTGCTGCCGAAGAAGTACTGCCCACCCAGTTCCCAACCGTGGATGTTGGCCTTGTTCTGATTGATCGGCCGCGACACGTCGAACTGATACAGCGGGTCGGAGGCATTGCCGGCGATATCGTAGGCGTTCTCCAACGCCAGGCTCTGCGCCGAACTGCCGTTATAGGCGTTCAGCCCGCCGGTCGCAGCCGCATTGCGCAGCAACGCCATTGCCGCGAACAACGAGGTGTCGTTGGCCGAACATGCACCCGCGACATCGTTGCCTGCTGCACCCACCTGGGCGGCGCAGGCACCGCTTTGCAGGAACGCCAGCGCGGTCTGGGCATCCGGCCCCGAGGTGGGATCGGTCAGTCCGTACAGCGATTCACGCGTGACGGTATTACCGATGAAATTGCTCACGCGCTTGTTCCAGAACGTCGCTGAGATATAGCTGGCGTCAGCGAAATACCATTCCAGTGCCAGATCGAGGTTGTCCGATTCCAACGGATCGAGCGTGGGCGTCTGCGAGTCGCCACCGGCACGGTTGGACGGGTTGATCAGGATCGAGCCGTTGGGGGTATTCGGCGTGGGACCTGCGATGAGATTGTTGTACGGCGCGCGCGCAATGGTCTGGCCGAACGAGGCACGACCTTTCAGCTGATCGGTGAAATCGATGCTGAAGTCCATGTTGGGCAGGATGTAGTTGTAACTGGTCTTCTCGCTGAAAGGCTGCTGATCGGTGGAACGGATCAACTGAAAATCGTTGTTGGACAGCCACAGCAGCGCGGTCGGCGTGGCCACCTGCGAGGTGGACTCCACGTCGGTGCGCTCGTAGCGCAGACCCAGGCGCGTATTGGTGGTCATCCCGGCGATGGCGCCGGCAATTTCCAACTGCACGTAGGCTGCGCGGGTCTTTTCTTCCACCCGGTTGTCGGCGGTGTATTGCGGGTTGTAGCGCGTGGTCGCGCCGTACTGGCTTCCACCCCACAGGGCCAGCTGATCGGCATCGCCACGCCATGCACTAGACGCCGCGCCGCTGGGATTGAAATCCTTGAACATGCCCGTGATGCTCACCGGCTGCAGTAGTGCGACCATTCCCGGCTCGTTGCCCGCATTGGCCACGCCCCAATCGCCCAGCGGCGAGTTGGTCTCGCTGACCCGGCGTTGCATGGTGGTGTTGGTCGAACTCACGCCAAACTGGAAGCGCCCGTCGTCGAAGTCGAACTTGCCGTCCAGGCGTCCTTCCTTGGTTTCGGTCACCTGCTTCTGATAGAAAATGCGCAGCACCTGCGAGCCGAGCTCGGCGGGCGTGAATGCGGGATTGACCACGCCATTGGTGTTTGCCAGCGAATCGGCCGCAGTGGGATACCAGGTGCGTGCGCCGATCGGCAAGGAATTGTTGAACCACAATTCCTGCCCCCATTGGCCGCCGCAGTACGGCCCATTGGTGCAGTTGTTGGTGCCGGCGAAACTGAAGTAGGTCGCGCTGCCGCCCGTGGTCGGGTCGTTGGGCAAGCTTTGCGTCTTGGAGTTATGCGCATCGAAGCTCAACTGGAAGCGGTCGCTCACTTGCCAGTCGGCATTGAAGCCCAGCGAGCCGAGCGTGTACTTCTGCTCGTTGCGCTGCTGTTCCATGCCGAAGTCCTTCGCGCCGTTGGGCACATCGCGCAGATAGACCGGCGTGGCCACGGCCTGGCCGGTATCGAAGGTCAGATCGGTAAAGCTGTTGGCGCGCTGCAGCCAGATGCCCTGCTCGCCGCGCTCTTCGCGAATTTCGTTGGCCGAGTAGGTGTAATCCAGGGTCAGGGTCAGGCTGTCGGTCGGTGCGAACTGCATCACCGCCTGGCCGTTCATGCGTTCGCGCTGGAAATCGGCGAATGCGTAGCGCAGATCGTTGGGCATGCCATACAACTGGCCGATCGCCGGGGCATTGGTCACCACCGCGTCCGGGCGCAGTGCCGGGTCGGTACCGGTCCAACGCTGGATGTTCCAGGTGTTTTCGGTGGCTTGGACCGAACCGCCATGGCGCTTCTGGTAGCTGGCGCTCAGGCCGATACCGAAGGTCTTGTCCGGGTTGGTATAGCTGAAGATGCCCGACACTTCCGGGGTGAGCGAATCGCCGAAGGGCTCGGAGCGGTCGGACACCATCTTGGCACCGGCGTTGGCCACCACGCCATCGTGATTGAACGGCTTGTCGGTCTGGATATTGATCGTCGCACCGATACCGCCGCTGGGCGCCGTTGCGCGGCTGGTCTTGAACACCTCGATGCCGGTGATGGCTTCGGAGGCGAGCTGGGCGAAGTTGAACGCGCGCGTGCCGACATCCACGCCGCCGATCGGCGTCTGGCCGGGCGCACCGAACGCATCGGCACCGGGGATCAGGCGGCCGTTGAGGGTGACGGTGTTGAACTGCGGGCCGAAGCCGCGTGCGGTGACCTGCGCGCCCTCGCCATCACGGCGCTCGATGGAAATGCCGGTGATGCGCTGGAGCGATTCGGCCAGGTTGGTGTCCGGAAACTTGCCGATGTCTTCGGCGCTGATCGCATCCACCACGCCGGCGGCATCGCGCTTGATGCCCATCGATTGGTTGAGACTGTTGCGGATACCGGTCACATTGACGGCATCCAGGGTGGTGGCGGAATCACTGCTGGATTGCGGCGCCGGTGCAGGCGGCGGAGCGACATCCTGCGCAAAAGCGGGATTGATGACCAACAGGCCACCAACGAAGGTGAACATGGCCTTCGACTTGAAGCTGTTCAACGTACGACGCATCGATGTGTCCTCGGGAGTGGAGTCCAACCGCCAACGGCCGGTATCGCGGCATGCGATACGGCGGAATCGCGGCCACTGCCCGACAGGCCGTGGCCAACGCTGCTGCAACTGCTGGAGCCACCAATCCAACGCCATGCATTTGTCGTGCGGGCGCAGCCGACGCCTGGATCGGACATGTCCTGATGGCATCTCCCTCCTTGCACCGCGCCACACGCACCACGCAACAACTGCTTGACGTTGTTTCAGTTGCCCTCGATCTGTCCCCTAGCACGCAGGCTGCCGATCGCCCCTTCGACCGTCGACCTGCGATGTGCATGCACGTCTACCCGCCGCAGCAACGGCGTTGCGAAGCCATTGTTGCGTTTGTTGCAGGTTCTTTGCACGACGTGTCAGTTAGTGATAGCGCTAACATGCCGCGCAGCCTAGTCAGGGCATAAAGGGTTTGTCACCGTGCGTTGCAGCATAGTGATGGCTGTGCACTGTTACAGCCGATACCGCAGTCGCTTGAGCCCGCATGCGGTTTTCAATACTGGCGGGGCTGTAAGCGTTATCACGGCATTACGCAAAAACCGTCGGGTCGAACGGTGAAATTTGCATAATGAACGTGTCGCAATGGAGTCGAATGCGGCGATTGCGCAAACCTGGGATCACGACCAGTGCCGCGCGTCTGGATTGCGCATGTAAAAGTCGGCGCTGCACAGGACGCGGCAACGCACTGCATGCGCCTGCCGATTGCACGTCGCCTGTGTGTCAGTGCAGCGACGAGCACTGCGCGAAGAAGAAGGTGCACGCTTCTCGAGGGTCTGCAGGGATTCGTGTAAAACAAGCCAAAAGTTAGCTAAGAGCAGCCGGCAAAACTACTGCACAGCTGCCAGGCGGACGCGGCCGGTGCTCGGATCCTCATACCACTCGTACACTGCGGTTCTGAGCGCGCCGTCAGCGTCCGCCTGACGGCCGCTCGATGCGTTTTGTTAGCCACTTTGAATACTGTAAGTAAAAGATGTTTGCACGAATCCTGCCGAGCCTCAATTATCTCAGGGGCACCTCGCGGGCTCCTGGAGCGCTTAGCTCCCATACCCGGAGTCGGCGAAAAGCAGCGCATCCCGCAGGTACTTGAGCCTCTCTTGCTGGATGGAGGTGTTGTACGCCCTGCGCTTGCCTCCCGCCTCGATCTCCCGGAAGTTCTGGGCGAAGCTCTCTTCCAATGGTTCCCGGATATGCGCGGGAAGATCGTCGAAAACGTCCTTCGACGTCGTATGCCGGAAGAAGCTCGCATCGAGCACGTCGGAGCCGCGCGCGATCGTGACGTCCACGTCATTGATGGTATCGCTCGTCCCGACAATCTTCCCTCTAAAATTCTTCTTGTGGAGATCCACAATCAAGTCATCCTTATCCGCCATCGCCTTCGCCAGGGCGAAGGTCTTGCAGTTGATGACATCCTTCTGCGTGCCCGTGTTGAGGATGGTCAGCGTCGCGTTCTTCACGCCCTTCAACGCGGCGGTCATGACGGACAGCGTGTCGGTGCATCCCCATACGCTGTCGACCGCCAAGATGGACACCTTGCCACGACCTCCCGATACGTCCACCGCAATGCCATGGCTAGGCGCTCCCTTTCCATGGATCCGCTCCACGTTAACGACGGCGCGCCACCGCTGACCCCGCCTGGTATTGACAATAGCTTGCCGCAAGGCATCCGGCTCGGATGCCGACGCATCGAAGACCTTCACCTCGAGAGTGGGGTGGATGTGATTCTGGGCCGCCACCACCTGTGGCTGAAACTTCTGATCGAGTTCGGCCGCCGGATATTGTTTTCCTTGACGCTCGGCGTGCTCCAGCGCGTCAATGAAGTCCTGCAATTGAGCCGCGAGCGTAGGTCCGGGCGGCGAATAAGGAAAAGACACTTGCCCTGCAATGATGCCGGTGCCGGAGGGACTGGCGGATGTCCCCGAGCGGGCCCGCCTCGCTCGGGGAGAGCCGAGTGCCGCCAAGTCATGCAGGCTGGGTGACATGGACGTCTCGGGAGATGAAGGCCTAGGAGGGGTGGTCTGCTCTGTGGCGATGTTTGGATAATGCTCAAGTGAAGTTGCTATAGGTGAGCCTGCCACCGAGCCTGCCACGCTCTTTGAATTGCATAGTCCCATGGTGATCTCCTGCAGTAACCGTAGAATGCAAGTTTGGTGACTAGTTCTCCGATTCGCTTGGCCTCACCGAAGTTCTGGCTGGGACGACGAAGGCATTGCCGCGAAAGTTGAGGGTCGGCAGGGAGTCAAGACGGCGCTGATTTGGGAATCCATCAGTTCGTATCCAGGCAACTGTCCTTGCCCCTATAACACAGCGCGTAATTGAAGCAGCTGTGGGGGTAGGAGCGCATATAGCCGTGGCGGCGGTTACGCGCCCCTTTGCTATCCGAAAGACGTAACGGCCGAGATGGCTGCTCAATACCGCGCCAGATAGCAGTTCAGTGTGTGACCATGCTGAGAGTCGGCAGGGATTCGTGTTAATGCCCTTTGCTGACAGCGGGTTAGCTCACTTTTGGCTGTTTTCTTACACGTATCCCTGCCGACCCTCTTCGCTATCGACTGCGCGGCTTTGGGCAGCTGACATACGCAGTCAGTCGTCGTCGGGCGAACCCATCCTCATCGCACAGGAGCCACGTCGTCTGCTGCCGATCGATGCCGGGCAACTGCTGCGCTCGCCCGGTGATCAACGCAGGCGCTTGTTTCCGTTTTCGTCGGCGGTTGCCGCACGCAGCCACCGACGCGACCGCGCTGCGGCCACGTCGGCACCCCCGCTCGCGCAATGCTCAGCCGGTGATGTCCACACGCGCGTCGCTGCGGTCGGCATCTGGCAGCACATGGTCCGGGTCCAAGGTGACGTGCAGCACCTTCTGCGTGGTCGGCAGGTTGACCGTGGGCGTGGTGGTCTGCAGCCAGGTTTCCACCGGCACGCGCCGGTCCAGATGGCTGCCATCGGCCAGGTCAGCACGCAAGGTCACCGGCATCACCAACTTCTGCCGGCTGCGCAGCGTGACTTGCACGCCCTTGGACGGGTCATGGTCCACGTAATGCGCTGCGGTGATGCCCATGTCCAGCTGCCAATTATTGAGATACCAGCCGCGCCACCACCAGGACAGATCTTCGCCACTTTCGCTCTCCATCAGCCGGAAGAAATCCGACGGTGTGGGATGTTTGTAAGCCCAGGTGGCGATGTATTTGCGAAACGCGGGATCAAAGCGCGCCGGCCCCAGAATCTGTTCGCGCAACAGCACCAGCCCCAAGGCACCCTTGAAGGTAGGTCAGCGGATGGCGATAGGTCTCGCTGGTGGAATCGGCGTTGTCCATCAGCGTGGGCGCATGGGTATCGGCCAGCAGCGGCAGGATTTCGTCGACCGGGTTGCCACCTTTCGGTGCGTATTCCGAATCGCGCTTGGGCGCGTATTCGCCCTTGTTGAACGCATCCGATGCATACGCGTCGATGAAGGTGTTGAAGCCTTCATCCATGAAGGCATGCCGGCGCTCGTTGGAGCCGACGATCATCGGGAACCAGGTGTGGCCGATTTCGTGTGCGGTGATCCAGAACAAATCCTTGCCGCCGTCTTCGAAGCCGTCGAAGACGATGCCCGGGTATTCCATGCCGGCGCCGTAGCCGCCCAAGTTGATCGCTACCGGCCACGGGTACGGATACCACTGCGAAAAATGCTCGATGGCGCCTTTGACGTATTCGGTGGAGCGGTTCCACTTGTCTGCGCCCACGCCTTCCACCGGGTAGACCGACATTGCCAGCGACTGCTTGCCGCCCGGCAAGTTGATGCGCGCCGCGTCCCAGACGAATGCCGGCGATGCGGCGAATGCGACATCGCGGGTGTGGTCCATATGGAAGCGCCAGGTCTGTGTGCCCTTGCTCGCTGGCTTGGCCGCGCGTGCAGTCACTTCGTCAGGCGTGCGGATCAGCACCGTGCGGTCGCTGCCGCGGGCTTGTTCCAGGCGTTGCTGCTCGGTGCGGCTGAGCACGTCCCGTGGGTTGGTCAGTGCGCCCGAGCCAGCGACCAGAAAGCCCTCCGGCACAGTGACTGCGTAGTCGAAATTGCCGTATTCCAGATAAAACTCCGAGCCCAGATATGGCTGCGTGTCCCAGCCGCGCAGATCGTCGTACACCGCCATGCGCGGGTACCACTGCGCAATCTCGTAGATCTCGCCCTGCTTGCTGGCACTGACCGCAGTGCGCCCGCCCCAGGTGCCGGGAATGGTGTAGCGGTAACGAATATGCACGGTGAGCGCCTTACCCTGCCCGGCCAGCGGCTGCGGCAGATCCACCCGCATGCGGGTGTCGTCGACAACGAAGTGCACGGCCTGGCGACGCCCGCCCATGTCGACCTCGACACTGGCGATCTGCATGCCATTGGTGAACTCCTTGCGCTTGAGGGGCCGGCTGGCGGCAGCGCGCGCGTCGGCACGATAGATGTTCTGGTCCAGCTGCAGCCACAGCACGTCCAGCGTGTCGGGGCTATGGTTGGTATAGGTGATAGCGGCCTCGCCGCTGAGCGTGTGCGTTGCTGGGTCGATGCTGGCGCTAAGGTCGTAATCGGCGCGGTTCTGCCAGAACGCCGGGCCGGGCACGCCGCTGCCGCTGCGGTAACTATTCGGGGCGTCCGGCAATTGCAGGGGCGCGAACAGGGCCAGCGGGTCGAACACGTTCGCTGGAGCGGGCGTGGCGGATGCGGCGCTGGCTGGCGCGGCGGCGGCAAGCATCGGCGCAGTGAGGCACGCCAGCGACAATGCAACGGTGAGCGATCGGCGCACGGTGGGGGTCATGCGAAATCCTGCGGCGGGAAGGGGGTTCCCATCCTACGGCGCACCTCGCCGCGCATGGGAATGCCATTGGTCCCGGTTGCGGCCGCGTGATGCTTTGGACGTGGCCGCCAATGCGCGCGCCGGTGCAGCGCTAGCGGCGCTCTACATGCACGCATCGCGTACCGATCAAGTCCACGACGCCTGCATGACGATCGGCGCGAGGAAGCGGTCGTTAGCCAGGCTTACTCCACGATCAGGCTAGCCAGTCGCAATGCCCCCTCACCGCCCTGGCCCATGGCGTCGTCCGGATTACTCAGGCGGCAGCGGCGCAGCGACAGACAGCCGCAGCCGATGCACTCGGTGAGCTGGTCGCGCAAGGCCTGCAGTTCGTTGATGCGCGCGTCCAGTTGGCTGCGCCAGCGCGCCGACATGCGCGCCCACTCTGCACGCGTGGGCGTACCTTGCTCCGGCAACACCGAGAACGCATCGAGCACCTGCTGCAGCGGCACACCGAGCCGCTGCGCCACGCGAATCACCGCGATCCGCCGCAGCACATCGCGCCCGTAGCGGCGCTGGTTGCTGGCGGTGCGCAGGCTACTGATCAAGCCTTTGCGCTCGTAAAAGTGCAGCGCCGACACCGCCACGCCACTGCGCTTGGCCACCTCGCCCACGGACAACTCGCGCTGCATTGCCTTGACCTCAACTTAGGTTGAGGCAGGATGCTGCGCGGCCATCACCGGGGCAAGCACCGGTGCCATGGCTCTACACACTTTTCGTCCCAGGATGTTCGATGCCCACCGACAGACTGACCACTGCCGCAACGCTGCCCATTGAAACGCAGCCCACCTCCATCCTGGCCGCGCCTTACCGCGCGGCAACGCTGGGCATGGTGGCGCTGGTGTCGCTCAACGCCTTCGAGTCGCTGGCAGTTGCCGCCGCGATGCCCACGGTGGCGCGCGAATTGAACGGCCTGCCGCTGTATGCATTGGCATTCGGCGGCACCCTGGCCACCAGCGTGGTCGGCATGACCGCAGCCGGGAGTTGGAGCGACCGCCGCGGGCCTGGCGGTGCATTGGCTGCCGGCCTGCTGTGCTTCGTGGTCGGCCTGCTGGTTGCCGGCTTGGCACCGAGCATGCCGCTGCTCATCGTCGGGCGCTTACTGCAAGGTCTGGGCGCCGGCGCGTATTCGGTGGCCTTGTACGTCATCGTCGGGCGGCTGTATCCGGAGGTCTTGCGCCCGCGCGTCTTTGCCGCGTTTTCAGCCGGCTGGGTGGTGCCCTCGTTGATCGGCCCCGGTATCAGCGGGTTGATCGTGCAACACGTGGGCTGGCGCTGGGTGTTTCTGTCGGTGCCGCTGCTGGCGATTCCGGCGGGATTACTGCTGTGGCCGGCGCTGCGCGGACGCACCTGGACAAGCGAGGTTTCCGATGCACCAACTGCATCGCTGGGCTGGGCCGTCGGCGCGGCGTTAGGCGTGCTTGGCGTATATCTGGGCGGGCAACTGCACGGCACGCTGGTACCGGCCGCGATGCTGCCGGCGCTGTCGATCGCGATGTATTGCGCCTGGCATCTGCTGCCGGCCGGCACGTTGCGGCTTGCGCGCGGATTGCCCAGCGTGATCGCGCTGCGTGGCATCGCTGCCGCTGCGTTCTTTGGTTTCGAGGCCTTTTTGCCGCTGCTGCTGTCGCGCGAACGCGGGCTCTCGCCGCTGCTGACCGGCGTGGCGCTGAGCGTGGGCGCGTTGGGCTGGTTTAGTGGTTCGTGGTACCAGGGCCACAGCCGTGCCGGTTGGTCGCGCCCTTGCCTGCTCAAGACCGGCGCGCTGCTGATGACGCTGGGCATCGCGATCAGTGCAGGGGCGGTGTGGCCGGCGATTCCGGTGCCGTTGGCCATCGCCGGCTGGGCACTGACCGGCCTGGGCATGGGCCTGCTGTATCCCAGCCTGTCGGTGGTGCTGCTGTCGCTGTCGCCACCGACGCAGCAAGGCGCCGATAGCTCTGCCTTGCAGTTGAGCGAAGCCATTGCGGTGGCGGCCATGCTGGCACTGGCCGGCGCCTTGTTCGCTGCGCTGCTGACATCGGCGACGAGCGCGGCCTACCTAAGCGTGTTCGGGTTGGCGTGGCTGTTGGCGGTCGCGAGCTTTTTTGTGGCGCGACGGGTGTGATGGGTGGTGGGGTGCGTGTGTGGATGGAATGAGTGATGCGTTGACAGCGCATCCTGATGCCAGTGTGATCGGCCGATTTACACCACTCCACTGAAATGCACCGCGTGCGCGGTCGGCACGCCTGACGCGGTCTGCATGCGCACCACGTCATTCTGGCATCGCGCAAACGCGCAGAGATTCCGCAGCGACGACGTGCCGACCACTTTGCCGATCCTGTCGAGATCGCTGCAACCGCAAGCGAAAAAAATCCTCCGCCAGTGATTGGTCATTTTTTCACCGCCGATCTTGACAGCGTTGCGGGCCGGGGCCTGCGCGCACTTGTCCACAGCCTTGTGCAACTTCCATCCACAGGGGGTGTGGAAAAGATGCGTCGCCTTGCATGTGCCTGAGGCGTTGCGCGCCGCTGGCGCCTGTGTCACGCGCGACAAGCAGTGCCATCGCAGTGGCGTAGTGCCTGCCGGCCACACGCTGGGCGTCATCCCAAGAACTGTATCCACGTGTGACGCAGAGAAGCTTGGACCCATGCGCAACATCGCCACCGCTCGGTGGCGATGTACGCACAAACTGCGCATCAATCGGTGATGACGTGCGGCACGAAGCGCGAGGTGTCGCGGGTGATCGGGCCATCGTCGTCGCGCATGCCCAGTCCGGCAGGACGATCAGCGACCACCCAGCTGCCCACCAGCGCATGACGTCCGTCGAACACCGGCAGCGGATGATGCGCCTGCAGAATTGCGGGGCCATCCACATACGGGCCATCGGTGTGTGCGGCCTCGCCTTGCGCAGTGACCAGCGCGATGTTGGCGCCCTCGCGCGACAGCAGGGGCTTGCGCACCCAGCCTGCGGTCGGCGCTTCACCGGCTTGCGCAAAGCGGGCCGGCAGCAGATTCGGGTGGCCCTGATGGCGGTCCCACAGCAGCGGCAGGATGCCTTTGTTGCTCAACACCGATTTCCATGCCGGCTCGATCAAGCGCACCCGGTCGGCGATCAATGCCGGCCCGAAGCGTTCTTGCATCATGAATTCCAGCGGATACAGCTTGAACAGCGTGTGGATCACCCGATCCTGCTCGTCGGTGAACCAGCCTTCCGCACTCAGGCCGATGTCTTCGATGGCGACTTCTTCAGTACTGATGCCGACCTGATGCGCACAGTCGCGCAGATACCGCACGGTGGCGCGATCTTCCAGCGAATCGCGCACCGCCGCAAAATGCATCTGCGCGCCGATCGCACCGTCCACCGCCAGCGCACCCAGCGTTTCGCACAGCAGGTCCTGGATCAGGTTGTACTGATCGGTGCCCTTGGGCAGCGCGCCGCTGGCGATCTGCTGCTCCAACCATAACCACTGAAAATACGCCGATTCGTACAGCGAGGTCGGGGTGTCGTAATTGAGTTCGTACAACTTGGCCGGGCCGTTGCCCGAATACGCAAGGTCCATGCGGCCATACAGATGCGGGTCGCGCTCTTTCCACGAGTTGGCGATCCAGTCCCAGTAGAACGGCGGAATGGCCAGCTGCGTCATCAACGCTTCCGAGCCCACCACCTCGTCCACCAGCTGCATCGCCATGTCGTGCAACGCTTGCGTGGGCGCTTCGATGTCGTCTTCGATCTGCCGCAGCGAAAACGCGTAGTACGCGCTTTCGTCCCAGTACGGTTCGCCGTCGATGGTGTGGAAGTGGAAACCCAGCGATTCGGCCTGCGTGCGCCAGTCCGGGCGTTCGGGGATCAGGATGCGTTGCATGTCAGCCGCCGAAGCCCGAGCTGCGCCCGCCGCTGCCGAATGAACTGCGCGCCGCCGCACTGGAACCGAAGCCCGAGCGCGACACGGTAATGGCACGCGTGGGCATGTCGATGGCGCCGCTGCGCCCACGCACGGTGCCAATGCGGTCGCTGGCAAGATCGCCATTGGGCTTGTAGTAACCGCCGCTGCGATAATCGCGATACAGCGGGATCGAGCCGCCATAGCGGTAGCCGCCGCCGCTCATATTGCCCAACGCGTAACCCAGCAAGAACCCGCCCATCGGCGGAATCCAGCTCTGCTGGCCTTGCGGATTGGTGATCGCCGTGCAACTGCCGAACTGCGCATCGCACTCGTAGCGCGTGTTGAAGCGCGGTGCGGCCTGCTGATGCTTGGCCACCGCCTCGTCGTAGGCCTTGAGGCATTGCTGGATGTCGGTCTGTTCCTTCTTGATCTGGTAACAGTCCGAGGCCGACTGCAGCACCACACCGGTCTCCGGCTCCGAGCCACAGCCGGTGACGAAGGCGGCCGGTAGCGCGGCCATCAAGGTGAGTTTGAGATTGCGTGATCGCTTCATGCCTGCGCTCCGTTACGGCGTGATCGCAGCGGCATTGATCAGCCCGACTGCGATCGACACGCCGGCCGAAAAGATGCCGGCAGCGGTGATGTTGTCGGTGATCTGCCGCGAGATGCGCCCGGCGACCAGATTGGCCAGCAGGTACGCCACCACCTGGATGCCGCAGGCCACCAGGCCCCAGATCAAGGCGTCGATCAGGCTGACCGAATGGGTAATGGCCGAATGCAGCGGCAACGCCACACCGATCAGGTTGCCGGCCAATGCGGTGGCCGCAGCCACATTGCCCTGCCGCAGCAAGGTGAAATCCTTATGCGGGGTGACCAGCGTCACCAGCACCACCGAAACGATCAACACACCCAGGCCGGTACCGAAATAGGAAAGAAACGCGAGAAAACTGTGCAGATTGATCGGGTTCATGACAAGACCAAGGTGAGTGGAAGACAAGCGCGCGCGCTCAGGTGATATCCAGATCGGCAACGGTGACATCAATTCCGACTGCATAGGTGACGCAGAATTCGTTGGGTCCGGAATCCTCGCCGGTCACCAGCAAAAATTCTTCGCGCTGCAGCTCGGGCACATCGCGGCTATAGAGCATGGCGTAGTGGGTCAGATCGCCGTCGCGGCGCGGGGGCTGGTAGCGGTACAACACTTCGTCGTAGGCGATCGGCGGAATCCGCGCGGCATCGTCAGTGGACTGTGTGGCACGCTGCCACTGCTTACCGGCATACTCGATCCGCGCCGCACCCAGATGCGGATGCTGCATCACGAACTCCTGAAACGCCTGTTTGCTGGGCGGGTTCACCGTCTCGCAATACACGAAGGCCTTTATCGCTTCCAGATCGCCGCCCACAGTGGTGACCTGCAAAAACGCATCGTCGTCCAGATAGAACCGATGCAGCGCGTAGCCATCGCCCAGATCGACGTGGCCGTAGCACGGAATGCCCTGATGCCCGCCCGGCAATTCGGCGGTCATGGCCTCGGGCGCCATGCGGTACAGGGTGGTATCAATTTCCACCTGGCCACCGACGCGTAGCCCCAGCGGCAGCGTGTGACCGATCGCGCCACTCCCGGAAGTGGGCAGCGGCGGCGGTTGCGGTTGACCGAACAATTTGCTGAAAAAACTCATCGTCATACACCTTGTGGCGATGGGAAAATGGCGGACGCCTCGCTGCGCATGGCCTGCCACGCGATGGCGTGTGCCGGCACGCGCTGCTCGGCCAGGTAGTACAGCATGGTACCGGCGGCGACCGCCGTGCGTGCTGGCGGGTTCAAGCGCAATGCACCGTCGGGTGCGCGCAGGCCCAGCAGCAATGCGCCGCGCTGGCTGAAATCGGCCGCAAGCCGGCTGTAATCCAGTGGTTGGACATTCGCGGGCACGGCAAGACTGAACTGGGTTGGGCCATCGTCCACCGACAGCAGCTCGGCGGTGATCGCCGCGCTGCCCGGATCCTGCGCCGCACGGGCCAGGATCTCGGCGGTCATCGGGCGCGTGCACTCAATGGCCGGGTAATGGCAGTTGACCAAGCGCGCAGCGCTGGCCGAATCGAAGTGCGCCACGATGTGCGCGGCCGGCGCATGCGCCATCAACGCGAACACCGCTGCCAGGGTCTGGTCGTCCGAGGGCGGGTTGACGATCACACGCGCCGCGCCGGCAATGCCGGCACGCAGGTACACCTCGGTATGCGTGTACGACTCGGCGGCGATGAAGCGCATGTGGTCGGGCAGCGGATTTTCCGCCACGCCTTCGGCAATCAGCACCACACCCTCGTCATCGGTGGCGGTATCGGAGAGCAACAACTCCAGCAAGCGCGTGGAAGCCGCGCCCTGCCAGCCGATCAGAATGGTGTGCCCGCGCAGATCGGCATAGGCCATCTTGCCCATGTGGTGGCGCCTCCAGAAAGTGATGAGCACGCCGCTGGTCTTGGCCAGCACCGTGGCGAACAACGCCACCGCTCCCGGCATCAACACGAAGGCGGCGATATAGCGCCCGGCCGCCGAGCCCGGCGACAGATCGCCGTAGCCGATGGTGGTGGCGGTGGTCATGTAGTAATACGGAAACGCGTCCAGGCCGACGAGCTTCTGCTCGCCAGCCCAGAGCAGCAACACCCAGCTCAGCCCCATGTGCACCAGCAGGGCCAGAGTCACCATGCCCCAGCTGACGCGGCGCACGTGGCGCCGCACTACCCGCAACAGCCGTCCAACGATGATCATGGCGCATCCTGTGCCGTGCGGTGGATCAACTGTCGCTGCGCGGAACCTGCTGCACGTCGCGCACCTGGCCAATCAGCGGCGCGCTGCCGCCGGCATTCTCGTGACCCAGCTGCGCAGCCGGCTTCTTGAAGCGCGCCAGCACCGCAGCGGCGTTGGATTCGCCTTCCATCAGGCCAGCCGCCGCCAGGCGCCGATTGAGATCGCCATCGCCGCTGGACGCTTCGAGTTCTTCGGCCGATTCGATCCGCGCCGAGGTCTCGGCCTGCCTTGCCTTGATACGCTCCAGCGATTCCAGCGCCGAGCCCATCTTGCTGCTGGCACCGGAGTGGCGGGCGGCAATCGCGGCCTGCGCCTTCTGCACCGCGTCGGTGGCCTTGACCGTGTCGATTTGCTGCCGCATACCGCGCAGCTGGTTTTCGGTCTTCTGGATGGTGGCCTTGAGCGTCACCACCGACTGATCCAGCGCGGTCTTGGAAGCCTTGTCGCCGGCGTCTTCGCTTTCCAGCGCAGCCAGTTTGACTGCCACATCGTGCGCCAGCGCTTCATCATTCTTGGCCAACGCGCCTTCGATGTAACGCGTGTATTCGGCCATCTTGCCGGCGCGCGCGTCGATTTTCTGCTGGGCCAGCTTGCTCTGCGCCATCAGCTTGGTGAGCTCTTCGCGCGAGCGCGTGAGCTGGGCGCCGGCATCGCGCATTTCCTGGTCCAGGATGCGCAGCGCATTGGCGTCGACCGCCTTCTGGCCGGTTTCGTGTGCGGTACCACGCAGCAGCGTGATCAGCTTGGAAAAAATACTCATGACAACACGCCTTTAGGAAAAGAACGGCTTGAGAGATTCGGCGGCTTCCAACGTATTGGCCGCCAGGGTCTGGATTTCTTCGTCGATCTGGTCGAGCGTCGACGATGCTGACAGTTCGCCGAAGACCACGTAGCGGTCCTCGCCGTCGACCTGGACCAAGCCCAGGTTGGACAAGGGGTTGAGCGGATTCAGACGCAGGCAGGCGTCGTTGAAGGCGGCGCGGTCGTTGACGTGGTCGGCATGGGCCAGCAGCGTGGACACGAAAACCTGTGAGCCGGAAGCGGCAACCTGGATCTGCATGTCGCCATGGTCGGCCAGGGTGAGATTGATGGCCGGCTCCAGGCCGTCGATCAGTTCGACATGGATTGGCTGGCCACGGTAGCGCTCGGCCAGCAAGCCGTGCAATTCGACAGTGGTGTACTGCGTCATACGATGTCCTGTCCTTTGGTCATGCGGCGGTGGTGATGCAGCAAGAGTCCTGCAACGACCGGACATACTACAGACTGCCTGTGACCGGCAGAAAGGGCCGAAAGTCAGCTAGCCGGGCGCGCGGCTAGCGCGGCAAACCGCCCGTTCAGCTGGCTCGCAGCCCTACACCGAGCTGCGGGCTCACGGATATAGCATCCGTTTGCTCCAGTGGCTGGCCGCGTCGGCCTCGTAGCGCCAGCGCTCATGCAGGCGGAACTTGGCGCCGTACCAGAACTCGAACGCCTGCGGCACCACCCGGAACCCGCCCCAGCCATCCGGTCGCGGCACCTCGCGCCCTTCGAAGATCGCCTCGACCTTGGCAATGGCCGCGTCGAACTCCTCGCGCGAGCCCAGCGTCTGCGATTGCAGCGAGGCCCACGCGCCGATCTGGCTCATGCGCGGGCGCGAGGCGAAGTACGCATCGGATTCGTCCGCGCTCACCAGTTGTACGCCGCCTTCGATACGCACCTGGATGCCGGCCTTGCGCAGGCTGCGCCACAGGAACAGCAGCGCCGCCTGCGGGTGGGTCTGCAAGTCGCGGCCCTTTGCGCTGTCCAGATGGGTGTAGAACACGAACCCGCGCGCGTCGAAGGCCTTGAGCAACACGGTGCGCGCGCTCGGCCGGCCATCGATGTTGGCAGTGGCCACGGTCATCGCGCTGGCTTCGAGTTCGGCGCTGTTCTGCGCCTCGGCATACAGCGCGGCAAAGGTGGCGAGAGCTTCTGCGTACAGATCGGTCATGACGGTGCGTGGCAGCCAGATGGGGGCCTATTGTGGGCGCATCGCCCGCGCTTCGCCTATGCACCGCGATTGAATCACCTGATCATGGCTCGATGCGTCTGGCGGAAGCCGGGAACTGATCCGCACGATCGGCCCGGCCAGATGGCGTGAATGCTACGATCCCTGCGCATGAACCCCGCACCCAATCTCGTGATGGTCGGCCCGATGGGCGCCGGAAAAAGCTGCATCGGCCGTCGCCTGGCCGAGCGCTTCGGGCTGGAGTTCGTCGATGTGGACCAGTCCATCGTCGAACAGGTGGGCAGCAGCATCCCGGAAATCTTCGAGCAGCATGGCGAAGCCAGGTTTCGGCAGCATGAGGCGGACACTTTGCAGGCGCTGCTGGAACAGGACAACAAACTGATTTCCACCGGTGGCGGCGCAGTGCTGGATCCAAACAACCGCCAGCGCATCTGCGCACGTGGGTTTGTGGTGTATCTGCATGTCAGCGTGCCGGCGCAGCTGACGCGGTTGGCGCGCGACCGCAATCGCCCGCTGCTGCAACGCGCCGACCGCGAACAGGCGCTGCACGCGATGGCCGCGCGCCGCACCCCGCTGTACCAGGAGGTCGCCGACCTCAGCCTGGAAACCGATCATCTTTCCCCCGCCGAGGCCACCGCGCAGCTGGTGCTGCGTTTGGCGGCGCAATGGCGCATGTCGAGTCCCCCCGCATGACACTTCCCCATTCCTCGCGCAGCGTCGATGTCGACGGCGCTCAGCCTTACACCATTACCATTGCGCCCGGCCTGCTGGCCGACGGCGCGCGCCTGGCCCGCCATGTGCGTGGTCGCCACGTGTTGCTGCTCAGCGACTCGCAGGTGGCCCCGCATTACGCCGCCGGCGTGCGTGCCGCGCTGTTGAGCGCGCGCCCGGACCTGCAGATTGGCGAGTTGGTCATTGCTGCCGGCGAAGCCTCCAAGACGCTGGACACCTTCGGCTCTGCGATCACCGCGTTGGCCGAACTGGGTGCCACCCGCGACGCCTGCGTGTTCGCGCTGGGCGGCGGTGTGGTTGGCGACCTGGCCGGCTTTGCGGCGGCGTGCTGGATGCGTGGCGTGGACTGCGTGCAGCTGCCCACCAGCCTGCTGGCAATGGTGGATTCCTCGGTCGGTGGCAAGACCGCGGTGGACATCCCGCAGGGCAAGAACCTGGTCGGCGCCTTCCATCCGCCGCGTGCGGTGATTGCCGACACCGACACCTTGCGCACCCTGCCCGCGCGCGAACTGCGCGCCGGCCTGGCCGAGGTGATCAAGTACGGCGCCATCTGCGACCCGCTGTTCTTCCAGTGGCTGCACGCCGAGCGCCGTGCGCTGCTCGATGGCGATGCAGCGGCGCTGGCGCAGGCCATCGCCCGCAGCTGCGAGCACAAGGCCGAGATCGTGGCGCGCGACCCGTTGGAAAAAGGCGAGCGTGCCCTGCTCAACCTGGGCCACACCTTCGGTCACGCCATCGAAACCGAGCAAGGCTACGGCGCGCCCGGCAACACCAACCTCAACCATGGCGAAGCCGTCGCAGTCGGCATGGTGCTGGCGGCGCGCCTGTCGGCCGCACTAGGCATGAGCGATGCGCAAGCCACCGAGGCCTTGCGCGCCCTGCTGCACGACTTCGACCTGCCCACCGAGATCCCGCCCGGCCTGACCCCGGAAGCCCTGCTCGCGCGCATGCGCCTGGACAAGAAAAACATCGCCGGCCGCCTGCGCCTGGTGTTGTGGCGCGGCATCGGCAAGGCCGAGGTGGTGCCGGATGTGGAAGAGGCGGCGGTGCTGAAGATCCTGGCGGGATAAGGCCAACCGGGCAATAAGGCACGGAACGCTGGACGCCCGCACCCAGCTGCCGCCGATCACCACGCTCACTCTGTAGGAGCGCCCCTGGGCGCGATGGGGCCTTCCCGACAAATCCCTATCGCGCCCAGGTGCGCTCTACGCACTGCCCGCCACCGTCTGCAGGGGGTCGGCACCTCGCTCGGGAGCGCACCGGCAAGCGTGGACGCCCAACGACGCTCCCTTCGCAACTAAGAGCGGCTAACAAAACTACTGCGCAGCCGCCAGGCGGGCGCGGCCTGTGCTCGGAATCGGCATGTACCACTCGTACACTCCGGTTCCTGTGCGCCGTCCGCACCCACCTGACGACTGCTCGCTACGTTTTTTGTTAGCTGCTCTAAAACACCCGGACGCGCCACTGCTCTCTGCTTTCAGCAGCGCCCGGCTACAATCGGCCGCATGCGCATCCTTCTACAACACGATCCCGGCGGCAACGCGCCGCTCCGCTACGTCCAGCTGACCCTGCAACCGGATCTGTTCGGGGGCTGGGAATTGCTGCGCGAAACCGGCGAGATCGGCGGACGCACGCAATTGCGACGCGACCAGTACCTGCAACAGGATGAAGCGGACCGCGCCTTCGACAAGGCGCGCGACACCCAACTCAAACGCGGCTTCCAACTCATCACCGGCGGCGCCGACGCGCCGCGCTGAGGACACACCTTCCCATGCTCAAGAACGATCGCCTGCTGCGCGCCCTCAACCGTCAGCCCGTGGACCGCACCCCTGTGTGGTTGATGCGCCAGGCCGGCCGCTACTTGCCGGAATACCGCGCCACCCGCGCGCGCGCCGGCAGCTTCCTGGGCATGGCCAAAAACCCGGACATCGCCTGCGAAGTGACCTTGCAGCCGCTGCAGCGCTTCCCGCTGGATGCCGCGATCCTGTTCTCCGACATCCTCACCATCCCCGATGCGATGGGCCTGGAGTTGTATTTCGTCGAAGGCGAAGGCCCCAAGTTCCGCCACCCGGTGCGCGATGCTGCTGCCATCCACCGTCTGGGCGTGCCGGACATGGAAACCGAGCTGCGCTACGTGATGGATGCGGTGCGTGTGATCCGCCGCGAACTGGACGGTTCCGTACCGTTGATCGGTTTCTCCGGCAGCCCGTGGACGCTGGCCTGCTACATGATCGAAGGCGGCGGCAGCAAGGAATACGCACGCATCAAGGCCATGGCCTTCAACGCGCCGGAGTTGCTGCACCACCTGCTCAACACTGTCACCGACGCGGTGATCGCCTACCTGGCCGCACAACGCGCCGCCGGTGCGCAAGCGCTGCAGGTGTTCGACACCTGGGGCGGCGTGCTCTCGCCGGCGATGTACCGCGAATTCTCGCTGCCCTATCTCACCCGCATCGCGCGTGAGCTGGAACGCGGTGAAGGCGCAGAGCGCACCCCGCTGGTGCTGTTCGGCAAGGGCAACGGTGCCTACGTGGCCGATCTGGCCGCCAGCGGCGCCGAAGCGGTGGGCGTGGACTGGACCATCTCGCTGGCCGACGCCGCGCAACGCGCAGGCGGCCGTGTCGCCCTGCAAGGCAACCTCGACCCGGCCACCCTGTACGGCTCGCCGGAAGCGATTCGCACCGAAGTCGGCAAGACCCTGGACAGCTATGCGCAAGGCAATGGCGGCTCGCGCGAAGGCCACGTCTTCAACCTCGGCCACGGCATGTCGCCGGATATGAATCCGGAGCATGTAGGCGTGCTGGTGGAAGCGGTGCAGAGTTTGAGTAAGCGCTAATCACGCCATCGAGGGCCGGAGTTCCACGGCCACCGGCCCTTACGCGTGGCGCTGCCACGTCGCGCGCTGCGCCACAGCATCGACGCACTCTGAAAAAACGCGCGCGCTTGCCTTGCAGTCATCACGAGCTGGCTGCTGATCTGAGCGTATGTCATCGCAGCGCAGGCCCGGCACGCACACGATGCGCTGCAGAATGACGCAGCCATGGCGTTCGCGGCTGTGTTCGGCTGGACGCTGACAGCTGTCACGTGGCGCTGATCTGCTCGTCGTCCAGGCCCGCCGCGCATGGACGCGCAATGCCGCTAACGCAGGCGCGCATGCGAAACCTTCGTCGAAACTATCTCTTCGGCACGCCGACCTCGCCGAGCACGCACGCACGCAGCCGCGGTTTGCGGTCTCGACATCGGCCACCACACAGCATGCATCGCCGGTGAGCACACCGTTCCGCGCCGTGCACAAGAGGGAGGGGATAATGCAGCGTTCCCTCCACTACGCCCCCATGTCTCAGCCCGTTCCCATCTTGCGCGCCTACGACAGCATCAAGCCGTTGCTATGGCTGGTGTCGCTGGCCATCTTCATGCAGATGCTGGATGCGACCATCGTCAATACGGCGTTGCCGTCGATGGCGCGCAGCCTGCACGAAAGTCCGCTGCAGATGCAGTCGGTGGTCTTCAGTTATGCGCTGGCAGTGGCGATGTTCATCCCCGCCTCGGGCTGGATTGCAGACCGCTTCGGCACGCGGCGCACCTTCCTTGCCGCGATCATCGTGTTTACCCTGGGGTCGTTGCTGTGCGCAGCCGCGCAGCACCTGCCGCAGCTGGTGGCGCACGCGTGGTGCAAGGCATTGGCGGTGCGATGTTGCTGCCGGTTGGGCGGCTTGCGGTGCTCAAGACGGTGGCACGCGCAGACTTCCTGCGTGCGATGAGCTTCATCGCGATTCCCGCGCTGATCTGCCCACTGATCGGCCCGACCTTGGGCGGCTGGCTGGTCGAGGTCGCCTCATGGCACTGGGTGTTCTTGATCAATTTGCCGATCGGGGTGATCGGGTTTATTGCCGCGCTCAAGATCATGCCGGATCACTATGGGGATGCACGCAGGCGCTTCGATCTGGTCGGCTACCTGATGCTGGCGTTTGGCATGGTGGCATTGTCGCTGGCCCTGGATGGCATCTCGGAACTCGGCCTGCGCCACGCGTTTGTGATGTTGCTGGCGATCGGCGGACTTGCCGCACTGGCCGGCTACTGGCTGCATGCGGGCAATACCACCAATGCGTTGTTTCCGCTGGCGCTATTCAAGGTGGCGAGCTACCGCATCGGCATTCTGGGCAACCTGTTCGCGCGCGTGGGCAGCGGCTCGATGCCGTTTCTGATCCCGTTGTTGTTGCAGGTGGGCCTGGGCATGAGCCCGATGAATGCCGGGCTGATGATGGTACCGGTGGCGCTGGCCGGCATGGCCGCCAAACGCGCGGCGGTCAAGCTGGTGGGTCGCTTCGGCTATCGGCGCGTGCTGATGCTCAACACCGTGTTGGTGGGCGTGGCCATGGCCAGCTTTGCGTTGATCGATATCGGCCAGCCACTGTGGCTGCGCCTGGTGCAGCTGGCCTGCTTCGGCGCGGTGAATTCGCTGCAATTTACCGTCATGAACACCGTGACCCTGCGCGACCTGGGCCACGACCAAGCCAGCCCCGGCAACAGCCTGCTGTCGATGGTGATGATGCTGTCCACCGGTTTCGGCGCAGCAGCAGCGGGTAGCTTGCTGGCCGCGTTCAACACGCATCTGGGCGATACGCATGGAGCCACCGCAGCGCTGCATGCCACTTTCTTGTGCGTTGGCGGTATCACCTTGTCGTCGACGTTGATCTTCTGGCAGCTGGCCGAGACGCGGCCGCATCCCAAGGAAGTGGAAGCGGTTGCCGAGTAGCGGCAGCGCACCGTCACGTGTCGGTGGCGGCTAGATACCGTCGCGCGGGCTCGCACGCCGCAGCGCCTCGGCGATGGTGTCGGCCAACATATCGCCGGTGAGCGGCTTGCGCAGGAAGCTGTTGAAGCCGGCTTCCAGTGCGTTCGGTTCGGCGGCTTCATCGGAGCGTGCAGTCACGGCAATCAACGGCATCTCGTAGCCGAACACGCGCAGTTGCCGCGCCAAGGCGAAACCATCCAGCCCGGGCAAATCCAGATCCAGCAACGCCAGATCGAAGGCATTGTCGGCCGCCTCTGTCAACGCCGCCAGGCCGTGCGGTGCATGCACGACCGAATGCCCCTGCGCACGCAACAAGCCGATAATGACCTCGGCGATGGTTGCGTCGTCTTCCACCAGCAGGATGCGCTGCGGTTCGACCGCGTTGCCGGCATGCGCCACTTCGCCGCCCAGCGGTGCATTGGATGCCACCCAGCGCAGCGGCAGATCCACCACAAAGCGGGTCCCCGCACCCAGCCGGCTGATCACTTCGATATGCCCGCCCATCGCCATCGCCAGCTCCTGGCAGATCGCCAGGCCAAGACCACTGCCGCCGTAGCGGGAGGTGGTTCTGGCACCATCGCCCTGCTCGAAGCGCTGGAACAGGCGCGCCTTCTGTTCGGCATTGATGCCCGGGCCCGTGTCGGCCACTTCAAAACGCAGGCCTTGATAGGAGCCGAGCGTGGTCAACTTCAAACCGACCACGCCGCGCTCGGTGAATTTGATCGCGTTATTGAGCAGATTGAGCAGAATCTGCCGGATGCGGGTGGAATCACCGCTGGCGGTGATGTCGCCGAGCAGCCCGATTTCCAGGCTGAAACGCAGGCCGCGTTCCTGCGCCAACGGTGCCATCAGCGCTTCGACCTCGGCCACGAGTTGACGCACCGAAAATGGCTCGAAATCCAGTTCCAGCCGGCCCGATTCGATGCGGGCCAGATCCAGCGCATCGTTGACCAGCCGCAACAGATGCGCACCCGCGCGACGGATCGATTCGGTATAGCTGCGCTGCGTGGCATCTTGCGAGGTCTTGAGCAGCAATTCGCTCATGCCCAACACGCCGGTCATCGGCGTACGCACTTCGTGGCCAAGCGTTGCCAGGAATCGCGTTTTCGCCAAAGACGCCTGCTCGGCCAGTTCCTGCTTGTGCACTGCCAGCTGCCAGGCAGTCAAGCGACGCAGCCGGCGCCGATACAGCAAGATGGCCGCAGCAATCACGCACAAGGTCAGCAAGGCCAGCAAGCTCAAACCCCACGGTGACAGCCACCACGGCGGCAATACCTGGAAACGCAGCGTCTGGCTTGCCGACCAAATGCCATCGGCCGTGCGCCCCTGCACTTCCAATGTGTAATGACCTGAAGGCAGGCGTGAAAACAGGCGCTCGCCCGTGGAGCCCACATCGACCCAGTCCGGGTCGTAGCCGCTCAAACGGAAGCGGTAACTCGTCGATTCGGGGTTGGTGAACGTGGGCATTCGCGCCACGATATGCAGGTCGCGATCGCCGTCCTGCACTTGCAGCGGGGTCTTGCCGGTGACATCCAGCTCGCGCTCACCGCGTCGCAGGCTGACGCGTTCGATCAACAGCTGCGGCCGACGTAAATTTGGGCGCATCGTCGCTGGATCGAACACCACGATGCCATCGGATGTGCCACCCAGGATCTGCCCCGTGTTTGCCTGCACCAAGGTCGCCACCTGCAGGGGCGAGCTGGGAAGTCCATCGTGCACGTCGTACACACGCACCAGCTTGCTGCCGGGGTCGACCCGAATCAGGCCACGATGACTGGAAACCCAGGCCACGCCGCCGGCATCGACCACCAGGCCGGTCGGCGAGACCTTCGGAAACTCCTGGTCCCTCCCCACCGTATCCACAAGCGTGAGCTGCTTGCCGTCCCAGAGATAACGCCGGAGTTCTCCGGCCAACCCAACCCAGACGATGCCCCCATCGGCCTGGCGAAACACATAGGTCGGCAGGGACGGCGCACCACGCACGGCAACGAACTGGTCGGCATGCGGGTCCCATCGCCACAGCCCGGCATTGTTGCTCAGCCAAATCTGTCCATCCGGGCCGATCCGCATATCCAGGACGGTCAGCGCTTTCAGCCCGTGGCTTCCATAGTCGATCGTTCTGAGCAGTTGGCCCTCGCTGCTCCACAGTTGCACCCCGTGCGTCAGCAATGCGACCCAGATGCGTCCTTGCGCATCCTCGGCCATCCTGCCCGGCCTGCCGGCGATCTCGGGGTCGGCTGCGGGATGTTGCAGGTGCTTGAGCAGCGGCCAACGCTTGACCTGGCTTGTTCGCGGATCGTACCGAACCAGCGCGCCCTGTACACCGATCCAGACAGTCCCCAGTTTGCTTTCAATGACGGTGTCGGGAATGCGCTCTGGATCGACCGGGGCCAGATGTCGCTCGATGCGGCCGGTGACCGGATCGAAGTGCTCAAGCGCACCGCGTGTACCGACCAGCCAGATGCCGCCCGTGCGCGAAGGTGCTGTCGCAACGACCGAGGGATTGGCGAGAGATTGCGGATCATCCGCGCGGTGCGAGAACAGCGCGAAGGTGTCCCAACGCGGGGGCAGATGCCACAGCCCGCCCTCCAGACTGGCGAACCACAGTCCTCCCTCGCGGTCCTCGTAAGCGGTAATCCAATTCCGGTTGACCAGACCGTGGGCTGAAAAACTGTAGACCGGCACGCGTTCGACGCCGCCGCTGGCGCTCATCCCGAGGCCGGTGTCGGTATCCAGCCAATAGCGCCCAACCCGATCGCGCAACAGCACGCCTTTGACCTGCGGCTTGGCCGTGAGGCTGTGCCAGGGACGAGGCGCGTGCGGCCCAACAGTGTTGAACTGGACCGTATTGCCATCAAAATCGGCAACCCATAGCACCTTGCCGTCGGGCTCCTTGTACAACCGGTTGACTGCCTGGGACGGGCCGGGCAGCGGTACGCGCTCCAGGCGTCGACCATCCCAGTGCACCAGCCCGCCCCAGGTGCCGATCCACAGCGCGCCGTCGGGCGCAACCTCAAGACCGACGACGTTGTCGGACGGCAAGCTCGCCGGATCACCGGCCTTGGCAGAGAAGTGCTGCATGCGTCCGTCGGGACGGTACCGATAGAGGCCTTGCTTGGCGGTGCCGATCCAGATATCGCCGTCCGGCGTTTGTGCCAATGACCACAAGGTCGCGTCGCGCAGTTCCGGGAAATGCGGATCTTCCAGCCGTTTGAACGTGCGCGTGTTCGCTTCCAGATAGCCAACGCCGCCATCTTCGAAGCCCATCCACACCCGATCATGGGCATCGACACAGATGGTCCAGACCACATTGCTGGTCAGGCCATCTTCCATCCGCCAGATGCGGTAATTGCGGCCGTCGAACCTGGCCAACCCATCATCGCTGGCAAGCCACAGATACCCCTGTTTGTCTTCGGCCAATTGATTGATCGTGTCGGACGGCAGTCCGTCGGCAATCGTCAGCTGAATGGGCACCGGTGTCGCTGGCGTACGCGCCTGCACTGGAAGCACTGCCAGACACAGGCACACCCAGAGCACAACGAGTAGCCAATGGGGCAAGCGGGATAGAAGGCGCACCGGATCAACTTCACAACAAGTCGGCGCATAGTGCGGGCCACACGCGGTGCGGGCAAGCCCGCAGCTGTGCGTGCGGCTGCGTCTGCGCTCTGCTTTCAAGAGGTTGCGGTCGCGTCATTGGTAAGCCGCTCCATGCCGCAGTGGTCGCGAACAGCGAGCCCAACCGCGCATTTCACTGAGACCACTGTCTGGCCTTTCGACATCATCACGAGCTGCATCGCGGTTCGACAGCCCGCGGCTGAAGGAGCGCACCGCATGCCGCCCAGTTAGCGCTAGCGTTGATGACAAGGCATCCGCACAGCATGTTATCGCTTGCCGCGTAACGCCTCGGCGATGGTGTCGGCCAGCATGTCGCCGGTAAGTGGCTTACGCAGGAAACTATCGAAGCCTGCTTCCTCTGCATTCGGTTCGGCGGCTTCATCGGAGCGTGCGGTCACGGCGATCAACGGCATCTCGTAGCCGAACACGCGCAGTTGCCGCGCTAACGCAAAACCATCCAGCCCAGGCAGATCCAGATCCAGCAATGCCAGATCGAAAGTGTTGTCGGCCGCCTCGGTCAACGCCGCCAGGCCGTGCGGCGCATGCACGACCGAATGCCCCTGGGAGCGCAATAGGCCGATGATGACCTCCGCAATGATCGGGTCATCTTCCACCAGCAAGATACGCTGCGGTTCGACGGCCATATCGGCAGGGGTTGGCTCGCCATCGAGTGTGGCATTGGAGGTCACCCAACGCAGCGGCAGATCCACCACAACGCGCGTCCCCGAACCGAGCCGGCTGATCACCTCGATATGCCCGCCCATGGCCATCGCCAGCTCCTGGCAGATCGCCAACCCCAGACCACTGCCGCCGTAGCGTGAGGTGGTTCTGGCACCATCGCCCTGCTCGAAGCGCTGGAACAGGCGCGCTTTCTGTTCGGCATTGATGCCGGGCCCTGTGTCGGCCACTTCAAAGCGCAGCCCTTGATAGGAACCGAGCGTCGTCAACTTCAAACCGACCACGCCACGCTCGGTGAATTTGATCGCGTTATTGAGCAGGTTGAGCAAGATCTGCCGGATGCGGGTGCAATCGCCGCTGGCGGTGATGTCGCCGAGCAGTCCGATTTCCTGGCTGAAACGCAGGCCGCGTTCCTGTGCCAATGGCGCCATCAACGCTTCGATTTCGGTCAAGAGCTGACGCACCGAAAATGGCTGCAGATCCAGTTCCAGACGGCCGGATTCGATGCGCGCCAGATCCAACGCATCATTGACCAGCCGTAGTAGATGCGCGCCCGCGCGGCGGATGGAATCGGTGTAACTGCGTTGCTTGGTATCCAACGACGTCTTGAGCAGTAGTTCGCTCATACCTAAAACGCCGGTCATCGGCGTTCGCACTTCGTGGCCGAGCGTTGCGAGGAATCGGGTCTTGGCCAGGGACGCCTGCTCGGCCACTTCCTGTTTGTGCACCGCCAGCTGCCAGGCAGTCAAGCGACGCAGGCGACGGCGGTACAACAAGATGGCCGCAGCAATCACGCACAAGGTCAGCAAGGCCAGCAGGCTTAAACCCCACGGCGAAAGCCACCATGCTGGCAGCACCTGAAAACGCAAAGTCTGGCTTGCCGACCAGATACCGTCGGCAGTGCGCCCCTGCACTTCCAGCGTGTAACGACCGGCCGGCAGGCGGGAGAACAAGCGTTCGCCACTGGGCCCCACATCGATCCAATCCGGGTCGTAGCCGCTCAAACGGAAGCGATAACTTGTCGATTCGGGATTGGTGAACGTGGGCATTCGCGCCACGATATGCAGGTCGCGATCGCCGTCCTGCAGTTGTAGCGGCTCCACGCCGGTCACATCCAGTCCGCGCTCGCCACGACGTATCCCCACACGCTCAATCAACAGGGGTGGTTGGCGTGTATTAGGACGCATTTGGGCTGGATCAAACAGCACAACACCATCAGGCGTCCCGCCTAGAATCTGCCCACCCGTTGCTTGGACAAGCGTGCCTCCCAGAAATTCTTGATTGGGAAGCCCGTCATGCACCCCGTAGATCCGCACCATTTTGCTAGCGGGGTCCACCCTGATCAGACCGCGCGCACTCGACACCCAGGCCACGCCCGCGGCATCTACTACAAGCCCGTTCGGTGCCACCATGGGGAAATCCTGCGCTCCGCCAATGGTGTCCAGATGGGTAAGGCTCGTGCCATCCCAGAGATAGCGCCGCAGCTCGCCCATCAGTCCGATCCATACGACACCTGAGTCGGTGAAACCGACTACATAATTCGCTGAGGAAGGCGCGCCTTGTACCGTGACAAAAGTGTTTGCTTTTGGATCCCAGCGCCTCAAGCCAGTTGAGCTGGCTAGCCACATTTCCCCATCGGGACCAAGCCTAAGGTCGTAGACGTTCGACGTATCAAGGCCATGAGTGCCTTGTGCTATTTCTCGAATCAGTCGTCCCTCTTCATCGCGAATCTGCAATCCGGTATTAGTTGTGTAAATCCACAGCCGGTCCTGTGCATCCATTGCCAGGCGTTCTGGACTGTCGTAACCCACCGATGCCGAGTTGGTAGAAAGCGGCCAGCGTTTCCGCTGCTTAGTACGAGGATCATAGCGGACAAGCGAATAAGGCAGCCCTATCCAGACGTATCCGCTTTTGCTTTCAATCAGAGACGTTGGCCAGCGCAATTCATAAATTGGCTGCAGATGACGTTCAAGCGCCCCATTAGCTGGATTCAAGCGCTCAAGAACGCCACGCGTCCCGGCAATCCACATTCCACCAGATGCAGAAACTGCCGAAATATTTACAATAGGATTGGAAATCGATTGACGATCATCTGCGTGATAAGACAGTACCGCAAAGGTGCTCCAGTTAGGAGGTAAATGCCAAAGACCACCATTAAGGCTAGCGAACCATAGCCCACCCTCGCGATCCTGGTATGCACTTGACCAGCTAGGCTTTACAAGCCCGTGCGCCGAGAGGCTGTAAATCGGCACATTAACGACATTTTTCCCATCCGAGACCCCCAAACCCGCCATCGTATCCAACCAATAGCGCCCAACACGATCACGCAAAAACATACCTAAAACACGTCGATCTTTTTCGTTTTTATGCCAAGGCTGCGTTACAAACTGCCCTCGTGAATTCAACTGATATAGGTGATAATTCGTATCAGTAATCCAGAGAATTCCGTGCGAATCAAGCCGCATTCCGTTGACAGCTTGTACGCCCCCAGCCAATCGCACACGCTCAAAGCTCTTCCCTGTCCAGCGCGCAACGCCTGAGTTACCGCCGATCCACAGCGATCCGTCCGGCGTGACCTGTAAGGAATTGACATTATTCCCCGGCAAACTATGTAAATCATCCGCCACAGATATAAAGTGCTGCATTCGGCCATCCGGCCGCCGGCGATAAAGCCCGTTTCTTGCCGTTCCAAACCATAGATCGCCGTCGGGCGTCTGCGCGATCGCCCATACGGTGATGCGCCTAAGCTCAGGAAACTGCGCGCTTTCCAAACGCTTAAATGCACGCTGCTTAGGATCCAGAACACCCACGCCACCATTATCGAAGCCGACCCATAGTCCGTCGTCAACATCGACTTTTAAAGCCCAGACAAAATTGTCTGTCAACCCGTCCTCCATTCGCCAGATGCGGTAACTTCGCCCATCGAACCGGGCCAGGCCATCGGCAGTTGCCAGCCATAGGTAGCCATTTTTGTCCTCGGCAAAGTCGTTCACTGTGTTGGACGGAAGACCGTCGGCCACAGTGAGTTGGACCGGCACAGGAGTGGTTGGCACTGCCGCGGAGGCAAGCACGGGCACCGCGGTGATCAATAGAACCAACCACATTGCAGCAAGGTGGCGACCGAAAGCGGGACAAAGACGTAGGCGTGACATAAAAATTTCACTGCAGGTCGCCGCATAGTGCGGCGCGCGCCGTGCGTGAGCAAGCATGCATTGCCTCACTGAAATCCCCTGATGCAGTGCCATCAGCGACTATCGGTCATGTATTTGCCACATCGCGCGCAGCCGCGATCGCTTCCACCAGCAAATCCGCGGTGACCGGCTTGCGCAGGAATCCGTCGAAGCCGGCTGCCTGCGCCCGGGTTTCGGCGGCGCTGTCGACGCGTGCCGTGACTGCCAGCAGCGGAAAGCGGTGACCGAGCTGGCGTAGTTGCGATGCCAGGGCGAAGCCGTCCAGCCCGGGGAGATCCAAATCCAGTAGCGCGACGTCGAAACCGCCGTCCACCGCTTCCGACAATGCCGCCAGCCCATGCGCGGCATGCACCACGCGATGGCCTCGATTGATCAACAGGCCGCTGATTACCTCAGCCACGGTCGGGTCGTCTTCCACCAGCAAGATGCGCAGCGTCTCACCTACAAGCGCCTGCACCTGGCCGGTGGCGATACGCGTGCCGGAGCGATCGATCGGCAAGGGCAGGTCCACAGAGAATTGGGTGCCGATGCCGAGCCGGCTACGCACGCGGATTTGGCCTTTCATCGCCACGGTGAGTTCCTGACAGATCGCTAGGCCCAGCCCACTGCCGCCGTAACGCGAGCTGGTGCGCGCGCCCTCGCCTTGCTCGAAACGCTGAAACAAGCGCTTCTGCTGTTCCGGCCCGATGCCCGGCCCGGCATCGCGCACTTTGAAGCGCAGCGTTTCGCCGTGCTGGCTCAGGGTCAGCGACACCTCACCGCGTTCGGCAAACTTGATTGCATTACCCAGCAGGTTGATCAGGATCTGCCGCACGCGCGTGGCGTCGCCCAACACGACCAGCTGGGTGGGCAACCGATTGCGATACTGGAAACGCAAGCCGCGGGCGTCGGCGATGGGATGCATGAAATCGGCTAGTTCCTGAGTGAGCTGCGCGGGATCGAACGGCTGCTGCATCAGTTCCAGTTTGCCGGCTTCGATGCGCGCCAGATCCAGTGCATCGTTGACCAACCGCAGCAGATGCGTGCCGGCATTGCGGATCGCATCGACATGGCTGCGCTGCTTGGCATTCAACGGCGTGGCCAGCAGCAGCTCGCTCATGCCCAGCACGCCGGTCATGGGTGTGCGCACTTCGTGGCCGAGCGTTGCCAGGAAATGCGATTTGGCGATCGACGCCTGCTCGGCAAGCTGTTGCCGTTGCCGCGCCAGCACCCATTCCTGTTGCCGCCGCACGCGTTTTTTTCTGGCCCAGATGCCAAGAGATAGCAGCAGCATGCATAGCGCTGCCGCCGCCAGTTGCGCCGCCGTGCTCAACCACCACGGCGGCCGGACTTCCAATTGCAGCGCTGGTGCGGCGACCCAGTCGCCATCGCCGGCACGCGCCTGCACGTCGAGGCGGTAATGGCCCGGTGGCAACCGCGAGATCACGCGCTCGCCGCTGGCGCCCTGCTCCACCCAGCGCTCGTCGTAGCCATTTACACGATAACGATAATGCGCGGAGGCGGGATCGACGAACGACAACAGCCGCGCACTGATGCGCAGATCGCGATCGCGCGCCTGCAGAATCACCGCATCCTTGTGCGCAATGGTCTGCGGACGCTCGGCATCGTTACGCCGCACCTGCACCGACTCGATCACTAGACGCGCCATCGGCGCCGGTGCGAACGGCCGCGATGGATCGAATAACACGATGCCGCTGGTCGTCAGCGCCAGCACCTGGCCATTGGGACCGATGGCCGGTGGACGCATCGAAAACTCACTATCTGGCAAGCCGTCGCGTTGACCGAAGCGGCGTACCTGCGGCTGGCCGCGCTTGTACGCAAACAGGCCGCGCGAGGTGGTGGCCCATACGGTGTCGGCGCCGCCTAATGCCAGACCACGTATCTCGGTAGATGGCAGACCGTGCTCGTGCCCAATCCGCTCCAGCAGGCGTGCCTGCTGCCCGTCCCAGCCGTAGCGCTCCAATGCACCGGGACGCCCAACCCAGAACTCATGTGGCGAAACGAAGGCCTGCGCATAGACTTCATGACTGGCGTCCTTGATCACAGCGCGAAAGCGTTCGCCCTGCCAGAGCCACAAACCGTCACCGGCTGCGACCCAGACGGCGCCATCTGGGCGCACCGTCAGTTGCTGCACCATGCCGCCCACTTCACTGAGATCGCTGCCGAAGTGGAAGGTCGCCAGCAGTCGCCCATCCGCAGCACGTCGCTGTACGCCACCTTCCACGATCGAAACCCAGAACTCGCCATTGATGCCTGGCGTCATCAGCTCCACCCGATGCGTGGCGGAAGTGCCAATCTGCATCGCGAGCATTTGTTTCTGACCGGTCGCTGGGGTATAGCGTGTAACGCCATCGCGCAGCGCGATCCACAGACTACCGTCCCCGGCCGGTAGCACCGACTGCACGGTACCGCCCCCCAATGCATCGCTGTGTAGTACGGGGACCAGCTCACCGTCATTACCCAGCCGGTACACACCTTCGCCAGTCGTTACCAGAAAGCTGCCGCCATCGGCGACGGCGTTGACCAAGTACAAGCTCTCAAGAGGCTTGCCTTGGCTTGCAAAAATGGTGGAGAACCGCCGCCAATCCGGTGACAGATACGCGACGCCTTGCGAAATCAGCCCGAGCCATAGCCCACCCTGGCGGTCCTGCGTCACATCAAGCACGCCACTACGTGCGGTAAGAAAGCCGCTGCCACGATCACCTTCCATAACGCGCAGTGCGGCTTCCCCGGGCGCCACCCGAAAGAGCCCGTCGGCGGCACCAATCCAGTAGCCGCCATGCACATCGTGCACCACGGTGGCGGCACGTACGATATCGGACCCTGCCCAAGGCGCAGGCGCGAGCACACCAGCCGGTGTCACCCTGTACAAGCCCTTGCTGGTCCCGACCCACAACGTACCGTCGGTATCCTTGCTCAGCTTGAAGACAGTCGTGCTCAATCGGTCAGGCGCGATGCGTACGAAGCGCTCTCCGTCGCGCATCACCAACCCGCGATCGGTGCCGATCCACAGCCGGCCGCGTGCATCGGTCACCATGCTCATGATGGTGTTGCTGGGCAGTCCATCCGCCGCATCGGGGGTGGCACGGAACGCCGTCACCCGTCCATTTTCTTCGCGCCGGCAAACTCCGGCGCTACTGGTTCCGATCCAGATCGCGCCTTGTGCCTGCGCCAGCGCCCAGACCTGCGCATCGCACGCCGTGCCGACGTCCGGAAACGTCGTAAATGACATGCGCGCCGCATCCAGCATGCTCGGTGGCGAACCATTGACGCCAACCCACACCCGGTCGCGATCATCGACAAACAGCGTTTCTACTTCGTTGCCCGGGATCGAACTGGCGACATGCGGGTCGTGCTGCCATACCTGCAGCCCGATGCCATCGTAGCGCGCCAGGCCATCGCTGGTCGCCGCCCAGATATAGCCCTGCCGGTCCTGCGCCAATGCCAGCACCATGCGTGAGGGCAGGCCTTCGGCCGCACCGAACCGGCGCATGTGCGGGGTCTCGATCTGGTTCACCGCCACCGCATCCAGGCCGATCGACAGCAGTAGCACGGCCAGCACCGACAACAGCACATTCTTCATCGTCATCCTTGTCCCATCGCCGCCTGTGCACGCATGCGCGCCCCTGTTTGGACTGCACTGTACCCGGTACACAGCAGTCATTGGTTCCAGAGAGTGGCTGGCAGCGCGGCGCTGGTTCTAGTGCTGATCGCCGCCAGCTCAGCGGGCGACCACATCATGGCCGGACCATGCCGCAGCTGCCTGCGCCCACGTGACATTGTTCGGGTTGGCGGCTTCCCGTTTTTTTCTGCACTGCCGAGCAAACAGTGCCAGCGCCCTTAGGCCTGGTGCGCATTCGCATCGCCTTCCACGTCGGCCTACACGCCGCCGGCCTCACTGTCGCTCTTTTTATCATCGACATCAGCAAGTACCCGCGCCAACACCTGCGCCAGCAAATCGCCCGTGACCGGCTTGCGCAGAAAACCGTTGCATCCGGCGGCCATCGCCTGCGGTTCGGCATCGGCGTCGGCACGCGCGGTCACCGCCACAATCGGGAAGCGCACACCGCGCGCGCGTAACTGCGCTATCAGTGCTACGCCGTCCAGACCGGGCAGATCCAGATCGCATAAACCTGCATCGAAACTGCGCGTACTGACCTCGGCCAGCGCCGCAAGACCGTGCAATACATGGGTGACGTCATGCCCCCGCGTTTGCAGCAGGCCAACGATCACCTGCGCCACGGTCGCATCGTCTTCCACCAGCAGCAACTGCAACGGCGCCTGCTCGTGCAGCGGGGCTGTGCGCACTGCAGACGGCGTGACAGCGGGTAACGTGGACACCCAGCGCAGCGGAAGCTCGACCACGAAACACGCGCCCTGTCCCAACTCACTGATGACCGTCACTGAGCCGCCCATCGCCGCCGCAAGTTCGCGGCATATGGCCAGCCCGAGGCCACTGCCGCCGTGCCGCGCAAGCGTGAGCGCGCCTTCGGCCTGTTCGAAACGCTGGAACAGCCGCCCGCGCTGCTCGGCGCTCATGCCCGGCCCGGTGTCGCGCACTTCCACACGAATGCCCTGCTGCGTGTGCTCGGGCAGTGCCGCAACACGCAGGTGCACGCTTCCACGCTCAGTGAACTTGATCGCGTTGAACAGCAGATTCAGCAGGATCTGCTGCACGCGACTGGCATCGCCATGCAAGGCCGGCGGCAATGCATCGTCAAGCGCGCAGTGGAAGGCCAGCTGCTTCTGCTCGGCACTCGGGCGCACCAGTTCCACCACCTGCCCGACTAATTGACGCAGGTCGAAATCGCGGTAATCCAGGGGCAGTTTGCCGGCTTCGATCCGGGCCAAATCCAGCGCATCGTTGACTAGACGCAGCAAGTGCTTACCGGCCAGTTGGATCGCGCTCGCATACCCTTGCTGACGCCCATCCAACGGGGTCTGCAGCAGCAACTCGCTCATGCCCAATACGCCGGTCATGGGCGTGCGTACCTCGTGGCCCAACGTGGCCAAAAAGCGCGTCTTGGCCAGCGACGCCTGCTCTGCCAACTCGCGTTTGTGTTGCGCCAGCTGCCATTGCGCGCGCATACGAATACGCCGGCGATAAGCCGCAGCCAGCAAGGCGCTCAACAGCAATCCCGACAAACAGATCAGCGCAATACCGATATCGCTGCGCCACCAGGGCGGCCTGACCGAAAATTGCAGCGAACGGACCTGCGAGCGATTGCCCAGCGGGTCGATGCCCTGCAGCGCGAGCTCATAATTTCCAGCAGGCAGGCTGGCGAATTCGCGGATACCCGAGTTGCCGGTGGTTTGCCAGTCCGCGTCAAAACCTTTCAGGAAGCTGCGATATCGATTGGAAAGCGGGTCGCTGTACGACAACAAGCGGCTGACGACCTGCAGCTGGCGGTCCTCCGGGCCCAGCTGGAACGGGCGATCCATTGGCAGGTCGATACGTGCGCCATTACGCAGCACGCTGACATGTTCCAGCTGCAGCGCCGGGACGAACGGTGCAACATCCGGCATCGCCGTATCCAGCAGCACGGTAGAGCCGTCGCTGGTTGCACCAATCAACGTATCGCCGGACATCAACAGGCAATGCTGGATGAATTCCTGACTCGTCAACCCGTCGCGCGTGCCGATATTGCGGACCCGCGCCGGATGCACCGAGGGGTCAATCCGCCACAGTCCGCGCAGACTGGATATCCAGACACGGCCATGCGGGTCGATCTGCATGGCAGAGGCATCGAACCCGCTCATCCCATCCGCCTCGCCTACCTGACGGACCCGCTTCCAGCGGTCTGCAACCTTTTGCCATTGCTCTGCACCGGAAGCCCGATATACCCAGACCGTCTCCGCAGACGGGCTGGCAAATGCCTGGATTTGCGCTCCTTCCATACCTGCCACCGGCACGAAGCGGCCTGACGCATCGTCCCACGCGAACATGCCACCCTCGCCGGCCACCCATACGCGTCCGTCGGGGCCTTGCTCCAGCTGTTGTGTATCGATTGCACGCAGGCCATGCAGGTCTTGCTGGGTAATCCGCTGCAAGACCTTGCCAGTGCGCAGATCGCGCTGCTGCACCATATCGATAAAGGCCATCCACACGGTGTCGCCATGCTCGGAGATCCATTCCGGCGGCGACAACGCCGAGGCAGGCTCGGGCCCATCGGACGGCCAATGAATGAACTCACCAGTGCGCAGATCCATCCGCGACAGGCCAAAACTCAAATTTCCCAGCCACAGGCGTTGCAGACGATCTTCCAGCGCTGATACCAACTCCATCCCTTTGAGATGGGGCGACTGCAGGCCTGTCTGAAACGAGTCGCCGGTGCTGGGATCCAGGCGCAATAGCTGCCCCTGCGCATCGACCTGCCACAAGCCCCCTGAGCGCTGGGCAGGCGCCAGGTTGCAGTAAACTGCATCGCCCGCTGGCACCGCGGGCTTGAGCACGGCACTGCGTTTCCAGTCTGCCGGCAGATAGCCCAGGCCGGTGCCATGCATGGGCACCCACAGCCCGCCATCGGCCGCCTCCATCAAACCGACCACGTTGCGGCGCGACAATGGCCCATCGCCGCTGAGGGCCGGCACCGGCGGACGCTCGCCACGCGTGCGCCACAGACCGCGTCCGCTGCCCAGCCAGAATTCGCCATCCGGCGCCGCCACTGCGCCCCAGAACTCGTTGCCGGGACCAAACATCGTTGACCAGGCAAGCGGCTGCCAGTGACCGTCTGCCCGCAGCACATGCACTCCCGACTCACTTCCCAGCCATAAACGGTCGCCGGCCCACTGCAAACCGAAGATGGCCGACTGCCGGTTCGGTTCGTCCGGTATGTATTGGCGACGCAGTCGCTTGCCGTCGTAATAGGCCAGGCCATTGCTGGTACCGATCCACAGGCGGTGCCGATCATCCACCGTCAGATTCATGACCATGGCCTGATCCAGCGCGCCTTCTAGCTCGCCCAGATTCACCGACGACATCCGTCCGCTGGCATCGATGCGTACAAGCGCACCAGTGGTGGTGCCGGCCCAGATAGCGCCATCGAATGTGGCGATGCTGAAGATCTCGCCGTTCTTCAGCAGTGGGTAGTCGATAGCGTGATAATGACGAAAGCGACTGCGGCCGGCATCCAAGACACTCAACGTCTTGCCGCAGCCCACCCAGACCCGGTCCTGCGCATCGATATGCAATGCCTGCACCGCATTGCAGGGCAACGATGCAGGGTCGGCCGGATCGTGACGCCAGGTCCTGAATCCCGCGCCGTCGTAACGCACCAGACCATCGAACGTTGCAAGCCACAGGTAACCGGCGCGGTCCTGGCTGATGGCAATCACCATCGTCGAAGGCAATCCTTCGCTGGGTCCCACGATCCGAAAGCGCGGCACTTCCGGAATCTTTGCCGCGCACGGCCAAATCGCCGACAACAAGGCCAGTACAACAATGAACACACGCATGTGGGAATCCCTTCCACGTCCAGCCAGCATCCTCGCAACGGAACGTTGCGAGCGCAAGCCAAGCGCGCCTTGTCGGGATGTGTCTAGAATCCGCCTATGACGACCCTCGCCCGCCTGTTGCTTCTTCCCGCCCTGGCCTTGACCAGCCTGGTCGCTACCGCCGCCCCGGTGCGCTACGCGCTGGATACGGTGCACACCCGGGTGCTGTTCGCGGTGGAACATGCTGGCTTTTCAAAAGCATTGGGCACCGTTTCCGGAAGTAGCGGCACACTGGTCTTCGACCCGGACGACTGGGCCGCTGCCCGGCTGGATGTCACCGTGCCGCTGCACCGGGCAGACCTGGGCGATGCCAAGTGGAACGAGGCCACACTGGCACGCAACCTACTCGACGCCGAGCGCTTTCCCGACGCGCATTTCGTCTCCACGCACGTGGAGGCCAGCGGCGAAAACCATGCCAAGGTCACCGGAAATCTGACCCTGCATGGGGTCACCCGCCCGGTCACCCTGGACGTCACCCTCAACGCGCTCAAGCGCCATCCACTCCCGCCGTTCCGCCGTACCGCCGGTTTCTCCGCCACCGCCACGCTGAGCCGTTCCGAGTTCGGGATCGATGCGTGGAAATCGATGATCGGCGACAGCGTCGAACTGCGCATCGAAGCCGAAGCTGTGCGCGAAGGTCGGGCCGACGACGAGACGCCCGAGCCGCAAGCCGCGCCCACGACGCCGGACACTGCCGCCAGCAAGGAATCGGGAACATGAGCCTGAAGAATGTCGAACGCTGGGGTGGTGTCAGCCAGACTCTGCACTGGTTAATTGCATTATTGATCCTGGCCCTGGGCATCGTCGGCTTGACCATGGGCGAGCTGCCCAAGACGCCGAAATACTTCTGGGTCTACACCGCGCACAAATCAGTGGGCTTGACGGTTTTGGCCTTGGTGATCGTGCGGCTGGGCTGGCGCATGTATGCGGGCGCACCGCCGCCGGTCGCCGGCACGCCGCGCTGGCAGGAGCGCATCGCCGGGCTCACCCACTGGCTGCTGTACGCCATGATCTTCGCCATGCCGCTATCGGGCTGGTTGTACGACTCCACCAGCGGCCTGCGGCCGTTCCGCTGGTTCGGCCTGTTCAATGTGCCCAAGCTCAGCCCGCCGGACGAGCAGCTGCGCGCCAACGCGCACTTCATCCATGAGTGGGGCTTCTGGTTGCTGATTGCCGTGGTGCTGGCGCATGCCGGCGCTGCGTTCTACCACCACCTGTTCCAGCGTGATGCCACCCTGGCGCGGATGTTGCCGCGCGGCTGGCTCTCTCCCAAACCATAAGGATTTCCCATGTCGTCCAAGTTGTTTGTTTCTCCGATGCTGGTCGCGGCCTCGCTGGTTGCCACGTTCACCGCGGCGCCGGCACTGGCCGCCGATTACGTGCAGGCGCCGGGCTCTAGCCTGGTATTCGCCAGCAAGTACGACGGCGAAGTGTTTACCGGCAAGTTCCCCGGCTTCGACACCACGCTGAGTTTCGATCCGGCCAATCTTGCCGGCGCCAAGCTCGACGTGCGCATTCCGCTGGCCAGCGCGGTCAGTGGCAACAACGACCGCGATTCCACCCTGCAGGGCCCGGATTTCTTCAACGTCGCCAAGTTCGCCACTGCGCGCTATCGCGCCGACAAGTTCCGTGCCCTGGGCGGTAACCAATACGCCGCAGACGGCACCCTGGAACTGCGCGGGGTTAGCAAGCCGGTCACGCTGACCTTTACCTGGACGCCCGGCGCGCAGCCGGTGTTGGCGGGCAAGGCCGTGGTCAAGCGGCTGGACTTCGGCGTAGGCGGCGGCGACTGGGCCGACACCAAGACCATTCCCAACGAAACCGCGATCAGCACCAAGGTCGTGTTGAAGGCGAAGTAACGCCACAGGCCGCAACCGGACGCAGCCACTGAGCGGCGGACTACCTCGTCGGGTCCGCCGCTTTTTTGTGCCCGCGGGTCGAGTGACAGCGAAGGACAGCTAGACTCTCGGCTCACTTCAGGGACGCTGCCGATGCGCACACACGGAACCTTGACCCGCTGGAGTACCGATCGCGGTTTCGGCCTCATCACCCCTGCCCAGCCCGGAGATGATCAGTTCGTGCATATCTCCGCGTTCCCGCGCGGCTTCGAAGCGCCGCGCATCGGTGAGGCGCTCTCTTTTGAGACCAAGCCCGGTACAGACGCACGCACCTGTGCGGTGCGCATCGTGCGCGCAGGAACACCTGCATCCAGACATAACATCGCGACGCGAAGCAATACGTCGCACGAAGAATTAGGCAGGGGCGGATCGGGCTGAGCAAGGTCTTGGTCGTGATGGCCGTCCTCGGTGGAGGCGCCTTTGCATTTCAACAGCGCGCCACACTGAGCGCAGTACTGACGCCTGCAACTGTAGCGGAGCTGCTCGCCTCGCCTGCCCGTCCAGCAGCTGCACCTGCCGCCGCCAGCCAGTTCAGTTGCGGCGGGCGCACCCACTTTTCACAGATGAGCTCCTGCGCCGATGCCCAATACGTGCTGCAGCATTGCCCAAGCACGCAGATGGATGGCGACCACGACGGCGTGCCTTGCGAGGTGACACTGGCATCTGAAGCCCTACTTCATTGCATCCGCGCTGCAGGCATCAGTGCAAACGCACCATTCGCAATGCCGGCGAGCCACTCTGGAGTGGTCACCTCACCGGCACCACTGATCCATCCAGCCAAACACGTAGGCCGACATGATTGAACGGCCACTCCAGCTCGCGCCCGCCGGCATCGCGCAGCACCGGCACACGTGCGCCATAAGCGGCCTCAAGCGCCGCATCGTCGTCGATAAACACGCTGTCGAAATCGCCCGCGCCCGCCTGCGCCAGCACTTCCACGGCCTGGTCGCACAGGTGGCAATCGTCGCGTTGAAACAAGGTCAGGGGCATCCGCCGAGCTCTCATGCTGCGCTGCAGCCGTGCCGCAATCGCCGAACGACTAGAATAGCCGCCTTTACGCTCACCTCTTCGGCACGCATGGCTGTCAGCACGTTCGACCTGTTCAAGATCGGTATCGGTCCGAGTTCTTCCCACACCGTGGGGCCGATGCGCGCCGCCGAGCGCTTTGTGCATCGCTGGCTGCTCGATGCCGGGCGCCTGCAGGAAGTGGTACGTATCCGCGCCGAAGTGTTCGGCTCGCTCGCCCTGACCGGCCGCGGCCATGGCACCGACAAGGCGGTGCTGCTCGGGCTGGAGGGCCACCGCCCCAACCTGATCGACCCGGACATCATCCCGGCCACGCTGGAGCGCATCCGCACCAGCAAGCGCATCAGCTTGATGGGCCAGCACGAGATCGCCTTCGACGAAAAGCGCGACCTGCCGATGAACAAGCGGCAGAAGCTGCCGTACCACACCAACGGCATGCGCTTTAGCGCCTACGATGCCGATGAAGCGGTGATCGCCACACGTGATTACTACTCGGTGGGCGGTGGCTTCGTGGTCAACCAGGACGATGCTGCCGACGATCGCATCGTGGCCGACGAAACGCCGCTGCCCTACCCGTTCCTCAGTGGCGACGAACTGCTGGCGCAGTGCGCGCGCAGCGGCCTGAGCATTGCCGCACTGATGTTCGAAAACGAAAAGAGCTGGCGCAGCGAAGACGAGATCCGTGCAGGCCTGCGCGAGTTATGGAATGCAATGCAGTCCTGCGTGGAGCGTGGCATCCGTCAGGAAGGCACCTTGCCCGGCGGCCTGAATGTCTCGCGGCGCGCGCCAGCGCTGTACCGCGAACTCTCTTCCAAGCCGGAAGCGGCCATGCGCGATCCGTTGACGACGCTGGATTGGGTCAACTTGTACGCACTCGCAGTCAATGAAGAAAACGCTGCCGGCGGCCGTGTCGTCACCGCGCCAACTAACGGCGCGGCCGGCATCATCCCGGCGGTGTTGCATTACTTTGACCGTTTCTGCTCCGGTGCATCGGAACAACGCATTTTCGATTTCCTGCTGACCGCTGCTGCCATCGGCATCCTGTACAAGGAAAACGCCTCGATTTCCGGTGCCGAAGTCGGCTGCCAGGGCGAAGTGGGCGTGGCCTGTTCAATGGCCGCCGGCGGCTTGGTCGCCGCGCTTGGCGGCAACCCGGGTCAGATCGAAAACGCTGCGGAGATCGGCATGGAACACAACCTGGGCCTGACCTGCGATCCGATCGGCGGCTTGGTGCAAATCCCATGCATCGAACGCAACGCGATGGGCGCAGTGAAAGCCATCAATGCCAGCCGCATGGCCATGCGCGGCGACGGCAAGCACAAGGTCTCGCTGGACAAGGTCATCAAAACCATGCGCGATACCGGCCGCGACATGCAGGACAAGTACAAGGAAACCAGCCGCGGTGGCTTGGCGGTAAACGTCATTGAATGCTGAGCGCGCATTGCCTGGCTTTCATTGATCGCACGCAGAGCGCGCATTACTGACAGCAGCGCGCTCTGCTACGAAAACGCGTTCATTGCAACGGCTCTGCCAAATGGACAACATTTCGCTCAAACGCATGTGTAGGCAACCCCCGCCTGGCGATGCGACGAACTGACCCAAGTTGTAGCGCGCTACAGCATGCCTAATCGAGTTGTACGTCGCCGCTACACACATGCATGTACCGTCGAAGGCTGGATTCCGATGGAGATCGCAATGCGACAGCTTGTCTGCACCCTCGCCCTCGCCATGGTCTGCGGCCCCTTGATGGCACAAAAACGCAGTTACGGCCCGCGCCTGGAAGGCTTCGGCTATCCCTATCCGGTCAAGACCTACGCCTTCACCTCGCAACAGCAGCCGCTGGAAATGGCCTATCTGGATGTCGCGCCCAGTGGCAAGCCCAACGGGCGCACCGCAGTGCTGCTGCACGGCAAGAACTTTTGCGCTGCGACCTGGGAAGACAGCATCGCAGCACTCAGCAAGGCTGGCTATCGCGTTATCGCGCCGGACCAGGTGGGCTTCTGCAAATCCAGCAAGCCAGCGGCGTATCAGTTTTCGTTCGCCCAGCTAGCCGACAACACGCACGCGCTGCTCAAAAAACTAGGTATCGAGCATGCGGTGGTGATCGGGCATTCGATGGGCGGCATGCTCGCGATCCGCTACGCGTTGATGTATCCGCAGGGCACCGAACACCTCGCCTTGGTCGACCCGATCGGCCTGGAAGACTGGAAGGCCGAAGGCATTCCGTGGCGCAGCGTCGACGCCTGGTACGACAACGAGCTGAAGATCAGCTTCGAGCGGATCAAGAAATATCAGATGGAGGTCTATCACGCCGGCCAGTGGAAGCCGGAGTTCGAACGCTGGGCGCGCATGCAGGCCGGCATGTCGCTGGGGCCCGGCAAGCAGGCGGTGGCTTGGAATCAGGCACTGACCTACGACATGGTGTTCAACCAGCCGGTGGTGTACGAGCTACCCAAGCTCACGGTACCCACTACGCTGTTCATCGGCCTCAAGGACCGCACTGCGATCGGCAAGGACACCGCACCGCCGGAGGTCAAGGCGCGCGTTGGTGACTACCCCACGCTGGGCAAGCGCGCGGCTGCGGCCATTCCAAACGCGACGCTGGTCGAATTCGCCGACCTCGGGCATTCGCCGCAGGTGCAGGACCCCAAGCGATTCAATGCGGCCTTGTTGAAGGCGATTGCGCAATAACGGCGTTTCATGGAGTTGAACGTGCCACGCAGTTGCAGTGTCACCGCTGGTGCATGGCCGCAACCGCAATATAGGAGGGTTGCGGCTCGACACCGCGGTGCTTACCCGCAGTCACGTCCGCGCCAAGCAACAAAGTACAGATCAAAAGAGCATGTGTTCTGCAGTTATCAAAACAGCGGCTCAACTTCTAGATCGCCGAGTGCAGGCTTTCCAGTACAACCCGATGGCCGTCCGTTTACGACTAAAGCACTTTGCCCAGTGCTATTGCGCGACAAGGAGATCGGCAATAAATCGCCTGTCCCGCCGACGGGAGCAGCTGCCTGCAAAGCTCAGCCGCTCATCGCTCAACCCATCACCCAGCCACGATACGCAACACATCATCCAGCAGCGCCGCCGCAGTCACTTCGGCACCGGCGCCGGGCCCCTGGATCAACAGCGGCTGTGCGCGATACCGGTCGCTGCTGATCGCGACCCGATTGTCGGTACCGGCACCGCCGGCCAAGGGATGATCCAGCGCCAACTCGCGCAAGCCCACGCTCGCCCCATGTGCATCCACACGTCCAACGAAGCGCAGGCAACGTCCTGCCGCACGCGCCTGTTGCAAACGTGCGCCCACCACTGCATCCAGCGCGCCCAACTGCGCATCCAGCTCGGTAAGCGGCAGCTTGGAGATGGCGGCCGGCACCAGCGATTCCACATGCACCTGCTCGGCTTGCAGCTGCCAACCCGCGGCGCGCGCCAGGATCAGCAACTTCCGCCGCACATCCTCGCCCGACAAATCGATGCGCGGATCCGGCTCGGTATAACCGGCCGCCATCGCCTCGCGCACGCAATCGGAAAACGCAGCACTGCCGCCGTAACAATGAAACAGCCATGCCAATGAGCCAGACAACACGCCTTCGATCGAATGGATGTTATCGCCGCCTGCGACCAACGCACGCACGCTGCTCAACACCGGCAACCCGGCGCCCACGGTGGCGCTGTCGCCGTAATGCGCGCCACTGGCATGACGCGCAGCATGCAGCGCCTGCGCACGCGACAACGCGGTGCCCTGGCCCAGTTTATTGGCGGTGACCACATGCACACCGCGCAGCAACCATTTGACATGCCAATCGGCGACAACATCGCTGGCGGTGGCGTCTACCAACACATCGCCGGCACGCAGCGCGGTAGTTTCTGCCCACGGCTGCAAGACCGCCTGCCCACGCGGTGCGGCATTGGCCTGTTGCAACGCCTGCTCGGCACTCACACCGCAATCCTGCGCAATACGCGAATTGGCCAGCCAATCGAAGCGCGGCAAACGCAGTTGGCGCTGCTGCAACGCGGTGTAGCGCGTCACGAAGGCGCGCCCCACGGTGCCGGTGCCCAGCAACGCCAGCCGCGGAGTGGGCGTTACCGCAGCGACCAGAGCGCGGCGCGAAACAGGCAGCACCGTGCTCACGCGTCGACCTGTTTACGGTTGGTGGGGGTCAAGGTGGCTTCTGCGCGGGCCAGACCGGCGCGCAGATCGATCAGCAGATCTTCGGCCGATTCGATCCCGATCGACAGCCTCAGCAAGCCATCGGAAATGCCGGCTGCTGCACGCGCTTCGGCGGTCATCGCCGCATGCGTCATCGAGGCCGGATGCGCGATCAGGCTTTCCACCCCACCCAGCGATTCGGCCAGGGTGAAGTAACGCAGGCCATCGACGAACGCGCGCACTGCCGCTTCGCCGCCTTCCAACTCGAAGCTCATCATCGCGCCGAAACCCTTCTGCTGACGCGCAGCCAGCGCATGGCCAGGATGCGACGCCAACCCCGGGAAATACACTTGATTCACTACCGTATGCCCATCCAGCAATTCGGCGATCGCATCGGCATTTTCCTGATGCACGCGCAGACGTGCGTCCAGCGTGCGCAACCCGCGCAGGGTGAGGAAGGCATCGAACGGCGAGCCGGTCAGGCCCAACGCATTGGCCCACCACACCAGTTGCTGATGCAGCTCCGCGTCGCGCGCCACCACCGCACCGCCCACCACATCGCTATGGCCGTTGATGTACTTGGTGGTGGAATGCAGCACCACATCGGCACCGAACTCCAGCGGCTTCTGCAGTGCCGGCGACAAAAAGGTATTGTCAACCACCGTCAACGCGCCGACCTTCTTTGCAGCTTCGATGACAAAGCGCAGATCGGTGATGCGCAGCAGCGGATTGGACGGGGTTTCGATCAGTACCAACTTGGGCGACTGCGCCAACGCATCGGCCAGCGAACGCGGGTCGGTCAAGTCGGCGGTGATCAGCGCAAAGTGGCCTTTCTTGGCCAGCGCATTGAACAGGCGCCAGCTGCCGCCGTACGCATCGTGCGGCACCACCAGCGTATCGCCGGGCTGCAGCAGCGCATTGAGCACCAGATTGATCGCGCCCATGCCGGTGGAGGTGATCACCCCGCCCGCGCCGCCTTCCAGTTCGGCCAACGCTTCGCCGAGCAGGTCGCGGGTCGGGTTACCGCTGCGGGTGTAGTCGTACTGGCGCTTGTTGCCGAAACCATCGAACGAAAAATTCGACGACAGCACGATCGGCGGGGTCACCGCGCCGTAGGCGGTATCGCGGTCGATACCGGCACGCACGGCGGCAGTGGCAGCAGTACAGGGGGCGTCGGTGGGGTCACGAAAGCTCATGCGGTTTCTCCGGTGCTGCGAAGGGCGGTAGTGAGAATTGCGTCGATGCGGTCGATTTCTTTGAGAAAGGCGTCGTGGCCATATGGCGAGCGCAATACGCGCAAGCTGCCGCGCCGGCCCAGACCTTCGACCAGGCTGACCATGTCGGCCAGCGGCACCAGGCGGTCGCCCTCCACCGCCACCACGACGGTGGGCACGCGCACCTGCGCGGGGTCGATGCGATGCAGGTCGATGGATTCGGACAGACGCAGATACGCGTTGACTGGCGTACGCGCCACGTATTGCGCACCGGCGGCGTCCAGATAGTCCTCGGCGGCCACGCGCACGCGGCCATTGATCACTTCCGGCGGCGCATCGAAGCGCTCGCTGAATTCTTCCGGCGTGCGGTAGCTGAGCATGGCGAACTGTCGTGCCAACGCCAGGCCATGATGTTCCGCGCATTGCAGCTGACCCAGCGCCACCGCGCGGCGCTGCAATGCACGCCAGGCTGCGGCATAGGGGTGGGCGCGATGCGCACCGCTCACTGCAACCAGAGTGCCGACGCGGGCCGCATGGCGGATGGCGAACTGCAATCCAACCAGCGCGCCGTAGGAATAGCCGACAAAACCGTGCAAACGTCCGATGCCTAGCGCGTCCAGCAACGCAGCGATCGCATCGGCCTGATCGGCGGTATCAATCGGCGCGTCCAGGCTGCCATCGGCGCCGAGAAAATCGAAGGCCAGCAGACGCCGCGCGGCAGGATCCAGCGCGCGGCCGCTACCGACCAGCCCATCCACCCAACCCTTCTCGGGAAACAGCGCACTGGCGGCCAGATGACGGTGCGCAGAAATGCCGCCAGCCACGAACACCACCGGCGCATTAGTCGCGCCGATCAATTCATAGCGCAGCCGCAACTCGCGCATGCCGGCGTGGCGCATCGGCAAAGCGATGACGAGTTCGCCGCGCACGGCAGTGATGGCTTGATCGCTGGTGGCGGGGATGTCGAAATCGTTGGTAGACGGCGATGCTGTATTCACGAGGCTCATGGCGGTATCCAGGGTGGATCGGCCATCGAGCTTCGCGGAGCTCGCGTTCGACGTGCACAAGGCACGATTCGAACCATCTTTCGGCGGACGCGGGGTCCCCGCAGGATTTGGCACCAAACGCGGACGCTTGCGCGCTCGCTGGCTGCCCCGGCATCAAAGGGCCTGTCCCTCCGCCGGTCTCGATGGTGAGGTCAAGATGCCAGCGGATTGTTGCAATGTCAATCTCTTCATGCGGATGGAAAGATATATTTTCATTCGATACCACTCCGACCGGTGATGGGCCGCATACTTGCGCCCCTTTTGTTTGAGTCGATGGCGTGCCTCACCTCGTGCCTCGCACTGCCCTGTCGGCCTTGATTGTGACGTTCGTTTTGCTACTGGCCTGCGCCCGCCCGGTAGACGCACAGCAGCGTTGGCGTTGGCACTGGCCCGGCGTTGCCGCAACGCAGTCACTGCCCTCACAATCCGCGCCGGCCGCCATCGGTACAGGCGCTGCGCTGCAACTGGAATGGCAGGCCCCGGTCTACCTGGCCTGGGTCACCAATCCAGTGGCCGGGCCGGCGCAACTGCGCCTTAGCGCACCGCCCAGCGAGGATTACCGCGCCGTGCCGCAATTGCCGCTGACGTTCGAATTGGCCGCGCATGAGCGCCGCTTAGTGACCCGGCTGTATCCAGCCAGCAACCAGCGCACCCTGGGCGGGCTTGGGCTCATGCTCGACGTGGTGCCGGGCGATCTGCGGGCTACCCCGCAGCCCGTGCTCTATCAGCTGCCATTCCGCGGCGTGCCGGTGCAGGTTGCGCAGGGCTTTGGCGGACACTTCAGCCATGCCGATCCGCCCAACTGGTACGCGGTCGACTTCGCAATGCCGCCGGGCACGCCGGTCCTGGCAGCGCGCGACGGCGTGGTCATGCAGGTGCAGCGCGATGTCGTCGACAACAGCCCGAACGACCCCGCAGCCGGCGGCGGCAACCTGGTGCGCGTGCTGCACGCCGATGGCAGCATGGCCATTTATGCCCACCTGGCGCCCGACGGCGTGGCCGTGCGCCCGGGCCAGGCGCTATGCATCGGCGAGCGGCTCGGCGCATCCGGCAATACCGGCTTCAGCACCGCGCCGCACCTGCATTTCGCAATCCAGCGCAATGCCGACATGCGTTTGGTCTCGCTCCCGTTCCGCATGCTCGGCCCGCAGGGCGAACTGCAGTTTCCCTCGCCAGCCCCGTGAGGCTTGGCCCCGGCCACGGCGCCAGCCGATATCGAGGGCGCCAACTCTGCCCAAAAGGCGTAGTGCAGCGAAGCCGCTATAATCATCGGCTTCCTCAGTTTCCGCAGGCGTCCGACCGGGCGCGCACCGCCCATGTCCGATGTCTCCAACGAAGCCGCGCGCCGCCGCACCTTCGCCATCATTTCCCACCCCGATGCCGGCAAGACCACGCTGACTGAAAAGCTGTTGCTGTTCGGCGGCGCGATCCAGATGGCCGGCTCGGTGAAGGGCCGCAAGGCCGCACGCCATGCCACCTCGGACTGGATGGCGTTGGAAAAAGAGCGCGGCATCTCGGTGACCTCCTCGGTGATGCAGTTCCCGTACGAGGGCAAGATCGTCAACCTGCTCGACACCCCCGGCCACGCCGATTTCGGCGAGGACACCTACCGCGTGCTCACCGCGGTGGACTCGGCGCTGATGGTCATCGACGTAGCCAAGGGCGTGGAAGAACGCACCATCAAGTTGATGGAAGTCTGCCGGCTGCGCGACACCCCCATCATGACCTTCATCAACAAGCTCGACCGCGAGGGCAAGAACCCGATCGATCTGCTGGACGAAGTGGAAACCGTGCTCGGTATCCAGTGCGCACCGGTCACCTGGCCGATCGGCATGGGCCAGCGCCTCAAGGGCGTAGTGCACCTGATCACCGGCGAAGTGCATCTGTACGAACAGGGGCGCAATTTCACTCGCCAGGATTCGACCATCTTTCCGTCGCTGGATGCGCCCGGCCTGGTCGAAAAGATCGGCGAGCAGATGCTGGCCGAACTGCGCGACGAACTGGAACTGGTGCAGGGCGCCAGCAATCCGTTCGATCTGGATGCGTATCGCGCCGGCCAGCAGACCCCGGTGTTCTTCGGTTCGGGCGTCAACAATTTCGGCGTGCAGCCGCTGCTGGATTTCTTCATCGAACACGCACCGCCGCCGCAAACGCGCGAAACCACTGGCCGTCGCGTGGAGCCCAACGAAGCCAAACTGAGCGGCTTCGTGTTCAAGATTCAGGCCAACATGGACCCGCAGCATCGCGACCGCGTGGCGTTCATGCGCGTGTGCTCCGGCAAGTTCACCGCCGGCATGAAAACGCTGCACGTGCGCAGCGGCAAGGACGTCAAGCTCGCCAATGCGCTGACCTTCATGGCCTCCGATCGCGAGATCGCCGCCGAGGCGTGGCCGGGCGATGTCATCGGCATCCACAACCACGGCACCATCTCCATCGGCGACACCTTCACCGAGGGCGAACCGCTGTCGTTCACCGGCATTCCCAACTTCGCACCGGAGCTGTTCCGCCGCGCGCGTCTGCGCGACCCACTCAAGCTCAAACAATTGCAGAAGGGCCTGGCGCAGCTGTCCGAAGAAGGCGCCACCCAGTTCTTCCGCCCGCTGATGAGCAACGATCTGATCTTGGGCGCGGTTGGCGTACTGCAGTTCGACGTGGTGGCGTACCGGCTCAAGGACGAATACGGCGTGGATGCGATCTTCGAGCCGGTGAGCGTCACCACCGCACGCTGGGTGCACTGCGACAACGCCAAGAAGCTGGAAGAATTCCGCGAGAAAAATGCCGGCAACCTGGGCATCGATGCGGCTGGCCAACTGGTCTATCTAGCACCGACCCGGGTCAACTTGCAGCTGGCCCAGGAACGCGCGCCGGAGGTGCGTTTCTCGGCCACTCGCGAACATGCGCATGCCAAGGCAATCGATTGACCTGCGCGTAACCGTCGGCAAGCGTGCGCCACCGCCGGCGATGCGAATTGCTCGCAATTACGGTACCTTTTTGGCATGAACGCAGACGCCTCCCAGTCGACCGACCTGCGCGACGAAATTGCCAGCGCCGTGACCCACGGCCTGGGTGCCATTGCCGCATTGGCCGGTGGTTCGGTGCTGATTACGCTGGCCGCCATCTATGGCGATGGCTGGAAATTGGCCACCGCCATCGTATTCAGTGCCACGCTGGTGTTGCTCTACGTCGCCTCCACGCTGTTTCATGCCATTCCGCATCCGGGCGCCAAGGCGCGCCTGCAGGTGCTGGATCATTGCGCGATCTATCTGTTGATCGCCGGCACCTACACCCCGTTTACGTTGATCAATCTACGCGGCCCATGGGGCTGGGGATTGTTCGCTGCCATCTGGACGATCGCCGCCGCCGGGGTGATCTTCAAACTGTTTTTCACCGGCCGCTTCCGATTGCTATCGACGGTGCTGTATCTGGCCATGGGCTGGATGATCATCGTGGCGGTCGAGCCGTTGCTGCGCTCGGTCGACAGCTGGTCGCTGTGTTGGCTGCTGGCCGGCGGGCTCTTCTACACGCTGGGCACGTATTTCTATCAACGCGACAACCAGCGTTACTTCCATGCGATCTGGCACTTGTTCGTGCTTGCCGGTAGCGCTTGCCACTTCGTTGCGGTGATTGCGCAGGTGATGTGATCGGTGACCTTCGGCGCGTTCGCGCGCCGTGCACGAGCCATCGCCAACCATTGCGCACGTGAAAAACGCGCCCGCCTCCGCTGCTGCTTCGCCCTCGCACGCATCGCGCCGTCGACGCTGGTGGATCGGGATCGGCATTGTTGCCGTGCTGGTGGCGATCTTCATGTTGCTGTTCGACTGGAACTGGTTGCGCGGGCCGGTCGAACGTGCGGTCAGTGCGAAGACCGGGCGCGAATTTCATCTCGGTCATCTGGATGTCGATCTGGGCCGCACCATCACGGTACGCGGCGAGCGATTGAGCCTGGGCAATGCATCGTGGTCCAAGCGCGGCGCGATGGCCGAGTTGAACGCGGCCGAGATCGATGTCGAACTCTGGCCGCTGCTGCGCGGCAAGCTGCAGTTGCCGGAAATCCGGCTGGAACACCCCACGCTGTTGCTGGAAGCCGGCAACGACAGTCACCCGGGCAACTGGGTCTTCGACCAGTCCGATAGCGACGGCAGCATGCCGCCCCTGGGTCGCCTATTGGTGAACAACGGGCGCCTGCAATATATCGACGACGCCAGCCGCTCGGATGTGGATGTCGTCATTAACAGCCTGGCACCGCCCAGCAGCGACCAACGCGCCGCCCCGATCGGCATCGACGGCAAAGGCCGCTGGAAGGGCTACCCGTTCTCGCTCAAGGGCAATACTGCGTCACCGTTGGAATTGAGCCAAAGCGAACACCCTTTCCGCATTGATCTTCGCGGCAGCGCCGGCGCTACGCGAACGCATGTGCGCGGCACGTTGACCAATCCGTTCCAGTTCCGTGTATTCGACCTGCAGATGGCGCTCAGCGGCCAGGATATGGAAGAACTGTATCCGCTGATCGGCGTCGCGATGCCATCCACGCCACCCTACAAGCTGGACGGCCGCTTGCGCCGCGATGGCGATGTCTGGCGCTACGAGAAGTTCACCGGCACTGCCGGCGATAGCGATCTTTCTGGCACTGCAGAAATCGACCTACGTAACAAGCGCCCCATCCTGCGTGCGGACCTGGCCTCCAAACGGCTGGATTTCGACGATCTGGCCGGCTTCGTCGGTGCGCCGCCCAAGACCGGAGCCAATGAATCGGCGAATGCCGAGCAGAAAAAGCAGGCCGCGCAACTTGCCGCCAGCGCGCGCGTTCTGCCGACCACGCCGTACGACTTGTCCAAATTGCGTGCAATGGACGCGCAGGTGCGTTGGCGCGCGCAGCGCATCAACGCGCCGTCATGGCCATTGGACGACATGGACGCCGCGCTGACGTTGAAGGATGGCGTGCTGCAGCTGGATCCCTTGAACTTCGGCGTCGCTGGCGGCGATATCCGCTCCACCATCCACATGGATGCGCGCAACGCCGTGATCACCACCCAGCTGAAAGCCGGCATCCGCGGCATTCGTCTGGATCAGCTATTTCCTGACGCCACGCTCGCCAAACAGGCCTCTGGCGCGATCGGCGGTGAGTTGGATCTGCGCGGCCGCGGCAACTCGATTGCAGCCATGCTTGGCAGCGCCGATGGCAGCATCGGGGTCGGCATGGGCCGCGGACATGTCGGCAATCTGATCATTGAACTGGCCGGCCTGGACATCGCGGAATCGTTGAAATACCTGATCACCAAAGACCGGCAGATCCCGGTGCGCTGCATCTTCGGCGACTTCGGCGTGCAAGACGGGCTGATGCAATCGCGTGCGCTGGCCTTCGACAGCACCGACACCATCATCGTCGGCGAAGGCAATATCAGCCTCAAGAATGAAACCCTCGATCTGCTGCTACGCCCGCGCCCGAAAGACCGCAGCATCCTGAGCCTGCGCTCGCCGCTGCGGATCGGCGGCACCTTCAAAGACCCCAGCTTCCGCCCCGACTTCAAGGCACTGGGCATGCGCGGCGCGATTGCGGTTGCACTGGGCAGCATCGCCCCACCGGCTGCCCTGCTTGCGACCTTTGAACCAGGCCCCGGCAAGGACAGCGATTGCGGCGGCAAGTACGCGCAGTAACGCGCTGCAGCATCGACTGGCGATATAACGCTGCAGTTGGTCGATATCCTGCGGCTGCGCTTCGATCACTGCCTTGACCAGGTCGCCGATCGAAATCAGACCTTGCACGCGGCTGTTTTCGACCACCGGCAGATGCCGGAAGCGTCCGTCGCTCATCAGTTGCATGCAGCGCTCCACCGTGTCCGACGGCGACACCGTCACCACCTCGGCGCTCATGATCCCGGCGACGCTGGTGGTCGAAGATGCGCGATCACGCAGCACCACTTTGCGCGCGTAGTCGCGTTCAGAAACGATGCCGAGCAGGCGCGGCCCATCCATCACCAACACCGCGCCGATGGCCTTTTCGGCCATCAGGCGGATCGCCTCGATCACCGCGGCATCGGCCGCAACCGCGAACACCTCAACCTGTTAGCCCCCAAAAGCTGTCGTACGGTCTGCATGGCCCGCTCCGCGCTTGGTCTGATCACCCCGGCCTACCCCCACCGCACCGCGGTGGGTATCAACCACATACAGCGGGCGCTGCTTGGCCTCGTCGTACAAGCGGCCCAGGTATTCGCCAATCAGCCCCAAGGCAATCAGCTGGATGCCACCCAGAAATAAGATGACCGACATCATGGTCGGCCAACCCGCCACCGGGTCGCCCACCAGCGCGGCCTTGATGACGACCCAGCCGCCGAACAGGAACGCACACAACGCAGTGAGCAAGCCCAGATACGTGGCCGCCCGCAGCGGCACCGTCGAAAAACTAGTGATGCCGTCGAGTGCGAAATTCCACAGCCTCCATACGGTGAACTTGCTGTTTCCGGACAAACGCGGCGCACGCCGATACGGCAGCGCCACCTGACGAAATCCGACCCAGCCGAACAACCCCTTCATGAAACGGTGGCGCTCGCGCAGCTGTTGCAAAGCAGCCACCACACGCGGCGACAGCAAGCGAAAATCGCCGGTATCGGCAGGAATCGGGGTGCGCGACAAGCGCCGGATCACCCGGTAGAACGCATGCGCGGCGCTACGCTTGAGCCAACTCTCGCCCTCGCGAAACACCCGCGTGCCGAAGATGTTGTCGTAGCCGCTGCGCCACAGCGCAACGAATTCCGGTATCAATTCCGGCGGATCCTGGCCATCGGCATCCAGCAGTACCACCGCACCCGGCAGCACATGATCCAGCCCCGCAGAAATCGCCAACTCCTTGCCGAAATTGCGCGATAGCCGCACCGCACTGACGTTGGCATCGGCTTCGGTAAGCGCATGCAATACGTCCCAGGTGCTGTCGGTGCTGCCGTCGTCAACATACAGCACATGCGTCTGCAACCCATGCAATTGCGCCAATACTGCGCACAGGCGCGGATGCAGCAGGGGAATGCTGGTTTCTTCGTTGAAGGCCGCGATGACCACGGTCAGGCGCTCAGGGGCGACCGGCAGTTGGACAGTATCGATAGTGCTCACCCTTATGGTGCCTGTAGATACGCAGGGCCGCCCAACTGGAGCGCCTGCCGCTGGATCCACGCGGTACGCCGCTGCACGAATGCACCGGGACGGCGCGCGTCGTAACGCCGTGGCGATGGCAACACCGCCGCCAGGCGCGCCGATTCGGTCGGCGACAAGCCTGCCGCATCCTTGCCCCAAAACTGCTGGGCAGCCGCTTGCGCGCCGTACACCCCGTCGCCAAATTCGGCCACGTTGAGATATATCTCCAAGATACGTTGCTTGGGCCAGAACAGCTCGATCAACACCGTGTACCAAGCTTCCAGGCCCTTACGCACCCAACTGCGGCCCTGCCACAGGAACACATTCTTGGCGACCTGCTGGCTGATGGTGCTGGCGCCACGCACGCGCCCGCCGCGGGCATTGTGATCGCGCGCTTTCTCGATCGCCTGCAGATCAAACCCATGGTGCATCGGGAATTGCTGATCCTCCGCAGCTACCACCGAAATTGGCAGGCTGGCGGCGATCTTGTCGTAATCACGCCACTGCTGATGCAGCGAAAAACTCCAATCGCCCTCACCCCAGGCTTCCAGATAACGTCCCACCATCATGCTGCTGATCGGTGGATCGACCACCCGCAAGACCAGCACCTGCAGCACACTCGCCGCGGCAAACAGCAGCGGTGCCGCCAAGACCCAGCGCAGCCAGCGCCTGGGCCGCGATGGCGCCGCTTGCTTGTCATCCCATGCATCCGTCCCCATTGTTCGCTACGACCTTCAATCCCGATGCCTGCCGCATTATCCGGCAACACGCGTCACTTACGTCCGATGTTTCCATGACCGATCACGATCAGCTTTCCCGTTTCCTGCTGCCCGCCGCCGGCGTGCGCGGCGTCCACGTGCGCCTGACCAAGGCCTGGCACGACATCCAGGGAGCCGCTGAGTACCCGCCTGCCGCGCGCCAATTGCTTGGCGAAGCGGCTGTGGCCGCTGCCCTGTTCACCGGCCACACCAAGGTCGACGGACGCCTTTCGGTGCAGTTACGCGGCAACGACACCTTGCGCACCCTGTTTGCCGAATGCACCGCCGCCGGCACCTTACGCGGCATCGTGCAGCTGGCTGACGGCGTCGATGCGCCGACTGATTTGCGCGAGCTGGGCGAAGCCGCCCTGTTGGCAATCACCATCGAAAACCCCGGCCTGGACCCGCGTGAGCCGCAGCGCTACCAGAGTCTTGTCGGCATGCAGGCACCGGACCTGGCCGAAGCCTTCGAAACCTATTTCCAGCAGTCCGAACAGCTACCGACGCGCCTGTTGCTGGCTGCAGGACCGGATCAGGCCGCCGGTCTGTTGTTGCAGAAGCTCCCCGGCGATGAAGGTGATAACGACGGCTGGACCCGAATCGGCGCCTTGTTCGACACCTTGGGCGCACCGGAGCTGCTCTCGGTGGCCGGCCAAGACCTGCTCCACCGCCTGTTCCACGAAGAAGAGCCGCAGTTGCTCGGCAGCAAGCCGCTCAGTTTCGGCTGCTCCTGCTCGCGCGAACGGGTCGCCTCGATGCTGCAATCGCTGGGCGAAGAAGAGGCACGCGCGGCCGCCGAGGCGACAGGCGAAGTCGAGGTGCGTTGCGAATTCTGCGGCCGTGAGTATCACTTTCCGTTGACCGCACTGGACGTACTTTTCAGCGCAGCGCAGCCGCTGCAGGAAGCGCCGGAAAGGTTGCAATAGATAACGATGGCGGTTGCGTTTGGGGGGACACAACCACTTGTTAAATAATCATAAAAGCCCTAGCATCCTACCTGCCCGTTCTCGGGAACTTAACAACTGCCGCTGGGTCTGACCTCTGGTATGCGACACCTACTGCGCCTCCCGCTAGCTTTGATGGTTGCCCTCGCGGCAGCCACAGGCGTGCACGCGCAGTCGGCACCTTCGCAACAGTTCCGCGAGAGCACCATCCTGCCGGTGTGGAACAAGGGCAGCGGCAAGGTCGAAGCCTTTCTGTACCTAGAGCCTACTGGCGAGCAGAAGGCCGGTGCCCGCTGGCACTTTGGCCGTAATTCGCTGGATGCAGCGTTCGGCCTGACCTCAGGCGACTCGCTGGGCCTGATCTGCAACAGCAGCCGCGGCACCAATATCAATGGACTGGCCAGCCATTGCCTGCTTGCAGGCATTGGCGATGATGAAGAAGACAGCGCCGCCGCATCGCGCCGCGTCTCCGGCACGCTGGGTTTCAATCGCGGCGGCGCTCGCGTTGGCGTCACCGCCGCTACCGGTCGCGACACCCTGCCGGCCTGGCTCATTGGCGCCGGCAAGGCCCCACTGACCCGCGTCGAGCAGAACGATCTAACCGTTTTCGGCCAGAAAAACATTGGCCGCGAAGGCTTCGTCTCGATCGGTGGCACCTACGCCCGGGCACGACTGGTACCGTTGGCCGACGTCTCACCCGCGATCGCAGACCAGTGGGACACCAAGACACTTAGCGTGGGTGGCGGCTACGGCGCCTTCAGCGCCAACGTCATTGGCCGCGTCGTCGATGTGCCCGGTCAGCCCGAAAAATGGGAAGGCCTCGGCCTGGGCCTGACCTGGCGCACCCCCTGGAGCGGCCAGCTCACCGTCGGTGCCGAGAACGTCATCTCCCGCGGCAAGAACCCGTTCGCACCAAGCAACGAGAGCAACAGCGACGGGACCGTGCCGTATGTCAGATACGAGCAAGACCTGTAAGTCACTGATTCCATTAATTTCTCCAAACGCCACCGGCTTGCAGCCGGTGGCGTTTTTCGTTGTAGATCGTCCGCTCGACCACTGCCTTCACAACTCTCTTCTTTTTCATTAACGGGACTTTAATTTCTGTCGCAACGCATATACCATCGGTTCACCCTGACGTTTTGGATCCGCTTCTTTCGGAACCCCCGCCAGGCAAACAACCCTTGGCAGTACCCAAGATCACTTGGAGAGAGAGCTAATGAATTGCAAGTCCAACAAGCTGCGCGATGCAGTTGTCCTCGCGCTTGTCGTGAGCGTGGGCGGTCCCGGTACCGCCATCGCCCAGGAAACCGGTGCAACCAACCTCGACAAGATCGAGGTGACGGGTTCGCGCATCAAGCGCGCTGACGTCGAAACATCGCAGCCGGTTTTCAGCATGAGCCGTCAGCAGATCGAGTCGCAGGGTTTGACCTCGATCGGCGATGTGATCCAGAACATCGCAACCAATGGTTCCGCGCTAAACACTAACGTCAACAATGGCGGCAACGGCGAAACTCGCGTCAACCTGCGTAACCTTGGCTCCAACCGCACCCTGGTGCTGGTCAATGGTCGCCGCTGGGTTGGTGGCACTGGCCTAGGTGGTGCGGTCGACCTCAACACGATTCCGACTGCTGCTGTCGAGCGCATCGAAGTCCTGAAAGACGGCGCCTCGACCATCTATGGTTCGGATGCGATCGCCGGCGTTGTCAACATCATCCTGCGCCAGAACTTCGATGGCGCGGAGGCGAACGCTTACTTTGGTCAGTACGATAAGGGTGATGGTAGCCGCGAATCCTACGACTTCACGATTGGCTCGACCGGCGACCGCTGGCACGCCACCCTGGGCGTGGGCTACGTCAAGGAAGAGGCGGTCTGGGCAGGCAATCGCGAGATTTCCTCCGTCCCGGTTTTCGGCGCTGTTCCCCGTACCGGCAACAGCACGACCATTCCAGGTGGACGTTTTGGCATTTTCGGATCGACTGGTCCGGACCCCACTACCGGCGCACCGACGTTCGGCGCAACCCGCTTCAATAGCACGCCCGGCTTCTCGATCACCACCGATGGTGGCACCACATCACGTAGCTACACCGCGGCCGATAGCTATAACTTCGCACCCGCGAACTACTTGGTGACGCCGCAGGAGCGCAAGTCGGTATTCGCTGATGCTGGCCTGTCGATCACCGACAATGTCCGTTTCAAGACGACTGTCACTTATAACGAACGCGAATCGACGCAGGTGCTTGCACCGATGCCGATCGTCCTCGGTCGTTCGGCGCCCGGCACCAACGGTGCTGACATCGTCATTTCAGCCGCAAACATTTACAACAACACCGGCCGCGACATCGACTATATCCAGTATCGCGCTGAGGAAACCGGCGGCCGTATTTTTACCCAAAACGTGAAAACGTTCGGCTTCAACGGTGCATTCGAAGGTGACTTTGAAGTTGGCCAGCGCTTCTTCAGTTGGGAAGCAGGCATGTTTTACGGCAAGAACGACCAGACCGAGCGCACCACTGGCCTGTTCAACATTTCGGCGCTGCGTAACGCCCTCGGCCCTTCGTTCGTCGACGCTTCCGGTACGGCGCGCTGCGGCACCGCAGCAAGCACCATCGATGGCTGCGTTCCGATGGACATGCTCCACGGGCCGGGTTCGCTCACTCCGGAAATGCTGGGTTACGCCGGTTTCAATGCCCATGACCTTTATGGCTATGAACAAAAGACTTACTACGGCAACGTCGGCGGCGAACTCTTCGATATGCAGGGAGGCGCGTTCGCTTTCTCGTTGGGTGTCGAGCACCGCGAAGAATCCGGTTTCGACGATCCGGATGCACTGATCAATTCCGGCGATACGACCGGCAACGCGCGCACCGCCACCAGTGGTGGTTACAAGCTTGACGAAGCCTATCTGGAATTGGCCGTGCCGCTTCTCGCCGATCTGCCGGGCGCTCAGCTGCTGGACTTCAGCTTGGCTACCCGTTATTCGGACTACAGCAACTTCGGCGACACCACCAACAGCAAGTTCGGTTTCCGCTGGAAGCCGATCACTGACTTGATGATCCGCGGTAACTGGTCGCAAGGCTTCCGTGCCCCCTCGATCAGCGAATTGTTCCAGGGCGTCAGCGATACGTTCGAGGACGTTCGCGATCCTTGCGCAGGCTCGTACGATACTGGCGCAGTGAATACTTCACGTCCTGGCTCTTGCGGTTCGGTGCCGGCCTATGCGCAAGCGAACCCGCAGGTCCGTACCGCGACGGGTGGAAACCAGCGTTTGAAGCCTGAAACGTCCACCTCCAAGACGTTGGGCTTTGTTTTCAGCCCGGGCTGGGTGACCGGCCTAGATGTTTCGCTCGATTGGTGGAACATTCAGATCGAAGATGCGATCGACACTCAGACCGTGCAAGAAACGCTCAACAGCTGCTACTTGGCTGGCGTGGCGAACTCCTGCTCCCTCATCCAGCGTGAAGCCACCGGCGAAATTTCGAACCTGCTGGCAGTACCGAACAACATCGCCAGGATTGAAGCAGAAGGCTACGACCTTACTATTGGTTATCGCCTGCCCGATACGGCCTGGGGCAACTTCAGCTTCGTTTGGGATTCCACTTACCTCAGCAAGTTCGTGGTTGAGAAGCCGCTTCAGGATCCTGAAACGCGCGTTGGCTTGTATAGAGGCGGCTCGGCTCAGGATAATAACTGGCGCATCCGCTCCAACCTGATGGCCAACTGGGAGCTGGGCGACATCGGCAGCTCCGTTGCGATGCGTTACTATAGCTCTCAGGTCGAGAACTGCACCGGCGCCAACGTCAGCAACCCGGTCAACATTGGCCTGCTCTGCTCGGATCCGAATCGCGTCACCAGTGCAGGTGCAGCACCTCGCAACCACATCCCAAGCGTCACCTATACCGATATCAGTGCGTACTGGAAGGCGCCGTGGAATGCGCGTGTGACGGTCGGCGTCAACAACGCGTTCGATCGGGATCCGCCGCAATCTGCTACGGCTTTTGCTAATAGCTTCGATCCGCAGTACGAAGTTCCGGGTCGCTTTTATTACATGCGCTATACCCAGAAGTTCTGATAAGCGATTTAGAAAAAAGCAGTAATCAAAAAGGCCGCGATTCGAAAGAATCGTGGCCTTTTCGTTAGTTCCCCCTCTCTTAAAGACATCTCGTGGGCGCTGCTACGCATGCCGAATTACTCACCCCGGAATCAACGTCTGAATCACATGCTCAACATAGGCTTCGAAATCTTCGCGGGCCTGCTTGGGCTGTTGCAATTGCAGTGAAAGCTGCAAAAAGCCGACGTAGGCGGCGTACGCCAGGCGGGCGCGGTGTTGGGCGTCGGTGCGAGAGAGGCCGGCCTGACGGAAGGAGGCGATGAGGTAATCGAGGCGGCGTTGCGAGACGCGGTCGATGACCGGGCGTACGGCGGGGTGGTCGAGTGCCTTGAGCAGTTCGCTGTAGATGACGTGCGGTTTGACTTCGTGGGCAACCAGCTGGAACAACGCGCGTAAGCGTGCGCTGGGGTCGGGAACGTCTTCCAGACTGCCGAACACTTCTTTTTGCTCGAAGATTTCCCAGCGCTCAAGGGCGGCCTGCAGCAGCGCGTCGCGCGAGGGGAAGTGCCAGTAAAAGCTACCTTTTGTGACGCCGAGCCGGCGTGCCAGCGGCTCGACTGCAACCGCGCCCACGCCTTGTTCGGCAATCAGGTCGAGCGCGGCCTGTGCCCAATCGTCCGCGCTAAGGCGGTTGCCGCGACCAGAGCTGGCGCGGGGCGTGGTGAGGCTGGAGGAGTCGATGGTGTCGTTCATAGCGCGATTTAACCATACGCTTGAGTCAGTTGCAGTATGCATCACGTAATTGACATACAAGCGCCACGATTCAATGGCTTAACCGTCCATACGACTGAGTATTGACAACCCCCGGCATGCGACCATACCATTAAGTATGGTCATTTCACTCGCTAGCCTCGCCCCCATTGCGTCAGTGTCCAGCGTCAACACTGGTGATGCTGTGCTTGCCGTGTCGATGCGGGGGGCCGAACACGCGCCGTCGGTATTGTTCGCGCATGGCTTCGGACAGACCCGACATGCCTGGGAAGCCACTGCCACGACGCTGGCTGAAAAGGGCTACCGCACCCTGTCATACGACGCGCGCGGGCATGGCGACTCGAGCGTCAATGCTGCGGACCTGCCCTACTCGGCAACGCAATTCACCGACGATCTGATCGTGCTGGCCGGCGAGCAGCCCGAGCCACCGGTGCTGGTTGCCGCGTCGATGGGGGGGTTGTTCGGGTTACTGGCGGAAGCGCGCTGGCCGGGACTGTTCCGCGCCATCGTGCTGGTCGACATCACGCCTCGCTGGGACACCACCGGTGTAGAGCGCATCCTGCGCTTCATGACCGCGCATCCGGACGGCTTCGCATCGCTGGATGCAGCCGCAGATGCGATCGCTGCATATCTGCCGCACCGCCCGCGCAAAACGGCAAGGCAATTGCAGGCATTGCTGCGGCAGCGCGCCGATGGGCGTTGGTCCTGGCACTGGGATCCACGTTTGGTCGACGAGCTAGCCGGCCAGGACGCCCAGCTACAGCAGCGTGCGTTGCTGGATGCGGCAGCACAGGTGCGTTGCCCGATGTTGCTCATCAGCGGCGGACGCAGCGATCTGGTGACGCCAGCCAACATCGCCGAATTCCTCTCCATCGCGCCGCATGCGCAGCATGTGCATCTGCCCGATGCCACGCACATGCTGGCAGGCGACGACAACACCACATTTACCGCCACCGTGTTGCATTATCTGGACGCACTGCCGGCGGCTTGCACCATCGCAGCGTCCAACACTACCGAGCATGTCACTGGAGCAAGACCATGAGCATCATTGCACCGTTCCTCCTCGTCATCCTGGCGGCGGGTATCGCTGCCTATCACCGGATGCGCCTTGCCACGTGGGTTGCGATCAGCGCCTGTGTGCTGGTGGCGTGCTGGCTGCTGGGTGCCAATCTCACCGCCACCATCGTGGCCGCCGCACTGGTGGTGCTGGTCTCCGCACCTGTGCTGCTGCCGTTCCTGCGCAAGCCGCTGCTGACCACGCCGCTGATGGGCTTCTTCCGCAAGGTGCTGCCGCCGCTGTCGCAGACCGAGCGCATCGCCCTGGAAACCGGCTCGGTCGGTTTCGAAGGCGAGCTGTTCACCGGCGATCCGGATTGGCAGAAGCTACTGAACTATCCCAAGCCGGAACTCACCGCCGAAGAGCAGGCCTTCCTGGATGGCCCGGTGGAAGAGCTATGCAAGATGATCAACGACTGGGAAATTACCCATGTCCACGCCGACCTGCCGCCGGAGCTCTGGGACTTCATCAAGAAGAACAAGTTCTTCGGCATGATCATTCCCAAGCAGTACGGCGGGCTTGGTTTCAGCGCGCTGGCGCACCACAAGGTGATCCAGAAGCTGTCCTCGATCTCCAGCGTGGTCAGCTCCACCGTCGGCGTGCCCAACTCGCTCGGCCCCGGTGAGCTGCTGCTGCACTACGGCACCCCCGAGCAGAAAGACTATTACCTGCCACGCCTGGCGGTCGGTGCGGAAGTGCCGTGTTTCGGCCTGACCGGTCCGTTCGCCGGCTCCGATGCCACCTCGATTCCGGACTACGGTATCGTCTGCAAGGGCGAGTGGAATGGCGCCAACGTGTTGGGCGTCAAGCTAACCTTCGACAAGCGCTACATCACCCTGGCACCGGTCGCTTCGCTGATCGGCCTGGCGTTCCGCGCCTACGATCCGGACGGTCTGATCGGCGACAAAAAGGACATCGGCATCACCCTGGCGCTGCTGCCGCGCGAAACCCCCGGCGTGGAAATCGGCCGGCGCCACTTCCCGCTGAATTCGCCGTTCCAGAATGGCCCAATTCATGGCGAAGAGGTGTTCATCCCGCTGAGCCAGCTGATCGGTGGCGTGGAGATGGTTGGCAAGGGCTGGAACATGCTCAACGAGTGTCTGGCTGTTGGCCGCTCGATCACCCTGCCCTCCACCGCCAGCGGCGGCAGCAAGGCCGCTGCGGTGGTCACCGGTGCGTACGCGCGTATTCGCAAGCAATTCGGCCTGTCGGTCGGCCGTTTCGAGGGCGTGGAAGAAGCACTGGCCCGTATCGGCGGCAAGGCCTATGCCATCAGTGCGTTGTCGCAGGCCACCGCCGCGGCGGTGGATCGCGGCGACGTGCCGTCGGTGCCGTCGGCGATCGCCAAGTACCATTGCACCACGATGGGCCGCGAAGTCGTGAGCGACATGATGGACGTGATCGGCGGCAAGGGCATCATCCTGGGGCCGCGCAACTTTGCCGGCCGCGCCTGGCAGGCCGCGCCGATCGGCGTGACTGTGGAAGGCGCCAACATCATGACCCGCAGTCTGCTGATCTTCGGCCAGGGCGCCATCCTGTGCCATCCGTGGGTGTTGAAGGAAATGCAGGCCGCGCAGGATCCCGATATCCGTCGTGGTCTGGAAGCGTTCGACCACAATCTGTTTGGTCACATCCGCTTCGGTATTTCCAACGCTGTGCGCTCGTTCTGGTTCGGCCTGACCGGTGCGCGCATCGGTGCGGCGCCGGGTGATGCGTACACCCGCCGCTTCTTCCGCAAGCTGGATCGTTATTCGGCCAACCTGGCGTTGATGGCCGACGTGTCGATGCTGATGCTGGGCGGCAAGCTGAAGTTCAAGGAGTCCCTGTCCGGTCGCCTGGGCGATGTGCTGAGCCATATCTACCTGACCAGCGCCATCCTCAAGCGTTACCACGACGAGGGGGCGCCGGCGAGCGATCAACCGTTGCTGGCCTGGGCCTTCCACGACAGCGTGCACAAGATCGAAACCGCACTGTCGGCCGCGCTGCGCAACTTCCCGATCCGTCCGGTCGGCTGGTTGATGTGGGTGCTGATCTTCCCGCTGGGCCGTCGTGCCGAAGCGCCTGGCGACCGTCTGGGCCATCGTGTGGCTTCGCTGTTGATGACGCCGAACGAAGCGCGCGACCGTTTGGCACAGGGCGTGTTCCTGACTCCGTGCGCCAACAATCCGGGTGGCCGCATCGCCAGCTACCTGACCAAGGCAGTGATGGCCGAGCCGGTGGAGCGCAAGTTCCTCAAGGCACTCAAGACCAAGGGCATCGAAGCACTGGAGTTCCCGGCGCAGCTGGACGAAGCCGTGGCCGAAGGCGTGATCAGCATGGAAGAGCGCAAGCTGCTCGAAGAACTGCGCGAGATCATGATGGACACCATTACCGTAGACGACTTCGATCCGCATGAGTTGCGTGCGGCCAGCTTCTACGACAAGCCGCAGGCACAGCAGCCACGCGAAGCCGCGTAAGGCTTGCGCCAGGCTCACAGCAGCGGACGACGGCGAGCTTCGGCTCGCCGTCGTTGTTTGTGGGGACGGGTGTTGATGCTGGCGCAACTACCGGCAGCATTCACAATGTCCTGCGCCGCCTGCAGCGCACAGGCGATGGCATTCCCTAGCGGATAACCGGTGGCCCGACCCGCCGTGATCGCACGCAGGCGATTGAAGCGGTTGTGGTCGCGGCAGGAAGAAACACCCTGGCTACGTGGCCCACCTTCGCCCCTTGTCAGGCGAGTACGCATCGGCACAACGCGTGGCTGCCCTGCGCACGCCGTCCGCTGAGACTCGCTAGCTTGCGATGGGCTAAGAGTGACGCTTCATCGCGGGCATGCCCGCTCCTACGCGCAGCGAACATCCTGCCGCGGGTAGGTCAGCGCGGCAGCCACACCAGCGCCAGGGCAATCAATGCCGGCAGCGCCTGCACGAAGAAGATGCGGCGGTTGACGCTGTAAGCGCCATAGCAACCTGCCACCACCACACAGCCCAGGAAGAAGCTCAGCACGTCGGCGCGCGCGGCCAGTGCACCCCAGAACAGGCCAGCGGCCAGGAAGCCGTTGTAGAGCCCCTGGTTGGCTGCCAGCACGCGGGTGGCCTGCGCCTTCTCTAGGCTATTGCGGAAGGTCTTCAAGCCCAGCGGGTGTGTCCACAACACCATTTCCAATACGAGGATGTAGACGTGCAGCAGTGCGACGCACAGGCCGGCAATGATGGCGAACAGGGGCATGGCAGAGCGCCTTGGCAAAGAGTGGCACCAGCATAGCCGCGATTGCGCTCGTGCTGTTCGGCACGCCTGGACTATGGCGCAGGAACATTCGCTTCATCGCTGCTGGCGTGAGAAGCAATCCATGTGCCTGACCGATGCCAGGCCGTAACGCCGTGCCTCGGCATGCCCTCAGTGCTCAGCCCCTGCCGCCTGGTGCTCCGCACGCGACGCATCTCCCGTGCAATGCATCCGGCAGGTTGTTGCTGCAGTTCCGTTCCGAAGTACACGCCAACGGCTCACCCGACAACCAATCGCCACGTTCTGCTGCTGCCGCATTCAATCGGCAACGCGTTTGTCCGTGCCCACATCGCGCTCTGCAGGTAGCTTGCGTGCTTCGCGTAGCAGGCCGAACGCGCCAACCGTCATGCCGGTCGCCACGAGCAGCCCGACACCGAACACCGCACTGGAACCGAACGCAGACACCAGCTTGTGCACCCAGACAAAGGTGAGATCGCCACCTCGATAGACCACCGTGTCGATCGCCGCGCCGGCCTTGTAGCGCCACTCGCGATCCACCCGCGTGTACAGCGTCTCGCGTGCGGGCTTGGCCAGTGCGAACTCGCTGGAGCGCGTAATCACCTGCACGATCGCAATCATCATCGGCAATGGCGACGCCGCCAGCACCGCATAGCCCAGCATGATCGCCACACCTGGGATCAACAACGCCGGCGCGATGCCGAAGCGCGATAGCAGCGCGCGCGTCACTAGCAATTGCAGCACCAGCGCCAGTGCGTTGATCGCCAGATCGATGCTGGAGTAATACGCGGTGGCCGCCGCTGCGTCTGTGTAAAGCCGCCGCACCAGCGCTGCCTGCTCGTTATAGAGCAAGGTACCAACGCCCACGCCGAACAACACCATGAAGGCCAGCCAGCGCAGCAGCGGCTCACGCACGATGAGTGTGGAGACCACCGAGCACGTCGCCGCCCATCGGCACTTCGCCGGAGCTCAGCTGGCGCTCCTGTTCGCGCGCAACCGCCCACAGCCGCAAACGCAACACGCACGCCACGCACACGGTTAAAAACCCGGCCGACACCAACATCAGATGCGCAATGCCGATGCGCTCCACCAGTGTGCGGGTGAGAATTGGTCCGACAAACGCGCCCAGGGTGCCGGCCGCACCGATATAACCGTAATAGCTACGCGCTTCGGCATTGCTGAAGACATCGGCCATGAAGCTCCAGAACACCGCCACCGCAAACAGGTTGAAGACCGTCACCCACAAGAAGAACGCCATGCCGCGGCCTGGCACGCCACTGTCGAACAACACGTAGAACAGCAGCAAGGTCGCGATGAAAAAGCCGTACACCATCGGCAGGAACACCCGCCGCGGATAGCGGCTGACCAGCGCGCCGTAGACCGGCTGCAGCAGCACCATGATCAGAAAGGTGCAGGTAAACAGCACCTGCAGGGTGAAGTCCTTGAGCGGCATGCCGCGCGCGGCGAAGAACGCGATCATGTCAGTGGGAAACAGCGTCTCCACATCGGCCGAGGCACCCATCGCTTCGCGCACCGGGCGCAACACGTAGTAGCCACTGAGCAGGCAGAAAAAGTAGAGAAACGACCACGCCAAAGGCGGCGAGCTTCGCAGCGCGGCGCTCAAACGGCCAGCCGCAGATTGCGGCGTCGAGGAATTAGTCATCGTGTAACGGCCGCCCGCACAAGCGGGCCCGACGGCAAGGACATGGCAGCGGCAGCACCCGCGAAAGAAGCGCGCAAGTTAGCCGATGCGAGGCGGCGCCACCAGCGCACAGGCGCAGCACGCTGCGTGCCAGGTGACCTCCGCACCGGCACGCTGCTTGCAGCAGGCTAGTGGACCAGCGCGTAGCGACGCTTCGGCGGCACCGGAATATTCGATTTCTGAATCTAAAATCATCAATAGGATCAATACGATGCCCATTCATCTTCCGGCAGTTTGTGCTATTGCAAAGCGCGGCGCTAGAATCGCCGGAGGCAGCGGAACAGGCGGGACAACCATGACAGAAATGCGCACGCGCCGACGGTTCCGACCGTTGGCTATCGGGCTGTTCGGGGCGTTATTGCCCCTGGCCCTCTCCTCCACCGCGCAGACACCCGCGCCCACCGCCGCTGCGTTGCAGGCGGCCACTGCGGCGCAGTCGCCCACCGCACCGTTGCCCTATCGCACCTCGCTGCCGGCCAACCAGGTGTTGGCACCTGCCGCCGGCTTCGACGTGGCGGCATTCGAGTCGATGGCAGAACAGTTGACCTACGGCAACCGCGTGCCCGGGATGGCCATGGCCATCGTGCAGGGCGGCAAGGTGCTCAGCGCGCGCGGCTATGGCGTCACCGACGTCAATCATCCGCAGCCGGTCGATGGCCACACCGTATTTCGTCTGGCCTCGTTGTCCAAAGCCTTCGCCGGCACCATGGCCGGCCTGCTGGTCAACGATGGCGTGCTGCGCTGGGACAGCAAGGTGGTCGACTACGTGCCGGGCTTCCAGCTCAGCGACAACGTGGCGACCCGTCAGCTCACGGTTGCCGAAGTGCTCAGCCATCGCGCCGGCCTCACCCGCAATGCCTACGACCGCGATATCGAATCCAACGTTGACTACTACTCGCTCAGCCACAAGCTGGCGGCTGCACCGCTGCGCTGCGCACCGGGCGATTGCTACGCGTATCAGAACGTTGCCTTCAGCCTGGTCGGCGATGTGGTGTTCGCCGCATCGGGCAGCTTCTACGAGCAATCGGTAGAGCGCCGCATCTTCAAGCCGCTGGGCATGAACGATGCCAGTATGGGTCTGGCCGGTATCCAGGCCAGTCCGCACTGGGCCCGCCCGCACGTGCGCAGCCGCAATGGCTGGGTGTCGCTGACGCCCAAGCCGACCTACTACCGCCTTGCCCCGGCTGCGGGCGTCAACGCCAGCGCCAGTGACATGGCGCAGTGGCTGCTCGCGCACACCGGTCATCGCACCGACGTACTGCCTGCGCCGCTGCTGGCAACGCTGCACGCGCCGTTGATTTCCACGCCGGGCGAAATGCGCTCCGGTTGGCGCCATGAGCGTGTAGACGCTGCCAGCTACGCCTTGGGCTGGCACGTGTTTGATTACGCCGGCCATCAAGTGGTGTTCCATGCCGGTGCGGTGCAGGGTTATCGCGGCCTGGTCGCGTTGCTGCCGGAGCGCGACCTAGGTATTGCGATCCTGTGGAACGGCGAAAGCGGCCTGCCCTCGGGCATGCTGCCGACCATCCTGGACCGCGCACTGGGCCTGCCGGCGAAGCGTTGGTTGGACATCGATGTGGACAGTGACTTCGGCAGCGAGAACATGCTGGCAGAGAAGCCCGACCCGGCTGGCAAGGGCGCGTCCTCCGGCAAATCGGTGGCCTCGCCGCGCTGAGTAAACGTACTGCACTGACCTCATGTCGGTGGGTGTAGACAAAGGCGGCTTCGGCCGCCTTTGTTGTTTCTGCGTATCCGATGCACATCGGTCGGCTTACGGAAGGCGTGCCCCTTGAGCGCGGTAGAGCAATGCTGTGGACGATCAATACGCTCGGGTCTTTGGCTGCCGTAAATAGCCCGTTGCCAGCAGCTGTGCAGCTGAGCAAACCGGTTCGACAGGCTGAGGAAGAGACTCTAGTCGTCAGCGCTGGGTCTCGCTGCTTGATCCGCAGCACGGTCTCTACCCTCCGACCCGATGCCTTGCCGACACTTTTTCAATTCAGTCGAACCTGCATCGCGTAGCGCGCAGCGGCGCTTTGCGTCGTCCCTTCTTATCGCCTCTTGCCGTCGTGCCAAGGCACTGGTGCAGTGGCCTGAGCTTGGTCGGAAGAGTCAAACAATTTCGCGGCAGCATCCACGCCGCCGGCCGGCATGCCATTGGCGGCACAGTGCCGAGAACTTGGAAAACAGTGCGGAGAACCTGGAATGAGCCACGTCGCTTCGATGATGAAACCTGCGCCGCCTGCCGGCGAGCAACACTCCACGCTCGTTCGAGACGCGCAGTTCTTCGGGGTCATCCACAGTGCCCGCACCACGCCGATGTCCAGGCTGCGTTCCGGGCCGCAGGCGTTGGGCCAGCCGCAGGCTACACCGACCTAGCCACGCGCCGCACTGACCACGCCAGTGCCAGGCACATAAAAAAGCTCCCTCCCCGCTGGGCGTCGGGGAGAGAGCTCGATGTTTACGGCGATCGGGTATTACAAGATCAGATCAGCGGTGCCGGGGTTGCGGGCAGCGCGACCGGAGCGGCCTTCTTCTTGCGAGCGGCCGGCTTCTTCTTGGCGACCTTCTTCACTGCAGGCTTCTTGGCAGCGGTTTTCTTGGTAGCGGACTTCTTGGTCGCCTTCTTCGCTACTGCCTTTTTGGCGGTCTTCTTGACGGCTTTCTTGGCGGTCTTCTTCACTGCCTTCTTAGCGGCAGTCTTCTTGGTCGCCTTCTTTGCAGTCTTCTTCACTGCCTTCTTGGCGGCAGTTTTCTTGGTTGCCTTCTTCGCAGTCTTCTTCACTGCCTTCTTGGCGGTTGCCTTCTTTGCAGTCTTCTTGACGGCCTTCTTGGCAGCAGTCTTCTTCACTGCCTTCTTAGCGGTTGCCTTTTTGGCGACCTTCTTGACGGCCTTCTTGGCGGCAGTCTTTTTCACAGCCTTTTTGGCGGTGGGTTTCTTTTTCGCAGCTTTTGCAGTGGCCATGTAATTGGCTCCTCGTCAGTGAACTATGGAGTTGTAACGCCCAGTTGAACCAAACCCCACAACGGCATGCCGTCGTCGGGAACCGTCCGCAGGTAATGCGCGACGGAACGGATACAGAAACACCCGCATCGAGCGGCGACACGGGTGCGTAGTCGGAACGACAGCTGCTTTCTTGGAGAGAAGCGGGCCCGACTCCACCGTGGTTATCGTTTCGGTGGACATCCGGAACAAGCTTGTCGGCGCGATGTCGATTCTGCTCACTCTCTTCAGCAGCAATGTCTGCTGGGCGAAACCTAATCACGCTTTTTTTTACTGTCAACACTCTTTCGCATTTTTTTTTTGCCAGGCATCGCCGCGTGCCGCATCCAGGGCAGCGAAAGACCGTGTGCGCCGGCGTACAGGCCTGACCAAAAAGCATATTCGCCCAACAGCGTTTTCAAAAAAGCACTTCTTTTCCGCTGTTTTTTTTTAGCAGTGCGCCTTCGCAACCGCTTGAGCGCTTCAATGGCACGCTAGCGAAACCGGTGCGGAGGCACTGCTTGCCGCCTGTCCGCCAGCTGAAAATTTTTTTTCCCACGGCTGCACTTCCGAGGTCGCATGAGCAGAAATGCGCAAACTTATTGCGCGCTTCGATCGCCATGCATGCGTCCGCGCGCATCGACTACGGCATGCATCGCATCCATCGTCGAAGGAACGCGACGGGCAACTCATCGGAAAATTTTTCACCGAGTGCACGCCAGACCCTCACGAACGACTCACGTCAGAAATCCGGCGCATGCAGGTAATGAGCACTGGATGCAGGTTCGATCGTTGCCGCCAACACGCGCGCCGTATCGACGTGCGACCAGCGGCATCGCCGTCGACAGACCAAACGACACGCCTCTATCTCAGACCCCACGTCCGGCGCGCGTGGCATGACCGCACCGAGGTCGTGCATCGAGAGCGACAGCGCGCCAAAAAAAATGGCCGCTCTGAGAGCGGCCATCGGATGTTGGCAGCAGCGAAACCTGATCAGTGATCGTCGTCTTCGAGCAGCTCGGCATAGGCGTCCGGGTCCAGCAGGTCGTTGAGCTGTTCCTTGTCGTCGATCTCGACGACGAAGATCCAACCCTCGCCATAGGCATCTTCGTTGATGGTTTCCGGCTTGTCGCTCAACGCACTGTTGACCTCGACGACGGTGCCGCTGACCGGACTGTAGACGTCGGAGGCAGCCTTGACCGATTCCACCACCGCAGCGCCGTTGCCGACCTGCACGGTGTCGCCGACGCCCGGCAGTTCGACGTAAACCAGGTCACCCAGCAAGCCCTGCGCATGGTCGGAAATACCAACGGTCACGCGGCCGCTGCTTTCGACGCGGGCCCACTCGTGGGATTTGAGGAACTTGAGGTCGCCAGGGATCTCGCTCATGGGTGTGCTCCGGGAAGGATAAGGGTTGGGGACAGGCGGCTAGTTTAGACCGCGCGACAAGACAGGTGCACGCGGCGGTGTGGTGGTGATGCGGAAGCACAAGCAGCAGCGTGCACGGAATGCACGCGCCGCACGATTCAGTCGCCCAGGACGCCGGGCTGCGCCTGGCCATCGCGCACGAACGGAAACTTCACCGCGCGCAACGGCACCTGCTTGCCACGGATGTCCACCTGCAGCTGCTCGATGCTGCCGGCCGGCACGCGCGCGAAGGCGATCGCCTTGCCGAGCGTCGGCGAGAACGTGCCCGAGAGAATCTCGCCTTCGCCGCTGGCGGTGAGCACGGTCTGTCCATGCCGCAGCACGCCCTTCTCGTCCATCACCACACCGATCAGCTGACGCGGTGCGCCCTGCGCCTTTTGTGATTCGAGCACGCTGCGGCCGATGAAATCGCGACCTTCGTCCAGGGCAATCGTCCAGGCCAGCGCAGCCTCGTACGGGGTAACTGCATCGTCCATGTCCTGGCCGTAAAGATTCATGCCCGCTTCAAGACGCAAGGTGTCACGTGCGCCCAGACCTGCCGGCTTGACGCCTTGCGTGAGCAATGCATTCCAGAACGCAACGGCGGCGTCCTGCGGCAAGACGATTTCGAAACCGTCTTCGCCGGTGTAGCCGGTGCGCGCAAGAAATAAGTCGATGCCATCACGCGAATGTGTCTGCAGCGCTGAGAAACGGCCGAGCTTGCTCGCCGCTGCGGTGTCGGCCGGATCCAGCAGGTCGATGACCTTGGCGCGTGCGTTGGGGCCTTGCACGGCAATCATCGCGAAGTCGCTGCGCTCTTCCACGCGCACGTCGAAGCGTGCGGCCTGCTCGCCGATCCACTGCAAGTCCTTTTCGCGGGTGGCGGCGTTGACCACCAACCGGAAGAAGTCTTCGCTCATGTAATAGACGATGAGGTCGTCGATCACCCCACCCTGCGGATTGAGCATGCAGGTGTACAGCGCCTTGCCGGAGACCTTGAGCTTGTCCACAGAGTTGGCGAGCAGGTAGCGCAGGAATTCGCGCACGCGCGCGCCGTGCAGGTCGACCACGGTCATGTGGCTGACGTCAAACATGCCGGCGTCGCGGCGCACCTGGTGGTGCTCGTCCAACTGCGAGCCGTAATGGATCGGCATATCCCAACCGCCGAAGTCGACCATCTTGGCGCCGAGCGCACGATGGGTGTCGTTGAGGATGGTCTTTTGGGTCATGAGCGCCGGTCCGAGGAAAGGCCCCATTATCGCCGGCCTGCCGCGCTTGGGGGAACGGCGTGCGCGCAGCAGCGCGTTTGCACTGATTGGAGGCCATTGACGCAGCGCGATGCTACGCCGTGCTGCAACAATGCTTGCACGGACAAGGCGGCGCGTGCCCTGCCCGCGCTCCTCAACTGGCCGGCTGCACCAGCAAGGTCATGCCATCGACACCGACGATGCGCACCGGCGTGCCGGCCGGCAGATCGGGACCTGCGACCACACACAACGCATCATCGACCTTGGCGCGCCCGCGACCATCCTGGATGGCCTGATCGAGCAGCACGCGACGGCCGATCAACTGCTCGGCGCGTCGATTGAGCAACGGGCGATCGCTCTCGCGGCCCTTGCCGCGAAACCAGGTGCGATACACCTGCACCGAGACGAAGCTGAGCACCACGAAGGCCACGATCTGTACCAGCAACGCGATGTCCGGCAATACCAGCACCAACACGCACACCGCTGCGGCCGCGATCCCCATCCACAGCAGGAAGGCACCCGGCACTAGAGTTTCGGCCGCAATCAGCAACAGCGCCAGCACTGCCCAGATCGCCACATCCCAGCGCATCGCTCAGGCTCCTGGGCGCGGCGGTATCGGCGGCACGCGCACGGCAGGTGCGTCGGGCTTGCCGATCGCTTCCTTGGCCAACTCGGCGATACCGGCGATCGAGCCGATGATGCCGCTGGACTCCATCGGCATCAGCACGAACTTCTGGTTGGGCGCGGTGGCCAGCGCCTTGAACGCTTCCACATACTTCTGTGCGACGAAATAATTGATCGCCTGCACACTGCCGTTGGCGATCGCATCGGACACCACCTGGGTGGCGCGTGCCTCGGCTTCGGCCAGACGTTCGCGCGCTTCGGCGTCGCGGAAGGCGGCTTCCTTGCGGCCTTCGGCCTCAAGCACGGCGGCCTGTTTCTCGCCATCGGCGCGCAGGATTTCCGATTGACGCGAACCTTCGGCTTCAAGGATCTGCGCACGCTTTTCGCGCTCGGCCTTCATCTGCCGCGCCATCGAATCGATCAGGTCGCGTGGCGGTTGGATGTCGCGAATCTCGATCCGCGTGACCTTGATGCCCCACGGATTGGTGGCCTGGTCGACCACACTGAGCAACTGCGCATTGATGGTTTCGCGCTGACTGAGCGATTCGTCCAGATCCATCGAACCGATCACGGTGCGGATATTGGTCTGCACCAGCGCAATCGAGGCGATCTCCAGATTGGACACCTCATAGGCGGCCTTGGCGGCATCCAGCACCTGGAAGAACACCACCCCGTCCACGCGCACCACCGCGTTGTCCTTGGTGATGACGTCCTGGCTGGGCACATCCAGCACCTGTTCCATCATGTTGATCTTGCGGCCCACGCCATAGACCACCGGCACCAGAAAGTGCAGCCCCGGGCTCATGGTGTGGGTGTAGCGGCCGAAGCGCTCCACCGTCCACTGGTAGCCTTGCGGCACCATGCGCACGGTCTTGAACAAGACAATGACGCCTGCAACCAGCACGACGATGGCAAGAAAAGAAGTCGGAAACATATGCAGCCCCTTGCGTGTAGTGGATCTATCCTTGCCTGAGTATGCCTCAGCACTCCCGGTGCCTACTGCCAGCCATGTGCATGACAGGCGCCACCACTGCGGGCGGCGGCTTGGGCAACACCGGCAACGTGCGCACGTTTGCGCGAGCGCAGTCAGGCGCTGCGTGGCGCGAACATGATGATCGCCATGCCGCACAGGCAACAGGCGGCGCCGAGCAGATCCCAGCGCGTCGGCGTGACGCCATCCACCCACCACAACCACAGCAACGCGCTGGCGATATAGACGCCGCCATAGGCCGCATACACGCGACCGCTGGCTTCCGGATGCAAGCTCAACAGCCACACGAAGATGGCAAGGCTCAGCGCGGTGGGCAGCAGCAACCACACGCTGCCACCGTTGCGCAGCCATAGATAAGGAAGGTAGCAACCGACCAGCTCGGCGAGCGCCGTCGCGGCAAACAGCAGCAGCGTGGTCGGCGCGGTGCTCATGCGGGACGCGGCGTGTTGGAGTCCAGATCATCGGTAGAAGCTGGATGCGCGTCCGCGCTGTGGGCAGCTGGCTTCCCAACGGCAGGATTGCCCACGTCAGACTTATTAAACGCATCCTCGGACACTGGCGTGTGCGAGGCGAATGCGCTGCTCGCGGAACTCTCGACTGCCGAACTGTTGATGGCCGACGCCTCACCGCTACGCTCGTTACGCTTCACCTGTTGCCACAGCGCTTCCTGCTCACTCAGCGACAACGCGTTCAACGCGGTGCCGGCCGCATGCGCCTGCGCTTCCATCGCACGGAAGCGACGTTCAAATTTGAGGTTGGCGTGCCGCAGCGCGGCGCCGACATCGACCTTGGCATGCCGCGCCAGATTGGCGCAGACGAACAACACATCGCCCAGTTCGTCTTCCAGCCGGGCCTGGTTGTCGGCCACCGGGCCACGCGCGAATTCCACACGCAGCTCTTCGATTTCTTCCTGCAGTTTTTCCAGCACCGGCATCGGGCCAGGCCAATCGAAACCGACCCGCGCCGCACGCGACTGCAGTTTGGTGGAGCGCTGCCATTCCGGCAGCCCACGCGCGATGCCGGCGAGTGCGGAGTCGTCCTGGTTGCCGGCAGCACGACGCTCTTCGCGCTTAATCTGCTCCCAGTTGGCGCTCACCGCCTGTGCATCGGGCGCCTGTTGCGCAGCGAACACATGCGGGTGGCGACGCACCAGTTTGTCGCTGAGCGTGGCGACCACGTCGGCGAAGCCAAACGCCCCCTGCTCGGCCGCCATTTGCGCATGGAAGACCACCTGCAGTAACAGGTCGCCCAGCTCATCGCGCAGGCCAGCCAAGTCGTTGCGGTCGATCGCATCGGCCACTTCGTAGGCTTCTTCGATGGTGTACGGCGCGATGCTGGCGAAGGTCTGTTCTACATCCCACGGGCACCCGTGTTCGCGATCGCGCAGGCGCGCCATCAACTGCAACAGCTGCTGGATGTCGCCGGTCGGCGGGGTCTGAGACATCGTGTGTTCCTGGAACTTTTAAGAATGAGTGCGCTAGCGGCGGCCTATCGCACGCGCTGCGATGTCATCGCGTGCTGCAGCGCGACCCGGCATACAACCGCGCGCCGGTACCGAAGTGTACCTGTCAGGTCATCCGCATCTTGCGCAGCCAGGAGTGGCCGCAGCAAACCAACGCATGCGCGGCAGCGCGGCAGCGCGGCGTGCCAGCAGCGCAGTTTCGCGCGCCGTCCTCCACGCACGCCGCTCACGCCAACCAATCGCGCCAGGGAAGATTGGGATCGCCCAGTGCGATGAAGTCGCCGTTGAGCAAGGTATCGCGGCGGTTGTAGCGGAACGGTTTGCCGCTGCCGCCGGCCAGCAACACGCCGCCGGCCGCATGCAACACGCACTGGCCGGCGGCGGTGTCCCATTCGGAGGTGGGGCCGAAGCGTGGATACACGTCCAGGTCGCCTTCGGCAATGCGGCAGAACTTCAACGACGACCCTTGCGCCACCACGTCGATCTCGCCCATGCGCTCCAGCGCGGCGGTGGTGCGCGCGTCGCGGTGCGAACGGCTAGCAGCCACCCGCAACGGCGTCGCCGCCGGGGTGCGGGTGTGCAGCATCTCGTCGCGGTCGCCATCGCGGCGGAAGGCGTTCTCGCCGCGTGCGGCGTACCAGACCCGCCCATCGACCGGTGCCTGCACCACCCCGAGCACCGGCGCGCCCATATGGATGAGTGCGATGTTGACGCTGAACTCGCCATTGCGCTTGACGAACTCGCGGGTGCCATCGAGCGGGTCGACCAGCCAGTAGCTGGTCCAGTACTGGCGTTCTCCCCAGGCCACGTGCGCGGATTCTTCCGAGAGCACCGGTACGTCCGGAGTGACCCGGCGCAGGCCTTCGACGATGACGCGGTTGGCGGCAAGGTCAGCCTGGGTCAGCGGGCTGGCGTCGTCCTTGATCTCCACCGCGAAGTCCTGCGCGTAGACCTCCATGATCGCAGCGCCGGCATCGCGCGCGATGGCGATCACGGTTTCGCGCAGTTCCATCGGAATGCGGATCATGGGTTGCGCTCCAACCACTCGCGCGCAATGAACAAGGCGGCCAGCGAGCGGCCTTCGGAGAAATCTTCGCGCAGCATCAATTCGTCCAGACGTGCGATCGGCCACGGCACCACGTCCATCTCTTCCGGCTCGTCGCCGACCAGGCGCTCGGGGTAGAGGTCGCGTGCCAGCACCAACCAGGATTGGTGACTCATATAAGTAGGAGCAAGCGTCATCGCACGCAGCACCTGGACCTGGCGCGCGCCGTAGCCGGCTTCTTCCTTGAGCTCGCGGTCGGCGGCGTGCTCAGGGGTTTCGCCGGCGTCGATGCGGCCCTTGACCAGACCCAGCTCGTAGCGATGCACGCCGGCGGCATATTCGCGCACCAGCAGCACGGTTTGCGCATCGAGCATCGGCACCACCACCACGGCCCCATGACCCTGGCTGAGTTGACGTTCGTAGATGCGGCGCTCGCCGTTGGAAAATTCCAGATCCAGTTGCTGGCGACGGAACGGCCCGTCGCCCAGATCGGTGATCTTGTGGATGATCGGCAGGCGCGAGCTCATGCGTCGCACGCAGCCGCGGAGCGGGCCGATAGAATGGGCAGATGCATCGACATATTCATGAACCCGAAATCCTAGCAGACCCTGCAGCCGCACAAACTGCCGAACATTGGCGGCAACGCGATCTTGCTGTGGTGTGGCACCCCTGCACGCAGATGCGTGAGCACCCGCACACGCTGCCGCTGGTGCCGATCGCACGTGGCGAAGGCGCATGGCTGGTGGGCCATGACGGCCGCCGTTATCTGGATGCGGTGAGCAGTTGGTGGACCAACCTGTTCGGCCATACCGAATCGCGCATCGGTGCGGCGATCGCGCGCCAAGCCGGCGAACTGGAGCAGGTGATGCTGGCCGGCTTCACGCATGCGCCAGCCGTGCAACTGGCCGAGCAGCTCCTGGACATAGCACCACGCCAGGCCGGGCGCGCGCCTTTATCGAAGGTGTTCTATGCCGACAACGGATCGGCCGGCGTGGAAGTGGCGCTGAAGATGGCCTTCCACTACTTCCACAATCGTGGCGAGCACCGGCGCACGCGCTTCATTGCGCTGGAGAACGGTTACCACGGCGAAACCATCGGCGCGCTGTCGGTTGGCGATATTCCGTTGTACCGGCGCGTGTATGCGCCGCTGTTGCTGGAGTCGATGTTCGCCCCCTCGCCCGATGCGTATCTGGCCGAGCCCGGGCAGAGCGCCGAAGACTACGCACTGCAGGCGGCCGATGCGCTGCAGGCATTGTTCGAACGCTCGCCTGGCGAAATCTGCGCACTGATCCTGGAGCCGCGGGTGCAGTGTGCAGGCGGCATGCGCATGTACCACCCGGCGTATCTGCGCCGCGCACGCGAGCTGTGCGATGCTCATGGCGCGTTCTTGATCGCCGACGAAATCGCCGTCGGCTTTGGCCGCACCGGCACCTTGTTTGCCTGCGAACAGGCCGGGATCATGCCCGACCTGTTGTGCCTGTCGAAGGGACTGACCGGCGGTTTCATGCCGTTGTCGGCAGTGTTGGCCACGCAGCAGTTATACGACGCCTTTCTGGACGATTCGCGCGAGCGTGCGTTCCTGCATTCGCACAGCTACACCGGCAACCCGCTGGCATGTGCGGCGGCGCTGGCGACATTGAAAATCTTCGCTGACGACAACGTGATTGCGCGCAACCAGCCCGTCGCAGCGCGCATGCGCGAGCTCGCTGCGCAAATCGGCGAACACCCGGCGGTGGCGGACGTACGCCAGGCCGGCATGATTGTGGCATTCGAACTGACCCAGGGCGGCGACAAGCGCACACCGTTTGCATCTGCCGCGCGCGTTGGCTTGAAGGCGTATCGCGCGGCGCTAGATAAAGGTGTGGTGCTGCGCCCGCTCGGCGACGTGCTGTACTGGATGCCGCCGTATTGCGTGGACGAGGCGCAACTTGTGTTGTTGGCCGAGACCACCCGCCACGCCATCACCGAGGCCGTCGCATGCGCCTGACCCGCTCGCATGTCGCACTGCCACTGCACTGCGACCAGGAAGTGGCGCTGCCGGAAGAGTCGGCCAACCACCTGCTGCGCGTGCTGCGGCTGCGCGAGGGCGATGCCTGCATCCTGTTCAACGGCGACGGCAGCGATTACCACGCGCGCATCACCGTGGCGGGCAAGCGCGACGCACGTGCGCTGGTCGAACGCGTCGAGCCGCTCTCCAACGAATCGCCGCTGCGGATCACCTTGATGCAGGGCATCGCGCGCGGCGAGAAGATGGATCTGATCCTGCAGAAGGCCACCGAGTTGGGCGTTGCGGCGATCGTGCCGGTGATTGCCGAGCGCACCGAGGTGAAGCTCGATGCGGCGCGCACCGAAAAGCGCATTGCCCATTGGCGCAGCGTGGTGGTGTCGGCCTGCGAGCAGTCTGGCCGCGCACGCATTCCCACTGTTGCCGCGCCGTTGGGTCTGCAGGAAGCAGCGCAGGCCAGTGACGCGCATGCGCTACGACTGACCCTGGACCCGCAGGGCGAGCACCGTCTGGGCACGCTGGCATCGAGCGTCCAGCAACACATTGTGGTGGCGATCGGGCCAGAAGGTGGCTGGTCGCCACGCGATCGCGCCCTGCTTGCCGATGCCGGCTTCACTGGCCTGCAATTGGGGCCACGCATCCTGCGCACGGAAACCGCCGGCCTCGCGGCCATCGCGGCGTTGCAGTCGCGGTTCGGGGATCTATAGCGCCATGACATCGTAGGAGCGCACCTGGGCGCAACAGGGCCTTATCGGTAACGCCTCATCGCGCCCAGGTGCGCTCCTACCGGATGTGGAGGTGATCGGTTTGTGCAGCCGGCTTGCGCACCTGCCGATATGTGTGCACTCAGCGGCCGTGCTGCAGAAACCAGCTGGCTGCACCAATGACGCCGAGCTGGCCGTGCTCAACGATGCTCACCGGTACCTGTTCCAGCGCCGGGCGCAAGGCACCCTTGTCGAGCAGGCGTGCGACGAAATCACTGTCGGCAATAAAGCTGGCGATCTGCGGCAGGAAGCCGCCAGCCAGATAGACGCCGCTGCGCACGCCATACAGCAACATCAGGTCGCCGACCACGCTGCCCATGAACCCGCAGAACGCCTGCAAGGCATCGTGCGCCAGTGCATCGTTGCCGGCCAATGCGGCAGCGGTGATCTCGACTGGGTTGGCATGCACCACCGTATCGCCGCGCAGTGCGGCCAGCGCGGTGTACAGATTCAATAGTCCCGGGCCAGACAGCAGCGTTTCGGTGCCCACGTGGGTACGCGTGCGCCGCAGTTCCTGCAGCAGTGCTATTTCCAGATCGCTGGCTGGCGCCAGTGCGGCATGGCCAGCCTCGGTCGCCAGCACCACCGGGTGCGCACCGTTGGGTATCCACAGCGCTGCGCCCAGGCCGGTCCCCGGACCAAGTACTAATGCCGGGCCCGCGGCACCTTGCGCGGGGCCGGACAACTGCATGACCTGGTTGCCGATCATGTAATTGGCCGCGTAGGCGACTGCTTCGAAATCGTTAACCAGATGCAAGGCCTGCATACCGAGCTGGCGGCGAATCTGCTCGGGCGCCAGCACCCAGGGCAGATTGGCGGTGATCACGCTGCCGTCTTCCAATGCATAGCCGGCGCTGGCGATCACGCCCCGGCGCACCGGTGCGCAGCCCACCTCCGCGAAGAACGCGGCCATGATGTCGGCAAGGCCCGGATACTCGGCGCAGCGATACTTGCGGTAGTCCAGCACGGTGACCGGCTTACCCGCGTCATTGCTTTCGCGCACCAGCGCCAGGCGCACGTGCGTCCCGCCCACATCTGCGGCAACGAAGGTTTCGGAGCGCGGAAAAGCCACCGCTTCCATTGGACTGCTTGCGCTCACGCATTCTCCTCATCAGTGGCGGCGGCTGGCGTTGTCGCCCATTGCCCGACGAACGGCAAACGGGTAGACAACGTTGTCAGCAATCGTCTCGTAACGCAACTGTGGCAACCGGGATTCGGCGCAAATACAGCGATGCGCATCATTTGCCAAAAATCCGCGCGCGCAATGGCGATTTCTGCATAAATTCGTCAAGTCCGGGTGCTGTCGTGGCGTTTACGATAGAACTAGCCGATGGCAGCAGTCGCGCCCGCAAGAACACTGCGCAGGCGCTGCGGCAAAAAAGCGACTTCTCCCTGAAAATGCTGCATTGCAGCGCAATCGCAGCCGCATCAGAGATCTGTTACGACGTGTTGACAACGCTGTCAGCGCTACGCGAGACTCGATTCAAATCGGGGTTCTGGCAGGAGGGGCCATGGACTGTTCGGTACTGAAGAACGGGCATTCCCTCGCCTGGCGTTCCGGATTCGCGAGTTGCGCGTCACCAGACGTTTCCACTCGCTGATGTGCGTTTAGCTCCACCGCTTCACCACACGGGGGACACCTCCTTTACCACGCGAATCGCATGCACCTGCTTCTAGAGAAGCGTGCCAGCGGAATCACCGCGATCGGTCAGGGCGTGTTGTTTTGCCGGCCACGCCGAGCGCGTTGCGTCCTACTGCAGGGCAGCGCGCCCACAGCACTAACCAATGAGGTTTAGCCATGCACAGCCGCACCACGACGTTAGCACTCTGTATCACCGCCGCTCTGTACTGCTCCGGCTCTGCAATGGCTGCCGGACAAGAACAACAAGCCCCGACCACCACGGCCTCGAGCACGACCGAGCTCGATACCATCACCGTCACGGGCTACCGCGCGTCGCTGGAGAAGAGCCAGGCGGTCAAGCGCTCGGCCAACTCCATCGTCGATGCGATCAGCGCCGAAGACATCGGCAAGTTCCCGGATACCAATGCGGCCGAATCGCTGGCGCATATTCCGGGCATCAGCGTCGACCGCCAGTTTGGCGAAGGCGAAAAGGTCAGCATCAACGGCACCGACCCGGCGTTGAACCGCGTGCTGCTGAACGGGCAGACCATCGCCTCGGGCGACTGGGGCGGCAACCCGACCGACACTAGCGGCCGTACCTTCAACTACACACTGCTGTCGCCGGAAATCATCGGCCTGATGGAGGTCTACAAGACCCCCGAAGCGCGCATCGACGAAGGCTCGATCGGCGGCACCGTGATCGTACACACCCGCAAGCCGCTGGACCTACCCAAGAACACCATCCGCGGCTCGGTTGGCTACAACTACAACGACCGCTCCGAAGAAGGTAATCCGCGTGGTTCGGCGCTGTGGAGCTGGAAGAACGACGACGAAACCTTCGGTGCGTTGATCTCCGCTACGCACGACAAGCAGGACCTGGCGCGCGCCGGTATCGAATACTTCGGCTACACCACTGGCCGAAACGATAAAGGCGAGGGCATTCCGCCGACTGCCACCATCACCGGCGACGGCAGCGATGTGGCCACCGCGCGTGTGCCGGCAGGTATCAGCAGCGCCTTCTTCCAGCAGACCCGCGAGCGCAGCGGCCTGCAGGGTGCGTTGCAGTGGAAGCCCGACGAGCAGAACGAGTTCAACCTCACCGGCGTCTATATCAAGGGCAAGTACAACAACTTCAGCCAAGCGCGTTATGTGTGCCCGGGCTGCAACGACGATCTGGAAAAGGTGACCCGCGCCAATGTAGAGAACGGCGTGGTCACCTCGGCCACCGTGTCCGACAACACGCAAGGCGGCGTCAACGATCAGCCGTATGCGCAGATGGACACCAACTACCGCGAGAGCACCGTCACCACCAAGAGCCTGAACCTGCGTCACGACTGGTCTGGCGAAAAGTGGGTGTTCACCACCCGACGTCCCCCCAATTTTGAGTAGCACCTCAGTTTGGAGTCCAATTCCCTACCCCAAGGAGATTGGACGTGAAGAAGCGTTTTTCCGAAGAGCAGATCATCGGCTTCCTGCGCGAAGCCGAAGCGGGCATAGCGATCAAGGACTTATGCCGGCGGCATGGCTTCAGTGAGGCCTCGTACTATCTGTGGCGCAGCAAGTTCGGCGGCATGAGCGTGCCCGACGCCAAGCGGCTCAAGGACCTTGAGGCCGAGAACGCGCGGCTAAAGAGGTTGCTGGCCGAGCAGTTGTTCGAGAATGACCTGATCAAGGATGCGTTGCGAAAAAAGTGGTGAGCGCACCGGCGCGTCGTGCGCTGGTGCGCGAGTGGATCGGGCGTGGTGCTAGCGAGCGTCGTGCCTTGGCGGCGATTGGCATGAGCGCCAGCGCGCTGCGCTATTGCCCACGCCAAGACCGCAATGGCGAACTGCGCGAGCGCATTCTTGCGTTGGCGCATCGCCATCGCCGCTACGGCGTGGGGATGATCTATCTCAAGCTGCGACAGGAAGGACGCCTGGTGAACTACAAGCGCGTGGAGCGGTTGTATCGCGAGCAGCAGCTACAAGTGCGGCACCGCAAGCGCAAGAAGGTACCGGTTGGCGAGCGTCAGCCGCTGCTGCGGCCAGCGCAGGCCAACCAGGTGTGGTCGATGGACTTCGTGTTCGACCGCTCCGCCGACGGCCGAGTGATCAAGTGTCTGGTGATCGTGGACGACGCAACGCACGAAGCGGTCGCCATCGAGGTGGAACGCGCGATCTCCGGGCACGGCGTTGCGCGCGTGCTGGATCGGTTGGCACACAGTCGCGGCCTGCCGCAGGTGATCCGCACCGACAACGGCAAGGAGTTTTGCGGCAAAGCGATGGTTGCCTGGGCGCATGACCGGGGTGTGCAGCTACGGCTCATCCAGCCGGGCAAACCAAACCAGAACGCCTACGTCGAATCGTTCAACGGCCGGCTGCGCGACGAATGCCTCAACGAACACTGGTTCCCAACGCTGCTGCATGCACGCAATGAGATCGAACGCTGGCGACGCGAATACAACGAGGACCGACCCAAGAACGCAATTGGCGGCATGACGCCGTCCGCTTATGCCCAACATCTGGCAAACACCGATATCATCAACCCCGGACTCTAAACGCGGCCGCTACTCAGGGCGGGGGGACGTCGCTCCCAGGTTGGCGACACCCAGGCAACGGGCGGCAAGAACCCCGAATACCTGATGAAGTTCCTGATGGCCGATGGCGGCTATAACTACGCCTTCGACGGCTCGCACACTGCGGTGAACTACGATAACGGTGGTGCTTCCAATTGGGCCCTGCCGGGCAACCCGGCAGGGCTGGCGCCCGGCGCGGAGACCATTCCAGGCACGTCGCTCAGCCCCATGCAGGCGGGCGGTATTTACTACCAGAAGAGCAAGGACCAGGAGAAATACTTCCAGTGGGATGCGGCACGTGACCTGACCTGGGGTCCATTCAACAAGCTGCAGTTCGGCTACAAGTACATCAATCACGACAACGGCGTGGATGCGCGGGGTAACAGGATCAACACCACGGACCCGATCTCGCTGACCCAGTTCAACCCCGGTACGACGCAGAGCAGCCTGTACGACGGTCTGGGCGCCAGTGGCGATCTGACCACATGGCCGACTGCCGATCTTGGTGCTGTGCGTCGTTATCTGCTCTCGCAGCCGCAGGGGCCATACAGCATCGACCACGGCGCCTCGTTCGACGTGAAGGAAATCACCCAGAACGTCTACACGCAGTTGAACTTCGAGTCGGGCCAGTGGCGCGGTAACGTGGGTGTGCGCCTGCTCGATACGACCGACAAGTCCGAATATTGGCAAAGTGCCGACAATGGCGACAACTTCTCTCGCGTTGCGCAGACGCATGAGTACCGCAAGGCGTTGCCGAGCTTCAACATCGCCTACGACGTGACCGACGACGCTGTGCTGCGCTTCTCGGCCGCCAAGGTCCTGGCGCGTCCACGTTATGCCGATCTTGCCGGGTCGTTCACCGTCAACAGCGGCAACGGCAATCTGACTGCCAGCGGCGGTAATCCGGACCTGAAGCCTTACGAGTCCACCAACTACGACCTGGCGGCCGAGTGGTACTTCGCCCCATCGAGCATGTTGTCTGGCGAGGTGTTCTATCGGGATATCAGCTCCTACATCGTGAGCACGACGGTCGCTGAGTTCCGGCCGAGGGACGGGAGGAACGAGGAAGGCATATATCAGATCACGACCCCCACCAACGCGTCCGATGCCAAGGTCAAGGGCGCATCGATCAACTACCAGCAGACCTTCGGCCTGGGCTTCGGATTGCAGGCGAACTACACGTTTGCCAAATCCGATGCGAGCTCCGGCTTGAACCTGCCCTACCTGTCGCGCGACACCTACAACGTGATCCCGTATTGGGAACACGGCGACTGGACGGTGCGTGTGAACTACAGCTACCGCTCCAAGTACTTCACCCAGATCGGACGCCTGGGCTCGGAAGACTTTGCAGACAGCTACAAGCAGCTGGATCTGACCGCCTCGTATCAGATCACCGACTACATGGGCCTCACCTTCGGCGCCACCAACCTGCTGGATTCCACCTACCGCTTGTACAGCGGAACCAGGGACACCCCGACGGCGTTCTACAAGAACGGCCGCGGCTATCAGGCCCAGCTGAACTTCAAGTTCTGATGTAGTACCGGCGCGCCACCGACCCTCCACGGTGGCGCGCTTTTTTTGGGACCTGTCGCTGACCGCAGCGGCAGGTCGATGTCGCACCAAGGAGTGGTACTGGCCACGCCCCTTCGCCGCTGAGGGAGCATGGCCAGGTCCGCTTTGCCATCCACGCGCGGCCGCAGCATGACCAACGCGTTTCGCTTACAGGAGTGCAGTTCCCATGACGACCGATAGCCGCCAGCTCGCGGCTCCATCCCGCCGCCACGCCGGAGCTGCACCCAGGAGTCGAACGCTTGCGCTCGCTCTGCTGCTCGCGCTGCCGGCGCTGCAGGTCAACGCGGCGCAATCGCCGACCGCACCCACCGCCACCACGCTCAGCCCCGAAGTCATCGACCAGCAGTGGCTCGATGCCACCGCCGCCTACGCGCCCGAGCGCGAGCGCCTGGTGCGACAAGCCCAAGCCGGCGCACGCAAGGGTCCGTTCCGTCCCGACTGGGCGGCGCTGAAGGCGTATCAATCGCCGGCGTGGTACGACAACGCCAAGTTCGGCATCTTCATTCACTGGGGCGTGTTTTCGGTGCCGGCATTCGGCAGCGAGTGGTATTCGCGCAACATGTATCTGCAAGGCTCCAAGGAATTCGCCCATCACGTGGCCACCTACGGGCCGCAGGCGAGCTTCGGCTACAAGGATCTGATTCCCAAGTTCACCGCGCCCAAGTTCGACCCGAATGGCTGGGCCAAACTGTTCCGCGAATCCGGCGCGCGCTATGTGGTGCCGGTGGCCGAGCACCATGACGGCTTTGCGCTGTACGACTCCAAGCTGTCCGACTGGACGGCGATGAAGATGGGGCCCAAGCGCGACCTGTTGGGCGAGTTGTCCAAGGCGATTCGTGCACAGGGCCTGCACTTCGGCTTGTCCTCGCATCGCGCAGAACACAACTGGTTCTTCGATGGCGGACGCAAATTCGATTCGGACGTCAACGACCCGCGTTACGCCGCGCTGTATGGCCCGGCGCAGGTGCGTCTGGCGGGCAAGGAAGATGCCGATGTAGCCAACGACTGGACGCCTGTGTCGCAAGCCTGGCTGGACGATTGGCTGGCGCGCACCACCGAGTTGATCGACACCTATCAACCGGACCTGATCTATTTCGATTGGTGGATTGCGCACCCCACCTTCCGCAGCAGCCTGCCGACGATGCTGGCGTATTACTACAACAAGGGCGCGGCGCGGACAGAACCCGACCGCGGCGTGGTGGTGAATTACAAGATCGGCGCATTCCCCGAAGGTGCCGGCACGCTGGATATCGAGCGCGGCCAGCTCACCGGCATCCATCCCACGCACTGGCAGACCGACACCTCGGTAAGCAACGCCTCGTGGGGTTACATCGAAAACGACACCTACAAATCGCCCACGTTCATCATCCACATGCTGGCCGACGTGGTGGCCAAGAACGGCAACCTGATGCTCAACATCGGCCCGCGTGCGGACGGCTCGATTCCGGACACCGAGCGCGGCATCCTGCTGGCGATCGGCAAGTGGCTCAAGACCAACGGTGGCGCGATCTACGACAGCAAGCCGTGGCGTGTGTATGGCGAAGGCCCCACCGAAGTGGTGGGCGGCACCTTCCAGGACATCAAGACCAAGCCGTACACGGCCGAGGATTTCCGCTTCACCACGCGCGATGGTGCGCTGTATGCGATCGAACTCGGTTGGCCTACCGATGGCGAAGCGGTGATCCGCTCGCTCAACGCCGCCGATGGCGTGCGTGGTGTGACCTTGCTGGCCAACGGCAAGAAGATCCCGTTCGAACAACGCGCCGATGGCCTGCATCTGCGACTGCCGGTCAAGCCGGTTGGCGAGAGCGCCTACGTCTTCCGCATCGACCTTTCCTCCCCCACTCCCTGACGGATGTTGTCTTTCATGAGTAAGCGATTGACATGGATATTGCTTGCGCTGGCATTTGCCTGCGCCCCGGCCTTGGCCCTGGCCAAAAATCCCACTGCGTTGTTCTATCTGATGAACACGCAGAAATCGACCAACTCGTTCATCGCCAACGTCGACAAGATCGATGTGGTGGTACCCACCTGGTACGGCGTGGACCAGAACGGCTTGGTCAACGGCACCCCCAACATGTATCTGTACGACATCGCCAAGCAGCACAAGCTGCGGGTGATGCCGATCCTGTCGATGACCACCGGTCGCGAAGGCTTCCACAAGCTGATGCATGACGAAGCCGCCAAGAAGCGCATGATCGAATCGCTGCTGATTCAAGGCAAGCAGCACAAGTACTACGGCTTCCAGTTCGATTTCGAAAACATTGCCTGGACCGACCGCGACGCTTACACGCTGATGGTCAAGCAAACCGCCGATGCGTTGCATAAAGCCGGTTTCAAGATGTCGGTCGCCGTGGTGCCGAACGCACCGGGCTATGCCGAAGGCGGTCAGTTCTCCAAGTGGATGTGGGAATACTGGCGCGGCGCGTATGACCTGAAGGCACTGGGCCAGGCGGTGGATCTAGTCAGCATCATGACCTACGACCAGCACACCCGCTGGACCACGCCCGGCCCGGTCGATGGCATGGTGTGGATGAAGAAGCATCTGGATTACGCCATTACCCAGGTGCCGAAAGAAAAGCTGTCGCTGGGTATCGCCACCTACGGCTACCGCTGGTACACCGGCAACCCGGTGAAGGAAGACGGCACCGAGGCGTCGAATATTTCCGCAACGTATATCGATGCAGATGAGTCCTTCCCGCTGGCGCAGGAACAGAACGCCACCGTGCAGTGGGATCCGGTCGAGCAGGAATCGTGGTTCTACTTCTATCGCGACGACATGCGCGAGTGGGTGTTCCGCCCGGACGCACGCAGCTTCAAGGCACGTTACGAACTGACCAAGCAATACGGCCTGGAAGGTTTCAGCTGCTGGGTGCTGGGCGCCGAAGACCCGAAGGTGTGGGACGAGCTGCCGACTGCGCAGCGCTAAGCGCAGCCAGCAACACGACTGCGCACGCGTCAGGCGGGCGCGGCCGGTGCCCGGAATCGGCGTGTACCTCTCGTACATTCCGGTTCTAAGCACGCCGTCCACGCCCAGCTGACAACTGCGCGCGACGTTTTGATCACCGCTGCAAGCGAGATGACGTACCGCTACACACACTCACGGGCGCGGACAGGAGTGGAATCGGACTGCATGCACCGCACTCCGATTCCTGCGCTATCCGCGCCCGTTTGACAGTGACCGATGGCGTTGTCTTGGTCGCTCTACAACGCAGTCGCTAGGCTGCGCAGCGGGACGAAGCGTGCGCCAGTCCCTGCGTCTTCCGACACGGCTTTGCTACTGTGCGTGGCTGCCGTGTACCGCTGCCACTTCGGGATGTGATTGCATGATGTCGAACTCCGCACCCACCGCACGCCTGACAGCAGGCTCGCCGTTGTCCTCGCGTCTGCTTGCGCTCGTGTTCGCAGCAGCGTCGCTGGCAGGCTGTGGTCAACGTGCACCGGGCACTGCACCAGCCGTTGCCACGGCGGGCGCACCTGCCGCTGCAGCAGCAAACACCGCGAGTTCACCGTTGCCGCTGATTCCTGCAGTCGTCGAGGTCAAACGCGGTAGCGGCAGCTTCACGGTGGGCACCGGCACGGTGATTTCGATCGTGCCCGGCGATGCCGATGCACGCCGCAGTGCCGAACATTTGGCCGATCTACTGCAGCGCACCCGCGGGCTGCGATTGGAGGTGCGCGCCGAAACCAGCGCATCGCCGGGCAGCATCCGCCTGGAGCGCAGCGCGCAGGCGCCCGTGGCGCACAAGGAAGGCTATAGCCTGGATGTGGATGCCAAGGGCGTACGCATTACCGCGCGCGATGGTGCCGGCTTGCTGTATGGCGCGATCAGCGCCTGGCAATTGATGACACCGGATGCGCGCAAGGGCGAAGTCCAGCTGCCGTCGGTGGCGATCCGCGACTGGCCGCGTTTCAGCTGGCGCGGCCAGCATCTGGATGTGGCCCGCCATTTTCATGATGTGGACACGGTCAAGCATGTGCTCGACACGATGGCGCTGCACAAGCTCAACGTGCTGCATTGGCATCTCACCGATGACCAGGGCTGGCGTATCGAGATCAAGCGTTATCCCAAGCTCACCGAAGTTGGCGCATGGCGCACTCCGCCCGGTGGCGGCCAGGACGGCACGCCGCAGCGGTATGGCGGCTTCTACACGCAGGAACAGATCAGCGAGATCGTCGCCTATGCGGCGCGCCTGCATATCACCGTGCTGCCCGAACTGGACATGCCCGGGCATGCGCAGGCAGCCGTTGCCGCCTATCCGGAAGAAGTGGGCGTGCCAGGTGCTCGCACGCAAGTAGGCGTTGACTGGGGCGTCAACCCGTATCTGTTCAACACCAGCGAACGCAGCCTGAGCTTCATCACCAATGTGCTGGATGAAGTGCTGACCTTGTTCCCGTCGACCTACATCCACATCGGTGGCGATGAGGCGGTCAAGGATCAATGGGAAGCCTCGCCGGCGGTGCGCGCACAGATGCGCAAGCTCGGGGTCAAGGACGCGCATGCGATGCAAGGCTGGTTCAACGAACAGCTGGCGGCCTACCTCACCCAACACGGCCGGCGCATGATCGGTTGGGATGAAATTCTGGAAGGCGGCGTGCCGGCGAGTGCGTCGGTGATGTCGTGGCGCGGCGTTGAAGGTGCAGTGACCGCCGCCAAGCAAGGCCACGATGTGGTGCTGGCCCCGGGCGACTGGCTGTATCTGGATAACCTGCAGACCAGCCGCAACGACGAACCGAACGGTCGCCTGACGGTGTTGCCGCTGTCCAAGGTCTACGCATTCGACCCGGTGCCGGCCGAGCTGAGCGCCGAACAGGCCAAGCACGTGTTGGGCGCACAAGGCGCGTTGTGGTCCGAATACATCCCGTCACGCTGGCACGTGGATCACGCGCTGTTCCCGCGGCTGTCTGCGGTGGCAGAAGTGACCTGGTCGGCACCGGCAGCACGCAACTGGAACAGCTTCTTGGCGCGCATGCCGGCGCAGCTGCAGCGCTACAAGGCACTGGGCATCGACTACAGCGACGGCGCATTCGCAGCCGATATCGCGCTGGAAAGCGGCCCCAACCCGGTGCTCGCCGGCGGCCCGGCCAAGGTGGTGCTGAGCACGCAGAGCGGCGCGGGCACGCTGCACTATTCCATCGACGGCAGCGAGCCCACGCCGGCATCGCCGCGCTATGAGGCGCCGTTTACGATTCAATTGCCGACCACGGTCAAGACCACGGCGTTCGATGCCAACGGCACGCCGCTGGCCGCCACGCGTAGCCGCACCTTCGATCGCGCCGGCTTGTTGCGCGTGGATACGCAAGGCTTGCAGCACTGCGTGGAAACCGGCGCGCTCGGCTTGCGCCTGCCGCTGTTGCCGGAGATGACCGGCGCCGACACGCCGGTGTACAACGTGGACTTGTTCCATGCCTGCCGCATGTATCCGCAGGCGCGCCTGGACGGCATCGGTGCCATCCGCATCGACGCCGCACGCCTGCCCAATAACTTCGGTCTGGCGCATGAGCAATCCAAGGTCGTGCAGTACCCGGCCAAAACCCGCGGCGGTGAGCTGGAAGTGCGTCAGGGCTGCGATGGCGAATTGATCGCCAGCGTGCAGCTGCCGCGCAGCGATACCCTGGGCGAACAATTCACGCTGGAAACTGCACTGCCTGCACGCACCGGCATCCACGATCTCTGCCTGCGCTTCACCGCGCCGATCCACGGCCCCTTGTATGCCATCGGCGCCGTTCAACTGATTGAAACCACTGCGCAGGCGCCCCCCGCCGCCACGCGCTGAGCCATCCTAGGAGAGTTACGCATGCCCCTGTCCCGTCATCGTTTTGTTCCCGCCCATCTCGGGCTTGCCCTGGCCTTCGCCATCTCGCAGGCCTGGGCCGCGCCGCCTTCGGCTGTGACGCTGGACACCGGCTGGCAGGTGCGGCTGGTGCCGGGCCAGGAGCAGGCCAAGACGTATCCGAAGGCAGCGGCATGGTTGCCGGCAAAGGTGCCCGGCGCGGTGCAGACCGATCTGATCGCCGCCAAGATCGTGCCCGACCCGTTCTATCGCGATAACGAAGGCAAGATTCAGTGGGCCGGCCTGAGCGATTGGCAGTACCAGACCCACTTCAACGTGGATGCGGCCACGCTCAAGCGCGAACATGTCGAGCTGGTGTTCGACGGTTTGGACACGTTTGCCGAAGTCACCATCAACGGCAAAAAACTGCTTAGCGCCGACAACATGTTCCGGCAGTGGCGCGTGGATGCGAAATCCTTGCTCAGGCGCGGCGACAACGTGCTGGAGGTCAAGCTGTACTCGCCGATCAAGAAGATCCAGCCGTGGTTGGCCAAGCAGCCGTACGCGCTGCCGGGCGCCTACGATTCGGCATTCGGCGACGAGCCCGAGGCACGCCACAGCTCTACCTATGTGCGCAAGGCGCCGTACAACTTTGGCTGGGACTGGGGCCCGCGCATGGTCAACGCCGGCATCTGGAAGGATGTGCGCGTGGAAGCGTGGGACGCCGTGCGCGTGGACGGGCTGCATATTGCCCAGCAACGCGTGGATGCCGACAGCGCGCAATTGCAGGCGCAATTGGAACTGCAAGCCGGCCGCAGCGGCCCGGTGCAGGTGACGCTGGATGTGCTGGGCCCGGATGGGCAGAAAGTCGGCCAATTCACCAAGGACGCGGTAGTCGATCCCGGCCAGAACCGCATCGATCTGGCCCTGCGCATCGCCAAGCCCAAACGCTGGTTTCCGGCCGGTTATGGCGCGCAAGACCGTTACACCTTCGTGGCCAGCGTGCGCGATGCCGATGGCGACAGCCAGCAGATCAAGCGCGTCACCGGCCTGCGTTCGGTGGAGCTGCGCCGCGAAAAAGACAAGTTCGGCAAGAGCATGGAGATCGTGGTCAACGGCATCCCGATCTTCGCCAAGGGGGCTAACCTGATCCCGCTGGATGCCTTCCCCGCACGCGTGACGCACGAGCGCATGCGCAGCACCCTGCAGGACGCGCACGATGCCAACATGAACATGCTGCGCATGTGGGGCGGCGGGCATTACCAGGACGACTATTTCTACGACGTGGCCGACGAGCTGGGCATCATGATCTGGCAGGACTTCATGTTCGGTGGCGCGGTGCCGCCGTACGACGTGGAGTTCCGCGAGAACACGCGGCAGGAAGCGATCGAGCAGGTCAAGCGGCTGCGCGACCACCCCAGTATTGTGCTGTGGTGTGGCAACAACGAAGTGCAGACCGGCTGGGAAAACTGGGGCGACCGGGTCAAGTTCAAGCAGTCGGTGGATCCGGAGGAACGCGCACGCATCGAGCGTGGCATGACCACCTTGTTCGGCACCGTGTTCCGCGAAGTGGTGGCCACCTACGATAGCGACGTGCCGTACTGGGCGACCTCGCCGGGCACCGATTTCGACGGTGCAGCCGACCAGGCCAATGATGGCGACATGCATTACTGGAAAGTTTGGGGCGGCCCTGCCCTGCCGGTCACCGAATATCTCAACGTCACCCCGCGCTTCATGTCCGAATACGGGCTGCAGTCGTTCCCGGACATGCGTACCGTGCGCGCGTTTGCCGAGCCCGGCGATATGGATCCGGAATCGCCGGTGATGCGCGTGCATCAGAAATTCGACAAGGGCAACGGCAACAAGCGGCTGATGCTGTACATCCGCCGCGAATTCGGCGAGCCCAAGGATTTCGAAAGCTTCGTCTACCTGAGCCAGCTGATGCAGGCTGAAGGGATCAACATCGCGGCTTCGCATCTGCGTGCCTCGCGTCCGCAATCGATGGGCTCGCTGTACTGGCAGCTCAACGATGTGTGGCCGGGTGCGTCGTGGTCCAGCGTGGACTACTACGGCCGCTGGAAGGCACTGCATTACCACGCACGCCGTTTCTACGCGCCGGAAATGATTGCCGCGTTGCGCAACGACAAGGGGCAAACCGAGGTCTCGCTGGTGTCCGATCGCACCACCCCGCTGCCGGCACGCTGGCGCATGCGGGTAATGAGCATGGACGGCAAGGTGCTGAGCACGCGCGAAGAAAAGGCCAGCGTCAAACCGTTGAGCAGTCTGCAAGTGGGCAATTTCAGCGACAAGCAATTGCTGGGCAGCGCCGATCCGAAACGCACCTATGCGGTGTTCGAGCTGCTCGACGGCGACACGCTGCTGTCGCGTGAAGTGGTGTTCTTTGCGCCGGCCAAGCAACTGGCATTGCCCACTGCGAAGATCGATAGCCAGTGGCGCGCCGATGGCGATGGCTACGCACTCACCCTGACCAGCAACACGCTGGCGCGCGAGGTGTGGCTGTCGTTCGGCGATGTGGATGCCACGCTGTCGGACAACGCCTTCGACCTGCTGCCGGGCGAGCCGCTGACCGTGCACGTGAGCAGCAAGGCGGCGCTGGCGCAGTTGCAATCCACGCTGCAGGTGCGCGATCTGGCTGCCACGCTGGCTGGTGCACCGGCCGAGCCACAGGACACGACGGCGAACAAATGAGGCAGTACGCCCGCCTTGCTCTGCGCATTGATGTCCGCGCTTGCGTAGCGCAAGTGGGCGGGCATGCGGTGTGGATGGTGCAGTCTCCATCCCACACCCACAGCGACGAATTGGACGCGTGGCAGAACTGCGATCGTGGACTGATCGCTAGCATGCCAGCTCTGCTAATTCGATCGCCCTGAAGAGCGCAGAGATCTCCATGCCACTGCATCACCACGTTACCCTTCCATCCCGCGTGCTCAGCCCTGCCCGACTGGGGTTCGCCCTCTTTTTTGCGATCTCGCAGGCCTGGGCAGCGGCGCCAAGCTCCGTGACGCTGGATAAGGGCTGGCGGGTGCGCTTGGTGCCGGGGCAGGCACAGGCAAGCACCTATCCCAAGGCCGCCAGCTGGCTGCCGGCACAGGTCCCGGGCGTGGTGCAGACCGATTTGATCGCCGCCAAGCTGGTGCCCGACCCGTTCTACCGAGAGAACGAAGGCAAGATTCAATGGGTGGGACTGAGCGACTGGCAGTACCGCAGCCGCTTCAACGTCGATGCCGCCACGTTGAAGCGCGAGCACCTGGAACTGGTGTTCGATGGTCTGGATACGCTGGCCGAGGTCACTCTCAACGGCAAACCGCTACTCAGTGCGAACAATATGTTTCGGCAGTGGCGCGTGGACGCCAAGCCACTGCTCAAACACGGCGACAACGTGCTGGAAATCACCTTCCTTTCGCCGATCAAGAAAATCCAGCCATGGCTGGCCAAGCAAGCCTATGCTTTGCCAGGTGGGCATAACTCGGCGTTTGGCGACGAACCCCGTTGGCGTCAAAGTTCGACCTACATCCGCAAGGCGCCTTATAGCTTCGGCTGGGATTGGGGCCCGCGCTTAGTCAATGCCGGCATCTGGAAGGACGTGCGGCTGGAGGCATGGGATGCAGTGCGCGTGGACGGCCTGCATATCGCCCAGCAACGCCTAGATGCCGACAGTGCGCAGCTGCAGGCGCAACTGGAACTGCAGGCAGGCCGCAGCGGCCCGGTGCAGGTGACGCTGGACGTGCTGGGCCCGGATGGGCAAAAAGTCGGCCAATTCACTCAGGACGCGGTGGTCGATCCCGGCCAGAACCGGGTGGATCTGGCCGTGCGTATCGCCGAGCCCAAACGTTGGTTTCCGGCCGGTTACGGCACGCAGGACCGCTACACCTTCGTGGCAAAGGTACGCGATGCCGACGGCGACAGCCAGCAGATCAAACGCGTCACCGGCCTGCGCTCGGTCGAGCTGCGGCGGCAACAGGATCAATGGGGCAAGAGCATGGAGTTCGTGGTCAACGGCATCCCGATCTTTGCCAAGGGCGCCAACCTCATTCCGCTCGAATCCTTTCCCAACCGTGTGGACAGAGCGCGCATCCGCAGCATCTTGGAGGACGCGCGCGACGCCAACATGAACATGCTGCGCGTGTGGGGCGGAGGGTATTACCAGGACGACGATTTCTACGACGTCGCGGACGAACTCGGGATCATGCTCTGGCAGGACTTCATGTTCGCCAGCGCGGTGCCGCCCAACACCGTCGAGTATCGTGAGAACAGCCGTCTGGAGGCCATCGACCAGGTCAAGCGGCTACGTGACCACCCCAGCATCGTCGTGTGGTGCGGAAATAACGAGGTCCAGACCGGCTGGGAAAACTGGGGCTGGGTAGACTTCAAGAAAGACGTTGGCCCGGAGGAGAGCAGCCTGATCGAGCGCGGTATGACGACCCTGTTCGGTAGCATCTTGCGCGGGGTGGTCAACACTTACGACGGCGACGTGCCGTACTGGGCCACCTCGCCGGGCACCGATTTCGATACGGATGCCAACCAGGTGGATAACGGCGACATGCATTACTGGCAGGTCTGGGGCGGCCCGGCCCTGCCGGTCACCGAATATCTCAACGTCACCCCGCGCTTCATGTCCGAATACGGGCTGCAGTCGTTCCCGGACATGCGCACCGTGCGCGCGTTCGCCGAGCCCGGCGACATGGATCCGGAATCGCCGGTGATGCGCGTGCATCAGAAGTTCGACAAGGGCAACGGCAACAAGCGGCTGATGCTGTACATCCGCCGCCAATTCGGTGAGCCCAAGGATTTTGAAAGCTTCGTCTACCTGAGCCAGCTGATGCAGGCTGAAGGGATCAACATCGCGGCTTCGCATCTGCGTGCCTCGCGTCCGCAATCGATGGGCTCGCTGTACTGGCAGCTCAACGATGTGTGGCCGGGTGCGTCGTGGTCCAGCGTGGACTACTACGGCCGCTGGAAGGCACTGCATTACCACGCACGCCGCTTCTATGCGCCGGAAATGATCGCCGCGTTACGCAACGACAAGGGGCAAACCGAAGTGTCGCTGGTGTCCGACCGAACCACCCCGCTGGCCGCACGCTGGCGTATGCGGGTGATGGACATGGATGGCAAGGTGCTCAGCAAGCGCGAAGAAAAAGCCAGCGTCAAAGCATTGAGCAGCCTGCAGGTGGGCAACTTCAGCGACAAGCAATTGCTGGGCAGCGCCGACCCGAAGCGCACCTACGCGGTGTTCGAGCTGCTCGACGGCAACACGCTGCTGTCGCGTGAAGTGGTGTTCTTCGCGCCGGCCAAGCAACTTGCCTTGCCGGCCGCGAAGATCGACAGCAAGTGGCGCGCCGATGGAGATGGCTACGCGCTCACCCTGACCAGCAACACGCTGGCGCGCGAGGTGTGGCTATCGTTCGGCGATGTGGATGCCACGCTGTCGGACAACGCCTTCGATCTGCTGCCGGGCGAGCCGCTGACCGTGCACGTGAGCAGCAAGGCGGCGCTGGCGCAGTTGCAATCCACGCTGCAGGTGCGCGATCTGGCTGCCACGCTGGCTGGCGCACCGCCGGAGCCGCAGGAGGCTGCCGCTGCGAAATAAGAAGCGGGACGGCGCTCATCCGCCCTTCGGAAACCTTCTCCCGCAACGCGGGAGAAAGGACCTCAGTTCTTGCGATGAATGTGTCCGGTTCTAAGAGCGGCTAACAAAAACCTTGAATTCTGTTGAACCGGCGGCGGCATCGCCGGCATGACACGTCGCAACGAGATCCCAATTGCGCTGTGGAAGCGCATCACTGATTCCGCAGGTCAAGCCTTCCCCAAAAGGTGGACGACCTCGTATCAGTGATCAGCAGGCGCTCAATGGAATTATCTATGTGTTGCGCACAGGTATTGCTTTGGAAGAACTGCCTGGGGAACTTGGCTATGGCAGCGGCATGACCTGCTGGCGTCGGCTGCGTGATTGGCAAGCCAACGGAGTGTGGCATCGTCTCCATCAGGTGCTCCTGGCCGAGCTACGTCGCGCCGACAAACTGGATCTGAGCCGGGCAAGTCTGGACGCCGCCAGCGTGGCCTCCCCCCGGGGGCTCGTATACAGGGCCAAACCCAACCGATCGCGGCAAACTCGGCAGCAAACGGCATCTGATCGTCGATCGCAGCGGCGTGCCGTTGGCTGTGTGCGTCACTGGTGCCAATCGACACGACTCGGTTGTCTTCGAGGAGTTGCTTGATGCATTGCCTGCGATCGGCGGAAAACCAGGGCGTGCGCGACGCTGGCCAGGCAAACTGCATGCTGACAAGGCCTACGACATCGACCGTTGCCGCAACGCCCTCAAGCAGCGCGGCATCATTGCGCGGATTGCACGCAAGGGCATCGAACGCAACGACCGCCTGGGCCAGCACCGCTGGGTCGTGGAGCGTACGCACGCTTGGTTCGCCGGGATGGGCAAGCTGCGTATCCGCTTCGAACGCCGCATCGATATCCACTTAGCGTTGCTCTCGCTTGCATGCTCCATCATCTGCTTACGCATGCTTCCCTGGTTTTGTTAGCCGCTCTAAATTTCGTGGACACCTCGATAGGGGATTATGATCACCAACGAGGACCGAGCCTGCCATGATCTCCCGCCCACGAAAAAACTTCGATACTGCCCTGCAGGTGGTGCAGATGATCCGAGACCAAAGCCTGAGCGCGGGCCCGGTATGCCGTGACCTGGACTTGGTCGATAGTGCGTGCGTCGCTGGCGGCCCAATACCAAGCCGAGCAGACCTGACAAGTGGGGCAAGGCCGGCCGTTCACGCCTGAGCAGCACCCTATCCGTGAATTTGAGCGGGAGAACCAGCGGCTATGTGAGGACGATAGCCTGTTAAGGAAGCATCGACCTTCTTCGCCCTAGAACTGAAGTGATCGAGCAGTGGCAGCAGAAGGCCCAGATAAGTCAGTTCAATGGTGTCCTTCATCGCGGTAAGCTAAATGCTTATGACGAGACTAATCGCTGACATGCCGCCACATCTCCAACCCGCCTTGAAATCCTTGGCGGCAGAGTGCAGGGCATGGCTCGACCGGGCTCAAAGCTCAGGCGACATCCTTCGCTATACCCAAGCTGTTGAGGAGTACCTCAAGGCCACCGGGCCGCTGAGTCCGAAGGTCGGCACGCAGATGGGGAGGATCAGCCACTTTTGGAGCGTAGCCGCGTGTGAGGCCTACTTCCGCAACGATTTAGCGCAGCTTGCGCAGTTTTTCTGCTGGACGATCGAAAGCCGCGCACTCCTCCTACGCTGGGACGCGGTGCACAGCCAGATATATTCGGACTTGGCCAACTGGCCCCAAGAATATTCGGACAGTTTGCGAGCAGCGGGGCCTACGGTGCTTTCAGATTGGACAACGGGCAAGGTGTGCGCCCAGCGCTTCTTGGAGATGGCTGAGAAGGACGAACGACTCAACACGCTTCCGCAATCCCGGCGCATTGCCCACGACACGCATGATGTGTTTCTGGTCGGACTGCTTTCGGAGGGCTATGATCTTGCCATCCATTTCGAGCCTCGCAAGCCGCTGATCGCGCCCTATCAAGCGCTCCTCGACACTTGGAAGAGCCATGACCAGGACACGTTTGCACAAGCTATGAGTGAAGCTGCTGACTTTCATCTGAGCCGAAGCAAAGCGAGCACGGGATCAAGAACCTACGAGTTTGATCGCGACTTCGATCGCGTCTTTCCGCTGGAACTGCTGGCGGTGCAAGCCCTTCGGCGGCGGGATGGCATGCCTGAGTTCCCAAGCGGCCACGCTTTGATTGATGGGCCTTGGTCGGTTCTTAACGATCTGTCCTGCCCGCCTCCCCATCCTCTAATGGCTGCCGTTCTGGCGCGCGTCGAAGAGGACTACCCGCTTTTTCGTTGACTCATGTTGAAAGGATTCCTCCATGAACATGCCGAACCGTACAAGCAACTCTGCTGATCTTGCCGCCCTTGTCATGGCGACCGACGCCAATGGCCAAGTTGATCTGACCGCACTCGAAGCGCACCGCCTAATCCTGAACAACCAGACCATCCAGGGTCTTGATGCGCAAGGCTTGGTCAACTCGATCACGCGTTCCCCGGCTTGCGCCGATCCCCAAGGCCGCGAAGCAGTCGGCACGCTCATTGATGCCATCTCCAAGCGTTTGCTGCCAGCTGATGCGATGCGCTTTGATCGTGCGCTGGATACGGCCAATGTCAACGAGTCATGGGCCGAGCGAAACTTCGAGCGCTATGTCCAGGAGCCGGTGGTCGCGGCCTGGGAGGACGCCAAAGCGCGTGGGAACTCGGCGCTCAACTCGGCCGATGCTCAAATCAGCGACAACTTGGCCCAGTCACGGCGCTGGGCGCAGGAAGTCCGTGACAATCCGCAAAACAGCTATCTCGAACGCGCAGCTGGCGCCGTTTCAGCAGAACTGGCTGGGAATGGACAGGACAGCTACGGCGCGATGAAAGGCGCGACTAGCCATGGCCTCTCCATGCTGGGTGATACGGTCGATCTCGCCAAGTTCGCCTACGAGTTCAGAACAGACGAGAACTTTCGCAACCTGGTCATGGGGGCAGCATCGGTCTATGCCAACCAAGCCGTCGACGACCCCGGCAAAGTGCCGCGCGACATCAAGAATGCCGCCATTGGTGCTTGGAACGAGTGGGAAAAGGGCTTTGAGCAAGCCACGCGCGAAGGCAAGGAGCAGGAATACCTAGGCCAAGCCAAAGGCGCTGCGGCCATTGAAATCATCGCCACCTTCGTGCCGGCGTCCAAGCTCACCAAGCTTGGCAAGGTGGCAAAGATCGCCGATGGGGTCGAGGATCTGGCCGCAGATGCGGGACTAGTTGCGGGTCGGGCCGAAGGCCATGTTGCAGGCGAGCTTGGCGAAGAACTGCTGAAACTTGCTCACGACGCCCGGCAGCTTCAAGGCAAGGGTGGGTTGGAAGCCAAGGGCGCAGACCTCATGTTTCACGGCCTGGCTGGCGTCAAACGCAGCCAAGGCGAACTCGGGGAGTTGGTGGAGGGGCTTCGCAAGTCGGGGCATCTGGATGGCTTGCTCGATAGCGGCGCGCTGACGCCTAAGGAACTGGGCTACTTAGCACGGCAAGATGTCAGGATGTTCAACGGCTCGGTGTCGTTTGAGCAAGCGGTCACCAAGTCAGTAGGTAGGCGAGAACTCTCGGCATTGACCCGAGGCGAGACCGGCGATATTGGCGAAGCCATCGTGGCTCATAAGCTCGCCCGAGAGGGCTGCACGGACCTTGTGCCTATCCAGAACAACTCAGGGCACGGCAACGACTTGGCGGGCTTCAATCCCAAAACCGAGCGCTGGGAAGTCATTGAAGTCAAGGCGTCGGTCATTGGTGCTGCCAAGGATCAAGTGGGTGATCCTCAACACCTGATCACCGCGCGGCTTGAAAGAGCCATCGAAGGCCGGGGGCACTGGGATGCAAGGAACATGTGGGAGCAAGACGCCAAAGCGACGGCTGAGCGCCTCATGGACAATCACTTCGATGAGGCTACGCGTCGCCTGGACATCGACTCGAAGTGGGCACGGGTGAACTTGGAAAAGGATCCAGCAACCGGCCACATCCGAGGGGAAACCCAGATCGAACGCTGGCAAACGCCTGCTGAGCGCGCTTTGGAGCGATCAAACTCCCCCACTCCCACTCCCACCATGCCCGCTCGAACACCTGTATCACCGGAACACCCCGATCACGCCATGCATGAGCAGATCCGGACCAAGGTCACTGAGCTCGGTCAACAGCACGGCGTCTCCGGCGAAGTGAACGATCGAATGACGGCAAGTCTCTTGACCTTGGCCAAAGACAACGGTTTAACTCGTGTCGATCATGTTCTTTTGAGCAATCGCACCGATAGCCTGACAGCGGCTCAGAATGTGTTTGTCGTTCAAGGCTCCCTCAACGATCCGGCCATGCTCCGGGCTCATATGCCGACAGTCCAAGCAGCTCAGACTACCGTGGAGCAGTCTTTTCATCAGTTGGAACAACTCAATCAGCAATTGGTGCAGAACCAAGCTCGGCAGCAGACCGTGGAGCAAACGCAAAGCCAGAACGCGCCTCAGATGCGGATGAGCTAAGAAGGCAACAACGATCAGCAAGACGCCTCTGCCCTACATCGATGGCTTTGGACAACGACAGCATGCCTTGCCTCGATCATGAATGCCCTTGTCCTGCTGGCGGGAGAAGGGCCCAGAAGGGCGGATGAGGGCCCGCAGGACCAGCACCAGTCACGCGTAGCACGCATGACACCGCCGCGTCTCACCCTTCACCTCGCCGCAGCGACTGCGGCACTACCAGAACAATGCCCAGCGGCCTGGCCGCTGCCCAGGAGTGAATCCATGTCGTCCGTGTTTGTATCGCGCCTTGCCGTGGCAGTGGGCCTTGGCCTGACGCTGCCCTGCCTCGCCCTTGCCGCCCCCACCGAACGGGCCGCAACGCCCGAACAGCGCGCCGCCGCGTTGGTCGCGCAAATGAGCCGCGAAGAAAAAGTGGCGCAGGCCATGAACGATGCGCCGGCAATTCCGCGCCTGGGCATCCCCGCCTACGAGTGGTGGAGCGAAGGCCTGCACGGCATCGCCCGCAACGGTCACGCCACGGTGTTTCCGCAGGCCATTGGCCTGGCGGCGAGCTGGAATACCAACCTGATGCAGCAAGTGGGCACGGTGGTCTCTACCGAAGCGCGCGCCAAGTTCAACCAGGCCGGCGGTCCGGGCAAGGACCACAAGCGCTACGCCGGTCTCACCATCTGGTCGCCCAACATCAACATCTTCCGCGACCCGCGTTGGGGCCGTGGCATGGAAACCTACGGCGAAGATCCGTTCCTCACCGGACAGATGGCAGTGGGGTTTATCCGCGGCCTGCAGGGCGAGGATCTTAACCATCCACGCACGATCGCCACGCCCAAGCACCTCGCCGTGCACAGCGGCCCCGAGCCGGGCCGGCATGGCTTCGATGTCGATGTGTCGCCGCACGATGTGGAAGCGACCTATACGCCGGCGTTCCGCGCCGCGCTGGTCCAGGGCCAGGCCGGCTCGGTGATGTGTGCGTACAACTCGCTGCACGGCACGCCGGCGTGCGCCGCCGACTGGTTGCTCAACGGCCGCGTGCGTGGCGACTGGGGCTTCAAGGGCTTTGTGGTGTCCGACTGCGATGCAGTGGACGACATGACCCAGTTCCATTATTTCCGCCCCGACAACGCCGGCTCCTCGGCCGCCGCGCTGAAGGCCGGGCACGATCTCAATTGCGGGCATGCCTACCGCGAACTCGGCACGGCGATCGAACGCGGCGACGTGGACGAAGCCTTGCTCGACCAATCGCTGGTGCGCCTGTTTGCCGCGCGCTACCGCCTGGGCGAGTTGGAGGCCCCGCGCAAGGATCCATACGCGCGGCTCGGCGCGAAGGATGTGGACAATGCGGCGCACCGTGCTCTGGCGTTGCAGGCGGCTGCAGAGTCGATCGTGCTGCTGAAGAACGATGCCAACACGTTGCCGCTCAACGCCGGCACGCGGCTGGCGGTGATCGGCCCGAATGCGGACGCACTGGCGGCGTTGGAGGCCAATTACCAGGGCACCTCGTCCGCGCCGGTGACGCCGTTGCTGGGCCTGCGTCAGCGCTTCGGTGCGCAGCAGGTGCGCTACGCACAAGGCGCACCGTTGGCTGCCGGCGTGCCCGGCATGATCCCGGAAACGGCATTGCGCGGCGATGGCAAGCCGGGCTTGCGTGGCGAGTATTTCGACAACGTCGATATGCGCGGTGCTGCGCGCGTGGTGCGGCAGGACCGCACGGTGAGCTTCAACTGGGATCAGGTCGCCCCGGCAAAGGGCATACCGGCCGACCGTTATGCGGTGCGCTGGAGCGGCGAACTGCTGCCACCCAGCGCTGGCGATTACACCCTGGCGGTGCGCGTGGCGCGTTGCTTCGATTGCAGCGGGCACGATCCGGTGCGGCTGTATATCGACGACAAGCTGGTGGTTGCCGGGAACGCCGAAGACAAGCACGTGCCGGCCGGCATGCACAACGCCGACGGCCGCAGCGTGGAAACTGTGCTGCATTTTGACGATACCCGCCCGCGCAAGATTCGCCTGGAAATGGAACACCGCGGCCAGGACCAGGGCGTGCGTCTGGAATGGCTGGCGCCTGCGGCAGCGCAATTAGCCGAAGCCGAGCAGGCTGTGGCGCAATCCGATGCAGTGGTTGCCTTCGTCGGGTTGTCGCCAGATGTGGAAGGCGAGGAGTTGCGGATCGATGTGCCTGGCTTCGACGGCGGCGACCGCAACGACATCGCCCTGCCCGCCCCGCAGCAAGCACTGCTCGAACGGGCAAAGGCCTCGGGCAAGCCGCTGGTGGTGGTGCTGATGAGCGGCAGCGCGGTGGCCCTGAACTGGGCCAAGACGCATGCCGATGCGATCGTGGCCGCGTGGTACCCGGGCCAGTCCGGCGGCACCGCGATCGCGCGCATGCTGGCCGGCGATGACAACCCCGGCGGTCGCCTGCCGGTGACGTTCTATCGCTCCACCAAGGATTTGCCCGCCTACGTCAGTTACGACATGAAGGGCCGCACCTATCGCTACTTCAAGGGCGAGCCGTTGTTTCCGTTCGGCTATGGCCTGAGCTACACCCGCTTTGCCTACGACGCACCGCAGCTGTCCAGCACCACGCTGCAAGCCGGCAATCCACTGCAGGTGACCACGACCGTGCGCAACACCGGCACGCATGCTGGCGACGAAGTGGCCCAGGTGTATCTGCAATATCCGGACCGCCCGCAGTCGCCGTTGCGCAGCCTGGTCGGTTTTCAGCGCGTGCATCTTGCAGCGGGCGAGCAACGCACGCTGACCTTCAATCTGGATGCACGCGCGTTGAGCGACGTGGATCGCAGCGGGCAGCGCGCGGTAGAAGCCGGCAACTACACGTTGTTCGTCGGCGGCGGGCAGCCGGGTACCGGCGCCGCTGGCAGTGCAGCGCCGTTTTCGATCCAGGGGCGCTCGCCGTTGCCCAAGTGATGCCTGTGACTGCGTGACACCCAACAGGCGTCGGCTGTCTCAGTCGGCGCCTGTTGCATGATGGGCGGGTCTGATGGTGAACCGCGCAGGTGCGCACGGCGTACAGCGGCTGGAACATCGCGCGCCAACGAGTGTGGCTGTCCTCACGCACTCAAGACGTGATCTTCAGGATGTGGTATTTCGGGCGATTGCTGCAACTTCACTTCTTGCACGATCCGTCCATGCTCCATCACCAGGATGCGGTCGGCGCTGGCAATGGTTTCAGGGCGGTGCGCCACGATCACCTTGGTCAGTTGCAAGTGCTTCACCGCCTCGTTGACCAGGCGTTCGCGGGTGACATCCAGATGGCTGGTGGCTTCGTCTAGGAAGAGCAGCTTCGGTTGCCGATACAGCGCACGCGCGAGAATAATACGCTGCTTCTGGCCGCCCGAAAGCGAACTTCCCATGTCGCCGATCAGGCTGTGATAGCCCATCGGCATCGCGGCGATATCCTCATGCACCGCCGCCAACTGCGCCGCCGCCTCGATCCGTTCCAGGTCGAAATCCGTATCGAAGAAACCGATGTTGTCGGCGATACTGCCTGCGAACAATTGATCGTCCTGCATCACCACGCCGATCATCGCGCGCACATTGCGCGGGCCGAGTTTATGCAGATCGTGCCCGCCGATCCGGATCGTGCCCTCGCTGGGCGTGAGTAAACCCAGCAAGAGTTTCACCAGCGTTGTCTTGCCGCAACCAGACCCACCAATGATAGCCACCGATTCCCCCGGTGCAATCGTGAAACAGCAGTCCTTGACCACCCACGGCTCGCCGTCGGCGTAGCGAAACGACAGCCCTTCCACCGCGATGCTTGGCTCGGCGGGTGGCAGCGCGTGCGGTTGTGCGTGATGCTCTTCCGGCGGGGTCAACACGATATCGGCCAGCCGCTCGCCGTGCAGGCGCAGCATGCGGAACTCGATCCATTTATCGATCAACCCGCTCACGCGCATGGCGAACTGGTCCTTGTAGGCCAGGTAAGCGACCAGCATGCCGACCGAGAACACATTGTCCAGCGCCAACCTGGCGCCGATCCAGATCACCGCGATGCGCTCCAGGCCGAACACCAATTGGCTGGCCGTATTGAAGCCCAGGGACATCCGCGCCAGCTTCACGTCCTGATTGACGGTGTCGTTGAGTAAGTTCTCGTAAGTGGAACGGCGCACCGATTCTTTACCGGCCACTTTCAAGCTTTGCATGCCACGCAGCGATTCCAACAAATGCGTCTGTTGCTTGGCCGCGGCCACTAACTGTTGTTCGGTACGGTCGCGCATGGGCCGATAGGCAATGGCACGGATGCCAAGATAGAGCGCGACCGCCAGCAGCGTCACCAAGGCCAGCTTCCAGCTATAAACCAGCATCAGCACCAGCGTCACCATCGCCATCACGCCATCGATCATCGCCTCGACGAAGCTGGTGGTGAGCGTGTGTTGAATGGTCTGCACCGAGGACATGCGCGAGGTGACATCGCCCAGGTGCCGCTTTTCGAAAAAGTCCAGCGGCAACTTGAGCAGGTGCGCGAACACGTTGCCCATCCACTGCAATCCGAGCCTGGAGGAGAGCGACACCACCGACCAACCACGCAGCAGGCCAATGCCGACTTGCAACAGCAACGCCAATCCGAACCCCAGCCCCAGCACCACGAGTAAGTCGCGGTCCGCCGACACCAGCACCTGGTCCACCACCCATTGCGTGTAGAACGGCGCCAGGATGACGAAGACCTGCAACGCCAGCGACAACAACGTGATCTGCGACAGCGCACTCCACAGCCCACGGATGGGGCCGGTGAGTTGGCGTGCGGAAATGGAGGGTGCTGCCTTGTGCTGTTTGAACTCGGTAGTCGGCGTCAGTTCCAGTGCCACGCCGGTAAAGTGCTGGGATACCTCGCTGAGCGATAACCTGCGATCGCCGATGGCTGGGTCGAGGATCGTCGCTTTGGTTTTTCCAACCTTGGCAAGTACCACGAAGTGGTTGAGATCCCAGTGCAGGATGCAAGGCAGGGCGAGTTGATCCAGTTGTTCCATCTCCAGCCGCAGCGGGCGGGTGGAGAAGCCCAGCGTCTGGGCAATCTCGATCAACTGGTTGAGTCGGATGCCCTTGAGCGACAAGTGGAAACGCCTGCGTAACTCGGGCAGGCCGAGTTGCATGCCATGCGCCGACGCCACCATCGCCAATGACGCCAGCCCGCATTCGCTTGCTTCTGCTTGCACAATCGCCTTCATCGCTCAGCTTGCTCCAGTGGCCGATGATGCCAATATTGGTTTTTTAAGCTCATGCTTGAATCCTATCTCCCAGAAGCCAATCGCAAGCCCCAACAGCAAACCTGATGCATGCGCAAACCAACTCGTGCGAGGGGAGAGCAAGGAGGAAGCCAGCATCGTTGCCAATGCGAAATATGCAAGCAGCCACCAGAGAGCCGGCGGGAATATCTGACGATTGCGTAGCGATATACCGACAATCCATCCATATAACGCAAATACTCCACCGGAGATGCCGAGGAATGCGTCCGAGCCGACCCAATGCGGGAGGAAGGTCAATAAAAATGCGGGCAACAATACCCCGGATAAGAACGTCAGCCAGATAACCAGCGCCCGGCCAAGCGAGAAAGAAAGCCCGGCTGCAACCATAAGTAAAGAAAAGTTAGAGGTCCAGTGTGCAACACCGGAATGCAGGAAAGGCCCACTGAAATAGCGCCATGGTTGGTGCGGCGCATCTTGGAAAACAAGCCCGTACTGCTCGATCAGGCCGAAAAGGCTGCCGGCGCGTGTCTGCAGGTAGAGTTGAATTCCACCGATCGCCATCATCATGACGGCGATTGAAAGCGGTTGCTTGCTCGGCTGCAGATAGCACCATGCAAAAAACCGAGAATATTCACATAGGCTGGATAATTTTCGGAAAATAATTATATATTGAAGAATTAAAAATATGAAAAAAAATATAATTGCAGCACTTACCTTGGCAAAATAGACGTCATGGGTTTTGACACTTGTAATTGTGAAGCCCAATGCCATGCATAACATTAGAGAAAATAATAAAAAATACTGAAAAATCATTCGTTTTTGAATTTGAGGCGCCATGCTCACAAAGCAAATGGGAGGCAGCATCGACTTTTCGCCCGGGATCGACACAATGATTGGGTCGAATGGATGCCATTGCCAGGTGGCACGACGAACTGAGGATTCACCCTCTAATTTCCGGCCCCAAGGTGGTCGCCATGCTGACCATCTGTCTGGTGCGCGGGGAAAACTATCGTCCAAATTCCAATGCATTAAGACATACCCTCAAATGAGGAGTGCCTGCCCTTGCAGGCAGGCACCGATTCAAAGAAAGACACTAATTATTGAGGTCACTGCGCTTGGTAATGACCAACGAACATCATTGCACCTCCAACCAAAAGTCCAAAGGCTGCGGTAGCCGGTCCGCCAGCGAAGCCAATCGCTATTACAGCCATGCCGCCTTCAGTGAAGTCACTTAAGCCACCATCGACTTGTTTGATTTCGTTTTCTGTCAATTCGCGCATTACACAATCTCCTTAATATGGACGCAGAACCCCTGCGTCACGGGATTTGGGGTTTACCCAAAAATCAATCGGTTAATTCAGTGATGAATCGCAATTTTGTTGAGAAAATTCTCATATCCAAACCGATCACCTCCCAAGCGACAACAAAGGTTCAAACACCCATTCGATCAACTTTCTCCGCTCGCCGATGATGTCGGCCTGCAACAGCATCCCCGGCTTGAGCATCTCGGGCTTGCCGTAGGCCATGACACTTTGCCGCCCCAGCGCGACGGTGACGCGGTAATACGGCTCCCCCTGCTGGGCATTGCCGATCAACGCGCCCAGTTCACTCGAACTCAGCGCACTGCGGCTGATCCGGCTCAGGCGGCCTTGCTGGTGACCAAACTTCTGGTACGGGAAGGCTTGATAGCGCAGCAACACGGTATCGCCAGGAGCGATAAAGCCAATGGCGCGGCTGGGGACCAGTAATTCGGCTTCCAGCCGTCCATCGCCCGGCACCACGCTTAGCAGGGGTTGCCCGAGCTGGATCGCTTGCCCTGGTTTTGCCATCTGTGTGGCCACCACGCCTGCCACGGGCGCCGTCACCACCAAGGCGCCATTGACCTGGGTTTGCACCTGTTCCTGTTCCACCGCCGCCGCATCCCGTCGATAATCGGCCTGCACGCCCCCGCGTTGTCCCGGCAAGACACGCAGTTGCTGTTCGATCTGCGCCGCGCTGCGTCGCATTTCGGTCGCCTGCCGCTGCAAGGCCTGCATCTGGCTGGTGTATTCCAGCGCGCTGGATTCCTGCTGCTTGATTTGCAGCACGCTGACGTATTTGTCGTCCTGCAATTGGCGCCAGCGTTGCAGCACTTCATTGGCAAGCGCGATCTGGTTGCGACGGGTAGCGATTTCTGCGTCCACCTGCACCAATTCCTGGCGCAGATTGGCCAGCTGCGCATGCAAACCCTGCTCTTGCGCATCCAATTGCTGCAACTGCGCTTGCTCGGACGATTTCAAGCCTTCGCCGCGCTGGCGCAATTGGTGTTGCAGTGCCGCCTGCGTGTCGCCGCTGCCCAGGGTCGCGCGCGGGACCGTGACCACGCCGAGTATCTGTCCGGCCTTGACCGGTTGCCCTTCGCTGACCTCCAGCCGGCTCACGACGCCGGTGGCCGGCGCCATCACCGTGGCCAGGCCCTTGATCGGCACCAGTTGCCCGGTCACCGTGGAGCGGTGGGCATAGGTGCCCATGCACAGGAAGACCACGACGGATGCCGCCACGATGACGGCGGCGCTGGCAAGCATCCATGCCCGCACGGGCTGCGCCAGGGAGATGCCGCCCAGCCAACTGTTGCGGCGTGCTTGCAGCACTTCCTGGCGGAACAGGCTCATGGGGCCTTGCCTTGACCGGTGCTGCGGGCCGTGTGGCGCACAGACATCAGCAGTGCGAGCAGGGTGAATGCGCCGATCAACGCCACCCATAGGATCGGTAACGCCTGCCCCGGTAGCCCGGCGGTTGCCTGGATGCAGCGTGCGCTCAGCATCGCCGCGAGAATGGCGGCCAGCGTCGCCCAATTGAGCCCGACACCACGAAGCCTGACGATGCCGATGATCGGCAGGGCCAGGAGAAGGCCGTCAAGCAATATCGTGGAGAGGGATTGAAGCATGCGACGATCCTTCGAAACGGCCAAAATGGGTTTTTGACTATGTGTTCAATATGGGATGAAAATTTCTTGCCACGCCATCATTGAAATTGTGGCTTGGAAAGCATTTTCTTCAAAATGTAAAAAGGACCAATAACAAGTAGTAGATCATCGTCCTTTTTAATCATAATGTCTTGAGCGTCAAATCTCAGTAGCCTATGAATATCAGGCTCCCAGTAATTTTTATTTTTATTAAATGAATATCTATTGGAAATTAGAAATTCTTCAGTTTCGCGGCGATTGGCATTTGAAACTTCGACTTTTGATATCCATGTGGCTTTCCAGTGCCCGGCAATTCCTGCAACGCAACCAATTAACGCAGTAGTGCCATGATCAATCAAGTGTGATACTACATATCCCACAAGAACAAGTGAAGAATAGAATATAATTTTGGGGCGATCCTTGAGTTGTTGATTGAATCCTAGGCGTTTTATTTTTTTCATATGATTTTAATTTATTGTAATGGCGGGGCATTTTTAAATACCCCGCCTTGATAAGTCAACCCTCTACAGCAGATCTGCCAATGTAGTAGCCGATGCCAAATCCGATTGCAGCGCCGATAGCTCCCCCTATGGGGCCGCCAATGCCGAGTCCAATCATTGCTCCTTCTGCTCCGGCTTCGCCACCAAGATAGGCGCCGGCTGCACCTGTAAAGTCGCCAACCCCCAAACCCCCTGATACTAAGTTAATTTCATCTACACTCAGCTCGTACATATCCTGCTCCATTTTTAGCCTGAGTTAATTCGCCTCAGGATTGCGATTCCAGGCATCCTGGAATAATTAAATATGCCGCGCGCGGCACCGTGACCACGCCGAGCATCTGCCCGGCCTTGACCGGTTGCCCTTCGCTGACCTCCAGCCGGCTCACGACGCCGGTGGCCGGCGCCATCACCGTGGCCAGGCCTTTGATCGGCACCAGTTGCCCGGTCACCGTGGAGCGGTGGGCATAGGCGCCCATGCACAGGAAGACCACGACGGATGCCGCCACGATGACGGCGGCGCTGGCAAGCATCCATGCCCGCACGGGCTGCGCCAGGGAGATGCCGCCCAGCCAACTGTTGCGGCGTGCTTGCAGCACTTCCTGGCGGAACAGGGTCATGGGGCGTTCTCTCGACTGCTACGGCCGGTTGCATGGCGAGCGGACACCGCCATCGCGCACAGGGTGAATGCGCCCATCAACGTCGCGCATAGGATCGGTAACGCCTGCTCCGGTCGCCCGGCGGTTGCCTGGATGCAGCGTGCGCTCAGCATCGCCGCGAGAAGGGCGGCCAGCGTCGCCCAATTGAGCCGGACACCAGGAAACCGGACGATGCCGATAATCGGCAGGGCCAGGACAATGCTGTCCAGCAATAGCGAGGAGAGAGATTGAAACATGTCACATCGATCCTTCGAAAACGGCCCACATGGAAAGCGAGCGCGCGGTGGCAATAGCCAGCCTTATCCTTGGCGCACATTGTTAACCAGCGAATGCGCAGCTGTAAAGCACAAAGGGCGTGTCGCCGCTCTTAACTTGAATTCGTACCTCCTGCGGTTATGTCTGCGGATGCCGAGGGTCTCCAAACATTTCGATAGAGCAGGCATTCACCGGTTTGCATCGCGCATCAATTAGATAATTACTAAATGCATATATTTCAGTTATTTTAATATCACTTATTGCGCAATTATGTTCGATCCCGACGGCTCAACCGTTGATTTTTTCATAATGCTCTTTCTTGGTTAGCTCGGACGCGCAGCCCATGCACCTTGCGTGCAATGCGCAGAACCGGCTCCGGACAGGTCTTGCACTTCATCATTGCCATGGCGAGTGGTAGCAGCATCCGGCGCAAGCAGGACCGGCGACTGAAACGGTAGGCAACGTCGGCATGGCCGTCTTGCGTATCGTGCTTGCGCGCAGGCGCGATGGACGCTGCGATGACGCATTCAACCTGCGGGAGCATCTCGCGGCGCATCGTGAGCGGGAAGGTGTCACCGCCCGCGCCTGGCGATGCTCGCGTGCCCGGCAGGCCGGTCAACACAGCCCCCCTCTGCATCTCCTCCGCACGTGGTCGGTGTCAATCGCCGTTGGCGACGGCCCGGATACGGGCAGACGGCGCCGAATTGTGCGGCCGCACTATGCACATTCGGCGCACACGTTGTATGGTCATCGAGAATTGGTCATGCATAGGTCTCATCCTTAGCCGGCAGGTAGCGCGGCCCTGGAGCGGCACTGGCGTGCAGGCCTGCTGCCGAATCCAAGGAGTTCCAGGTCATGCATACCCGCCGCGACATCCTTCAGCTGCTGGGCGCAAGTGCCGGCGCCGGCCTGCTCGCCGGTGCCCTGCCCGCCTTTGCGGCCGCACCCGCCGCTGGCGTATCCAGCGCGGCTGGCGCCTTCGTCAGCAAGCGCCCGCCCAAGGCGCAGCGCCGTTTCGTCAGCAAGGCGGTCGAGCAACAGATTGCGCAGATCAAAGCGCGCATCGCCGACCCGGAACTGGCCTGGCTGTTCGAGAACTGCTACCCCAACACGCTCGACACCACTGTGGAAACCGGCACCCGCAACGGCAAGCCGGACACCTTCGTCATCACCGGCGACATCCACGCGATGTGGCTGCGCGATTCGTCCGCGCAGGTGCACCCGTACGTGCCACTGGCCAAGCACGACCCGGCGTTGCGGCGCATGTTCCATGGCCTGATTCAGCGCCAGGCCGCATGCATCACGCTCGACCCGTATGCCAACGCCTTCCTGCCCGATGGCCAGACGCAGCGCCTGAAGTGGTCGCTCAACGACATCACCGAGATGAAGCCCGGCGTGGGCGAGCGCAAGTGGGAAGTGGATTCGCTGTGCTACCCCATCCGCATCGCGCACGCATACTGGCGCGCCACCGGCGACGCCGCACCGTTCGACGACGACTGGCGCGCGGCGATGCACGTGGTGGTCAAGACCTTCCGCGCGCAGCAGCGCAAGGACAACCGTGGCCCGTACGTGTTCCAGCGCCCGTCGCCGCTGGCCACCGAAACGCTGGTACTGGAAGGCTACGGCCAGCCGACCAAACCCAACGGCATGATCCACTCGATGTTCCGCCCTTCCGACGACGCCTGCGTATTCCCGCTGTTCGTGCCGGCCAATTTGTTCGCGGTCACCTCGCTACGGCAACTGGCGGCGATGAGCACGGCCTTGCATCGCGACACCGCCTTCGCCGCCGAGTGCACCGCGCTCGCCGATGAAGTGGAAACCGCCACCCGCCAGTTCGGCCAGCAGCGCGATGCCGACGGCCAGGCGTATTGGGCGTTCGAAGTGGACGGCTTCGGCAACCAGTTATTTATCGACGACGCCAATGCACCCGGCCTGCTCAGCCTGGCCTACCTGGGCTGCTGCGACCGCGCCGACCCGGTGTTTCTGCGCACGCGCCAGCTGGCCTGGAGCGAACGCAACCCGTATTTCTCGCGCGGCAAAGCAGCCGAAGGCGTCGGCAGCCCGCACAGCGGCATGGGCACCATCTGGCCGATGTCGATCATTCAATACGCACTGGTCAGCGACGACGACGCACAACTGCGCCAATGCCTGCAGTGGTTGAAAACCACGCATGCCGGCACCGGCTTCATGCACGAAGCCTTCGACAAGGACAACCCGAGCACCTTCACCCGCGACTGGTTCGCCTGGGCCAACACCTTGTTCGGCGAACTGATCATCGACCTGCATCAACGCAAACCCCAGCTGCTGCGCAGCAGCTGATTATACGAAGCGCGCAATCTACCTTCCCAGGCCGATTACCGCGCAGCGCTTGATGTTCCCTTCTCCCGCCGGGAGAAGGTGCCCGCAGGGCGGATGAGGGTGCCCCGGCATCGGCCCGCAAATTCCGAGACCACACACATGGCAACACGACGCGGTTTTCTCCAAGGCGCTATCGCCGCAGCACTGTTCGGCAGCGTTGGCCTGCCCAGCCTTGCCCGTGCGCGCGCCGGCAATTACGCACTCCCGGCCGATGCGCGCACCCGTGCCGATCTCACCAAGCATGTGGATGTCTTCATCGGCACCGGCGGCCATGGTCACACCTTCCCAGGCGCCACATTGCCATTCGGCATGGTGCAGTTGAGCCCGGACACCTATAACGCGGTGTGGGATTCGTGCTCCGGCTATCACGAGTCCGACGGCTCGATCATGGGCTTCTCGCACACGCATCTGTCCGGCACCGGCATCGGCGACATGCTGGATTTCCTGCTGGTGCCCGCCACCGGCGAGGTCAAACTGGTGCCCGGCCCGCTCGACAATCCGGACGCCGGCTACCGCTCGCGCTACGATCATGCCGACGAAGCCGCATCGCCCGGTTACTACCGCGTGCGCCTCAAGGACAGCGGCGTGCACGCCGAACTTACCGCCACCGCGCGGGCCGGCCTGCACCGTTATCACTTCCCCAAGGGCAAGCCCGCGCACGTGTTGCTCGACCTGTGCCATGGCATGCAGGACAAGCCCGGTATTCCCACCCGCGTCAGCGATGCGCAGCTACGCGTGGTCGACGAACGCACGCTCACCGGCGGGCGCCGCGTGTACCAATGGGCGCAGGGCCGCTACATCTATTTCGCCATGCGCCTGTCGCGGTCCTTCAAACAGGTGCAGTTGTACAACGAGGACCAACCGCTGGCCGCCGGCACGCGTAGCGTCGACGGCACGCACCTCAAGGCCGCGCTGCATTACCCGGATGCCTCCGACGCCCCGCTGCTGATCAAGGTCGGCATCTCCGCCGTCAGCGCTGACAACGCGCTGGCCAACCTCGACGCCGAACTGCCGGACTTCGACTTCGCGCGCGTGCATGCGCAAGCCGTGGCGGCCTGGGAAAAAGAACTCGCCCGGGTGCGCATCGACAGCGATGACGAGGCGCAACGGCGCATCTTCTACACCGGCCTGTATCACAGCCTGCTGGCGCCCACGCTGTTCTCCGACGTGGATGGCCGCTATCGCGGCATGGATTTGAAGATCCACAGCGCGCCCAGCGGCTATCACAACTACAGCACCTACTCGCTGTGGGACACCTACCGCGCATTGCATCCCTTGCTGACGTTGGTGCAACCCGAGCGTGTGCCGGATCTGGTGCAATGCCTGGTGCGCGGTGCCAACGAATGCCCCGATGGCGTGGGCATCTGGCCGCTACAGGGCGTGGAAACCGGCTGCATGATCGGCTACCACTCGGCCGTGGTACTGGCCGAGGCGCACGCCAAGGGCTTCACCGGCATCGACTACAAGGCCGCGTGGCCGGCGTACCGCAAACGTGCAATGGACGACACCACTCACGGTCTGGGCGAGTACCGCAAGCTGGGCTATATCCCCGCAGACAAGGTGGACGAGGCAGTCAGCCGCACGCTCGAATACGCCTACGACGACTGGGCCTGCGCGCATCTGGCGCAAGCGGCAGGCGCCAGCGCCGATGCACGCGCATTGCGCGAACGCTCGCGCAACTACCGCAACGTATTCAATCGCGACAGCGGCTTCGTGCAGGCGCGGCTTGCCGACGGCAGCTGGGCCAAACCGTTCGACCCGCGCGGCATGGGCCACTTCGCAAAATGGCGCGATTTCACTGAATCCAACGCCTGGCAGGCCACCTTCCTCAACCAACACGATCTGTACGGGTACATGGATTTGTACGGCGGCCGCGACGGCTTCGTCGCCAAGCTGGACGAGCTGTTCTCCACCAGCTCCGAACTGCCTGCCGATGCACCGCCGGATATCGATGGCATGGTCGGCCAATATGCGCATGGCAACGAGCCCAGCCATCATGTGGCGTATCTGTTCGCCTACGCCGGCCAGCCATACAAGACCCAAGCGATGGTGCGCCGCTTGCTGCGCGAGCAATACCACGACGCGCGCAACGGCCTGTCCGGCAACGAAGACTGCGGACAAATGAGCGCGTGGTTCGTGCTCAGCGCGCTCGGTCTGTATGCAGTGGATCCGGTCAGCGGCAACTACATCGTGGGCAGCCCATTGTTCAAGCGCGCCACGCTGGATGTGGGCAACGGCCGCACGCTGCGCATCATTGCCAACAACAACAGCGCGCAAAACGTGTACGTGCAATCGCTGAAGTGGAACGGCACACCAACCAACCGCGCCTGGCTGCGTCATGCCGATCTTGCCGCAGGCGGCACGCTGGAGTTTGAGATGGGCGCCAAACCCAACCCGGCCTTTGGCGCGAACAAGCAGGATTTACCGCCGTCGTTTTCGTAGTCAGAGCCGCTCTACGTATCGGCACGCATGCTGCCCGTGCTTTAGCGCCTAACTACGTTCCATGTCATCCATTCCGCGTTACCGTCGAGAATTGCCCATGTTGCGCACGACCCTTGCACCGCTCGTTCTGGCGCTCGCCTTCGCGTTACCTGCCACTGCAGCCGCAGGCACAGCACGCTGGCCAAGCATGGGCACGCAGGGGACGCAGTTCGTGCGCGACGGCAAGCCCTACCAACTGCTTTCCGGCGCCGTCCACTTCCAGCGCATTCCGCGCGCTTACTGGAAAGATCGCCTGCAGAAAGCCCGTGCGCTGGGCTTGAACACGGTGGAAACCTACGTGTTCTGGAACCTGGTCGAACCGCAACAAGGCCAGTTCGATTTTTCCGGTAACAACGATGTGGCTGCATTCGTGCGCGAAGCCGCCGCGCTAGGGCTCAACGTGATCCTGCGGCCGGGCCCCTACGCCTGCGCCGAGTGGGAAGCCGGCGGTTATCCGGCCTGGTTGTTCGGCAAGGGCAACATCCGCGTGCGCAGCCGCGACCCGCGTTTTCTCGCCGCCAGCCAGGCGTATCTGGATGCCTTGGCCAAACAGGTGCAGCCGCTGCTCAACCACAACGGCGGGCCCATCATCGCCGTGCAGGTGGAGAACGAATACGGCTCATATGCCGACGACCACGCCTATATGGCGGAAAACCGTGCCATGTACGTTAAGGCCGGCTTCGACAAGGCCTTGCTGTTCACCTCCGATGGCGCCGATATGCTCGCCAACGGCACCTTGCCCGACACCCTGGCAGTGGTGAACTTCGCACCCGGCGAAGCCAAGAGCGCATTCGACAAGCTGATCAAGTTCCGCTCCGATCAGCCGCGCATGGTCGGCGAATACTGGGCGGGCTGGTTCGACCATTGGGGCAAGCCACACGCCGCCACCGATGCCAGACAACAGGCCGACGAGTTTGAATGGATCCTGCGCCAGGGCCACTCGGCCAATCTCTACATGTTCATCGGCGGCACCAGTTTTGGCTTCATGAATGGTGCCAATTACCAGAACAATCCCAGCGACCACTACGCACCGCAGACCACCAGCTACGACTACGACGCCATCCTCGACGAAGCCGGCCATCCCACACCCAAGTTCGCGTTGATGCGCGACGCCATCGCCCGCGTCACCGGCGTGCAGCCACCCGCGTTACCGGCACCGATCACGACAACCACGCTGCCAGACACGCCACTGCGCGAATCGGCCTCGCTCTGGGACAACCTGCCCGCGCCGATCGCCATCGACACTCCGCAGCCGATGGAACAGTTCGGCCAGGATTACGGCTATATCCTCTACCGCACCACGGTCACCGGCCCGCGCAAGGGCCCGCTATATCTGGGCGACGTGCGCGATGTGGCGCGCGTGTATCTGGATCAGAAACCGGTGGGCAGCGTCGAACGCCGGCTGCAGCAGGTCTCCACCAACGTGGATATTCCTGCAGGCCAACACACCCTGGATGTGCTGGTGGAAAACAGCGGCCGCATCAATTACGGCCCGCGCATGGCCGACGGCCGTGCCGGCTTGATCGACCCGGTACTGCTGGACAACCAACAACTCACCAGCTGGCAGGCTTTCCCGTTGCCGATGCGCGCGCCCGACAGCATCCGCGGCTGGACCCGCAAGACCGTGCAAGGCCCGGCCTTCCATCGCGGCACCCTGCGCATCGGCACGCCCACCGACACCTATTTGGACATGCGCGCGTTCGGCAAAGGCTTTGCCTGGGCCAACGGCGTCAACCTCGGCCGCCACTGGAACATCGGCCCGCAGACCGCGCTGTATTTTCCCGCGCCGTTCCAGCGCAAGGGCGACAACACCGTGGTGGTGTTCGATCTGGACGATGTCGCCGCCCCCAGCGTGCGCGGCCTGAAGCAACAGGTGTGGCTCAAGCCGAAGGAGTGAGGCTCACGAGGCGGCGGCTGCCGACCCGTGCGCGCTCGTGCAGCCGCCATCAGGTCGTGGACGCAGGGGCTGCGGCAGCGGCCTGTTCGCGGATGCGTGCTGCCTGGACTTCGGTCGCCAACAGCGTGCCGCGCAGATGGGTCGTGTGCTGACGGGCCTGTTTCATACAGAACCGGGCAAAACCTGCAACGCCTTCTTGCGGCACGATCGCGTTCGAGGTCAGCACCCGGATCAGGCGCTGCTGCAAACCGGGCATCCTGGCGGCTGCGCGCGCCTGGCTTCGCGCATCGGGGCCTGCCAGCTCCTGCTCGGCCATCTCCAGTTCCTGCAGCATCAGGCTGACGGCACGCCGCTGGGTGTCGTCGCGCGAGCGCGCTTGCTGCAATTGCGCCAGCAGACGTTCCGGTGCCCGATCGACCGTCGCATCGACATGAGGATGCGAATCATCGTGCACGTCGGGCTGCGGAAGGTCCGCCTGTGCGCTGAGCTTGGCGTCGAGATACTTCTTCTGCAGTTCGAGGCTGCATTGCATGTAGGCGATCTGCGACTTCACCGAGCCGGGCGTTTGCAGCCACTGCGCAAGCGCGGTTTCGGTCAGCACCGCGCTGTGCTTGGCATGGCTGCGCATCGCTTTGCCTCGCGCCTCCTGCGGCTTACCGGTCAATACCGCGCGTCCGTAGTTCGCTGCCGCATACAGGGCTGCATTGACGCGCCGACCCAGCGGCGCCCCATGTGCCGCTCGGCCCGAGCCCTTGCTCTGATCTGTCGAGCGCGGCTTGGCCGGATGCAATTTCTGCAGGTCGTCGGCACCGGTCTGCAGAAACGCGTCCAACGCCTTTTCCTGACCGTCGATGCAGGCGTAAAGCGCGCTCCGCAACTCGAAACCATGTTGGGGAACAGCGTTGCCTGCCGCTCTTGCGCCCGACCCGTCGGCAGTCGAAGCGGCGAGTTCCGGCATTGCCGGTTGAGCATCATATGCGGCGAACACGCCTTGGCGATGCTTCGGCTCCAGGCCGGGATCGACTTCTGCAATGAGATCGTCTTCATCGCTTCCCGCCGCTTCCTCCGCCACTGGCGTTAGTGCACCGTCCACCGCGGTTGGTTGCAAATGGTCGGCGAGGTTGGACGCTTCCTCGGCTGCGGCATTCTCTGCCTCGCGTGCAGGCAATAGATCCGCCACCGCCAGTAGCGCACGATCGACGCCGGGCATGTCCTCGGTCTGGTACCTGCGATAGCGCTTCTGCTTGCCGTGCGCCAACAGGAACTGATGGCTGCCGACCCCCATCGTGGCCGCACCGAGCAGACCTGCGCCGATGATCAGGCCGGTGCCCACCGGTGCGGCCACGGTGGCGCCAGCAACGACGGCCACGCTGACGCCGACCTTGGTCAACGTACTGGCGGTGTAGGTGACTCCTCCCACCACAAAGCCCTTGTTCCACTGGTTGAACCGATGCGCAAAGCGGTCGTACTTGCCCAACTTGGTGCTCACAAAGTGCTGGTAGCGCTGTGCGCCAGGACTGAGTTCGCTAGGTTCGAGGTCTTGCAGGAAGCGCTCGACCCTGCCGACATCCACGGCAACACGCGTCCTTTCCCGACGCGACTGGTGCAGGAAGGTACCCCCCAATGCGGTCGCCGCCACGCTCGCCAACGGCGCGAGCACGAAGGAGCCGGCGATGCCCGCCGCAGAGGCAACCCCTGCGGCATCGGCGCTGTGGCCCACCAGGCCCGCTGCACTTGCGCTCTTGCTGGCGATTGCCAGCCCGCCCTGGATGCCGAGTTCGCTCGCTGCCTTGGTGAAGATCACCCCGGCCGAGGCCATGGAGCTCGCGGCGATGGCACCGTCCCGCGCATTTCGCCGCTGCAGGTAAGCGTTGGTATCGATCGCCTCGCTCAGTGCATGCACATGCGCATTTGCAGCGTCTGCAGGCGCTGCCGGGTCCAAGGCAGACTGCAGTGCCGCCTGCTCCGAGCGCAGGCGGCGTTCCCGCTGCCGCAGGTGCGTGCGCTGCTCGGCAACTTCACGGGTTTCCTTGTACGCGGCATAAATCGCAAGACTCGACAGCGGCAGCATCGCGCCGCTGATGCCCAGGCTCATCGCCAAATCGAATGCGCCTGCCGGCGCGCCTTCCTCGGCGAGGACGTGCAGGACGCCCTCCTTCGCTGCATGTCCAACTGCTTGCGGATCCGCCGGATTCCCGGCGCCGTCATGCGGCGCATGGTGTCCCTCTGGCGTCGGCGCATGCGGCGCATGAGCAGGGTGCGGCTGTGGGGGATGTGCGGTCTGCGGTGGGTGTGGCGGGTGGTGGCCATCCGGTGCCGGTGCATGGTCGGCCGGTGGGTGCGCGGGCGGATGCGCTGGCTCCCCGGCTTCGGCGGATTGCTCGGGTTCGCCGCGGCGGGGAATGTCGTTGATCAATTCGGCCAATTCGTCAGCGGTTCCGTGCAAGGGGTCGGCCAAGTACTTTGCGACCACGAAGACGTCATAGACCGCCTCCGCTTCGGCAACTCGGGCATTGGCATCTCCGTGGTGCGGTCGTCGCTCGCTCTCATCGCGGTGTGTGCGTTTGGGCAGTGGCCGCGTCTGCAGCACGTTCAACCCCAGTGGCCAACCCTGTCCATGTTGCGGCGATTCTGAAGCGGGCGGCGTTTCAATGGCCGCAGAATCGCGTGTGACAAGATGCTGTGCAGTGGATCGTTGAACACGCATGAGCAAACTCCAACCGATGTAGTGCGGCGATGGTGCGCTTGTCCTTTCCATCCAGTCTTGCTGCAACGAACTCGCAATTCCGGAAACGAATTCTCCGGCCCGGCTAGGCGGCGTGCGATTTATCCCCGAGAAAGCCCGCCATTGAGTACCTCCAGGCCAGATTGGCAAGATGCAAGCCGCCGCATGGATAGCCGGGCGGAGCTGGCACTGCGCCAGAACGCGCCGGCAGCGATCCAGCTGTTGAGTCGCCGCGTTCTTGCAAGTCGCCCAATCGCCTTCGGCCCTATTGGGCAATCAGAACGAAACGCCGGAGCAGATTTCTGCCGATGGCGCTTTAGACATGGACGCAGCCGCCGTTATCAGAACGTCCGGTGCCGCTGCGCCGCCCGCATACCGTCGAGGTATCGGACGGCACAGATTCCAGGCAATATCACCGGCTGACTCCGTTACGGATGCGCTTACTTGCGACGTAGACGGCTTGATTGCAGGTTCCAGGAGCGTTGCATGTCGTCGTCTACCGTTACACAAGAGTCCGTTCCCGCAGGTCCGGAGCACACCCAGCACGCCTTTGCAGAGCACATCCACAGCAAGCCCATGGGCAGTGCCGAGGCCGCGCACCTGATGACGTTCCTGTGCCAGACCGAATCGGCCAAGAAACCACAGACACTGCTGCCTCCGCAGGTACGCGACGACAACGCCGCCTGAGCAAAGCCTTGCGTCGGCGCACGTGGCGACAGCCGTGACGCTGTCGTCGCAGGCGGTTACTTCGCAGTGTTGAATGACTTGAGCACAGTGAGCAGACTTTTCAAATTGTCTGCGCTATCGCCTCGCGCAAGTTTTGGGACATCTGCCGCGGACGCGGCCGTCTCATCAACGTAGGTCTGCATCAAGCCCTGATGAGTGGCCGCCTGCGCCAACGTATTCTGCTGCTGTTGTGCAGAGACTGCATTCTGAAACAAGATGCCGGTCGAACGGGCCATGCTCTGGTAAATCAAACCGATCGCAGCGGCTGGGGCTTGGCCAACGACCTTGACGTTGGTCTGCGTGACGGCATCGGTGATCTGCGGATTGACTGCGTTTGGGAAAGCCATTGCTGCACTCCTAAGGAAACTCTGAACAACTCCCCTTGATCCTGCGACAATCACACAGACGCAACGGGACAACGACGATGCAACTGACCTTCGGCGATGCGGAGTACAACGGCAAGCGCAAGCGGACGCGGCGTGAGGTGTTCTTGGCCGAGATGGACCAGGTCGTGCCGTGGAAGGATCTGCTGGCACTGATCGAACCGCACTACCCGAAGTCGGGGCAGCCGGGGCGACAGCCGTATCGGCTGGAGACGATGCTGCGCATCCACTTTTTGCAGCAGTGGTACGCACTGAGCGATCCATCGGCGGAAGAAGCACTGTACGACACGGTGTCGATGCGCCGTTTTGCGAAGATCGGCGGGCTGGATGAGGTGCCGGATGAAACGACGATTCTCAACTTCCGGCATTTGCTGGAGCGGCATGATTTGGCGCGCAAGCTGTTCAACCGGGTCAACGCGCACCTGTCGCGTAAAGGGCAGAGTCTGCGGGGCGGGACGATCGTGGATGCCACGATCATTGCGGCGCCAAGTTCGACCAAGAACAAGGATGGCGAGCGCGATCCGGACATGCACCAGACCAAGAAGGGCAACCAGTACTTCTTCGGGATGAAGGCGCACATCGGGGTGGACGATGAGTCGGGCCTGGTGCACCACGTGGAATGCACGGCGGCCAACGCAGCGGACATCACGCAGGCGCACAAGCTGCTGCACGGCAAGGAAGACACTGTGAGCGGCGACAGCGGCTACACCGGGCTGGACAAGCGCGATGAGATGAAGGGCAAGCGCACGCTGCGCTACCTGATCGCGGAGAAGCCCTCGAAGCTGAAGCAGATCAAGAATAAGCGCGAACTGAAGTTGGCCAAGCGCTGGGAGCACACCAAAGCCAGCCTGCGTGCGAAGGTGGAACACCCGTTTCGGGTGATCAAGCGTCAGTTTGGTTACGTCAAGGTGCGCTATCGCGGTTTGGCGAAGAACACCGCACAGGTGCTGACGCTGTTTGCACTATCGAATCTGTGGCTGACGCGCAAAGCGTTAATGCCTGCTGCGGGGAAGCTGTGCCTGTAATCCAGGCAACACCCCGCAAACGTGCCGAAACCGGCAAAAAATCGGCGATTTGAGCGCCCTCAGCGCGGCGGATGCGGTTGCTTCGTTTTCCGGTCGCGTTGATCAGACCATCCCTAGCAGGCCCATGTCCCCCAACACCCGGAGAAAACGCGACCGCGGAAGACGAAAGCCGCTTCTTCATGGATGCCAGCAGCTGGAAGGCGCAGAGGAACGCGCATCTGGGCATCGCCGATTATCTCGGGCAGTTCGCTTATCACGAAGGACGCCAGCTCGACGCAGCGACGCTAGCCAAGGCAGTCCAGATGTGGCAGACCCGGGAGCTGATCGTCAACGCACACCCGGAAGACCGCGCGCACTTTCCCGCTTTCACGCCGCACATTCCCGAGCAGGTCAGCGACGACGCTGATGACGAACAGCCAACAAGCCCGGAACCTTCAGGCCATCCGTAGATGGCCAACGCGACAGGCGCAGCAGCCCATCGCGCATCTCCGTCAGCGTGCCTGCGCAACGCAGGCAGCGCCTCCCTGGCGAGCGGAGCATTGCGCGCGTTTCACGTGTGCTGCAACGCGTCCACCATCCGTTGTACCCGCGCGGTATCGGTCCGCTGGTAGTCTCCGCCCAGATCGTGGATATACGGGTGCGGCGACGGCACCTGGGCGGCGATCACGCCACGCGCCGACGCATGGAATTCGTGGGCGCCGGTGTGCTGCCGTAGGGTGCGGATGTTGTGCTCGGAAAGCCCGGCACCGGGCATGATGCCGATGCGCCCGGCTGCCTGCCGCACCAACGCGGCAATGGTGTCGATGCCCTCCAGCGCACTCGCACGCGCGCCCGAGGTCAGCACACGCTCGCAACCCAGCGCGATCGCATCTTCCAGCACACGCGATGGATTGGCGCTGACATCAATCGCACGATGAAACGTCACTCCCAACGACCCTGCTGCTTCGATCAACACACGCATCGTCGGCAGATCGACCTGCCCATGCCGGTCCAGCGCGCCCAGCACCACCCCATTGCAGCCAAGCCGCACGCACTGCTCCACGTCGCGACGCATCACCTCCACTTCGGCAGCGTCGAACACGAAATCACCCACGCGCGGACGAATCAACACATACAGCGGAATCCGCAACCGCTCGCGCACCATTGCCAATGTGCCGAACGACGGCGTCAGCCCGCCGCCATCCAGCCCACCGCACAGCTCCACGCGCATCGCCCCGCCTTCTTGCGCCGCGAGTGCCGAGGCCACCGAATCGGCCGCCACTTCAAGACCTAATGCACTCATGCTGCCGGCTCGCTGGTGTAGTGGCTCTCGCCAGGCACCAACAGATCCTGCCGCTGCGCATCGCACACCGCGTAACTGAAGCCTTTCTGGATCGCAAACGCGCCTACTTCACCACGCTTGTTCATCGCCAAAAAGCCGACCTGCAATGTGCGCGTCAATTCCGGCTTACGGCGGATCAGCCGCATCACCACTTCGCGGCATGCATCGGCTGGCGACTTGCCCTGCCGCATCATTTCCACCACTGCAAAACTGCCCACATTCTGGATCACTTCTTCGCCCACACCGGTCGAGGTTGCGCCGCCCACGTCGTTGTCCACGTACAAGCCCGCACCGATGATCGGGCTGTCGCCCACGCGCCCGTGCATTTTCCACGCCATGCCGCTGGTAGTGCATGCACCGGACAGATTGCCGTGCGTATCCAGCGCCAGCATGCCGATGGTGTCGTGATTGTCTTTGCCGCCGGGCAACTTGGCATCGCGCCAGGCGCGGTTTTCGACATTGGCTTCCGGCGAATATTTCGACGTCTTCAACCACTCTTTCCACGCCGCTTCCGAACTTGGGGTCAGCAGCTTGGCTTTCGGAAAGCCCTGCTCCAACGCAAACTGCCGCGCGCCATCGCCGACCAACATCACGTGCGGCGTTTTCTCCATCACCGCGCGCGCTACGGAGATGGCATGCACCACATCTTCCAACGCTGCCACCGCGCCGCAATTGCCCAGGTGATCCATGATGCAGGCGTCCAGCGTCACCCGCCCGTCGCGGTCCGGATAACCGCCCAGGCCGACGGTGGGATTGGTCGGATCCGCTTCCGGCACACGCACACCGGCTTCCACCGCATCCAGCGCGATACCGCCGCTGCTGAGAATTCTCCAGGCCTCCTGATTGGCGGCAATGCCGAAGTCCCACGTGGAAATCACCCGCGCCGCACCACGCGGCAGCGCCGGCGGCCGCACGCCCTGCGAGGCGCCCACCGCGGCTTGCGCGCGTGCGCCCCAGCCGGCCAGCCCGGACGCGATCGCGCCCAGCGTGGCGCTCTTGAGGAAGTGACGACGTTGAATCATGCGGGCAACTCCATGATGGAAACGAGCGGCCGCGCAGTGCGGCACCAGCCTTCCATCATGCGGCAGCATCGCGTGCGGATAAACCTTGTTGCGGCGTTATCGCATGCGGATCCGTGCACAACCGTTGCATGTTGGTCCAGCCCGGGCTCAGCCGCAACGTGGCCGATTTATGGATCTGGCTGGCGACGGGCAACGAAAAGGACCATGCGCAGCCGCGCTGGATCACGGCTGCGCAGGCGGCACAACGCGCGGCTGTGCAGGCACGTCTTGCGCAGGGCGGCACCGCCAGCCATACACTGGGCGCACCCCTGAGCGACGCTGCGCGCAGCTGGATTGCGCAACAGACTGGCAGCGCTGCCGATGCGATGCCGATGCGATGCCAATGCCGATGGCGTCTGGTGCGTCGGAAGCGGCAGGTAGTTCCGACATTGCATCCGTCTCTGGATCTATCTCTGCATCGAGGTCTGTTGGCTCGTCTACAGCGCCACCGCTTTCGTCGCATGCGAATTCCGACGGGCCTTCGAATCAGGCTGCAAGTTTTTTGCTGCTTCTTGTGCTCTGTCTCTGACACGTCTAAGGCCTCTGACACCGATAACGCCTCTTACGCGTTCATTGCCTCTGATGCCTCTGTTGCTGCTTCAACTTTCGCATCCGGTTCGAAGCCGGCTTCGGCAGCGTCAACTCCATCTGCTGCACTCGCAAAATCTAACGTCTGCACAGCGCCCGCCCGACGCAGCGCCCGACGCCATCGCTGGATGCCGCCCCTGGCGCTCGCTGCTTCGGTCACACTGGCAGTTGGCGTCTGCCTGCAATGGCAGGCCAGTCGACCTGTGCCGGATGCATCTGCACCGGCTGCAGGTGTCTCTGCGACCACCGAATCAGAAAAAAATGTCCGCGCCGCGCTGTGGAAGACAGAGCAGATCGCACCTCAGAACGCGGCGTCCGGGGGCCTGGGCAGCGACCTGCCCCCGCGTCCGCCGACGAACCCGCTTCCGCAGAGCAGGTGGCAAGGCAACCAGCATCTTCACTGCAGGAACTGGCGCCAGCCGCCATGCCGGCCCCAGTCGGCGCACCACTACCTGCACGTGTGGTGACGCCGCCTGCCTCCGCGCCACCCGCCGAGATGATGTCCGACCAACCGGCGACGGCGTCGGAGCCAGCGCAAGACGATGCGCAACTGGCGATGGCGCCGCCGCCCCCGCCCGCCCCCAGCGCCGCGAGCAATGACGACGTGCAGGCAAGCGGCGCGCTCGAAGCACCTACAGACAGCAGTGCGCCCACCCCATTACCAGCCAAGCGTGCACCAGCGCTTGTAGCTTCGCCATTGGTGTTGCCGGCACCGCCGCAGGATCAGTCATTGCGCGTCGAGCGCGCGGTAGCTAACCCACCTGCAACGAACGAAGTGCCGAGAGCACGTGCAGCGCCGCTCACCGCGCCAACGGCTGCAACTGCACTAGGACGGGAACGGCAGGTCGCCAAGCCGCAGCCGGAAGCATCTCGCGCAACCTCGTCGCCGCAAACGACCGGCAACGCCGCCACACAGCAGGCACGACAGCGGAGAGATGAAGACGCGCGCGGCGAAACACACCGCACTACAGTGCTGAAGCTCTCCACATTGCCACGCGAGTGGCTTGCGGGCTACTCGGCGTCTGCGGGCATACAGGCGCCGGAAACGATCCGGACCATGGCTGCCACGCCGAATGCAGCGGCAGTGCAGACCTGGGCGGCGCAGTTGCGCCATCGACTCAAACAACGTGGCTGGGCAACGCAGATCGCGCTTGCACAAGACAGCAATCTAGCCGTCGACGAATTACGGCTCGAGCTCTCGGGCGCTGCGCCCTCAACCCGGCCGATCATCCACCGCGCCTTCGCCAGGCGTGTCGTCGTCGCGCAACCTGCTGGTCAGCACATGGTCGCGCCAGTGGCCGTTCAACTGCAGGTAGCGCCGCGCGTAGCCTTCGATCTGGAAGCCAAGCCGCTGCAGCACACGCGCACTGCGCAGGTTCTCCGGAACGTATTGCGCCATCACCCGATGTAGGCCAAGCGGTCCGAAGGCAAATGCAATTCCCTGCGTGGCTGCCCAGTGGATCAACCCTCGCCCCTGCTGCGCCGCGTCCAGGCCGTAGCCCAGATGGCAAGCCTGAAATGCGCCGCGCTGGATCTGGGTGAACCCGGTGGTGCCGATCACCTGCTCGTTCTGCAGCAACACCAGTTGCAACTCCCGCTCGCCAGGCACTGCGCTGCGGTATGCGATACACAAGCGACGCCAACCGTAGACGGTATAGAACGCAGGCGGTCGCAGCGGCATCGCATCGGCGAGGTGGCTGCGATTACGCGTGTGGTAGTTTGCCATTGCAGCCGGGTCGACAATGGCTAGATCGCATAGCACCACGCCGTCGGCATGCCGGACCGGCGCAAATACCGGAAGACTCACGACTGCCGCGCCTCAAGAGCAGCTGACACAACGTAGCGAGGAGTCGTCAGGCGGGAATGGACGGCGCACAGGAACCGCGGTGGACGAGTGATAGATGCCGATGCCGGGCGCAGGCGGCGCGCGCCTGGCGGCTGTGCAGTCGTTTTGTTGGCTGCTCTAAGCTTGCACGCCTCAAACATGCACGCAATCTCGCCGCCACGTACATCCAGCTGATGCCATACAGATCAAGCTCCGCAAGCCTTCGCCGAAAAGCAGCGCACCATCTTGTGCCTGACCCAGAGCACCCGACTGCAACCCACACGTCATCACCGATCAATCAGTACAACGCGCGTCGCTGCACTGTATGCCTGCGCTCGCCTGTCAGCGAGCACAGTGACTGCACCAACTGCGCTCAGGCCGCAGCGGCAGCAAAGACCTGACTGAGCTGCGCTTCGATAGCGTCCAGGTTAGGCAACAAGGCGCTTTGCTCGCCCAGCAGCACGCGCATGTGCACGCCGTCGGGCAGCGCATCTTCCGATGCGTCGGCCAGCAGGCCATCACGCGGCACCGAAATCAGCTGAGGGAACGAGGCGGTCAGCAGCGCGAAATACGGCAGCGCCGGATTACCGCCCAATGCCTTCAACACGATGACCTTGTTGTTGACCGCAGCGGGCTCTTCGCCCATGCCGCTGAGGCGTGCGAACGACAGTAGCGGCACTTTCCAGCCGTACCAATCGATACGCCCGACCACCCAACGCGGCATGTCGGGCAGCGGTTCCACCGCCACACGCGACATCACCTCGGCCACCGTGGCGTTCGGCAGCAGCACGCGCTCGCTGCCGGCCTGGATCAGGACGCCGCGGATTTCGTCGTTATTGGCGTAGCTCATCGCATGATTCCGATTCGAAGGGGAGCGCCCGGCTTATGCCGGCCAACGCTGTGCCAGCGCCTGCGCCAGCTGCGCAGGGTTGCCGGTCAGAATGCCTTGCCGCGCCAGACGCGCGGCGGCGGCGGGGTCGTAACAGCCGTCGGTGGATTGCCCGGCCAACCAGCCCCCCTGCTCCGCCAAGGCCAGCGATGCTTCCACCATCGCCTCGTTGGCACCGCTGAGCATCAGCACCGCACTGTCGGCCGGCGGCAGCGCAGCGATCAGGCCGGCCGGGTCGGCCGGCGCCACGAATGCCAGCGCGCCAGCATGCTGGTGCACACCAACTTCGTCGGAGAGCACGTACACCTTGCCCGGTGCGACCACCTGCCCCGCCTCACCCAGTTCGACCGGCAGCGCAGACACGCGCCCCATCTGCCGCACCAGGTTGCCGTACTTTCCGCCATCCAGGGTCATGCGCACCAGCACCGCGCGCGGGAATTCCGGCGGCAAGGCGCTCAGCAGACGGCGGATCGCATCCGGCCCGCCGATGCCGGCCATCACCAGCACTGCGCCGGTGACGCTGCCGCTGTGCTCCAGATCCACCAGCGACAATCCGCCGGTCGACAGCGCAAACACATCCGCTTCGGCGCGCGGGCGCACCACCACGGTCACTTCGTCCACCAAGCCCCAGGTGCTGGAATCGCCCAGGCTCAGGCCCGGCTTTTCGGCAGCAGCTGGTGCCGTGTCATGCGTGGATGGACGTGCGAACAAGGCATCGCTGGGCATGCTTTCGAACGCATGCGCTGCGGCTTCCAGGTGTTGATCCAGCTGCAGGTCCGAATGCTGGCGCGAGGCCAGCGTCAAACCCGGCTCGGGCTGCAGCGACGGTTCGGTTTCGGTGCCCGGCGGCAAGACGTCGGCATGCCCGTGCAGTTTGGCGGCCAGATGGCGCACCCAGCGCTGCGCTTCCCAGCCTTCGCGCCGCACTGTCAGTTCGGCCTCGTCGAAGATCACCGTAACACCAGGCATGTTGAAGGCCGGCTCCAGCGCTTCGAGCGCGTCTTCGATCGACGGTTCCAGTGACACCAGCACTGCCACCGGCTCGGCGTCGCGCAGCATCTGCACATCGACTGCGGATGGCTCGTCTTCCAGCACCACCTGCGCACCGGCCAGGCCAAGTGCTTCGCGCAGGCGCTCACGCGCCTGACCCGGACGACCCAGCAAAGCAACCGGAGTTCCCATTGCGCCATTAGTCTCGGACACGGGCGATCCCCAGCAGGTCATACACGTTTCGCATCAGATCCAACTCTTGGTAAGGCTTGCCCAGGTAACGCTGCACGCCAATCTCGAAGGCACGCTGGCGATGCTTCTCGCCACTGCGCGAGGTGATCATCACGATCGGCACCGCCCTGAAGCGCGGGTCGGCACGCATCGCGGTCGCCAGTTCATAGCCGTCCATGCGCGGCATTTCGATATCCAGCAGCATCAGGTCGGGCACGCGCTCTTCGAGCAGTTCCAGCGCCTCGACACCGTCGCGTGCGGTACTGACATCCAGGTTGTGGCGTTCCAGCACGCGGCTGGTGACCTTGCGCATGGTCAGCGAATCGTCGACCACCATCACCAGCGGCACCTGACGCTGCGCTTCGGTCTGCGTTTCCAGCGTCGGACTCGCCGGCTGGCTGAGGTAACGACGCACCAGCGGCGCGACGTCCAGAATCACCACTACGCGGCCATCGCCGGTAATGGTGGCGCCATAGATACCCGGCACCGAGGCGATCTGCAGGCCCACCGGCTTGACCACGATTTCGCGGTTGCCCAGCACCTGATCGATCGCCACCGCAGCGCGCAGGTCGCCCGCACGCACCAGCAACAATGGCACCTGCGCCTGGCCATCGGCACGTGCCGCGGCCTGGCCGACCAGCGAGCCGAGGTCGTGCAGTACGTACTCTTCGCCGGCGTAGTGGTAACCGCCCTCGCCCGACTCGTAACGGGTGCGCGAGATGCGGCCGATACCGCTGACCGAACCCACCGGCACCGCGAAGGTGGTTTCGCCGATGCGCACGAACACCGCCTGGGTGACCGCCAGCGTCTGCGGCAGACGCAGAGTGAAGGTGACGCCCTGGCCGCGCACCGAGTGGATGTCCACCGAGCCGCCGAGCTGACGCACTTCGTTGCGCACCACGTCCATGCCCACGCCACGGCCAGCCAACTGGCTGACCTGCTCGGAGGTGCTGAAACCGGAGGCGAAGATCAGGCCATCCAGTTCGGCATCGCTGAGCTCCTGGCCGGGCTCGATCAGGCCGCGCTGTTCGCCACGGCGACGGATCGCATCACGGTCCAGCCCGGCGCCGTCGTCGGCTACTTCCAGCACGATTTCCGAGCCTTCGCGGCGAAGACGGATCGCGATGCTGCCTTCTTCCGGCTTGCCCGCATCGCGGCGTTGCTCGGGCGTTTCCAGCCCGTGCGCCACCGAGTTACGCAGCATGTGTTCCAGCGGCGCGACCATGCGATCGAGCACGTTGCGATCGAGTTCGCCCTGGGTGCCTTCCAGCAACAGATGCACTTGCTTGCCAGTGTCGTTGGCCGCCTGACGCACCACACGGCGCAGACGCGGCACCAAGCCGTCGAACGGCACCATGCGCGCGCGCATCAGGCCGTCCTGCAGTTCGGAGCTGACGCGCGACTGCTGTTGCAGCAAGCTGTCGTACTGACGCGACAGATCTTCCAGCACACCTTGCAAGCCGCCCAAGTCGGCCGCCGATTCGTTCAGCGCGCGGCTGAGCTGCTGCAAGGTGGAGAAGCGGTCCAGTTCCAGCGGATCGAAGGTGCGATCACCCTGGTCCTGTTCGCGCTGATAACGCGCCACGATCTGCGCTTCGGTTTCCAGATCCAGACGGCGCAACTGGTCGCGCAGACGGGCGTTGGTGCGATCCAGCTCGCCCATGGCGCCGCGGAACGCGCCCAACTGCTGTTCCAGGCGCGAGCGGTAGATCGCCACTTCGCCGGCATGGTTGACCAGACGGTCGAGCAGATCGGCGCGCACGCGCACCTGCTCGTGCTGCACACGCGGCAGGAAGTCTTCTTCGGTCTGCCCTTCCACCGGAATCGGTGCGGACAGCGGTGCCGGCTCCACCGACGCCTTGGCGATCGCGCGGACATCGGCGTCGCTGGGCGGGGCGGCATTGCGGCCACGGGTACGGGTTTCGAAGGCTTCGACCAGATCGGTCGGCATCGCCACGGCGCGGTGCATGCCGGTACGGGTCAACAGCTGGTGCAGGCGGTCGAAGCCGCGCTCGAACAGACGCACGTCGTCGCGGTCGATGTCGGTACGGTTGGCCGCCACCGCTTCCAGCAGCGATTCGATCGCGTGACCGAGATCGCCGATGGCGTTGATGCCGGCCATGCGCGCACCGCCCTTGAGCGTGTGCAGGTCGCGTTGCAGTCCGTTGAGGACATCGCGGTCTTCCGGCACTTCGCGCATGCGGGCGATCAAACCATCGCAGTGGTCCAGCAGATCGCGGCCTTCTTCGACAAAGATGTCGACCAGCTCGCCGTCGAGTTGATCGAAGTTGAGTGGGCCGATATCGAATGCTGCGCCGGCGTCGTTGCTTGCCGCCTCAGCAGGCGCGGCGTCTTCCACCGGTGCGCTGAAGGCGGCAACGGGGGTGGCGTCTTCCGGCTCGGCTGCACTGTGGTCGGCTGTGGCGTGCTCGCTGGCGGCTGCGCGGTGCTCTGCGGAGTCGTTGGCGTGCTGGTCGGCAACGGCGTGCTCGCTAGCGTCCGTATGTTCTGCCTGCCCTGCCTGCCCTGCCTGCTCGACGTGCTCTGTGTGTTCGGCTGCGGCAATCGCGTCGGCCGCTACATGCTCGTCGGCGTGCGCCGCGTCATCGGACGTGGAAGCCTGTGCGTCGTGTAGCTCAGGTGCAGTGTCGGATTGCGGATCACCCGCTTCTTCGACCTGGTCAGCTGCATGCGCCATTTCGAATGCCTGCACCGATTCGACGGTGTGATCGGGCATGGCATCGGCGTTGGCCTGCTCGGCATGAGCGTGGTGCGTTTCTGCATGCTCGGCTTCGGCTTGCTCGGCTTCGGCTTGCTCAGCTTCGGAGTGCTGTGCCTCGAAATGCTCGGCTTCGGCGCGCTCGTGTTCCGTCGCGTGCTCGGCTTCGCCCGCATGCGCGTCCGTCTGCCACTGCTCGCTGGAATCGGCGTGCTGCTGTCCGCCCGCATACGACTCGCCAGCATGCAGCAGCGCGGTGTCGCTGTGCTGCGCTGCCTCATCTGCCGGCTGTTCGCCAGAGTGTGCGTGCGTGTCCGCGTGTTCCTGACCAACCTGATCGGCCGTGTAGCCGTCCTGGTCGGCCGACACGCTGTCCAGCGCTGCGGTTTCCGGCGTCCAGTCTTCCGCGTTGCTTGCGTTAGCGTCTTCAGCCAACGCAGTGTCTGCGTGCACGGACGCCAGTGCTTCAATGCTCTCGACCGCGTCGTCAGCGCCTGCTGCACCCTGATCGTCGTGCGTCGGCGCGTGATGCGCATGCGTGTCCGTAGCCTGCTCGGCATCGGCCGCAGCCAGCGTTTGCGCATCGCCCAACGCAGCTTCCGCGTCGGCTAGTTCGTCGACCGCAACGGTGTCGGCATGCGTGCTGATCGCGTCGGCATCGTGCTCGCTGGCAACGACATCAGCAGCTGCCTCAGCCGGCTCCTCTGCAGCGTGGTCGTGCGGTGCGGTCTGCGCATGTTGCAGCTCGGTCGCATCCCAGGCGACGGCTTCGACCAATGTGTGTGCCGCATCGTGCTCGGCTTCTGCCTCGGCCAGTTCGTCCACGGCAATCGGCGCGTCGTCCGACTGCGGCTGTGCGCCTTCGGCGTCTTGCGTCGGTGCGGGCGCGTCGGATGGCAGCGCGCTGGCATCCAGGTATTGCGACAGATCCTGCGCACCGGTCAGTTCGACCGAGGCAGTGCTGCCGTCTACCGTATCGCTTGCTGCATCGACATCGTCCAGCTCGTCCAGGAACACCTGCGGCGGCCATTGCGCTTCCGGCAAGGTGTGCACCAGCGCACGCAAGCGCTCGGTCAACGGTGTGAACGACGGAATCAACGGGGCATCGGCGCGCAGCGCGGTCACCGTGGTGGCGATCGCGGCAGCTGTGGCGGTAATCGCCTCAATGCCTTCCGCCGACGGCGTGACCGAAGCAGCCAGCAGGCGCTTGACGTAGCTTTCGGCCGGGCTTGTCACCAGAGTGATTTCCGGCACGTCGGTCATCGCGAAGGCCCCACTCATCGTGTGCACGGCGCGCAGCAGTTCTTCGGTCGCCAACTGCGGCTCGGCCTGGCTGGCCTGCAGCCAGCCGTTCACCGTGTCCAGATGCGTGGCGACCTCAGCTTCCAGGATCTCGCGTAGCACGCTGTCCACCGAGGCAGGCGTTCCACCGCTGGCGGCAAACACGCCTGCTGCAAGCGGAAGCGCGACAGCGTCGGCAGCCACCGGCGCGGCGGCCGCGGGCACGTAGTAGACCTCTTCGCCTGCGGCAACGCGCTCGGCAATGGCCTGGATTTCCGGCAGATCGGCGCTGATGCGGCCTTGGTCGCGTAGCGCGGCGTTGAACTGCGGCAGCACGTCGTGGGCCAATGCGACCATCGCCACGACCGCCGGGCTGGCCGGTCGCGAATTATCGAGCACGCGGTTGAGCATGCTCTCGATCTTCCAACTGAACTCGCCAAGCACACTGGCACCGACCAGACGCCCACTGCCCTTCAGGGTGTGGAAGACGCGGCGGATCGGGCGCAGGTGTTCCGGGCTGCTGGGTGCGGCGCGCCACACCGGCAACAGCTGGCCCAGGTTGACCAGTTCTTCGTCGAATTCTTCCAGGAAGACGTCGCGGATATCGTCGTCGATATCGCTGTCGCCGAAGCCGCCAAAAATGCCGGCATCGGCGGCGGTTGCAGCCTGAGTTGTTTCACCAGACGCGGGTTCGGCCGGTGCCTGCGCGGTTTCAGCCTCGGCTGCGGCTACCGGTGCCTGTGGACGCTGCACATCGAACTGCGCGGCCGCTACATCGAGCTGGGCCAGGAACGCGGTAGATGCGTCGTCCAGTTCGAACTCGCTGACCACCGCCTGCTGCACGCGCGGAGCGGCCGGCTCGGATGTTGCTTCAGACGGGGCATCCTGCGGCTGTTCCACAGATTCGACGAATGGGTCGTCCAGTTGCTGCGGCGGAAGCGGCGGCGGCGAAAACGCATCTTCGATGCTGGTCTGCGCGCGACGCGCTGCATTCTCGGCAATGAAATCCAACGGCGCTTCGGTCTGCTCGGCATCGCCAGGCAGCTCGATCTGCTCGATCTGCAGCGGCGCTTCCTCGGCAACCACCGGCTCGGCGGCGTGTTCCTGCTCCAGCGCACTCAGATCTACGGTGTAGCTGACCTGCGCGGCCTCGCTGCCGTCCTGCTCCGCCGACACCGGGTCGAACGCAGAGGTGGCGATCGGTGCGGCCTGCTCGCTGGTTTCCATCTGCCAATCGCCGGGCGCTTGCGCGCCGTCGTCGGACAGATCCAGCGGCGCCACCGTGAACGGCACATGCGACTGGCCGGACACGGTTTCTTCAGCGGCCACCGGGTCGAACGAGAACACCGTATCGGTCGCGGCCGCGCCGGTGGCATGCACCACACTGGCAGCGAACGGCGTTTGGACTACGGTCTCGTTGGCCCATTCCAGCGACGGCGTGGGCGCGGCATCGTTGGCGGCCTGCGGCGTGTCGGCATGCTGCAACGGCGGGGCGGCCACCGGCTGCGGTTCGGCCACGCTGCCCGGTTGGTCGGCACCGATCGGCAAATCGGATGGCTCGCCCGACGGCAGCGGCCAGTAACGCAGCGTTTCCAGGCTGTTACGGGTGATGTCGAGAATCTCTTCGCGGCCGGGACGACGCTCGCGCAGGGCTTCCAGGTAGTACTCCAGGCTGGCCATCGCATCGGCCAGGGTGTCCAGCTGGCGGCCGCTGGGCACGCGCTGCTTGCCGATCAATTCCAGATCGACGTAACGACGCACGCCTTCCAGATAATCGGCAGCCTGCGGCAATTCGAGAATGCGCAACGCACCACCGACTTCACCCAGCAGGTGCGGCACATTGGCCAGACGGGCGTGGTCCCAGTTGGTTTCGATGAAGGCAACGAAATGCTCGCGCGCCGCACCAAAGTTGGCGATCGCTTCCTGTGCCAGCACATCAACCGTACGACGCACTTCCGAGGAGTTGGCACTGTTGCTGACCTCGGTGCCATCGCCCGGGTCGGCACCAAGGCTGGCCACCTGATCGTCCAGCGATGCATCCACGTACAGCAGCGCGCCGGCGACATCCAGCAGCACGCTTTCGTCCATCCGGGTCTGGCCATCGACTACGCGCGCCAAGGCATCGCGCTGCTGTACGACGACATTGCGCGCCACACCCAAGCCCATCATGCCCAGGGTGTCGGCAACGCTGCCCAGATCCTTGACCTGGGTCTGCAGCTCGGCGATGTCGCCACCGGTGCGCAGATGCAGGTCCAGCGCGTCTTTCACGCGCAACAATTCTTCCTTGACCGCATTACCGACGGTGTCGAGCAATTCGCGATTACGCCCGCTCAGGCTACCGCGCGCGTGATCCAGCTCGGCCTCGGTGGCAACACCGGCCTGCGGGTCGAACGCGAACAGCACGCTCTCGTTGAGACCCGGCTGGCCACGGGTGGCGCGGATCTCATTGAGCAGCGGCAACAACACGATCGGAATGTCGCGGTGACCGTTCTGCAAGCGCTCCAGATAATCGGGCAGCAGCACGGTGCCGCGCATCAGCATGGCGCAGGCTTCGTCATGATCGGCAACCTCGCCCACCTGCACGGCCTTGGCCAGCAGCTCAAGCTCTTCGGCCACCATCGCCGGCGCATACAGCTCGACCATGCGCAGCGTGCCCTGCACCTGGTGCAGGTAGCCGGCGCAGAACCGCATCCGACTGGTGTCGGACGGTTCTTGGGCAAAGTATTCGATCTCGTTGCGCGCCTGGCGCAACGTCTCGTCCAGCTCTGGCTTGACCCAGCCCAGTGCGGCGTGACTCATCGCATCGCGAAGCGCACTCATTGCAGCCCCCTGACTACGACCGAGGTGCCGCTAGCGCAGCAACCGGTCACTTCCTGCATCGACGTAACGCTACTACGCGCCATCTGCTGATCCTTTCCCGTTCCGCGTCGTGGTCACGCCGGCAGCTTGAAGTCGGCGACCGAACGGCGCAGATCGGCAGCGAGCTGCGCCAGATTGCCGATTGATTCGGCCGTCTGCTCCGCACCCTGCGATGTCTGGCTGGTGATCTGACGGATCACGCCCATGGTCTGTGTGATATCCGTCGCCGCGGCCGACTGCTGGTGCGCAGCGATGGAGATGTTCTTAATCAAGTTATTCAAGGCGTTGGACACGCGCTCGATTTCGGTCAGCGCGGTGCCGGCGTCTTCGGCCAGGCGCGCACCGGACACCACTTCGGAGGTGGTCTGCTCCATCGAGCTGACCGCTTCGTTGGTATCGGCCTGAATGGTCTGCACCAAACCTTCGATGCGTCGGGTCGCACTAGAGGTGCGTTCTGCCAGGCGCTGCACTTCGTCGGCCACCACAGCGAAACCGCGACCGGCTTCGCCGGCCGATGCTGCCTGCACCGCGGCGTTGAGCGCCAGGATGTTGGTCTGCTCGGAAATGTCGTTGATCAGTTCCACGATCGAGCCGATCTCCTGCGAAGATTCGCCCAGCCGCTTGATGCGCTTGGAGGTTTCCTGGATCTGGTCGCGAATCTGGTCCATGCCCTGGATCGTCTCGCGCACCACGCCGGCACCTTCGGCGGCGATGACCACCGAGCGCTGCGCCACTTCGGCCGACTCGGTGGAGTTGCGCGACACCTGCTCAATGCTGGCAGCGATTTCGCTGATGCGCTCGGAAGCCGTGGTGATCTGGTTGGCTTGCTGGCCGGCCGCGTCGGCCAGCTGCATCGCCGTGGCCTGGGTTTCCTGGGTCGACACGGCCACCTTCGCGGAGGTGTCGTTGATGGTGGTCACCAGGTGGCGCAGTTCGTCCACGGCGTAGTTGATGGCGTCGGCGATGGCGCCGGTCATGTCCTCGGTCACCGACGCTTTCACGGTCAGGTCGCCCTCGCCGAGCGAGCTGATTTCGTCCAGCAACCGCATAATCGCCTGCTGGTTACGGCTGTTGAATTCCACCTGCGACTGGTAGCGCACGTCCTGCTCGCGGGTTCGCACACGCACCGAGCTCCACACGAAGCCGATGATCGCCAGCAGCGCGAACAGGCCGGACACCACGCCCAGCCAGAAGTTCGGGAACAGGCGCGTGTCGCGCACCGAACCGAACGCGGAGAAGGCGTCGAACAGCTTCTTGCTGTCGACGAGCATCTTGCCGGAGCCATCCGTCAGCGCATCGGCCGAGGACTGTGCGGCGAACAGGTTGCGCGAGCTGGCGAGGATGGCGTCGACATCTTTCTTCATCGTCGCCCACTGCGCCTGCGACTGCTCAAGCGCCGACAACGCAGCGGGGTTGCGCACTGCGGCGATGCCGAGTTCTTCGTTGCCTGCGCGCAGGCCGTCGAGCATCTGCGTGAACACCACCGAGTCGCGTGCCAGTGCGTCGCCTGAGGCGGCCGCATTGTCTTCGCCGGCGCGGATTTCGGTCACCCGCCGCGCCATGGTTCCGGCCACCACGACCTGCTGCAAGGTGTTGTAGATCTGCGAAGCCGGCGCGCCGCTGACGGTCATCGCACGCACCACTTCGTTCAACTGCGCCTGCAATTGCGGGACGCTGCCGGAGAAGCGGTTGGCGTTGTCTGCGATCGCCAGCACCGCCGGTTCGCTGGCGATGACCTGATCGGCGTTCTTGCTCAGTGGCAGCCAGGTCGCCTTGAGCTGCGCCATCGCGCTGGCGATCGAGCCTTCCTGGCCGTAACGGCCATCCAGTTCGCTCACCGTGCTGTCGATGCGGCCCTTGGTCTCCTTGAACGCGGCAAAGGCCTTGGTGTCGCCGGACACCGCTTCGCGGCCCTGGTTGGCCAGCTGCTGCGAGAGCACCTGCAAGTCGGCCGCGCCGGTGCCGGCACCGGCAAGTCGACTGCCCTGCCAGGTCGCGACGCCGGTGTTGGCGCCAAACACGATCATCGACAACACCAGCAAGCCAAGCCAGAAGCTGGTGCTGACGCTGCCGAGCTCGTTGGTCTTGCGGGCGTCCGGGGCGGTACTCATGGTTCGACCTCAATCTGTATGACGTGGCGGGGTCGCGGCTTAGGCCGCGGCCTGCCGGAATTCAGGAGTGCGCGACAGCAACGCCAGGGAAAACACACCCCAGTCCTGCGTCTCGTTGCGGAAGGCGCGGTCGATGAAATGGGCGTAGCGGCCTTGCGCCAACTCGCCGGGTTCCACCACCTGGACCTGCTCGAAGCTGCGTTGGCCGTACAGCTCATCGATGGTCAGCGCGACGTCGCCGCCGCTCTGACGCATGATCAGCACACGCTGGCCTTCCTGGAGCACCGTGCGACGGCCCTCCAGGAACTGCTTCAGATCGATCACTGGGAACAGATTGCCGCGCAGGTTGCCTACGCCCAGCAGCCAGGGCTGTGCGCCCGGCACCGGAGTGACCGGCGGCATCGGCACGATTTCCGCAACTTCGCGGAAGTCCGAGACCAATCGCCGGGTCCCGACGCGATACCCCACGCCGCGCCAGATATCTGCCGAGAACTGGCGTTCCGGCAGGGGCGTGGCGTGCGCCAGACTACGACGCTCGTAGTCTTCGAGAATGTCGAATGGAGAGCGCATCAACGCACCAATTGTCTGATGCGCGCGATTAGATCGTCTTCGCGCGGCGGCTTGACGATGTAGTCGCTTGCACCTTGTCGCAGACCCCAAGCCCTGTCGGTTTCCATGCCCTTGGTGCTGACCAGCAGCACGGGAATGTCCTTGGTGGCCTGGTCGCGTGCAAGTGCACGCGTTGCCTGGAAGCCGCTCATACCGGGCAACACCACATCCATCAACACAAGATCGGGCGCCTGGCTGCGAACCAGCTCAAGTCCCTCTTCTGCGGTATCGGTGGCGACGACCGTATGGCCTGCTTTTTCCAGCCATTGACTGAAGACTGCCCTGTCGGTGGGCGAGTCCTCGATCAATATAATTCGAGCCATGTTGCCTTTCCCCCTGGTCAGGCGTGGACGTACGTGCGGATCGCGCTCAGTAGTTCTTCGCGGGTGAACGGCTTGGTCAGATATTGCTCGGAACCGACGATGCGGCCGCGCGCCTTGTCGAACAGGCCATCTTTGGACGACAACATGATCACCGGCGTCGATTTGAAGAGCTGGTTGCCCTTGATCAACGCGCACGTCTGGTACCCATCCAGGCGCGGCATCATGATGTCGACAAAAATGATTTGAGGTTGCTGGTCCGCAATTTTGGCCAGTGCCTCGAAACCATCCGTTGCTGTCACTACTTCACAACCTTCCCGCTTCAGCAGCGTTTCGGCGGTGCGGCGAATGGTCTTCGAATCATCGATCACCATCACCTTCAGTCCTGCGAGTTCCCCACCCGCAGCAATGTTTTCACTCATCCAAATATCCCCGGGCGCCCGACGCTTCATCCCTTCCGACGTCGCTACGAAACTGCATGTATATCCCAAGACCCGCATCGACTGTCAAGGGCGCATTGCCGGGGCCCCGCCAGGCGGACGTTCCGACCACGTCTGGGTGCGTCCCGGCCGGCAAGTCGCGCACTACGACCCGCCGGGCGCGCCATCGCCCATCGCTTGAAGTTACCATCGGCAGCTTGTTCGAAAGGTTTAGCCCCATGTCGCTCGACGTCGTTGTGGTGATGGATCCCATCGCCTCCATCAAGATCGCCAAAGACACCACGTTTGCCATGTTGCTGGAAGCCCAGCGCCGTGGTCACCGCCTGCATTACGTGCGCCCCGGCGGGCTCAGCCTGCGCGAAGGCCGCGCGGTGGCGCAGGTCGCGCCGCTGAGCGTGCGCGAAGACAAGACCAGCTGGTTCACGCTGGGCGAGTTCGCCGAGCTGGCATTCGGGCCCGGCCAAGTGGTGCTGATGCGCAAGGACCCGCCGGTGGACGCGGAGTTCGTCTACGACACCCAGGTACTGAGCGTGGCGCAGCGTGCCGGCGCGCAGATCGTCAACGACCCGCAGGGCCTGCGCGACTACAACGAAAAGCTGGCCGCGCTGCTGTTTCCGCAGTGCTGCCCGCCGACGTTGGTCAGTCGTGACGCTGCCGCGCTCAAGGCGTTCGTGCTGGAGCACGGTCAGGCGGTGCTCAAGCCGCTGGACGGCATGGGCGGGCGCTCGATCTTCCGCAGCGGCACCGGCGACCCCAACCTCAACGTGATCCTGGAAACGCTGACCGACGGCAACCGCAAACTGACCCTGGCGCAGCGCTTCATCCCCGACATCACTGCCGGCGACAAGCGCATCCTGCTGGTGGACGGCGTGCCGGTGGACTACTGCCTGGCGCGGATTCCGCAGGGCGATGAATTCCGCGGCAACCTGGCGGCCGGCGGGCGTGGCGAAGGCCGGCCATTGTCCGAGCGCGACCGCTGGATCGCCGCGCAGGTTGGCCCGGAAATGCGCCGTCGCGGCATGCGCTTCGTCGGCCTGGACGTGATCGGCGATTACCTCACCGAGGTCAACGTCACCAGCCCCACCTGCGTGCGCGAGCTGGATGCGCAGTTCGGCCTGAACATCGCCGGGCTGCTATTCGACGCGATCGAGGCCGGCACCGCGCAATGAGCACGGCCGCGGCCCTGCCGGCACCGAGGGACGACGGTCGCCGGCTGATGATGACGCTGGTGATCTCGCTGCTGCTGCACGGCGCGCTGATCCTGGGCGTGGTATTTGCGGTCAGCGAAGACGCACCACTGGTGCCAACGCTGGATGTGATCTTCAGCCAGACCAGCACGCCACTGACGCCCAAGCAGGCCGATTTCCTGGCCCAGGCCAACCAGCAGGGCGGCGGCAATCACGACACCGTGCAGCGCCCGCGCGACAGCCAGCCAGGCGTGGTACCGCAGGACCGCACCGGGCTGGCGCCACAGGCGCAACGCGCCACCAGCGTGAATGCGCCGGAGCCGACCCAGACCCGCGTGGTGACCAGCCGGCGCGGCGAGTAGGCCGTGCCGACGCCGCAACCGAATCCGCAGACCGACCCACTCACTCCCGCCGATGCGCAACGCGTACAGCGCGATGCCGAAATGGCCCGGCTCGCGGCCGAAGTGCATCTGCGCTCCGAGCAGTACGCCAAACGCCCGAACCGCAAGTTCGTTTCGGCCAGCACCCGCGAATACGCGTATGCAAACTATCTGCGCGCCTGGGTGGACCGCGCCGAGCGCGTGGGAAATCTGAATTATCCGGACGACGCCCGCCGCCGCCGGCTGGGCGGCAAGGTCGTCATCAGCGTGGGCGTGCGCCGCGACGGCAGCGTGGAAAGCAGCCGCGTACTGGTATCCAGCGGGGTTCCGTTGCTCGACGATGCCGCGTTGCGCGTGGTGCAACTGGCGCAGCCGTTCCCGCCGCTACCCAAGACCAAGGACGATGTGGACATCCTGCAGGTCACGCGCACCTGGTTATTCCTGCCCGGCGGCGAGCTGCACGACGATCGCTGAGGCTGCGTGTGCGCTGATTGCGCAACGCACTTCATCGCTCCGCGTTTTGACAGCACTGACCGGACAGAGACCAGAAATGCGGCAGCATCGAAGCTGCGGCGTGGGCACGATCCTGCTGCTGTTCGGTTCAGTGGCAAGGCCACCAGCACGGGCAACCTCACACGTGCGCATAAGTCCGGCACCGCGATTACGCTTGATCGGTTCCAACTTTAATCGGCTCCAATCGCGGACAGCACGCGCAATGCCAGCGCATCACCTGCCATGTGCTGCAGCTGTGCCGGAATTTGGGCTGTGACTGCGGCTCAGGCCACCTGTGCCGCGGCGTGCAGCCGGTCGGCCAACTCCACGATCTCTGCCGCATCCTGCACGCGTTCGCGCCAGGCAGCAGGGATGCCGTCGATGCCGTAATACGCGCCGGCGAGCTGCCCGCAGATCGCTGCGGTGGTGTCCGCATCGTCGCCCAGGTTGGCGGCACGCAGCACGGCCTCGACAAAGCTCTGGGTCGTTGCGAAGCACCACAGCGCTGCCGACAGCGAATCGATCACATAGCCCGTGCCGCGGATCTGCGCGGCGGGCACGGCCACATGGTCGCGGATAGCCAATGCATGCACTGCTGGCGTCAGGAATGTGTCCGGCTGCGCATGCAGCACCTGATCGCGCGTGCCTCCAAGCAGCGCGGCGCGCAGTTGGACCGCGAACAAGCGGCACGCATCCAGCGCTTCGGCAGCGGCATGCGTGCTGCGCGAACTGTCGGCCGCGCGATCGGCCAGTTCGTCGGGGCAATGCGCGTAGTACATCGCCACCGGCGCCAGCCGCATCAACGAGCCATTCCCAGCCGAGCGCGGATCGGTGCTGCCACTGAAAGCCGGGCCGCCATCCAGATAGCGCTCCAGGGCCTGGCGCACAGTCGCCCCAATATCGAAGCAGGCACCGGTGCTGCTGAGATAACCGTGCTGGTACCAGTTGCAATAGCGGTTCATCTGGTCGGCCGCATCGAACCCCTGCCGATACAGCAGGCTATGCGCCAGACACAAGGCCATCGAGGTGTCGTCAGTCCACTGCCCGGCCTGCAAGGCGAACGGGCCGCCACCGCGCATGTCGTCGATCGGCGCAAAGCTGCCCGGCGCGCAAAATTCGAGCGTGGTGCCCAGCGCATCGCCCACCGCCAGACCAAGCAGGCAACCGCGAAACCGAGCGCGCTGGGCAGCGTCGGTCACGGCGTTGCGCCGGCCGCCTTCGCTGCGCGGGCAGCCTGTTGCTCGACCAGGGTAAGCGCGACGTTGTCGCGCAGATAGGCCGGTTCCACCCGCTCCGGCGCCACCCCTTCGCCGCGCAACAATGCCGGCAGCGCGAGCGTGAGCAGATCGGCGGCACGCGGGAGCGCGGCCGCATCAACGCTGCTCAGGCGCGTCGCAAAGCGTTGCTGCAACAGTGCATCGGCTGCCGCCAGACCGGTGCCGACACCGGCCATCAGCGCCGCGGTCTCGGGTAGCACGAGTGTGTCCGGTGCGCAGACCACTTCCGGTGCCAGTTCCAGCAGCGCATCGCCACTGCGCGCAAAGACACCGGCATACACCTCGCCCATGCGTGCATCAATGCAGGCCAGCACATGGCTCACCTCGGCCGGCGCGCGCAAGGCCAGCACCTGCAGCGTGGAAACGGCCAGCACCGGCACATCCAGCGCCAAGGCGATGCCCTGCGCAATGCCGATCGCCAGACGCACACCGGTGAACGCGCCGGGGCCCCGGCCGACCGCAATCGCATCGAGCTGACGGCGTGAGATACCTGCATCGGCCAGCAGTTGTTCGGCCCATGGCAGCGCCAGTTCGGCGTGGCGGCGCGGCGCAAGTTCGAAGCGCTCGATCACGCGACCGTCAACATGCAAGGCAACGGAACAGGCTTCGGTGGAGGTCTCGAATGCGAGGACGTTCATGGCAGGGCCGCAGTCATAAAGAAGAAGATTGATCATCGCCGAGCGGCAACGTGAGCACGCCATTGTCGCCTACCGGCTGTTCAACGCCAAAAAACGCCTGCACATCGGCAATGGCATGGGTGCGTGCGAATGGCGGCAGCGATTTCATGAAGGTGCGGCCGTAGCTTTTGTTGACCAACCGCGGGTCGCACAGCACCAGCACGCCACGGTCGGTTTCGCTGCGGATCAGCCGCCCCACGCCCTGCTTGAGCGCGATCACCGCCTGCGGCAATTGCTCGTCGCGGAACGGGTTGCCGCCCTCGCGGCGGATTGCATCCAGTCGCGCTTCGAACACCGGATCGTCGGGCGCGGCGAACGGCAGCTTGTCGATCACCACCACGCTCAAGGCATCGCCGACCACGTCCACCCCTTCACGAAAACTGGCCGAGCCCAGCAGTACGCCGTTGCCGGAATCGCGGAAGCGCTGCAGCAAGGTCGCGCGGGGTGCTTCGCCCTGCACGAATAATGGCCACGGCGCGCCGCGCAAGGCCTCGGCGGCTTCGCGCAGCGCGCGGTGCGAAGCGAACAACAAAAACGCGCGGCCGTTGGAGGCTTCCAGCACCGGCGTCAGTGCGCCGATCAGCGCGGTGCCAAAACCGCGTGCGGCCGGATCGGGCAGATTCGGCGGCAGGTAGCACAACGCCTGACGCGCCCAGTCGAACGGGCTGGGTTGCAGCAAGGTCGCCGGATCGCTCAATCCCAGCCGCTGCGCGATGTGGTCGAACTCGCCGCCCACCGCCAGCGTGGCCGAGGTGAACACCCAGGCCGCGTGCGATTTTTCGCGGTGCTCGCGCAACGGGCCGGACACATCCAGCGGTGTGCGCTGGCAGCGAAAGCCGCGCGGACTGAGTTCGTACCAAAGCACGTCGTTGTCGACTGCTTCTTCCGGCAGATCCTGCGCGAAATCGGCTACCGGCAGGTCTTCGCCCAACCAGCGCGACAGGCGATTCAAGGCTTCTTGCGCACGTGCAGTGCAGCCGTCAAAACCGGGCGAGGCTTCTCGTAATGGCAGCAGAGATTCGCCCAACCGTGCCAGCGACGACAGCACGGCGTCGAATCCTTCGCGCACCTGCGGTTTGGCCAGCGCGCGCCATTGCGTGCCGCGCGCCGGCAGGCCTTCCATGCCGGCGCGCAGGCTGCGCAAGGCTTCGTCCAGGGCAAGGATCGGCGCCTGCAAGCTTGCCTGTGCACCAGCCACTAGACGCGCTTCGACCATGCAATCGCGCGCCAGCTCCTGCCACGGCCGCATGCCGAAACTTTCGCCGAAGAAATTGGCCGCCAGCTCCGGCAATTGATGCGCCTCGTCGATGACGAAGGCCTGCGCGCCGGGCAGGATTTCGCCGAAGCCTTCCTGCTTGAGCGCCAGATCGGCCAGCAGCAGATGGTGATTGACCACCACCAGATCGGCCGCCTGCGCACGCTGGCGCGCTTGCACCACGAAACATTCGCTATAGAACGGGCATTCGGTACCCAGGCAGTTGTCGACGGTGGAGGTCACCATCGGCAACAGCGGCGAGTCGTCCGGCAAGGCTTCAAGCTCGGCCATGTCGCCGAACTGGGTGCGTCCGCTCCAGGCCACGATGCGCTGGAATTGCGACACCTGTTCGGGCGTGGCAAAGCGCGGCTCGCCGCGCGCCTGCTGGGTGCGGTACTTGCACAGATAGTTGGCGCGCCCCTTCAGCAACGCACTACGCAGGCCCACGCCCAGCGCGGCGCGCACGCGCGGCAGGTCGCGATGGAACAGCTGATCCTGCAGCGCGCGCGTGCCGGTAGAAACGATGGTCTTGAGCCCGGACAGCAACGCCGGGACCAGATAGGCGTAGGTCTTGCCGGTGCCGGTACCGGCCTCTGCCAGCAACACATCGCGCTGCTCGAATGCTTCGGCAATTGCCCCGGTCAGGCGCAACTGTGCAGCACGTGGCGCGAAGGCGTCGAGCTGATGCGCAAGCGCCCCGCCCTGGCTGAGCGCCTCGATACTGGCAGTGGCAAGTTGGGACATGAGACCAGACGGAAAGCGGACAGGAAGCGCGACAGCCTAGCGCGTAAGCTGTGACGCAGGCTTGGGTGTAGGCGACGAAGTGCTGCTACACGCAGGCGCACTGCCTGCACTGCGCACCCGAAAGACGCGCCACATCAGACGCACTCGTGCCAGCAGAACGCGCACCGCCTGCACGCGATCCGCACCGCGGGATGTCAGGTCTCAGTACCGCTTCATCCCCGGCACCGTGCAACCAACGATCTGCGCCCTGGCCGATGCAGCGTTTTCCTTTTCGCCACGCGCCAGCCGCGACTGTTCGATGGTGGCCCAATGGCGACGGCACAGCGGGCCGGTCTTGGAACCCAGCTCGATCGCCTGCTTGGCGAAGCGCTCGGCGGCGGGCCAGTCCGCCTGCAGCACGGACACTTCGGCGCGCTCCTGCAGAATCGCCGGGTCGCCCGGCACCAGGCCCAGCGCCTGATCCAGCGCCGCAGCCGCAGCAGCCAGATCGCCGGCCTGGCGCTTGCTCTTGGCGGTGTCGCGCAAATCATCGACCTGCGGGTCGCGCAGCGGCTGCACCGACAGCTCGGTGTCGTCCGCGCCGGCCTCGCGTTCGATCAGCAACAGGCGCTGGGCCGGCGTGGTCGGGTCCACCGGCGTCGGCGGCGGTGCGGGCGGTGCGCTGACGCAGGCAGTGAGTGCGGCCAAGACGCCGATCAGGGCGAGCAAACGGTGCAGTCGGTTCATGGGGTCACTCCAATCAATGCGCGGGTGGGGCCGTGGCAGGCGCCGGGGCAGGTTCTTCGGGCTTCTTTTCTAGACCGAAGAAACGGCGCCAGCCACCGCCGCTGGATTGTTCGGCAGGTGCGGCCGCTTCGCCGGGCGCGCCTTCGATCAACGGTGCATTGCCGGCACACGGGGCATAGGCCGGCGTGAAGCCGACCACGAACGGGAACTGGCGCGCGCCTGGGCAACCGGGGTCGGTCACGCCGATACCGCTAGCGTCCACCCACTGCCAATCCAGGCCTTTGCCGCTGACCTTCAACGGCGCGCTCGGCAGGCGGGCGAAGATGCTCGACCACACCCGCATCGCGCCGGTGGCGCCATACAGGCCGGTCTCGGCGTTCTGGTCGTTGCCCATCCAGATCACCGCAAGATGATCGCCGGTATAGCCGGCATACCAACTGTCGCGACCATCGTTGGAAGTGCCGGTCTTGCCGGCCGATGACAGGCGCCCCAGGCCATCGCCCAGCAGCTGGCGCGCGGTGCCGCCACTCACGACCTGCTGCAAGCCGATGCTGATCAGGTTGGCAGCGACCGAATCGCCTTCCTGCGCCGGTGCCGGGGTCTTGTCGTAGCGTTTGAGCAGCTTGCCTTGCGGGTCGAGCACACCGCGCACCGCGTGCAGCGGCTGGATCTCGCCGCCGGCCGCCAGGAACTGGTACAGCTGCGCCATGCCGTACGGGCTCTGGTCGGTGGTGCCCAGGATCAACGCCGGATTGGGCTCGGCCTTGATGCCGGCCAAGACCTGGATCAGCTGCGCGACGCGGTCTGCACCGACCTGCATGCCCACCCGCACCGTGGCCTGGTTGTAGGAATGCGCCAGCGCATCGACCAAACGCACGGTGCCGTGGCTGCGGTTGTCGGAATTGCCGGGCGACCACGTCTTGCCGCGGCTGAGCTGCACGGTCACCGGCGAGTCATCGACCCAACTGGACAGCGCCCAGCGGTCCGGCGAAGCCAGCGCCAGCATGTACACGAACGGTTTGATCAACGAGCCTACCTGACGCTGCGCTTCCACCGCACGATTGAAGCCCGGCTTGGCCACATCGCGGCTGCCGACCACGGCCAGCACATCGCCGTTATGCACGTCGGTGAGCACCAGCCCGGCTTGCAGCGGCGGGCGCTTCTTGTTGTCCAGCCGCTTGATGGTGCCGGTGACTGCACCTTCGGCATACGCCTGCGCAGACGGCGACATACCCGTGAGCACGCTCATACCGGCGCCCTGCAGCACGCCTTCCGGGTAATCGTGCGCCAACTGGCGCCGCACCAGGTCGACATAGGCGGGGAAACGATTGGCTGCGACAAGACCAGGCTCGGTGGGCACGCCCAACGGCGCGGCCAGCGCGCGCTTGTACTCGGCATCGTTGATCAAGTTGCTTTCGTGCAGCTTGCCGAGCACGAAATTGCGCCGGTCCAGCGCGCGCTCCGGATTACGCCGCGGGTCGTAATACGAGGGCCCCTTGACCAGGCCGATCAACAACGCGATCTGCTCGGTGGTCATCGAATTGAGTTCGCGGCCGAACCACAGCTCCGCACCCGACGACACGCCATGGATCGCCTGCCCGCCGCGCTGACCCAGATACACCTGGTTGAGATAGGCCTCCAGGATGGTGCGCTTGTCGTAACGCGCCTCCATGATCAACGCGTACAGAATCTCGTTGAGCTTGCGCGTGAGCGTCTGTTCCTTGCCGATGCCGAGCAGGCCACTGCGCGCCAACTGCTGCGTCAAGGTGCTTGCGCCCTGGCGGACCTGGCCGCCGGAGCGCGCCATGATCCAGGCCGCGCGCACCATGCCGCTCAGATCGATGCCGTGATGGCTGTTGAAATCGCGGTCTTCCACCGCCTGCAGGCCGGTGACCAGCAGCTCGGGCACTTCTTCCATGCGCACCAGGCGGCGCTCTTCCTGCTTTTGCCCGTACAGCGTGGCGATGCGCGCCGGGTCCAGACGTGCGCTTTTGAGCGTCTTGCGGTCGTTGGCGTCGCGCAGCGTGGCCACGCGTCCACCCGCCAGGCTGACGTCGATCCGGCGCGCCGGCACACGCCCATCCACATCGATATAGCCGCGGCTGGCGATGGTGAAGCGGCTGCCATCCTGCTGATAGGTGCCAGGCAGCTTCGCCTGACCGTCGTCGCGGTACGAGGCCGCATCCAGCTCGGTCTTCAGCGTGGCTGCATCCAGCGCGATGCCGGGCACCAGCACCAATGGCCGCCCGTACACGCGGGTCGGGATCTGCCAACGCAGCTCGCCGAAGCGCTGGGTGACCTGCTTGTTCAGATACACCGTATAGGGAATCAGGAAACCGAGCGCCAGCGCGAACGCGGCAAATCCCCAGACGATGAGTCTGCGTTGCCAGCGGGAGCCTTGCTCGTTGGTATCGTCCTCGAAATCGTCGGGAGCGTCGTTGTCGTGGCGTCGGGGCACAGGAATGCGAGAATGTAGAGTCCGGCGAGTCTAGCGCAGCGCTGTCATGGCTGTGACCCACCGGGCCCTTCCAACCTTAAGAGCGGCTAACAAAACTGTCGATGCCGCTTCGCTGGGAGCGACGTGTTCTCGGCAGCAGCGGGCACGGCTCGTACACTGCTTGGAGCAGCTACCAAAACGACTGCGCTCACCACAAGGCCGGCGCGGCCGGTGCTCGGAATCGGCATGTACCGCTCGTACACTCAGGTTCCTAAGCGCCGTCCACGCCCACCTGTCGACTGCTCGCTACGTTTTGATAGCCGCTCTTAATAGGCGCGCCGATTGTTGTCCCCGCTCTCTGCTCGCTACGTTTACTGCCATACCACGCTGGAGTTCCAACGCAATGTCGATGTCTTTGGCCGATGCGCGTTATCTGTTCAATCGCGTCCTTGGCCTGATCCACCGCAGCGTGGCCAGCATGCGCACGCGCGGCTGGCGCGCCACCTGGCAGCGTATTCGCGTGCACACGCAGGCGCCGCCGGTCGCGCTCGGCACGCCGTTGTGGCTGCCGCAGCCCGCCCCGTTCGCCGTATTTGCGCTGCCGCACAGCGCCGCGCCGCGGGTGTCGGTGGTGATTCCGGTCTACAACCACATCGCACATACCCTGACTTGCCTGCGTGCGCTGGCGGCGCATCCGCCGTTGGTGAGCGTGGAAATCATCGTGGTGGACGACGGCAGCAGCGACGCCACCGCGGAACAATTGCCGCACATTGCCGGCCTGCACTATCACCTGCGTGCGCGCAACGGCGGTTTCATTGCTGCCTGCAATGACGGCATCGCGTTGGCGCGTGGCGATTTCGTGGTACTGCTCAACAACGACACCATTCCGCAGCCCGGCTGGCTGGATCGGTTGATCGACACCTTTTCCCAGCATCCGACCGCCGGCCTCGTCGGCGCGCAACTGATGTACCCGGACGGGCGGCTGCAGGAATCCGGCGGTGTGGTGTTCGGCGATGGCAGCGCCTGGAGTTACGGCCGCTTCGAATCGTCCGACGACCCGCGCTATGCCTATGTGCGCGCAATGGACTACTGCTCGGGCGCGGCCATCGCACTGCCACGCACGCTGTTGCAAACGCTGGGCGGGCTGGATCGGCGTTACATGCCGGCGTACTACGAAGACACCGACCTGGCGTTTGCGGTCCGCGCGACGGGTTATGAAGTGCTGGTGCAGCCGGCCAGCGTGGTGGTGCACGACGAAGGCACCAGCAACGGCACCGACACACGCACCGGAGTGAAGGCTTACCAGGTACGCAATCAAAGTGTCTTTGCCGAAAAATGGCAGCAGCCGCTGAAAGCGCAGTTGCCGGTCGGTAGTGTGCCCGGTCCTGCGCTTCTCCACCGCGGCCAGCGCCAGGTATTGATTCTGGACGAGTGCGTGCCGCAGCCGGACCGCGATTCCGGCTCGCTGCGGCAGTTCAACCTGATCCGCCTGCTGCGCGAAGCAGGCGCACATGTCGTGTTCGTGCCGACCCGCCGCGAACACGCCGGGCGCCACACGCAGGCATTGCAGCAGCTCGGAATCGAAGTCTGGTACGCACCGTTTCTTGAAGGCATCGGCAGTTGGCTGCGCACGCATGGCGCGCGGTTTGCGGTGGTGTTATTGGTACGCCACCACGTGGCACATGCCTGCCTGCCGTTGCTCAAGCAATACGCGCCACAGGCACGCACCTTGTTCGATACCGTCGACCTGCATTACCTGCGCGAACGTCGCGGTGCCGAGTTGGCCGGCGATGCCAATCTGCTGCGTAGCGCAGAGCGCACACGCCTGCGCGAGCTCGAGATCATGGCGGCCACCGATGTCACCTTGCTGGTATCGGCCGCAGAACAGGCGCAACTGCGCGCAGATGCGCCTCAGATGCGCACTGCCCTGCTTTCCAACCTGCATGAAGTCGCCGGCAGCGGCCACAGCTTCGCGCAACGCCGCGACCTGGTCTTCGTCGGAGGCTTTCGCCATCCGCCGAATGTGGATGCAGTGCAGTGGTTCATCAGTGCCATCTTTCCGCAGGTCCGTGCGCAGCTTCCCGATGTGGTGTTTCACTGCATCGGCGCCGACCTGCCCGATGGCTTGAAATTACTGGCTGACGAATGCCCTGGCGTGCAGTTGCATGGACACGTCCCGGATCTGGTTCCGTTCATGGACAGCGCACGCATCGCGGTGGCACCGCTGCGTTTTGGCGCTGGCGTGAAAGGCAAGATCAATCTAAGCATGGCGCACGGCCAGCCGGTGGTCGGCACCACCTGCGCGGTGGAAGGTATGCACCTGCGCGATGGCGAAGATGTGTGCGTGGCCGACGATGCGGACACGTTCGCCGCTGCGATCGTGCGGCTCTATCAGGACGCAGCGCTGTGGCAACGTCTGGCCGACAATGGCTTGCGCAACGTGGCCGAGCATTTCTCGTTGGATGCAGCGCGTGACACGGTGCGGGCGTTGTTTATTGCTGAGTGAGCAGGTGGTTGTGTGCCGGTGTGAGGTGGATCGTTTGTACCGCGAAATGCCGCAATACACTGCGTGATTGGTCATTGATCCGCCTGCGCCGCATCGCGCGGCTTCGCACGTACCCTGATCCGCCCCTTCGGGGCACCTTCTCCCGGTGGGAAAAGGATTGCGCGTAGCAGAGTGCGCTGCAGTCTTAATTAGAGGCTGAAAAGCATGTCAGGGTGCATGAACATGTCTCGCGCGCGCATTGCGCACGCTCGCTGCAACTGAGATACAGAAGTGTGCCTTTAAAACATCGACTGAGCTGCACGTTGGACAGACTCTGACGTTGCCAACACCGCCAGCAATCGTTCAATGCTGCTCGGCGACAGCCTTGACCCGCCGCGTGAACTCGGCCAGTTCCGGGAGTTCGGGATCGAGTTGGTGCGCTTCGTCCTGCGCACGGCGGGCGAATGCGGCGTCCTCCTGACCAAGTCGTTCGCTTCCGACAGCAACCCAGCGTTGTGCAAGGCGGCGACGCGCCCCGGCCAGCGCGTCGGCATTCGGCGTCAGCGCCTGCCAGGCATCCAGACACCCACGCGCAGCACGCAGGCGGTTGTTGCGCAGCTCGTCCTCGAAACAACGCTGGCTGGCCGGCACAACGCGCGCAGCGGCCTGCAGCACACGCGGATCGCGCGGTGCCAGCGCTTGCGCGGCGCGTACGGCGTCGTAGGCGCTGGCGCCAGGCGGGGTCATCCAGTGCTGCTGCGTTTGTGCATCGGCAACGCGCTGCAGCAATGCCCGCAGACGGCGCTCGCGGGTGCCGCGCGACAGGCCCGCAGTTGGGCCGCGTTGAGCATCGCGCGCGCGCGCAATCGCCTGCTCGGCTTGCACAATCGATGTGGCGCCCGGCACCAGCAACTGCGCCTGACGTAACGATTGCAGGGCATCGTCGAAGTGGAAATCCGCCGCTTGCCGGCTAGCTTGTGCGGCGTACTCGTCCGCCACCTGATCGAGGCCCCGCTGGGCGATTGCATCGTCCGGCTCGCCCGCGAGTACCGCGTTGAAATCGCGCGCAGCCGGGGCCAGGCGGCCACGGCGCAGCAAGGCCTGCGCACGTTGACGGCGCTGTTCCAGCACGCGGTGGTACTGACCTTCCGTCAGCGGCATGTCGACATGCCCGGCGTCGTAACGCTTGGCCGCGGCCAGCAATGCCGACGCCTCACCGAGCGCATCGCGCGCCAATGCGTGGCGCGCCTGCGCCAACAGATCGGTCAAAGCGTCTTCGCGACCTTCCAGGGCGTCGGTGCGGTCCGGCGCCAGGGCCAGGATGCGCTGGTACAGCGGCAGCGCGCTGTCGGGCGTGCCGTCCAGGCGGCCTTGCTGCTGGGCCACCGCCGCTTGCGCCAACAAGGCATCCAGGCCGACCCGGCGCGCCTGCAGCGCGCGCAGCCGCGCGGCCACCGGGGCGATCTGCGCCTGCGGCGCTTCCAGGGCGGTGGCCAGCGCCAGCGCGCGTTGCGCTGCTGCGGCATCGCCGGCTGCGACCGCAGCACGTGCCTGCACCACTGCAGCAGCGCCGGTCCGCGCCAGCCCCCCACGCGCCTCCCCACGGTCGCTATCCAGCGCAAGCGCGGCAGCGAACAACTCGCGCGCACCGCTGCCATTGGCGGCGCTGAGCTGGCCGCGCGCCAACGCCGCATCGCCCCGCTGCAGCAATTGCTGGATGCGCGTGTCCGGCCACAGCCAATCGGCCAGCGGCTTGCGCAGCACGACCACGGTTAGCAGCAGACAGGCGCCCAACGCCAGCACCACGCGCCAGAGCGCACGACTGCGCAGTGGAGCCCAAAGGCGGGGCGATCTGACCCAGCGCGGGAGCAAAGACATGCGGTGGCGTCCATCCTTGGCGCGACCTGACGGGGACGCGTTCACCGCCTTATGGTAGCGGTGTGGGTTGCGAAGACGGTGTGGGCTCTTGGGGATTCGGGATTCGGGATTCGGGATTCGGGATTCGGGAATCGGGAATCGGGAATCGGGAATCGGGAATCGTCAGGCAAGCACAACGCACGTCCCCTATGCGCTGTTTGTTTTCAATCGATGAGCGCCAGCAAGAGTGTCCGCGCACTCAGCCCAGCCGCCGCACCTCGCTCACGCCCGGCAACGCATCCAGCTTGCCAAGCAGACCGGACAGTTGGTCGTAATCGCTGACCTTCAAGCGCAAGCGCAGCTGCGCCCTGCCCGTGTCGCGCACGTTGTCGCTATTGATTTCCAACACGTGTGCATCTTGCTGGGCGATCAGGTTGGTGATGTCCTTGAGCAGCCAGCGCCGGTCTACCGCGCGCACCTGCACATCCACCTCGTAGCCGCTGCCGGCCTTGCCCCACTCCACCGGCAACACCCGCTGTGGGTGGGCGGCGGCCAGGCGCGCCAATGCCGCGCAATCGGTGCGATGCACGGTGATACCGCGGCCGCGGGTGAGGTAGCCGGCAATCGGCTCGCCCGCCACCGGTTGGCAGCAGCGGGCCAGCTGCACCAGCAGGTTGCCCACGCCCTCCACGGTGAATTTGGATTTGCCCAGCCCATCGCGGCGCGCGGTCGGCCGCGGCGGCGCCGGTACCGCCGGCTGCGAGGCGGCACGTTCGGCTTCCAGCAACGCACGGCTGACCTGGTTCGGGCCGGTATCGCCCAACGCTACCTGGATATATAAATCGTCGATGTTGTCGGCGTGGAATTTGCGCGTGGCGACACTCAGATCCGCATGCTGCAGGCCCAGGCGCTTGAGTTCGCGATCAAGCAGGTCCTTGCCCGCTTGTACGTTGCGCGCGCGGTCCAGCTTGTGGAACCAGGCGCGCACCTTGTCGCGCGAACGCCCGCTGGCCAGAAAGCCATTGGACGCCAGCAGCCAGTCGCGGCGCGGGTCGGCTTCCTTGGCGGTCATGATTTCCACCCGGTCGCCGCTGCGCAGCCGGTAGGTCAGCGGCACGATGCGATCGTTGACGCGCGCGCCGCGGCAGCGATGCCCGACCATGGTGTGCACGTGATACGCAAAATCCAGCGGCGTGGCGCCTTGCGGCAGATCGATCACCTCGCCCTTCGGAGTCAACGCATACACGCGGTCTTCGATCAGCTCGGCATCCAGCGCGCCGGCCAGCTCGCCATGCTCGCCTTCCTGCACCTGTTCCAACAGCTGGCGCATCCACAGAATCTTGCGGTCGAAAGCTTTTTCGCCGCCCTTGCCGCCTTCCTTGTATTTCCAGTGCGCAGCCACGCCGAGTTCGGCCTGAGCGTGCATCTCGTGGGTACGAATCTGGATTTCGATCGTGCGCCCTTCCGGGCCGACTACCGCGGTATGTAGCGAGCGATAGTCGTTGGCCTTGGGCCGGGCGATGTAATCGTCGAACTCGCTCGGCACCGGTGCCCACAGCGAATGCACCGCGCCCAGCGCGGCGTAGCAGGCCGCCACATCGTCGACCATCACCCGCACTGCGCGGATGTCGTACAGCTGATCGAACGACAGCCGCTTCTTCTGCATCTTTCGCCAGATGCTGTAGATGTGTTTTGGCCGCCCGCTCACCTCTGCGCCCAGGCCCTGCTGGGCGAGCGCCGCCGACAAGGTGCGCTTGACCGCTTCCAGATAGCGCTCGCGCGCCACGCGGGTTTCGTCCACTTCGCGGGCGATGCGGCGATACGTCTCCGGCTCCAGGTGGCGGAATGCCAGATCTTCCAGCTCCCACTTCACCTGCCAGATGCCCAGACGGTTCGCCAGCGGCGCATGGATGTCGCGCGTGAGCTGGGCCAGCGCGCGACGCTGCTCTTCGCTGAGACGGTCGGCCACGCGCATGCGCGACAGCTGCCGTGCCAGCAGGATCGGCACAACGCGCAGGTCGTGGATGATGGAGAGCAGCAGCCGCCGCAACCCTTCGCTGTTGCGTCCGGCCTCGCGCCCGGCATGCAGCGCCCAGACCTGATCGGCTGCATCCAGGCCGTCCAGCAGGCCTTCCACCGCCACCCGCCGCTCCGCCGGCTGCCATGGCAGGTCGGCAATCGCGCCGCGTAAGGCGGGCAAGTCGAACAGCAACGCCGCGACCAGGGTGGCCTCGTCGGCAGATAGCAGCGCCAGTGCATCCAGGGTGTCGCCGAGCAAGGCCCACGGCACGTTGTCGGTCTGCGCGGGCGGCAGCTCCTGCCAGGCACGCGCCAACGCCTCGCGCAACGCCGGCGCAATCGAGGCCACAGCGGGGCGCTGCAGCAATGCCTGCAGGCGATCGAATGAGGAACTGGTCACAACAGTGGACACGGTGGGGGCAACAACAGGTGGCTGACGACTACGGTAACGTGCGCGTCACCTTCTCCACAACGCGTATGGGTGCGGCGATCACCGCGCGGGACAGGGCTCGTGCTTATGCCAGGTTCACCCGGCAACGTCTTGATTCGTAACTGCTCGGCCCGCAAGGCGGAAAAATGCCGCAAACGAAAGTCGGCACCGACGCACCTTTTTACATGCCCTTTACAACTGCGCCAAACCGCCTGCCTATGCTCAGGCCACGTCGCTCGTTGCATCCGGCAACCAGGGACGTTTTCCAACTGCGAGGTAGCCCAATGAAGACCTGGAAGAAACCTGTCGTTCGTGAAGTCAACTGTGGCGCCGAAATCAACTGCTACGTCTCCGGCGAGTTTTGATCCTGCACGTTTCACGCTCAGCTTTCCGCCTTTGGTTTGATGCATGACCGGCAGTTGCCGGCAGATGAGGTAACAGCCGTCCATGCACATCATTGTTTTGGGATCGGCGGCCGGCGGTGGGCACCCGCAGTGGAATTGCCACACCCCCGCGAGTTTGCGGGCCTGGCAGCAAGCAGACGGTGCCCAGCGTCGTACCCAGGCCAGTATTGCGGTCAGCGCCGATGACGCGCGCTGGGTGCTGATCAATGCCTCTCCCGATTTCCGCCAGCAAATTCTCGCGACACCCGCCTTGTGGCCGCAGCATGGGCTGCGCCACTTGCCAATCGAGGCGGTGCTGCTGACCAGCGGCGAGATCGACCACATCGCCGGGCTGCTATCGATGCGCGAAAGCCAGCGGTTTTCGCTGCATGCCAGTAGTCGCGTGCTGGACTTGCTTGCGCAGAATCCGATCTTCGACGCCGTGAGCCCGCAGTACGTGAGCCGGCAGCCGTTCGCGCTGGACACGCCGCTGGCATTGAGCGGGCTGCAGCTCACCCCGTTCTCTGTGCCAGGCAAGGTGCCGTTGTTTATGGAATCGCGCAGCGGCGGCGATCTGGCTGGCTCCAATGAAGAAACGCTCGGTCTCACCATCGACGATGGCCGGCACCGAATGCATTACATTCCTGGTTGCGCTGCGATGACCGACGAATTGCGCGCGCGCCTGCAGGGCGCCGAGCTGGTGTTCTTCGACGGCACACTGTGGCGCGATGACGAAATGGTGCAACTGGGCATCAGCCAGAAGACCGGCCAACGCATGGGCCATATGAGTATCGACGGCCCCGACGGCACCATTGCCGCGTTCGCGCCGTTGAACGTGGCGCGCAAAATCTTCATCCATCTCAATACCACCAATCCCGTGCTCAACACCCAGTCGCCCGAGTTCGCCAGCGCGCGTGCCAGCGGGTGGGAAGTTGCCCACGACGGCCTGGAGATCGCCCTGTGACCGCCCTGCTCAGCCCCGACCAACTGGAAGCAGACCTGCGTGCCATCGGCGCGCGTCTGTATCACGACCAGCATCCGTTCCATGCGCTGTTGCACCACGGCAAGCTTGGTCGTGGGCAGGTGCAGGCCTGGGCCTTGAATCGCTTCGAATACCAGCGCTGCATTCCGCTGAAAGACGCCGCGATTCTGGCGCGCATGGAAGATCCGGCGCTGCGGCGGATCTGGCGGCAACGCATTCTCGACCACGACGGCAATAGCGCCAGCGACGGCGGCATCGCGCGCTGGCTACACCTCACCGACGCGCTCGGCCTGGACCGCACGCTGGTGGAATCCGGGCGCGCGCTGCTGCCGGGCACCCGCTTTGCGGTGCAGGCCTACCTGCACTTTGTGCGCGAAAAAAGCCTGCTAGAAGCGATCGCCTCGTCGCTGACCGAATTGTTCGCCCCCAACATCATTGGCCAGCGCGTGGCCGGCATGCTCAAGCATTACGACTTCGTGTCGTCCGAAGCGCTGGCCTATTTCGAGCACCGCCTGACCGAAGCGCCGCGCGATTCGGATTTTGCACTCGATTACGTCAAGCAGCATGCCGACACGGTCGAAAAGCAGGCGCTGGTCAAGGCAGCCCTGCACTTCAAGTGCTCCGTGCTGTGGGCGCAACTGGATGCATTGCATGTGGCCTACGTCACGCCGGGCATCGTGTGGCCGGACGCTTTCGTGCCAGACCGTAACGCCAGCCGGGCTGCGGCGTGAGCAACATTACCCGCGATAGCAAACCGGCCTTGCGTGCAGGCGTGCGCCTGCAGCACGACCGTGCACGCAACCAATGGGTATTGCTAGCACCCGAGCGCGTGGTCGAGCTGGACGAGATCGCATTGGTAGTGACGCAACGCTATGACGGCACGCGCTCGCTGGCGCAGATCGCGCAGGAGCTGGCCGCAGAATTCGATGCGGATGCGGCGGATATCGAAGCCGACGTGATCGAACTCACCGGCACCCTGCATCAGAAACGCTTGCTGCGGCTATGAGCACGGCGCCGCCACCGCTGTCGGTGTTGTTGGAGCTGACGCATCGCTGCCCATTGGCATGCCCGTATTGCTCCAACCCGATCGCGCTGGCCGCGCTGCGTGAGGAAATGGATACCGCCGGCTGGCGCTCGCTGCTGGAGCAGGCCGCCGAGATGGGCGTGCTGCAAGCGCATTTTTCCGGCGGCGAACCGATGCTGCGCAAAGACCTGCCCGAGTTGGTGGCGCACGCGCGCACGTTGGGGCTGTACAGCAATCTGATTACCTCCGGTGTTGCTGGCGGCGAGCCGATGCTGGACCAACTGCAGGCTGCGGGGCTGGAACACGTGCAGCTAAGCGTGCAGGACGTCGATGCGGCCGGCGCCGACCGCATTGCGGGTTACCGCAATAGCTTGTCGAAGAAGCGCGACTTTGCCGCTGCGGTACGCGCGCGCGGCCTGCCGCTGACGATCAACGCAGTACTGCACCGCCATAATGCCGAGCGCGTGCCGGGCATGATCGCGCTGGCACTGGAATGGCAGGCCGAGCGTATCGAAGTGGCGCATACCCAGTACTACGGCTGGGGGCTGCGCAATCGCGCCGCGCTGATGCCAAGCCGCGAGCAACTGATGGCCACCATCGATGCGGTGGAAACGGCGCGTCGCGCGCTCGGCGACCGCCTGGCGATTGATTTCGTCACTCCCGATTACTACGCGCGCCAGCCCAAACCCTGCATGGGCGGCTGGGGCCAGCGCTTCGTCAATATTTCTCCGCGCGGTGATGTGCTGCCCTGCCATGCCGCCGAAACCATCGAAGGCATGCACTTCGACAATCTGCGCGAGCGCTCGCTGGCCGATATCTGGAACAACGGCGAGGCATTCGTGCGCTTCCGCGGTACCGCATGGATGCCGGAGGTGTGCCAGGGCTGCCCCAAGCGCGAGATCGACTGGGGCGGCTGCCGCTGCCAGGCGCTGGCTCTGAGCGGCGATGCGGCCACGCTGGACCCGGTGTGCGAACGGTCGCCCGCGCATGCTCATATCCGCGCGACCGCCGAGCGTGAGGCGGCATCGCCGGCACCGGCGTTTATCTACCGCCGCCCCGAACGCCTGGCCCCAGCCACCACCGACACGCTGGAGTAAGCCGCATCGGCCGGAGCCGACAGCGTCTACACTAGCCACCTCTTCTTCCTCGGATGGCTTCCATGTCGCTCGCGCGCCGCATTCCCTTGCTGGTTTGCCTGACCCTGGCCTTGCATGCCGCCCCCGCCCTGGCGCAACGCGCGGTGCAAGGCAATCTGCAGTCGCAAATGAGTGCCGAACAGTTCAAGGCCGCCGGTCTGGACAAGCTCAATGCCAGCGAACTGACTGCGCTCAATGACTGGCTACAGGGCAAGGTGGCCAAGGAGGCCGCGGTGGTGGTCGAACAGGCCAAGGAAGCCGGCCGCCAGGAAGTGATGATCAAGAACCGCGGCTTCTTCGACTTCGGCAGCAAGGAGCCAATCGAGAGCACGCTGGTTGGCGAGTTCAAGGGCTTTTCGAAGGGGCGCGTCTACACGCTGGCGAACGGTCAGGACTGGGAGCAGACCGATGCGGCCAGTCTGTCCGGCGTGCGCAAGAACGCACCCAAGGTCAAGATCAAGCCGGGCCTGGTGGGCGTGTGGTATCTGCAGATCGAGGGCTACAACACACCGGCCAAAGTGCGGCGGATCAAGTAAGCGCAGCAGCTAACATCGCGCGGCTGCCGATGGCGGTCGCCGTGCTTGGAATTGGCACGCACTACGCGAATGCTGGTGCTGGGCGTCGCGCCCGCACCATGTAACTGCAGCTGCCGATTTTTCGCTTTGCTGCAGAGCAGTGCATGCGCAAGTAGCGTTGATCCCGGCAGACGAGCCGAAAACGTGGGCGCTTACTCACGACGCTTGGCGCAGGGGAAGCGGCGCACTGAGTCATCGCGCTCAGCAGCTGGAAGCGCAGCACATGCTTGCCAGCGATGGGTGCTGTGCCCGGTATCGATAGGTACCGCACGTACACTCCTGCTCACACTGCACCCACCACACCTAGCTGACGCGATTGCTGGCCACGCGGTCCCCGCGCGATTGCCCGCAAACACGCTGGCAGACGCACGACATCCGGAGAATATGCATGCGCTCGATTACCCGTTGCAGCGTCGCCTTGCTGTCGTCCCTGATGTTTTTCGCAGGTATCGCATCCGCTGATGCAGCCGTTGCTGCTGCATCACCGGTAGAGCGCTGCGCGCGTGCAACCGAGGTGGGCTTCGGCCAGGCATTGGTGTGTTACCACGATGCAATCGAACAACAACCGCTGATCTACACGCGCGTTGCCACCAGCAGCGTCGGCGGTGTCGAGCGACGCGATTACCTGCTGACCTCGCAAGATTGGTCGCCCGAAGGACTGGTCACGCCGGCTCGCTGGCAGCACGACGTGGCGATCTACGTGCCGAAAGAGGCGCTGCCCACACGCGCTGTCGTGATCTCAACCAACGGCACGCGTCATCCGGTGGATGGCAGTACGGCGCAGCCGGCCAGCGACTTGCCACCCGAGGCGCTGGCGGCGTTAGCGCAGCGCACCCGTACCGTGGTGGTCGCGCTCAGCGATATTCCCAACCAGGCACTGAGCTACCAAGGCGATGCCAACCTACGTCGCGAAGACGACAGTGTGGCCTATACCTGGTCGCTGTTTCTGAAAGCGCCGCAGCAGCGCAAGACCATGCCGCTGCATGTGCCGATGGCGGCCGCGATTGCACGCACCATGAGCCTGGCCGAGCGCGAGTTGGCACCGTTGCGAATCCATCGCTTCGTCCTTGCCGGCGCCTCCAAACGCGGTTGGGCCAGCTGGCACGCCACCATCGCCGACCAGCGCGTAGACGCGGTGGTGCCGTTCGTGATCGACATCCTCAACATGCCGGCAGTGCTGGCGCATATGTCCCACACTTATGGCGGCAACTGGCCGATTGCGTTCAACGCCTATGCAAAGCAGGGAATCACCTCACAACTGCAGACCCCGGCCTTCGCGCAACTGGTGCAGCTGCAGGATCCGCTGAGCTATCTGCACACGCCATATCGCAAGCGGCTGGCAGTGCCCAAGTACATCGTCAATGCCAGCGGCGACGATTTCTTCCTGCCGGACAACACCCAGTTCTTCTACAACGCGCTGCCGGGCAGCAAGGCGCTGCGCGCACTGCCCAATAGTGCGCACAACATCCGCGCCTCCATCGTCGACACCTTGGCGCCATTTATAACGCGTCTGCAGCAGCAGCGCCCGTTACCGCAGGTGAGCGATGTCTTGCGTCCGGGCAAGGCGCCGCAGATCCGTTTCCGCTCCTCCGAGCGACCAACGCGGATGCAGCTGTGGAGCGCGACTAATCCGCAGGCGCGCGACTTTCGCTATGCCTGCGGCATTCGCTACAGCGCCACGCCCATTGCGCTCACCAACGGCAGCACGGTCTCGGTGCCGGTGCAGGTTCCGGAGGCCGGCTGGAACGCGTACTTCGTCGAAGCCACCTACGCGGATGGGTTCGTTGCCACCAGCCAGGCCTATGTGCTCGGCAAGCAGCGTTACCCCACCCGGCCACCGCCCACCGACAACGCCGCCTGCAGCACGTTGCCTGGGGCGACCAGCGGTGCTGCCGTGCGCTGAAGCAATCGTTGAAGTTGGGTGGGTGGCGATAGCCGCCGAAACACGGGGCTGTCGGCTGAGCACAACGCACGCGCTTATCGAGCCCGTTTCGCATCAAACGACTCAGGCACGTTGGACGCACTTGTCCGCTTTGCGCAACGAAGTCCGCACAGACAACGTCAGGCAGCACATTTTTGCACTTGAGTACGCCATCAAGATCGATCCAACCCGACTGATCCATTGACATCGTTGTCACCAACTTCTACACAGGCCCCTACTCGCTGACGGCATTGGCCGATCAGACGGACTAAAGGACTGAATGTGGCTGCGATTTCGGGTTCCGCTGACGCCTCTGCTTCGCACGCTGTGCCCGTTGCTACCAGCTTCATCGCTGCCGATGTCGGCGGCACGCATGTGCGTCTAGGTCACATAGTGCAGGCCAGCGCCGCAGCCATCGAGATGTCGCGTTACCGCACCTACCGCTGCGCCGAACACGCCAGTCTGGAAGCCATCCTCGAGGACTTCATGCAACAACGGCGTGGTGTGGATGCAGTGGTGATCGCCAGTGCCGGCGTGGCGCTGGACGATGGCAGCTTCATCAGCAACAACCTACCCTGGACGATCTCGCCCAGCCGCATCGGCGCCGCACTGGCAGTGCGCAACGTGCAATTGGTCAACGATTTCGAAGCAGTCGCCTACGCGGCACCGCAGATGGAACAACGCGCCGTGCTGCAACTGAGCGGGCCGACGCCGCGCCACGCGCGCGCCAGCGGACCGATTCTGGTCGTCGGCCCCGGCACTGGTTTGGGGGCCGCGGTGTGGATCGATGCCAAGCCACGCGCGATCGTGCTGGCCACCGAAGCCGGTCAGGTTGCGCTGGCCAGCGCGCACGAGCAAGAATACGCATTGCTGCAGATCCTGTTACGTGGCCGGCACTATCTGCCACTTGAGCACGTCCTCTCCGGTCCGGGCCTGCTGCATCTCTACGACGCGGTCTGCGAGCTGCATGCCGCAATGCCGCGTCATCACCTGCCCGCCGCCGTAACGCACGCAGCGCTGCACGAAGACGATGCACTCGCGCGCGAATGCTTGCAGCTTTTCTGCGGCCTGCTAGGGAGCGCGGTCGGCGACATGGCGCTGGCCTACGGCGCTGCCGGCGGCATCTATCTGGCTGGGGGCTTCCTGCCGACGATCGGCCAGTTCCTGGCCGGCAGCACATTTGCCGAGCGCTTTCTGGCCAAGGGCAACATGCGCGCAGTGCTCGAACGCATCCCGGTCAAATTGGTCGAGCACGGGCAACTGGGCGTGCTTGGCGCGGCCAACTGGTATGTGCAACACCACACCCGCGTGTCGTAAGCGATCCACCACGCGCTCCACCCCGAGCGCGCATTTGCACGACCCCGCATCCGGCGAGCAGCAGCCCGCCGTCCATCCCTGTGCGTGATGAGGAGAGACATCATGAAATACAGCGTCACCCTGCTGTCCAGCGCCATTGCGATGTCGCTGGCATTCGCTGCGCAAGCCCAGGAAAGCGCTGGCACGCAAGCCACCGACCTGGACGCTGTCCAGGTGGTCGGCATCCGTGCCAGCCTGGAAAAGTCGCTCGATACCAAACGTAACAACACTGGTATTTCCGAAGCGATCACTGCCGAAGACATCGGCAAATTCCCAAGCACCAACGTGGCCGAAGCGCTCTCGCAAATTCCCGGCGTCACCCTGGACCGGCGCTTCGGGCAAGGCGAGCGCGTGAGTATCGACGGCACCGACCCCAGCCTCAATCTGTCGTTCCTGGACGGGCACCCGGTCGCGCAGGCGATCTGGTTGTATGGCGAACAACCCAGCCGCGGTTTCGATTACACATTGCTGGCCCCGCAGATCCTGGGCCGTGCAGAAATCCTAAAATCCTCCGAAGCGCGCCTCACCGAAGGCAGCCTGGGCGGCACGGTGCTGATGCACACGCGCCAGCCTTTAGATCTGAAGGTCAATGAAGTGGCCGCCTCCATCGGCTACAGCTACAGCGACCAGGCCAGCCAGGGCAAACCGAATGCGGCATTGCTGTATAGCTGGAAGAACGCGGCCGAGACCTTCGGCATCGCAGTGTCGGCGCAGCATTACGAAGAACGCGTGGACCGCCGCGGCATGGAAGTATTCGGCTATGCACCGGCCAGCACCTTCGCCAATGCCGCAGGTGGCGTGCCTGCCGAGGCGGATGTGCCGAACTCGATTAACGCAGCCTGGTTCCAGCAGGATCGCGAGCGCGATAGTGCCGTGGTCAACCTGCAGCTCAAGCCCAACGATGCGCTGGAGTTCAATCTGAGCGGTCTGTACATCAACGAAAACTTCGACAACTACAACCAGTCGATGTACAGCTTTCTCACCTGGAATCCCGGCACGGTGGCGGCGGTCGACCAGCTCGGCGGCGTCCGTAACGGGGTGGTCACCAGTGGCCATTCCAGTGCCAATGCCAGCCCGCTCGGCGGCACGGTGATCTACGACAACAACGTACGCGAATCGGAAGTGACCACCAAGGGGCTGGATTTGCGCGGCGCCTTCCGCGGCGACGGTTGGGGCTTGAATGGACAGGTCGGCCAGAGCAAATCCGAGAATAAGGACCTCTCGCAATACTTCATCGAGCCGTTCTACAACGGCGGCTTCAGCTGGGACACCCGCCGCGGCATCCGCTTCGACGATCCGGCAGCGGCACGTGACCCCGCCAACTGGGGTTCGGCCGGCGGCTGGTTCGGCAACAACGGCATCTTCTCCACCGAGAGCAAGGACACCTACGGCCAGTTGGATTTCAATCTGCAGTTCGACGGCGTGTTCAATCAATTGCTGCTGGGCGTGCGCCACGGCAAGCATGACGAGCGCTTCGAACTCAATGTCTATGGCGGCGTCACCCCGGGCACCCTGACCGATGTCGGCACCATCGGGCTGACCGATCTACAGCACTTCTATCCCGATCACGGCCAGCATGTGCAGGCAGGCCGCAACAATGTGTTGAACTGGATCCGCAACAGCCCGATCGACTACAGCGCGCCCGATCCTGCCAGCTACCTCAACAACACGTGGGCGTTGCAGCAGATCAACAACGCAGCGTATGCGCAGCTCAATTTCTCCGGCGGCGGGCTGCGCGGCAATCTGGGCGTGCGCTATGTGGATTCCAAGAGCGAAGGCAGCGGCTTCGTCTACAGCGGCACGCCCTCGCTCGCCAACGCGGACAGCCTGTGGCAGACCCGCACCCGCAAGGAGGACTTTCTGCTGCCTTCGCTGACGCTGTCGTACGACACCAGCGACGACTGGGTGTTCCGCTTCGCTGCGGCCAAGGTCATCGCCTGGGCACCGTACAACCAGATGGTCAACAACACCTTTCTCAACGACACCACGTTGACCGGCAGCGGCGGCAATGCAGAGCTATCGCCGTACGAATCCTGGAATTTCAATCTCTCTGCCGAGTATTACTTCGCGCAGCAAGCGGTGGTGGCATGGTCGCTGTTCTACAAGAAGATCGACAACTACATCGACACCAGCGCCAGCGTGGAGCGCCAGTACAACGCATTGCGCGATACCGCACCGCAAAGCTGGGCGCAGTTGGTGGGCAGCAATGGCTGTACCGCCGATGGCTATTGCGACTACAGCATCCAGCGGCCGCGCAATGCTGGCGATGGCAAGGTCAAAGGCTTCAACATCTCCTTCCAGCAACCGTTCGGCGACAGCGGCTTCGGCCTGACCGCCAACTACACCTATACCGCCGGCGAAAACAACACTGGCGAGGCCCTGCCCTATCAGTCGCGCAACAGCATCGCTTTCAGCCCGTACTACGAAAAAGGCCCGCTCAATGCGCGGCTGACCTACAACTGGCGCGACAGCTATCTGGCCGGTGGGTATGTGGCCGGTGCGGCCCCGGCAAGCGTGGATGACTACGCCGAACTCGGCGCCAGCGTCGGCTATGCCTTCAGCCCCACCTGGTCGTTGCAGGTCGACGCGCAGAACCTGCTGGACGAGCAATACCTGCAGTATCTGGGCGACAAGGACCATCTGGCCGGCCGCTACAAGAGTGGACGCCGCTACATGGCCAGCCTGCACGTGAAGTTTTAGTGCAGCTAGCAACACCACTGCGCTCACCGGTAGGCGCGCGCGGCCGGCACTCAAAATCGGCGTGTATCACTTGTACACGCCGATTCTGAGTGCGCCGTCCACGCTCACCTGACGACTGCTCGTTAGGGTTTGTTAGCTAATCTCGCCTTGAAGACGGAAGCCGCGCGCGTTGAAAAACGCACACGGCTTCCTTCAGACGCATGCCCTACGCGAAGGCTCAACTGCGCAATGCAGCGACGCGTTGCGACAGCTTCTTCGCCGATACGCCGGATTTCGCACCCAGCTCCTGCGCAAACACCGACACGCGCAGTTCTTCCAGATCCCAGCGCAGCGCTTGCCATTCTTCGCGGTTTTGCAACCCGCGTGCGGCGGCCTCTTCCACCGCATCCACGAACGGCTTGAGCTCCAGCATGCGCGCCTGGTCGCGCGCAGGATCGCGCTTGGCACGCTCGGTACGCAGGATCATCGCCTTGAGGTAGCGCGGATAATTGGCCAATGCGTCGGCCGGCGTGTCGCGCAGGAAGCCGGCATGCACCAATGCGCGCAGCTGCTGCTCCATGTCGTCCAGATTGCCGCGTGCCCAGCCCATCAACGGCGCTTCCAGCAAAGGTTTAAGTTCGGCCACCGCGCCCAGAATGCTTTCGGCCAGCTGCAACCGTTCCATCGCTTCGCCGAACAGCCGCTTGATCGCATCGTCGCGGCGCTGCGCAAATGCGCCGGGGTCGCGAATGGCACCCAGGCCATCGGCTAGCACGGCATTGAGCGCGGCATCGACCAGATCACCACGCAGGCGTTCCTGCGATTCGATCGCCGCATACAGTAGCCCCGTCTTGGGCGATACCGGCAATTGCTTGCGTGCTTGTTTGATCTTGTCGGCCAACGCGATTTCCAGCAACCGCCGCACGCCGCGAGGATGCGCGCGCGCGGCCTCGCGGCGGTCGGCAAAGATGCGCAACGCCGCATTGTCGCCCTGATCCACCAGCGCCGGGTACGTCGGCACACCGGCCTCGCCTGCCACCTGCTCGGGAATCGGCGTGCTCGGAAAATCGCGCAGGCCTTCGGCGGCCAGTGCGCGCCCGGCCCGCGCAGCAAACGCCTGTCCGGCGCGTTCGCCGAAGCGCGCACGCAGCCCGTCCAGATCGCGCGACTCGGCCAGTACCTTGCCATCGTCGTCGCGCAGACGCAGATTCATCAGAAGGTGCGTGTCCAGCGCTTCTTCATCGAAATCCAGCGCTGCCACTTGCGTACCGGTGGCCTTGGTCAAAAAGCGCGCCAGCTCGCCGCGGATATCGTCGGCCGAGGCAACGCTGTAGGCCTCGTAAAACGCGCGCCCGAAATCCGGTGCAGGCACATAATTGCGGCGCTGCACCTTGGGCAGGCTGCGAATCAACGCAGACGCCTTGTCGGCGACGAAGCCCGGCGCCAGCCACGACAGCCGCGCTGGATCCAGCGCATTGAGCAAGTGCAACGGCACATCCAGGGTCACGCCGTCGTCGATCGCGCCCGGCTCGAAGCGGTAATGCAACGGCAAGCGCGCATCGCCAAGCGGAAAATACTTCGGAAAGCGATCGGCCTCGCTGCCTTCGCCCGGCAGCAGATCGTTCAACGACCAATGCAGGCTGCGGCGTTTGTCCGGCGGCAAGGTCTTCCACCACGCATCCAGACCACTGGCCGAATGCAGCTCGGCCGGAATGCGATCCAGATACCAGCGCGCCTGCCAGCCTTCGTCGGCAACGATGCCGGCGCGGCGTAGCTTGGCCTCTTCTTCGCGTGCTTGATCGAGCACTTTGAGATTGTCGGCGACGAATGCGGCGCGCGTGTTGATTTCGCCGGTCACCAGGCCTTGGCGCACGAACAAGTCATGCGCCGCGGCCGGATCGATCTTGCCGAAGTGCACCGGCTTTTTCGGCGCCAGCACCAGCCCGAACAGACTGATCTGCTCTGACGCCACCACCTGCCCCTGGGCACGCGACCAATGCGCATCGAAGTGCTTGCGCGCCAGCAGATGCGGCAACTCGGCAATGGCCCAATCCGGCTCGATCGCGGCATTGGTCATGCCCCACACTTTTTGCGTGTCCAGCAGTGTCGCAGCCAGAATCCACGGCGGCGGTTTGCGCGCCAGCGCGGAGCCCGGAAACGGCACGAAGCGACGCTGCCGCGCGGCCAGATAATCGCCCTTCTCGGTGCGATGACCGATCTGCGTGGGCAGACCCGCCAGCAGCGCGCGATGCAACGATTGATACGCCGCTGCACGTTCGCGCTCGGTGGTACGCGCCGATGCTTCGGCAATCTCGGCCTGCTTGTTTGCCGCTGCAGGTGCGTGTTGCACAGGCGTTGCATTCGGATTCGGCTTGCCTTCGCGCGCCAGCCGTGCAGCACGGTGCAGTTGTCCACGCGTGGGACGGTTGGCGTTGTGGCCATCTTCGCGCGCGGGCGCGCTCGCACCGGCCAGCAGCGGCGCCAGCACCACATTGGCCGGCTCCTCGCTCCAACCGAGTTCCTCGCACAGCAGCCGCAGCTGCCGATGCAGCTCACGCCATTCGCGCATGCGCAGAAAGCCGAGGAAATGCCGGTTGCACCAGTCGCGCAACTTGGATTGGGTGAGATCTTCATGCACCTGCCGGTACGCATCCCACAAGCGCAGGATGCCGACAAATTCAGAGCGCGCATCGGCAAACAGCGCATGCGCGTTATCGGCAGCTTCGCGTGCTTCCGGCGGGCGCTCGCGCGGATCCTGGATGCCCAAAAACGCGGCGATGATGATCATCTCGCGCAGGCAACCATGTTGCTGCGCGGCCACCAGCATGCGCGCCAACTTGACGTCCACCGGCAGGCGCGCCATCTGGCGGCCGGTTGCGGTCAGACGCCGCTCGGCATCGATCGCGCCCAGTTCCAGCAGTTGTTGCCAGCCATCGGCCACCGCGCGTTCGTCGGGCGCTTCCAGGAACGGGAAGTCTTCAATCCGGCCCAGCCCCAGCTGTAGCATGCGCAGGATCACGCCGGACAACGAGGAACGTCGAATTTCCGGGTCGGTAAAGGCCGGGCGCGCGGCAAAGTCAGCTTCGGCATACAGCCGGTAGCAAATGCCCTCGGCAATACGCCCGCAACGGCCCATGCGCTGATTGGCGCTGGCCTGCGAGATCGGCTCGGTATGCAGGCGGTCCAGCTTTTGGCGTGGGCTGTAGCGTTTGACGCGGGCAAGCCCCGGATCCACCACATAGCGGATGCGCGGCACCGTCAGCGAGGTTTCGGCCACGTTGGTGGCCAGTACCAGGCGTCGGCGCGGGCCGGGATTGAACACGCGGTCCTGATCGGCTGCCGACAGCCGCGCGTACAGCGGCACCACTTCGGTTTCGCGGTATTTGCGCCGTTCCAACGACTGGTGCGCATCGCGAATCTCGCGCTCGCCCGGCAGGAACATCAACACATCGCCGCGCGGGTCGATGCGGGTAATCTCATCGATGGCCGCCACGATCGCATCGTTGACGCTGCGCTCGCCGTCCTGGCCGCTGCCATGTTCGCCATCGTCGGTGTCGCCCACATCGCCTTCGAGCGGCCGGTAGCGCACTTCGACCGGGAAGGTGCGGCCTTCCACACTGATCACCGGCGCATTGTCGAAATGCTGTGCGAAGCGCTCGGTATCGATGGTGGCCGAGGTAACGATCAACTTGAGATCGGGGCGCTTGTGCAGCAACTGCTTAAGATAGCCCAGCAGGAAGTCGATGTTGAGGCTCCGCTCGTGCGCCTCGTCCACAATGATGGTGTCGTAGGACGACAGCCAACGGTCGCTGGCGATTTCGGCCAGCAGGATACCGTCGGTCATGAACTTGATCTGCGACTGCTCGCTGACGCGATCGGTGAAGCGCACCTGGAAGCCCACCGTGCTGCCCAGCGGCCTCTTCAACTCTTCAGCCACACGCGCAGCTACCGCACGTGCGGCAATCCGGCGTGGCTGGGTGCAACCGATCATGCCCGCGGCCCCACGGCCTGCCGCCAGACACAGCTTGGGCAGCTGGGTGGTCTTGCCCGAACCGGTTTCGCCGGCGATGACCACTACCTGATGGCCGCGGATCAGCGCGATGATGCGCTCAGCCTCGCGCGCGATCGGCAGCTGGTTGTCCAGTGTGATGGCGGGCTGTTGCTCGGCCCGTGCTTGGCGCTGCGCCTGCGACGCGGCCAGGGCCTGCTCGAACGCATCGCGCACCTGCGGGTTGCCCGGTTTGCCCTGCCAGCGCGACCATAGGCCCAGCAAGCGGCCACGGTCGCGGCTCATCGCGCCATCCACGGCACGGCGGCGCTCACGCAAGGTGTGGGCAAGGTCGGAGTCGATAGCGCTCATTGATCGAAAAATGTGAAAGATTGAATGACGTTTGATCCTTTAGCCTGTCTATTGTGACGCCATATCAGTTGCCAACGACATCAACCCCGTAAGGACCATCCCATGTCCAAGAAAAAGAACGCCAACAAGCCCGTCGTCATCAGCGACGCCCTGCCGGTCGCTGCTGCGTCGGCACCACATATCGATATCGGGATCAAGGACAGCGATCGCAAGCAGATCTCCGACGGTCTGGCCCGCTACATGGCTGACGCCTTCACCTTGTATCTGAAGACCCACAACTTCCATTGGAACGTCACCGGGTCGATGTTCAACTCGCTGCACACCATGTTCGAAACCCAGTACACCGAGCAGTGGGCGGCGCTGGACGAAGTGGCCGAGCGTATCCGCGCCCTGGGCTACAACGCACCGGGCTCGTACCGTGAATTCGTTGCGCTCACCTCGATCGCCGAAGAGCCGGGCCTGAGCGACAGCGCGGACTGGCGTGAAATGGTGCGCCAGCTGGTCAGCGGCAATGAAGCGGTCTGCCGCACCGCACGCAAGGTGTTGGGCACCGCCGACGACGCCGGCGACGACCCGACCGTGGACCTGCTGACCCAGCGTCTGCAGACCCACGAAAAGTACGCCTGGATGCTGCGCTCGCTGCTGCAGTAAGCCCTCTGGGCTTCGCCCCTTCGGGTTTGTCCAGGGTTTCGCAATTGCGAAACCCTGGGGCCCCTGCTCAATTGCCTGGCCGCACCCCGCGCCTTCGGAGCGCCCCTGACTCAGGGAGCTGTCGTGATCACGTTCACAACGAGGGAGCACATGTTGCACAGGCTCTGGAGTGTTCAGCATTCTTTTGCCTCACTCGGCGCATCGACTGCCAGTCATTAAGGCGCTCTCCCACCGGGGCGAGAGGGCACAGCATGCGCGCCACTGGCGCGCGGGCCTTGCAGCGCCCGCGCCGCAAGCGCGGGCCGGGGCGCGCAGCGGAGGTTGGGGTGGGGGTACGGGGCGAAGCCTCGTGCAACTCACTGCTCCCAACTCCTAACGCACCGCTGGTCAACCCACCAGCCGCATCACGGCAATCCCTGATGCGGCTTCGCGCAGCTCCGCCCCACAGCACCCCGACCAGAACTTGACCTGCGCGGTATCCTAGGCGGATGTCTTCCCCCGCCCACGAACTGCTCAGCCGCGTCTTCGGTTACGACGACTTCCGGGGACCACAGCAGGCCATCGTCGAACACGTCGCTGCCGGCAACGATGCTCTGGTGCTGATGCCCACCGGTGGCGGCAAATCGCTGTGCTACCAGGTGCCGGCGCTGCTGCGCGATGGCATCGGCATCGTGGTCTCGCCGTTGATCGCGCTGATGCAGGATCAGGTCGAAGCGCTGCGCCAGCTCGGCGTACGCGCCGAATTTCTCAATTCCACCCTGGATGCCGAAAACGCCCAGCGCGTCGAACGCGCCTTGCTGTCGGGCGATCTGGACCTACTGTACGTCGCGCCGGAACGGCTGCTGACCCAGCGCTTCCTCTCGTTGCTGGAACGCAGCCGCATCGCGCTGTTTGCCATCGACGAGGCGCATTGCGTTTCGCAATGGGGCCACGATTTCCGCCCGGAATACCGCCAGCTCACCGTGCTGCACGAGCGCTGGCCGCACATCCCACGCATGGCGCTGACCGCCACCGCCGACCCGCCGACCCAGCGCGAAATCGCCGAGCGCCTGGATTTGGTAGACGCGCGCCATTTCGTCAGTTCCTTCGACCGCCCTAACATCCGCTACACCGTGGTGCAGAAGGACAACGCGCGCAAACAGCTGCAGGAATTTCTGGGCCGTTACCGCGGCTCTGCAGGCATCGTCTATGCGATGTCGCGACGCAAGGTCGAAGAAACCGCGCAGCAATTGTGTGCACAGGGCTTCAATGCGCTGCCCTATCACGCCGGCCTGCCAGCCGAGGTGCGTGCAGAAAACCAGCGCCGCTTCCTGCGCGAGGACGGCATCATCATGGCCGCCACGATCGCCTTCGGCATGGGCATCGACAAGCCGGACGTGCGCTTCGTGGCACATGTGGACTTGCCTAAATCGCTGGAGGGCTATTACCAGGAAACCGGCCGCGCCGGCCGCGACGGCGACCCTGCCGAAGCCTGGCTCTGCTACGGCCTGGGCGATGTGGTGCTGCTTAAGCAGATGATCGAACAAGGCGAAGCCGCCGAGGAGCGCAAGCGTCTGGAACGCGCCAAGCTCGATCACCTGCTGGGCTACTGCGAATCCATGCAATGCCGCCGCCAGGTGCTGCTGGCCGGTTTCGGCGAGACCTATCCCAAGCCCTGCGGCAACTGCGACAACTGCCTGACGCCGGCCGCCGCCTGGGACGCCACGGTGGCCTCGCAGAAAGCGCTCAGTTGCGTCTACCGCAGCGGGCAGCGCTTTGGCGTGGGCCATCTGATCGACATCCTGCGCGGCAGTGAGAACGAGCGCATCAAACAGCTGGGTCACGATCAACTAAGCACCTACGGCATCGGCCGCGACCTGGACGAACGCACCTGGCGCGGCGTGTTTCGCCAACTGGTGGCCGCCAGCCTGCTGGAAGTGGACAGCGAGGGTCACGGCGGCCTGCGCCTCACCGATGCCAGCCGCCAGGTACTCAAGGGCGAGCGCCAGGTGATGATGCGCCGCGAAAACCCGGCCGCCGGACGCGACCGCAGCGCGCAGCGCACCGGTCTGCCTGTGCAGGCGCAAGATCTGTTGTTGTTCAACGCCTTACGCGGCCTGCGCGCAGAACTGGCCAAGGAACAGAACGTACCGGCATTCGTGATCTTCCACGACAGCACGTTGCGCAACATCGCCGAACAACGGCCCACCAGCATCGACGCACTGTCGCGGGTGGGCGGCATCGGCGGCGGCAAGCTGGCACGTTACGGCGCGCAGCTGATCGAGATCGTGCGCGAACAGGGCTGATGCAACAGCGTGTGTCACTGCAACACCGCCGGCGGCACAAAAATCCGCAAGATCGACAGCGCGCATTCAATCGGCCATTGCTAGTTTCACCCAGTGAGCTGGCACGCGCTGCCAGACCCTCTTCGTAGAGTCCAACCGATGAAACGTAGCCTGCTTGTCCTGGTCACTCTGTTCGCCACCGGCAGCGTGGCCGCCGGAAGCGCGTTGGCCCAAGCCAGTGATGGCAACGCCGAAACGGCGACACCACGCTCGCTGGACCTGAGCCTTCCACAAGCCCCGGTGCAGCTCCGCTCCGATCCGGAATACAGCACCGACCCGCCGGGCACCTTCTACGGCGACAAGAGCGGCCCCAAGCCGGCGCTGGCCCGGCCAAGCGCCGCATCCATCGCTGCCGAGCGCGCCGAGCAATGCCAGGGCAAGTTGCATGGCGCGGCGGAAACCGGGCTGGGCTATTCCAGCCACGGCGGCAATAGCAACTGGCAGGCGGTCAACTTGAATTCCTGCAAGACCTATTACGACGACGACGGCAAGGCGCATCAGATCGGCGTCAGCATCAGTGTGGGACGTGGCGAAGGCTCTATCTTTGGCCCGCGATACGCCCCCGGCGGCTACGGACGTGGCCCATTTGGTTGGTAACCATACGGATCCGTCTGCGTTGACGGAGGGTTCACTGCCGCATCGCTGAGAATGTGGCCTGCCTTACGAGACCTGCTCATGCCACAGAACAAGGAACGGCCGGTTGTATTCGTTGTCGAAGACGGCGACGGCACCCGACAACTCAGCTGCCTTGTGCTGGAGAGCTACGGTTTCACCTGCCGCAGTGCCGGCTCGGTCGAAGAAGCATTGGCCCTGATCGAAAGCGATCCACGCGTTGACGTGCTGTTTTCCGATATCCATTTCCCGGGCGGTCTGACCGGCGTGGATCTGGCGCTCAAGACGGCGCATGCACCGTACAACCTACCCGTCCTACTGACCTCCGGCCTGGCAGTCGAGTACGTGGAAGAGATTTTGCCCAACGGCGTGGCCTTCCTGGAAAAGCCCTATACCCCCGAGCAACTGCTGAGCGCGATCCGCAGCGTGATGGCAAAGCACCGCGTACTGGTCACTCCGGTCGCGTAACACTGGTGGCCGCGACTGGACGGCGGCGCACAATCCCGATATGAAATGTCAGCCGTCCCGCGATGCGCTGGCAATGAGGATTGATCACGCACGGGTGTACCAAGCACGCGGCGCACTGCCGCCTGGCTCCGCCGTGTCTTACGCCAGGAAAAAAAGGTGCGGCATTTAGTGACCCAGCCATTGCCATTGCTGCGTTGAGCGGTTGCGCCACGGTCATGAATGACGTGACTCAGCCGATTCGCGTCGACACCAAGACTGCCGACGGGCAACTCATTGCAGGCGCCGACTGCTCCATCAGCAACGATAAGGGCCGTGTTGCGTTGAAGTCCGGCCAGACCGCACAGGTACACCGTTCCGCACACGATCTGGATGTGACTTGCGTGCTGCCCGGCCAGTGCGATGCCGCGGGCCGTCCATCTCGCGCGCCAACATGGGGATCTGGGGCAACATCTTGATCGGCGGGGCGATCGGCGCGGTCGTCGATTACCAGAGGCACTGGCTACACCTACCCGAGCTGGATCCAGTTGGTGTTCGGGCAGACGCTGACCTTGGACCGCCATCGCGAAGACCGCGGCCAACCGCTGCAGGGCGAAGATGCGCAAGGTGTCGTGGTTGCGGCGCACGCCGCTTCCGGTAGCGGCGCGCAGAACACCGCAGTCACGCTGCAGCTGGCAAGCGAACCACCGTCTCTGCGCAGGCAGGTGTTGCAGCAGCGCCGGTAGGTGCCGTCAGCAGTCCCATGCCATGGGTCCGTCCATGTCGACCGAGCCGGCGGCAATCCGCGCCCAGAGCATCAGCAGCGGCCTGCAATGCGGCACCGTGCAGGCCATCAGTGCCACGCGCTTCAGTGCGGTCTGCAGCAGCGGCAACACGGTGCAGATCAATTGCTCCGGCTTCCGCTGCACCTCCACGTGTCAGTGAGGTTTGCTGGCTGCACTGCGCACAGGCAACTGTCACCCGCACGCGTGCGAGAAGGCTGTCGGGAACACCCCGACGGCCTGTCGGCGCGCCCCTGATTTACGTAACGAACATTTCATTTAAACTGCAGCTACCGGACGCGAGGCCTGTTGGCCGCTCAACTCGTGGGGCGCTGAGCACGCCCCTGCCGGAACATCGATGAGATTCAGTTGCGAATGGCTGGTGTGCCGCCTTCTCTTCTGATCTGCGCGGGTGTGATTGCGTGCAGGCTTCATAGTCGTTGGATTCGGTCTTTTAGAGACCTGCGTCCTGCGCAAGTGGTCACCTTTCAAACGTTGCGGCTATCGCGCATTACGTGCTTGGTGATCCATCCACGCGGCATCTGCACGTGCATGCATCAAGCAATAAGCGCTTGCTTGAGCGCCATCTCCCACGCGGTTGTTCTCAACTGTCGAATCACACAGCAGACACACGCGCCCGGTAGTGCAAGGCGGCTCGGCCATGCCTGTCCTGATCGATGCAACGCAATGCCAGCTTTCGGGCTACACATGCAGATGCTAGAAAATAGCAGGCTTGCGCATCAACACCGAGGAAATACGCCGCCTTCACTTCAGCAAGCCACGCATTTCACGTGATCAAGCAGGCTGCTCGCTAGGCTAACGTCAGTGCAGCGCTGTGCTGCGGAAACCGTGAGGAGTTTCTTATGGGCGACAATTCGTTTCTATCACCGGCCTTCATTATTCTGGTCATCGGTGTGATTGCCGTTGTGCTGTTTCTGGTCACGCGCGCCAAGAAGAAGCGCAACAAAAAATAACCCATGCATGCACTGACGGTCGCGACTGATTGCACTTGCGAAACAGTCGCCGCGTCATTGCAGATCGCCCGGGCCTCGGTCGGCTTCAGTCGGCCTTTGCTTGATTAAGCATCGCTTTTCGCATCCTCATCGAACGAACACGCACTACACGGCACTCAGGTTAAAGCCTCACCCATGCGCCTAACTGCATGAAGTCCGCAGTGCCGACGAAGGGTACCGGCCAACACTGCGGCTGCTTCGCTTCCATCAAGATGCTGCACAAGCGGCGAAGCGCAACAAACCGGCCGCAGTCGCACAATACAGCGTAGCAATCAGAACCGCTCACCCGTCGGCAGATAGCGCCATTGGCCGATCGCCAGTTTGCCCAGCGACACCCGGCCCACGCGCAGGCGGCGAATGTTCACGACCTCCAGACCCACTTCGCCGCACATGTAGCGCAGTTGGCCCGGCTGCACGTTCTTGATCGCAAACCGCAGGCGGTCTTCGTTTTGCCAGCTCACCTTGCACGGCGACAGACTGCGCTGCTGATAGACAAGGCCGTGTGCCAGCCGCGCCATGCCGTACGGGCGCAACTCGCACTGTACTTCGACCAGGAATTCCTGCTCGATGGACCTTGCCTCGGCGCTCAGCCTGCGCAGCACGCGGCCGTCCTGGCTCAAGATCAGCAGGCCGCTTGCGGCGTCCTCCAGCGGCAGCGGTGCAGTCAAACGCAGAAAGTGCCGTTTGAGCACACGGATGTCGGATGGATACAGCGCGCTGCGCGTTGTTGGCGTGGCCAGTGCCAACGCCGCCTCAGCGGAGACTCCGGCCGGCTTGTGCAGCAGCAGGGTGGCGGGCTCGGCCGGTGCTAGCACCGCATCTTCGGCCAGGGTGACCTGGCCCGCGGTTGCCAGTGCCTGCGGTTCTTCGACCACTACCCCGTCCACGCTCACCCAGCCGCCCTCGATGTATTGCTGGGCCTCGCCACGCGAGCAGCCGAACGCGGCAGCCACGCATTTATCGAGACGGATCGGATCGGACATCGGGCGAGCTCAGCATCAGGGGACCGCAGTGTACGTGCTGGCTCAACAGATGCGGGAATCGCCGCTTAGCATGGCAACGGATCGTGTAACGACAGGCCGCCAACGCTGCGCATGCACGGACCGGCCTGTCTGTAGCTACCGCATAGACGCAGACCGTAGGCGCCCTGCCACCGGCAATGCTTCTGTGCCGCGCAACAAAGTGGGAAACTTAACGCCCACACAGGAGATCGCAAATGTTCATCACGTTCGGCACCGCTCGGGTCCGCCTCAACCATATCTCCGTCATCAGCGATCCGTTCAACGCGGGCGAAAGCTTCGGGTCCTACTGCTACTCGGTTCGGGTCGGGCTGATCTCCGGCGAGGAAGTCATTGCGCGCTTCAACAGCGAAAGCGGCGCAAAGCAGCTACATGCCGACGTGCTCGCCGCGTTGGAAGCCTGAGCGGGAAGGACACGCGCATCGCGCCGCGCCGGTTGCGCACGCGATGCTTTGAAATGCAATAGGCGCCATATGGCGGCATGCCTGCTGCGTTGCCGCAATACACTCGATGCACATCATGCGCATCGTTAAACACCAACGTGGCGATCGGCTTGCGCGACATCGTGATAGCTTCCGACGATGCAGCCAACCGCGTTGCACTTGCCATGATCGAACAGAACCGCACGTGTTATCACCAATCGCACGATGCGCTGGCAGCAATGCCAAGCAGCGACCTGGAAAAGACCGCACTCAAGCTGGTCCAGGAAAAGCGCTACGTCTCGGTCAAATTCAACAACCAGATTCTCGACTACGGCATGCGCGACCAGAATCAGGAAGCACAAGCCTTGTTGCAAGGCGCTGCTGCAACGGCGATGAACGAACAACAAGCCGCCATCCGCGCGAATGCTGCACTGGAACGTCGGCTCAGCAAAGAAGCGTATGCGGCCGCTGTTGCATCCATGCATCGTGGCAAGATCATCCTGGCAAGCGGCGGTATTGCTGCGCTGGTGATGAGTGCGCTGCTTGCGTGGTTGATTACGCGAAGCCCGACCACGCCGCTGAGCCAGGCCACGCGCACTGCCGAAGCCATTGCGGCAGGCAATCTGCATAACGATACACACTACGGCGACTGACGAAACGGGCGCCTGCTGCAGGCCATGGACAAGATGCAACTGCAGCTGCGCAACCTCATCGCGGCACAGACCGACATCGCCAGGCATCACGACAATGGCCAGATCAGCTTCCGCATCGATACCTCTGCATTCCCTGGCGACTACGGCCGCATGGCAAACGACACCAACCTATTGATCGACTCCCACGTCGCGGTACAGAACGATCTGGCGCGCATCATGGGGCGCTACGCCATTGGCGAACTCTCCGAAGACATGCAGCCCTTGCCGGGCGAGAAGGCGGCCTTCAGCAACACCATGTCGCAGGTCAAGCTGAACCTGTCGGCGATGAATCACGAAATCAAGCATCTTGCGCAGGCAGCGGCAAACGGCGATTCAGCGCACGTGGCGATGCCAAGCGCTTTCAGTTCGACTTCCGCATCATGCTCGAGAGCCTCAACCATTTGATGTCCACCGCCGACGGTAACCTGCAATCACTGTCGGCATTATTGCAATCGATCGCAGCGGGCGACCTCACCGCGCGCATGAGCGGCGAGTTCCGCGGCGTGTTCGCACAAATGCGCGACGATGCCAATGCAACGGCGAGCCAGCTGGCGCAAATCGTCGGCAACATTCAGCAGTCGGCGGTGTCAATCAACGCAGCTGCCAGCGAAATTGCCGCCGGCAACCAGGGCCTGTCGCAGCGAACCGAGCAGCAGGCAGCCAATCTGGAAGAAACTGCCGCCTCGCTGGAAGAGCTGACCTCCACCGTCAAGCAGAATGCCGAGAGCGCCCGCGAGGCCAATCAGCTGGCAATCGGCGCTGCACGCGTGGCCTCGCAAGGTGGCGATGTGGTGGGCAAGGTCGTGGATACGATGAGCGGGATCGAAGCCTCGTCCAAGAAGATCGCCGACATCATCAGCGTCATCGACGGCATCGCCTTCCAGACCAACATCCTGGCATTAAATGCCGCAGTGGAAGCGGCCCGCACAGGCGAACAAGGCCGTGGCTTCGCGGTGGTCGCGTCGGAAGTGCGCACACTGGCGCAGCGCTCGTCCGGCGCGGCCAAGGAGATCAAGGACCTGATTGAGGATTCCGTCCAACGCGTAGCAGAAGGATCGGCACTGGTGCACAGCGCCGGCAAGACCATGGGCGATGTGGTAGCCAGCGTGCAACGCGTCACCGACATCATGGGCGAGATTTCTGCAGCATCGCAGGAACAATCTGCCGGGATCGAACAGGTCAACCAGACCATGACCCACATGGACGAAACCACGCAGCAAAATGCGGCACTGGTGGAAGAAGCCACGGCTGCCGCACGTTCGATGGAAGAACAGGCCGTGCAACTCACCGACGCGGTAGCCATCTTCAAGATCGATGCAGGGCAGGCACGTCGGGCAGATACGCGCGCAGCAGCACCGGTTGCGCATCTATTGAACAAGGTGCGCAGCGCCTGAGCAACTGCGCACCGCGCTGGCTGCTCTCAAAGTGCCGCTGGCGTGTGCGTAATGATGTCGCTGCCATCCGCGGCCGCAGCGCGCTGACCAACGTTTCCGCCAAGCGCGCCCTAGAAGGCGCGCTTGGTAGCTCAGCTACGCCGTATACATCCAGGGAAGCTAGCGCTCCATCAGCGACTGCGGAAACAGCGGCGACGTAAAGCCGTCACCCGCTTACAGCCCGTGCGCATCGCTGGTGGCAGGACGGCGCAGCCCCTGCACGTTGGAGTGCGCCATGACAGCGTCCATCAGCACCTTGCTGTAGCCCCTGCGCTGGTGCTCAGGCAGCAAAAACACATCGCCCAGATACGCGAAGATTGCGTCATCGGGCACCACCCGCGCGAACGACAGCAGTTCGCTGGCGATGGAACCGCCAAAACACAGCAAGCTGTTGATCGAACGCGGCACCCGCGGCCAGTGTCATCCAACTGCGGCAAAACCTCCCATGGATCAATCGGCACTGCGCTGCTGCAACAGCGATAGCGCGTGTTTTAGATCGCGAAAATGAAAAGGCTTCTGCAGCCCGTGCCGATGCCGGTACTTTTCAGGAATTCCGCCCTGCGCATAGCCGGTCACGAAGATATAGGGCACGCCGCGCGCGTCCAGTTCTTCTGCAATGGGAAACGACAAGGTGCCGCCCAGATTGATGTCCAGCAGTGCCAGATCGAGATTGCCTGCCTGCACCGCCTGCAGCGCGGCGTCCACGTCGGCCACGGTTGCCGCCACCTCATAACCCAGTTCCCCCAGGCAATCCTCCAGCAGCATCGCGACCAACGACTCGTCTTCGACCAGGAGCACACGCATGGTCATGGACGTGCCTCGGAAAGCTCTGGCGGCAACGGAATGGAAATGCGAAAACACACGCCAGCTGGGTCGAAGGACAACTTGACCTCGCCCTTGAGGTCATGCTTCAAACCACGTTCCAGAAGACGCGTGCCGAACCCCTTGCGCGTGGGCGGCTGAACAGGCGGGCCACCGGCTTCTTGCCAGAAGAGCTCAAGCAGCTCCTGCTCGCCACGTGTGCTGCGCTCCCACGACACCAGCACGTTCCCAGCCGGCGACGACAATGCACCGTGCTTGAGCGCATTGGTGCACAGCTCGTGCAGCGCCATCGACAGCGCCAGTGCGCGCCGCGGATCCAGCCGACACGAGCCGCCCTGCAGGGTGAAACGTTGACTCTCGTTGGATTCGTAAAGCGCGGCCGCGTCGCGGGTCAGCTCCAAGATATCGGCGCTGACCCAGTTCTCACGCGTCAGCGTGTCGTGTGCCCGCGACAGCGCCAGCAGGCGCGCATCAAGCTTTTCCTGTGCGTCGGCAAGACTGGCGGCGTTGGTGAACGACTGCCGCGCCAACGATTGCACCATCACCAGCGAATTCTTGACCCGATGGTTGAGCTCGTTGATCAACAATTGCAGATGCTGTTCGTGCTGCTTGTGTTCGGTGATGTCGCGTGTAGCGCCAGCAATCGCTTCGACCTTGCCATCCGGCCCGAACACCGGAGTGAAGATGTAGTCGTAGACACGCAGGCCTTTGACCGTATGCGGGAATGGCACTTCGCCACGCACCGGCTGGCGTGTTGCGATCACCCGCTCGATTTCCTCGTCGTGCATGGCCGCATGCCAGGGCTCGTAGCCCAGTTCCAGGCAGGTCTTGCCGCAAGCGTCTTCCCAACGCATGCCCCACATCGTCAACAACGCCTGATTGGCGTAGACGAAGCGGTGCTGGATATTGAACACATACAAAAGATCTGGTGTTGCCTGGAGTAAGGCCTCGTAAATGCGCGACTTCGCTGCGTCTTCCTGATGCTCGGCCATTGCGCCATGGTCCTGAAATTGAAGCGAACGATAAATGGACGGACGTGAACGTCCGATCATGCGTATCTGACGTGCGAATGGAGCCAAAGCGCGCTGCAGCCCAAGAAAATGGCCGGCGCTCGACCGGACACTGCGAGCGCATTCCAAGCGTCCGTGCCTACGCCTTCAGAACCTTCACTGCCCACTCTGGACCGATAATCGTCCGCCTGGTCGCCCTGCACCGCCGTCCCTGATAGCCTTTCGCCCTATTCCGCAGTGATTACCGATTCGTCATGAAAAAAGCCGTTGTTCTGTTGTCCGGTGGCATGGATTCCGCCGCCGTCATCGCACTCGCGCAGGAGCAGGGCTTTGCCGTCTACGCGCTGAGCGTGCGCTATGGCCAGCGCCATACATCGGAACTGGACGCCGCTACGCGCGTTGCCGCCGCGCAGGGTGTCATTGCGCACAAGGTGGTCGACGTGGACCTGCGCAGCATCGGCGGCTCGGCATTGACCGACGACATCGACGTCCCTGACGCCGGTGGCGACGGCATCCCGGTCACGTATGTGCCCGCACGCAACACCATCATGCTGTCGCTGGCACTCGGTTGGGCCGAGGTCGTCGGCGCCAACGACCTGTTCTGCGGCGTCAATGCGGTGGACTACTCAGGCTACCCGGACTGCCGCCCCGAGTTCGTGCGCGCCTTTGAAGTACTGGCCAATCTGGCCACCAAGGCAGGTGTGGAAGGCGCGGGGCTGCGCGTGCACGCACCGCTGCAGTTCCTCAGCAAAGCCGACATCGTTCGTGAAGGCGTGCGCCTGGGTGTGGACTTCGGCCTCACCGTCTCCTGCTACCGCGCCGACGCCGATGGGCGCGCCTGCGGCCACTGCGACGCATGCCGCCTGCGCGCTGCCGGCTTCGCCGACGCCGGCGTCCCCGACCCCACCCACTACGCCATTTTATCTTGACGCCCGCGTAGGGTAGAATGCGCACCCCGACGCAATGTCGGGTCAGTGGGCCGTTAGCTCAGTCGGTAGAGCAGAAGACTTTTAATCTTTTGGTCGATGGTTCGAATCCATCACGGCCCACCATCTCTAGCAAAGCTTTCAGCGACGTTCATTGCTCCGCAAGAAGGCAGTCCGCTCCGCAATTTCGCATTATCCGGTCGGCGGTGTAACTACGCGCGCGCAGGTGTACCGCGACGCTAACGCATCATCGTCGTGTTGGCTTTCGGGCCTTGTCGCTTTGTAGGATTGCGCGCTGCCTGAGCAGACCAACACATCGTCTAAGTCTGTTTTTCAGCATGAGGCACTCGGCTAATACGCTGTGCTAAGCGCTTGATTCTCAGCGCCCAGGCTCGTCATTCCACAGCAGCTTGTGCAGCTGCATCTGGAAGCGCACCGGCAGGCGGTCGGCGACGATCCAGTCCGCCAGTTGTCGCGGGCTGACCTCACTTTTGCTGGGCGAAAACCACACCGTGCAGCGTCGATCCAGCGCTTGCGCGGCGACGATTTCGCGCGACCATTCGTAATCGGCACGGCTGCAGATCACGAACTTGATCTGGTCGCGTGCGGTCAGCAGCGGCAGGTTTTCCCAGCGGTTGCGCGCTTCTTCGCCGGATGCCGGCGTCTTGATGTCAACCACGCGCGAGACGCGTGGATCGACGGCGGACACGTCCAGCGCACCGGAGGTTTCCAGCGACACGTCGTAACCGGCATCGCAGAGTTTCTGCAGCAGCACCAAGCACCGCTTCTGTGCCAGTGGCTCGCCGCCGGTCACGCAGACATGGCGCACGCCATGACGGGCAACTTCGGCGACGATGGCGTCAATTTCATGCCACTCGCCGCCATGGAAGGCGTAGGCGGTGTCGCAATATAGGCAGCGCAAGGGGCAGCCGGTCAGACGCACGAACACTGTCGGCCAGCCGGCGGCTTCGGCTTCGCCTTGCAGGGACAAAAAGATTTCGGTGATCTTCAACCGCGGCAGGGGCGATTGAATAATCTCGCTAGGGACGGCGGCGGCGTTCATGGGCAAAGTATGCGCCGTGCCGACAGGCACCGACGCGCTGGCTCAGCGCAGTTGCTGGCCGAGACGGATGGACTGCAGGCGTTCCTGCGCGACGCGTGCTGCATCGGAGCCGGGATACTGCGAGGCGACCTGCTGCAAGGTCTGCTGCGCTTCGTTGTTCTTGCCTTCGCCGTACTGCGACAGGCCGAGCTTCAACAGGCCGCCAGCGGCCTTGTCGTGCGTGGGATAACGGCTGACGAGATCGCGAAACTGCGCCTCGGCAAGCTGGAAATTGCGGGTGGCGTAATAACTCTCACCCAGCCAATACAAGGCATTGGGGGTGTAGACGCCGTTGGGATAGAGCTCCAGAAAGCTCAGAAACAACTGCGACGCATCGTCGTACTTGCCGTTCTTCAAGGCATCGAACGCTACGTTATAGGCAGTGCGTTCGTCGTTGCTGACGGCCAGGGTGCCTGGGTCGCCATGAACGGTGGGCGGCTTCTCGGAAGTTGCCGCCGCTGCAGGCCGCGCGGCAGATGCCGGGGCCGGGGTGACGCTGCCGGTTGCTGGGGGCAATGACGGCGTTGCACCACCTGCACCTTCCAACCGATTCAGACGTCCGTCCAGGTCCAGATACTGGTCCTTGGACTGTTGCTTGAGTTGCTCGTTATCGTGCTGCAGCTGTTCGACGGTCGACCGCAACGCCTGCAGGTCCGAACGCGCCTGCTGCAGCTGGTTGAGGAGATCGTTATTGGCCTGACTGTTGGCCTGCTGCTGCTCAAGCAAGGCCACACGGTCAGCGAGACTGGCTCGCTGCGCGTATGCCGGCGCGGCGACCACGAGGGCCGCCGCGACGAACAGGGATGTCACTCGAAAGCGCATCGCTCTTACTGAGCCGTGTACACGATTTCGACGCGACGGTTCTGCGACCAGCAGCTTTCGCCGGACTCGGTGCAGACCGGACGCTCTTCACCGTAGCTGACAACGGTCAGCTGGCTAGCCGAGCCGCCGGCAGCTTGCAGCGACGACGACACGGCATTGCCGCGACGCTCGCCCAGACCCATGTTGTATTCACGCGAACCACGCTCGTCGGTATTGCCCTGCAGGGTGATACGCGAGGAAGGACGGTCACGCAGGTACTTGGCGTGGCAAGCCATGATGGCCTGGAATTCCGGCTTCAGGGAGTCCTGATCCAGGTCGAAGTAAACAACGCGCTGGCGCAGGCAGGCATCGGTATCCAGGTCGCCCGGGCCGTACAGACCAGAGGTGGACGGGCCGGTAGGAACCGAAGAACCAGCGGTGGTATCGGTTGCAGGAGGCGGAGTTTCCTTCACCTTCTTCGAGCAACCAGCCAGTACAGCGACGGACAACAGGGAGACAAGCAAGACGCGGGTGGACTTGTTCATGAGGTACCTATGGAGGCTCTGGGCCGATGAGTGGTTTAACGCAGCGAAATATTAACATTAATGCGCGGTTCGGTAAGGCCCCCATGCGGGTTCTCTCACATCGCCGTCGGCCAGCACCAGACGCTGGCGGACCCGAGCGTCGGAAGAGACGGCGTACAGCACGCCACGGCCACCTTCGCGCGCGGCGTACAACACCATACTGGCGTTAGGCGCAAAGCTCGGCGACTCGTCCAACGAACCGGGCGACAACGTGCTCCAGCTCGGGGAACCCAGGCTGCGGTCCATCATCGCGATGCGATAGCTGTTGCCACTGCCCTGTGCCACGGCAATCTTCTTGCCGTCGAACGACACGCTGGCGGTGGCGTTGTAGTTGCCTTGGAAGGTCACGCGGTTGGCGCTGCCGCCGCTGGCGGAGACCTGATAGATCTGCGGACGACCGCCACGATCAGAGGTGAAGTAGATGCTGCCGCCATCCGGCGCCCAGGTCGGCTCGGTGTCGATGCCGAAGTGGTTGGTGAGCTGGGTCAGCTGCTTGCTGCCCAGGTCCATCACGTAAATTTCCGGGTTGCCACTGCGCGATAGCGCCAGCGCCAGGCGACGGCCATCCGGCGAGAACGACGGTGCACCGTTGATGCCGCGGAAGCTGGAGACCAGTTCGCGTGCGCCGGTAGCGATGTCCTGCAGGTAGATAGACGAATTGCCGCGCTCAAAGCTTACATAGGCCAGCTTCTTGCCGTCCGGGCTCCAGTTCGGCGACAGCAACGGCTCGGCCGAACGCACGATGGTCTGCGGGTTGTAACCATCCGAATCGGCCACCATCAGCGCATAACGCATGGCGCCGCCCTTGCCGCTGGCAGTCACGTATGCGATGCGGGTCCAGAATGCGCCGCGCACGCCGGTGATCTTTTCGTAGATGGCATCGGCCATCTGGTGCGACACATCGCGCATTGCGTTGGCGCGCGCGGTCATCGCCAGGCCCAGCATGCGCTCGCCCTTGGCCACGTCGAACAACTCGTATTCCACGCGATAGGCGCCGTCACCAGCGTCCATGACGCGGCCGACCACGATGTAGTTCTGCTTGAGGGTGCGCCAGGTTTGGAACTGCACCTCGGTGCCACGGGTCGGCTTTTCGACGATCTGCGCGGCCGGCAGCGTGCGGAACTGGCCAGAACGATCCAGGTCGGCGCCGACGACGGCAGACACATCGGTCTGCGGCGCAGTGCCGGAGCCCTGATACGGCATCGGAATGACAGCGATCGGCGTGGCCGAAGCGCTACCGCCGACGATATCGATGGTGAGGCCTTGCTGCTGCGAGAATGCGCTCAGCGGCAACAACAGGGCGGTCAAGGCAACTAGCCAACGCAGCGGTTTGTTCATGGACGGCTCGGGTCGGGCAGAAAAAGTGTGCAAGGGATAGCAATCAACGCGTGAACATACGCGCAATCGTGAATGAGTTGGCGTGAAAATGGAGCGAGCGATCGTGTAGCGACGGGGGCGGCACCATTGATCAATCGCGTTGGCGTGGCAGCTCGCCCGCTGCCGATTGGGGTAGCAGCGCGCGCACCGGGAACAGCACCCGTTCCACCGCATCAGGCTGCGGCGCCGACGGCAGCCGCAGCCCGACGACGATCATTACTGGTCCTGCGCGGTGAACACGAAGGTCAGATTGCGCTGGAACACCGATTCAAATCCGCGGTAGGGCAATGGCTGGGCACTCAACACGGCCGCCTCGATCGAGCGCTGGCCAGCCTCGTCGTAAGGGCAGCCCGGCGCGACCTTGGCCTCCATCACGCTGCCGCCAGGCAACTGACGAATATTGATCGTGCATTTCTGGCCCGGCGGCACCGACGGTGGGCGCACCCACTGCGCCAACACCTTCTGCTGGATCGCCGCAGCGTACTTGGCGGCCAGATCGGTGCTGGTACCGCCCTGCCCTGCAGTCGGCTGCGCGCTGGTCGCAGCGGCCGCGGAGGCCTGCTGCGCACGTGCAGCAGCAACCTGACGCAACTTCTGTTCGGCCAGCGCTGCTTCCTTGGTGGCCTGCTCGCGCTGACGGCGGATGTCGGCGATCTTCTTCTGACGTTCGGCGTCGTCCGCCGCCTGCTGCGCGGCCGCCTGCTTCTTCTTGGCGTCGGCTTCTTCCTGCTGCTTGGCCAGGCGCAACTTCTGCTCGGCCTCTTCCTGGCGTTTGCGCTCGGTCAGATCGATCTGCTCTTGGCGGCGCTTGGCTTCCTGTTCCTGCTTGGCCTTTTCGGCGGAAATGGCCAGTGCGTCAACACGATCCTGGTCGACCTTGTCGGGCTGGGCGACGCGTTCCTGTGCCTGCGCCTGCTGTGGCGTGGGCGCATCCTGCGGACGCGGCTCGGGAATAGGCTGCGGCGGCGGCACGCTGTCTTCCGGCGCGGGTTCGGGCAATGGCGCGGGCGGCGGCGGGGTTTCGACCGGCGTGGCCTTCAGTGCCTGGCGTGCAACCCGTGCATCAGCGGCGGACACGTCCAGCGAGGCTTCCATGCTGGGGTCGCCGGCAGCCGGTTCGACCGAGCGTTCGGGCGACCACAGCCAGCCGGCGATGAACACCAGCGCGACCAGCACGTGCACGACCAATGCCAGGACAACCGGTCGAAACCAGCCGTCATCGCGCGCCGTCTGCGTGGGGAGTGCGTCAGCGTGCATCGCTGCCTGCAGTGCCGCCGGAGTCGGAAATCAGGCCCACCTTCTCGACCTTTGCCTGCTTGAGCACATCGATCGCGTCCATGATCTTTTGATAGGGCGCGTCGCGATCACCCGCCACTACCACGCGCGCATCCTTGTCTTGCGCCACGATGGCAGCCAACTGCGCCTGCAGCGCGGCCACGTCCATCGCCTGCGGCTTGCCCTTGGGCAGCTGCAGCGCGAGTTTGCCATCGGCGGCGACCACCACCACGACCGGGTCCTGCTTGCTCTCCAGCGCCTTGGCGCGCGAGCTGGGCAGACTGACGTCGGTGCTCAGGGTCAGCAACGGTGCGGTCACCATGAAGATGATCAGCAACACCAGCATCACGTCGATATACGGCACGACGTTGATGTCGGATTTAAGCTTGCGCTTCTTACGGCGGGAAATACCGGAGATCATCGCGAAACGTTCCTCATTAGTCCTCGGCGCCGGCTGGCAGCGTGGTCGCACGGTATCCGCGTCAGGGACACCTGCACGTGGCGCTGCGCACCGACGCGACTGGCTCTCCCGGCCACGTCCCGCGTAACGCCATGCGGGTGCGTGCCGGGAGCGCGCATCACTCGTCCGCGCCGACCTGGCGCTGCAGGATGGAGCTGAACTCGTCGGCGAAGGTTTCGTAGCGCACCGACAGCCGTTCCACGCGCGTGGTGAAGCGGTTGTAGGCCCACACGGCCGGGATCGCGACGAACAGGCCGATGGCTGTGGCGAACAACGCTTCGGAGATACCCGGCGCCACGGCGGCGATACCGGCCTGCTCGCCGCTGCTGACCATGTCGTGCATGGTCACCATGATGCCGAACACGGTACCAACCAAGCCGACGTACGGCGCGGTGGAGCCGATGTTGGCCAGCAGTTCGAGATTGCGCTCAAGCTGATCGACTTCGCGGGTGAAGGCGGTGCGCATGGCGCGCTGCGCGCCTTCCAACTGCACGCGTGCATCCAGACGGCGACGGTCGCGCAACCGGGAGAACTCGCGGAAGCCGCTTTCGAACATCGACTCCAGACCACCGACGGTACGGTTGCGATCGGTTGCCGAGGCGTACAGCTTGGCCAGATCCGCACCGGACCAGAAGCGGTTTTCGAACTCGTCCGCCTCGCGGTTGGCCTGCTTAAACGCACGCGCCTTGCGGAAAATGATCACCCAGCTGATGAACGAGCCGATCAGCAGCAGCAACACGATGATCTTGACCGGGATACTGGCGCGCAGGATCAGGTCTACATAGTTGATGCTGCTGTTGTGCGCCACGCTGGCGGTCTGCGCCGCGGCAGCGGCGACGTCCTGCGGTAGTGCTTCCACTACCGTGTCCTGCAGGGCCAGGAGCAATGCAATCGACATCCGTTCGTTCCTCAGTAATCGGATTCTGTGGTTTCTAAAGCTTTCAACACGTCATACAGCGCATCGTCCATACCGCGCGGGCGGAAGTCGCTGGCATCCAGTGCGGCAATGCGCACCTCAGCGGTCAGCAGCACTTCGCCTTCGCGACGGACCGATTGCGCGAACAGCAGGCTGGCCCGTCTGCATCGCAGCAGCAACGCCGACACTGACAGCGCGTCGTCGAGCCGGGCCGGCTTGAGGAAATCCAATTGCATCGAGCGAACCGCAAACACCAGACCGTGCTCCTGGCGCATGCGCTCCTGCCCGTAACCGAGCGCGCGCATCCACTCGGTGCGCGCACGTTCCATGAAAGCAACGTAGCGCGCGTGGTAGACCACCCCGCCGGCGTCGGTATCTTCCCAGTAGACGCGTGTCGGCCAACTGAATATGGGTGGGGATTCGGGATTCGGAAATTGGGATTCGATGGTCATGGGCCCTGAGTTTCAGTCGGGACGGTCCAGGTTGGCGACCAACAGCGCGTCTTCAAAACAAGTCTCCCGGTTCACCGATGCCGGGCGCGCGGTCGCGCGGCGGCTTCAGGCCCAGATGCAGATAAGCCTTGGTGGTGACCATGCGGCCGCGTGCGGTGCGGATCAGAAAGCCCTGCTGGATCAGGTAGGGCTCGATCACGTCTTCCAGCGTGCCGCGTTCTTCCGACAGCGACGCGGCCAGCGATTCCACGCCCACCGGGCCGCCGTCGAAATGTTCGACGATGGTGCGCAACATGCGGCGGTCGAGCTCGTCAAATCCTTCCGGGTCGACCTTGAGCATCTGCATGGCCGCCTGCGCCACCGGCAAATCGATATGCCCGGCGGCCTTGACCTGGGCGTAGTCGCGCACGCGGCGCAACAGCCGGTTGGCGATACGCGGGGTGCCGCGTGCGCGGCGCGCGATTTCTGCGGCGCCTTCGGGCGTGCAGTCGATGCCCAGGATCGCTGCCGAGCGAATCACGATGCGGGTCAGTTCCTGCGGCGAATAGAACTCCAGCCGCTGTACGATGCCAAAGCGGTCGCGCAGTGGGGCGGTGAGCAACCCGGCACGCGTGGTGGCGCCGATCAGGGTGAACGGCGGCAGATCGATCTTGATCGAACGCGCGGCCGGGCCGTCGCCGATCATGATGTCGATCTGGAAATCTTCCATCGCCGGATACAGCACTTCTTCCACCACCGGTGAGAGGCGATGGATTTCGTCGATGAACAACACATCGTGCGGCTGCAGGTTGGTCAGCAGCGCGGCCAGATCGCCGGCCTTTTCGATCACCGGGCCGGAAGTCACGCGCAGGCTCACGCCCAACTCGTTGGCGATGACGTGGCTCAGCGTGGTCTTGCCCAACCCGGGCGGGCCGAAGATCAACACATGATCCATCGCTTCGCCACGCGCCTTGGCCGCCTGGATGTAGATCTCCATCTGCTCGCGCACCGGCTGCTGGCCGAGATAATCGGCCAAGCGCTTTGGACGAATGCTCGCATCGGCGGCATCGTCTTCGCGGGTGGAGCTGCTGGCGATGATGCGCTGGTCCATTCGGGCGGGGTTGGGAGATGCGGGAGCGGGATTGGAACCGCATAGTATCGGACGCGGGCGCCTTCAGCGCTACGCTCTCATCCAATCCCGAATCTCCAATCTCCAATCACGGGCCGCCATCGGCGGCCTTAGGGATGGTCTGATCAACGCGACCGGAAAACGAAGCAACCGCATCCGCCGCGCTGAGGGCGCTCAAATCGCCGATTTTTTGCCGGTTTCGGCACGTTTGCGGGGTGTTGCCTGGATTACAGGCACAGCTTCCCCGCAGCAGGCATTAACGCTTTGCGCGTCAGCCACAGATTCGATAGTGCAAACAGCGTCAGCACCTGTGCGGTGTTCTTCGCCAAACCGCGATAGCGCACCTTGACGTAACCAAACTGACGCTTGATCACCCGAAACGGGTGTTCCACCTTCGCACGCAGGCTGGCTTTGGTGTGCTCCCAGCGCTTGGCCAACTTCAGTTCGCGCTTATTCTTGATCTGCTTCAGCTTCGAGGGCTTCTCCGCGATCAGGTAGCGCAGCGTGCGCTTGCCCTTCATCTCATCGCGCTTGTCCAGCCCGGTGTAGCCGCTGTCGCCGCTCACAGTGTCTTCCTTGCCGTGCAGCAGCTTGTGCGCCTGCGTGATGTCCGCTGCGTTGGCCGCCGTGCATTCCACGTGGTGCACCAGGCCCGACTCATCGTCCACCCCGATGTGCGCCTTCATCCCGAAGAAGTACTGGTTGCCCTTCTTGGTCTGGTGCATGTCCGGATCGCGCTCGCCATCCTTGTTCTTGGTCGAACTTGGCGCCGCAATGATCGTGGCATCCACGATCGTCCCGCCCCGCAGACTCTGCCCTTTACGCGACAGGTGCGCGTTGACCCGGTTGAACAGCTTGCGCGCCAAATCATGCCGCTCCAGCAAATGCCGGAAGTTGAGAATCGTCGTTTCATCCGGCACCTCATCCAGCCCGCCGATCTTCGCAAAACGGCGCATCGACACCGTGTCGTACAGTGCTTCTTCCGCCGATGGATCGCTCAGTGCGTACCACTGCTGCAAAAAGTGGATGCGCAGCATCGTCTCCAGCCGATACGGCTGTCGCCCCGGCTGCCCCGACTTCGGGTAGTGCGGTTCGATCAGTGCCAGCAGATCCTTCCACGGCACGACCTGGTCCATCTCGGCCAAGAACACCTCACGCCGCGTCCGCTTGCGCTTGCCGTTGTACTCCGCATCGCCGAAGGTCAGTTGCATCGTCGTTGTCCCGTTGCGTCTGTGTGATTGTCGCAGGATCAAGGGGAGTTGTTCAGAGTTTCCCTAAGAAGGGATTGTAAGATACATTGAGATCAACAAGAGCCAGAGGCCTAGCGGCATTACTTATTAGCGGCCACGAGGCAAGACCACATCAATTCTCATCGGCTCCGTAGTGTCGTACGCTGCCTAGCAATTCATTCAAGCCGAACCCGATTCGCGGGTCGGCTTAGTTCAGGCGTTAGCTGATGATGGGGAGATCGTAGCTGATGAAGATTAAAGCTGTAACGGTGAATCGCTTTCGAGGCTACTCCGAGCCGGTTATTGTCGGACTAGACGACCTGTCCGTGTTGGTAGGTCGAAACGACATTGGAAAATCGACGATTCTCGAGGCCCTGGATGTCTTCTTCAACGAAGGTAAGGGCTGCATCAAGCTCGACAAGGAAGATATCAACAAGTCTTGCCTCGCCCGCGGGGAAGACCAGATTGAGGTCAGCGTTGAGTTTGCCGAACTCCCGGCCGAGATCGTGATCGACTCCACAAACCGGACGACCTTGGCGAGCGAGTACCTAACTACCGCGCAAGGCACTTTGCATGTCATCAAGCGATTCGCTCCATCAGGAAAAGAGCGTGTCTTTATCCGCGCCAGTCATCCCACTACTGACGGCTGCTGCGATCTACACCAGAAGAAGATCACCGAACTGCGCAAGGCTGTGGATGAGAAGGGCTTCTCTTGCTCAGACAAGACCCGGAGCGCAGAGCTTCGAAAGGCGATCTGGGCTGGTCACTCCGACCTCGCACTTAGCGAACGCGAAATTGAAATCGCCAAGGAGGATACGAAGACCATCTGGGATCAGCTGAAAGCGAATATGCCACTGTTTACGTTGTTCCAGTCCGACCGAAAGAATGCTGAGTCGGACGATGAAATGCAGGATCCAATGCGCGTAGCAGCGACGTCCCCCCAATTTTGAGTAGCACCTCAGTTTGGAGTCCAATTCCCTACCCCAAGGAGATTGGACGTGAAGAAGCGTTTTTCCGAAGAGCAGATCATCGGCTTCCTGCGCGAAGCCGAAGCGGGCATAGCGATCAAGGACTTATGCCGGCGGCATGGCTTCAGTGAGGCCTCGTACTATCTGTGGCGCAGCAAGTTCGGCGGCATGAGCGTGCCCGACGCCAAGCGGCTCAAGGACCTTGAGGCCGAGAACGCGCGGCTAAAGAGGTTGCTGGCCGAGCAGTTGTTCGAGAATGACCTGATCAAGGATGCGTTGCGAAAAAAGTGGTGAGCGCACCGGCGCGTCGTGCGCTGGTGCGCGAGTGGATCGGGCGTGGTGCTAGCGAGCGTCGTGCCTTGGCGGCGATTGGCATGAGCGCCAGCGCGCTGCGCTATTGCCCACGCCAAGACCGCAATGGCGAACTGCGCGAGCGCATTCTTGCGTTGGCGCATCGCCATCGCCGCTACGGCGTGGGGATGATCTATCTCAAGCTGCGACAGGAAGGACGCCTGGTGAACTACAAGCGCGTGGAGCGGTTGTATCGCGAGCAGCAGCTACAAGTGCGGCACCGCAAGCGCAAGAAGGTACCGGTTGGCGAGCGTCAGCCGCTGCTGCGGCCAGCGCAGGCCAACCAGGTGTGGTCGATGGACTTCGTGTTCGACCGCTCCGCCGACGGCCGAGTGATCAAGTGTCTGGTGATCGTGGACGACGCAACGCACGAAGCGGTCGCCATCGAGGTGGAACGCGCGATCTCCGGGCACGGCGTTGCGCGCGTGCTGGATCGGTTGGCACACAGTCGCGGCCTGCCGCAGGTGATCCGCACCGACAACGGCAAGGAGTTTTGCGGCAAAGCGATGGTTGCCTGGGCGCATGACCGGGGTGTGCAGCTACGGCTCATCCAGCCGGGCAAACCAAACCAGAACGCCTACGTCGAATCGTTCAACGGCCGGCTGCGCGACGAATGCCTCAACGAACACTGGTTCCCAACGCTGCTGCATGCACGCAATGAGATCGAACGCTGGCGACGCGAATACAACGAGGACCGACCCAAGAACGCAATTGGCGGCATGACGCCGTCCGCTTATGCCCAACATCTGGCAAACACCGATATCATCAACCCCGGACTCTAAACGCGGCCGCTACTCAGGGCGGGGGGACGTCGGCAGTTCGCGAAATACTCGGCGATCCGGCAATTCGCGAGAGCCTCCGGGAAGTTGCAGATAAGGTTCGTGCGCGGTTAGAGGATGTTGCGGGTCGAACTCTAGAGAAGCTACGTGAATTGAACCCCCACCTAGCTGCTTCACTGGAACCGCAAATACCGGACTCGGACGCGCTCAAGTGGCCGGACGTCTTCAAAAGCGTTGGAATATCAGGGGATCAAGGCATACCCATCAACAAGCGGGGCAGCGGGGTCAAGCGACTTGTACTGATCAGTTTCTTCCGCGCTGAAGCTGAGCGACGACTGGCTGAATCAGGAAACCGGCACGTAGTTTACGCGATCGAAGAGCCGGAAACCTCGCAGCATCCCGAACATCAGCGCGGCCTAACGGCCGCTCTCAAGGCGCTCTCGACTGCACAAGCTACCCAGGTTCTCATGACAACGCACAGCCCAGAGATCGTCAAACACCTGAGCTTCGAGTGTCTCAGGCTTGTTTCCAGCGGGACGCAGGAGCGCGTATCCCGCGTTCTGCCCAACGAATTGCCATACCCGAGTCTCAATGAGGTCAGCTTCTCGGCATTCGGCGAACCGACCTCCGAGTACCACGACGAGCTTTACGCACATATAGAATCATCTAGCGACCTCGACGCATTCCGGGCTACTAGACCTCTCGTCAACTATGTTCGCCTGTTGAAAAGTGGTTCAACACGAACGGAGCAAATCAGTAACACCGATTTCATTCGTCACCAAATTCATCACCCCGAGAATCCGCACAACCAGCGTTTCTCCCCCGCCGACCTCTATGACTCCATTGCAGCCATGCGCGCCTTCATCAAGGCGCAGCGGAGTGAGGTCATCAGCTAACAATTCGTCTAAAGCCGACACCGCTTCGCAGCGTGGCTTAACTCAAGTGTTAGACCGCGCCGCGAAGCGGCGTCGGCTTGGACGAGTTGTTAGCCTCACGTCTTGGCCCGCCAATAGATGCCTTTTAAATCGGACACTGCAAGGCAAGCCCACATCGCATGCTTTTCGATCGTTCCTTCGGCGAGCCATTGGTCAATGCGTAGCCGTTGTCCGTCATGCGAGCGCTCAAATCGCGAAAAATTTCTGGGACAGCCGGCTTTATGAGGCTGGACATCACACTCAGGCAGCCTGTTCGCCGCGCTTGCCGACGCGATACAGCAGCCAGCCGACCAGGGCCAGAATCGCCAGGCCGAACCACTGGTTGAGCTGTAGCGCGGCCGGCAACGCCAGTACATCAGCGCGGCTGGACAGCACGATCGGCACCGCAATGGCGATGCCCATTAATGCCTCGCCGGTGATCAGGCCAGCGGCAAACAGCACGCCGGGACGATGCACGCGGTCGCGGCCGTCTTCGTCGTCGGCACGGATGTTGTGGAAGCGCTCCACCAGATGCGCGATCAGGCCACCAATGAAGATCGGCACCATCAGTTCCAGCGGTAGATAGATGCCGATGGCCGCGGCCAGCACCGGCACGCGGAAGCGCTTGCCGGTGGCCTTCAACCATTCGTCCAGTGCGATGATCGCCGCGCCCACGCCGGCACCGATCGCGATCATGCTCCACGGCAGCTGCCCGCCGAACAGACCCTTGGCCACCGAAGCCATCAACGTCGCCTGCGGCGCACCCAGCGAGTTGGGATGCTGTGGCGTTGCCGGGCCAATGCCGTAGGCCTGGGCCAGCAGATTCAGCACTGGCGCCATAATCAAGGCGCAGGAGAACGCACCAATGCCCAGCATCAGCTGCTGCTTCCACGGTGTGGCACCGACCAGATAACCGGCCTTGAGATCCTGCAGATTGTCGCCACCCACCGCCGCCGCGCAGCACACGACCGCGCCGATCATGATGGCTGCCACTGCGCCCAACGGCGCCGCACCGATGCCCACCGGCACCAGGCCGTTCTTGCCGAGCAGCAACACCAGCACCGCCGAAGCGAACAGGATGGTGGAGATGGTGATGCCTGAGACAGGATTATTGGACGAACCGATCAAGCCGGCCAGATAGCCCGACACCGACACGAACAGAAAGCCGGCCACGATCATGATGATGGTCATCGGGATCGACACGTGCCACTGCTGCACGATGGCCTGATACAGGCCCAGCAGCGGGAGCGTGCACAGCACCAGCGCCACCAGCATCCACTTCATCGGCAGATCGCGCTCGGTCTCGGCGACCACGCCGCCGCCACTCTTGCGCGCGGCGGCAAAGCCGCTCTTGACGCCGGAAAACAGCGATTTCCGCAGCGAGAACAAGGTCCACACGCCCCCGATCAACATCGCACCGACACCGAGGTAGCGAATTTTCGCGCCCCAGATGCCGAACGCCGCGTCGGCAGCCGGCGCGCCGACCAGGCTCTGCGCCAGGGCCGGGTCACTGCCCATGAAGAACTGCTGGTACAGCGGGATGGCGATGTGCCAGGACAGGATCGAACCGGACAGCACCACGATGCCCACGTTCAAACCGACGATGTAGCCCACGCCCAGCAGCGCCGGCGACAGGTTGGTGCCGATGTAACCCACCAGACGGCTGCTGCCCACGTAGGTGGCCTGCGCCCAGGTGTCCGGAATCACGCGCAAACCGCTGGCCGCAGCCAGCTTGACCAGTGCACCGATAGCGCCGGAGGCGGCCAGGATCTTCAGACCCGGGCCGGGATTTTCGCCGGCCTTGAGCACTTCGGCCGCCGCCTTGCCTTCGGGGAACGGCAGCGGGTCTTCAACGATCATCGAGCGCCGCAACGGCACCGAAAACAGCACGCCCAACAGGCCGCCCATGCCGGCGATGCCGAGCACCCACCAGTACCTGAAGTCCGGCCAGTAGCCCATGATCACCAGCGCGGGGATGGTAAAGATCACCCCGGCCGCGATCGACGAGCCGGCCGAAGCACCGGTCTGGACGATGTTGTTTTCCAGAATGGTGCCGCCGCCGAGCAGGCGCAGCACGCCCATCGACACCACCGCCGCCGGAATGGCGGTGGCAATGGTCAGGCCCGCGAACAGGCCGAGGTAGGCGTTGGCGGCTGAAAGCACCACCGCCAGCACGATGGCCAGCACAACGGCGCGAAAAGTGAGCTGGCGCGGCTGCGCGTCGTGGCGCATTGGGCATTCCCCTGTAGGCAAAAAATCCCTACAACGCTAGCGCCTGTGCCGATACGAGTCCAGCTGCGGCGCGGCGTAACAGTGTGCGGGGTCTGGCGTGTGGCACCAAGGACGTCGGCAGCCATGTCCACCGCGACGCGGTGCAGACACTGGCAGGCGGTGTCAGCTGCGGATCGATACGCCCGTGGCGCTACCGATTCGCATTGGGCACCGGCCAGACCGCAGCGCTCACTATAGTTTTTACAGGGCAGGGAATAGCTGAGAGCCGCTGCCCTGCCACGGCAGATGCGGCCTGCGCTGATCGACGAGCGTCTGCATCGGCCTTCCATAACGCACTACGGCCGCGTGCAAAGAGATTCGATACATGATTCGTCCGCTGACAACCTTATTGCTGGCCGGCATGCTGCTGTCGCAACCCGCAGCCGGTGCACCCGGCAGACAGCCCGCTGAAGACACCGCACAATGCCCTGCGCTGGAAGCGGTGCACTACGAAGACGGGCGTTATCGCGCACATGTCCGGCTCGACGTGGGCTCCGGAAGCGGCGTGTGGTCCAGCACGCTGCAACCTGACGCTGGCAATCCACGGCATCTGTCATCGGTGCTCTACTACGGCACCCTTGCCGCGACGGCGCCCGCCCGGGGGGTGCTGGTCAATTGCGGCTACACACTGCGTCGCGGGCGGGAAGTGGATCTTGCCTATTTCGATCATGAAACGCCCGGGACGCAACGCAACTTGATCGTCATCCTGAAGGACCCATCCCGCTGGCAACCCGATCAACCGCCAATCCCGGGACAGGATCAGTTCTATGCATGTACCCGCAGCGAGAACGCACGAAGCGTTGACGACTGCGCGTTCAAACCGCTACGCCTGGAGTGACGCAGCGGCAGTGACTGCCTAGTGCAGCAGCTCGGCAAACGCGCGGTCAGCCTCGATCACCTCCGGTAGCGCAGCGAACAAAGCGTCCAGATCCACGCTATCCATCAGCGGGCAGCGTACCGCTTCCAACGCCGCCGGGGTGGCGCCGCCATGCGCATGCAGCGCATCGGAAACCTCTACCGCCTGGGCGACCAGCAACGGCATGCGCGCACCGTCCGGGGCCGCTGCGGGCCGGACCTGATAGGCGATGGCTTCGTGGATGACCGCCGGCAACTGCCAGCGACGCACCAGCTCTGCACCGACTTCCGGGTAGCCGAAGCCCAGTTGCAGGGTTTCTTCGGCCGCATGAGCGGCGGACGACGTGTCGTGATTGATGCGGCTGGCGTATTCGGGCGCGCCGGACTGGATCAAGAGCTCGCCGATGTTGTGCATCATCCCTCAGGTAAAGGCGGTCTCCGGGTCCAGCCCGTGCTGGCGCGCCAACAGGCGGCAGATGCCGGCGACCTCGAAACTGTGCCGCCAGAACGCCTTGAGGTCGAAGCCCGGGCCAGCACGAAACGCGCCGGTCATCGCCGAGGCCAGCACCAGCGTGCGCAGGGTATTGAAGCCCAACCGCATGGCCGCGTCTTCCACGCTGGTGGAATCGCGCAGGCCATGGAAGCGCGCCGAATTGGCCAGCCGCAGCACTTTGGCGGCAATCACCGGATCGCGCTCGATGCTGTGCGCCAGCGTATCGATATCGGTCTGCGGATCGTCGAATTGACGGATCAGGTCCTGCGCCACCTTGGGCACGGTGGGCAAGGTGTGCAACTGGTCGAACAACGCCTCCAACTTCATGATCGCCTCGTGGGGTGAAAGACAAGCCAGCGCGGCCGCGCGGACCTGCATGGTGTAGCACAGAGCGGTTTGCTGCCAGTGACTGGTAGCTGGATGTATTCACTCACGCTTGTGGCTGCGTTGCACAGGAAGTTGCTTCGCCAGTTGGCCTGAAATGACCGGCGCAGCAAGCGAGCTCGACAATTTACGGGCAGACGACCGCATCGATTGCGTCAGTCGGCCCTGGCACCACGCAGCGATTTGGACAGATTGGCGGCCCCCGCCTATTGGCGATCGGGATCGAACGTCCTGAGCCCGGGTGCCAGATTGCGGCAGTCGTCAACGAGGCTGTGAGCGACGCGCTACTGGAAGTCGAACGTCTGGCATTGATCAGCCTAGCCCTACTCGTCCAGACATTGGAGGAACGGCGCGCCCCCGTCAGCGTCTGACCAATATCGGCATCCTTCCCAATGGCGATGGTGAAGCGGGAAAACTTCCGCAAGCCCATTAATGGGCTTGCGGCTGCATAAGCTCTATCGTGATATGGTCGGGGCCTGAAACGTAGGCCACCAGCGTTCCCTTCCTTGGCCCACCCGTGATCGGCAGTGGACTCCCCTTCGCCTTCCATCCTGCTGCCTCGACGCGGGCAATAGCGGCATGAATATCGTTTACGGTCAGAGCTAGGTGGGCCGCACCAATCGCCCCCGCGCTGTTCGGCACCGCCCCGTTCTGGCGCCCTTTTGAATATTGTAATAGTTCGATCACATAACCGTCTGGTGCCCTGACGATTGCCGTTTTTACATTGGGATCATCGACACCAGTCACCTGATACAGGAAATCGTCCCCCATCTCCGACTGCCGCTCAAGCGTAAAGCCGAGTGCTCCTGTCCAGAACCGAACAGCTTCGTCCAATGACGATACCGCGAAGCCTGTGTGGTCCACGGCGATTATTCTTGCGTCGTTGTTCATTGCTTCACTCTCACTAGACCCTGCTTGAGGTGTCGGAGCTTGCGCCCTAGCTGCAACCGACGCCAGCAACATGACGAATATGATCTTCATGGTGACGCTCTACCGCGAAGGCCTGTTCCCGAAAAAACGGTTGTCAGGAAGGTCGGAGCGTTTCCAAAAAGCCAGCAGTTGGGTACGCACATAGAACCTGCCGCAATCGAAGGCCCGAAAAGCATCAATGGAAATCGCGCGAAGGCAGCTGCATTTCGCCGAGCAGGTCGCTGAGGTCGTGCAGGTCGCCGGCGATGAGGTGCTCCACGCCGTCCACGCGTTCCCAGCGGCCGCGCACGGCGAGCAGGCGCGATTCCAGCAGTGCGCGGCGGCGGCGTAGCGCAAGATGCGACCAGACGATGACGTTGATCATGCCGTGCTCGTCTTCCAGGGTGACGAAGATGGTGCCCTTGGCGGTGGCTGGGCGCTGGCGCTGGGTGACCAGGCCGGCGACATGCACACCACTGCCGTGGCTGCGGCCCTGCAATTCGCGCAGACCCAGGATGCGCCGCTGGCGCATCTGCGGACGCAGCAGCGCCATGGGATGTTGGCGCAAGCTCAGACCGACCGAGCGGTAATCGGCAAGGATTTCTTCGCCAGCGCGCGGCGCTTCAAACGCCACCGGGCGTTCTTCCGGGCTGCCGGGCAACAACGGGCGACGTGCCTCCACGCCGGCCATTGCCCAGCGCGCGGCGTTGCGGTTACCCACCATGCCTTGCAAGGCACCGGCTTCGGCCAGTGCCAGGCGCGCTTTTTCGTCGAGTGCGGCGCGCAGGCAGAGATCGCCGATATCGGCGAAGGCGCGTTGCCGACGTGCAGCGACGATGCGCTGCGCCACCACTTCCGACAATCCGGCGACCTGCCGCATTCCCAACCGGATCGCCGGTTGTTCGCCGGGGTCGTCGTCGCTGCGCCACGGCCGGCCGCCGACCAGGGTGTTGTCCCAGTCGCTGTGCAACACATCGACCGGCAGCACTTCCACACGTTCGCGCTCGGGACTGCCGCGGCGTGCGTCCTGCACGATCTGGCTGGCCGAATAAAAACCCATCGGCTGCGCGTTGAGCAGCCCACAGGCGAATGCGGCGGGCTCGTGGCGTTTGAGCCAGCAACTGGCATAAACGAGCTTGGCGAACGAGGCGGCGTGGCTTTGCGGAAACCCGTAGGAGCCGAAACCCTTGATCTGCTCGAAGATCTGGTCGATGAAGATGGAGGCGTAGCCTTTGCCCTGCATGCGTTCGCGCACGCGTGCACGGTGCTGCTCCATGTCGCCGCCGCGCCGCCAGGCAGCCATCGAGCGACGCAAATTGTCAGCCTCGCTTTCAGTGTAATCGGCGGCATGCATCAGCAGCTCCATCACCTGCTCCTGAAACAACGGCACACCCAACGTTGGCTTGAGGATGTCTTCCACTTCCGGCGACGGGTAGTTCACGTCTTCGCGACCCTGCCGCCTGCGCAGATACGGGTGCACCATGTCGCCCTGGATGGGGCCTGGCCGCACGATCGCCACTTCGATGACCAAGTCGTAGAACTCTGCAGGTTTGAGCCGCGGCAGCATCGCCATCTGCGCACGCGATTCGATCTGGAAGACACCGACGGTGTCTGCGCGCTGGATCATCTTGTAGGTTGGGAGATCGTCACCCGGCAACGTGGCGATGCTGTAGTCGCGCCCGCGGTGGCCGCGCACCAGGTCCAGTGTTTTGCGGATGCAGGTGAGCATGCCCAGCGCCAGGCAATCGACCTTGAGCAGCTTCATGGTTTCCAGATCGTCCTTGTCCCACTGGATGATGGTGCGGTCCGCCATCGCGGCGTTTTCCACCGGCACCAGCAGCGACAATGGCTCGTCGGAGATGACAAAGCCGCCGACATGCTGCGACAGATGCCGCGGGTGATCGCGCAAATGCTCTGTCACGGCCAAAATCTTGTTGATCAACGGGTTGGCCAGATCGAACCCGGCTTCTTCGATACGCTGTTCCATCGGCGTTTCGCCATTGCCCCAGCCGTAGCAATTGGCCAGCAACGCAATCTGGTCCGGCGGCAAACCGAAGGCCTTGGCCACGTCGCGCACCGCACTCTTGCCGCGATAGCAGATCACCGTCGCCGCCAGCGCCGCACGTTCGCGCCCGTACTTGTTGTAGACGTATTGCAGCACTTCCTCGCGGCGTTCGTGCTCGAAATCCACGTCGATGTCCGGCGGCTCGTCGCGTTTTTCGGACAAAAACCGCGCCATCAATAGACGCGTCTCGTGGGGATTGACTGCGGTGATATCCAGCGCATAACACACCGCAGAATTGGCCGATGAGCCACGGCCCTGGCAGAGGATGTTCTGCTCGCGCGCGAAGCGCACCACATCCTGGACTGTAAGAAAAAACGCCTCGTACTTCTTGAGCGCGATCAGCGCCAGCTCTTTTTCGATATCCTCGCGGACCTTTGCCGAGATGCCGCAAGGCCAGCGCTTGCGAATGCCGGCTTCGGTGAGCTGACGTAGATAACTGGTTGGCGTATGTCCTTCCGGCACCAGCTCTTTGGGATAGGTGTAGCTGATCTTGGAAAGATCGAAGGTGCAGCGCTGTGCCAACTCCACCGCGGCCTGCAACAACGCATCCGGATAGATATTGCCCAATGCACGCCGGGTACGCAGATGGCGCTCACCATTGCGAAACAGATGCGCGCCGCAGTCGGCCAGCGGCAGGGTGTGGCGGATAGCAGTCAAGGTGTCTTGCACGATGCGTTCGCGGCGCTGTGCCATATGCACATCGCCGCTGGCCAATGCGGTCATGCCCAGTTGCTGCGCCAGCACTTGCAGCACCTGCAGGCGCGCGGCATCGTCCTGTTCGCGATGCAGTTCCACTGCCAGAAACGCGCGCTCGCCCAATACCTGGTGCAACCAGGCGCCCTGCTCTGCCTGCGGCTGCGCGCCGGGCAACCACAGCGCAAATACGCCCAGCGCTACATCGCGAAACTGCGCTTCCACTTCGGCTCGCCCTAACCGGTAGGCGCCCTTGCTTGCCGCGCGCCGTGCGGTGGTGATCAGCGCGCACAACTGCGGGTAACCGTGCGCGTTTTCCACCAACAGCACGAAGCGGGTGCCATCGACCAGGGTGAACTCGCTGCCGACAATCAAGCGCACGCCGGTGACACGCGATGCTTCCAGGCCACGCACAATGCCGGCGAGCGAGCATTCGTCGGTAATGGCCAAGGCGCTGTAACCGCAATGCTGCGCGCGCGCGAACAACTGCTCGGCACTGGAGGCGCCACGCAAGAACGAGAAATCCGACAGGCAATGCAGCTCGGCATATGCAGGCAACCCATCGGCAACTTGCACGTGGGTGATGTCGTCGTTGGCCGCGAGCAAACGCGCAGCCACATTCCAGGCGCGCGGCATGCGCCCGCCGGGGGTGTCGCGGTCTACGCCATCGATGGCGTCATCCCAACTCATGGATGGCTACCTTCAACAGCGCGCTGCGCCATATGGTTTTTACAGTGCGCAGCAGATCGCATCGTTGCGGATGATGCTGCGTTTTGCCTGGAGCCCTGACATCGGCCACGCGCGCTCCAGTGGCAACCACCACCCAAACAGCACTTGCTTCGATACCGCGCGAACATGCGGGCGATCACGCAAACCACCCATGCAGCATCCAGCCATCTACCCGGCCAGGTGCGGCGAAGGCCCAGCCGCGCCGGCCGCGCGCAGTCTCCACCACGTAGTAATCGCGACGCGCTTCGTCGTCGTCCCACCAACCACTTTCCAGCCGTTCCGGGCCTGACACAATGCGCAGGTGTGGATCGTGTAGAGGTACCGGCTGCGGCAGCAGCCAGGTAGGGCGCGGCGGACGTGGCGGCGCAGCGGCTTCGCGCACCGCATCGCCGATGGCGCGACGCCACGCGCGCTCCGGGCGCGGGTCGTCGGCCGGCAGGACGCGATACACCGCATCGTCGCCAAGCCGCGCGCGCAGGCGCTCGCGCAGTTGTGGCCATTCCACCGATTGTTGCGCGCGTTGATCGAACAGGTCGCACATGGCCGGCACGAACGGTGGCAGTTGCCGTGCCAGCAGGCGCATCGCTACCACCGGCCGCGGGATCTCCACCCGCTCCAGCCGGTTGCGGGCCAGCTCGAAGAGCAACGTGGGCGCACGCTCCGGCGTCAGCAGGCCGATCTCGACATCGGTAGCACCTTCTTCATGCTCCAGACGCAGTAAAAACCGCTGCACCCCGCCATCGCGAATGGACAGATACGTGCACAGGTCACCGATCAGGCGACGCAACGGAAACAGCAGCGCTGGATGCGTTTCCACTTCGTACCCCAGCTCCACGCGTTGGTCGAAATGGTCTGGCGGCGCGTAGCACTCCAGCGGGTCGTCGACCTGGCCGTAGAGGCGATCCAGATGATCGAGCAGGCCCGCACCGAAGCGCCGGCGTATCCCATCGCGCGGCAAGGCGCGCACCGCCGCCAGCGTGCGCACGCCCATGTGCTGCAGACGCTCGCCGGCATCGTCGGGCAATGCGGCGCGGCGTACCGGCACTTTGTCGAGCGTGCTGTGCAGGGCCGGTAACTGCGTCACCACCATGCCGTCGCGCAGGCCGGCCAGCACGCGCGCCGCACGCGGCGTGGGCGCCAGCGCAAGCCGGTGCTGGAAACCCAAGGCCTGCAGCTCATCGCGCAGGCGGCGCTCGAAGCGTGGCCATGGGCCGAACAGGCGAAAGCTGGCGCCAGCTTCCAGCACGATGGCGTGCGACCACTGCTGGCTCACCAGCGAACTATGCCGATACGCCCAAGCCGCAAGAAACCGCTGCGTGCGCGCTTCGTTGTGCGCGTCGTAATCGATGGTGCGCACTTGGGTCATCAAGGCATGCGCTGCCGACAGCCGCATGCCGGCCTTCAGCCCGGCCGCACCAGCCGCGGCATTGACCGAATGCAGGCTGCGCAACTGCGCCGGGCCTTCCACCAGCACCAGCGGCGCCTGCGGCTCTTCCAGACGCCGAAGGACAGCGTCCAGTGCCAGCTGCGGCAGCACTATGCAAGCCCACAACATGCGCGCGCCTCAATGCGCCAGCCGCAACGGCTGCGACGGCACCTGCCCGCCGCGGCATTTGCGCACTTGCCAGGCATCGCGCTCAGGCAAAAATTCCAGCCGCAAGGCAGCCGGCGATGCATTCACCGCATGGCGGCGATCGCGCAGTGCGAAGGCGCAGCAGTTGCCGCTATCGGCGGCCACCTGTAACCGGCGCAGCGCACGCGCATCGCCGGTCTGCGGCCAGCCCAGCACCGCTGCGCAGGCGCCGCTGCGCAGGCATTGTTCGAACGCCCATAACGCTTCGCGCGGCTCGGCCTGCACCACTTCCAGATGCTCCAGCACCACCCCGCCCGCCTGCCACGCCGGCGCGTAAGGAATGAACGGCGGCGCCACCAGTACCACCCGGCTGCTGCTGGCGGTCATGCGTGCCAGCATCGGCAGCAACAAGGCGATCTCACCGATGCCATGCGCAGGTAACAGCAACTCGGTCAACGCACGTCGCGGCCAGCCGCCGTCGGGCAGCAATGCATCCAATGCGGCATGCCCGGTGGATTCGCCGCCATTGGCGGTGGCGGTGGCCGTGCCCTGGCCAGCACGCCAGACCGTGCGCGCAGCCAGCAGGGCGTCCAACGGCAGCGCCACCGCCGCATTGCCGTCCTGCCTGATGCGCGCCGGCTCCTGGCTCATCTCAGCCCTGCCGGATCAGGCCGCAGTACAGCCCTTCGATCGCGAAGTCGGCATCAGCTGCCACCACGATCGGCGCATGCGCGCGATTGCGCGGCAGCAGGCGGATACGCTCGGCGCCGCGTTCCAGGCGCTTGATGGTGATTTCGCCGTCCACCCGCGCCACCACGATCTGCCCGTCGCGCGCCTCGTTGCTGCGATGCACGCCCACCAGGTCGCCATCCAGAATGCCGTCGTCGATCATCGAATCGCCCTGCACCTGCAGCAGATAATCCGGGCGCAGCGAAAACAGCGCGCGGTCCAGCCAGAGCTGACGCTCCAGGCCGATATCCGCACCGATCGGCAGGCCTGCTGCCACTCGCCCCAGCACCGGCAAATTCAACAGCGCATCGCGCCCAGCGCGACCGGGCATGCGGATACCGCGTTTCTGATTAGGCAGCAGCTCGATCAATCCGGCATCGGCTAGCGCCTGCACGTGCTTTTGCGCGGCATTGCGCGAGGCAAACCCGAAGGCCTGCGCGATCTCGGCCAGGCTGGGCGACACCCCTGCCTGGGCCTGCTCCTGCAGGAACACCAGTACGGCGGCACGTTGGGGGGTCAGTGGTGGCATCGGGGCGCGGCAGCCGGCTGGGACAAGGTGTACATTTGTACACCCATCAGTCGCAACAGGCGAGATTGGCTAGCTGAGCCGCTTCAGCACAGTGCTTGCGACTGGCCGAGGACAGAGTTATAACTTACGTACTAACGAAAGGTGCCGTCATGAAACTCAAAATCACTGCCATCGGCAACTCCGCCGGCGTCATCCTGCCCAAGGAACTGCTGGCCCGCCTGCGGCTTGGAAAAGGCGACGAACTCTATGCACTGGAAACGCCCGACGGCATCAAGCTGACCGCCTTCGACCCGACATTGGCGGCGCAGATGGATGTGGCTGAGCAGGTGATGCGCGACCGCCGCACCTTGCTCAACAAGCTGGCGCAGTAACCCACACGCATGATCATCTGGATCGAGCGGCCGCTTGCGTTAGCCATTCATGACCGCCAGCTGGCCGAGCATGGCGGTGGAAGCGGTGTGCGTGACGATGCACTACTCGATTCGGCGCTTGCCAGACCCAAACAATTGTTGGCGTATGGCGAGCCGCCGCCGGACCTGGCGGCCCTTGCAGCCAGCCTGGCGTATGGCCTGGCCCGCAATCATCCATTTGTCGATGGCAACAAGCGCACCGCAGCGGTCGCCTGCGAAACTTTCATCGTGCTCAATGGAGCCACCTTGCAGGCAGGTGACCTGGAACTCTACGGTTTTTATATCGGTCTGGCGGATGGCTCGCTCGATGAAGCCGCTTGTGCAGCTTGGCTACGCCCACGCTTGCAATCCCGGCACCAGCAACGCGTACATGAGTCAGCACCGAACTACGGCTGAGGTGAAAGACATGTCGCATCAGACGCGCTACACATGCCTGATGCACGGACGCCTTTTTGCTGGATTCTAGAAGCGGCTACAAAAACGGCTGCGCAGCGAACAGGCGTGCGAGGTCGGTACCCCAGACGGCGGGTACCACTCATCCTCCAACGACTCCGCTCCGTCCACGCGCACCTGAAAAACTGCTCGCCACGTTTAGGTCGCCGCGCTAAGCGCCCTTGGCTTCGGCACGCTTCCGCGTCGCAGCCGCTTTCTTCGCTGCAGCCTTACGCACTGCCGGCCCCTTGGTCTCAGCCGCCTTCTTCGCCGCTGTTGAACGATCACTGGCCGTGCGCTTTTTTGCGGCGCTCGTGGTCTGCGTGGACAACGCCTGTTTACCCACTGTCTTCTTGGCGGTGGTGCCCTTGCTGGCAGTCTTCAAGGCTTTCTTGGCGCCGGCCGAGCGCGTGGGCGAGACCGGCTTTTTGGAAGTTGCAGCTGCGGTGTCTTGTGCGGCTTTCTTCTTGGTGGCCTTGGACGCGGAACTGGGCGGCGCAGCATCCACACCATCGCGGCGCGCCTTGGACAAGCCGATCGCAATGGCCTGCTTGGTGCTTTTCACCCCATGCGCGCCTTCGCGTACCTGGTCGATTTCTTCTTTGACATATTCGCCGGCCTGGGTACTGGCCGACTTTCCTTCGCGCTTGTCCTCGGCGGCAGCGCGGCGCGTCTTGGTCTGTGGCATGGCACTTCTCAGGCTGTGGATGGCTCGATGTAACAAGCGTTGCGTCAATGCACAGTGGGCGCGATGCTCACCTGGAGTTGAAGCGTATGTGGCATCTCGCCAACACACGCGCTTGCACAGCGACTGATCGCATCAACTACATGCACAACCGCCCAGCGATCACTACGCCTCGCCGGCCGGTAACGGTTCGCCTTGCGCATCGTAAGCGGGCGGGTGATAGAAATTGACCGTCTTCAACGGTGCCTGGCCGGTATTACGTATCTCGTGCGTTTCGCCGCGCTCGATCACGATCAGGCTGCCGGCCTGTAGCGCATGCGTCTGCCCCTCGACGACCGCCACGCCAGTGCCGTCGACCACGTACAACCATTGATCGGCACCACGGTGGCGATTGTCGGGCCCGCCTTCGCCCTCGCCCGGCGCAATCACCATCTCGGCGGCCTGCACCTGGCGCACCGAAAACAGCACCTTGAACGCGTCGGTCAATGGCAGTTGTGCAATCTGCATATGGCACTCCTCAGGGATGAGGCGATGCTGAGCCGACGCACGTCAACGCGCTGGCAACACTGCTTAGCCGTTACGGTAATACCAAGCCCAGATGTGCTCGGGCAGATGCGCCTACACGGGAAAATCCAATGCGCAGTAGCCATCGAGTACATCGCGCAGCGCACGTTGTGCCGGCGTGGGGCCGATCAGGCCATCGAGTTCGTCCGCGCTCAACTGCACTGCGGCCCAGTCGTACAGTCGATCGATGCGCTGCGCCATGGCTGCCTGCAGCCAATCGCGTAGTACGAACACGCGATAACCGCCCTGCTGCAATCCAGCTATGGCACCTTCCAATGCATCGCCCGCGCCCCTAAACCATTCGGTATGCCCACCGGCTACTGCACGGATTGCCATCGGTGCCGGTGCGTTGTGCGCAAGCAGCGGGCGCCGCAGTTGCAGCTCTAGATCGCGTGCATCTCGCTCGCGCTCGGTCTCCACCAGCAATCCGCGTTCCAGATCGAAAAAATCGAACCAGCGCGGATGCAGGCTACCGATACGCCCCAACGGATCGCGCGAAAAACCGATCTTGCAATGGTCTTCCCACTGGCAAGGGAACACATAGGTGAAGCAGCGCCCGTCGATGGCCACTGGGGTACTGCTGCGTCCGCGAACGCTCATCGGCGACCTGCACGCGCGCGTGTCACCTGCGCAACATGCGCATCCTCTGGTGCAGATTCCCAACCGAACACGCTGCGCCCGCCATAGCGATGCGAATCGCGACGTTCCTGCGCAATGTAGTCTTCTACGGTCGGCCCGTGTGCAGTGGCTTCAAGGCGACGCGCCTGTGCGTCCAGCCGTGCGATCGCCTGCAAGCGTTCGTCGTTGCCCAGTTTGGCCTGCTGCATCGCCTGCTTGAGCACGCCGATGGTGTGATCGAGCACGCGTGTCGGCACCGGGAACGGTTGCCGGTCCTTGCCACCATGCGTAAGCGAAAAACGCGCCGGGTCGCTGAAACGGCATGGCGTGCCATGCACCACTTCGGCCACCATAGCCAGCGAGCGCAAAGTGCGCGCACCCACGCCTGGGACTTGCAGCAACGCGGTGAAATCGCGAGGGCCCGCTTCGGCGGCGGCGGCCAGGCTGGCGTGCAGCCTACGTGTGATCACGTTCTCGCTGCGCACATCATGATGGTCGGGCATGGACAGATGCGGTTGCTGCGCCGGGTCCCAGGCGTGCCCGGCGAACAGATCGCCAGTGACCGGGCCTTGCACAGCAGTCGCTGCCGCAGGCGCTTCTACACCCGCAATGCGTTGCCAGTGGCGTGCCAGCTGATCCGGCGCCGTGCTATGCAGCAGCTCAACCTGCGCATCGCGCGAGGCAGCTGCGCGATGGTCGGCAAGATTGACGATGTTGCCTTGATGCGCGCCATCGATGGCGGCATGCGGCGCATCCACAAAACTGCTAAGGCCTTCGGAGAGCCAGTGATATCGGCGCGCCTGCTTGCGCTGCCCATGCATTCCTTGCTGCACCACCACCCAGCGGCCGTCGTCGCTGACGATAAAACCGTGCAGATACAGATCGAACCCGTCCTGTACTGCGGCACTGTCCACCTTGGCGACCAGTCGGCTGGCCTGCGCCAACGCGGCGCCATCCAGCCCCACCGCATCGCCCACTGCCAGCAATTCCGCAGGCGTGGCGCGCGAATGCCGGCCACGCCCGCCACACACATGAATACCCAGCTCGCCGGACAACGGCGTCAACCCACGCTTGAGTGCGCCGATCACGCTGGTGGTAATGCCCGACGAATGCCAGTCCATGCCCATCACCGCACCGAACGATTGGAACCAGAACGGGTGCGCAAGCCGCCGCAACAATTCATCGCGCCCATAGGTATGCACGATCGCCTCGCACATCACCGCGCCAAGCCGCGTCATCCGCTCACCCAACCAATGCGGAACGCGTCCACCATGCAGGGGAAGATCTGCACTGCCACCGCGCCGGCTCATTGCTGCCACCTTGTTTTCATCCCGCAAGGATAACGGCGCTGCGTCGCAGCAGCTGGGACGCAGACGCGTCAGTGCACATGTAAAGCTGACGAATTCAGCGCAGCAGTGACTGCATGCAAGCGACATGTACCGCGCGCATACCGATAATGCATGCAAGCGCGAGCGTGCAGCGATCGCAACACCGCTGCTGAATGCAGTAGCGCAGCGGTGTTGCGACAAAAATCACACGCGTGGTCACTTTGCGTTGACCACAACGCCTTCAAGGTGGTGGCCCTCCTCAGCCATCGCCACGGGGTTCGCATGACTGCCACACCCACCACTGCCCAAAACACGGCGCCGGCAACTGCCGCCACCAGTGCGCCGACCTATCCGGTCAATCTGCGCATCAACGCTCAACCTTATCAACTGCAACTCGAAGCCTGGGTGAGCCTGCTCGATTTGCTGCGCGACCGCCTCGACCTCACCGGCACCAAAAAAGGCTGCGACCATGGCCAATGCGGCGCCTGCACGGTGCTGGTCGATGGCCGCCGCATCAACAGTTGCCTGACCCTGGCCGTCATGCAGGACGGCGCCGACATCACCACCGTCGAAGGTCTGGCCGATGGCGATGAATTGCATCCGCTGCAACGCGCCTTCATTGCTAATGACGCATTCCAGTGCGGTTATTGCACGCCAGGGCAGCTGTGCTCAGCAGTGGGCTTGATCAACGAAGGCAAGGCACACGACCGCGATCAGGTGCGTGAGCTGATGAGCGGCAACATCTGCCGTTGCGGTGCATATCCGCAAATCACCGATGCGGTGATGGAAGTGATAGGCAAACCCAGCGATAGCAGCGAGAGCGCGGCCACACCGTGGACGCCAGGGACGGTGCCGGCATGATTCCGCTTACCTATACACGCCCGGATACCATCGATGCGGCACTCGGCGCCATTGCAGTGCGCAGCAGCGACACGCAACCGGTGCCATCCGAAGCGCCGGTGCGGCTGATCGCCGGCGGCACCAACCTCACCGACCTGATGAAACTGCAGCTGATGCGACCCAGCCGCCTGGTCGACATCAACCGGCTGCCACTGGACAGCATCAGCACCAACCCCGATGGCGGCCTGCGCCTGGGCGCGCTGGCGCGCAATGCCGACACCGCGTATCACCCGGAAGTGAAAGCACATTATCCGCTGTTGAGCGCAGCGATTCTGGCCGGCGCCTCGCCACAGATTCGCAACATGGCCAGCAATGGCGGCAATCTATTGCAGCGTACGCGTTGCATGTACTTCTACGACCACGCCACCCCATGCAATAAACGCGATCCTGGCACCGGCTGTTCGGCCATCGGCGGGCTAACCAAATACAACGCCATTCTCGGTACCAGCGCGCACTGCATTGCCACGCATCCATCGGATATGTGTGTGGCGTTGGCCGTGCTGGATGCGGTGGTGCATGTGCAAGGCGCCAATGGCGAGCGCGACATTCCGTTCGCGCAGTTCCATCGCCTACCCGGCGAGCACCCGGAACTGGACAGCACCTTGGCGCCGGAGGAGTTGATTGTGCATATCGATCTCCCCGACGCGCAGCGCTTCGTCGCACACAGCGCGTATCTCAAGATCCGCGAGCGCCTTTCATACGCGTTTGCGCTGGTATCGGTGGCGGCCGCGTTGGATCTGGCTGAAGACGGCAGCATTCACGAAGTACGCGTTGCACTGGGCGGCGTGGCACACAAACCGTGGCGCAATGCGGATGCAGAAGCACAAGTAGTCGGCCAGCCGGCCACCGCAGAAACCTTCGCCCGCCTGGCCGATGCGCTGCTGCAAGGCGCGCAGCCGCAGGGCGAAAACGCCTTCAAGCTGCCGCTGGCACGCCGCGCCATCGTGCGTGCATTGAGCGTTGCGCGCGAGGGCACCATCGACAATCGCGGGCGCACCAATGCGCTGGAGGAATCGCCATGAGCGCACCCAACACCGACCTGTTCGAGCATGATCTGAGCCCACCGGTTGCCGACAACGGCACCGGCTATCGCCCCACCGGCACCGGCGTCACCCGCATTGATGGACGCGCAAAAGTCACAGGACAAGCGCGCTATGCCGCAGAGTGGCCGGTATCGGATCTGGCCTATGGCGTGGTGGTCAACAGCAGTATTGCCAAGGGTGAGATCGTCGCATTTCATCTGGAGGCCGCACGCGCAGTGCCCGGCGTGCTGGAGATCGTCACCCACGAAAACCGCCCGCATATGCGTGGCATGGATCTGTTCTACAAGGACATGACGGCGCCGGCCGGGTCGCCCTTCCGTCCTTTGTACGACAACAAGATCTTGTACAGCGGTCAGCCCATTGCGCTGGTGGTTGCCGAGACTTTCGAAGCGGCGCGTCACGCCGCGCATCTGGTGGAAGTGGAGTTGCTGCAGGACCCACACGACACCAACCTGATGACCAATCTAGACCGTGCGCACACGCCCAAACCCTTGAAAGCCGGCTTCTCCCCACCGCCAAAAGACAAGGGCAAGCCGGACGCCGCATTCGATAATGCCGAGTGCCAGATACAGGCCGACTATTACAGCGGCGTGGAGCACCACAACCCGATGGAGTTGTTCGCTTCCACCGTCATCCGCGATGCCGACGGTCACTTCACCATTTACGACAAAACCCAGGGGTCGCAGAACAGCCGCTGGTACGTCTCGCACGTGTTCGGGCTGAGTAAGCGCAAGGTCACCGTGCGCAACCCGTATGTGGGCGGCGCGTTCGGCTCCGGGCTGCGCCCGCAGTATCAGCTGCCGCTGGCAGTGATGGCGTCGATCCTGCTGGATCGCTCGGTCCGTGTGGTGCTGACACGGCAACAGATGTTCACCTTCGGCCACCGCCCGGAAACGCTGCAGCGGCTCAAGCTTGGCGCAGACCGCGATGGCACCTTGCGCTCCGTCTGGCATGAAGCCATTGCCGAAACTTCACGTATCGAAGACTACGTGGAAGTGGTGGTCAACTGGAGCGGCCAGTTGTACGCCTGCGACAACGTGCACCTGGGCTACACGTTGGTGAGCCTGGACCAATACAGCCCGATCGACATGCGTGCGCCAGGTGCTGCGCATGGTGTACACGCGCTGGAAGTGGCGATGGACGAGCTGTCCTATGAGGTCGGCATCGATCCGCTGGCGCTGCGCTTGAAGAACTATGCCGAGGTCAATCCAGCCGACGACAAGCCTTACTCCACCAAGGCGCTGCGCCAGTGTTATGAGCAAGGAGCCGAGCGCTTCGGCTGGGCGCAGCGCCCGCTGCAACCGCGCGCACGCAAAGAAGATAGCGAGTGGGTGGGCTGGGGTATGGCCACCGGGCAGTGGGATGCGATGCAGATGTTCGCGCGCGCACATGCGGTACTGCATGCCGACGGGCGCCTGGTGGTCAGCAGCGCGGCCAGCGATATCGGCACCGGCACCTACACGGTGATGGCGATGATCGCTGCCGAAGCGCTAGGCCTGCCGTTGGAGCAAGTGACCTTTCAACTTGGCGATTCGACCTTGCCGGTTGCGCCAATCGAAGGTGGCTCATCGCACGTCACCACGGTGGGCTCGGCAGTGGATGGCGCCTGCGGCAAGCTGCGTGGGCGGTTGTTGCGGCTGGCCCAAGCCCTGCCCGACTCGCGCTTCGCAAAAGCCAAAAACGACGATGTGGTGTTTGCCAGCGGCAAACTCGCGTTACGTGCCGATGCCGGCAGCGCCATTGCCTTGACCGAGCTGCTGCGCACTGCAGGGCTTGAGCAGATCGAAGACAAGTTCCTGCTGTTGCCCAACGTGCTCAATCAACGCAAGTACACCCGTGCCACGCACGGCGCCGTGTTTGTGGAGGTGCGGGTGGACGAAGAACTGGGCACGGTACGGGTCACGCGTGTGGTTAGTGCGATTGCGGCAGGGCGCATCCTCAACCCGATCACCGCGCGCAGCCAGATCGTCGGTGGCGTGGTCTGGGGCATTGGTCAGGCGCTGCACGAGCACACCCAATCCGATCACCGCTTCGGCCGCTTCATGAATCATGATCTGGCGCTGTATCACGTCTCCGCCAATGCCGACATCCACGACATCGATGTGATCTTTGCCGACGAAGACGATCGCATTGTCAGTCGCCTAGGCGCAAAGGGTGTGGGCGAAATTGGTCTGGTCGGCGTTTCTGCGGCCATCTGCAACGCCATCTTCCACGCCACCGGCAAGCGCATCCGCAGCACGCCAATGACCCCGGACAAGGTAATGGCAGAGTGACCTGTATTGCACGTTGCGTTTGCAGCGGATGTTCGGCGCTACCGCAGTCAAGTGATCCAGATAGTCGGGCCCAATGTTCGCTGCATTGGGCCCAATTTCATGTCTCAGCCAAACGAGTGCCCGTGAGCCGCACGTGCCATTTGTAACCAGTCACCTGATTCGCCCTGACCTTCAGCTGCTGCACCTGTGCGCTTTTCGTCAAGCCAGCCCGATGCAAGGCCGCGATGGCGTCTTGGCCGAAATAACGTTGACCGGCGCCCCGCGGCGGCGGCGCAGAGAGTTGAGATATTGGAAAACATCGGGAGAACGACGATTTTTGCAGGACTGCAACAAAACTCCTGCTAAAGGTCAGGGCTAATCAGCAATACCGATATCATCAGCCCCGGACCCTAAACCCGGCCGCTACTCAGGGCCGGGACGTCGCAGACTGCATCATTTTCTTGCGGACTCTTCCAGAGAGTTGTTGGTGACGCTTAATAGTTCAGTCCCAGGCTCGGGTTGGACTGGACGAGCTGCCTGAGGGATTCCACCAGTTTTTCGGCGTTATCTTTGTTTTCCTTGGCTTTAATGACAACCACCATATGCACCCTCTCGTTTTGCCAAATCGCCCTGAGAAAATTCCCAACTCTGGTGTTGATCACATTTTTCTCATTCTCCATCGATCTAGATGTTTGGGAATGCACTTTCACCATTTTCAAGGCGGCTTGCATAACGTCATCGCTGATCCCTGCATCCGATCCAGGACGCGTCACTGTGGGAGTCTTCAGGAAGAATACCGGGAACAATGGGCCGACTGAGTGCGATGGCAGATCAACATCAACTGGGGTGCCGGCCGTGGGCAGCCGAGGCGGCAATGTCGGACGGGTGATCCCCGGGTTACGTCGAAAGTAGTCTTCAACATGATCTTCGAGCCCTTTAATGGCCTGCTCCAGTTCGTCGCCACCTCCGATCGGCTCGCCATCACGCATGAGTACCCCTTGAGCGCGGTCCTGCAGCTGGTCCTGCAATACCCGGGCTTCTGTATACTTGATGCTGTCTTCACCTTCGAGCGCCCTGAAAGTGTCGACAAGATCGTCGATTCTTGGCAGCAATTGCTTACTCACTCTTTCACGCAGCCTGCGCTCTACGAGGCTAAATGCATAGTCTGGCTCGACGCGCAAGCGAGGTCGTTCTGGCCTGGCAGTGAGCGCGGCGAGACGCGGGTCTTCATGTGCAGCCGAGCGCTGGTTGTTACCGCCAGGTCGTTCCGCATCGTTGTGAGCCGGAGGAGAAGTGGGAGATGTTAAAGCGCAGGAACATGTCACCAGTCGTTTCAACTTCTGCATTGCGACACCTCATTGCGTGAGCCATGGCAGGCCAATAAACCGCCAGATTCGACTTTGTTGCTCGAAAAACCGAAAACTCAATGCAGAAGACGGGATCCCAAAAGATGGGCAATGAAGAGCGGCTCAGGAAGGTCTGAACAATTCTGCACCTACTCATAAGTCAGAATTGTAGGCAACACGTTGATGCCTGAAGAACGAGCGCACCAATTCCCGTCGAGCTGCAATGTCGGACAACTGATAATGCACCGATCGGCCAGCTTTTCGCCAATGCGCAGCGGGCTGCGCATTCCCTGATCTACTGACTTATGAGTGAGCGTAACCGGCCAGCGCATGCAGACTCATTGCTCATCGGCCAAGGTGATGTCATCGCCAGCAACGGCCGGTGGCGCGGCATCGTCAGCGGAGCGTGCGCTCAACATCGCCATCACGGCAGCCCGCGCCTCATCACCCATGACGCGTGCACGCGTCATGGCCTGCTGCGCAGCATGCGTCTGTGCATCGATGTCGCGTAACGCGTCGGCTTCTTCAGCCAGCCTAGCGCGCAAGCCTTGCGCCAACGACGCCAGCGCACCGATCCGATCGCGTGTCTCTGCCGATTGCTGCTGGACCTTGCTCAGCTGCATTTGCGCCTCTTCGAGTGCCCGGACCGCCTTATCTTTGCCCGCGGTGTCGTTCGCCGAGGCATCGGCGCTTGAGTCCTGCATCTGCAGTACCCGTAGCGCTTGGCGTCGGATGTCGACATTGCGCTCTACCTGTTCGAGCGACTGACGCTCCAGCTCAGACACGCGCTGCAGATCCTCCAGGCGCGGCAGCAGGTCGTCCAACCTGTCGTCCACGTCCTGCAGTTGCACCTCTTGCGCGTCATACGCCTCCATGGCACGACGCAGAAGGTAGTCAATCGCTGCAATCAGGGAGGACTCGCTTTGCGCAGCTTGCTGCAGGAATTCGAACGCATGCTGAGCTACCGCGATCTCCTCCATCGCGCTGGGTCCGGCCATCTGGCGACGTAGGTGACCGTACAACTGGTCGAGCGCGTGCTCGGTCTGTGTCACCGTCTCGCTACAGGCCTGCAGCGACGCAAGCGCTTGGCGCAAGCTCCAAGGCGCGACCGCCGCATCGGTGATGACCTCGCCGCCTGTTGGCGCAAGTCTGGCCAGCAGCCGGTCGATGCGTTCGTCCGCCTTGGCCTGCGCCATGCCCACTGTCTCCATCAACGCAGCGCAGTTGCGGCGCTGCGCGTCAACGCCAAGCGTTTGTTCTTCCAGGCGTGCCAATTCTCGCTTCAGCGCGCGTAGATGAGGAACGTCCGGCAGCGCGCCCGCCTGCAGATAACGTTCAAATGCCAGGTCGCGCGCCTCCTGCAACCCTGGGCGCTCGCCACGCGGAGAGACCGGGTCCGGTGGCGGCACCTGCGCCCGCTGAGGTTGCCCAAGCGCCTGCACGCCGGCCTGCTGCAGGCGGTCCAGTGGACGGCGCAGCGCACGCACACCGGCTTCGAGGACTTCCGCCCCTTCGATGCGGTCGTACAGCCCATAACGGAACTGAATCTCCGCCTCGAACACCTGGTGCGAGGCGACCGCAGTCGACGTCACATTGAGCAGCGGCAAGCCGATACGGGTAGTGACCGGATTTTCGTCAGTATTGTGCACGGCGATGGCCGCAAGCCGGTACAGATCCGGCGATTGCTGCGCAGCGATGAGAACGTCCTGCCACGACATCCCGTCGTTGGACGCCGGTAACCCCAGTGCCGCTGCTGCCTGTGCATGCTGCCTGGCGGCCAACGCGTCGTTGATCGCCACCATGGCCTGCGGCCGCATTTCAAACACAAAGCGGACCTGATTGACATGCGGGATATCCTTGAACCTATGCAATACATCACCCAGCCCGGGAATCTTGCGTCGTATCTCGGCAACGTCGCGCATTTTCTCGCCCAGCGCGTAGTGGCCGATGGCATGACTGACCACCGCGTCGAGCGATTCGCGTCCGAACATGTTGATTTCTACGCGGGCACCGGGAATGACACGTGCGCGCTGCTGGACAGCCGCAGCATCCTCCTGCCGCAGCTGATGCAGCATGTCGACCACTGCCGCGCGCTCGGCCGCCGTGCCCCCTTTCCATAGCGATGCCGCCGCGGCACTGGTCGACTGCGCGGCAAGCGTCCTCTGTCGTGACAAGGCTGCCCCGCCGAGCGCCGCGCCAGCTTCGATGGCCAGTGCGCCAGGACCCTGGATACGTTCGAGCGCCTTGCGCAGCAGGACACTGCGCTCTTCCGGCGTGGCCGGATACTCCATCGCGCCCAATTCGTCGCTACTTTGCGGAAAGACAGCCTTGAGCCGCGTACGCAACGTGTCCCATGCCTGCCGCGTCACCGGCTGCGCTGCACGCGTATCCAGGGTGCGTTTGTAGCTGGCAGTGCCCAGTAACGGACCGGTACGCGTATCGTCCAGTATCGCGTTGGTTGGCAACTGCACGTCGCTAGACGCCACCCGCACGCCGGCCAGCTGCAGCGTGCCGGCGCCGGTGACTGCATTGACCAGCCGTGTGAAATTGCGCCCTAAGACCGAGTTCAATGTGCCGCTTAAAGTGATACCGGCATTGACCTCGGCATTGATGCCGACGCGGCCCTGGAATTCCAGGCCGATGATGTCTTGCCAGGCATGGTCCAGGTGCAATTCCATCTGGCTCCATTGCACACCAAGCTGCCCCGTTATGCTGAACGGCAACGGCCCCGCAATCGCGCTACGCGGGTTGCCGGTGGCTGCGCCCGGTGCGGTGGGCTGTCTCGGACCGAAAGGATGCCTGAGCGCCAGTGGCTGCGCAGTCAGGTTGATGTTGAGCGAGGCGTTGAGATTGGTTTCGAACAGATCCAGGCCGATCGCACCGTCATCCACGCCTGCGCGTAACAGGCTGGTGGTATCGCCGGCGTGCCGGTCGAACAACAGTCTGGCAAACTCGGGGATGGTGTCCGGCGACAGGATGACTGCCGCGCCCACGCCATGTTGATAGGTGCCGCCTACCCCGAGATTAGCCGCACCGCCCCAGGTTGCAGACACCGCTGGTTTCGAGTCGACATACACATACGCGCCGGTTCCTGGTCCGGGACGAAGATCGATGCCCAGGCCTGCGGTTGCCGACGCGGTGGCTTTTGCGTGGCGCACGAAGAAGGCAACCAGGCCCGCGTCGCCGTCCTTCGAATCGCCGATGCGCTCGACACCCAGCGCGTGGATGGCCTCCCCGCCCATACCAGCATTGATCGGATTGATTTGCGTCCATTGCACCGACCCAAGCGAGCCGCGCAGCTCGGCCGAACGCACCCGATTTGAGAAAAAGGTGCTGCGATTGAACAGGTCCTGCAGCACATCGATCATGCGCGACGCCATTTCGTCCGGGGCGCTCCCCGGCGGCAGGCCAAGACTCTTGAGCAGTTGCAGCTGACGGGCGCTGCCGGGCGTAGTGACCTCCGCCCGAAAGGTCGACACCACATCATCGAATGCCTCCAGTTCGTGCCAGGACGACAACCCCAACTTGGCCAGCGCCTGCAGCCCAGACTTCCGCCTGGCGTCGGCTGCCTCCAGCGCCTGCGCGTCGGCGACGCTCAGCAGCGCATCGTACTCAACCAAGCCTGCAAGCAGGCAGGCGCTGCGCAGCGCATTCGGCACATCGGCTGCGTTGCCGGCTTGATCCTGCTGGGCCGGCAAGGCGACCTGGGCGGTCTTGAGTCGATGGACGACCTCGCGCAACTCGGCAAGCAGCGCATGCTCAACGTCGCTCAATGCCTGCGGATTTAGCGCTGCGCCACCGGCCAGCGCAGCGATGCAACGATCAAATGCGGGCAGCAGATCCTGGGCTTGCCGGGGCCTCACGCGCCTAGCCGCAGAATGCACTCGCCGCCAAAGTTCGGCGGCGCGATAGCTGGGATTCGAACTTGTCCGCTGGATGGAGGCACCGTCCGCCATCGAAAAATCGGCGGCCAGCGCGCCATCGCGGAATCCGATCTTGCGCAGATCGCGCAACAGCCCGGACAATGCCGTTTCGCGCAACGCGACCAGTTGCGCATGCTGGTCGGGCGAAAGCCGATCAATCGGTTGGCGCGGAGACGCCGCGCCGGCAATGCGCACCTCCGCCAACACCGGCAACGTGTCGAACAGTTCCAGCGCAAGCGACTGGGCCTGTATCGCCTCCTGGCGGAAGCGGGCAAGCCGCTGCTGCTGCGGGGTGGATTGCTGGGCCACGCCGGTCCATCCGGCCAGCGTGCGCACAGCACCGCCGACCATGTCTGTGGCCACCTGCACGAGCGCGGTGGCCTGTGCGCGACCGCTCTCGACAAGAACCTGCGCAGTCGAACTCCAGCGCAACGGATCGGTGGCCGTGGTGCCCAGCAAGGTCGTGCTGATCGCTGCATCGTGGTCGGGCGTACTGATCCGACTTGCCTGCTGCTGGTTTATCTGGGCATTGGTGCCGGATTGGGTACCGGCAGCAGCGACTTCCTCGGGTGACGCAGAAGCCGCAATGCGTGCCGGCAGGAGGGTGCCATCCTCAGCCGTCATCGCTGGCAACACGGTGTGCCAGCGCGCACCGAACTGCATCTGGAGCTGCCCGGTGCGCGTACTGCGCAGCCCGAGCGGTGGCGACAGCGTCTGTGGCAAGGTGATCTGCACCGCATCCCACTGACCGTGCTCGTCAAGCCGGTAGAGCTGGGCAGGCGCTTCGCGGGGGTGGTCCAACGCATACAGCACGTCGTCCAACCCGACCGCGATGGCCAGCGGGCGTTGCAGCGGCGGTATGTTGCCACGGTTGCCTTCCGCATCCACCTTGAGCAACGTTCCCAAAGCCGTCATCACGACCGCGCTGCGATCTGCATGCACTGCCGCCTGGGCGAGCTCTTCGTCGAAACGGGCGATTGGCTTACAGCGCACCCCCACCACATCCGGCACCACGACAAGTGGCCCACCGGAAGGCGTGGAGGGCACCGCACCGGCCGCCAGCCAGGTCGTCCGCCCGGGAAGCGTGATGTCGACCAGTTGCGGCGGCGCAGTCAGCAGCGCAAACACGGGGCGACGATCGAGGAACCCGCGCGGTCCGGTATGCAACGAGACAACACCGGTGAGTGGGGAGCCATCAGCAAGCGTCAACCGCTCCCACGGCTGGTCCGGCGCGGGCGAGTAGTGCAGCACCCCGTCCAGATGCCCCAGCCGGGCATGCCCATCCAGCACCACCGGCGACTGTATCGCCTCATCGGCGGGCGGCTGCAGCCCTTCGCTGCACATCAGCAGAAGCGGGTGATCAAGCATGAACGCCGGCTGGAATCTCGCCTGCCCTGCCGGCCGTTGCAGGGCGATGCGGTGCCCGGTGCTGTCTTCCAGCACAAGATGCGCACTGTTGTCGGTGGCCAGCCCCATGGACGTGACTGCCCATCCCTGTGCGCGCTCCATCTGATCCGGCAGGGTCAGGCGCCGTGCAGCGATCGGCCCGGTGCCGTGCAGATCTGCCTCGTACACGCGCCCCTTGTCATCGAGCATCAGTGCGATGCCTACATCAGGATGCGCCAGCGGCAGCACATCGACCGGCACCGCAGGCGTTGATTCGAAGGCTGGGCCGCCGGCCACCGGACGCAACAACTCCACCACCCGGCCGGGCGTGTGCTCATCGCAATACCGGAGCACGCCATCATGCAGCATGCATGGTCTGCCACCGGCATCGAAACGAAGCACGGCGCCGTCCGGAAGATCGCCCACGCTGACGGATATCTGGTCACTGCCGGCTCGCCAGCAGTGCGCACCTGCCTGCAGATACACAGCGCCATCGGCCTGCAGGCCGAGCATGCGAATATCGGCAGCCGCATCGCACGCGGCAGGCAGCGGAACCGGTACCCAGCGCCCGTTCGCATCGGCTCGATGCAGCTGGTTGGCACGGTAGGTGAAACACTGACCATCGCTCGCTTGCCAGATACCGGTCAGTAGGCCAATGGGCGGCTCGGCAAGCTCGGCGGCGATCTTGTCGGCGGTCGGGGCCGTGCCGGTGCGGCGCTCGACATCCGGATGCACGGTCAACCCTGCGATCAGTAAACCTGGCGTGTTGGTGAAGAACGCCTCGTTGCGTGGCATCCGCGGATCCTTGGGATCGGCCGCATAGCGCAGCAGACGTCCGCCGCCGCCTAGCGGCGATTCGCTATGGACCGCAGGCCGACGCGCCAGACAAGCGTCGATCATGCGTGCGACATCGCTATCCGACGCAGATGCGCCGTCGAGCTGCACGCCGGCACGTGGGCCATGCTGCGACGCGAAACTGCGCAGGCGGACCGCGGTGGCCGAGGTACTGGACGCGCCTCGCCTTGCCGGCAAGCCGCCCAGCGCATGCGCCGCAGGCTCAGGGGAAGGAGCGCGCGGTGAGATTGTGGTGGGCACCGACGCGTCGGCCGAATCTGTTGCCGGCAGCGATCGAGACGCACTTGAAGAAGCGATGGAGTGTGATGTGGTCATCGAACGATCCAGAAGGTCGGGATGCTGGGCGCGACATCTTCAGGGTGGCGCCTTGCATCGGATGAGGCAGCAGGACGTGTGGCTCCAATCGGCCAGACCCATGAATGCCTGACATGGAGCGCCGCGTTGGAATGACAATCCATTGGGCGCTATCGGCAGCACTCAACGGGGCACAGGAACGCCAAGGCACGCAATCGGCGCACTGACGGATGAGCAGCTCAGGCTAAACGTCAGGTCTGACGGACGCGGGCGCTCACACGTGCGTCGACAGACCTATGGCGCGCATGAAAATCCATGGAGTGCGGAGATTGAATACAATCGCCGCCGCCCTGAGCGTGACGCTGTTGCAATGCCGTCATTAAGCGCATTTCTTAGTTCCTCCGAGCAGAGATGGCAGGTTGGCGCGCGTCGGCCCTTCAACGCGCCGCAACTCCATGAACAATGTAAGTGGAACTGCGCTGCGTGCAAAACTTCGGATGCGAAACGCTGCGCGAGATGGCGAAACATGGCATCGTTTGAGTTCGACCTTGTCCGTAAGCTGTGATCAGCATCGCCTAAACGACCAGCGCTGCAAGAAATGCGGCGGTCCGGCTCTTGCCATGTTGCGCCACCTGCGCTGGCGCGCCTGAAACAACCACACGACCGCCGGCGCCACCTGCGCCCGGCCCCATATCCAGCACCCAATCGCTGCTGGCGGCCACGCGCATATCGTGTTCGACCACGATCACGGTATTGCCTGCGTCGACCAGCCCTTGCAGCTGGGTCATCAAGGTGTCCACATCGGCCGGATGCAGGCCGGTGGTCGGTTCGTCCAGCACGTAGACGGTGTCACGCCGCTGTGCGCGTTGCAGCTCGGTGGCAAGCTTGATGCGTTGCGCTTCACCACCGGACAGTTCGGTGGCCGGCTGCCCAAGGCGCAGATAGCCCAGCCCCACTTCGCGTAACACCTGCAGCGGACGCAGCACGCTGGCGTCGTCGGCGAAGAACGCGGCCGCTTGCTCTACCGTCATTTCCAGCACCTGCGCGATGTTTTTGCCGCGTAATTCGATCTCCAGGGTCTTGGCGTTATAGCGCGCGCCGTGGCAGGTGGGGCACGGCGCGTAGACGCTGGGCATGAACAGCAATTCCACATACACCGAGCCTTCGCCTTCGCAGGTGGCGCAGCGACCCTTGGCCACGTTGAAGGAGAATTGCCCCGGGTCGTAGCGACGCCGGCGGGCGGCGGGCGTGGCGGCAAACAACTTGCGCACCGGGTCGAACAAGCCGGTGTACGTGGCCAGATTGGAGCGCGGCGTGCGGCCAATGGGTTTTTGATCCACACGCACCAGCCGGCGCACCTGATCCAACCCGGCAACAATCGCGCCACCCAACGGCACCTGCGTGCCGCGCTCAAGCGGATCCAGTGCTTCGTCTTCTTCTGCCTGCGCTTGCCCCAGATGGGCAGCTAGCAGTTCCACCAGTGCCTGGCTCACCAACGACGATTTGCCGGAACCGGACACACCAGTGACGGTAGTGAACACGCCCAGCGGCAGATCCATATCAAGCGCGCGCACGTTGTTGCGGGTGATGGCGCGCAGCTGCAGCCAACCGCTCGCTGGGCGCGCATGGCTGTGCACCCGCGGCGGCGTGCCGAACAGATAGCGTCGCGTGGAAGAAGCCTGCACCTGCTCCAGCCCCGCAGGCGGGCCGCTATACAGCACCTGCCCGCCATGCACGCCGGCCGCTGGGCCCACATCCACAATCCAGTCTGCGTGGCGGATGACGTCCACCTCGTGTTCGACCACGAAGACCGAATTGCCGGCTGCCTTGAGTTGATCCAATGCGCCCAGCAGCGCCTGTGCATCGGCGGGATGCAACCCTGCCGATGGTTCGTCCATCACGTACACCACGCCAAACAATTGCGAGCGGATCTGCGTGGCAAGCCGCAACCGTTGCAACTCGCCCGGCGACAAGGTGGGCGTGCTGCGCTCCAGGCTGAGATAGCCCAGGCCCAGCGCCTGCACCACGGCGATACGCGCGCGCAGGTCCGCAGCGATGCGCTGCGCGGCAATCACTTGTTCCGGGTGTTCGGTCGCGCTCTCGCGCGTCCCTTTGGGTGGCTTGGCGTCGGCCGCGGGGCGCAGCAACTCGGCCACTTCATCCAAGGGCCGCCGCGAGAGCTCGCCGATATCCAGCCCGGCAAACGTCACCGACAAGGCCTCGCGGCGCAGGCGCTTGCCATCGCAATGCGGGCATTGCGTGCTGAGCAGGTACTGTGCCACGCGCTTTTTCATCTGCGCGCTTTGGGTGGTGGCAAAGGTGTGCAGCACATAGCGCCGCGCACTGGTGAAGGTGCCCATGTAGCTGGGCTCTTCCTTGCGTTTGAGGGCGCGCTTGACCTCGGCCAGGCTGTAACCGGCGTACACCGGCACCACCGGTTGTTCGTCGGTGAACAAAATCCAGTCGCGGGTTTTCTTCGGCAACGTGTGCCATGGCACGTCCACATCGTGACCCAGCGTGGTGAGGATGTCGCGCTGGTTCTGCCCGTGCCAGGCACCCGGCCAAGCGGCAACTGCACGGTCGCGAATGCTCAGGCTGCTATCGAGCACCATGGTGGCTTCGGTGGCGTCGTAGATGCGCCCCAAACCGTGGCAGGTGGGGCATGCACCTGCGGGCGTGTTTGGCGAAAAACCATCGGCATAGATGATGCCCTGCCCCGGCGGATACTGGCCCGCACGCGAATACAGCATGCGCAACGAGTTGGAGATGGTGGTAACGCTGCCCACCGACGAGCGCGCACTTGGCGCGCCGCGCGCCTGCTGCAAGGCCACCGCCGGCGGCAGGCCATCAATGGAGTCCACTTCCGGCACGCCCACCTGGTCGATCAGGCGCCGCGCATACGGCGAGATCGAGTCCAGATACCGACGCTGTGCCTCGGCAAAGATGGTGCCGAACGCCAACGACGATTTGCCCGAGCCGGAAACGCCGGTGAACACCACCAACGCATCACGCGGGATATCCACGTCCACATTCTTGAGGTTGTGCTCGCGCGCGCCGCGCACACGCACCAGGCCAGTGGAAGAGGACGTTGCCTTTGACATGACTATCGAAACCAGAGATCGACAAGGCATCAGCCTAGCGCGCGTGGCATGCAGCCGGTGTCAGCGCATGTGATCGACCGCAGACAACGCCCTGGGGCGCCATGCGCTACAGATGGCTTGGCGTGGCCAACCAGACATGGCGAGTAGTCTCTAGGACGGGCATGCACGGCACGGGGGAACCGCCGTGCACGCGTTTACATACCGATGCCCTCGCCTGCATGGAGGCGAGCGCAATCGTGTTGCTGACTGCTCTAGCCCAGCGCACGCGCAGGTGCCACTCGCGTGCCGACATCCGCCAGTGCCTGCATGCGTGTCACCACGCTACTGAACAGCCGCGCGGTGGCGGCATCGCGCGTGCGAAAAATCTCTTCCAGCGCGGCGTAATACCACAGCGTCCCCGCGCGCCCGGCGGTGAACACGTTGAAGATGTCCTGACCGACGGCAGGGTTTTCCAGGTCCTGCACGATGCTGCGCGCGTTATAGAGCTTGTCGCAGCCGGACACCAGCAAGGCGCGCTCGGGCGTCTTGCGCAGATGCTCAAGATAGGCCCGCTTGCGCTCACGCCAGTCGCGTTTGCGTGCGCGGGCGCTGTTGTCCACGTCGGCCTTGTCTTCGGCGGTGGCATCGGTGCATGCCATCACGATGTCGGCCACCGCATCGCCAAATTGCGCACGGATCGACACTTCATGCCCGCCGCCGCAGTCTTCCACCACGTCGTGCAGCAGGCCGGCGATCGCCTGTTCTTCATCGCCGCCGCATTCCAGCACCAGCGTCGAGACTCCCAACACATGGCTCAGATACGGCACCTGCGTGCCTTTACGCAGCTGCCCGGCGTGGGCGATGCGCGCGTAGTCCACGGCCAGGGCGTAACGTTCGGTGAGTGCGGTCATGGGGCGTCCGATGCGGGCAATGCACGTAGTATCGCCTCACCCGACTGCCGGCGGGTGAGGACTTGCGATGAGCAGGTCAGGCTCAATCGCACGCAATCGCGGCCGATTGGTCTAGGCTGGACCCACGCCGCTCGAGTGCCCATGCCATGACCATGCTTCCTGTTTGCAATGCCTGCCGCGACGGCCAGGACTTTCCTACCGCGATCACCATGGCCTTCCAGCCGATCGTGGACGTCTCTACCCGCAGCATTTACGCGGGCGAGGCGCTGGTGCGTGGCATCAACGGCGAGTCGGCCGGCAGCATTCTGGCCGCGGTGGATGAGCGCAACCGCTACGCCTTCGACCAGGCCTGCCGCATCAAGGCGATCGAATGCGCTGCGCAGATCGCGCTACCGACGCTGCTGTCGATCAACTTCATGCCCAACGCGGTCTATAACCCCGAGCACTGCCTGCGCGCCACCCTGTCGGCCACCGAGCAATCCGGATCTGCTCAAGCTGGACCTCGCCCTGATCCGTGGCATCGATACCGACCAAAGCCGCCAAGCCATCGTTCGCCACGTCACCCGCATGTGCGAAGAACTCGGCATCGCCGTCATTGCCGAAGGCATCGAATACCCAGACGAATACCGCACCCTGCGCGACATGGGGATCCATCTGCAGCAAGGTTATCTATTCGCCAGACCGCAGATCGGCGAGCTGCCGAAGGTGCATTGGCCGGAGTGAGCGCGCGCATGTGCGTGTGCACATGAACTACGCAAATTAGCGCACCAATCAGCAGGAGCAATTAGCAGTAACGGACACACAACGTCCGAACACAGCGACGATTGAACGCGCGGAAACCGCTCTCACGATTCCCCAATCCCGATTCCCAATTCCCAATTCCCAATTCCCAGCGGCGCATCAGCGCCGCTCACACATACCGCGGAATCGGCCCCCAGCTGCGGCGTCTGATCCGGCAGTTCCACTTCCACTTGGTCCACATAGCACCAGCCCCAGCCTTCCGGCGGGTCGTAGCCTTCGATGATGGGATGGCCGGTGGCATGGTGATGCGCGGTGGCGTGACGATTGGGCGAATCGTCGCAACAACCGACATGGCCACAACTGCGGCACAGACGCAGATGTACCCATTCGCTATCGATGGCCAGGCATTCTTCGCAGCCGCGCGCACTGGGCGTGACCGCGTTGATTTGATCGGTATGGCTGCAGTGTTGGCTCATGCGCTGGTCGACTCCTGAGTGGCGCTGGCAAGTTCGGACACCGGCACCGGATTGGCTTGATGTGCGAGGTATTGATGGATCTGCGCGACCACGGCGGCGCCCTCGCCCACCGCGGCCGCCACGCGCTTGACCGAGCCCGCACGCACATCGCCGATGGCGAACACGCCCGGGCGATTGGTTTCCAGCGGCAGACACGCCGGCACGCCGTCGCCGCGCGCAGTGCCGGTAATGACAAAGCCGCGCTTGTCGGTGTCCACGCACTGCTGCAGCCAGCCTGTATTGGGGTCTGCGCCGACGAACAGGAACAGGTGCCGCAACTCCACACGCTCGGTTGCACCGTCCTTGCGTGTGCGCAATACGGCCGCCTGCAGCCCGCGCTCGGGGTCGCCTTCGAGTGCGGACACTTCGGTGCCGGTGTGCAACTGCACATTGGGCAACGCGGCGATACGCTCGATCAGGTATTGCGACATGGACGCTTCCAGCCCGTCGCCGCGAATGATCAGGTGCAGTTGCTTGACCCGCGGAGCCAGGAACGCCACTGCCTGTCCTGCGGAATTACCGCCCCCCACCAATGCCACCACGCCGCCTTCGCACAAGCGCGCCTCCACTGGGGAGGCCCAGTACGAGACGCCGTGGCCTTCGAAACGTTCCAATCCTTCAATCTCCGGACGCCGGTAGCGCGCGCCGGAAGCGATCACCACGGTGCTGGCCAGCAATTGTTTGCCATCGGCAAGATCCAGCTTCAGCGCACCATCGTCGCGGCTGCATTCCAGCGTGGCCGCCTCGATCGGAATCGCCAATTCCGCGCCGAATTTCAGCGCCTGGTTGTATGCGCGCCCGGCCAGTGCCTGCCCGGAAATACCGGTGGGAAACCCAAGATAATTTTCGATCCGCGCCGACGCACCTGCCTGCCCGCCAATAGCGCGTTGATCCAGCACCAGCACCGACAAGCCTTCGGACGCGGCATACACCGCTGTCGCCAGACCCGCGGGGCCTGCGCCCACAATCGCCACGTCGTAGCGCTTGTCCGGGTCGATATCCGGGGTCATGCCCAGGCAATGCGCGGCCTCGGCATCGCTGGGCTGGCGCAGCACGCGACCGCTTGGGCACACCATCACTGGCAGATCATGCTCCTGGATGCCCAGGCGCTCGACCAGCGCGCGGCCCTCGTCATCGGAGACGTCCATCACCGTGTTGGGGTAGCCGTTACGCGTCAAAAAGCCTTGCAAACGCGTCAGATGCGGGTCGTCCGGTTCGCCGATCAAGACCGAGCCCGATGCATCGCCTTCGATCAATCCGACGCGACGCAGGATCAATGCGCGCATCACCACTTCGCCCACTTCGGCCGAACTGATCATCAGCGCGCGCAGATGTGCGGTATCGAACGGCAGCGCCAAGCACCCCTCTGGACCGGCGCGTCCTGCCGCCAGCGATGCGCGACCGGCCAGCTGACTCACCTCGCCGGTGAACTGGCCAGGCGTGTGCAAGGTGATCGGTTTTTCATTGCCCAGCCCGTCGCGGCGCACCACTTCGATGGCGCCTTCCAGCACCACCCACACCGGCGCGTGTGCATCGCCGACGTCGAACACGGTATCGCCCGCACCGAACCGTTGCGCCGGCCCGCTGGCAAAGCGCCGCGTGATCGCCAACTGGCCCGCGTCCAGCTCGGGAAACATCTGATGGTGGCGGGTTTGGTCCAGGGACATGGATGGGCGACGCAGTGGGGGATCACATGCAAGCATGGGCAGTGGTGATGGCAATGGCAATCACCCGAAATAGGCAATGCCTGTCACGACACAGCACAGACGCATGGCAAGCGTACGCGAGCGGCGGCGGCCACCAGTGAGACGCCTGCACACGCTAAGGAAGGTCTGAACAACGATGCCTGACAGGGCGGAAGGTGGCATGTTTCCGAAGAGTGGCGTTTGGAGCTTCGGATTTTTGCCATTTCTGGCGCTTTCCGGGGGAATTGCCCGGTTTACAGGCGCACGCTCCCCATAGCCGGCAGCAACTGCTTTCGCTTCATCCACAGGTTGGAGAGCGCAAACAAGGTCAGCACGTGTGCGGTGTTCTTGGCCAAGCCGCGATAGCGGACCTTGGTGTAGCCGAATTGACGTTTGATCACCCGGAATGGATGCTCCACCTTCGCGCGCACGCTGGCCTTGAAGTGCTCCCAACGCTGTTGCCGGGCACGCTCGCGGTTGTTGCCGATGCCTTGGATCGTCGAGGGCCTGGCGGCGATGAAGAATGCAGCTTCGCAGTCCTGCAGCTCTTCGCGTTTGTCTGCACCGGTGTCGCCGCTGTCGCCGAACACGCTGTCTTCTTTGCCATGCAGCAACGTGTGCATCACCGTGACATCGGCGACATTGGCCGCTGTGCAATGGACGTGGTGCACCAGCCCGGAAAACTCATCCACGCCGATGTGCGCCTTCATCCCGAAATACCACTGATTGCCTTTCTTGGTCTGATGCATTTCAGGGTCGCGTGCGTGATCGGCGTTCTTGGTCGAACTGGGTGCAGCGATCAGCGTCGCATCGACGATCGTGCCCGACCGCAGGCTCTGGCCCTTGCGCGCCAGATGCGCGTTGACCGCTTCCAGCATCCGCGCGGCAAGACCATGGGTCTCCAGCAGGCGCCGAAAATTGAGAATCGTGGTCGCGTCGGGAATGTCGTCCAACCCGCCGAGCTGGGCAAATCGCCGTAAGGTCGGAATCTCGTGCAGCGCTTCTTCCATTGCCGGATCGCTCAACGCATACCACTGCTGCAGCAGATGAATCCGCAACATCGTCGCCAGTGCGTACGGCTGCCGCCCGGGCCGCCCCGACACCGGATAGTGCGGCGCGATCAGCCCGAGCAGTTGCTGCCACGGAATCACCTGCTCCATCTCGGCCAGGAAGATCTCGCGCCGGGTCTGCTTGCGCTTGCCCAGGCCCTCAGCGTCACCGAACGTCAGTTGCATGGATCACTCCTCAACATGAGGCGGGTAGTGTCGCGTATCTGTGGTGAGTTGTTCAGAGGTTCCCTAACGCTCAGGATGAGGGCACCTGATCAATCGAACCCAAGCATGTGCATTACGTCTGCGCCGGCGTCCAATGCGGGCCATGCTGACCTGCGGCCATGCGCTCGGCCGGGCGCACACGAAACACCACGCTGATACGCTCACCCACTGCGCGCGTGGTTTTGGCAATGCCATGGGTGTGGGTGTGCTGCGAGGCATGGCTCATTGCCAGCAAGCTCCCCGGTGCAAGCTCCAGCGCACTCGTCCGCGTGCTCGCGTCATTGGCGCGCAGCTGCATCCGGCGCGGTGCACCCAGCGACAGCAGCGCAATTGGATATGGCGCCACCAAGGTGTGCAAGGCGTCGTGATGCATCGCCACGCTGTCGCGTCCATCGCGATACAGATTCAAGCCCACCGCGTTGTACGGCGCAGGGAGCACCGCCTGCACCGCGTCGAGCAAGCGCTGCAGCGGCAGACCCGCAGGCAACGCACCATCCAGGCGATACGACGCCAGCAGGCGCGGCACATCCACCACCCGGTTGTACATCTCGCGACGCTGGCTGCGCCAATCGGCGCCATCGCGCAGTGCCTCGAATGCGTCCTGCGCCAGCGCAGCCGGCAGCAGCTGCGGCCAATAGCGCACGCCACCTTCCATATCGTTTAGCACCTGCAGCGGTGCGATGGGAGCGTCGAACAAGTCCATCAACGCACTATGCGGGCGCAGGCAGGCGATTTCAGCACGACGCGTCCGTCACGCGCGGCGCCTGGCCGACCAGTTCAGCTTCACGCTGCGGTACGTAAAACGCCGCACCGTGTTCACGCACTGCAATCAAGCATGCCTGATCGTTTTTGTGGAGACATCGCATGCATCGCACCCCTCCCGCCCACGTGGTGATATCCGGCGCGTCCAGCGGCATTGGCCAAGCCACCGCTGAAGCGTTCGCCGCACAAGGCGCGCGCCTGGTGCTGGCTGCACGTGGCGAAGAGTCCCTCAACGCCGTTGCCGAACGCTGCCGTGCGCATGGCGCAGAGGTCTTGGTGGTGCCCACCGACGTCAAACATGCCGAACGGGTAAAAGCATTGGCCGCCAGCGCGCAGCGTTTTCTGGGGCGTATCGATCTATGGTTCGGCAATGTCGGCGTCGGTGCGGTGGGCAAATTCCACGAGGTGCCGATAGAAGCAAGCGCGGCAGTGATCCACGCCAACTTGCTCGGTCGCATGCACGACGCCCATGCCGTCATCCCCATCTTCATCGAACAAGGTCATGGCATCTTCGTCAACATGATCTCTTCGGGTGGCTTCGCCTCCACGCCGTTTGCGGCGGCATACGGAGCCAGCAAATTCGGCCAGCGCGGATTTTCCGAAGCGCTGCGCGCCGAATTGAGCGATTACCCGCGTATCCACGTGTGCGACGTCTACCCGTACTTCGTCGACACGCCCGGCCTGACCCATGGCGCCAACTATGTTGGCCGCCGCATCAGCGGGCCGCCACTGATACTGAACACGCGCACCGTCGCCACTGCCGTCGTGCGCCTGCTGGACCGCCCACGCAACACCGTGGTGCTGGGCGCGGCGGTGCATGTGATGCGCGCAGGCCATGCACTGGCGCCACATACACTGGCACGCGCCATGTACTACTTCTTCGCGCATTACTTTGCGCAGGCGCCCCGGGTGGCGCGTTCCAGCGGCAATGTCTTTGCAGCGCCGAGTATTGCCGGCGGTATCGACGGTGGCTACCGGCGGCGGCCGGCGTTACGCGCACGCTCTACACGCAACAAGGTGTTGATCGGTGCAGCCGCTGCGGCGGTGACGGGCTTGGCGGTGTTGGCCTTGCGACGCCGGTGAGTGCTGGGATCCGTGGCTGCGGTGGGCAGTGATGAAGCGGTGTTGTGAGCGATTACGAGATAGCGCAGCTGGGTGAAGAAAGCGGAGAGGCGTCAATGCGACATGCCTGAAGCCGAGTGTGTGTGCAACGGTGCATGCTGCCAGCGGACCCAAGCATGGCGGCGACATCATTCGCACGCTCATGTGTAGTGCAACCGTATAGCTGTGCTACGGTCCGGCGCTGCATCCGCTGGAGCATTCCGCATGTCGTCTCGGTTGATCGCCGCACCTCGGGTTCGTTGGCTGGCTGTGCTTGCCGCAGTCGTCGCATTTGCCGGCAACGCTGCGCCCGGTGCGCCTGCGGCCACGGCTGCCTTCGACGCAGTGGACCCGTTCATCGGTACCGGTGGCGAAGGCCATACCTATCCCGGTGCCACGGTACCGTTCGGCATGGTGCAACTGAGCCCGGACACGCAGATCAAACCCCGCAAAGAAGCCTATGGCTGGGCGGCCGGTTATCGGCATAGCGACACCACCATCGTCGGGTTTTCGCACACCCATTTTTCCGGCTCCGGGCATTCTGATCTGGGTGACATCTTGCTGATGCCGCAAGCCGGGCAGGTCAAGCTGGAACGAGGCGATGCCAGCAAACCCGGCAGCGGCTATACCGCGCAGTTCGATCATGCCAGCGAACAGGCCCAGCCTGGCTACTACGCGGTGACCTTGAAAGACCGCAATATCCGCGCCGAACTTACCGCCAGCGCGCGCGTGGGCGTGCATCGCTATCAGTTCCCGAAAGGCAAACCGGCGCATGTGCTGGTCGACCTGCGCACCAGCCTGTACGACTACCCCGGCAAAGTGCAGTGGTCGCGGCTGCGTGTGCGCAGCGATGGCACCGTCACCGGCTTTCGCGAAACACGTGGCTGGGCACCCGGCCGGCAGCTGTATTTCGCCATGCGCTTCTCACGCCCGCTCACTGCCACGCAACTCCACGACACCGAGCAAGACATTCCGTACAAGGGCTTTCCACCGCCCGGCGAGAAGAATCCTGCACAGCGTGCGCAGATCGAAGGCCGGCAACTGGTCGGCGTGTTCGATGTCGCCAACGACGGCACGCCGCTGGTGGTGAAGGTGGCGCTCTCACCGGTCAGCGAAGAGGGTGCCATCGCCAATCTCGATGCCGAAGTGCCCGGCTTCAATTTTAATCGTGTACGGGCCGATGCACGCGCGCAATGGACGCAGGCGCTGTCGGCGATCGACGCACAAGGCACGCCGCAACAACGCACCCAGCTCTACACCGCGCTGTATCACACCTTGCTTGGGCCAACACTGTTCATGGACAGCGACGGCCGCTACCGCGGGCCGGACAATGCCGTGCATCAAACAAACGGCTGGACCAACTACTCCACCTTCTCGTTGTGGGATACCTACCGCGCATTGCATCCGCTGCTCACCCTGGTGCAGCCGCCGCAACGCAGCAGCGATGTGGTCAATTCGCTGCTGGCGTCGCGTCGCGAAAGCGCCTACGGCATCTTGCCGGTGTGGGCATTCCACGGCCTGGAAACCTGGTGAATGATCGGTTATCACGCGGTCCCGGTAATTGCCGACGCTTACATGAAAGGCATCGGCGGCTTCAATGCGGATGAAGCCTTGCAGGCCATGGTCGCCAGCGCCAACTACGGCCCATACGACGGCATCGCGCAATACCGCGAGCTGGGCTATGTACCCATCGACGAAGAAGGCGAAGCCGCATCCAAGACGCTGGAATACGCCTTCGACGACTGGACCATCGCGCGCATGGCCGACAAGCTCGGCAAGCCCGACATCGCCGCCGAATTCACCAAGCGTGCCGGCAACTGGAAGCATGCCTTCGACCCGGCCACGGGCTATATGCGCGCACGCACCCGCGCCGGCAATTTCCGCGAGCCGTTCGACCCGTCTGCCAGTGGCTACGGCAGCGACTATACCGAAGGCAACGCTTGGCAGTACTCGTGGTACGTGCCCCAGGACGTGGCCGGGCTGGCCGCAGCACATGGCGGGGACGACAAACTGCTTGCCCGGCTGGATGAAGTGTTCGATGCCAAGGTGGACCCAAAGGTCTTCGAGCATATGGAAGACATCACCGGCCTGATCGGCTGGTACGCGCACGGCAACGAACCCAGCCACCACGTCGCCTATCTGTACGCATATGCCGGGCAACCGTGGCGCACGCAGGCGCGCTTGACGCAGATCATGCGCAGCCAATATCACGCTGGACCGGAAGGCTTGGCCGGCAACGACGACCTCGGCCAGATGTCGGCCTGGTATGTGTTCACCACACTGGGCTTCTACCCGGTGGCGCCCGGCAGCAATCAATACATCATCGGCCGCCCGTTCCTGCCACGCGCCACGCTCAACCTGCCCAATGGCAAGCGTTTTGCGGTGATTGCCGAGGGCGTGAGCGATGCACGCAGCTACATCGGTAGCGCTACGCTCAATGGCAAACCACTCACCCGCGCTTACGTCACACACGAAGAAATACAGGCCGGTGGTGAACTACGATTCCGTATGCAGGCGACAACGAATCAGCAGTGGGCCACCGACCCGGCGCAGCGGCCGTATTCGATGTCGGCGCAGGTGCGCTGATCAAAAGCAGTTAGCAAAAGGTAGCGGGCCAGTGGTTTGTGGACATCCAACGCCCGAAGGAGCCGGAGCGTACGCGCGGCACTAGAAGACATGCCGCCGCGGCTTAGAGCGGATAAAAATCGTCCTCAAGGCTTGTCAATTGTAGAGCGGCTGATCGGGGGCTTGGCTGCAGCGCCATGTCCGCCCACCATCGCAGGACACGCTGCAAGTACGTCCTTTTAAGCTCCGTGGCGGCATCCATGCCACCACGGGTCCCGGGACGATGGGCGGGCGAGGACCAGTCGAGTTGGTCGGCGTGCAGAGCTTTCAATACATCAACCAGCAATCAGCGCGAAGCGATGTACTCGCTCTTCAACAAACCACCAGCCAACTGTCTGGTGCGGTGCCATCACCGGGTGCGGGACCGTTGGCGGCATGGATGCCGCCATCAAGGCCCATGAATGGGTTTACGGCGTGTCCCGCGAGCGGTGAGGCCACCGCGCCTCGACCACAAGGCTTCTATTTGCGTCCAAGAAGATGCGGCGAATAAAAAACCACTGCGCTCATAGGTCAGACGCTCGCCAGGTGCTGTTAGCCGCTTTAGGGAAACTCTGAACAACTCCCCTTGATCCTGCGACAATCACACAGACGCAACGGGACAACGACGATGCAAGTGACCTTCGGCGATGCGGAGTACAACGGCAAGCGCAAGCAGACGCGGCGTGAGATGTTCTTTGCCGAGATGGACCAGGTCGTGCCGTGGAAGGGTCTGCTGGCACTGATCGAACCGCACTACCCGAAGTCGGGGCAGCCGGGGCGACAGCCGTATCGGCTGGAGACGATGCTGCGCATCCACTTTTTGCAGCAGTGGTACGCACTGAGCGATCCATCGGCGGAAGAAGCACTGTACGACGCGATGTCGATGCGCCGCTTCGCGAAGATCGGCGGGCTGGATGAGGTGCCGGATGAAACGACGATTCTCAACTTCCGGCATTTGCTGGAGCGGCATGATTTGGCGCGCAAGCTGTTCAACCGGGTCAACGCGCACCTGTCGCGTAAAGGGCAGAGCTTGCGCGGCGGGACGATCGTGGATGCCACGATCATTGCGGCGCCAAGTTCGACCAAGAACAAGGACGGCGAGCGCGATCCGGACATGCACCAGACCAAGAAGGGCAACCAGTACTTCTTCGGGATGAAGGCGCACATTGGGGTGGACGATGAGTCGGGCCTGGTGCACCACGTGGAATGCACGGCGGCCAACGCAGCGGACATCACGCAGGCGCATAAGCTGCTGCACGGCAAGGAAGACACGGTGAGCGGCGACAGCGGCTACACCGGGCTGGACAAGCGCGAGGAGATGAAGGGCAAGCGCACGCTGCGCTACCTGATCGCGGAGAAGCCCTCGAAGCTGAAGCAGATCAGGAACAAGCGCGAACTGAAGTTGGCCAAGCGCTGGGAGCACACCAAAGCCAGCCTGCGTGCGAAGGTGGAACACCCGTTTCGGGTGATCAAGCGTCAGTTTGGTTACGTCAAGGTGCGCTATCGCGGTTTGGCGAAGAACACCGCACAGGTGCTGACGCTGTTTGCACTGTCGAATCTGTGGCTGACGCGCAAAGCGTTAATGCCTGCTGCGGGGAAGCTGTGCCTGTCATCCGGGCAACACCCCGCAAACGTGCCGAAAGCGGCAACAAATCAGCGATTTGAGCGCCCTCAGCGCGGCGGATGCGGTTTGCTTCGTTTTCCGGTCGCGTTGATCAGACCATCCCTAGAAGCGCTAGAAGAGTGGGTGAATTCAATCACCAAGTGTATTGAGCAAATGATTAGTGACAGCGCCAGAATTCATGCGCAAAATTTGCAGCGCGTTGTTAGCTTTGAGCGCACAGACCATTATTTCCGCGATCCATTCATTAAAAATGAACTTCAAGAAATTCTAACGACTGCACAGCGATTAATCAAAGATGACACGCGATTTAGTCGTCGCGAGCAAAGCCACGCACGCGCACGCGCGCGAGCAGCTGAAACACGAATTGATTTAGAGCATGAGCAAGATCACGATAAAAAACCGTCTGCTTTTCGTATCCAACAAAATCGGGATTGGAAGAAAAGACGCGAAAAGCGTGAGCAAGAAAAAGAGCGGTTGAAGCAAGAAGAACGACGGGCAAAGCGAAAGCTAAGAGCAGCTAACAAAACGACTGCGCAGCCGCCAGGCGGGCGCGGCCGGTGCTCGGAATCCTCATGTACCACTCGTACACTCCGGTTCCTGTGCGCCGCCCGCACCCACCTGACGACTGCTCGCTACGTTTTGTTAGCCGCTCTAGGGAAACTCTGAACAACTCCCCTTGATCCTGCGACAATCACACAGACGCAACGGGACAACGACGATGCAACTGACCTTCGGCGATGCGGAGTACAACGGCAAGCGCAAGCGGACGCGGCGTGAGGTGTTCTTGGCCGAGATGGACCAGGTCGTGCCGTGGAAGGATCTGCTGGCACTGATCGAACCGCACTACCCGAAGTCGGGGCAGCCGGGGCGACAGCCGTATCGGCTGGAGACGATGCTGCGCATCCACTTTTTGCAGCAGTGGTACGCACTGAGCGATCCATCGGCGGAAGAAGCACTGTACGACACGGTGTCGATGCGCCGTTTTGCGAAGATCGGCGGGCTGGATGAGGTGCCGGATGAAACGACGATTCTCAACTTCCGGCATTTGCTGGAGCGGCATGATTTGGCGCGCAAGCTGTTCAACCGGGTCAACGCGCACCTGTCGCGTAAAGGGCAGAGTCTGCGGGGCGGGACGATCGTGGATGCCACGATCATTGCGGCGCCAAGTTCGACCAAGAACAAGGATGGCGAGCGCGATCCGGACATGCACCAGACCAAGAAGGGCAACCAGTACTTCTTCGGGATGAAGGCGCACATCGGGGTGGACGATGAGTCGGGCCTGGTGCACCACGTGGAATGCACGGCGGCCAACGCAGCGGACATCACGCAGGCGCACAAGCTGCTGCACGGCAAGGAAGACACTGTGAGCGGCGACAGCGGCTACACCGGGCTGGACAAGCGCGATGAGATGAAGGGCAAGCGCACGCTGCGCTACCTGATCGCGGAGAAGCCCTCGAAGCTGAAGCAGATCAAGAATAAGCGCGAACTGAAGTTGGCCAAGCGCTGGGAGCACACCAAAGCCAGCCTGCGTGCGAAGGTGGAACACCCGTTTCGGGTGATCAAGCGTCAGTTTGGTTACGTCAAGGTGCGCTATCGCGGTTTGGCGAAGAACACCGCACAGGTGCTGACGCTGTTTGCACTATCGAATCTGTGGCTGACGCGCAAAGCGTTAATGCCTGCTGCGGGGAAGCTGTGCCTGTAATCCAGGCAACACCCCGCAAACGTGCCGAAACCGGCAAAAAATCGGCGATTTGAGCGCCCTCAGCGCGGCGGATGCGGTTGCTTCGTTTTCCGGTCGCGTTGATCAGACCATCCCTAGGTCGTGCCGTGGAAGGACCTGCTGGCGCTGATCGAGCCGCACTACCCGACGTCGGGGCAGCCGTGGCGCCAGCCGTATCGGTTGGAAACGATGCTGCGCATCCACTTTTTGCAGCAGTGGTATGCGCTGAGCGATCCATCGGCGGAAGAAGCGCTGTACGACACGGTGTCGATACGCCGTTTCGCAAAGATCGGTGGTCTGGACGAGGTGCCGGATGAGACGACGATTCTCGATTTCCGCCACTTGCTGGAGCGACATGACTTAGCGCGCAAGCTGTTCAATCGGGTCAGCGCGCACCTGTCGCGCAAGGGGCAAAGCTTGCGCGGCGTGACGATCATGGACGCCACGATCATCGCTGCGCCCAGCTCGGCCAAGCACAAGGAGGGCGAGCGCGATCCGGACATGCACCAGACCAATAAGGGAACAAGTACTCCTTCGGGATGGAGGCGCACATTGGGGTGGACGATGACTCCGGGCTGGTGCACCACGTCGCATGCACGGCGGCCAACGTGGCCGATGTGACGCAATCGCACAAGCTGCTGCACGGCAAGGAAGACACGGTGTGCGGGGACAGCGGCTACAACGGGCTTGAGAAGCGCGAGGAGATCAAGCGCAAGCGCAAGCTGCGCTACCTGATCGCGGAGAAGCCCTCGAAGCTGAAGCAGATCAAGAACAAGCGCGAACTGATGTTGGCCAAGCACTGGGAGCGACGTCCCCCCGCCCTGAGTAGCGGCCGCGTTTAGAGTCCGGGGTTGATGATATCGGTGTTTGCCAGATGTTGGGCATAAGCGGACGGCGTCATGCCGCCAATTGCGTTCTTGGGTCGGTCCTCGTTGTATTCGCGTCGCCAGCGTTCGATCTCATTGCGTGCATGCAGCAGCGTTGGGAACCAGTGTTCGTTGAGGCATTCGTCGCGCAGCCGGCCGTTGAACGATTCGACGTAGGCGTTCTGGTTTGGTTTGCCCGGCTGGATGAGCCGTAGCTGCACACCCCGGTCATGCGCCCAGGCAACCATCGCTTTGCCGCAAAACTCCTTGCCGTTGTCGGTGCGGATCACCTGCGGCAGGCCGCGACTGTGTGCCAACCGATCCAGCACGCGCGCAACGCCGTGCCCGGAGATCGCGCGTTCCACCTCGATGGCGACCGCTTCGTGCGTTGCGTCGTCCACGATCACCAGACACTTGATCACTCGGCCGTCGGCGGAGCGGTCGAACACGAAGTCCATCGACCACACCTGGTTGGCCTGCGCTGGCCGCAGCAGCGGCTGACGCTCGCCAACCGGTACCTTCTTGCGCTTGCGGTGCCGCACTTGTAGCTGCTGCTCGCGATACAACCGCTCCACGCGCTTGTAGTTCACCAGGCGTCCTTCCTGTCGCAGCTTGAGATAGATCATCCCCACGCCGTAGCGGCGATGGCGATGCGCCAACGCAAGAATGCGCTCGCGCAGTTCGCCATTGCGGTCTTGGCGTGGGCAATAGCGCAGCGCGCTGGCGCTCATGCCAATCGCCGCCAAGGCACGACGCTCGCTAGCACCACGCCCGATCCACTCGCGCACCAGCGCACGACGCGCCGGTGCGCTCACCACTTTTTTCGCAACGCATCCTTGATCAGGTCATTCTCGAACAACTGCTCGGCCAGCAACCTCTTTAGCCGCGCGTTCTCGGCCTCAAGGTCCTTGAGCCGCTTGGCGTCGGGCACGCTCATGCCGCCGAACTTGCTGCGCCACAGATAGTACGAGGCCTCACTGAAGCCATGCCGCCGGCATAAGTCCTTGATCGCTATGCCCGCTTCGGCTTCGCGCAGGAAGCCGATGATCTGCTCTTCGGAAAAACGCTTCTTCACGTCCAATCTCCTTGGGGTAGGGAATTGGACTCCAAACTGAGGTGCTACTCAAAATTGGGGGGACGTCGCATTCGTGCTACTCGCAATGTGAGAACGCAATTATAGCGACGCCGCGCATGTCGCTGATGGCAGCAGTGCGGCGACTTGAGCACTTGCCGATAGGCGGTGAGCGTGCGCTGCCGGGCGAGCGTTGCGTTTGTAGCGGTGCGCCCGACTGTAGTGAGCGCAGTGATGTGTTAGCCGCACTTGGAGCGACTGCAGAACCACGTCATGCCGCCTAGTGCAGACAGCTGGACTGCAACTGGCTGCAGGCCCTCGCCTGCCCACCATCGCAGGACACGCTGCAAGCACGTCCTTGTAAGCTCCTTGGCGGCATCCATGCCGCCAAGGGGCGCGCGACGGTAAGCGGGCAAGGACCAGTCCATTTCATCGGTGTGCGGAGTTTTCAATAAAGCAGCTACCGGCGGTCCAGCGCCGAGTTTTCGCTCTTCAATCAAAGTCACCCACCAACTGTCTGGCGCGGTGTCCTCACTGATTGCGGGACCGTTGGCGGCATGGATGCGCCATCGAGCTTCCAAGGATGGATTCACGGCGTGTCCCGCAAGCGGTGAGGGCATCGCGCACGCTACCAACCAGGCTTTTGACTACAGCTGAAAAGATACCGCGAAAAAACTGCACCGCAATCCGCTGCACTCACCAAGTTTTATTCGCCGCTCTCAGTGCAACTCCAACAACGCACGCATGTACATCTCGATCAGTGCCGGCTTGTCTGCGCGCAAACAGGCCTGCACATTCGGCGTGCCAGCACCTTCGCGGGTATAGCCCTGCGCATCCACGTCCAGATGCAGCGGCGTGGTCGGGCACAGCGCCGGGCGTAGCAACCAGGCCACCGGCACAACATCGAACAACGTGGGCGTGGCACTGGCCCAGGGCTGGTCGGTGTTGCGCCACTGGTAGTACAACTGCGTCAGCGCATCGGTCAGCCCGTCGCCGTGGGCAAACAAGGCCACGCGCTCGGGCTCTTCCAGCGTGATCTGCGTGGCGTCCAGTGGCAACAACACGATCGGCACGCCGGCCGCAAACACGCGCTGCGCTGCCGGCACGTCGGCCAGGATGTTGTACTCCGGCGCCGGCGCACTGGCCGGACGATACGCAGACTTGCCGTAGCCCACCCGCACCGACCCGCCCATCGCCACCACACGCTTGAGCTTGGCAAAACCGGCCGGGTCGCGTTGTTGCGCCAGCGCGGCATCGGTCATTGGCCCCAGCACCAGCAAGGTCACCTCGCCCGGATGCTGCCGCGCCTGCTGCAGGATCATCGCGGCCGCATCCGGCAGCGCGGCCGGCACCTGTCCCTTGGCCGCCCAGCGCGCCTGGCTGAAGGCAATGCTGCTGATCGTGTGCGCCCCCACCGCCAGCGGGATCTCGCTGCGTCCGGCCTGCTGCAATAACCGCTGCAGCAATTGCGCACGCAACGTGGTGTCACCCCACGCCGAGGCAATACCCAGCACCTGCAACTGCGGGCTACGCAGCAGCAACCCCAACGCAAACGCATCGTCGATGTCGTCGCCGATGTCGGTGGACACCACCATCTTCTCAGTCAGCACCGATGCAGGTGTGGATTGCACGGCCGCTACAGGCTGATGCGCCCAAGCGGCCGTCGTCATGCACCACATCGCCACCAGTCCCCACGCGTGTTGCCAGGTCCGCTGCATCTCCACGCTCCTGCTGCCAAAAAAAACCGCCGGCATGATAGCCGGCGGTTGGATGTTGCGACACGACTGCGCCGATCAGAAGTTGGCGCGGAACTGCGCACCCACGATGCGCGGGTCGTTGATGAAGCCGGTGAGGTTGTTGAAGTCGATCGCACCGGTCACGCGGATCTGGTTGGTGCAGTTGCGGCAGAACACCGACAACTCGTACGCACCTGCGCCCCAGTTGTAGCCGATCTTGGCGCCACCTTCGACCAGCGGCTGGCCGGTGAATTCTTTGGAGTCATACAGGAAGAAGTTCACTTCGCTGCGGTAGGACCAGTCGGTGTAGAAAAACAACTCGCCGTCGTTCCCCATCGGAATGCCGTAACGCAAGGTCGCATTGGCCATCCATTTGGCGGCCTGGGGCAGGTCGTTGCCATCGATGATGGCGTTGCCGGCGGCATTGAGCGGGTCGGTCACGGTACAGGTGCGGCACACGCCCACCGACAGGGTCGGGTCGTCGATGCGGGTCCAGTTGTAGGCGCCACCAGCGGTGACGCGCAGGTTCTGGGTGAGCAAGGCTTCGAAATCGAACTCGGCGCCGCGCGCCTTGGTCTTGTCGGCGTTGAGCAGGCGCACGTCGTTGGACGTACCGCCCACTGCGGTGAGCTGCTGGTTCTTTACCCGGAAATCGTAGACGTCGAAGCTCAGGCGCGCGCGGTTGTCGAACAGATCCGACTTGATGCCGACCTCGAACGAATCCACCGTTTCCGGCTCGGCCACGGTCAGCGGCGCGGTGCCCGACGGCACACCGAAGCTGGCGCCACGGAAACCGCGTGCCGCACGTGCGTACACGTTGACGTCGTCGTTGATGGAGAAGGTTGCCGCCAGATCGCCGGTGACCTTGGAATTATCGGTCTCGCCGCTGGACGGTTCGACCAGGGTGACGCGATCCAGCGCCAGCACGTCGAAGGTCTTCTTGTCGTAGGTATAGCGGATGCCGGCCCGCAGGTTCAAACGGTCGGTGGCCGCGTAGTTCAACGAACCAAACGCCGCCCACGAGGTGTTGCGCTGGCGGGTCAGCTGGTAGCTGGCCAGATCGCCGCCGCTGAGGGTGTTGTAGGTGTAGTTTTCGCCTTCCACATCGTCGTGGAAGTAGTACAAGCCGGCCTGCCAGTTGAGCGGGCCTTCGTACTGCGATTCCGCACGTACTTCCTGGCTGTACTGGTCCAGGCTCTTGATGCCGCCGGCGGTTTCCACCGGGAACGGAATCACGCCGGGGCCCGACGGCGGTGCGAACACTGCGCCGAAGCCACCGTCGATATCACCACGGCTGTAGTACTTGCCGATACCTTCGTAGGCAGTGATCGAGTGCAGCGCGATATCGCCAAGATCCCAGGTCAGGTTGGCGCTGCCGCCGTAGGTCTGCAGTTCCTGGCGGTTGGCACCGTCGATGAAGGATTTTTCCGAATCGAAACCATCCACCAGCTGGTTGGTGCCCGGCTGGATGATGTTGGCGCGGAACAGCCGCGCGGTGCCGTCGAGGTGACGCGCATGCGCGTTGAACAACGCGCTGAAATCGTCGCTGGCCTGGTACAGCAGCTGCAGACGCACGGCCGAATCGGTATAGCCTTCCAGATCGCGGCCGTCGCGGTTTTCCACCCAATCGTCGCGGCGCTGGCCCAAGGTGGACAGACGCGCTGCCCAATGGTCGCCCATCGCGATGCTCAGGCCGCTTTCCAGGGTCATGGTGCCGTAGGTGCCGTACGACAGGCTGGCGTAGCCGTCATTGGCGCCGATGGTCGGCTTGACCGAGTTGAACTTGACCACGCCGGCCGGCGTATTGCGGCCGAACAAGGTGCCCTGCGGGCCGCGCAGCACTTCCAGGCCTTCCAGATCGAAGATCGGGAAGCCCTTCAAGAACGCGTTTTCCTGCACCACGTCGTCATAGATCAACGACACCGGCTGCGAGGCGTAGGTGTTGAAGTCGGTGTTGCCGTAGCCGCGGATGTACACGCGCGGGAACACACGACCGTTGGACGACTCGATGTTGAGGCTGGGCGCCTTGCCGGCCAGCACGCGGATGTCCGAGCCGCTAGTGGAGATGGCATCCAGAAATTCCGGGCGCAGCACCGACGCGGAAACCGGCACGTCCTTGGAGTCTTCCGAACGGCGCTCGACCGTGACCTTGACCGCATCCAGACGCACGACACCATCGTCACTGGGCGCCTGCTGGGCGGCGGCAGAAAGCGGAAGAAGGGAAACGACGGCAACGGCGAGCGCGCTGATCTTGAGCGACCGGCTGGCGGACATGGGGAGAACTCCGGATTCTGATGGCGGGGCGGCCCGGCCTGCGTGCCGCGGTGCAACAGAATTAACATGATTTACACAACTATAGCAAAGCGCGTGCGAAAAAGTTTTCGCAATTCGAAAGGGCGTTCGAATTAATGCAACGCGCTCGTTCGAATTGTGCAATGGCGCAGGAGGAGCCTCAGTTGAGGATGCTTGCCACAGCCCCCTGCGCTGAGCTGGCGTTATTCGCCCAGCGGGAGAATGTCCATCACTAACGGGGTCAATGATGATCCAGCACCTAGATAAACCCCAGGCCGCAACGCGGACGGCCCGGCTCTAAGGCTCACGCCTGGAAAGACTGTGCGCAGCAGCCAAGCTAACGCGCGCGGGTGCGCGACCACTTCTACATCGCGCAACCCACGGGCGCCCGACCGAAGCGATGCGAACATCGCACGCAACAGCGCTAACGCCGCTCTAAGCCCAAGCATGCGCAGTGTGCATCCAAGCCATCCCAAAACGCTGTGCGAGTCACTCAACCTCGACAACAGAACCCGGCACCCGCACCCAGCCTTCCATCAGCACCCGCGCGCTACGGCTCATCAGCGCCTTGGTCACCTGCCACTGGCCATCGACCAGTTGCGCCTGCGCGCCGACCCGCAAGGTGCCGGACGGATGCCCAAAACGCACCGCCGAACGCGCCGCGCCGCCGGCAGCCAGATTGACCAACGTGCCCGGCACCGCCGCCGCAGTGCCGATCGCTACCGCTGCAGTGCCCATCATCGCGTGATGCAATTTGCCCATCGACATCGCGCGCACCAGCAAATCGATCTCGGCCGCGTGCACCGGCTTGCCGCTGGACGCGGTGTAGTCGGCCGGCGGCGCCACGAAGGCGACCTTGGGCGTGTGCTGCCGCGTCGCGGCGTCTTCCACGTTCGCAATCAAGCCCATCCGCACCGCACCGTGCGCGCGCAATGTTTCGAACATGGTCAACGCGCGCGAGTCACCATTGACGGCGTCCTGCAGCTCGGTGCCGGTGTAACCCAGGTCGCGCGCATTGACGAAGATGGTTGGAATACCCGCATTGATCAGCGTGGCATCGAGCGTGCCTAGCCCGGGAATTTCCAGTTGATCGATGACATTGCCGGTGGGAAACATCGCCCCGCCCTCGCCTTCGGCATCGTCGGCCGGGTCGAGAAACTCCAGCTGCACTTCGGCCGCTAGGAAGGTCACACCGTCCAGCTCGAAGTCGCCGGTTTCCTGCACCGCCCCGTCGGTCATCGGCACATGCGCGACAATCGTCTTGCCGATATTGGCCTGCCAGATCCGCACTGTCGCCACGCCGTCGCGCGGCACGCGTGCGGGATCGATCAAGCCGCTTGAAATCGCGAACGGGCCCACCGCCGCCGACAGATTGCCGCAGTTACCGCTCCAATCCACGAAGGCGCTATCGATGGAGACCTGCCCGAACAAATAGTCCACGTCATGCCCATCACGCGTGCTGGCCGAGACGATCACACTCTTGCTGGTGCTCGAGGTCGCCCCGCCCATGCCATCGATCTGTTTGGCATACGGATCCGGGCTACCGATCACCCGCAACAACAACGCATCGCGCACAGCGCCCGGCTGCTGCGCGGCCGCCGGCAAATCCTGCAGACGAAAAAACACGCCCTTGCTGGTGCCTCCGCGCATGTAGGTGGCGGGGATGCGGAGTTGGGGAGCGAATGCCATGAACGTTCCTTGGAAACGACGTGCGGACGTGATGGGAAAAAACTTGCGTAATGCATCTGTACGACTTGGCGCAGCGTTACCATGAAGAGCTCAAGCACGCCTTCCCACTCAGGTCATAACGGCAGTTGCGCCTGCTCCGGCAGGAGGCCCTCGGGTCGCAATGGCCAAGATCCGATGGGTACATAGCGATACGGTCGCCCACCGCCTTCAACCAACAGCACCTCAGTGGCGTGCCAAGTGATGGGCACGATGGGCTGGTTGAGCTTACCGGGCGCTGCATAGCAAATCGTTACGTGCGGCGTATGTCCGCCACCAACGTGTAGGCCTTCCGCACGCAGCGCTGCTGCAATGGCAGTCTGCAATGCAATGAAGGCAAATGGAGTGCCCTCTGCCCGGAATGCCCAATGTACCGGGTCGGTTCCGCGACTGGTGATCCGGTTCAAACAGAACGTAACTGCCTGAGCATCGAGATGATCGCCCGCACGCAGCATTGCGGCACGCACAGCTACTCCTTCAAACCGGTCCGATACCGACTGATGCCAGTTGCCTGGATCGAAGTACGCGTCACCAAGCATTGCATCGAGGCGGTGTGCAGCCAAGGCACCAGCCATAGCCTCAAACACCTGCGGTGGCGGCTTGAGCATGAAGATCAATCGCGAAGAATCGGCCATGATGCTGCCCTATGCGGCCTTGTTTGCCTCAAGAAAATCCTGCGCAAACCGTTGCAACACGCCACCTGCTTCGTAAATTGAAACTTCCTCCGCAGTATCCAGACGGCAGGTCACCGGCACCTGCAGTTGCTCGCCATTACGCCGGTGGATCGACAACCTCAGCGTGGCGCCAGGCGTGCGCTCACCCACCACATCGAAGGTTTCGCTGCCGTCGATGCCCAAGGTCTTGCGATCTGTGCCTGACTTGAACTCCAGCGGCAACACGCCCATGCCGATCAAGTTGGTGCGGTGAATGCGCTCAAAGCCTTCGGCGACGATCACTTCCACACCGGCAAGCCGCACGCCCTTGGCCGCCCAGTCGCGCGAAGAGCCCTGCCCGTAATCGGCACCGGCAATGATGATCAGCGGCTGCTTGCGGGTCATGTAGGTTTCGATCGCCTCCCACATACGCAGCACCTGGCCGTCCGGCTCAAGACGCGCCAGCGAGCCAGCTTTGACCTGCCCATCGACCACCGCCATTTCGTTGATCAATTTGGGGTTGGCAAACGTCGCACGCTGCGCGGTAAGGTGGTCGCCGCGATGGGTGGCATAGGAATTGAAGTCCTCCTCCGGCACGCCCATCTGCGCCAGATATTCGCCCGCCGCACTGCCGGCCATGATCGCGTTCGATGGCGAGAGGTGATCGGTGGTTATGTTGTCGCCCAGCACCGTCAACGGGCGCATGCCACGCAGCGTACGCGCGCCGGCCAACGCGCCTTCCCAATATGGCGGGCGGCGGATATACGTGCTGCCCGGGCGCCAGTCGTACAGCGGGCTCACGCTTATCCCTTGCCCCACGCTGCGCTTGAACATCGGGTCGTACACACTGCGGAAGTGTTCCGGCTTGACGCTGCGCGCCACCACCGCGTCGATTTCGGCATCGCTCGGCCACAGATCCTTGAGCGTGACCGGCACGCCGTCGGCATCGATGCCTAGCACATCCTTTTCGATATCGAAGCGCACCGTGCCGGCGATTGCATACGCAATCACCAACGGCGGCGATGCGAGGAACGCCTGCTTGGCATACGGGTGGATGCGTCCATCGAAATTGCGGTTGCCCGACAACACCGCCGTGGCATACAGATCGCGATCGATGATCTCCTGCTGGATCGCTGGATCTAACGCACCACTCATGCCATTGCAGGTAGTGCACGCAAACGCCACGATACCGAAGCCCAACTGTTCCAGCTCGCTCAGCAAACCGGCCTCTTCCAGATACAGTGGCACTGCCTTGGACCCCGGCGCCAGCGAGCTTTTCACCCACGATTTGCGGGTCAATCCACGCGCATTGGCATTGCGCGCCAGCAAGCCGGCGGCGATCACGTTGCGCGGGTTTGAAGTATTGGTGCACGAGGTGATCGCCGCAATGATCACGGCGCCATCGGGCATTTGTCCCGGGATGGCTTCCCATGTACCGGCAATGCCGCGCTGCGCCAGCTCGGTAGTCGCCACGCGTTTGTGCGGATTGGACGGCCCGGCCATGTTGCGCACCACGCTCGACAGATCGAACTGCAGCACGCGCTCATACTGCGCGGTGGCCAGATCGTCGGCCCACAAGCCGGTATGGCGCGCATAGGTTTCCACCAACGCGACCTGCGCATCGTCACGACCGGTCAAGCGCAGGTAATCGATGGTTTGCTGGTCGATGTAGAACATCGCCGCCGTCGCACCAAACTCTGGTGTCATATTGGAAATGGTCGCGCGGTCGCCGATGGTCAGTGCACGCGCGCCATCGCCGTAGAACTCGAGATACGCACCGACCACGCGTTGCGCGCGCAGGAATTCGGTCAATGCCAGCACGATATCGGTGGCGGTGATGCCCTGCGCTGGCCGGCCGATCAATTCCACGCCAATGATGTCCGGCAAACGCATCCACGAGGCGCGCCCCAGCATCACGTTCTCCGCTTCCAATCCGCCGACGCCTACCGCAATCACACCCAGCGCATCCACATGCGGCGTGTGACTGTCGGTGCCCACACAGGTATCCGGAAATGCCACGCCGTCCAGTGTGTAGATCACCGGCGACATCTTCTCCAGATTGATCTGATGCATGATCCCGTTGCCTGGCGGAATCACTTCCATGTTCTCGAACGCACGCTTGGTCCATTCGATAAAGTGGAATCGATCGGCATTACGGCGGTCTTCCACGCTGCGATTCTTGGCGAAGGCCTGCTTGTCGAAACCGGCGTATTCCACCGCCAGCGAGTGATCGACGATCAGTTGTACCGGCACCACCGGATTGACTTGCGCCGGGTCGCCGCCCTGCTCGGCAATGGCATCGCGCAGCCCGGCCAGATCCACCAGTGCGGTCTGGCCCAGGATGTCGTGGCAGACCACACGCGCCGGGAACCACGGGAAATCCAGCTCACGCTTGCGCTCGATCAACTGGCGCAGGTACGCCTCCAGCATGTGCGGCTCTGCACGCCGCACCAGGTTTTCGGCATGCACGCGTGCGGTATACGGCAAGCCTGCATACGCACCGGGCTGCAACGCATCGACGGCAGCGCGTGTATCGAAGTACTCCAACGAGGTGCCTGGCAAGGGCTTGCGGTATTGGCTATTCATGGCTGGCGATATCGAAGCGGACGGATGTGAATCGGGAATCGACGTAGCGTTTCAGAGGTCTGCAGGTTTGCTGTCGCTGATCTGGCTTGCGAGGTCCAATCGCCTTCATTGAAGAAGGCGACCGAAGCGCAGACGTCAGCGGCTGCGCAACGCGTTATCAGCTGCGCTGATCCAACGGCACAAACACCTGATCTTCCGGGCCGGTGTAATTGGCCGAGGGGCGAATGATCTTGCCGTCCACGCGCTGCTCGATGATGTGCGCGCTCCAACCGGCAGTGCGCGCGAGCACGAACAGCGGAGTGAACATCGCGGTCGGCACGCCCATCATGTGATAGCTCACTGCACTGAACCAATCCAGGTTCGGGAACATCTTCTTGATGTCCCACATCACGCTCTCCAGACGCTCGGCGATGTCGTACATCTTGCGGCTGCCCTGCTCATCGGAGAGCTCGCGCGCCACATCCTTGATCACCTTGTTGCGCGGGTCGGACACCGTGTACACCGGGTGCCCGAAGCCGATCACCACTTCCTTGCGTTCCACACGCGCCTTGATATCGGCTTCTGCTTCATCCGGGGTGTTGTAGCGCTTCTGCACTTCGAAGGCCACTTCGTTGGCGCCGCCATGCTTGGGTCCGCGCAATGCACCGATGCCACCGGCGATTGCGCTGTACATATCGCTGCCGGTACCGGCAATCACGCGGCTCGCAAACGTGGACGCATTGAATTCGTGCTCGGCATACAGGATCAGGCTGGTGTGCATCGCGCGCACCCACGAGTCTTTCGGCGCAAAGCCATGCAGCAGATGCAGGAAGTGACCGCCGATGGAGTCGTCGTCGGTTTCCACATCGATGCGCTTGCCGTTGTGGCTGTAGTGATACCAATACAGCAGCATCGAACCCAGCGACGCCATCAGCTTGTCGGCGATGTCGCGCGCGCCAGGGTGGTTGTGGTCGTCTTTTTCTGGCTGCAGGCAGCCCAGCACCGATACGCCGGTGCGCATCACATCCATCGGATGCGCCGAAGGCGGCAACTGTTCCAGCGCAGTTTTCACCGCAGCCGGTACACCGCGCAACGAACGCAGCTTGGCCTTGTAACCGCGCAGTTCGCCGCTGTTGGGCAGCTTGCCATGCACCAGCAGGTACGCAATTTCTTCGAATTCGCTGGTGGTGGCCAGGTCGAGGATGTCGTAACCGCGGTAATGCAGATCGTTGCCGCTCCGCCCCACCGTGCACAGCGCGGTGTTACCGGCGGCGGTACCGGACAAGGCGACGGATTTCTTCGGCTTGAAGGCGGTGGCGTTTTGCGGGGTGGCGCTGTCGTTCATTGAAAATCTCCAGGGAGACGCGGTCGTGTGGACCAGGCAGTCAGTGTGCGGACGGCGATGTGCCGGCACGATCGATCAATTGCTGCAGTAAGGCGATCTGGCGATTCTGCTGCTCGACCAGCGCCAACCAATCCTGCTCGCGCAGTTGGTTAAGCTTTTCGTGCACCTGCAGAATCTCCAGCTCGGATTTGATGTTCACTTCGTAATCGTTCTGCGCGCGCATCCGGTCCACGGCTGCCTGGCGGTTCTGGCTCATCATGATCACCGGCGCCTGGATCGCAGCAAGACACGACAGGCACAGATTGAGCAGGATGTAAGGGTATGGGTCGAAGGCGTGCGTCATCAGCACGCTGTTGAGCACGATCCAGAATAGAAGCACCAGACCAAAACCGATGATAAAGCTCCAGCTGCCGCCGATTTCGGCCACCCGGTCGGCAATACGCTCGCCCAGGGACCGCTCGCGGTCTGCCTGTTTGACGATGTCGCGCGCCACGTGGCGTTTGGCAATGAAGCGTTCCACCACCTCGCGCTCGGCGTCGGGCAGTTTTTCCATTTCGGTTTGCAACAACTGGCGCGCAGTCTGGCGACGATCGATACGGCCACGTGGAGACGGTGCACCGCCGGTTTGGCTGGTCATGCGTATGCTCAGGCAGGGGAGTCGGCGTGGATCATGCGCCCTTGGCGGCGAACAATGCATCCAGGCGCTGCTCGAAGGCGTGATAGCCGATGCGTTCGTACAGCTCTTCGCGCGTCTGCATGCTGTCCAGCACCGCTTGTTGATGGCCATCGCGCCGGATCGCGGTGTAAACCGCCTCAGCGGCCTTGTTGGCAGCACGGAACGCCGACAACGGAAACAACTGGATCGCAACGCCGGCTTGCGCCAATTGGTCGCGCGTAAACAATGGGGTCTTGCCGAATTCGGTGATGTTGGCCAGCACCGGCACGTTCACTGCATCGACAAAGCGCTTGTAGGTTTCAAGATCATAGGCGGCCTCGGCGAAGATGCCATCCGCACCCGCCTCCACGCAGGCGATGGCGCGCTCGATCGCCGCATCCACCCCTTCCATCTGGATCGCGTCGGTGCGGGCGATCAGGAAGAACGCTGCATCTGTCTTGGCATCGGCTGCCGCCTTGACCCGGTCCACCATCTCACCCTGGCTCACGATCTCCTTGCCCGGCCGATGGCCGCAGCGCTTGGCGCCGACCTGGTCTTCAATATGGCAGCCGGCCGCGCCCGCCTTGATCAGCGATTTGATGGTGCGCTCGATGTTGAACGCGCTCGGCCCGAAGCCGGTGTCCACATCCACCAGCGGCGGCAACTCACACACATCGGTGATGCGGCGCACGTCGATCAACACGTCTTCCAGCGTGTTGATGCCCAGGTCCGGCAAGCCCAGCGAGCCGGCCGCCACCCCGCCACCAGACAGGTAGATCGCCCGGTAGCCGGCGCGCTGGGCCAGCAGCGCATGGTTGGCGTTGATCGCACCGATCACCTGCAGCGGCGATTCGGCAACCAGCGCAGCACGGAAACGCGTGCCGGCCGAAGAGGTGGACGAAGGCGTCATGACGGTTCCTTGGATGGGATATCGCGGTGGGCGCAAACACCGTGCCAATCACAAGCCTTTGATTCTTTTGGGTCTTGCCGCTCCGTATGTTGCAAGTACGCAACATCTGATTCACTATGAAACGCTACTGAAACGCGGCACCTTGATGCGCAGCCCTTCCCTCCCGGAGACCGCAGAGGCCTCCCTACCTGTCATCTGGACCGTCAGCGTCTCGCGCCTGACCGGGTTGCTGGCCGATGTCATCCCTGAGTTCGATCAACGCGCCCGCATCGAGCAGATCAACCTTGGCTTTGCCGAAGCAGTCGAGGTCGTCGGCCAGCGCCTGCGCCGCGAACGCTGCGACGCGCTGGTGGCCGGCGGCTCCAATGCGGCCTACCTGCGCAGCCGGCTTGCCCTGCCCTTCGCGCCCATCCGGGCCACCGGGTTCGATCTGATGGAAGCGCTGGCGCGTGCGCGCCGCATCGGGCCACGCATCGGTGTGGTCACCCACGCCAGCGATGTGCCGTCATTTCGCGCCTTCCAGCACAGCTTCGATCTGGATATCGAGCACCGCCGCTTCGTCACCGCCGAAGACGCGCGCGACTGCATTGCCGACCTGCGCGCCAGCGGCATCCAGGTCATCGTCGGCACCGGTATGGCCATCGATTTCGCCGAGCAGGCCGGGCTGCCCGGCGTGCTGCTGTATTCGGCCGATTCGGTACGCCAAGCACTGGAACAGGCCATCGCATTGGGCACTGCTCCAAGCACGGACCGCGCCGCTGGCTGCAGCGCCACGCGTCGTGCACGACGAGCTGATGCCCTGCTGGGCGAAGACAGCGCGATGCTGCAGGTGCGCGAATTGGTGCAGCTGTACGCGCCGCATACCGGTACCGTGTTGATCAGCGGCGAAACCGGCACCGGCAAGGAATTGGCTGCCCGGCAACTGCATGCTGGCAGCCGACGCCGCGGCCGCTTCGTGGCGATCAACTGCGGCGCCATCAGCGAGTCGCTGCTGGAAGCAGAACTGTTCGGCTACAGCGATGGCGCCTTCACCGGCGCGCGCCGCGGCGGCCACACTGGCCTGATCGAAGCCGCGCAGGAGGGCACCCTATTTCTCGACGAAATCGGCGAGTTGCCGATGCCGCTGCAAACACGGTTGCTACGGGTATTGGAAGAACGCGAAGTGCTGCGCGTTGGCGCAACCGTGCCCATTGCGGTCGACGTGCGCGTCATCGCCGCCAGCCTGCAGGAACTGCAGCACCTGGTCGAACAGGGCCGCTTCCGCCGCGACCTGTTCTATCGCCTTGCCGCGCTGCGCATTGCACTACCGCCGTTGCGCAATCGTCACAACGACATTGCGTTGTTGCTTGCGCATTATTTCCAGCAACTTGGCAGCATTCCATCGCCGCTATCGGCAGCTGCATTGCAATGCCTGCAACAACACACCTGGCCCGGCAATGTGCGCGAACTGCGCAATCTGGTCGAACGTCTCTGCATTCACTGGAAAGCCCAACCGCACGACAGCCTCAGCCTGGAGCAACTCGAACGCTGGGCCCCGGAATTATTCGATGCACAGCTCGGTAACCGCGACATACCACATGAGCAGGCCGATCTGGCGACTTCTCGCCTGCAGCTCACTGCCAGCGCAGTCCGCGCGGCGCTCGATCGCGCAAACGGCAACCGCGCCCTCGCCGCACAAACGCTCGGCGTTTCGCGCACGACGCTGTGGCGCTGGATGCAGGCGCAGGCCACAGCGTCACGGGCATAAAACTCAGGAGCGAAGTTGCATCACCGATCTGGCTATTCGCGCACGCCTAGCCGTCCCGCTCAGCCCGTAGGAAAGCCACGGCACTGCGCGCTTAGCTCATGAATGCGTGATCCACGCTCACGGCGGCATGCTCCGCAGCACGCAGCACGCAGCACGCAGCACGCAGCACGCAGCACGCAAGACATGATGCTACCAACTGATGAAGCGATCACCTCGCCACCTGCAACGTCGCTCAGTGCATCGCATGCCCGGCCTCGCCCTCACTTGACCCGCGTGTACTCGGTATCGCCCGTGCTCAACTTACCGGTCGCCTCATCGATCGCGTAGTTGACCGTGCCAACGCCGTTGGACATCTGCAGCACGCCATTGGTCAGCAGCGCCGGATGATTGCGGGTCTTGACCCCGTTGCCGAACAGCTCCGGCTGGGTATCGCGAATTATGAAGCTCTCGCCGTTGTGCTCGATGCTCAGCACGTTCTTCTCCGACTTCACATTGACCCACTTGCCCACGTATTGCTCGCCTACATCGCGGGCACAGCCGGCCAGTAATGTCGTTGCAACCAGAGCACTTCCAAGCAGCGCCTTCATCGCTACACCTTCTTCAACGCGGGGACCTGCAGGATGGCAAGTCCTTGCTGAGCTCGCAACAAGCAGGCACAAGCGATCAACCAGGCTATCGGCGGCTTGAACACTTCCAGCAGCCCGTCTGCTCGACAGTTGACTCCCCAGTCCAATACGTACGATTTTCTGTACATACCCAGATGACGTCATGAATATCATCACCTACAGCGCCGCGCGCGCCTCTCTCGCAGAGACCATGGACCGCGTTGTCAACGACCACGAGCTAGTGATCATCACGCGCAGCGGCGAACGAGCTGTCGTCATGTGTCCCTGGATGACTACAAGGCCATGAAGGAAACCGCCTACCTGCTGCGCAGCCCGAAGAGTGCACAGCGCCTGCTGGAATCCATCGCCCAGCTTGAAGCCGGCCGCGGCAAGGAACGGGGACTGGCCGAGTGATCCTCCAGTTCTCGGATAGTGCCTGGGAGAACTCTCTGTACTGGCAGCAGGCCGACAAGAAGATCCTCAAACGCATCAGCGAATTGATCAACGCCATTCAGTGCGATCCGTTCCAAGGCAGCGGCAAACCCGAGCCACTGCGCCACGCGCTAGCGGGTTATTGGTCGCGCCGCATCAATGACGAACACCGAATCGTCTACAAAGCCGCAGAAGGAATACTACTGATCGCCCAGGTGCGTTATCACTATGCATAGCGTCAAAGAGCTGTAGCCAGCAGCATCCGCTACAGTGACATCCAGCAAGCGTGATCTACGGCGTCCGGTGATTCACGCGACTGCTTCAACGAGTCCCATGCACGGGCTCTGCTGATGGTGGCAAGGCAACAAAAAGCCGGCGCATGGCCGGCTCTTCTTCTCGCGCTGAAACCCTGAATGCTGCTGGATTTCAATGGTGGGCGGTACAAGGTTCGAACTTGTGACCCTTGCCGTGTGAAGGCAATGCTCTACCGCTGAGCTAACCGCCCGATGACGCGAGCCGCACATTATAGGGCAGCTGTGGCGATCGTCAACCGCTTCATGCGGTGGCGCCGAAACTGCTCGAAACCGCTGTACCCAGAGGCTGGGCAGACCGCTCAGGCTAGCCACTGCGACCCACTTCTTTGGAGCGATTCCAATCAACCTCGTATGCCGCAAGCAGCGCGCGATGCGGCGCCCGAAGCCAGCTGCATAGCACCGATATTTCGGTGATCAGCGCAGTGCCGAGCGCAGTCTGTCTGGACCTGACCCATTCCGCACAAACGCAGCCTCACATCGTATGCGTCGGCTTGTCCGAGGTGGTCAATCCCGCCAGCAGCGTCTCGATCTTGTTGCGCACCGCCTCTCCTTCCGGGCCATCAGGGAACTGCACGCCGATGCCAGCGGCGCGGTTGCCCTGGGCGCCTGCAGGCGTGGTCCAGATGACCTTGCCGGCGACCGGCAGGCGCTCGCTGGAATCCGGCAGGGTCAGCAGCAGGAAGACTTCATCGCCCAGCATGTAGCGCTTGGGCGTGGGCACGAAGATGCCGCCGCCTTTCACAAACGGCATGTAGGCGCTGTAGAGCGCTGGCTTGTCTTTCAACGCCAGTGACAAAATGCCTTGGCGTGCATTCATTGCACTCATCGAGTTCCCCTAGAACGTGGCTGGCGCTCTCCCTCGCGCCAGGCCAGCAACAATTCCGTCACTGCCAGGTCGGCACGGACGGTGGTGCGCAGCAGATCGCGGGTGCGGTTGGCGGCGTCGAACCAGGTCGCCAGCTTGTGCAACCGCGAAGGATCGGTCAAGCCGGCCGATGCCTGCGCCAATGCCAGATCGGCGGCATGGCGCAAACGTTGATCGGCCTGGCCGTCGTTGGCCCAGCGCTGCGCGACATCCACCGCGCCGGCACGGCCGCTGGCAATCTGCTCCAGATCCTGCGCAACCGCACGCCGCATGGCCAGTCCGTCTTCGCGCAACCACTGCGCGGCCAGACCGGGATGGCCGCGCGCGGCATCCAGTGCTTCCTGTGCAGCGCGCTCAGTGACGCCTTGCGAGCGCAACCAGGCCAGTGCTTCTTGCGCGGGCGGCAGCTTGAATTCCAGGCGTTGGCAGCGGCTGCGGATAGTCGCCGGCAGGCGCACCGGCTGGGCGCTGATCAACCACAGGTAACGGCCGGGCGATGGTTCTTCCAGGGTCTTGAGCAAGGCGTTGCAGGCGGAGCGATTGATCGCGTCGGCCGGGTCGACGATCACCACCTGGGCGATGCCGTACTGCGGTGTGAGCGAGAGCTTCTGCGAAATCTCACGCACCTGCTCGATGACGATCTCCGTGCGCAGCTTGTCGCCGGTGCGATTGGGAATGAACGAGATCAACTGCAGGTCCGGATGGGTACCGGCGGCAATTAGCTGGCGCGTGCGCTGCGCAAGCGCGGGGTCAGGCGAGCTGGCCAGCACATGCTCGGCAAGGGCCAAAGCCACCGCCCGTTTGCCCAGGCCCTCCGGGCCGCAGATCAGCAACCCGTGCCCTAGCCGTCCGGCATCCAGCGCTGCCACGGTCTGGTCGAAAGCGCGCTGCTGCCAGGGTGAAAATGCGGCGGTCATGGCGTAGGCTCCGTTTGCGGCGCGCTTTGCAGCCGGTGGCGCTGCAGATAGCGCGCCACCGCTGCGTTATGTTCGGCCAGCGTGGCCGAGAACACATGCGCGCCGGTGCCATCGCCCACCGCCACGAAATACAGCGCCGCACCGGGCGCCGGACGCACCGCCGCCAGCAGCGCCTCGCGGCCCGGCATGGCGATCGGCGTAGGCGTCAGGCCGGTGCGGGTGTAGGTGTTGTACGGGGTATCGGTGCTCAGATCGCGGCGGCGGATATTGCCGTCGTAGCTACTACCGATGCCGTAGATCACGGTCGGGTCGGTCTGCAACTTCATGCCCATCTGCAGACGGCGCAGGAACACCCCGGCAATCAGCGGGCGCTCGGAGCCCAAGGCAGTTTCCTTTTCGATGATCGAGGCCAGGATCAATGCCTGTTCCGGCGACCCGAGCGGCAGGTTCGGGGTGCGCTGTTGCCAGGCCTGCGCCAGCGCCTTGTCCATGGCCGCATGCGCGCGCTTGAGCACGTCGATATCGCTGTCGCCACGCTGATAGACATAGGTTTCGGGCAGGAAGCGTCCTTCCGGATGCTGCTTGGCGAAGCCCAGCCGCGCCATCAGCGCCGCGTCGTCCAATGCATCGATGGAGTGCTGTAGCGGCGTGGCGGTAGCAAGTGCGGCGCGGAGTTGACGGAAATTCCAGCCTTCCACGATCGTGAAGCGGTACTGGATCACCCGCCCCTGGCGCATGCGCGTCAGCAGTTCGCGCGGCGACAGCGCCGGCGACAGCGCGTACTCGCCCACTTTGAGCTTGCCGGCCGCATCGACCTGGCGCGCCAGCAGCTGCCATTCCAGCTCGGTGCCCTGTTCCAGACCGGCCGCACGCAGTTTGCGCAGCGTGGCCTTGAGCGAATCGCCGGGCGCGATCACCACGCTGGGCGCGCTCGCAGGCACGGGGGTATCGGCGAAGTGCAGGTAATGCCGCCACGCCACCACGGCGGCAATCGCCAGCAGCGCTGCGAGCAGCAATACCGTGCCCAGCACGGCCAGACATCCGCGTTTGCCAGTCACCGCCACACCCACCTCGTCATTGCCCCAGCGCCGCGCAGGATACCGCGCGCCGGTGATGTCTCGTTGAAGCGCTCATGTCTGCTCGATCGCACGCAAAACGCCACGCGCCTTGGCGCGGGTTTCGTCCAGCTCGCGCTGCGGATCCGAATCCACCACGATCCCGGCCCCGGTGCGAAAACGCACCTGGTTTCCGGCCATCTCGGCGGTGCGGATCAGGATATTCAGATCCATGTCGCTATCGCGGTTGAGCCAGCCGAATGCACCGGTGTAGGCGCCACGCGCGGTCTGCTCGAGCTCAGCGATGATCTGCATGCAGCGCACCTTCGGGCAACCGGTAATGGTGCCGCCGGGAAACACCGCCGCAATCACCTCGCCGGGCGTCACCCCGGCGCGCAGGCGCCCACGCACATTGCTGACGATGTGATGCACATGCGCATAACTCTCCACGCACATCAGTTCGTCCACTTCCACCGTGCCCGGCGCACAGATGCGGCCCAGGTCGTTGCGTTCCAGGTCGATCAGCATCACATGCTCGGCACGCTCCTTCGGATGCCCGACCAGCTCGCGGATGCGCGCGGCATCGTCGTCGCCGGCAAAGCGCGCGCGGGTGCCGGCGATCGGGCGCGTCTGCACCACATCGCCCTGCACCGACACCAGCCGCTCGGGCGAGGAACTGGCCACCGCACGCCCGCACGCAACGAACAGTCCGGCGAATGGCGCCGGATTGGCTGCACGCAGGCGCGCGTGCAGCGCGGCCGGATCAACCGACGCTGCGAATGCGGCAGACCAGGCGCGCGAGATATTGGCCTGGAACAGGTCGCCAGCGCGCAAGTAATCGAGCACGCGCTCCACTGCAGCGGTGAAGCGCTCGGGCGCATCCTCTTCGACCGCAAGCGGACCGGTCCACTCCGGCAACGGCGGCAGCGCGGCGCAGGCGGCCACGTCATCAACGATTTGCTGCAACAGATCGGCGCGGCCGGCCTCGGCCAGCGCCACGCAGCGCCCTTGCACGCGATCGCGCAGCACTGCTGCCGGCGCGCGCAAGGCCAGCGCGGTGGGCACGCCATCGGTTCGCGTTGGCAACTGCAGAATCGGTTCGACCTGTTCGGCCAGTTCGTAATCCAGCAGCACCGCCCACCCGCCGCGAAACGGCCACGGGCTTGCAACGTCGTGCGGCACACGCTCGGCCTGCCAAGCCGCATCCAGCGCGCCCAGAAAGCTGCCCTCCAGCACTCGCCCTTCGCCATCGCGCGTGCAGCCATCCGGATCCAGCCGCAGGCATGCGCCCTCCGCCAGCAGCAGCACGTCCCAGCGGCCGTGGTCGGTGCCGGAAGCAGTGGATTCGAGCAGGGCCGGATAGCGTTGCGGTGACAGCCGATGCAGCGCCAGCAGGTCGAGGTCCGCGTGCAGTGATCGGGTAAGCGTCATCGGTCCGGCGTGGCGTGAGGTGCAGACGTGCGCCGCTGCGAGAGACGCAGCGTGCGCGATGAGTGGAGCAAGGGTTTGTAGAAGAGCTGAACACCACCGCTCGTACGCAGTACATGCGACGGTCAGGTAGATCGCGCGCCGATTCCGGCAACGCGACTGCTACGCCATATCAGACGCGCTTGAACACCAGCGTGCCGTTGGTGCCACCGAAGCCGAAGCCGTTGGACATCACCGCATCCACCTGCACCTCGCGTGCCACGTTCGGCACGTAATCCAGGTCGCAGCCCTCGCTGGGCTCTTCCAGGTTGATGGTCGGCGGGATGATGCCGGTATGCAGCGCCATCACCGAGAAGATCGCTTCCACCCCGCCGGCTGCGCCGAGCAGATGCCCGGTCATCGACTTGGTCGAGCTCACCATGGTCTTGTAGGCGTGATCGCCCAGCGCGCGCTTCATGGCCATGGTTTCGGCCAGATCGCCCAGCGGCGTTGAGGTGCCGTGCGCATTGAGGTAACCGATCTGTTCGGGATTGAGCTTGGCATCGCGCATCGCCGCAGCCATGCTGCGCGCCGCGCCTTCGCCATCTTCGCTCGGTGCGGTCATGTGGAACGCATCGGAACTGGCGCCGAAGCCGACCAGCTCTGCATAGATGCGCGCGCCACGCGCCTTGGCGTGTTCGTACTCTTCCAGCACCAGCACGCCGGCACCGTCGCCCAGCACGAAGCCATCGCGCTGTTTGTCCCACGGCCGCGAGGCGCCGGTCGGGTCGTTGTTGCGGGTGGACATCGCCTTCATCGCGCAGAAGCCGCCCACCGAACTCGGCGACGACCCACGCTCTGCGCCGCCGGCCAGCATCACATCGGCATCGCCGTGCTGGATCATGCGCATCGCCGTGCCGATCGAATGGTTGGAAGTGGCGCAGGCCGAGACAGCCGAGAACGTCGGGCCTTTCAGGCCTTTGATCAGGCTCACCTGGCCGGGCAGCATGTTGATGATGGTGCTGGGCACGTAGAACGGCGAAATCTTGCGCGCGCCGCCCTCATGCAATTTGATGGTCTGCTCTTCGATGCCGAGCACCCCACCGATGCCGGAGCCGAGAATGGCGCCCACGCGTTCGGCATTGCTGTCGTCGATTTCCAGTCCGGAATCGTCCAGCGCCATGAACGAGGCGCCGACACCGTAGTGGATGAACGGATCCATCTTCTTGACGTCCTTGGCGGACACAAAAAGCGTGGGGTCGAAATTCCTGATTTCACCCGCGATCTTGGTGGTGAACTGCGAGGCATCGATCTGCGTGATCGGGCCAATGCCTGAGCGGCCGTGGATGATTCCATCCCAGCTGGTGGCCAGATCATTGCCAAGCGGCGACACCATGCCCATGCCGGTAACGACAACACGACGACTCATTGCAGATCTCCTCACCACGGAACGGACGGTGCTTGGGGTTGCGGGTGACACTTGAAAAACACAGGGCCGCATCAGCGGCCCCATGGAATGTCTGACGCGGCAGCGGCTCGATGCGCGCCACCACGATCAGGAACAACGCATCAGCTCTTGACGTGAGACTTGACGTAGTCGATCGCCTGCTGCACCGAGGTGATCTTCTCGGCCTCTTCGTCCGGGATCTCGCACTCGAACTCTTCTTCCAGCGCCATCACCAGCTCGACGGTGTCCAGCGAGTCGGCACCCAGGTCATCGACGAACGATGCGCTGGTGGTGACTTCCTCTTCCTTGACGCCGAGTTGTTCGACGACGATTTTCTTGACGCGTTCTTCGATGGTGCTCATTGGGGATATCGCTCCAGATGGAGTAGTGGTGGTTCGAGTTTTAGGATCCCCGCACATGGATGTGCGGTGCTCCTGTGAGGGACTCACAAAACGCCATCGCCGCTGCGATGGCCGCGTTGGATAGTGTAGTGGAACCGACCGGGCCTTGCATTGCATCACAACTCCCGGGCGATCAGCCACTTAGCGCCTCCCGGCGCCGCACGCTCACGGCATGTACATGCCACCGTTGACGTGCAGGGTCTCACCGGTGATGTAGCGGGCCGTCGGGCCGGCCAGGAATGCCACCGCATTGGCGATGTCTTCCGGCTGGCCCAGATGCCCCAACGCAATCTGCTGTAGCAAGGCTGTCTTGGCCTCGTCCGGCAGCGCCTTGGTCATGTCGGTATCGATGAAACCGGGCGCCACCACATTCACGGTGACCCCGCGCGAACCGATTTCCTTGGCCAGCGACTTGGAAAACGCAATGATGCCGGCCTTGGCCGCGGCGTAGTTGGTCTGACCCGGGTTACCGGTCACGCCAACCACCGAGGCGATATTGATGATGCGTCCCTTGCGCACCTTCATCATGCCGCGCATCACCGCCTTGGAGGTACGGAACACGCTGGTCAGATTGGTGTCGATGATTGCCTGCCAGTCGTCGTCCTTCATCCGCATCAACAGGTTGTCGCGGGTGATGCCGGCATTGTTGACCAGGATCGAGATCGCGCCGAATTCCTTGCCGATCGCATCGATCAGGCCATCGACCGCGGCTGCGTCGGTGACGTTCAGCTCACGGCCGTGTCCGCCGTGGGCGGCCAGACGCTCGCCGATCGCCACAGCGCCGGAGGCCGAGGTGGCGGTGCCGATGACCGTGGCGCCCTGGGCGGCCAGGGTATCGGCAATGGCCGCACCGATGCCGCGACTGGCGCCAGTGACGAGGGCGATTTCACCCTGCAGGGGCTTGCTCATGAATGCTGTTCCTCGAAGGGGGACGTCGCAACCGCGGCCGCGAACGTCGAGGCATGCCGGCACAACCGGCAGCGGCGTTGGATCAGTGTGTCCACGCGTCGAGCGCGCCGGCGTAATCGGCAGGCGTTGCCAGCGGGCGCGCGTCCAGGCTCTTGTCGATGCGCTTGATCAGCCCGCTCAGTACCTTGCCCGGGCCGCATTCGGCGATCCGGGTGCTGCCCTGGCCGGCGAGCGCCTGCACGCAACCGGTCCACTGCACCGGCAGGTACAGCTGTTCCACCAGCGCCTGGCGGATGGCCGCGCTGCCGTCGTGCACGCGTGCATCCACGTTCTGCACCACCGGAATCTGCGGGGCGTGCCAGCTCAAGCCGGCCATCGCCTCGCCGAGCTGGTTGGCCGCATCGCGCATCAGCGGTGTGTGCGAGGGCACGCTCACCGCCAGCTTGACCGCCTTGCGCACGCCGCGCTCGGCCAGCAGCGCCAGCGCGCGATCTACCGCTGCAGCATCGCCACCAATCACGATCTGGCCCGGCGAATTGAAATTGGCCGGCACCACCACCTGGCTGCCTGCCGCCTCGGCGCAGACCTCCAGCACCACGGCGTCTTCGGCGCCCAGCACCGCAGCCATCGCGCCAACGCCCGCCGGCGCTGCGGCCTGCATGAACTGGCCGCGCAGCCGCACCAGGTGCGCGCCATCGTGCAGCGACAAGGCGCCAGCGGCGACCAGCGCGGTGTATTCGCCCAGGCTATGCCCTGCCAGCAGCGCAGGGCGCTGCCCGCGCTGGTCGACCCATAGCCGCCACACCGCCACGCCTGCGGCCAGCAAGGCCGGCTGGGTGTATTCGGTGCGGTTGAGCATTTCTTCCGGGCCGCCCTGGGACAGCGCCCACAGGTCGACGCCAGCGCCTTCGGAGGCTTCGGCGAACGTTTCGCGAATCTGCGGGTGCAACTCGGACAGTTCGGCCAGCATGCCCAGGGCCTGCGAGCCCTGGCCGGGAAACACGAAGGCGAGAGTGGATTCGGTCACGCGTTGCTGCCTACAAAAATCGAGCCGGGATCATACGTGCGAAATCGCTCTGGCGTCTGTACTGCCGCGTATGCAGGAGCCGCCAGAACGTGTTCCGGCTTCGCAAAATCGCATACGAGGTTTGCTCACGCACGCAACAGCAACAGCCACCCAGATGGGCGGCAGTCGGAATCGATGTTGAAGGCGCTGCCGACGAATGCGGTGCTGCCACCACCTGCAAGGCCAGCGATGAGGCTGAAGGATTAGGCGCACCAGGTGTTGGCGCATACGCCCGTTCTATCCAGGCAACGGGAATGCCGCCGCTTGTCCGCGCAGCACGCCGGCCTCATCGACGAGCTGCCAGACCACGCCATCCGTGATCCGGAAGCGGGAGCCATCCTTCGCGATCCGCACGCCTGCGTAGTCCTTCACCACGCCATCGCGGGTGACCGCGTCGAGCAAACGCTGACGTTCCGCTCGCTCCGGCAACTCTGCCGACAGGCGCGATGGCATCCCAACGAACTCATTCCAGTCGTAACCGAACACGCGCTGCGCCGCCCGGTTCGCATAGACGAAGCGCGGGTCCGCAGCAGTATCGTGCGCAAGCAGCGCGAACGGCGCTTCGTGATACAGCCAATCGGGCTCGATCAGCCGATCCGCGACCAGCGGGTGGCCTGCGAACCGCTGGTAGCTGCCGGCGAGCAAGGCGACGAAGATGGGGTCGTCCGTGGGGTGCATGCCCCGAATCTACCCGCTGGGCGGCTTGTCCGACGAACTGACCCGCAGGCCGGTCGCGTTGAGCGAATCGAGCGATCTAAGAGCGGGCGCTACCCTTGGCGGAATTCAAGCGCTCCGGAAACGCACAGAGGCCGCAGAAGGACAAGATTGCCCCCACCTCAAGGAACGAGGCATATCGTCTTCCATGCATGGACTTGCCAGGGCAGACGCGTTCGCCTGCCAACGCAGCAGGCAAAAACCTCAGTAGCGCAGCAGCGCCGAGCCCCAGGTAAAGCCGCCGCCGAAGGCTTCCAGCAGCAGCAACTGACCGCGCTGCACGCGACCGGAGCGCACCGCTTCGTCCAGCGCCAGCGGCACCGAGGCCGAGGAGGTATTGCCGTGACGATCCACGGTGACGACCACTTGCTCCATCGGCAGGTCCAGCCGCTTGGCTGTGGCCTCGATGATGCGCACGTTGGCCTGATGCGGGATCAGCCAATCCAGGTCGTGCTTGTCGTAGCCGTTGGCCGCCAGAGTCTCATCGACCACCGAGTCCAACGCCTTAACCGCGTACTTGAAGACGTCGTTGCCCTTCATCAGCAACGCGCCGCCGCCGTTCTTGCCTTCGCCGAAGCCGACCGACACGCCCACTGGATCCCACAGCAGCTCTTTCTTGCTGCCATCGGCATGCAGGTGGGTGCTGAGAATGCCGGTCTCTTCGTCGGCCTTGAGGATCACCGCGCCAGCACCGTCGCCAAACAGCACGCAGGTGGTGCGGTCGGTCCAGTCGACGATGCGGGTCAGGGTTTCTGCGCCAACCACCAGCACGGTCTTGGCGTCGCCACTGCGCACGAACTTGTCGGCCACGCTGAGCGCGTAGACAAAGCCTGAGCAGGCGGCGTTGACGTCCATTGCACCACAACCAACGATGCCCAGCCGGGCCTGCAGCAAACAGGCGGTCGACGGAAAGATCAGGTCGGGGGTGGTGGTACCGATGACGATCAGATCGATCTCATCGGCGGTCACCCCGGCCGCTTCCATCGCTTTCAGCGAGGCGAAGTACGCCAGATCGCCGGTGGCCTGGTCGTCGGCAGCGATGTGACGTTCACGGATACCAGTGCGCGAGAAGATCCATTCATCGCTGGTGTCGACAATCTTCGACATGTCGTCGTTGGTCAACACCTTTTCGGGCAAATAGCTACCCGTGCCCGCGATTCTGGAATAGATCCGCTTGCTCATACTGTTCCCTGTTGCCAGAGCCGCGGCGACCGGCGGCTCCTGAAGAAGCGAGAGTCACCCGGCCGCGTCGAACGCGGCGGGCGCCACGGATCAATCTTCTTGAACGGCCGACGACTTGGTCGTGATCACCTTCTTGCCGCGGTAGTAACCGTCAGCGGTGATGTGGTGACGCAGATGAATCTCGCCGCTGGTCGGGTCGGTCGACAGCTGCTTGGCGGTCAGGGCATCGTGCGAACGACGCTGGCCGCGGCGGGACGGAGTGACACGTGATTTCTGCACAGCCATGGGATTGCTCCAACTTTAGTTCGATAACTTGTCTGTTGAGTCGAACAGCACGCTCTACGCCCGCGTCGACCTGTCTTACCGCCCTTAACAGCGGCGGTTACTGTTTCTTCAACGCAGCCAGCGCCGCGAACGGACTGGCCTTGTCTTGCTCTTCCTGGGTCGGAACCCATTCGGCATCGATTGCTTCGCTACCCGGCGCCATCGGTACCACCGGCACTGCCAGCACCAGCTCGTCCTCGACCATGTCGACGGCCCGCAGCAATCCATCTTCCGGCACCAGCAATGCTTCGTACTCGGCCGGCAATGCAGCTTCGTCGGCTTCGTCACGGATCAAACCAAGACGCTGCCTGATTTGCACCGGATACAGGAAACGTTGCAGGCTGCGCTGGCAGGCCAGCGGAAGCTCGACATCGATACTGAGTTCGACATAGGCGACCTTGAGCAGAGTGTCCTCATCGAATTGAAGCGAATAGACACATTCGCCTTCTGTATCGACAAGACTTCCCTGCAGACGGGTCATCGCGGATAGCGGGATGCTGCCATCGAAGCGCCTGCGCGCTGCGACCATCCGCCAAGCATCCAGCATTTCGGGTACGTTCGCGGACATAAGCCGCAGAATGTTAAAGACCCGCAGCGACCCTGTCAAATGGCCCCATTCATGCGATTGCCGCGGCGCCCTCAGGACGGCAGACTCCCCTGCCCGCCCTGTGTAGCGCGCCATGATGCCACGCCTGATCCTAGCCTCCACGTCTGCCTACCGGCGCGAGCTCCTAAGCCGCCTGCAGCTGGAATTTGACACTGCCCGGCCGGAAGTCGATGAGCAGGCGAAACCGGGCGAAACTCCGAGTGCGCTGGCCAGCCGCCTGGCCGCCGAAAAGGCCGCTGCGGTGGCGGCTCGCCTCCCCGAGGCCTTGGTGATCGGCTCGGATCAGGTCGCTGATATAGAAGGCGAGGCACTGGGCAAGCCGGGTACGCGGGAGCGGGCGCGGGCGCAGCTAACGACCATGTCGGGCCGGACGGTGCGCTTTCATACCGCCGTCAGCCTGATCGGCCCGGAGCGTGAACTGCACGCATTAGACCTGACCGAGGTGCAGCTACGCACCCTGACGGCCGCCGAGATAGAGCGCTACCTGGACGCCGAACCAGCCCTGGACTGCGCCGGCAGCTTCAAATGCGAAGGTCTGGGCATCAGCCTGTTCGACGCCATCCGTTCGGCCGACCCCACTGCTCTGGTCGGCCTGCCGCTGATCGCGCTGGCGCGGTTGCTGCGGCAGGCGGGGTTTCAACTGCCTTGAGTACCCGGCAGCGATGGCTGAGCCGGCAACGATGGCTGAGGAAGCGACAAGCCCCCCACCCTTCCATGCAGTGATGGTGCCAAAGGCCGACCCAGCCATTTGCAACGCAGTCGCGAAGGCAAACCTAGAACAGAGCGCCGCCCTTCACTTTAAGAGCCCGAAGGCAGGATGGCGCGACAGTTCGTGCCGACCAACCAACCCACTGCGCACGCACTCCAACACGCGTCGCCATTCCGATCGGATTTTTATCGCACATTAGCACCAGACGTGCCGCCGACGTCTCTGCCTCGAAATCAAATCGAATCGCTGATTCATCATTTAAAAGATTACGAACAGGGGTCGTAGCAACATCGCTGATCACCACTGGATCGGTAGCGACCTGCGTGCCCTCCAGATAGCGTGTTTCCGGCCAAGCAAAGATGGACGTATTTTCTGCCTTCAGGACAGGCAGCGCATCGGCAACCTCCGCAAGAACGGTCTCTCCGTGGACGGCGTCAACATCAATCACTCCTGCAGCTGCTGCGGTTGCCGTCATGTTGGCGGCAGCCTGCATGCGCTGGGCAAGCAATGCCATCCAGACCGTACTTGGCAACAAGCAACATGCCAGCGCGAGGCCCGCCACTGCGACACGGCGCGGGTGAAAATTTCCATACCGAACGAACGACCACAACAACAGACCGCTCCAAAACAGAACCGACCAAGGCACATAGCGCGTAGCAAGCAATTGCTCGGGAAAAGACTGGAAATAGATAGCACGCGCCAGAGCGATTGCCGCTCCGATGGCAAGCGCAAAACAGGCAATTGAGAGAGCTGTCAGTTCTGCCACCGATTCCGCACGCCGACGCCAGCTAGAGTAGGTGATGCCCATCAAACAACCCACACCAACGAACCCTAGCAGCCTGTGCGGCCAAGCCGAGACCATGACCGGGCCGAACACCGATGCGTAGCCACTAGAAATCGCAACCACAACCGTTCGCAATGACTCGATTGGCAATTGTGCTGCGACACTCACGTCAACCAGTGGCAGGCAGGCGTAAATAAAAGGCGCAGACAGCCAACGTAAAACAAGATCCAGCTGCGTAATGGGCGAGATGATGCCTGCACCTCGTACGTGCGTATCGCCAAAACCAATGACCAGCAGCAGCGACAGAGCAAAGCCCGATAGCACAATGCACCACTGGACCCAAGATGCCCTGCGCAGCAGCAACATAGCGAGTAACGCGACGAACGTGGCGATGCCCGAGCCAAAACAGAAGGTCGCCGCGAACCCGCAGAGTGAAGCAAGTACAGCGCGCCACCAACCGTCACCATGACCAAGCAACCAACACCCGGCGACCAGAAACGTGGTGATCAGATAGACATGCACCGACTCATTTGCATGCACCAATGCCCGCTCGTTTCCCAGCCAGAAAATACTGATCGTACAAACCAAACCGGCGGCAGCGTACGCCATAGCACCCAGACGCTCATTACGCACCAGACGTAGCAACATCCATACGGTGAGCAAAGCCAGCGCAACACCCACACAGATCTGCAGCCATTGATTTCCACCAAACCATCTAAGCTCGGCCAAACGTAGCAGATTGGGCAGGACCTCACGATGACCGTTATCCACCGCAAGCACGTTGCGCGGCCAAGGCCGGCTCAGGAGGTTTTTTGCAAATCGCCACGGATCGGCATATAGCACCTTTGGCGACAGCGCAATCATCGCCAACACACCGATTGCGAGATAGAACCATTGGACACCAAGCAACAGCACATCCGGCAACTTGCTCCAAGCCCTGCCTGCTCCACGGCACTCACTGGAATCGCTTGGTAAATGCTTATCTTTGCGCTGCAATTGCTTGTCCTTTTCCTTTTTGACTATAGCCAGCCGCTGCACAACCATGCAGCCAAACACACATGGCCTCATCGTTGTATTTTAGTGACCACCATCACCGCTAAAAATTTTTGTCCGCGCATTATCTCAGGCAAATTTTGCAGTCCATCTTCCAACACCCTTCACCTTCGCCTGGTAAGACAGCATCACCCGGAAGGCTGCTTGGTGACTCGTACGGCGGCTTTACTCGGCGCTGGAACTTACAAGCCACCTCATTTCTCGACAGTAAGCGGCTGTTCCCACCAATCTTCCACGCTGCCGTCGTGGCCGTGCAGGCGCAACCCTAGCCAGTGCATGCCGGGCGGCAATGCGTGGGTGTCGAGTGTGGCGGTGAAACCGACATTCGGGTGCTGTGGGTCGGTGGAGATTTTCCAGTACGGGCGCACATCGAGCGGGTTGCCGTAGGTCGCTTGCGCGACCGGGCGACCATCGAGCAGCAGCTCGACATTCGATAGCCCAATGCCGTCCTTGAAGGCCCAGCCACGCACCTCAAACTTGCCGGACACGGCGACGTTTGGCAGCGGTGTGTCGATCCACGCCATCGCCGGGGCCACGCTTGGCCCGGGCTGGCGTTGTGCAGGCAGTGCGAACAGCAGGAAGCGCTGATACCCGTGATCGGTGGAGACCACGGTCGGCGGCGGCAGCGGGCCGACCATGTCGCAGATGGCGTGGTAGCGCTTGAGCAGATCGCGATAACGCAGATCGCTGGGCGAGAGCACCAGTAGCCGCGGCCCGGTGCGCGTGCCGTCGCTGAGCAACCCCCACTGCTGCAACTGCGCGCTACGCCCATGCTTGTGGTTCAACTCGGCAGGCAGGACCTCGATATTGGCGTCGTGCAATTGGAAGCCGAGTTCCGCGCCGACTTTGAAATTTTCTGCCAGCACGCGCGTGCCCGGCGGCATCTGTGCAAGCCGGGATTTGACCGCACGCGCCAAATCGTTCCAGCCGGCGAAGTTGCGCGGGTAGTATTTTTTGCCGGCGGCATGCGCGCGAATCGACGGCACCGACACCGCCAGGTAGTAGCCGTAGGCGCCGAGCATGCCGAGCAGTGCGATCAACCACGCCGCGCGACGCAGCGGATGCGGCCAGCGCATCAGGATCACCGGCACCGCCACCAGCAGCGCCAGATAGCCGGGCAGCGGCCAGTGGAAGCTGATCCGCTCGGCATCGCTGAAGAAGCCGAGCACGAAAATTGCCACGGTCGAAATGCCGCCCAGCAAACCAAAGTAGCGCCACTGCGCACGTGAGCCGCCGCCGCTGCGGGTGCCGGCCAGGCCGACCTTGACCATCGCCCACGCTAGCAGCGGCGTCACCGCCACGGTCTGGATCAGCAGGAACCACAGCCCGCCGATCTGGAACCGCCATGGATGGCGGTCGACCAATTGAAAGCGCAACCCGGCATCGTCGTGGTCGGTATTCCAGAACAGCAGCGGCAACCAACTCACCGCGCCTACGGTCAGCGCCATCCAGATGCGCGGATCGCGCATCACCGCACGCCCTTGCGGGATGCACAGCAATGCAATACAGCCCACCCCGATCACCCCGACAAAGCGGTAGTGACTGAGCGCACCGATGACCAAGCCGATGGCGAGCTCCAGCGCGCTGGTGGCATCGACCTCGCGCAGCAAGCGCGCGCCGGCATCCATGCACAGCACCGCCGCCAACGCCATCGGCACATCCGGCACGGCCAGAATGCCCAGCGTGGCCGATAGCGGCATCAACAAGGTCAGGCTGCCGGCCTGCCAGCCCAGCGTTGAGCCGAACCAGCGCGTGGCGATATGCGCGATCAGCCAGGGAATCAGCGCAGAAATGGCCAGAAACGGCAGTCGCAGGGCCAGCAGGTGATGCCCGCCCAACTCCACGCCCAACCGCGCCAGCCAGGCGGTTATGCCTGGCAGATCCGAATAGGCCGCGGCCAGATGCTGGCCTTCCTGCCAGTAAAACGCCTCATCCACGAACAGCGGCAAGCGTGCCGCGATCAATAGCTTGACGGCCGTCGCCAGTGTCCACAGGATCACGAAGGTGCGATGTGCGCGTTGGTCCCCTTGCATTGCCCTGTGCACTCTTCTTTTCACCTACGGAATTGTGATGTCGACACCGCTGCGTTCCACGGAAATGCTAACCGATGCGCTGCGCCAATCGCTGCGGCGCGCACAAGACCAGGTCAATTCGCTGCTGCTGGGCAAGGCGCAAGAAGTGCGGCTGGCATTCGTGGCGCTGCTGTCCGGTGGACATTTATTGATCGAGGACCTGCCTGGCCTGGGCAAGACCACCCTCGCCCATGCGATGGCCTCCAGCCTGGGGCTGGGCTTTCAGCGCGTGCAGTTCACCTCCGACCTGCTGCCGGCCGATGTGTTGGGGGTCTCGGTCTACGACGCTGCCTCGCGGCAATTCCAGTTTCATCCCGGCCCGGTGTTCACCAACGTGCTGCTGGCCGACGAAATCAATCGCGCCCCGCCGCGCACACAGAGCTCGCTGCTGGAGGCGATGGCCGAGCAGCAAGTGACCCTGGATGGCGTGACGCATGCGTTGCCGGAACCGTTCTTCGTGATCGCCACGCAGAACCCGGTCGATCTGTCCGGCACCTTCCCCTTACCTGATTCGCAGCTGGACCGCTTCCTGTTGCGGCTAAGCCTGGGCTACCCCAGCGCCGACGCCGAACGTGCACTGCTCTCCGGGGTGGATCGGCGCGAGCTGATCGCCCAGGCCGCCCCGCAACTCAGCGACGCCGAGGTGGTCACGCTGCGCGCGGTGGTCAACCAGATCCACACCAGCGATGCGCTGATCGGCTACGTGCAGGCCTTGCTGCTACGTAGCCGCCAGCACGCCGGGGTGCGCGTGGGCTTGTCGCCGCGCGCAGGCATCGCACTGTTGCGTGCGGCCAAGGCCTACGCGCTGCTGCTCGGGCGCGAGCATGTGCTGCCCGAAGACGTGCAGGCGCTGTTCGTGGCGGTGGCCGGGCACCGGCTGGTGCCGGAAGCCGAATCTTCGTCCGGGCCGGCGCTGGCCAAGGCGCTGCTGCACAGCGTGCCGGTGGACTGACCCAGGTGCGTGCGCGCCTGCGCGGCATTGGTCGCCGACTCAGCCTTTTGGCACGTCCGCGGGGCCCCGAGGCCGTGCCGATCGTGCTGGATCGGCGGCGCATCTATGTGCTGCCGACCCGCTTCGGGCTGTTCGTCACCGCGTTGCTGCTGGCGATGCTGCTGGGCGCACTGAACTACAACAACAACCCGGCACTGCTGCTCGCGCTGCTGCTGGCCACGGCCGGGATCGCCAGCACCATCATGGCGCACCTGCAATTGTCGGCGCTGCGCATCGAAGCGGTGTCGGCCGAACCGGTGGTCGCCGGCGAACCGCTGCGTATGCGGGTCTCATTGGCGCGTCGCGACACCCGCACACGGCGCGGCCTGCGACTGGATCATCTGGATAGCAGCGGCTTCTGTTCGCTGATCGCGCACGACATGGTCGAGGTCGACCTGCTGGTGCCCACCGAGCGCCGCGGCTGGCAGGACATCGAGCGCATTCGTCTCTCCAGCAGTCAGCCGCTGGGCCTGGTGCGCGCCTGGTCGTGGGTGTGGCCGGAGACGCCGTTGCTGGCGTATCCGAAGCCAGAGGAGCAAGGGCCGGCGCTGCCCGATGGCGCAGGTTCGCCCAACCAGACCCGCTTGCACGCACAAGGCGAGGAATTGCATCAGCTGCGCCCGTATCGCGCCGGCGATGCGCCACGCACGATTTCCTGGAAACATTCGGCGCGGCGCGACACGCTGCTGGTGCGCGAATACGAACAGCCGCTGGGAATCGAAGTCAAGCTGGACTGGCGCGCGCTCAACGCGCTGCCGTACGAACGCCGCATCGCGCGGCTGGCGCGTTGGGTCAACTTGGCCGAGCGCGACGGGCGCCGCTATCGCCTGCTGTTGCCGGGACAGCCGCCGCTAGGTCCCGCGCAAGGGCCTTCACACCATCACCTGTGTTTGCGCGCCCTGGCACTGCTTCCGCATGACTGAGCCCTCCCTCCCGATCAGCCAGGCCAGCCGCGCCTGGGTACTCGCCACCAGCTGGCTGGCATTGGCACCGCTGTTGTTGCAGCTGCCCGGCTTGCTTGCCACCACCGTGGCCGTGGCCGCGGTGCTGGTCTGCGTGCTGAGCTGGCGCGGGACCTTGATGGCGCCGGTGCGGTTGTTGCTGGTGATCGCGATGCTGGCGGCGGTGTACTGGCAGATCGGCATGCGCTTCGGCCGCGACACTGGCTGTGCGGTGCTGGCATCGATGCTGGCAATCAAGGCATCCGAACTGCGCACCCTGCGCGATGCCCGCAGCCTGCTCGGCTTTGCGTTATTCGCTCCGTTTGCGGCGTTTCTGCTCGACCAGGGGCCGGCGACCATGGGCCTGGCGCTGCTGGCGGTGGTCAGCGCCTTGCTGAGCATGCAGCGGCTGGCCGACGAAGAGCATCGCACCACCACGCCAACCCTTCGACTGCAATTGCGTGGCATCGGCAAGCTGGTTGCCATCGGCGTACCGCTGGCCCTGGCCACCTTCTGGCTGTTGCCGCGCCTGAGTTCGCCACTGTGGGGCGTGCCCGAACGCGCGCTGTCGCGGCCCGGACTGTCGGACAACATGTCGCCTGGCGAATGGATCGACCTGATGGCCGACGACAGCCCGGCCTTGCGCGTGCAATTCACCGGCAAGGCGCCACCGCCGAAACAGCGCTACTGGCGCGGACCGGTGATGTGGGACTTCGACGGTCGCACCTGGCAGCGCGCACGCTGGACCGGCCGCGCCCAACCCGCCTCGATGACCGCAGGCCCGCAGACCTATCGTTATCGCCTGGATTACGAGCCCACTGATCGCCGCCAGCTGGTGTCGCTGGATCTGCCCACCCAAGCGGTAGCCAACGCCGAGTTATCGCCCGACTACGAACTGTTCGCGCAACGGCCGTTGAGCGCACTGACCCGCTGGGACCTGCAATCCGCACCGCCTGCCCGCTTTGATACCGACCTACCCGAGCAATTGCGCAAGCGCGCGCTTGCACTGCCGCCCGGCTTCAATCCGCGCACTGTCGCGCTGGCACGGCAATGGCGTAGCGAGGGCGGCAACAACGACGATGCGGTGGTGCAGCGCGCGCTGCAATGGATCACCCGCGAATTCGCCTACACACTGGAAACGCCGCTGCTCGGCCGCAACAGCGTGGATGAATTCCTGTTCCAGCAAAAGGCCGGTTTCTGCGAACACTTCAGTTCCTCGTTCGTGGTGCTGATGCGCGCGGCCGGCATCCCGTCGCGTGTGGTCACCGGCTATGCCGGCGGCACCTACAACCGGCTGGGCAATTACTGGGTGGTGCGGCGCATGGACGCGCATGCCTGGACCGAAGTCTGGCTGGCCGGACGTGGCTGGGTGCGCGTGGATCCCACCGCCGCGGTGGCACCGGAACGCATTTACGACACGCTCGAAGATCCCCTGCAAACCGGCGGCGGCAACAACTTCGCCGACCTCGGCGCATGGGCCAGCATTGGCCAGGTCAGCGACTGGCTGCGGCGTGGCTGGAACGAGCTGGTGCTGTCTTTCGATGCAGACCGCCAGCAGCGGCTGCTGCAACCGTTCGGCATCGATCGCCTGGACACCTCGCAACTGGCCGCCATCTTCGGCGTGTTCGCGGTAAGCGCGCTGGCGTGGATGGGGTGGCTGCTGGCACGCAGCGAACTTGAGCGCGACCCGTTGCTGCGCGCCTGGCACCGGCTGAGCCGCCGCTACCGCAAGCTCGGCCTTGCCCGTGAGCCGCACGAACCGGCCGGCGTCTGGGCGCAACGTGTCGCCCGCTCACACCCGAATACGGCATTGTTGGCACTCAGCCAACGTTTCGCTGCCGCGCGATACGCTGGCGCGGATTCGGACAGCGCCACTCTCTTGAAAGACTTGCTGCAGCATCGCCCGCGAACCGGAGCTTCCTCATGAGTACCCGTTTTCTTGTTCCTCTTATCGCTGTGCTCGGGCTCGCAGCCTGCGCTACCGCGCCCAAGCCGCTGCAGGGCCAGTTCCCTACGGTCAGTCCGAGTGATTCCACCGCCAGCGCCCAGGTCGGCACGTCCGTGCGCTGGGGTGGCAAGATCATCAAGACCACGCCTGCCCAGGGTCAGACATGCTTCGAACTGATCTCGCGCCCGCTCAATGCCAGCGGTCGCCCGGACCGTAATGCCGTGGATGCCAGCGACGGCCGCTTCCTGGCCTGCCGTTCCGGCTTCTACGATCCGGCGGTGTTCGAGCCTGGTCGCGAAGTGACCTTCATCGGCAAGATCGAAGGCTACGAAACCACCAAGATCGGCGAATACGACTACAAACTGCCCAAGGTCAATGCAGACGTGGTCTACCTGTGGCCAGTCGTGCGCGACGTGGACGTGGTGCCGGCTTACCCGTACGGCCCGTGGGGCGACCCGTGGGGTCCGCGCTGGGGCGGCGGTTGGGGCTGGGGCCGCGGCTGGTGGTAATGCACCGCTGACCTAAGTGTGGCTCGCAAAAACGCCGCTCGCAGGGAGCGGCGTTTTTGTATGCGCGTGACGATCGTTGCGCTACGCGGCCTGCGCGCAACGGGTGATCGAACGACGCATCACGGCGTGCCGAAGCGGCCCAGTGGTGCACCGGCCAACAAATGCAGATGGATATGGAACACCGTCTGGCCGGCATGCTCGCGGCAATTCATCACGATGCGGTAGCCGTCCTGCGCCAACCCCTGCGCGCGCGCGTATGCCGCCGCCGCGATGGCCAACTTACCGACCAGCAGCGCCTGCTCCGGCGGCACATCGTCCAGGGTCGCAATAGCGTGCTGTTTGGGAATGAAGAGCACATGCACCGGCGCCTGCGGTGCGATGTCTTCGAAGCCCAGCACCTCATCGTCTTCATACACGATGGTGGCCGGAATTTCGCGACGAATGATTTTGCCGAAGATGGTGTCAGTCATGGGATGGGAATAGGGAATCGGGATTAGGTAATCGCAAGAGCTTACCGCGCGTGCTTTTGACTTTGCTTCTCCGATTCCCTATTCACGATTCCCGATTCCCAGCCCTCAAAGCACTTCACTGCGGGTGCCGAAGGCGTGTGACAGGGTGCCGCGATCCACGTATTCCAGCTCGCCGCCCAGCGGCATGCCCTGGGCAAGCCGGCTCGGGCGTACCGCGTGCTGGCGGGCAAGTTGCGCGAGGTAATGGGCGGTGGCCTCGCCTTCCACGGTGGCGTTGGTGGCGATGATCATTTCGGTCACTTCGCCCGCAGCCAGACGCTCGCCGAGCCGATCCAGCCCCAGTTCGCGCGGGCCGATGCCATCCAGCGGCGACAGGCGCCCCTGCAGAATGAAATACAGCCCGCGGTAGCCGGTGGCATGCTCGATCGCCAAGCGATCAGCCGGCGATTCCACCACGCACAGCTGCTGTCGGTCGCGGCTGCTGCTGGCGCAGATGGTGCAGATTTCCGACTCGGTGAAGTCGCGGCATTGCACACAATGCCCCACCTTTTCCACCGCATTGGCCAGCGTCGTCGCCAGACGCCGTCCACCCTCACGCTCGCGCTCAAGCACGTGATAGGCCATGCGCTGCGCCGACTTCTGGCCCACACCGGGCAATACCCGGAAGGCCTCGATCAGTTGTTCAAGCAGAGTGGACATTGGGTCGGGAATCGGGAATCGAGATTGGGGAATCGCAGCAGCAAAGCCAGCTCGCTCTACGATTCCCGATTCCCCACTCTCGACTCCCCGCCTTTCAGAACGGCAACTTCATGCCAGGCGGCAACTGCATGCCGGCCGTCGCCGAGCCCATGCGGTCCTTGGATTCGGCGTCGATCTTGTTGGAGGCGTCATTGAAGGCGGCGGCGATCAGGTCCTCGGCCATCTCCTGGTCGGAGAGGATGCTTGGGTCGATGCGCACCTTGCGGCATTCCTTGGCGCCGGTCAGCGTCACGCTGACCATGCCGCCGCCGGCGGTGCCGGTGACTTCCAGCTTGGCCAGTTCTTCCTGGGCGCGCTGCAGGTTTTCCTGCATCTTTTGCGCCTGCTGCATCAGTTGGGCAATATTTCCACGCATGGGGCGTTACTCGTCGTAAGGGCGGATGGAATCGGGGACGAGCCGCGCGCCTTGCTGCTGGATCAGCAGCTGCACCGTCGGGTCGTTCATGAAGGCTGTTTCGGCAGCGCTCTGGCGCTCGCCTTTCTGCCGGTTGGCGCGCTCGTGCAAGGTCTCGACATCGGCGCTGCCCGTTTCGATGACGATGCGCGGCGTGTTGCCCAACACCGGTGCCAACGCCTGCGCGAGATTGGCGATGGAGCGCTCGGAATTGAGATATTCAAAGCCCGGCGCCAGCGCCAGCCGCAGCACGCCATCGCGATGACCGATAAACGCGGCGTTGGCGGCCAGCTGGCGCGACGGACCGTTCAAGCCACTGCGCGTGACCAGCTCCAGCCATTGCTCGGCATCGGCGATGCGGCCGTCATCGAGCAGGGCCGATGCATCGGTTGCCGAACTTGATGCTGGCAATGCCGCTGCCGATGGCGCAGCCACCACTGGCTCTACGAGCGATGAGTGCTCGACAAGCGCGGCCTGCGAAGACGTTGCAGCCGAAGCCGGAGCTCCCACCGCAGCATCAGACGCAATCGCAGCGTGTTGCGCGAGCTCGGCAGGTGCAGACGGCGGGGCCATGGCAGCTTCAGGCGCGAGCATTGCAACCGCGTCGGACGTGGGCACCGCCTGTGCACGCACCGGCGCATCGTCCACTGCCCACGGCGGCGTGTCGTCATTCCGCGCACTGGCTGCAGACGCACAACTAGCCGAAGAAGATTCCTGGGGGGCAAGCACGACAACCGCAGCCGGCACAGCAGCTGCGGCCGGAGTTGCCTGGGGAGCTGATGCTGGCAAGGACGCCTCCGCAGCCGCGACAGGCATCGTATCCGTCACCGCCGCAGGTGCGGCCACGACGGCAGGCGCAGCTGTCACCGGCGCTGCCACGGCCGGCGCAGCAGCCTGACCGCCGGCGGCGGCCGAGCGCACGCCACCGCCTGCCGTGGCGCCGCGCCCGTCATCCGAGCCGCCAACCGGCACCGCCGCTGCAGGACGGAAGGCCAGCATGCGCAGCACTGCCATTTCGAAACCGGCGCGCGGGCTCGGCGCCAGATACAGATCGCGGCGCCCGTTGAGCGCCATCTGGTACCACAGCTGCACCACTTCCGGCCGCAGCTGCGCCGCAAACGGGGTCGGGTCGATGCCGTCCCCAACGAAGGCCACCGACGGCACCAACTGCTGCACCTGCACGCGATGCAACGCCTCGGCCAGGGCTTCCAGCACACCGCTCCAATCGGGCGAAAATTCGGCCAGCGCGGCGACGACCTGCAGCAGGCGCGCACCATCGCCGTCGGCCAGCGACTGCAGCATCGCGCCGACCTGGGTGCGATCGACCGTGCCCAGCATGGTGCGCACCACGTCTTCGCGCAGGGCGCCGCCGGCATAGGCGATGGCCTGGTCCAGCAGCGACAGACCATCGCGCAGCGAGCCGTCGGCCGCCTTGGACAGCTGCACGATTGCCGACGGATCCGATTCGATCTGCTCGGCAGCCAGGATGCGCGTCATCTGGCCCTGAATCTGATCCTCATCCAGCCGCTTGAGATTGAATTGCAGGCAGCGCGACAGCACCGTCACCGGCAATTTCTGCGGGTCGGTGGTGGCCAGCAGGAACTTCACGTGTTCCGGCGGCTCTTCCAGCGTCTTCAGCAGCGCATTGAAGGCCGCCTTGGAGAGCATGTGCACTTCGTCGATCAGGTACACCTTGAACTTGCCGCGAGAGGGCATGTACTGCGCGTTTTCGATCACCTCGCGCACATCGTCCACACCGGTGTTGGACGCGGCGTCGATCTCCAGCAGGTCGATGTAACGGCCAGCATCGATGTCCAGGCAGGCCGGGCACTGGCCGCATGGGTCGGCACTGGTGCCGGTCTCGCAGTTGAGCGATTTGGCGAAAATGCGCGCGATGGTGGTCTTGCCCACGCCGCGGGTGCCGGTGAACAGGAACGCGTGATGCACGCGCCCACTGTCGAGCGCGTTACTGAGCGCGCGGACCACGTGTTCCTGGCCTACGAGTTCGGCAAAACGCTTCGGGCGCCACTTGCGGGCAAGAACGAGATAAGACATCGGGCAACCGGCTTTGTTTGAGCCGATATTGTGCCACGCCCGGTCTCAACGGCTGCGGCTGGAAGATTCAGCTTGTGGTACGGGCCGGCGACCGCTAGAATTTGCGGCCCTGTTCGACCACGGTCGTGCAGGCACGGAGAGGTGTCCGAGTGGTTGAAGGAGCACGCCTGGAAAGTGTGTAAGCGTCTAAACCGCGCTTCGGGGGTTCGAATCCCCCTCTCTCCGCCAGATTACGCAAACCCCTGATAAATCAGGGGTTTTTGCTTTCTGGCAAGCTCTCGGACGGGACACAAATCGGGACACATCCCCGATGCGTATTCCTCATCATTTGGTCCGCTCCCCGTCTGGTCGCTGGTCCTTCCGCCAACGCGTGCCAAAGGACCTCCAAGCCAAGCTTGGCCAACGGATCATCAAGCGGACGCTTAGAACGACAGAATTGCGCCAAGCCCAGGTCCAAGCGATTGGCTTGGCATCCAGCTATGCTCAGGTCTTCAACGCAGTTCGGGGACTGCCGATGGACCGAATGACCACGAAGTATGTGGATGCGCTCGTTGAGCGCTTGACCCAAGATCAGAACCGGAAGGATCTGACGCTCCATCGCACCCAAGCGCCCGATGGAACGGTGACCGAGCAATGGCAAATCGATAATGAAGAAGATGTCCGGCTCTATCGCCAAGCTCAGGGGTGGGCAGCGTCTTCTGAGGTTGCCTCGATTGGCATGCTGCCACCCGAACTGATCGAGCAAAGAAAGCCTGCTGTCGCTTGTGTCGATGAAATTATTTCGATGGAAAAGGCTAGGGATGGCTGGTTGGCCACCTTGAAGGCTGTCGACTCCCCGTAAAATTGATCCATCCATAGTTAGAGGTCTCCGGGCACACTAGCCACCAAGGAGACCAACGATGCGCAAGAGCAAGTTCACCGAGAGCCAGATTGTCGCCACGCTGAAGCAGGTTGAGGGCGGCCGCCATGTCAAGGATGTGTGCCGTGAGCTGGGTATTTCCGACGCCACGTACTACGTCTGGAAGTCCAAGTACGGTGGCATGGAGGCCGCTGATGTCCAGCGCCTTCGCGACCTGGAGACCGAGCACAGCAAGCTCAAACGCATGTACGCCGAGCTCGCGATGGAAAACCATGCATTGAAGGATGTCATCGCAAAAAAACTGTAGACCCGGCGCATAAACGCCCGCTTCTTGCCTGGCTCGTCGAGCAGCATGGCTGGAGCGAGCGCCGGGCCTGTGCAGTCGTTGGCGTGGCTCGCTCGACAGCGCGCTATCGGCGCCGTCCTGATCGCAACGAGAAGGTCATTGCGCTGCTGTCCGAATTGGCCGAGCGCTTTCCCGAGCGTGGGTTTGGAAAGCTCTTTCAGATCATCCGCCGTCGCGGACACGTGTGGAATCACAAAAGGGTCTGGCGTGTGTATTGCCTGATGAAACTCAATCAACGGCGTCGCAGCAGGCGCCGGGTCCCGACCCGTCATCCACAACCGTTGGCATGCGGAGCACACCCCAATGCCGGATGGTCGATCGACTTCATGTCCGATGCGCTGTGGGATGGTCGACGCTTCCGTACGTTCAATGTCATCGACGACTTCAGCCGGGAAGCCTTGGCGATCGAAGTGGACTTGAATCTTCCGGCCGCCCGCGTCATCCGCACTTTGGAACGCATCGCGGCCTGGCGCGGCTACCCCGGCAAACTTCGTTTGGACAATGGCCCGGAGTTTGTCGCATTGGCCTTGGCCGAGTGGGCCGAGCGCAAGGGCATCGCCTTGGACTTCATCGAGCCGGGGCGTCCAATGCAAAACGGTTTTATCGAACGCTTCAACGGCAGCTACCGGCGCGGCGTGCTGGACATGCATCTGTTCCGCACGCTGAGCGAGGTTCGCGAACAGACCGAACACTGGCTGGCCGACTACAACCAGCAGATCCCGCACGACAGCCTGGGCGGGCTAACACCCGCCGAGTTCCGTGATCAACATCAACCGCAGACCTCTAGTTTTGGCTGGCACTGAATTAAGGGGAGTCGACACTTCATCGCTATTGTTGTCGGCGTTGCGGTCGCTTTGGGATTGAGCAAGGGGTTGAAGACCAGGCGTGACAACGCTGAATTCCGTGGTGACTTCCCGAAATATTACGGATACAAAAACACTGACATTGCGCTCTCGACGGCTCGATCAGCAGTCAAGCTAAGGATGGGAAGGAACACAAAAGCGTATCAGTTCACTGATATCAGGGGATGGCAAAAGCACTGGCACAATTCAAGACATGAAGGCACTCTCACGATCAACGTTCGTGACATCGACATCCCGGTCTGGACCATCAAGTTCGGCTCGGAAGATGAAATGAACCGCTGGTATGAATTGATGGGCCAAGCGATCAATGAGCGCCTAAAGCTTTGATTCAAGGCATCCAACACCATCAAAAAAGCCCCTTCTGGGGCTTTTTTTGCGAATCGTTACTTTGGAGATACTGGGAAAGGAAGGTCTCCATTTCACCTTTTAATCAAGGGACGAATCCACATGTCCGGATTTCCCCACCTTGACGATGAGGGATTCTGTGCTATGAATCGAAGATGGCAAAATCACGCGAAGCCACTGATAAAGAAATTATGGAACTCACGGCTAACAAGGAATACCGCGAGTGGCTGATCAATTTGGCCAAAGAACTGGTCTTGGAGCAAGGAGACGTGGTTATTACGGTAGAGATCGAGCATGTCCTAGAAGAGTTCGTGGAAGGCCAGATTGACCATATACAACTCAGTCGTGAACTTCAAAAGATTGCTGGTGGTCCAACCCTTCACTGATCTCAGGTCTACTATAGATCTTGGCACCCACAACGTAACACGGGACGAAGTCATATAGCCGAGTTAGTTACGGAAAAAATCCTATTGATAACGGGACAACGATTTTTATCGGATTTGGCGCCGGCATCTATAGTAATGCAACAAATCTTTTAAGACTTATTGACAGCATGCGTCTTATCGGTATTTTCATGTAATGCTGCCTGATGACGAACCCGATGACGCTTCCGAACTTCCCAGTTGCTCTACTGGGAGGATTACTATTGGATCCGTTACCTTCGAGCCCTTTCATTTTAGAGGGGTAGATGCCGCAAAGAACTTAGATCGAACTCTTAGGACTCTCCTCAAATTTTCCCTTAAACACGGACATGCCCTCACTACCCGTTCCCAAGAATTGGCTCAAAAAGGCAAAGTCTTGTTCTTGTCAGATGAAATTTCCAAATACCTTCTCAGCATGGAGGCTAATTGCGAAGACTCGGCCAATATTTCTACAACCAAGCATGCGCTCCACCTGCTAATTGGAGTCATTGGGGACAAGGCAATCGCAGAAATTGATCAGGACGACATCACCACCTTCAAGGACGCTTTACAGTGGTGGCCGTCCAACGCAACGAGAAAGGCTGAATATCAAGGGCTGTCGATCGCCGAAATTATTCAGAAAGGACGATCGCAGGGGCAGCGAGAACTGTCCGCAAATACCATCAACAACAATATGGCTAAGGTCAACAAGTTCTTCAACAGCCTGGCGTTAAAGCAAAAAATATCTCATTCGCCAATGAAAGGCGTTGAACTCAAAATACGCAATAGCGGTCCGATTGAGGAGCGGCTTTTTGGGCCAGATGACCTCGCCGCTATTTTTAATGGACAAGACTACATGACGTGGGTCAACGGCAAACCCCACCTCTATTGGGCACCTCTTATTGCCTACTGCAGCGGTGCAAGGATTAATGAAATTGCCCAGCTCAAAATTGCGGACATTGTCGAAGCTGAAGGGCAACTATGCTTCCTGATGCGCGTGACCAAAGACATCGATGAGAACGGGGTAAAGCTTAAAACGTCCAATCAGAAGCTCAAAGGCAAGTCATCTGCCAGAGTGATCCCGATTTCTCCTCTTTTGATAGCGCAAGGATTTGATCGCTACATGGAAGACATAAGAAAAACTGAGCACTCTCGCCTCTTCCCGCTTCTCCCAGCAGGCGTGAGCATCATTAATGGAAGACGCAAGGTCTTAGGCTATGGCTACACCCTCACGCCCCAATTCAGCGCTTATCTCAAAACTAAGGGATTTGAGAAAGGCGTTGCCTTCCATGCCTTTCGCCATACCTTCGCCACCATGCTCTATCAACAAGGCGTCGAGATTGAAGATATTGAGCAATTGACAGGGCATCTGCCCTCCTTCCATTCGCGTAAAATGAGCGCAGCCACGTTGAAATCGCACTACTTGCACCTCGGCAACAAAACCGCGGAGATCGACGCTATGGTGAGAACAATCAATGCACTTCGTCCATTCCCAGAAATTCCAATTTACAGAACCCAGGACTTCCAAAAAGCCTTATCGCAGCGCCACAAATTCCACCCATAAAAAAGCCCCGCAATGCGGGGCTTTTTTCATCCAGGAAACTTAGGGAACTTCTCATCTGGATGCTTCGCCTTCCATTCTTTATAAGCCGCTGATCCTTCCCAAGCGGCAAACGAACGAGGCGTCCGGCCCCTGCCCGTCCACGTTTCTTGGGTGTGCGGAAGCCAATACTTCGGGGCGACTTCCTTCTTGGTGCCGGCTGCCTTCTTCGGCCGACCTTGGACAGGGATGGAACTACCCACCTGGGCCGCAAGCTCGGCTTTTTGCTTGGCAGTGAAGTGCTGTCCAAAGCGACTCAGCAAATCAGACACTTGAAGAAAAGCACTTGAAGCTTCTTCAACGAGAAGCGTTGCTTCCTGCTCTTCGAGCTTCTTTAACTCCTCGGCGAGCTTGGCTTTGGCGGAGGCAATTGAATCAAGAGTTGGCTTGGACATCGGATGGTGTCTCGAGTGCGAGTTGTTCAAATTTTAATGCTACCGCTTTGCGAAAGGAACCTGCGCGCGAACTCTACCGTTAGGTTAGACCCAACTCTGCATGATAATTTTGGAGGGTAGAGAACCTATAACCATGCAAGATATTTTCGTCTGATCTACCCACCCCAAGAACATATCGATCAACATATTTGCCAAATTGACTCGAAATGTGATGGGCGTGGGCTTTAATTTTCACATATTCGCCGTCGTCTATCATAAACGGCCGATCAGAGATGTAATCGTCTCTAATGAGTAGCACCGCCTTCGTGTAATCCAGACCCTTATCAAGCGTAGTGCGATAGCAGTGCTTGTGCGAAATATGCGTCCTTAGTGGAATTCCAAAGCGCAAGCTGTTGTGCGAAATCAAAGCGATACCATAGCCACGCTTTTTTTCGCCGTCCCACACTCCACGCGCATCTTTATCTAGCACTTCGACAAGATGGGTGTTTTCTTGGAAAAATTTTTGCTCTAACTTCAAGATACGCATGGGTTCCCTCCCTACTCCTGCGCAAGAAAAAAGGGACCTTGCGGACCCTTGTTTCTTCATTCAGATGAGCGCTTCTTTTTTTAACGTGGGGACTACTCTTCCGCCACATAACTCTTTTGAGCATTTCTTTTTTAACGTGGGGATTGCTCTTCCACCACCTCGTGCAGCTAGGCTACGCCCAATCCTTGGCAATGTCAACAAGCGTTCAACTACGCCACTTCATCTGCGCTATCCCTAGCGGGCAATGGCCTGAGGGGCTACAATAGCGGGACACAAACAAGGACACCAGTCCGGTTTGCGTTCCGGTTAGAGATCAAGGGGTTAGAGCGGATTCAGCCGTCTCCCCCTCTCTCCGCCAGTTTCATGATTTGCGCAACGGCACCATGGCGCAAATCGCAGGGCCATATCCAATGGCCCACGTCTTATGGTGGCCCCGTCGGTCCCTCGCGACGCTAGATCGAAAATCCCGCCAGGGCCGGAAGGCAGCAACGGTATCGATTGATGCGGGCGCCGAGGTCAACCGGCGGGGACACCACCCTAACTTTCCACATACGCCTGGCCATTAGCCGGAGCGCTGGCTTGCGCCTGATTGATCGTGCAACAAGCAGCAGTCATCTTTTGCGGCGCTGTGCGCCCATGCATAAAGCCAACCAGTCATTTGTGCCCGCCGTGATGACGGCGCGCGTATTGCCACATCCTCAGCGTCTCCCACAGCGCGCTGCGGGCGCCGAGGTCAACCGGCAGGGACATCACCTAATCTCCCAGATGTTCCCTCGCACCACTTGATCGCAAGCGTGCATTACTGCGGCTGCGACTCCGGATGCAGCCAGCCCGCATCACCTTCCAGGTAATGCTCGTGCTTCCAGATCGGCACGCGTGTCTTGACCTCATCAATGATGTAGCGGCATGCATCGAATGCGGCGCCACGATGTGCCGCACTGACACCGACCCACACCGCCATGTCGCCGATGCGCAGCTCGCCCACGCGGTGCACGCAGTGCGCATGCACGATGGCGAACCGCTGCATTGCTTCGTCAAGAACGCGCTGCCCTTCCGCCTGCGCGAGCGCGGCGTAGGCTTCGTAGCGCAATCCGGCCACGCCGCGGCCTTCGTTGTGATTGCGCACCCAGCCTTCGAAACTGGCGAACGCGCCGGCATGCGGGTGCTCCGCGCCGGCACGCAGATGATCGACCGGCAATGGCACGTCGGAAAGCGCAAAGATCGCTGCACGCTGCTCGCTCACGCTCAACCTCCCGACACCGGTGGAATAAACACCACTTCGCTGCCATCGCGCACCACATCCTCCCAGCGCGCGAATGCACCATCCACGGCCACACGCAACTGGGCAGGCGTCCAGCGCAGGCCATGCCGTGCTTCGAGTTCTGCGTATAGGCTACGCAAATCCTGCGCGCCGGTCTGCACAAGCTCGTCGGCGATGCCTGCGGCCTCGCGCAGGCTGGCGAAATACAGCACCGTCACCGTGGCGGTCATTGCCCCGCTCCGATATCGCGTTTGCCGCCGCGCTTGGACACCAGCTTGGTCGGGCCGATGCTCATGCTGTGCGATAACGCCTTGCACATGTCATAGACCGTCAACGCAGCCACGCTGGCACCAGTGAGCGCTTCCATTTCCACACCGGTGCGATGCACGCAGCGCACCGTGCACCGGATATCCAGCACTTGCTCGTCCGCCCAATCAATTTCGAAACGACACGCATCGATCGGTAGCGGATGGCAGAACGGAATCAATTCGTGTGTGCGCTTGACCGCCATGGTGCCGGCGATCACCGCGGTCTCCACGATGCCGCCCTTGGCGCTGCGCAAGCCATTGGCGCGCAGCTGTGCGGCCACGGCAGCCGGAAAGCGCACTCGGCTTTCTGCGGTAGCGCTCCGGACGGTGACCGCCTTGTCCGAGACATCCACCATGGTGGGAAGCCCGGCATCGTCTAGGTGGGTCAGGCGCGCGGAAGGGGATTTTGCAGGCATGGGAAGCGACGCGAAGACAGGCAATCAGGATGCGGCATTCTCGGTGAACAGGGTGCCTTGATGGAACAGCAGCTGCCAGCCAGCAGCGTTATTGCGCCACAACGAACTGCGCAAAGCCTGCCGCTCCCCCTGACGGCGATCTATCGAGCGCCAGCTGCACGCATTCGAAGTCATCTGCCTGGTACTCGGCTCCAACACCGGTGCGCGCAGGGCGCGATCACCTCGCTACGCGTGTAGCGACGGCCTGAGGCATCGAACTCGACAAACGCCGGATCGAGCAGTGCTTCCAACAGCTGCACATCGGTACGCAGCTGCGGCTCGAGCAGACGCAGTTCCAGCGTGCGTGGCTGCACCAGCAGCGCGCCCTCGCTCATCCGCCTATCAAGAACATCTCGACCGGCTTGCCAAGCCGTGGCACCGAGGCGCGCACTTCGCTGTAGCGGTCGCCACGCATGCTCCAGCGCTGCCGCAGATGCGTCGCCAGTGCAGGCTCGCCATCGGCCAGTGCCGGTTTGAGGTCATGACCCTGGCTGGCGAACAGGCAGGTATACAGATGCCCGTCGGCAGAGACGCGCGCACGCTGGCAATCGCCGCAGAACGGCACGCTGACCGAGCTGACAAAGCCCACCTCGCCAGCGCCATCCGCAAACGCATGCCGCTGCGCCACTTCACCGGTGTAATTGGCGTCCAACGCCACCAACGGCCAACGCGCGTGGATGCGTTCGTGCAGTTGCGCTGAAGTCACCACCGCATCCGGCGTCCAGCCATTGCAGCTACCCACATCCATGAATTCGATAAAGCGCAGCACGTGTCCGGTGCCGCGGAAGTGTTCCACCAGCGGTAGCACCTGATCTTCGTTGATGCCACGCTGCACGACGCAATTGATCTTCAGCCGCTGGAAACCGGCCAGCTCGGCGGCGGCAATGCCAGCCAGCACCTGCGCAATCTCGCCGCGATCTCCACTCATGCGCCTGAACAATGCTGGTTCCAGCGCATCCATGCTGACGGTGATGCGGCGCAGCCCCGCCTGCCGCAGCGCAACGGCCTGGCGGGCAAGCAAGGTGCCGTTGGTGGTGAGCGCCAGATCTTCGATGCCCTCGATCGCGCCCAAGCGCGCAATCAGGCTCGGTAGGTCGCGACGCAGCAGCGGCTCACCGCCGGTCAGGCGCACCTTGGTCACACCGACCGAGACGAAGGCACGCACCAGGGTTTCCAGTTGATCGAAACTCAACCGCTGCTGTGAGTCGAAGCCGTAATCGTCGGGCACACGATCGGCGGGCATGCAGTACCCGCAGCGGAAATTGCAGGCTTCGATCACCGACAGGCGCAGATCGCGCAACGGGCGGCCATAGCGGTCCTGCATCGGCGCCGTGAGAAGATCCGGCAGCAGCAAGGCGCCCATCAGGTCGCCGTCGCAGCGGTCGGGTTCGCCAGCGCGAGGTATTGCCCGGGTACGGCAACGCGGTGGCCACGTGCACGCAGCACATCGCCGTCGGCGTCGCTGGCGTAGTGGTACAGCAGCATGCGGCTCAACAGGTCCTGCGGGTATTCCCGCTCCAAGTCTTCCACGCCAGTATGCGACGGGTTGCCGTGAACGCCGCAGTCATGTGCGATGAGCTCGCTATCGTCCGCATAACGCTTCAGCATTTCCGGAATGGGCCGGGTATCGCCGGTCCAGACCAGCGCGCCCTTCAAACGCAAGCCGTAGGCCGTCTCCGGCCAGTGGTGGCGTACCGGGAACACCTCCAGCCGCACGCCGTCGTGCCAGAACGCATCGCCGACCGGCACCAGCTGGAATGCATCCCAGAAGTTTGCTCCGCCCTCGGCCAGCACATTCGGGTAATCGGCGATGCGCCGTTGCAGCAGCGGCACAACCGGCGCCGGCACGTACAGGCGCGTGCGCCCGCGGCGCTCGGAGAAATAGCTGTCGACGAACACCCGTTCCAGCCCACCGACATGGTCCAGATGCACATGGGTGATGAAGATCGCCTGCGGCAACTTGCCGTACTGGGCCTGATAGGCCGTCAGCCCCTCGCTGCCGCAATCGATGGTCAGCCATGGCGCTCCGGCGCGTTCGATCGTAGCCATTGGCGAGCCAAGCGCCACCGCCGACGCATTGCCGACTCCTTGCACCCGCAAGGCCCAGTCCATCAGTAGCCCCGGCCCCAGGCCAGTTCGTAGGCGCGATGCAGGCGCTCGTAGTCCTTGTCGACGTCCTCGCGGCTGCGTTTGGCGCGCAGCTTCAGCAGCGAACGATGCAGGCGCTTGAGATTGCGCTCGCGCCAGCGCGTGGCCGGAATGCGCAGCACGCCGCGGTCGAAATCGATCAACCAGCCATGCCCGCCGGCATCGAACAGGATGTTGTGCGCGTTGAGATCGGCGTGATCCAGGCCGGCACGATGGAAGCGCGCGATCAATTGCCCGGTTGCCTCCCACGGCGCGCCGCGGCCGGCCACCTGGGCGTGATCGGCCAATGAGCGCACGTTTTCCAGCCGTTCCATCAACAGCGCAGCGCGATAGCCCATGCCTTCGCGCAGGTAGCAGGCGGCCAACGGACGCGGCACCGGCAACTTGCGTTGGATCAGTTCGCGCATCAGCCGAAACTCGGCAAAACTGCGCGTGCGCCCTGCCCCTTTCCATAGATAGCGATCGCGACTCACACGTGCGGCCATGCCGCCACGCAAGTATTGCCGCAACACGCTGTGGCCGAACGGCGCATCCACAAACCACGCACCGCCACGACCGCCTTCGTCCACCGGCCGTGCCCTGTCGCCCCACGATTGCGGCGAAAACAGGCTGGGATCAGCTTGCCGCAGCCGTTCGCGGTCGAACAGAATGGCACCATACCCGCGACCTTCGCGGTACGGCGCCAGCGCTTCGGTGGCATCGAAAGAAACCATCTGTCGAGTCTAACAACACCATGGCTGTAACGCCCGCATCGCTGTGTTTGCTGCGCTTGTCCGCCCTGGGCGACATCACGCATGTGGTGCCGCTGGTGCGCACGCTGCAGGCCGGGTTTCCGGCAAGCGAGCTGCATTGGATCATCGACAAGGCCGGGCTGAAATTGCTCGACGGCCTGCCCGGCGTGTACTTCCATGCCTACGACAAACGCAGCGGCGTAGCCGGCATGCGCGCGCTACGTCAGTCGCTGGCACCGCTGGGGCGCTTCGATGCCTTGCTGCAAATGCAGGTGGCCTTTCGCGCCAATGTGCTGTCGGCCTTCGTGCCGGCGCGGCGACGCATCGGCTACGACCGCAGTCGCTCCAAGGACCTGCATGGCCTGTTTGTCAACGAGCGCATCGCCGACTGCCCCGGCATCCATGTGCTCGACGCCATCGGCAGCTTTGCCGAGCCGCTGGGCCTGCGCCAGACCCAGGTGCGCTGGGATCTGCCTGTGCCCGATGAGGCGCATGCCTGGGCACGCGCGCAATGGGACGACGATGGCCGCCCGGTGCTGATGATTTCGCCGTGCTCCAGTCACGCGCGTCGCAACTGGTATCCCGATCGCCATGCCGCACTTGCCGATCACGCCGCCGCGCAAGGCTGGCGAGTGGTGCTGTGCGGTGGCCGCAGCGACCTGGAGCGCAGCACCGCCGATGCCATCGTCGCTGCCGCACGCACGCCGGTACTGGATCTGGTCGGCAAGGACACGCTCAAACAACTGCCTGCCCTGCTCGCGCGTGCGGACCTGGTGGTCACGCCGGATTCCGGGCCGATGCATATTGCCAACGCGATGGGTACCAAGGTGCTGGGCCTGCATGCGGCCAGCAACCCGCTGCGCAGCGGCCCGTATTCGGACGTGCGCTATTGCGTGGACCGTTACGACGCAGCCGCATGCAAGTTCCTGCACAAGCCTGCCGACCAGCTGAGCTGGGGAACAAAGATCGAATTCGACGACGTGATGTCGCTGATCACCGTGGACGATGCAATCGCTGCCTTCGAGCGTTATCGCACCGATCATCCGCGCTGACGATTGGCGACCGGCGATCGATCGCAGCCCGAACACAACGCGCTTAGTGCGGCAGGCGACGTATCCAGCACTGCGATGCATTCGCTAGTGAATCGAGCAAGACTGACCAGAGGAGTTGCCGGGCGGGTGTGGACGAAGCGCTCAGATCTAGAGTGAACGCGCAGCACTTGCCACCTCCAGGCACCGATGCGTTCGCCTTACGGCCGTGCAGTGCTTTCACTAGGGCCTGTTAACACTAATGGCTCGGGCGATTAAACTATTGGACATGGAGATCACGCCAGCACAATTTGCCCTCATCGAACATTGCTTACCTGCGCAGCGCGGCAATGTCAGCATGACCAATCTGCAGGTGGTCAACGCCATCCTTTACGTCGCAGAGCACGGCTGCAAATGGCGCGGTCTGCCCAAGCGCTTTGGCAACTGGCATACGGTGTACACACGCATGAACCGTTGGGCTAAGTCCGGTGTGCTGGATCGGATGTTCGCCCAATTGCAGACCTGCCAGATCGTGCGCATCAAAATCGAAGCGGTCTCGCTGGACTCCACCAGCATCAAGGTGCATCCGGATGGCACTGGCGCATTAAAAAAAACGGCCCACAGGCGATTGGCAAATCCCGCGGCGGATGGAACACCAAGATTCATATGGTTGCCGCAGATGCTCGAACAGCCATCACGTTCGGATTGACGCCTGGCAACGCACATGACGCACCAGCAGGCCGGGCATTGCTTGAACATTTGGGGCAAGTGAAGCGGCCGATTCATCTGCTAATGGATCGCGCTTACGAAGGCAATGAAACCCGCCAGCTGGCGCTCGATCTTGGTTTCGTGCCGGTCGTCCCACCCAAGTCCAATCGGGTCCATCCTTGGGAGCACGACCAACACATGTACAAGCGGCGCAACGAAGTGGAGAGGCTGTTCCGTCGCTTGAAGGGCTACCGCCGGATTTTCACGCGCTTTGAGAAGCTGGACGTCATGTTCCTTGGATTCCTCAGCTTTGTGCTCACCGTTGATGGGCTTCGGATGTGTTAACAGGCCCTAGCAGCGCTGAATCTCCTCGGCAGTCAGGCGTCGGCAAGTTGCAGCGGCTCCCCGAACTGATGCCGTGACAGCCAGCAAATGCGATTCCTGCATAACTCGCGCTGTTCAGGCCACCCGCGCAATCAACCCGTTAACGCGCTCAGGCGCCGGTAGCGCGATAGTCCTGATAAGACTTTTCTTCCACGTACGAAGAACCCAGCGCGAGGTTGATCTCTTTCTTGATGCGCGCACGCTCGTCGTTTTCGATATACACGCTGCGCGCGAGTTGCACGAAGCTGTCGTCGAAGGTCTGCGCCTGTTCCTTGAGGCGGATGTCGTCCTCGATCACCCACAGCCGCTCATTGACGGCCTTGAGTTCGGCGCGCAGGCGCACGATGTCGTGGCCGGCGGCTGGATGCGCCATCCAGCTGGTTTCTAGCGCAGACAGTTCATTGCGCACATTGGTCAACTTGGCCGCATCGCTCATGCGCTCGGACTTGATCTGCAGGATCGCGATCTTGTCGAGCAGCTCACCAAAGGACACGGGCACCAGGATCTCGGACATGACAGGCCTCCAACGGGGATCGGGCGGATTGTAGTCATCGCCGCGGCGGGCGATTGCCACACACATAAACAAAAGCCCCCTTGCGGGGGCTGATGCGAATCTGGCGACAGAGGGAGATTCACTCGGCACTGTGTGCCTTCGCCCTGCGGGCGGCTTCGCCGTGCAGACAGCTTTGCTGCCTGTCGAACCCCGGGCTTCTCACCCCCCAATGCTGCCGGCGAAACTCACGCGGCACTGGCACAACTGCTCGCCTCAATCTGGCGGAGAGGGGGGGATTCGAACCCCCGAGGCGCTATAAACGCCTGCCTGATTTCGAGTCAGGTACATTCAACCGCTCTGCCACCTCTCCAGATGGTCCCCAGTGTCCTGGGGCCGTGCATCATACGGGCACACGGCCCCAGCTACAAGCGGCCCGGGCCGGCGCCAACTGGGTCAGCGCTCGCCCAGGCGTGAACAGGCACTGCGGCGCCCATGCGTGGTGTGTTGCCGCTGACCAGCCGGGCCGCGATGATGGTGGTGCATCTTCTCTTTGGCGACCGGTCCCATGCTCGAATTCGGACACCTCACCCACGTCGGCCTGCGCCGTGACCTCAACGAGGACACCTATTACGGCGACAGCGAACTGGGATTGTGGCTGGTGGCCGACGGCATGGGCGGGCATGCCTGCGGTGAAGTGGCCAGCGCACTGGCACGCGAAACCATCGTGCGGGAAATCCGCGCCGGCACCCCGCTGGCCCAGGCAGTGCGCATCGCCGACGAAGAGATCATCAAGACCTCGCGCCGCTGCAACGACACCTTGCCAATGGGCACCACGGTGGTGGCCGCACGCGTGCTGGGTCAGCGTTTCGAAGTGGCGTGGGTTGGCGACAGCCGCGCGTATCTATGGCGCGATGGCCGGCTGGCCCAGCTGAGCCAGGATCACAGCTATGTGCAGGAACTCATCGCCCAAGGCACGCTCACCAGCGAGCAGGCGCGCGCGCATCCGCATCGTAACGTGGTGACCCAGGCACTCGGCGTGACCGACCCGGTACATCTGAATGTCGCCGCCATGCAGGGCGAGCTCAAATCCGGCATGCAGCTGCTGCTGTGCAGCGACGGCCTGACCGAAGAAGTGGACGATGCCGCCATCGCAGCCACCTTGGCGCAGGCCGATTGCAGTGCACAGGAATGCGTGGAATGCCTGGTCGCCGCCGCACTGGATGGTAGCGGTTCGGACAACATCACAGCGATTCTGGTGCGTAGTTACTGACGTTGCGACATGCCGAAATGCGTGCCTTGCAAATGCGCGCAGCGAATGAGCGGATCGCGAAAGACTACTTCAGCAAACGCGATTGCCTGCCGCATGCGGTCAAAAAATCACCATCGCTTACCACGCTTTGCCAGCTTATCTGACGGTAAGCGAAATCATGACTTGCGTGACCCATTCACACGTAGCCATTTACCCACTACGCCGCCTACGCAGCAGCCATCACTGCAGCAGACAGCGTAGATGCAAACAGACGCCGCCGCTCTTTATCCAACGGCGGCACAACCGCGCAAAACGCCTTAGATCGGCTGACAAAATGCAGTAACCAATCGGCAGGTGGGCGTAGAAAGCACGCAAGGACCGCAGTGCACATGTAGTACATGCATCACCAAGCACCGGCCGCGCCCGCCCGGCGGTGAGCGCAGCCGTTGTGTTAGCCGCGCTCAGCCAGCAACAGCGACTTCCTCGACCGGCGGATCCCACAACGCACGCCCAGCCTTCTTGCGCAGCTGCGCCAGGCGCGCCTCATGCGCCTGCGATTCGGAGGCGGTCACCGCAACGCGTGGACGCGGCAACAGCAGCGCCGGGTCGAACGCGATCATGCCGCTCGCACTGTTGGTCTGCTGGCCCGCGTCGGCGCTGGCAAACCCGATTTCCTCCTGACCCGAGGTCAGCGCGATATACACATCGGCCAGGATCTGCGCATCGAGCAAGGCGCCGTGCAACTGGCGATGCGAGTTGTCCACGCCTAGACGCTTGCACAAGGCATCCAACGAGTTGCGCTGCCCCGGATAGCGCTCGCGCGCCATCATCAACGTATCGACCACCGTGGCGCGTTCGACGATGCGACCGTAGTTATCGCCCAGCAGCGACAGCTCGTTATCCAGAAAACCCAGGTCGAACGCGGCGTTGTGGATGATCAGTTCCGCGCCGTCGATGTAGGCGAGAAATTCGTCCACCACCTCACCGAACAACGGCTTATCGGCCAGAAATTCCAGGGTCAGCCCGGTCACTTCCTGCGCGCCGGGTTCGAAGTCGCAATCGGGCTTCAGATAGCGATGGAAGTTATTGCCGCTCGGGCGCCGCTCCAGCAGCTCTACCGCACCGATTTCGACGACGCGGTTGCCCTTGCGCCATTCCAGGCCGGTGGTTTCGGTATCGAGAATGATCTGCCGCATGTGTCCTCTTACGATGTTGCACGGCCATCGCGCTGGGCGGTGGCCTGATTGCGGGCGAGCACGTCGACGCGCTCGTTGTCCGGGTCGCCATTGTGGCCTCTCACCCAGCGCCAATCGATGCTGTGGCGTTGCGTAGCCGCGTGCAGCCGCTCCCACAATTCGCGATTCTTGACCGGATCGCCGCCGGCGGTTTTCCAATTGCGCCGCACCCAGCCCGGCATCCACTCGGTGATGCCCTGGCGAACGTACTGCGAGTCGGTATGCAACACGATCTGGCACGGCTCGGTCAGCGTTTCCAGCGCCATGATCGCCGCCATCAACTCCATGCGGTTGTTGGTGGAAACGGCTTCGCCGCCGGCCAGCTCCTTTTCGCGCCCGTTGTAACGCAACAGGGCCGCCCAACCACCCGGCCCGGGATTGCCAAGGCAGGAGCCATCGGTATGCACTTCAATTGATTTCATCAGGTTCCAGAGTTGCAACGTAAACGGGTTAAATCGTTGCCACCGGTTGCGGCCAGCGGGCTGGCAGCGCAATCGGTGTCGGGCCGATCGCAGCAGCGGCGCGTTTTTCCACTTCCAGCAAATACACCGCGCGCCAGGGTGCACGGCCGGGATCGGTGGACTCGCCACCGGTGCGCCAGATCGGCCCAAGGTAGCGTTCCGCTTGCACGCTCTGCAGACCGGCACGTTGCGCCAACAGGCGCCAGCGATCCGGCCGCAGCGCCACCGGTCCACGCCGCGCCCAGCGGAAACGGTAGGGGCTCATCGGATTGAGCGTGAACAACAACAGCCGGCCGCCGGGCATCAGCAGCCGCTCGCATTCGGCCAAAAAGTCCGCCGCCCCGCCAACCACCGCATGCTGCACCACGATCGCCTGCAGGCTTTCGGTTGGCAGCGGAAACGGCATCGCACAGCGCGCATCGCCGGCGAAGCGCCCGGCACTGCGATGCAGCCGCAGACCACGCCCCTGCAGCGACTCGCGCGGGGGCAATTCGGTCGTCGGGGTCAGCCACAACCAGGGTTGCGACGGACGTGTCTGCAGCGCCTCCAGCGCCAAACGACGCTCCAGCTGAAGCAGGCTGCGCCCTGCACCGGTTTCAAACCAGGATGAGACACCAGCTTGACGGGAGAATGGCGGGGCAGGCATGGTCCCAATTCTATGCGACTGATCGCCCTGCCCGCATTCGACGACAACTACATTTGGGCGCTGGTCGCTGCAGATGGCCGCGCCATCATCGTCGACCCTGGGCAGGCAGCGCCGGTGATAGCCGCCGCAGAGCGCGAAGGCCTCATTCCCAGCGCCGTCCTGCTGACCCACCACCATGGCGACCACATCGGGGGCGTGGCCGAGCTCCAGCAGCGTTGGCCTGACCTGGAGCTATTCGGCTCGGCCGACGAACGCATCCCGGAAACTGCGCAGGAAGTGGGTCATGGCGAACGTTTGAGCCTGCTTGATGTCGATTTTCAGGTCCTCGAAGTGCCCGGCCACACGCGCAACCACATCGCCTTCGTGACAGACAGTCATCTGTTCAGCGGTGACACCCTGTTCAGCCTAGGCTGTGGGCGGATGTTCGAAGGTACCGCTCCTCAGATGTTTGACTCGTTGCAGCGCCTTGCCTCTCTGCCCGGCGAAACGCTTGTGTGTTGTGGCCACGAATACACCTTGGCCAACGCGGCGTTCGCGCTGCACGTCGATCCCACCAACGCTGCCTTGCAGCGCCGTCAACAGGAAGCCCAGGCCATGCGTCATGCAGCCCGTCCTACCCTGCCGATTTCGCTCAAGAGTGAACTGGCCACCAATCCGTTCTTGCGCACCAACCGTCCCGAGATTCGCGCCGCAGTGGCACCGCGCGCAGCCGGCGCACTTTCCTCCGAAGTTGATATTTTCGCCGAACTTCGGCGCTGGAAAGACGAATTTCGCGCATGAGGCGCCTGGTTTTAGCAGTGCTGGCCGCCTGTTCGGCTATTGCACCGGCAGCCGCTTCGCCCAACGACGCAAGCTCCACAACCGCAAGCAGCGCCGCCGCGCAGACCAGCGCACCCGGCATACGCAACGGGCGGGAGATTTTCTCGTCGTTCCTTGAGGGCCGTGCCGACCCAGGCTGCGACAGCGCACATAGCGATACCCGGTGGGAACAGCATTTTTCACGCGCCCCCGCGCGCCTGGTCGACGATGCGCAGGATGTCTTGCCACTGTTCGGTTACGTGGTCGATGAGCTGCGCAAAGCCGACATGCCCACCGAATTTGCGCTGATTCCGTTCGTCGAAAGCGGCTACCGCCCCGGCGCCCGCAACGGCAACGGCCCTGCTGGCTTATGGCAATTCGTCACCACCACCGCGCGCAACCACCAAGTGTCGGTTGGCGCGCAGTACGACGGACGCCTGTCGGCGGTGGATTCCACCACTGCGGCGGTGCGCTACCTCAAAACCCTCTACGGCATGTTTGGCGGCGACTGGCGCCTGGCGCTGATGGCCTACAACGCCGGCGAGTACCGGGTACTGCAGGCAATGCGCAGCGCCGGGATGAACGCGCAGAACGCACGCCCGTCCGAATTACCAGGCATGTCCAAGGTCACCTACGACTACGTGGAAAAACTGCACGCGCTCGCCTGCGTGCTCGATCACGCGCAGCAGCAGGGCAACCTGTTGACCTCGCTGGATCGTCCGGTGCCCGTCCTCACCGAACATGCGCTGCCGGCGGGCACCAGCCTCAATACCTGGGCTGGGCAGCGCGCAATCGAGCCGCAACTGCTCGCCCGCCTGAATCCCGCCCTTGCCGGCGCACGCGCAGCGCCGCACGGTGTGCATGTCCTGGCTCCGATTGCACCGGCGCAACCCGGTTCTAGCAGCGCCGTGGCTGCATCCGTCGATGTGGGACGTGACGTCGGTAATGACTCCGCGCCGACCGTCGTTGCCTCGGCAGCCGGCAAAGCGTCGACCTTGCCAACGCGCACCCACACCGTGCGCAATGGCGAATCGGCCTGGGCCATCGCACGCCGCTATGGCGTCACCGTGACGACGTTGCTCACTAGCAACGGCCTGGACAAGAGCGCCATTCTGAAGCCTGGCATGGTGCTTTCGTTCGACGATTCGCCTTAATTCGAATGCGCCTAAGTTGTATGCCCTAAGTTTCAGCGCGCATTAGCACGCTGCAGTGCGGTGCAAGCAGGCGACCGGCAGCGTGATCGCGTCGATCGTGAACTCTGCGCAGCGCACTTGCTTTCTTGTAAGGCCACTTCTGTGCCGGGTGACAGATTCCGAGAGCCACTGGATTCGAAAGCAACGCAGTTAGCCCTTGTCTAACGCCTAGCGCGCGTCACTCCAAAGAATCGACTTGGTCACTGCACTTGCAAGCGAAGCTTCGGCAACAATCAAAGTCTGCATTTTTCTAGACAGCACGAGCCATAACGTTGAGGACGCTCACTGCTGAATCAGCCCGCATCGCACCCAGCTGATACAGCTGTTGCAGAGCACCGCACGAAACCCCGCGTTTTCAGTTCTACCATCCTCGCACGTGGTTGCAGAGTCGAGGGGCGAAGCTAGCCACTGCCGGAGAGTTAGCAGACCCAGCTGACAACTCGTCCATTGTTGCTTGTTGCTTGTTGCTTGTTGCTTGTTGCTTGTTGCTTGTTGCTTGGTGCTTGGTGCTTGGTGGGTATAAATCGCAGCTAGCGTCAGCCAGACAAGCACGCGAACGCCAGCGACAAATCGACACGCACGCGTCAGATCGATATCCCTCGCGCATCCGCCGACCTAACTTCTCTCACCACGAACCCAAAGAAAAGCCCGGTTACCCAGGCTTTTCTTTCACCAATCGACGCCTTACAGCTGCGCTTCTTCGATCTGGATCTTGTAGCGCTTGCGCATTTCCTTGACGTACGCTTGCGCAGCGTTGTTGCCGTCGATCTGGCTCAGCTGCTCACGCAGCATCGCCTGCTGTTCGGCCGGCATTTGCTTCAGATCGCCCGGGGTGGCCTTGCTGATGACGAAGACGGCAAAGCGCCCGCCATCCAATTGCACCTTGCCAACCGACGGCTTGCCTTCGGTCGGTCGCGGCGCGCTGAAAATCGCGCGGTTCGCGGCCGGAGTCGGGATCGGTGCCGTCCGCGGCAGCCCCGGGATCGGCTGCACCTGCAGCTTCTCGCTGGCCGCCAGCGCCTGCAGCGTCTCACCCTTCTGCACGCGTGCCAGCAAAGCATCGGCAGCAGCCGCGGCGGCCTTCTCGGAACGGTCTGCGCGGATCGCCGCCGTCACCTTGTCGCGCACCTTGTCCAACGGCAACGCCTGTTCGGCGGTGTGATTGGTCACACGCAACACCACGCTATGGTTCGGCGCGATATTGATTGGGTCGCTCACCGTGCCGTCCTGCACCAGCGTTTCGGAGAACGCCGCGCGCAACACAGCCGGATTGGCCGCAACACCGCTGGCATCAGTGCGCGAGAACGGCCCCAGCGTCTGCACCGGCAGGCCGACCTGCTTGGCCGCCGGCTCCAGCGCGGTGGGATTCTTGTAGACTTGATCCACCAACTTGCCGCTGATATCCGCAAATGCCTTGTCCGCATCGGCCTTCAGCTGCTCGGCCGCCAGCTGGTCACGCACCTGCTCAAACGACTTGCCCTGTCCACCCTTGACCTCACGCAACTGGATCACGTGATAGCCGAATTCGCTCTTGATCGGACCCACCACGTCACCAGCCTTCATCGAGAACAGCGCGTCCTCGAACGGCTTGACCATCGCGCCCTTCTCGACCCAACCCAGGTCGCCGCCGGCGTTCTTGGAGCCCGGATCCTGCGAATTGGCTTTCGCCAGTGCAGCGAAGTCGGCGCCCGGCTGCTTGGCCTCGGCGGCGAGTTTGGCGGCCTTTGCTTCGGCAGCCTTCTGCGCAGCTGCATCGCTGCCGGCACTGATCAGGATGTGCGATGCAAGGCGCTGATCCGGCTCGACGAAGCGCGCCTTCTCTTCTTCATAGCGCTTGCGCAGCGTTGCTTCGTCGGCGGCGGTGGCCGGCGGCATCTTTGCGGCGTTGAGCTCCACGTATTCGATGGTGACGGTTTCCGGCTGACGGAAGTCCTGCGTATGCCCCTCGTACCACTGTTTGATCTGCGCATCGCTCACCGGCGCGGTATCTACGGCCGACGGCGGCAGCATTGCCAGCTCCACGTCGCGCGTTTCACCCATCAGCTTGAGCAGACGCTCGAACTCGGCCTTGGTGGCAAAGCCCGATTCCGCCACGGCCTGCGGGATCACCGACTGCTGCAGGCTGTCACGCACCAAAGCGTCGAACTGTGCAGGCGTGCGCGGCGGCGTGCCTTGCGCAAGCGCGGCGCGGTACTGGTCAGGGCTGAACTTGCCATCGACCTGGAACGCCTGAATGTTGGCGATGTAATCGCGCACGGTTGCGTCGCCTATGACGATTCCCGCATCTTCCGCGCCCAGTCGCACCACCTGTTCGTCGACCAGTTGGTCAAGTACCTGCAGCTTGTTTTCGCGGGATTCGAATGTGCGCGGATCGAAGTTCTCGCCTTGACGCTGACGTTCCTGCATGCGCGCCTGCTCGAAACGCGCGCGGAAATCCTGCGTGCTGATTTCGTGGTGCTGCCACAGCAGCGAAACCGGCCACCACGACGGTGCCGATTTCCACCAATTGGGCGGCGCCTGCACCTTGGCCACGTTATTGGCGCCGATGCCGCCGAGGTAGCTGTTGTCGATGACGAACAGGAACGGAACCATCAGCAACCCCAGGATGGCGGTAGCGATCCAGCCTGACGTCTTGTCGCGAAGTTTCTGCAGCATTGGCAAATCACGGCCTGTGGGCGAGCCGCGCAGTGTAACGCGCTTGACGCCAAGCACCCAGCCCAATGCCCGTTAGCACAGTGTCGTGGGGCCTCAATCGACGTCAGGGTTTCACTTCGGCAACCAACGCCGGACACCGAAATCGCCGAATGCATGACCCGAAACCGAGCTGTCGACGCACGACTCAATCCGACCGCTGACTCAAACTCAAAAAAAAGCCCCCGGCACAAGGCCGAGGGCTTTCGTATAACTGGCGGAGCGGACGGGACTCGAACCCGCGACCTCCGGCGTGACAGGCCAGCATTCTAACCAGCTGAACTACCGCTCCGCTTTAAACTTGGACATCGTTCTCTACCCAACTCGCAACGCGAATGTCGTGGAGAAAACGAAGCCCCCAATTGCTCAGGGGCTTCGGTATAACTGGCGGAGCGGACGGGACTCGAACCCGCGACCTCCGGCGTGACAGGCCAGCATTCTAACCAGCTGAACTACCGCTCCGCGCTTGAAACGTTTGCCTGGTGCTTAATGGTGGGTGCTGAGGGTTTCGAACCCCCGACCCTCTCCGTGTAAGGGAGACGCTCTACCGCTGAGCTAAGCACCCTAGCGAGTCGATTAGTTTACCGCATCCTTCAGGGCTTTACCAGCCTTGAATGCAGGATTCTTCGAAGCCGCGATCTTGATGCTGTCGCCGGTCTTCGGATTGCGGCCGGTGCGCTCAGCGCGCTCGCGGACCTGGAAGGTACCGAAGCCAACGAGGGTGACGGCGTCGCCCTTCTTCAGTGCCTTGGTGATTTCGCTCACAACCGCGTCAACAGCACGGCCAGCTTCAGCCTTGGAGATGTCAGCGGCAGCGGCAACGCCATCGATCAATTCGGTTTTATTCATTCTTGAAACTCCCTTTGCGGCAGACGCCGCGGAATCGACAATCGGCGCTCTTGCCGTTAGCGAAGAACCCGACACAAGTGGTATCGCGTGACGCATCACATTTGCCGCGCCCACGAGTCGTGCATTTATACCAGCGCCCCCAAATGCACGCAAGCCAAAACCCAATAACGACGCGGGTTTTGGCTTGTTTTGCGGCAGTCTAGACAGCCCCCGTTAGTGCTTGACGCGGGTGCCGGGCGTGCTACGCGACTTACCACGCACGGCGACCCGCGAGGCTGTCTTGCGTGTTTTTTCCTTGCCGGCCTTTTTCGGCGTCAGCGGACGCTCCAGTGCCAGGTCGAGCACCTCGTCGATCCATTTCACCGGCACGATCTTCAGATCGCGGGTGACGTTGGCCGGGATGTCGGCAAGATCCTTGCGGTTCTCGTCGGGGATCAACACGGTGCGGATGCCACCGCGCAGGGCCGCCAGCAACTTTTCCTTCAAGCCGCCAATTGCCGATACGCGACCACGCAAGGTGATCTCGCCGGTCATCGCCACATCGGCGCGGATCGGCACTTTGGCCAACACCGACACCAGCGAGGTCACCATCGCGATGCCTGCGCTTGGGCCGTCCTTCGGCGTGGCGCCGTCGGGGACATGCACGTGCACGTCCTGCTTCTGCAGGAAGTCCACATCGATCCCGAGCCGCTCGGCGCGCGAACGCACCACCGACAACGCTGCCGATGCCGATTCCTTCATGACGTTGCCGAGCTGACCGGTGAGGATCAGGTTGCCCTTGCCCGGCACCAGCGTGGACTCGACCTGCAGCAGCTCGCCGCCGACCTCGGTCCATGCCAGGCCGGTGACCAGGCCGATCTCGTTTTCCTCTTCGGCACGGCCGAAGTCGAAGCGACGCACGCCCAGATACTTGTCGAGATTCTTCGCGTTGACGGTGACCAGCGCCTTCGGCTTGCCCTTCTTGGCCACCGCTTTCTTGGCTGCCGGCTGCGGACCTGCCAGCGCAATTTCCTTGACGACCTTGCGGCAGATCTTGGCGACTTCGCGTTCGAGATTACGCACACCCGATTCGCGCGTGTAGTAGCGCACGATGTCCTGGATGGCGTCGCTGCCGATCTCGATCTCTTCCGGCTTCAAGCCGTTGGCCTTGATCTGCTTGGGCACCAGGTAGCGCATCGCGATGTTGAGCTTTTCATCCTCGGTATAGCCGGGGATGCGGATGACTTCCATGCGGTCCAGCAGTGGGCCGGGGATACTGAGCGAGTTGGAGGTGGCAACGAACATCACCTCCGACAGATCCAGATCAACCTCCAGATAGTGGTCGTTGAAGGAGGTGTTCTGCTCCGGATCGAGCACTTCCAGCAATGCCGACGACGGGTCGCCACGGAAGTCCATCGACATCTTGTCGATTTCGTCCAGCAGGAACAGTGGGTTCTTGCTGCCCACCTTATTGAGGTTCTGCACCAGCCGGCCCGGCATCGAACCGACATACGTGCGGCGATGGCCACGAATTTCCGCCTCGTCTCGGATGCCGCCCAGACTCATGCGCACGAACTTACGGTTAGTCGCCTTGGCGATCGACTGCCCGAGCGAGGTCTTGCCCACGCCAGGCGGCCCGACCAGGCACAGGATCGGCCCCTTCATCTGCTTTACGCGCGACTGCACGGCCAAGTACTCAAGGATGCGCTCCTTGACCTTGTCCAGACCGTAGTGATCGGCGTCCAGCGTGTCTTCGGCAACCTTGAGGTCCTTGCGCACCTTGGTGCGCTTTTTCCACGGCACGCCCAGCAGCCAATCCAGATAGTTGCGCACCACCGCCGCTTCGGCGGACATCGGCGACATCTGCTTGAGTTTGTTGAGCTCGGCTTTGGCCTTGGTTTCGACCGGTTTGGGCATGCCCGCCTCGGCGATCTTGCGTGCGAGTTCTTCCAGCTCACCGGGTGCATCGTCCAGGTCGCCCAGCTCTTTCTGGATCGCCTTCATCTGCTCGTTGAGATAGTACTCGCGCTGGCTCTTTTCCATCTGCGACTTCACGCGGCCGCGGATGCGCTTTTCCAACTGCTGCACGTCGATTTCGCCGTCGACCAGCCCGACCAGCAATTCCAGCCGCTCACCGATGTCGGTGATTTCCAGCAAGCGCTGCTTGTCGGCCAGACGCACGCCGATATGCGCCGCGATGGTGTCGGCTAGGCGGCCCGGCTCGTCGATGCCAGCCAGGGTCTGCAGCAATTCCGGCGGCAGCTTGCGGTTGGTCTTGACGTACTGTTCGAACAGCGACATCAGCGAGCGCGCGATGGCTTCCACTTCGCGCGGCTCGCGCGCATCGCTGGCTTCCACCTCCGTGCCCTGCCCCTGCAAGGCGCCATCCTGCTCGACAACCTTGTCGACGGTGACGCGCGACAGGCCTTCGACCAGCACCTTGATGGTGCCGTCGGGGAGCTTGAGCAGTTGCAGCACCTGCGCCAGGGTGCCGACGGTGTACAGGTCGCCGGCAGCCGGGTCGTCGGTTTCGGCCGACTTTTGCGCCACCAGCAGGATGCGCTTGTCCGCCTCCATGGCTTTTTCCAGCGCGCGCATCGACTTGTCACGGCCGACGAACAGCGGAATCACCATGTGCGGAAACACCACCACGTCGCGCAGCGGCAACACTGGCAGATCGAGAATTTCTGGTTGGGACTGGGCCATGGGGCGCTCCGCAGGAATGAGGGTTTTGCGGCAACAAAAAGCCGATGGCTCCGTTATGGGGCCATCGGCGAGGTGTTGCAAGTAGCGCTCGGAAAGCCTTTAGCCGCGAGCGAGGCCAGGGCCTGGCGAAGCGGCGACAAGGCTCAGTCGCCGGACGCAGCCTTGGCCGGGGCGGGTTGCGCCTGGTAGATCAAATACGGCTCGGATTTGTGCTCGATCACCGACTCGTCCACCACCACCTTGCTGACGTTTTCCTGCGACGGCAGCTCGTACATCGTATCCAGCAGCACCGATTCGACGATGGTGCGCAGGCCGCGCGCGCCGGTCTTGCGCTTGAGCGCCTTCTTGGCGATCGCAGACAGGGCGTCGGGACGGAACTCCAGCTCCACACCTTCCATATCGAACAGCTTCTTAAACTGCTTGGTGATGGCGTTCTTGGGCTCGGTCAGGATCTTGATCAGCGCCGGCTCGTCCAGTTCCTCAAGCGTGGCGACTACCGGCAGGCGGCCAACGAACTCGGGAATCAGGCCGAACTTGATCAGATCTTCCGGCTCGACTTCGGCCAGGATCTTGCCCACTTCCTGCTTACGCTCGCTGCTCTTGACCTTGGCACCGAAGCCAATACCGCCGGCATCGTTGGAACGCTGCTGAATCACCTTGTCCAACCCGGCGAACGCACCACCGCAGATGAACAGGATGTTCTTGGTGTCGACCTGCAGAAATTCCTGCTGCGGGTGCTTGCGGCCACCTTGCGGCGGCACCGAAGCAACCGTGCCTTCGATCAGCTTGAGCAGTGCCTGCTGCACGCCTTCGCCGGACACATCGCGGGTAATCGACGGGTTCTCGCTCTTGCGCGAGATCTTGTCGATTTCATCGATATAGACGATGCCCTGCTGCGCTTTTTCGACGTCGTAATCGCACTTCTGCAGCAGCTTCTGGATGATGTTTTCCACGTCCTCGCCGACATAACCGGCTTCGGTCAGCGTGGTGGCATCGGCGATCGTGAACGGCACATTGAGCAGGCGCGCCAGCGTTTCGGCCAGCAGCGTTTTGCCCGAACCGGTCGGACCGACCAGCAGAATGTTGGATTTCGCCAGCTCGACGTCATCGTTCTTGCTGCGGCTCTCGATACGCTTGTAGTGGTTGTACACCGCCACCGCGAGCGTGCGCTTGGCGCGCAACTGCCCAATCACGTATTGATCCAACACCTCAAGAATCTCGCGCGGCTTGGGCAGGCTGGAACGTGCCGACTGCGCCTTCTCTTCGAGTTCCTCGCGGATGATGTCGTTGCACAACTCAACGCACTCATCGCAGATGAATACGCTGGGACCGGCAATCAGCTTACGGACTTCATGCTGACTCTTACCGCAGAACGAGCAGTAGAGAATCTTGTTGCTGTCGCCGGAACGACCTTGGCGGTCTTCGCTCATGCTTCTGTTACCCAGTTACCCCACCCGATGTACGGGGGTTCGATTTCGAGAATAGCACAGGGTCGGGAGGACATTCGCCCCGCCCGACCCTGCCGGTTTTTCCTGCAATTTCAATGCTCTGGCAATCAAGACGGCTGGATTGACTCTTCCGGACGACGCTCAAGCACCTGATCCACCAAGCCATACGCCTGGGCATCGACCGCGCTCTTGAAGTTGTCGCGCTCGGTGTCGCGCGCAATGGTCTCCAGCGACTGACCGGTGTGTTTGGCCAGGATCTCGTTCAGGCGCGAACGCAGGGTCAGGATCTCGCGGGCGTGGATGTCGATATCGGTCGCCTGGCCCTGGAAGCCGCCCAGCGGCTGATGGATCATCACGCGCGAATTAGGCAGCGCGTAACGCTTACCTGCCGCGCCGGAGGCCAGCAGCAGCGCGCCCATTGAGGCGGCCTGGCCGACACAGATGGTGCTCACGTCCGGCTTGATGTACTGCATGGTGTCGTAGATCGCCATGCCGGCCGTGACCACGCCGCCGGGCGAGTTGATGTAGATGCTGATGTCCTTTTCCGGGTTATCGGCTTCCAGGAACAGCAACTGGGCCACGATCACGTTGGCCATATGGTCGTCGATCGGACCGACCAGGAAGATCAGACGCTCCTTCAGCAGACGCGAGTAAATGTCGTACGCACGCTCGCCACGGCTGGTCTGCTCGACCACCATGGGCACCAGGTTCAGGGCTTTGGTCACAATGCTCATCAGTCTTCCTGTTGTGGCAGCGGCCTGTGCCGCTACCCGTGTTCAACATCCGCGCCCCTGACCGCAGGCGCGGCTCTTCTCTTATTGCCGGATCAGACGCGGATGGCGTCCTGGAACGACAGCGGCTGCTCGGTATGCTGGGCGCGCTCGGCGATCCAGTCGATCACCTGCTCTTCCATCACACGGCTCTGCAGTCCATTCATCAGTTGGGGGTCGTTGCGGTACATCTCAATGACCTGTTCCGGCTCTTCGTAGGTCGAGGCGATCAGACGCAGCGTTTCGCTGACGCGCCTGGATTCCAGGCGCAATTCGTTGCGACGTGCCACTTCACCCACCAACAGACCGACCAGCACGCGCTTGGCGGCGGCGTCCATGAATCCCGTGTGCGCATCGGCCGGCACCTGCCCCGGATCGCGACCGCTGCGGCGGACCTGCTCGACCTGCTGGGCCAGCATCGAACGGGCTTCGTTCTCGACCAGCCGCGGCGGCATTTCAACGTGCGCATAAGCGGCAATCAGCTGCTCACCCACTTCGCGGCGCAGACGATTCATCAGGGCACCCTTGAGCTCGCGCTCCAGATTGGTGCGGATATCGGCGCGGAACTGCTCGGAGTCGCCACTCTTCACGCCAAAGCTCTTGATGAACTCCTTGTCCACCACCGGCAACACCGGCTCGGACACTTCAACCGCCTTGACGTGCACCTGCACGGTCTTGCCGGCCAGCTGCGGCACGCGCCACTCGGCCGGGAAATCGACGGTCAGGGTCTTTTCTTCGCCCTTGGTCAGGCCTTCCAGGCCCTTTTCGATCTGGTCGAACATTACGCCCGAGCCCAGCACGCTGCTGCCGGTTTCCACACCTTCGGCAGGCAGACGCTCGTCGCCGGCCTGCGACCAGGTCTCCAGCGCCACCAGATCACCGACCTGCGCACCGCGCTCGACCGGATTCCAGGTGCGGCGCTGCAGGCGCAGGTTTTCGATCATCTGGTCTATGTCGGCATCGGTCACTTCGGCGGTCGCACGCACCACCGACAGCTTGGTCACATCGATGTCGCCGAAATCCGGCACCACTTCGAAGGTGGCGACGAAGTCGAAATCGGTTTCGCCCTGATCGATGCGCGGGTTGCCGGCCAGACGCAGCGAGTGCTCGCGCACGGCCGAATCGAAGGTCTCACGCAGCAGGCCTTCCATCGCTTCGGCGCGCACCTGCTGACCGAAGCGCTGCTCGATCACCTTGGTCGGCACCTTGCCGGGACGGAAGCCCTTGATGCGCGTGGTCCGCGCAAGCTCGCGCAGGCGGCCACCGACGTGCGTCTCCAGGCGCTCCTGCGGCAGGGTGAAGGTCAGGCGGCGTTCCAGATTGCCGGTGGATTCGATCGATGCTTGCATGTTGACTCCTGCCACCGACAGCGCACAGCGTCGGCACGAGATGGAAGATGCGGGTTGACGGATGGCGAGAATGCCGCCCAGCCTTGTAGTTTCGCTGATAACGGCGGCCGCTGCCAGCGGCATGCGCGTAGCGGCGTCCCGGATAGGCCTCACTGGTTTGCAGGAGGTGCAGCGGCCGGAAACCACACGGCCGCGCGGCATTGGTGCGAAAGGGGGGACTCGAACCCCCACGCCTTACGGCGTCAGAACCTAAATCTGGTGCGTCTACCAATTCCGCCACTTTCGCAATGCCGCAGATGCCCGGGTATTGTTGCAGGGATGCACGCAAAGAAGAAGCGCTGCGAGGGGCTGTTGAGCGCTATGCGGCAGCGGAAGGCACGGCGGGGCTGGGTCACACGCAGATTTGAGGCTCCGCGTTCTGCCACAGGGCGTGAACCGTTAACTCCCCGCCTGAATCCAGACCAAGCTCGTACGTTCTGAACCCCCTTCGCACCAGCAGATTTGCGAAAATCCCGTTAATTTCACGCCAAAGGCAAACAGTCGCGATGAGAGATCGATATTGGCAGATCGTGGCACTGTCGCGCGATTGCATCAAAGAGATCGATCTGGACGGGCGGATCACGTCGGTCAACGTCCACGGGCTGGTCGGACTCGGCGCCACGTCTGCGGACCAACTGATCGCTCGGCCATGGCGCGAGCTTTGGCCGAGCGAAGCCGCCAGCATGGTGGATGCGGCCATGGCCGAGTCGGCGAAAGGCGCGATCCAGGAATTCGAAGCCAGCTGCGTGAACCTGGCCGGCGTGCGCCAGACCTGGCAGGTCGTGACCAGCCCGTTGTTCGACGCGCAAGGCAAGGTCGAGGCGATCCTGGCGGTGAGCAAGAATGTCTCCGACCGCCGCGCACTGGAAACAGCCTTTCACACCCTCGACAGCACCCTGGCAGCAGAGCGCGCATTTTCCACCAGCGCCCTGATGCTGGCGCGTGCGCGAGAAACCTCGCTGTCGACCGAACTGCACAGCTTGCGCGACCTGCGTGAGCGCATCGAAGACGACCTGGACATTGCGCGCGCCGCGCAGAACGCCGCCGAGAAGATCTCCGAGCAGGCGCAGAAAGGAGAAGCGGTGGGACAACTGCTGGCCGGCGTGGTCCACGATTTGAACAACGTGCTGCAGGCGGCGACATCGGCGATCAATCTGGTGTTGCAGCGCGCGCAGATCGATGCACACGACGCCAAGCTGCTCAGCGTGGCCGACGCGGCGCTTCAACACGGCTCGGTGATGGCGCAGCGCTTGGTGGGTTTTTCGCGCCAATACCCCTACAGCCCCGAAGCGGTGGATTTAGCCGAACTGGCACAACAGCTCAGCCCGCTACTGGAACAGGTAGTCAGCGCAGAGCTGCGGTTGCAGCTGCGCACCGCCGACGGCGGATGTTGCGCCATGGTCGACCGCCACACCGTGGAGCGCGCCATTTTGAATCTGGTGATCAATGCGCGTGACGCCTGTACCAGCGGCGACAGCATCACCGTGGAAACCGGCGAAACCTGCGTCAGCGAAGAAGACGCGCAGCTGGCAAAACCGGCCGGCCATTACATGACCATCGCCGTCGCCGACACCGGGCACGGCATGGACAGCGCGGTACAGGCGCGTTTGTTCGAGGCTTACTTCACCACCAAGCACGCCGACAAGGGCGCTGGCTTGGGATTGGCGCAGGTCTATAGCGCGGTACGTCAGGCAGGCGGCTTTGTGGACGTTACCTCGGCGCCCGGCAAGGGCGCGCGCTTTGTCCTGGCATTTCCGAGCGTGCAGCGAGGCTAGATGCTTGCGCTGATGGCCTTGCGCGAGCTACTCGTGACATGATTGCTCCGCACTGCTTGCAGATTGCGTAGCGCACGCAGCGCGACGGCCACCGCACACGCAATGACGCGCGCCGTAGTGGCGCACAGCAATATTTCTGGAATCACTGACGATCTGACCAGAAATTGATCTGTCTGACGATCTGACCAGAGGTTGATCTGTGCCACTGGCGACGGAATTGCGCGTCGAAGAGGCATCCCCGTGTGGAGACTTGCCCGAAAAATGCTTGAGACAGCCAACCATGCGATGCCAAGGCCCGGCATCTGCGCTGCAGGCGATAGCGCCACGTTGCAACACCATCGCAGCACACATCTATCGCTGGGCTTGTCTCGTCTACCGCAAGCGCAACGCGCGTTTTCTGCTTTCCATCTCGGAAAAAAGAAAAGCACCTAGGCATTTGCCTAAGTGCTTTTATTTGGTGGGCCGTCAAGGATTCGAACCTTGGACCTATTGATTAAGAGTCAACTGCTCTACCAACTGAGCTAACGGCCCTGAAACTGATCGCACATTCTATGTGCATTTTTGCTTCGTTGCAATACCCGGTGACACATCGGGTCAAACATTCCCGCAATTGCTTGTCATCAGTGGGGTGGCTGAGGGGACTCGAACCCCCGACATCTGGAATCACAATCCAGTACTCTAACCAGCTGAGCTACAGCCACCACTGAAAACTTACTTCTTACCGTACCGCCGATGGCGCGCCCGACAGGACTCGAACCTGTAACCGCCGGCTTAGAAGGCCGGTGCTCTATCCGGTTGAGCTACGGGCGCCCGGACCGAACTTCGCATTCCCACGCCGTCAGGAGCTCGGAATGGTCGGGGTAGAGGGATTCGAACCCCCGACATCCTGCTCCCAAAGCAGGCGCGCTACCAGACTGCGCTATACCCCGGCGGGACCTTTCAATCCCGAAGGCTCGAAAGGTCGGCTATTTTGGGAACGATTGGCCTCGCTGTCAATCACCCTGTGTAAATTGAACGATCAGCTATCCTCGCGACAAGGCTCGCCAGTACAGTGAGCACACCTCTCATGGAGAATACGCATGCGTAGCGGTAACCCTGCCCTTCGGGAATCAACATTCCTTGACTCGGGCTCCGGCTCGGTGGTCACCCGCGACGGTCAGACGATGACCCTCAACGGCACGGTCAACAAAACCGGCGCGCTGTTGCTGATGGCGGTGATCACCGCGGTCTTCGCTTGGTCGCAATCGATCGGTGCCGACGGCATGCCTTTGCCTGCCGCGCGCATCTACATGATCGCCGGCGCGATCGGCGGCCTGGTGTTTGCACTGGCCACCAGCTTCAAGCCGACCTGGGCACCGATCACGGCGCCGCTTTACGCGCTGATCGAAGGCTTCTTCCTCGGCTCGATCTCGGCGGTGTACGAAGCGCGTTTCAACGGCATCGTGTTTCAGGCGGTGCTGCTGACCTTCGGCACAATGTTCGCGCTGCTGTTTGCGTATCGCAGCGGCATGATCAAGGCTACCGAAAACTTCAAGCTGGGTGTGGTCGCGGCCACTGGCGGCATTGCGCTGGTGTATCTGGCGACCATCGTGCTGGGCTTCTTCGGCGTGCACATTCCTTTCATCCACGACTCGGGCCTGATCGGGATTGGTTTCAGCCTGTTCGTGGTGGTGGTGGCCGCATTGAACCTGGTGCTGGACTTCGACTTCATCGAGAGCGGCGTCGAGCAGGGTGCGCCCAAGCACATGGAGTGGTACGGCGCGTTCGGCCTGATGGTGACGCTGGTGTGGCTGTACATCGAGTTCCTGCGTCTGCTGTCGAAGCTGCAGTCGCGCAATTAAGGCAGGGAACCGGGATTGGGAATCGTAAGAGCGTTCTCCACGATCGATGACCAAGTGTGGCTTCAGACAATTCCCAGCAAAAAGATAAGGGCGCCTAGGCGCCCTTTCTTTTTGTGCGATCAACCAGTGCGCTCAGAGGCGGCTGGCGATGGCCTTGGCGAAGCCCATGGTGTTGCCGGTGCCGCCCAGGTCGGGAGTCAAGGAATCCTTGGCCTCCAGCGTGGCGACGATGGCTTCGCGCAGACGCTCGGCGTTCTGCGGCTGGCCGATGTGGTCCAGCATCTGCGCGGCGCCCAGCAGCAGCGCGCACGGGTTGGCCTTGCCCTGCCCTGCAATATCCGGCGCCGAGCCGTGCACGGCTTCGAAGATCGCCGCGTCCAGACCAATGTTGGCACCCGGCGCCAGGCCCAGGCCGCCGACCAGACCGGCGCACAGGTCGGAGATGATGTCGCCGAACAGGTTGGTGGTCACGATGATGTCGAACTGCTCTGGACGCATCACCAACTGCATGCAGGTGTTGTCGACGATCATTTCCTGGAATTCGATTTCCGGGTACTGCGCTGCTACATCGCGGGCCACCTTCAGGAACAGGCCCGAGGTCGACTTGATGATGTTGGCCTTGTGCACCGCAGTTACCTTCTTACGGCCGGTGGCGCGCGCCAGATCGAAGGCGTAGCGCACGATGCGCTCGGAGCCCTTGCGGGTGATCCGGGTGCCGGAGAACGCGGTCTCGCCGTCCTCGGACACGGTCTGGCCTTCGCTCAGGTACGCGCCTTCGGTGTTCTCGCGGACCGTGATCAGGTCCACGCCATCGGCGAAGCGCGACTTGGTGTTCGGGAACGACTTGGCCGGACGCACGTTGGCGTACAGGTCGAACTTTCGACGCATGGCGACGTTGATCGAGCTGAAGCCTTCGCCCACCGGCGTGGTCAGCGGGCTTTTCAGCGCCACTTTGTTCTTGGTGATCGAGGCCAGGGTGGACTCGGGCAGCAGATCGCCGTGCTTTTCCAGCGCGACCAGGCCGGCGTCGGCGTACTCGTAGGTCAGGCCAGCTTGCAGCGCGTCGAGCACGAACAGCGTGGCATCCATGATCTCCGGGCCAATACCGTCGCCGCGGATGACCGTGATTGTCTGCGTCATAACGTTGGGTTTCCGAACTTGAAGGGGGGAGCGCCAGCCGTCGAACCCGGCAGATCGGCGCAATTGAGGTTTCACCGGCAATTATGCCCGATGCCGGTGAAGGCACCCAAACGACCTTGGTCTAAGGGTGACTACCGAAACGACTGCGCAGTCACCAGGCGGGCGTGGCCGATGCTAGGAATCGGCATGTACCACTCGGGCACTGCGCTTCTGCGCCATCCGCGCGTACCTGATGACTGTTCGCTCCGTTGTGGTAACAGCTCTCAGAACGGCAGGCGCCCAAACGCAACGCGCCGCCTCGATGAGCGGCGCGCGCGTCTTGCCGGCTGTTACGAATCCCAAATCCCCACTCCCGCACCTCAGCGACACACTCAGTCGTGCGCGTGCTGGGCCGGCGCCTGCGCGCCGCCTTCGAGCTGGTCGAGAAAGTCCACCGCGCGGCGCAGATGCGGAATAACGATGGAGCCGCCCACCACCAGACCGACCGAGAAGGTTTCGAAAAACTCTTCGCGGTTCACGCCGGCTTCCTTGCACTGGGCCACGTGGTAGCTGATGCAGTCGTCGCAGCGCAGCACCATCGAGGCGACCAGGCCAAGCAGCTCCTTGGTCTTCACGTCCAGGGCGCCGGCTTGGTAGGTCTGGGTGTCCAGCGCGAAGAAGCGCCGCACCACCTGGTTCGGCTCGGCCAGGATGCGCTGATTCATGCGCTGACGGAATTCGGTGAATTCGCGCAGGCGGTCGGTGCTGCCGTCGTCGGAACCACTCATGCCTGACCGCCCGCGCTGCCGGCCAGCAGTGGCTCGAGCTTGCCGGCGCGGTGCATGGCCATCATATCGTCGTAGCCGCCCACGTGGACGTCGCCGACAAAGATCTGCGGCACGCTGGTGCGCTTGGCCAGGGCAACCATCTTGTCGCGCTCGGCCGGGTCCAGGTCGATCCGCACCTCGGTCCAGCTCTTGCCCTTGCTCTTGAGGAAGTTCTTGGCCGCCACGCAATACGGGCAGATGGCGGAGGAATACAGGGTGATCTGCGGGCCGGAGGCCGCGTCCTGATCGGTATGGTCTTGGCTCACGGGAAGCTCTGTGGTTGGCATGAGGTCTGACACATGGTACCGGGCGACTGGAATTTCCATGTCGTCACCGCAACACTGTGGGTTAACCGATGATTCACGCCATCGCGCCGTGCTGCCCGCATGCTCCGCGCACTACCTGGGAGTTCCACTTGCGCCTGCTACCGCTCGCCACTGCCCTCACGCTGGCTGTTGCCATGGGTGTGGCATCTGCGCAGGAAAACCGTCTGCCCGACATCGGTTCGTCGGCCGGCGAGTTGCTGACCCCGGCACGTCAGGCCGAGTACGGCAAAATGATGTTGGCCGAGTTGCGCAACTACGACTACGTGCTGGACGACCCGCTGATCACCGACTGGCTGCAGACCATGGGCACCCGGCTAGGCGCCAACAGCGACCAGCCGCAGCAGCCGTTTACGTTTTTCATGCTGCGCGACCGCCAGATCAATGCGTTCGCCACGCTGGGCGGCTATGTGGCGGTCAATGCGGGGCTGGTGCTGACCGCCGAGCGCGAGGACGAAGTGGCGGCGGTGCTGTCGCACGAAATCGCCCACGTCACCCAGCAGCATGTGCTGCGCGGGGTGGAGCGTGCGCAGCGCGACCAGATCCCGATCCTGCTCGGTATGCTGGCAGCGGTGGTGGCAGCGCAGCAGGCCGGGGGCAACTCCAAGGGCGACGCCACCATGGCCACCATCACCAGCGCGATGGGGCTGATGCAGCAGCGGCAGATCGACTACACCCGCTCCAACGAATCCGAAGCCGACCGGCTGGGCATCCGCACGCTGGCGCGCAGCGGTTACGACGTGGATGCGATGGCCGGCTTCTTCGAGCGCATGTCGGTAGCGATGCGGGCCAACGAAGGCGGTTACAGCGCGCCGGATTTCCTGCAGACCCACCCGGTCACCGTCACCCGCATCAGCGAAGCCAAGGCACGCGCCGAGCAGATGAAGAAGAACACCGTGGTGCTGACCACTTCGGTGCCGGGTGGAAGCCGCCAGGAGCGCGTGGACCCGTCCGACCCGTCGCTGTCGGAACCGCTCAGCCGCAATGGCAACGCACTGCTTCCCTATGCCCTGCGGCTGCCGGTGGACGCGCTCAGCCGTGGTGCCGACCAGCAAGGCTTCGATTGGGCCAAGGAGCGCCTGCGCGTACTCAGCGCGGCAACACCAGATGCGGCCATTCGCGAATACGAAACCCTGCGCCGCAGCGCCAAACAAGGCTTGAGCGATGCGCAGCGCTACGGCCTGGCGCTGGCGAAGCTGCGCAACAGCGGCGGCCGGCCGGGCGAGCCGGTGGCCGAGCTGAGCAGCCTGCTTGAGGCGCATCCGGACAATCTGTGGTTGGCGCTGGGTTTGAGCGAGGCGCAGGCGCGCGTCGGCCAGCGCGAGGCGGCCAATGCGCGCTTTGACGCGTTGCTCAAGCAATTGCCGAACAACCGCGCGGTGGCGCTGACGTATGCCAGCGCGCTCAACGAGCAGGCCAGCAAGGAGTCCGGCCAGCGCGCGCGCCAGGTGCTGGAGCCGTTGTTGCACCGGAGCAGCGACGACCCGTTGCTGCAACAGAGCTACGCCCGTGCCTGCGAGCTCTCCGGCGACCAACTGCTCGCCAGCGAAGCGTATGCGGAAGCGGCGTTCTTGAACGGCCGCGCCGAACAGGCCTTGATCCAGCTGGAAGCACTGAAAAAGAAAGATCTCGACTATGTGACACGGGCGCGCGTGGATGCGCGCATCGCCGCCATTACGCCGACCGTGCTGGAGCTGCGGCGCCAAGGCATTCGCGACCCGGATTTATCCACACGCTGATCGCTGACCGGCGTTGCCGGCTGTATGCGACAGCAGCGTGTTGGGTGGCCGCCTGCCGGCAGTGAAACTGCCGAGTCCGCTTCGTCTAACCATCACCATCGCGCAGGCCATGCCGGCGATGTCACATTATAGTCACAAAACCGTAGTCTACTGGCGATCACCAAAGCCAGACGGTAAGCCCCGCGTGCAGAAACGCATTCTGATCGTCGATGACGAACCCGCGATCCGCGACATGGTGGCGTTCGCGCTACGCAAAGGCGAGTTCGAGCCCATCCATGCCGGTGATGCCCGCGAGGCGCAGACCGCCATTGCCGACCGCGTGCCGGATCTGATCCTGCTGGACTGGATGCTGCCGGGCACCAGCGGGCTGGACCTGGCGCGGCGCTGGCGCAAGGAGCAGCTGACCCGCGAGATTCCGATCATCATGCTCACCGCGCGTGGTGAGGAAAACGACCGTGTTGGCGGTCTGGAAGCCGGCGTCGACGATTACGTGGTCAAGCCGTTCTCGGCACGCGAGCTGTTGGCACGCATCCGCGCGGTGATGCGGCGCACCCGCGAAGACGACGAAGACGGCAGCGTGGCGGTGGGACGCCTGCGTATCGATGGCGCCGCGCACCGCGTGTTCGCTGGCGATGCGCCGGTGCCGATCGGCCCGACCGAATACCGCCTGCTGCACTTCTTCATGACCCATCCGGAGCGCGTGTATACGCGCACCCAGCTGCTGGACCATGTCTGGGGCGGCAGCGTGTATGTGGAAGAGCGCACCATCGACGTACATATCCGCCGCCTGCGCAAGACGCTGGAACCGTTCGGCCTGGAAAACATGGTGCAGACCGTGCGTGGCTCGGGCTATCGTTTTTCTTCGGCGACCTGACGTGCCGCCAAGCCGCCCGGCCGCAGTCTGGCCGGGGCGCTGTCTACCTGATGCTTCGTGGTAACGCCTTCCATGCCCCAACATATCCGTTCCGCCTGGCTCAAGACGCTCGGCACCCTTGCGCTGCTGTTGGGCGCTGCCGTCGTGGTGGGCGTGCTGATCGAGCATGTGTGGATGGCGCTGACGCTCACCGCGCTGGGCGTGCTGGCTTGGCATTACTGGCGGCTGCGCCAGGTGCTGCGGCGACTCACCGCGCGTCAACGTGCTGAGCCTGCCGCCGGGATTGGCGCCTGGAACGAACTGGACCGGCTGCTGTATCGCAGCCAGGCGGAAATGCGCGGGCGCAAGCGGCGCTTGATCGAGATGTTGCGCACCTACCGCGCCGCCGCGCAGGCGCTGCCGGATGCGGTGGTGGTGGTTGATCGCAACAGCCAGCGCGTGCAGTGGTTCAACAAGGCAGCAGGCGGTTTGCTCGGCCTGCACCATCCCGGCGACATGGGCGTGTCGATAGTGGAGCGGCTGCAGCCGTTGCCGCTGGCGCATTGGCTGGCAGCCGGGCGCAATGCCGAGCCGATGCTGGATGCCGCCTCGCCGGCCGATCCGGATCTGCGCCTGAATCTGCGCCTGATTCCCTATTCCGACGACTACTGGCTGCTGGTGGCGCGCGATGTCAGCAAGCTGCTGCGGCTGGAGCAGGTGCGTCGCGATTTCGTGGCCAACGTCTCGCATGAACTGCGCACCCCGCTGACGGTGGTGCATGGCTATCTGGACATGCTCGACCCGGAAGACTTCCCCGATTCGGGCCCGATGCTGGCGGAGATGCGCAAGCAATCGCAGCGCATGGCGCAGTTGGTTGAAGATCTGCTGACGCTGTCGCGGCTGGAATCGCAGGAAGAACTTGGCGAAGAACACGTGGCGATGGCGCCCATGCTGTCGACCTTGCGTCGCGAGGCCGAGGCGCACAGCCAGGGCCGCCACACCGTGGACGTGATCGACGAGGCCGGCGTGGATCTGCTCGGCTCCAACAAGGAACTGCACAGCGCATTTTCCAACTTGGTCACCAACGCGGTGCGCTATACGCCCGGCGGTGGCACGGTGACGATCCGTTTCGTGCGCGAAGGCGATGGCGCAGCGCTGGCCGTGCGCGACACCGGCTACGGCATTCCCGCCTCGCATCTGCCGCGCATCACCGAACGCTTCTATCGCGTGTCCAGCAGCCGCTCGCGCGAGAGCGGCGGTACCGGGCTCGGGCTATCGATCGTCAAGCACATCCTGGGGCTGCATCAGGCGCGTCTGGACATCGAAAGCGAAGTGGGACGCGGCAGCGAGTTTTCGTGTCATTTCGTCGCCGCGCGTGTCGTGCGGCGCGAACCATCGGTGCCACTGTCACGCTCGGCGTGATATGTAGTCAGTGCGCGCCACAGCGCGGCGCGATAGTCGCGTTCAGCGCGCGCCGCATCGCCTGCGCTGCAGTTGCGCGGTAACCACGCACATAACCCGTCTTGATGATTGATTCCATGGGCCACGCCAAAGAACTGCACGACATCACACCCGGTGACGATATCGCCACCGATCCGTTGCGTGATCCGGCGTTGTACATCAACCGCGAGCTCTCGCAGCTGGACTTCAACTTCCGGGTGCTGGCGCAGGCGCTCGATGAGCAGGTGCCATTGCTGGAGCGGCTGCGCTTCCTGTGCATCTCGTGCACCAATCTGGACGAATTCTTCGAAATCCGCGCAGCCACCGTGCGGCATGCGCAGGAGTTCGGGCTGCCGCCGGCACCCGACGGTCTGAGCCCGACCGCCATCCTCAATGCCGTGCACGATCGCGCTGCCAAGTTGGTCGAGCAGCAATACCACGCATGGAATGAAGTGCTACGCCCGGCGATGGAAGATGCCGGCGTTGCCGTGCTCAGCCGCTTGGCCTGGACCTCGCGCCAGAAACGCTGGCTGCGTGCGTACTTCCGCAACGAGATCATGCCGGTGTTGTCGCCGTTGGGCCTGGATCCGGCGCACCCGTTTCCGAAGATCCTCAACAAGACCTTGAACATCGTGGTGGTGCTGGAAGGCCAGGACGCGTTCGGCCGCGCCGGGCATCTGGCTATCGTGCGCGCACCGCGTTCGCTACCACGCATCATCCAGCTGCCGGCAAGCCTGTCGCCGGAAGGCGCGCAGAGTTTCGTGTTTTTGTCCTCGGTGTTGTCAGAATTCGTCGACGAACTGTTCCCGGGCATGCAAGTCATGGGCTCCTATCAGTTCCGCGTCACCCGCAATTCCGAGTTGGTGGTGGACGAGGAAGAAGTCGAAAACCTGGCGCTGGCCTTGCGCGACGAGTTGGTCACGCGCGGCTACCGGCCGGCGGTGCGGCTGGAGATCGCGCACGATTGCCCGGCGCCGATCCTGCGCACCTTGCTGCAGAATTTCGGCCTGAACGAAAACGCGGTGTACCGCATTGTCGGGCCGGTCAACCTGAGCCGCGTCACGCAGGTCTATGACCTGGTGCAACGTCCCGAACTCAAGTACCCCTCGTTCAATCCGCGCACCTTGCGCGACAGCGAGGGCATCTTCGAGATCGTCAAAAAGGGCGACGTGTTGCTGCACCACCCCTTCGATGCGTTCACTGCGGTGCTGGACGTGATCCGTCAAGCCGCGGTCGACCCGAACGTGCTGGCGATCAAGCAGACGCTGTACCGCACCGGCAAGGATTCGTTGATTGTCGATGCACTGATTCTGGCCGCGCGCAACGGCAAGGACGTCACCGTGGTGGTGGAGTTGCGTGCGCGCTTCGACGAAGAAGCCAACCTGGGCCTGGCCGACAAGTTGCAGGAAGCCGGCGTGCAGGTGGTCTATGGCGTGGTCGGTTTCAAGACCCACGCCAAGATGCTGCTGATCGTGCGGCGCGAGGGCCGCAAGCTCAAACGCTACGTGCACCTGGGCACCGGCAATTACCACAGCGGCACTGCGCGCCTGTATACCGACATCAGCCTGATCACCGCCGAGGTGGAGATCGGCAACGACGTGCACATGCTGTTTCAGCAGTTGTCCGGGCTTGCCCCGCGCATGAAGCTGGAACAGTTGCTGCAGTCTCCGTTTACGCTGCATGCCGGCGTGCTGAAGCGGATCGATCGTGAAACGCGGCTGGCCCGCAAGGGTCGCCCGGGCCGCATCATCGCCAAGATGAACGCCCTCAACGAGCCGCAAGTGGTGCGTGCGCTGTATACCGCCTCGCAGGCTGGGGTGCAGATCGATCTGATCGTGCGCGGCGCCTGCACGCTGCGTCCCGGCGTGCCGGGCGTGTCGGACAACATCCGCGTGCGCTCGATCGTGGGGCGATTTCTGGAACATAGCCGCGTGTACTGGTTCGGCAACGACGGCGCCGCCGAGTTGTATTGCGCCAGCGCCGACTGGCTGGAACGCAACCTGCTGCGGCGGGTGGAAACCTGTTTCCCGATCCTGGAACCGGACCTGGCCAAGCGCGTCTACCGCGAGGTACTGCAGAACTATCTGGACGACAACGTCAGCGCCTGGGAGCTGGACGCCGAAGGCGTGTACCACAAGCGCACGCCTGCCCCGGGCGAGCCCCCCCATTCGGCGCAGATGACCTTGCTCGATCGGATCTGAGCAACGCCGCAGCACGCAAGGTGGGAAGCCGTCCGCGAAGGCGAGCGGCATGCCCGCAACGGTGGCCTGCAGGTGGCATCCAGCGATTCCGAACACCGACTGCGCCCTGACCCTGATGGGTCCACGCATGACCTCTCACGGGCCAACGGCCCATCGGCTACCATGCGGCCATGCCAATGCCCTCCCCCACGATTCCGCCCCTGCGCGATGGCGATTTTCTCGCCGCCATCGACCTAGGCTCCAACAGTTTCCACATGGTCATTGCGCGCTACCTGATGGGTCAGCTGCGCGTCGTCGATCGCCTGCGTGAGACCGTGCGCATGGCCGATGGCCTGGATGGCAAAGGTGGGCTCTCCAACGAGGCACGTCAGCGCGCGCTCGAATGCCTGGCGCGCTTCGGCCAGCGCATTCGCGACGTGCCCTCGCTGCACGTGCGCGCCTTGGCCACCAACACAGTGCGTCAGCTGCGTTCGCCGCAAGCGTTTTTGATGCCCGCCGAAACCGCGCTGGGCCATGCGATCGAAGTGGTCAGCGGGCGTGAGGAAGCGCGCCTGATCTATCTCGGTGTTGCGCATGCGCAACCGCCCAAGTCGGATCAACGCCGGCTGGTGATCGACATCGGCGGCGGCTCGACCGAGTTCATCATCGGCCGCGGGTTTCAGACGCTGGAACGCGAAAGTCTGCAGGCCGGTTGCATCGCCAGCACGAGGCGGTTTTTCCCCGGCGGCAAATTGTCGAAGAAGAAATGGAAAGATGCGCTGACCGAGATCGGCGCCGAGTTCCAGCAATTCGCCGGCCAGTACAAGGCACTGGGCTGGCACGAGGCGATCGGTTCGTCCGGCACCCACAAAGCCATTGGCGAGATGTGTGCGGCGATGAAGCTGACCAAGGGCGCGATCACGGCGCAGGCACTGCCGGCGCTGCGCGATGAGCTGCTCAAGGCCAAGCGCATCGAAGACATCCAGCTGCCCGGCCTGGCGGCCGAACGGCGGCCGATCATCGCTGGCGGCATCTTGGTGCTGGAAGCGGCATTTCAGGCGCTGGGTCTGGAGAAACTGATGGTCAGCAAGGCGGCGATGCGCGAAGGCATCCTGTACGACATGCTTGGCCGCGGTGGCGAAAATGATCCGCGCGACAGTTCGGTAGCATCGTTGGTGCAGCGCTACGGGATCGACGAAGTCCAGGCGGCACGCGTGGAAGCCACCGCCTGCAGGCTGTTCGACCAGGTCTGCGAATCCTGGCAACTGGATGGCGACGATGCGCAGGTGCTGCGCCGCGCTGCGCGCCTGCACGAGCTGGGACTGATCATTGCGCACAGCCAGTACCACGTGCACGGCAGCTATATTCTCGAACACTCGGATATCGCCGGTTTTTCCCGGCAGGAACAGCAAGTGCTGGCCGCACTGGTCCGCACGCACCGGCGCAATGTACCCAAGACCGCGTTCGATGCGCTGCCGGACCGCCTGCTGCTGCCAACCCGGCGCAAGGCCGCACTGCTGCGGCTGGCAGTGTTGCTGCACCGCGCGCATGAGTCGGACCCGATTCCGACCCTGGAACTCACCGCCGACGACACCCGGTTATCGCTGATCCTGTCGCAAAGCTGGATCGACTCGCGCCCACTGCTACGCGCCGACCTGATCGGCGAAGTCGAAAGCATGGCCGGCCTGGGAATTGTGTTCAAACCGTTTGTGACCTGAGGCCAGAGGCATCAGACGGGAATCGGGAATCGGGAATAGACCACCACGGGGCTCTTAGAAGTTTCTGACTGGTGTCCATGGCGCCGAACCGGTGCAGCACGCTGCCTTTGCGATTCCCGATTCCCGATTCTCCATTCCCGTCACAGCTGTCACCGCCACGTCTTACTAGCGCAACATCAATGCCATCGCACTCCCGGAAGCTAGCGAAAACGGGAGAACGGGCATGCGCTACGCGATGGTTACCGAAACCTATCCCCCCGAGGTCAACGGTGTTGCGTTGACCGTGCACGGCCTGGAAACCGGCCTGCGCGCGCGCGGACATCACGTGGATGTGGTGCGGCCACGCCAGAGCACCGACACCGCAACGACCGATGCGCTACTGGTGCGCGGGGCATCACTGCCGCGCTACCCGGGATTGAAATTCGGCCTGCCGGCCACGCACCGTCTCGTACGTCATTGGCGCAGCACGCAACCGGATGCGATCTACGTGGCCACGGAGGGCCCGCTGGGCTGGTCGGCAATGCGCGCAGCACGCCGGCTCGGCATCCCGGTCGCTACCGGCTTCCACACCCGCTTTGACGAATACCTGCCCGACTACGGCGCCGCCTGGCTGCAGGGCACCGCGCTGCGCTGGATGCGGCGCTTCCACAACCAGGCCGATGCCACCTTGGTGCCCACGCGCGAATTACAACAATTTCTGCGCGAAGACGGCTTCGAGCGCGTGCAATTGCTGGCGCGCGCAGTGGACAGCCAGCAATTCGATCCAGGTCGTCGCGATCTTGCATTGCGCGCGGACTGGGGCATCGAAGGCGACGGTTTTGCCGCCATCTACGTCGGGCGCATTGCCAACGAAAAGAATCTGCCGCTGGCCGTACGCGCCTTTCGCAAGCTGCAACAGATACGCCCGAAAGCACGCTTCGTGTGGGTAGGCGATGGCCCGGCACGCGAGAAGATTGCGCACGAAAATCCCGACTTCATTTTCTGTGGCGTCCAGCGTGGCGATGCACTGGCGCGTCACTTCGCCAGCGGTGATCTATTCCTGTTCCCCAGCCGCAGCGAAACCTTCGGCAATGTGACGCTGGAAGCGATGGCCAGCGGCGTGGCGACGGTCGCTTTCGATTACGGCGCCGCACGCGAATATCTGCACAATGGTCAGACCGGCGCGGCGGTGGACACCGACGAGGCCTTCATCCAGGCCGCTGTCGCACTCACCGAAGACGATGCACTGCGCCAACGCATCGGCAACGCGGCGGCGCAAGCGATGAAAAAACTGCATCCGGACAATGTGGTCTCCGACTTCGAAGGCTTGTTGCTGGACATCAGCGCTGCACGGGGGCGTTATGTCGTCAACGCGGCTTGAGGTCTTGCGCGGCCACGAAGCGCGCTGGTGCCGACGCGCCAATCACTGGTGCCGGCGCAACCCGGTACGGCGCGCGTTCTCCACCATCAGCCGCTTGGGTGACGGCGTGTTCTGGTACGCCTTGATGGGCTTGTTGGTGGTGCTCGACGGCATGGATGGCGTGCGTGCATCGGCGCACATGGCCGCCACCGGCGTGCTCGCACTGACCTTGTACAAGGCGCTCAAGCGCTGGACCCGCCGCCCGCGCCCCTATGCGGCGGACGTGCGCATTCGCGCCTGGGTGGCACCATTGGACGAGTTCAGCTTCCCCTCCGGCCACACCTTGCACGCGGTCTCCTTCAGCATCGTGGCACTGGCCTACTACCCCTGGCTCGCCCCCTTGCTGGTGCCATTTTCGGCCGGCGTGGCACTCTCGCGCGTGGTGCTTGGATTGCATTATCCCAGCGACGTGCTGGCCGCCACCGTGATCGGTGTGCTGCTGGCCAGTTTGTCGCTGTGGGGGCTGCCGGTGGTGTTGGGGTAAGCGCTAGCCATTGGCGGGGCGCGGCTTACTGACAGGCAGGCGGAAAGATAGACCGACGCTTAACCGGGACGGAACCAAGCAGGCAGCAGCGCGTCCTCGCCTCACCCTTCTCCCTTCGGGATATTGTCCTACTTGATGGGGGGGAAGGCGCCACGCAGGGGCGGATACGGGCACGTGCGAGGCCTGATGCACTTACCGTCGATTGTTCTTGCACGATCAATTGCTCTTGCACGTAGGTTGATAATGGAACCACATAGCGCAGCTGTGCGACTTCAGCGTGTGGCTTCGCCCCGTACCCTCACCCCTATTCCTCTTCCGCAGGGGTGAGCTGCGTTTCGCTCTTGATGATAGCCGCCGCGCGTAACGCTCTGGTGCCGAGTAATGCTCACGAGCGCCACGCCTGCGTGACCACTGATCAGAGGCATCGGACGTCGGGCATTGGGCAACTCAAACTGATCGCCAGTGGCTTCGAAGCCAATGACTGACGTGTACCACCAATAGCAGATCGACAAGCCCCAACGTCTAATACCAAATCACTCATCAGCCATGATCCGCCAATCTCGAATCTCCACTCCCGAATCACAAATCTCCCATCCCCGCCCCTGACCGCCCCACGCTCCCGCCGTACAATGACGCAATGACGACCCTGTTCATTTCCGACCTGCATCTGGACCCGGCCCGGCCGGCGATCACCGAGTTATTTCTGGATTTCTTGCGCACGCAGGTACCCGGCAGCGACGCGCTCTACATCCTGGGTGATCTGTTCGAAGCCTGGATCGGCGACGACACGCCGTCCACTGCCGCCGATGCGGTGGCAGTGGCGCTGCATGCGGTGGCCAATGCCGGCGTGCCAGTGTTCTTCATGGCCGGCAACCGCGACTTCCTGGTGGGCGACACCTACGCGCAGCGCGCGGGCTTCCGCATCCTGCCCGACCCCACCGTGATCGATCTGTACGGGCACACCACGCTGCTGATGCACGGCGATTTGCTGTGCACCGACGACATGGCCTACCAGGCGTTTCGCGCGCAGACACGCGACCCGGTGTTTCAGGCGCAGTTCCTGGCCCAGCCGCTGGCCGCACGCGTGGCGTTCGCGCAGCAGGCGCGCGCGGCTAGTCAGGCGCGGCATGCAGAACTCAGGCAGGGCGACCAGGCGCGCTTGGAGACCGTCACCGACGTCTCGCCGGCCGAAGTGGAAGCCACCTTCGTGCGTTACGGGCTGGACCGGCTGATCCACGGCCACACCCATCGCCCTGCCATCCACACCGTGCAGGCCGGCGGTAATACCTGCACGCGCATCGTGCTGGGCGACTGGTACGAACAAGGCTCGGTCTTGCGTGTGGATGCCGATGGCGTGGCGCTGGAACAGTTGGCGCTGTAGCGCGCTGTGCTTGCACTGGCAAGGCGATGCTGCATTCAATGCGCGCGCAGGATCATCCAAGCGCATCCGAGGCACACGCCACCGCCTCACGGCTCTATGAAGTGATGTCTCAAGTGCTTCTTCTTGAAGCACGCACGCAGATCCGCGCGTCTACGCCGATCGACGACCGCAACGCATCACTGCATGCTTCGCGCACGCTCGGCATAGTCGACGAAATCGCCGTTCACCACGTCGTACCACAGCAACGTGCCATCGGCCTGCACGCGGAAACGGTCGCGTACCGGGCTGGTCTGCGGGTCGCCGGGACAACCGTCGCCGTGGCGTTCGCGTACCGCAAAATCGAACGACTCCGGCGAAGGCGCATCACCTTCCTCGGCCATGATGCCGATGCAGTTGTCCGGGTACACATGGTCGCTCTGCAAGCGGGCTTCAAGCGCATTCAGCGCGCGGGTTTGCGCGTCGTCACTGGCGGGCGCTGCAGGCGCGGTAACGGCAGGCGTGGGCTGTGTGGCAACGGGCTCGGCCGGTTGCTGCTTGCATCCGGCAAGCGTCAGCGCGGCCAGGAAAACAAACACAAAGTGCAGGGACGTGGACATGAAAGCTCCGCTCGACGGGGCAGGGCCGGTTGTCACCGGCGGTGCGCCTAGTCTGCGCGATCAACGCGCGCGGGTGTAGCGTAGAAAAGCCCGGCACGTGCGGTGCCGGGCCAGGCTTGGATCAATCAACAAGACTCAACGGAAGCCGGCAATCGTGGCCTTGGTGTTAACCAGCACGCGTTGGTTGTCGGCGGTGCTGGCATTACCCATGGGCACACCGTTGTAGCTGATGTTGGGGTTGGACCAGTAGTTCAGACGCGGGCAGCCTCCGGAGCAGTCGTAGGCTATGATGGTGCGCCAACTGTTGCCGTAGCGGTAGCCGTGACCATAGGCATACGGCGATGTGCTTGGGTCGTTGGTGGCGTCGTGGCGTGCGCTCTGCAGATGCCCGATTTCATGCGCGAAGCTGTAGTAGCCGGTGGCGCAATCCCAGTACACCGATGCGAACGCGCTTGCGGCGTTAGAGCCGATTCCCGATGCCAGACCGCAGTAGCTGCTGTTGTCCAGGACAATCACACCCACATCGGCGGTGTAGGTGTTGCGACTGGTATGGATGCTGTCCATGTAGCCGTCGTTGGTCACGCGGAAGCGCTGCAGGTCGGTAGTGAAGTTGCCGGTTTCGGTGTAGCTGGTGGTCTCGTAGCGCGCCAGCTGCATAGTGATGCCGACATTGCTATTGATGTAGCCCTGGTTGGCTTCGGCCACCGCCAGCTGCACCAGCGATTGCATGTTGCCGCCGTAAGCGGTCACGGCCTTGTTGGTGGCCACCACCAGCACGCGAATGGTCGCCGGGCTGCCTGATGAGGCAGCTGCGGCAGTGACGCGTCCATCGCCGGGCATGTCGAACTTCGGCAGCAGGCTGTATTCGGCCGGATGCTCCTGCGGCATGCGTTGCTCATCCACTTGCACCAGCACGTGGCGACCATCGGCGAGCGGACGCAGGCGATACAGCTTGCCGGCGTAGCGAATGGTGCCGGTGACGGTCTCGCCGCTGCGCACCAGGATGGCCGAGTTCAGCGGATCGACGCCCGAGAGCGTGCGTGCGCGGCTGCCGGCACGCGGGCCCAGGTTGCCGTACCACACGCTGTCGCCGCCCTCCAGCGCATCGACCTTGGCCTGAGTGGCGGTGATGGTCTGGCCATCCAGCTGCAGTTCCAGCAATTTTTCCGAGGCGGTCACCGCGCCGGCATCAAGCTGGACCACCTGCGCGTTCGCAGTGGAGGGGGCGCTCAACAGGCGTTGCAGCGACGGTTCGGCTGCTACGGTGGCGGTGGCGCTGCGGCTCAGCGCAGGGCCGGTTTGATACAGCGGTTTACCAGCAGCGGCGGCGGAACCGGCCAGGCACATGGCGATCAGACCCACCGTGGCGCACATCGACTTCGACTTCATGGTCTTTCTCTCCTAAGACATGAAAGTTACGGATGTGAAACACCGGGCCCCTGCCCCCGGGACGCCATTAGGGCGCGTTACATTGAACAGAATGCAAGTTGTTATAAAGGTAAATTACATTTATGTGATGTTTGCCGATACCTGGATGCGATTCCAGCAGCTATTACGCAGGAACCAGCGCACAGTCTGCGGAAGAGTGCGCTCCACTTTAGTGGCTTATCGAACAAGCGCTTGCCGCAGTCAGACGTAACAGGTGCGCGATCGCGTCGCAAAGAAGATCGATCTGCATACACATGCTTGCCTCGGCCACGCGATTGATTGCGTCAATCTTCATCTGCAGACACCGCGGCGCCATGTCATATCACTGCAGATGACATATGTTGCCTCGTCGTCAATGCGTAACGATGCGTGCATTGGTGTACGCCCAGTTGGCTGTAAACGTGCAAGAAAGCATCGCTGGACGTGCGTGGGCCCGGAGGCAGCGCACGTATGCGTCATGCAGATTCAGGCCACCAGCCACGACTGGCTATCCACGACGCACAGACCTTAGCAACGCTCAGCCAGCCTGCTCCACCAGATCGGCCAACTCGTCTTCGTCGAAACCGGCAAGCATGCGCGCCTGCAGATTGAACGGCCCATGCAGATAGCCACCGGCGTATTCGCGTAGCAGGGCCTTGAAACGTGCACGCGGCTCGACGCCGGCCTGCTCGCAATACCAGCGGTACCAGCGCGAGCCGGCGGCCACGTGTGCCACTTCTTCCCGCAGGATGATTTCGAGTACCTCGGCAGTCGCCACATCGCCGAGTGAACGTAGTTTGACGATCATCGCTGGCGTCACATCCAGCCCACGTGCTTCGAGCACGCGCGGTACCAGGGCCATGCGTGCCAGCCCGTCGTGCGCGGTCTTCTCGCACATTTCCCACAGCCCGTTATGCGCGGCGAAGTCGCCGTAATCGTGGTCGTGCGCCTGCAAGCGCGCGCGCAACAGCATGAAATGGCGCGATTCGTCATCGGCCACCGCCACCCAATCGGCATAGAACGCCTGCGGCAAACCATGGAAGCGATACACCGCGTCCCAGGCTAGATCAATCGCGTTGAGTTCGATATGCGCAATCGCGTGGATAAACGCAGCGCGCCCTTCTGGCGTGCCTAATCCACGACGCGGCAAATCGCGCGGATGTACCAGCAGCGGCGTGGGCGGACGGCCCGGCATGCGGATCGGCTCCGGCGCAGGCGCTGCCGGATCGATCGCAAGATGGCCTGCGCGAAAGGCCGCTGCGTAGTGTTGGGTCAACGCAACTTTCTGCAGCGGGTCGGCCTGAGCAAGGCACAAGCGCGCAGCGTCGAACAACTCGGTATTTTCAAACGAGCCGATGCTCATGCTGCCGACCACAACAGGTGAGGGCTCGCTGCAGAAACCCAGTGCGCACGCATGCGCTCCCAGGCATTTCGTCCTGCACAGCCTGCCGACAGCGCCAGCCCGGCAAACGCGGCCAATCGGCCGTGTCGCCGCGGTAACTCAGGCGCGGCGACGCTTCTTGGCATCGTCCGAGCGCAGCTGCTGGATGCGTTCGAAATACCCCGGTTCGATGCCGGTGATGTACTCGCCGTTGAAGCACGAAGAATCGAACTGCTTGATGTCCGGGTTACCTTCGCGCACCGCCACTTCCAGGTCTTCCAGATCCTGGTAGATCAGCCAGTCGCACCCCAGAAACTCCTGGATTTCCAGCTCGCTGCGGCCATGCGCGATGAGCTCTTCGGCGGCCGGCATGTCGATGCCGTAGATGTTGGGATAACGCACCGGCGGCGCGGCCGAGGCCAGATACACCTTGCGTGCGCCGGCGTCGCGCGCCATCTGCACGATCTGCCGGCTGGTGGTGCCGCGCACGATCGAATCGTCGACCAGCAACACCACACGGTTGCGGAATTCCAGGTGGATCGGATTGAGCTTGCGACGCACCGATTTCTGCCGCTCGCCCTGCCCCGGCATGATGAAGGTACGGCCCACGTAGCGGTTCTTGACGAAGCCCTCGCGGTACTTCACGCCCAGCACGTTGGACATTTCCAGCGCCACGTCGCGCGAGGTGTCCGGGATCGGAATGATGGTGTCGATGTCGTGATCCGGGCGCAGGCGAAGGATCTTTTCACCCAGCTTCAGGCCCATGCGCATGCGCGCCTTGTGCACCGAAATGTTGTCGATCATCGAATCGGGACGCGCGAAATAGACGTACTCGAAAATGCACGGCACGTTGTTGGTCGGCGAAGCGCACACTTCCGAAAACAGCTCGCCGCGCGCAGTGATCACCAACGCTTCGCCCGGGCGCACGTCGCGCACGCGCTGATAGCCCAGGATGTCCAGTGCTGACGATTCGGAGGCCACAATGTATTCAGTGCCTTCGGCGTGATCGCGCTTGCCCAGCACCAGCGGGCGGATGCCATGCGGGTCGCGGAAGGCCACCAGGCCCAGGCCCAGCACCACGCTGACCACCGCATAGCCGCCCTTGCAGCGGCGGTGCACGCCAGCCACCGCGCGGATCGCCGCTTCGGGGGTAAGCATGCGCTGCGCGTCCAGCTCGTAGGCGAACACGTTCAACAGCACTTCGCTGTCCGAATCGGTATTGATGTTGCGGCGGTCGGCTTCAAACACCTGCTGGCGCAAGGCCTCGGTGTTGATCAGGTTGCCGTTGTGCGCCAGCGCGATGCCGTAAGGCGAATTGACGTAGAACGGCTGCGCCTCGTCCATGCCTTCCGACCCTGCGGTTGGGTAGCGGCAATGCGCGATGCCGACGCGGCCTTCCAGCACCGCCATCTTCTTTTCGTCGAAGACGTCGCGGACCAGGCCATTGGCCTTCTGCACCCGCAGGCGCGTGCCATCTGCAGTGGCGATGCCTGCGGCGTCCTGCCCACGATGCTGCAGGACGGTCAGGCCGTCATAAAGCTGCCCGGCGACGTTTTGGTTGCCGACAATACCGACGATGCCACACATGGTGCGCGTTCTCCGCTTCGGCTTGCGCCGTTACTGTGAAGGTGGCCGTGCCTGGCCTTGGGACTCGACCCGAGCCGGGTCGCTTTCTCCGCCGCGAACCTGCGCCGGATCGATGTTGGCCGGCATCGCCCGCGTCGGAGCACGCTGCGCCGCACCGGCCTGGAGAAGGTTATCGCGCCCGTCGCCAGCCGTCTTGCCGGGTTTGCCAAGCGCACGCGTGATGGTGTCGCTCAGCCCGGAACCGCCAAGTGCCTTGCCCAGGTCCGTATTATCGCCTGCCGAAGGCAACTTCCCCAACTCCGTTGGCAAGTTGCCAAGTTCCATCGATGGCATGTCCATCGACGGCATTCGCCAGGCCGGCAGTTGCGCCCGCATCCAGCCTGCGCCCGGCTGCAGCATGGGCAGCAGCACCGACTGGCGCCAGGCCGGCTCGCGCGGGAGTGGGGTGAAGCCCATCAGCAACACCAGCACGCTGGCCAGAAACGCCCCGCGCACCACGCCCAGGCCGAAGCCGAGCATGCGATCGATGCCGCCGAGCTTGATCGCGTCCACACCCGCGCGGATCACCATGCCAATCACCGCTACGCAGATCAGCACCCCGACGAACACCATGGCGTAACCGCCGAAAGATTCGGTGGCAGAGGGATGCTTGCCATTGGCTAGCCAGTGCGCGGCCGCGCCGCCGAACATGAAGGTGGCCCAGCCGGCAAGCAACCAGGACAAGGTGCCGACCACGATGGCGACAAACCCGCGCAACAAGCCCAACAACGCCGACACCAGAATGATGACGCCCAGCACCATGTCGATCATCGGCAAGCTCTCCGCGCGGCGCATGCGCCGTTGGTGCAATCTGGCTCGGTACTCATTGCCCTCCCCTCCATGGGTGCGAGGCGTTCGGAAATCCCGTGGCTGCGGGTTGCGCAGTGCAGGCAGTTAGCGACCACATAACGGTACGACAGCAGTTGCAGTGTACGAGCGGCTGCCACATACGCAGCGACCGCACTTGCTTGCGGCCGGTACAGACGTTACGGATGTGGCCGCACCATGCCGGAAATACCGACCTTGGCTGCCACCTGGGCACGCAACTGTTCGGCATCACCACGATTGGCGACCGGGCCAACACGCACGCGGCTGAGCGCGCCCTTGTCGGTCCGCACCTGTTCGACGAAGGCGCTGAAGCCGGCAGCGCGTACGCGGTCGCGCAAGGCATCGGCATCTTCGGCGCGCGCGAACGCACCCAGCTGCACCGCGAAACCGACCGCACTGGCCGCAGGCGCTGCCGGCGCGGTGATCACCGGCTTGGCAGGCTCAGGCTTGGCGGCTGCAGGCGTGGCGGTGGCAGGCCTGGTGACTTCGGGCTTGGCCGGCACGGGCTTGGGCACGTCGGCCGGCTTGGGCGCGGCGGCCACCGGCTTGGCGGGCTCCGGCGGCAGACTTTCGGTCTTGGTGGGTGCCGTGGTGCTGGCGGCGGCTACGCTGCTGCCAGGCTTCGCGGTGGTTGCGGGCACTGGCGTGCTGGCGACCGGCGCCGGCGCGGCGGCGTTGGCATCCAATGTCACTACCTGCGCGTTGACGTCGCTGCGCACCTTCACTGCCTGCAGGCGGGCCGATTCGGCCTGGGCCTGGTCGGCATACGGTCCAACGCGCACGCGCCAGGCCGGGCGGCCGTTGATCTGGGTCTTTTCGCTGAAGCCGGGCAACTGCGCCTGCTTGAGCCGCGCAATCACCGCATCGGCATCGGCGCTGGTGGCGTAGGCACCGAAATTGACCGCGTAATTGCCAGCGGCCACTTCCGGTGCGGAGGGCGTGCTGGACGGAGCGGCCAGATCGGCCGCATCGGGATTGTTCTGCACCGGCGCTGGCGCACCAGCCATGCCCAGCGCGCCACCGGCCGGCGCATTGCCCGGGGTGACCAGCGGCAATTCGCGGGTTTCGAACTCGCCATTGGCGGGTGCTGCAGGTGCCTCGAGCGGCACATCGGCCACACCGCTCGACGGCGCAGGGCCCTTGACCAGCATCGGCAGGAAGATCACGGCAAGCGCCACCAGAACGATGGCGCCAATCAGTCGCTGTTTCAGAGCAGTATCCACGGAAGAGACGAGAGGCGGCGTGGCGGGGTGCCGCGGCGATTATAAGGCCGGCGCCACCCCGACGACCTCAGCGGGCTGAATGAAGTGCGCTAAATGTGTCGGCCACGGTGTGAAACGAGCCGAACACCAGTACGCGGTCGCCGGGGCTGGCCGCGTCCAGGACCACACGCACCGCACTGGCAACATCCCGATGACACGGCGCCTGCGCGGCGACACTGCCCTGCAGACGGGCCTGCAATGCCTGCGCCGATTGGCCGCGCGCACCTTCCAGCCCCGCCAGTGCCCAGTGGTCGATCTGCCCAGCCACTGCCTCCACCACGCCCAGCACGTCCTTGTCGACCAATGCAGCGTAGATCGCGTAGGTGCTGCCGGCATGCGCCTGCGCACCGAGCGCGGCGGCCAGCGCGCGCGCGGCCTGTGGGTTGTGGCCGACATCCAACAGCACTTGCACGCCATCGACCTCGAGCCGCTGCAAGCGCCCGGCCACTTGCGCGTTGCCGATGCCCTGCGCCCAGGCTGCATCGGGCACCTCCACCGGCAAGGTCTGCAATGCGGCGATCGCCGCGGCCGCGTTGGCTAGCTGTACCGGCGCGTGCAATGCAGGCATCGGTAATTCCAGCGTCACTGCCACATCGCGCCAACGCCATTGCGGCGCACCGGATTGCGGGGTCTCAACCTGCCCTGCGTCGATCGGCTCGAAGAAATAATCGCTGCCGGCACGGATCGCATTGGCACCCAACTGGTAGGCGCGCCGTAACACGCTGGACGGCGGGTCGATCTCACCCAGCACCACCGGCTTCCAGGCGCGGATGATGCCGGCCTTCTCGGTGCCGATGGCCTCGCGGTCTTCGCCCAGCCAATCGGTATGGTCGATATCCACCGTGGTGATCACCGCCACATCCGAATCGACGATGTTGACCGCATCCAGGCGCCCGCCGAGGCCGATTTCCAGCACCGCCAACTCCAACGCGGACTGCTGAAACAGCCATAGCGCCGCCAGCGTGCCGAACTCGAAATAGGTCAGCGCGGTGTCGCCGCGTGCCGCCTCGACTGCAGCAAACGCGTCCACCAGTTGCGCGTCGCTAGCCTCCTCGCCATCGATTCGCACGCGCTCGTTGTAGCGCAGCAGATGCGGCGAGGTGTAGGCACCGACCTTCCAACCGGCTGCACGCCCGATCGCCTCAATGAAGGCCACCGTGGAGCCCTTGCCATTGGTCCCACCCACGACGATGACGTGCGTTGCTGGCGCGGTGATCTGCAACCGCGCGGCGATCTCGCGAACACGCTCCAAGCCCATCGCAATGGCGCTGGGATGCTGCTGCTCAATGTAGGCGAGCCAGTCGGAGAGAGAGTTCGTTGCGTTCATGGGGAGTGCCGCGCAGAGAGGGGCACATTATCGCCATTTACGCTTGCGAAACGCATGCCACAGCGGTGCTCGATCCATTGCGATTTCTTGCTTTGTGAGGCCGAAGCAGCGCTTGTGCAGGGCGCAGGCATGGAACGCAGTCAAACGCGCTTTCAAGGGTCTTCAGCACTCGCCGCAATCCGCATGCCCAGTACCGACAGTTGACCACGCAACCGCATCGGCACCTGCTGCTCCGGATGACGTCGATACAGGTCTTCGTCGATGCATAGATGGTTTGGAAACCGATGCTCCAGCGGCCCGCCACTCAAGCGGTATTTTACAGGTCCGCGCAGTGCGCACGTATGCGGTCTGCATGACATGCACTTCTTCAAAATCGGTGCCTGCAGTGCACGTGTAAACCCATGGCCCGCCTCTAGCCAACGCCAGCCAGCACAAAAATCCCAGTAACGGTGGCGCGAGACAGAGCGCCAGAACGGTATTGACCGGGTGCTTGCCGAAGACCGCCTTCCATCCATCGGCGCGATAACAAGCGCCGTCAGTCCGGCGCCCAGCAGCCACATCGGCAAGAGCCAGCGTTGCCCGGACAGAAAAGGCGCGGGAATAAAATCGGAGAACGCCCCTAGTACCAACAAGCCAACCACACTTGCCAAAGCGTGTATCCGACAACTTTGGGCCACTTAGAAACTGCGACGGCATGGCGCGTCAATTGCGTGATCCAGCGCCCCTGCTCTGCCTCGCCTTACAACGCCCGATGCTTTGCCTCACCAAAGAACGGTGTGTGGTGCGCACAGTCGTTGAGGCGCACCACTTCCAGATGCTCCACGTCATCGCCTTCGAGCAGGTTCAGCGTGGTCGGGGCCTGGCGGAAGCTCCACAGCTTGGACAGCGGCAGGCCCAGGATCTTGCACAGGATCACGCGATTGACCGCATCGTGCGCGACCACCAGCAAGGTGTCGTCGGCGCCCAGTCCCTCGGCGGCGCGCACCAGCCCACGCCAGCTGCGGTCCAGCACCTGACGCAACGATTCGCCGCCTGGCATCAGTACGGTGTCGGGCTCTTCGCGCCAGGCGCGCAGACGTGCGGGATCCTTGTCGTTGATCTCGCTGGCCAGCAGGCCCTCCCATTCGCCGTGCGCAATTTCCTGCAGGTCGGCATCGGTCTGCAGCAGTGCCTCGCGCGAAGCGCCCAAGGCGGCCTTGGCAGTGGCCTGCGCGCGCGACAACGGCGACGCCACCGCGCGGTCGATCTGCAGCGTGTGCAGCCGTTCGCCCAACGCGCGCGCCTGGCCTTCGCCCACCGGCGACAGCGGAATATCGATCTGGCCCTGGTAACGGCCTTCGGCGTTCCACGGCGTCTCGCCGTGACGAGCAAGCAGGATGCGCATGCGCTGGGGGTTCCTAGGGGGGAGGGACCGGCTCGCCGCAGCGAAACCGGACCGCATCATAACCCCTGCCACCGCCCGCCGGCCGCCCACGTCAGCGCACGCCGAGTTCTTTCAAGAGCTGTGGCGCCGGGGCGACTTCGGTCATGATCCAGCGCAGATAGCGACTATCTACGGCGATCACGCGGGTCATTGCCGGGTCGAAGACCCAGCTGCTGCTCACCGACTCCCAATTGCCGTCGAACGCCAGCCCGACCAGCTTGCCTTTCGCGTCCATCACCGGCGAACCGGAGTTGCCGCCGGTGATGTCCAGATCCGACAGGAAGTTGACCGGCACCGTGCCCAGGCGCTTGTCTTCCAGGCCGGCATAGCGCTTGGCCTTGACCGCCTCCAGCAGGGCCTTGGGCGAATCGAACGGATCGGCGCCGGTGTCCTTGGCGGCCACTCCCTCCAAGGTGGTGAACGGTGTGTAGGCCACGCCATCCTTGGGGGTGTAGCCCTTGACGTTACCGAAGGTGATGCGCAGCGAGGAATTGGCGTCCGGATAGACGAACGCGCCCTGGCTCTTCTTGTAGTCCGCCAGCGCCTGCAAATAGCGCGGGCGCGCCAGCAATTCTTCGCCTTTGCGACGCTTTTCTTCGCGTTCGATCTGCAGCAGCGACGGCATCAGCGCCACCGCATAACGCAGCGCCGGATCCTCGCTAGCCTCGAACGCAGCACAGTCGGCATGCAGCCACTTCAAACGCTCGTCAGTGCTGCCCAGTTTGGTGCCGGCCAGTCGCGCGGAAGCGGCCTGCGCGTCGGCGCCGGCCAGCCACTGGTCCAGCGCCGGCAAGCGCTGCGCAGCGGGCAGCTTCAGGTACTGATCGAACCAGTAGCGTTGCAACTGCCCGTCCATCGCGGCGACGTAACGACGCTCCATCTGCTTCTGCGCGCCCTCGATCTCCGGCAGGTCGCGCTCTTGGTAGTCTGGTTCGCGCTCGGCATCAGGCTTGGCGCGCTCGATTGCCAGGCGGTACAGCGACAGCGCGCTGCCAAGCACGCCGGTGCGGCGCATCTGGCGCAGGATCAAGTCGCGGTCGCGGGCGGCCTTGGCCTGCTCATCCAGCGCCAGCAGTTGCGTATGTGCCTGCAGCGCTGCGCGGCCGTCGCGGCCCTGGCGCTTGAGCCAGGCCAGCACCGCGCGCTCCTCGGTCTGTTTCTGCGTGGCGGCGTCGATGCGCTTGAAACCCTGCAGTTGGCCTTCGTAGTTCTTGGCTGCGTTGTTCCAGCTGGCCATGGTCGCGGCGTACTTCACCTGGATGTCCGGGTCCTGCTTGCCGGCCTGCTCGACCAGCGCGATCAGGTCGCGGTACTGACGTCCGGCAGTGGGATACGCCCAGTTGGCGGTGTTGTCGAATTCGGCGGCCAGCGCGTAGCGATTGGTGCGCCCCGGGTAGCCGGCCACCATCACGAAATCGCCAGCGCCCAGCGGCTGGTCGGCAAATTTCAGGAAGTGCTTGGGCCGATACGGCACATTGTCCTTGGCATAGGCAGCGGGCTTGCCGTCCTTGCCGACATAGGCGCGGTAGAAGGAGAAATCGCCCGTGTGGCGCGGCCACATCCAATTGTCGACGTCGCCGCCGAATTTGCCGATCCCGACGGCGGCGCGTAGGCCAGGCGCACGTCGCGGATCTCCAGGGTGCGGAACAGCCGATAGGTGTTGCCGCCGGAAAAACTGTACAGCTCGCAGCGGTAGCCGGCCTCGGATTCGCAGGCCGCAACCTGGGCCTTGTCGAACGTTTCCAGCGCCTGGGTGCGCTTGAGCGCATCGCTACCGGCGCCGGCGATCGCCACGTTCGCCTGCTCGGTGACGTCGGTGATGCGGTCCAGCACGTAGATGCGCGCGTTTGGCCCGGCACTCAGTTCCGCCCCGGCGCTGGCGGCGCTGAAGCCGTCGCGGATCAGATTCTTCTGCGCAGTGGAGTTGAGCTGGATCGCGCCGTACGCGCAATGGTGATTGGTCACGACCAGCCCTTGCGGCGAGACGAAGCTGGCGGTGCAGCCGCCCAACGACACCACCGCGCCCATCGGATCGCCGGTCAGGTCGGCCAGTTGCTGCGGCGAAAGACGCAAGCCGGCTTGTTGCAGTGGTCCGGCAATCTCCGGCAGTTGTTGTGGAACCCACATCCCCTCGCCGGCTTGCGCAGATGAAGCCACTGCCAGCGTGGCCAGCATGGAAACAGCGAACAGGTTCGGACGCATCGACAGCCCCAGAGTCATTTTCGTTACACTCTAACTCTCGTATCTGCGGCGCACTTCATGACTGATGGCAGGGTCTGCGCGCCCCTGTCGACCTGCAGATATTTGGGCCGCGCAGTACACGCCAGCTGACCGGCCTGCAGCGTACCGGGCGAGCGTCGGCTTAGACGCGGCCGAACGCGGGGTCGCTACGGCTGGGCCTGCCGGTTTCCAGATGCCCGGCCAGCCGGCGACGGAAAGCGCTACCCGGTTGCTCGACCACAAGGTCGTACCAGTGATCGCTGGCCGCGAGCGCCAGGCGAATGGTCGCGCGCTGACCTGCAGCCAGTTGCAACGTGCGCGCGGTTGGATCTGCATAGTCCAGCGCACGCAGCTGCAGGGTGCATGCGCGCTGCCCCGCATTGCCGATTTCCAGCACCAACGCGTCGCCATCCTGCCGCGCGTCCACCCACGGTACTGCCGATGGCGTGGAGGTCGGTGAAACCTCGCCAGCGAATTCGCGCAGGAAGCCATTTGGTCCATGCACGCGCAAGGTGTACGCACCGTTATAAGTTGCCCCGACCGGCACATCATCCAGCTGCGTGCCGGGTAGCACCGTGTAGTACCACGGGCCGCCGCTGGCAGCGCTGCTGTAAACGTTAAACGCCGCTGCAGCCGCGCCGCCATTGACGAACTGCAGCTGCACGCCTGTTGCGTCGTGCACGCGTGCGTGCACTTGCAATGCGTAGGGCAATGCACGCGCCGGTCGTTGTCCTGGCTCCTGTTTCGGCATCGTTGCGGCGGTCGGTGGAACCGGCAGCGGTTTATCGCGCACAGCTGCCGTGCGTGCGCGATAGTCGTCGACCGACGGCAACGCACTCAATGCCGAATCGTCCGGCTTGCGGAAGTCGAACACGCTGGTGAGATCACCACTCACGGCGCGACGCCAGGGGCTGATGTTCGGCTCGGCCACCCCGAAGCGCCGCTCCAGCAAGCGCAGCACCGAGGTGTGATCGAACACCTGCGAATTGACCCAGCCACCACGCGTCCATGGCGAAATCACCAGCATCGGCACACGAATGCCCAGGCCGATCGGCAAGCCGTCGTAGACCTCGCCACGGGTATCGACATTGCTGCGCCCCATGCGCGCGTCCAGTGCCGGCAATGGCGCTGGCACGTGATCGAAGAAGCCGTCGTTCTCGTCGTAATTGATGATCAACGCGGTCTTTGCCCACACCTCGGGATTGGCGGTGAGTGCATCGATCACGCGTGCCACCAGGGATTCGCCATACGCGGGCGGTGCTTCCGGATGTTCGCAATATGCCGTGGGTGGAATGACCCACGATACCTGCGGCAAACGATTGGCCTGCACATCGGCGGCGATCGCGGCGACCAGATGCTCGGCCTGGGTGGTAGCAGCATTTTCTGCAGTGGAACCGGGCACGCATGCACGTGCACGCCGATACCGTTCGTCGTCTGTGTGCAGATCGCGATAATGCGAAAAATACGCCAGCGAATTGCAGCCGAAGTTGTCGTATTCCTGATACACCCGCCAGTCCACGCCAGCGGCCTGCAGACGCTGCGCGTACGTGGTCCACTCCAACGCTGCGTAGCCTGGCTTGTCGCGCGCCATGTCGGCGGTCCAGTTGCTGTCGTCGGCATTGGTCACGGCCTGAGCACCGACGTTGCCCACGCTCGGGCCGCTGGTACCGGTGAACAAGTACATGCGATTGGGATTGGTCGGCCCGTGCAGCGAGCAGTAATAGCCGTCGCAGATGGTGAACGCGTCGGCAAGCGCGTGGTAGTACGGGATGTCGTGACGCTGGAAATATCCCATCGTCAGTTCGCCCTTGTACGGCACCCACGCATCGTATTCGGCCCAGCGTGCCGGATCCTGTCCATGGCCGGCCTTCCAGGAGTGATCCAGGCTTTTGATCAATGGCGCGCAGGTATTTTGCGAATCGAACGCAAACGGCAGCAGACGTCGTCCATCGGCTGCGGGCTGACTCCACACTGGATGACCGTCGCGCAGTTGCAACGCGCGCGGATCGCCGAAGCCACGCACGCCACGCAGCGCGCCAAAGTAATGATCGAACGAGCGGTTTTCCTGCATCAGGATCACCACGTGTTCGAGATCGCGCAAGGTGCCTGTGCGCGGGTTGGCTGGCAGCGCAAGCGCGCGGCCGATCGACGATGGCAAGGCGCCGGCGGCGGTGAGCGCAGCAACGCGCTTGAGGAAATCGCGGCGCGAGGGGGAAGACGTCATGGCGACAACACCTGCAAAAAAGGACGCGTACGCCGACACGTATAGCGGGCGAGCGCGACAGTTTTGCGACAGCCACCGTCATCAATGTTTCATACGTCGTTGACACCCTGCGTCGCGAAACGCCGGCTTTGCACCGTGCGTCCGCCCTCAGCCGTGCCCGAACAGGACTCCCCCATGACTTCCGCCCGTCGCTTTCATGTCACTCCGCTTGCCCTTGCCGTGGCGACACTGCTTCCCGTCATCGCGCAGGCCGCGTCGCCGGCCGACCCGGTTGCCGTTGCTCCGGTGGCGGAGGCAGCGGCGCCTGTCGCCGACGCGGCTAATGCAACACAACTGGATGCGATCAACGTGGTGTCGCAAGGCAGTACGCGCCAGGTGCAGCGCATCAGCCGGCAGGACATCGAGCAGCTGACACCCGGCAGCAGCGCATTCAAGGCGGTGGAAAAACTACCGGGTGTGCAGTTCCAGTCCGCCGATCCGTTCGGCACCTACGAGTGGTCCACCCAGGTCACCTTGCATGGCTTTGATCAAAGCCGCTTGGGTTACACGCTCGACGGCATTCCGCTCGGCAACATGAGCTACGGCGTGACCAACGGCTTGCACATCACGCGCGCCATCATTTCGGAAAACCTCGGCTCGGTGGAGATTGCGCAAGGCGCCGGTGCACTTGGCACGGCGTCCAATACCAATCTGGGCGGCACAATGCAGTTCTACTCGGCCGATCCGCAGACCACGCCCGGCGCGCGGCTGGTGCAGACGGTGGGCAGCGACGCAACACGCCGGACATTCGTACGTGCCGACACCGGCGATCGCGATGGGTTGTCGGCCTATCTGTCTTATGCCAATGCCAGCACCGACAAGTGGAAAGGCTATGGCGATCAAACATCTGAACAGGCCAATCTCAAGACGGTGTACCAATGGGGCGACGGCAACCGTCTGAGCCTGTTTGTGGATACCTCGCGGCGCAAGGAATACGACTACATGGATCTGTCGTTGACCAGCCAGCGCGCACTCGGCTGGGACTACGATTACCTGCAGCCGGATTGGGCCACCGCCGTGCAGATGGCACGTGCGTATCAGAACACCGGCGCCACCAGCGGCGTGGCGAACGGCTACCCGCAATCGCTGGCCGGCCTGCCCGGCGACTACAGCTGGCTCGATGCCAGTTACTACGCCGGCGGCGGCCTGCGTCGCGACAATCTGGCGGGTTTGTCGGGCACCTTCGTGTTTGGCGGCGCCACGCTCGATGCCAGCGGCTACTACCACGGTAATCGTGGCGAAGGCCAATGGGTGACGCCGTATGTGCGCACCTCTGCAGACATTCCATTGTCGATGCGCACCACCGATTACGGCCTGGATCGCTTTGGCGGCACCAGCGCATTGAAATGGTCGTGGGGCAATCACGATCTGGAAGTGGGCGCATGGGCAGAAAACGCGCGTACCTCGCAGGGCCGCAATTACTTCGCGCTCGGCAACGAGGGCTACACCTCGCTGTACAACGTGTACGAAGCACAGACCCCGTTCCGCCGCGACTTCCTGCAGCGCTACACCACGCAGACCCGCATGCTGTACCTGCAGGACACCGTGCACCTGCTCGACGACCGCCTGACGCTGAATTACGGTGCAAAGGCGCTCAGCACCACCACGCGCGCGCAATCGCTGGTACCGACCACCGCACTGGCACAAGGCCGCATCCGCGCCGAAGATAATTTCCTGCCGCAGGTGGGCGTGAACTACAAACTCGACGAGCGCCAGGACCTCTACGCGTCCTACAGCGAGAACATCGCCGCCTTCGGTTTCACCCCATTCGCCACCTCGCAGGCCGCCTTCGACCGCAGCCGCGCCACGCTGGAGCCGGAAGAATCGCAGACCGTGCAGGTGGGCTATCGCGTGCAGGACGCGCAGTTCCAGCTGTCGGCCGACGCCTACTTCACCAAGTTCTCCAACCGTCTGTTGACCACCTCGCCGTGCACCGCGGTGCAGACCTGCGCCTCGATCCTCAGCAACGTCGGCGCGGTGCATAGCGCCGGTGCGGATCTGGCACTGATGTGGCGGCCGACCGAAGGCGTGAGCTGGTTGAATTCGCTCTCGTGGAACCGCTCGCGTTACCAGGACGATTACCTCAACAACGGTGTGGTTGCGACGTCCGGCAAGGATGTGGTCGGCATCCCGGCGTTGATGTTCTCTTCCAGCGCCAGCTACCAGATCGGCAACCTGCTTCTGGATCTGGACGGCAAGTACGTGGACAAGCGCTACATCACCTTCCTCAACGACTCGCAGGTGCCGTCGTACTGGCTGTTCAATGCCGGCGCGCGTTACGACTTCGGCCGTGTTGGCGGTGTGGCGGATGTGGCGCTGGCACTCAACGTCACCAACCTTACCGACAAGCGCTACTTCGCCAGCACCGGCACCAACGGCTATGTCGCCTCCGATCCGGACGGCTACAACCAGACCATGGTGGTGGGCGCGCCGCGGCAATATTTCTTGAGTCTGGATGTGAAGTTCTAAGCAGCGCCTGACTGCTCCGCAATCGCCCCTTCTCACGTGGGGGCGAAAAGGCACAGCAAGCGCGCCACTGGCGTGCCCAGAAGCGTCTGTGCCGCAAACGCACCCCGGACCGGACAGGACCGCGGCACGAAGCTGAGGTCGAGATTGGGTGAGGCCGATGATTCACCTTGGCAATGCGTGGCGACGCGCTTGCCATCTTAGGCGGCAACATACCGCTGAGCGCCGACCTCTCCCGGCGCTGCGCGGCACCGTGTCCGGAATGGAGAAGGAACTCCCCTAGCCCACCCTCCCGGCGGACCTCAGCCGCTCGATAAAGCTCCTTCCCGCACCGCCGCATGGCATACCGGCCCCGACGCCTATAATCGCCGCCTTACTTTCACTCAGCAGGTTCCGCCAGATGGCGCAGACGATGAAGGCGCTGGTCAAGCGCGAAGCGAACAAAGGCATCTGGCTGGAACAGGTGCCCGTGCCGACGCCCGGCCCCAACGATGTGCTGATCAAGCTGGAAAAGACCGCCATTTGCGGCACCGATCTGCACATCTACCTGTGGGATGAGTGGAGCCAGCGCACCATCAAGCCCGGTCTGACCATTGGCCATGAGTTCGTCGGTCGCGTGGCCGAGCTCGGTTCGGCGGTGACCGGTTACCAGGTTGGCCAGCGCGTGTCGGCCGAAGGCCATATCGTGTGCGGCCACTGCCGCAACTGCCGCGGCGGCCGCCCGCACCTGTGCCCCAACACGGTGGGCATCGGCGTCAACGTCAATGGTGCCTTCGCCGAATACATGCTGATGCCGGCCAGCAACCTGTGGCCGATCCCGGACCAGATTCCCTCCGAGCTGGCCGCGTTCTTCGACCCCTACGGCAATGCCGCGCACTGCGCGCTGGAATTTGACGTCATCGGCGAAGATGTGCTGATCACCGGTGCCGGCCCGATCGGGATCATTGCCGCCGGCATCTGCAAGCACATCGGTGCGCGCAATGTGGTGGTCACCGACGTCAACGATTTCCGTCTCAAGCTGGCGGCCGACATGGGCGCCACGCGCGTGGTCAATGTCTCCAAGACCTCGCTCAAGGACGTCATGGCCGACCTGCACATGGAAGGCTTCGACGTAGGCCTGGAAATGAGCGGCAACCCGCGCGCGTTCAACGACATGCTCGATTGCATGTACCACGGCGGCAAGATTGCGATGCTCGGCATCATACCGCGCGGTGCCGGTTGCGACTGGGACAAGATCATCTTCAAGGGCCTGACCGTGCAAGGTATCTACGGCCGCAAGATGTACGAGACCTGGTACAAGATGACGCAGCTGGTGCTGTCGGGTTTTCCGCTGCACAAGGTGCTAACCCATCAGCTGCCGATCGACGATTTCCAGAAAGGTTTCGACCTGATGGAACAGGGCAAGGCCGGCAAGGTCGTGCTCAGCTGGAACTGATCCAAGCGCAGATCGAAACGCAAACGCAAAAGGCGCCGCGAGGCGCCTTTTGCCGGTCCGCTCAGCGCGGTCGTGTCATGGCCACGTCACCGTGGCGGTGGCGACGGTCCGGCCTTCGGTATTGGGACGACCGAACCCGAATTCGGCAGGCTCGCTGGTGTCGTAGTAGCCGACGCTCAACGCAAGCGGGCCGAAACTCTTGCCAACGGTGATCGCATAATCGTTGTAATCGTGATCTACCTGCCTCAATGCCGAGGTGTAGATGGTGTGCCCGACGTGTGCTCCGACGCTGAACTTGTGCGGCAGCGGCCACACTGCGTCCAGCGCGTAGTAATAGCCGTCGGTCTTGCTGCCGTACAGATCGTTGGTGTACCCGACGGTCAGGCTGTAGGTTTTCAGGAATGTCGTCTTGGTGACCAGTTCGTTGTAGTTCGTCTCGCCCGCCCCCGGATAGTTGTAGCGGGTGAGGGCGACATCGAGGTCCCACTGCTTGCCCAGTTCGACGCCATAGCCAACCGTTCCATCCACTTCCCAGTCCGGATCTCCCGCGCCGGGATCGACGTTGGATGTCCAAGCAGCCACGTAGAAGCCAGAGGGGTGCTTATAGGTCAGCCCGGCCTGAAATGCGGGATCGCCATTGGTCTGGGAAATGCCGCGGAACACGTAGTCGCTGGTGACAGCGAAGGTACCGGACAACGGCGAGGCGGTGCTTGCTTCCTCTGCGTACGCGAGCGGGGCGACGCTGCTCAACAAAAGGGCACAGCACATAGGCGAAAACAGCTTCATAGGGCATCTCCAAAAACGAAGGGCGGTCGGATTGCGCGAAGCGAGGCCTGCCATGACTTCTTAATTCAGTCGTCCCTGCAGTGCAACATCGCTATTTCGCTCGCTTGACACAGCGCACATCCGCGCAGCTCTCCACGGATCCGCTTGGTGTGTCACTGGCCACGTAATCGACTCAGGCGGGCTCTTCTTGAGACAGGGCGCATACAAAGATGCCCGTTCCCCCACACGGTGTCGGGAGAAAACGAAGCAAACCCAAGGCTGAGCTCCACGTCATGCGGTCTGCAAAACCGTACGATGCCTGGCCGCGCTGCTAGGCCGGGGCGGTGGTCGTCAGTTGCCGGGGAACACGCCGTAGTGGCGCGCAGCCAGGCGCAGCGGCTCGCCCGGCTGGTAGCCGCCTGCCGAAGCCGGCAGTTCGACCTCGACCTCGTTGCCGGCCGGCTGCAACGTGGCGCGCAAGCGCAATCGCCCACCGCTGCGCTGGGCCCACTCCACTGTCGCCGGCCACCCTGCCGGATCCGGCACCAAGTCCTCCGGCCGTACGTAGACATCGACCGGACCGGCAACCAGACCGCTGTCGTTGGCAGGCAGCGCGTGCCCGGCCACGTCGATCTGGCCCTGCGCCAGCACGCCGGGAATGCGGTTCACCGCGCCCACAAAGGAGTAAACGAAGGGCGATGCAGGGCGATCATAGATCGCCGCCGGCGTATCCAACTGTTCGATGCGGCCATGATTGAGGATGGCGACCCGATCGGCCAGCTCCAAGGCCTCCTCCTGATCATGCGTGACGAACACCGTGGTCAGCCCGGTGCGCTCGTGCAACGCGCGCAACCAGCGCCGCAGATCGCGCCGGACCTGGGCGTCGAGCGCACCGAAAGGCTCGTCCAACAGCAGCACGCGCGGCTCGATTGCCAGCGCACGCGCCAACGCCACGCGCTGCCGTTGGCCGCCGGAGAGCTGAGTGGGATAACGCTGTTCCAGACCCTGCAGTTGCACCAGCGCCAGCAGTTCTTCCACGCGTGCGCGAATGCGCGCCTCGGCCCAACGCTCATTGCCACGGCGTACGCGCAAACCGAACGCGATGTTCTCGAACACGTCCATATGCTTGAACAGCGCGTAGTGCTGGAACACGAAGCCGACCCGGCGCGATTGCACACTCATGCGGGTGGCATCTTCATCGCCGAACAGCACCTGCCCGCCATCGGCATGCTCCAGCCCGGCCATGATCCGCAACAGCGTGGTCTTGCCCGAGCCGGAGGGCCCAAGCAGCGCCAGCAACTCGCCCTGCCGCACTTCCAGACTGATGTCGTCCAGTGCGGTGAAGCTTTCGAACTGCTTGCGCAGGTGGTGAATGCGGATGCCCATGGTCACCTCAGTGGCGGTGGTTGGCGGCCAGCGAATCGCCGTGCCGCCATTCCAGATACGTCTTCAGCGCCAACGTCAGCAGCGCAGTCAATGCCAGCAGCGAGGCGCAGGCAAACGCGGCGCTGTAGGCATATTCGTTGTAGAGAATTTCCACATGCAGCGGCAGCGTGTTGGTGCGTCCACGGATATGCCCGGACACCACCGACACCGCACCGAATTCACCCATCGCACGCGCGGCGCACAACAGCACGCCGTACAACAGGCCCCAGCGGATATTGGGCAGGGTCACCCGCCAGAACATCTGCCAGCCGCTCGCACCCAGGCTCAATGCCGCCAGTTCTTCGTCACTGCCCTGCTGCTCCATCAGCGGCATCAACTCGCGCGCGATGAAGGGGAAGGTCACGAACGTCGTCGCCAGCACGATGCCCGGCAACGCAAACACGATCCGCGGCAGCTGAATCACACATTCGCCCAGCGCCGGCAACTGCACATGCCAGCCTTCGTCGATCAACGGCCAGGCCCAGCCGCTGCGGCCGAAGATCAGCACGAAAATCAAGCCCGCCACCACCGGCGACACCGAGAACGGCAGGTCGATCAGGCTGACCAGCAGACGTTTGCCCCAGAACTGATGCTTGCTGATGGCCCACGCAGCGGCTACGCCGAATATCAGATTCAACGGCAGTACGATCGCCGTCACCAACAAGGTCAGTTTGACCGCCGACAACGCATCGGGGTCGACCACCGCGCGCAGGAAGGTCTCCCAGCCGCCACGCAACGCCTCGGCGAACACTAGTACCAGCGGCAGCAGCAAAAACGCCAGCAAAAAGAGCAAAGCACCCAGGATCATCAGCCATTGCACCCAACGCGACTCATTGGTGGCCGAATCGGTGATGCGACGCGCCTGCTTGGTCATGGCATGGGTGGGCAACATGGAGGGCAGCGAGGAAACAGCATCGCTCATACGGGCCTCCGTTGATAGCGCAGCAGGCATGCCTGCAACGTATTGACCACCAGCAAAATCACGAACGACAGCAACAACATGGCCGCGGCAATGGCGGTGGCGCCGGCGTAGTCGAACTCCTCCAGCCGGATGGTGATCAGCAGCGGCGCGATCTCAGTGGAATTGGGCAGGTTGCCGGCGATAAAGATCACCGAGCCGTACTCACCCACGCCCCGCGCAAATGCCAGCGCAAATCCGGTCAGCACCGCCGGCCACACGCCGGGCAGCACCACTCGCCATACCGTCTGCCAGCGCGAGGCACCCAATGTGGCAGCGGCAGCCTCTATTTCACGATCGCTCTCGGCCAGCACCGGCTGCACCACGCGCACCACGAACGGCAAGCCGACGAACACCAGCGCCAGCACGATACCCAGCTGCGTGTAGGCGACTTTGATACCGATTGCCTCCAGCCAACGACCAACCCAGCCATTGCCTCCATACAGCGCGGTCAGCGCAATGCCGGCCACCGCAGTCGGCAACGCGAACGGCAGATCGATCACCGCGTCGAAGAAGCGCTTGCCCGGAAACTGGTAGCGCACGAACACCCACGCCACCCAGGTGCCCATCACCGCATTGAAGGCGCCAGCCGCAAACGCGGTGCCGAAACTCACCCGCAGCGCAGACAGTACGCGCGGCTCGCTCCATACCCGCCACAGACCTTCCCAGCCCAGGCCACTGGTCTTGCTGAAGATGCCCAACAACGGGATAAGCACGATCAAACCAAGCCAGGTCAACGTGATCCCCAAACTCAGGCCCAGTCCCGGCATCACGCGGCGGCGCGATGAGGGCGCTGGGTGCGGTGCAACCGACATCGACATCGCCTACTTGTTGGCCTGGATTTGGTCGAACACGCCACCGTCGGCGAAGTGCTCCTGCTGCGCCTTGTCCCACGAGCCGAATGCCTGCTGGATAGTCACCAGTTTGATATCCGGAAAACGCGCCATGTCGGCCGGGTCGGCAAATTCCGGATGCCGCGGGCGATAGAAATGCTTGGCTGCCAGCTTCTGCCCTTCCGGCGCGTACAAATAGCTTAGGTAGGCTTCGGCCACATCGCGGGTGCCATGCTTGTCGACATTCTTGTCGACCAATGCCACCGACGGCTCGGCCAGGATCGACAACTTCGGCACCACGATCTCGAACTTGTCCTTGCCCAGTTCCTCGCGCGCCAGCAGCGCCTCGTTTTCCCAGGCCAGCAGCACATCGCCGATGCCACGCTGCACGAACGTGGTTGTGGCGCCGCGCGCGCCAGTATCCAGCACCGGAACGTTGCGGAACAATGCCTGCATATAGCGCACGATGCGCTCGCGGTCGCCCTTGAAGATATGGTCGGCGTACGCCCAGGCGGCCAGATAGTTCCAGCGCGCGCCACCGGAGGTCTTCGGGTTCGGTGTCACCACCGCCACGCCCGAGCGCAATAGGTCTGGCCAGTCGTGGATGTTCTTCGGGTTGCCCTTGCGCACCAGAAACACAATGGTCGAGGTGTACGGCGCACTGTTATCGGGGAGGCGCTTTTCCCAATCGGTATCGATCAGCTTGGACTTCTGCGCGATGGCATCCACGTCGTAGGCCAGCGCCAGCGTCACCACGTCGGCCTCGATGCCGTCGATCACAGCGCGCGCCTGCTTGCCCGAGCCACCATGCGAGGTTTCCACGGTGACGGTGTCCTGCGGATGCTGCTGTTTCCAATGCGCGGCAAAGGCAGTGTTGTAGTCGCGATAGAACTCGCGGGTAGGGTCGTAGCTCACGTTGAGCAGCCCGATCTCGCGTGCGCCAGCCGGGCCGGCCAGGACCAGCAAGGCGCAAAGAAGGGAGGCAAAACGGAAACGGGGGTATGTCACGACGATCTCCTGGCCGGTTGAGCACAGCTGAACAGCAAGCATGCCATGCTTGCGCTGCGGCACGCAGGCGGTGAAATGACATCAGCGCAGCTGCTCATGCCGATTTTGCATGACGTAGTGGTACGCCACCGTGATCGTTAACATTGCGCTTCTTTCTGCCACTGCGACCGCCATGACCACCGCTCCTGCCGCGCTGACCGCCCATTACGCCGCCGAACTGGACGCCATCCAGGCCCAGGGCCTGTTCAAGTCCGAGCGCATCATCAACGGCCCGCAGTCGGCCGAAATCACCCTGGCCGATGGCCGCCGCGTGCTGAACTTCTGCGCCAACAACTATCTCGGTCTGGCCGACCACCCGGGCATCATCCAGGCCGCCAAGGACGCGCTGGATAGCCACGGTTTCGGCATGGCCTCGGTGCGCTTCATCTGCGGCACCCAGGATCTGCATAAGCAGCTCGAACGCACCATCGCCGAGTTCTTCGGCACCGAAGACACCATCCTCTACGCCGCCTGCTTCGATGCCAACGGCGGTCTGTTCGAACCGCTGCTCGGCGAGCACGACGCGATCATTTCCGACGCGCTCAACCACGCCTCCATCATCGATGGCGTGCGCCTGTGCAAGGCCAAACGCTTCCGCTACGCCAACTGCGACATGGCCGACCTGGAAGCGCAGCTGCAGGCCGCCGACGCCGCCGGGTGCAAGACCAAGCTGATCACCAGCGACGGCGTGTTCTCGATGGACGGCTTCATCGCCCCGCTGGACGAAATCACCGCCCTGGCGCGCAAATACAACGCGCTGGTGCATATCGACGAATGCCACGCCACCGGCTTTCTTGGCGCCACCGGCCGCGGCTCGGCCGAGGTCAAGGGCGTGCTCGACCAGATCGATATCTTCACCGGCACGCTGGGCAAAGCCATGGGCGGCGCACTCGGCGGCTTCACCACCGCAAAGCGCGAAGTGATCGAACTGCTGCGCCAACGTTCGCGTCCGTACTTGTTCTCCAACTCGTTGCCGCCGCACGTGGTGGCTGCCGGCATTAAGGCTTTCGAGATGCTGGATGCCGCCGGCGAGCTGCGCACGCAGCTGGTCGAAAACACCCGATATTTCCGCGAGCGCATGACCGCCGCCGGTTTCGATGTCAAACCGGGCGTGCATCCGATCAGCCCGGTGATGTTGTACGACGCACCGCTGGCACAAAAATTCGCCAAGCGCTTGCTGGAAGAAGGCATCTACGCCATCGGCTTTTTCTTCCCGGTGGTGCCCAAAGGGCAAGCGCGTATCCGCACTCAGATCAGCGCGGCGCATACGCGCGACCACCTGGATCAAGCGATCGAGGCCTTCATCAAGATCGGGCGCGAACTCAAGGTCATCGACGCCTGAGCATGCGCACGCTCCTGCGCCAACGGCTGCTGCTGGCGGCGCAGACCGACGCGCAGGCGCAACTGCTCGACGGTCATTGGGATACGCGCTGCCTGCATTGCCGTCGGCATCTGCAGATACGCGCCGATGGCGAGCCGCTTGGCCACACCACGCTGGAACACGTGGTGCCGCAAGCCTGGTTCGGGCGGCACGCGGCGGCGGCGCTGTGTGCATTGGTCGGCGACGATGCCAACGATGCGCGCAATCTCGCCCTGGCCTGTGCCGGCTGTAATCACGCCAAAGGCCGCCGTCACGATGCCAACGGTGCCGGCGATGCGCGCGCTTACGAAGTGGTGAGCGCCCTGCTCAGCGCGCGTCTGGCGCGCTGGCGGGCGCCGGCAGCAGCGCCCTGACTTCTTCGGCGCTGAGCATTCGCCACGCACCTTTGCATAGTTCACCCATCGCCAGCGGGCCGATCGCCACGCGTATCAGCCGCAGCACACCGATGTCCACCGCAGCCAACAACCGGCGGATCTGCCGATTACGGCCTTCGTCCAACACGATTTCCAGCCAGGCATTGCGTTCGCCTTCGCGCAGCACGCTGACCCGCTTGGCGCGCAACAGCATGCCCTCGCCCTCAGGATCCGGATCGACCACACCGGCCTGCAACTGCGCCAGTTGCGCGGCACTGGGCCGGCAATCGATCTGCACGTGGTAGGTCTTGTCCGGCCCGGTCGTCGGGTCGGTCACTGTCGCCGCCCACTGCGGGTCGTTGCTGAAAAGCAGCAGGCCTTCGCTCGCCTTGTCCAAGCGACCGACCGGGGCGATCCACGGCAGCCCGGCACCATCGAAGCAGCGATACACCGTGTCCCTGCCCTGCTCGTCGCGCACGGTGGTGACCACGCCGCGCGGCTTGTTGAGCATCAGATAGCAGCGCGCTGGCCCCGCCAGTGGCGAGCCGTCGACAGTGATGGAGGAGTGCTGATCGGCGCGGATCGGAAATTCGGGGTCGCGCACCACGCGTGCCGACACGCTCACGCGGCCATCGGCAATCCAACGCGCGGCTTCGGTGCGCGAACAAACCCCAAGCTTGGACAACACGCGCGCCAGCCCATGGCGTGGCGCGGCATTGCCGGGTGCCGCATCGGGCGCACGCGTTGCGCCTGCCGCACCCAGACCACGCTGACGTTGCCGGGACGTTGCCGGCGCAGGCCGCCGGGGCATGCCGTCCCGACCGCGCGGCTTACTTGTTCTCGACCGGCTTAGCGTCGGCCGCAGGTGCGGCTGGCGCTGCCGGTGCCGCGCCAGCGGCCGGACGTGCCTTGACCACGCGCACACCGCGCGACTTCATCCAGGCATCGAATTCTTCTGCCGTCATGCGCTTGCCGTTCTGGCTCATGTCGAAGCGCCACGGGGTGTTATCGAACGCCGTCTTGGCCTTGTAGGCCGCCGGATCATTCGGGTTGACGGCGCCGCCGGGCGGAATGACCTTGGCCAAGTCCTGGCAGCCTTCCACGCGCAAACGCAGCAGCACGCGGTCCACCGACTGATCGCTGCTATAGGGCTGTGCCAGCACGCCAGTGGGCATACCCAGCTGCACGCTGCGCGTGTAGAACTCGGCAGCCGCCGGTGCGACGACGGTAGCGGGCAACGGCAGCGGCTGGGACACCGTGCTGCCAGCGCAGTTCGGAGCGGCGTAGGCGGCGGGAATCAGAGCGAGACAGAGCAGTCCTGCCGTAGCGGTACGCAGCATCGGGGTTTTTCCAAGTATGAGTATGGTGTTGACGCGGCGAGTGTAGGCAGCGATGAACGCTGTTTCAACAGGAACCGTGCCTGGGTGAACACAGACAGCATCAGCGGCGCTCGAGCGCGCTTTTCCAGGGCCTGCACAGACAAAACCCGGCGCAAGGCCGGGTTTTGTCTGCAGCAAAGCTAGCGGTCCAATTAGTTCTGGACGTTCAGCTCGGTACGACGGTTCTTCGCACGACCTTCCGGATTGTCAGAACCATCCGGGTTGGTGTTCGGAGCAATCGGACGGCTCTCGCCGTAGCCGATCGGGCCGACCAGACGCGACGCATCGACGCCGTTCTTGGTCAGGTAATCGTACACGGTGGTCGCACGACGCTCGGACAGCTTCTGGTTGTACGCGTCGGTACCCTTCGAGTCGGTGTGACCGGCAACCTCGACCTTCAGGTCGGGGTAACGCTTCAGGATTTCGGTCGCTTCGCTCAAGATCGAGATCGCATCCGGACGCAGGGTCGACTTGTTGAAGTCGAAGTTCACGCCCTTCAGGTCGATCGAGACAGGAACCGGGCAACCGTCCGGACCAATGGTCTGGCCAGGCTGCGAGTTCGGGCACTTGTCGTCGCAATTGTTGACGCCGTCACCGTCGTCATCCAGATCGGCGCAGCTCGGAGCAACCGGAGCCGGAGCCGGCGGCGGAGCGGTCGACGGAGCAGGTCCCAACGGGATCACGACGCCGACCGAAGCCAGCACGTCGCCGAACCAGTCTTCGCGCGGGGCAGCAACGCTCTGGTCGTTGAAGTCAGCGCGGTAGGCCAACTCGGCACGCACGGCGACGCGCTTGTCGAAGGTGGTCTGCAGACCGACACCAGCCTTGGCGGCAAAGTTGCCGTCCTTCTGCTGGCCCGGGGACACCGGGTTCGGGGTCGCGTCGAATTCTTCTTCCGAACGCTGATAGCCCAGACCGAACAGCAGGTAGGGGTTCCAGCCGCGGCCTTCCTGGATGAAGTGGCGACGCAGATCGAACGAGATGCCGTACTGGCTCCAGTTCAGATCCTGGTTGGCATCGAAGTTCGGGTTCTGATAGTTCAGTTCACCATCGATCGACCAGTTCGGGCTGACGAACTTGCCCAGACCCAGGGTGACGAACGGGGCATCATTGGTCAGGCGATCGCTGTCCTGGAAGTTGAAGCCAGCGCTACCGGTCAGGTACCAACGGTCATCGAACTCCTGCGCGGAAGCAGCCTGGGCAACTGCCAGACCGCCGAGCAACGCGGCAGTGAGAATTTTCTTGTTCATTTATACAGCTCCTTCTTTGGGAGATAAAACCGATAGAGGCGTTGTGCTTGTTAAAGATGCTCGTCACATCCAGAGCCATCGGGGCGCAGATTAAGCCGGCCTCGGTGAAGATCGCGTTAACGGTCATATAACATGTGAAAGCAATCACCACGTCCCGCAATCCCACGCAATACTACGTATACAGCTTCATGAAGGAAAGGAACGGGTGCTCAATTCGGGTAGCGCACCTGCATGAACCGCAGCCCACTTAAGTCACTTGAATACGGTTCATAACTAACTGGTTTTCAGCGTTTCAAGCTCAACCCGGAAGTACGTTAGTGAACGCCAAGCCTCGTCCGAGCTGAATTGTGGGGTTGGTAGTTGCAGTGGACTTACACCACAACGCACCCTGAACTTCCCACCAGGAGCGTCCCGATGAAAGCTGTCGCCCTCACTCGCCACCTTCCGATCGACGACCCCGAGTCGTTGCTTGACATGGAACTTCCGATGCCCGAAGCGCCATCGGGGTATGACTTATTGGTGCGAGTGGAAGCGATCTCGGTGAATCCGGTCGATACAAAGGTGCGCGCGCCCAAGCCGCAGCCGCTGCAGGCCCCGAAGATCCTGGGCTACGACGCTGCCGGGGTGATCGAGGCGGTCGGCCCGGAGGTCACGGCCTTTGCCGTCGGCGACGAGGTCTACTACGCCGGCGATATCGGGCGGCAAGGCAGTAACGCGCAGTACCAACTGGTGGATGCACGCATCGCCGGATGCAAGCCGACCTCGCTGAGCTTCGCGCAGGCAGCCGCGCTACCGCTGACCACCCTGACCGCGTGGGAGTTGCTGTTCCAGCGCATGCCATTTGCCTTCGACGGTGCGCGCAATCGCGGCAGGCATCTGTTGATCATCGGCGGCGCCGGTGGTGTGGGCTCCATCGCGATCCAGTTGGCGCGGCATGCCGGCTTCACGGTGATTGCCACCGCCTCGCGCCCGGAGAGCATCGAGTGGGTACGCCAGATGGGCGCGCACCACTTCGTCGATCATCACCAACCGCTGCAACCGCAACTGCAGGTGCTGGGGATGGACACAGTGGATGCAGCGCTCAATCTGGCCGACACCGACCGCTACTGGCAGCAACTGGGCGAGGTGCTGTCGCCGCAGGGGCACGTGGGCTTGATCGTGGAGCCGCGCGGGCCGCTGATGATAGGCGAGCCCTACAAATCCAAGTGCATCGGCATCCATTGGGAACTGATGTTCACCCGCGCGCGCTACGCGACCGACGATATGGTCGAGCAGCACCGCATTCTCAACCGGGCGGCCAGCTTGATCGATGTCGGCGAGCTGCGCACCACGCACACCGAAACGCTGTCGCCGATCAATGCACAGCAGCTGCGCGAAGCGCACCGTCGGCTGGAAAGCGGCAGCATGATCGGCAAGTTGGTGCTGGCCGGCTGGTAATAAGCCGGCCGGGCGGGGTTCGCAGACGCGATGCGTCGGGGTGCGCAGAACACCTGCGCATCGGGACGCGGTGCGTGCAGGCGGTAGCGAAGGCGTATTTCTGATCAAACCCGCGGCACCCAGCGGTAGCGCTGATGCCGGAGGACTTGCCGCCAGGCCCGTTTGCCGGCATCGTGCGCACTCCGTACGCCAGCGTATCCACATCATGTCGCCCGCCACCGGCCCGTCCGCCTCGCCCTTCCCCCACCTGTTCACCCCGCTCGATCTGGGCTTCACGCAATTGCGCAACCGCGTCCTGATGGGCTCGATGCACACGGGTCTTGAAGACCGTGCGTGCGATTTCCCCAAGCTGGCGGCGTATTTCGCCGAGCGCGCAGCCGGGGGCGTGGGCATGATCGTGACCGGCGGGTTTTCGCCGAACGTGGTGGGCTGGCTGAAGCCATTTGGCGGCAAGTTGTCGTGGCCGTGGGAAGTGCGCCCGCATCGCCAGGTGACCCGCGCGGTCCACGCACACGGCGCGAAGATCTGCCTGCAGTTGCTGCATGCCGGGCGCTATGCCTACCACCCGCTGTCGGTGGCGCCATCCAAACTCAAGGCACCGATCAACCCGTTCACTCCGCGCGCGTTGTCGGCTGGTGCAGTCGACCGGCAGATCGGCGCGTATGCGCGCGCCGCGCGGCTGGCACGCGAGGCGGGCTACGACGGCGTCGAGGTGATGGGCTCGGAAGGCTATCTGATCAACGAATTCACCGCCGCGCGCACCAATCAGCGCAGCGACGCCTGGGGCGGCGATGCCACCAAGCGCATGCGCTTTGCCGTGGAGATCGTGCGGCGCATCCGCGAAGCCTGCGGGCCGGACTTCATCATCATCTACCGGCTGTCGCTGGTGGATCTGGTCGAAGACGGCAACCAATGGCAAGAAATTCTGGTGCAGGCGCAGGCGATTGAAGGGGCTGGCGCCACCATCATCAATTCCGGCATCGGCTGGCACGAAGCGCGCATTCCCACCATTGCTACCTCAGTGCCGCGCGCCGCGTTTGCCGGCGTCACTGCCAAGCTCAAGCCGCATCTGCGCATTCCGGTGGTAGCGACCAACCGAATCAACATGCCCGAAGTGGCCGAACGCATCCTGGCCGACGGTGCGGCAGACATGGTGTCGCTGGCACGGCCGCTGCTGGCCGATCCGCAGTGGACCAATAAGGCGCGCGCCGGGCAGTCGCACACCATCAACACCTGCATCGCCTGCAACCAGGCGTGCCTGGATCACGTGTTCGACAACAAGCTGGCCACCTGTCTGGTCAACCCACGCGCCGCACACGAGACCGAACTCAACTACACGCCAACCACCACGCCCAAGCGCATCGCCGTGGTTGGTGCAGGCCCGGCCGGCCTGGCCTGCGCGACGGTGGCAGCAGAACGTGGCCACCAGGTGACCTTGTTCGATGCAAGCGATGCGATTGGCGGGCAGTTCAATGTCGCCAAACGCATCCCGGGCAAGGAGGAATTCAACGAGACCTTGCGCTATTTCGGCCATCGCATCGAAGCGACCGGCGTGCAGCTGCGCTTGAACACCCGCGTGCAGGCGGCCGATCTGAAAGACTTCGACGAGATCGTGCTGGCGACGGGCATCGAGCCGCGCAAGGTGGATTTCCCCGGCGCCGATCATCCGATGGTGGTGAGCTATCTCGACGTGGTGCTGGGCCGCCACGTGGCCGCCGACAGGGTGGCGATCATCGGTGCGGGTGGCATTGGTTTTGATGTGGGCGAGTTTCTGGTGCACACGGACGAATCGCCGTCGCTGCACCCGCAACGCTGGATGGCCGAATGGGGCGTGGACCCGAGCTTCGAAACACGCGGTGCGTTGACCAGACCGCAGCCCGAGCGCCCTGCCCGTCAGGTCTGGCTGTTGCAGCGCAGCCCCGGCAAGCCCGGTGCCCGCCTGGGCAAGACCACCGGCTGGATCCACCGCGCCACGCTCAAGGCCAAGGGCGTCAAAATGCTTGGCGGCGTGGAATATCTAGGCGTGGACGATGCTGGCCTGCGCGTTCGCGTAGAAGGTAGCGAGCAGTTGCTCGACGTCGGCACCGTGGTGGTGTGTGCCGGGCAGGAGCCACGTCGCGAGTTGCTAGCCGCGCTGCAAGCCAATGGCCAGCAGCCGCATCTGATCGGTGGCGCCGACGTCGCCGCTGAACTAGATGCCAAACGCGCGATCAACCAGGCGAGTCGGCTGGCGGCGGCGTTGTAAGGGATTCGCCAGCACGGCGTCACTACGCTGCCGCCGCTGCGCTCGAGGTTCGACTGCATTCCTGACCTGCATGCAGCGTGAGCAGCGCCGGCATGGTTGCACATGCCGTGGTCTGCACCGGCTGCGCTCTTTTTCCTGTCGTGCGGCTAGGCTATAACTGGTCGCATGTCATCGCCACCGCACGCATTACCCACTGCGCTCCCGCCGGCTGCACTGCTTGCCTACGCTGCAGCCCATTTCGGCAAGAGCCTGCTCTGGTTCACCGGCGAATTGCTACTGATTTTTGCGTTGACCGAACATGTTGGCCTGAGTGCGGTCGCAGCCGGGTTTTCGGTGGCGGGCGGATTGGTCGTCAGCGCAATGATGGGGCTGATTGCCGCACAGCGTTGGCGCGCTGACACTAACCTGGCACGGGTGGGACGGACACAGTGGCAAGGCATTGCGTTGGCCGCAGTTACGCTGTCGCTGGTGTTCGTAACTCCGCTGCTTCCACCCGCTGCCCGCCTTATCAGCGTGCTGCTGCTCAGCCTACCGTTTCGCGCTGCATATGCGGTGGGCGATGTCGCGCAAAATACGCTGTTGGGGCTTGCGCGCTGGCCCTGGCGCGGTGCACGTGGTGTCAGCGCAGTGCGCCTGATCGGAAGCGGCTTGGCAGCTTTACTGGTCAGCGCAGCGATCGGGCTGGTATTGAAGGCCGGTGATCACAATGCAGCGTCGACAGCATTACTGATCGTCGCACTGGTAAGCAGTATCGCGCTGCTTTCGGCGTGGTGGTTACGCCAAACGCTGCAACTGCACGTTCACCCGATTGCGGAAGTGTCGGCACTCATACCTGCAGCGCAGTGGCAGCGCGCGGAACTGCTACCGCTGGCAGTGTTGGCGACACTAACGCTAGCGTTGCCGACCTTTACCAAGCTGGCTCCGTACCTAGCCCAATCACAACTTGGCGCCGCAGGATGGAGCAGTGCGGTGTTGATCAGCTATGCAATGGGCACGATGCTGGTGCAACCACTGGCGGCACGCTGGCCCACCGCAACCCTGGGTCGTTTGGTCAGCTGTGGCGCTGCACTCACGTTATCGGGATTGGTGTTCGCCATCGCCACGACCCGCAGCACACTGTGGGATGCAGTGCTGGCGTGCGCCATGGGAATGGCGGCAGGTAGCATCAACCAATGGGTGTGGGCGCGCCACGCAGAACTCGTGACTACGCAAACAGCTGCGCAACAAGCACGAGGGTTCGCCGTACTCACGGCGAGCGCTCAACTCGCATTGGCAGCGGGCAGCGCGTTGATTGGCTTGTTGCTGAGTGCATGCAGCCACCGCGTCGGCGCACACCATCATCTGACTTGGGCAATGGCGCTGGGCCCAATCGTGTGCGGCACACTTTGCCTGTTGATCGCCTGCGCTGCGCATGGTGCTGCAGTGTTTTCCGGAAGAAGCACAACAGTGCCAACTCGCGATTTGCGCAACGTCATTGATTGAATTGCAAACCTGATGTGCGCAATTTTTCTTGTATGTGCAGTTACATACCAAGAGTGCGCTTTGCTTAATACCTGCTGCGTGCGTTGTTGATTTTCAATTTTCGCTACAGCATAGGTGTCGCCCCAAGATGCGATCGCACTGCGCTACTCGTCATTCGATGGAGATTTTGCAATGTGGATGCGAGTTTCTGATGCCATTCCATGTTGCACTGGCTATCGCACCTGACATGCCGATGCCTCTTTTCTTTGGTACAGACGTGCCTCGAGGCTTCTTTCTCCTGCGCTTCCGTATTTCCGCGCCTTCGCACGCTTACGCTTATAAGGATGGTCTGATCAACGCGACCGGAAAACGAAGCAACCGCATCCGCCGCGCTGAGGGCGCTCAAATCGCCGATTTTTTGCCGGTTTCGGCACGTTTGCGGGGTGTTGCCTGGATTACAGGCACAGCTTCCCCGCAGCAGGCATTAACGCTTTGCGCGTCAGCCACAGATTCGATAGTGCAAACAGCGTCAGCACCTGTGCGGTGTTCTTCGCCAAACCGCGATAGCGCACCTTGACGTAACCAAACTGACGCTTGATCACCCGAAACGGGTGTTCCACCTTCGCACGCAGGCTGGCTTTGGTGTGCTCCCAGCGCTTGGCCAACTTCAGTTCGCGCTTATTCTTGATCTGCTTCAGCTTCGAGGGCTTCTCCGCGATCAGGTAGCGCAGCGTGCGCTTGCCCTTCATCTCATCGCGCTTGTCCAGCCCGGTGTAGCCGCTGTCGCCGCTCACAGTGTCTTCCTTGCCGTGCAGCAGCTTGTGCGCCTGCGTGATGTCCGCTGCGTTGGCCGCCGTGCATTCCACGTGGTGCACCAGGCCCGACTCATCGTCCACCCCGATGTGCGCCTTCATCCCGAAGAAGTACTGGTTGCCCTTCTTGGTCTGGTGCATGTCCGGATCGCGCTCGCCATCCTTGTTCTTGGTCGAACTTGGCGCCGCAATGATCGTGGCATCCACGATCGTCCCGCCCCGCAGACTCTGCCCTTTACGCGACAGGTGCGCGTTGACCCGGTTGAACAGCTTGCGCGCCAAATCATGCCGCTCCAGCAAATGCCGGAAGTTGAGAATCGTCGTTTCATCCGGCACCTCATCCAGCCCGCCGATCTTCGCAAAACGGCGCATCGACACCGTGTCGTACAGTGCTTCTTCCGCCGATGGATCGCTCAGTGCGTACCACTGCTGCAAAAAGTGGATGCGCAGCATCGTCTCCAGCCGATACGGCTGTCGCCCCGGCTGCCCCGACTTCGGGTAGTGCGGTTCGATCAGTGCCAGCAGATCCTTCCACGGCACGACCTGGTCCATCTCGGCCAAGAACACCTCACGCCGCGTCCGCTTGCGCTTGCCGTTGTACTCCGCATCGCCGAAGGTCAGTTGCATCGTCGTTGTCCCGTTGCGTCTGTGTGATTGTCGCAGGATCAAGGGGAGTTGTTCAGAGTTTCCATAAGCATGCAATCTTGGAAAACATAGTGCAGTCGAATACATCATCGACACATCGAATGATCGACAGGTTCTTTCAGCCTATCGCCAAGTAACCTTCGACCTCATCCAATGACGGCAACCGCGTTGTGATGGCAACTTAGCTTTCATGCAACAACTTGCGTCTCTGCTGCCTCTGCTGCTGCCATCGGAAACATGCGTCAAGACTGCGCATCTTCCCGCATCAACGGATGCTGCATAGATCATCAGTCGTGCAGCACGCACGACAACTGCATCTCATGCACTTCGCACTTCCGCTACTCCCGGCGCTTCCACAGCTCTTGTATGCGAGTACATCCACACGAAGCAACGTGCGAAGCGGCAGTACGCAACTTCGAAAACATAACACCACGTGATGAGTGCGTGCACAAATCTCACACGCTATGAAATCCGCTTTCTTTGTCCATTCCAACGACATTTCAAGCCAACAAGTAATGGCATCAACGCGCGCGAAACGGCGATGCAGTAACGCAACGCAACAGTCGCTGCAACGATGCGACGCAGATCCAATACTGCAGTGCACGGCGCGATGTTGCGCATCGCTAGACATCGCAAGCAATCGCAATCGTCAACCGTCTCATTCAGCCACGATTATGTGATGGGCGCCTACCTTGCGCCAACTTTTTGACCCACCGCATTTGGTGGGCACCTTCGGCAGATGTTCTTTCGCCGGAAACTTTGGCGCCCCTTTGCAGGTCGCCTCCCCATGACGCCAAGCCCTCTGTACTGGTGCATCCACATTGGATGCTCTGCGGAACGGCCCATACGGAGCAAGGAGTTCTATGAAACTTGTTTGGATACTCTGGCTGTCGCATGTGTTACCGCAGCCAGCCGCAGATTCACTGTGTTTGAGTACCACCGTTTATCTGGAGGCGCGCGACCAGACCTTGCGTGGCCAACAGGCCGTTGCGGAAGTTGCGTTGCGTCGCCTGGATAGCGGTTTGTGGGGCGATTCGATGTGTCAGGTGGTCACTGCACGCAAGCAGTTCGCACCGACAATTGTGGCGCCGGGTACGCAGCTGAAGAACGACGATGCCTGGAACAAGGCGTTGGACGTGGCACTGGCGGCGCAGCGCAACTGGGCACTACCGGTTGGCCAGCGCAAAGAGATCGTGCCGGGTGCCAGTCACTTTGCCGCAAGCGCAATTGCGAGCCCCAGCTGGCGTAATGCCTATCAGGTGGCGACCATCGGCGACCACACGTTCTATCGCGTGCAGACATTGCGCCCGCGCAACGCGTCCTGAGCGCGCAATGTCGCAGCGTGCCCTTTTAGTTCTGTGTCACGAAGATGTCCTGCCGCTGCGATGCACTGCCGACGCGTTCGGCGCGTCTCTAGACACCGTCGTCGAGATGCTCATGTCGCTGCAGCGCGACGAATACAGCGCCGCATGACGATTGATCAGCACGGCATAAAGCCGTGTCACACGTCGATGCACTCCCTCACCTGGATAGGTTGCAAAATGGCCCTGATCACTCAGGAGCCGCAGCCGCCGACTGCCGCGCGCTGGCCACCTTGGCGCCGGCATTAGCATCGACACAACCGCAACCGGCGCGACCGCCGGGCCCAGTGGCGCGGCCCCTGCTGCAGCTTTCAATCACCAACTGCACGCTCCACACGGCGTCGCCCGCCCGCTAAGCTTAGGACCTCATTCCCGTGTGGATCGTCCATGAAGCTGTACACCAAGCCCGGCGCCTGTTCGCTGGCAGATCACATCGTGTTGCGTTGGTCGGGGTTGCCGTTCGACCTGAGCGTGGTCGAAGCGGCGACGATGAAATCTCCCGAGTATCTGCGCCTGAACCCAGCCGGCGCCGTACCGCTGCTGTTGATCGACGATTGGGCACTGACCCAGAATGCCGCCATCCTCAATTACATCGCCGACATCGCACCGCTGAGCGGCCTGTCCGGCGATGGCACCGCGCGCAGCCGTGCCGAAATCAATCGCTGGATCGCCTTCGTCAATGCCGACGTGCATCCCGCGTTCAAGCCGATCTTCGGCAGCACGGCGTATCTGCAAGACCCCGCGCTGATTGCGCGCAGTCAAGACGATGCACGCAGCAAGTTGCGCACGCTGTACGAGCGCGTCGATGCGCATCTGCAAGGTCGCACCTGGCTTGCCAGCGACAACCACACCGGTGCCGATGCGTATCTGTTCGTGACCTTGCTGTGGGCGCAGAAAGTCGCCGTGAATCTGGATGGCTTGGATGCGCTACAGGCGTTTGTGCAACGCATGTTGGCCGATGCCGATGTGCAGGCCGCACTGAAGGCGGAAGGCCTGACCTGACAGCGCAGACATGCGCCCCGCGACACGCAATAAAAAACGCCGGGCAATGCCCGGCGCTTTCATCACAGCAGTGACCGAAAAACTCAGCCCAGCAGGTGCGACACGCCGCTGCGTTCTTCTTCCAGCTCGGCCAGGGTCTTGTCGATGTACTTCTGGCTGAAGTCGTCGATGGGCAGATCGTTGACTAGGGTGTACTGGCCGTTCTCGGTGGTGACCGGGAAGCCGAAGATCACACCTTCCGGAATGCCGTAAGAGCCGTCCGACGGCACGCCCATGGTGACCCACTTGCCGTTGCTGCCCAGCACCCAATCACGCACGTGATCGATGGCGGCATTGGCAGCCGACGCTGCCGATGACAGACCACGCGCTTCGATGATCGCCGCACCGCGCTTGCCCACGGTCGGAATGAAGGTGGACGCATTCCATTCCTGGTCGTTGATCGCATCGCCGATGGACGCGCCATCGGAGGTGGCGAAACGGTAGTCCGGGTACATGGTCGGGCTGTGGTTGCCCCACACCACCAGCTTCTCGATGCCGCCGACCGGCTTACCGAGCTTGAGTGAGAGCTGGCTCAGCGCGCGGTTGTGGTCCAGACGCAGCATGGCGGTGAAGTTCTTCGGGTTCAGATCCGGCGCCGACTTCATCGCGATGTAGGCGTTGGTGTTGGCCGGGTTGCCGACCACCAGCACCTTGACGTCACGCTTGGCGACCTTGTTCAACGCCGCGCCCTGCGCGGTGAAGATCTTGGCGTTTTCCAGCAGCAGGTCCTTGCGCTCCATGCCAGGGCCGCGCGGACGCGCGCCGACCAGCAGGGCCACGTCGATGTCCTTGAACGCCACCTCGGCGTCGTCGGTGCCGACCATGCCGGCCAGCAGCGGGAACGCGCAGTCTTCCAGTTCCATCATCACGCCCTTGAGCGCGGCCTGGGCCTTCTCGTTGGACAGTTCCAGCAATTGCAGGATCACCGGCTGATCCTTGCCCAGCATTTCGCCGGAGGCGATGCGGAACAGCAGGGCATAGCCGATCTGGCCGGCAGCGCCGGTCACAGCAACACGAACAGGTGCTTTCATGGGGTGTTTCCTCTGCTAAAAAGCGTTGGTGGGTAGCGCGCTGGCGGAGCGCAAGGCCTGGCGGCGCGCTTTGACAAGCAAACGGCCGCACAAGGCGGCCGTTCGACGGGAGGCGATCAGGCGGCGAGGATCTTGTTCCACTCCGCAACGCGGTCGGCCTTGGCGGCCAGCACGGCGTCGGTGTCGCCTTCGATTGTAAGCGTATTGATGGTGTCGCCCTGGGCAACGCTATCGACCACGTCCAGGCCCTGAGTGACCTTGCCGAACACGGTGTGCTTGCCGTCCAGCCACGGGGTGGCGGTGTGCGTGATGAAGAACTGGCTGCCGTTGGTGTTCGGGCCGGCGTTGGCCATGGACAACACGCCGCGCTCGTGACCGACGCCATTGTTGGCCTCGTCTTCGAAACGGTAGCCCGGGCCGCCGCGGCCGGAACCTTCCGGGCAACCGCCCTGGATCATGAAGTCGGCGATGACACGGTGGAAGCTCAGGCCGTTGTAGAAGCCGCGCTTGGCCAGGTTGACGAAGTTGGCAACCGTCAGCGGGGCCTTCTCCGGGTACAGCTCGACAACGATCGGGCCGCGGGAGGTGTCAAAGGTGGCGATCAGGGACATGGAAATCCTTGCAGGTTCTGGAGTGATCAACAGCCCATTAGGATACACCCGGGCGTGCGACCGGCCGCGTGGTTACGACCATGGTCCAACACTCACCTCGCCCCGGCCGTGGGCCTCGTCACGCTGGCTGAATGGGCGATCTGAACCGACTTTGGCGCACCCGCAACGGCAACGCAACGAAACCGCTATAATGTTGGGCTTACCTCATCTCAAGACTGGCGCCAGACAGGGGCCCTTTCCGCATGTCTATCGAAAAACTCCGCAATATCGCCATCGTCGCGCACGTTGACCATGGCAAGACCACCCTCGTCGACTGCCTTCTGAAGCAGTCCGGCACCCTGTCCGAACGCACTGTGTTGGCTGAGCGCGTGATGGACAGCAACGATCAGGAAAAGGAGCGTGGCATCACGATCCTGGCCAAGAACACGGCCATCACCTGGAACGGCAACCGCATCAACATCGTCGACACCCCGGGACACGCCGACTTCGGTGGCGAAGTCGAGCGCGTGCTGTCGATGGTGGACTCGGTGCTGATCCTGGTCGACGCGATGGACGGCCCGATGCCGCAGACCCGCTTCGTGACCCAGAAGGCCTTCGCGATGGGCTTCAAGCCAATCGTGGTGGTCAACAAGATCGACCGTCCCGGCGCACGCCCGGACTGGGTGATCGACCAGGTGTTCGACCTGTTCGACAAGCTCGGCGCAACCGACGAGCAGCTGGACTTCCCGATCGTCTACACCTCCGCACTGAACGGCTACGCCAGCCTGGATTCGAACGTGCGCGACGGCGACATGACCCCGCTGTACGAAGCGATCATGCAGCATGTGTCGGCCCCGGACGTTGACCCGGACGGCCCGTTCCAGATGCGCATCAGCCAGCTGGACTACAACAACTTCGTCGGCGTGATCGGCATCGGCCGCATCCAGCGCGGCGTGCTGAAGAAGAACATGCCGGTCAGCGTGATCGACCGCGAAGGCAAGAAGCGTCAGGGCAAGGTACTGCAGGTGCTGGGCTTCCTGGGCCTGGAGCGCATCGAGCAGGACACCGCTGAGGCTGGCGACATCGTCGCCATCTCCGGCGTGACCGAGCTGACCATTTCCGACACCGTGTGCGCGCTCGATCACCCCGAGTCGCTGCCGGCGCTGACCGTGGACGAGCCCACCATCTCGATGACCTTCCAGGTCAACAACTCGCCGTTTGCCGGCAACAAGGACCTGTCCGGTGGCAAGTTCCTGACCAGCCGTCAGCTGCGCGACCGTCTGGATCGCGAGAAGGTGCACAACGTGGCACTGAAGGTCGAGGAAGGTTCCGACGCCGACAAGTTCCTGGTCTCCGGCCGTGGCGAATTGCATCTGTCGGTGCTGATCGAAAACATGCGTCGTGAAGGCTACGAGCTGGCCGTGTCGCGTCCGGAAGTGATCATCAAGGAAATCGACGGCAAGTTGATGGAGCCGATCGAACAGCTGGTGGTGGACATCGAAGAACAGCACCAGGGCGGCGTGATGGAAAAGCTGGGCACCCGTAAGGGCCAGCTGAAGAACATGGAGCCGGACGGCAAGGGCCGCGTGCGTCTGGATTACATGATCCCGGCGCGTGGCCTGATCGGCTTCCAGAACGAATTCCGCACTCTGACCCAGGGCTCGGGCCTGCTGTTCCACGTGTTCGACCATTACGGTCCGAAGGAACAGGGCGCGATCGCCAAGCGCCAGAACGGCGTGATGATTGCCAATGCACCGGGCGCAACGCCGGCCTATGCACTGGGGCCGTTGGAAGAGCGTGGTCGCCTGTTCGCCGCCGAAGGCGACAATGTGTACGAAGGTCAGCTGATCGGTATCCACTCCAAGGACAACGACCTGACCGTCAACGCGATCAAGACCAAGCCGCTGACCAACATGCGCGCTTCTGGCAAGGACGATGCGATCAAGCTGACCCCGGCGATCAAGTACACGCTGGAACAGGCCCTGGACTTCATCGAGGACGACGAGCTGGTGGAAGTCACCCCGAAGGAAATTCGCCTGCGCAAGAAGTTCCTGACCGAAAGCGACCGTAAGCGCGCTGGTCGTTCGGGCTAAGGTGTCAGGCCGACACGCGTGAGCACCAAGCCCTATAGCCCGGATCCGCGCGCGCATCCGGGACTGCATGTGATCGCCTTGCTTGAGGCGGTCAAGGGAACACTTGCGCTGTTAGCGGCGACGGGCCTGGAACTTCTGGGCCCGCTCCCCCTGCAAAATGCGGTCAGCACACTGATCCGTCGTTTCAATCTGGACCCGGACCACGGCGCATTGCCGTCGTTGCTCAAGACCATCAGCCCCGATGCGGTGCATCTAGCCGCTGCCGCCATGCTGGCCTACGGCCTGCTGCACGTAGTGGAAGCCTGGGGTCTGTGGCGTGCCAAGGCCTGGGCCTCGGTGCTGGGCTGCCTGTCGGCGGCCATCTATCTGCCCTTCGATATCTATGCCATCGTGCGTCACCCCGGCTGGACCGCCTGGGCCGTGCTGGCAATCAACCTGATTGTAGTCGGGGTGCTGGCACGCGATCTGGTGCGACGCCGCCGTCGCTGAGCTTGCCTTCCCGTTTTCGGGCACGTCATCCGTTGTCACCCCGACGCAGCGCCGTTAGCCTGCGACTTCTCCCCGGGGAAGACCATCCATGCGGTCCACCACTTTGTCTTTCGCGCTGCTTGCTGCGCTCTGCGGCTGTGCGCATGCCGATGATTCGTCGCGCGCGGCGACCGGTACCCCCACCGATTCCACCGCCAAAACCATCGATCTGGCCGAGGCCGACGTGGCCGGCCTGCAAGCCCGCATGGCCAGCGGCCAGAGCAGCAGCCTGCAACTCACGCGCGCGTATCTGCAGCGCATTGCCAGCATCGATCGCGCCGGCCCCACGCTCAACGCGGTGATCGAACTCAATCCGCGGGCCGAAGCCGATGCACGCGCCCTAGACGCCGAACGCAGCGCCGGCCGCGTGCGCGGGCCGCTACACGGCATCCCGGTACTGCTCAAGGACAACATCGACGCGCTGCCGATGGTCAACAGCGCCGGCTCGCTGGCACTGGCCGAATTCCGCCCCAGCCGCGATGCCTTCCTGGTGCAGCGCCTGCGCGCCGCCGGCGCAGTGATCCTGGGCAAGGCCAACCTCAGCGAGTGGGCCAGTTTCCGCTCCACCCAGTCCAGTTCCGGCTGGAGCGGACGCGGCGGGCTGACCCGCAACCCGTATGCACTGGATCGCAATCCCTGCGGCTCGAGCGCCGGCACCGGTGCGGCCATCGCGGCCAGCCTGGCCGCCGTCGGCATCGGCACCGAAACCGATGGCAGCATTACCTGCCCGGCATCGGTCAACGGCCTGGTCGGGCTCAAGCCGACCGTTGGCTTGGTCAGTCGCGATGGCATCATCCCGATTTCCAGCAGCCAGGACACCGCCGGCCCGATGACGCGCAGCGTCGCCGATGCGGCTGCAGTGCTGCAGGCCATCGCCGCCCCCGACCCGCAGGACCCGGCCACCGCCAAGGCACCGGCGGCCAGCGCCAATTATCTCGCCCACCTGAAGCCCTACAGCCTGCGTGGCGCGCGCCTGGGCCTGTTGCGCAACCCGCTACGCGAAGACCCGGCGATCGCCGCGGCGCTCGACCGCGCCGTGCAGACGCTGCGTGCCGCAGGCGCCACTGTGGTTGAAACCGCCCTAGTCTCCGATGGCAAGTGGGATGCTGCTGAGCAGATGGTCTTATTGGTCGAATTCAAGGCCGGCTTGAATGCATACCTGCAAAACCACCACGCGCCCGTTGCGACCCTGCAGCAGTTGATTGCGTTCAATCGCAACCATGCGCAGCGCGAGATGCCGTACTTCGGGCAGGAGCTGTTCGAACAGGCGCAGGCAGCACCCGGTCTCGACGATGCGGGGTACCTGAGCGCGCGCGCGAACGCCAAGCGGTTGGCCGGGCCGGAAGGCATCGACGCAGCCTTGAAGGCAGATCGCCTGGATGCCTTGATCGTGCCCACGACGGGCGCGGCGTGGATCACCACGCTCGGCAAGGGCGACACTTTCCCCGGCGCCGGCTATGGTGCCGCTGCAGTGGCCGGTTATCCGAGCCTGAGCGTGCCGATGGGACAGACCCAGGGCTTGCCACTGGGTCTGTTGTTCATGGGCACGGCCTGGAGCGAGCCGCGCCTGATCGAGCTGGCGTATGCGTACGAACAACGCAGCCATGCGCGCTTTACGCCTGGCTATGCGCTCAGTGCGCCGGCTGCGCATGATCCAGCCACATCAGCGGTCGCGCCCGTCGTGCCGGCACCGATGTGGGTCAAAAACGATTGATTGGGCCACGCAGGGCCACGCGTAGCAGCTGGCGCCCGACGCCACACTGGCGCGTGCAAGCGCAGCTAGGGTCGGGCGAAAAGCCTGCTGGGCGATAGCGGCTATAGCGGAGATCCCTTCGCCAAGGGCGTCCAGGACATCCTTGGCAAGCGCGTCACCGTACAGATTGCCAAACGCAGCGAGTTGCATACTTTCAAGGTCTTGCCGAAGCACTGGATTGTTGAACGCAGCTTTGCCTGGCTGGAGAAGAACCGAAGGTTATGGAAGAACTGCGAGCGAAGACTCAATACCAGCTTGCAGTTCATCCATCTTGCGTTCCTGCCATTGCTGCTCGGGAGATCGTGAACAGATTCTTAGATGCCGGTAGCCACCGCTACACGACGCACCAAGAACGACCAACAGCTCGTCGCGAGCAGTCGCCTGGTGGGTGCGTGGCGCGGACGGTGCAGAGGAACCGGAGTACATGCCGATTCCGAGCACCGACCAAGCCCGCCCGGCAGCGGCACAGTCTTTTTCTGAGCTGCGCTAGATGCTGGTCGCAGGCTCGCCGTCTTCGGCGCCCGGCGAGCGTACGCTCTCCTGTGCAATCGGCTCGGCCGCACGCGATGGCGCTTTTTCCTGCGCAGCGATTTCGGCGCGAATTCTCGGCAATGCATACGCATGCTCGCGGGTCAGGAAATCGATCATGCGTTCGCGCACCAGACAGCGCAGATCGAAGGCATCGCCAGAATTGCGCGCGCTTACCAGCAGCCTCACCTGGATGGTGTTGTCGCTGGTGTCGGTAATCTGGGTCACGCACACACGGCCATCCCATAGCGGCTCGCTCTGGCAGATACGCTCCAGCTCCGCGCGTACTGCTGCAATCGGCGTACGGTAATCCAGCCACAAAAACGCGGTGCCGAGCAGGTCGGCACTGCTGCGCGTCCAGTTCTGAAACGGGTTTTCGATCCACCACGTCAGCGGCACCACCATGCGGCGCTCGTCCCAGATCCGCACCACCACGTACGAGCTACCGATCTCTTCGATACGGCCCCACTCGCCCTCCACGATCACCACATCGTCCAGGCGAATCGGCTGGGTCAGTGCAATCTGCAAACCGGCGATCAAATTGCCGAACACCGGCTTGGCCGCGATACCGGCCACCAGCCCGATGATACCGGCCGACGCCAGCAAGGTCTTGCCGATCTGGCGCACCTGCGGAAAGGTCAGCAGGACTACCGAAATGCCGAGCAAGATCACCGTGCCCATCAGCACCCGGCTCAGCACGCGCGTCTGAGTCTGGATGCGGCGTGCGGTGAGGTTGTCGGAGACTTCGATCGGGTTGCTGCGCAGAATCGCCGCTTCGCCAGCAGCCACCGCACGTACCAGCAACCAAGTGACGCAGCCGACGATGCCCAGGTGCAGCAGATGCTGCACTGCTACCAGCGCCCTGCCGGCCAATGGGGTCGCTTCGGTGGCGATGCCCAAAAACAACAGCGGCAAAATAAAGGCCGCCGGCAGCGTGATCACGCGAATGATGCGCGCACGGCGATAGTCGCGGCCCTGCATGCGGCGAAACAGCCACAGCATCAATGACCAGGTCACGATGCCCGCCAGCAGCGAGGCACCGAGCGGAATTGCGTATTCGCGGATGACGTTCCAATCGGCAGTCAAACCGTTCCTCCTGTGGGGGGAGAGGGATGGCTGCCAGAGCATGCCGCACGCGGCATGAGCATCACGTCATGCGCACACCCCGCTCATGCGCCCAGCGGCTGCGAGGCCACCTGTTGCTGCTTGCGCACGATCGCCATCGCAATTTCCAGCGATTGTTCGTAGTTAAGGCGCGGATCCACGCTGGAGCGATACGCCCGCTCCAGATCGCGCTCGGTCAGCTCGCGTGCGCCGCCGGTGCACTCGGTGACATCTTCGCCGGTGAGTTCCAGATGCACGCCACCCAGCCGCGTGCCGGCCGCCGCATGCAGGTCGAAGGAGATCTCCACTTCATTGCGGATATTGTCGAAACGCCGCGTTTTATAGCCATTTCCCGTGCTTTCGGTATTGCCGTGCATCGCATCGCAGACCCACAGCACCCGCCGCCCGTCGCGCTTGACGGCATCCAGCAGCGGCGGCAACTTCTCGGCGATCTGCGCCGCGCCCATGCGATGGATGAAGCTCAAACGCCCGGGTTCGTCTTCGGGATTGAGCACATCGATCAGGCGCAGTAACTGATCTGGCTGCACCGACGGCCCGACCTTGATCGCGATGGGATTACGCACGCCGCGCAGGTATTCCACATGCGCACCATCCAGCGCAGCGGTGCGCATGCCGATCCACGGGTAGTGGGTGCTGAGATTGAACCAGCCCCACTGCCGCGGCACCTGCCGGGTCAGGCCTTCTTCGTACGGCAGCAGCAAGGCTTCGTGCGAGGTGTAGAAGTCGATGCGATTGAGGTTGTACACCTCCGCACCGGACAGGGTTTCCATGAAGCGCACGGCATCGCCGATCGAAGCGACCATCTTCTGGTAGTCCGCCGCCAGCGGCGAATAGCCCACCCAATCCAGATTCCAGTATTCGGGGTGATGCAGGTCGGCAAAGCCGCCGTCGATCAACGCGCGCACGAAGTTCATCGTCATCGCCGAACGCGAATGCGCGGTGATCATGCGGCGAGGGTCGGGCACGCGCGCCGCTTCGGTAAAGGCCGGCGCATTGATTACATCGCCGCGGTAGCTCGGCAAGGTCACGCCATCGCGGGTCTCTGTATCGGCCGAACGCGGCTTGGCATATTGCCCGGCAAAACGGCCCACCCGCACCACCGGCAAATGCAGCCCGTGCACCAGCACCAGGCTCATTTGCAGCAGTACCTTCAGGCGATTGGAGATGGTGCCCGATTCGCAATCGCTGAAATTTTCCGCGCAATCACCGCCCTGCAGCAGGAAGCGCTTGCCTTCCTGCGCTTCCGCCAATTGGCGCTTGAGCGCAAAGATTTCCCACGAGGTCACCAGCGGCGGGAGCTGCCCCAACTCGCGCATGGCGGTCTGCAGCGCGGCTTCATCCGGATACACCGGCAGCTGCAATGCAGGTTTGCCGCGCCAGCTATCCGGCGCCCACACTGCGACGGCGGGATCGGAAACGGGAGTGGGGGCGGAAAGATTCATGAAAGGACTCCTAGGCAGTCTGCGATGTTGGCAGAGCCGGAGGGCTACGCAAAGCGCCTGCATGCCAGGCGCGTCGGATTGCCACCGCAGCGCCCGCAGCGGCACTGGCGCGCAAGCGCCTGCGACCTGAACACCAAGCAACATCCCCCTGCGCGCCATGACTTTCGACCTACGCTAGCGCTCGCCAAGCAGTCCAATGTTACGAAATAACAACACCTCCTCCCTCACCCGCCTCGCGAAACTGCCATGACTCCTCGTCTTCTGTCTGCCGCTATCACCGTTGCCCTGCTGGCCGCACCCGTCGGTGCGGCGCTCGCCGCCGATGCCGACTCCGAGCGCACGACCGATCTGGATACGGTCAATGTGATCGCCAAGCTCGAGGCGGCGCGCAACGCGCTGTCACCGGATATCGGCAGCAGCCAATTCGCCATCACCGCTGAAGATATTGATCGCCTGCCGCTTGGCGCGGCGACCCCGCTCAACCAGGTTCTGCTGCAGGCACCGGGCGTGGTGCAGGATTCCTATGGCAGCATCCACGTGCGCGGCGACCACGCCAACCTGCAGTACCGCATCAACGGCGTGATGATTCCCGAATCCATCTCCGGCTTCGGCCAGAGCCTGGAGCCGCGCATCATCAAGAACCTCAAGCTGCTCGATGGCGCATTGCCGGCGCAGTTCGGCGACCGCACCGCCGCGGTGGTCGACATCACCACCAAGAGCGGTGCCGAACTCGGCAATGGCGGCAGCGCCGGCATCACCGCCGGCTCATTCGGCACCATCAACCCCAATGCGTCGCTTTGGGGCAGCAGCGGGCGTTGGAGCTGGTTCGTCAGCGGCGATTACGACCAGAACAAGAACGGCCTGGAAAACCCGGTCGACAGCCTCAATCCGATCCATGACAAAAGCCATCAGGGCAAGGGCTTCGCCGATCTGACCTACTTGGTCAATGAGAACACCCGTCTCAGCCTATTGGTTGGCTACGCCAACAATCGCTTCCAGATTCCCAACAATCCCGGGCAGACACCAGCGTTCGATTACCTGGGAACCACCGATCTCGATTCGTCGCAGCTGGATGAAAACCAGCGCGAAAACACCCGTTTCGGCACCTTGGCCCTGCAAGGCACCATCGGCGACACCAACTATCAGATCTCCGCCGGCCAGCGCTACAGCAGCGTGGCCTTCTCGCCCGACGTCGCCGGCGATCTGATCTTCAACGGCATCGCCTCGCAAGTGGACCGCAGCAACCGCGCCAATACTGTACAGGCAGACTTCGCAACGCCGTGGGGTGGCTCGCATACGCTGCGCTACGGCCTGTACGGCAACTTCGAGCACGCCATCGCCAGCAACAACTCTTACGTCTTCCCGGCCAACGACGACGGCAGCCAGAGCAGCAACATGCCGTTGTTCATCCCCGACGGCAGCCGTTTCCATGCCAGCACCTACGCCCTCTACCTGCAGGACGAATGGAAGATCGGTGATGACTGGACCGTCAATTACGGGCTGCGCGGCGACAAATACAAGGCCTTCGGCACTACCGAAGGTCAGCTCAGCCCGCGCCTGGGCGTGATCTGGCGCGCCAGCGAGAGCACTACCGTGCATGCCGGTTACGCGCGCTACTTCACCCCACCAGCCAGCGAGCTGATCTCCACCAGCGACATCGCGCTGTACGACGGCACCACCAATCAGCAGTCGGCCGGCAACGGCCAGACCACACCGTTGAGCGAACGCAGCGACTACTACGACCTGGGCATCTCGCAAGTGGTCACCGACCATCTGACGCTAGGTCTGGACACCTATTACCGCAAGGCCGACCGGCTCCAGGACGAGGGCCAGTTCGGTGCGGCCTACGTCTATTCCACCTTCAACTACCGCTACGGCCGCATCCGCGGGGCCGAGTTTAGCGCCGACTACACCAACGGGCCGGTCACCGCCTATTTCAACGTCGCATACAGCAAGGCCATGGGCAAGCAGGTCATGACCAGTCTGTATAACTTCGACCCGGATGCGCTGGCTTACGCCTACGACAACTGGATCCACCTGGACCACGATCAGAAGCTGACCTCTTCCGGCGGCATCAACTACGCCTTCAGCGAAGGCAGCAAGGTCGGCCTCAACTATCTGTTCGGCAGCGGCTTGCGCACCGATACCGACACCGTGCCCAACGGCGCTTCGCTTCCGTCGTACTTCCAGTTGAATGCCAGTGTCGGCCACGACTTCGACGTCAATACGCATCCGCTGCATGTGCAACTGGCTGCGGTCAATGTCCTCAATCGCAGCTACCAGTTGCGCGATGGCGGCGGCATCGGCGTGTTCGCACCGCAATGGGCACCGCGCCGCGGCGTTTATGTGAGCCTGCAGCAGGACTTCTGATTGCGGTGCAAGGTAGCGGATGGACTAGGTGCAGTCCGGTCCATCCGCCGGCGTTACCGCGATGAAGACGAATCAAAATGGGACAGGTTGGATGCTTACCGGCTGTATGGCTGGTGCGCATCGTCTGAATGGCGCGTTCGCACCGACTTGTCGGTCTAGCGATGCTACGAGCCGAGCCACGATCCACCAGAGCTGGCCGGCAGGAAGACCCATGCCTTAGGCCACACCGTGGCTGTCACTAATTGCAATACGCCGCAGCCGCGTGCAAGCGGCGGCAGATGCCCAGTGCTGGGTGCAATCAAACAACCCCATCAAGCGCATCAAAAGCACAGAGTGCATGTAGCGTAGATCGGTTGCGTACCGATGACTCAAAGCGCATGACCGGCAGCAGATCAGAGCCCCTCCTTTCGCCCGCCTGTCACCCGGCGAACCACGTAGCGTCGCCGCCCACGCGACGCAGAGTGCTTGCCTATCGCGATGACACCCGCCTGCCTCCAGGGCTGCAGGCGTGGCAACGCACGGCACCGCTCAGTGATATACCGAACTACGCCGTGCCTTGAAGCCCGCGTACAGCGCCCACAGTGCCAGCCCCACGAACCACACCATGCTCCACATCGGCATGCTCAGGCCCAGGAAGCGCCAATCGATATTGCCGCAGTCACCGGTGCCGGTCAGCACGGTGCGGAACACTTCGAACGGACCCATCGTCTCGCTCAGAAAGCTCAACGGTGGCCCGCAGGAGGACATCATGTCCTTTGGCCGGATCTGCACCCACACGTGGCGCCCCGCGATGCCCATGCCCACGCCTGCGGCGATGAAGCTCAACATGCCATACACCTTCCGCGCGCCCGCAGCTCGTGGCCCATGCAGTGCGCCGATCAGGAAGAACACCGCCAGCGCCGCAAACGCGATCCGCTGGAAGATGCACAGCGGGCAAGGCTCCAGACCCAGGTGCAACTGCACATAGATCGCGTAGGCCAGCAGTCCTGCGCACGCAAGGAAGCCCAGCAAAAACTGCGCCCGGAAACTCCAACGAAATGGATTCATCGTCACTGCTTGCCTAGGGTCAAGTTGCCGATTATCAGCCATCGCTACGGCCGTGACCACGCATGTCTGAGCAAGCAGCCGCACCGCGCCAAGCGCCTGGTGCTTATCTGCATCGCAGCCGTGGCGACACGCGGTGACACGCATGCGATGTCCGAACGTTCAGGGTCCACGGCATGCCTCCCGCAAGCGACAATCCAAAATCCGCGAGCCGTCCTCGACTCAGCGGAAGGAAGCTGCAACAGGCCGAGCAAGTGATAGGAAGTCGCACCGAAACATGAGCTCTAGCAATGTCGTCTTGCCTGCTGCGTGGGCGCACCGATCGATGTGCATGGGCATGTGTGCAGCAGGTATGTGCAGCCAGCAGCCTTCGGCAAACGTACATTTTCGACCAGCCAATAAAAAAGCCCGGCGTGCGCCGGGCTTTTTCAAGAATCTTTAAAGAAGCGATCCACTTACTCGGCCACTTCTTCGGCAACGACCGGACGGTCGACCAGTTCGACATACGCCATCGGCGCATTGTCACCGGCACGGAAGCCGGCCTTCAGAATGCGCAGGTAGCCGCCGGGACGGGTCGCGTAACGCGGGCCCAGTTCGACAAACAGCTTGCCCACTGCTTCCTTGTCGCGCAGGCGAGCAAACGCCAGACGACGATTGGCAACGCCATCGACCTTGCCGATGGTGATCAGCGGCTCGGCGACGCGACGCAGTTCCTTGGCCTTCGGCAAGGTGGTCTTGATCAGCTCGTGCTTGAACAGCGAGGCGGCCATATTGCGGAACATGGCTTCGCGGTGCGCGCTGGTACGGTTGAATTTACGGCCGGATTTCTGGTGACGCATGAGTGTGATTTCCTAAGGAATATTGAGACTACTGAGTGACGTTGTCGCCATCCTGGCGCTGTTGAATGGACTGCGGTTGGTCCGAGCCGGCCGTCCTTTGACCGGATGTCATCGCAGGCTCTGGCCCGTCGATGCAGAAAAAACAGCATGGGCGCCCGAAGACGCCCATGCCTTGATGCATTAACCAAGCATGCCGTGCTGGGCGACACCGGCCGGCGGCCAGTTCTCCAGCTTCATGCCCAGTGCAAGACCGCGCTGTGCCAGCACTTCCTTGATTTCGGTTAGCGACTTCTTGCCCAGATTCGGGGTCTTGAGCAGCTCGACTTCGGTCTTCTGAATCAGATCGCCGATGTAATAGATGCTCTCGGCCTTGAGGCAATTGGCCGAACGCACGGTCAACTCGAGGTCGTCGATCGGGCGCAGCAGCACCGGATCCACGCCGCTGGCAGCCGGCTTGGCCGCACCGCGATCGCGGTGGGTGAAATCGCCGAATACCGACAGCTGATCGCTAAGGATGTCGGCGGCGGTGCGCACGGCTTCCTCGGCATCGATCGTGCCGTTGGTTTCGATATCGATCACCAGCTTGTCGAGGTCGGTGCGCTGTTCAACACGCGCAGCTTCCACGGCATAGGCAACGCGACGCACGGGCGAGAACGACGCATCCAGCATCAAACGACCGATGGTGCGGGTTTCTTCGTCCGGACGACGACGCGCAGCAGCCGGCTGATAGCCGAAACCACGCTCGATCTTCAGACGCATGTTCAATGCGGTGTCTTTGGTCAGGTGGCAGATCACGTGGTCGCCGTTGATGATCTCAACGTTGTGATCGGTCCTGATGTCTGCCGCAGTGACCGTACCCGGACCCTGCTTGGACAACGACAGCGTGGCGCTGTCGCCACTGTGCATACGAATTGCCACGTCTTTCAGGTTCAGCAGGACGTCAAGCACGTCTTCCTGCAAACCTTCGACCGTGGTGTACTCGTGCAGCACGCCGTCGATCTCGACCTCGGTGATCGCAAAACCGGGGATCGACGACAACAACACACGACGCAGGGCATTGCCCAGCGTGTGCCCGTAACCGCGCTTCAAGGGTTCGATCACGACCTTGGCACGGTTGTCGGTAAGACGTTCGATCTGCGGACCACGGGGGCGCAGAACCTGGTTGGCGGTAACCGTCATGTTGCGGGGTCTCCTGCGAACCTCCGGCAGTACCGGAGGTTCTCCAATGTGAATTACTTCGAATACAACTCGACGATCAGCGCTTCGTTGATATCCGAAGGCAGGTCAGCGCGATCCGGAACGGCCTTGAACACGCCGCTGAACTTCTTCGAATCGACTTCAACCCACGACGGCGTCATGTCGTGCTGCTCAGCCACGGTCAGCGCTTCCTGCACGCGAAGCTGCTTCTGTGCCTTTTCCGACAACGTGATCGCATCGCCAGCCTTGATCTGGTACGAAGCCAGATTCACCGACTTGCCATTGACCAGCACGCCACGGTGCGACACCAGCTGGCGCGCGGCCGGACGGGTGACAGCAAAGCCCATGCGGTAGCAGACGTTGTCCAGACGGGTCTCCAACAACTGCAGCAGGATCTCGCCGGTGTTGCCCTTCTTGGTCGAGGCCTTCTTGTAGTAGTTGCGGAATTGGCGTTCCAGCAGACCGTAGATACGCTTGACCTTCTGCTTTTCACGCAGCTGGGTAGCGTAGTCGGAGAGCTTGCCCTTGCGAGCCGCTCCGTGCTGGCCGGGCTTCTGCTCAAGCTTGCACTTGGAGTCCAGCGCACGCGCCGGGCTCTTGAGAGAAAGGTCGGCGCCTTCGCGGCGCGCGAGCTTACAGGTAGGACCGATATAACGAGCCATTTCTTATCGCTCCCTTTAGACGCGACGCTTCTTCGGCGGACGGCACCCGTTATGCGGGATTGGCGTCACGTCGATGATGTTGGTGATCTTGTAGCCCACGTTGTTCAACGAACGCACGGCCGACTCACGGCCCGGACCCGGACCCTTGATACGCACTTCCAACGACTTCACGCCGTAATCGAGCGCAGCGCGGCCAGCCTTTTCGGCGGCAACCTGAGCAGCGAACGGGGTCGACTTACGCGAACCACGGAAACCGGCGCCGCCGGACGTCGCCCACGACAGCGCATTGCCCTGGCGATCGGTGATTGTGACGATGGTGTTGTTGAACGAAGCGTGGACGTGAGCGACGCCATCAGTGATGACGCGCTTGATCTTCTTCTTCGTTTTCTTTTCTGCTGGCTTTGCCATGATCTATCCCTTACTTCCTGATCGCCTTGCGCGGACCCTTACGGGTGCGGGCGTTGGTACGGGTGCGCTGACCACGCAGCGGGAGACCACGGCGATGACGCAGACCGCGATAGCAGCCCAGGTCCATCAGTCGCTTGATCGCGATACCGATCTCGCGGCGCAGGTCGCCTTCGACGACATACTTGCCGACTTCGGCGCGCAGGCGCTCGATCTCGGGTTCGGACAGATCACGAATCTTCGTGGTCGAGGTAACGCCTGCGGATTCGCAGAGCTTCTTCGAACGGGTACGGCCGATGCCGTAGATGCTTTGCAACCCGACCCAGACGTGCTTCTGGGCTGGCAGGTTGACGCCTGCAATACGCGCCATGACGCGATTCTCCAACTGAGTGATGGCCCGACAGCGCCCAGGCGCCATCCGGCAGGATGGATCAAAAGTTAACTCGGAATTATAGCAAGGCCTCGGATTGCTTTGAAGCCCGTGGAACCAGAGGTTCCATGAACCCGGCGTGGGGAGTGTGCCCTCGCTCCGGCGCCGGACGGTGTTGATCCAGAAAATTGCTCCGAATCGCCTGTGCTACTCCCGCACAGGACCACCCCGTCACACCCGCGCGCGAGACGTCGCGCGAGCCGCCCTTCTGATCGGAAGACCGTGGCCCGGGAACCAGGCCGTCTTCACGCAATGAAGATCTAGTGTACCACTTAACCGCGCGCAAGACCGCCGCGCGAGCCGCCCTTGAGGTTGGCCTTCTTCAGCAAGCTCTCATACTGATGCGACATCAGGTGCGCCTGGATCTGCGCAATGAAGTCCATCACCACCACCACCGCGATCAACAGCGAGGTGCCGCCGAAATGGAACGAGGTGCCGAGCTGCGTGCGCATGATTTCCGGCAACAGGCAGACGATCACCAGGTACAGCGAACCGGCAGCGGTCAGACGGGTCAGCACGCCATCGACGTAATCTGCGGTGGCCTTGCCTGGACGAATACCCGGAATCAGCGCGCCCGACTTCTTGAGGTTGTCGGCGGTTTCCTGCGAGTTGAACACCAGGGCGGTGTAGAAAAACGCGAAACCAATGATCAGCGCCGCAAACACCAACATGTGCACCGGCTCACCGGGCCCAAGCGCGTTCGCGATCTTCTGCAGCCACGAACCGATACCACCCGATGCCGCCTGACCCGACCACATCGACAGCGTCGCCGGGAATGCCAGGATGCTGGAGGCGAAGATCGGCGGAATCACCCCAGCCATGTTTAGCTTCAACGGCAGGAACGAGGTCTGATTCATGTACGCATTGCGACCGCCCTGGCGGCGCGCGTAGTTCACCGTAATCCGACGCTGTCCTCGTTCGACGAACACGACGAATAGCGTGAACGCCAGGATCGTGATAACGATCAACAGCAGCGAAATGAAGCTCAGATTGCCTTCACGGAATGCTTCGACAGTCTGGATGGCCGCCGACGGCAGGCCTGCCACGATACCAGCGAAGATAATCAGCGAGACGCCGTTGCCGATGCCGCGCTCAGTGACCTGCTCGCCAACCCACATCAGGAAGATGGTGCCGGCAGTCAACGCGATGACCGCAGTGAGCACGAAACCCATACCCGGCGCATATACCACCGGAGCGCCACCAGGCGCGGTCTGATTCTGTAGTGCCAGCGCGATACTGCCGCCCTGCACCACTGCCAGCAACACCGCACCGATACGCGAATATTGGGTGATCTTGCGTCGACCGGATTCGCCTTCCTTCTGCATCGCCTTGAGGGCGGGAAAGATGTGCGTGGCCAACTGGATCACGATCGATGCCGAGATGTACGGCATTACATTCAACGCAAAAATACTGAAACGGTGCAGGGCGCCGCCCGAGAACATGTTGAACATGTCCACGATGCCGCCGCCCTGCGCCTGCATCAACGAAAGCATGGCATCGGGATTCACGCCAGGCACCGGCACATAGCAGCCGATGCGATAAACGATCAATGCCCCGAGGACGAACAGCAACCGCTGGCGAAGTTCTGTGAACTTGCCGAGCCCGCCACCGAGGTTACCAATGCCAGCCTGCGCCATCTGCCGATTACTCCTCTACGCTGCCGCCGGCAGCTTCGATTGCTGCCTTGGCGCCTGCGGTTGCCGCAACGCCCTTCAGCACGAACTTCTTGCTCAGCTCGCCCTTCAGTACGATCTTCGCCTTCTTGGCGCGGCTCGGGACCAGATTGGCCGCACGCAGCGCTGCAAAGTCGACATCACCGGCATCCAGCTTATCCAGCTGGTAGGACAACACTTCTGCGGTATCGCGCGCCATCTTGGAGCGGAAACCGATCTTCGGCAGACGGCGCTGCATCGGGGTCTGGCCGCCTTCGAAGCCGGCCTTGATCTTGCCGCCACCCTTACGAGCGAACGAACCCTTGTGACCGCGACCAGCGGTCTTGCCAAGGCCCGAACCGATACCACGACCGACGCGGGTGCGCTCGGTGCGGGCGCCGTCGGCCGGCTTGAGGTCATTGAGACGCAGAGTCATGGGATTACTCCTCAACCTTGACGAGGTAGTGAACCGTATTGATCAGACCACGCACCTGCGGGCTGTCTTTCAGTTCACGCACATCGTTGAGCTTATTCAGGCCCAACGCACGCACCGACAGGCGGTGACGCGACTGGGTTCCACGCAGACCGCGCACCAGGCGCACCTTCACGGTCTTGTCGGTGTCCTTAGCCATGATTGAGCTCCTCCACCTTCTTGCCGCGCTTGGCCGCAACACGCGCCGGCGACTGCACTTCCGACAGACCCTTTAGGGTTGCACGGACCAGGTTGATCGGGTTACGCGAACCAACTGCCTTGGCCAGCACGTTCTTGACGCCAACCGCTTCCAGCACAGCGCGCATGGCGCCGCCAGCGATGACGCCCGTACCTTCCGAAGCCGGCTGCATATAAACGCGTGCTGCACCATGGCCTGACTTGACGGCATGCCACAAGGTGCCGTTGTTCAGATCGACAGTGGCCAGGTTCTTGCGCGCCTGTTCCATCGACTTCTGGATGGCGACCGGCACTTCGCGCGCCTTGCCATAACCGAAACCAACCTTGCCCAGACCATCGCCGACCACGGTCAGCGCGGTGAAGGTGAACTGGCGACCGCCCTTGACCGTCTTGCTGACGCGATTGACCGCGACCAGCTTTTCGATCATGCCATCGTCGACTTTCTCTTCGCGGTTACGGTCGCGATCACGACCCCGCGGTGCACGTTCTTCTGCCATCTTGATTCCTTGATTGATTGAGTATGTACGGCTCGAAGCCGCTTATGGTTGTGGAGTCACGCTGTGTTCCCGGCTCCGTTGCAAAAGAACGGGACGGTCCGGCATCTCCCTGCCGGCGGTATTGCAGATGTGGTCGATGACCACATCTGCAGCAGTGCTTAGAACTGCAGGCCGCCTTCGCGCGCTGCATCGGCGAGCGCCTTGATGCGGCCGTGGTAGCGGTAGCCCGAGCGGTCGAATGCGACCTTCTCGATGCCCGCAGCCTTGGCGCGCTCGGCGATCAGCTTGCCGACCTTGACGGCCGCATCGCTGTTCTTGCCGTTCTTCAGGCCGTCCTTGACGTCGGCCTGCAGGGTGTTCGCCGCAGCGATCACCTTGGAGCCGTCGGCAGTGAAGACCTGCGCGTACAGATGCTGACCGGTGCGCAGCACCGACAGACGGGCGACGCCCAGCTCACGGATGTGCGAGCGGGTGGACTTGGCGCGACGCAGACGGGCGATGTTCTTGTTGATGCTCATGATATGTGTCCTACGGAAGCTGAAGGAAAACAGGCTTTGCATTGAAAGTCCGGCCATGGATCGCCGAGCTCTTCGCAGAGGGACCTGCCTTAGGCCTTCTTGGCTTCCTTGCGAATGATGACTTCACCGGCGTACTTCACACCCTTGCCCTTGTAGGGCTCCGGCGGACGGAAACCGCGAATCTTGGCGGCAACTTCGCCGACGCGCTGCTTGTCGGCGCCCTGGACCAGAATTTCGGTCTGGGTAGGGGTCGACAGCGTGATGCCTTCAGGCGCCACGAACACCAGCGGGTGCGAGAAACCGAGCGCCAGGCTCAGATCCTTGCCCTGCATGGCAGCGCGGTAACCGACGCCGACCAGCTCGAGCTTGCGCTCGAAGCCTTCTGAGACACCCTTGACCATATTGGCCAGGATGGCGCGCACGGTACCGGTGATGGCGATCTGCGACGGGTCATTGGCCGACAAGGTGGCAACGTCGCCATCAATGGCGATTTCGACGCCAGTCGGCTTCGGCAGGGTCAACGTGCCCTTCGGGCCCTTGACGCTGACCAGTTCAGGCTGGACGTTGAGTTCAACACCCTTCGGAAGGGAGACAGGCTTCTTGGCTACACGGGACATGTTCGGTTCCTTTCCCTTAGGCCACGAAGCACAGAACTTCACCACCAACGCCGGCTTCGCGAGCCTGCGCATCGGTCATGATGCCCTTCGACGTGGAGATGATGGCAATACCCAGGCCACCGAGGACCTTGGGCAGCTCGGTCTTGCCGCGGTACTGACGCAGACCCGAGCGCGAGAAACGCTTCAAGGTCTCAATGACCGGACGGCCTTCGAAATACTTCAGCACGATTTCCAGCTCCGACTTGTTGTTTTCGGTGGCCGTAACGCGCAGGTCGGTGATGTAACCCTCGTCCTTCAGGACTTGGGCGATCGCAACCTTAATCTTGGACGACGGCAATTTCACCGTCTGCTTACCAACCGCGGCCGCATTCTTGATGCGAACCAGCAGGTCGGCGATGGGATCAGTCATGCTCATGTGAGTACCTTTGAGTGCACCGATATCCGCTTTCGCGAAAATCTTGTGTTTTCCTGGGGACGGGCCAGGACCCTTGACGCCATGCCAGGCCCATACGGGCAAGACAGAAGCGGAAGTATACGACAAAAGAGCCCGACTTGCGTCGGACTCCCTTGTTGAACAGAACAATCCTGCTCAATCCGGCCGCGGACGGCCGGGATGCTGTTACCAGCTCGCCTTACGCAGGCCCGGAACGTCGCCGTTCATCGTGGCCTTGCGTAGCATGTTGCGGCCCAGACCGAACTTGCGGTAGACACCGCGCGGACGACCGGATAACTCGCAACGGTTGCGGTGGCGGCTCGGCGACGAATCGCGCGGCAGCTTCTGCAACTTGGTCGAAGCATCGATCTTCTCTTCGTAGGACGCATCCTGACTGGAGAGGATCTTCTTCAGCGCATCACGCTTGCCGGCAAATTTCTTCGCCAACTTTGAACGCTTGATGTCGCGGTGAATCATAGAGGTCTTTGCCATTTCGGATTTCCTCGACGGTCAGTTACGGAACGGGAACTTGAACGCTGCCAGCAGCGCCTTCGCTTCCGCATCCGTCTTGGCGGTGGTGGTGATGGCGATATCCATACCGCGAATCGCGTCGACGGCGTCGAAGTCGATTTCCGGGAAGATGATCTGTTCCTTCACACCCATATTGAAATTGCCACGGCCGTCGAAGGAGCGACCAGACACACCACGGAAGTCGCGCACGCGCGGCAACGAGATGTTGATCAGGCGATCCAGGAATTCGTACATCTTGGCGCGACGCAAGGTGGTCTTGCAGCCGATCGGCCAACCGTCGCGAATCTTGAAGGATGCGACCGAAACGCGCGACTTGGTGACCACCGGCTTTTGACCGGAGATCTTGGACATGTCGGCGACCGCATTTTCCAGAATCTTCTTGTTGGTAGCGGCTTCGCCCACGCCCATGTTGAGCGTGACCTTGACCAGCTTCGGCACTTCCATCGGATTGGTGTAGCCGAATTCCTTCATCAGGGCCGGCACCACGTTTTCCTTGTAAAACTTTTCGAGACGAGTGTTCATGATCTCATTCCTCAGGCGTCGAGCGCCTCACCGCTGGAGCGGAACACACGCAATTTGCGTCCATCCTCCAGCACCTTGAAGCCAACGCGCTCGCCCTTACCCGTTGCCGGGTTGACGATATTGACGTTGGAGATATGGATCGACGCTTCACGCTCGACCACGCCGCCGGCAACGCCTGCCTGCGGGTTCGGCTTGGTGTGGCGCTTGATGATGTTGGCGTTGGAGACGATCACGCGATCGCCGTCCACACGCACAACTTCACCCTGCTTACCCTTATCCTTGCCGGTGTTGATGACGACCTGGTCGCCCTTTTTGATACGGTTAGCCATGTGTATGTCCTCCGCTCACAGCACTTCGGGAGCGAGCGAGACGATCTTCATGAATTTCTCGGAACGCAGCTCGCGCGTCACCGGCCCGAAGATGCGGGTCCCGATCGGCTCCTGCTTATTGTTCAACAGCACAGCGGCGTTGCCATCGAAGCGGATCAGCGAACCGTCGGGACGGCGCACACCCTTGCGGGTACGCACCACGACGGCGTCGTAGACTTCGCCTTTCTTGACCTTGCCACGCGGAATGGCGTCCTTGACGGTCACCTTGATGATGTCACCAATGCGTGCGTAACGGCGCTTCGAGCCGCCCAGCACCTTGATGCACATCACTTCCTTGGCACCCGAATTATCGGCGACATCGAGGTAGCTCTGCATCTGGATCATGATTCAGATCTCCCTTATTCGGCCGAACGGGTGACGATTTCGACCACCCGCCAGTTCTTGGTCTTGGACATCGGAGCAATCTCGGTCACACGCACGACGTCGCCTTCGTTGCAGGCATTATCGGCGTCGTGTGCGTGCAGCTTGGTCGAGCGCTTGATGTACTTGCCGTACAGAGCATGCTTGACCTGGCGCTCCACCAACACGGTGACCGTTTTGTCCATCTTGTTGCTGACGACACGGCCTTCGACCGTGCGCAGCGCTTGCTTTTCGTTATTGTCGCTCATCGCGGCCGTCCTTACTTGGTGCTGCCGAGCAGGTGCTTGACGCGAGCAATCTCGCGGCGCACCCGGCGGGTTTCGTGGGTCTTCGGCAGCTGGCCGGTGACCTGCTGCATACGGAGCGAGAACTGCTCCTTACGCAGATCGGTCAGGTGGGCCTTCAATTCGTCAGCCGACTTCTCGCGGAGTTGTTTGATATCCATCAGCGCACCGTCCGGGTCACGAAAGTGGTGGTCACCGAGAGCTTGGCAGCGGCAAGGCGGAACGCCTCACGTGCGGTCTCTTCGGGGATCCCCTCGATTTCATAGATCATGCGGCCCGGCTGAATCTGCGCCACCCAGTACTCCACGTTGCCCTTACCGGAGCCCATGCGGACTTCGATAGGCTTCTTGGTGATCGGCTTGTCGGGGAACACACGGATCCACATCTTGCCGCCCTTTTTGACGTGGCGGCTGATCGTGCGGCGTGCTGCTTCAATCTGGCGTGCGGTCAGCTGACCGTGCGCCGTGGCCTTGAGGCCGTATTCGCCGAAGCTGACGGCGTTTCCGCTCCATGCCAGGCCGTCATTGCGGCCCTTGTGCATCTTGCGATATTTGGTTCGCTTGGGTTGCAACATTGCCGTTACCTCGCTTCACGAGCCGGGCGCGACGGGCGGTCACCACGGTCGCCGCGATCGTTACGATCGTTGCGCGGGCTGTCGTCCTGCTTCTCCTGGCCAACCTGAGAGAAGTCGAAGACTTCGCCCTTATAGATCAAGACCTTGATACCGATGATGCCGTACGTCGTGGACGCTTCGGCAAAACCGTAATCAATGTCGGCACGTAGCGTGTGCAGCGGCACGCGGCCTTCGCGGTACCACTCCGAACGGGCGATTTCTGCACCGTTGAGGCGGCCAGCCACATTGACCTTGATGCCCAGGGCACCCAGGCGCATCGCGTTGCCGACCGAGCGCTTCATTGCACGGCGGAACATGATGCGACGCTCAAGCTGCTGCGCGATCGACTCGGCGACCAGCTGCGCATCCAGCTCAGGCTTGCGCACTTCGGTGACGTTGATGTGGGCCGGAACGCCCATCAGTTCGCTCACTTCCTTACGCAGCTTTTCGATGTCCTCGCCACGCTTGCCGATCACCACACCCGGACGGGCCGTGTGAATGGTCACGCGGGCGGTTTTGGCAGGGCGCTCGATCAAAATCTTGCTGACACCTGCCTGCGCGAGTTTCTTGCGCAGCATTTCACGCACTTTCAGGTCGGCTGCCAGATAGGCAGCGAAATCGCCCTTGTTTGCGTACCACTTGGAGTTCCAGTCTTTGGAGATACCAAGACGGATTCCAGTCGGATGAACTTTATGACCCATGGTCTTTTCCTTTCCGCTTACTTGGCGGCGCCGACAATCACAGTGATGTGACTGGTGCGCTTGAGGATGCGGGTACCGCGGCCTTTCGCCCGCGCCATGAAACGCTTCAGGGACGGACCTTCATCAACCATGATGGTCTTGACCTTCAGCTCGTCGACATCCGCGCCCTGATTGTTCTCGGCATTGGCAATTGCCGACTCCACAACCTTTTTGATCAGGTGTGCAGCCTTTTTATCCGAGAACTTCAGCAGATTGACCGCACGCTCGGCGGACAAACCACGCACCTGGTCAGCGACCAGTCGGGCCTTCTGCGGGGAGATGCGCGCGGTGCGCAGGATTGCTTTCGCTTCCATCGTCATCTCTCCTTACCTGCTCGACTTCTTGTCGCCACCGTGACCCTTGAAGGTCCGGGTGACGGCAAATTCGCCGAGCTTGTGGCCGACCATATTCTCGTTGACGAGCACCGGAATGTGGTTCTTGCCGTTATGCACGGCGATGGTGATGCCTACCATTTCGGGCAGGATCATCGAACGGCGCGACCAGGTCTTGATCGGCTTCTTGCTACCCGCAGCGGACTCCACCTTCTTTGCAAGGTGGTGATCGACGAACGGGCCCTTCTTAAGTGAACGTGCCATGGTCGATTAGCCCCTACGATCGCGGACGATGAACTGCTGGGTGCGCTTGTTCTTGCGCGTCTTGTAACCCTTGGTCGGAACACCCCACGGGGTGACCGGATGCGGATTACCCTGACCAGCCTTCGCTTCACCACCACCGTGCGGGTGATCGACCGGGTTCATGGCCGCACCGCGAACGGTCGGGCGAACACCGCGCCAACGCTTGGCGCCGGCCTTGCCCAACTTCTCGAGGTTGTGCTCATCGTTGCCGACTTCGCCGATGGTGGCGCGGCACTCGACCGGCACCTTGCGCATTTCGCCCGAACGCAGACGCAGCGTGGCATAGATGCCTTCGCGAGCGACCAACTGGACGGCTGCACCGGCAGCACGTGCGATCTGAGCGCCCTTACCCGGCTTCAGCTCGATACCGTGAACCGTCGTACCGACCGGGATGTTACGCAGCGGCAGCGTGTTACCGGTCTTGATCGGTGCGTTGGCACCGGCAATGACCTGGTCGCCCACCTTCAGGCCCTTGGGGGCGATGATGTAGCGGCGTTCGCCGTCGACATAGCACAACAGGGCGATATGAGCGGTACGGTTCGGATCGTATTCGATCCGCTCCACACGCGCCGGAATGCCTTCCTTGCTGCGCTTGAAGTCGATGATGCGGTAATGCTGCTTATGGCCACCACCGACGTGACGCACGGTGATGCGGCCGTGGTGGTTACGACCACCGGACTTGCTCTGCGAATCGAGCAGCGCCGCGTGCGGTGCGCCCTTGTGCAGATCGGGAGTAACCACGCGCACGGCGGAACGACGGCCGGGAGAGGTGGGTTTGAACTTCATCAATGGCATGGGATGGACCTCAGGCCTTGGCCGTTACGTCGATGGACTGACCATCAACCAGGCGGACGTACGCCTTGCGCCAATTGCCACGGCTGCCAGCACGGTTACGGAAGGACTTGCTCTTGCCCTTCACGTTGACCACGTTGACTGCCTTGACCTTGACGTCGAACAGCTGCTCAACCGCGGCCTTTACATCGGCTTTAGTGGCTTCGTTCGAAACTTCGAAGACATACTGGTTGGAGATTTCCTGCAGGCGCGCGGTCTTTTCGGAGACTCGCGGAGCACGCAGCACGCTGAAGATTTTTTCGTTGCTGCTCATGCCAGCCACTCCTCGACCTTCTTGACCGCATCGGCGGTGATCACGACCGTATCGGCCCCGACCAGAGCGACCGGATCCAGACCCTGCACGTCACGCACCTGCACATACGGCAGATTGCGAGCGGACAGATACAGGTGCTCGGAAGCTTCTTCGGTGACGATCAGCGGGCGCTTGCCCACGTCCAGTCCTTTGAGCTTTTCGATCAGGCCCTTGGTCTTGGTCGCTTCGAGGTCGAACGCGTCCACGATCATCAGACGCCCCTGACGGTTCAGCTCGGAGAAGATCGCGCAGATGGCCGCACGGTACATCTTGCGGTTGACCTTCTGCTCGAAGCTGCGCGGCTTGGCCGCGAAGGTCACGCCGCCGCCGACGAAGATCGGAGCCGTGAGCGCGCCATGACGCGCACCGCCGCCCTTCTGCTTCTTCGACTTCTTGGTCGTGCCCGCAACTTCCGAACGCGTCTTCTGTGCCTTGGTACCGGCGCGACCGGCGTTGCGATAAGCGACGACGACCTGGTGAACCAGATCTTCGCTGAATTCGCGACCGAACACGGCATCGGAGACCGAGACCTTGTTGTTGCTACCCGTGATAACGAGTTCCATCGTCATCTCTCCTTATGCCTTGCTCGCCGGACGGACGATCACGTCGCCACCAGCTGCGCCAGGCACGGCGCCGCGGATAGCAATCAGACCACGCTCGACGTCGACCTTGACCACTTCCAGGTTCTGCGTGCTTTGCTGCACGGCGCCCATGTGGCCCGACATCTTCTTACCCGGGAAAACGCGACCCGGGGTCTGGCGCTGACCCAACGAACCCGGCGCGCGATGCGACAGCGAGTTACCGTGAGTTGCATCGCCCATACGGAAGTTGTAGCGCTTGATGGTGCCCTGGAAACCCTTACCTTTGGTGACGCCCTGGACGTCGACCTTCTGGCCGACCTCGAAGATGTCCGCCTTGATTTCGCCGCCGACGGCGAAATCGCCGAGCTGGGCATCCTCAACACGGAATTCCCACAGGCCGCGACCCGCTTCCACCTTCGCCTTCGCGAAGTGGCCTGCAGCCGGCTTGTTGACCAGCGCGGCACGACGGGCGCCAACGGTAATCTGCACAGCGCTGTAGCCGTCGACTTCGACGGTCTTGATCTGCGCGATGCGGTTCGGAGTTGCTTCGATCAGCGTGACCGGTACCGAGCGGCCGTCTTCAGTGAAGAAGCGGCTCATACCAGCCTTGCGGCCCACAAAGCCCAACGAATATTTCTTCGTCATGGTCGTAGTCCTCAGGTCAGCTTGATCTGGACGTCAACGCCAGCCGCGAGTTCGAGCTTCATCAGCGCGTCCACGGTCTTGTCGTTCGGGTCGATGATATCGAGCACACGCTTGTGCGTGCGGGTTTCGTACTGGTCACGCGCATCCTTGTCGGCATGCGGGGATACGAGGATGGTGTAACGTTCGATCTTGGTCGGCAACGGGATCGGGCCACGCACTTGCGCGCCGGTCCGCTTAGCCGTTTCGACGATCTCGCTGGCCGAACGGTCGATCAAACGATGATCGAACGCCTTCAGCCGGATACGGATCTTTTGATCCGCCTTCTGACCGGTCTTTTGCTCCGCCATGACGGTGGGTTCCTTCGTTAAAAGAGCGACGGGCAAGGCCTCTGGGATACCTGCCCCGATATTCCTGACGTTGATGAAATCGCAGTGCGTCCTGCAAGCGAGGGCATTTCCTCCGCCCAAAAACTCAGGCAGCCCGGTAAACCGGCCTGCCCAGACAGAAAAGTATAATGCGCAACAAGAACACCGTCAACAACACGTGAGTTGTTGGCGCTCCCTGCAACGCGACCTTCCCGGTCTGGCGAACACGAGCGGCTTCCTGCCGTTCTTTTCGCTGGAACTCAGCGCCCTACCCAGGGACACCGAGCCGCCCATTTTAGCGCTCTACTGCGGCGTGCGCAAGCATTCTTCCTCGCTTCCACTCAGCCCAGCAGCGGATCCCGACAGGTGGGCAGCGCGCTCCGGCTAACAACCTGCACTGTGCAGCCGATTGAATGAGCTTCCGGGCGGGATCTGAGCGTGAAATCGCTCGGCCAGACTGCAGTGCCATGATAGCGCCGGCGCGTCCAGTGCCACGGCGTAGAAACGCCTCGAACATCCAGCAAGGCTAGCTGACGCCGCCGTGAATATCGCCGCAACGGCGAAAGGCCGCGAAAGCGAAGCCTGCCAGCGTCCGCCGGGACGACCTCCGCCGTGTTGATGCACGGTGCCCACCACCGGGCCGGATCGGCGCGGCGCTCATAACGGAACGATGAGGTCGGGGCAGTGCGAAATGGAAATTCGCTTTTCCGCGGCGAGGTGCTCGATTCCCTAGTGGGGCATGTCTGGGCCAGTCCAGTTCTGGACTATCGCGGCGATCTGGAGTTGCTGCAGTGATCGTGGCATGGCTCTGTGCCGGTCACCACACCCAGCGCGTTCACCTCACCGGGCCGCTAGTGCCGCAGGCCGGCCTGCGAAAAGATTGATGAGCAACTTCGTCCGCTCCACACCGGAAGGCGATTTCTCGCCATCCCGGAGCATCACGGCATGCGAACCATATCCACGCTTCTCTCGTCAAGTGGTTGGGCACTCTGCGCGTCAGTCGGTGCGGCAAAGTATTGGGACACTTCCAGCATGCTCATAACAAGCAAGCTTCTTAGCTGCGTGCTGGCGGGTCTGATCGTCACCATGATGCACACGAATACCAACACACAAATTCCTAACGGTGATCTCCCACGAAGTTCCTTTGCCGGCCACGCGTGTTCGTGATGCTATTTCTCGCCATCGCCGCAACGGTCACCACAGGCCAAGCAGCCCGCGCCATCCAACCAGGCGGAGCAGGCGCTCGCTTATGTCTTGAAGAACGACACTGTGCGTCGAGAACTTTCGGCGCATGTGCGGGACTCGCCTTCAAGCGCACCCAGGCGGAGGCAGACAAGGCGTTATGACCAGCCCAGCCGACGCGAGGACGGCTTTTCCCCGCAAGCCATATTCAATGCTGTTGCGAGGCAGGGAGCTCTCCCTGCCTTGTTCTTGCACGATCCCGCACCGGAGATTCCCGATGTCCCAGTACTCGCTCTCGCTGCTCGGCCTGCTGCTTTTTGGCCTTGTCGTTCCGCAGTCCCACGCCGCCAGCAAGGACGGCATTGCCTGCACGGACGCGTTGCACCAAGCGTTTGCGACCTCCGCCAGCGCGGCCACCCTGCCCGTTGCATGCACACGCATCGGTCCAGTCGCACTTGGAATGCGCATGCAACAAGTCCTGGCCGCGCTGGGCCAACCGAATGTCACCCGCACCGATGCAGCAGATCAGGGCAGGCTTAGCTTGCTGTACCTGCACCCACGTAATTTCAAAGCGCAGCTGGCCCAGCATCCGCATCCAGCCGGCAAGCTCATCCAACGCGCGTTGGCCGTGGGATTCCGCAATGCTCGTGTCAGCAACCTGATTACCTTCGCCGATCCGAAGGCGCCCCTACCCTTCGACCTGCTCGGGCAGCCGGCGGGCACCCATATCGACCGCATCCTTCCAGCGATCGGTGGCAGCCCACAATGGAACGCCAGCCGCGACTATGTCCAGTTCGCCGCCATGCCACTGGGTGTGGACGTGGACCGGGATAACTCGGCCATCGTCGGGCTGAACATCGCAACCACCAAACAGGAGTTGGACAACTTCGGCTTGCCCGGCCTGGATCTGCTAAAGGGCGCGAAGAGCGGCCTGATCAGCGGCATTCGCTAATGACCGCCAGCGTCTGCGCGCATGCTGCGCGGCATCGTTGTGTCGACTTCCCGCGATCGCGTCGCCGATGCGACCTGCGCATGCAGCGCCCCATGCTCTCTGATGCAGAGACTCCTGGTGGGACAGGTACCGTCTTTTTGTCTTTATCTTTGCAGCGGCTTGCATCCATTCGCGAGTCGGTAGTGGCTACAAAAACACGCAACGAGCTGCACGAACAGGGCGTTGCACGAATGCGGTTAGACGTCAGGCAGACGAGGCCTCCCATTGCGTGGGCATTGCCTGGCTCTGGGCGCTCCCGCGCACGTGATGCGCCGGGCCATTACGTTTCATGCCAAAGTGCCTCTGCGACGCATTCCCGCGCCTGTCCCAGCTCTAGTCCAACACGCGGGCAAAGAAAAAGGCCGGCTTTCGCCGACCTTTTCTTTCCTGTGGCACAGCAGCCGAAGCTGCCGTGCTGCAGGCATTTCTTACTTGATGATCTTGGCAACCACGCCGGCGCCGACGGTGCGGCCGCCTTCACGGATAGCGAAACGCAGACCTTCGTCCATCGCGACCGGATTGATCAACGTCACAACCATCTTCACGTTGTCGCCCGGCATCACCATTTCCACGCCTTCCGGCAGCTGGCAAGCGCCAGTGATGTCGGTGGTGCGGAAGTAGAACTGCGGACGGTAGCCCTTGAAGAACGGGGTATGACGGCCACCCTCGTCCTTCGACAGCACGTAGACTTCGGCTTCGAACTCGGTATGCGGCTTGATCGAACCCGGCTTGCACAGCACCTGGCCGCGCTCCACGTCGTCACGCTTGGTGCCGCGCAGCAGCAGACCGGCGTTGTCGCCTGCCTGACCCTGGTCCAGCAGCTTGCGGAACATTTCCACGCCGGTCACGGTGGTCTTCTGCGTATCGCGGATACCGACGATTTCGATTTCGTCGCCAACCTTGATGATGCCGCGCTCGATACGACCGGTCACCACGGTGCCGCGGCCCGAGATCGAGAACACGTCTTCCACCGGCATCAGGAACGGACGATCAACGTCGCGGGTCGGATCGGGGATGAAGGTGTCCAGCGCATCGACCAGCTTCAGGATCGCCGGCACGCCGATGTCGCTCTGATCGCCGTCCAGCGCCAGACGCGCCGAACCGTGGATGATCGGCGTGTCATCGCCCGGGAAGTCGTACTTGCTCAGCAGTTCGCGCACTTCCATTTCGACCAGCTCGAGCAGCTCGGCGTCGTCGACCATGTCGGCCTTGTTCAGGAACACGACGATGTGCGGCACACCGACCTGACGCGAGAGCAAGATGTGCTCACGGGTCTGCGGCATCGGGCCGTCAGCGGCCGAACACACCAGGATCGCGCCGTCCATCTGCGCTGCACCGGTGATCATGTTCTTGACGTAGTCGGCATGGCCGGGGCAGTCAACGTGTGCGTAGTGACGGTTCGGGGATTCATACTCGACGTGGGCGGTCGAAATCGTGATGCCGCGCGCCTTCTCTTCCGGCGCCGCGTCGATCGCGTCGTACGCCTTGAACTCACCACCGAAACGCTCGGCACCGATCTTGGTCAGCGCAGCGGTCAACGTGGTCTTGCCATGGTCAACGTGACCGATGGTGCCGACGTTCACGTGCGGCTTGGTGCGCTCGAATTTAGCTTTTGCCATGACTAACTACCTCTAATTGAAAAATTTGTGAGAAGGAGCTGAGCGAACTCAGCCCTTCTTGGTGACGGCGTCGGCGATGTTGGCCGGTGCCTCTTCGTAATGATCGAATTCCATCGAGAACGTCGCACGACCCTGGCTCATGGAGCGCAGCGAAGTCGCGTAACCGAACATTTCACCCAGCGGAATCATCGCATTGATGATCTTGCCCGACGGGCTGTCGTCCTGACCCTGCAACACGCCACGACGGCGGCTCACGTCGCCCATCACGTCACCCAGGTAATCCTCCGGGCTGACGATCTCGACCTTCATAATCGGCTCCAGCAACACCGGGCTGGCTTTCGCGAAGCCCTGCTTGAACGCCATCGACGCGGCCAGCTTGAACGCCATTTCCGAGGAGTCAACGTCATGGTACGAGCCGAACACCAGCTTGACCTTCACGCCCACCACCGGGAAGCCGGCGATCGGACCACTGGTGATCGTTTCGCGCAGACCCTTTTCGACCGAGGGGATGAATTCCTTCGGAATGATGCCGCCGGTGATGTCGTTGACGAACAAGAAATCGTCTTTGACGTTGTCGCTCTTGCGCTCTTCCTCGGTCATCGGCGACAGCTCGATCACGACGTGACCGTACTGACCCTTACCACCGGACTGCTTGGCGTGCTTGTAGTCAGACTTGACGTCGGACTTCCGGATCGTTTCGCGGTAGGCCACCTGCGGCTTGCCGACGTTGGCCTCGACATTGAACTCGCGACGCATGCGGTCGACGATGATGTCCAGGTGCAACTCGCCCATGCCCGAGATGATGGTCTGGCCGGATTCTTCGTCGGTCTTGACGCGGAACGAGGGATCTTCCTGCGCCAGACGGCCCAGGGCCATGCCCATCTTTTCCTGGTCCGACTTGGTCTTCGGCTCCACCGCCATCGAGATCACCGGCTCCGGGAACACCATGCGCTCCAGGGTGATGATCTTGTCCTGCGCACATAGCGTGTCACCGGTGGTGACGTCCTTCAGACCCACGGCAGCGGCGATGTCACCAGCGCGCACTTCCTTGATCTCTTCGCGATTGTTGGAGTGCATCTGCAGGATGCGGCCCACGCGCTCTTTCTTCGACTTGACCGGGTTGTAGACCTGGTCGCCGGAGTTCAGCGTGCCCGAATAGACACGGAAGAACGTCAGCGAGCCCACGAACGGGTCGGTCATGATCTTGAACGCCAACGCCGAGAAAGGCGCGGTATCGGTCGCAGCGCGCGTGTCTTCCTTCTCGTCTTCGTCGATACCTGCGACCGGCGGACGGTCGGCCGGCGACGGCAACAGGTGCACGACGCCGTCGAGCATGGCCTGCACGCCCTTGTTCTTGAACGCCGAGCCACAGAACACCGGCACGATCTCGACCTTCAGGGTGCGCTCGCGAAGACCCTGCAAGATCTCTTCTTCGCTCAGGTCGCCTTCGTTGAGGTACTTGTCCATCAGGTCTTCGCTGGCTTCTGCAGCCGCTTCGACCATAAACGAATGTGCCTCGGTCGCGACATCGACCAGATCGGCCGGGATATCACGGTATTCGAAGGTGGTGCCCTGCGATGCGGTATCCCAGTGGATCGCCTTCATCTTCAGTAGGTCAACCACGCCTTCGAAGCCGTCTTCGGCGCCGATCGGCACCTGCATCGGCACGGCGTACGCACCCAGACGGGCCTTCAGCTGCTCAACGACCTTGTCGAAGTTGGCACCGGTACGGTCCATCTTGTTGACGAAGGCCATGCGCGGCACGGAATACTTGTTGGCCTGACGCCACACGGTCTCGGACTGCGGCTGCACGCCACCGACGGCGCACAGCACGAACACCGCACCATCGAGCACGCGCAAGGAGCGCTCCACTTCGATGGTGAAGTCGACGTGCCCGGGGGTGTCGATGATGTTGAAACGGTGCTGCGGCATGGACTTGTCCATACCCGACCAGAACGCGGTGGTCGCAGCGGAGGTGATGGTGATACCACGCTCCTGCTCCTGCTCCATCCAGTCCATCACTGCAGCGCCGTCATGGACTTCGCCGATCTTGTGACTCACACCGGTGTAGAACAGGATGCGTTCGGACGTGGTGGTCTTGCCGGCATCGATGTGGGCCATGATGCCGAAGTTGCGGTAACGCTCGATAGGGGTGGTGCGGGCCACGGGGAGCCTCTCAATTTCTTGGATTTCGGATGGCCGAACGCCGCCTTTCGGCGGCCTTCGGATTGGATGCGACGCAAGATGCGTCGCAAACAGCACTCATATGGTGCTGAAGGGCCCCGTTACCAAGGCCCACGAGGTCACCAGCGGTAATGTGCGAACGCCTTGTTCGCCTCCGCCATACGGTGCGTCTCTTCGCGCTTCTTGATCGCGCCGCCGCGGCTTTCCGAGGCGTCCAACAGTTCTGCAGCCAGCTTACGCGGCATGGTGTTCTCGCCACGCTTGCGCGCGGAATCGATCAACCAGCGCATTGCCAGCGCCATGCGACGGGAGGAGCGCACTTCGACGGGCACCTGATAGGTAGCACCACCAACGCGACGCGATTTAACTTCGACAGCCGGGGCCACGTTGTCCAGTGCTTTCTGCACCAGCTCGATGGCATTCGGATTCTTTTCGCCAATGACGTCCATTGCGCCATAGACAATTTTCTCAGCAACCGACTTCTTGCCACTTTGCATCACCATGTTGATGAAGCGGGCAATGGTTTCGCTGCCATGCTTTGGATCTGGCAGGACGGTGCGCTGCGGAGTAGAACCTTTACGGGACATTTGAGTATTTCCTTAGCTCTTCGGGCGCTTGGCGCCGTACTTGGAACGACCTTGACGGCGCTTTGCGACGCCGGCGGCGTCCAGCACACCACGGAGGGTGTGATAACGCACACCGGGAAGATCCTTGACGCGGCCACCGCGAATCAGGACCACGGAGTGCTCCTGCAGGTTATGGCCTTCACCACCAATGTAGCTGATGACCTCTTCCTGATTCGTCAGACGCACCTTGGCGACTTTACGCAGGGCCGAGTTCGGCTTCTTCGGGGTAGTGGTGTAGACGCGTGTGCAGACGCCGCGGCGCTGCGGACACTTGTCCAGTGCCGGGGAGGCACTCTTGTAGGTGGTCGCTTGCCGAGGCTTGCGGACCAGCTGATTGATCGTCGTCATCAGTTGATTCTTCTGATTGAGAGGCCGAGACGGCCTGCACGAAAACAAAGGCAGGCCGAGACCGGCCCACCGAGACAGAGAAGTATAGCTGGCAGGACGAAACTCCGTCAACTTCACGGAATCTGAACCTACTGGCCCATCCAAGGCCGGAAAACGGAGGGCCTCCTGCCCTCCTTTTCGCGTGGCTTACAGCGGGCTTGCGACCGCCGTCGGAGCGCTTACTCCTCGTCCGCGCCAGCGTCGGCCACAGCTGCGACCGGTTCGGCAACTGCCGGCTTGCCCGACAGCGTTTCCATTTCCGAGTCGGTCAGACCCGAAGACTTGCGACGTCCAGCGTGGTACGCCAGACCGGTACCGGCCGGAATCAGGCGACCCACGATGACGTTTTCCTTCAGACCGCGCAGGTTGTCGCGGGTGCCGCGGACGGCTGCCTCTGTCAACACGCGAGTGGTCTCCTGGAACGATGCCGCCGAGATGAACGACTCGGTGGCAAGCGACGCCTTGGTGATACCCAGCAACACCGGATCGTACTTGGCCGGCAGTTCGTTGCGCTTGACCAGACGGGCATTTTCCTCGATGACGCGCTGGCGCTCGACCTGCTCGCCGTTGAGGAACTTACTATTGCCCTGATCGACGATCTCGACCTTACGCAGCATCTGGCGAGTGATCACCTCGATGTGCTTGTCGTTGATCTTCACGCCCTGCAGGCGGTACACGTCCTGGATTTCCTTGACCAGATACGCGGCCAGCGGTTCGACACCCAGCAGATGCAGGATGTCCTGCGGGCTCGGCTCGCCGTCCACCACGGTCTCGCCCTTGGTCACGTGCTCGCCTTCGAACACGATGATCTGGCGGTATTTGGGAATCAACTCTTCGTGTTCCGAACCATCGGTGTCCTTGATGATCAGGCGCTGCTTGCCCTTGGTGTCCTTACCGAAGCTGATGATGCCCGAGCGCTCGGCCAGGATCGCCGGATCCTTCGGCTTGCGTGCTTCGAACAAGTCGGCAACGCGCGGCAAACCACCGGTGATGTCGCGGGTCTTGGACGCTTCCTGTGGAATCTTGGCCACCACGTCGCCCACGCCGACGGCGGCGCCGTCCTGCAGGTTGACAATGGAGCGCGGCGGCAGCAGGTACTGAGCCGGCAGATCCGTGTTCGGGATCGTCAGGTCATTGCCCTTGCCATCGACGATGCGCACGATCGGACGCAGTTCCTTGGCATGTGCACCGCGACGCTTCGGGTCGGTGATTTCGCGGGAGGCCAGACCGGTCAGTTCGTCGGTCTTCTCGATGACGGTGACGCCGTCGACGAAGTCGATGAAGCGGATGAAACCGGCCACTTCCGACACGATCGGGTGGTTATGCGGATCCCAGTTGGCAACGCTTTGACCGGCCTTGACCGCATCGCCGTCTTTGGCGGTGATGGTGGCGCCGTACGGCAACTTGTAACGCTCACGCTCGCGGCCGTGGCCATCGAGCACGGACAGCTCGCCAGAACGCGAGACCGCAACCAGCGAGCCACTGGCATGCGCCACCGACTTGAGGTTGTTGAACTTCACCGAACCGGTGGTCTTGACGGTGATGTTGTCCACCGCAGCGGCACGCGATGCCGCACCACCGATGTGGAACGTACGCATGGTCAGCTGGGTACCCGGCTCACCGATCGACTGGGCGGCGATGACGCCGACCGCTTCGCCGATGTTGACCTGGTGGCCACGTGCGAGATCGCGGCCGTAGCAGCGTGCGCACACGCCGAACGAGGATTCGCAGCTGATGGTCGAACGCACCTTCACCGACTGCACGCTGGCGTCTTCGAGCTTGGCAACCCAGGCTTCGTCGAGCAGCGTGTTGCGGGTGACGATCGGCTCTTCGTCGTTGCCCGGCAGGTAGACGTCTTCTGCCACCACACGGCCCAGCACGCGCTCCTTCAACGGCTCCACCACGTCGCCGCCTTCCACGATCGGGGTCATGATCAACCCTTCGGTGGTGCCGCAATCGATTTCGGTGATCACCACGTCCTGTGCCACGTCGACCAGACGACGGGTCAGGTAACCGGAGTTCGCAGTCTTCAGCGCGGTATCGGCCAGACCCTTACGGGCACCGTGGGTGGAGTTGAAGTACTCCTGCACGTTCAGACCTTCGCGGAAGTTCGCCTTGATGGGCGTCTCGATGATCGAGCCGTCCGGACGCGCCATCAGGCCGCGCATACCGGCCAGCTGACGGATCTGCGCCTGACTACCACGGGCACCGGAGTCGGCCATGATGTACAGCGAGTTCATCGACTTCTGGTCGATGGTCTCGCCCTTGGCGTTTTCGACCTTTTCGGTACCGATGGTGTCCATCATCGCCTTGGCGATGCGCTCGCTGGTACGCGACCAGATATCCACGACCTTGTTGTAGCGCTCGCCAGCGGTGACCAGACCCGACTGGTATTGCTCCTGGATTTCCAGCACTTCGGCTTCGGCCTCGGTGAGGATGCCCTTCTTCTCGTCCGGGATCAGCATGTCGTCGATACCGATCGACACGCCGGCGCGGGTTGCGTAGGCGTAACCGGTGTACATCAGCTTGTCGGCGAACACGACGGTGTCCTTCAAGCCCAGCAGGCGGTAGCTGGAGTTGATCAGACGCGAGATGTTCTTCTTGGTCATCTCGGTGTTGGCCAGCTGGAACGGCAGGCCTTCGGGCAGGATTTCGCTCAGCAATGCACGGCCGACCGTGGTGTCCACGATTGAGGTACCACTGGTGCGCTTGCCATCGACTGCGTCCACGTCGACCTGGGTGATGCGGACCTTGACCTTGGCATGCAGTTCGACCACACGGTTGTCATAGGCGCGCTTCACTTCACTGGTGTTAGCGAACACCATGCCTTCGCCCTTCTTGTTCTCAAGAGCGCGGCTCATGTAATACAGGCCCAACACCACGTCCTGCGACGGCACGATGATCGGCTCGCCGTTGGCCGGCGACAGGATGTTGTTGGTGGACATCATCAGCGCACGCGCTTCCAGCTGAGCTTCCAGCGAGAGCGGAACGTGGACAGCCATCTGGTCGCCGTCGAAGTCGGCGTTGAAGGCCGTACATACCAGCGGATGCAGCTGGATGGCCTTGCCTTCGATCAACACCGGCTCGAACGCCTGGATGCCCAAACGGTGCAGGGTCGGCGCACGGTTCAACAGCACCGGATGCTCGCGAATCACTTCTTCCAGGATGTCCCATACTTCAGCTTCTTCGCGCTCGACCAGCTTCTTGGCGGCCTTGATGGTGGTAGCCAGGCCACGACGCTGCAGCTTGGCAAACACGAACGGCTTGAACAGCTCAAGCGCCATCTTCTTCGGCAGGCCGCACTGGTGCAGCTTGAGGTACGGACCGACGGTGATGACCGAACGACCGGAGTAGTCCACGCGCTTGCCGAGCAGGTTCTGACGGAACCGGCCCTGCTTGCCCTTGATCATATCGGCCAGCGACTTCAGCGGACGCTTATTGGTGCCGGTGATGGCACGGCCGCGACGGCCGTTGTCCAGCAGTGCATCGACCGATTCCTGCAGCATGCGCTTTTCATTGCGCACGATGATATCCGGCGCATTGAGCTCCAGCAGGCGACGCAGACGGTTGTTGCGGTTGATGACGCGGCGGTACAGATCGTTCAGATCCGAAGTCGCGAAGCGGCCGCCATCCAGCGGCACCAGCGGACGCAGATCCGGCGGCAGCACCGGCAACACGGTCATGACCATCCATTCCGGACGGTTACCCGATTCCAGGAAGGCTTCGATCAGCTTGATGCGCTTGGTCAGCCGCTTGAGCTTGGTTTCCGAACCGGTGCTGGCGATTTCTTCGCGCAGGCGGGTCATTTCCGACTGCAGGTCGATCGTGCGCAGCAATTCGTACACGGCCTCGGCGCCCATAGCGGCGTCGAAATCGTCGTTGTACTCCTGGCGTGCGGTCAGGTACTGCTCCTCGGTCAGCAGCTGGCGGCGCTCGAGCGGGGTCAGACCCGGCTCGGTGACGACATAGGCTTCGAAGTACAGCACGCGCTCGATGTCACGCAGGGTCATGTCCAGCATCAAACCGATGCGCGAGGGCAGCGACTTGAGGAACCAGATGTGCGCGACCGGCGAAGCCAGGTCGATGTGACCCATGCGCTCGCGGCGCACCTTGGCCAGAGTGACTTCGGTGCCGCACTTTTCGCAGACCACACCACGGTGCTTCATGCGCTTGTACTTGCCGCACAGGCATTCGTAGTCCTTGATCGGTCCGAAGATGGCGGCGCAGAACAGGCCGTCACGCTCGGGCTTGAAGGTCCGGTAATTGATGGTTTCGGGCTTCTTCACTTCGCCGTAGGACCACGAACGAATCAGGTCCGGCGACGCCAGCGCGATCTTGATCGCGTCGAAATCCAGCGTCTGGCGCTGCTGATTGAAGAGGTTGAGCAGGTCTTTCATTTGATATCTCCGGGTCGGAGGAATTTCGTATCTGAGATGAAACGCGAATAGCTTTGATCGGGACGGAGATCAGGGAACCTTGCCCCGGAAGAGCGAACGCACCGGGCGCTCGTCTCTACCGGGTTGCCGGACCCTGGCCAGGCCCTGCTCTTACTCTTCCAGTTCCATGTTGATCGCCAGCGAGCGGATTTCCTTCACCAACACGTTGAAGGATTCCGGCATGCCCGCGACCATCTCGTGCTCACCATCGACGATGTTCTTGTACATCTGGTTGCGGCCCTGCACGTCGTCGGACTTCACCGTCAGCATTTCCTGCAGGGTGTAGGCCGCGCCGTAGGCTTCCAGCGCCCAGACTTCCATTTCGCCGAAGCGCTGACCACCGAACTGCGCCTTGCCGCCCAGCGGCTGCTGGGTCACGAGCGAGTACGGGCCAGTCGAACGTGCATGCATCTTGTCGTCGACCAAGTGGTTCAACTTCAGGTAGTGCATGTAGCCGACCGTGGTCTTGCGATCAAACGCTTCGCCGGTGCGACCGTCGTACAGCTGGGTCTGACCGCTCTGCGGCAGTTCGGCCAGTTCCAGCATGCGCTTGATTTCCGCTTCGCTGGCACCGTCGAACACCGGGGTGGCCATCGGCACGCCGTCGATCAGGTTCTTGCCCAGGTTGAGCAATTCCTCATCGCTGAACTGCGACAGATCCACACGCTGCGCATTGATCGCGTTGTCGTGGTTGTAGATGTCGTCCAGGAACTTGCGCAGTTCGCTGACCGCCGTCTGCGCTTCCAGCATGCGCTGGATCTTGCGACCCAGGCCCTTTGCGGCCCAGCCCAGATGCACTTCCAGAATCTGGCCGATGTTCATACGCGACGGCACGCCGAGCGGGTTCAACACGATGTCGACCGACTCGCCGGTGGCCATGTACGGCATGTCTTCCACGGGCACCACGTTGGAGACCACACCCTTGTTGCCATGGCGGCCTGCCATCTTGTCGCCCGGCTGGATGCGGCGCTTCACGGCCAGGAACACCTTGACCATCTTCAGCACGCCCGGTGCGAGGTCGTCGCCCTGGGTGATCTTGCCGCGCTTGTCGGCAAAACGTGCTTCGAATTCCTTCTCGTGCGCCTGGATCTGCTTCTGCGCACGCTCGATGGCGTCGGCAGCGTCTTCGTCCTTCATGCGCAGCTGGAACCAATCGGACTTCTTCAGTCCATCCAGGTACGCGTCGGTGACGCTGTCGCCCTTCTTCAGGTTCGCGCCACCGTTGGCAACCTTACCCACGATCTGCGAACGCAGACGCGCGTAGATGGCGGCTTCCAGAATGCGGAACTGGTCGTCGAAGTCCTTCTTGACGCGCTTGATTTCAGACTCTTCGATCTGACGCGCGCGCTTGTCCTTCTCGATGCCGTCGCGGGTGAAGACCTGCACGTCGATGACGGTGCCGTCCATGCCGGGGGGTACGCGCAGCGAGCTGTCCTTCACGTCGGACGCCTTCTCACCGAAGATCGCACGCAGCAGCTTTTCTTCCGGAGTCAGCTGGCTTTCGCCCTTCGGCGTGACCTTGCCGACCATGATGTCGCCAGCGCGCACTTCTGCACCGATATACACCACGCCGCTCTCGTCCAGACGGTTCAACGCCTGCTCGGACACGTTCGGGATGTCGGCGGAAATTTCCTCCGGCCCCAACTTCGTGTCGCGCGCAACGCAGGTCAGCTCTTCGATGTGGATCGTGGTGTAACGATCTTCTTCCACCACGCGCTCGGAGAGCAGGATGGAGTCTTCGAAGTTGTAGCCGTTCCACGGCATGAAGGCGATCAGCATGTTCTGACCCAGCGCCAGTTCACCGATGTCGGTGGACGGGCCGTCGGCCAGCACGTCGCCGCGCGCGATCACGTCGCCCACATTCACCAGCGGACGCTGGTTGATGCAGGTGTTCTGGTTGGAACGGGTGTACTTGATCAGGTTGTAGATATCCACGCCGGCATCGGTGCCGCCGCCAATTTCTGCCTCGTTGACCTTGACCACGATACGGGCTGCGTCGATCTGCTCGATCACGCCACCACGCAGCGCATTCACGGTCACGCCCGAGTCGCGTGCAACCGCACGCTCGATGCCGGTGCCGACCAGCGGCTTCTGCGAACGCAGCGTCGGCACGGCCTGGCGCTGCATGTTGGCGCCCATCAGTGCGCGGTTGGCGTCGTCGTGCTCGAGGAACGGCACCAGCGCCGCTGCGACCGACACGGTCTGCATCGGCGAGACGTCCATGAAGTGCACTTCGGACGGCGGCTTCAACAGCGATTCGCCCTGGAACCGGCACGGCACGAACTGCTCGGTGAGCATGTTCTTGGCGTCGGTCAGCGCGTTTGCCTGGGCGATCACGTACTCGTTTTCTTCGATCGCCGACAGGTATTCGACGTCGTCGGAGACCTTGCCGTCCAGCACCTTACGGTACGGCGTCTCGAGGAAGCCGTATTGATTGGTGCGGGCGAACACGGCCAGCGAGTTGATCAGGCCGATGTTCGGGCCTTCCGGCGTTTCGATGGTGCAGACGCGGCCGTAATGGGTCGGATGCACGTCGCGCACTTCGAAGCCGGCACGTTCGCGGGTCAGACCACCCGGACCCAGCGCAGAGACGCGACGCTTGTGCGTCACTTCCGACAGCGGGTTGTTCTGGTCCATGAACTGCGACAGCTGCGAGGAGCCGAAGAATTCCTTGATCGCTGCAGCCACCGGCTTGGCGTTGATCAGTTCCTGCGGGGTCAGACCTTCCGACTCCGCCATCGACAGGCGCTCCTTGACCGCACGCTCGACGCGAACCAGGCCCACGCGGAACACGTTTTCGGCCATTTCACCGACCGAGCGCACGCGACGGTTGCCCAGGTGATCGATGTCATCGACCACGCCGCGACCATTGCGAATTTCGGTGAGCACCTTGATCACTTCCAGGATGTCGGAGGTGTCGGTGTGCTCGGCGACCAGACGCTTGGATTCTTCGTCGTTACGCTCGGCAAAGTACTTCTTGTCGTACAACACCGACTCACCTAGCACGTCCTTGCGGCCGACGCGACGGTTGAATTTCATGCGGCCGACCGTGGACAGGTCGTAGCGCTCGAAGGTGAAGAACAGGTTGTGGAACAGGTTCTGTGCGGCTTCCTTGGTCGGCGGCTCGCCCGGACGCATCATGCGGTAGATTTCGACCAGCGCTTCCAGCTGCGTCTTGGTCGGATCGATGCGCAAGGTGTTGGATAGGTACGGACCACGATCCAGATCGTTCACCCACAGGGTGCCGACCGCATCGACGCCAGCCTTGCGGAAGGCAGCCAGCTGGTCTTCGCTGATTTCGTCGTTGGCATTGGCCAGCAGTTCGCCGGTGGAACCATCGACCACGTCGTGCGACAGGATGCGGCCAACCAGGTAGTCATCCGGCACAGCCAGCGCGGCAACGCCGGCGGCTTCCAGTTGCTTGACGTGACGCGCAGTGATGCGCTTGCCCGCTTCCACGATGACCTTGTCGCCATCGGCCAGGTCGAAGTTCAGCGTTTCACCACGCAGACGCTCCGGCACCAGCTCCAGCTGCACGCCTTCATCCGGATTGATGTGGAAGGTGTTGATCTCGAAGAACTCAGCCAGCATTTCTTCGTTGTTGTAGCCAAGCGCGCGCAGCAGGATCGACACCGGCAGCTTGCGGCGACGGTCGATACGGGTGAACAGCGCATCCTTCGGGTCGAACTCGAAGTCCAACCAGGAACCGCGGTACGGAATGATGCGGGCGCTGTACAGCAGCTTGCCCGAGCTGTGGGTCTTGCCACGGTCGTGGTCGAAGAACACACCTGGCGAACGGTGCAGCTGCGAGACGATCACGCGCTCGGTGCCGTTGACGATGAAGGTACCGTTGCCGGTCATCAACGGAATTTCGCCGAGATAGACCTCCTGCTCCTTCACGTACTTGATCGCCTTGGTCGACGACTCACGGTCGTAGATCACCAGGCGCACGGTCACGCGCAGCGGCGCGCCATAGCTCATGCCACGCTGACGGCATTCACGCTCGTCAAACACCGGCTGACCCAATTTGTAGCCGACGTACTCCAGCGCAGCGTTGCCGCTGTAGCTGGAAATCGGGAACACCGACTTCAATGCCGCGTGCAGACCGAGGTCCTTACGCTTGTTCGGCTCCACGTCTTCCTGCAGGAATTCGCGGTAGGAATCCACCTGGATGGCAAGCAGAAACGGCACTTCGAGGATCGAGCGCTGCTTACCGAAATCTTTGCGGATACGCTTTTTTTCGGTGAACGAATAAGACGTCATGAGGTCTTCACCCTAGGCTGCGGGGGCCGCGTCGCGGCGGCCCTGAAATAACAAAATTGTCAGTTGGAAGTCGCTGGTATTGCCGGCACCAGCACGCCTTCTCCTGCTACTTCCAACTACCAACTCGGTAAGGCCGGGAATCGGGAATTGAGAAATGGGAATCAGGTGAGCGCGCAATGTTGCATTTGCGATTCTCCGATCCCGATTCCCGATTCCCGTCCGAAACGGCCAAAGGCCGGGAGCTTTACGCTCCCAGCCTTCAGTGCATCACCATGAAACGCTGGCGATGCAAGGTGTTGCTTACTTGACTTCGACCGTTGCGCCAGCGTCAGTCATTTCCTTCTTGATCTTTTCAGCTTCGTCCTTGCTGACGCCTTCCTTCAGGATGCCGCCGGCTTCGGTCAGATCCTTGGCTTCCTTCAGACCCAGGCCGGTCACGCCGCGCACGGCCTTGATGGCGCTAACCTTGTTGGCGCCGGCGCTGGTCAGCACCACAGTGAACTCGGTCTGCTCTTCAACCACGGCGGCCGGGCCAGCTGCAGCAGCAGCGACCGGGGCAGCGGCGGAGACGCCGAACTTCTCTTCGATGGCCTTGACCAGCTCCATCACTTCCATCAGGGACTTCTCGGCGATGGCGTCGACGATCTGTTCGTTGGTAAGGGACATTGTGATTACCTTTAAATGATTTTCTGGATTGGGGTTCTAGCGAGCGCTAGGACATCAAGCTTCGGCAGTGTCGGCGACCGGCGTGGCGGCTTCGTCGCCACCACCCTGCTTGTCGCCAACGGCCTTGACGGCACGGGCGAACATCGCAGCCGGTTCGGACAGCACGCGGGCCAGCATGGCCAGGGCCTGGTCACGGGTCGGCAGCGAAGCCAACACGTCGACGTGGCCAGCCGGGAACAGTTCCCCGCCGATGGACACGACCTTGGCCTGCAGCTTGTCGTTGCTCTTGGCAAATTCCTTGATCAGGCGACCGGCTGCGCCGGGCTCCTCCATCGAAAACGCATACAGCAAAGGACCGACCAGCTTGTCAGCAGCGACAGCGAAATCAGTACCTTCAACGGCGCGCGCAGCCAGGGTGTTCTTGACAACTTTCAAGAACACGCCGGTTTCGCGGGCCTGCTTACGCATCGCGGTCATCTGGGAGACCGTGGTGCCAGCGTATTCGGCAGCGATCAGGGAGTGGGCCTTGGCGGCGATGTCTGCCAGCTCGGCGACTACTTCTTGCTTCTGGGACAGATTGAGAGCCATTGCACTCCTCCGTTAAAGCCGGGATTTGGGATTGGTAATTCGGGATTCGCCACAGCGATCACGCCACCGTTGCCAGATTCCACATACCGAATCGCTAATCCCCGCTTCAAACTACTCCGCTCGCGGCTCCTGCCGGTTGCGGTCCAGGGCAGCCTCCTTCCTGGAAGCCGGGAACATCAACTGATGCTCCTTTGGTGGCCGTTCTAGACCTGGAGTGGACTCGATCCGGGATGTCCCAGACGCGCGTAAACCAGAAAGCTCCAGAAGGGCGACACCATCTACGCCGGCCGGTTCGAAACGAACCAATTAAGCGATCCCGCTGCATCGACGGCGACTCCTTGCCAGTGCGAGCATCCTTGCCCGTCGTCGATCTGCGCTGACCGCGCCTGCGGTCTTTGACGGCTACCGCCGGACGTGCCGGCGATCGCCTTCAAAATGTCCGTTACCCCAAAGGAGGGAACGGACTCCCAGCACACGGTTACCCGGGCGGGAAAAACAATGCTGTACTGCAAAGCACGTCAGGCGCATGACGCCTGACGCATTCGATTACTTCAGCGACAGGCTCGACTGATCGACCGTCACGCCCGGACCCATGGTGGAGCTGACCGAAACCTTCTGCAGGTAGGTGCCCTTCGAAGTTGCCGGCTTGGCCTTGACCAGATCCAGCAACAGCGCCTGCAGGTTCGACTTCAGCGCTTCGTCATCGAAGGTGGCCTTGCCGATGGTGCAGTGGATGATGCCGGCCTTGTCAGTGCGATAACGCACCTGGCCCGACTTGGCGTTCTTGACCGCTTCACCTGGGTTTGCCGACACGGTGCCAACCTTCGGGTTCGGCATCAAGCCGCGCGGACCCAGCAGGGTGCCCAGCTTACCGACGACGCGCATGGCGTCCGGGGTGGCGATAACCACGTCGTAGCTCAGATCGCCGGCCTGCATCTTCTCGGCTAGGTCGTCCATGCCCACTGCCTCGGCGCCAGCAGCCAGGGCCTCGTCAGCCTTGGCGCCTGCCGGTGCGAACACTGCAACACGCACGCTCTTGCCGGTACCAGCCGGCAGCACGGTCGAACCGCGCACCTGCTGGTCGGACTTCTTGGCGTCCACGCCCAGGCGCACAGCAACGTCGATCGACTCGACGAACTTGGCCTTGGTGGCGGTCTTCAGGATCTTGATGGCGTCTTCGAAGGCATAGGTCTTGCCCGGAACGACAGCGGCCGCAATGGCCTTAACGCGCTTGCTCTGTGCCATGTCTTAGCCCTCCACCGTCAAACCCATGCTGCGGGCAGAACCCGCAATCGTGCGAACTGCCGCTTCCAGCTCGGCTGCCGTCAAATCGGCTTCCTTGACCTTAGCGATCTCTTCCAGCTGCTTGCGCGTAACCTTGCCCACCTTGTCGGTGTTGGGACGCTTCGAGCCGGAGGTCACGCCTGCGGCCTTCTTGAGCAGCACGCTGGCCGGGGTGCTCTTGGTGACGAACGTGAAGGTACGGTCGGAATACGCAGTGATGATCACCGGTGTCGGCAGACCCGGCTCCAGCTTCGACGTCGCAGCGTTGAATGCCTTGCAGAATTCCATGATGTTCAGACCGCGCTGACCCAATGCTGGGCCAACCGGCGGCGCAGGGTTGGCCTGACCGGCCTTGACCTGCAGCTTGATGAAAGCATTAATCTTCTTAGCCATTTCAATACTCTCCGGGTGCTAGCGCCTGAACTGCAGGCTCCCCATGGGACCGGGATTCACGTGTCCCGGCTTCACGTTGTTGACCACACGCAGACGGCCGCCATGCGGCAGCCATTGTTTCCCGGCGGTTCGCCAGTACAGCGAGCCGCGCACTATAGCAGTATCTTGGGCGAGCGCCTAGTCGGCGCCCACAGGGTCAGCCCTTCTCGACCTGACCGAATTCAAGCTCAACCGGGGTGGAGCGACCGAAGATGAGCACGGCGACACGCAACCTGCTCTTCTCGTAATTGACTTCCTCGACGACGCCGTTGAAGTCGTTGAACGGCCCTTCAGTGACGCGCACCATCTGGCCCGGCTCGAACAACACCTTCGGACGCGGCTTCTCGACGCCGTCCTGCACGCGCTGCAGGATCGCATCAGCCTCTTCGTCACGGATCGGCAGAGGCCGATCAGCGGTGCCGCCAATGAAGCCCATCACCTTGGAAGTTTCCTTCACCAAGTGCCAGCTCTCATTGTCGATGCGCGGAATACCGGCCTCATCATGCGTTTCGATCTGCACCAGCACGTAGCCAGGGAAGAACTTGCGCTCGGACCGACGCTTCTGGCCAGCGCGCATTTCAATGACCTCTTCGGTCGGCACCAGCACGTCGCCGAAACGATCTTCCATCTCGGTACGGGCAATGCGGTCACGCAACGCCTGCGCGACAGATTTTTCGAAGCCTGAATAGGCGTGAACGACATACCAACGCTTCACTGCTTGATTCTCCTCAACGAGCCAGGAACCACTGCGTGAGCTTCTGGATGACAAAGTCGAAGCCGCCCAACAGCAAACTCAGAATGATCACAACAACAATCACGACCCAGGTGGTGCGAATGGCTTCCTGGCGCGTCGGCCAGACAACCTTCCGCAATTCGAACCTGGATTCGGACATGAATTCGCGGGCCTCACGGCCTTTGCCGGTGCCCAAAAACACAAATGCACCTGCCACCAATCCCACGATCACAGCCAGCGCACGCAACTGCGGCGTCCAGGCTCCAAGCTGGGTGGCGCGCTCAGGCGCAGAAAACCAGAACCACACAAAAAACCCCGCAACCACAAGGAGTGCGGAGATGGCGTATTTCACGATATCAGCGCTGGCAGCAGACGCGCTTTTGGAAGGCTCGATTTTACTATTCATCCGGCTCTAGTTACCGATCTGACCCGAGTCGCTGGGCCGGAAAGAGGAGTGGCACGCCAGGAGGGACTCGAACCCCCAACCTGCGGTTTTGGAGACCGCTGCTCTGCCAATTGAGCTACTGGCGTATGTACTCGTTTACCGCAAACCCTAAGACAACGAAGGCGGACCGCGGTTCAGCCGGCCCGCCATTCGTTTGAATCCAGCCGACGTCAGTCAGCTGGACGCAGGCACTTACTTGATGATCTTGGCAACCACGCCGGCGCCGACGGTGCGGCCGCCTTCACGGATAGCGAAACGCAGACCTTCGTCCATCGCGACCGGATTGATCAACGTCACAACCATCTTCACGTTGTCGCCCGGCATCACCATTTCCACGCCTTCCGGCAGCTGGCAAGCGCCAGTGATGTCGGTGGTGCGGAAGTAGAACTGCGGACGGTAGCCCTTGAAGAACGGGGTATGACGGCCACCCTCGTCCTTCGACAGCACGTAGACTTCGGCTTCGAACTCGGTATGCGGCTTGATCGAACCCGGCTTGCACAGCACCTGGCCGCGCTCCACGTCGTCACGCTTGGTGCCGCGCAGCAGCAGACCGGCGTTGTCGCCTGCCTGACCCTGGTCCAGCAGCTTGCGGAACATTTCCACGCCGGTCACGGTGGTCTTCTGCGTATCGCGGATACCGACGATTTCGATTTCGTCGCCAACCTTGATGATGCCGCGCTCGATACGACCGGTCACCACGGTGCCGCGGCCCGAGATCGAGAACACGTCTTCCACCGGCATCAGGAACGGACGATCAACGTCGCGGGTCGGATCGGGGATGAAGGTGTCCAGCGCATCGACCAGCTTCAGGATCGCCGGCACGCCGATGTCGCTCTGATCGCCGTCCAGCGCCAGACGCGCCGAACCGTGGATGATCGGCGTGTCATCGCCCGGGAAGTCGTACTTGCTCAGCAGTTCGCGCACTTCCATTTCGACCAGCTCGAGCAGCTCGGCGTCGTCGACCATGTCGGCCTTGTTCAGGAACACGACGATGTGCGGCACACCGACCTGACGCGAGAGCAAGATGTGCTCACGGGTCTGCGGCATCGGGCCGTCAGCGGCCGAACACACCAGGATCGCGCCGTCCATCTGCGCTGCACCGGTGATCATGTTCTTGACGTAGTCGGCATGGCCGGGGCAGTCAACGTGTGCGTAGTGACGGTTCGGGGATTCATACTCGACGTGGGCGGTCGAAATCGTGATGCCGCGCGCCTTCTCTTCCGGCGCCGCGTCGATCGCGTCGTACGCCTTGAACTCACCACCGAAACGCTCGGCACCGATCTTGGTCAGCGCAGCAGTCAACGTGGTCTTGCCATGGTCAACGTGACCGATGGTGCCGACGTTCACGTGCGGCTTGGTGCGCTCGAATTTAGCTTTTGCCATGGGTGCGTGTCTCGGTAATCGTTTGGAGTTGAAGACGATTGAGTAATGGTGCTCACGAAAGGAATCGAACCTTCGACCTCCTCCTTACCAAGGAGGTGCTCTACCGACTGAGCTACGTGAGCGAGTTTTGCATTATGCCATGCATTTGCGTTCAATGGAGCGGGAGACGGGAATCGAACCCGCACCATCAGCTTGGAAGGCTGAGGTTCTACCGTTGAACTACTCCCGCGCCGGGAACTGCATACCACAACGTGAAACTGGTGGAGGGAGGTGGATTCGAACCACCGAAGGCGTAAGCCAGCAGATTTACAGTCTGCCCCCGTTGGCCGCTTGGGTATCCCTCCAGCTTTTACTACCGGACCGGTGCGCCGCAAGGCGAATTCGGCTCGGGGTGAAGCAGCCCGTTATTTTGTTGTGGGACGCATGCAGTGTCAACAAAAATTTCGAACAATCTTCATCTCAACGGCACGTGACTTTGGGCGCCACGCGCAGCTGATCAGACGTTGAAGCGGAAGTGCAGGACGTCGCCTTCCTGGACGCGGTATTCCTTACCTTCCAGACGCAGACGCCCGGCATCGCGCGCACCCGCTTCGCCGCGGTACTTGATGAAGTCGTCGAAGCCGATCGTCTCGGCGCGGATGAAGCCCTTTTCGAAATCGGTATGGATCACCGCAGCGGCCTGCGGTGCCGTCGAACCGGCCCGAACCGTCCAGGCGCGCACTTCCTTGACGCCCGCGGTGAAGTACGTCTGCAGGCCCAACAGCGTGTAGGCCGCACGGATGACGCGATTCAAGCCCGGCTCTTCCAGGCCGAGATCGGCCAGGAAGGTGTCGCGATCTTCGTCGTCGAGCTGGGAAAGTTCTTCTTCAATGGCGGCCGACACCGGTACCACTTCGGCACCTTCGGTCAACGCATGCGCGCGCACTGCATCCAGGTGCGGATTGTTCTCGAAACCGTCCTCGAGCACATTGGCGATGTAGAGCACCGGCTTGAGCGTCAGCAGGAACAGATCGCGCACCAGCGCCTTTTCTTCTTCGTCCAGACCGGCGGCGCGGCCCGCCTTGCCATCCGCTAACGCGGCCTGCAACTTGGCCAGCACCGGCTTGCGCGCCGCTGCATCCTTGTCGCCGCCCTTGGCACTGCGTTCGGCACGGTTGAGCGCCTTTTCCACGCTGTCCAGATCGGCCAGCGCGAGCTCGGTATCGATGGTTTCGATATCGGCGATCGGGTCGACCTTGTTGTTGACGTGGATGACGTCGTCGTTCTCGAAGCAACGCACCACGTGGGTGATCGCATCGACCTCGCGGATGTGCGCCAGGAACTTATTGCCCAAACCTTCGCCGCTCGCCGCGCCAGCAACCAGGCCAGCGATATCGACGAACTCGACTGCGGTAGGAATCAGCTTCTGCGGCTTGACGATGTCAGCCAACTGATTGAGGCGCGGATCGGGCACCGGCACGATGCCGACATTCGGCTCGATAGTGCAGAACGGGAAGTTGGCCGCAGCGATGCCGGCCTTGGTCAGCGCATTGAACAGGGTCGACTTGCCGACGTTGGGCAGGCCGACGATGCCGCATTTGATACCCATGGGTTTTCCAGTGAATGGAGAATCGGGAATGGAGAATGGCAAGAGCAGCGCTCCGTCCATTCCCTATTCCCCATTCTCTATTTTTTTTCGGTATGCAGGCGCTTCATTGCCTCGCTGAAATTGCCTTCCATCGCCAACGGCAACACGTCGATGGCGGCGGCGATGGCCGTGCCGATCGCAGCGTCATCCTCGCGCCCTGCCCGTCCCAGCACCCAGGACACAACGCGGTCCTTGTGACCGGGATGGCCGATGCCAACGCGCAGACGGTGAAATTTGCCATGGCCCAACAGGCGAATGGTGTCGCGCAAACCGTTTTGTCCGCCGTGACCACCGTCGAACTTGAGCCGTGCAGTGCCGGGCGCAAGATCCAATTCGTCGTGGGCGACGAGCAAGTGTTCCGGCTCGATCTTCCAGAACCGCAAGGCGGCGGCGACCGACTTTCCGCTGAGATTCATGAAGGTGGCCGGCTTGAGCAGCCAGACCGGCTGTCCTGCGATATCGACCTTGGCGGTCTCGCCGAACAACTTGCTGTCCAATGCCCAGCGGGCGCCACTGCGCTCGATGAGGGCATCGACGAAACGAAACCCGGCGTTATGCCGGGTTTGCGCGTGTTCCGGACCGGGATTACCGAGTCCAACGATCAGGCGGAGTGCAGACATGCCAGTCACCGCAGCCGATTCCCGCGCAATGCGAGGAATCGGCCGACGGATTACTTGGTCTCGGCGTCTTCGCTGCCTTCTTCGCCGGCAGCGTCTTCTTCAATGCGCACGTGCTTGGCAGCAACCACTGCAACGTCGTGCTCCTTGCCCAGCTTCAGCTCCGGAATTTCGACACCGGCCGGCAGCTTGATTTCGGACAAGTGGATCACGTCGCCCACTTCCAGTGCACCGAGGTCCACTTCGATGAATTCCGGCAGATCCTTCGGCAGGCAGACCACCTGAACTTCATTGAGTTCGTGGGTGACGACCACTTCGCTCGACTTACCGGCCGGCGAGGCTGCTTCGTTGATGAAGTGCAGCGGCACAGCAGCACTCAGCTTCTCGTTGGCGCTGACGCGCTGGAAGTCGATGTGCATGATCAGCTGCTTGAACGGATGGCGCTGCATGTCACGCAGCAGCACCTGCTGCACGTCGCCATTGAGGTTCAGGTCCAGGATCGACGAGTAGAACCACTCGTTCTGCTGGGCGAGCCAGATCTGCTCGTGGTTGAGCTGGATGCTGACCGGCTCGAGTTCGCCACCGTACACGATGGCCGGAATGACGCCAGCGTGACGCAGGCGGCGGCTCGCACCCTTCCCCTCGTCAGCGCGGCGCTCGACCTTGATTTCATGAGTCTTTGCCATTGGATTTCACTACCTAGTTTGGAACACCGCCTCGCGGCGATGAAGCGTCTCACCCGCGACCAGGTGAGACGTGTGGCGGCGCCCGGAACCCGGGCACCGAATGCGGCATCAGTCGACGTAGAGCGAGCTGACCGATTCGCCGAAGGCGATACGGCGGATGGTCTCGGCCAGCAGTTCGGCCACGCTCAGCTGACGAATCTTGGCGCAAGTACGCGCCGCTTCGTTCAACGGAATCGTGTCGGTGACCACCAGCTCGTCGAGCTGCGAATTGTTGATGTTGTCCACCGCCGGTCCCGACAGCACCGGGTGGGTGATATAGGCCACGACCTTGAGCGCACCGCGCTGCTTCAGCGCTGCGGCGGCAGCGCACAAGGTGCCGGCGGTATCGACCAGATCGTCGACCAACACGCAGGTCTTACCCTGCACGTCGCCGATGATGTTCATCACCGTGGCGACGTTGGCGCGCGGACGACGCTTGTCGATGATGGCCAGATCCGCATCGTCCAGACGTTTGGCGACGGCGCGCGCGCGCACCACACCGCCCACGTCCGGCGACACCACAATCAGGTTATCGGTGCCGTAGGCGCGCCAGATGTCGGCCAGCAGCAGCGGCGAGGCATAGACGTTGTCGACCGGCACATCGAAGAAGCCCTGGATCTGGTCGGCATGCAGGTCCACCGTCAACACGCGGTCGGCCTCCATCGCGCAGATCATCTTGGCGGCGACCTTGGCGGTGATCGGCACGCGCGAGGAGCGCATGCGACGGTCCTGACGCGAATAACCGAAATACGGGATCACCGCAGTGACGGACTGAGCGCTGGCGCGCTTGAGCGCGTCGATCAGCACCAGCAGTTCCATCAGGTTTTCCGCGCTCGGCGCGCAGGTCGGCTGGATGACGAACACTTCCTGCCGGCGCACGCTCTCTTCGATCTCCACCTGCACTTCGCCGTCGGAAAAGCGCGTGACCAGCGCCTTGCCCATGCGAACGCCCAATTCCTTGCAGATGCTCTGGGCAAGCGGCTTGTTGGCATTGCCGGAGAACACCAGCAGATTACGTTGGTCTTGCATGAGATCTCTCGGGCTGCGGCGAAGAGCGTGCGGGTCGATGGTGGAGCAGGACAAAGCCGACCAATGCCGGGCTTTTCGTTCAATTCCCGCGCAAGGATGCGCGAGATGCTGCAGAGGGATCTGCAGTTAAAACGTTTGCAGGTGGACCTGCTTTTCTAGACAAACTGGCAGGGGCGGTAGGATTCGAACCTACGAATGCCAGGATCAAAACCTGGTGCCTTGGGCCTCTTGGCGACGCCCCTGCATCAAAACTTCATCGCGTCACGTGCGTCGAGCAATGGTGAGTGCGCTGCACCCTCCACCACCCACGCCCGCAGGCTGTCCGGCAACTGCGCCATGGCCTGCTCTGCAGCAGCGCGCGTGGCGAATTCGACGAAACAGCCACTTCCCGACCCGGTCAATCGCGGTGTGCCGACCCTGGAAAGCGCCTGGAACACTGCCTCAACGGCGGGTTCGCGGCGCCGCAGAACCGGCTCGAACGCATTGTCGAGCAGAGAACCGGAAGCGAAGTCCGGTATTTTCGCGGGCGCAGCATCCCGCGTCAATTCCTGTGATCGAAATAACACCGGAGTCGGTACGTGAACGCCCGGATCGACCAGCAGATAGGCCGCTTTCGGGAGGGCAATCGGGGTCAGTTGTTCGCCCACGCCTTCGGCCCAGGCGTTGCGGCCGCGCACGAAAACCGGCACATCCGCGCCCAGCTGCAGGCCGAGTTCGGCCAGCGCATCAGCCTCCAGACCCAAGCCCCACAAGGCATTGAGCGCCACCAGCACGGTCGCCGCGTCCGAAGAGCCGCCACCGAAACCACCGCCGGCGGGGATGCGCTTGTTGACTCGGATCTCCGCGCCCGCCCCGGCGCCGGTTGCCGATTGCAGCAGGCGCGCGGCGCGGATCACCAGGTCATCGTCTTCGGCCACGCCGGGCAAACTCTCGCCGATGCGCAGGATCTGGCCGTCGCTGCGCAGACGAAGATGAATGGTGTCCCCCCAATCCAGCAGCCGGAACACGGTCTGCAGCAGGTGATAGCCATCCGCACGGCGCCCGGTGATCTGCAAAAACAGATTGAGCTTGGCCGGCGCAGGCCACGCCGACCAATCATTGCCCGGCGCGTCCATCAGGGCGATACGGTCCATTGGTCGACCAGCAGGCGCACCTTGGCCTCACCGTTACGGGCTTCGATCCGCTGCGGCAGCTCGGGCTGGTCGGCGCTGGCGGGCGTCCAGGCGAGGAATTCGACGATCCAGCCGTCCTGCTGCACGGTGCGCGGGCGGCCTGCGGCATCCAGCTCGACCCGCGCGGCCCCAGCGTCGGCGATGCGCAGCGCGCGCACCCAGTCCGGCATCTGCTTGACCGGGATGGTCCAGCCGGTCGCTTCCAGCAACACCTGCTCGGCATCGGGGCCGCTGCGCGGGCCACCGTCCAGCCCTTCCAGCCGGCCGGCGCCGCTGGTGGTGTCGCCGGTGAGCACCCAACTTTGCCGGGTAACCGGCGCGCTGAGTTGCACGCGGTAGCGCGGACCGTCCTGCTGCCAGTCGATGCGGCCGCTGCCGCCATTGCGGTCCTTGCTGATCGCCACCCGACCCTGGAACGACCAGTTGGGATGCGCCTGCAGCCAGGCTTGGCGGGCGGCTTCCGCCTGGCGGGCGCTCTCGGAGACTTGCTCAACTACCGCCGCGCCACGGCCCTGCCCGCGCGGCACGCTCACGCAGGCCGACAGCCCGACCAGCACCAGCCCGCTCAGGGCCAGCATGCGGAACGCCTTGCTCATAGCCCGAACTTTTCCACGGCGCGTTGCAGCGCACGGTTGTCCGGGTCCAGGCGGCGCGCTTCGTCGAAGTAACGGCGTGCCTCGTCCTGCTTGCCGCTGACCCACAGTACTTCGCCCACGTGAGCGGCGATTTCCGGGTCCTTGACCAGCGCCCAGGCGCGGCGCAGCTGCACCAACGCTTCCTTGGTGCGGCCCATGCGGTACAGCACCCAGCCATAGCTATCGACGATGGCCGGATTGTCCGGGTCGGCGGTGCGGGCGCGGTCGATCAGCGCCAACGCTTCCTTATAACGAGTGGTGCGGTCGGCCAAGGTGTAGCCCAGCGCGTTCAGGGCGGCGACGTTTTCCGGCTCGGCCACCAGGATCTTGCGCAGATCGGCCTCGGCACGCAGGACATCGTCGCGCCGCTCCCAGGCCAGCCCGCGGGCGTACAGCAGCGCGCTGTCGTCCGGATAAGCCGCCAGGCCACGTTCGAAGGCATCCAATTCGCCCGGGGCGTCGTTGGCCCGCTGATGCAGCTCGGCTTCGAGCACGTAGGCGTCGCGGCGGGCGTCATCGTCGGCAGTGGCATCGCCCTGCAGGGCGCGGGCTTCGGCAAGCGCTTCGGGTTTGCGGCCCAGTTCGTACAGCGCGCTGGCGGCGCGCAGACGCGCCTCGCTCAGCTGCGGGCCGCCAGGCACGCCGCGATACCACTCCACCGCCTCGTCGTAGCGCTTGAGGAATTCGGCGATCTTGCCCAGCAGCAGACGGCGGTCCGGATCGGGCTTGGTGGCATTGCTTTTCAGCTCGGCGTACAGCGCTTCCAATGAGCTGCGGTCTTTTTCCTTGGCCAGCATCGAGGCACGCAAGCCGTAGGTCTGGGTGTCCTGCGGCCCGGTCGCAAGCACGCGCGCGGCGGCTTCGGTCTGGCCCATGGCGTCGTAGGCGAAGGCCAGCGCGCCGCGCAGCTCGGAGTCCTTGACCGCCTGCGGCTCGATGGTCTTCAGCAGCGCCAGCGCTTCGTCGTTCTTGCCTTCCTGCTGCAGCTGGGTAGCGTGCAACAAGGCCACGCGTGGTTCTTCGGGGAAGCGGCGCACCACTTCGTCGACGATGCGTTTGGCCAGCGCCGGGCGCTCCATGCGCAGCGCGAGCCGGCCGAATTCCTGCCAGGCTTCGATCTGATTCGGAATGGCGCCGGCTTTGACCAGGTCTTCGAGCACATCGGCCGAGGCTTCCGGCTCGCGGCCGCCGTTGGCCAGGGCAATCAATGCGAACCGCCAGCCGCGCGGATCGGGCTCCTTGAGCAAAACGAGCAAGTCGCGGCGAGCGGTGCGCAGATCGTTGCGGCGCAGGGCCAGCGAGGCTTCGGTGCTGCGCATGGACATCGACGACGGCGCGCGAGCGCGCCACAACGCTAGCGCTTCGATCGCGCGCGGGTCGTCGTTGGCCAGCATGGCGATGCGGGCGGCACGCTCGGCCAGCCCGGCATCGCCGGCTTCGGCCTTGGCTGCGTCCAGATAGGCGCGTGCGGCATCGTCCAACTGCCCGGCCTGCAAGGCGAATTCGCCGGCCAGCACGGGTTCCAGCGACGAGGCGCCGGCACTGCCGGCCGGCGGAACAGGCAGTGCTTTCTTGGGTGCTGCGGTGGCACTGGCGGAGACTGCTACCAGCAAAAGAACACTCAGGATGCGAATCGGTACAGGCATCGGGGGCAACCGGGCCGTAAAATGGGGCCCTAAATGGCCGCCAGCTTATCGCAAGCAACTGAACAATGACGTTGTGGGTGCTCGGACTGAATCACCAGACCGCACCTGTGGACCTGCGCGAACGCGCGGCGTTCGCAGGTGATGCGCTACCGCGCGCGCTCGAATCGTTGCGTGCGTTGCCGCAGGTGAGCGAGGCCGCGCTGCTGTCCACCTGCAACCGCACCGAGTTGTATGCGATGGCCGACGAGGCGCACAGCCTGGTCAACTGGCTGGAAACGCATGCGCCCGGGCTGAGCGGTTATCTGTATCAGCACCAGGAGGCCGAAGCGGTACGCCACCTGTTCCGGGTCGCCACCGGGCTGGACTCGATGGTGCTGGGCGAGCCGCAGATCCTGGGCCAGGTGAAAGACGCCTGGGCAGTGGCGCGTGCACACGGCGCGCTGGGCAGCGGCCTGGACCGGCTGCTCCAGCAGACCTTTTCGGTGGCCAAGCGTGCGCGTACCGACACCCGCGTCGGCGCCAATCCGGTCTCGGTGGCGTCCACTGCGGTGCGGCTGGCGCAGGAATCGTTTGCCCGGCTCAACGAATCCACGGTGCTGCTGATCGGCGCCGGCGAGACCATCGAACTGGCCGCCAAGCATTTGAGCGAAGGCCGCGTACGTCGTCTGCTGATCGCCAATCGCACCCTCGCCCACGCCCAGACGCTGGCCAGCCAGCATGGCGGCTACGCGTTGCCGCTGGGCGACCTGGAACGTCATCTGGCCGAGGCCGACGTGGTGTTTTCGGCCACTGCTGCGCGTGAGCCGCTGGTGACACGCGTGCAGGTAGAACAGGCCTTGCGCGCGCGCAAACGCAAACCGATGCTGCTGTTCGACCTGGCGGTGCCACGCGATATCGAGGCCTCCGTGGGCGAGTTGAGCGACGCCTACCTGTACACGGTGGACGATCTGGAACGCGCGGTCGAAGACAACCGCCGCGGCCGCCGCGAAGCGGCCGACCAGGCCGAAGCCATCATCGACCTGCAGGTGGCGCGCTATGTCGAAACCTTGCAGGCCACCGCGCGCCAGGCACCGCTCAAGCGGCTGCGCGCGTTTGGCGACAGCACCCGCGATGAACTGCTGGCCAAGGCACGCCAGCAATTGCACAACGGCAAAGCCGCCGACGAAGTACTGGAACAATTGGCGCATGCGCTAACCAACCGCTTGCTGCATCCACCCACTGCCGCATTGCGCGATGCAGCGCTCAACAACGACCTGGAATTGACCACCGCGGCCGACCGGCTGTTTCCGGAAAAACCGGGTTACCAACATCCCCCTATAGCTACCCCGATCGTGAGGACCGATGACGCCGACCCTGCGCCGTAAGCTCGAAGCGCTGGCCGAGCGCCGCGAAGAACTGCAACACCTGCTCTCCGACCCCGATGTGGTCAACAACAACGACAAGTTCCGCACGTTGTCGCGCGAACTGTCGCAGCTGGAGCCGGTGGCGGTGGCGCTGGAAGACGAGACGCGCGCCAAGGCCGACCTGGCTGCGGCCGAAGCCATGCGCAGCGACCCGGAAATGCGCGAGCTGGCCGAAGAGGAAATCGCCGCCGCACAGGCGCGCCTGGAAGAACTCGACGCGCAACTGGCATTGCTGCTGGTACCGCGCGACCCGCGCGACGACGGCAACCTGTTTTTGGAAGTCCGCGCCGGCACCGGCGGCGACGAAGCAGCGATCTTTGCCGGCGACCTGTTCCGCATGTACGCGCGCTACGCCGAGCGCCAGGGCTGGAAAGTGGAGATCGAATCCGATAGCCCCGGCGAACACGGCGGCTACAAGGAAGTGGTGGCGCGCGTGGTCGGGCGCGGTGCGTATTCGCGCTTGAAGTTCGAATCCGGCACCCACCGTGTGCAACGCGTGCCGGCGACCGAATCGCAGGGCCGCATCCACACCTCGGCCGCAACAGTGGCGATCATTCCCGAAGCCGATGACGTGGAAGAGATCGTGATCAATCCAGCCGATCTGAAGGTGGATACATTCCGCTCGTCCGGTGCGGGCGGCCAGCACGTCAACAAGACCGAATCGGCGATCCGCATCACCCACGTGCCCAGCGGGGTGGTGGTGGAATGCCAGACCGAGCGCAGCCAGCATGCCAATCGCGACAAGGCGATGAAGCGGCTGAAAGCACAGTTGGCGGAAGCCGAACGCAGCAAGGCGGCTGCAGCAGAAGCGCAGACGCGCAAGTTGCAGGTGGGCAGCGGCGACCGCAGCCAGCGCATCCGCACCTACAGCTTTCCGCAGGGCCGCATTACCGACCATCGTGTCGAAGGGCTGACCTTGTACGACCTGCCCAACATCATCGAAGGCGATCTGGATGCATTGATCGCGCGGCTGCTGCACGAGCATCAGGCCGACGAACTGGCACGGTTGAGCGACAGCCCGTGAGTGCGCAGGTCCCGCGCGAGCTCTTGCAGCTGCGCGAGGCAGTGCGATGCCAGCCCGGCGATTTCGTCGCCTGGTTGATGCTGGCCGATGCCGAGCTCGGCATGGGCGCAACCGCTGCCGGCGAAGCGGCCGTGCAGCGCGCGTTGGTATTGCATCCTGGGCACCCGGAAGCGGTGGCGCGACTGGGCCGGGTGCGCTGGGCACAGCAGCGCCATGCAGAAGCCGCCACGTTGCTACAGCAGGCCTCGGACCTGGTGCCGCAGCACCCGGGCATTGCGTTGTGGCTTGGGCACGCGCTCGAAGATGCAGGCCAACCGGAGCAGGCGGCCGACGCCTACACGCGCGCGCATCAGCTGTTGCCCGACGCGCCCTACATCACCGCGCAATTACTCAATTGGCGACGCCGCCTATGCGATTGGCGCGAGCTGGAATCACTGGCTGCGCAGGTGCGTACTGCAGTGGCGCAAGGCGAGGCGGCGGTGGAGCCATTCGCGTTCCTGAGCGAGGACGCCAGCGCTGCCGAGCAGCTGGCGTGCGCCCGCACCCGTGGGCAGGCGATTGCCGCGTCTCTGCGCCCGCTGCCAGCGGCAACGCTGCGCAGCCGCGGCGCACTGCAGCTCGGCTTCGTCTCCAACGGCTTTGGCGCGCACCCCACCGGTTTGCTGACCGTGGCGTTGTTCGAAGCGCTGCAGCGACGTCAGCCGGACCTGCAGGTGCACCTGTTTGCGACCAGCCATGACGACGGCAGCGAGATTCGCGCGCGCCTGGCACAGGCGACGCTGTTGCACGACGTCACCACGCTCGGGCATCTGGCGACCGCGCAGCACATTCGCGACTTAGGCATCGATCTGCTGTTCGATCTACGCGGCTGGGGCGGTGGCGGACGTCCGGAAGCCTTTGCATTACGCCCAGCACCGGTGCAGCTCAACTGGCTGGCGTATCCAGGCACCTCGGGCGCACCGTGGATGGACTATGTGTTGGGCGATGCATTTGCATTGCCGCCGTCGCTGGAGCCGTTTTACAGCGAACAGGTGCTGCGCCTGCCGCGTGTGTTCCAGCCCTCGGATACCTCGCGCTCGGTTGCCGAACCGCCATCGCGTGCGAAATGCGGCTTACCTGAGCAGGGCGTGGTGCTGTGCTGCTTCAACAACAGTTACAAGCTCAATGCACGCAGCATGCTGCGCATGCTGGCGGTATTACGCGCGGTTCCAGATAGCGTGTTGTGGCTGCTGTCCGGCCCAGGCCAGGCGGATGCGCGATTGCGTGCGTTCGCGCAGGCACAAGGCGTGGCTCCGCAGCGCCTGATTTTCATGCCGAAGTTGCCGCATCCACAGTATCTGGCGCGCTATCGGCATGCGCATCTGTTTTTGGATACGCATCCCTACAACGCGCACACCACTGCCTCTGATGCGCTATGGGCAGGCTGCCCGGTGTTGACCACGCCGGGCGAGACTTTTGCTGCGCGTGTGGCTGGCAGCCTCAATCAGCATCTGGGGCTGGATGAGATGAATGTTGGCGATGACGCTGCGTTTGTGGCCAAAGCAATCGCGTTGGCGAGCGATGCGGAGGCCTTGCGTGGCGTGCGTGCGCGGTTGGCGGAGCAACGCCTGCGCAGTGGTGTTTTCGATATGGACGGATTTGCGGATGATCTGGCTGTGCTGCTGCGCGGTGTTGCTCAGCGCAGTGGGTGGTTGGGGGTTTAGAGCGTTGCCACGCGTTGGCTAACGGGCGCCACTTGCGCGAAGAGGGCGCGCATGAGCCGCAGCGTGCGAGGGATAAATGCCGTCTCCAAGCATCAGCCGCGACCGCCTGCGACTGCCCAGTCGTTTTGTTAGCGCTTCCAGATGTCGGTTGTCGAATGCAGCACCCATGTGCTGCGTGAGATGAGTGGCTGGAGGCGCCTCCAAGCGCTGCGGATACGCATCGACGCTGTATTTCCTTCTCCCGTCGGAACATTGGCCCCCTTCATTGGGAGAAAAGGATGCGTAGCGCCGAATGAGGGTGTGACCACTGCAACATTCCCTGCCGCCGTACCCTCACCCCAACCCCTCTCCCGCAGGAGATGGGCTAACGGCGACGCATCACTCCATACCCGATAGGTAGACGCTCGATGCAACTTCACACCGCAGCGCTGTACCCGGCGGCCCAGCCTCGCTAGGCTGCGTGCATGCCTTCCACTTTCGACTTCATTCCGCTGCGCCTGTGCGTGCTGACCGTGTCCGACAGCCGCACCCTGGCCGATGACCGCTCCGGCGATTACCTGGCCGATGCCCTCACCCACGAAGGTCACGTGCTGCACGACCGTGCACTCTGCCCGGACGACCGTTACCGCATGCGAGCGATCGTGTCCGGCTGGATCGCCGATGCGCAGGTCGATGGCATCCTGATCACCGGTGGCACCGGCTTTACGGGCCGCGATAGCACACCGGAGGCGATCACCCCGTTGCTGGACAAGGTCATGCCTGGGTTCGGCGAGATGTTCCGCGCGATCAGCGTGGAAGAAATCGGCACCTCCTCGCTGCAGTCGCGCGCGTTTGCCGGGCTGGCCAATCACAGCTTCGTGTTCTGCCTGCCCGGCTCCACCTCGGCCTGCCGCACAGCGTGGGAAAAGATTGTGCGTGCGCAGCTGGATGCGCGCACCAAGCCCTGCAATCTGGCGACATTGCGTCCACGCCTGGGCGAATAGCCTGCGCGCTTTCCACTGTTGCTGGAACGCGCATGTCGCACCTGAAACGCAAGGCTTACAAAAAGTTGCTGGCGCCGATGCAATTGGAGCTGGTCAACATGGCGCGCTGGCTGCGCCACACCAACCAGCGTGCGCTGGTGCTGGTGGAAGGCCGCGACACCGCCGGCAAGGGCGGCGTGATCCAGGCCATCGCCAGCCATCTCAACCCGCGCCAGTGCCGTGTAGTGGCGCTGCCCAAGCCGAACGATCGCGAAAGCACGCAGTGGTATTTCCAGCGCTACGTGACGCACTTGCCGGCGGCTGGCGAATTGGTGCTGATGGATCGCAGCTGGTACAACCGTGCCGGCGTCGAAAAGGTGATGGGCTATTGCACCGACGCGCAATACGACCTATTCCTGGAGCAGGCGCCACGCTTCGAGCAGATGCTGGTCGACGACGGCATCCTGCTGTTCAAGTACTGGTTGTGCGTGGACCAGGCCGAGCAGGAAAAGCGCTTTGCCGAACGCCGCGAGGACCCGCTCAAGGGTTGGAAGCTGTCGCCGGTGGACCTGCAGTCACGCGCCAAATACGACGACTACACCGCTGCGCGCGAACGCATGCTGGAAGCGACGCATACGCCAGATGCACCGTGGACGCTGGTGGATTTCAACGACCAGAAACGTGGCCGTTTGAGCCTGATCCGCGATTTACTGGACCGGCTACCGGACACCGCGGTGCCCGATACGTTGATGCAGCTGCCGCCATTGCCCGGCAAGCTGCACAAGGAACGCTACGGCGTTCTGGAACCGATCGACGATTACACCGCCCAGTCTTGAGAGAGTTCGTTGCTGGCCGCAGTGGCACGCGGCAGCGGATGCAGGCCGGCCTGACGTTCGGCTTGCTCGGCCTGCAGCACCAGCTGGCTCAGGCGCTGACTGAACAACTGCATGAAACCGCGATGCAGCGGGCGCATCGCCTCCATGTAGTCCACGTCATCGGCCTGTGCGCCGAGCGGGCTGCAGGACGACAGCAGCACTTCGTCCAGCCGCAGTGCGCTGTCGGGCAGGCGCACCAGTGCGGCGCGGCGGAGCCAGTCGCGCATGCCCTCGCGGTATTCGGCGGCCAGGATGTAGGCCACTTCGACCTGATCCAGGTCCACATCTGGGTTCCATGCCAGCACCTGGATCACCTGCGAGCGCTCGTCCAGCATGCGGCCTTCGGCCACCAACGCATGCAGCTGTTGCAGCAGGCGCCATTGCACGCCGGCGGCTTCGCGCTGGGCACTCGGCATCGTCTCGATGGCCAGGGACAGACGCCGCGCAAACAACGCTGACACTTCTGACAGCACAATCGGGCCGGCATCGGCGCCGAGCAAGAAGCGTTCGGTACGCAGCGCGGCGGTGTCTGGCAGATAGCCGTCCTGCAGCGGGCGCATCACGCCGTGGTCGAGCAGCGACAGCACCACATCCAGCCAGTAACGGCGTTCCTGCTGCAGCGTGCGGTTGGCGGCGGCGTTGTGCCAGGCCTGACGCACATCGTCCAGGCGCACGATGCACGCCTGCGCATCCAGCCCGTCCCACGGCGCGCGGGTGGCGTCGTTGGGGTCGAACGTTTCTGCGCTGAGCATGCCGCCGCCGAATCGGTGCCAGGCGGCGCCACGCTGGGCGCCGGCCGGGTCCGGCTTGGCAGCAGCAATCGGGGCTGCGGTGGCTGGGCGCAGGAGCGCGGCATAGGCATCGGCCCACGAGTCGGGCAGGCGCGCCGACAACGGATAGTTTGCCGAGGGCTGAGCCAGCCCCTGGCGTGCCAGACGCAGGCTCCACACCACCGCTCCGACGACGATGCCGCCGAAGATCCAGGCCAGCAGCCAACTGGTGGCCGCCTGTTCGGGTTGCAGCACGCGGGTGTGCGGGTGCAGAAACAACAACCAGCCGCTGCCCAGCAGGACACCGAGATACAGCCACGGCGCCAACTGCGCCATCTGGCGGTTGCGGCGATGTGCGGGCAGGTCATGCCCGTCGTTGCGGTCTTCAGATGGAGCGGCCATTACATTCCCCGTGCACGCCTGATCGCGTTGACAAGGTTATCGGCGAGGCCATCCAACTCTGTTGGCCTGCTTCAGTGGCGCACGCTCAGCCAGTTACAAATTCTTCAGTCGGCGGAACGGCGCACGGCGTGCGCGTCACTGCCGTGACCGTCGCGGCCGGTGGGCCCTGCCACAGCCATGCTTCCAAGACCTCCAGCGCCGCCGCGCTGCCGGCGGCGACCACCTCCACGCTGCCGTCCGCCTGGTTGCGCGCGTGCCCAACCAAGCCCAGCGCGATGGCGCGTTCGCGGGTGGAAGCGCGATACCACACGCCCTGCACCACCCCACTCACCTCAAAGCGTGCCGCCTGCATTACCCCGCCTTTCCGGTGATGCCGACGGCGGCTTCGATATCGCGCGCGGTGACCGGGCCGAGGAATTGCTTGGCGACCTTGCCGTCCGGGCCGATCAGGTAGGTCATCGGCAGGCCGCGCGGGGTGGCGAAGTCCTGTGGCGGCTGGTACGGGTCGAGGATGGCCACCGGATAGGAGACCGGGTGGTCCTTCAAAAATGCCTGCATGTCGGCGCTGGTGATGTCTTCATAGGCCAGACCCACCACTTCGATGCTGTCGCGCATGGTGTGCAGCGCCGACAACTCGGGCATTTCCTTCAGGCACGGCGCGCACCAGGTGGCCCAAAAATTCACCACGACCCATTTGCCGCGGTGCGCGGCCAGGTCGTAGGTCTCGCCGGTGACGGTCGGCAGCGAAAGCTTGGGCATGTCGGCGGTCTGCTGCACCACCGAGTTGGCGGGCGGTGCGGCCGGGTCGGCGGGCGTGGCCGGCGCAGTCGGCGTCTGGGTGGTGGCGGCCGGCGCGGCCCCGTTGCCGGCGGCGGGAGTGCCCTCGCTGGCGGGCTTGCAGGCGGTGAGCAACAGCAATGGCAACAGCAGCGCACAGGCGCCGCGGACAAGACGCACAGTCATGGAGGACCTCCGGGAAGGTGGGTGTAAAGGTCGCCGACCGGTTGCGCCAGCACGCTGCGCAACGGTTGGCGTAGCTGTTCCAGCGTGGCGGCGGCGGCCTGGCCATAGGCATCGTCGCGACACGGCAACGGGCGGTCTTCGATCGGCACGCGCAGTTGGCAGTTTTCGTAGAGCTCGGCCAGTGGCACCACGTCCAGATCGCGCGCCAACAACCATTGCCCGCGCTCGTCGCGGCGCAGCAGGCGAATGCGTTTGAGCTCGCATAGCAACTCCTGCATCAGCGTGTCGGTGAGCATGGGTTCCAGCGCAAGGATGCGGTCTTCGTCCAGGCCTTCGCCGTGGACGCGCGCCTGGCGGAACCGGCCGAGCAGACGCAGCAGGCCGTAGATCTCGAAGCCCGGCGGCAGCCGCATGGCTTCGGGCTGGTAGCGGAAGGCCGCCATCGACGAGGCCAGCGAGGCGCCCAGCAGCACCGATACCCAGCTCAGGTAGATCCACAACAACAGGATCGGCAACGCCGACAATGCGCCGTAAATGCGTTGATAGGTCTGGAAGTTACCGAGATAAAAGCCAAACCCCCACTTGACGATTTCCATCAGGATCACCGCCAGCAGCGCGCCCGGCAGCGCATGCCGCAGCCGCACCACGTGCTGCGGCACTACGCGGTAGATCAGCACGATACAGACGAACTCCACCGCCATCGGCGCCAGCCGCCAGGCGAATTCGGCCAGCCATTGGCCTTCGGTGGTGCGGAACAGCGGCAGCGCGAACACATACGCTGCCATCGCCATCGAGGCGGCGGCCAGCATGGTGCCCAGCGTCAGCACCGTCCAATAGATCAAGAAACGCGTCACCTTCGGCCGCGCGGCGGCGACCCGCCAGATGCTGTTGAAGGTCTGCTCGATGCTGTGCAGGGTGATCAGCAGCGAGGCCACCAGCGCCACCATACCGGCCACGGTGAACTTGCCCAGGTCTTCCAGCGAGCGGTTGAGATAGTTCTGTACCGAGCGCGCGGCGCCGGGGACGAAGTTGTTGAAGATGAAATCGGTCAGTGCGTCCTTCCACTCGTTGAAGGCCGGAAATGCCGACAACACACCGAACACCACGATCGCCAATGGCACCAGTGCAAACACGGTGGTGTACGCAAGCGAGGCGGCCGCCTGGAACAGCCGGTCGTCGAGAAAGCGGCGCCACAGAAAGCGCCCGAAGCTCACCGTCCGCGCGCGGTCGCGCAGACGCTCTTTCCATTGGTGGAGTTTGTTCACACGCGACATCGCGCAAGGGTACCCGATGCGCCGTCATCGCGGCCTTGCCGCAGCTGCGGCGTGCAGCAACAGGCTGGCTTGGTCGATACTGCGGCAACTCACACAGGCGGCAAAGACACGATGGCGGAGATTCTGGTGCTGTATTACAGCCGGGGCGGTTCGGTGGCGCGGCTGGCGCGGCAGATCGCGCGCGGCATCGGCGAAGTGCCCGGCATGAGCGCGCGGCTGCGCACGGTGCCTCCGGTCGCTGCGGTCACTCAAACCAGCGCCCCGCCGGTCCCGGACGAAGGCGCGCCGTATGTGGACCGCGCCGATCTGGCCGAGTGCAGCGGCCTGTTGCTGGGCAGCCCCACCCGCTTCGGCAACATGGCCGCGCCGATGAAGCATTTCCTCGACAGCCTGGGCGCCGAATGGGCCAGCGGCACCCTGGCGGGCAAACCGGCGGGCGTGTTCACCTCCACCGCCTCAATGCATGGCGGGCAGGAATCCACCTTGCTGTCGATGCACCTGCCGCTGCTGCATCACGGCTGCCTGATCGTCGGCATCCCGTTCACCGAGGCCGCGCTCAGCCACACCACCAGCGGCGGCACGCCGTACGGCGCCAGCCATGTCTCCGGCGCTGATGGAGACCCGCAACCGAGCGAGGACGAAGCGCTGCTGGCGCGCGCGCTGGGCCGCCGGGTGGCCGATATCGCGCGGCGGCTGGCAAGCCCATGAGCGTGCGCGTCATGCATTGGCTGCTGAGCGCCGCACTGCTGGCGCTGGCGGTGTTGTTCGCGGTGTGGTTTCACGACGACCCGCGCCCGATTGCCGCGCTCATCGTCTTCGTACTGCCGGCCGCGCTGACCGGCGTGCTGGCGGTACGCAGCGCGCGTGCCCGCTTCTGGGCCGGCGTGTTTGCGCTGGGCTGGTTCAGCCACGGCGTGATGGCTGCCTGGAGCCAGCCGCAGGCACGTGGTATGGCATGGCTGGAATTGCTGCTCGCCCTGGCGGTTGTTGGCCTGGTGGGCGGCCCCGGCATGGCAGCGCGCTTCGGCAAGAAACGCCCGCCGCATTGATGCTGCCCAACTGCGCGATGCCGCGGGTGCCAGCGCATCCACTTGAAAGCACTCAGGCGGCTACTCCTGAGCGCAGCCAACACACCAACTGCGACCATTGTCAGGCGGACCTGGCCGGTGCTCGGGCGGCATGTACCGAGCCTCCACTCCATGCACACCGTCCACGCCCACCTGACGATTACTTGCTACGGTTCGATAGCCGCTCTTAGTTTCCGACCAGCGTAGTCACGCCCTGCGGGTCGACATACAGCAAAGTCTGCCGTTAACCACACTGCAATTGCCGCCGAACCCCACATTGAGCGTGCTCGAGGTGCTGTATTTGGCGAACTGCGCGGCAGCGCCGGACGGTAACGTCAGATCCAGCCGCTGATGGCCAGTGCCGGTGTTGACCGCCACCAGCACCAGCTTGTTGTCCGGTGTGCGGTAGGCGGCGACCGAGACATCGGAATACGGGGGTGCTCGGTGCGCCGATGCGCACCGAGCAGGGACGCACGCAGCATGCGAACTGCGACATCGCGTCGCCTCCGGTTCGGACCTAACGCCGCAGCCAGCGTCTGCGCAGGCGCTGCATGTGCGAAGGCTGCTGGCAGCGTGCGTCATGATCCCTTCGTGTTGAACGGGAAATCACCCTCCGCTGGTCGGCGCATGCCTGCACCGGATCAACCCAAGCACATGCAGCACCGCCACATTCGGCACAGCGAGCGCAGATTCGGCGCACCCGTTGGTCAAGGCCGCTGTCTTACTGCCACTCCCCTGGCCGGGCGGTATCATGGCGGCCCGCACGCGGCCTTCACCGCGTTTGCCCTACAGGATCCGCAGCAATGGAAGACCTTCTGATCGTCACCACCGGTGGCACGATCGACAAGATCTACTTCGACGATAAATCGGACTACCAGATCGGCGACCCGCAGATCGGCCAGATCTTGAAAGAACTGGGCGTGACCTTCCGTTTTTCGGTGATTCCGATCATTCGCAAGGATTCGCTGCACATCACCGATGCCGACCGCGAACTGATCTGTGCCACCATCGCCGCCCAGCCCACACGCCACGTGCTGATCACCCACGGCACCGATTCGATGGTGGAAACTGGCAAGGTGCTGCAGACCATCGCTGACAAGACCATCGTGATGACCGGCGCGTTGAACCCGGCACGCTTCCGCGGTTCGGATGCCGAATTCAATATCGGTTGCGCCGTCGGTGCAGTGCAATCGCTGCCGGCTGGCGTCTACATCGCCATGAACGGCCGCATCTGGAATCCGGAAAAGGTGCGCAAGAACGTGGCTGCCAATCGCTTCGAATCGGTCTGAGACCATGAGCAAGGTCACCCGTGCAACCAAGGCATTGGACGCTGCCGGCGTGGCTTACGTGTTGCACCCGTACGACTATCAGCCCGATGCCGATGCGAAGGGATTGCAAGCCGCACAGGCGCTGGGCCTGCAGCCGCACACCGTGTTGAAGACGTTGATGGCGTGGGTCGACGACAAGGCGGTCTGCGTGGTGATTCCCTGCGACCGCCGGGTGTCGTTAAAGAAACTGGCCAGCGCGTACGGTGGCAAGTCGGCACGCATGATGGAGGTGGCCGATGCCGAGCGTCGCACCGGCTATAAGGTTGGCGGTATCAGTCCGCTCGGCCAGCAACGGCAAGCGCCAGTGCTGGTGGAAACCACGGCGTTGGATGCACCCGCGCTGTGGATCAACGCCGGCCAGCGCGGGTTGCTGCTGGAATTGCCCGGTGCCCAGCTGTTGCCTGCACTCGCCGCACGCGCGTGCGCACTATGCGAGTAACCGCATAACCGCGATGCCGCACGTACTTGCTGGTGTACACGCCACTCGCTCACAAATCGGCTCACGCGGTGCATCGCAGTCGATCATCTGCCTGGACTTCAACCCCCAGCCGATGTCACACCACACTGCACGCATGCGCTGACGCCTGCCGCACTACAGCAGTCGTCAGCAGCTCTCGGCGCGCCAGCAGCAGCGCGCCGAGATCACTCAATACGCCGCGGTGACGCTAACGCCGGAATAGCCCAGCGTTGCCTTCAAGCGAACGTAATAAACGCCTGCTGCGGGCGCGGCCAGCGTGCAACTGTCGCCATTGCCCGGCAACATGCTGCGGCAGCTGTAAGCGGCATCGGTCGGTAGCGCACCCGCACGTACCGAAAGATCGGCATTGCCACTGCCACCGGCGAGCGTGAGCTTGAGCGAACGTGTGCCTGCGGGCACATTGACCTGGTAATACAGCGAATCCGAAAGCGCTGCGCTCAGCCCGGTGCGCGCCACATTCCTGGTCAACGTGGTCGAAGCGATCACCGCCGCCACCGCGCCATCGGCATTCACCAGCCCTGCCCCGCACCCCTGCGTGCAGGCCACCGGCAATGGCCGTGCACTGGCCTTGAGCAAGGCTTTCACCGTGGCCGGCGTCAGGGGATTCAAGGCCACCGACTGCATCAGCGCCACCACGCCAGCCACATGCGGCGCCGCCATCGAGGTGCCGCTATACACCGCATACGCTGGATTGCCCGGCACTGTGGTTCCGGTATTGAGCGTGGACACGATCGATTGCCCGGGCGCGGCGATATCCACGCCGTTGCCGAAGTTGGAGAAGCTGGCCTTGGCGCCGGCCGACGTGGTGGCTGCCACGGCGATCACGTTCGCGCAATTGGCCGGCACGCTGGTGGAGACATCCATATTGCTGTTGCCGGCTGCTACCACCACCGCGCTGCCACGCGTCACCGCCGCAGTGATGGCGTTGTTCAACGTCGCCGAGCATGTGCCGGGGCCACCCAGCGACAGATTGATCACCGTGGCCGGATTCGGATTGGCCGGCACGCCGTTGACCTTGCCGCCGGCTGCCCACACGATCGCATCGGCGATATCGGACATGTAGCCGCCGCATCGGCCCAGCACCCGCAACGGCAGAATCTTGGCGTTGAACGCGGTCCCGACCACGCCCACCGCGTTGTTGCCCACCGCCGCCACGATGCCTGCCACATGCGTGCCGTGCCAGCTGGAATTGCTCACTGATGCACCGGGCCCGCATTCGTTGGCGGCGGCCCAGTCGCCCTGGTCGGTCGCGGTGGCATCGCGCGCATTGCCATCGCGCGCAGTGGCCGGGTCGACGATGAAGTCATAGCCGGGCAGCACGTTCGCTGCGAGGTCCGGATGATTAGTGATGCCGGTGTCGATCACCGCCACCACGATGCCTTTGCCGGTGGAACGGTCCCAGGCCGGACGGATGTTGAGGCTGGCCGCGGTCGCGCCCATCGCCCACTGCTGCGGCACGCCGGGGTCGTTAGGAACCAGCAATGGCCGCATCAGGATGTCCACTTCCACGCGTTTGACGGCAGGATCCGCGGCCAGGCGCCGCATCAGGCTTTCCGAATCCACGCGGTCCAGCTTGCGATCGGCCACCAGCAACATCGGTCCGCCACTGAGCCGGCGCGTGGCCGACAAACCCAGCGCACGTCCGCGCGCTTCCGGCACGGCACGCGCGATGTCGCCCCATGGCGCAGACAACCCGGTCGCCCGGCTGCTGCCGACGCTGTTCTTGTAGCTGACGATGAAACGCTGATGTGTGCTGCTGGAATTCAGCCCTTGCAGACTGACCTCGCCAGCGGCGGCATGAAACGTGCATGACAACGCACAGACGAATGCGACGCGGCGCAGCGCGCTAACTACGTGATACGACATGAATCCATCCCTCCCCAAGGACCTGGCAACCCGGATGGCAACGCGCTAACGCCACTGCGATACGCCGTTACCTGATGCGTGGGCATGCATACGTCCGTGCCTCACGTGGGGTGGCTATCGGCGCTCCATTGGGCACACTGAAGCAGCCATCCTGCACTGGCGTGCGCTTCGTTCAGCCATTGCTGCCAGCCCTAGATGGCGGCCCGGCGATTGCCGCTGCCCAAACGCACATTGCCCCGCGCAAAGCGGGGCAATGCAGGCTTTAAACCACCGACAGTGGCGTCGGGCAAGACCCGACACAATACCGGCACGGGCCGGCATCCAAGTCGTCGGCGCCATCTTACGGGGTCTGGCTGACCGCGCCGGCCGCGTTGACGATGCCGGCGCCGCAGCCGCCCGGGCAAGCGCCCGGCAGCGGACGTGCGGTGTTCTTCAACAGCGTTTTCACCGCCGTCGGCGTCAGCGGGCGGCTAGCGACCGACTGCACCAGCGCCACTACGCCGGCCACATGTGGGGCCGCCATCGAGGTGCCGTTATAGCTGGCGTAGCTGGCCGAACCCGGCGTGGTGGTGCCGCTGTTCAAGGTCGACAGGATCGCCGAACCCGGGCCGGAGATGTCGATGCCGGTGCCGAGGTTGGAGAAGCTCGAACGCGCGCCGGCCGAGGTGATCGACGCAACAGCAATCACATTGGCGCAGCTGGCCGGGGTGAAGTTGGCCACGTTGGCATTGCTGTTGCCGGCAGCCACCACCACGGTGGTGCCACGCGACACCGCGCCATTGATCGCATTCTGGCAACTGCTCGAGCAGGTGCCGCTACCGCCTGGCGACATGTTGATCACTTCGGCCGGATTGGCATTGGCCGGCACGCCGGACACAGTGCCACCCGAGACCCACACGGAGGTGCCGCAGCTGCGGCGAGAGGACCGAGTCTTCCTGCACGCTGCGGATCGGGCCGATAACTGCACGGGCGCCAGGCCCGTGGAAACGACTGACCGGTGTCCATTCCGGCCGAGCGGCAACAGCTCGCCTGCGCCTGCCGAACGGCAGACCTTTACGAGACATTGCAGATGAGGTGAAGCGAAGAGAACAGGCGTCCCCTGACGGCGTGGCCAGGGAACGCACCTAGCGATCGCGCGTTAGTAGCTCGCTGTCAGGGTCACACCGGAGAACGTGCTGTAGGCCTTGATCCGCACGTAGTAGATGCCCGATGGCGACGTGATGTTGCAGGTTTCGTTGTTGCCATCCAGGTACGGACGGCAGGCGTAAACGGTGTCGGTCGGCGCGCTACCGGCCCGCACGTACAGGTCTGCATCGCCGCTACCGCCGCTGGTGGTCACCGTCAGCGTGCCGCTGCCGGCCGGCACCGTGATGGTGTAGTTCAACTCTGCACCTGCGGATGCGCCAAGACCGGTCACCGGCATGCCATTGGTCAGGGTATTGCCGGTTCCGCCACCACCACCGCCGTTGCTGCCGGCGATGGCCGCCGTCACTGCCGCATCGGCATCGACAAGGCCCGCACCGCAACCGCCCGAACAGGCACCCGGCAAGGCGCGCGCGGTGTTCTCCAGCAGCGTTTCCACTGCAGCAGGCGTCAACGTGGTCGGCGCAACCGACTGCACCAGCGCCACCACGCCAGCGACATGTGGCGCCGCCATCGAGGTGCCGTTGTACGAGGCGTAGCTGGCATTGCCCGGCGTGGTGGTGCCGCTATTGAGCGTGGAAAGAATGCCCGACCCCGGTGCGGAGACATCGATCCCGGCACCGAAGTTGGAATAGCTGGCCTTGGCACCGGCCGAGGTGGTGGCTGCCACCGCGATCACATTGGCGCAGTTGGCCGGCAACGAACCGGACACGTTGGCGGCACTGTTGCCTGCCGCCACCACTACCGTTGTGCCACGCGAGACCGCGCCGTTGATCGCGCTCTGCATCGTGGACGAACAGGTGCCGCCGCCGCCCAGCGACATGTTGATGACTTCGGCAACGCTGGTATTGGCCGGCACACCGCTGACGCTGCCGCCGGACGCCCAAATGATGGCGTCGGCGATATCCGACAGCGAACCACCGCAACGGCCCAGCACGCGGACCGGCACCACCTTGGCGTTAAACGCAGTACCGGCCACACCGGTGGTGTTGTTGGTCACCGCCGCCACCGTGCCGGCGACATGGGTCCCGTGCCAGCTGGAGTTGGACGTGGTGCAGCCAGTGGTCGAGTTCCAGTCGCCTTCGTCCGCGGGATTGTTGTCGCGCCCATTGCCGTCACGCGCGGCGGTGGCATCGCTGATGAAGTCGTAGCCGGGCAGGATATTGGCGTCGAGGTCGGGGTGGCTGACGATGCCGGTATCGATCACCGCAACCACCACGTTGGCACCGGTGGACTTATCCCAGGCTGGGCGGATGTTGAGACCGGCGTTGGTGGTGCCGAAGGCCCATTGCTCGGATAGGCGAGTGTCGTTGGGGGTCAACACGGCGTGCAGCATCTGGTCCACTTCCACGCTCTGCACATTGGGGTCGGCGGCCAGTTGGCGCATCAGGGTTTCGGCTTCGGCGCGATCCAGCGCGCGATCGGCCTGCACCAGCTCCGGTCCCACTGCCAGGCGACGCACGCTGTTCAAGCCCAGCGGCTTGCCGGCCTTTGCCGGCAGCGCACGCGCCGCTGTGCGCAAAGAGCTGGTCAACACGCTCGGACTGCTCAGCGCGCTGCTGCCGTTCTTGTAGGTCACGATGAACTTCTGGTGGGTCTGCGCAGTAGCCAGGCCATCGAGGTAGACATCACCAGCAAAAGCCGGCGTTGCCAGCAACAGGGAGGTAAGTGCCGAGGCACCCAGGATGCAGAGCGCACGGTGGCGCGAACGAAGCGACGCGTTATACATCGAATTCCCTTCCAGTCAAGAGAAACGCCGAAGCGGTAGTTCCGAAACCGTCGCGACGGCGACCGCCCCAGTGCCACGGACCTCCCCTGTTATCGATCCGTTCAGCAAACCTATCTCAATAAAATCAAACTGGAAAATACATAATTAGTAATTTCTGAAATAAACTTCAATTGTGCGATGCGAATCACGAATAACGCATACTGAATTCGACGCCTTTCCGGTTCGAAAAATGTTCTTTTTGCTGGGCGCGCAAACAAAAAAGCCCCCGTGCTGACACACGGAGGCCTTTGTTTGACGAAATATGTCGTCTTACGACAAACGCACCAGCCAGCCGTGGCGATCCGGCACGCGTCCGTATTGGATGTCAGTTAACTCCTGGCGCAGCGACATGGTCACCTCGCCCGCCGGCGCGGACAGATCGCCGACCGCAAAGCCATCACCCTTCAATTCACCGATCGGGGTCACCACCGCCGCCGTGCCGCAGGCGAACACCTCGGTGATCTCACCGGAAGCCACGCCCTGCTTCCACTCGTCGATAGCCACCTTGCGCTCGATCACCGGCATGCCGCGGTCGCGGGCCAGTTGCAGGATGCTGTCGCGGGTAATGCCTTCCAGGATGCTGCCGGACAGTTCCGGGGTCACCAACGTGCCGTCCTTGTAGACCAGGAACACGTTCATGCCGCCCAGTTCTTCGATGTACTTGCCTTCCACCGGGTCCAGGAACAGCACCTGCGAGCTGCCCTGCGCATAGGCCTTCTGCTGCGGCAGCAACGAGGCGGCGTAGTTGCCACCGCACTTGGCTGCACCGGTACCGCCCTTGGCGGCACGTGCGTACTCGGTTGACAGCCAGATCGACACCGGCGCCACGCCCTTGGCGAAGTACGGGCCGGCCGGGCTGGCGATCACGTAGTACGACGCCTTGTGCGCCGCACGCACGCCCAGGAACGCCTCATCGGCAATCATGAACGGGCGGAAATACAGGCTGGTTTCCGGAGCCGACGGCACCCAGTTGTCGTCCACAGCGACCAGCTGGCGCAGCGATTCGACGAACAGGTCCACCGGCAATTCCGGCAGCGCCAGACGGCGCGCCGAACGCTGCAAGCGCTCGCCATTGGCTTGCGGGCGGAAGGTCCAGATCGAGCCATCGGCATGCCGGTAGGCCTTGATGCCTTCGAAGATTTCCTGGCCGTAATGCAGCACCGAGGCGGCCGGATCCAGCTGCAGCGGGCCATACGCACGCACTTGTGCGTCATGCCAGCCCTGCTCGTTGTTCCAGGAAATGGCGACCATGTGGTCGGTGAAATGCAGCCCGAAACCGGGTGCAGCCAGGATCACGGACAGTTCGTCGGCGCTGCGCGGCGACGGAGAACGGGTGGAAGCGAAGGACACGGACACCGGGAGATTCCTGTATGGCGGGCGAAAGGACGCAGCGCCACATCGTGGACATGGCGCGTGACGATCAGAGCATGCCGGTCTCGAGACGGGCCGCTTCGGACATCATATGCCGGCCCCACGGCGGGTCGAACACCAACTCGACATCGGCTTCGGCAATGGTCGGGATCATTTCGACCTTGCTGCGCACGTCGTCGACCAGGATCTCGCCCATGCCGCAACCGGGCGCGGTGAGCGTCATCTTGACGTCGACCCGGCGCTGGTTGTCTTCTTCGCGATGGCTGACCACCGCTTCGTAGACCAGGCCCAGGTCGACGATATTGAACGGAATTTCCGGGTCGAAGCAGGTGCGCAGCTGCTGCCACACCAGCGCTTCCACCTCTTCGTCGCTGGCGTTGGCGGGCAATTCCAGCCCGGGCGGCGGCTCCTTGCCGATCGCATCGCCATCCTTGCCGGCAATGCGGAACAAGTTGCCTTCGACGAAGACCGTGTAGCTACCACCCAGCGCCTGGGTGATATAGCCGTAACTGCCTGCGGGCAGGGTCACCGAATCGCCCTGCGGCACCATGACGGCATCGCAATCGCGTTCGAACTGGACGGGTTCGCTGCTACGGGAGTACATGGGCTGGATATGGGGCCGCGCAGGTCGCGCGCAAGTCGGCCATTCTAGCCGACCACGATGGCATCGCCGCCTGCCACCGCGCCCAGCGACGACGATGCTGCATTCCATCAGCCGCACTGCCGTGGCGAGCGGTGCGCCGCAAATGCCGGCGCGCGCTTTATCATGTGTGCACTCTCAGGAGCTCCAATGCCGCCCACCACCGCGTCCGCCAGAACTGCCCACTGGCTCTGGCCCCCGCTCCTGCTGCTGGGATGCGTCACCGCCCTCATCGCCTGGCTGCTCATCGCACTCGCGCTGGGCAACCAGGCCGGCTGGATGGCCGTGGTCGCGGCGCTGGAGATCGTCTGGATGCTGCGCCTGGGCACCCTGCACGCCGGCCGCTTGCGCATCGGCGTGGCTGTGGTGACGACGGCGCTGATCATCATCGGCACCAACTGGGGCATCGCCTCGGCCCAACTGGGCGGACCGCTCGGCCTGGACCCATGGACCTCGGCCCAGAAGATGGGCACCGGCCTGGCCTGGACCCTGCTGCAACTGGCCAACAACGGCTTCGACTTACTTTGCTACGTTGCCGCCCTGCTCGTGGCGTGGTGGGCCGCGCGCTGAGCCGGGCGCGCTGAAAAGCGCTGCCAGTTTGCTGCAGGGCGCTTGCCCGCCCACCATCGCGGGACACGCCGCAAGTACGTCCGTGTAGCCTCCTTGGCGGCATCCATGCCGCCAAGGGTCCTGCGACGGTAGCCGGGCAAGGACCACCAAGTTGGTCGTTGCGCAGAGTTTTCAACAAAGCCACTAACAATGACTGGCCGCGCTGGCGCGGTGCCTCTGTTCTTCAATAAAGCACCAGTCAACTGTCTGGCGCGGTGCCCTCACCGCTTGCGGGACCGTTGGCAGCATGGATGGCGCCATCGAGCCCCCAGGGTGAAGCGACCCCCAAAAGCTGGACAGTTGGGCGATCAGACGGCCAGCCTGGCTTGTTCCCGGTACGTGACCGGGCTCAGACCCTTCAAGTTCAGCTTGATCCGGTGTTCGTTGTAGTACCTGATGTACTCCACCAGCCCGGCTTCCGGGCCTTCGATGCTGTCAAAGCTGTTCAAGTAGAAGAATTCTGATTTCAGCGTCCCGGAGAAGCTCTCCATGGCCGCGTTGTCCAAGCAGTTGCCGCGTCGGGACATGCTTTGTTGCAGAGAGTGCTTTTCGAGCATACGCCGGTAGGTCTCGTGCTGGTAATGCCATCCCTGGTCAGAGTGGATCATCGGCCGCGCGTCGGCGGGCTAACGCGGCGGCCTCGTTCTTTAGCAAAACAACCAGCAACTTTGAGGGCATCGCGCCCTCGACTAACCCGGCTGTTGACTCAAGAGCGTGGTGTCGGCATGCCCAAGCACCACCATCGCGCCGACCAGCACGATGCCGTGGATGAAGTTGGAACCGGACATCAACGGCGTATGCAGGATCACCGGCACCCGCGAGATGATCACGTGGCCGGCGCTGGCCGCCAGCATGAAGATGTACAGCGCTACGAAACCGTCGCTCATCGTCTTTCGCTCCACTGGCGGTGCGGCTCGCCGGTCATACCCACGCCGCGCACGTGCAGGCGCCTGTCAACCGAATCCGTGCTCGCCCGTTGACGTCGTATCGTCTTCGCGGAAGCTACGCTGTGTTGGTGGGAACCCCTTTCGATCCACAACCTGCCGCACCGGCCGCCACCGTGCCGGTTTCGCTGGATGCCTTTCTGGCCGGCATCGGGCCGCGTGCGTTCCGTTTTGCCGAGGCCGGCTTGCGACACCGCGAAGATGCCCTGGACGCGGTGCAGGACGCCATGGTGAAGCTGCTGGGCTATCGCGAGAGGCCAGCCGAAGAATGGACGCCGCTGTTCTGGAGCATCCTGCGCAGCCGCATCATCGACCTGCAGCGGCGGCGCAGCTTTCGCCTGAAATTCTGGGCGCCGGCCGAGCGTGCCGACGACGAAGGCCCGATCGACTGGGCCGACCCCGCCACCGGGCCGGTCGACGAACAACAGCATCAACAGGCCTACCAACGGCTGGTCGATGCACTGCGCACATTGCCGGCACGCCAGCGCGAAGCATTCACCCTGCGCGTGCTCGAAGATCTGGACGTGGCCACCACCGCCAAGGCGATGGGCTGCTCCGAGGGCTCGGTCAAAACCCACCTGTCGCGTGCGCGCGACGCGCTGCAAAAACAGTTTGAGGATTTCCTGTGAACCGCTCCTACGACCCCGCCCGTCTGGATGCGCAGCTGCGCCAGCTGCATGCCACCGCGCTGACCAGCCTGCCGCCGCAGACATTGGCGCGCCTGTGTCGGGCCCGTCATGCGTCGGCCACCACGCGCAGCCGGCGCGGCCACTGGTTACTGGCTACCGCGTGCTCGGGCCTGCTGGCAATCGGCATTGGCCTGCAATTGGGTCCGAGCGAGCGCCCCCCGTCTGGCGCCGCGCCCACCCAGTTAGTTGCCAGCACCAGCGCCACCACCGATACCGACGATCTGCTGACCCAGAACCCGGACCTCTACGTCTGGCTTGGGTCCGACACTGCCCTGGCCATGGAATAAGCACGATGACTCACACCACCCGCCTCTTGTTGACCCTGTTGCTGTGCGTCGGGCCGTGTGCCTTGACGCTGGCCCAGGACCACCCACCCGGACCTCCTCCGCCGGGCCCGCCCATGGACAGCCCTGGACCACGCGGCCAGGGCCCGCGTGACGAAACCCCGATGCCTGAGTGGGACCAACTGACCCAGCAGCAGCGCCAGGTCATGATCGATGCGCTGCGCGAGCGCTGGAACGACGTACCCGAAGAACGCCCAAGGATGTACCGGCACGCCCGTCGCTGGCTGGACATGACGCCCGAGCAGCGCAAGCAGGCCAAGGCCGGCATGGACCGCTTCCGCAACATGACCCCGGAGCAACGCCGCGAGGCCAAGGCCTTGTTCGACCGTATGCGCGCGCTTAGCCCGCAGCAGCGCAACGAACTGCAGCAACGCTGGCAAAAGATGAGCCCGGCCGAGCGCAGCACTTGGTTACGCGAGCATCCGCCGGTTGAGGACTGATGTTTGCCTGGAGCTCTGCAGCGGATACGTAGGGCGATTGGGATCGATTAGGCGCCGTGCATTGCGTCTCATCGACCATCGCCATCCATCCGTTGCGGGGCATCCGCAATGTGCAGTGCCACCGCCGCTAACGGCAGCCGTGCGTACATCGTGTGTTTCGTCGTACAAACCGTGCGCAAGTGGGACATGTAATACCAGCTAACAGAGCGACTGCACAGCCGCCAGGCGGGCGTGGCCGGTGCTCGGAATCGGCATGTAACTCGTACACTGCAGTTCCTGCGCGCCGCCCACGCCCACCCGACGGCTGCTCGCTATGTTTTGTTGCCGCTCTACGTCGGGTAGCGCACAGCGCTGCAACGTGTGTTTGAGCACAGACGCGACATTGTCGGCCCACGTGCGGCCCTGGCGCGGCTGCATCCACCACCACGACACTGCCCGGAACCACGAACGCGGCTCTGCAGATGCTGACCAACGCCCAATTTTGGTTGGCGCAAATAGAGCCGCCACCTCTTTGCTCTAACTCGAACCGCAACAGATCTGCGCGCCACAAGATCAGATGACTTGCAGGTCATCCGCACCCGCCCGACCACTGCTCACGATGCGCTGCGCATCGCGCTTAGCGGATTGCATGCGATGCGCTGCTGCGCCGCTTAGCTGGTGGCCGTCGCCTGCGCCGACCACCGCGTCTTCGCCAGCAACTCATCATTCCAATCGAAGACCAACGCACCTTCCTTGATCAACAAGGCGGCGAATGCGTACACGTTACGCGCGAACATCTCGCTGGCATGCACGGCGCCCTGGCTGGCCAGATTGAGCGGGCCCGCGATGACTACGCCTTCAAAATCATAGGTCTCGCCCGGGCGGGTGGCCGCACAGTTCCCACCGGTTTCCGCCGCAAGATCCACAATCACGCTGCCGGCGCGCATGCCGCGCGCCATCTCGATGGTCACGATCTTTGGCGCTGGTCGGCCTGGAAGCGCGGCGGTGCATACCACTACATCCACGCCTTTGAGATGCTCAGCCAGACGGCGTTGCTGTTCGGCGCGTTCGTCATCGGTGAGCTGGCGCGCGTAACCGCCTTCGCCGGCCGCGCTCACGCCCAGGTCCAGAAACCGCGCGCCCAGCGAGGCGATCTGCTCACGCGTTTCTGGCCGCACATCGAAGCCTTCCACCTGTGCACCAAGTCGTTTTGCGGTAGCAATCGCCTGCAGGCCGGCCACACCTGCGCCGATGACCAGCACCTTGCACGGGCGCATGGTGCCAGCCGCAGTCGTCAGCATCGGGAAAAAGCGCGGCGCCAGTTGCGCGGCAATCAGCACGGCTTTGTAGCCGGCCATGCCAGCCTGCGAACTCAGCACGTCCATCGGTTGCGCACGCGTGGTGCGCGGCAGGCGCTCCAGTGGAAATGCGATCAACTCGCGCGCAGCGAAGGCCTGCGCACGCGCCGGATCCGCGTCCGGCGCCAGCATGCCAATCATCACCGCCTGTGGCTTGCACTAAAGCAATATTTCAGTGGAGGGCGCCTGCACGCACAGCACCACATCGGCCTGCGCCACGGCATCGACGCCGGCAGGCTGCGCACCTGCTTGCAGATACGCCGCATCGTCCATGCTGCTGGCACGGCCGGCATCCGGTTCGATCCATACACCGGCACCAAGCGCGACCAGTTTCTTGACCGTTTCCGGCGTCGCGGCAATGCGGCATTCGCCATCGGCCCATTCTTTCAGCACCAGCACCTGCACAGCCATGCGTTGCTCCGGTCTTGCGCCCAGTCGCGGCGATGCTAGCAGAGCGCAGCGCCTACGCCGTTGCCAGTGACCACGCTTTCCGGCGCAACACGTGCTTGCCAACCGCACTGCGCAGCGTTCCGGCTGCACATGCGGGTTGGTCGCTCAATGCACCGTGTTGTTGTGCAGCGGGTCCAGCCGGTCGATCACGCCCTGCATCGCGCTGTCGAAGGCGCCGTCGTTGATGTGCTCGCGCAGCCGGCCCAGGCGCACCATCACTGCCAGTTCTTCCGGCGAAGCGACGCAGAAACGCACGCCGCGCCGATTGACGAACAGCAGACGCTGCGAGATCGGGCTCACCCACGACAGCTTGCCCGCCTGCACCTTGCCGTCCTTGTCGACGAAATCCAGCCAGGTGCCGATATCCATCGCACGGAAACGCTCGGAATCGGCGCTGCCGATGCTCTGCGCCACCGCTTCGGCGCCGAGCAACACGCTGACGCTTTCGGCAGCCGGCGGCGGCAGATTGACCTGCGGCAGTTCCGGCAGGGCTTTTTCCAGTTCCGGGCGCGCTTCGGCAATCGCCTGCAAGGTGTCGTGCAGCGCGGTGATGGCCACCACCACCGCATCGCCGTGCAGACCCACGCTGGCGAACACGCGGTGCAATGCCGGCTGCCAGACCTGCAGCCACGGCTTGCCGACGATATGCCGGCGCGCTTCAGCCAGTTCTTCCAGCACGCCATCGGCCACTGCCAGCGCCTCGATGGTGCCCGCACCTTCATCGCCGTCGCGCAGGATCGCCATGGTCAGATGGTGCAGCCACGGCTGGCGCAGGAAATCTTCCACGGCCTTGGGAAGGCCGGCATCTTCGGGCACGCGCTGCTCCAACTCCGACAGCGCGCGCCTGCGGGCCAGTTCCAGCTTTTCCTGGCCACGTTGGGTTTCGGTGGCGCGACGTTCGGCAATTTCCACACGACGCCGGTGCTGTGACAGGAAGTCGCGGAATTCTTCTTCCAGCGTGAGGAAGATCGCGAGGTTCTCGTTGAACTCGGCGACCAGGCGGTCAACGATTTCTTCGACCTTGCCCATCAGCACGCGCTCGGCAGCGCTGTCGCCGTTGTTGCCTTCGCAGGCTTCCGCCAACGAGTTGAGCAAACGCCGTGCGGGGTGGGTCTTTTGCACGAACATCTTGCGGTCCAGCAGCGCGACCTTGACGAACGGCACCACCAAGCGGCCGATCATTTCGCGCGAACGATTTTCCAGATCGCGCTCGTCCAGCATCACGTCGAACAGCATACCGACCAGATCGATGGCATCTTCGTCCATCGGATCGAGTTTTGCGGTGGCCGGGTCCACGCCCAGCCGCGTGGAGCTGGACAGCACCTCGTTCTTCAGCCGTTGTGCAAGCGATTCATTGTCATCGCCGATGACCGCCTGCAGCGTCGCGCTGGGCGTGGCCTGCAGCAGCGACAGCACCGACATCATTTCGCGCTGGCTCAACGGGCGTTGCTGGCCTACCGCGACCGTGGCAGCAGAAGCGGCGGTGTCGCGCACGCTGCGGGTTTGCTGCAGCAACTCGTGCAACGCTTCCAGCAGCATGCCCTGGCTACCGCCCGGATGTTCGGCCTCGCCGTCCATGTCGCCCGCACTGCCGCCATCGGCATGGCCGCGCTGCGTTGCGGCCTGCATACGGCCGCGGCTATGCGCCCAGCGGTCAAGAAACCGGTTGGCCCAGGCCGGTGCGTACTGATCGCCCTGGTCGTCGCCGCCCATCTCAGCATGACCGCCCTGGGCCTGGGCCTGCGCGCGCTCTTCCGGCGTCTCGCCACGTGGCTGCATGCGTGGCGCACGCTTGGCATGCGAAATCTCCGGCATCACGCCGGCATTGGCCAGGGTCTCGTCCAGGCGCACATACAACTTGCCGATCGGCTCGGCCAGATCGCGCTCGCACAGCTTGATCAGCACCAGCCGCACTTCCGGCGCCAGGTCGCAGGTGGCGAAGGCTTCGTGGATCGCCACGCCCAGATGTTCCGGGCCAATCGGGTTGGTGTCGGCCATTAATTCCAGCCCACCGGCGATCCAGCCCAGGCGGCGGTCGACCCGCGCCAGCACCTGCTTGAAATCGCGCAACAGCACGGTAGCCAGATTGCGCACTGCTAGCCGCGATTCCAACACGTGCTCGGGTACCAGACTCAGCGGGCCGGTGCCCATGTCGCCGGCCAGCACCACTTCGGCCGACAACGGCGTGCCCAGCACCAGCGCCTGCCAGCCGTCTTCGAGCTGTTGGCGAAATTGGTTGGCAACTTCCTCGCGCTTGCGGCGCAATTCGCGCATGCCATCGAGAAATAGCAGCTGCGACGCGCCAGCAGATTCGGCACGGTCGAACAGCACATCGTCGAAATGCGCGACTGCAGCAGCAAAAACCTGCGCGAGCGCGGGCACGAACACGTCATGCGCCTGTTCGAGCAAGCGTTGGTCACGGTCCGGGTGTCCCGACGGACTGGGCTGAAAAGTCATGCGCAAAGGCTCCCCGCCTCTGCAGGCGTGAAAATTTTCAAACGAGTAAAAATAGATGCGGCCCCAGATTCCGCCTTCGCATGGTAGGCGGTTAGTTCGCTTTTTAAGTGTGACTTATATCTCACTTTACTCGTGACCGCCCCGGGTTTGCGTGTCAGGCAGCCATCCTAGCTCGCTATGCTGCGGTGGAGCTTGTCTGCGAGCATGGTCCGCCTGCGCGGGTTAAGCCTTCAGCGTGGCGAGCTCTTCCGAAACACCCGCACACGTCGCATTACGCCATCGCCACGGACTGTTCGCGCCGTGATGCGGCGAGCGTTAGGAAGGGGGCCGTCTATACTTCAATGCCTCGTTGCCCCGACCCGGATTTATGCACGCAACGTATTCGCTCCAAGCGCTGGACGCGCGCCGTTCGGTTCCCTCCAAACAACTCGGCGCGCCCGGGCCGGATGAAGACACCCTGCTGCGCATGCTCACCTCGGCAGTGCGCGTGCCCGACCACGGCAAACTGGTGCCGTTCCGCTTTCTGCGCATCAGCGGCGACGCGCGCGCCGCGCTGGGCGACTTCCTCGCCGAACGCACTCAGGCCGCCGACCCGCTGGCCTCGCCCGCCGCCATTGCCAAGGAGCGCGGACGTTTCGCCGACGCGCCGGTGGTGATCGTGGTGATCGCCGCGCTGCGCCCCGAACACAAGGTGCCTGAACAGGAGCAACTGCTCACCGCCGGCTGTGTGTGTTTTGCGCTGCTGCAGGCGGCACAGGCGCATGGCTTCGGCGCGCAGTGGTTGACTGCGTGGATGGGCTACGACCCGGCCGTCACCGGCTATCTGGGCCTGGAAGACAACGAACGCATCGCCGGCTTCATTCATATCGGCACACCGCGCATGCAGGTGCCCGAACGCGAGCGCCCGGACCCGCGTGCGCTGCTGCGCGACTGGACCCCGTGACTACACCGACCATTCCGCTCGACGCTGCCCCACTGGCAGTACAACGCCCGACTCCGCTGTATCTGGTCGACGCCAGCCTGTACGTGTTCCGTGCCTGGCATTCCATCCCGGACGAATTCCAGGATGCGCAAGGCTGGCCGACCAATGCGGTGCACGGGTTTGCGCGTTTTCTACTGGACTTGCTTGAACGCGAAGACCCGCAGCACATCACCATTGCCTTCGACGAAGCGCTGGACAGCTGCTTTCGGCATGCGATCTATCCGGCCTACAAAGGCAACCGCACACCTGCGCCGGATGCGTTGCGCCGCCAGTTCGCGCATTGCAAGGCGCTGTGCGCAGCGCTGGGGCTGAGCGTGCTCGCCCACCGCGATTACGAGGCCGACGATCTGATCGGCAGCGCACTGCACAGCGTGCGCGCGCACGGCTTGCGCGGGGTGATCGTGTCGGCCGACAAGGACCTCTCGCAGCTATTGCTCGAGCACGACGAACAGTGGGATTACGCGCGCAACCAGCGCTGGGGCATGGATGGAGTGAAGGCGCGCCATGGCGTGCATGCGCACCAGATCGCCGACTACCTGGCGTTGTGCGGCGATGCAATCGACAACATTCCAGGCGTTACCGGCATCGGTGCCAAATCGGCGGCAGTGCTGCTGGCGCACTTCGGTAGCCTGGATGCGCTGTTGGAACGCATCGACGAAATTCCGTTCCTGCGCCTGCGCGGCGCTGCGCAAATGGCAGTGCGGCTGCGCGAACAACGCGAACACGCGCTGCTGTGGCGGCAGCTCACCACCATTGCGCTCGACGCCCCACTGGCGCTCACCGACACCGGCTTCACGCGTGCGCACGCCGATGCGGACATGCTCACCGGCTTATGCGAGAGCCTGCGCTTCGGCCCGCTCACCCGGCGTCGTTTGCTGGCCGCGAGCACCGGCGCGCCCGCACCGTTTCCTCCCGTTTCCCTGGCACAAGGTCCGCACCCATGAACCGACACGACACCCCGCCCACCGTGGTCTACGAAGGCAAGTATCAGCGCATGGTCGTGCGTGGCACCTGGGAGTATTCCGAGCGTGTGCATGCCGGCGGCCTGGCCGCGATCATCGTGGCGGTGACGCCGGACGATGCGATGTTGTTCGTCGAACAGTTCCGCGTGCCGCTGCAAGCGCGCACCATCGAAATGCCGGCCGGACTGGTGGGCGATATACATGCCGACGAGTCGATCGAACTGTCGGCCATTCGCGAACTGGAGGAAGAAACCGGCTGGACCGCCGAACACGCCGAAGTGCTGATGATCGGCCCCACCTCGGCCGGTGCCAGCAGCGAGAAGATCGCCTTCGTGCGTGCCACCGGTCTGCGTAAGGTCGGCGAAGGCGGCGGCGATGCCAGCGAAGACATCACCGTGCACAAAATCCCGCGTGCGCAGGTCGGCGCCTGGCTGGTGCAGAAGATGGCCGAGGGTTATCAGATGGACCCCAAGCTGTGGGCCGGCTTGTACCTGGTCGATCACGCACTGGATGGCACCCCGCGTGGTTAAAGCCGCAATCCAACCGTTGCTCGGCGCCGATGATCCGGCGCCCTTCACCGTGCACAACGCGCAGGCCGCATCGCCGTGGCTGTTGATCGCCGACCACGCCGGCCAGCGCGTGCCGGCGCGGCTGGCCAAGCTGGGCCTGCCGCAGCACGAACTGGACCGCCATATCGGCTGGGATATCGGCCTCGCCGAGGTCACCGGCTTGTTGGCCGATGCGCTGGATGCCTTCGCCATCGCGCAGACCTATTCGCGCCTGGTGATCGATTGCAACCGCCCGCACGACGCGCCCAGCCTCATGCCGACCATCAGCGACGGCACCTTGGTTCCCGGCAACCAGCAGTTGACCGCCAGTGATCGCCAGCAGCGCATCGATGCGATCTTCGCGCCGTATCACGCGCGTATCGCTGCCGAACTGGATGCACGCGCCGTGCGCCACCAGCCCACCTTGCTGGTGTCGATGCACAGCTTCACACCGGTCATGGCAGGCAGCGCGCGCCCCTGGCATGCCGGCGTGCTGTATCACCGCGATACCCGGCTGGCGCATCGCCTGCTGCAGGCGCTACGTGCAGAACCCAACTTGGCGGTGGGCGACAATCAACCGTATGCAGTCAGCGACGCCACCGATTACGCGATACCGGTGTATGGCGAAGGCCGCGGCCTGCTGCATGTGGAACTGGAAATCCGCCAGGACTTGATTGCCGACGCGGCCGGGCAACAGGCCTGGGCAGCGCGCTTGGCGCGCATTCTTCCGCCGCTGGCTTAGCTAACAAATTTCCAGCAATTTTTTCTCATGTTCACTCACAAGCCATTCAACCCCATCGACCTGCACTTTGCTCAGAAGTTTTTCGAGAAGTTCGGAAGAAATATCGCCATAGCAACAAAGAAGCATCGGATAGAGATAGGAGATACAGTGCAAACACAATCTCGCTATATCCTCAGCCTCCTCAACCATTCCCTTTAAACTACCGTCTCTATGAGACATCTCACCATGCAGAATGGCAGAACGTGCAACATACAAGCGACTTGCTCGATCACCTATGTTAGACGAACCATCGCATTGAAATCCTTCATACAACGCCTGCAAACGCTTCATAAATGTCACTCGCGTTCCCTCTTGGCGACCAGCGATTATGACACGCTCAATAGCGGAGACATACTTGACAATCTTCGCAGCTGACTCCAAATCAGTGGCAGCGTCACCAAACCAAGTAAGGGAGTCAATTAAACGCTGTTGAATATGAGAAACATCCCGCCCTTCAGCCAACGCAAATAAGCTTGAGCCAAAGCTCGTCAAGTAGGGTAAGAACGGCGGCCCAAGAACCTCATCCCAATCCATAAGCGCAACCACACCTTTCACGCGAGTTGAAATTTTAACTCTCATGCACCCACTGGAATCAAACCATAAATTAGCATCACGGTGAGGCCTAGTGGGTGACCAAGCTAGTCCCAAACCCGATGCCACACCAGCCCCAATTACTACTCGGAGCACATGAATTGCTAAGTTAACAACACGAAGAGCCAGCTGCTCGGCGACATCATCCACATGATGATGAATTTTTACGCAAGCAACCCAACGATAGCCTCGGTAAATCTTTATAGCTTGAGCATACATTGCTCGACCATGCGCGCGAAATTCGCCTTCACTCTTCATTTGATCAGGCGAAAAACCTTTAGCCACCCACTCATCTCTTTTTATGAGACCCTCACGAACACTCATTTCAATTCCGCTTTTGAGCGCAATCTTACGCTGTCGAAAAAAAAGCGGCCTACGCAGGAATTCAACAGGACCAACCTGAAACCTTTCGACAGAACCTGCGGCAAAGAGGTCGCAGGGAATGCTGTGCTCACTATCCCTCATGGATTTTCCAGCCTCACCACAGGCAAATTCAAGAAGCTCCTTTGCAATTGAGTTATTTATAGGCTTCCCGAAATCAATTACCAGACTGACATAACCTTTTTTAACGGCCTTATGCAGAGCTGGGCGGCCAACTCTTCTTGCAAGCTCTGGGCACTCACTACAAATCAAGTCAACCAAATGCGTGAATCTTGCCCATGCCGCCGCCCCGCAAACTATCGGGTTTCCTTTGCCTGGACGCTCAAGCTCACACCACATATCTGCTTTGCAACTACGCATGTGCGACGTCAATTGCTTAAAGCTCAACTTCTCAAATCGTGCGATTTGCTTGCCGATGAATTGGAGGTCGCGAACGGCCTCCCTTAGAGTCTTTGCATTAAATTTTTGCTTCTCTTCAGGCTGGGCGGACATGATGAAACTCAGGCAAACCCATCGGTGGCACGCACCAATGCATCGACGTTTTCCGGCTCGAAGCCCGAATGGCCGGAGGCCGGGCTGATCTGCAGCTGCGCCTTTGGCCATACCTTGTGCAGGTCCCAGGCGCTTTGCAGCGGGCACACCACATCGTAGCGGCCGTGCACGATCACGCCAGGGATGTCGGCAATCCGGTGCGCGTCGCGCAGCAGTTGGTCTTCCACTTCGAAGAAACCGCCGTTGACGAAGTAATGGTTTTCGATGCGCGCGAACGCCAGGGCGAAATGCGCGTCCTCGTGCCCGGTGACGAAATCCTCGTCCACATGCAGGAAGCTGGTGGCGCCTTCCCATACGCTCCAGGCCTTGGCTGCAGCCAGACGCGTGGCTTCGTCGTCGCTGGTGAGACGGCGATGGAAGGCGGACATCAGATCGGCGCGTTCCACCGGCGGAATCGCGTTGACGTAATGCTCCCAGGCATCCGGGAACAGCCGGCTGGCGCCTTGCTGATAGAACCATTCCAGCTCGAAGCGACGCAGCAGAAAGATGCCGCGCAGTACCAGCTCGGTGACCTGTTGCGGATGGGTTTGCGCATAGGCCAGCGCCAGTGTGGAACCCCAGCTGCCGCCGAAGACCTGCCAGCGGTCGATGCCCAGATGCGTGCGCAGCCGTTCGATATCGGCCACCAGATCCCAGGTGGTGTTGTCGACCAGGTCGGCATGCGGCGTGGAGCGGCCGGAACCGCGCTGATCGAACAGCACGATGCGGTACTTGCCCGGGTCGTGGAAGCGCCGCATCTTGTCGTTGCAGCCGCCACCAGGGCCGCCATGCAGCATCACCACCGGCTTGCCGTGCGGATTGCCGCACTGCTCGAAATACAGCGTGTGGCGGTCGTCGACCTTCAGCATGCCGCTGTCGAACGGTTCGATCTCGGGATACAGCGTGCGCATGACGACTCCTGCGGGAAACCCGCGATTCTACCCATGCGCTCGACGATGCGCGGCGCTAACCAGCAACGGCCGGCCGCGCACGGACGCGGCGCAGTGCCGCTCGACCGACCGGGGCCAGGATTAACCGAGAACCGGCGCCCCTCTGCCGCCGGGCGCTTCCTGCGACCGCTGCTGCGCTTCCATGGCCAGGTGCTGCTCACGCTGCTGGTTGAACGCCTGCGCCTGTTGCACCGTCTGGTGCATCGGTGCCGCCGCTTGCGCCACGTCCGTGGCGGCGCGAAAGCCCGGCGTGGTCCCGGACACCCACAGCTTGTCGCCGGCCATCTGCACCCGGTCGATCTTGTCCGCGTCGGCGATGCCGGCGTGCTTGGCACCGAGCATCGCCTGCGCGACATGCGCATCGTCGATATGTGCCGGCACGTCCTTGCGAATGCGCGCGAACATGGCCTGATCGGACGCAGGCAGCGCGGCCAGGTTCTGCGCACGATCGGCCGTGTGACCAGCCGACGGCGCCAAGTGGGCTCCAGCAGCAGGCGGCGTCGCCGCGCCATGCGGATGCGTCGCGGCAGGCGCGTGGGGATGCGGCTGCGCGGGCGCAGGGGCCGGCGTACTGCGCTGGAACCACTGCCCAGGATTGGTCAGTGTGTCGTAGGCCCGGCCCGCCGCGTGCTTGGCCGCGTCGATGCCCTGCGTGGCGGTCTGCCTTGCGGTCTCGTACGCCTGCGTGCCGACCCGCGCGGCGCTGTCGGCCGCTTGCGAGACCGCGTGCCGGGACGCGCCGTAGGCCTGGGTGGCGGCGTGTTCGGCCCGCTCCACGCCATCGGCGACTGCGTGCTTCGTCGCATCGTAGGTCCTGGTGGCCGCGCGCCCGACCTGCTCCGCGCCTTCGGTCACCGCGTGCTTGGTCGCGTCGTAGGTTTGCGTCACCGCACGTTCGGCATGATCGATCCCATCGGCGACCGCCTGCTTGCCGAGCTGATACGTCTGGGTGGCGGTTTGCGCCGCGACCCGCGCGCCATCGTAGGCATCGACGATGTGATTGGTGACGTTGGCCACGCCCGCCTGGAAGCGCGGATCATGGATCCGCTCCACCACGGCGTCGGCCGCCGCGTGTGCGCTTCGCTCCACGGCCCCTTTGGTCGATTGCAGCCCGTCGCTCGCCAACCGCGTCGCCGCATCCACGCCATGACCGTGCAGACGGGCGGCTTCGCTCACCGCATATCCGGCCAGCGGCGCAACCGGGATGAAGGGTGCGGTCAAGCGCCCTCCCTCCCGCGCCACCACTGCCACACGCTCGTCCAGCGCTTGCACGTAGCGGCCGCCCGCGCGCACGGCATCGGCACCAGATTGCAGGCCATGTTGCACGCCCTGCACGACACCGTTGCCTTGAATCCCGTCGCGGATGGGCTGGTCGGCGTGCAACGTCAGGTATTCGTTCACCTGGCGCTGGACCTGGGGAGGCAGCAGGCGCTGGCCATCGCCCGACTGCATCTGCCGCAGCGCCAGCGACAGGTCTCCACGGTGCTGCGTGACGTCGCTGCGGAACTGCGCGATGGCCGCCTCATGCTCCGCAGAACGCTGCACGGCCTCTGCGAAGCGGGTGGGTTCCAGCATGTTGTCCGGACTCTGACTGCCGAAGTGCTGTTGGCCGCCGTGATCGCCCAGTCGCATCGCGATCAGCACGTTAGGCGGCGGCGCACCGGCCGGCGCGTCGAGGTAACGGCCCGCACGCAGGCTCTGGATGTCGTCCTGGCAGGTCAGCGACACCACCTTGCCGATATGCGGGCTGGCCGCGCTCACCACGTCGCCGGCCATGCGGTAGTTGGTCAGTTGGCAGCCCGGCTGCGCCGGACCATCGATCAGTTGCGCCGCGCCGTAGGCGTTGAAGGTGGCGCCGCGCAGGCCATACTTGGCCGCCTCGATTTCTGCCAGCGCGCCGCCGAGGGAATGGCCGGCGACCGAGACCTGGTCCCTGGCGATGCCACGGTCGGCCGCCTTGGCGAGCATCTGCGCGGTGAACGCATCGGCGGCGGCTTTTTGCGGATTGACGCTGTCGCGCACCATCTTGGCGTCGACCGCGATGTCCTGCAGCGTGGTCAGCGCATGGTCCCGTTTTTCCGCCTCGGTCGCCCCGGAAAACAACGCCGGGTCGGTGCCGCGGTAGGCGATGACGACGTTATGCGGTGCCGCCACGCTTTGATAGGCGGTGGCGTGAAAGCCGGTCGTCGGGTCGTTTGCATAACCGAAGACGGTGTAGTCCTTCCCGTCTAGCGAGATGGCCTTCGACCCGTCGACATCGCCCTGCGAGCGGTTGACATAGGCATCGTTGGCGGCATCGGCGCTTACCTGATCTATGTGGCTCATGGGACGACATCCTTGACGACGATGGTGACAGGGAAGTACGCATCCGGGTGTTGGGTGACGTCGGGGTCTTCAGCGGTCAGGGTTTGCGCACCGGAGCGCACCGCGGCGGGGTCGCCGTAGGCGCTCTTCTTGAAGTAGCTCGTCTGTAGGCCGTCGCGCAGGAGCGTACTCAAGGTGTGGCTCCAGTTGAACCTGGCTCCCTTGGCGATCGCCGTAATGCTCGCACTGGTCACGTCCCAGTGGCATACGCCGAGCTTGTAGTAGTCCTCATCCTGCAAGGCATCGCGGTAGAAATCCCCTTTCCACGTGTGCTCGTCCACCCGGGTCATTTCAATGACGACGCCAATGTTCGGCACGTCCTGCTGGCCGAGGAATGCGTCCATCGGCAAACACTTTCTATTGACGACGTCATATCCGATATAGCCCTCGATCGAATCCCACGGCCCGGGCGCATGCGAGGTGGCGATGACCTCGTAGCGCTTGACCGGGTGTGGATTCTTCGCGGGGTCTTTCGGGCTGCCGTGTATCATGGAACATCCTGCTGTCAGGGTGATGGATAGGGTGAATGCAGCCAGGGCAATTCGGGTCTTCATGCGACCACTCTACGCCGCCGCCGGCAGGCGCGCCACGCGATGGCGGCGTGCGTCCTCCGGCCGGCCTGCCCCTTTCCGGTACCTGCACACAGCGGCCCCGCGCGCGACATCGCCGCCGTCCTTGAGGACATATTCCACGCCCGGCACGGCACCGTGGCGTTACGTCGTCGCCGAATCGGCGGATGACGTTTCCCTCTACGCATAGCGCCGCCACGCCGCTCCAAATCGAGCGGGGTTCAGCACGTTGTGAGGCGGCTCCGTTGCACTGCTGCCGGCTTACGCCAGCGGCCACTGCCCCAGCGTGACCCGGTCGCGCGCTTCCAGGTCCTGGAAGGTCGCCACCTGCACGAACCCCACCGCCTGTAGCAGCGCGCGCACCACCTCGCCCTGGTCCCACCCATGTTCCAGCAGCAGCCAGCCGCCAGGCAGCAGATGCGCAGGCGCGTCGGCCACGATCAGGCGGATATCGTCCAGCCCGTCGCTGCCAGAAGCCAGCGCGCTGGCCGGTTCGTAACGCAGATCGCCCTGCTGCAGATGCGGGTCGTGCGCGGCGATATACGGCGGGTTGCTGGCGATCAGGTCGAAGGCCTCGCCAGCCAATGGCCCGAACCAGTGACCTAGGCGGAAATCGACATTGCGCAAGTCGTGCTTGTGGGCATTACGCCGGGCCATCGCCAACGCCGCTGCGCTGGCATCGGTGGCGATCACCTGCGCCTGCGGACGTTCGCTGGAGATGGCCAGCGCAATCGCGCCGCTGCCGGTGCCCAGATCGGCGGCTCGACGGCCGGGGCGAGTGTCGAAGCGCTCCAGTGCCAGCTCTACCAGCAGCTCGGTGTCAGCACGCGGGATCAGCGTGGCCGGCGAGACGGCCAAGTCCAGCGTCCAGAATCCGCGCGAGCCAGTCAGGTAGGCGACCGGCTCGCCCGCCTCGCGGCGCTGCACCGACGCCTCGAAAGCCTGCGCGACCGATAGAGGCACCGCATCGCGCCCGTGCATGAACAACCAGGCGCGATCACGCCCGAGCGCATGCAGCAGCAGCGCTTCGGCATCGCAGCGTTCAATCCGCTCAGCGGCGCGTCGCAGCACCTGATCGGCGGGAATGGCAGCGAAATCGTCGGACATACGGGCTGTTCACTTATGCGCAACATCGACTGGCCATTATCGACGATGGCGAACGCCACGGTTGCGCTAGATGCCGTCTGAAGAGTCGATAGTCAAAGCCTATCTATACAATTCCATCAATCGATTTGAGGAATCTATCGCTCATCCCTACTATGGCGACTGTTCCATCCCCCGCCCCCCTTCATCGCTCGAGGAAACTCAATGTCTCTTATCAACACTCAGGTCCAGCCGTTCAAGGCGAACGCGTACCACAATGGCAACTTCATCGAAGTCACCGAGGCCAGCCTGAAGGGCAAGTGGTCCGTGCTGATCTTCATGCCGGCCGCGTTCACCTTTAACTGCCCGACCGAAGTGGAAGACGCCGCCGACAACTATGCTGCCTTCCAGAAGGCCGGCGCCGAGGTGTACATCGTCACCACCGACACACACTTCTCGCACAAGGTATGGCACGAAACCTCCCCGGCCGTGGGCAAGGCGAAGTTCCCGTTGATCGGCGACCCGGCCCACAAGCTGACCCGCGCCTTTGGCGTGCACATCGAAGAAGAAGGTCTGGCCCTGCGCGGCACCTTCATCATCAATCCGGAAGGCGTGATCAAGACCCTGGAAATCCACGACAACTCCATTGCTCGCGACGTCACCGAGACGCTGCGCAAGCTGACCGCGGCACAGTTCGTGGCCAACAATCCTGGTCAGGTCTGCCCGGCCAAGTGGAAGGAAGGCGCCAAGACTCTGGCTCCGTCGCTGGACCTGGTCGGCAAGATCTAAGCCGGCTGTCACCTCCGACCTGTCGCCAGGTCGGAGCATCTCCGGCCCACCACGGGCCGGGGGTGAACCGGAGCCGGTGCCGGGCTGCCCGCCAGCCATCGCCAGCACGCATCCCGACCTCGCGCCGGCTGCGGTTCACTCCCTTCCTTCCCCGGCGACCTGCCTCAGCGCAGCGACGTCACGCCCTCCCCTTGCCCATTCCCAGGAGTTTTCCATGTTGGATGCCAATCTCAAGACCCAGCTGACCGCCTACCTGGAACGGGTGACGCGGCCGATTCAGATCAACGCCTCGATCGACGACAGCCCCGGCTCGCGCGAAATGCTCGACCTGCTGGAAGACCTGGTGCTGTTGTCGGACAAGATCAGCCTGGACATCCACCGCGACGACAACCAGCGCAAGCCCTCGTTCGCGCTGACCACGCCGGGCCAGGACATCTCGCTGCGTTTTGCCGGGCTGCCGATGGGCCACGAGTTCACCTCGCTGGTGCTGGCGCTGCTGCAGGTGGGCGGCCATCCGTCCAAGGCCGCTGCCGAGCTGATCGAGCAGGTGCAGCACCTGGACGGGGATTACCAGTTCGAAACCTATTTCTCGCTGTCGTGCCAGAACTGCCCGGACGTGGTGCAGGCACTGAACCTTGCTGCCGTGCTCAACCCGCGCATCAAACACGTGGCCATCGACGGTGCCTGGTTCCAGGATGAGGTCGAAACCCGCCAGATCATGTCGGTGCCCACCGTGTATTTGAACGGTGAGCTGTTCGACCAGGGCCGCATGACGCTGGAGCAGATCGTCGCCAAGCTGGATACCAATGCCGCCAAGCGCGACGCTGCGAAAATCGCTGCAAAAGACGCGTTTGACGTGCTGGTGGTAGGCGGTGGCCCGGCCGGTTCCGCTGCAGCGGTGTATGCAGCACGCAAGGGCATCCGCACGGGCGTGGCCGCCGAGCGTTTCGGGGGGCAGGTGCTGGACACCATGTCGATTGAAAACTTCATTTCTGTGCCGGAAACCGAAGGCCCGAAGATGGCCGCCGCGCTTGAGCAGCACGTGCGCCAGTACGACGTGGACATCATGAATCTGCAGCGTGCCGAGCAGCTGATTCCGGCCGGTGCCGATGGCCTGATCGAAGTCAAGCTGGCCAATGGCGCCTCGCTCAAGAGCAAGACCGTGATCCTGTCCACCGGTGCACGCTGGAGGCAGATGAATGTGCCGGGCGAAGACCAATACAAGAACAAGGGCGTGGCCTACTGCCCGCATTGCGACGGCCCGCTGTTCAAGGGCAAGCGCGTGGCGGTGATTGGCGGCGGCAACTCCGGCGTGGAAGCGGCAATCGATCTGGCCGGCATCGTGGCGCATGTCACGCTGGTGGAATTCGACGACAAGCTGCGCGCCGATGAAGTGCTGCAACGCAAGCTGCGCAGCCTGCACAACGTGCGCATCATCACCAGCGCGCAGACCACCGAAGTGCTTGGCGACGGGCAGAAGGTGACCGGCCTGGTCTACAAGGACCGCACCGGCGGCGATATCCAGCATATCGATCTAGAAGGCGTGTTCGTGCAGATTGGCCTGCTGCCCAACACCGAGTTCCTGCGTGGCACGGTGGCACTGTCGCCGCGCGGCGAGATCATCGTCGACGACCGTGGCCAGACCGATGTGCCGGGCGTGTTTGCCGCCGGCGATGCCACCACGGTGCCGTACAAGCAGATCGTGATCGCGATGGGTGAAGGGTCCAAGGCAGCCCTGAGCGCGTTCGATCATCTGATCCGCTCCAGCGCACCGGCCAGTGCCGACAGCGTGGCGCAGGCCGCATAAGCGCGCGCCCGCTTAGCGCCCGGCCAGCCCGGGCGCTAAGCTCGCAGCACGCTCCAGCAAGTTCCCCGTCACCGCAATGAAGGCTGCTGCATATGAATCTGCGTGACCTGAAATATCTGGTAGCCCTTGCCGACCACAAGCACTTCGGGCGCGCTGCGACGGCGTGTTTCGTGAGTCAGCCAACACTGTCTACCCAGATCAAGAAACTCGAAGACGAGCTCGGCGTCTCGCTGGTGGAACGCGCACCGCGCAAGGTCATGCTGACCCCGGCCGGCCGCGAAGCTGCCGTGCGCGCGCGCAGCATCGTGGCCGAAGTGGAACAGATGAAGGAAGCCGCACGCCGCAGCCAGGACCCGGAAGCGGGCACCGTGCGTCTTGGCATCTTTCCCACGCTGGCGCCGTACCTGCTGCCGCATGTGGTGCCGCGCATCCGCGAGCGTTTTCCGCGTCTGGAACTGCTACTGATCGAAGAAAAAAGCGACCAGTTGATGCACCAGTTACGCGAAGGCCGCCTGGATGCCGCGCTGCTTGCGCTGCCATTGCAGGACGACCAGCTGCATGCCGAATTCCTCTTCGAAGAACCCTTCGTGCTGGCGGTGCCGGAAGGCCACCCGCTGTCGCGCCACGACAACATGACGCTGGACGATCTGTCCGAGCAGCGCCTGTTGCTGCTGGAAGATGGGCACTGCCTGCGTGACCAGGCACTGGATGTATGCCACCTCGCCGGTGCGCTGGAAAAATCCGAATTTCAGGCCACCAGTCTGGAAACCCTGCGCCAGATGGTGGCCGCAAATGTCGGCGTCACCTTGTTGCCGCTGCTGGCGGTCAAGCCTCCGGTCGCTCGCTCGGAAAATATCCGTCTGATCCGCTTCCGCGAAGACAAGCAACCTAGCCGCCGTATCGCCATGGCCTGGCGTCGCAGCTCGGCGATGACCGCGTTTCTGGAGCAGTTGTCGCAGCTGTTCAAGGAATTGCCCGATAGCCTGTTCACGCTGGATCAGCCTGCGACGGGGCCGAAGGCGGTTGCGGCTTAGGGATTTGGGATTTTTTGCGTCGCGGCTGCGGTCGCTTCATGCGAGGGCTAACGGTTTTGAACGAAGGCGACACGAGAGTGTCGCCTTTTGTTTGGCTGGTGATTGCGGGAACTCCATGTACAACAACTGTGTTGTAACGCTCGTTTGAGACACGTTGGCAATCAGCGCACACGGCAAGCGTCGCGCTTGCGCACGCTACGTTCTTCTAAGTCACCGTTCTCTTCTGATCAAAGCAGCATCCTCATAAAGATCACCGCGATACCTCGCGCCTGGCCTAGCGCTACGGCGCCTCCCTGGAACCTAGACAGTCAGGTACGCAGCCCCGCATTGCGATCCGCCCAGGGCGCCCTCATCTTCCCTGTGCCGCTTGCCATGTTGGCGAGCCGTATTCGTCAGGAGACTGCCATGACTTCGCAACACCACAGCGGCTTGCCGCCATCCATTCTGGTATCCAGCCACGACCTTGCCCGGCTTGAGGCATTGCTCGATTCGCCGACCTTCAACAAGCATCCCGCCGCCACTGCGCTGAGCGACGAACTGGGCCGCGCCCGCGTGTTGCCGCCCGACCAAATTCCTGGCGATGTTGTCACCATGCACTCACGCATCGAATGCGAAGACCAACTGCACGGCGAACGGCATACGCTCACCCTTGTGTATCCGCATGAGGCCGATGTGCAGCACGGCCGTATCTCGGTGCTTGCGCCTGTTGGTAGTGCGCTGCTCGGCCTGTCGGTGGGTCAAAGCATCGATTGGCGCACGCCTGACGGACGTGACCTGCGCCTGCGTGTGACTGCCGTGCACGACCAACCTGCAGCCGCGGGCGACTTCCGGCGCTGAGCGCGCTAACGTAGCGCGCTGCGCCCTATCCCCGACCCGTTCCATGATTCGAGAGAACCCGCATGACCGCATCCCCCTCCAAGCTCGCCCAGCTGCGTGAACTGTCCGTCGTCGTTGCCGACACCGGTGACTACGACGCCATCAAGCGCCTGCAGCCGGTCGACTGCACCACCAATCCCACCCTGGTCAAGAAAGCGCTGGATCTGCCTGTCTACTCGGACCTGCTCGAGCGTGAACTGGCCTGGGGTCGCGAACACGGCGGCGACGATCGCACCACCACCGTCAACGAAGTGGCCGACCGCCTCACCATCGGCGTGGGCGTCAAGTTGTCCGCGCTGGTGCCCGGCCGCGTCTCCACCGAGGTCGATGCCGACCTGGCATACGACACCCAGGCCACCATCGCCAAGGCACGCAAGTTCGTTGCGATGTACGCCGAGCGCGGCGTGTCCAAGGACAAGATCCTGATCAAGATCGCAGCGACCTGGGAAGGCATCGAAGCTGCGCGTCAGCTGCAGCTGGACGGCATCGACTGCAACCTGACGCTGATCTTCAACCGTTCGCAGGCACTCGCCTGTGCGGAAGCCGGCGTGTTTCTGATCTCGCCGTTCGTGGGCCGCATTCTGGATTACTACGTGGCGCAGGGGCAGACACCGGCCAGCATCGACGAAGACCCGGGTGTGGTGTTCGTGCGTACCGTCTACAACGAGTTCAAGCAGCGCGGTTCGTCCACGGTGGTCATGGGCGCCTCGTTCCGCTCTACCGCGCAGATCGAAGCATTGGCCGGTTGCGACCGTCTGACCATTTCGCCGGACCTGCTGGAAAAGCTCGATGCCGAGCACGGCGAGTTGCCGCGCAAGCTCTCGCCGGCCAAGGCCGACAACGCCCAGATCACTCCGATCGACAGCGACAGCTTCGCTTCTGGTCTGGCCGCCGACCCGATGGCCACCGAAAAACTGGCCAGCGGCATCGACACCTTCGCCAAGGACTTGCACGCACTGCGCAAGACCATCGCCGACAAGCTCGCCGGCTGATCGCAGCAAAGTGATTCTGCAACATCGACGCCTGCAGCTTTCTGGCTGTGGGCGTTGTCGTTTGTGGGGTCTGGCGTTGGTGGGATTGACGGCAGAATTCACGTAGTTCGCAGAGATGTTGAAAGATCCTCGGCGGCACCAGCGCGCAATGCCTCGCCCACCCTCATCGAACCGTCTCGATATCGGCATCTGCTAGTGCGTCCATGCCTGCACCTACAGTTGTATCGAAACTTGCAGCTGGCGCCACAGCTGTACATGCCACGCACACAGACAGTCGACCACAAGACCCAGCATGGTGGCGACCGTGCCGAGCAACCGCCCGGACCGACCGCCGTCTGCAGCGATACATCTCTCTGCACATATCGCTTACACCAGGTGCGCGCGCACTGCCTAGAATCCGGGTTCCCTCAACTGGCGCAACGGACAATGGCAAACATTGCAGTGGTGATGGTCGACGGCGTGGCCGATTGGGAAATCGGTGTGGTACTGCCGGCGGCACGCGAATGGTTCGGCGACCAGGTCGCCGTCGCCAGCATCGACGGACAGGCGGTGCAGTCCATCGGCGGCCTGCGCATCACGCCAGAATTTGCCCTTTCCGATCTGGCGCCGCTTGAGTCCGATCTATGGATTCTGCCTGGCAGTGAGCGCTGGCAGGCCGGCGAGATTCCTGGGCTGAGCGGCTTGCTGGTCGAGCGCGTGCAGCAGCAGCGCCCGGTTGCCGCGATCTGCGGCGCCACCCTCGCCTTCGCCTATGCAGGCCTGCTGGATGAGCGCGCGCACACCAGCAATGCATTGGCATTTTTGCAGGAGCATGTGGTGCCCTACGCGGGCGCGGCGCACTATCGCCACGAAAAAGTCGTCAGCGCCGATGGCGTCATCACCGCACCTGGCACCAGCCCGGTGGGCTTTGCGCTGGCTTGCATGCGGCAATTGCATCCCGAGCGCACTGACACGCTTGCGCAATTGCGTGGCATGTTTGCCGGTGAATTCGTGTAATCGAACCGATTCAGGCCAGAATCACCAAGCCGGTCTTTGCACCACGCGCCATCGCGACTCAATCGCACCGTTGATGTCGCACCGAGCAGCTGCGGGTTTGTACTAAACCGGTTTTCTGCATCACTTTCCGTGGCGACGCGTTAATTCTGATCGCTGCACAGCTTCACCGGGGTCGATTCGACTCATAGACGCATGATGACATCGCCCATGCCTGCCAACGCCGCTCAAAAAAAGATGGCCACGCCGTCTCCGACGTAGCCATTCAAGTTGCCTGGCATGCACTCCCATGCGCTGCCTGAGCGTGATAACGCTGCCTGTCACTGTTTGCCATCGGCGCGCTGCCACGCTCATGTGGATGACAGCGCTTCAATCCGGCCCGCCTTCCGTCAGGCATCCAGCCCGATCGGGCAGCTCACTCCCGTGCCGCCAAGCCCGCAATAACCATTGGGGTGCTTGGCGAGATATTGCTGGTGAGCGTCTTCGGCGTAGTAGAACGTGGGCGCCGGGAAGAGGATCTCCGTGGTGATTGCGCCATATCCGGCTGCGGCCAGCTGTTGCTGATACGCATCGCGGCTGGCAAGCGCGGCGGCGTACTGCGCCTGTGTGGTGCAGTAAATCGCCGAGCGGTATTGCGTACCGACATCGTTCCCCTGCTGCATGCCCTGGGTGGGGTCGTGACTTTCCCAGAAAGTGCGCAGTAAGTGTTCGAACGACACTGCCTGTTCGTCGAACACCACCAGCACTGCTTCGGTGTGGCCGGTCTGGCCTGAACACACTTCCGAATACGTTGCGTTCGGGGTCTGCCCGCCGACGTAACCCACTGCCGTGGTGTACACCCCTGACAAGTTCCAGAACTTGCGTTCTGCGCCCCAGAAGCAGCCAAGCCCGAATTGCACCTGGGCCAGGCCGGTGAACTCACCACGCAGCGGATGACCGTTGATCAGGTGCGTGTTGTGTAGCGGCAGCGCTTGCTCGCGCCCGGGCAGTGCCTCGCCCGGACGTGGCATACGTTGTTTGAAGGCGCCGATTCCCAGCATGGTGCAACTCCGCAATCGTGAGGATTGCCTGCTGGATGGCGCCGGCCGGAGCCGCTTTCAAGCCTACCTGGCCAGCGCCTGTCGCCCACGCCGCATTACTTGGCCTTGGCAACCGCCGCGCGTGTATCCACTTCCGGCATCGCCGAGTTGTGGTGGTTGATGATCAGCCACTTGCCGTCGCGCTTTTCGTACACGAAGGTGTAGCGGGCCTGCACGTTGCTCTTCCTGCCGTCCTTGTCGGTCAGCGTGAAGGTGTACGCCGGCATCCACGGCGCTGTCGTCATCGAGCAGGCGCACGGTGCGGTAATTGACCACGCCCTGCGGCTTCTTGGTCAGGAACAGTTCGAAGTAATTTTCGATCTGCTCGCGCGAGGCGCGCACTTCGTTGGAGACGGTCGGCAGCAATACGCTGTCCGGGGCGTACAGATCGGCCACCTCGTGCGGGTTGCCGGTGGCCAGCGCCGCGTTCCAGGTGTCGAACAGCGCAGCGACTTCGCGCTCTTCGCCGCCGGCCGGCAGCATGGCCTTGTCGGTGTAATGCATCACGCCGCCAGCCAGCGCCGGGGTGGCAGCCAGAGCCAGAACCAGAGAGAAAAGTGTGCGACGCATGGGGTGTCTCCGTGTGATTGATGGGGTGCCTCATCGGGCAGCGCATCATCGAAATCAAGCGGCCCCAACAATTCTGCCGAGTGGCATATGCTCAAATATGCTGATCGGCCTAGAGATAAATCATGGAAACCCCCACTAATGCTGGCGATTGGCGCCTAACCTTACGCCGCGAAGCCTCCGACAGTGCGCGCTGGCAGGCGCTGTGGGAAGCCGCCGTGGCACTGCGCCAGGCACAGAGCCCCGAGCAGGCCTGCGATGCGGTCCTTGGGCGAGTGCTGCTGTTGCTGGGCCTGGAACACGGCGCGGTGCTGGCGCAGCGTGGCCCGCGCGCGCAGGTATTGGCCAGCCGCGGCCGCGCATTACCGCCGGGAGCCAGCGCTGCAGGTGACGGCCATGAAGCAGGCTGGCTGATGCCGCCGCGCCCTGCAGACATCCGCGAAGCCAGGGTGCCGATCCATGCGCTGGGCACCACCCACGGCATGCTCTGCGTGGCCTGGAACGAGAGCCGCCCAGCACCCGGCAACGACGATGTGCAGGCGCTACAGGCATTCGCGCTACTGCTGCCGGCGATGGTGGCTGAGCCCGCCAAACCAATCGCCACGCGGCGGCGCAAACCAGTGCAGGACGATCGTCTGGGCGCGCTGAGCAAGCGCGAAAGACAGGTATTGTCACTGCTCCCGCGCGGACTCACTAACGCAACCCTCGCAGCTGAACTGGGGATTGCTCCGGGCACGGTGAAGGTGCATGTGGAGCGAATCCTGCAGAAACTTGAGGTAAAAGATCGCACCCAGGCCGCGGTGTACGCGGTTCAATCCGGACTTGCGCTATGAATGCAGTGGCAATGCGTTGGAACGATTGGCCGATTACCCGCAAAAGCCTGGCGGTCGTTACCCTGCCATTGCTGCTGCTGGCCGTTGCATTGATGGCGATCTACAGCGTGGAACGGCAAAATATCGCCGCCGAAAACGACGTGCGGCAGACCCTGGAAGTGCTGAGCGATCTGTACGAAGCGCACGCACTATTAGCCGAAACTGCGGCTGGCGTGCGCGGGTATCGGCTGGTGCGGCGCGATGAATTCCTGACCCCGTATCGCGATGCCGAGCCGCGCCTGCAACGCGTAGTCGACCGTCTGTCGCAACGCATCACCGACCCCACCCAAGCGCAACGCTTTGCGCACATCAAGCCACTTTTTGCTGAAAAAATGCAAGGTTGGCGCCGTTTGCTGGCCCCGGATCTAAGCCGCGAGGAAGAAATTCGGCAGCTGTGGGACGGCAAGTACAAGCTCGACATCCTGCGTGCGGAATTGCGCGAGCTACGCAATTACGAAACCGCACAATTGCAGGCACGTACTGCCAAGGCGCAAGGGCTGCGGCAGCGCAATCTCATCATCACCTTAAACGCAGCGATGCGGGGCGGCCTGGGTGCCGTGTTTGCGGTGGCATGGTTCGCTTCCGCCTTGTCCGGGCGCTTGCGCACACTGGCCGCCAACGCCGACCGCTTAGGCGAAGGTCTGCCGCTGGCACCGCAACCGCGTGCCGACGATGAATTAGGCCAGGTCGGCCAACGTTTGGCGCAGGCCAGCGAACTGCTGGCCGCACGCGCAGCCGAAGCGCAGCTGGCGCGACGCGAGGCCGAGACCGCCAACCGGGCAAAAACCGAATTTCTCTCGCGCAGCAGCCATGAATTGCGTACTCCGCTCAACGCGATTCTGGGCTATGCGCAGGTGCTGGAAATGGACCTGCCCGAGCCCGGTCATCGCCGGCATCTGCAGCATATTCTCGGTGCCGGCAGGCATTTGCTCGGATTGATTACCGAGCTGCTGGACATCGCACGTATCGAAGCCGATCAGCTGGATCTGAATCCGGAACCCATCTCTGTCCGTGCCGCTGTGCACGAGGCGCTGGGCTTGATTGCACCGGATGCGGATAAGTACGGCATCACACTGCGACCGTCGTCCATCGACGGGCCATGGACGGTGCGCGCCGATGCGCAGCGGCTGCGTCAGGTGCTACTCAATCTGTTGTCGAATGCGGTCAAGTTCAATCGCACTGGCGGGCAGGTGCAGGTGAGTGCGCAGGCCGATGGCGAGCAGGTGCGCATCACGGTCGCCGACCAGGGCGCAGGACTGACGCCGGCGCAGATCGAGCGACTGTTCACACCGTTCGAGCGGTTGGGCGCCGAGCGCTCGGCCGTGGAAGGTACCGGTCTGGGTCTTGCGCTGAGCAAGCGCTTGATCGAGGCGATGGGCGGGCAGATCGGCGTGGACAGCAGCAGCGATGGCGCGCGGTTCTGGATTTCGCTGCCGCAGGGCGAGCATCAGCACAGCGAACCGACGCGTCCCCTGTTGCCACCAAGCAATGCCGGCAGCGGCATGTGCCGGCTGCTGAGCATCGAAGACAACCCATCCAACCAAGCCTTGATCCGCACGCTCACCGAGCGTCGCCCGCAATGGCAGCTGCTCGAAGCCGCCAGCCTGGCGCAGGCACGTGAGCTGTTGCAGCACGGCGCGCCGGATCTGATTCTGCTGGACCTGCACTTGAGCGATGGCAACGGCGAAGAGCTGTTGCGCGAATTGCAGGCGCAACCAGCAACGGCAGCCATCCCGGTGGTGGTGATCAGTGCCGACGCCACGACTGCCACGCTGGCACGCGTCGGCAATCAAGACGTGCGCGCCTATCTGACCAAGCCGCTCGATGTGGCGGAATTTTTTCACTGTAATCGACAGGTTGCTGGCATGACACGCGACGAAATTCTCGGTTCCCGCATCCTCATCGTCGACGACGAACCAGCCAACGTGCGGCTGCTCGAAGACCTGCTGCAACGCGAAGGCTTCCAGCAAGTGATCGCCACCACCGATCCGCTGCGGGTGATGGGGCTGGTCTCGGCGTTTGCGCCGGACCTGATCCTGTTAGACCTGAAAATGCCCGAACTGGATGGCTACGCGCTGCTGGAACAGCTGGCGCGGCTTTCCGACCCTGGCCAGTTTTTGCCGGTGATCGTGCTCACCGCCGACCCCAGCCGCAGCGCACGTCACCATGCCCTGGGCCTGGGAGCCAAGGACTTTTTGACCAAACCGCTGGACACCTTCGAGGTCGCTTTGCGGGTCTGGAACGTGGCCGAAACCACCGTGTTGTTCAAGCGCCTGCGTGCCTTGGCTGCACCGGATGCAGCGCCGCCGGGGTGGCGTCAGCAGAGTTGAGTTGGAGAGCGGACGAGCTGCGGCTTCGTTGCAGAGCCCTTGCCCGCCCACCATCGCGGGACACGCTTCAAGTACGTGCTTGTAAGCCCCTTGGCGGCATCCATGCCGCCAAGATCCCGCGACGGTGGGCGGGCAAGGACCAGTCAGGCTGGTCGGTGCGCAGAGTTTCAACAAAGCAATCAGCAAGCTGTTCAGTGCGGTTTCGTGCTTTCCCAGAACCACCAACCAACTGTCTGGCGCGGTGCCCTCACCGATTGCCGGCCAGATGGACGGGCCTACGGCGTGTCCCGCCAGCGGTGAGGGCACCGCGCACTCGGCCAACTCAGCACAAGCCAGCTACCCGTGGCGCGCTCGGCCAACAAGGCTTCGATTTAGAGCAGCTACGTGCGCCTGCATGACCACGCGGTAAGTCGAAATCTCACACCGCCCGCGTGACCTGACCGCACAAGCCGATCTCAGCCAGCACTGCCTGGGCTTGGCTCAAATGCACATCGGCAACGCAGACCTGCAGCACGCCAAAGGCAGGTAGCTCGCCGGCGCCGCCCAGCAGCGATTCGCCAAAGACAAACGCGGTGATGCCGGCATCTTCCAGCGCGTGCTTGGCCAGATGCGCATCAATGATGTGACTGGCGCGGTAGGCGATCTGCATTTTCAGCCACGCTCCGCACGTTCACGCTCTGCGCCGTTGCGCCAATCGCGCAGTGCCGGCAACGCATCCAGTGCCGCCAGATAATCGCCGGCCGCTTCGAACAGTGGTACACCATAGCTGGAAAAACGTAGCGCCACCGGCGCAAACATCGCATCGACGATGCCGAACTGCCCACACAGAAACGGCCCGGCATGGCCGTGTTCGGCGCGCAGACTGGCCCACAACGCCTGGATGCGCGTGATCTCGCGCTCGGCGGCCGCATCCCACTGCGCGGGCCCCGGCGGGCGGGCCAGATTCATCGGCAGCTGGCTACGCAAGGCCGCAAAGCCCGAATGCATTTCTGCAGAGGCAGCGCGTGCTTGCGCACGGGCGGCCAGGTCGGCCGGCCAGCCGCGACCGTCCAGCCAACGCTCGTTGATGTACTCGCAGATCGCCAGCGAATCCCACACGTGCAAGGTGTCGTCCCACAGCACTGGCACCTGGCGTGTGGGCGAATAGCCGGCAATGCGCGCCTGATATTCGGGTGTCGCGAGCGGTAGGGCGATTTCTTCGAACGGCACTTGGAAGTGCCGCAACAGCAGCCACGGCCGCAATGACCAGGAGGACAGAGTCTTGTCGCCGATCACCAGACGAGGCAGTGGCATGGGCTGTGCGCTCCAAGAGGGTCGGCGCAGCGTACGCGTCGCGACCGGTAGCCGCCAGCCATGCCCGGCTGCGCGCGACAGGCCTTGCCCAGGAGCCGCCATCGACAGGGCTATGCGCAGCCTCGGGCCGGCGCAGGCGGCATCTTTGCGGCATGGTCAGGGCAAGGCATTACGGGAACTGCGCAGTCTGCAGCCACCGAAACGGCTGGCCGCGCGCGCGTATCGCTCTTGGTCGGCGGTCGCGGCGCTAATGCAGCAGCGCGAGCCACAACCGCGCAGAGCATTGCCAGCCGTGGTGGTCCGTCAAGGTGACCGCGCAGGCCAACCGCAGTGCGACCAGCAGCGGCACCGGCAGCACCCACCTGAGCCGCGGGGGACCCAGCCCGCTGCACCCGCTCAAGACGCTGCCAAACGCAGGCCCGCAGCCCGGCCGCCTACCCCTAACCGGTGCCACCGCCTAAACTTGCGGTTTACCTATTGCTGATGCGCGCATGTCCGAGACCCTAGCCACCGACGCCACCGCCCCGGCGGAGAAGAAAGACTTCATCCGCCAGATCGTCCGCGAGGATCTGGCCAGCGGCAAGCACACGACCATCCGCACCCGCTTCCCGCCCGAGCCCAACGGCTACCTGCACATTGGCCATGCCAAGGCGATCTGCCTGGATTTCGGGTTGGCTGCCGAGTTCGGCGGGCTGTGCAACCTGCGCCTGGACGACACTAACCCGGCCAAGGAAGACCCCGAGTTCGCCGCTGCCATCCAGGACGACGTGCGCTGGCTGGGCTATGAGTGGGCGCAGCTGCGCCACGCCTCGGACTATTTCGAGGTGTATTACCTGGCCGCGCAGAAGCTGATCCGTGATGGCCACGCCTTCGTGTGCGACCTCTCCGCAGAACAGGTGCGCGACTACCGCGGCACGCTGACCGAGCCCGGCCGCAATTCGCCATTCCGCGAGCGTAGCGTCGAAGAAAACCTGGACCTGTTCCAGCGCATGCGTGCTGGCGAATTCCCCGATGGTGCGCGCACGCTGCGCGCCAAGATCGACATGGCCAGCGGCAACATCAACCTGCGCGACCCGGCGCTGTACCGCATCAAGCATGTGGAACATCAGAACACCGGCAACGCCTGGCCGATCTACCCGATGTACGACTTCGCGCATTCGCTCGGCGATGCAGTGGAAGGCGTTACCCACTCGCTGTGCACGCTGGAATTCGAAGACCATCGCCCGCTGTACGATTGGTGCGTGGACAAGGTAGACCTGGTCGGTCATCCGGATTTGCTGCAGCCACTGCTGGACAAGGGCCTGCCGCGCGAAGCCGCCAAACCGCGTCAGATCGAGTTTTCGCGCCTCAACATCAACTACACGGTGATGAGCAAGCGCAAGCTCACCGCGCTGGTAGAAGAACAGCTGGTGGATGGTTGGGACGACCCGCGCATGTATACCCTGCAAGGCCTGCGTCGCCGCGGCTATACGCCGGCAGCGATGCGCCTGTTTGTGGACCGCGTGGGCATCAGCAAGCAGAACTCGCTGATCGATTTCTCGGTGCTGGAAGGTTGCCTGCGCGAAGATCTGGACGCAGCAGCGGCGCGCCGCATGGCCGTGATCGACCCGCTCAAACTGGTGCTGACCAATCTGCCGGAAGGCCACACCGAGACGCTGCAGTTTTCCAATCACCCCAAGGACGAAAGCTTCGGCACGCGTGAGGTGCCGTTCGCGCGCGAGCTATGGATCGAGCGCGAGGATTTTGCCGAGGTTCCGCCCAAGGGCTGGAAGCGTCTGGTACCGGGCGGCGAAATCCGTCTGCGCGGCGCGGGCATTGCACGCGTGGATGAGGTGATCAAGAACGCAGCGGGCGAGATCATCGAACTGCGCGGCTGGCTGGATCCGGAGTCGCGTCCGGGCATGATCGGTTCCAACCGCAAGGTCAAGGGCACCATCCATTGGGCCAGCGCGGCGCATGCGGTGGAAGCGGAAATTCGCCTGTATGACCGCTTGTTTTCGGTGGAAAAGCCCGACGACGAATCCGAAGGCAAGACCTACCGCGACCATCTCAACCCAGAATCCAAGCGCAGCGTGCGCGGCTATGTGGAGCCGAGCGCGGCGCAGGCGGCGCCCGAGCAAGCGTTTCAGTTCGAGCGTACCGGCTACTTCGTGGCCGACCGCCGCGACCATAGCGCGGCCACGCCGGTGTTCAATCGCAGCGTGACGCTGCGCGATACCTGGGCCAAGTAACCAAGTCCGAAATACAGCGACGTCCGCTCGAAGCGGGCGTTGCTGCTATCAGGAGCAGGCGGTGATCGCGCCGCCTGCGGATGCGGTATCTGCGTCTAATGACGCGCTTTCCCCGGCCTCAGCGCCGACGCGGAGCAATGACTCACAACACATCTGATCCAGCCACGCCAGCAAGTTCGCGGTGGTCACTCATGTACTGGGATGGCATCAGGCGATCAATCAACGCAGTCGATGACCCGAAGCATTCGGCCTGCAGATCACGGCAGCGCAGCGGGCTGCAGTAACTTCGTCGATACGACGGCGGCGTCCAAATTTCTACAGCGCGCGCCTTGATCAACCACCTGCCGCACGGCACGCTGCGATGCACGCCCTGAGGAACAGCACGATGCGTGAACGCTTGATGGTCGGTGTCGCCTGCGGAATCGGCGCAGGCGCGCTGTGGGGGCTGGTATTTCTGGCGCCGCAATTGCTATCAGCATTTACCCCACTGCAATTGGCAGTGGCGCGCTATCTCTCGTATGGCGCGGTGGCGGCGTTGGTGCTGGCGCCACGCGCGCGACAGACCGCTGCCCGGCTGGGTCGTGCCGAATGGTGGGCGCTGGTGCGCCTGAGCCTGATGGGCAATCTGATTTATTACGTGCTGCTGGGCAGCGCCGTGCAGTGGGCGGGCAGTGCGGCGACCGCATTGATCATCGGGCTATTGCCGGTCGTGGTCACTGCGATCGGCACGCGTGCCGCAGACGCGGTGCAATTGCGGCGTCTGGCGGCGCCCTGCGTGCTGTGCGTGATCGGCGTGGCATTGGTGGCACTGGATACCGTGCAGGACGACTCCGGCCAGCAAGCGAGCGACCGCCTCACCCGCATCGCCGGCCTGCTGTGCGCGGTGGGCGCGCTGGCGTCGTGGTCGGCCTATTCGATCGCCAATGCACGCTGGCTGCGGCGGCGCCCGGATCTGTCCGTCGGCGACTGGTCGCTGCTCACCGGCGTGGTCACCGGCGCATTGGCGTTGCTGCTGGCGCCCGCCGCCTTGATCGGTAGCGCAGCGCATGCACCGCTCGCATGGGCCAGTTTCTCGGGCGTGTCGCTGATGCTGGGCATCCTGGCCTCGGTGATCGGCAACGCGCTGTGGAATCGCGCCAGCCGCGTACTGCCGCTGACCCTGGTCGGGCAGATGATCGTGTTCGAGACAGTATTCGCGTTGCTGTACGGCTTTGCCTGGGAAATGCGCCTGCCCACACTGCTGGAGCAGGCCGCGATCGCCTGCTTGCTGGTCGGCGTGCTGTGGTGCGCGGCACTGCATGCGCCAGCGCGTGATGCGGGCCGCTGAGGCGCATGCGTGACCACGATGCAGCTGTGTCCCGCGGGAACACGCCAGGCACTTTCCTCTGCAATTCACCACCCGCATAGAGCAGTTACGTTTAAGGCAGTGGCGGACTTGATCCCTCAGCGCTCATCGCTGATAGCGAGGCATTGAGCGCCGATCGAACGCCGTACGAGCACTGGCGCGTCGCCGCCGTACAAACGCTCGCCGATCCGCCGCTTTCTGCTTGCCGGCACAGATCCCGCCGGCTGCTACCACCGGGCACGCGGCCTGGGCTTACCATGGCCCCTTATATGGTCCGATCGGAGCAGCCGTATGTCCCGTGTTCAGTCCTGGTGTCTGAGCAGCCTGTTGTTGCTGGCCTGTCTTGTCGCGATTGGCTGTGCGGCAACGCCACCGACCGATGCGGCCACGCCGTCATCGACCAGCAGCTCCCGGCCTGCCCGCACCCCGGCGCCGGCCAAACCGATCACCGTCACCACCACCTGCCGCACCGATGCCGATTGCACGGTGAAGAACGTCGGCAACTGTTGTGGCGCGTTTCCGGCCTGCGTCAACGTCAACAGCGCCACCGACCCGAAGGGCGTGCTCGCGCAGTGCCAGGCCAGCGGCATGATGAGCGTGTGCGGCTTCCGCCAGATCAGCGCCTGCCAGTGCGTGGCCGGGCAATGTGCCGCAAAGGACGCGCAGGCCGATACACTGCGCCCCGCCACTCCCCCTACAGAAATGGTCCACTGATGCTTTACGCGCAAGTCCACCTCACCCTGCCCGACTGGATCCACGCGCATGTCGACGACAGCCGCGCCTATCCCAGCGATGAAGACAAGGTGGCGCTGGCGATCGAGCTGTCGCGGATGAATGTGCAGGAGCGCAGCGGCGGCCCCTTTGGCGCGGTCGTGTTCGGCCCGGACCACCGCATCATTGCTGCAGCGGTGAACCGTGTGGTGCCGCAGACCACCTCGCTGGCGCATGCCGAAAACATGGCTTACATGCTCGCCCAACAGCGCCTGCAGACGCCGCGTTTGAACGATGTGCTGGCGCCGGTAACGCTGGCCACCTCGGCGCAGCCGTGCTGCCAATGCTATGGCGCAACCGTGTGGGCCGGCATCGACCGCCTGCTGATCGGCGCGCGCGCCGACGACGTGATGGCGCTGACGCAATTCGACGAAGGCCCGTTGCCGGCCGACTGGGTGGGCGAACTGAGCCGCCGCGGCATTGAAGTGGTGCGCGACGTGCTGCGCGACCAGGCCTGCGCGGTGCTGCGCAACTACGGCGAGGGCGGCGGTGACCATTATTGATTTCGCGTGCGCTGCTGGCGCAATGCAGGTGCGGCGATGAGCGGTCTGCTGTGTTACTGCCGCCAGGGCTTCGAACCTGAGCTGGCCGCCGAACTGAGCGCACGCGCTGCATTCATCGGCATCGCCGGTTATGCGCGTACCCAGCGCAACGACGGCTATGTGCTGTTCGTCTGCGACGAGGCCGCGCAACTTGCTGCCAGGCTGCAATGGCGCGAATTGATCTTCGCGCGGCAGAAGCTGCTGGTGATTGCCGAGCTGAAAGGCATCGACCCCAAGGACCGCATCACCCCGATCCTGGCCGCGTTGGACGGGCAGCAGCGTTTCGGCGATCTGTGGGTAGAACACCCGGATTCGGATGCGGGCAAGCCACTGGCGGGCCTAGCGCGCAGCTTCGGCAATGCGCTGCGCCCCGCCCTGCGCAAAGCTGGCCTGCTCACCGACAAGCCGCAGCCGCGCCAACCGCGGTTGCATATCTGTTTTCTCGACGGCGACCACGCCTTGCTTGCGGTGGCCGACAGCGCCGATAGCGCCCCTTGGCCATTGGGCATTCCACGCCTGAAATTGCTACCGGAAGCGCCGTCGCGCTCTGCGCTCAAGCTCGACGAAGCCTTGCTGACGCTGCTCACTCCCGAAGAACGCGAGGCACTGGTCAAACCCGGCATGCGCGCGGCCGATCTGGGTGCTGCACCCGGCGGCTGGACCTGGGTGCTGACGCGGCAGCACGTGCACGTCACCAGCGTGGACAACGGCCCGCTGCGCGAGCATGTGCTGGAGACCGGGCTGGTGGAGCATCTGCGTGCCGACGGCTTTCACTGGAAGCCTGCGCAGCCGTTGGACTGGATGGTCTGCGACATGGTCGAGCAACCACGCCGCGTCGCCGAACGCATGGCCACCTGGGTACGCGAAGGCTGGTGCCGCAACACCATCTTCAACCTCAAGCTGCCGATGAAAAAGCGTTGGGACGAGACCCGTCTATGCCTGGATCTGTTCGAGCAACAGGCAGAAAAATCATTGATCGTGCGCGCCAAGCAGCTGTATCACGACCGGGAAGAGATCACGGTGCTGGCGATGCGAGATTGAGCTGGGAATCGCGAATCGGGATCGGGATCGGGATCGGGATCGGGATCGGGGAATCGTAAAAGCGAGTGGCTGCTGGCTGAGTTGCTGCGAGTGCCGATGGGATCAGGAAGGCCCTGATCGAAAGCAGTTGCAATCCGCCATGCATAGTTCAGCTGCCAACTAATGCGCCTTCCATGGCATTGCACACACGCGCAATTGGCAGTCGGCGTCCGCCACAGTCGCCTGGCAGTACTCGCCAAGTGACATACAACGCCTCCGCAGGACCGCTTTGCAAAACCGAGCTGAGCACGCCTGCTTGCTCAGCTCACTGAGTCACCCGCTCCGCGAATGGACAGAGCAGGCCCCCCTCACAGCACGATACGCTTGCTGCCCTCGCGCGCCGAGCGATAGATCGCATCGACGATGCGGATGTCGCGCAGGCCCTCTTCGCCCGGCGCACGCAGCGGCGTGCCGTTCATGATCGCCAGCGCGTCTTCGTCCATCTGCAATGCCTGCTGATGCTGCACCTTGGCGTCGAACACGCGTCCATCGCTGGCCTTGCCGGTCACGCCCTGATAGCTCTGGAATGGCGACAACTCGTACCAGCCGCGCTCGCATTCGGCGCGCAGCACATTCATGTTCTTGCCGAAGCTGGTCTTGCACTCGGCACGCACCGCATTCGGAAATTCCAGCGTGAAGTCCATGTGCTCGTCGACTTCATCAAAGAGATCAGGGCGGTCGGTCCAGCGCTTGGCCGTCACTGCCAGCGGCTCAGCACCCACTGTGTAACGTGCAGCATTGAGCGGGTACACGCCCATGTCGTACATCGCACCGCCGCCGAACTGTGACCGCAACCGCCACGGGCGGTCGGCCTTGGCAGTGCCTTGATAGCCGCTGTACCCGGCCTCGGCACGCACGCGCTGCATCGCGCCGAACGGCTTTTCGCTAGCCATCGCAATCAGGCGACGTGTGTTGGGTTCGTGCTGCATGCGGTAGCCGATGGTCAGCGCCACTTTGTTGCGCTTGCTGGCCGCAATCATCGCCTCGCATTCGCCGGCATGCATCGCCATCGGCTTTTCGCACCACACGTGCTTGCCTGCGGCAGCGGCGCGCAAGGTCAGCGGCGCATGCAAGTGCGTAGGCGTGACGATGTACACCACATCGATCTCGTCGTTGTCGGCGATACGATCGAAATTTTCATAGTTGTAGACATTGCGATCGGCAATGCCGTACTTGGCCTGCCACTGCGGAATCTTCGACGGGGTGCCGGTGACGATGCCCGCCAGCTTGCAATGCTTGGTCAATGCCAGGCCGGGTGCGAGCTGTTCGCTGGCATAACTGCCCAGCCCGACCAACGCCACATTTAAAGGTTTTCCAGGCTTTTTCTTCGGCACTGCCCACGTCGGTGCAGCGAGCAGAATGCCTGCTCCGCCAAAGGCGGCAAGCAAGCGGCGACGTGTGATCGATTCCACGGACATGCAAACCTCCTTCGCAAGTGATAACAGCCAACCAAACGTCTGCGCAGTCTTCAGACCGATCGCGACGCTTTGTTAGCCGCTCTAGGGCGTACTGCTCGCGCACCTTACTTGATCGCATGTGATCACCGCCATGGTCGCGCAGCAGGTTCTGGCACACTGCTGGCGATCACATCCGGAGTAGCGCACATGACCGTTGTTGGACGTCTTCGTTTTTTGCCGCTGGCACTGCTGTTGTCCAGTTCGTTCGTTATCGCCGCCGACAAACCCTTCGTTGCGAGCGATTTGATCGGCGATGGTGCATTCACCCACAATGCCGAAGGGCCCGCCGCTGGTCCGGATGGCGCGTTGTACGCAGTGAATCTGGGCAAAGACGGGACCATCGCACGCATTGCGCTGCAGGCAGACGGCAGCGCGAAGGCCGAGGTATTCGTCACCCTGCCCGACGGCAGCACCGGCAATGGCATCCGCTTTCGCGACGGCACCATGTATGTCGTCGATTACACAGGCCACAACATTCTGCAGGTGAACATGCAAACGCGCGCAGTGAGTACGTTCGCGGCGTTGCCCGATGCCGATGGCCCCAACGATCTGGCGCTGGCGCCCGATGGCAGCTTCTACGCCAGCGACCCGAACTGGAAGGACAACAGCGGGCGCCTGTGGCACATCAGCCGCGACGGCGTGGTGCGGCTGCTGGAAGCAGGCATGACCACACCGAACGGGCTGGATGTCAGCCCCGACGGCAAGCACGTGTATGTCAACGAAAGCATGTCGCGCAAGGTGTGGGTCTATGACCGGACCAGTGACGGCAGCCTGCGCAACAAACGCCTGCTGATCAGCTTTGCCGATTTCGGCATGGACGGCATGCGCTGCGATGCCGACGGCAATCTGTATATCGCGCGCTACGATGCCGGGCAGATTGCGGTGGTGTCGCCACAGGGCAAACTGCTGCGCACGGTTGCGCTGAAAGGCCGCAAGGTCAGCAACGTGGCATTCGGCGGTAGCGATGGCCGGCAGGTGTTCGTCACCTTGCAGGACCGCGGCGCAGTTGAAACGTTCAGGTCCGATCACCGCGGGCGCGAAACCGGTCGCTGAAACTGGCGTCTGCGTCGCATTGGTTCTCAGGCCGCGCAACAGTGTCCTGGCATCCTGCAGGTCACCTGTGGAGGACTCCCCCATGCAACCGATCGAATTGAAGGACGCGGCCGCATTTGGCAACGAATTCCTGCGCCTGACCCTGTTGCAGGGGTTTCAGTCGCTGACCAAGCGTGACCTGGAATTGTTGATCTTCGTACTGCTCGAGCGCGACGGCGCCATCTCGCGCAACAGCTCCAACGCCATGGTCGCGTTGCAGTTGCGGGTGACCTCGGCCAAGGTCAAGGCATTGCGGCGCGATGGCTATGCGCGTTGGCGCTCGCTGGTACCCGAAGAAGGCGACGCCGCCATGCAGCGCATCGTTGCCAACGTGTTTACCGAAGACAATCTGCGCTCCGGCGCAAAGCACGTCAGCGAACGCAGCCGCAAGGAAGGCTTTCTGGCGGTGCGCATCGAACATCCCGACGATGCGCAGCAGTTCGAACAAGCCATTCTCGATGTCGGCGCGTTGCCAGTGTACGAACGCAACCGCGAGGTGGTCGCGGTGCGGTTCGACACGCTGCTGAAAATCGCCGAGCGCTGGGGCTATCTGCAACCGGATCCGCAAGCCACCGTGCGCGAATTGCAGAAGCTCACGCCCACCGCAGAAGAGGTCGCGGATCTGCTCAAGAAGGACATCGCGCAGCTGCGCTGGGAAGACGTGCGCCGCGCGCTCAACAGCCTGGGTGCCAAGGCGGTGGCAAGCACTGCGGAGGGCGGCCTGAAGGGCCTGTTGAAGATCGTGTTTCCGTTTATCCCGGGCTGAGCGCAGGCTCAGGGTAAGTCCTGCGCGCTATGCAATGCGCAGGACTCGCCTGTGCCCAACTGCGCAGCGCCGAGACGAACCATATTTGCTCCGATAACCCGATTGAACAAAGCATCACCCGCCACTCTCCGCCACGCGCGGTTCCGCACGCACGCAAATCGCCCGCCACGTTCTATGCTTGCAAGCTGTTCTACATCAGGGGGATCTGATGACTACTCGCCGCACCGCCACACGCATTTCCACGCTCGCTCTCTCGCTGTTGCTCTGCACCGCCGCGCACGCACAACAGACGCCCACCCCGGCCAGCAGCTCGCCGCTGATCGGTGTCCCCAGCCCCATCCGCACCCAGTCGCTAGCCAGCGGCGAGGTCACCCACCAAACCGAGCTGGCGCGCCCGCGCGGCGAATCCAGCGTAATCGTGCGTTCGATCCAGCCAAGCAGCGTGGTCGGCAGCTATCACATCGATTTTCAGGCGATGGACACCGATGGCGACGGCCGCATCAGCCGCGCCGAGGCGCAGGCCAACCCTGCCCTGGCCGATGAATTCGACGCGCTCGACACCCATCACAGCGGCTATCTGACCCGCGAACAGCTCGCCGGCTGGCTGATGCAATAATCGTCGCTTCTGCAAGCGCGGCTGTACTACGCAGCCGCGCACAGTGCTTCGCGTAGCGCCATCGCCGCCTCTTGCAGCGCCCGTTTCGGTCGGCTACATTGTATTTAACGGATACAATCTGGACCAACAAATGACCGCTCGCCTTTCACTTGCTGCCGACCTTGGCTATCAGCTGCAATTGGCTGCGCTAGCCTCTAGCCATGCCGCGCGCCAGGAACTGGCAGAGCTGCAGCTCACTCCGGCGCGCGTGACCGCATTGATCCATATTCGCGATCAACCCGGCTGCGACCAGACCGAGCTGGGTAACCGCCTGCTGGTCAATCGCGCGGCTGGCATGAAAATCGCCAATGCGCTGGCCGAGCAAGGCCTGATCGAACGCCTGGCCGGCCGCGACCGTCGCAGCAAGGGCTTGTATCTGACTGACCTGGGCAAGCGCACGCTGCTGGTTGCGCAAGGCTGCCTGGCGCGCGCGGGCGAACGCACCTGCACGGGCCTGCAGGCCAGCGAGCAACAGACCTTGCTGCGCCTGCTCTGCAAATTGAACGCCAGCGCTGCACTGGAACGCGCCGCCGCATCAGACACCGCGCTGGCCGAAGCACTCTGAGCACATCAACACACCAGCACTCTCACGACTTGAAGGAGACGCTTCTTGAACGAGCATGACGTGGTATCGGTTCGCATCGAAAACCGCATTGCCTGGGTGAAGTTCGCACGCCCCGACAAGCGCAACGCGATGAGCCCGGCGCTCAACCGCCGCATGATGGACGTGCTGGACGAGCTGGAATTCGACGATAACGTCGGCGTGTTGGTGCTCGGTGGCGAAGGTACCGCCTGGTCGGCCGGAATGGACCTGAAGGAATATTTTCGCGAAACCGAAGCGCAGGGTCTGCGCGGCGTGCGTCGCTCGCAGCGTGAATCGTATGGCTGGTTCCGCCGCCTGCGCTGGTATCAGAAGCCCACCATCGCCATGGTCAACGGCTGGTGCTTCGGTGGCGGCTTCGGCCCACTGTTCGCCTGCGATCTGGCGATTGCCGCCGACGAGGCACAGTTCGGCCTGTCGGAAATCAACTGGGGCATCCTGCCCGGCGGTGGCGTGACCAAGGTGGCGGTGGAATTGCTTTCCATGCGCGATGCGATGTGGATGACGCTGACCGGCGAAATGGTGGATGGCAAGAAGGCGGCCGAATGGCGCCTGGTCAACGAAAGCGTGCCGCTGGAACGTCTCGAAGCGCGCACCCGCGAAGTGGCCGAGCTGCTGCTGCGCAAGAACCCTGTCGCACTCAAGTACGCCAAGGATGCAGTGCGCCGCGTTGGCACCATGACCTACGACGAAGCCGAGGATTATCTGGTGCGCATGCAGGAAGCGGCCAACTCGTTCGACAACAACGCCCGCAAGGAAGGCATCCGCCAGTTCATCGACGAGAAGAGCTACAAGCCCGGCCTGGGCGAGTACGACCTCAGCAACCGCAAAGCGTAAGCGCGTCCTACGGCGTCCGAAGTGGTGCGCGTTAGGCGCGCATCGCTGGCGCTGCCAGTGGTTTTCTGCACCGAGGAGGGAGTATGGAAGCCTTATCCCAAACGCTGCGCGGGATCGCCGCGCGCAGCCCGCTGGGCTTGTTCATCGATGGACAATGGCGCGCAAGCACGGGCGATCGCCAGGTCGATGTGATCGCGCCGCATACCGAAGAACGGCTGCTGCGCTACACCGAACCCTCGCATGCAGATATCGAAGCGGCCGTTGCCGCTGCACGCAGCGCATTCGGCAATGGCCCCTGGCCGCAGCTCTCCCCGCAAGAGCGTTGCGTGGTACTCAAGCGGGTGGCCGACCACTTGCATGCACGCATGCCGGAGCTGGCCGAAGCATGGACGGGCCAGGTGGGTGCGACCCTTGGCTTCAGCAAGCGCGCGTCGCAGCAGGCGCCGGATTTATTCGACTACTACGCCGATCTGATTGCCACCCACGCATTCGTCGAACCGCGTGTGTGCCCCAATGGTGGGCGCGTGCATGTGGTGCAGGAACTGGTCGGCGTGGTTGCGGCAATCACGCCCTGGAACGCGCCGCTGGTACTGCTTTGCTACAAGGTCGCCGCCGCGCTGGCGGCTGGCTGCACAGTCGTGGCAAAGCCCTCGCCGGAAACGCCGATCGATGCCTACGTCCTGGCCGAGCGCGTCAGCGCTATCGGCGTGCCGGAAGGCGTGTTCAATCTGCTTCCCGCCGGCCGCGGGGTGGGCGAGCAACTGATCCGCCATCGGCATGTGGACAAGGTCAGCTTTACTGGCTCTACCCAGGCGGGGCGCTTGATCGGCATCGCCTGCGCCGAGCGCCTGGCGCGGGTTGGTCTGGAGCTGGGCGGCAAATCGGCGGCGATCATGCTGGAAGATGCCGACATCGCCAAGGTGCTGCCCACCTTGGTGCCCTACTCCATGCCGATCGCCGGGCAGGTGTGCTTTTCGTTGACGCGTGCTGGTGCCGGCGCAGCGCCGCGAGGAGATGCTGCAGGCGTATTGCGCGCCATTGAGCGCAGTGAAACTCGGCGACCCATTTGCTGCCGACACCAGCATGGGTCCATTGGCGTTGGGCCGCCAGCTCGAACGCGTGCAGTCCATCGCAAAAGGCAGCGCCGAAGGCGCGCGCCTGGTCAGGGGCGGTGGCCGCCCGGCGCACTTGCCGCGCAGCTTCTTTGTCGAACCGACGGTGTTCTCCGAATTCACACCGGACATGACCATTGCGCGCGAGGAAATCTTCGGGCCGGTGGTGAGCTTCATCGACTACCAAGACGAAGCCGATCTTATCGCCAAAGCCAATGCCAGCGACTACGGTTTGCACGGCAGCATCTACAGCGAAGATGCCGAACGCGCCTATCGCATCGCACGTCGCGTGCGCAGTGGCAGTCATGCTATCAATGGCATGTGGGTAGACATCAGCATGCCATTCGGTGGCTTCAAACAGTCGGGCATCGGTCGCGAAGGCGGTATCGAAGGTCTGCATGCTTTCCTCGAAACCAAAACCGTATATCTGAGCTAGCGCACGTCCCAACAAGCGTGCGCGCTTGATGGGCTGCAATTTCGCCGAGTGAGTGCTCACCGCTTGCATGCTGTGTGCCGGCGTGTTGGATGCCTGCAGGCGAAATTTGCACACCAACTCTCCGATGCGTTTAAACCTTCCACACGCAGCAGTCGCACGCACACCAGTCACTTCCTAATTTTCCAGAAGACAGCGCCATGGCCATGCCGACCGACTCGATCGCTTTCCACGCCCGTCTCTCGCCGCAACAGCTCGCCGCACGCGATCTGTTGCTGGGCATCGAATGGACCTACGCCGAACTCGACGCGTTGGTCGGCCGCCTGGCTGCCATGCTGCGCAGGCGTGGTTGCGTCGATGGGCAGCGACTCGCGGTACTGGCACGCAATTCGGTGTGGCAAGTGGCATTGCATTACGCCTGCGGGCGGGTTGGTGCGATTTATGTGCCGCTCAATTGGCGGTTGAGTACCACCGAACTGGATGCGTTGCTGCAACGCGCCGAGCCACGCCTGCTGCTGGGCGACGATGTTGCCGCCGGTCGCATGGACGTGGAAGCCTTGGTGGATTTCATCGCAAGCGCCGATGCCCTGGAGCCCGCCGACACACCATCGATTCCGCCCGAACGCGTCAGCCTGATTTTGTTCACCTCCGGCACCTCCGGTCAGCCCAAGGGCGTGATGCTGAGCGAGCAAAATCTGCAACACGCCGCGCATAACTTCGGCGTCACCACGCGCGTGGACGCACGCAGCAGTTTTCTGTGCGAAGCGCCGATGTTTCACATCATCGGCCTGGTCACCAATGTGCGCCCGGTGCTGGCAGTGGGTGGCTCGATCCAGGTGTCCAATGGCTTCGAGCCCAAACGCACGTTGGGCTGGTTCGCCGACCGTTCGTTGGGTATCACCCACTACGTCGGCGTGCCGCAGATGATGCAGGCATTTCGCAATCAGCCCGGCTTCGATGCAGAAGCGCTGCGTCATCTCACCGCATTGGTCAGCGGCGGTGCGCCGCACGCCAGCGACGATCTGCTCGGCTGGCTGGACGATGGCGTCCCGATGGTCTGCGGCTTCGGCATGAGCGAAGCGGGCACGGTGTTCGGCATGTCGGTGAACTCCGATGTGATCCGCAGCAAGCTGGGCGCGGCTGGCATTGCAGCACCATCGGTGCAGACGCGCGTGGTCGATGACAACGGCAACGACTGCCCAGCAGGCGTTCCCGGTGAACTGCTCTTGCGCGGCCCCAACCTCAGCCCTGGTTACTGGCGCGACCCGCAGGCCAGCGCCGACGTGCTCGATAGTGACGGATGGTTCCGTACCGGCGATATCGTGCAGCGCGATGCCGACGGCTTCTTCTGGATCGTCGACCGCAAGAAGGACATGTTCATTTCCGGCGGCGAGAACGTGTATCCGGCAGAGATCGAAGCGGTGCTCGCCGATCACCCGAGCATCCGCGAGTGCGCCGTCGTCGGCATGGCCGATCAGCAATGGGGCGAAGTGGGCTATCTGGCGATCGTGCCGGCCGATGAGGTACCGGATCTGGAAGGAATCCGTAGCTATCTGATCGCACGGCTGGCCAAGTACAAGGTGCCCAAGCACCTGCGAGTGGTGGACGCATTGCCGCGCACCGCAACCGGCAAGTTGCAGAAGGCCCATTTGAAGGATGCCTTGGCCAATGAGAACTGATATGCCATCGCGCACCGCGAACGGCACAACGGGCAGCCTGGGGCTGCCAGTTGCTTGCCTACCGCATATTGTCCAACGCACTAAACCGCTACGTGCTCGACACCCGTTGAGTGTTCACGCAGATCGGCGTGAGTGACCAAGCGGCGCTCGCTGCCCAAGCCTTCTGCGATCACGCAGACTCGTCCAGCAACACGTCGTCTTCGCCGATACGATCATCTACCCAGACCGCACCCTGTTCGGCCATGAGGGCGAGCTGGTTTTCCAGCTCACGCATGAGCAAGCGCACGCCGGGCTTGTGGATTGCCGCGCCATCGCGATAGATCACCCCGCCTGCGCGCGCCTGTGAGGGCTGTTGCAGCTGGAAGGCACGCAACTCGCCGCGTGCGATGTCGCCGGCCACCATCATGCTCGGCATCACCGCAATGCTGTCGGTGCCCAGCAGAATTTCGCGAGTGAAACTGGCCGAGCTGGAACGCAGTTGGTCGCGCGTTGCCAGGCCATGCTCGCGCATGACCTGTGCCACGTCGCGTTCGACGTGTTGGCTCAGCGTCGGCAGTACCTGCCGGTACGCCGCCGCTTCGGCAATACGCATCGGGCCATTGGCAAACAGCGGGTGGTCGCTACGTGCCACCAGCGCAATCGGATCCTGGTACAGCACCTTGCGAATCAGCGCATCGTAGCGGGCCAGCGGATACAAGCGCCCGACCACCAGATCGATTTCGTTACCGGCCAGCTTGGGCAACAGCTCATCGGTGCGGCCGTGCAGCAAGCGCACCCGCAGCGTGGGTTCGGTGCGATACAACGCGGCCAGCACCGCCGGCAGCAAACCGCTGGCCGCCACCGGCAAGGCGCCGACGGTAATCGTGAGCGCATCGTCCCGAAGCAGCCCTTCGAAGGTGTCCTGCGCGCGCCGTAGCTGGCCCAGCACCACATGCGCAGTCTGTACCAGCACCTCGCCCATGGCGTTGGGGCGCACGCCACGCGAGTGCCGCTCGAACAAGGGCGCGCCGACGATCTCTTCGATCTCCTGCAAGGCACGCGTGAGCGCGGGCTGGGTGACATTCAAGACGCGTGAGGCGCGCAACAGGCTTTTCTGCCGGTCCAGCGCCTCGATGACACGTAGATGCCGGACCTTGATGCGGTGTTCGAAGAACACGGAAGACATGGTCATGGGGTGGGCCTTACGTTAGGAAGTCGGGTAACGCGGCGATGCGGCGCACAGCCGAGACGCGTAGCTCAGCGCGCATGGGGCACACGCCGCGTCTGCATGAAGTCTTCGAATGATTCACCGCGCATGATGGCGTAGACCTGCAGATTGGTCATGCGCACCACACGCGCGAATTTTTCGATGACGAAAAAGTTGGCGCCGTACTGCACCAGACCGAGCCAGTCGCGCGCACGGATCAGCGCCTTCTCCTGCTCGGTGAGTTCGGCTTCCTGCATCAGCACCTGCGCGTCCTGCAAAAAACGATCGCGCCACGGGGCGCGGATCATGTGCCAGAAGAACCGGTTGAGGTGCAGCGCGCGATTGCTGGTGCGCAGATCGAACAGGTACGTACCGTCGATCTGCTCCATGGTCTTCCGGATACGATTCGATCGCGCGGCGCACCGCCTGGCCAAGCCGATAGCAGCGACGCGCGGTCGGCAGCGGGCACTGCAGCGCGTTGATGGCGATCGGCACCACCGTGCCCGGCCAGTCCGGCACATGCCGCCACAGCAGCGGCAGCGGCGCCGCGCAGCCGTGGTCGATGGGTTTGTCCTGGAATACGGTCAGATCGAATTCGTCATTGACCAGGCATTCGGCGATATGCGCCTGCAACTGCACGTCGCCGCGAATCGGCGGCAAGTTGCGCAGCCCTGCGCCTTCGTCGGCAACCGGGAAGCGCTCGCCCACGCCCAACGCGAAGGTGGGGTACAGATCGAAGAAGAACGCCGTGCAACGGTCGTTGTAGAAGAACACCAGCACGTCGGCCTGTTGCTCGACCAGCCACGCGGCCACCGGCGTGTAACCGTCGAACAGCGGTTGCACACCGGATCCTGCTGCTTGCCCTTGTCGTAGGCCACCCCGATGGTGCGAACGTGCGAGGCCCCGATACCGCCGATGATGCTTGCCATGCTGCGCTCCTGCGACGCGGGCCGGCCGCTGATTGGGGCGGACGCGCATCAGTGTGTGAATCGGGTTCTGCAACGCAATGGATCTCAAAAAGGAGGATCAACGACTGCGGATCGTCAACACGGTATCTTTGTGATCCAAATTGCCATCAAGCGATCTCATCCGCAAGGTTTTTATACACGGTTAAGTGCGAGTTTTCTCTTTCGAAGGAACGTGCGCTGCGGTATGGCGCGAGAGAATGGAGCCAATGGCGAACAACCACCGATTGCAAGCAATCCAGCAGCTACGCAAATTGCTCCTGTGCGGCACCTTCGCCCCCGGCGAGCGCGTTACCGAAGCGGCATTGGCCGAGCGCCTGGGGATTTCGCGCACGCCGATCCGTCAGGCCCTACCGGCGTTATGCCAGGAAGGCTTGCTGGTGCAGGCCGGCAACCATGGTTACGCGGCGCGGCGTTTTAGCCAGCAGGAAAGCCTGGATGCGCTGGCCGTGCGCGCGCTGATAAAAGGCATGGCCGCGCGCACGGTTGCCGAACAGGGCGCCCCTGCAGCGTTGCTCGCGACGTTGCGCGCCTGTCTGGGCGAAGGCGACCGTATCCTGTCCAGCCGCGACCTCTGCACTGACGATGAGCGGCCCATGGCGCAATGAATGCCCGTTTTCATCGCGCCATTGTGGAGGCGGCGAACAAGCCGATCGTCACCGAAACCGTGGAAGGGTGCACGTTGGTGCCGTTCGTCAGCCCGATCAACGTGGTGTTCGGCCAACGCTCTGCCACGCTCAACTATGCCGATCTGTATGACGGACACAGGCAACATGGTGCGATCGTCTCGGCCATCGAACAACGCGATGGCGCACGAGCGGAATTGCTGTTTCGCGAACATGCCAACACGCAGCGGCACAGCATGGACTGTGAGACACGCATGTCGCAGTGCTGCATTCGATCGCAGGGACAGCACCACCAGAGTGAGCGATAACGCCAGAGGTACAACCCACGTCAATCCGCTCGGCGCATCGCATCCGCTCCATCCCATACGCCTGCACCAGTGCGCCGGCAAGATGGAACGCGTTAACGCCGCGCGTTACAGCGAATGCACAAACATCAGGTTGTAAGTGTTGCCCGCCACCGAGTTTTCGACATCGATGGGGAGATAGACATTGAAATTGAGCAGGTTCTTTTCATTGAAGCCCCAGGACATCCCGGGCCCCGCATAGAACTGCCTGCGCTTGCTGTCCGGCACGCGCTCGCCATTGGTGCGGTTGTCCTTTAGCTGCTGCAGATAAAACCCGTTAATGCCGAGGCGCAGTTGTTCGGTGACCTTGACCGAACTGGCGAAGTTGGCCCAGAGCGCATCACCGGCCTGGCCATTGCGAAACTGGAACCCGCGAATAGGCGGCACACCGCCAGCGCGGTTGCTACGGAAATTGTAGAGGTAATTCACCCGCCCGCTGATTTCCCAGCTGTCGGTGGGTTGCATGGTAAAGGCCCACTGCGGTGCGACCGACCAGAAACCGGTGCTCTGGTTGATGGCGATATCACGATCGAATTTGCCCACGGGCGCGAATGCGTCGATGGCAATTCGCTGGAAGAAGAACACCCGCCCAACACGCATCACCGGCGGCATCTGCAGCGCAGGCCCGAACGAAATGTCCCCCATGCCGAAGCCATTGCTGCTCACTCGCACCGGGCTATCGGCAGCGAAGAAGGTGTCGTAATTGACCAGCGGCACGATGGCGTTGAAGCTCAAGGCACCGCCTTTCCATGTGTACGGTGTCACGTAGATGAGCTGGGTCAACACCACGCTGGTGCCAATCTTGGGATCGCGGAAGGCGGGCGAATTGTCGCCGTTCGCATTCTTGATCGCATCGAAATCGGCGTGCCGCAGGTATTCGATGACTGTCCATCCAGGTTTCATGGAGCTAAAGCCATCGAGGAAGCTGGTACCACCCAGGTTGATGCCCTGGGGGACCGCCGCAGTTTCCGGCACGGACTGCGCCCATGCCGCTGGCGATGCCGCGGCCAGCAAGGCGGCGATGATCAATGCAGGTTGACGACGCGACAGCGCACGCGGCAACACGGAACCACAACGAACAGACGAACGGACGCGCTCCACTAGGCGAATCTCCGTTACAAATGGATAGATGACTGCGATGCGACGCGAGGAGGGACAAAGCGGTATTGCAAGACAGCGGCACGCGGCCTGCAGCCAGTCGCGCAGCGCGTCGTTGACGGCGGCAGGCGCTTCGACCGGCGCCATGTGCCCGCAGTCTTCGAAAATTGCCAGCTGCGCCTGTGAAATCTGCCGCGCCGTGTCCTGATGCCGCGCCAACGAACTCCACGCATCCTGTCGCCCGGCCTCCAGCAACGTGGGGCACGCAATCTGCGCGAGCACCGGCGTTGCATCGGGGCGCTCCAATAATGCGTTGCTCTGCCCGGCGCAGCTCTGCGCGCTCTGCCGCTGCACCATGGCCATCAAGCCATCCATCAGCACGGCATCGGCGGCAACCAGCGCTGCGCCAGCGCGTACATGCCCTGGGCGTGCGCCAGTCGTACCAGCGCCAGTCGCTCTTCGCGTTCGCCATCACGGCGCGGCGCGATGCCTGTGTCGAGCAATGCCAGCCGCAGCACGCGTGTGGGCGCCTGCCGCATGATTTCCAGCGCGACCCGTCCGCCCATCGAATGCCCGGCCAGCGCAAATTGCGGCGGCGCGACGGCCAGCACATGCGTGGCCGTGTGCGTAATGCTGTCGAACCCGGCGAAATCCACCACCTGCACATCGGCCAGATCGCGCAGCGCGGCACGCTGCGGTTGCCAGATGGCGGCATCGCACAGCAAGCCGCACAACAGCAGCAATGCCGGCTTGGGCGAAGGGTGAGCGGACGAGATCATGACGCGACTGTAGCCACGCCTGCCTCGTCCGTCGTATGGAATCTGCTGCCTTCGTTATAGCGCTAGATGCATATCAACACTTCGCTAACAGCTGCCGATGTGTTTACGGCATCTGGCGTGGTGCGATCACGCGCCGCCGGAGGCGCGCTTCCACAGCACATCGACCAGCGGCGGCAACTTGCCGGCCAGGCCAAGCACCGATCCGCGCAACAAGATCAGGTGCATCTCGTCATTGGAAAACACCGTGTTGATCGCATCGAAGCCGTAGGCGGCAACGGTGTTCTCGCTACGCCGGATGCGCGCCCAGCGCTGCAGGCGATGCGGCGCAGCCCACTCCGCACGCTTGGCGATCGCCTCGCGCACGACCTGGCGCAGCGCGGCCACATCGCGCAGGCCGAGGTTGACGCCCTGCCCGGCCAGCGGATGCACCACGTGCGCCGCATCGCCCAAGGTCAGCACGCGGCCGCTCACATACTGCTGCACCAACTGCCGCTGCAGCGGGAAGGCGGTGCGCGCCGACACCACGCGCACCTCGCCCAGGCGCGCGGCGAAGGCCTGGGTCAACTCGCGCGAGAAATCCGCATCGTCCAGCGAAAGCACACGCTCGGCGTCGGCATCCGGCAAGGTCCAGACGATCGAACTGCGCCCATCGGCGAACGGCAGGAACGCCAGCGGCCCGGTCGTCAAGAAGCGCTGCCAGGCGGTGGCCTGATGCGGCTGTTCGGTTTCCACGAAGGCAACTACGCCGCGTTGCGCGTAGGCATGCCGCGAAACCGGCAGCCCGGCGAGTTCACGCAGGGTAGAGGCCGCGCCGTCAGCGGCAATGGCCATTGCCGCTTCCAGCCGGCTGCCATCGTCCAAGCGCAGGCGCACGCTATTGGCGTCCTGCTCCAGTTCGACCACGCGTGCCGGGCAATGCACCTCAATGCCGGCGGCATGCACGGCTGCCCACAAGCGGTCGACCAGCACCTCGTTTTCAATGATCCATCCGAGTTGCTCGCGCCCCAGCGTGTCGGCGTCGAAGCCCAGCTCGCCACCACCAGCGGCGTCCCAGACCCGCATGCGCCGGTACGGTTGCACGCGCGCGGTGCGCACCGCGTTCCATACGCCCAGGCTGTCGAGCAACGCAGCGTTATCGGCGGCGAAGGCATAGACGCGCAAATCGGGGCGATCTGCGCGCCAGCGCGCGGGTTCGCGCCCTTCGACCAGGGCAACACTCAAGCCGGCATCGGTCAGCGCCAGCGCGCAGGCGGCGCCGACCACCCCACCGCCAACAATCACAGCATCACGCGTACTGCGTCGGCTCATGCGACGCCCCGGCAGAGCTGCGGCACATAGCCACGGAAGCCCATCGCGCCGCCGACCAGCATCGATTGCAGCGGCGCCGCCTGTGAAGCCGCGAACAAACCGAGGCTGCGCAACGGTCGCAGCAAGGGTGCCGGGTTGCCGGTGAGCCGGGCCAGACCGCTGGAGAACCCGATGGTGTGCTCGCGGTCCACGCGTCGCCGCGCCACATAGTCGGCCAGCAACGCGCCGGAACCGGCATCGCTGCGATCGTGTTCAATCAATTCGGCCAGCGTCAGCGCATCGCGCAGGCCGAGGTTGAAGCCTTGCGCGCCGATCGGATGCAACGTCTGCGCGGCATTGCCCAGCAGCACCACGCGCTCGGCGATGAGGTTGTTGGCCAGCACCTGCACCAGCGGGTAGGCACTGCGTTCGCCGGTGGCGATGAAACGCCCGGCGCGCCAGCCGGCGGCACGCTGCAGGCGGGCCAGCCAACCGGCATCATCGAGCGCGGCCACGGCTTCGGCCTCGGCGCGGGCCACGCAATGGATCCCACCGTAATGGCGGTCGCCACGGGGCAACAGGGCGGTTGGTCCATGTTCGCCAAACCGCTCCCAGGCCGTGCCATCGGGCGGTCGCGACGCACGTATGCGCGCCACGAACAGGGTTTGCAGGAAGTCGTGCGCGTCGGTGTCGATATGCAGCAGCTCGCGCACCGCGCTATTGCTGCCATCGGCCCCGACCACCAGTTTGGCGTGCACACGCTGCTCGCCAGACTCGGTGGCCAGGCGCACCGCGCGCAGGCCGTCCTGCACCGGTTCCACGCCGATGCATCGCGCAGGGCGATAGCGGTGCAGATGGGTCAATTCGTCCAGACGCGCCTGCAAGGCATCGCCGAAGTCGCGCGCCACAACTACCTGGCCGAAGGCGGTGCGGCCGTAATCGGCAGCGTCCAGTAGCACGCGGCCGAAGTCGCCGGCACGGCTGACATGGACGCGCCGGATCGGGCCGGGCGGGCTGCGCAGCTTGGCCATCACCCCGAGCACGCCGAGTGCATTCACGGTTGCCGCAGCAAAACTGAGGTTGCGTTGGTCGAACACCGTCGGCGGGGAGCCGGCCGGGGTGGCCTCCACCAGCCCGACATCCAGGCCGAGGCGGTCCAGCGCAATCGCAAGGCTGGAGCCGACCAGGCCGCCGCCAACGATCAGAACGTCATGGGGATGTGTCATTCCCACATGATAAGCCTTCGCCTCCTGCGCGTTGCCGCCGCAAGCAGGGACATCTTGCCGCGCCCGCTGTCGGCTGCGCCTTGCGCTGCTCACCGCATATCGCAGCGATCCATGCACTCCTTGCAAGCTCTAGAGCGTCTGACAAACCGTGGCGAGCAGCCGTCGGGGGCCCTGGATTGGCACGCGGGAACCGCACTGTTACGAATGATAGATGCCGATTCAGAGCGCCGGCCGCGCGGTCTTAGAACTGCGCAATCCTTTTGGTAGCTGCTGTTACCCAAGCCGCGGGCAACGCTGCTTCCACGCTACGCTTCCAGACCTGTGATCCGGCCTCTTTCCGTATGACTCCTCGCTCGCACGACACCCTGATTTTGAGTCTGCTCGCCGTGGTGATGGCGGCAACGCGGATCAATCACTTCGTGCCGGTCCCGGATGCGTCCTGGGCGGTGTTCTTCATCGGCGGATTTCATCTGGGCGCGCGCACCAAGCTGGCGTTTCCGCTACTGATGCTGCTGGCCGTAGCAGTGGACTGGCTGGTGATCACCCGGCAAGGCATGAGCTTCTGGCAGCACTACTGCGTGTCGCCGGCGTATTGGTGCCTGATCCCGGCGTACTTCGCACTGTGGGCTGGCGGCGTGTGGCTGCGCCGGCGCTATCACGGCGCGCAGTGGAGCACGCTGGCCCGGCTGGTGCCCGCACTGCTGATCGCAGTAGCGCTGTGCCAGCTGATCGCCCAGGGCAGCTTCTACTGGATCAGCGCCAGCGTGGCCGAACCGACCGTGGCCGGCTGGTTCAAGAACTACACCGACTGGCTGGGCCCGTACCTGCGCAGCGCCGCGCTCTACGTGACTGCCGCTGCGGTGATCCAGGTGGCTGCCGAGCGCCTGGCCGCACCGCATTGCCAGCTCCGCGCCGGCTAAGCCATGGGCAACCGACTCTCACGTATCTATACGCGGACCGGCGACGACGGCAGCACCGGCCTGGGCGACGGCAGCCGGACCGGCAAGGATGCATTGCGGGTCAATGCCTACGGCACCGTGGACGAGGCCAATTCGGCCATCGGCGTACTGCTGGCCGCTCCCGGCGTGCCGGAGCCGATCGCCGCACTGCTGACCACCGTGCAGCACCAGTTGTTCGACCTGGGCGGCGAGTTGTGCATCCCTGGACATGCGGCCATTGATGCTTCGGACATCGAGGCGCTGGAGCGCCAGTTGGATGCTTTCAATGACACCCTGCCCGCACTGAAGGAATTCATCCTGCCGGCCGGTGGCGAAGCCGCCGCGCGCTGCCATCTGGCTCGCACCATCGTGCGCCGGGCCGAGCGCGAGACCGTTGCGCTCTCGCGCCAGGAAGCGGTGCGCAGCGAGGCGATCGGTTACCTCAACCGCCTTTCGGACCTGCTGTTCGTACTGGCGCGTGTGCTGGCGCGTGCCGATGGTCAGCAGGAAGTCATGTGGCGGCACGACCGCCGACGCGGTTGAGCATGTGCCCGAGTCGGCGCAGAGGCGCTAAAGTTGCCCCATGTTGGTCTTTACCCACCCCGCCTGCCTCGGTCACGACGCCGGCCCTGAGCACCCGGAAAGCCCCGCCCGCCTGGAAGCGGTGGTCGGCGCCCTGCGCGCCGCATTCCCGGATCTGCACTGGCGTGAAGCGCCGCTGGCCAAGCTGGGCGACCTGTGCCGCGTGCACGAGCGCGAGCAGGTGGATTCGGTGCTGGAAACCGCCTTCGATGGCTATCGCCAGCTGGACGTGGACACGCGCATGGTGCCGGCCTCGCGCGCAGCCGCCTTGCGCGCCGCAGGTGCCGGCATCGCCGCGGTGGATGCGGTGATGCAGGACCAGACCCGTACCGCCTTCTGCGCAGTGCGCCCGCCCGGTCACCACGCCACCGCGCAGGTATCGATGGGATTCTGCCTCTTCAACAACATCGCGGTGGCCGCCGCCCATGCGCGCGACCTGCATGGGCTGGAGCGCATCACCATCGTGGATTTCGACGTCCATCACGGTAACGGCACCCAGGCAATCTTCGAGCGCGACCCCGCCGTGCAGTACCTGAGCACCCATCAGTCCGGGCTGTATCCGCATTCGGGCAGCGTATACGAGCGCGGCGTCGGCAATATCCACAACCTGCTGCTGCCCCCGGGCAGCGACGGGCTGCGCTTCCGCAATGTCTGGGAAGACGAAATGCTGCCGCTGGTCGATGCCTTCCGCCCGCAGCTGATCCTCATCTCCGCCGGCTTCGATGCGCATTTGCGCGATCCGCTGGCCGACCTGATGCTCGACGACGACGATTTCGCCTGGCTCACCGGGGCACTGCGCACTCTGGCCGACCGCCATGCGCGCGGCCGCGTGGTGTCGATGCTGGAAGGCGGCTACGACCTGCAGGCGCTGCGCGAAAGTAGCGTGGCGCACGTGGCAGCGCTGCGCTGAATCCCTGCTGGGGCGCCCGTCGCGCCACCGATTGCGATGAACCTCGCCCCCCCGACGCCGGCACTCTTCATTGCCCCTATGCGGGCTATGCGGCAAGCTAGTCGCCATTTTATTGGTTGAACCCCCCGCGTGCGCCGAGCTCTCCGCCTGCTGCCCCTGCCTTTGAGCATCGCCATCTGCCTCCCGGCCATGGCTGCCGACAAGCCGTTGAACTGGGGATTGTGCCCGGCTGTAGACCCGCTACCCGGCTTCGACGGCGCCCCCGCGGCGGACCCCAAGGCGGCCGAAATGCGTCAACAGTTGCCGACCGACATCGAAGGCGACCAGCTCTCCGGCACCAGCACCACTCCGCAATACCAGGGCAACGTGGCGCTCAAGCGCGGCGACCAGTTCCTGGGTGCGGACAACCTGCGCATGGACACCGAAACCGGCAATTACATTGCCGAAGGCAACGTCCGTTACCAGGACACCTCCTTCCGCATGGTTGCCGACCGCGCCGAAGGCAATCAGGACACCGACACCCACAAGGTCACCAACATCCAGTACCAGTTGGTGGAGCGCCGTGGCAATGGCGACGCCGAATCGGTGGACCTGCAGGGCCAGGTCGGGCAGATGCACCGTTCGACGTACACCACCTGCGACCCCTCGCAGCCGATCTGGCGCGTTCGCGCGCCGGAGATCGACGTCGACAACGAAGAGGGCTTCGGCACCGCGCGTAACGCGGTATTGCAGATCGGCAAGGTGCCGGTGCTGTATTTCCCGTGGTTCAAGTTCCCGATCGACGACCGCCGCCAGACCGGCCTGCTGTTTCCACAGTTCGGTTTGTCCGGCCGCAACGGCTTCGATTACCTACAGCCGATCTATCTGAACCTGGCGCCGAACTACGACGCCACGTTGTTGCCACGCTACATGAGCAAGCGTGGTTTCATGTTCGGCACCGAATTCCGTTACTTGTACGACGGCGGGCGCGGCGAAATTACCGGCAATTACCTGCCCAATGACAAGTTGCGCGACAAGGACCGTGGCAGCGTTTTCTACAGCGGCTACCACAACGTCAACACCTACTGGCAGGCGCGCAGCAGCATCTCCTGGGTTAGCGACACCCGCTACGTTGAAGACTTCACCAGCCGGATCAACGGCATGGGCTCGGCTTCCAGCCTGCAAAGCACCGTGGGCATCTACGGCACCGGCGAGACCTGGACCGCAGGCCTGATGGCCGACCGTTGGCAGCTCACCGACTACACGCTCGACGAGCAGGCCCTGCCCTATAACCGGCAGCCGCGCGCCTATTTCACCTGGGAAAAGCCGCTGGGCATTTTCGAGGCAGGTTTGTACGCGGAGGCGGTGCACTTCACCCACGACGATTCGTACCAGGTGAATTTCATTCAGAACGCCGACAACAATAATAGAAACGGCGACGAGTACGTCCGTACCAACATCCGCAACAAGCAATACGGAAGCGGCTCGCGCCTGGACGTCAAACCGTATATTTCGATGCCGCTGTCTGGTGCAGCTTGGTTTGTGACACCGACTGTGGCATGGCGCTATACCGCGTACCAGCTGGATTCCACGCTGGCCAACACCGCGCCGTTGACCGGTGATCGTTCGCCCACGCGCAGCCTGCCGATCGCCTCGCTGGACGCCGGCTTGTATTTCGATCGCGAAACCTCGCTGTTCGGCACCAACTATCTCAATACGTTGGAGCCGCGCATGTACTACCTGTACGTGCCGTACCGCGACCAGGACGATCTGCCGGTGTTCGACACCCGCCCGTTCACCTTCAGCTACGGGCAACTGTTCCGCGACACCCGCTACACCGGCGCCGATCGCCAGAACGATGCCAACCAGCTGACCCTGGCGGTGACCTCGCGCTGGCTGCGCCAGGACGATGGCCGCGAAAAGCTCTCGCTCAGTGCGGGCCAAATCCTGTACTTCAGCGATTCGCTGGTCACCATCAACAACAGCAACAACTCGGCAGCCGGCAGCGAGCAGACCGTCGACCAGGGCAAGTCCGCCTGGGTGGCTGACGCCAACTACATGGTCAACGACCGCTGGTCGATGGGCGCCACCTACCAGTGGAACCCGAACTCGCGCAAGGAAGATCTGGCCAGCCTGCGCACGCGCTACCTGCTGAACAACGACGGCATCATCAACCTGGCGTATCGCTATCGTCGCAACCTCATCGACAACAGCGACCAGCTCAAGCAGGCCGACTTCTCCTTCCTGTACCCGATCAGCCCCAGCTGGAGCGCGGTCGGTCGTTACTACTACTCGTTACTGGACCGCAAGCCGCTGGAAATCATTGGTGGCGTGCAGTGGGACAGTTGCTGCCTGGCGGTACGCGGGCTGGTGCGCCGGTTTGTGCGTAACCGCGATGGCGAGATGGACAACTCCATCCAGTTAGAGTTCGTGCTGAAGGGCTTGAGCTCGTTCGGGCAGAACACGGACCGCACTTTGCGCCGTGCTATTCTCGGCTATTACCGCGACGACCTGTACCTGGTCCCGCCCAGCAACACCACGACTAATCCGGACGATTACGATCCGAACTTGATTCCATGACCAAGCCTTTCTCTGTTGTTCTTGCCTCGCTGCTGGCTATTACCAGCACGGTTTCGCCGTTTGCCTCGGCACAGCAATCCCAGCCGCTGGATCGCATTGCTGCCATTGTCGACGAAGACGTTGTGCTGCAGAGCGAGCTTGATCGCGCGGTGCGCAACGTCAAGTCGCAGTACGCCGGTCGCGAAAACCAGCTGCCGCCAGACGATGTCCTGCAACGTCAGGTGCTTGAGCGCCTAGTACTGGTCAAGTTGCAGGTTGGCCGTGCCGATGGCAGCGGCATCCGCGTCAGCGACGAGGAGCTCAATCGCGCAATCGCCAGCATCGCCCAGCAGAATGGCACGACCGTGGATGGCTTGCGCCAGAAGCTGGCCGCCGACGGCATGGGCTACGCGGATTTCCGCGCTTCGGTGCGCGACGAAATCATCGTGCAGCGCCTGCGCCAGAGCTTTGCGCAGAGCCGTATCAGCGTGAGCGAAGGCGAAGTGGATACCGCGTTGGCCCAACAGGCCGCCACCGGTAGCCAGTACCACCTGGCACACATCCTGATCGGCTTGCCGGAAGGCGCGACCGCCGAGCAGATCGCCACGGGCCAGAAGAAGGTCGATGGTGTCAAAGCCTTGATCGACAAGGGCGAGCTGGACTTCCCGGCGGCTGCGGTGCGTTATTCGGACAGCCCGAATGCGCTGGAAGGCGGCGATCTGGGCTGGCGCAGCCTGGATGAAATTCCCAATGCATTCGCCCAACTGATTCGCGACATGAAGCCAGGCCAGGTGGCCGGACCGCTGCGCGGCCCGAGCGGCTTCCAGTTGCTCAAGCTGGTGGAAATGCGCGACGCCAATGCCGGCGGCGAAAAGAAGATGGTCACCGAGTACAACGCACGCCACATCCTGGTGCGGGTCGGCGACAACCAGACCGAGGCGCAGGCCAAGGCCAAGATCGATACGATCCGTGCGCGCATCGTCGGCGGCGCCGATTTCCAGGCAACGGCCAAAGAATCCTCCGAGGACACCAATAGCCGCGGCCAGGGTGGCGATCTGGGCTGGTTCCCGGCAGACGCATTCGGCCCGGACTTTGGCAAGCAGGTCGAAGGCTTGGCAGATGGCGCGGTATCTGAGCCGTTCCGTACTCAGGCGGGCTGGCACATCGTGCAGCGCGTTGGCAGCCGCCAGACCGACGTCAGTGCAGAAAACCAGCGTGCGCAGGTCCGTGAAACGATCGGTCGCCGCAAGCTGGAAGAAGAGTACAACCGCTATCTGCAGGAGCTGCGTGGCGAAGCGTATGTGAGCTACCGCACCGGCGACCGCGCCGATGACAATGCCACTGCCGCTCCGGCCAAGTCGTCAGATCCTGCAGCGCCCACGCCGCCGCCGGCAAAGCCGACGCGCTGAGGCCGGGCGCGGCAGATAGCATGATGGTCCCGTCGCTCGCGCTGGTACCAGGCGAGCCGGCCGGAATCGGGCCGGAGCTCTGCGTCCGGCTCGCCCAGCGGCCGCGCTCGGATGCGCATCTGATTGCCTACGCCGATCCAGATACCCTGCACAGCGCCGCAAAGGCGCTGTTATTGTCTATACGCCTGCTCGATCCCGACCAACCGGCGCGGGCGCCTGGCGACCTGCCACTGCATCCCGTTCGCCAAGCCGTGGCGACACGGCTTGGCACCCCAAACCCGGCCAACGCGGCGGCAGTGATTGCCGGCCTGCGCGGGGCTGCGGGCGACTGCCTCGCCGGCCGCCTGCACGGCATCGTGACCGGCCCGGTGCACAAGGCAGTGATCAACGCGGGCGGCATTCCCTACACCGGCACCACCGAACTACTGGCCGAACAAGCCGGCTGCCCGGTGGTGATGATGCTGGCCAACAGCATCGTGCGCGTCGCACTGGTCACGACCCATCTGCCACTGCGTGCCGTCGCCGATGCAATCACCTCCGAAGCCCTGTCGCAGTGCCTGCGCATCACCCATGCAGCGATGCAGCGTGACTTCGGTCTGGAGCATCCGCGTATCGCCGTGCTCGGCCTCAACCCGCATGCCGGCGAAGACGGCCATCTGGGCCGCGAGGAGCTGGATATCGTGATTCCGGTACTCGAGCAGCTGCGCGGCGACGGCATGCAGTTGATCGGCCCGCTACCGGCCGACACCGCGTTTTTGCCGCAAAAGCTCAGCGGGTGCGATGCAGTGGTGGCGATGTATCACGATCAGGGTCTGCCGGTGCTCAAGTACAGTGGCTTCGAGCAGGCAGTGAACATCACCCTAGGCCTGCCCTACCCGCGCGTGGCGGTGGATCATGGCACCGCACTGGAACTGGCCGGCCGCGGAATCGCAGACCCCTCCAGCCTGATGGCGGCCACCGAGCTGTGCGCGCGATTGGCTGCACGCCGCTAGGCCAGGTCCGTTTGGCATGCCTGCTGCGGGCACGCTGCATCGTGCATGCCGCCTGTCCGCCAGCCCTGGAGCGACTAACAAAGCGACTGCACGGCCGCCAGTTGGGCGCGGCCGGTGCTCAGCGCGGCATGTAGCACGCCTACGTTGCGGTTCTGAGCGCGCCGGCCTTACCCGCCTGACGACTGCTCGCTACGTTCTGGTAGCCGCTCTTAGTCCGCGCAAACACGCCGCGTGCAGGCGCCGCCTCCGTTAAACTGCGCAGATGAATTCTTCTTTCAGCGCACCGGCCAAGAAGTCGCTTGGCCAGCACTTTCTTGCCGACCGGTATTACATCGACCGCATCGTGCAGGCGGTGGACCCGCGCGCCGGCCAGCATCTGGTCGAGATCGGGCCGGGCCAGGGCGCCATCACCTTTCCGCTGCTGCGCAAGCATGGCGCATTGACCGTCATCGAATTCGATCGCGACCTGATCGCACCGTTGACCGAAGCCGCCGCACCAATCGGTGCATTGAGCATCATCCACCGCGATGTGCTCAGCGTGGATTTCACCGCGTTGGCCGACGGCACGCCGATCCGCCTGGTCGGCAACCTGCCCTACAACATCTCCTCGCCGATCCTGTTCCATGCGCTGGACCATGCCGCCGCCGTGGCCGACATGCATTTCATGCTGCAAAAGGAAGTCGTTGACCGCATGGCCGCCGGTCCCGGCAGCAAGGTGTATGGGCGGCTGAGCGTGATGCTGCAGGCGTATTGCGAGGTGACTGCGTTGTTTGTGGTGCCGCCAGGTGCATTCCGGCCGCCGCCGAAAGTGGATTCGGCAGTGGTGCGGCTGGTGCCACGCGACCCGGCCACGGTGCAGATCAACGACCGTCGCCGCTTCGCCGATGTGGTGCGCGCCGGGTTCGGGCAGCGTCGCAAAACCTTGCGCAACGCCTTGTCCACCGTCTGCGAGCCGGCCCACTTTGAAGCGGCACAGGTGCGCCCGGACGCACGCGCCGAACAACTCGAGGTCGCCGATTTCATCCGGCTGGCCAATGTCGAGCTGGCTTGAGCGCCGCTCCCACACTGTTTTATTTAGACTTTCGCCATGCACGATGATCCGCGCTACCGGGTCGAGGTCGAGGTATCGCCCCGCTTCCTCGCCCATCAATCCACCCCGGACGAGGGCCGCTATGCCTTCGCCTACAGCATCCGCATCCAGAATGCGGGCGCGGTGCCTGCGCGGCTGATCGCGCGCCATTGGCAGATCACCGATGGCAATGGACGCACTCAGCAGGTGGATGGCGAAGGCGTGGTCGGCGAACAGCCCTGGCTGCGCCCGGGCGAAGCCTTCCATTACACCTCCGGCGTGCTGCTGGAGACCGAGCAGGGACAGATGCAAGGCCACTACGACATGGTGGCCGACGATGGCACCGAATTTATCGCCCCGATCGCCGCCTTTGTGCTGAGCGTACCCAGGACGCTGCACTGATGGATGCTGGACTGAGGGAGCGCGCGCAATGAGCGTCTGGGCAATCGGCGACCTGCAAGGGTGCTACGACATCACCCAGCGTTTGCTGGAAAAAATCAATTTCGACCCCGCGCAGGACACGCTGTGGTTCTGCGGCGACCTGGTCAACCGCGGCGGGCAATCGCTGGAGACGCTGCGCCTGTTGCATTCGTTGCGCGCACATAGCGTGGTGGTGCTGGGCAATCACGATCTGTCGCTGCTGGCGATCGGCGCGCGTTCGGAAGAAGAGCAGCGCAAGGTCAACCCGGATCTGCTGCGCATCGTGCTTGCCGAGGATCGCGACGCACTGCTCGATTGGCTACGCATGCAGAAGCTGGCGCACGTAGACCGCGAACTGGGCTGGATGATGATCCATGCCGGGCTGGCGCCGAAGTGGACCACGCAACTTGCCGAGAAATACGCACGCGAGGTCGAACAGCAACTGCAGGGCGGCGGCTATCGCAAGCTGCTGCGCAATATGTACGGCGATCAGCCGGGCTGGTCACCGGGCCTCAGCGGTTACGACCGCAGCCGCGCGATCATCAATCTGTTCACGCGCATGCGCTATTGCACCCCGCGTGGGCGCATCGCCACCGACGACAAAGGCACGCCGGGAACACAGGCCCAGGGCCTGTATCCGTGGTTCGAGGTGCCGGGGCGGGTCGAGCGCGATCTGAAGATCGTCTGCGGGCATTGGTCTGCGCTGGGCCTGACGATCACTCAGGGTGTGCATGCGATCGATACCGGTGCGGTCTGGGGCGGCAAGCTCACTGCCTTGCAGCTGGATACCGAGCAATTGCGCGTGGTGCAGGTACACGGACGTGAAGTGACCGGGCCGGCACCGGTCGCACGCGCACCGCGGCGTCCACGTGAGCGCCAGGGGCGTCAGCGTTCGCGCGGTAACCGGGGCGGAAATGCCCCGAACGCTGCGACGGCCCCCAAGGCGCCAGTCGATACGCCGCAGGAATAATTGCGCGGCGCGCCCGTCGTCATCGCAATGACGACGGGCATTCGACAATGCGCGGCTCAGCGGCGCGCGTAATCCACGAATGAAAACGCATAGGCGTGCCGGTCATCGGCAGCATGCAACTCACGCTTCACAGGCGACCACACCGCCGGATCGATCGGCGGAAAATGGGTGTCGGCATCGTCTACTGCCGTGTCCACTTCGGTCACAGCCAGCAGATCGGCACATTCCATGGTTAGGCGATACACCTCCCCGCCACCGATCACGCAGAGCTCCTGCGCGCCGTCTTGCACGGCACGTTCGATTGCCTGCTCCACCGATGCCACCGCCTGCATGCCGTCGAACGGCACCTGCCCCGAACGCGTCAGCACCAGATTCAACCGCCCCGGCAGTGCACGCCCGAGAGACTGCGCAGTCTTGCGCCCCATCAGAATCGGCTTGCCCAGCGTCAGCGCTTTGAAGCGCTTGAGATCATCGGGCAGCTTCCACGGCAGATCGTTATCGCGGCCGATGGCATTGTTGCGGTCGAAGGCGACGATCAAAATGATTTTCATACGTCAGCATACAGCGCGCACTAATCGCATCATGCGAGCACTGCTCAGACCGCCACCGGCGCCTTGATCGCCGGATGCGGGTCATAACCTTCGATGGCGATGTCTTCGAAGCGGAACGCGAACAGGTCAGTGACGTCAGGATTCAGGCGCAAGGTCGGCAGCGCGCGCGGTGTGCGCGTCAGCTGTTCACGCGCTTGATCGACGTGATTCGAATACAGGTGCGCATCACCCAGCGTGTGCACGAAATCGCCGACGCCCAGTCCGGTGGCCTGCGCCACCATGTGCGTCAGTAGCGCATAGCTGGCGATATTGAATGGCACGCCCAGAAAGATGTCGCCGCTGCGCTGATAGAGCTGGCAACTGAGCTTGCCGTTCACCACGTAGAACTGGAACAGGCTGTGGCACGGCATCAGCGCCATCTGCGGCAGTTCGCCGACATTCCAGGCGCTGACCACCAGCCGGCGCGAATCCGGATTGCGCTTGATCTCGTCCACCAGCCACTGCATCTGGTCGATTTCGACACCGTCCGGGCCGGTCCAGCGTCGCCACTGCTTGCCGTAGACAGGGCCGAGGTCACCGTTGTCGTCGGCCCACTCGTCCCAGATGCGCACCTGGTTGTTGCTGAGATAGCCGATATTGGTGTCGCCCTGCAGGAACCACAGCAACTCGTGGATGATCGAGCGCAGGTGTAGCTTCTTGGTGGTCACCAACGGGAAGCCGGCATTGAGATCGAAGCGCATCTGCCAGCCGAACACGCTGCGCGTGCCGGTACCGGTGCGGTCGGACTTCTCCGCACCGTGTTCCAACACGTGCTGCAACAGATCCAGATACGGCTTCACTTGGCAGCCTCCACACCAGCGGGCGTCGGCAGCACCGGCTGCAACACCGGGGCGCGGCGCGACATCGCCAGCAACACCAGGCCAACGGCAATCAACGGAAGGCTCAGAATCTGGCCCATCGTCAGCCAGTTGAAGGCCAGATAGCCGATCGGTGCATCGGGCACGCGCACGAATTCAACGATGAAGCGGAACACGCCGTACAGCAGCGCGAACACACCGGAGACCGCATAACGTGCGCGCGGCTTCATCGAGAACGTCCACAACACCACGAACATCACCACCCCTTCCAGCGCAGCTTCATAGAGCTGCGAGGGGTGGCGTGCGAACTGGTTCAACGCGCCAGCGGCGTACTGCGCCTGGATCTGCGCCGGCAACTGGTCCGCCAGTTCCGGCGCATGCGGGAAAATCACGCCCCAGCCGGCCTGGGTGAACTTGCCCCACAACTCGCCGCCGACGAAATTGCCGAGCCTCCCGAAGCCAAGACCCAGCGGCACCAGCGGTGCAACAAAATCCATGACATCGAAGAAGTGCAGCCGGTGCTTGCGCGCCCACAGCCAGCAGGCGATCAGCACACCGAGCAGGCCGCCGTGAAAGCTCATGCCGCCTTCCCACACCTTGAACAGGATCAGCGGGTTGGCCAGGAAGGTGTCGAACGCATAAAACAGCATGTAGCCGATGCGCCCGCCCAGCACCACGCCGAGCATGCCGTAGAACAGCAGGTCGGAAAATCCGTCCATGTCCACGCCGGGTAGGCGGCCGCGCAGGATGCGCGAGCGGCCCAGCGCCCAGGCGGAGAAAAACGCCGCCAAATACATCAAGCCATACCAGTGCACCTGCACCGGGCCGAGCGAGAAGGCGATGGGGTCGATGGCGTGCAGATAGATCATGCGGACCGCGGATCACGAAAAGCGAGGCCGCTATTCTGACACCTTGCGCGTCTGACAGCTTGCGCACGCTCAGCCTAGGAGTTGCGGGCGGTCAGGTAGCTCGTCTTCATGCCGCGTACCGTCGGCGGCCGGGAAATGCTCGGCCAATAGCTCGGTCACCGCCTCGATACCGGCCAGGACCGCCGCTTCGTGCTGGCCTTCGCGCAGGAATTGCTGCATGCGTCGGCACACCTCTACCCAGCGCTCTTCCGGCACCCGACTGCGCAAGCCGCGGTCAGCCACCACCTCGATGGCGTGGTCGGCCAGCAGCAGGTAAATCAGTACCCCGTTGTTGGCCTCGGTGTCCCAGGTGCCCAACTGCGCGAAGGCCTGCTCGGCGCGCTGACGGGCGCTATGACCATGCCACAACGCCTCCAGCGGCAGATCGGCCTCGACTGCGACCATGATCTGGCCGGTGTGCGAGCGCTCGCTGGCCGTCACCGCCGCAGCGATGGCGTCCATGCACGCGGCTGGAAAACGACGCTGCGCCGAGGGCGCGAAAATATGCCTGAGCCACCGCATTACCAGCTCCCCGAGGCGCCACCGCCTCCTGATGACCCGCCGCCACCGCCCCAGCCACCACCGCCGCCGAAACCGCCACGGCCACCGCCGCCAAATCCACCGAAGCCGCCACCCCAGCCTCCGCCACCGACGAAGCGACCCGGCGAGCCAGAGGCAAGGCCGGCCAGCAAGCCGATCACCGCCGCGCCCGCGCTGGCGAACAGCAACGAGGTAAACAGCAATGCCGCGCCGCCCGCGGCAACGCCCGTCAGCAAGGCGCGCAGCGGGCGAGGTAACGCGCCCAGGATGCCGCGCGCAACCATGGCCACCACGAAGCCGATGAACAGCGCCATGATCCAGCCGCCGCCGCCCGCACCGTTACCGCCATCGGCATGTCCACTGACTGGCGGCGGCAAGGCCTCACCCTCGATCAGGCCGGCCAACGTTGCGGTTGCAGCACTGATGCCGCCGGCGTAGTCGCCCTCACGGAAGCGCGGCGCCAGATACTCCTGGATGATGCGGTTGGCGGTGATGTCGGGGATGGCGCCTTCCAGGCCGTAACCAGGCTGGATGCGCACGCGGCGGTCGTCCTTGGCCACCAGCAGCAGCACGCCGTCGTCAACGCCCTTGCGGCCGATCTTCCACTGGTCGAACACGCGCTGGGTGTATTGCTCGATCGCTTCCGGCTGCGTGGTCGGCACGATCAGGATCTGCAATTGCGCGCCCTTGCGTTGTTGCAAGGCAAGCGCCTGTTGTTCAAGTTGCTGGATCTGCCCCGCATCCAGCGTGCCGGTGACATCGACGACCGGCGAGTGCAGCGATGGGATGGCAGCCAAGTCCTGCGCCAGCAGTGACGCCGGCAGCAGCAGCAACGCCATCATCCACACAACTTTCAAATACGTTCGCCACATTGCCAACTCCTAGCTGATGCGCGCTGATCGTCGATCAGCGCTGGGTTTTGCTATTCCTTCTCCCTGCTGGGGCATTGGTCTCCTTCATGGGGAGAAGGCGCCCTGCGGAAGCGGATAAGGAAATGCAGAGCTACGTGCAGTCGGGACGACTACGAGGCTTCGCGGCGTAACCTCACCCCAACCCCTCTCCCGATGAGAGAGGGACTAGTTATCCGCTCCGGCACGTTTCGCATTCACACGCGCTGGGTTGATGTGTTCCACCGATTTTTACTGATGCGCTGTTTGGCAGTGGCATTGCCTTGGCGCGTGCTGTGCGCTGTTCGACATCGCGCGTACCGCACTTGCTACCGACTACTGCACTTCACTCAACCCACGGCACATCATTCGATGACCTTGCCTCACCCGAGGACCATGCAATACGCGACGACTGCACGGGCACCGCAAACGCACAACAGCTGATTACTGGGCAGGCTGCGGCGCAGGCAGTTGCTGCGGCGCCTGCTGATTACCGAAATCCACCTGTGGAGCGCGCGAGATCTGCGCTTCGTTTTCCACGCTGAAATTCGGCTTGGACTGATACCCAAACATCTTCGCCGTAATCACCTGCGGGAACGACCGGATATACGTGTTGTAGTCCTGCACGGTCTGGATATAGCGGCCGCGCGCCACGGTGATGCGGTTTTCGGTGCCTTCCAGCTGCACCTGCAGATCGCGGAACGACTGGTCCGACTTGAGCTGCGGATAGTTTTCGCTGACCACCAATAACCGCGACAGCGCACTACCCAACTCACCTTGCGCCTGCTGGAATTGCTTCAGCGACGCTTCGTCATCGGCATTGACCTGGATCTGGCCCACGCGCGCACGCGCATTGGTCACTTCGGTCAGCACCTGGCGTTCCTGCTGGGCATAGCCCTGCACGGTGCGCACCAGATTGGGAATCAGATCGGCGCGGCGTTGATACTGATTAAGCACCTCCGACCAACCTGCCTTGACGCCTTCTTCCTTCTGCTGGATCGCGTTATAGCCGCAACCGGACAGCGAAGCGGTCAGGATCAGCAACACCAGGGCGCGAATCAGGACAGGCATGCAGGCGATTCCGTTGAAAGAGAGCCGAGCATGCCATGGGCCAAGTCAAGCCCGCATGCACATGGCCCTGCCCAGCGGGCCAGCCGCAGCGCTGCCTCAGAACAGCCGCGGCAGCAGGATCAATCCCCAGCACAGCAGCACATTGATCAGCAGCACGAACACCGCGGCCGAGCCCATGTCCTTGGCGCGCCCGGCAAGTACATGATGCTCCGGACCGTAGCGTTCGATCACCGCCTCGATCGCAGAATTCAGCAACTCGGCAGCCAACACGATCAACAGCGGTGCGATCAGTGCAATACGTTCGAGTCCCGACTGCCCGAGCCACAGACCGAGCGGTACCAGCACCACCGCCAGACAGACTTCCAGCCGGAACGAGGATTCGTGCAGCCACGCCGCGCGCAATCCCTGCCACGACCAGACTGCCGCCTTGAGCATACGGCGCGGGCCGCGCGGGACGTGCCCCAATTGATCGGCCATACGTCAGCGCTTCCTGCCGCAGGGGCGGTGATGGGAACAACTCGAACGCATGGCAGGGTCGCTGCTGGGGAAAGTGCGAATCTTGCACCGTGCCGCTGCGCCCCGCCAGTTACCGGCCGGTTTGCCCTCAGCTTCCAGCATGTCGCACCATGGCAGCCCGCTTCATTGTTGAAGATGCCTGCATGACCCTCTATCGCCTGCGCACGGTGCTGTGCGCCCTCGCCCTGATGTCCGGCCATGTGTCCGCCGACGCATTGCACGCCGCTCCCGCCGTGCCGACGCAGGTCTCAAACGCCGCTTGGGAAGAAGACATGCAACGCTTCGCCGAAAGCGACGCGCGTCAGCCGCCTCCCAAACACGGCATTGTCTTCGTCGGCAGCTCGTCGATCCGGTTCTGGGAAACGCTGGCGCAGGATTTCCCGGGCAAGCCGGTCATCAACCGCGGTTTCGGCGGCTCGGAAGTGCGCGACAGCACGTGGTACGCAGACCGCATCGTGATTCCATATGCACCGCGCCAGGTGGTGCTGTATGCCGGCGACAACGACCTCAACAGCGGCCGCACACCCGAGCAGGTGCGCGATGACGTGCTGGCATTCGTGGCGCGCGTCCGCCGCGATCTGCCCAAGGCACGCATCAGCTACCTGTCGATCAAGCCCAGCCCGTCACGCGCTCAGCTGCTGCCGAAGGTCATCACTGCCAACCGGCTGATCAAGGAAGCGCTCGCGCCGCTGCCGCGCGTGGATTACGTGGATGTTTACACGCCGATGCTCGATACCGGCGGCCAACCGCGCGCAGAACTGTTCCGCGCAGACAGGCTGCACATGACGGCCGATGGGTACGCGATCTTGCGCAAGGTCGTGGCACCGGTATTGGAAGAACGCTAAACGCAATGCAATCGATCCGGCGCCCGTCGCCGGATCGGCCGGTGCGCAGGCGATGCGCAGGCTGGCGTTTCATCTGCAGCGTGCATGTCGGCGTGACGGCGAAGCTTCTAAGTCGCTCACGCACGCCGCTGACTTAGGTCTCTGCTTCTGCGCACGCAGCAACCATCGCATCGCTGTGCGCGAGATACGGCTGCAGATGCTCGACCATCTTTAACATCGCTGAGAGCCGTTACAAGAACGTCAGCGTCGGGCGCGCTGCACTGATCACACCGACGCCCGCACTTTGCCGCAGATATGCCGGATTACCTTGGCAGTGGTGGGCCGTATCTGCACGCTCTCTCGGTGGCCGGCGAGTGTTAATCGAGACGGCTGCCAAGCTGCTCAATTGGGCCGTCGACGCGGTGATCGAATCCCGTCGGCAGCAGCCGTGCGTACGCTTCTCTGGTATCTGCAGCCTCGTCACTTAGCCGGCAGCACCACGCAATCAGCCAGCGCCATGCCTACCGATCGCTACCTCAGGCCACCACCACCGCCACCGAGGTCCCGACGCTAGGTTCGCTGCGCAGTTCGATACGCCAGCCGAAGCGGTCGCAGAGTCGGCGCACGATCGACAGACCCAGGCCGGTGCCTTGCGGGCGGGTGGGGTCGGCACGGAAGAACGGTTCGAACGCGCGGGCGCGCGCTTCCTCGCTCATGCCGATGCCGGTATCGCGCACCACGATGCGGTCGTGCGTCACCTCGACATCGATGCTGCCGGTATCGGTGTAAGCGCAGGCGTTACGTAACAGATTGCTGAGTACCACCCGCATCACCCTGGGCGGTGCGAACATCTGCAGACTGCGGTCACCGACCATGCGCAACGACACCGGCTTGTCGCCGAGCAAATCACGCGCGCTCTCGACTTCTTCTCTGGCCAGTTCGGCGACATCGAAGTTTTCGCTTTGCGGATCGATCTCAGCCTCGCGTGCCAGGATCAGGAACGCATCGATCACCGCTTCCATATCGTGGCCGGCGCGCTGGATGCGACGCAGGCTGCGCTGCGTGCGCGTCGATAATTCGTCGTCGGCCAATGCCATGTCACTGGCCACGCGGATCACCGTCAGTGGCGTACGCAATTCATGGCTGGCATCGCGGGTGAAATTGCGTTCGCGCGCCACATGCTCGCTGACGCGTAGCCCTAACGCATGCAAGGCGGCAGCAAGCTGGCGCGTTTCGCCCTGCAATTCGGCAGGCAAACGCTCTGGAGCCAATTCCTCCACATCCGGGTTACGTGGGTCCCACTGCGACACACGCCGCGCCAGCCAACTGATCGGCGAGACCAGACGTTTGGAGACACGGTAGGTAAACCAGGACACGCCATAGATTACCAGCAACACCACGATTGCTGGCACCACGCCGAACCACAGCGTCAGATGTGCCGCACGCGAGCGCGGGAATACCAGATACAGCCGCCCCTCCGGGCGTTGATCGACATACACCAGCGCATCGGCGGCAGCCACTTCACTGAAACCGGGCGGCAGATGACGCAACGCTGCTGGCGCCCGCTCGGCAGCAGTGCCGGCGGGCGAAAAATACCCTTGGATGTTGCGCGTATTCGGCGGCCGATTGTCAGGCACGCTCTTTTGCATCTGCCAAAAATGCACAGCTTCGTCGGCGAGCACGGTGCGCACCAGGCTGTATTTAATGACGAACGACACCAAATACCCGGCCAGCACGAGGGCTAGGCTCGCCAACGCGACCTGCAGCAGGAAGGCGAGACGTATTTTTCGCGGGAGCCCGTGTGGCATTGCTGCATCCAGGGGAGAGCGCCGGAGTATAGGCAACGCTTCCGTGAGTCCGCCGTGCAACCAGCCGGCAGCACAGGAAAACGATCGGCGCGTGGGCGCCTACACAGCAGCCGGCCGCCAGAACGGCGACCGGCCAAGGACATCACGCCATCGGTTGGGCGATGTCGGCGATGCGATAGCCGGCGCTCTGCACGGTGTGCAGCAGCGGGCGGTCGAACGGCTTGTCGATGATCTTGCGCAGGTTGTACAGATGGCTGCGCAGGGTGTCCGAATCCGGCAACCCGTTGCCCCAGATCTCGCGCTCGATTTCCTGGCGGGTCACCACACGCGGCGATTCGCGCATCAGGATGGTCAGCAGGCGAAGGCCGATCGGCGAGAGCTGCAGCTCAGTGCCGGCACGGGTGGCGCGCATGCTCACCGGGTCGAGCACCAGGTCGGCGACCTTGAGCACTTCCGAGCCCACCTGGCGACGCTCGCGACGGATCAGGGCACGCAGGCGTGCTTCCAGTTCCTGAATCGCGAACGGCTTGGTCAGGTAATCATCGGCGCCGAACCCTAAGCCGGTGAGCTTGTCGTCCAGCGTGTCGCGGGCGGTCAGCATCAACACCGGGGTGGACTTGCGTGCGTCGTTACGCAGGCGGCGACACACCTCGATGCCGTCCAGGCGTGGCAGCATGAGATCCAGCACGACCACGTCGTAGCTGTTCTCGGCAGCCAGACGGTAACCGTCCAGGCCGTCTTGCGCGTAGTCGACCTCGAAGCCACGGCCTTCCAGGTACTCGCCGATCATTTCTGAGATATTGCGATTGTCTTCGACGACCAGCACGAGGCCGGACGTTTCCTTGGTCTGACGCATGGACTTTCCTCGGTCTTCAGCTTTGTGAAACATGCCGGATCGACGGTGGAAAGGGCGTGAAGACTGAATAACTTTTGCGCTGCTCGGCGTTCAGCGCCCGAGCAGCGGGCGCAACGCCGGCCACACCGTCTCCAGCACCTTCGGCTGCGCAGCGGCGGTAGGGTGCAGACCGTCGGCCTGCATCAGGCCAGGCTGCAGCGCGACCTTCTCCAGGAAGAACGGCACCAGCTCGGTTTTGTACCGTTTGGAGAGGTCGGCGTAGGTCGCCTTGAGCCGCTCGCGGTAGGCTGGGCCATAGTTCAGCGGCACATCGATCCCGAGCAGCAGCACCTTGGCGCCGGCCTGCTGGCTGAGCTGGATCATCTTTTCCAGGTTGCCCTTAAGCTGGGCCGGAGTCAGTCCGCGCAACGCATCGTTGCCGCCGAGTTCGATCACCACCACGCCGGGATGGTGCTTTTCCAGCAGGCCGGGCAAGCGGGTCAGCGCGCCGGAGGTGGTCTCGCCGCTGATGCTGGCATTGACGACCGGCGGTGGCGTCGCCATGTCACGTTTCAGGCGCTGGTCCAGTAACGTCACCCAGCCGGAGTGCACCGGGATGTTGTGCGCAGCGCTCAGACTGTCGCCGACGACCAGGATCGGCGCGGTTGCGACCGGACTTTTGGCAAAGGCAATCCCCGGCGCAAGCAGGGAGAGTGTCAGCAGCCACAAGGCCAGCGCGCCATATCGCAGTGTTCTTTCACGCATTCGGAGATTCCTCATCGACATTCTGGCCCCCCGCTCCAGCACCCGCACCGCCATCGACGTCCGCGAGGTCGGCAAGTCCGTCAGTGGCCCGGAGGGAACACTCCACATCCTCGACAACGTCAGCTTGACGGTCAGTGAAGGCGACAGTATCGCCATTGTTGGCGCCTCCGGTTCGGGCAAGACCACCCTGCTCGGCTTGCTTGCCGGTCTGGACCTGCCCAGCCGCGGCAGCATTGCGCTCTCGGGCCAGGACTTGGGCCAGCTCGACGAAGAAGCCCGCGCCGCGCTGCGCGCCCGCGAAGTGGGCTTCGTGTTCCAGAGCTTCCACCTGCTGCCGGCGCTGACCGCCGAAGAAAACATCGCGCTGCCGCTGGAACTGGCCGGGCGCGAAGATCCTGCGCGGGTGCGCGAAGTGCTGGAGGCAGTGGGCTTGAGTGCACGTGCACGGCACTACCCGCGCCAGCTGTCAGGCGGCGAGCAGCAACGCGTGGCGTTGGCACGCGCGTTCGTGGCCAGGCCGCGCATCCTGTTCGCCGATGAGCCCACTGGCAGCCTGGACCAGGCCACCGGCGCGCAGATCAGCGACCTGCTGTTCGCGCTCAATGCCACCAGCGACACCACCATGGTGCTGGTTACCCACGACATGACCTTGGCGCAGCGCTGCCACCACATCTACCGCATCGATAGCGGCCGCTTGCACGCACAAACCGGTTCGGCCGCATGAACGTGGTACGCCAAGCCGCGCGCGCAGTGCGCCGCGAATTCCTGGCCGGCGATCTGCTGACCGTATTCGCCGCACTGGTCTTGGGCGTGGCGGTGATGACGGCGGTGGGTACGCTGGTCGACAGGGTCACCCTGGCGCTGACCTCCAGCGCGGCCGAAGTGCTCGGCGGCGATCTGGGCGTGACCGGGCGGCAGGAAATCCCCGCCGACTTTGCCGAAGAGGCCAAACGGCGTGGCTTGCAAAGCACGCGCATGGTCAGCTTCCCCAGCGTACTGTTCCATGGCGATGCCAGTCAGATGGCCAACATCCGTGGTGTCGGCGCGGGTTACCCGCTGCGTGGGCAGCTGTTGGTGTCCAGGGACGGCGCCGGGACGGAAGGCAGCGTCGCCAGCGCGCCGCCACCGGGCCAGGCGTATGCCGATCCGCGTCTGCTCGAAACCCTGGGCCTGCGCGTGGGCGAGCAACTGGAATTCGGTGCCGGCTATCTGACCATCACCGGCGTGTTGCGCGCCGAGCCGGATGCCTCCGGTGAACTGATGCAGCTTGCGCCGCCGCTGCTGGTCAATCGCGCCGATATCGAAGGCGCTGGCCTGCTCGGCCCCGGCAGCCGCGCCTCCTATCGGCTGATGTTCGCCGGCGCGCCGGATGCGATCGCCGATTTGCGTGCCTGGCTGAAGCCACGCGCCAGCGAGTATCGCTTGGTCGGTATCGAAGACACCCAGCGCGGCATGCGTGCGGCGTTTGATCGCGCCGGTCGCTTCCTGGCGTTGTCGGCATTACTGGCGGTGCTGTTGTCCGGCGTGGCGACCGCCCTGGCGGCGAATCGGTTTGCGATGCGGCGCATCGACACCGTGGCGATCTTGCGCTGCCTGGGCGCCCGCCAGCGCGACATCCTGGCGATGCTGTCGCTGCAGTTGCTGCTGACTGCCATTCCGGCCTGTTTGGTCGGTATCGGGCTTGGCATGCTTGCGCAGGAAGGCCTGGTGCAGGCACTGGGTAGCCTGATCCCGAATCGGCTGCCGCTGCCGCAGGCCACCCCTGCCCTGGCCGGTGCAGGCATCGGCCTGGTGCTGTTGCTGGGCTTCGGCCTGCCGCCGCTGCTGCGGCTGCGCAACGTGCCGCCAATGCGCGTGCTCAACCGCAGTTTTGCTGCGGTGCCGCCCAGCTCGTTGCTGGTGTATGGCGCGGCCTTGGCCGCCACGCTGGCGCTCACCGTGTATGCCACTGGCAATCTGGTGCTGGCCGGTTGGGTGCTGGGTGGCTTGGCCGCGCTGGCACTGGTGGCGATGTTGCTGGGGCTGGGCTTGCTGGCCTTGCTGCGGCCGATCCAGCACCACCTGCGCGGTTCCTGGAAGCTGGGCCTTGCGTCGCTGACGCGGCGCCGTGGGCTGAGTGTGGTGCAATTGGTCGGGCTGTCGCTGTCGTTGTGCGCGCTGTTACTGCTGGCGGTGGTCGGCCCGGGCCTGCTTGGCCAGTGGCGCGACCGCCTGCCGGCGGACACGCCGAACTACTTTCTGATGAACATCCAGCCCGAACAGACCCAGCCGGTGCTGCAGACCCTGCGCGGCCTGGGTGTGGAAGGGGCAGCAGTGGAGCCGTTCTCCACTGGCCGCCTGGTCGCCATCAACGACAAACCGCCGGTGCGCGACGATCGAGACCCACAGGACGATGGCGACGGCGACAACCGCCCGGTCAATTTTTCCTGGCGGCATGCATTTCCGCCGGCAAATACGCTGCTGCAGGGCAAATTCTGGGCAGCCGACAGCACCGCAGCGGAAGCCTCGGTAGAGGAAGGCTGGGCGCAGCGTTACCAGCTCAAACTGGGCGATCGCCTCACCTTGCTGCTGGGCGAACAACAACGCACATTCACCGTGACCAGCATCCGCAAGGCCGACTGGGATTCGTTCCGGGTCAACTTCTTCCTGCTGCTCAACCAGGGATCGGTCGGCGATGCGCCGTACAACCTGATTTCGGCCTTCCACCTGCCGCCCGGCAATGCGTCCAAGCTGGCGTCATTGAGCCGCGACTACCCGAACATTTCATTGCTGGATATCGACGCCATCCTGGGCCGTGTGCGCGAGGTCATCGACCAGGTGGCGCAGGCGGTGCAGTTGGTGATGGGCTTCAGCCTGCTGGCCGGCGTGCTGGTTCTGCTGGCCGCGTTGCAGGCCACCGCGGGCGAGCGTCGTTACGACAGCGCGGTGTTACGCACGCTGGGCGCACGCCGTGGCCAGTTGCGCGGTGCGGTGCTGGTGGAATTCGGTGCGCTCGGCTTGCTGGCGGCGACGCTGGCGGTGACCGCTGCGGCGGTGATCGGCGCGGTGGTGGGGAAACAGGCCTTCGAGATTGCGTTGACGCCGGATTGGCCGCGCCTGCTGATCGGCGGTGCATTCGGGTTGGCCTTGAGCCTGCTGGCGGGTTGGTCGGGCACGCGGCGCATCCTGTCCACACCACCGGCGTTGGCATTGCGTAGCGAATAAGCGCAGCTACCCAGACTGCTGCGCAGCCGTCTGACGACGGCTCGCTACGTGTTGGTGGGCCGCTTAAGCGCGCGGGAACGCAGCGCATGCTGGCGACGGCATGCGCTGCGTCGCCTGACGGCGGAGGCATCAATCAGCGCAACAGACGTTGCGGCGCGCTTGCATGCGTCGACCGCCAGCCGGGTGTGCATATACCGGCAGCGCATAAGCACCTTGCAAATCGTACGTTCGCAGCGGCGACACGACTGCCTAGAGTGATGTGTCAGGTCGCCGGCCCCGGCGGCCTTTCGTTGCCGTCGAGGTGCCACGTCATGGCCAGCATTACTTCCGAAGCGCGTGTGCAGACGCCGCGCGATGCGGCTTCCACCCTGCAGAGCTCCAGCGTCCGGATTGTGCCGTTCGATGGCCCGCTGGGCGCAGAGGTGATCGGCCTGGATCTCTCGCAGCCGCTGGATGCCGACACCTTCGCGCGCATCCATCGGGCGCATCTGGATCACCACGTGCTGGTGTTTCGCGATCAACGCATCACCCCGGCGCAGCAGATGGAGTTCAGCCGTCGCTTCGGGCCGTTGCAGATCCATGTGCTGCGCAATTTCCAACTGCGCGGGCACCCGGAAGTGCTGGTCGTGTCGAACATCAAGGAGAACGGGGAGCCGATCGGCCTGGGTGACGCCGGGCATTATTGGCACTCGGATCTGTCGTACAAGGAAACGCCGAGTCTGGGGTCGCTGCTGCATGCGCAAGAGCTGCCCAGCGAAGGCGGCGACACCCTCTTTGCCAACCAGCATCTGGCGTGGCAAACGCTGCCCGAATCGCTCAAGCGCACCGTGCAGGATCTGCGTGCCGAACACAGTTATCTGGCCAAGTACGAAGAGTTGCGCGCCCGCAATCCATGGCGCCCGGCACTGATGCCCGAGCAGATTGCCGAAGTGACGCCGGTACAGCACCCGGTGGTGCGTACGCATCCGGAAACCGGCCGCAAAGCGCTGTTTGTCAGCGAGCATTTCACCACCCGCATTGTCGGCCTGCCCAAAGACGAAAGCCGCGCGCTGCTGCAAACACTGTTCGAGCACAGCACGCGTGCTGCGCTGGTGTATCGGCATCGCTGGCAGCCGCACGACATGGTGTTCTGGGACAACCGTTCGGTGATGCATCTGGCAGCAGGCACGCCGGATCATCTGCGTCGTCGACTCAACCGCACCACCGTCGAAGGCGATGCGCCGTTCTGAGCATGCACCTGTTCCCTCCCCCTTCCCCACTGGAGCGCCGCATGCGTTTGACCGTTACTTCTCACACGCCTTCGCCGCGCCGGCGTTTTTCGCGGCGCATCGCGCTGCTGGTATTGGCCGCGCTGCCACTGCTGCATAGCGCGCATGCGCAGGCAGAAGGCAAGCTGCGTATCGCCAAGCAGTTCGGCATCGTCTACTTGCTGCTGGACGTGGCGCAGGATCAACAGTTGATCGAACAGCAAGGCAAGGCCGCCGGTGTGGATATCGACGTGCAGTTCCTGCAGTTGTCCGGCGGCGCGGCGGTCAACGATGCGTTGTTGACCGGTTCGATCGATGTCGCCGGTGCCGGTGTCGGGCCGTTGTTCACCATCTGGGACCGCACGCGCGGCCGCCAGAATGTGCGCGGTGTGGCGTCGTTGGGCAATTTCCCCTACTACCTGATCAGCAACAATTCCCGCATCAAATCCATCGGCGATTTCACGCCAAAGGACCGCATTGCGGTGCCGGCAACGGGTGTCTCGGTGCAATCACGTTTCTTGCAACACGCCTCACAACAACGGTGGGGCGACAAGGGCACCCATCAGCTCGACGCACTGCAGGTTGCGTTGCCGCATCCAGATGCCGCCGCGGCCATCATCCGTGGACGCACCGAAATCACCGCGCACTTCGCCAGCCCGCCGTTTCAGGAACAGGAGCTGGCGCGTAATCCGGCCGCGCATATCGTCACCAGTTCGTACGAGATCGAAGGCGGTCCGTCGTCGGCGACGGTGTTGTACGCCACCGAAAAATTCCGTAGCGACAATCCCAAGACCTATCGCGCGTTTGTCGCGGCACTGGACCAGGCGGCGAAGTTCGTCACTGCCCATCCGGAGCAGGCGGCCGATATCTTCCTGCGTCGCAATGGGTCGAGCATCGACCGTGCGCTGGTATTGCAGATACTCAAAGACCCTAAGGTGCAGTTCACCGTGGCACCGCAGAACACGCTGGGGCTGGGCAAATTCATGCAGCACAGCGGTGCGATCAAGCAGGCGCCGGGCAAGGTGAGCGATTACTTCTTCGACGACCCGCTGATGACGGGCGGGAGCTGAGCGATGTCGGCCCCCTTGCTGCAAGTCGATCACGTCAGCCTGGAATACGCCTCCGCGCAACGCGTGGTGCGGGCCACCCATCGGGTGCGCTTCGATGTGCATGAAGCCGACCGCTTCGTGCTGCTGGGGCCTTCGGGCTGCGGCAAATCCACCCTGCTCAAGGCGGTTGCCGGTTTCGTTGCACCGCGCGAAGGACAGATCCGTCTGGATGGCCATGCGGTCACCGGGCCTGGGCCAGACCGGGTGGTGGTGTTCCAGGAATTCGATCAGTTGGCACCCTGGAAAACCGTGCGCGAAAACGTGGTGTTTGGCCTGCGCGCCGCGCGCAAGCTCGGACGCGCCGAAGCACGCGAGCGGGCCGATGAAAGCCTGGCCCAGGTCGGGCTGAGTGCATTCGCAGAGGCCTACCCGCACACCTTGTCCGGCGGCATGAAACAACGTGTGGCAATCGCACGCGCCCTGGCGATGCGTCCGCGCGTGTTGCTGATGGACGAACCGTTTGCGGCACTGGATGCGCTGACGCGTTCGCGCATGCAAGAGCAGGTGCTGGAATTGTGGGAACAAGCACGCTTCACGCTGTTGTTCGTCACCCATTCCATTGAAGAGGCGTTGGTGGTCGGCAATCGGGTCTTGCTGTTATCGCCGCATCCGGGCCAGGTGCGCGCCGAACTCAACGCGCATGCCTTCGGCCCGCACAGCGCCGTTAGCGTGGCGTTCCAGCAAACCGCACAGCGCATTCACCGGCTGCTGTTCGATCTGCCCGATGAGGCGCTAGACGACGACAAGGTGGCACCGTTACGCCGCCCACTCGTGCGCCAACGCGAGGCGCTGACATGAGCCGCAGCACCGCTACCGCAGTGCCGCCGATTCCGCCGGTGCGTCCCGAATACGAAGTGGCGTTGACACCGCTGGACCCGGCCCTGGTCGCCACCGCGACGCCCATGGGCTGGCAGGCACCGCCGTGGCTGCGCAAAGCACTGGTGCTGGTGGTCTTGGTCGCCGTCTGGGAAATCGCCGCGCGTGTGGTCGGCGACGATCTGATGCTGCCCAGCGCACTGCAGACTGCGCGCGCGTTCTACGACGGGTTGCTGTCCGGCGAGTTGCTGCGCCGTGTCGGTGCCTCGTTACGGGTGCTGGCGCAGGGCTATGCGCTGGGCGTGTTGCTGGCCTTCGTGCTGACCGCGCTGGCTGCCTCCACGCGCTGGGGCCGCGATGTACTCGGCACCCTGACCGCCATGTTCAACCCGCTGCCGGCCATTGCGCTATTGCCATTGGCCTTGCTGTGGTTCGGGCTGGGCACCGGCAGCCTGGTGTTCGTACTGGTGCATTCGGTGCTGTGGCCGCTGGCGCTCACCACCTACGCCGGCTTCCAGGCGGTGCCGGAGACGCTGCGCATGGCCGGGCGCAACTATGGCCTGCGCGGGCCACGCTATGTGGCACAACTGCTGATTCCGGCCGCGCTGCCGGCGATCCTGTCCGGGCTGAAGATCGGCTGGGCGTTTGCCTGGCGCACCTTGATCGCCGCCGAGCTGGTGTTCGGCGCCACTTCCGGCCAGGGCGGTTTGGGTTGGTACATCTTCCAGAACCGCAATGAGCTCTACACCGACAAGGTGTTCGCCGGTCTGGCGATGGTGATCGTGCTGGGGTTGCTGGTGGAAGGCTTGGTGTTTCAGGCGATTGAGCGGCTGTCCGTGCGCCGTTGGGGCATGCAGCGCTAGAGCGGCCTCGGCGGCACGGTCGCGTGCGCTTAACGGAGTTGGCTTATGCTTCGGCCCCCATTCTCTTCCGCTCGCCGCCGCCATGCCCACCGTCCCCTTTACTGCCTACATCTACCCGGTCCTGCTTTTGCTGGCCAGCAACGTGTTCATGACCTTCGCCTGGTACGGGCATCTGAAGTACAAGAGCACGCCGCTGATGATCGCGATCCTGGTCAGCTGGTGCATCGCGTTTTTCGAATACTGCCTGCAGGTGCCGGGTAACCGTCTGGGCAGCGCGGTGTATTCGGCGCCGCAGCTCAAGGGCATGCAGGAAGTCATCACGCTGCTGGTTTTCGCCGGCTTCTCCACGTTCTACCTGGGGCAGTCGTTGAAGTGGAATCACTGGGCAGCGTTCGGCCTGATCCTGGTGGCCGCGTTCTTGATGTTCAAGGAGTAAGGCTAATGCCCCGTAGGAGCGCGCTGGCCGGCGATGAGGCGCTACCGATAAAGCCTCAATCGCGCGCCAGCGCGCTCCTACGACATCCGGGTGCCTAGTTCGCTACCTCCACCCACTGCGTAAACACCGCATCGATTTGCGCGTCCTTGACGCGTTTGCCCTGTTGCACTGAATCGGCCTGCTCGAACATCGGCATGATCATCGCCATGCCATCGGGCTTGGTTTTCAGATGCAGGCCCGGTGGTGTTTCCAGAAACGTGGCCCAGCGCGTGCGTACCTTGGCCCAATACCCCTGCGTGCCTTTCCAGTACGCATAGGCCGGGGCGAAATCTACCTCGGTGGTCTTGCGGTAATCGTTGAAGCCGAACTCACGCGCAATCGCTTCCTGTGTGCCGTCCGGCTTGCGCAACACCTTGGTGTTGAATTGTTCGTGGGTCCAACCGCTCGGTGTGAGCGTGTGGCGGTTGATCACCGACAGCGCGTTGTAGTCGCTGCGCTTGGTGTACTCGCGGCGCCGTAACGGGCGCCAGCTCAAATCGCTGGTCCAGGTCGGATGACCATCTGCGTAGTCCCAGCGGCCGGTGCCGCAATAACGCGGCGCGTCGCTGACTTCATACACGCATTGGGTCCAGGCGCCGCTGGTCACGACCGGCGCCAGCGCGTGCAGCGTCCAGGTTTGCTCGGCGGTGAATTCGAAACGCTGCGGTGCCTCGTAAATCCAGTCCTGTCGCCAATGCTTGGTCACGTGCTTGGTCTTTTCGTCGACCAGCAGATGCTGCAGCACCAGCTTGCGCGGTGAATCTTCCACCACGATGACCACTTCGCTGGCGCCGCTGCGCATCGCCGAGGCGCGCTCGTAACCGGGCTTGAGCAACACGGTTTCGTCGGAGGCGAAGTCCACAGCGTATTCGCCCTGCATCGCCAGGATGCTCTGGCGATCGCGCGGGGCATCGGCGGCGGCAATCAATGGCAACAGGCTCAGCGTGGCGGCAATACAGCGGGGCAATCGTCGGCTCATCGGCAGTCTCTTTTGGGTACGTCAGCGGCGCAAGCGCAGCAGCGACGTCGTCATGTCGGTGGGATCGGAACTGCGTGCGTTCGCGGCGGCGGTACGCAGGGCCGCAGCGCGGGCGCAGCAGCAATCGTCCACGGCCAAACGGCCATCGATACCCTCTTCGCGTGCCAGCCGTGCAGCAACCTCCGCGCCCAGTGCCGAGACGGTGGCCAGGCTCGCGGCGATGGGGTGATCGTGGCTGGCCGCAGGCTGCAAGCGTAGTGCGCTTAAACGCCAGGTATCGCCGCGCAGGCGTCCGGCCAGGCGGCGCCAGAGCCGTTCGCCAAGGCCCAGCTCGTGCGTGTCCGTTGGGAGTGGTGGCAACCGCGAGACCAGGTGGTCCCAGCTCAGGAAATCGCTGTCTGGCAGCAGGCAGAGCCGCCAGCAGCAGTGGCCCGCGGCATCGAAGAACCAGATGCTCTCGCGCACGCCGTCGCTGTCGACCTGCCGGTATGCGGCGGCAGCGACCGCATGCTGCCAGCCATTCAGTTCGTTGCCCAATGCGGGCCGGTACAGGCACAGCACCGTGCCCAGAGCAGCCAACTGCTGCGGTCGCGGCAACGCCGCGCGGGTGGCACGTGCCTGCGAAGACAACGGCAATGCGCGGATGTTGGGCATGGCCGCTACCAGCTCACGGCCAGGCTGACCGAGGCAATGCGCCCAGCGCCGGTGAAGCGGTCCAGTACGGTACTACTTGCCAGCGTGCCGTTAGGCAACGCGTTCCAGTCCACGTAACGGCGATCGGCCAGATTGAAAATGCCGGCAGTGACCTTGGCGCCGGGTGCGAATTCGCAATGCCCCATCAGATCCAGCGTGGCATAGCCGCCCGGTGCGTAATAGCTGTCCAGCCGCGGGCGCCGTTTGCGGGCCACGAAGCTGCCGATCAATTCCGCGCCCCAGCCGTCGCTGTCGAAAGCCACGCCCAGCGTGCCGCGCAATGGGTCGACCGAATTGAGCGGGGTACCGTCGGTGAGGTTGTCGCCTTCCGAATAGGCAACCGCACTGTTCAACGACCAGCCCTGCCAACCAGCAAGCACGCCTAGATCGATCCCGCCGCGCGCGTCGGCACCCTTGATCACCACATCGTCTACGTTGCGCGACTGGAATAGCATCAGCCCTTCTGCGTTGAAGCCGGCCGGCGCATACGATTCGATGAAGTTGCGGTAGTCGGTGTAGTACAGGGCCAGCCCGAGATAGCCGACCGCATCGTTCAAGCGCAGCCCCAGTTCGCCACCGCGGCTGGTTTCCGATTTCAGGTTTGGATTGGCGATGGCGGTGTAGCGCGCCTGCAGATTGGTAAAGCCGATATTGACGTCGTTGTACGGCGGCGCGCGGAAACCATGCGCATAGTTGGCGTACGCCGACCATGCATCGGAGAACCGCCACACCAAGCCGAACTTCGGCGAGACCTGGGTTTCGTCGAGGGTCTCGGCAGCCACACCCGGATTGTCTTCGCGGAAGATAGCGTCCACCTGCGGCGACAGGCGGAAGTCATCCACACGCACGCCGGGCGTTAGCGACAAGCGGCTATCGAGCAGGCCGATTTCGTCCTGCGCATACACCCCGAGCTTGGTGGTTTCGCTCATCGGGAAATCGCGCACCGGAAACACGTCCTGGCCGACGCGGTTGCTCACCACGCCGTTGGCTAAATTCACCGAATAGCCATCGCGCTTGGCGCGCGTATCGGTCCAGGTGCCATCCAAGCCGTAGGTGATCTCGTGGCCGAGCATGCCGGTATTGATGGATTTGTGCGCGTTGACCAGCAGCCCGTAAACGCGCTGATCGAAAGTGTGCGCGTTATGCCGGCGCGTATTGTTGCCGCGCAACTCTTCAGTGCGCTGCAAGCTCTCGCTGTCCTGGCGATACAGCTGCCACTGCAGATCGTCGGCCAGTGCAGAATCCAGCGCATCGATTTCATGCCGCAGCGAGACCCGCGCACGGGTCTGATGATCGCGGCCTTCCTGCGACAGGATGCGCAGCGAGGCCGTCGGGCTACGCGTGTCGATACCGGTCAATGCATCGATACTGCCGTCGTCTTCGTTGCCTTCGACGGTGAGTTTGAAGCGCTGTTGCGCGCTTGGCGCGTACACCAGTTTGGCGAGCACGCTGCGGCCATCGATGCGCTGCGGATTGGCCGCGGTGCGGGTGAAATCACGGCTGCGGTTATCGCCTTGATTCTGGGCCTGCTGGCCCTGGCGATGACTCACCGCCACCATGCCGCTCCAGTGCTCGCCGCCAAACGCACCGGTGGCACCGGCGAACAGGCCGTTCCAGTCGCCTTCGTAACCGAACTTCAGGCCGACGTAGCTGTGCTTGTCGGCGCTCAGATAATCCGAAGGATCCTTGGTGACGAAGGCCACCACGCCGCCCAGTGCATCCGAGCCATACAACGCGCTGGCCGGCCCGCGCACCACTTCAACGCGCTTGAGCGTTTCAAGATCGACGAAGTTGCGGTTGGCGTTGAGGTAGCTGCCGAAACTGAAGGTGTCCGACACCGGCACGTTGTCCACCAGAATCGCCACGCGGTTGCCATCCAGCCCGCGGATACGGATGCCGTTGGCACCGGTGAAGCGGCCGCGGGTGCTGGTGACCGAAACACCCGGGGTGTAGCGAAACACATCCTTGAGTTCGCGCACCAGTTGGTTGTCCAGCTGCTCGCGATCGATCACATCCACCGTGCTCGGCACATCCACTAGCGCGCGCTGTGTGCGCGTGGCGGTGACCTGCAGCCGGTCGAAGTTGTGCACCCCACGCGCGGTCTCGGCGCCGGCATCGGGTTCGGCAGTATGGGCAGACAACGAAACAGCAGGCAGCGCAAGCGACAGCGCGACCACCAGCGGATGCAGGCGAATCATCAGAAACCTTTGTGGAAAAACCCTCGACGGCGCGCAACGCGGCACACGCCGGTGACGGCAAACGAGGGTGGAGCGTTGAGTGGCGGGCGGCGGCGGCAGCGCCCGCTGCGTTCTTCCGGCACGCGCGCTGAGCGAGTGCGGTGATATGAAATGCAATGGCGACCGAGCGTTGCGTGCGAAGGATCGCGTGAGCGGCACCTGGGTGCGCGTGCGATTGCCTTACAACAGCGGCTGCACCCACTCGGTGGTGCGCAGCCTGAGAGCGGCTAATAAAACGTAGCGAGCAGTCGCCAGGCGGGTGTGGACGGCGCACTCAGAACCGCAGTGTAAGAAGGGTACATGCCGATTCCGAGCACCGGCCGCGCCCGCATGGCGGTGAACGCAGTCGTTTCGTTAGCTACGCTTAGTGCTCTTTGCTGGACTTACTTGGTCAGGATCAGCTTGTCGTTGCTGGTGTGGCGCAGGCGATAGACGCGGTCGCCGTGCTGGATCAGCACTTCGCGACGGCCCTTGAGCAACGCCTCGCTGCTGATGAGGTCTTCGGCGGGCACAGCACGCGGTGTGGCGCGGTCGCGCAGGTTGACCGGTTCGGAGCGGAGCAGCACGGGGTGAGCGGTCATGATCTGGATCTCCAGTCGGTTGGCCAGACAAATAATAACCATTCTCATTTAATGATCAAGAGCCATTCTCATTTGAGAGGCTTGATGTTTGGATCGGTTACCGAATTTCGATTGAAATAGCCAATCAAAATGCACACAGACGGGCTCGGGCACTGCGCAAACCGCTCAATGATTCGTCGCCGCGCGCGCGAGGCACCTGCACCCGCTGCCAGCGCAAAACCGGCACGTAGCAAATCCGCTGCCAAACGCCGGCACCACCAACCACAGCGCGCGATCCCGCCGCCGCTGCACACTGCCCAGCAGCGTGGAGGACGCTAACAGCCGACTCCGAGTTGGTCGGCTGGGGCATCGCTCCACGACCGGGCAAGCGCACCCACGTGGATGACGAAGGCCGCATCCACACACATCAGCCTGGTAACACGCCGGGCGACTCAGCGCGTGCTCGCCTCCACGCGCGTCCAATCGGCGGCATCGACCTGATTCAAGGTCTCCAGGGCGCCGAGGTTTTCCTCCAGCTGAGACACCCGGCTGGCGCCCAGGATCACGCTGGAGACATGCGGGTTGCGCAAGCACCAGGCGATGGCCAGGCGAGCCGGCGACTGCCCAAGCTCGGCGGCCAGCGCACAGAACGCACGCGCACGCTCGAGCCGACGCGCTTGCGGTGCGCCCAGTACTTCGTCCTGCAGCCATTGATTGCCCGGCTGCCCCAGACGGCTGTCGGCCTCCACACCGGCGTTGTACTTGCCGGTCAGCAAACCAGACGCCAGCGGCGACCAGATCGTGGTGCCCAGCCCGCCTTCGCACAGTGGCGCGTATTCGCGCTCCAGCCGCTCGCGGTGGAGCAGGTTGTACTGCGGCTGCTCCATCGCGGGCGCATGCAGGTACTCGCGCTCGGCAATGGCGATGGCCTCGCGCAACTGCGCCGCGCTCCATTCGGAGGTTCCCCAGTACAGCACCTTGCCCTGGCGGATTAGCGTATCCATGGCGCGCACGGTTTCCTGGATCGGCGTGTCCGGGTCGGGCCGATGGCAGTAATAAAGATCCAGGTACTCCACGCGCAGGCGCTTGAGTGCGGCGTGGCAGGCATCGGTGACATGCTTACGCGAGAGGCCGCGCTGGGTCGGACGCGGGCTGTCCACCGCACCAAAAAACACCTTGCTCGACACGCAGAAGCCATCGCGTGGCAGACGTAGATCGGCGATCACATCGCCCATCACTTCTTCGGCGCGGCCACGTGCATAGACCTCGGCGTTATCGAAAAAGTTGACGCCATTGTCCCAGGCAGCGGCAATCAGATTGCGCGCTTCACTGCGCCCGATCTGCTTGCCGAAGGTGACCCAGGCACCGAACGACAAGGCCGATAGCTGCAGCCCGGTGGAACCCAGACGACGGTAAAGCATGGCGAACTCCCGCAACCTCCAGGGCACCTGCCCCGGACCGGCGTGCGCAGTGTAGGCCGTGGCGTCGTGTAGGCAACAGCGCGTGGCCTGTGCTGCGCTGCATAGCCGCGTGGGCAGCCGCACTCTGCAAAGCGCGATGTCGCCCCCGGAGACGGAAGCGTGTGAGTACCGAGCTCCTGCGAATGGATTGGCGGCTTGCCCCGGTGCTGGATGTGGTGCCGCGCATCGGCGCTTCCTCAACTCAACCTTTGCTCAGTTCAACGTCCCCTAAGCTCGACGGCTGTTCGCAAGCCACATGCATCGTGATCTGTATGCCTGTCTGACTTAGGTTTTCTGCTGACGTTTCTGTGCAAGCGCTTGGGTCTCCCGCGGGCGCTTGCGCGCATACCGGCGTGGGACACGCCGCAGGTACGCCCATGTCATCTCTTACGCGGCATTTAGGCCGTAAGGTTCCACGCCCGTACGCGTGCAAGCACCACCGTTCGTTGTCGGCAGTTGCAGGAAAAGTGGTGTCCAGGCAGATAGTCGTACTTCTCCATGCGCTTCTGACATGGTGGTAGTTGCAGGGCAAAAGTGATGCAGCAATATCCATTGGAGAGCCCACAAACGCTCCGCCTTCCTTAAGCGATTGCTTACCGATCAGCGACCGGAAATCGTGGAAGCGTGGCGCCGCATCCAGGGGCGGGACCGTTGGCGGCATGGATGCCGCCATCGCGCCGCCAGGGACGGATTCACGGCGTGTCCCGACACCGGTGCGGCGCCGCGCACCGATAAACCAAGCATGACGCCTGCCGCCGCGTATGCATGCGCCATCAGCACCGCTGGTGAACGCACAGTCGCCACTGATCGCCATCACTACCGTTGGCAGAAAAATATTTATCCACTGAGGCCGATGCAGCACCGGCAGCACCAGCCATGCAGCTGCTGCGTCAGATCGACCACACGCGATCCGACAAATCCAATGCCAACCGACCGGCCCTCTACACGCTGGCGAGTTCCGCATGCACCTCTTCTTGCTACCCGCCAAGACCGCGACCAACAGCGCCGCCGCGATGTGAAACGCCGCCTCCATCAGCCCCGTGAACTCCCCACTTTGCGCAAGCACCACCCAACAGCTCGCTAGCGCAGTTCTGTCCGTGCCCGCCGTGGCTTGGCTGCGGGCAGGCAGGGAGCGTCTGAATGCCGCTCACCTTGCCCCGTGTCACCCCCTGCTCTAGGCTTTCTGTTTTGCCGTCAGCAGCCCCGGGGATTGGAATGGTCGAAGGTTTGGGAAGGATCGGTCTCGGCCTGTTCGGTCTGGCGGTGCTCATCGGCATCACCTGGTTGTTTTCGAGCAACCGCCGCGCGATCGACTGGAAGCTGGTCGCCACCGGTCTGGCCCTGCAGATCTCATTCGCCGCACTGGTGTTGCTGGTGCCGGGCGGGCGCGACGTGTTCGACGCGCTGGGCAAGGGCTTCGTCAAGGTGCTGAGTTTCGTCAATGAAGGGTCTACCTTCATTTTCGGCAACCTGATGAACATCGACAGCTACGGCTTTATTTTTGCGTTCCAGGTGCTGCCCACCATCATCTTCTTCTCGGCGCTGATGGGCGTGCTCTACCACCTGGGCGTGATGCAGGTGGTGGTGCGTGCGATGGCGTGGGCGATCACCAAGGTGATGCGCGTGTCCGGTGCGGAAACCACCAGCGTGTGCGCCAGCGTCTTCATCGGCCAGACCGAAGCGCCGCTGACGGTGCGCCCGTACATTCCCAAGATGACCCAGTCCGAACTGCTGACGATGATGATCGGCGGCATGGCGCATATCGCCGGCGGCGTGCTGGCTGCCTACGTCGGCATGCTCGGCGGCAGCGATCCTGCGCAGCAGGCGTTTTATGCCAAACATCTGCTGGCCGCCAGCATCATGGCCGCGCCCGCCACCTTGGTGGTCGCCAAGCTGCTGGTACCGGAAACCGGCACCCCGTTGACGCGCGGCACGGTAAAGATGGAAGTGGAAAAAACCACCAGCAATATCATTGATGCAGCTGCGGCCGGTGCCGGCGACGGCTTGCGCCTGGCGCTGAACATCGGCGCGATGCTGCTGGCCTTCATCGCGCTGATTGCGCTGATCAACGCTCCGCTGACCTGGCTGGGCGACGTCACCGGCGCCGCCGCGCTACTCGGACGCCCCACCAACCTGTCGACGATCTTCGGCTACGTGCTGGCGCCGATTGCCTGGGTGATCGGCACCCCCTGGGTGGATGCGACCACAGTGGGTTCGTTGATCGGCCAAAAAGTGGTGATCAACGAGTTTGTTGCTTACAGCGAGTTGTCGCGCATCGTGAAGGGCGAAGTGCCGGGCGTGGGCCTGAGCGCCGAAGGACGCCTGATCGCCACCTACGCGTTGTGCGGCTTCGCCAACTTTAGTTCGATTGCGATCCAGATCGGCGGGATCGGCGGGCTCGCGCCGGAACGTCGTCACGATCTGGCCAAGTTCGGCCTGCGTGCGGTGCTCGGCGGTTCGATCGCCACCTTCATGACCGCTACCATTGCCGGCGTGCTATCGCATTTCGGTTAAGGCGGCGCGGGTTCATCGGCGTAACGGTCTAATCACTGCACGCCGCGTTTCATACAGTCATTCAAGTCAGTCATTCAAGGCAAGGGTATTTATGAGTTCGGTCGTCGTTGTCGGGTCCTTCAATGTCGATCACGTGTGGCGCTGTGATGCCTTGCCTGCACCGGGCGCCACCATCGCCGGGCGCTACAGCACCGGCCCGGGCGGCAAAGGCTTCAACCAAGCGGTTGCGGCTGCACGTGCCGGCGCCAAGACGCATTTCTTGTGCGCGCTGGGCGACGATGCCGGTGGTGCGCTGGCGCGCTCGCTGGCGGCGCACGATGGTTTTGCGCTGATTGCCGAACCGAGCAATGAACCGACCGGCACCGGTGGCATCTATGTCGACGGGCACGGCCGCAACACCATCGTGATTGGTGCCGGCGCCAATTCGGTGCTGAGTGCGGGCTTTGTCGACAATCAGCGTCCGCTGATTGCTGCGGCAAAGGTACTGCTGGCGCAGCTGGAATCGCCAGCGGAAACCGTCGAATCGGCACTGGCGCTGGCACGCGAATGCGGCGTGCTGACTGTACTCAACGCTGCGCCGGCCAATGCGCCGACCTCGATCAGTCTGCTCAAACTGTCGGATGTGTTAACGCCGAACGAAACCGAATTTGCCGCCCTGCTCGGTCGCCATGTCGGCGAACGCATCAATGTCGACGATGTCGCCGCGCTGGATGGCAATACGTTGCACTCGCTGTGCCGCAAGCTGCTGCCGGGCGGTACCGTCGTGGTGACGCTGGGTGCTGTGGGCGCCTTTATTTCGCACGCCGAAGAACAACTGCGCGGCGATACCGCAGCGCATTACCGGGTGGGTGCGGAAAGCGCACAGACCATCGATACCACCGGTGCTGGCGACGCGTTCAACGGGGCACTGGTGGCATCGCTGGCGCAACTGCCGGCTGTCAGCTTCGCAACCCACGTGCGCTTTGCCACACGTTATGCAGCGCGCTCCACCGAAGTGGAAGGTGCGGCTGTGTCGATGCCGCGGCTGCGCGCAGACGACTGAGACCGCGTTTCACGGCGGTTCGGCGTGCGCTACATGCGCACGCCGTCGATACGATACGGCACCCACATTGGCCTGCCCAGGTCTCCTGAAAGCATGCGTGCGCGTGTCTCGCGCTCCATGACGACTACAACAATCCGGCAACCCCGTCGCACGGCCTTGCGCCCACGACGTGACACTGCAACGACCGCATCTTTTTCCTCGCAGTGCTGCGCACGTCCTGCTGCTTTCGGCACGCCAACCGATGCGCCATCGCGCTCACGCGTGACCGAGCGCTGCTTTCTGTGCTCGAAAAGCGAAAGCGCATTGCATAAAACGTGCTGACCGGTTGCGCGCGCTAGCGCGTTGTCCTCGCCTCACTACTATCGCCGCATCACCGGGCGCACCACGACCATTGCCTGTTGTCATTCGGGGCCGCCTTTGGCGGCGCGGCTTGCCAACATGCGGCCTGCATCGTCGAACTGGCACACTCCACGCCACGCAATCGGCAGTGCAGCGTGCGCCTGGCCCTGCCCCCCAAGCTCAATGGAACAACCGATGATCCTGCGTCGATTGCGCAAGCCAATGCTGCTGCCATGCGCCTTACTTCCCTGCCTGCTCAGTTCCTGTGGTGGCCAGGATGCTCCCGATACGAGCGCCGCTGCGATGCCATCGCCGGCGGCGACAGTCACCGAGAGTGCTCCCCGCGCCATGACGTCCACCACTACGCCGGCGGCCACGACAACAGCGAGCGTGACCTCCGATCCGTCGCTACGCCGCACGCTCTCGCCCGACCAGCCGATGTTCGTCATCACCGCCGACACCTGGAATGCGGCCGACCCGCAAAAGATCATCGACCTGATTCCCGCCGATCTGCGCCCGTATTCGGTTCTGCTGATCTCGCTGTCGATCAATCACAAAGGCGCCACCGGGAATCAGTGCAACTGGATCCAGGTGGAAAACGGCATCGAAACCGCGCGCTCGTGGATCAAGACGGCGGCCGCCAATGGGGTCTGGGCGATGATCCAGCCTTCCAGCGGCGGTTTCAGCCACTTCCCCGATTATCCCGCCGGCACCGATCTGGAATCGACCGTCTACGGTGAATTCTTCCGCGACTATCCGAACTTCCTCGGCTTCAATTATGCCGAGCAGTTTTGGGGCTTCGATGAGCCCTGTTCGGTGTCGGCGGCGCAGCGCTGGGAGCATTGGTCCAACCTGCTCAAGCTCACCAACAAGTACGGCGGCTACCTGGCGGTGAGCTTCACCGGCGGCTACTGGGGCGCAAACATCAATCCATTGGCGATGGTCAAACGCAACGAAGCGCTCCGCAATGCGCTCGGCAGCTATTCCAAGAATTTCATCATCGAAGAAAAGTTCACCGCCAACTACGGCTTCCACGACATCGAAGCGTTAGCCTGGGCATGTTCCTGTCCGGTTTCGCCGGACACTACGGCATCCGCCCGGATCGCACCGGCTGGTACGCCGCCGATGGCAGCAGCTATCCGGTGCAGGCAGGTGCGCCGCACTTGATCGAGCACTTAGCGCTGACCGGCGAAACCTATTTCGACGGCCCGGAGTTGATTACCGCCGACACCGTGCATAGCTTGTCCAATGGCCTGACCGCCGATGGCTACAGCACCCGGCGCTGGGAATTTTTCCCGCAGTTCAAGAACATCCACATGGATGTCTACCGCAAGATCATCGATGGCACCCTGCGCATCCTCAGCCGCCAGCAGGTGATCGACCGGACCAAAGTCGTCGTGGTGGACGACACCACCAGCGGCAACGACCGGACACTGTATGCATCGCCGGAAACGCTGTTCTCCGGCCTGTATTTGATGGACGACGACGGGACGTATCTCAACCAGCACAGCTGGTATAAAAAGAGTGGACGCTGCCCGGCCATTCCGACCGTGTTGAAGCTCACCGACGAAGCGGCAAAGTCGTTTCCGGTGCAGATCAAGCGCAGCGAATACGCCACGCGCTGGCCCAGTATCGCAGCCAAGACCCAGGAGTTGAACGCGCTGTTTCCGCAGGAATACAGCGGCGATATCTACGCAGGACGCCAGGACAACACCTGGGTGACCTACAACCCGTACAAGACCAATCAGAGTGCAAGCGGCACGCTGGACCTGAAGTACAACACCTGCGCATCCGTAAAAGTGACCTACGGGCCGTACACGACCGGCGTGATCAAGGAATTTTCCGACTCACTGTCGATCTACCTGACCAATTTCGATTCCGAAACCGGCCCGCTCAAGACCGACACCCTCACCATCAGTGGCGCCAGTGCTCCTCCCACCTACACCTTTGCCGATCGCGGCGACCACCAGCCCAGCACGATCACGGCCACGCGCAGCAGCGACGGGCTGACACTCAACGTCGCCCACAACGGCCCGCTGGACATCACCGTGAAATGTTCCGGCCCTGCCACCGGGCGCCTGAGCGCGTTCCCGACCGCCAACATCCAGGCACCGGCCGCGCCAGCCACCTACACCGGTGTGCGCCAGTACGAGGCCGAAAACTTCGATTTCCGAAGTATTGGCAGCCTGGTCGCCAACGGCCTCTACGGCGCCGTTCGCAATTACCAAGGCATGGGATATGTGGACGTCGGCGGCAACCCGGGCGCACGTCTGCGCACCACTGTCACTGTCCCCACGGCCGGCACCTACACCTTGAGCACCCGCTATTCCGCACCCGGCGGGAGCCTCAACACCATCGACCTCTACGTCAACGGCGTTCGGGTCGGGACGCCGGCCTTCACGCAGACCAGCTCGGCCAGCGACTGGGCCAGCAGCCCGCAGACGGCAACACTGACTGCCGGCGACAACGTGGTCGAGTATCGCGCGCGCGCCGGGGCGCAGACCAAGCTGTATCTGGACAACCTGGCCATCTCGCAATAAGCGCAGCTAACAAAACGACTGCGCAGCCGCCAGGCGGGCGCGGCCAGTGCTCGGAAATTGCCCTGCACCGTCGCTAGCGGGCAGCACGCGGCGGCGGCAGGCGCACACACACGGCAGGCAAGGACGCCTGCCGATACACTAGTGCCATGCAAATCGGCCCTTACTCCATCGCCCCCAAGGTGATCCTCGCGCCCATGGCGGGCGTCACCGACAAGCCATTCCGGCTGCTATGCAAGCGGCTGGGTGCGGGGCTGGCGGTATCGGAGATGACCATCTCCGACCGGCGCTTCTGGGGCACGCGCAAATCGCTGCACCGCATGGACCATGCCGGCGAGCCGGACCCCATCAGCGTGCAGATCGCCGGCACCGAGCCGCAGCAACTGGCCGAGGCAGCGCGCTACAACGTCGACCACGGTGCGCAGTTGATCGACATCAACATGGGCTGCCCGGCCAAGAAAGTGTGCAACGCCTGGGCCGGGTCGGCACTGATGCGCGATGAAGACCTGGTGGCACGCATCCTCATCGCGGTGGTGCGGGCAGTGAACGTGCCGGTGACCTTGAAGATTCGCACCGGCTGGGATTGCGACCACCGTAACGGGCCGGTGATTGCGCGCATTGCGCAGGACTGCGGCATTGCCGCGCTCGCTGTGCACGGGCGCACCCGCGACCAGCATTACACCGGCAGCGCCGAGTACGCGACGATTGCGCAGATCAAGGCCGCGCTGCAGATTCCGGTGGTGGCCAATGGCGATATCGATTCGCCGCAAAAGGCCGCGCAGGTGCTACGCGAGACCGGCGCCGATGCAGTGATGATCGGCCGCGCCGCACAAGGGCGCCCGTGGATCTTCGGCGAAGTAGCGCACTTCCTCGCCACTGGCGAAGTGTTGCCGCCACCGTCGCTGGCGTTCGTGCGCGACACCTTGCTCAGCCATCTGGAAGCGCTGCACGCGTTCTACGGCCAACCCCAGGGCGTGCGCATCGCACGTAAGCATCTGGGTTGGTACGCCAAGGATCACCCGCAAAGCGCAGACTTCCGTGCCGTGGTCAATCGCGCCGAAACGCCGGAAGCCCAGTTGGCCCTGACACGCGATTACTTCGACGCCTTGATCGCCGGCGCGCCGCCCTCATTGTCCGACGCTGCCTGAGTCTTTCTGCATTGCTGGAGCCGCACGCATGAGCGCACCGAGCGACACCCCGACCTATCTGCACGGATTTTCGGCCACCGAACAGGCGCGTCTGCTCAAACAGGCGCGCTTGCTCGAAGCCACGCTGTTCAATCAGATCGATTACAGCGGCGCGCGTCGCCTGCTGGAAGTGGGCAGCGGCGTCGGTGCGCAGACGGAGATTCTGCTGCGCCGTTTTCCCGACCTGCATGTCACTGGCGTGGATCTGAGCGAGGCGCAGCTGGGCGCGGCGCGGGCAAATCTTGAACGGCTGGCGTGGTGCCGCGAGCGCTACACGCTGCAGCAGGCCGATGCGAGCGATCTGCCGTTCGAAGCGCGTCAGTTCGATGCGGCGTTTCTATGCTGGGTGCTTGAGCACGTGCCCTCGCCTGCGCGCGTACTCAACGAAGTGCGGCGCGTGCTGCTGCCCGGCTCGCCGGTGTACGTGACCGAGGTGATGAATGCCTCGTTCCTGCTGCATCCGTATTCGCCCAACCTGTGGCGCTACTGGATGGCATTCAACGACTTCCAGCATGACCAGGGTGGCGACCCGTTCGTCGGCGCCAAGCTGGGCAACCTGCTGCTGGCCGGCGGTTTCCGTGACGTGCACACCGAGATCAAGACGCTGCATCTGGACAACCGCGAGCCGGGTCGGCGCAAGACCATGATCGGTTTCTGGGAAGAAGTGCTGCTGTCGGCGGCCGACCAATTGCTGCAGGCCGGCGCGGTCGACGCCGCCACCGTGGATGGCATGCGCCGCGAACTGGCGCAGGTGCACAGCGACCCGAACGCGGTGTTCTTCTATTCGTTCGTGCAGGCGCGCGCCACGGTCTACTGAGTTGCCGATGCGGGCGCGGTGGCCGGAGCGCCGGCGTGTTCCAGGTCGCCGGTCAGCACGGTGCTGCTGGGCTCGTGCCAGATGCGCTGCCACATCTGCGCCAACACCGCGCCGATCTGGTCGCGTGCCACCGGCGCGCGGTACGCCGCCTGCACTTGCCGCGGCACGATCGGCTGCCACGTTCCATTGTCGCGATGGGCAACCACGAAGTTGAAGTTGTAGTCCGGCTCCAGCCCCATGCGCAGGTCGCTCAGCATCAGGTCGTCATCGACCAGGCGCGCGCGCATGAAGCCGCGATTGAACCAGGTCAGCCGGCGCACCGAGTCGAACGCAGCCACTTCGCCCAAGGCCTGGGTGTTACTGGAAAACCCGCGAAAGTGCATCGGGCCGGTGTCGGCCACCAGCGAACGCTCGCCGATGACATAGCCGCTGGGCGTCATCGCCACCACGCGCCACAACAATGTATTGAGCGGCATCGGTACCGAGAACCGCGGTGCATCGGCCAGGCCCATCGCCCCCAGCGCACGATCGGCTTGGCGGTCGACCAGTTGCTTGGCAATCAACGACCAGCCCAGATACGCGGTGCTCGCCACCAAGCCGATCACCAGCACGTGCTGCGCAAACGGACGCGCGCGCGCAAACCAGGCCACTACGCAGGCCAGCAGGAGCCACAGGGTGTACGCCGGATCGATGATGAAGACGCTCGACCACATCGTCGGATGCGGATGCAGCGGCCACCACAGCTGGGTGCCGTAGACGGTGAACGCATCCAGCGGCGGGTGCGTGATCAGGGCCAGCTGGATCGCCCAGAACCAGCGGGTGGGCGCACCGGCTACCCGTCCGTTGCCATAGCGCCGGAACAGCCACCAGATCAACCAACCGACCAACGGCAGCACGAACAACGAATGGCTGACGCTGCGGTGCACCGTCATCAACGTCACCGGGTCGTCGGTCAGCGGCAGCAGCGCCAGTGCATCAAGGTCGGGTAAGGTGCCCAGCGCCGCGCCGGCCAGCAAGGCGGCACGCCGCTGTCCGGGCGGCGCAATGGCGGCAGCGATGGCGCCGCCAAGAACGATCTGGGTCACTGAATCCATCGGCCGATGCTAGCAGGCCGGACATGCACGGATACGACTGTTTAACGTGGTGTTCGGCCGGCTCGCACCGGTCCGTCACCGGACAGTTAATCGCCGTGCCGACGTGTGGCCGCCGTGCGTGCGGCCGGTTTGCACCGATATCGGCTTAACCCTAAAGCGATCCATTCAGGCGCACAATACAATCGACACACGGGGCGTGTATCATCCGCACCCATCTTTTCATCCGAATAAAGGGATATAAGCCTGATGTCCAGCTACCTGTTCACCTCCGAATCGGTCTCCGAAGGCCATCCGGACAAGATCGCCGACCAGATCTCCGACGCAGTGCTGGACGCCATCCTGGCCCAGGACAAGCGCGCCCGCGTGGCCTGCGAGACGATGGTCAAGACGGGCGTTGCGATCGTGGCCGGCGAAGTGACCACCAGTGCCTGGATCGACCTGGAAGCCTTGACCCGCAAGGTTATTCTGGACATCGGCTACAACAGTTCCGAGGTCGGCTTCGACGGCGAGACCTGTGGCGTGCTCAACCTGATCGGCAAGCAGTCGCCGGACATCAACCAGGGCGTGGACCGCAAGAACCCCGAGCAGCAGGGTGCTGGCGACCAGGGCCTGATGTTCGGCTATGCCACCAACGAAACCGACAGCTTCATGCCGGCGGCCATCCACCTGTCGCACCGCCTGGTCGAGCAGCAGGCCAAGATCCGCAAGAAGAAGAACTCGGCGCTGTCGTGGCTGCGTCCGGACGCCAAGTCGCAGGTCACCCTGCGCTATGAAGACGGCGTGGCGACGGCGATCGATGCGGTGGTGCTGTCGACCCAGCACGACCCGGGCGTCAAGCAGAAAGACCTGATCGAAGCGGTGCGCGAGGAAATCCTCAAGCCGGTGCTGCCGGCCAAGTGGCTGCACAAGGGCACCAAGTTCCACATCAACCCGACCGGCAAGTTTGTGATCGGCGGCCCGGTGGGCGACTGCGGCCTGACCGGTCGCAAGATCATCGTCGACACCTACGGCGGCTGGGCGCGTCACGGTGGCGGCGCATTCTCGGGCAAGGATCCGTCCAAGGTCGACCGTTCGGCCGCCTACGCGGCGCGCTACGTGGCCAAGAACGTGGTGGCTGCGGGCCTGGCCGACCGTTGCGAAGTGCAGGTTTCCTACGCCATTGGCGTGGCCGAGCCGACCTCGATTTCGGTCACCACCTTCGGCACCGGCAAGATCGCCGACGAGCAGATCGAAAAGCTGATCCGCAAGCATTTCGACCTGCGCCCGTTCGGCATCATCCAGATGCTCGACCTGATCCACCCGATGTACCAGCAGACCGCGTCCTATGGCCACTTCGGCCGCAAGCCGAAGGACTTCACCTACACCGACGGCGCCGGCGCGCAGCACAGCGCGACCTCGTTCTCGTGGGAAAAGACCGACCGCGCCGACGCTCTGCGTGATGCTGCGAAGCTGAAATAATCACGCCGCTCCCTGCGGGAACGAGCGAGATGCTTCATGACTGGGCCGCTGATGCGGCCCAGTTGCGTTTTAGGGTTTGTCGGTGGGATGCAACGGATGCTGTTGCAGCTATCTCGATTGCAGTTTGTATCGCTTGCAGTGGCCTGATGCAGCAGCTTGGCGCGGCATGGCTGGAGCGATGGTGTTGTTGTCGTCAGTAGATGCGGCGCACATCGGCGTAGGAGATAAAGCCCCTCTCCCCACGGGAGAGGGGTTGGGGTGAGGGTACGGAGCGAAGCAATCGGTGCAGGCGCGTGGCAACGCATTGGTCATTGCAGAAACTGGTGACTCTCTGCCGCGCACCCTCATCCACCCCTACGGTGCACCTTCTCCCCCATCAAGGAGGACACTGTTCCGGTGGGAGGAAGCAATAGCACGCTCCTGATGTAAGCGGGTAAAGCTCCTCTCTTTCCAAGCTCCAACGCACACGCTTGAGCGCCACTGGTGCAGCGCCCTGGAGCGCACACGCAGCAAGCGTAGGCAGCGACGCAGGGCGAAAATCGCCAGCAGGTATGCGACCAAGCTACACCGCATGCCAACTACTCAAAGATAGCCATCGCGATCACGCGGCTATTGATCAAGCCGCAATTGCTGCTCAAGCGCCTTGGCAAATTCAGACAATGGGCACGCGATGCGCCGCTCCGGAGCACACAGACCCAGCGCCACCTGCTGCTGCAAGGGTGGGTGAGCGAGATCCAGCGGTGCCAGGGTGCGCAATTGATCCAGCGATTGCGCCAGGTATTGGGCGCGCACGACCCGCTCGCCATTGGGTTCGCGCCACAAACCAAGCAACAGAGCGCCGCCCGGTGGCGGGTCGTCGGCGCCGTAGCCAGGCAGATGAAAATGCACACCCAGCAGGCCACTCAAGGCGGCGATGTGGGTGTCGCTGCCGACGAACAGCGAGACTTTCGGTGCCTGCGCATCGCTGAAACGTTGCAAGACCTCGCGCGCCAGCGGTGCACCCGACCGTGCGGCCATGTAGTGCGGCCGTGCATAGATGTCGAACAGCAATGCGTGCAAGCGCGACACTTGTGCCAGGCGTTCGGGTGTGGCGCGCCCCCAGCCGACCTGCGAGAGCGGTAGACCTTCTGCGTATTGCAGCAGCAACACCTCGCCAGTGCCGGAGGTCAGGTCGATCGGGCCGCCTAATTTGAGGCCACGCCCGTTGGCCGATGGCGCCAGCGTGGAAGGCATCTGTGCGAAATCGCAGGGCGTCTGCGTGCAACCCAGAATCTGCTGCAGCGCCTGCAGCTCGGCGGCATGGCCTTGCAGCAAGGCAGCAGGGCCACCGGTCTGTTGCTGGATCGATGCCACCGCTGCAGTCGCGTCGAACGGTACCGCGCCGGCTTCGATCGGTCGGAACAGCGGATCGTTGCTACCAGCCTCCCGATGCCCGGCGACAATGCCGCAACCAGGGGCCAGCGCATCGGCCAGCAACGCGCCGCTAGCGATGGTGCGTTGATCGGTATTGGCCCACACCGACACGCTGCCGCTGGCCGGGCAGCTGCTGCTCGGCAGCAAGGCCTGCTGTGCCAACCACTGACGCAGGTACTCGCCGCTCAATTGCACACCTTTGCGACCATGCGCGGTGAGCAGGCTGGCAGGCGTGGACCACTGCGGCCAGGGTTGATCGGCATAGTGCGCAGCGGCGGCCTCGCCTTGCAGCGGTGCGCGGACGCCGTGCCGGAACACCACCACCACGCGCTCCAGTTGTGCGGTTTGCGCAGAGGCCGGCGTACCCGTGCCTGCCTGTTGGCCGGCGGTGTCGGTCGATTGATCGCCAACACGCGGCGTGGATGCACTCGGCGTTGAGGCTGCGCAGCCACCCAACGCAAGCCCAACCACCAACAGCATGCACAGCGCGCTGCCAGTTGCCACGGACATGCCGCTAGGCATTTTGTTAGGCATGCGCGCAATGCCAACGCGCTGCATGCGTACTGCATATAACGTGCGTGCCGCGATCCCCATCGCGTCACGCACGCCGACGACCAAGCGCGCGGCCAACGGCGGTTCCCCACCGCCGGCCAACAGCGCAGGTTGCGACGCCCCCTGCCCCGTTCCATGGCAACCATCTGCGCGTCCTGCGTCTTGTTGCGCATCGGTCATGACGTTGGCGCCTGCCAGGTCGTCGCCTGCGCATCGTGCTTGATCAGAACACATATTTTGCGGTCACCAGACTGGTCATGCCGGAATCGACGATGTCGGAAATTGCATCACTATCGTGGCCCACGTGTGCCCAATAGCTGTGCTGCTTGGTGAGGTTGGCCACCGACAGATCCACGCGCAGGTGGTCGGTGGGCGCATAGCCCAGGTGCAGATCGACGCGGGTGATCGGCTTGATCCACACGTTGTCCCAATGCGCGCCCCGGTTGAGATAGTCGTACACCGACACGTATTCACCGGAGTAGTGATAGCTCACGTTGACCGACCACGGCCCCTTTTCATAAAACAGTTCTGCGTTGGCGAGCAGGTTGGGTGCGTTCTGGATGCGTTCGTGTGCGAAGCCTTCCGTCCCCAGATCCACGCGCGTGGTCTGACGGGTGACATTGGCGCCGATGCCGAAGCCATCCAGCGGCGCGGGCAGGCCCTGGAAGGTCTGCCGCACAGCCGCTTCCATGCCCAGCACGCGGCCGTCGCCGCCGTTTTGCGGACGCACGAAACGGGTACTGGCGGTACCGCTTTCGCCGGGGTTGGCGGCATTCGACCCGCTCTCGTAGATGTAATCGGTGAGGCGCTTGTAATAGCCGGCCAACATGGCGTGGCCGCCGCTGTCGTTCTGCCATTCGCCCGACACATCCACATTCAGCGACTTGATCGGTTTCAGATCCGGGTTGCCTTCGGTGATGGTGGTCTGGCCGTCGCTGGAAATATCGGTGGAGCGGCCGCCGCCCAACTGCACAAAGGCCGGGCGCGTGTAGCTGGTCCACACCGAACCGCGATACACGGCGCCATCGCCATCGGGCCGGTAATTGACGAACACGCTCGGCAAAGCGACGTTGTAGCGCGTGTGATTGTTGGCGAATGCGCCGACCTGCTCGGCACCGTTGATGGCGGCCGGCTGGGCCCAGAACGTGTTGGTGATAGCCGTATGTTCGAAGCGCATGCCCGGCAGAATTTCCCAGTTACCGGTGCGCAAAGTCGCCATTGCGTAGGCCGCGCTCACCGCTTCGGTGGCGCGCATGGTGTTGCAGTTGAGGTTATTGACCGCCAGCTTGCCGCAACTGTCGAAACTGGCCGGCGTGAGCGTGCGCGCAATCAGGTCGTTGAGCGCTGCATTGCTCAGGCGCACGGTGGGAAACGCATATTGGTCCGGATAGACCGAATCGTAGCGCTGCGCGATCAGGCCGGTGTCGCGCAACAAGGTACCGTCGGTGTACTTGGCATTGGTCCAGTCGCGATCGGTGAAGTTGCGCGAGCTGTCAACATACTTCACGCCGAACGCAATGCGGCTAAGCAGCCCGGCATCGAAATCGTATGCCACATCGAACTTGCCGCCACCCTTGTCCTGGCCGCTGTATTGCCTGGAAATCTGCCCGGTGCGTCGCGCGTACAGGCTGCCCACATCCGAGGCCTGTGCCTGCATGGCCGGAGTGAGCAGCGGCATCGGAAAGCCATTGGCGTCGTAGCTGATGAAGCGGTTGGCGCCATAGGCGAAGTTGCTTGACCTGTATTGATCGTTGCGCGCGGAAATTTCCACGTGGTCCGGGCGATCGTTATTGCCGGTGCCGTAGAAGATGTTCGGTGAGAATGTCCAATGCCCGAGCTGCTTGTCTGCACCGAACTGCACGGTGGCAAGGTCAGCCTCTTCGGGGTTGGTTTCATACCAGTAACGCACTGCAACGCGATTGATCTGCGGCTGATACACGCCGCTGCTGCCGATCTGGGTGAAGCTGACATTGGCCGGGACAAACTGCGTGTAGCCGGTGTTTTGCTCGGTCTTGGCGAAGGCGTAGGTCATGCGTGCATACAGATGCAGGCTGGGGTCCACGCGCCAATCGAACGCCGCATTGCCGCCGTAGCGGCGCGTCTCGCCTTGCGAGTAACCGATATTCATCCCGGTGCTCTGCAACACATCCTGCGGGTCGGCGCCGGCTGCCAGATTGCCGCTGGCATCGGCACGGGCAAATTTCCACGCGCCATCGTTGCGTGCAGCCGAAGCGGCGGCCACTTCGCTGTTCACGAAATGGCGCTCGTCGTAATAAGCACTGACCGCCACGCCGAACTGCCCGGCATCGCCAAAACGCGCATGCCAATCGCCGGCTGCGCCGCTGCCCAGACCGGAATCGCCGTAGTCGCGTGCACGGCTTTCCAGTCGTCCGCTTAGCGTCACGCTGCCGCCCTGGCGGTCGGTTGAATCGAATGCGCTGGGGGTGCGGTAATCAATGGTGCCGCCGATCGCATCGCCGTCCATATCGGCGGTGGAGGTTTTGTTCAGGGCGATGGTCTGCAAGCCGGAGGGCGGCAGCAAGCTGAGTTGCACACCGCGGCTATACGGCATGCCCTGTGCCACGTTGATGCCGTTGATCAGGTTGACGTTGTATTCGGCATTGAGGCCACGCACCGATGAGAACATGCCTTCGCCGCGTGCAGCGCCGTCGATGCCGCCGAAATACGATTGCCCGGTATTGATCACATTGACGCCCGGCATCAGGCCCAACGCTTCAGCCACGTTGTGCACGGCGGTGGTCTTGAGATCGTCGGCTGACAACACATTGACGGTGTTGGTCGCGGCCATCTGCATGTCGGTCGCGTTGTAACGCGTGGCAGCGACAGTGACTTTGTCCAGCGTGGCCATCTCACCCTTGGCAGGTGTGGTGGCCTGCGTCTCCTGGGCAGCGGCATGCCCGCACAGCGCACACAACGATAAACACAGCGCCTGCGACAACAGCGAAGGACGCAACAGCGAACAACGAACGATCATGAGGTAATCCGATGAATGCAGCAGCGCGCCATGTACCGAAGCCACAGCTACGCCACCGCGAATGTGGGGAGCGAGGCAGTCAGCAGCGGCGCTGCTGCATCACACCTGCAAGCAGGCGCCGCGCATGGTGGTGATGCGGTATTTCAGTTTGGTGACCGTGCCTGCGAACATGAAAAATGCACGCATCGCATGCGCAAGTCGGCACATTCACGGACGTATTGATGCTAATTTTGTGCTGTCCTGCGCGTGCGGCCGCTTAGCCAGTCGGCGTGCCTGCGTGCAAGACAACATGTCTTAAGCGACATCGACCGTCATGCTGCCGGCAGCTGTCTCCCCCGAGGGAGCCGCCATCCAGCAAAGACATCAGACCTTCCATGGGTCAACTTCTCAGTTACTGCCTGTCAAGTCATATGTTCCAGTGCAGCGAGGCATTGTCGACGCAAGTGTTGCACTCTTACAGCGGAGGAATGGGTGGCCAGAGCGACGTTGGTTTTTGGAAACGGGTTGGGGATGGCATTGGACCCAACGTTCTTCTCGCTGGACAACGCCATCGGGCGCACGTGGGAAGATAGCGTGGCTCTTGATGAGCCCACAAAGGACCTGGTCCGCTACTGCTTGAGCGATGAAGGAGACCGTCCTCATGGCGAAGACGACTTGGACGACCTGCAACTCGTCGTATCGGCCTGCGATTTTCTTTCTCGAACCGGGAGTGGCGAGCTTCATTGGTTAAGCGACGACGGGAAGCGCTTTCCTGAGGCGGTCAGAAAATTCCTCTACCAAACGTCACTGTATTTCCATCGGCGGGATTCTGGGCTGCCCATGGATTTCATCGCGTCTCTTGTCGCTTACTCCAAGAAAACAAAATCTCACGTCGCCACGTTGAACTACGACAATCTCCTTTATCAACCCATGATTAAAGAAGAAGTTCTCGATGGCTATAACGGAGCACTTGTGGACGGATTTTTGAGAAATGGATTCGCAGAAGACAACCTGGAGAGGAAATACGGCCGCGACTTCGGCTATTACATGCACCTGCACGGATCGCCGCTGTTTGTTGATCGAGATGACGGCGATAGAGATAAGAAAGTAATAAAACTTCGGCAGGCAGAGCTCGGCACTGATCAAGACATTACAGGCTCCCATATCGTACTGACCCATGTGAAGCACAAGGAGACGGTGATTGCCGCGTCGCGGTTGCTTACCTGTTATTGGGAGCATTTTGCGAAAGCACTGGAAGAATCCGAATCAGCCGTGCTTGTTGGTTACTCGGGATGCGATAGACATCTCAACTCACTTTTAAGTGCGCGAGGCCCATCAAAAATCCGTGTGGTCGAGTGGGACGGAGCAGGACAAAAGGAAAGTCGTCAGGATTTCTGGAATACACTACTTGGACACGAAGTTCACTTGGTGAGGCTCAATAACATCTTGAAATTCACCGACTGGTAGTGGCGTTAGCAAAACGCTCAACACCATGCGGACACGTGTGGCGCGTGTCATCACGTGCGGTCTCAAGACACCTGCATGCCCAGCGCATGCATCAACAGATCGGCAGAGCGATGCGCAAGCCGCTTGCGTTCGGCTTCGTCGCTACCGCGCAGGCAGCTGCCCAGCATGTCGATCACCAGCAACAACTGCTCGTCATCGACATCGGCCCGGCACAACCCGGCGTCGCGGGCGCGATGCACGAACGGCAGAAAGATGCTGACCACGCGCCGGTCCGCTGCGTGCACTGCCGGGTGCGCGCGTTCGATCGAGCGCCAGAAGTCCACCATCGGCGCGGACTGGGCGATGTGCTCGGCCACATCGTGCAGTAGCACCGCCAAGCCATCCGGGCGGTCGGCCAAGTCGGCGGCCATACGCTCCAGCCCATCCAGGCCACGCGCCATCAACGCCGTCATCAGCGCGAGCCGGTCGGGGAAATTGCGGTACAGGGTGGCGCGGCCAAGACCGGCGCGCTCCACCACCAATTCCAGCGGGGCATTGACGCCGTGTTCGCTGAACACTTCGTCGGCGGCATCGAGAATCTGCCGGCGGCGCAGCGCGGCATCGGGGCGGGAAGTCATCATGCCGGCATTATCGGACAGATTTGTCCGGTTGCGCCAGAGTCCGCTTGCCGCTTGCGTGCCCTTTCCGACCAACGGCCTGATCGCCGTTGGCTTGCCGTGGATATGCTCCCTGCCCGGCCTTGCAGCCGGCCATGCGATCAGCCGGTGTTCTGCACGCCTTGCGAGACGCCATTGACGCAGGCCACCAGCGCGCGCAGCAGTTCCTCGTCTTCGCCATCGGTGGCGCGCCAGCGCTGCAGCAGGTCCACCTGCAGCACGCTGATCGGGTCGATGTAGGGGTTGCGCAGGCGAATCGACAACGCCAGCCGCGGGTCGTGCTGCAACAGCGATTGCTGCTGCAGCAGCGCCTTGACCCAGCCCTTGGTCAAGGCCAGTTCGTCGCGGATCAGCGGGAAAAACCGTGTGTGCAAGTCGCCCGACAACCGCGAGAACAACTCGGCGATGTTCAGATCGCCCTTGGACAACACCATGGCGATGTCGTCCAGGAAGGTGCGGAAGAACGGCCAGTCCTGCGCCATTTCGCGCAAGGTGTCTTCATGCCCGGCATCCACTGCCGCCTGCAGACCGCTGCCGACGCCGTACCAGCCCGGAATCACCGCACGCGCCTGACTCCACGCAAACACCCACGGAATCGCACGCAGGTTTGACAGCGCCGCATCCTGGCCTAGCCGCCGCGACGGGCGCGAGCCCAGCGTCATGCGCTCGATCACATCGATCGGCGTGGCCAGGCGGAAGTACTGCATGAAATCCGGCGCGCCGACGAACGCGCGATAGGCCACGGTGCTGCGTTCGGCCACCAGATCCATCGCCGGGCGCCAGCGCTCCTCGCGCGGCTCGGGCGCACGCGGGCGCAGGCTCGAAAGCAACACCGCGCCGGTCATCTGCTCCAGCGAGCGCAACGCCAATGCACGAATGCCGTATTTGCGGTGGATCACCTCACCTTGCTCGGTAACGCGCAAGCGGCCATCGACGCTGCCGCGCGGTGCGGCATCCAGCGCGCGGCTGGTCTTGCCGCCACCGCGTGCGATCGAACCGCCGCGGCCGTGGAAGAAGGTCAGCCGCACGCCCAACTCGGCGGCCGCTTCCAGCAACTCGACCTGCGCGCGTTGCAGGCCCCAGCGCGAAGCGGCGATGCCGCCGTCCTTGCCGCTATCCGAATACCCCAACATCACCATCTGCGTATCGCTGCGCGCGGCCAGATGCTGGCGATACACCGGGTCGGCGAGCAGGTCCTGCACGGTACCGGTACCGCCACGCAGATCGTCCACGGTTTCGAACAGCGGCACGATATCCAGCGGCACGGCGCCAGCGTCGTCGACCAGCCCGCCGCGACGTGCCAGTGTGAGCACGGTGAGCACGTCGGCGCGGTTGTGCGCCATCGAGATGATGTAACTGCCCAATGCATCGGCACCGTGGCGCGTGCGTGCATCGGCGAGCGCGGCGAACACCGCATCCAGCCGCGCATTGCCTTCATCCTGCACACGCGGCAAGGGCTCTTTTCCGGCGGCATAGGGGCCGAGCACGGCGGCGCGCTGGGTGGCGTCCTGCACGTCCCAGTCGGTCTGGCCCAAGGCATCGGCCACGGCGCGCGCATGCACGCTCGATTCCTGGCGCACGTCCAATCGCGCCAGATGGAAACCGAAACTGCGCACGCGCCACAGCAGACGCCGCACCGCGAACCAACCGGCATGCAGGCCCTTGTTGGCTTGCAGGCTGTCCAGGATCAACTGCAAGTCGTGTTCGAGCTCCGATGGCGCCGCGTAGGCGCCGTCGGCATCGTCCAGGGTGGCCTGCAGGCGTGCGCGCATCAGGTCGTTGAGCAGGCGGTACGGCATGTCGCCATGGCGCGGGCGCGAACGTGCGGCGGCCTCGGGGAGCAGCGCGCGGTAGCGTTCCAGCTGCGCGGTGAGCTCAGGGCTCACCTGCACCAGCGTGGTCGATTGGCTGAGCAGGCTGGCCAGCTGCCAGAGTTCTTTCTGATAGCGGTCCAGCACCGCGCGCCGCTGTGCATCCAGGGTGCCGGCAATGGTGTTGGCATCCACATTGGGATTGCCGTCCATGTCGCCCCCCACCCAGGTGCCGAAACGCAGCAGGCGCGGCAACACTGGCACGCTGCCGTAAGTTTCTTCGATGGCGTGTTCGAGCGTTTCGTACATCACCGGAATGACGCGGTAGAGCACCTGGGTAAGATAGAAGCCCACATGCTCGCGCTCGTCGTCCACGGTGGGGCGCACCGGCGAGGAATCGGCTGTCTGCCACGAGGCGGTCAAGGCCATGCGGAAGCGCGCGGCGTCGCTGGCGCGTTCGTTGGGCGTGCGCATGCCGTCCAGGTTGTCGACCAGGCTGGCGACCATCAGCTGTTCTTTTTCCAGCAACGCGCGGCGCACTGCCTCGGTGGGATGCGCGGTGAACACCGGCTCCACATCGATACGCGGCAACCACTGGCTGAGTTCGTCCAGGGTCACACCCTGCGCCTTGAGCCGGCGCAATGCGTCGTGCAGGCCATCCGGCTGCGGCGTGTCGGTACCGCTGCGCTGGTACTCGCGGCGGCGGCGGATGCGATGCACGCGCTCGGCGATATTGACCACCTGAAAATAGGTACTGAAGGCGCGCACCAGCGCTTCGGCGTCACGCGGCTCGCGCCCGGTGAGTTGTTCGCTCAACGTGGATGGCGGGGCGTCGCTTTCGCGCCGCGAAATGGCGGTGGTGCGCACGCGTTCGATTTCATCGAGGAATTCCGCAGACACCTGCTCGGCGAGCAGATCACCCACCAGTGCACCGAGCCGCCGCACATCGTCGCGCAAGGGAAGATCGGGGGTAGCGAACACAAGACTGCTGCGGTACTCGTTCATCGGAAACGCACACCCTCTTCAAGCGCAAAGTCGTCGAAGACTAACCCAAAAGGATTAGGTGATCGCGACGACGGCGATGGTTTCAACACCAACCATCGTGTGCCAGTGCCCCGTATCCGATGGCTCTCGTAGGAGGCGCGCTCGCGCGCGACGTGGCTTTCCCGGTAATGCTTTGGCGGGCAAGCCCGCTCCTACGCGTGCGGCTTTCCCGGTAACTCCCTCGCGGGCAAGCCCGCTCCTACGGGTGAACGCAGCAATCATCTGGACGGCTCAGCAGATGTTGCCGGCAGCGCCCCAGCCACATCCGCTGCAGGAGCGCACCTGGGCGCGAAGAAGCGTTATCGATAAAGCCGCAGCGCGCGCAGGCGTGCTCCTACCGGTGCAAGCAACCATCGATCAACGTGTGCGTGAAGCGCCTGCATCCTTCACAGGATCGCCAACATTGGTCTTCAACCATTGCTCGCTTTCGGCCAGCATCTGCATGATCGACTGCCGCGCGCGGTACGCATGCGATTCATTGGGCAGCAGTACCAGACGCGCAGTACCGCCCAGGCCCTTGATCGCAGCGAACATGCGCTCACTCTGGATCGGGAAGGTGCCGGTGTTGTTGTCGTCCTGGCCGTGAATCAGCAGCAGCGGGTCCTTGATCTTGTCGGCGTAGTTGAACGGCGACATCGCCTGATACACCGGTTGCGCCTGCCAGTAATTGCGTTCCTCTGCCTGGAAGCCGAACGGGGTAAGCGTGCGGTTGTAGGCGCCGCTGCGCGCGATACCGGCCTTGAAAAGGCGTGTGTGCGCGAGCAGGTTGGCGGTCATGAAGGCGCCGTAGGAATGCCCACCGATGGCGATGTGCTCGCGGTCGGTGACGCCACGCCGCACCACTTCATCCACCGCGGCCTGCGCATCGGCGATCAACTGCGGCACATAGGTGTCGTTGGGTTCGGCATCGCCTTCGCCCACGATCGGCATGGTCGGGTTGTTGAGCACCACGTAGCCGATCGCCAGAAACGCCTGCGGCCCCCAGTAACTGATCGCGTTGAACCGGTACGGCGAGTCGGTGACCTGGCTGGCGGTATCGGCGCTTTTGAATTCGCCCGGGTAAGCCCACATCAGCAGCGGCCGTGGGCCATCGCGCTTGGGGTCATAACCGGGCGGCAGCAGCAGCGTGGCCGTAAGGTCCACACCATCGGCGCGCTTATAGCGGATCTGCTCCTTCTGCACGCCGCGCAACTGCGGTAGCGGGTGTGCGAAGTGGGTCAATGCCCGTGGTGCGGGCGCTGCATCGCCCAAGGTCTGCACGACATAGTTAGCCGGCTCCTCCGGCGATTCGCGGCTGAGCAACAGCTGCGTGGCCTGCGCATCCAGTAACGCCAACGGTGCGGAATAGCTCGGCGCCTGCGAATGGAACAGGCGGGTGGCCTGCTTGCTGCGCAGATCGAATCGGTCCACGAACGGGCGGTCGCCTTCCGGCGAAGCGCCCTTGCCGAGCAGGAACAGACTGTTGCCATCGCTGCCGGTCTGCAGCAGCGGGCGGCCCTTGCCATCGGCTACCGTCGCCGGCGTGCCCGGGTCTCTGTAGCGGTCCTGCGAGGAGCGGTCCCACAGCAATTCGGGCGCGCGTTGCGGTTGATCCGGTGCAATGCGCCATTGCTTGGTGCGGCGGGTCTTCCACCAGCTTTCGCTCAAGATCGCCAGATCGCCGCGGCCCCACTGGATGCCCTCGAACCGACTCTCCAGCTGCGCCAGCGTGACCGGCGCGCGCGTGAATGGCGCTGCCTGCATCCTCACCGCATCGCGGAGCTTGCTCTCGCGTGCCGGGTCGCCGCCGTCCAGCGCTTCGGCCCACACCAGCGTGGCCGGTGCATCGTGCCGCCAGCTGATGTCGCGCACGCCGGTCGGCACAGCGTCGTTACCGGTCGGCAGGCCTTCGACCAGCGGCAGTTGCGCGATCTGACGCACCAGCTTGCCCTGCAGGTCCAGCACCTCGATGCGCCGCGGAAAATTAGTCACCGGCACCAGGTACGAGAACGGCCGCTCGCTGCGTTCACTCAGAATGTAACGGCCATCCGGCGACACCGACAGATTGAGATAGATGCCGGGCGCGGCGATCGGGAGCACCTGCCCGCTCAGCGTAACGATGATCGGCTGGCCGGTGGCGTAGTACTCGAACGCGCGCGCGTCGGCTTCGTTGCGCAGCAGGTCCTGGTAGGTCGGCAGCGAGCGCACCCCGGCGGCCGCGCTGGTCTGCTGGATCGCGGGGCCGGCCGGTGTCGCATCGCGGGTCGGCGGCGCGCCCTGCCCTGCAACCTGTTGCAGCAGCAAGCCACTGCCATCGGGCAACCAACGCAAGTCGTCGTCGACGCTGGTGTTCAAGCCGGCCACCAGCCGCCGCGCCTGCCCGGCCGCCACGTCCACCAGCCACAGTTCGTTGGCACCGCTGGCAGCATCTTCGCGGCGAAACGCCAGATAGCGCTGGTCCGGCGACCAGTTCAGGTCGGCCAGCGACAGCGGCGACGGCAAGCCGGCAATCTGCCGCTCGCTGCCATCGGCCACCGACAACAGCCATAGCTTGCTGGCGAACGAAAACCGGCTGGCGGCAAACGTCTTTGGATGGATGCGCATGCCGGCCAGCTTCAGCTCCGGCTGGGCCACCTCGGCAATGTCCGGCAGAGCCGGCATTTGCAGCATCGCGGCCAGGTCGCGCTTGGGCGACAGCTGCAACAGCGGCGCGCGCGGGGCGTCCACCACCGCCTGCAGCGCCGTGGACGGCAGCTGATACCCGCCGCCTGCCACAGTGCCGGGTTGCACGGCTGCCGGGCTGGCAGGTGCCGGGCTAGCGACCGCCACCACCGGTACACTCAACGCCAAAGCCCCTCTCAACACCCATGTGTGCTGCCGCCAGCCTTGCGCATGCCGGTTCCTCTGCATTGTCCGTCCCCGATGATAATCGACCCCGGACCATAGCAGCCGCCCGTCGGCCGCTCCCCTGCCGTTGGTAGGGGGTGGGCTGCAATTCATGCCGAGGGGGGGTGCTGCCGATATAATCAACGCTGTTGTCGAGGGGCGCTGCGACCGGTAGGGCGGACTGATCGCTCACTGCACCACAGGTGCAGGTAAATACGGCCAGGCTCGACCAGCAGTTATCGTTCAACGGCGCCCGGAATTGCAGACATTCGTTTGCCTACCGGAGCCATTGCATGAACGCTGTGACAAAGATTACCCCGCACGCCGATTACAAGATTGCCGACATCTCCCTGGCCGATTGGGGCCGCAAGGAGCTGGACATCGCCGAGCACGAAATGCCGGGCCTGATGTCGATCCGCCGTAAGCATGCACAAACCAAGCCACTGAAGGATGTGCGCATCACCGGCTCGCTGCACATGACCATCCAGACCGCGGTGCTGATCGAAACGCTCAAGGACATCGGCGCCAACGTGCGCTGGGCCTCGTGCAACATCTTCTCCACCCAGGACCACGCAGCCGCTGCGATCGCCGCGACCGGCACCCCCGTGTTCGCCTGGAAGGGCGAAACGCTGGAAGAGTACTGGGACTGCACCCTGGACGCGCTGACCTTCACCCTGCCCGACGGCACCCTCACCGGCCCGGAGTTGGTGGTGGACGACGGCGGCGACGTCACCCTGCTGATCCACAAAGGCTATGAGCTCGAAAACGGCAGCACCTGGGTCGACGAGCCGGCTTCCTCGCACGAAGAGAGCGTCATCAAGGCCCTGCTCAAGCGCGTGGCCGTCGAGCGCCCGGGCTACTGGGCGCGTGTGGTCAAGGATTGGAAGGGCGTCTCCGAAGAGACCACCACCGGCGTGCACCGCCTGTACCAGATTGCCGAAGCCGGCAAGCTGCTGATCCCGGCCATCAACGTCAACGACTCGGTCACCAAGAGCAAGTTCGACAACCTCTACGGCTGCCGCGAATCGCTGGCCGATGGCCTCAAGCGCGCAATGGACGTGATGCTGGCCGGCAAGGTCGCCGTGGTCTGCGGTTACGGCGACGTGGGCAAGGGCAGTGCCGCCTCGCTGCGCGCTTATGGCGCCCGCGTGATCGTCACTGAAATCGACCCGATCTGCGCGCTGCAGGCATCGATGGAGGGCTTCGAGGTCAACACCATCGAATCCACCCTGGGCCGTGGCGACATCTATGTCACCACCACCGGCAACAAGGACATCATCACCGTCGAACACCTGCAGGCGATGAAGGACCAGGCCATCGTGTGCAACATCGGCCACTTCGACAACGAGATCCAGGTTGATGCGTTGAACGCGCTGAAGGGCGTGGAGAAGATCAACATCAAGCCGCAGGTGGACAAGTACGTGTTCCCGAACGGCAACGCGATCTTCCTGCTCGCCGACGGCCGCTTGGTGAACCTGGGCTGCGCCACTGGCCACCCGAGCTTCGTGATGTCCAACTCGTTCGCCAACCAGACCCTGGCCCAGATCGACCTGTGGGAAAAGCGCGACACCTACGAGAAGAAGGTCTACATCCTGCCCAAGCACCTGGATGAAGAAGTTGCGCGTCTGCACCTGGAAAAGATCGGCGTGAAGCTGACTACCCTGACCAAGGACCAGGCTGACTACCTCGGCGTGGACGTGGCTGGCCCGTACAAGCCGGATCATTACCGCTACTGAAACGTGGGTGCACCGTCGCCCATCCTCGACAGTGTGAATCAACGGGCGCCGCAGGGCGCCCGTTGTGCATCAAGGCGTCTATGGGTGAGACGTCGAATCTGAATCTGCCCACGCATCGCGCTGTGCGTCGTCGCTTGCGCTGTGGTCGACCGAAAGTGGCAGACCGCCCGGCGGCCAAGGTCACGACACGGTGACACTTGCTGCAGCCGCGCCGGCCCATCTTGGCCGATGGCACCGTCAGCGGCGTGCGCTCGCCGCGTCTGCATCCATCGCGGCAGGCTCATACACGGAAATCTGGCTACGGCTGCGCGCGGTATAGGGATGCCCGCTCCAATCGCCCCATCTGGCCCGCAAGCGCAAGCCGGCGATCCGTGCCATCAGATCCAGCTTGGAAGGCCAAAGATAGCGATAGCGATCGTTGAAGACGCGGGTCGCCGACGCCCCGATCATCACGATGCGCTGCTGGATCAGCTGCCGGGCAGGATCAGCGCTGGAGCACATCAGCATCACCGGCACGTCGCCCTCGTCCAGGGCCGGCGCCTCCAACGACCTCACCTTGCCGTCCGCCAGCAACGTCTCCGCCCGGGGCACCATCGTCTGCAGGACGAACACGCCGGAGGTTGCCAGGCGCTCGTGCACCGCGCGCAGGCAACGCAACTGCTCGTCCTGCGTCAACAGATAGCCGAGCGAATACACCGAATAGATCAGGTCGAACGGCCCGGCGACAGGGACATCGACAAAATCGGCGCAGACCAGCCTCAGTCGCTCGGCACCGGGCTTGGCACGAAGCAGGTCCAACATGCCAGGCGAGTTGTCTATGCCGCAGACTGCCGCGCCGCCAGCCGCCAGCGGCAGCGCAATGCGGCCGGTGCCGATCCCCAACTCCAGCGCCGTGCCACTGCCGACCAGTGCCGCCAATGCCTGCGCACACTGCGCTGCACTGGCAGCGGCCCAGTGGTCCCTCAGGCGATCATAGTATCGTGACACCTGATCGTAGGCATGCGCTGACGATCCATCCATGCTGCTCTCCGCGAAAGACCCGCTGGCCACCCTAAGCAACCATCCCGGTCGTCGCGTGCGCCGACGACGCAACGTCGCCGGTGGCGAGCCAATGCGCGCACTCGGCGCCAAGCTCGGCGACAACACGCTGCCGATAGGCCGCATCGACGGCCGGTGCCAGTCGGTCCCGCCACCGCCCATTGAGGCCTTGATTGAAGAAGGCTCGGCCGCCGTCGCGCCAGAAACCGGCACCCTGTGGAACGTAGCGCGCCGCATGCGCGCGCATGTAGTCCAGACTGCAGTGCGCCAGCACGCGCTCGCAGCACTGGGCATCCAGCGGGATATCAACGAATGCGGCAATGCGCCGCACTTGCGCACGCAGGTCATGAAGCAACGCGGCGTAATGCATCAGCAGCACGTTGTCGCAATCGCGCAGCGCCCACCAGGAACGCACGCCCTCCCAGAACGGCCACAGCGGCGCCCCATCGGCGCGCATCCAGGTCTGGAAATAGGCCTCGACCGAGCACGTGGGCGGCGGCATGACCTTCAATTTACCGTTGCCGGAGGGCTCCGCATCCAGACGCGCCTGCGCATCGGCGCTGACTGCCCGCTGGTGGTCATACAGGCTCCAGACGATGTCGCGCGCATCGCGGCCGACGTAGAGATAGCGGGCGCGTTCGGACAGCACCAGCGCATCGGCGGGCAGATGGGTTTTCACGAAGCGGCGATGGCGTTGCTCGGCGAGCAGTCGCTGCTTGGTGGCCTTGTCCGGATACACCGAGTCGAACCAGGGCGACAGCCGCGAGACGTCGATCTCCTCGGCGCCGCCGAAGATCAGTTGCGCGACGATCTGCTGCACCCAGGTCGTCCCTGCCTTGGCATAGCTGGCGATGACGACATCGTCGTCGCGAAAGGCGAAGTCGTTCCAGACTGTCGAGTCGAAAAAGCGATTGGAATATTCGCGCTGCTTGGAGGGCATGCCCACATCGGCGTCCTGTCGGTTGTCATCGCATCGGGCTCATCAGATGTGCACACGCCAACACCTCGCAGCCGCATGATACGCATGCGCGCCCGGCTCCAAGGCCAGGCAATACCGCGTAACGAGCTGCTGCACATCCGCACACTGCACTTGCAGGCCACCGTTGACCTGCGGCAGCGCGCATCGCCGTTGCCGACGATGCGCGTGCGTGCGGGCCATCCGGCCAAGCCCGCCCTGGCATTGCAGTTACTGCGTGTAGATATAGGCCACCTTGCGCGGACCAAACATTTTTAAAATCTTCGAAAACACGAGTGGCAGCATGGTTTTGGCAAATTTCATCACGCGCACCTTTGTCTGGAAGTTTCAGAAATGACGAACTCTGACATTCGCCTTACTTCAGGCTAGCAATAGTCATATGGCCAATCAACACTACGGTTAGTACTTTATCTTTAAAATAAAATTACCGGGCATGTGTCGCAGAAATAAGACACGCAATGTGCCCTTATCCGAACAGATTTTCGCGCAGGTACTCCAGATATTCGCGCACATGCCGCTCGCGTGCGGCAACGTCATCCGGCAGACGCAAGCCACGCGTAAACCAACGCAGCCGCGGCCGTGCGTGCAAGTGTGGGTAAGGCTTATGCGGCACCGGTACGCCGAGGAAGCTGCACAGTGGCGCCCAGCCTTGCCGAGACGAGAACACCAACAACTGATCGGCTGGCACCGTATCGATCACCGCCTGATTCCAGCGGTTGAAGTAGTCGACCATGAAGGCACGGTCCTGACTGCGCCCACCCATCTGCTGTTTCAGAAACGTGCTGAATGTTTCGCCCTCGGGGCCGACGAAGGTGCTCTTTCTGCCCGGCATCAGGATGGTCTGGGTCACCGACTCGAACCAGCTGTCGGGATCGCGCACCGTCAGGACGACCTTGGCCTGCGGATATACCTCAATCAATTGCCGCCAGTAATAGCAACCAGGATGGTCGGTGCTCGAACGGTAGCCGGCGAAGATGGCCGACCAGTCTGCAACACCGCGCTCGGCGGCATTCCACAGCGGCAGTGCCGTACGCATGTTCGCGGCGACCTCCGTGGCGTGATAACACGGTCCAAATCCCAAATGTTCCAGCGCGAACTTCAGCGACAGCGTCCCGGTTCTGCCTAGGCCAGCACCAAGCACTTCTAACGACATGGCGATTCTCCGATCCATTACACGCAGGGCGGCAACCTAGCACGCACCCATGGCGTACGCGTCCCGGCACTGGCAGTCAGATGGATGTGGCAAATACACGCACCAGGCGCAATTTAATTGACGGACAAGAACGCGGACCGGAGCCAAACGCTCACCCACGCCAATTGGCATTGCGCTCCCAGAACGCGACGCTACGCCGATAGGCATCGCGGTCCAGCGGCGTGCCAGAGCCGCCCTCTTCCACGCCCAGGGTATTGCGCAACATGGTGATCGGTGCCATCGGAATCTCGTCCGGCTCTGCGGTGTAGAGACAACCGACCACACCCCACTCTGCCTCGATGGGCGTGCCTTCCTTGGCCAACTGCTCGCGGCTGTAGAGGATGGGCAGCAGATAGGCAGCCACCGTTGGTTCGACACCTTCGAACCAACGCACCAGCACGGCCAATTCCTGCGTGCTGCGCGCCTCGTAGCCGGAACGCAGCAGGTGCCGGTTGTCATCGGTGACGGGAATGGTGAGGCAGCGGGTCGAAGTCCAGTTGCGGTGCACATGCAATTGGCAAAACGGCGCATAGCCTTCGATCACGCGTAGCGGCGCCTCGTCGTTGAGCCGCTGGATGAACTGCTCCGGCGCGCAGTCCTGAATGGCATTGCGACGCCCATCGCGCGGAAACAAGCGGGAGCGGGCGAACTGGGTCAAGACGATCGACATAAGCGGATATGCGGCGACTAAGAGCGTCAGAGTAGCGCGCGGGCTGGGCTGCGACTACGTTGCGCGACAACGCGGCCAATGCGCGGCGACTAAGCCGGCGCGAGCAGGTGTTCGCAATCGATTTTCGGCAGTTGCGGAACACCCGTCGATAACGCGCAGATACGCAGCAGGTAGTGAGGACGCGAACACGATGCGGGCAAATCCGTATCTGCGGTAGCTCGTCAGCGCTACCAAATCAAATCGTCCGGCACCTTGAACTGGCTGTAGTAGTCATCATCGCTATCGGCCGCAGCCGGCGCGCTGTTGCGTCCGTGATCCAGCACCACGGCATCGGCATCGCGGCTGTAAATCTTGTCGGCGGCCGCGCGCGGAATCAGCTCAAAACCATCACCGTACCGCACGATCACCAACGCACCGCTGGCCAACTGGTTGCGCAACGTCGTGTTGACCAGCACGCTGCGGATCACGCTGCCGTCGTTGAAGCGGTAGTCGATCTCGCCTTCGCGCTTGACCTTGTTGGTCTCCACGATCTGCCGCACCTGCGCAAGCACTTCCTGCCGGCGCACCTGCACGTTGCGCTCCTCGGCCAGCGCACGATCGCGCTCGGCACGCTCGGCCTGCAGGCGCGCCGCATCAACCTTGTCCGTCGCCGCCGGCGGCACCGCCGCGCCCTTGGCATGGCGCTGCTTGACTTGTTCGCGTGCAACCTTGTCCACCTGGGCTTTTTTCACCAGGCCGGCCTTGAGCAGCTGTTCTTGCAAAGGATTGCGCATTGGGAAGTTAGGCAGTGGACTGGCGGCTAGTTTAACGCGGCAGGCACTAAGCTATCGTCGTAGCCTGACCGACCCGTTGGCATCGCCCGTGGTCCTAGCCGCGGCCGTGTAGCTGCCAGCCGCGGCAGGCTGCCCATTCCGGTTTATCGCCGCATCGGCGGGCTGGTGCGGCTGGGCCTGATGGCAGCTGTGATGCCATTCGGCGTCTACAGTGTCTCCGCAAGTCACAAAGCACAATGACGCATGGCTTGCCCAAGCTGCGCAAGGCCATCTGCAGACCGTGCCCGCCGTTTACGCCGGAATGCTGGCGGCGTGATATGGGTGAAGCGTGTAAGCCGCGGGGTCGTCACCTTGGCATTGCCGAACAAGGGCTGCGAGGCGTGGAACGGTGACGTGCGCGGGGTCGGCGGAAAGCTAGCGGCAAGCAATGCGAAACAATGTGCCTGCGTCATCAGCGAATGTATCCAGATACCACTGGCCATGCTGCGCACGCTGCCTGTCAGCCATGAGCTGCGCCTATCGCTGAGCCTGGATCGATATAGCCGGCGCAAGCTGCGCGCTGCAGAACTTCCGGCATGCTGCGGGCAGCAGTCAACGTTAGCCAAGCAGGCGCACGGCCTTACCAGGCGAACGGTGCGGTGACCTTGCGCGCACCCAGCAAGAAGGCATCGGCCACATGCACGAACGGTGCGACATCTACTTCTGATTGACCGGCGCGCACCAACTGCACGAAGCGCCGGTACAAGCCGTCGTATTCGCTAGCGGTAGGCAGCGCCTGCGGCTTCCCATCGATGCTCAGTTTGGCACCGCCTTCGCTGAGCACGAGCATGCCCGCGGTGGTTTCCACTTCAATATCCCAGCGTTGGTGACCGGTCTGCAGAAAGTCGAATTCGGCCGTCACCGGCACGCCTGCGGTATCGACAAACGCAAGACGGGCATACAACGGCGCCTGCCGGTTGTCGGGGGTGTGCAACTCTGCCTCGCGCAGCGCGAAGCTGCGCGGCAGAAGATGGGTCGCGATGGAGAGCGCATTGATGCCAGGGTCGAACACGCCCATGCCGCCGGGTTCAAGAATCCAGTCCTGGCCCGGATGCCAGTGGCGAATGTCTTCCTTCCAGCTGATGCGCGCGCGCACGAGTTGCTTGTCGGCCAACCATGCACGGGCAGGCTCCACACCGCCAGCGCAGCGCGAATGCCAACTGGTGAACAGGCTGCGTTGCGCACGCTGCGCCACGGCTTGCAGGTCATGAATTTCGGCGAGCGTGGCGGCCGGCGGTTTTTCCAGAAACACATGGCGGCCAGCCACCAACGCGGCTTGTGCCAGCGCATGTCGGCCCACCGGTGGCGTACACAAGGCCACCGCCTCGATCTGCGGCTGCGCGGCGAAGGCGTCTTCCAGTGTGCGATAGGCCGGCACACCATCGACCGTGCCATGCCGGCTCACGGTGGCCACCAGCTGCACATCGTCCCGGGCCGCGATGGTGGGCACGTGCTGATCGCGGGCGATCTTGCCGATCCCGACAAGGGCAATGCGCAATGCGTCTGGATGCTTCATCGAAACCTGCGTGCTGATAGAGGTGGTAATAACGGGTGCGAACGCCTGCTCACGCACACTGCATGGTCACCGCTAGGGCGGTGCGATGCTGGTCGTGCTCGCGATGGCGCAGTGTACGGTCAGGGTGCAGCCACTGCGAGACATCGCTCCTGCTTGTTTTGCTATACCTGCGCGCTGGCCACCGCGCACGGGGACGGCTCACTTGCACAACGAAGGCGGCGTACAAAGGTTGCGCTCCGCGTTGCGGAATCAGCACCTGGCCAACCTCGACCACAACGTCACAGGCCCGCTGTGCAGTGCGCGATTGACGCCAGCGCGCATGCAGATGAGCATCGCTGCCGGCACGCCAAGGTGCCGTCGCCATTGAAGGCTGCACCGATGTTGCATTACGTTTCGCTGGGCGTTCGTACGATCGAGATATCCGCCGCGTTCTACGACGCAACGCTGGGCGCGCTTGGCTATGTGCGGGTGTGGTCCGATCTGGAGCCAGGCACGCACGACCAAGCTGTCGGCTATGGCCGGCCAGGCGGCGAGGATTGCCTGGCGTTGAAGCAACGCCAAGCCACGTAGTGTGCGCCGGGGGCCGGCTTTCATCTGGCGTTTGCCGCCACCGGTGCGTCGGCCGTGGACGCCTTCCATCGCGCCGCGCTACAGCACGGCGGCCACTGCAATGGCACACCCGGCGTGCGACCGGACTATGGCGATGACTATTACGCCGCGTTCGTCATCGACCCGGACGGGCACCACATCGAAGCGGTGGTCGACCGTACGCCAACGCGGCAACCGGCGCCGCCGCTACGCGACGTTGGCATGTCGGTGCTCTAAGCCGCAGCAACGGCAAGCTCACCGCACGCATTGAACGTCATGGCAATGCCTGCGTCAGGAAACGGTCGAAGTCGCCGATGTTCATGCTGCCCCAGCCCGACGCGAAGTCCCAGCCAGAGCTGGCATTATATCCATCGTGATAGAGGCCGTTGCTACCGACCACGACGTCATGGGCACGCTGCGCATCATTATGCTGGCTGGCGTACTGATAGATCTGCGGCGCGACGAAGCCCAGCCTGGGATGCGAGTGCAATAGCCGGGCGATATAGCCGGCGAAGGTCGGAGCAGCCGCACTGGTGCCCCACACATACCAGGCAGCCTCGTTGCCCTGGGCGTTGGTGCCGCGAATCTGTGCGCTGCTGTAGAACGAGCCATTGAAGCTGACGTCGGGCACGGCGCGGTATCCAGACGCCGTCTGCCCAGGCAGGAGAGTGCGTTGCCACTGTGGCGCGTAAGCGATCTTGCTGATTCCCCCCTGGCTGAGCTGACGGCCGACACCGGCGTTCCAGACGCGCTCGGAGGAGTAGCTGCCGGGGTTGCCACCCTGGGTCTGCAATTCGGTGGCGCCGACAGCAATCGCGTAGCGGTGCGACGCCGGCCAACCGACCTGGCGCAGATCCGGGCGGCCCACCAGCGTGTCGTAATAAGGCGCGTTGGCGCGCGCACTCAGCGGCAGATAGACGCCGTCGTCGCCGCTGCAGATCACGAAGTTCTGCCCCTGACGTACCGCCTTGCTGAGGCTGGCATCCATGGCCTGGAAGATGGCGTCGTTCACCTGGGTCTCCTGCGCGTAGATCGACATGCTCACCACGCGGGCCAGATTGTCGTCGGCAGCCCGGGCCATGCCATCGATCATGCTCTTCCAGGAAAAATCCGGGATGTTGTAGATGATCAGCTGCTTCAATCCGCCGGCGCTACCCACCAGCAGTTGGGTATCCATGTCCCACTCGACTTCGGAATCTTTGCTGGCGGCGCTGGACTGGTAACCCGGTGCACTGGGGTCGCCCACCGTTACCACCGTGACCAGAGTGCTGAGGCCATGCAGCGTCTGGAAGCTCTGCAGCCGCGCGAGAGTATTTTCCAGATTGCCGGCGGCGATGACCGCACCGACGATATCGCTGGCCGGTGCCAGGGTATCGGCGCCATAGGCGCTATTGAGCTCCTCGATGCTGTGGCGTACGACTTCTGCGCCGCCGCTGTTGGAGGCCATCACGGCTCTGCTATTCCACAGAGATGTGCGCGCGGCGCTCAGCGGCGCGCCGTGCGGTGTGACCTTGGCACCAGCGGTGCCGTCCAGGCCGACCACACCTTGCACCACCGTCTGCAAGCCAGCCGGTACTGCGACCGCGCCCTGCGCTGCGGCAACGCCGACGCGGCCATCGGCAGTCACCGCACGCAGCTGGGTACCAAGGGCGGCCTGCAACGCCGCCACTGTTGCACGGACTTGCAGCAAGCGGCCATCGGTGGCCGGGCGCACATCGGTGATGCCATACCGGCTCAGATATGCCTTGACCTGTGCGATATCGCTGGCGGAAGCAGCCGACGCCCGGGCCAGTGGACCGCGCAACAGCGGATCGCCGCCATCGCGGGTCAACCACTGCTCCACCGCCGCATGTTGCTGGGCCATGCTCACCTGCGGCTTGAGCACGAAATCCACCTGCAGGATGCGCTCCGGTGCGAGGGCAACACCGGTAGCCACTTGCGAAGGTGTCGGCTCGGCCGCGTGCGCGGTGCCGGTCAGGCCCAACGCGATGGCGCAGGCCAATACGCCCCGGCAGAAAGAGCGCGTCACCATGCGTTTACCGCCATTGATCTTGAGTAACATGCTGCGGATTCTCATGAGGCAGCATCAATTGCAGACGCAGCAGCGCGAAGTCTCTGTGCGTAAAGCGATGCGAATGCCAACTGACGCTCAAGCCCTGCGCCGAGGTGCCTGCCCACTGCACGCGGTGGCCCTGCCGACGCTGGCCAATCGCAACGCACGGCGACGACAGCCGCCGGCGCCGGTCGGTTATTCGCATGCCTGCGTCCTACATTTCCAACACCACCTTGCCCAGGTGGCTGCCCTGTTCCAGATAGCGATGTGCCGCGGCCGCTTCGCTCAGCGGGAAGCGCTTGTCGAGCAGCACACGCAGCTTGCCCTGTTCGATCCACGGCCACACCACGCGTTCCACTTCTGCGGCCAGCCGGGCTTTTTCATCGGCATTACGTGGGCGCAGCGTCGAGCCGGTGATCACCGCCTGCTTGCGCATCAGCACCGGAATCGGCACCTCGATGGTGGCGCCGGCCTGTGAGGCGATATAGACGATGCGTCCGCGTGGATTGAGCGCTTCCAGCGTGTCGGCGAATACTGTAGCGCCCACCATGTCGAGCGCGACGTCCACACCGCCGTGCCCCTTGGCCACCTCGACAAACGATTCGCCGGTGGAATCGACCGCCACATCGGCACCCAATTCGCGCGCCTGTGCGGCCTTGCTGGCCGAGCGTGCGGTCGCCAGCACGTGCGCGCCTGCCGCCTTGGCCATCTGGATCGCGGTGACGCCGATGCCCGAGGTTGCACCGTGCAACAACAGCCATTCGCCCGCCGCGAGCCGGCCGTGTTCGAACAGGTTGGCGTAGGCGGTGAAGATGGTTTCCGGCAGCGCGGCGGCGTGCACCAGATCCATGCCCGCAGGAATCGGCAGCACGTGACGCGCATCGACGGCAGCGTATTGCGCATAACCGCCGCCGCCCAGCAGTGCGCAGACGCGGTCGCCCACTTTCCAGCGACCAGCCGGCTCCACGATCTCGCCGGCGATCTCCAGCCCCAGCGTTTCCGGTGCGCCAGGCGGCGGCGGATAGTGCCCGGCGCGTTGCAGCAGATCGGGTCGATTGATGCCGGCGGCGTGCACGCGGATCAGCACCTGGCCCGGTGCAGGACGCGGGCGCGGTTGCTCGATGGCGTACAGCGCGTCGGCGTCGCCCTTGCCATCGCGGATGGCGATGGCGGTCATCGTGGTATCGCTCATAAAGGCGCTCCGTAGAAGTTGCGCCAAGTGTAGGCGCGCAGACGTCAACGCTTGGCGCAGAGGCATCGCACGTTTACCTGCAAGTGGTGCCGCAGCAGCTGCAGACAGGTGATGCGGTTGCGTAGAACTGCGCTGCAATGCTGCTGCGTGTGCGAACGAGGTATTGCGCAAATGCACGAGCGGTTATCATCGACAGCATCTCGAAAAAGTTCAGGCAAGTATCGGATTGCTCGCCGGCGCAAGCGCACCCGCAAGCTCGTCGAGGCTGCGCACCGGCACGACTCAGATGTGCTCCAAGGATTCGGCGATACAGCCATCGCCATTTCTGACATGTCGCACTCCGACTAACTGGTTTGGAATGCCTGAAGCTCACCGAGCGCGCCGCAGGCTCGCGCATCTAAGCGACCCGCCGGTGCAGCAATCGCCCCCGAACAAGATGCGATGACCCGCAAGCAGCCCCAACCACGCAGACGCTACGCGTCGGCCCGCAGCACGGTGTCCCGGCCTATGCTGGCGTCTTGCTAGCCACCAGGAGCTGCCATGCCGTTGCCGTGGAATGTGCGCATCACCGTCATCTGCGTGTTCGCATTGTGCGCAAGCACGCCCACACGTGCAGCGCAGGTGCGCATTGCCCAGCAAGCAGATGGCTATCGCCTGTTGGTGGATGGCGCCCCGTTCGTGATCAAGGGCGCTGGCCTGGGCAATGGCAGCATGGAAACGCTGGCCGCACGCGGCGGCAATGCGCTGCGCACCTGGCGCGTTGATGCTGACCCGCAACGCCAGCGCGCCTTGCTCGATCGTGCGCAGCGTAACGGTTTGAAAGTGGCGGTCGGCATCGAGGTCGGCAACCAGCGGCATGGCTTCGATTACAACGATGCTGCCGCGGTGCAGCAGCAACTGCAGCGCATCCTTGCGCAGGTACGGCGATCGGCAGCGCATCCGGCGGTATTGATGTGGGTGGTCGGCAACGAGCTCAATCTGGATTACAGCAATCCCAAGGTGTGGAATGCGGTCGGCGAGATCGCCGAGGCCATCCACAGCATCGATCCGGACCACCCGGTCACCACCACGCTGGCCGGCTTCGACAAGCAGCTGATCGACCAGCTCAAGACACGCGCACCGGCACTGGACCTGATTGCCGTGCAGCTTTATGGCGATATTGCGGCGCTGCCGCAGAAACTGCGCGATAGCGAGTGGCGCGGCCCCTACGTGGTCACCGAGTGGGGCCCCACCGGGCATTGGGAATCGCCAACCACAGGCTGGGGCGCACCGATCGAAGACGACAGCACGCGCAAGGCGGTATTGCTGGAACAGCGCTACCGCAGCTACATCGCCAGCGACACCCGCCAAGGGCTTGGATCGTTCGTGTTTCTGTGGGGCGACAAGCAGGAGCGCACGCCCACCTGGTATGGCCTGTTCCTGCCCTCGGGCGAAGCCACGCCCAGCGTGGACACGTTGCAACTGCTGTGGACCGGGCAGTGGCCGGCCACGCGTGCGCCCGCCGTGTCGGCACTCACTCTGCATGGCCAGCGCGCGACCGACAGCGTGAGTCTGCGCCCGGGCCAAGCCGTTACCGCAAGCATTCACGCCAGTGGCGCATCCCTATTGCGCTACACCTGGCAGATTCGCAGCGAAAGTACTGCCCGCAGCATCGGCGGCGACCCGGAGACGTTGCCACCGTTGGTCGATGTCGGGTTTGAGCCGACCCTCGCCGCCGGTGATCGCGCTGGCGCACGTGATTCGGGCGACACGGTCCGCCTGATCGCACCACCGCCCGGCAACTATCGTTTGTTCGTTGAAGTACACGACAACGCGGGCCGCGCCGGTTACGCCAACCTGCCGTTCCGCGTTCTGCCGCCGCATCCCGCATCAGCGCCGCGCGAATCGGAACTGCCGCAACCAAATATGCATTCATCGCGATGAAGCGATATTATGCCCACACGCTTTGCCGAACCCGCCGCGATGACGCATCTCAGTTTCGAGTTCTATCCGCCCAAGACCGATGACCAGCGCGCGCAACTGGACCGCACCGCAGCCAGGTTGAAGGGCTACGCGCCGGAGTATGTGTCGTGCACCTTCGGCGCCGGCGGCTCCACGCTGAGCTACACCTCCGAAACGGTGCGCCACCTCAAGCAGAAGCACGGCTTCGAAGCTGCGCCGCATCTGTCCTGCGTCGGCGGCAGCCGGCAGGAAATCCGCGAACTGCTCAAGCTGTATCGGGCGATCGGCTGCACCCGCATCGTTGCATTGCGTGGCGACCTGCCTTCGGGCATGGGTCATCCGGGCGACCTGCGTTACGCCTCGGACCTGATCGCCTTCATCCGCGCCGAGCACGGCGATGCGTTCCGGATCGAGGTCGGCGCCTATCCCGAGACCCATCCGCAAGCGACAGATGCGCTTAGCGACCTGCGCTATTTCAAGGCCAAGGTCGATGCCGGCGCCGATGCGGCGATCACCCAGTATTTCTACAACGCCGATGCCTACTTCCATTTCCGCGACGCGGTGCAGCGCATGGGTGTGGAGGTGCCGATCATTCCGGGCATCATGCCGATCTCCAACTTCTCGCAACTGCGGCGGTTTTCCGAGCAGTGCGGTGCGGAGATTCCGCGCTGGATCGGCAAGAAGATGCAGTCCTACGGCGACGACGCCGATGCGGTACGCGCGTTCGGCGCAGAAGTCGTCTCGGCCTTATGCGAGCGCCTGATGGCAGGTGGCGCGCCGGCATTGCACTTTTACACGCTCAATCTGGCCAAACCGACCACGCAGGTGTTGCAGCTGCTTGGACGCTAAGTGCCCTTCGCATTTTCACGTGTTTCAAGGTGCGCTTGGAAGCACGTATCGGGCACGTAGTTCGCTGGCCCTTCCTCACAGCACAGGACGTCACGCGCCACGGCGTAAGTCACGATGCGCACGCGGGCTGACGACGTTGATGGAACGACAGACAGCCATCGCGCCCGCCCTAGCGCGCACCTGCATCGCCAACTCACACGCGCCCGGCTACGCTGTGCTGATGCCTCGCCTTCTGCCCCTGCTGTTACTGCTCTGCGCCTGTCCCGCCGCACGTGTGCAGGCGCAGGAGATCCATCGCTGCGTCTCGCCGGACGGGCAGACCATGTTCACCGACCGGCGCTGCGAAGACGTTGCCGCGGCAAGCCGCGCGCCATCCGACATCCGCCCGCAAGGTAATACCAGTCTGTATCGCTATGGCTGCCCAAGGCGGCTGAGCGAACTGGTGTCGCTGCTGCAATCGGCAGTGGACAGCCGCGACGTCAATCGTCTGTCCAGCCTATACCTGTGGAGCGGGCAATCCGATGCCGCCGCCAATCAGGTGCTGAGCCGCCTGGAAGCGATCGTGCAGCGTCCGTTGCTGGATATCGTGCCGATGTATCCGCAAAGCGACGACACCCCAACCTGGGACGCCGAGACCACCGCGCCCACCCCATCGCTGGATGGCAGCACCATCGACGCGCCACTTGCCGCCCCACCTAGCCGCCCGCACCCCTGGGGCCTGCGGCTGGAACAGAACCTCGCCAGCGGCACGCCTGAGCGCAGCGTGCTGCGGCTGCGCAGGCAATACAACTGCTTCTGGGTGACGTTCTAGCGGTGTCTGCGTGTCGCCGTGCTGTATGGAATCGCAGAAGTATCGCCGAACACCGACTGCGTCGGTGCAGTCACTGCGGCCACAGCGAGCGGATCGCCGCGATGCCCTGCGCGCCATGCGACCGCGCCTCTCGCACATCCTCGATCTGCATGCCGCCAAGCGCGTAGATCGGCAGCGAGACCTGTTCGCGCAAGGCTTCAAAACCATCCCATCCGATCGGGGTGGCGCCCGGGTGCGATGCGGTGGCCTGCACAGGCCCCAACACCGCGAAGTCGCAGCCGATCCGTTGTGCGTGGCGCAAGTCGTCCAAGCCATGGCACGACGCAGCCACGAGGTGTTCTGCGGGCAGCGGGCGTTCCTGCAAACCAGCCAACTGTTCCGATCCCAGATGCACGCCGATACCAAGTTCCGCAGCCAGCGCGATATCGCGATTGAGCAGCAGCTGCGCGCGCGCGCGGCCACGCAAGCGCATGACCTGCTGCAACAGTGCTTGCCAACGCGCAGGCGCAAGCTGCCGCGCGCGTAGCTGGATCCGCGTAATGCCGTTGTGCAACGCGAGCTCCAGGCCCTCCAGCCAGCGCGCGTCGTCCTCCGGCTCGGGCGTGATCAGGTAACGGTCGGGCTGCCGCAGCACCCCCACCACGGGCACGTCGGCGGGCGGCATCGAATAGCGGGCCAGCTTGTCTGCCGCCACCCAGGTCATGGCCTGGCCTTCGCGGCCGCGTGGGCTGCCTTTCCAGGCGGTGATATGCCGCACTTCCAGACGCAGCCGCTTGTCCGGATAGAGCTGCGGCACATCCATGAGCCAATCGCCGACCTGTGCCTCGATGCCGAGCTCTTCGTTGAGCTCGCGCACCAGCGCTTGTTCGGAGGTCTCGCCAGGCTCGCGCTTGCCGCCCGGGAATTCCCACAGGCCAGGCATGTCACGGGTTTCGGTACGGCGGGTCAGCAGGATGCGCCCGCGGGGGTCGGTGATCACGCCGGCAACGACGTGAATGGATCGAAGAGAATCAGGCATGGCGACAAGAGTGCCGCGAGTGAGCGGTGCAGTGCAATGCAGCCGGGATTGCGGATTTGGGATTCGCTAACGCAGGCGTTGCACCAGCGTTACCAATTGCCGATCACGCACTCCCAATCTGCGCCTCAGCGCAGCAGACCAAAGCCGCACTCGCCCGCCTAACTGCGCGTCCTTCAAAAGGCTATCGCAGTACTTCCGAAAGAAAAGCCCCGTTGGTAAGTGGTAAGGGGGGCGCGCCGAAGGCGCAGGGAATCGGAAGCAGCACCGTGAGCCCGCTATCCGCAACGCGGATAGCGGGTGAGCAGCCCGCAAAGCGGGCTGCTCGACGGTCAACTCAGCATCAGCTGAGTTGACCGTGGCAGTGCTTGTACTTCTTGCCGCTGCCGCAGGGGCATGGGTCATTGCGGCCCACCTTGGGTTCGTCGCGAGTGACCTGCGAGACCGGGACCGGCGCGTTGCCGCCCTGCATCTGCTCCACTTCCTCGTCGGCACCGTAGCCGCCCGCCCCTTGGTGCTGGAATTGCGAGGCCATCAAGCGCGCCTGCGCCTGCAGCCGTTCCTGCTCTTCCAGTTCGGCCACTTCTTCTTCGCTGCGAATGCGCACGCGCGCGAGCAGGTTGATCACTTCGCGCTTGACGTTCTCCAGCATATCGGAGAACAGCTCGAAGGCTTCCTTCTTGTATTCCTGCTTGGGCTGCTTCTGCGCATAACCGCGCAGATAGATGCCCTGGCGCAGGTAATCCATCTTGGCAAGATGCTCCTTCCAGCCCTGGTCCAGCACGGTCAGCATCACGTGCTTTTCCAGCGCGCGCATGGTGTCGTTGCCTACGGCCGCTTCCTTCTCGGCAAAGTGCGCATCCACCGCTGTCTGCACCTTGGCGGCAATCTGCTCGGCATCGATTTCTTCCTGCGCGCGCACCATGTCTGTAAGCGACAAGGTCACGCCCAGCTCCGACTCCAGCGTGGCTTCCAGGCCCTTCAGGTCCCACTGTTCGTCGACCGAATTGGGCGGCACGAAGCGTGCGACCAGGTCGTAGATCACATCGCCGCGAATGCCGTCGACATTGTCCTTGACCGACTCGGCGTCCAGCAATTCGTCGCGCTGCGCGTAGATCACCTTGCGCTGGTCGTTGTTGACGTCGTCGAAATCCAGCAAGTTCTTGCGGATGTCGAAGTTGTGCGCTTCCACCTTGCGCTGCGCCTTTTCGATCTGCCGGCTGACCAGGCGATCTTCGATGACGTCGTCTTCCTTCATGCCCATCATGCGCATCGCCTTCTGGACCCAGTCCGAAGCGAAGATGCGCATCAGATTGTCTTCCAGCGATAGATAGAAACGCGACGAACCCGGGTCGCCCTGACGACCGGCACGGCCACGCAACTGGTTGTCGATACGGCGCGATTCGTGGCGTTCGGTACCGATGATGTGCAGGCCGCCAGCGGCCTTGACCGCATCATGACGGCGCTGCCATTCGGTCTTGGCAGCGAAGCGCTGCTCGTCGCTGATGTCTTCGCCCATGCCATGCAGTTCGGTTTCCAGCGAACCGCCCAGCACGATGTCGGTACCGCGACCGGCCATGTTGGTGGCGATGGTCACCGCGCCCGGCTGACCGGCGTTGGCCACGATGGTGGCCTCGCGCTCATGCTGCTTGGCGTTGAGCACTTCATGCTTCACGCCAGCCTTGCGCAGATGCTCGGACAGCATCTCCGAGGTCTCGATCGAGGTCGTACCCACCAGCACCGGCTGACCGCGCTTGGCGCAGTCCTCGATGTCGGCCAGCACCGCATTGAACTTGCCCTTGCGGTTGAGGAACACCTGGTCGGGATGGTCCTTGCGCACGGTCGGGCGGTTGGTCGGAATCACCACCACCTCCAGGCCGTAGATGCTCTGGAATTCGTAGGCTTCGGTGTCGGCCGTACCGGTCATGCCGGACAGCTTCTTGTACATGCGGAACAGGTTCTGGAAGGTGATGCTGGCCAGCGTCTGATTCTCGCGCTGTACCGGCACGCCTTCCTTCGCTTCGACCGCCTGATGCAGGCCGTCGGACCAGCGACGCCCGGACAGCGTACGACCGGTGAATTCGTCCACGATCACCACTTCGCCGTCGCGCACGATGTAATCCACATCGCGCTGATAGATCGCATGCGCACGCAGCGCCGCGTTGAGGTGATGCACCACGCTGAGGTTCTGCGCGGCGTAGAGCCCGTCTTCGGCGTTTTCCAGGATGCCGGCCTGCAGCAGCAGTTCTTCGGCGTGGCCCATGCCCGCTTCGGACAGATGCACCTGCTTGCCCTTTTCGTCGATCCAGTAGTCGCCTTCGCTCTCTTCGCTTTCCTGCTTGGTCAGCTGCGGCACGATGCGGTTGACGCGGATGTACAGCTCCGGCGATTCGTCGGCCGGGCCGGAAATGATCAGCGGCGTGCGCGCTTCGTCGATCAGGATCGAGTCGACTTCGTCGACGATCGCGTAATGCAGATTGCGCTGGTAACGGTCGGCGCGCGACAGCGCCATATTGTCGCGCAGGTAGTCGAAGCCGAATTCGTTATTGGTGCCGTAGGTGATGTCGCTGCCATAGGCCTCGCGCTTGTCGCTGTGCGGCATGCCCGGATACACCACGCCCACGCTCAGTCCCAGCCAGTTGTACAACTTACCCATCTGCGCGGCATCGCGGCGCGCCAGGTAGTCGTTGACCGTGACCACGTGCACGCCCTCGCCCTGCAGCGCGTTGAGGTAGACCGGCAGCGTGGCCACCAGGGTCTTGCCTTCGCCGGTGCGCATCTCGGCGATCTTGCCCAGGTGCAACACCATGCCGCCGATCAGCTGCACATCGTAATGGCGCATGCCGAGCACGCGGCGGCTGGCCTCGCGGCACACCGCAAAGGCTTCGGGAAGAATCTTGTCCAGGGACTCGCCGGCGGCAAGCCGCTGCTTGAACTCCGGGGTCTTGGCTTGCAGCTCGGCGTCGGAGAGCTTCTCGATCGTCGGCTCCAGCGCATTGATCTGGGTGACGAGGCGGTTGAGCTGGCGCAGCTGGCGTTCGTTACGACTGCCAAAGACACGGGTAAGCAGACTGTTGATCATTGAAGAAACCGGTTGAAAAGGAACGGTTTGACCGACGCCGGTCCCCACAGACCCGACCGCCGTAAACGAAACAGGGCGCACTGCGCCCTGTCGATGGCAACACCCTATTGTAGCTTGGGGCGGGCCTTCACGAATCAAGCGCGGCCCGCGCCTTCTTCAACCGCGCCCTTGACGTCCCACCGGCGTGGTTTCGCCCAGGAATTTGCGCGGATTAACCACGCGCCCGTCCGCCCACACCTCGAAATGCACGTGTGCGCCAGTGGACCGACCGCTGGAGCCGGCACGCGCCACCTGCTGGCCGGCGCGCACCAGATCGCCCACCTTCACCACCAGGCGCGAGTTGTGCGCGTAGCGGGTCACATAGCCGTTGCCGTGATCCACTTCGACCACATTGCCGTAACCGCCGCGCACACCGGCGTAGCTGACCACGCCATCGGCAACCGCCATCACCGGGTCGCCCACGTTGGCGTGGAAGTCCACACCCTTGTGGAAGGCCGAACCACCGTCGAACGGATCGGCGCGACCGCCGAAGCCCGAAGTGATGTAGGTATTGCGAATTGGCATCCGCGACGGCACCGAATTCTGCTCGAGCTGATGATCAAACATCAGCGAGGCCAAGACGTTCAATTGCTGGCCGGAGGCGGAGAACTGCTGTTCCACTTGCCCTAGCGTCTCTTTGAGCTCTTTCACCGGCATGTCGCTGACCGGCTCGTCGCCGCCACCGACGCCGACCGGCTCGTCGAAGTCGAACTCGCCGTCCTTCAACCTGCCCATTTCGGTCAGGCGCTCGCCCAAGGCATTAAGCCGGGTGGCCTGCGCCTGCAGCTCGCCCAGACGGGCAGCCAGTGCATTGACCTGCGCCTGCGAGGCGCGCTGCGCCTGGGCCAGCTCAGCCTGCTGCTGCGCAACCTTGGCCTGCAGCGCGGAATTGGTCACCATGCCGGTAGCGGTGCTTGCACCGACGCCAACCAGCATGCCCAGGCCCAGTACCGCACCAAGCACCACCATCGGCCGATCTGCTGCAAAGCCCTGTAACTGTCGGGCCACACGCTGCGCCCGGGTCTGTCGAGATTTGATTACTACTTTATTCAACGCCATATGAGTGTCATGTCCAAGCCCAAGTCCAACGCACGCAACCCTTCCGCTCCACAACCGGCCATCGAGGCCGCGTTGGGGGAAAAGGCTGGCGACCCCTTGCGCCGAGCCTTGTGGCTCGATGCGCTGGACCGGCAGTTGCGCCCCCTGTTACCACCTCATCTGGCCACCCGTTGCCGGTTAGCCAATGTCCGAGGCGAACAGCTCGTTTTTCTGGTGGATTCGCCGGTCTGGCATGCCAAGGTGCGGCTTGCCGAAACCCAAATCCTGGATGCAGCCCGATCCATCGGACTAAAGGCCACCGCAGTGACCATCAAGACCGCAACCGTGCCGCTGCATTCCCCAACGCAGCAGAACCGCGACCGTCCCAAACCCGTGTCCGAGGCGACGCACAAAGGTTTGCGCGACGCATTGGCTTCCTTGCAGGACGTCCTACCGACCAAGCGGTAAGGTCCTCACCGCCCATCCAGAGCGGCCGCCAGTGCGTGAAAGAGTTGCGAAGGCCGCACACGACCCGACGCATCCTAGCGGGCATGTGGCCCCCGGGAGTTAGGGAAGTATTAAATAAATGTTAAAAACAGACCCGAAATGCAACAGGGTTCACACTTTGAGTGCCAACTTGGGCATTCCCTGACACTACGCGTAGACAGGGCTGGCGTAGGTGACCGGCGGTTGCTCGGTGCCTTCCGGGAAGCTGACCCATTCCCAGGCGGCCTGGTCGGCCAACAGCGCACGCACCAGTTTGTTGTTGAGGGCGTGGCCGGATTTGAAACCTTCGTAGGCACCCAGGATGGCGCCGCCGGCCAGATACAGGTCGCCGATGGCGTCCAGAATCTTATGCCGCACGAATTCGTTGGTGTAGCGCAGGCCGTCTTCGTTGAGGACGCGGAACTCGTCCAACACGATGGCATTGTCCATCGACCCGCCCAGGCCAAGATTGCGCTCGCGCATGTACTCAAGGTCGCGCATGAAACCGAACGTGCGCGCGCGCGAGATTTCCTTGACGTACGCCGAGGTGGAGAACTCGATTTCTTGGCGCGATTGCTTGGCCGGGATCATCGGGTGATTGAATTCAATGGTGAAGCCGAGCTTGTAGCCTTCGTACGGCTCAAAGCGGGCCACCTTGTCGCCCTCGCGCACTTCCACCGTCTGCTTGATCCGGATGAAGCGCTTGGGTTTGCTCTGTTCGACGATACCTGCCGACTGCAGCAGGAACACGAACGGGCCTGACGAGCCATCCATGATCGGCAATTCGGCCGAGGACAGTTCGACGATGACATTGTCGACGCCCAAGCCCGCCAATGCGGACATGAGATGTTCGACGGTCTGGATCTTGGCACCGTTGCAGGTCAGGCCGGTGCACAGCGTGGTCTCGGTGACCAGCTCGGCATCGGCGGGGACTTCGACGATCGGTTCCAGGTCCACACGTCGGAACACCACGCCGTGATCGACCGGAGCCGGTCGTAGCGTCATATACACCTTGTCGCCGCTGTGCAGGCCGACGCCGGTGGCGCGAATGGTGTTTTTGAGAGTGCGTTGCTGGGTCATATGCGAAGTCTGGCTGAACAAAGCAGACAGACGCTGAACCGACTGTCTAATCCGCTGAGATTATCCGAATTTTAACAAGTCGTGCGTGACGGAAACTGTCATCGCGCGGTCACGGCATTACAAAAGCTGCCGGATCGGCACCGATCCGGCAGAAATGACATGACATGGCAGTGCACCCCGAAGCGGACTCCGGGGCGGGATGGGCTGCGTCACCGTAGCGACGCAGCCGACGCTCCTTAGTCGGCCTGGCGGCGCAGGAACGCCGGGATATCCAGGTAATCGTTGGGCAGGTCAGCCGCCGGCGCCGAGGAGCCGCCGCCGGTGTGGTTGCTGCTGCCGCTGCCGACTGAGTCGCTGCTCGGACGACGCAGGCCCAGGCCCATGCTGCCGCCGACCGCCTTGGACACCGCGTCGCCACTGGTGGTGTCGAAGTCGCCGAACTCCGGCTGGCCGGTGGTGGCGTTGCGGACCAACTTGATCGGCGCACGTTGATCCGGACGCTGGGTCTGACGCGCAACCGCACGGTTCAGGCCGGTGGCCACCACGGTCACGCGCACTTCGTCCTGCATGTCCGGGTCGAGCACGGTGCCGACGACCACGGTGGCATCTTCGGACGCGAAGGCTTCGATGGTACGACCGATTTCGTCGAACTCGGACATGGTGAAGTCCGGGCCGGCGGTGATGTTGACCAGGATGCCGTTGGCACCGGCCAGGTTCACATCGTCCAGCAGCGGGTTCTGGATGGCGGCTTCGGCAGCGGCCTGCGCGCGATCGTCGCCGCGTGCCGAACCGGTGCCCATCATGGCCAGACCCATCTCCGACATCACGGTGCGCACGTCGGCGAAGTCGACGTTGATCAGACCCGGGCGCACGATCAGATCGGCAATGCCCTGCACGGCGCCCTGCAGCACGTCGTTGGCAGCGCGAAACGCCTGGATCATGGTGGCGTTGCGGCCCAGCACGGTGATCAGCTTTTCATTGGGGATGGTGATCAGCGAGTCGCAATGCTGGCTCAACTCTTCGATGCCCTTCAGCGCCACCTGCATGCGGCGACGGCCTTCGAACGGGAACGGCTTGGTGACCACGGCAACGGTCAGGATGCCCATCTCCTTGGCCAGCTGCGCCACCACCGGTGCGGCGCCGGTACCGGTACCGCCGCCCATGCCAGCGGTGATGAAGACCATGTCCGCACCTTGCAGCGCGTCCATGATGCGCTCGCGATCTTCCAGCGCCGCCTGACGGCCGACTTCCGGATTCGCGCCTGCGCCCAGGCCCTTGGTGACATTGGTGCCGAGCTGCAGCTGCAACTTGGCGCCGCAGTTCTTGATCGCCTGCGAGTCGGTGTTGGCGGTGATGAATTCCACGCCATCGACGTTGGTGTTGACCATGTGTGCGACGGCATTGCCGCCGCCACCGCCCACGCCCACAACCTTGATGACTGCGTTGGGAGCCATTTTTTCAATCAGTTCGAAATGTGCCATGTCAGTGTCCTCTTAAGCCGGATTGGGGGAGGTGGGATTGGGGATTCGGAAGGACTCCGTTATCCGCCCCATCTCTCCGTCCGGCGAGTGTTGTTGTTTGAAAGTCGGGTCTGGGTTGCGTGGCCATTGATGCGCTGTTGCGCTCTACGACTCACCACACCTGCTCCTCGACGCAAATGCCTGCAAAAAATTTGACCGCCTACCTGCTCGCCGCTCTCTACTTTAATTTTAGCAACCGTTGACGCTTTGCTTTTCGCTCTTGCTCTTGCTCTTGCCAATCTTGAATCCCAACTCCCGAATCCCGGCCCGTCAAAATTCGCCGCGATACCAATTTTTCAATTTCTTGAACAAGCTGCCCGCACGCCCGGTCGGGATCGACGGGCGACGCGGATGTTCGATCTGGCTGCCCATCAGCAACAGGCCGACGCCGGAGGCGTGCACCGGGTTGCCGACGACTTCACCCAGTCCAGTGACGTGCTGCGGAATGCCAACGCGCACCGGCATCTGCAGCATTTCTTCGGCCAGTTCCACCACGCCTTCCATCTTCGAGGCGCCACCGGTGAGCACCATGCCGGCGCGCACCATTTCTTCGAAGCCAGACCGGCGTAGTTCGGCCTGCACCATCTCGAAGATTTCCTCGTAACGGCCCTGCACTGCCTGCGCGAGTGCATGACGCGGCATGCGGCGCGGCGGGCGGTCGCCCACCGATGGCACTTGGATGCTTTCTTCCGCGGTGGCCAACTGCGCCAGCGCGCAGGCGTAACGCACCTTGATCTGCTCGGCTTCCGGGGTGGGCGTGCGCAGCATGTGCGCGATGTCGTTGGTGACGTGGTCGCCGGCGATCGGCAAGGAAGCGGTGTGGCAGATCGCACCTTGCACGTACACCGCCAGATCGGTGGTGCCGGCGCCGATGTCCACCAGCACCACGCCGAGCTCGCGTTCGTCGGCGGTCAGCACTGCGACTGACGATGCCAGCGACGACAACACCAGATCGTCGACCTGCAGGCCGCACTTCTGCACGCACTTGGTGATATTGGCGGCCGCGGACTGCGCGCACACCACCAAATGCGCATGCACTTCCAGGCGCACCCCGGTCATGCCAACCGGGTTACGGATGCCCTCCTGCGAATCGTCCAGCACGTACTCGCGCGGAATCGCATGCAGGATGCGCTGGTCGGCGGGAATGGCCACCGCCTTGGCGGCATCGAGCACACGCTCCAGATCGCTCCAGGTCACTTCGCCATCGCGGATCGGCACGATGCCCGGCGAGTTCTTGCACTGCACGTGATTGCCGGAAATCGATGCATACACCGAGCGGATTTCGCAACCGGCCATCAGCTCGGCTTCTTCCACCGCACGCTGGATCGACTGCACGGTGGATTCGATGTCCACCACCACGCCACGCTTGAGACCGCGCGATTCATGCGAACCGATACCGATCACTTCGATCGGATTGCCGGGCGAGTATTCGCCGACCAGCGCAACGACCTTGGAGGTGCCGATGTCCAGTCCAACGATGAGGGATTTGTCGCCTTTGCGATTCATGTATGCAGACTGCGTTGAAGAGTGAATGACGGAAACGCGTAGGCCAGACGATCGATCAGGCGTTGCGGAACACGGGTGGCGACGGGATGCACTTCCGCAGGCGGCGCGGCAGGCGTGACCGGCGTGGCGCCCTTGGGCTTCTTGCTGTCGTGCGGCGTCTCACCAGGAACGCGCTCGACGGTAAAGCCGTTGGTGTAGCGCAGGTCGGCGCGGGCGATCGGGCGCTGCGGATCGGCCAGCTGCGGCAATATGCGGGCGAAACGCTGCAGGCGCGCGCGGGCATCGTCGCGGCCGACCACAATCTGCACGCCATTGCTCAGACCCAACGACCAGCTACCGCGGGCGTCCATTTCAAGACGCTCCACATCTAGCCCGGTCGGTGCGAACAAGGCGCGCGATTCGTTGTACAGCGCCACCACATCCTGGGTCTTGCTGTCCGGCCCATCCAGCTGCGGCAACTTGAAATCTTTCAATAGCGGCGGGGTACGAAACAGCCGGCCCTGCTCGGACAGCATGCGGTCGGTGCCCCAGCGCGCAAACGGCTTGTGCTCGGTGACGTGCACTTCCAGCACATCCGGCCAGCGCTTACGCACCTGCGCACTTTCCACCCACGGCAAACGCGCGATGGCGTCCTGCGCCTGCTGCAACTTCACTGCGAAAAAGCCTGCGCGCGCATACGGCAGCACCACCGCACGCAATTCTTCGGCGGGCACGCGCTTGAAGTCGCCGGACACACGCAACTTCGCCAGCGGCCAACGCTCGGCACCGACCCAGCCATTGAGCACAGCCACCACCGGCAGCGCGACCAATGCCAGCGCGAGAAACCAGGCCAGAATGCGCAGGGTGGCGTTCATGCGCATGCTCCGCACGCGGGAATGGGGAATCGGGAATCGGGAATCGCAAAAGCGACAGCCGACAGTGCGCCGCTGTTGACGATTCCCGATTCCCGATTCCCCATTCCCTGCATCACAGCGTCTGCTCCAGCACGCGCCAGACCAGCGTTTCGAAATCGATGCCGAGCTGGTGGGCGGCCTTGGGCACCAGCGAGTGGCTGGTCATGCCGGGAGCGGTATTCACTTCCAGCAGATACAGCTCGCCGCTGCTGCCATCGCGCATCACGTCCACGCGGCCCCAGCCACGGCAGCCGACAGCGCGGAACGCGTCCAGCGCGAGCTGGCGGATCTGCGCTTCGGCATCGCCTTCCAGCCCCGGGCACAGGTACTGCGTGTCTTCGGCAAGGTACTTGGCGTTGTAGTCGTACCACTGGCCCTTGGGCACGATGCGGATGGACGGCAACGCGGTGTCTCCGAGCACGGCCACGGTAAGTTCGTCGCCTTCGATCAATTGCTCCATCAACAGCGCGCCGTCGTAGCGCGCAGCCAGGGTCACTGCTTCTTCAAGCTGTGCCTGGTCGAACACGCGGCTGACGCCGACGCTGGAGCCTTCATTGGCCGGCTTGACGATGACCGGCAACCCGATCTGTTGTGCAGCAGCGTGAATCTCCGCGGCGCTGGCGCCAGCGGCCAACCGCGCGTAACGCGGCGTCGATAGGCCAAGCGACAACCACACCTGCTTGGTGCGGATCTTGTCCATGCTCAGCGCCGAGCCAAGCACGTTCGAGCCGGTGTACGGCACGCCGAAGGCTTCCATCAAGCCCTGCACGATGCCGTCTTCGCCGCCGCCGTTATGGCCGTGCAGTACGTTGAACACGCGATCGAATTGCTGCGCGACCAACGCCTTGGCCAACGCTGGAATGCCATCGACCGGCTGTGCATCCACGCCGCGTGCGCGCAGCGCTTCCAGCACGTTGCTACCGGAATTCAAGGACACTTCGCGCTCGGACGAAGTGCCGCCGAGCAACACGGCGACGCGGCCAAAAGCGGCCGGATCGCTGATGCGGGCATTGGCGATGACCGCGCTCATGCCTGCTCTCCGACGAAACCGTTGTTGATGATGTGTTGTGCCACGTAACCGATATCGCCAGCGCCCATCATCAACAGCAGGTCGCCGTCTTGCAGCACGTCCGGCAACACTTCGGCAAGGCCGGCAATCTGGCCGACGACCACCGGCTCGCTACGGCCGCGCGCACGGATGGCGCGTGCCAGCGCACGTGAATCGGCGCCCGGAATCGGTGCTTCGCCGGCCGGGTAGACTTCGCTCAACACCAGCGCATCGACGGTGCTGAGCACGGCAGCGAAGGCGTCGAACTGATCGCGGGTGCGGCTATAGCGGTGCGGCTGGAAGGCAACGACCAGACGCTTGTCCGGCCAGCCGCCACGTGCTGCAGCGAACACGGCTTCGAGCTCGCGCGGGTGATGGCCATAATCGTCGACCACACGCACGCGCGCGCCGGTGCTGGTGGTGACTTCGCCCAGATCGTTGAAACGACGGCCGATGCCGGCGAAATTTTCCAGCGCGCGTGCAATGGTTTCCGACGCTACGCCGAGCTGCCAGCCGATCGCGGCAGCAGCCAAGGCATTGAGCACGTTGTGACGACCCGGCAATGCCAACGTCACTGGCGTGGTGGTGCCTTCCGGCAGGCGCAGCGTGAAGCGCATGCGCGGACCGTCCTGCACCACATCTTCGGCGCGCACGTCGGCGTTTTCGCTCATGCCGTAGCTCATCACATGACGCGGCGTCTTGCCGGCCAGTGCAGCCACTTCCGGGTCGTCGATGCACAGCAGCGCCAGGCCATAGAACGGCAGGCGCTGCAGGAATTCGGCGAATGCGGCCTGGATGCGGGCGAAGTCGTTGCCGTAGTTTTCCAGGTGATCCGAATCGATGTTGGTGATGACCGCCATCAACGGATTCAGGCGCAGGAAGCTGCCATCGCTTTCGTCGGCTTCGGCAACAAGCCATTGGCCGCCACCGAGTTTTGCGTTGGCACCGGCGGCCAGCAGTTGCCCGCCGATGACGAATGTCGGGTCCAACCCGCCTTCGCTCAGCACAGCTGCAGCCAGGCTGGTGGTGGTGGTCTTGCCATGCGTGCCGGCCACCGCAATGCCGCGACGGAAGCGCATCAGCTCGGCCAGCATGGCGGCACGCGGCATGATCGGAATGCGCTGGCTGCGCGCTTCCATCAGCTCGGGGTTGTCGTCGCGAATGGCGCTGGACACCACCACGCAATCGGTGCCCAACACGTTGGCCGCCGAGTGGCCGCGCATCACGCGCGCACCCAGCTTGGCCAAGCGACGCGTGGCCGCGTTATCAGAGTTATCGGAGCCGGAGACTTCATAGCCTAGCGTCAGCATCACCTCTGCAATGCCGCTCATGCCGGTGCCGCCGATGCCGACAAAATGCACGCGCGGGAATGCACGCACCAGATCGCCACTGTCCTGCAGACGGCGGATCACTGGGCACCTCCTGCGGAGGTGTGAATCGGGAGTCGGGAATCGGGAATCGTGTAAAGCTGAGCGCCAGCGGCGACGGAAACTTGGTCGGGGCGCTTGTCTGCGTGCATCAATGTCTGTTCCTGCGGTTGTTCTGAGCTCTGCCCATTCCCCATTCCCGATTTACCACTCCCGGCCTCTTGAAGAATGATGTCGGCGATACGCTCGGCGGCGTCTGGTTTGGCCAGGGTGCGTGCAGCGTTGGCCATCGACAGGCGACGGACCGGGTCGGTGAGCAGGGTCTGCAACACCTGCTGCAAGCGCACTGCCAGGCTGTCGTCCTGCTTGAGCAGCACGGCGGCGTCGGCGCCGACCAGGTATTCGGCATTGCGGGTTTGATGGTCGTCGACGGCGGCGGCAAACGGCACCAGCACGCTGCCGACACCGGCGGCGCACAACTCGGCCAGCGTGGATGCGCCGGCGCGGCACACGACCAGATCGGCCCACGCATAGGCGGCGGCCATGTCGGCGATAAAGGGTTCGACACTGGCGTTGACGCTGGCCTGCGCGTAGGCCGCTTCGGCTTCGGCACGCAGCTTTTCGCCGCACTGATGGCGCACGTCGACCTTCGGATGACCGAGTGCGGCCAGCGCTGTCGGCACCGCCTGATTCAACACGCGCGCGCCTTGGCTTCCACCCAGCACCAGCACGCGCACCGGGCCAGTGCGGCCGACCAAACGGTTCGCCGGCGCAGGCAGTGCGGCGATTTCTGCGCGCACCGGGTTGCCTACCGCTTCTTCGCCAGCGAAGCTGCCTGGGAATCCCGTCAGCACGCGGCGCGCAAAACGCGACAACACCTTATTGGTCATGCCAGGTGCGCGATTTTGTTCGTGCACCAGCAACGGCGCACCAAGCAAGCGCGCAGCCAGGCCGCCCGGGCCGGCGGCAAAGCCGCCAAAACTGATCACCGCACGCGGCTGGCGCTTGCGCAGCACAAAGCCGGCGGCACGCACCGCGCGCATCACCCGCACCGGCGCACCAAGCAACTTCACCACGCCTTTGCCGCGCAGGCCGCTGATGGCCAGCGTATCGATTGGAATATCGTGCTGCGGTACCAGACGGGTTTCCATGGCGCCATCGGCACCCAGCCAGGTCACCGGCACGCCGCGTGCACGCAACACCTTGGCCACGGCCAGTCCCGGGAAGATGTGCCCACCGGTGCCGCCCGCCAGAATCATCACTGGGCGAACTCCCGCGAATGGATGCGCGGGAGTGTGCGAGGGATGCGCAGCAACGCTCACGCAATCCTCCCAAACGTCGGTTCCACACGCGGCTGCATGCGGCTGGTGCCGCGCAGGATCGCAGAGGCCGGTGCCACGGGGGCCGCGGCAGCTGGTGCCGCTGCCACAGGCGCGGGTGCAGCAGCAGTTTCGCGCTGCGGCTTGCGCGCGGGCGTGTAAGCCGGCGGCACCGCGTCGACTACCGGCTCTGCCGGCGGCGCGGCTGCACCCTGCGGCGACAACTTGCTGCGCAAGCGCTCTGCACGATCCATTTCGTAGGACACGCGCAGCAACAGGCCCATCGCCACACAGGTCATCAGCACCGACGAACCGCCGGAGGAGATCAATGGCAGGGTCAGGCCTTTGGTCGGCAGGATGCCCAGGTTGACGCCAATCGACACAAAGCTCTGCATCGCGATCCACAGGCCGATGCCGAAGGCGATGTAGCCGGAGAAATGCCGCTTCATTTCCACGCAGCGCATGCCCAGCCAGAACGCGCGGCCGACCAGCAGCGCATACAGCGCGACCACACCGCAGACGCCGATGAAACCGAGTTCTTCGGCAATGACCGAGAAGATGAAGTCGGTATGCGATTCGGGCAGGTAATTGAGCTTCTGCACCGATGCACCTAAGCCCACGCCGGTCCACTGGCCGCGGCCGACCGCCATCAAGGCGTTCGACAACTGATAGCCGGAGCCGAGCTGGTCGGCCCACGGGTCCAGGAACGAGGTGATGCGACGCAGGCGATACGGCTCCAGGATCGCGATGAAGGCGAAGATCGGCAGCCCGATCACGATCGGCATCGACATGCGCGGCAGGTTCACGCCGCCCAGCACCAGCATGCCGGCGGTAATCGCCAGCAACAGCGTGGACGAGCCGAAGTCCGGCTGCATCAGCAACAGGCCGACCAGTGCGATCGCAACGCCCAGCGGCTTGAGCATCGCCGGCCAGGTGGCGTTGACCTCATCGCGGAAGCGCACCAGGTAGCTGGACAGCCACACGATGTAGAGCACCTTGACCGCTTCCACGGTCTGGAATTTCGACACGCCCAGATTGATCCAGCGCTTGGCGCCGTTGACGCTGCTGCCCAGCCCCGGCACGAATACCACCATCAGCAGGCCGAAGCAGGCCAACAACAACACCTGGTTGTATTGCTCGATGGTCTTGAGCTCGGTGCGCATCGCCCAGAACGCCAGACCAACGCCGATACCCAGGAACAGCAGGTGGCGGGTCAGGTAATAGAACGGGTTGTCGGACAGCTCGATCGAGCTGGATGCCACCATCACCACGCCCAGCGAGGCGAGCGTGGCCGCGGCCCCGAGCAGCCACGGATCGTAGCGGCCGCCGATGGCGTCCAGTCGTGTGGCTTGGCGGGACATGTCGTTCATCAGCGCACCTTCAACGTGGCAAGGCCGATCAGCACCAGCACCACCGAAATGATCCAGAAACGCACGATCACGCGCGGCTCCGGCCAACCCTTGAGTTCGAAGTGGTGGTGGATCGGCGCCATGCGGAACACGCGCTTGCCGGTGAGCTTGAAGCTGGCCACCTGGATCATCACCGACAGCGTTTCGATCACAAACACGCCGCCCATGATCACCAGCACCATCTCCTGACGCACGATCACCGCGATGGTGCCGAGCACCGCGCCCAGCGACAGCGCGCCGATGTCGCCCATGAACACCATTGCCGGATAGGTGTTGAACCAGAGAAAGCCCAAGCCTGCCCCTGCGATCGCCGAGCAAATGATGATCAGCTCGCCGGCACCGGGAATCAGCGGGATTTTCAGGTATTCGGCAAACACCACGTTGCCCGACGCGTACGCGAACACGCCCAGCGCGCAGGCCACCAACACGGTCGGCATGATGGCCAAACCATCCAGGCCGTCGGTGAGGTTCACCGCATTGGAGAAGCCCACGATCCAGAAGTAGGCGATCACCACGAAGCTCACGCCGGCCAGCGGCAGCGCGATTGACTTGAACATCGGAATGTAAAACGTGATCGCCGCCGGGACGTCGGCGGTGTAGTACAGGAACAACCCGGCGACTAGACCGAAGATCGACTGCAGCAAATACTTCCAGCGCGATTTCAGGCCGTTCGGGTCGCGGCGCACGATCTTGATCCAGTCGTCGTACCAGCCGATCGCACCGAAGCAGATCATCACCGCCAGCACCAACCAGACGTAGCGGTTACGCAGGTCGCCCCACAGCAGCACCGACAAGGTGACGGTGAGCAGGATCAGCGAGCCACCCATGGTCGGCGTGCCGGCCTTGGAAAAGTGCGTTTGCGGGCCGTCTTGGCGGATCGGCTGGCCGCCCTTGAACTGGGCGAGCTTGCGGATCACCGCAGGGCCCATCCACAACGACAGGAACAGCGCGGTCAGCGCAGCCAAAATGCCGCGGAAGGTCAGATAGTTGAACAGCCCGAACAGGCTCTCCAGTTGCTGCAGCCAACGGGCCAACTCAAGCAGCATGGGATGCGCCCTCCGCAGATGCGAGCAGCGCGGTGACGACGCGGTCCATCGCGCTACCGCGCGAGCCCTTCACCAGGATCGTGATGGAGGCGGCACCCGAAAGATCGGCCGTGGACGGCGATTGCTGTTGGTGAATCACTGCATGTTCCTGCGTATTTCCTGATGCGTGTTGCTGTGTGCGTGTTTCCCGGCTGGCGGCATCGAACAGATCCGCCTGCAGGGCGTCGATCAACTCGGCATGGGTGGCAAACACGCGGCCTCCTTCGCCAAATGCCTGCGCCGCGGCGGCGCTGAGCTCGCCCAGCGCGTAGAGCCGCTGCAGCTTGGCCGCACGTGCGCGACGTCCGGCAGCGGCGTGCAATGCGACACCTTCGGCACCGAGCTCGCGCATGTCGCCGAGCACCAGCCAGCCGTCGCCCGGTGCGGCGGCCAAAGCGTCGATGGCCGCATCCAGCGAGCCGGGGTTGGCGTTGTAGCTGTCGTCGATCAGCACCGCGCCACTCGGCAAGGTCTGTGCAATTTGCCGACCGGCCACCGGATGCGCCTGCGCCAGACCGGCCGCGATCACCGGCAAGGCGATACCGGCACCGAGTGCCAGACCGGTTGCCGCCAAGGCGTTGAGCACGTTGTGGCGGCCCGGCAACGGCAGCGCAACCTGCGCCTCGCCCTGCGGGGTCACCAAGGTGAACTGCGCAGCGCCAGCCTGCAGTTGCAGCTGACGCGCCGTGATATCGGCACTGATGTGCAAGCCGTAGCGCAAGATGCGACGTCCCTGCACCGGCTGCGCCAGCAACTGCTGCTCAAACCACATGCCAAACGCGTCATCGGCATTGATCACGGCCACGCCATCGGCGGGCAGCGCGGTGTAGATGGCGCCCTTGGTCTGTGCAACGCCGAGCAAGCTGCCCAGACGCTCAAGATGGGCAGGCGCGATGTTGTTGACCAGCGCGACATGGGGCTGCGCGATATCGGTGAGATAGGCGATATCGCCCGGCTTGCCGGCGCCCATTTCGTAGATCGCAAAATCCGCATCGTCAGGCGCGGCAATCACCGCCAGCGGCAGGCCGATCTCGTTATTGCGGTTGCCCGGCGTGGCGTACACGGTGGTGCCATCCACGCGCCCGGCTTCCTGCAGGATCGAGAGCAGCAGCGCCTTGACGCTGGTCTTGCCGTTGGAGCCGGTCAGCGCAAGCACGCGCGTGGCGCGGTCGCGCTGCATGCCGGCAGCAACCCGCGCCAATGCCAGCTCGGCGTTTTCCACCACCACCTGCGGCACGCTCAGCGCCGGCAGCAGGCGACCCACCAGCAATCCGCTGGCACCGCGCGCGACGGCGTCGGCGGCAAAGTCGTGCCCATCAAAACGCTCACCGCGCAGCGCGATATACAGGCTGCCATTGGCGAGCGTGCGGGTGTCGTTGCCGACCGCATCGATCATGGCGTCGTCGCCATGCAGCTCGCCACCGGCCCAATGCGCAATCAACGACAGTGGAGTGAGCTTCATGGGCGCACTCCCAGCACGGTACGCGGCAGCAGCGCCTGCGCCGCCACGATGGCGTCGTCGAAGGCATGCCGCACGCCGGCAACTTCCTGGTATGGCTCATGCCCCTTTCCGGCGATCAACACGATGTCGGACGCGCTGGCCATGCCGATGGCCTGATGGATCGCAGCAGCGCGGTCGCGCTGCACGATGGCGGCATCCGGGCGCGCGAAGCCGCGCAGGATATCGGCCACGATCGCGTCGCCATCTTCGCTACGCGGGTTGTCGTCGGTGACGATGGCCACGTCGGCGTTGAGTTCTGCAATCACCGCCATCTGCGGGCGCTTGCCGGTGTCGCGTTCGCCGCCGCAGCCGAACACGCAGATCAGCCGGTCCTGCGCATGCGAACGCAGGCTGCTTAATGCCTGTTCCAGCGCATCGGGCGTGTGCGCGTAATCAACCACCACCAACGGTGCGCCATGTGCGCCGCCGAGCCGATTCATGCGGCCATGGATCGGCTGCAACTGGCCAAGCACAGTGGCGATCTGCGCAGGTGCAATCTCCAGCGCCCACAACGCGCCAGCCACCGCCAATAGGTTGTCCACGTTGAAGCGGCCCAGCAGCGGCGAATGCACCGGATGCACTTCGCCTTGGATATTCAGCGCGAAGTTGATGCCGTTGTGGTCCAGCTGCAGTGCCTGCGCGCTCACGCTGGCATCGGCCTGCGCGCGCGAGCTCACACCGATTGCACGCAGTGCGGGATCGAGCGAGGCGAACAGCGTGCGGCCGAAGGCATCGTCCAGATTCACCACCGCCGCTTTCAAGCCAGCGCGGGTGAACAGCTTGGCCTTCGCAGCGCCGTACTGCGCCATGTCACCGTGGTAATCGAGATGATCGCGGGTGAGATTGGTGAACACCGCGACATCGAAATGCACGGCATCCACGCGGCCCTGATCGAGCGCGTGCGAGCTGACTTCCATTGCCACCGCCTGCGCACCCTCATCGCGCAACTGCGCCAGCAACGCATGCGTGGGCAGCACCAGCGGCGTGGTGAAACCGGTCGGCACGGCCGCGCCATACAGACCGACGCCCAGGGTGCCGAGCGTGCCGGTGGGTGTCCCGAGCAGCGTCATCGCCTGCGCCAGCAACTGCACGGTGGAGGTCTTGCCGTTGGTACCAGTGACGCCAACCATCCGCATCGCATGCGACGGCCGGCCATGAAATTGATCGGCCATCACGCCAAGGCGCGCGCGCAAACCGGGCACGGCAATCGCATCGGCCGGGACCGGCATACCGTTTGGAGCCGGCGGCTCGAACAACACCGCACCCGCACCATTGGCGTGCGCCTGTTCGACAAAGCCCAGGCCATGCGCACCGAAGCCGGCGATCGCCACGAACGCATCGCCCGGAGCCACCACACGGCTATCCATCACCAGACCGCAGACCTGCACGTCGTGCGGCAGTGCCACGTCCGGCAGCAACTGCGAGAGCGCCATGGAGCGGCTCATTGGCGGCTCTCCTGCAACGGCGCAGGCTGCGCTGGCGCGTTGGCCGGCGGTGGTGCCACTGCGGTCGGAATGCCGGCAGACACTTCGTCCACAGGGTCCGGCACCAGCGCCGGATCCAGATCGGCCGGCTGCGGCTTGACCGTGGGCTGACCCGTCTTACCGGCAGCTTGCGCGGCCAGCCACGATTGGATGTCGTCCGGCGGCACGTCCATCAAGCGCAGCGCGCCTTCCATCACGCGGTGGAAGACCGGCGCCGACACCAGGCCGCCGTAGTACACCTTGCCCTGCGGATCGTTGATCACGATGACGGTGGCAAAACGCGGGCGCGTGGCCGGCACCAGGCCGGCGAACAGCGCGTTGTAATGCCCGCGCTCGTAGCCGTTGGCGCCATTCTTGCGCGCGGTACCGGTCTTGCCGGCCACGTGATACCCCAGAATCGCCGCGCCCTTGGCGCCGCCTTGGGTGACCACGGTTTCCATCATGTCGATGACCTGACGCGCCACTTCCGGCGTGATCACCTGACGGGTTTCGTTGTGCTGGCCGCGCACGAACGTGGGCGGCGTGAGCTTGCCGCCGTTGCCGAGCGTGGCGTATGCCTGCGCAATCTGCAGCGGTGTCACCGACAAGCCGTAGCCATACGACATCGTGGTCTTGGACGGGCCGCTCCAGCGTGCCGGCTGCAACACCACACCGGCCGATTCGCCGGGAAAACCGCTATGCGGCGCGCTGCCGTAACCGAAGTTGCGGATCGACTGATAAAAGGTCTGGTCCGGCACCTTGGCGGCGATCTTGACCGCGCCGATGTTCGAGCTGCGGGTGATCACGCCGGTGACGTTGAGCACACCGTTGTTGCGCGGCACATCGCGAATGGTGAAGCGCCCCACCGACATGTAGCCGGGGTTGGTGTCGATGATGGTGTCTTTGGTCACCACGCCGGCCGTCAGCGCGGTGGCCACGGTCAGCGGCTTCATCGTCGAACCCGGCTCGACCAGATCGGTGACCGCGCGGTTGCGGCGCGCCGACGGGTTGATGCCGGTGACCGAATTCGGGTTGTAGGTGGGCAGGTTGACCATCGCCAGCACTTCGCCGGTGGCCACATCCATCACCACCATCGAACCGCCGGCCGCGTTGTTTTCGACCAAGGCGTTTCGTAGTTCCTTGTAAGCAAGAAACTGGATGCGGCGGTCGATGCTCAGCGTCAGGTCCTTGCCCGGCTGCGCCGGACGCACCAGGTCCACACTTTCCACGATGGCGCCGCGCGCATCGCGCACCACCTTCTTGGAACCGGGCTTGCCGCGCAGCCATTCGTCGAACGCAAGTTCGAGACCTTCCTGGCCGCGGTCGTCGATGTTGGTGAAGCCCAGCACATGGGCCATCGCCTCGCCTTGCGGATAGAAGCGACGGAACTCGCGCTGCGAGAACACGCCCGGAATCTTCAGATCGACAATCGCATGCGCCTTGTCCGGGTTGATCCGGCGCTGCAGGTACATGAATTCCTTGCCGGCCTTCTGCGCCAGCTTGGCGTTCAATTCATCCAGCGGCTGTCCGAGCGCCTTGGCCAGTTCGGGAATGCGGTCGGGGTTGCGCAGCAGTTCCTGCGGATTGACCCAGATCGATTCCACCGGCGTGGACACCGCCAGCGGCTCGCCGTTGCGGTCGGTGATCATGCCGCGCGAGGTGGCGATGGGCAGTTCGCGCAGGTAACGCGCTTCGCCCTGACGCTGATAGAAATCACGATTAACCAGCTGCACGAACGCGGCGCGCCCGATCAGCGTCACCGAGCACAGGCCCAACGCGATGCCGACCAGGGTCAGGCGACCACGGAGATTGAAATTGCTGCGGGGGCGGTTGCGGCCGGCCTTCACCGCGCACCTCCCGCTGCGCAGCTGCGCCGTGCAAAGCGGCTGTGCTGCTGATTGGTCATGGGCGCACCACCACGATGTCGTTGGTCTCCGGGAACTTCATCCCGATGCGCGCACGCGCGACCTGATCGACCCGGTTGCTTTCCGCCCACGTGGCCTGCTCCAGCTGCAGCCGGCCGAATTCGATATTCAATTCGTCGCGCGTGTGCTCGAGCTTGGACAACTGCACGAACAGCTTGCGATGCATGTGGCGCATGTACACGACACCGATCGCCGAGGCGATGCTGCAGGCAAGCAGCACAATGAGCAGCAAGCGGCTCATGCGGCGCCACCGTTCGGTGACGCCGGGAATCGGGAATCGGGAGTCGAGAATCGGGAAGCAGCGGCGCTCCTGCCGTCCCCCATTCCCGATTCCCCATTTCCCATTCCCAGCTTCTCGGCCACCCGCAATACCGCACTGCGTGCACGCGGATTGACGTTCAATTCGGCGTCGTCGGCCTTGATCGCACCGCTCACCAGCTGCAGTGTCGGCACGAACGGCTGCGCTTCGGGCAGGCGGCGATTGCTCGGCGGGGCCTTGGCGTAGCGGGCCATGAATTGCTTGACGATGCGGTCTTCCAGCGAATGGAAGCTGATCACCGCCAGACGGCCGCCGGGCTTGAGCGCGGCCAGCGCTGCATCCAGGCCGGCTTCCAGATCGTCGAGTTCGCGGTTGATGTAGATGCGGATCGCCTGAAAGCTGCGTGTCGCCGGGTGGGTCTTGCTGTCGCCGCGCGGCATCACCGAGGCAATCAGGTCGGCCAGTTGCGCGGTACGCAGCAACGGCTGTTCGGCGCGGCGCGCCACGATGGCACGCGCGATGCGGCGGCTCTGGCGTTCTTCGCCATAGGTCCACAGCACATCGGCGATCTCGCGGTCGCTGGCATGCGCCAGCCACTCAGCCGCGCTCTGGCCGCTGTCCGGATCCATGCGCATGTCCAGCGGGCCGTCCTTGCCGAAACTGAAACCGCGCCCAGCCACGTCCAGCTGCGGCGAAGACACACCCAGATCCAGCAGGATGCCGTCGACGGCTGCAGCAGCAACCACTTGACCGAGCCCGGCGAAACTGCCGCGATGGATGGACACGCGCGCATCGCCACCGAACGTCTGTTCGGCCACTGCAATCGCTTCGGGGTCCTTGTCCATCACCAGCAGTCGACCTCCCGGGCCAAGATGTTCCAGCACGCCGCGTGCGTGTCCGCCACGCCCGAACGTGCCATCGAGATAAGTTCCGTTGTCGGTCACTTGCAGGCCATCCAGCACCTGCGTGTACAGCACCGGCACATGGGCCGCCGGGGACTGCGACACCGGGTGACCGGGCTGCGCCTCACCGCGCATCCGGGCACCCCGGCTCACAACCTGAGATCGAGCAATTCATCGCCCAGATCCCCGTCAGACAATGTCTGTTGGATCAGTGCGCGATGTGCCTGCTCGCTCCACAGTTCGAACTTGTCGCCCATGCCCAGCAGCACGGCTTTTTTCTCGATGCCCACCGCGTTGCGGTGGCTGGCCGGGATGCTCAGACGGCCATTGGCGTCCAGCTCGAGCACGGCCGAAGAACCCACCAGTTTTTGCTGCAGCGTGCGCACTACGCGCTGGGTATTGGGCTTGGACATCACATCGTCGCGCACCCGCTCCCACTCCTTTTCCGCATACAGCCACAGGCATCCGGCTTCGAACGGGTTGTAGGTGAGGACCAGGCGGTTGCCGCTGACACGCGTGACGAGGTCGCGGTATGCAGTTGGCACCGCCATACGCCCCTTGTCGTCCACCGTGATGGCAGTCTCGCCCTGAAACACCGAATGCAACCTCGAATACCCGCTGGGGGATCATTGAACCACGAAAAACCACAAAACACCTGGTTTTCCCTCCGTTGCCCACCTTAGCAGCGCGTCAAAGGTTGTCAACAACTTTGAAGTCCATAAATCGCTAGTCGCATCAATGAGTTGCAGCACTCTTTAGAGACTTGTTCAAAGGTTATCCACAAGTTGCTGTTTCGTCTCAGATTTTGAGATTGAACGGAAATTCAGGGGCGTGAAGGGCATGTAAAATCGGCCACAGTCTCACTTCACATTGCGCCAGCTGCATACCTCAATTGCGCAAACACGTAACAATGGCGGCATGTGCCTGGTCGCTCTTGCCTGGAAAGCTCACCCTCGCTGGCGCCTGCTGCTGGCGGGCAACCGCGATGAATTCCACGAACGCCCCACCGCGGCGCTGGCGCAGTGGGCGGCACCGGCCGCCAACGTGCTGGCAGGTCGCGACCTGCGCTCTGGTGGCAGTTGGGTTGACCTGGGTCAGGACGGCCGCGCTGCGGTGGTCACCAACGTGCGCGACCCACTTGCCACCGCCTCGGGGCGCTCGCGCGGGCATCTGATTGCGGACTATCTGTCCGGCAGCCTGGGCGCTACCGCATATGCCGACGCACTGGCCGGCGCCGCCCACGCGTTCCCACCTTTCAACCTGTTGCTATGCGACGCCAACCGTTGCGAGCACCTCAGCAATCACCCGCCACTGGCGCGGCAACTGGCGGCGGGCATCCATGGGATGTCGAACGGACCGCTGGACGCACTGTGGCCCAAGACCGCCGCACTGACCAACGTGCTGCGCCATTGGTGCGCAGACGGCGCTGAAGACCTGCAGCCGCTGTGGGCTGCACTGGGCAACCCAGCCATCGCCCCCGACGCTGCGCTACCGCAGACCGGCGTGGACCTGGCCACCGAACGCCTGCTCTCGGCCGCCTTCATCACCGGGCCCAGCTACGGCACCCGCGCCAGCACTATCGTGGCGGTGGACCATCGCGGCCACGGCTTCATCCATGAACGCCGCTTCGGCCCGAACGGGATTTTCCAGGGCCAGACAAGGCTGGCAATCCCCGGAACGCTTTGACGATCCCCAATCATGCGCATACCATGCGCATAACATTGGGAGCCACGCATGAACCGCTACTACGATGTTTCTGCGCAGAAGAAGCCGCTGAATCTGACCATCAACGCCGACCTGGCAGCGCAAGCCCGCGCGATGACCGGCAACCTTTCGGCAAAGGTGGAAGAGTTGCTGGCCGAGTACGTCACCAAGGAACGCGATAGCCACAGCGCAAGAGCGCTTGAGCTGCAACGCGCCGCGAGCGAATGGAAGGCCTTCACTGAGGCGCACGGCTCCTTCGCCGACGAGTTCTCCACGCTATGACCGACCAGTTCGATGTCTACGCCAATGTCGGCCAGAACAAGAACATCCCGTACGTGGTTGTCGTTCAGTCGAAAATTTTCGACGCCTCACCACGCCGTGTCGTCATCCCCCTGGTTCGAAAGTCCAAGCACTCCCCGACCCCATCCCGCTTCACCCCGGAACTCACCGTCGCCGGCCACAGCGTCATCCTGCAACCCCTGGAAATGACCTCGGTGCCGCTGGCCGTCCTCAACAAACCAGCCGGCACATTGAAGGACCAAGGCCAGATCATCATCGACGCCCTGGACGAGCTATTCACCCGCTCGTTCGGTTAAAGGCAAAACAAAAAAAGCCTCAAGCAAGGGCGCAGCAACGGACACAGCATTCGCCACGAGGGCGAAGCCCAAGCCAAGCAACAAGGATCGAAGCAGCAATCGCATTGATCGCAAACAGCCGAAAGCACCTGACAACTCACCGAGTGCAAGCCCCCCCTTGAGTCAAGGGGGCGCGGTGACAGCCGCGGGGTTCTGGCATGCCACGGAGCGGGACCCGCGTTTTGTACCGCCAACAGCGGTACGCAGCGTGGGCGCCTTATTTTGGGCCTACGCCCAAAAAAGGCGGCGGAGCCGGCCGATAAGCCGGGTTCTGTCGTGGACAGTCATTCGTCTAGGCGCTACGTCACCGCAGCGCTCAAGCAACCTACCCGGATCCAGCGCGGGCCACGCCAATGGATCCCTATTTGGTCTTGCTCCAGGTGGGGTTTGCCGTGCCGGTCCGTTACCGGACTCGCGGTGCGCTCTTACCGCACCATTTCACCCTTACCGGCTCCCCGAAAGGAACGTAGGCGGTATCTTTCTGTTGCACTTTCCGTCGGCTTGCGCCGCCCAGGCGTTACCTGGCACCTTGCCCTATGGAGCCCGGACTTTCCTCGGCACTCTTGCGAGTGACGCGACTGTCTGGCCGACTCCGCCGGGGCGAACTATACGCTATTGCCAGACCACACCCCGCCCAGCGCTGTCTTCGGCATACAGCACCACACGTTCGAACTGATGGGCAAATGACCATCTAGCCGCCTCGGCTGGCATCGCGAGTTGTGCGTGCGAAGGCGCCCTCGGGCAATAGATCAGCAGCGCGACAGCGTCGGCATGCGCGCGATATCCCTCGATCTTCGCGTGCTTTTGCAGAATGCATGTCGACACCTGCAACTGAGCGAGGGCGGGCACTTCAAAGACGCCGCCCCCGAACACCTCCGCCCGGGCAGCAGGCCAGAGCTGCACATGTCTCAAGAAATCGGGGAGCCCTCTCCTGATGACCTGATTGCCTTCGATCAACCTCGACTGCCCGGCCAACAGATGCTCCACCTGTTCAATTGCGTCTGGGAGCTTCGGGAGCGGTTGATCCGTAAAACCAAGACTGATCTGTACGCCAGGCAGAAGCTGCGCCAATCGCGGCTTCAGCGACGCTAGTAATTTTTCACGCGCCCGAACGAGCGCTTTTCCATCCGGACGCAAAAGCTGGGTGATCTCGAATGCATAAGTTGAGCCGTCGGCAATGCGAAAACGAATGTCTGCAGCAGGCTCTTTGGGCTGTTCTATCTCGCCGATCGGCAGCGGAAATGCATCCGGCCAGTTCGTCAAGACACACTGGAACTGACGCAGCTCCAGCGCCTTCTTTTTGCCTTCGGCAGTCGTTGTGTCAGCCATTACCGCCATACAACGCCTTGCGCGGCGCGCCGGTCAGCTCGGCGGCGAGCTTGGCGGCGGTGGACGGCGGCAGGTGTTCGGCGAGCTTGGCGTAGACGCGGCGGCCTTCGGCGAGCTGGCCTTCGGCGGCGTTGGCGGCACCCTGCACCATCACCACGAATTCGCCCTTGCGCTGATTGTCGTCGGCTTCGACCTGCGCCTGCAGCTGCGCCAGGCTGCCGTCGAGCACGGTTTCAAAGAGTTTGGTCAATTCGCGGGCAATCACTGCCGGGCGCTCGTCACCGAAGGCAAAGCGCAGGTCGGTCAGCGATTCGACGATGCGGTGCGCCGATTCGTAGAACACCAGGGTGCGGGTCTCCCCTGCCAGCCCCGCCAGGCGCTCGCGGCGGGCGGCGCTCTTGGCCGGCAGAAAGCCTTCGAAGCTGAAGCGGTCGCTGGGCAGGCCGGCCACGCTGAGCGCAGCGATTGCCGCGCAGGCGCCCGGCACCGGGCTGACCTTGATGCCGGCGACACGCGCGGCGCGCACCAGTTTGAAGCCCGGGTCGCTGACCAGCGGAGTGCCGGCGTCGCTGACGATGGCCAGCGATTCGCCCTCGCGCAGGCGCGCCACGATGCGTTCGGACATGGCCTCTTCGTTATGGTCGTGCAGGGCCAGCAGCGGGCGGTCGATGCCGAAATGGCTCAGCAGCTGGCGGGTATGGCGGGTGTCTTCGGCGCAGATTGCGGCCACGCCACGCAACACCTCCTGCGCGCGCGGCGACAGGTCGGCCAGGTTGCCGATCGGCGTGGCGACCACGTGCAGGGTTCCAGGGGACGTCATCAGCGGTTTTCCGGGGGCAAAGGGTAGAATCGTAGCGTTTTTAACGGTCCGCCCCGGCGGCCCCTGTCCAATGGATCTGAAATGAACAAGCGTGTTGCAAGGATCTCCGCCCTTTCGCTGATGGTGATGCTGGCGGCCGGTTGTGCCACCAGCAGCATCACGCCGACCGCCTCGCCGACGCAGAGCGCGGCGCTGGCACTGCTGGATCAAGGCAAGCCGCGCGACGCCGCGCAGCAGTTGGAAGCCGAATCCGCCAGTGCCAGCGGTGCGCAGCGCAGCCGGTTGCTGGCTGCAGCCGCGTTCGGTTGGCACGACGCTGGCGACGATGCGCGTGCCCGCACGTTGCTGGCGCAGGTCAACGCGCGCCAGCTGAGCGGCGAGGAACGCGCCCGTTTCGGGCTACTCACCGGCGAGTTGGCCGTGATCGACAAGCAGGGTGCGCAGGCGCTGCAGGCGTTGGGCGACAGCCCGCAGGGACTGACCCAGCCGCTGCAGACGCGTTGGTTTGTGGCACGTGCCGCTGCACTGGAAGCCACCGGCGACCTGTTCGGCGCCGCCGCCGACCGCGCGCGCGCCGATGCCAGCCTGACCGGCACTGCACGCAGCGAGAACCAGCGTTCGATCGTGCGCCTGCTCGCCGCCGTCGACGATGCCACCCTCAAGGCTCGCACCGCCGCACTGCCGGCCGGCGACCCGCTGTACAACTTCGCCGGGCGTGCACTGATCAGCCGCGGGCTAGGGCTGCCGCGCGCGTTCGAGCGTGATGCGCAATGGGGCTTCGATACCAGCAAGCGCCCGCCGGCCGAGCGCGACGGCTACCGTCCGCCGACGAAGCTGGGTGTGCTGTTGCCGATCACCGGCAACCTGGCCACTGCCGCCGCGCCGGTGCGCGATGGCTTGCTGGCCGGCTACTACGCGGAAACCCGCCGCCGCCCGGAAGTGCAGTTCTTCGATACCGCCGGCACGCCAGCCGGTGCCAATGCCGCCTATGACAAGGCAGTGAGCGCCGGGGTGGATTACGTGGTCGGCCCGTTGGGGCGCGACGAAGTCAGCGCGCTGTTTGCGCGCGGCCAGCTCGCGGTGCCGGTGCTGGCACTCAACCGCCCCGCCGACAACAAGGCCCCGCCCAGCGGCAGCGCCGGGTTCTCGCTGGCGCCGGAGGACGACGGCATCATGGCTGCCGAATATCTGCTCTCGCGCGAGCGCCGCAACGTGCTGATCGTCGGTACCAGCGACGACAACGGCAAGCGCACCATCAAGGCCTTCCGCGACCGCTTCACCGAACGCGGCGGCACCGTCGCAGGCAGCATCAGCGTGGCCGATGCGCCAGGCGACATCGGTGCGCAGCTGCGCAATTACGGCACCGCCGATGCAGTGTTCCTGGCAGTGCGCGGCAACACCGCGCGGGTGCTGGCGCCGCAGCTGGCACTGGCCGGGTTCGCCGGCAAATCACGCGTGGGCACCTCGCAGTTGGTGGCCGGCACTGGCAAGGTCGAAGACGATCTGGCGCTGGATGGCATCGTCTACCCGAGCGAAACCTGGACCGCGCTGGGCGTGTCCGGCCTGCCGGCAGTGAGCCAGGTGGCCAGCACCCTGCCCAGCGCACGCGGCCCGGCCGCCCGCCTGTTCGCGTTCGGTTACGACGCGTGGAAGATCACTGCGTATCTGGAAAAACTCGCCACCGGCAGCGATGGTGGGCTGCGCGGCGCCACCGGCACCTTGCACCTTGATGGCTTCGGCAATGTGCTGCGCACGCCGGCCTGGTCCACCTTCAACGGTGGCCGCCCGACACCGATCGCCGACGGCCGCTGAGACCATGCCGGCGGCACGTCAGCAGCGTGGTGCGGCGGTCGAAGCGGCCGCACGCGCGTTGCTGGAGCAAGCCGGGCTGCGGCTGGTGGTCGGCAATGCCAACTACCGCGGCGGCGAACTCGATCTGGTGATGCGCGACGGGCAATCGCTGGTATTTGTGGAAGTGCGTTACCGGCGCGACGACCGCTTCGGCGGCGGCGCGGCATCGGTGGACTGGCGCAAGCGCCGCAAGCTGGTACTGGCTGCGCAGCTGTTTCTTGGCGCCCACCCCGCACTGGCGGCGCTGCCCTGCCGCTTCGATGTGGTCGATGCCAGCGGCGAACCGCCGGTATTGCAGTGGATCCGCGACGCCTTCCGCGCCGACGATTGCTGACCGCCACCGACGCGCAGACCGACGTTCCGATGCCAACCATCATGACCCACGCTGCAGTGCCATTGGCGCTCTGGTGCGCCAGTGAACGCGGCCGCATCTCGCCGCGCCTGCTCGCGGCCGGCGTCGTGGCGGCGATGCTGCCGGATGCCGATGTGCTGGCATTCGTGCTGCATATTCCCTACGCCGATGCGTTCGGCCATCGCGGCGCCAGCCACTCGCTGTTATTCGCTGCGTTGATGGCGTTGCTCGGCCTTGCAGCGCATCGTCTGTTGCGAGCGGATGCCGTGCAGGCAACTGTGTTTTTGTTCGTCTGCACCGCGTCGCACCCGCTGCTGGATGCGATGACCTCCGGCGGCCTGGGTGTTGCGCTGGGCTGGCCACGGAGCGAGACCCGCTGGTTCGCAGCGTGCCGGCCGATTCGGGTGTCGCCATTCGCGACTGGCTTCTTCAATGCGCGCGGCCTGACCACGTTGCTCTCCGAGCTGCGTTGGGTCTGGTTGCCGCTCACCGTCGCCGTGCTGGGGTGGAAATGCATCCAGCGCGCGGCACCACAGGACCACGTGTCATGACCGATGTACTTCCCACCGCACTTGCCGAGCTGTTGGCCGCGCGCCTCGGTGCCGCTGGCTGGTTCACCGCCGACGATGCACGCCGCCGCTATGGCGAAGACGATTCGCATCGCTGGGCATTGCCTGCTGCGGTGGCGTTGCCGCGCGACACCGATGACGTGGTGGCGATCGTGCAGGCGTGCCGTGCGCACGGTGTGCCGATCGTGGCGCGCGGCGCCGGCACTGGCACCACCGGCGCGGCAGTGCCGTTTTCCGGCGGCGTGGTGGTATCGATGGCGCGCATGAATCGCATCGTTGCGCTGCGCCCGGAAGACCGCTGCGCAGTGGTGCAACCGGGCCTGCTCAATGGCGACCTGCAACAGGCGCTGCAGCCGCATGGATTGTTCTGGCCGCCGGATCCGTCCAGCGCGGAGATCTGCAGTATCGGCGGCAATTTGTCCACCAACGCGGGCGGCCCGCGCGCGGTGAAGTACGGCGCGACCCGCGACAACGTACTCGGCCTGGTGGCGGTGACCGGTACCGGCGAGGTGATCCACTGTGGCGGTGCGTACACCAAAAATTCCACCGGCTACGACCTTACGCATCTGCTGGTCGGCAGTGAAGGCACCCTGGCGATCATCGTCGAGGCAACCTTAAAGCTGACCCCGCGCGCCCTCGCCCAGGCTGGCTTGCGTGCGCTGTATCGCGATGCCTCCAGCGCCGCGGCCGCAGTGTCGCGGCTGATGGCGCAGCCGACCACGCCGACCATGCTGGAGTTCATGGATGCCAGCGCGATTGCTTTGCTACGCCGCAACGGCAGCGATGTGTCCGACGCCGGCGCCATGTTGTTGATCGAAGCCGACGGCGATCACGACACCTTGCCGTACGCGTTGCAGGCGTTGCACGACGCCGCCGATGGCGAGGGCGTGCTGAGCCTGGACGTGGCCGCCGATGGCAGCGCGCGCGACAAGCTGTGGGCCGCACGCCGCGCCTTGTCGCCGGCCTTGCGCACCATCAAGCCGGGCAAGATCAACGAAGACGTGGTGGTGCCGGTGTCGCGCATTCCCGAACTGGTTGCTGGTGTGGAAGCGCTCGCTGCGGAATTCGCATTGCCCATCGTCGCCTTCGGTCACGCGGGCAACGGCAACCTGCATGTCAACATCATGTACAACCCGGCCGATGCCGACGAAGACGCACGCGCACATGCCGCGCTGCCACGCCTGTTTACGCTGGTGCTGGCGCTGGAAGGCACGCTCTCCGGCGAGCACGGCATCGGCGTGGCCAAGCGCGACTTCATGACCCAGGCGTTCAGCGCACCCACGCTGGCGGCGATGCGTGCGATCAAGGCGGCGTTGGACCCGGATGGGATCTTGAATCCGGGGAAAGTCCTGCCGCCCGCCTAGTAACGCGCTTGCCTCAGCGCGTCACGCCGATAAAGCGCAGACCCACGCCAGGCTCGGTGACGATGTAGTGCGGGGCGGCGGCGGCGTCCTGCAATTTCTGGCGCAGTTTGCCGACCAGGATGCGCAGGTAGTGGGTGTCGTCTTCGTGCGTGGGGCCCCACACTTCGCGCAGCAACTGCGGTTGGGTGACCACGCGGCCGGCGTGCTTGAGCAGCAGTGCGAGCAGTGCGTATTCCTTGCGGCTCAGCGGCACGGCTTCGCCGTTGAGTGTGACTTCGCGCAGGCCCAGGTGGATATGCAGGCGGCCGTCGTCGAACACGCTTTCTTCCACCGTGCTGCCGGCACCGGCCTGACGCAACAACGAGCGGATGCGCGCCATCAATTCCTGCACGCCGAAGGGTTTGGTGACGTAATCGTTGGCACCGGCATCAAGCGCGGCAACCTTTTCGGTTTCGCCGGCGCGCACGGTGAGCATGATCACCGGCACGCTGGACCACTGGCGGATCTCGCGCAGTACCTCATGGCCATCGCGGTCGGGCAGGCCAATGTCCAGCACAACCAGTTCGGCGCCCTGCCCGGCCAACAAGGCCAGGCCTTCTTCGGCGGTGCCGGCCTGCAGCACCCGGTAGCCCTGCGCACGCAGGCTGATATCGAGAAAACGGCGAATCTGCGGCTCGTCGTCGACGATCAGCACACGGGCTGGCGGGATGGCAGTGAGGTCAGTCGGCATCAGGGCGAGGTGGCGCGGCGGGAACGAGCAACGGCAGCGTAATGCGAATTGTGGTGCCGTGACCATGCGCGCCTGCCAATGCCTCCACGCTGCCGCCGTGCGCGCCGATCATGCCCTGGCAGATGGCAAGGCCCAAGCCGGTGCCGTTGCGCCCACGGTCGCCGCGCTCCACGCTGTAGAACATGTCGAAGATGCGCGCGCGTTCGTCTTCGGGAATGCCCGGGCCCTGGTCGCCGATGTCGATCTGCAATGCGCCAACGCGCAGCTGCGCCTGCACGGTCACCGGCGCATCGGCTGGCGAAAATTTCGCCGCATTTTCCAGCACGTTGAAAATGGCCTGTTCGACCAGCGCTGGGTGCACCCAGATCGCCGGCAGATCGGCGGCCAGTTCCAGCTGCAGGCGCACGTCGGGCTGGTAGCGCTGCAGGCGGCGGGTGGCCGAGCCGATCAATTCGTCCACGCCGATCCAGTCGCGGTTCAACGTCAGCCCGGTGTGGCCGAGCCGGGTCATGTCGAGCAGATTCTGGATGTAGCGATCCAGCCGCTCGCCTTCGAGCTGGATGGTGTCGAGCAGGCTGTGGCGGTCGTGCGCGTCCATCGCATCGCCGTAGCTGGCCAGGCTGCTGGCCGAGCCGATCATCGAGGCTAGCGGCGAGCGCAGGTCGTGCGAGACCGACGACAACAGTGCCGAGCGCAAGCGCTCGGTTTCGCCACTGACGCGTGCACCTTCCAGATCGGCGACCAGGCGCGTGCGCAGCGCCGCCTGGCCAATGTCTTCCACCATCGCTTCGGCCAGGCGGCGTTGTTCCAGACCGGGCCGCTGCACGCCCTGACGAAAGCGCAGCGCGGCGACGCCAAGGGTGCCGCGCTCATGGCGCACCGGCAGGCACCACCACTGCGCCCCGGCCAGGGTATCGGTGAAACGGCCGGCCGGCTGGCCATGCCGCTGGGTCCAATCGGCGGCGCTACGATCGAGCGCACCGAAGCTGGTGGGTGCGTCGCTTTCGCGCTGCTCCAGGCGTAGCCAGACATCGGCATCCAGCGCGGTGGTCAGCGCGCGACGGCCGGCTTCCAGCACCTGGCCCAGATCGGCAGCGGTGCTGAGCTGGCGGGCCAGCGCCTGCAAGGCATTGGCGTGCGCATTGGCCGCGCGCAAGGCCAACACCTGGCTGCGCAAACGCGAGGCCAGGCGGCCCGCAACCAACGCGGCGATCAGGAACATGCACACCGTCACCACGCCCTGGCGCGCGCTGATCTGCAAGGTGAAGCGCGGTTCGATAAAGAAGAAGTTGTAGGCGACAAAACTCAGCAGCGCGGCGACCACCGCCGCGGCCATGCGCGTGCGCGAGGCCACCAGCACGACTGCGACGATGAACACCATCGACAAGTCGTCGATGTCGGTCCAGCGTTGCAGCAACCATGCCACGCCCACCGCACCGGCCGCTGCAATCGCAGCGAATACCAGGTCGTAGCGCTGCAGCCATTGGCGCGGATGACGCCAGCGCTGACGCGCACGTGCACGCGCATCGGCGGAGCTGACGATGACCAGTTCGTAATGCGCGCCACGTTGCAGCAGCTGCTGGGTCAACGTGCGATTGAACATGCGTGCCAGCGGGCGTTCGCGGGTGCGCCCCAGCACCAGGGTGGAGATGCCGTTCTGCGAGGCGAAATCCAACAGGGCCTCGGCGACGTTGGTCCCGTGCAATAACGCGGTATCGCCACCGAGGCGACGCGTCAACGCGAACGCGCGGTCGATTTCCAGCTGCCAGGCCGCATCGGTGACAGTGCGCGTCTGCACGGTGACTACCGTCCACGGTGCATCGCGCCGCTCCGACAAACGCCGCGCCACGCGTACCAGATAATCCGAGCTGCCACGGCCATCGATGGCCACCACCACGCGGCGTCGCAATGCAGCGGTGCCAGGCAAACCGCGCGCAGCCTGGGTGTCGCGCAGATCGCTGTCGACGCGGTCGGCCGCGGTCTGCATCGCCAGCTCGCGCAATGCGGTGAGGTTGGAGGGCGAGAAAAACGCCTGCAAGGCCTGCGTGGCCTGCTCGGGCAGATACACCTTGCCTTGCTGCAGGCGCTCGATCAGTTCGCGTGGCGGCAGATCCACCAGCACGATATCGCGCAAGCGGTCGAATACGGCATCGGGCACGGTTTCGGACACGCGCACGCCGGTGATGCGCAGCACGATGTCGTTGAGGCTTTCCAGGTGCTGGATGTTGACCGTGGTGTAGACGTCGATGCCGGCATCGAGCAACTCCACGATGTCTTGCCAGCGCCGCTCATGGCGGCTGCCGGGCACGTTGCGGTGCGCCAGTTCGTCGATCAGGGCCAGCCGCGGTTTGCGTGCCAGCAGTGCATCCAGATCGAGTTCTTCCAGCATGCGGCCCTGGTAACTCACGCGAGCGCGCGGCAGCAGCGGCAAACCCTCCAGCAACGCAGCGGTCTCGCTGCGCCCGTGCGTTTCCACCACGCCGGCCACCACATCCATGCCCTGCCGCAGGCGCTCGCGCGCCCGCGACAACATGGCGTAGGTCTTGCCCACCCCCGGCGCAGCACCCAGGAACACCGTCAACCGCCCACCGTGTTCGCGCTGTAATTCGCCGATCAATGCATCGGCTTGCTGGGTGCGGGCGTCATTCATTCGGGGAATCGGGAATCGGGAATCGGGAATCGGGAATCGGGAATCGCAGAGCGTACAGCTGCGTGATGATCCTAGTGCGCTTGCTTCACACCATTTTCCATTCCCGACTCCCCATTCCCAGCCTTATCCAGCGCCAGATTCAGCGCGAGCACGTTGACCCGCGGCTGCCCAAGCAGTCCGAACTGTGGCGCTTCGGTCGCAGCCTGCACCAGTGCAGCAACGCGTTGCTCGGGCAAGCCGCGTGCGGTGGCCACGCGGCGGATCTGCACCTGGGCGCCGGCGGGGCTCAGATGCGGGTCCAGGCCACTGCCGGATTGGGTCAGCAGCTCGCCCGGTACTGCCTCCGGGGCGATGCCGTCGCGTTTGGCCACTTGGGCACGCGTGGTAGCGATACGGGCCAGCAGATCAGGATTGGAGCGCGCCTGGTTGCTGCCCGACGCGGCGGTCAGGTCGTACTTGGCGGCCGACGGACGCGGCTGGAAATAGCGCGCATCGGTAAACGGCTGGGCAACCAATGCCGAGCCGACAACGCGCGCATCGACACGCACCAATGAACCGGTGGCCTGCTCGGAGAACAGCGCACCGGTGATGTCGGTGGCGACCAGCGAGTAGGCCAGGCCCAGCCCGAACAGGGTGAATACCGCGAGCATCAGCGAACCGCGCAGGGCGCCGTCGTCGCGTAACGGCAAGGAAGAAGACATGGACATGTTCCCAGAAAAAGAAAGGTGCATCACACGTGGCTCAGCCACCGAAGACAGCAACCAGCACCAGATCGATCACTTTGATCGCAACAAATGGCAGCAACACGCCACCCACGCCGTAAATCAGCATGTTCCGACGCAACAACGCGGTGGCGCTGGAAGGACGAAAACGCACGCCGCGCAACGCCAGCGGAATCAATGCCGGAATGATCAACGCATTGAAGATCAACGCCGCCAGCACCGCGTGGCGCGGGCTGGAGAGCTGCATCACGTTGAGCGCGGCCATCGACGGGATGGCGGCAGCAAACAGTGCCGGCAGGATCGCAAAGTATTTGGAAACGTCGTTGGCCAGCGAGAACGTGGTCAACGCACCGCGCGTGATCAATTGCTGTTTGCCCACTTCCACCACTGCCAGCAGCTTGGCCGGATCCGAATCCAGATCCACCATATTGCCGGCTTCCTTGGCGGCTTGCGTGCCGGAGTTCATCGCCAGGCCAACGTCGGCCTGCGCGAGCGCCGGGGCGTCGTTGGTGCCGTCGCCGACCATTGCGACCAGCCGCCCACCGGTCTGCTCGGCACGGATGCGGGCCAGCTTGTCTTCCGGACGTGCCTGGGCGATGTAGTCGTCCACGCCGGCCTCGGCAGCGATGGCGGCAGCGGTGAGCGGGTTGTCGCCAGTGATCATCACCGTCTTGATGCCCATCGCACGCAACTGCGCGAACTTTTCCTTGATGCCCTGCTTGACCACGTCGCTCAACTCGACCACACCCAGCACATGGCGGCCTTCGGCCACTACCAACGGCGTGGCACCGCCACGCGCGACTTCTTCGATACGGCCCTGCAATTCCGGCGATACCGTGGCGCCCATGCCCTGCACATACGCCACGATCGAATCGCCGGCGCCCTTGCGGATGCTGCGCCCGCCAAAATCGACACCGGACATGCGCGTCTGTGCGGTGAACGCGATGAACTGGGCACCCTCCGCTTCCACTGCCACGGCACCTTGCTGACGCGCCAGCTTGACGATGGATTTGCCTTCCGGCGTGGGGTCGGCCAGCGAGGCGAGCATGGCCGCATCACGCAGTTGTGCGCGGTCGACGCCGGCCAGCGGATGGAACGCGGTGGCCTGGCGGTCGCCGTAGGTAATGGTGCCGGTCTTGTCGAGCAGCAGCACATCCACGTCACCGGCCACTTCCACTGCCTTACCGGATTTGGCCAACACATTGGCCGACAACGCGCGGTTCATGCCGGCAATACCGATCGCCGGCAACAGCCCGCCGATGGTGGTCGGGATCAGACACACCAGCAGCGCGATCAGCAGCAGCGGGTCCAGCGTCACGCCGACAAAGCCCGCAATGGCCGGCAACGATGCCACCACGATCAGGAACGTCAGCGTCATCGCGGCAAGCAGTAACGTCAGCGCAATTTCATTCGGCGTCTTCTGCCGATTGGCACCTTCCACCAACGCGATCATGCGATCGAGAAAGCTATGCCCCGGCTCGGCAGTGACCTTGAACACGATCTCGTCGGAGAGCACGCGCGTGCCACCGATGACGCCGCTGCGATCGGTGCCGGCTTCGCGCAACACCGGTGCCGATTCGCCGGTCACCGCTGCTTCGTTGATGGTGGCAACGCCACGCACAATCTCGCCATCGGCTGGTACGAATTCGCCTTCGGACACCATCACGTAATCGCCCGGGCGCAACTCTGCTGCCGGCACGCGGGTTTCGCGGCCACCGAGTGCGGTTTCCACCCGGCGTGCCACCAGGTCCTTGCGTGCACGCCGCAGCGAGGCGGCCTGGCCGCGGCCACGCGCTTCGGCAATGGCTTCGGCAAAATTGCCGAACAACACGGTGACGAACAGAATCGCCGTCACCGCCCAGCCGAAACCGGCATGCGAATGCCCGCTGGCGGTGATCACCGCCGCCAGCACCGTGCCGCCCATCACCACTGCCATCACCGGGCTGCGCAGCAGATGCCGCGGCGCCAACTTGCCGAAGGCAGCGCGCATTGCCGCAACCAGCACGGCGGCATCGAACAACGCTGCGTCACCGCGCTCGCGTTTTTCAGTCGTATCGATCGTAGACATTGCTCAAACTCTCAGGACGCCGCCAGGGCGAGGTGTTCAGCGATGGGGCCCAGCACCAGTGCCGGCATGAACTGCAGCACGGTCAGCACCAGCACGATCGCCATCAGGGTCAGCGCAAAGGTGGGCGTTTCAACTTGCAGGCTGCCTGCCGACTCCGGCGCGCGGCGCTTTACTGCCATGCGCGCAGCTACCATCAGCGGCAAGATCAGCGCCGGGTAGCGACCCAGGGCAAGCACCACCGAGCAGCTCAGATTCCACCAGTACGTGGCATCACCCAGACCTTCGAAACCCGAACCGTTATTGGCAAACGCGGAGGTGTACTCGTAGAACACCTGACTGATGCCGTGGAAGCCGGGATTGGAATTGGCAGTAAACGCCGGCACTGCCAGTGCCACTGCGGTAAAGCCCAGCACCACCAGCGGCTGCAGCAGGATCAACAGCGCCAGCAGTTGCACTTCGCGCGATTCGATCTTACGGCCGAACAACTCCGGCGTACGTCCGGTCATCAAGCCGGCCAGAAACACGCTAAGCAACAGATACACCACGAACTGCTGCAAGCCGCAGCCGATGCCGCCCCAGATGGCGTTGATCAGCATGTCGACCAGCGTGACCAGGCCGCTCAATGGCGCCAACGAATCGTGCATCGCGTTGACCGAGCCATTGGAGGTCTGCGTGGTCAACGCCGCCCACAACGCAGAGGCATCCGCACCGATGCGCACTTCCTTGCCTTCCATCAGCGCCGGCGAGGTCGCACTGGCCGAATGCGCTTCGGACCACAGCAACAACGCGGTGGACGCGGCCGACATCGTCAACATGGTGCCGAACACCAACGCAGCGAGTCGTTTGCGCCCGGTTAGATAGCCGACCATGAACACCACGCTGATCGGCAGCAAAACGATGGCCAAGGTTTCCAGAAAATTGCTCAGCGGCGTGGGGTTTTCCAGCGCGACCGAGCTATTGGGGCCATACCAGCCACCGCCGTTGGTGCCGAGCTGTTTCACCGCCACCATCGCCGCAACCGGGCCCACTGGAATGGTCTGCTTGCCCATGCCGGCGCTGCTATCCAACGGTGTAGCGGTCGCTGCGCCCTGGAATGTCGACGGCACACCCTGCCAGCCGAGCAGAACGGTCCACAGCAGGCACAGCGGCAACAGCACGCGCACGCTGGAGCGGATCACGTCGGCCCAGTAATTGCCGACGTCGGCTTCAGGCAGCGCTTCCAAGCCGGACCCCGTGCGTTGGCGTCCCTGACGCGGAGATTCTGGCTCCGAAATCTCCGCCACGGCCGTCGTGTCCGATACCGGTGCAGCACCCGACGCCTGTTTGGCAGCGCGCCCACCGAACAACGCACGCAGCGTCGCCACCGCCAACGCCAAGCCCGTCATCGGCGTCACCACCTGCAGGCCGACGATGCCGGTCATCTGCGACAGATACGACAACTGCGCCTGGCCGGAGTAATGCTGCTGATTGGTGTTGGTGACGAACGACACCATGGTGTGCAGCGCAGTATCCCAACGCATGTTCGGGATGGCGTCCGGGTTGAACGGCAGCCACGCCTGGGTCATGAACACCGCCCAGGTCAGCAAGCCAAGCACTAGGTTGCTGAGCAGAAATGCCACGCTGTAGCCGCGCCACGACATGCCCTGCTGCGGGCGCGTGCCGAGCAATGCGTACAACGGCCGTTCGATCCAGCCGAACAGCGCGTCGCCGCGCATCGGTGCGCCGCGCATCACGGCGGCCATGTAACGGCCCAGGGGCCACGCCAGCACGATGGCCAGCGCGTAGACAAGAAAAGTTTCAGTCATTGGAGCGCACTCGGATCAGAAGTCTTCGGGCCGCAGCACCACGTACAGCAGGTACGCAGCGGCAACGAGTACGGCCACGCCGCACAACAGGGACAACCAGGCAGGCATGTCAGTTACTCCCCGAGACGTGCGCACGATGGCGTGATGGATGCGATGTGTCGCAGCGTCGGCAGCGCGTGCGTGCCAACATGACAAAGCGCTGCCGCACTGTGCGCGCAGCGCCGATGAAGCAGGCAAGTGAAGGGATGCATCGGGATCGTCCACGGCGGAACCGCTCCGCCAACGTGCGCAGTCTCTGCCTGGGCTGCGTAAAGTCGCTATGGATCTGCCGCCGGCGCTGCGTAAAGTCCGCATAAAATGCGAGGGCAGCCTGAGCCTCAACCAGGTAGCCCGCCAGGCGCTCCAGCGGTCGGCTTCCCTCACTGCGGTGACCTGGCGGCACGCAGAGGGCAGCTATGCTGTGAAGCCCCATCTGCTCTCGGGTCGCGCCGGACAGGGTGGCGCCAGGCAGTGCGCGCCCGCTTGTGTGACTTAGAGCGGCTAACAAAACGCAGCGAGCAGTCGTCAGGTGGGTGCGGGCGGCGCACAGGAACCGGAGTGTACGAGTGGTACATGCCGATTCCGAGCACCGGCCGCGCCCGCCTGGCGGCTGCGCAGTAGTTTTGTTAGCTGCTCTAAACCACACTCAATCAAACAGTGCTCACATGTCCATATACCTGCGCGACACAGTCGCAAGCATCATGCTGGCCGTGGCGATCCCGTCATCGCATCTGGCGATGAGTTCGGCGGCCTGGTTCGGGATTGCAGCAGCCTGCGCACGGACGGAGGCAATGACTGGTATCTGCTCGCTCGGGAAGAGGCTGCCCGCCGCTGCAAGCACATCCAGGCTGCACAGATAACGCACCGCGGCAGGCTGCTGCGGCAACGCCCCAGCCAACCTTCTCAACACCGCAGCGCTACTCTCGGTGCTGTTCAACGCGTGCACGGCCCGCGTCAATTCCCTGAAGGCAGCCTGGCGCACTCCCGGATCGGGCAGTGTGTCCAACAAGGCCACCAAGTGGGTCAAGGCTTCGGCTCCATCGCCGGAACGCGCGAGGTGCTCGGCAAGCTGCGCATACGCCTGCTGGAATCGATGGATCGGCTCCAATCCGACAAGATGCAGGCGTAGGGTCACCTCCGCCAGCAGGCGGGGGCCGGTCTGAAGCGCGGCAGCCTCGGTTATCGCTAGGTTGACTGCCTCCTCGGGCAGCTGCCTGATCGCCGATGCCAGCAAATTAAACGGAAGTGCTCCGCCGATGCCTCCGGCAGCGCCACCCTGGGCCGGAGCCACAGCGCCTTGCGCTCCTGGCGCAGCATCACCTTGCACGTCCGCTGCATCAGCCTCTGCTCCTGCCACCATATGGCCACCGTGCGCTGCTCCGGCAGCAGCCTGCAGCGCTTGCCTCCGCGTAGCAATCAAACTGGGCAAGATTGCATGGAAGGCGAGCGCGCGCAGGTCCTCGGGCAAGCATCCCAGGTCATTGGTCAAGCGCGCCACCACGCGAAATGCCATATCCCCTGAATAGCGGGTTGCGCAATTCAACACAGCGGTAAACGCCTCAAATCGCTGCGCCCGCGGCAATGATGGAATCCGCGCCGCAAGCCTTCCGTACCTGCGCAATATCTGCTCGCTGCGATCTTGATCGGCCGGGTACGGGAAATGCGTCACCGCGTGTAAGGCCGCGCGCAGACGCTCGCCGCTACCGATCTCACCGAAATCGGTGAGAAGGTCATAGCACGGGTTACGGTCCATAAACGCCTGCATTTCCTCACGGGCAACCGGCGCCATCTCCCGCGAAGTTGAGCCGAGCCGCGCCATGCTTCTTGGCTCCAATCGACGCACGATTTCTCGCCGAAGATCGCGCGGGATTGGGGAAAGTCTGTCGAAGCGCTCGTCCTGCTCGATTTGTGCCCGCAGCGGATCGGGCAGTGGTCGGCTGGCCTGCGCCTGGGACGTCGACGCCTCTTCGGTCTGGCTGGTCGACGCCGCAGCATGCGGCAGACCGGTTCGGTTGATCGGCATCTCGGGTCTCCTGCGGTGTGCCGCAGCAGCGGCATCGCTGCGGTTCTAAGCGCGTACTTTCTCCAAAGCAACATCCTGTCTGCGGGCAGTTTCAGAAATCACGTTCGCCTGCACGAACGCGACGGCGCACACGCTCAGACAGCCAAAGCCGAAACCTCCGCAGCAGCAAGCGAAGCGATCGATTCTGCTGTTGGGTGGGTGCTGTGATGCACTGATCTTCACTGCAGCGATGGAATCGGCATCATCACGTTTCGCATGCGCGCAGACGCTCCCCTCACCCCGACCGGACCATGCATCAAGGCGCACAAAGGCGTATGCGTACTCTCGCCGCCCGGCCAACGCACGAACTCCACGCTGGTGATCGCACACGATCGAGCTGCCAGGAACGCCTGCAACTCCTTACCAACTGTCGCGCCATCTATCGCACGACGCGGTCAAACCATCCATGGTTTATAGGCGCTCAACGCCGTGGTTTGGCGGATTGCCCGGACCGCAACCCGGCAAACAGCCGCACACATCCGCGCGCCAGGAACAACGTTTATGCGTCGAGCCTCGCGGCTGCGTCGCCTTCAGTGCGTGCGCCGCCATTCGCAGGGACACTCCCTCGGGGTCTGCGCCGGGCGCCCGAGCATCATGTCGATGCAATGGCCCGAGGCGCCTTGTCCAAATCCGTCGTGCGGCTGCCGATATCTCTGTCTACCAGCAACGCCAACTGGATGCTGGCCTGGAACCCGCCAAGGCAGTCGTTCTTGCGCACATGGCGATGAAATCAGCGGAGCGTTCGGGGATCGCGTCTGCTTGGGCACGGACTGCGGCGCACACCGCCTTGAACCTTCTGCGATCGAGCTGCAGTGCCTCCAGGAGCAGTAACTCGCCACCTTGATAGCGCTCTGCTTCAGGCTGTTGCGGCAATACGTTAGCCAAACGCACCAGCAAAAAGGCAGTGTCCTTGCGGCGGGAAAATAGGGAGCTGGCATTCGCTAACGCACTAAAGGAATTCCAGCGCATCTGCGGATCGGGCAGGGTGACCGACAAGTCGACCATATGGTTCAACACGTCCCGTCCGTTTGCCAAACTCGCACACGCCTCCACAACGTACTTGTGTCGTGCCATAAACCAGCCCGTGATCTGCAACCCTGCAGTCACCTCATGAAGCAGCGTCGCCTCCACTTGCGCAGGCGGTCCTGGCTGCCCTGCAGCGAGGTTAGCGACCGCACGTAGCAACATCGATGATGGTATAAAATTGCGGATGTAAGCGATCTGTAATAGCCTGGATTCAGCAGACAACACCCCCAGTGCAGCATCCTCGCCCTGGACAGCATCGGGCTGGGCGACCTGGTCGTGAACGGCTTGCGCCGCTTGCAGCACCTTCGTCAAATAAGCTTCACGTTGCTCTATGGGCAAGATTCCCAGCTGCTCTGTCAAGCGAGACAGGGTAGGCAGCGTTGGTTGGCCGGGAAGCTGGTTGATATGCTCCAACAACGCCATGAGCGCCTCGGCACGCTCCGATTCCGGTAGCTTTCCTGCGCGGTTAACTAACTTGAAGCATGCGCGCAAGCGCGCGCCGTGGTCTTCACCGCCTGGGTACGGGAGACGCGTGACCATTCGTAACGTAGTAAGCATATTCTTAAGGCTGCGGACGCGACCGCAGTCGGTCAGTGGGTCGTAGCGTGGGTGCGCTTCTAGGAAGAGCTCCATACGGTCACGGGCGGCTTCCGCCATCGCCCGCGAAGTTGCGCCAAGCCGCGCAATGCTTCTACGATCCAATCGACCCAGGATTTCTCGGCGAAGATCGCGAGGCAGCGGAGTAAGTCTGTCGAAACGCTCGTCCTGCTGGATGTGTGCCGGCGGCGGATCGGGCAGTGGGCAGGTGGCCGGCGACTGGGAGGTCGACGCCTCCTCCGCTCGGCTGGTGGACGCCACAGCGCGCGGCAGAGCGATTCGATTGGTGTGCATCATGCATCTCCTGAGGTGCGCCACAGCGGCGACATCGATTGCGTCTCTGGGCGTATTTTGCAAAGAGCCAAATCGTGGCTGGAGGCAGCGAGGGAAATGGTGTTCACCCACACGAACGGAGCTTGCGCGCCCAACGTGGCGCAAACTTGCGCTTGACCGGCCCAGGCTGCGTAACCAACCTGCACGAAGGCAATATGCGTCAGGCAGCGCTGCTGCCCGGGGGCTACGCGCCCTTCGGCGCGCCGACCCCGCCTTGCCATGGAGGCAACTTTACCCAGCTGGCTGCGCTAGAACGGGTGGCAACAGAAAGATGCAGCATCGACAGCCACCCCGGTCCATCGCGTGTTCGCTTAGATGTCGAGCATCCAAAGATGCCTTGTCGCAAGGGTTGAGGCCGGCCCGGCGATTGCCCGCTTGCCCAATTGCCCCCTCGCATCTTGCGATGAGTTCGTCGGATTGGACGGAAGGCCGCTCCCGCTGTGCAGGCAAGCTGCGCCCCTGCTCCACCTCTCGCTGTCACCGTGCCGTGCTGCATGGGACAAATGCAAATACGACGATGACGACTATCGCAACGGTACGCTCAACTGCGACGGCGCTATTGCCGGCGATGTAAACGTCACGTTGCCGCTATCGTTGATGCTGCTATAGCGCGTGTCGCGGGTGTCGATCACCAGCACCAGCCGTTGCCCGGCAGGAACGTCAGCTGCGGCGGCTTGCAATGGCCACGTCAGCGTCACTGGCTTGCCGGGGGTGGTGTCGCGCAACGAATACGGCGCATGCGTCATCAGTTTCGCCGCGCCCAGCGCATCCATGCAGTAGAGATACGCGAATAGGCTGACGTTTGACTGACTGGGCACCACGGTCACGCGCAGCGACGGGCTACCGGCCAGGCGCCGGGTGCTGTTCGATGGCGCGCCGACCCATACGGCTGCACCAGCGCGATTGACCAGCGGAATGGAGGTTGTCACCGGCACGCCAATGCCTTGCAGCAAGCCGCTGACCAGCACCACGCCGGAATCGGCCAGGGTCGGCACGTCGGTGGCGATACGCGACTGCCATCCGCTCGACGTCCCGCCGGTCAATCCACCGGTCGGGCTCAGCAACCCTGCGGGTGCGGACAGGCCAAACTGCGTGGTGGCCTGTTGCACCGACGCCCAGTCCGGATATTCAAGCCACTGCCCCGCACGTGGCGATGGCCGCACCGGCGCTTCTGCATCCACCCCGTTGGGCAATTGCTTGAGATGGCGGTCGAACCAGCGCGTGGTTGCGGCGTAGATCTCGTTGGGCAACCCCAATGCGCCGGGCAGCTCTGCGGTAGCGTGATCACCCTGGCTGAGCAGCAGTTGTTTCGGGCCTCGCAACTGGTTGAAGAACGCGACGGTCTGGTTCGGCGGGAATAACCCGTCGTTGAACGCATTGCCCAGCAACACTGCGGTACCGCGCGCGTTGAGCGCGGCTACATCGGTGGCCGGGCTGCGCGACGCCGCTTGCGGCAGAAAGCCCTGCACCGCGCCGTCGTAATCGCCTTGCGCGACGCGTGCGCCGATCTGCGCCAGATCCGGGCCGGCGCGTCCGGTCAGCGCGCCGGCGCCCACCAATAGCCCCACGCCCTGCTGGCTGACCGTGCGATTGGAATACAGCGAGGCTTCCAGATCGGCCCAACCGCTGAGCGCGGCCACGGCCTTGATGCGTGGGTCGCGCTCGGCCGCGAGCAGGCTGATGCCCGCACCGTACGAGATGCCCGACGCGCCGATCGCATTCGGGTTGGCCGGCGTATGCGCCAGGGCCCAGTCGATCACCGCGCTGACGTCTTCCACCGTGTCCGGCCCGGCGATATCGATCTGCCCGGCCGAATCCCAGAACCCGCGCGAGGTGTAACTGACCACCACGTAGCCGTCGCTGGCCAACTGGGTGGCGCGGCCGAGATATTCCAGATTGGGCAGCGACCAACTGGCCGGCATCACGATCAGCGGAAACGGCCCTGCACCCTGCCCCTGCGGCACCAGTACCAGTGCCCCCATCTGCGCACCGTCCCAGCCGGGGATGCGTTCATAGGTCTTGCTGAAGGCGCCCGCCATCGCCGACGCCGACGCCATCCACAACGCCAGTGCGGCGATGCTCCCGATCCAACGCTTGCTCATGCTGTTCTCTCCCACGCGAGGCCAGGCCGGGGCGGCCCAGCGGCAACTGCCATGCATCCGTTGTTCGGGGGAGAACGCCGCGAACGTACCAGACGGTACGGTATGGATCAAGAGCCGAGAGCCGAGAGCCGAGAGCCGAGAGCCGAGAGCCGAGAGCCGAGAGCCGAGAGCCGAGAGCCGAGAGCCGAGAGCCGAGAGCCGAGAGCCGAGAGCCGAGAGCCGAGAGCCGAGAGCCGAGAGCCGAGAGCCGAGAGCCGAGAGCCGAGAGCCGAGAGCCGAGAGCCGGGAATCGGGAAATTGAACCAGGAGCAGCGGGCGGCATCGCTGCGTAGTTGTCTTACTGCAGGCTGGCTGGTGGCGCTTGTGCAGCAAGCGCGGGCACGGCACGCAAGTGAAGGCAGCCCGCGCGGATGGCTGATCGCGACCCGCGGGCTTTTGCGCGCCGCGCAACGCTTCCCGCGCCCTCAGCTCAGCTGACGAAGTGCTGATAGCCGCGCTGCGGCGGTTGCCAGGGGTTGCCGTCGGCGTCGTGCACCACCACGCCGGGTGTGGCGACGATCTGGCCGATACGCGTGGCGGCCACCTGCGCAAATTCCATTGCCTGTACCACTGCAGCGCGATGCTGCGGCGCGGCGGTGAAGCACAGCTCATAGTCATCGCCACCGCCAAGTTGCCAGCCAAGGCACTGCAATGCGCTGATGCCTGCGCTGCGCGGCATCGCCGGCAAAGCCGCAAGCGCCAGTTGCGCGCCTACGCCGCTGCGCGCACACAGATGCCCCAGATCGGCCAGCAGCCCGTCGGAGATGTCCACGCAGGCATGCGCAAGCCCGCGCAAACGTAGCCCCGCCTGCACGCGCGGCTGCGGACGCAGCAAGCGGCTGCGCCAGTGTTCATGCAACGGGTCGGCAGCCACGCAGGTCACGTCCAGTTGACCGGCCTGCCACAGCGCCAGCGCGGCGGCGGCCTCACCCGGCGCACCGGTCACCCACACATCATCGCCAACGCGCGCACCATCGCGCCGCAACGCCGCACCCGGCGGCAGGCTGCCGATTGCCGTCACCCCGCACGAGAGCGACCCGCGGGTGGTGTCGCCACCGACCAGCACAATGTCGTGCGCATCGGCCAGCGCGAAGAAGCCATCGGCGAATCCATCCACCCACGCCGCATCGTCGTTCGGCAGCGACAACGACAAGGTGCACCACCGCGGTTGCGCACCCATCGCCGCCAGATCGGAGAGATTGACTGCCAGCGTCTTCCAGCCCAGGTCGTCGGCGCGGGTTTCGTGCGGAAAATGCACGCCGGTATTGAGCGTATCGGTGGTGATCGCCAGCTGCTCACCGGCCGGCGGCTGCAGCAACGCCGCATCGTCGCCAATGCCCAACGGCACATCGGCACGCGCTGCAATGCGCGCACGCAGCCGGGCGATTAGATCGAATTCGGGCATGTGAAGGGCCGGGATTGGAGATTAGGCATTGGGGATTGGTCACAGCGGCTTTGCGCGGGGCGGCACGATTGCCTACCGCCTGCACTATCGAATGATGCGGCAGTCCGGTCATGGCGTAACTCAACCCAAGGCTTATTCACTCAAGCAAGTGCTCGCACACTTGCATCGGCGGGACCGTCGCTCGCTGCCAATCACGAATCACGAATGCCGGATCTCGGCACCTCAGGCGCCCGACTCCACCTTGCGCCACTCCACTGCGGCGCGATCCAGCACCCCGTTGACATAGGTGTGGCCGTGCTCGGAGCCGAAGCGCTTGGCGGTTTCGATTGCTTCGTTGATCACCACGCGGTACGGCACGTCCTGGCGGTACAGCAATTCATAGGCAGCCAACCGCAGCACTGCGCGTTCAATCGCATCGACCTCTTCCACGCCGCGATCCAGGTACGGGGTCAGCGCGGTATCCAGTTCGGCGCGGTTGCTCAGCACGCCTTCGACCAGGTTCTCGAAGTACGCCAGATCGGCCACTTCGTGCGCCTGCTCATGGGCGAACTGGCCGATCACCTGCTTGGCGAAGCCACCGGAAATCTGCCACGCATACACCGCCTGCAAGGCACGCCGACGTGCGCGCGAACGCAGCACCGGGTCGATACCGTCGCGACGGCCGTGGCGCGGGTGCCCACCAGGCTTGCTCATGGCAACAACTCCATCAAATTCACCAGTTCCAGCGCTGCAAGCGCGCATTCCTCGCCCTTATTCCCGTGGCTGCCGCCGGCACGCGCTTCGGCATCTTCCACGCGTTCGACCGCCAGCACGCCGTTGAGCACCGGCACGCCGGTCTGCAACTGCACGCTCATCAGGCCTTCGGCGCACAGGTCGGCCACGTGTTCGTAATGGCGGGTATCGCCACGGATCACGCAGCCCAGCGCGATGATTGCGCCGTGCTGGCCGGACTGCGCCACGCGGTTGGCGGCGATCGGAATTTCCCAGGCGCCGGGCACGCGGATCACGTCGATAGCGTCGTCGCCAATGCCGTTGCCGGCCAGGCTCTGGCGCGCGCCGGTGACCAGCGCGTCGGTGATGCGGGCATTCCAGCGGCTGGCGATGATCGCAAAGCGCGCGGTGGTGGGGCGAAGATCGCCTTCGTAGTGGGTCATGCGGGTCGGCAACTCGAGGGGGCAGGAAGTTTAACAGCTGCCGGGGCCAGGCCCGGCCGACGCGTACAGACCTGGTCCACCAAAGCAGACCCGGCCATGCGTTTTAACGGCAATGTGCGATTGCGGTCAGCCGACTGCCCCACCCGATCAGGCCGGACCTACGCCTCAACCGATGGCCATGCTCTGGCCACTGCGCTTCCGGCACGTAGGCCATAGCAGCTGACAGATACGCGCTGTCAGTCACGCGAGCCGACACGGCCGGAACCATCGGCACGGGGCGGATGCCATCGGTAACGGCTCGCAGCCATCTCAGGGCACGGCGGGCGGCGACACCGAACGCACACCTTCGCCGGCGTGGCATTCCAGATACTCCACCACTTCCAGCCCGAACCCGGCCAACCCCACCTGACGCCGCGGGGTGCCCAGCACGCGCAACTTGCCCAGACCCAGTTCGGCCAGGATCTGCGCGCCGGCGCCGTTACGCCGCCACTGACTCACGTCCTTGGCGTTGGCGGCGGCTTCGGGTTGCTGGCGCAGCCGTGCCAGCAGCGATTCGCTGTCGCGCGGTGCCGACAGCACCACCATCACGCCCTGCCCTTCGGCGGCAATCGCGCGCAAGGCATCGGTGGCCGCCACGCCGAAGTCATCGCGTTGCCAATGCAGCAAGTCGGCCAGCGGATTTTCTACCTGCACACGCACCAGGGTGGGTGTGTGCGGATCGGCGCTGCCGCGCACCAACGCAAAGTGCAGGTCGTGCGCGATGCGGTCGCGGTAGGTCACCAACTTGAACGGGCCAAATTCGGTGGTGATATCGCGCTCGTCCACGCGCTCGACGGTGTGCTCGTTGGCCAGCCGGTACGCGATCAGATCAGCGATCGAGCCCATCTTCAGCCCATGCTCGCGCGCGAACACTTCCAGCTGCGGGCGACGCGCCATGCTGCCGTCCGGGTTGAGCACTTCTACCAGCACACCGGCCGGTTCCAGCCCGGCCAGCATCGGCAGATCGCTGGCTGCTTCGGTGTGCCCTGCACGCGTCAGTACGCCGCCGGGCTGCGAAATCAGCGGGAAGATATGCCCCGGCTGGCTCAGATCCTGCGGCTTGGCATCCGGCCGCACCGCGGTGCGCACGGTGTGCGCGCGGTCGTAGGCGGAAATGCCGGTGGTCACGCCTTCGGCCGCTTCGATGCTGACGGTGAAGTTGGTCTGGAACTGCGCGGTGTTGTTGCGCACCATCGGCGCCAGGCCCAGTTGCGCGCAGCGCTCGCGGGTCAGCGACAGGCACACCAACCCACGTGCGTGGGTGACCATGAAGTTGATGTCCGACGGCTTCACCAACTCGGCGGCCATGATCAGATCGCCTTCGTTTTCGCGGTCTTCGTCATCGACGATCACCACCATGCGACCGGCGCGCAATTCTTCAATCAACTCAGGAACGGGCGCGAAATTCATGCCACACCTCGCGTGCCGAGCAGGCGTTCGACATAGCGCGCCACCAGATCGATTTCCAGATTCACCGCAGCACCGACTGCCGTCTGCGCAAACGCGGTATTGGCCACCGTATGCGGAATCAACGCGACTTCGAAGCCTTCTTCGTCCACTTCATTGACGGTGAGGCTGACACCATCCACACAGATCGAGCCCTTCTTGGCGACATAGCGCAACACCGACGGCGGCGCAGCAAATCGCCAGCGCTGCGCGCGTGCATCGTCATGCACCGCCTGCACCTGGCCCAGGCCATCCACATGCCCGCTGACCAGATGCCCGCCCAGCCGGTCGGTGGGCCGCATCGCGCGTTCCAGATTGAGCAGCGCACCTTCCGGCAACGCGCCCAGCGTGGTCAGCGAGAGGGTTTCGGTGGAGGCGTCGGCCTGAAAACTGGCTGCGTCGAACGCAATCACGGTCAGGCACACGCCATTGACCGCAATGCTCTCGCCCAACTGGACAGACTCGAACGGCAGCGTGCCGGTGGCGAAGGTGAAACGCACATCGCCGCCCTGCGGCTGACGCGCAGCCAGCTGGCCGACGCCTTCAATGATTCCGGTGAACATCAGCATGCCTCCGCGTGCAGCACGGAGGCTGCTGCGATGGAGCGCTGGAAGGCCGCGGCGCGGCGCGGCAGGTGGTACATGGACATAGTCGTTTCTCGCAGAAGTTGAGCGAAAAACGCCGCAAGGCAAAGCAAACAGGCGCGCGCACAGCCGCAAGGCTGCGCGGTGGCCGTCTTCTTTCATCCGGACTATACCGTCGGCTCCGGCATCGGACCGGATCTGCTGACCTTCGCGCGATACCCGGCACCTGCAGCGCCAACCGTCGCGACGAAGCGCTCGCGGGCTCACATGCGTGCGCATGCCTACCGCCGGTGGGGAATCGCACCCCGCCCTGAAGACGTTCGTAAGTGCCGGCGAACCGGCCGGCGCAGTTTAACAGTGCGCATCCGCGCAATGCCTGAGCGTCAGACAAGGCTGGCAGGACGCTGTGTCGTGTCAGGAAACTCCCCATAGCCAGCTTTGTGAAGAAGCTGTTAAATTGCGCGCGGCGACGGGAGACGTCGTTCTTTTCCACCTCGCAATGGGGTGGAGACACGGACATCAATTCGGAGAGAACCATCCAATGCGCAACACCCTGATTCTGGCTGCCCTGCTGGCTGCCGCACCGTTTGCCGCCTCTGCGGAGGGCCTGAGCTACACCTACGTCGAAGGCGGCTGGAACCGCACCGACTTCAACGTCAATGATGACAACGAGGGCATCAACGGGGGCTACCTGCGCGGTTCCTGGCAGATCGCCCAGCCGGTTTACGTCTTCGCCGGCTACCAGCGCGCCACCAAGGACTACAACCTCGGCGCCGACTTCACGATCGACGGCACCCTGACGCAGGCCAACGCCGGCATCGGCTACCGCCAGGAAATGACTGAGCACGTCGAGTTCATCGCCGACATCAGCGCGCTGCGTACCAAGGTCGATGCGGACCTGCGCCAGCGCGGCCGTTCGCTGGGCAGTAGCTCCGACTCCACCACCCTGGGCTGGGTGAACCTCGGCCTGCGTGGCAAGCCTTCGCCGCGTACCGAAGCATGGCTCAAGGCCGGCTACATCGATGGCAGCGACGTGGACAAGGGCGAGTTCGTGGGCACCCTGGGTGGCCAGGTGAACTTCACCCAGACCTGGGGCCTGGTTGGCGAAGCCCAATTCATCGACGACGCAAATCAGTACCGCGTCGGCGTGCGCGCGAGCTTCTGATCGGCATCGTGCATGAATAAAAAAGGCCCTGCATGCGGGGCCTTTTTTTTGCACTCACCCCACCGCGAGTGGCGCGTAGCGCAAGCGCAGATCCTGCCCAAGCTGACGCACATCGTGGAGTTGCAATTCGTAGCGCTGTGCCAGCGTTTCGATGCCGAGGCCAGCAAGCAAGGGTCTTGCAGTGTCGCCCAGCAGCACCGGGGCCATATAGATCAGCAGCTCGTCCACCAGCCCCGCCTGCAGCAGCGCACCGCTCAGCGTGGCCCCGGCTTCCACATGTACTTCATTGATGCCGCGCTTGGCCAGCAACGCCAGCACTGCAGCCAGATCGAAACGTCCAGCACTCAGCGGCAGTGCCGCAAATTCCGCACCATTCAGCGCAGTTGCCGCGATAGCATCGCCATGCAGATACAGCGTCGGGGCATCGCCATCGCGAATGTTGGCGCACGCCAACGTGCGCAAGCCGGAATCCAGTACCACACGCAGCGGTGGCGCGAACGCGGTGTCATCGCCCAGCCGCACCGTCATCGACGGATTGTCGGCCAACACCGTGCCAGCACCAGTCAAAATCGCGCAGGCACGCGCACGCCAGCGCTGTACGTCTGCACGTGCATCGGCACCGGTAATCCATTTGGATTGGCCGCTGGCCAACGCGGTGCGTCCATCCAGACTGGCGCCGAGCTTGATCCTTACCCACGGCCAGCCACGCTCTACCCGCGACAGAAATCCCCGATTGAGCGTGCGCGCCTGGGCGTGCATCACCCCGCTCAGCACCTCGATTCCGGCATCGCGCAGCAACGCAAAACCACCGCCATTGACCTGCGGAAACGGGTCGGCCATCGCCGCGACCACACGCGTTACGCCTGCATCGATTAATGCCAACGCACACGGCGGCGTGCGCCCGTAATGCGCGCATGGCTCCAAGGTCACATACGCAGTGGCGCCGCGCGCCAACTCACCGGCCGCACGCAGCGCGAAGACTTCAGCATGCGGGCCACCCGCACGTTGATGAAAGCCTTCGCCCACGCACACGCCATCGCGCACGATGACGCACCCCACCATCGGATTGGGGCGGGTGGTGTAGGCGCCGCGCTCGGCCAAGCGCAATGCCTGCGCCATCCAGCGGTGGTCGTCGGCACTCGCGGCCGTCGCGATCTCCCTCATTGCGTGACTGCTCCCGGCCCGATGCACATCACCACGATGTGCATCGGGCCCAGCAAGAATTTGGTATGCGTCTGCCACCCCAACCGTTGATAAAACGGCATCAATTCCGGCTGGCAATACAGGTATAGCAACGGCACGCCCAGGCGCGCAGCGGCCTGCACGCAATGCGCCACCAGCGCCTCGCCAATGCCCTGCCCGCGCGCCTGCGGCTGCACGTACAATGACGCCAACCAGGGCGACCATTGCCGAATGCGTGCATCGTCGTTTTCGAGCAGGCTCACCGAACCCAGCCACTGCGTCTCACCCAGTGCCACCCAGGTCGTTGGGATGACGCCATCGCGCGTATGGCTGCGCAATTCGCTCAGCGCCTCATCGAGGTTCCATTCCGGCAGCAGCGTGCCGAAGGCCTGCAGATGCGCTTGCGCAATCTCAGGCCGATACGCTGGCGTTTCCGCCACGCAGGCGATGCGCATCGCGCTCATCGCTTGCCGGGTTTGCCGGCGCGTTCCAGTGCCGCTTCCAGTAATGGCAGTTGTTCGCTGCCGACCGGCAGTTCGCGTTCGAGTTTTTCGATTTCCTCGCGGAAATCGGCCACGTCCTGAAAACTGCGATACACCGAGGCAAAGCGCACATAGCCAACATGATCGAGCTTGCGCAGCTCCACCATCACGTATTCGCCCACGCGCAGCGAGCCCACTTCGCGCTCGCCGGACATGCGCAGCTGATGCACGACTGCACGCACTGCCGCTTCGATTTGTTCCTCGGCCACCGGCCGCTTCTGCAGCGCGCGATCGAAGCTGGTGCGCAGCTTGCGTGCATCGAAGGCCTCGCGTCCGCCATCGCTCTTGACCACGGTGGGCAGCTTCAGTTCGATCGTTTCCAACGTACTGAAACGTTCGCCGCACGCCTCGCACTCACGGCGGCGACGAATCGTCGTGCCGTCTTCGGACACCCGCGAATCGATCACGCGGGTGTCGTTGTGCTGGCAGAAGGGGCAATGCATCAGGCGTCCGGAATCTGAGATTAGGGATTAGGGATTGGCAACAGCACAAACAAGGACACGCCGTTAGCGCATCCCAAATCACCAATCTCCAATCCCGGCATCTCAGCCATACACAGGATATTTCTTGCACTGCGCGGTCACTGCATCACGCACTTTCGCCAACACCGCCTCATCGGTCGGGGCGTCGAGCACGTCGGCGATCCAGTTGGCCAGATCGATACTGTCCTGTTCCTTGTAACCGCGCGTGGTGATTGCCGGGGTACCCAGGCGCAGGCCGGAAGTAACGAACGGCGAGCGCGGGTCGTTGGGCACGGCGTTCTTGTTGACGGTGATGTGCGCCTTGCCCAGCGCGGCTTCGGCATCTTTGCCGGAGACGTCGCGGCCGATCATATCGACCAGCATCAGATGGTTTTCGGTACCGCCGGAGACAATCTTGTAGCCACGCCCAATCAGCGTATTGGCCATGGCCTGAGCATTCTTGACCACTTGTTGCTGGTAGGTCTTGAACGCCGGCTCCAGCGCTTCCTTAAACGCGACGGCTTTGGCGGCGATGACGTGCATCAGCGGGCCGCCCTGGATGCCGGGGAACACGATCGACTGCAGCTTCTTCTGCAACTCTTCGCTGGCGCCCTTTGCCACGATGATGCCGCCACGCGGGCCACGCAGCGTCTTGTGCGTGGTCGACGTCACCACGTGCGCATGTTCCATCGGGCTGGGATACACCCCAGCGGCCACCAGGCCAGCGATGTGGGCCATGTCCACGAACAGATAGGCACCCACGCTGTCGGCAATGGCACGGAAGCGGCCCCAATCGATCTTCTGCGAATACGCAGAGAAACCGGCCACCACCATCTTCGGCTTGTGCTCGGTCGCAAGGCGCTGCACTTCTTCGTAATCGATCAGGCCCTGCTCGTTGACGCCATATTGCACTGCGTTGAACAGCTTGCCGGAGACGTTGACCTTGGCACCGTGGGTCAGGTGGCCGCCGTGCGCCAGGCTCATGCCCAGAATGGTGTCGCCCGGCTGCAGCAGCGCCAGATACACCGCCTGATTGGCCTGCGAACCACTGTGCGGCTGCACATTCGCATAGTCGGCATCGAAGACCTGCTTGATGCGGTCGATCGCCAGCTGCTCGGCAATATCGACGAATTCGCAGCCACCGTAGTAGCGCTTGCCCGGATAGCCTTCTGCGTACTTATTGGTCAGCTGGCTGCCCTGGGCCCCCATCACCAGGGGGCTGCAGTAGTTTTCGCTGGCGATCAGCTCGACGTGATCCTCCTGGCGGCCGGCTTCAGCAGCGATGGCCTTAGCCAGTTCGGGGTCGTAGGTTTCCAGTCGGACATCGCGCGAGAACATCAGGTCTCCAGAGGAATGGACAGATGGCAGGCGCATAGTTTAAAGCGTGTTGCACCCTTTGAGGTGAGATGCCATGCACGAGGCCGGGGCCGAAATCACGTCAACCCCAGCAGGTCCGAAGACAGCTGCCTGCAAGCAGACGCAGGCGCAGGCAAGCCCGTGCCTGCGCCGTGGCGCTTTACAGCGCGAACGATCCGCCGAATGTGACCATCAGCGTGCGGTCCTGCAGAAGTTGCCAGGTCGCTGCCGAGGCCGTGGTGTCCAGTGCCGTGGTCGCCGAGAACATCAGCGCCTTACGGTTGCCTAAGTTGAACAGGTTGACCTTCAGGTAAGGCTTCTTCAGGTTGCCGATGTCAGCGAAGTTGTAGCCGCTGTTGAGGTTGACGGTGGCAAATCCAGCAGCGTCCGAGCCACCTGAGTTGAGGAATGTGCCCCAGATCCTGCTCTGCGCATTAACGCTCAGGCTGGCCCACAGGGCATGGCCTGTGTAGTTGATGGAAGCATATCCCGCGTTCCTCGGTGCGTTGACCAGTGTCTTGCCGTCGGTGGCATAGGTGGTGGCACCAAGCGCGACATCGCTCTTCATCTCGCTTTTGTTGTATGCATAGGAGGCATACACAGACCACAGGTCGTCGAACTTGTAGCTCAATTCGGTATTGACACCACGCATCTGCACGCTGCCTAGCTGGTAGTAGACCGGAGCGCGGGTCACCGGATCGGCGCCACTGAACTGCTTGTGCTCGAAGTTGGTCGCGTACAGGTCGAACACCGTGCTCAGATTGTCGCCGTAGTAGCGCCACCCCAGATCGGCGGTCAGCGACTGCTCGGGTTCGGCATCGCTGATCGATGTCTGCGAACCGATAGCATTGGCATAGGCGGCATTCCAGAAATCGTACAGCGCGGACGTGTTGATTGGCGCGCGGTAAGCCTTTCCCACTCCGAGGAATAATTGGTTCTGCTCGTCGAGCTGGAACTTGACGCCCCCCGTCGGCGTGAACTTCCTATAGGTATTAGCGCCGGAGGCGTACAGCGAGCTGTTTCCCGGCGTGGTCGGATCGATGCCCAGGTCAGCGCCCGGCCAGGTCGAATACCAGCCCTTGCGCTGCACCCAGGTATAGGCGCCACCAACGGTCAGCGTCCACTGGTCGTCGGGCGTCCAGGTGTTGGTGGCGAAAGCACGGTAGGTAGGCGTGGTCGAGTAGAAGCGATAGGCGACCTGCGGGCTCCCGTTGGCATTTTTGTAGTAATAGCGGCTGTCATGGCCCCAGACATCGGCGGGGTGGCCCTGCGGGTCGGCCGGAAGGAAGACATTCGAACCTTGCTCACGCGGGCGCTCGACCAGCATGCCGTACTCCAGGCTGTCGCGCATGCCCAAGTCCTGCTTGAACTTGACGTGGATGCCTGGCCGGAAAGTGTCGAAGGTGTAGAACACATAGGTACTGGCGTACCCGTAGCCGCCGCCGCCGTAGCCGTAGACGAAGTACGGCACCACAGATAGGTGCAGGCTGTCGCTCAGTGTGAACTCACCGTCGAGGCTGGCGATCCAGCTGCGGAACGGATTGGTACGGGTGCCGACCCAGTCACTGGCGTCGGCCGACTTGTAGGACTGGACATAGCCAAAGTCGTAGCCATTGACGGCGATCTGCTCCTTGGTGAGGTTGCGGTAGTCGTTCCTGACATGGCGCGTGTATTGCAACGCGCCGGTAATCGCGTCGCCGTCGCCCAGCGTCCACACCGACTTGGCGTCGATCTTGTTCACCGTGGACTGGCCATCGCCGCGCCAATGGTCGGTCTGGTTGTTCGAATAGGAGAACCACGAACGGACCGGTCCGCTGTCGCCGGTGTTGTAGCGCAGGAACGTGCGCTTGTAGTTATTGCTACCCAAGCTCTGGCTCAAGTCCAAGCCGGCATTGGCGGTTGGATCGACGCTGACCCAGGCGATGTTGCCACCGGCTGCGCCGATCACCGGTGAGCTCACGTCGGGAAAGCCCTGCTCGACGGTGATGTCGCCCATGTTTTCGGTGTCGCCGTACTCGCTGGCATACATCGTGTAATCACCCGAGTCATTGAGCGGCACACCATTGAGGGTCACGCCGACCTCGTCGGCGGGGAAGCCGCGCACAGTGAAGTTGCCGTCACTCAGGCCGGTCATGTCGTTGGTGGCCGAGATCGCGCCGGGGATGCTGGATAGCATCTGGGTGAAGTTGGCGCCGGTCACGCCCCTGATGACGGCCTGTCGACTGATGGTGGACACGGCCTTGGGCGCGTACTGCACCTCCATGTTGCCGCTGCCTAGCGACACCGAGCTACCGGTCACCTTGACCGCGTCGAGCTGGAGCGCGCGTTGAGTGGCGTTGGAGTTGGTGGTGTTGGAGGTCGTGGTGAGGCTGCCGCGCGAAACGGCGTCGGTGCCGGCGGCGTCCTGGGCGAAGGCGCCGGCGGCGGCCGCGTACAACACCGCCATCACGGCCACGGAAAGAAGCGCTTTGTTCATGAGGAGATTGCCAGTGTGGGGGAAGGTATCTGGTCAAGCCATTGTCGCGTCGGCACGCGCAGTCGCGGACCAACGTTCGGGCCGCGTCCATGGCCCGAGTGCTTGCAACTGCTGTCCGTTGACTCGGGCGTCGCCATCTTTCAGATGGTGGTCCAGGTCTGCGCAGTTGGACAAAGTGCCCGCCCTGTTCGAGTCGTCCACGCGCCCAATGTCCCGGACTAAGCAGCCCGACGTGCCGGTGGCATCGAATATCTTCATCCGCCGGAACAGCAGAACGCGCCACGCCGTCGCGCACCGGCGGTGCCGAGCTTCAGGCGAGAGTTGCCCCAACCGGTAATTTGGTGTGCAGCATGCGGCCGTTGCCGGCCAGATCGACGCCGGAACCGTTCTATTCCGGATGGGCGTGTCAGGCATGACGGGTTGCGAAGGATCATGGGGGGTCAGATGGCGAGCGTTTGCGAATCAGGAAGGCGGCATGTTGGTGGGCGCGTCTTGACGGACGCCGATTACGGCATGGAAGTCTCGCCTCCGACACACCACATGGCCGATGGCAGCCTAAATTTTTCCCGCCAGACTTGCGGACTCTGAAGTCTTCGAATGTCCCGTTTTGCGATCCGAATGACGCTCCAGTGCATGCGATGCCATTTTCTTGTCCTCTTCTGTGGGCAAATTTTGTCCCTTAAGCCCTCGGCACGATCCAAGAGCGCCTGAACAGCATGTCGTGCGCTGATCCGGAATAGGCGAAACAAGCAGCACTGCTGCACACCTGTGGCGCCAGAAAAACGTGTCCGTCGGTGCAGATCCTTTGGACCGATGGATTGCCCTGGCCCAGTGCACTCTGACACCGAGGGCGGTCAGGTCGAACCACCATCCTGCTGAGCTGCCGCGGCAACGGAGTGCCCATCTATAAAGGCTTTTCCACCCGCAGTCAGAGGAGCGATGTACTTGAAGAACAGAAGTTTGGGTGTTCAGCGGGGCGCAAGCTGGCGCCGGAAGCAGCAAGCCGACAGTGACGGCTCCAGCAGGTTTGCCGGTACAGGCGCAGCAGCGCTCGCTGAGCCGACTGTCTTCTAGGACATAGACAAGTAAAAGATGGTCGTTGCCCGGCGCAGACCATCTACTGCACTAACCCAAGCGCAGCTTCCGAGCCTGCAGATGACCGAAGCGCTTGAACTGATGCTCAACGGTGTGAGCCTCGTGGCGATGCCGACAGAGCCGGCGAACTTGGGCGATGCCGCACGCCAACGCTTCAGCAATGCCTCCTATGCCGGCTCACACAGGTGCTCGGCCATTGCAGCAGGCACCAACACCACCATGTGCTGCAGGATGTCCTTTCGATCGAACAACACGCGCGACAGTGTGCGCTGGTGAAGCCATGGGTTAGTCGAGGCGTGTCAGGCGGGCTGCCACAATGCGACAGGGCGTACCGAAGTACGCCCTGTCGCCGTTACCAATCTGCGGCTGCGCCTAGCCGCCCTGGTTGACGGACACGCTCAATTGTTGAGCACCAGGTCGGCAATGATGCCGGTGGCAATGGCGACCAACAGCAGGTTGCCGCGGTCGTCGCGCTGCCAGCGGTAGCCGTACGGTGGCCGGCGCAGGTCATAGCGGTCGTAATCGTTCACCACATAGACCGGGCCGTGATACCGCTGGCCACGGGCCCAGTACGGACGCGGCGGCGGGCCGGGGCGGTAGTACCCAGGGCGGTCATAGACGTAGACACGATTGCGGTCGTAGCGGCGGTCCTGGTAACGCGCGTCCCGATAACCCTCGCGGTAGCCATTGCTGTAGTAGCGACGGTCCTGACGCCACTCGCGGCGGTCGTCACGGCGATCGTCGCGCCAGTCGCGGCGATGATCCGGGCCATGGTCGCGGTCATGTCCGCGGCGATCGTGGTCGCGGTCCCAATCCCCGGCGAACGCAGACGGTGCGAAGGCACCCAACGCCAGGATGGAGGAAAGCACAGCGGTAACGATGCGTTTGCGGTTCATGACAGCTCCTGTTCGCGGTGTCGTAATTTCATTAAGAGGTTGGCCGCCTTAACGCATTCTTGCTGGAATCGATTACGAAAAAGCCTATTCAGGTCGGAAGCAAGGTGTCGTTTAGCTGCAGGCGCGCCGCCGCGGGCCAAGCCACTTGCCCGTATAATCGACGCAATCCCTTTTTCGCCGCCCCCGGCCTTGGCCGGCGGGCTGCCTGCGTCCCCGGAGCACCCATGTCGCAATACATTTACACCATGAACCGCGTCAGCAAGGTGGTCCCGCCCAAGCGGCAGATCATCAAGGACATCTCGCTGAGCTTCTTCCCAGGCGCCAAGATCGGCCTGCTCGGCCTTAACGGCGCGGGCAAGTCCACGGTGCTGAAGATCATGGCCGGCGTGGACACCGACTTCGAGGGCGAAGCCCGCCCGCAGGCCGGCATCAAGGTCGGTTATCTGGCCCAGGAACCGCAGCTCAATCCTGAGCACACCGTGCGCGAAGCGGTGGAAGAAGGCGTGGGCGACGTGCTGCAGGCACAGGCCGCGCTGGATGCGGTGTATCTGGCCTATGCCGAAGAAGGCGCCGATTTCGATGCGCTGGCCAAGGAACAGGAGCGCCTGGAAGCGATCCTGGCCGCCGGCGATGCACATACGCTGGAAAACCAGCTGGATGTCGCCGCCGATGCGCTGCGCCTGCCGCCGTGGGAAGCGATTGTCGGCAAGCTGTCCGGTGGTGAAAAGCGCCGCGTGGCGCTGTGCCGCCTGTTGCTGCAGAAGCCGGACATGCTGCTGCTCGACGAACCGACCAACCACTTGGACGCCGAGTCGGTGGAATGGCTGGAGCAGTTCCTGGCGCGCTACACCGGCACCGTGGTGGCGGTGACGCATGATCGCTACTTCCTCGACAACGCTGCCGAATGGATCCTGGAACTGGACCGCGGCCGCGGCATTCCGTGGAAGGGCAACTACACCGACTGGCTGACCCAGAAGGACGAGCGCCTCAAGCAGGAAGACAACCAGGAAAAGTCACGCCAGAAGGCGATCCAGAAGGAACTGGAATGGTCGCGCCAGAACGCCAAGGGCGGCCGCACCAAGGGCAAGGCACGTCTGGCTCGCCTGGAAGAGCTGCAGTCGGTCGATTACCAGAAGCGCAACGAAACCAACGAGATCTTCATCCCGCCGGGCGAGCGCCTGGGTAACGCGGTGATGGAGTTCAAGAACGTCTCCAAGAAGTTCGGCGACCGCTTGTTGATCGACAATCTATCGATGATCGTGCCGCCGGGCGCCATCGTCGGCATCATCGGCCCCAACGGTGCCGGTAAGTCGACTCTCTTCAAGATGATCACCGGCCAGGAAAAGCCGGACTCCGGCGAGATCGTAGTCGGCCCCACCGTGCAGCTGTCCTATGTGGACCAGAGCCGCGACGCGCTGGAAGGCAACCACAACGTCTTCCAGGAAATTGCGGGCGGCCTGGACATCCTCAACATCAACGGCATCGAGATCCAGTCGCGCGCCTACATCGGTCGCTTCAACTTCAAGGGCCAGGACCAGCAGAAGATGGTCGGCTCACTGTCCGGTGGTGAGCGTGGTCGTCTGCACATGGCCAAGACCCTGCTGCAGGGCGGTAACGTGCTGCTGCTCGACGAACCGTCCAACGACCTGGACATCGAAACCCTGCGTGCGCTGGAAGATGCGTTGCTGGAATTCCCCGGTAATACCTTCGTGATTTCGCATGACCGCTGGTTCTTGGACCGTATCGCCACGCACATCCTGGCCTTCGAAGGCGACTCGCACGTGGAGTTCTTCCAGGGCAATTACCGCGAGTACGAGGAAGACAAGCGCCGCCGCATGGGCGACGACGCCGGCCCGAAGCGTCTGCGCTTCAAGGCGCTGAAGTAAGTTGTCGTCGTTCAAAAAAAGGGCGCCGAAAGGCACCTTTTTTATTCTCTACTTGGCGACTGGGCGCCGGCGATGGGCCTGTCTTGCCGAGCGGCGTTTGCCTATCGCGATGTATCTTGAGGCGCCCCGCAGCTAATGGTTCCTGCAAGTGCACTACCCGCGCGCATGCTTGCTGCCTACCGGGATGCGCCCTGTACATGCCTTGGTCCATCAACGACAGACCATAGAAATGTATTACAGGTCGTAAGACAGCACGTCTTCGAAACCGAAGGTGTCGAAGTTTTCGATGCGCGAGGGATACAGACGGCCGACCAGGTGGTCGTATTCGTGTTGCACCACACGTGCGTGGAAACCTTCGGCTTCGCGCGCGATCGGGCTGTCATCGGGTGCAACGCCGCGGTACCGAATGTAGCGATAGCGTGGAATCACTGCGCGCAGGCCGGGGATCGACAAACAGCCCTCCCAGCCGTTTTCCATCTCTTCGGAGAGTGGTTCGATCTGTGCGTTGGCCAGGGCCGTACGCGGTACCGCAGGCGCTTCGGGATAGCGCTCGCTGGCGTCGAAGCCGAACACCATCAATTGCAGATCCACCGCGATCTGCGGCGCTGCCAAACCGACGCCACGCGCAGCGTCCATGGTTTCGAACATGTCGGCCACCAGCGCGTGCAACTCGGCGCTGCCCAGGTTGGTGACCGGTGGCGCCACACGCAGCAAGCGCTTGTCGCCCATGCGGATAATGTCGCGAATCATGCATGTGCTCCTGAAGATCGTGACGTGCAGTTTAGAGTGGCTGACAACACGTAGCGAGCAGTCTTCAGCCGGCTATAAACAGCGCGCGAGAACTGCAGTGTACGAGTGGTAGGTGCCGGCATTTGTGCATGCCTCCTCCGAGTAGCGCTCGAGGCGCGTCGCGGTGGGTACAGTCCGCCTCGTTAGTCACTCACACAGCGGCATGTTATGCGTGCAGACGGCATGTGCAGCAACCTGCTGATCAGTGGTTGATAGCCCTACGAGCCGCCGAACGGATACCCCATGGATGAGCGCACTCCGTCTAATCGCCAACGCTGCAACCAGCGTGACAAGCGCAATGCCGGCTGCGCGCGCCGGTTGACAATGTCAGCGGCGGATGCGTTGCCCCGCCTCGTCCAGCACACGCTCGCCGTCTTCCTTGACGAAGCCCTGCGTGGCTGGCGGCAACAGGTCCAGCACCAGTTCGGAGGGGCGGCACAGGCGCGTGCCGCGCGGGGTCTGTACGAATGGGCGGTTGATCAGGATCGGGTGCGCGAGCATTGCGCTCAACAATGCCGTGTCGTCCAGGGCAGGATCGTCGAGCCCCAGTTCCAGATATAGCGTGCCTTTCTGGCGGATGGCCTCGCGAACCGTGATGCCGGCAGCGGCGATAAGCGACTGCAGCGTCTCGCGGCTTGGCGGGTGCTGCAGGTAATCGACGATTTGCGGTTCGACGCCGGCATGACGAATCAGCGCAAGGGTATTGCGGGACGTCCCGCAGCCGGGGTTGTGGTAGATGACGGCGTGCATGGTGGTCTAGGGTTGACTGAGGATGTAGCGCGCTGCCGTCGACTGGCGTCGGGCGGCGCTGAGAGCGGCCAGTGTACGAGTGGCCTTGTGGGTATGCCGAGCGCTGACCGCGTGCGCGTTAGCGGGTTGGGTGACGACGCCAGGGAAGGCCGCTGGTGTGACATGCCTCTGGAGGCTGCGCCCGTACCCCCATCCGCCCCTTCGGGGCACCTTCTCCCGGTGGGAGAGAAGCGCAGTTGATGCCTGCCGGAGCATCGGCCCTTCTAAAGCAGCGGGCTGCTTGGCTGAGCCAGCTTGGCACTGTGCCAACGCGTGACCACGATCGTGGCCTGGCCTGCCTGCGCCTATGCCTATGCCTATGCCTATGCCTATGCCTGCACCCGCGGCCGCGCCAACAATCTATCTGGCTCCGAGCGACTCAGCGGTACCGGGCCCAAGAAATCCCCAGTCCACAAGCCCGTCGATGACTTTTCAGGTTCCGGCCTCGCACTCGTCGGCGAATGCGTCAAAAGATTGACATAAGTGCCGGATTCATGATTCAGTCATGAATAGACTGAATGGAAAGATTTCTCCCGAGCGCCAGTGTCAGCACGGCGTCTTCCCCTGTTAGACCCAAGGAAACCCCAACGATGATGAGCTTTCGCAAGCCCGGATGGATGCTGTCCGGTCTGTTGTGTCTCGTGTGCCTGCCGGCAATCGCCGCAGCGCAGGAAACGGCCACCAGCAGTTCCAAGGTCGGTATCGATCCCACCACCGGCAAGTTGCGCCCGCTGACCGACGCCGAGAGCGCGGCGCTGGAGCAGCAGGCCGCCGCCGCCAACTCCGCAGCCCGCAGCGCCGCACGCACCTCGGTTCCGCAGACCGAAGCGGCCGCACGCACTACCGAGCGTCGCCTGCCCAACGGCACCGTGGCGCGCAAGTTGCCGGCCACCCAAATGAGTTCGCTGACGGCAACCCGCCAGGCCGACGGAAGCATCGTCATCGAACACAGCGAAGACGCCGATACCACCCAACCCGCCCACGCCGAGCACGGAGCGCTGCCGCATGAATAAGCCCTTGTTGCTGTTGTCTCTGGCCGTGGCTGCGGCACTGGCACCGCTGCATGCATCGGCGGCCAATGTCACGCTGATCAATGGCGATGCCGGCACCGTGGTCGGCTTGAACGACCCGACCGCTGCCTCGCCGTTGGGCGGCAATCCGGGGCGCTCGATCGGTGAGCAACGCCGCATCGCATACCAGTACGCAATGGACCTGTGGGGCGCGGTGCTGCAGAGCAACGTCGAGATCAAGGTGCATGCCTCGTTCGCACGGCTGACCTGTACCGCCACCGGCGGCACGCTGGGCCAGGCCGGCCCGAACTGGATCGTCAACAACTTCCCCGGTGCCAAGGTCAATACGTTGTACCCGTCCGCGCTTGGCGATGCGATCGCCGGGCAGGACCTGGTGCCGGATCCGGCCGATCCGGCCGACATATTTTCGCAGTTCAACGGCGACCTGGGCAAGGACGATTGCCTGGCCGGCTCGGGCTGGTATCTGGGTCTGGACGGCAAGACACCCGAAGGCCAGATCAACTTCCTCAACGTGGTGATGCATGAGATCGGCCATGGTCTGGGCGCGGCGGGCTTTCTCAACAAGACCACCGGCGTGCTGGGTTCGGGCAGCGGCCTGACCGACGTCTACACCTCGCAGGCCTACGACAACGTTCAGAACAAGCGCTTCGACGACCCGACCATGACCAACGCTATGCGCGCCGAAGCGATGCGCACGCCCGGCCGTACGGTATGGGCCGGGACGCGCGTGAACCGCGAGGCGGCGTTGATCCTGGATCCGCGCACGCTGCTACGCGTCACCGCACCGGCCAGCGCTGCGGGCAAGTTCGAAGTGGGCTTTGCCAGCTTCGGTCCGCTGGCCACGGCGGCCAATTTTCCGGCGCGTTCGGTGGTGACGGTCAACGACGGCGTGGCCGCCGCATCGGCCAGCGATGGCTGCGAAACCCCGTTCGTCAATGCGGCCGATGTGGCCGGCAAGGTGGCGCTGATCGACCGCGGCACCTGCGCGTTCGCGATCAAGGTGAAGAATGCACAGCTCAATGGCGCGGTAGGCGTCATCGTCGCCAACAACGCGGCCGATGTGCAGACGATGGGCAACGCAGCACCGCCGATCACCGACATCACCATCCCCGCCATCATGGTCTCGCAGGCCGATGGCGAGCGCCTGAAGAGAAGCACTGCGGTGGTCGCCGCGCTGTACGAAGATCCGCAGCTGCTACAGGGCACCGACAGCGCAGGCCGCACGCGGCTGTACTCGCCTAGCGTCGTGGCGGGCGGTTCGACGTTCTCGCACTTCGATACCGATCTGCAGCCCAATGCCTTGATGGAGCCGTTCAACACGCCGGAAGTGCAGGCGCATGTCAACTTGGACCTGACCGCGGCGCTGTTTGCCGACATCGGTTGGACCTTGAACACCGGGCCGGCCAAGTTGGGCACGTGCAACACCTTGGTCCCGACGGTGGAGACCGGCGGCCTGATTCCCGGTGCGAACGTGTCTGCCGAAAGCAGCCTGTGCAAGACGCAGAACGTCGGCAACCGCCTGGGTTACCTGACCTGCATGGACGAACACGCGCGCGAGTTGCAGAGCCAGGGCGTGATCAGCCGCGTGCAACAGGCAGCGGTCTTCGTCTGCGCCACCAAGGTGCGTCCGTAAGCGATAAACGTGGTGTGTGAGATTGTGTGATGCGAACGGCGCCGCAAGGCGCCGTTTGTTTATTCGCACTCGTGCTGTTCAGTGCAGGCGAGTGCATCGATGCAACGCTGCGGCGACAAAGAAGGCGTGGCCATCAAGCGTGCGGAGGCCATGCATAGGCATCCAGCTGCCCCTTGGCCCACTGCACAGAACTGCTCCGCACGATCACCGCGATGCGGAGGATCTGCCACGTAATCAGTTCCCAGACCGCGTGGCCGGATTTTCGGCAGTGCATGCCACCCTGCCTCAATCCGGCGGTGCGTGGTTACGCTGTTTGGCTAAGCCTCTGCCATGGGCGGCAGCCCAAACACGTCGCGCAGATAGCGCAAATACCCGATGTCCTCGCACATGCTCTTGCCGGGCGAATCGCTGAGCTTGGCCACCGGCTGGCCATTGCAGCGCACCATCTTGATGACGATCTGCAGCGGCGTCGGCCCCAGATCGTTGGTCAGGCTAGTACCCACCCCGAAGGCCAGCCGGCAGCGGGTATGGAAATGCGCGTACAGGCGCATCACCTTGTCGATATTGAGGCCGTCGCTAAACACCAACACCTTCGTGCGTGGATCAATGCGGTGCGCTTCCAGATGCGCGATGACGCGTTCGCCCCATTCGAACGGGTCGCCCGAATCGTGGCGCATGCCGTCGAACAACTTGCAGAAATACAGGTCGAAATCGCGCAGGAACGCATCCAGCCCGACCACGTCCGACAACGCGATGCCCAGATCGCCACGGTATTCGCGCGCCCACGATTCCAGCGCCGCCACCTGCGAATCGCGCAACCGCGGCCCTAATGCCTGGAAGGCCTGCAGATATTCGTGCGCCATCGTCCCCAGCGGGGTCAACCCGTACTGCCTGGCGAAATACACGTTACTGGTACCAACGAACTGTTCGCCCAGGCCATCGCGCAACAGCGGCAGCAATTGGCCATGCCATTGCCGCGAGTAACGCCGGCGCGTGCCGTAATCAGCAATCTTGCAGCCGGCAGGCATGCTGCGCAGGCTGCTCACCTTCTCGCGCAGGCGGCTGCGGCCTTCTTCGAAATCCGGCTCGGAGGTATTGCGGAACCAGACCTCGTTGATGATCGCCAGCAGCGGTACCTCGAACAGGATGGTGTGCAACCACGGGCCGCGGATGGTCAGCTCGATCTCGCCCGGATGAGTCGCCGATGCGGTGAGGCTCAGATACTTGCGATCCAGATGAAACAACGCCAGGAAGTCGGCAAAGTCCGGCTTGATGAAGCGCAGGCTGCGCAGGTAATCCACCTCATCCTCGCGCAGCCGCAACCGGCACAGCGCATCGATCTGGCGCGAAATCTCGTCGATGAACTGCGCCAGGTCCACGCCGGGAGTGCGGCATTTGAAGCGGTAATCCACCTGCGCGGCGGGATGCTGGTGCAGCACCGCCTGCATCATGGTGAATTTGTACAGATCGGTGTCGAGCAGCGAATGGATGATCATGGCGCCGGATTATGCCCGCTGCAGCGATGCCGGCGTGTGCACCGGTCAAGATCCGAGTGACAGCGTCGTGCGTTGAACCTGCGTTTGAGGCGGTGCCTGTGCTCACAGGGGCGCTGGTTGGTCTCGACTAGTCCTGAGTAGTGCATTCAACAGCGGAACGCGCACGTCGCGATCACGAACGCGCAGCAGCCGCGTCCGCCTGACACGCGGCGAAGTTACGCAATACGCTTGTGGCGTGGCGACCTGCAACGGCTGACACAATGCAGACGCGTCTATTGTGCGCGCCCTTCCAGCAGAAATTCGGCGCGCTGGACGCGCTGACGCAAGGTTCAAATTTGATCTGCGTGCTCCACCGGCAGGCGTCGCGGCATGTTCATGCTCGCTGGGATCATCGAAACTTTCCAAGTCGACCGCAACGCGCTGTCGCCAACCGAGTGTGGTCGGCGCGCTGGACCGCAGCGTGCGAGCGCTGCAGGTCGATCTCAAGCACCGGCAGCGCCCTGCCCTTCGGCAAGCACAGTCGTTTACTCGCCGCTCTTAGCGCGCCAGCACCTGCTGCGCCGGCTTGCCCTGCACGGTGAAGTCGCTGTCGCCCGGGCCACCGGCCTTGGGGTCGGTGTACCAGCACCACAGCGCGATGCCTTCCACGCCATGCGCCTGCAGCACCTTGCGCCACTGTTGCAGCACCTGCAGCTGCAGCTTCGTATCGACGGCGGCCGTGCGTTGCTCCGGGCTTTCCCACGGCGCCGCCAGACTGCCGCGCGCCGAACGCAGGCCCAGCTCGGCCACCCACACCGGCTTGCCGACACGCTGACCCAACTGCTGCAGGCGTTGCGCGGCAGCGTTCATTTCGGCGGTGCGCGCATCGGCAGCGTCGGACAGGCGCGGATACAAGCTGGTGCCCACCGCATCGAACAACGACCAGTAACGGAAGCTCTCGGCATGCTCCATGCCGTCGGCCACGTACAGCAGTTTTCCGGTGTAGACCTTGCGTACTGCCGCGACCACCGCCGGCCATTGCGGCGCGTCCTGCAATTTGTGCAATTCGGTGCCGATCACCAACGCTTCGGCGTGTTCGTCCTTGGCCACCTTGGCCAACGGCAGCAGGGCGTTCTGATACGCCGCAAACCAGGCTGCTTGATCGGTGGGCGCGGCATCGCCCGCCCAATGTCCCGGAATCCAGACATGCACCTTGAGCGTTGGCTGCAAGCCAGCCTGGAGGCTTGCTCGCAACGCAGCGCGCATGGCCTCCACACTGCTGTCGCTGCCCAACACCGGGTCGTTGGACTGCGGGTCGGCCTGCCACACGAACGCGACCAGCAGCGCCTTGCTGGCGCCGGTCTTGGCTAAGGCATCCAACGACTGCGCTGCAGCCTGGCTTTCCCACGGTGCATTAGCGGATACCTTGACGTTGGCACCCATCCACGTGGGCGCGGCGGCGTTGCAGCCGTTTGCCAGCAGACAAACGCCGATCAACGTTGCGATGCTTAGAACGCGCTTGAACATGCAGCAGATACCTCGGCATTCGGCGGCGCCGCGTGTTGAGCACACGCTGTCGCCTGCAGGGATGCATTGTTCTTGTCCGTCGGCGCCACCGTGGCCGCTGACGGGTTTGCCTGGTTGGCGTTGTCCGCAGGTGCTACTGCAGTTGGCGCCACGACAGCACTATCCGCCGTCGCCGGCCGTACCACGCCAGCATCCTGCGTAGCAGGGGCAACCGATGCACTTACCGGCAACGCCATCGGCTCCGTCATGACAACAGGCTCGCCCTGCATCAGGGAGTGTTCGTCGCCAGTTGCGGCATTCATCCAGCTGCCCCATCCCTGCGGCTGCGCCCAAACCGCACCCACCAGGCCCAGCAGCAGCAATCCGGCCGCCTGGCCGCGCTGGTCGACGTGCAGCGCGCGCAACAACAACGCCACCGGGACCCAGAGCAGCAGCAAGGCATCAAAGCCAGCCCAGCCGAATGCGAACGACAACGCCGCAGCGCAGATCACGGTGCCGGCACTGGCCACCACGCCACGCGTCAGCGCGCCACTACGCGTCCGCGTCACCAGCGCCAGGACCGGGAAGCACACCGCTGCCGCAACGCCCCAACGCACCGCCGGCAACCAGCCTTCGGCGTGACCCGCCAGCGGCAATGGCAACGGGTTGGAGGCCGGCGCGATATTGAGCATCGTCGGCCACGGCGCATTGAATACGATCAGATTGACGTACGCCCACATGCCGATCAGAAACGCGAACGGCAGGTAACACACCAGATAAAACGAACCCGGCGCCTTGCGCAGCATCTGTGGCGGCATCACCAACAACAGCCACGGCGCGACCATCGTCGACAGCGCCAGCGTCTGCAGATCCAGACACAGCAGGATGCACAACCAGCCGGCAATCCGCAGATAAGTGAACGCTTCCACCTGCGCCTGCAACCGGCGCAAGGTGCGGCACAAGCCGTAGAAAGCCAACAGCCCTACCGCGTGACTGCCACCGGCAGCGATGGGCAGCAGGAACAGCGGATTGCACCCAACCAGCAACGTCAGAGCGCTGGCCCAGCCACGTCCGAACACGCCGGCCAGATCGCGCCACAGCAGCGACAGGAACAGTGCGTTCGCGGCGACCGCCACGAACGGCCACACCTGCAACGGCAGATTCCAGCCATGTTGAGTGAGATCGACTACCCACCCCAACAACCCGGTCGCCGGCAGTTCGCCACCCGGTGCGTACACCGTCGCCGCAGTGCCCACCGACTGCACCAGCAACGGCTGGCTCAGCAGCGACAACGCCACCACGGCGATCAGGAACGCCGGCAGCCCACTATCGTGCCGCGGCGCGATCGGCTCACTCTTCGAGCGCGGCACGGCGCTCGTTTTCCGAATGCTTGCTGATGCCATGCGTGGTCTTCTCCCAATAGAACGGATTGTGGATCAACTGCCACAACCCCTTGTAGGCAGCGATCGACTGCAACGCCCAGTAGAACGGTACCGTCAGCGCGTACGGCGCCAGCTTGAAGTAGTCGCGCTTGAACGCAGCGACCAGCGTGATGTAGATGAAGAACGCATTGGCCAGCAGCAGATTGACCAGTGAGACAGCAGCCAACCACGGCGGGAAGAAGCGCTCGAACATCGTGGTGCCTGTGAGCATCCACACCGCGTACAACGCCCATAGCACCGGTACGCCCAAGGCAGTGAAGAAGCCGCCGCCGATGAAGAACTGAAAGCCCCAGAACCCCTTGAAGCCGGTACTGCGATACAGATGCACCGGGTCGCGCATGTGCACCAGCCAGGTCTGCATATAACCCTTGAGCCAGCGCGAACGCTGCCGGATCCAGTTGGGAATACTGACGTTGGCTTCTTCGAACGTGGTGGAATTGACCACGTTGACGCGGTAGCCGTTCTGGATCAGCCGCACGCCCAGATCGGCGTCTTCGGTGACGTTGTACGGGTCCCATGCGCGCACCTGGCGCAACACGTCCAGGCGAAAGTGATTGGAGGTGCCGCCCAACGGGATCGGAATGCGCAGGTATTCCAGCGCTGGCAGGTAGAAGTCGAACCAGAGGGTGTACTCCAGCGTGAACATCCGCGTCAGCCAGTTTTCGTCAGCGTTGTAGTAGTTCAGCCGCGCCTGGATGCACACCACATTCTTCTCGGCCTTGCGGAATGCCGCCACCACACGCTTGAGCTGATCCGGCTCGGGTTTGTCTTCGGCGTCGTAGATGGTGAGCAACTCACCGCGCGCAAAGTGCAGCGCGTAGTTGCAGGCCTTGGGCTTGGTCTTGGGCTGCGACGGCGGCACCCGGATGATTTCGAAGAAGGCTTCCAGGCCGAGTTTCTTGGCCGCTTCGATGGTGTCGAAATCGTCCGCTTCCAGCACCAGCTTCACATCCAGCTTGCTGATCGGGTAATCCAGCTTGCGCAGCGCGTTGGCCAGAATCGGCAGGACTTCCGGCTCCTTGTACATCGGCACCAGCACGGTATAGACCGGCAGGTCGTCGTCGTTTAATGCGGCCACTTCGTCTTCGGTGACCTTGATGTCGATGCGGTGGCGCGAGCCGAACCACACCAGCAGCAACTTCAAACCGAAGGTGGCCAGAAAGCCCAGCGCCACCAGCACATTGACGGTGATCAATGCAGGCACTGGGAATAGCACCAGCGTGACCAGCATGACCGCAGCCAATGCCCACAACACGAACTTCTGCCCGCGCGTGACCACCTGGCGTGCGGAATAGGTCGGCGCATGCGCGGCAAGCAGATTCAGCGCGTTGTCGGTGAGTTGCTCATCGGCGTAGCGCTGCAGGCTCCAGATGATGTCGAACTTGGCGGTGCCGACAAAGCGCACGTCTTCGCCGTAATGCGCACGCGCCCAGGCGAACAGCGCTGGATCCGGGTCGGCCACGGCCAGCACCAGCACGCCGTCTTCGCGCCGCCACGGCAACACCAAGCGTTGCGCGTAACTATCCAGATCGCCGGAAGTGAGCAGCGCAGGATCCGGTGACTGCTGCACCAGATCGATGAATTGCAGCCCGAAGTGCGCCGCAACGATGGCGTAGAACCGCTGCGCCGGCACACCGCGCTGGGCCAGAATCACATCGCCCAGGCGCGAGTTCCAGCGCTGCTGCAAGGCCAGCGCCGAGCGCAGCTGTTCGTCGGTGATGACGCCTGCCGAAACCAGCGCACGACCTAGCAAACCGCGCTCGCGGCCGATGTCCGGCGCGCGGCCCAGCGCTTCCATTTCGCAGGTGACCGTCATGTGGGGGGAGCCCTTAGAAACGCCACCAGGCGGCCACGAATGGCCCGCCTGCGGCACCGGTGTTGCGGCCCATCACCGGCTGCTGATAGCCCACCTGCCACTGGCTGCCGCCCGGCGCCGTGTACAGCGTGGACAGCTGCAGCTTGGTGAGATCGTAGTTGGTGCCGGTGGCGACGAAGCCAACGCCACCGGCGCTGCCGGCAACGTCGAAGTTGCCACGCCCGTTGCCCAACCCTTGAATTACGTTGAGTTCGCCCAACAGCAACCAGCTCGGCGCCAGGCTCAGACCTGTGGACGCGTCCACGCGCAGTTCGTCGGACGCAGCGCTCCCGCGCAGGCGGACAGCGCCACCTAGGGATGGTCTGATCAACGCGACCGGAAAACGAAGCAACCGCATCCGCCGCGCTGAGGGCGCTCAAATCGCCGATTTTTTGCCGGTTTCGGCACGTTTGCGGGGTGTTGCCTGGATTACAGGCACAGCTTCCCCGCAGCAGGCATTAACGCTTTGCGCGTCAGCCACAGATTCGATAGTGCAAACAGCGTCAGCACCTGTGCGGTGTTCTTCGCCAAACCGCGATAGCGCACCTTGACGTAACCAAACTGACGCTTGATCACCCGAAACGGGTGTTCCACCTTCGCACGCAGGCTGGCTTTGGTGTGCTCCCAGCGCTTGGCCAACTTCAGTTCGCGCTTATTCTTGATCTGCTTCAGCTTCGAGGGCTTCTCCGCGATCAGGTAGCGCAGCGTGCGCTTGCCCTTCATCTCATCGCGCTTGTCCAGCCCGGTGTAGCCGCTGTCGCCGCTCACAGTGTCTTCCTTGCCGTGCAGCAGCTTGTGCGCCTGCGTGATGTCCGCTGCGTTGGCCGCCGTGCATTCCACGTGGTGCACCAGGCCCGACTCATCGTCCACCCCGATGTGCGCCTTCATCCCGAAGAAGTACTGGTTGCCCTTCTTGGTCTGGTGCATGTCCGGATCGCGCTCGCCATCCTTGTTCTTGGTCGAACTTGGCGCCGCAATGATCGTGGCATCCACGATCGTCCCGCCCCGCAGACTCTGCCCTTTACGCGACAGGTGCGCGTTGACCCGGTTGAACAGCTTGCGCGCCAAATCATGCCGCTCCAGCAAATGCCGGAAGTTGAGAATCGTCGTTTCATCCGGCACCTCATCCAGCCCGCCGATCTTCGCAAAACGGCGCATCGACACCGTGTCGTACAGTGCTTCTTCCGCCGATGGATCGCTCAGTGCGTACCACTGCTGCAAAAAGTGGATGCGCAGCATCGTCTCCAGCCGATACGGCTGTCGCCCCGGCTGCCCCGACTTCGGGTAGTGCGGTTCGATCAGTGCCAGCAGATCCTTCCACGGCACGACCTGGTCCATCTCGGCCAAGAACACCTCACGCCGCGTCCGCTTGCGCTTGCCGTTGTACTCCGCATCGCCGAAGGTCAGTTGCATCGTCGTTGTCCCGTTGCGTCTGTGTGATTGTCGCAGGATCAAGGGGAGTTGTTCAGAGTTTCCCTAGATCGACGTAGCCGTTGTGGTCGCCAAGTGTGTAACCGCGGCCACGGCTATAACGCAGCTCAAGACCATAGTCGCCGAGGCCGAGCGCAGGGTCGGAATTGGCGGAAGGGTTGTTCGGGTGGTAGGTCTTGCTACGCCCATAAGCCGGGATGCTCACCAACGCCTGCAGGGAACTGCGCCAGACATCGTCCTGCGCGCTCGGCAGCGCATAGCGCAGGCCGATTTCCTGATCGGCAAAACCAGTCGTTGTGGTTTTCTGCCGGCCGTTGACGGCATCGTGGTTGCTGAAACCGACGTCGTTGAAATAGAAATTACCGATGAAGCTGAGCTTCTCGGTCAGACCATGCTCGACGTAGACGTTGAGCTGATCCTGCCGACTGCGGCCGTTGCCATCGAACTCTTGGCCGTCACCAAACGTTGTGCGGTGATGACCGTCGTCGAACCACCCACGGCCATCGCTATGCAACGCCTTGACGATCACCAACGTGTCGCCCTGCGGCTGGGTCCAGGCACCGGCCAGGGCGGTGCCCGGCAACGCGACCAGCAGGCAGCTCAGTGCAAGCGCCGATGCCACCGACGGCGCACGATGTTGCGTTGGATTGGGGTGACACGGCGAGGCAACCAAGCTGGACTGCAGCGGGTTAGCGCACCGCTGACGGCCCCGTAATTGCGGGTCGTTCTGTAAAGACATTGCACGATTCCTGACGGGGGAGCAGGGGGGGACAGGACGCTAGAGACTGATCACTGTTCGGGCGAAACCTATCACAGTTCCAATCCGCCACTCATCACCGATTTATCACAAATTTAACGCGTCTGAGGCGATTTCTGCTGTAACAACCGCGGCACCTGCGCAGCTGCATGGGTCCAGATCGCAAGCCACACGCCGAGCTGAGTGAATAGCCCGCGCTGGCTAGCTTCGAACTTGCGGAAATAGCGCCACAATCCACGATGTTTGTGCCATTCCACGAAAAATGGCCGCGCGCGGCTGGAGACGCCGCGCACATGCAGCACCTGCAGATCGTTAGCCACCGCCACCAGGGCGCCGGCCTGGCGGGCACGCCGGCACAGGTCCAGATCCTCGGCATGCAGCCGGTAACTGCCGTCCCAGCCGTCCAGCCGGTCGAACAGGCTGCGCTGCATCAGCATCAACGCGCCGGAAATCGCGTCCACCGGCTGCAAGGCCCGTGACGGGTCGGCCGGCACCGCCAGGCTGGCGGCGGCGCGCGGCGCGCGCAGCATCGCTGCAAAGTCCGGGTCGCGGCGGCGCACGGCCGCGTCCGGCCGCCCCTGCTCGTCCACCTGTTCAACCCCCAGCAGCACCGCCGGATGTCCCGCTGCGCGGTCGCATAGCTGCAACAAGGTGTCGCGTTCGACCATCAGGTCTGGGTTGATAAAGACCAGCCAGGGCGCCTGCGAGTCGCGCGCGCCCTGGTTGCAGGCGGTGGCGAAACCGGGGTTGTCGGGGTTGGCGATGAAATGCAGCCGTGCATCGGCCAGGGCATGGCGCTGCACCACTTCCAGGGTGTCGTCGCTGGAGGCGTTATCGACCACCCGGATCTCGCTGATGCCCTCGGCCGCGCGCAATCGCGACAGGCACGCATCGATGGTGCTGCTGCTCTGATAGGTGACGACGACGGCGGCGATCTGGACGGGAGTCATCCGGGCATTATCCAGCGCCGGAGCGGCGCAACGCCATCACGGGTTCGCTGCTGCACGCTGCGCGTCAGGCGCTGCCGCGGCCGCATTTGCATTGATGTCGGGAATGCGGGTAGACATTGCACCACGCTCCCGATTGCAAAGCAGTTACTCGCGCGAACACACCTTGCGACATAGCGCCATAGCGACCCATCCACGCAAGGCGCATACTGCGCGCCCGGAGCCGCCATGCGGTCTCCGTTCGCGACTTTTGCGCGACCAGCAAAACGACTGTGCAGCCACCAGGCGAGCGCGGGCGGCACTCGATGCATGTACACGCGTACATCCGCTTCAGCGCACACCGCCCGCACCCATCTGATCGCCAGCCGTTTTGCCATTCGCTTTTGGTGCACTCCACACCTGATTGTTGAGATGACGGTTAGCGACCTTTCGGTTTCGCGCTGCCTTTTCATGCATTGCGTTGCTGCCGCCTGATGGCGGATGCGATGCAACAACGGCCCGGCAGCGCCGTTCTTGTCCTTGGCGGCGCATGCGCCGCCTCAGCCGCTTCTCCTCCGATTACCTGGTCTATACCACTGGCTAACACCGCACGATCCCTGCTGCCGGGAGTCAGGCCATGAACGTGCCGCATCAGGTGCATGGCATGAGCCTGGAACTGGCATTGCCGGACTGGCCAGTACTGACCACCGATGAAATCCATCGCGTGCTGCAGCGGTTTGCGGCGGTGGGCCACCTCACTGCGGTGCGCTGGCATAGCGCGCGCCCGTTCTCGGCAGCGGCCTGCGTGGACACTGCAAGCGGCCCGGTCATCGTCAAACGCCACCACTGCAGTGTGCGCAGCGTAGCCGCGCTGCGCGAGGAACACAGCTTCATGGCCCATCTGCGCTGGGCCGGCGCGCCGGTGGTGGAGGTGCTGCACGACGCCCGGGGCCGCACTGCGCTGGCGCACGCCGATTGGGTGTACGAAGTGCAGCGGGTGGGTGCGGGGCACGACCTCTACCGCGATGCATTGTCATGGACACCGTTCTCCGATGTTGCGCATGCGCGGGCGGCCGGCGCCGCGTTGGCGCAACTGCATTGCGCGGCCCAGGGTTTCGATGCGCCGGCACGCTCCACCAGCGTGCTGGTCGCCAATCTGCGATTGTTTGCCCAGGCAGACCCCCTGCAGGCGTTGCACGATGCCTTGCCAACGCGGCCGCACCTTGCAGCAGCCCTTCAGGACCGCCCCTGGCCAGACGATCTGGCCACCCACCTGCTGCCCTGGCATGCGCAGGCGTGGCCGCTGCTGTCTACGCCAGGCGCGCTACCGCCGCTGTGGACCCACGGCGATTGGCATGCGTCCAACCTGCTGTGGGACACCACCGACGGAGCCACCCGCGTCAGCGCCATCTTCGATTTCGGATTGAGCGATTGCAGCAGCGCGCTATTCGATCTGGCCACCGCGATCGAACGCAACCTCATCCCCTGGTTGCGGCTGGACACCGGCGCACGCGCGCAGGCCGAGCTCGACCAGCTCGACGCGCTGCTGGAGGGCTACGCGCAGCATCGCCCACTGGACGCAAACCACTTGCACCGCCTGGCTGCGCTGCTGCCGATCGTTCATGCCGACTTCGCCTTGAGCGAAATGGAATATTTCGCCGGCATCACGCGTTCGCCCGCCAATGTCGATATCGCCTATCACCGCTATCTGCTCGGCCACGCGGACTGGTTCGCCAGCACCGATGGCCAGCACCTGCTCGCGCATCTGCACGCACGTGCGCGCCGGCTGCCGTGAGCACTTTCCTTTCTCTGTCGAGTCCTGCCCAATGTCCGTTGCCTTCCCCCTGCTGTCCCGCTGCCCGCTCGCGCTTGCACTGGCATTGTGCTGCGCCCCCGCACTGGCGCAGCAACAACCCGGCGCCGATGCGGTCGAACTGGACACGGTCAACGTGCGTGGCGAGCGCGCGCAGACCAGCACGGCATTGAGCGGATTTGGCGCCACCCGGCTGCTGGACGCCCCCGCCTCGATCGCGGTCATCGATCGTGCGCAATTGCTTGATCGCCAGGCACGCGTACTCAGCGAGGTCTTGCGCGCCGATGCCTCTGCCGGCGATGCGTATGCGCCGATCGGCTATTACGAAAACTTCGTGGTGCGCGGCTATTCGCTCAATGCCGCCAACAGTTACCGCATCAACGGCATGAGCGCGGTGGGCGAACAATCGATCGCACTGGAAAACAAACAGCAGGTGCAACTGCTCAAGGGCCTGGCCGGGCTGCAATCGGGCGTCAACGAACCGGCCGGACTGATCGACTACCGCACCAAGCGACCCGAGCACGTGCGCAGCGTCACCCTGGGCACCGACGAACAGGGCTCGCGCTATATCGCCGCCGATCTGGGCGACTGGTTCGGTGCCGAACGCACGCTGGGCTTACGCGTCAACGCCGCACGCGAAGACATCGACAGCTATGTCGATCACGCCGACGGCTACCGCAATTTCCTGTCGCTGGCCGGCGACTGGAAGATCACCCCGCAGGCGCTGTTGCAGCTGGACGTGGAGTATCAGCACCGGCAACAGCGCTCGGTGCCCGGCTATCAACTGCTGGGCGGCACGCAGGTACCGCGCGATATCGATGTGCACCGCCTGCTCGGCTACCAGCCGTGGGCGCGGCCGGTGGAAATGGATGCGCTCAACGCGCAGCTGCGTTACGCCTACCAGTTCAACGACGACTGGCGCGCCACCGCCGAAGCATCGCGCAGTCGCTCGAAGATCAACGATTTCTCTGCATTCGCCTGGGGCTGTTATGGCGCGGCAAGTTGCGCCGACATCGCCACGCCGAACTTCTTCAGCGCGCAGGGCGAATACGACATCTACGATTACCGCAGCCCCGACGACACCCGCATACACGATCAGCTGCGTGCCACGCTCGAAGGCCACGTCGCGACCGGCGCGCTGGAGCAACACCTGAGCATGGGCGGCGAGTGGCTGCGCCGCACCATCGACCGTTTTGGTTCGGTCAACGAATTCGTCGGCAGCGGCAGCATCGATCGCGACCCGGAGGTATTTGCGCAGACCGATGTTGCGCTGGACCCCAAGCAGCGCCGTCTGGACAGCCGCCAACGCGCGCTGGTCATGGCCGACCGGATCGGCCTGGGCGCGCAGTGGGAACTGTCGCTTGGCGCGCGCTACGTGCAGCTGGACGAACGCAGCTTCGATCGCGACGGCCTGCTGGAGCGACGCACGCGCAAAGACACGGTACTGCCGCAGGCGGCGCTGCTGTTCAAACCGCAGCAGAACATGTCGCTGTATGCCAGCTACGCCAAGAGCCTGGCGGCCGGCGGCACGGCGCCGTGGTTTGCCGACAACGCCGACCAGATCCTGCCGCCCACCAATGCGTACCAACTGGAAACCGGCGCAAAGATCGACCTGCAGGGCCTGCGCCTGGGCGCAGCGCTGTTCGACATCCGTCAGGCCTACCAGTTCACCCAACCGCAGGCCGATGATGGACTGCTGTTCGTGCAGCAGGGCCGCCTGCATAACCGCGGCCTGGAGCTGTCTGCTGACGGCGCAGCGACACAGCAACTACGCCTATTCGCTAGCATTGCGGCAATCCGCGCGCACGCGGAAGACACCGACATTGCTGACTACGAAGGCCACCAGGCCATCAACGTGCCCAAGCTGCGCGCCAGTCTGCAGGCCGATTACAGCGCACCCGGCGTCGATGGATTGACGTTGTTGGCCGGTATGCAGTACAGCGGGCGCAAGCTCGCCGACCGCCTGGGCAACGCCAGCGTGCCGGCTTACACCGTGGCAAATCTCGGTGCGCGCTACGCCACGGCACTGGGCGGTCTGGCGACCACCTGGCGCCTGAACGTGGACAACGTGTTCGACAAGCGCTACTGGCGCGATTCCGGCGAGTACCAGGGCGATGCATATCTATTCCCAGGTGCACCGCGCACTGCGCGTCTGACGGTGCAGGTGGATTTCTGACCTGCCATGGCATGCACTCGCTACGTGCCTTCCATGAATGCGCGGGAAGGACGCGGAAGTGATGCACGGTTTGGCAGCATTGACCGCCGACACATCTGCAAGTTGCCGTGATCAGCGCCTGGTCGCGGGCCTTGCTGGCATGTTGCGCACCGCGCGTTTGCTGCACGCATCGTCCGAGTTCGAAGAACAGCGACCAGCGCCTGGCGAGCAGTCCTCACGTGGGGATGAACGGCGCTGCGGAACCAACGTTTTTGCGAGGTACACGCCGCACCGGGCACTGGCTGCACCTGCATGGCGACCGGGCAGGCGTTTTGTTAGGCACTCCCGGTTGTCTTACGCATCTCCGCCGTAGTCCACACCGCACCAGGAACCGCATGTCGCTGCTCGAATCCATCGCCGTCGTGATCAACCTGCTGGGCGTGTGGCTCACCGCGCGGCGCATTCGCTGGTGCTGGCCGGTGGGCATCGTGGCGGCGGCGTTGTACGCGTGGCTGTTCTATGAGTGGAAGCTGTACTCGGACATGCTGCTGCAAGGGGTCTATGTGCTGACTCAACTCTACGGATGGTGGCACTGGCAACGCGGAACCCCTGCAGACACACGCATTCGCCCGCTGCCGATGCCATCCGCGGAACTCTGGTTCTCGCTGGGCATCGGCGCGGCGTTCGCTGCGGCGCTCGGCGCCTACATGCATTATCGCACCGATGCGGCGCTGCCGTGGCTGGACGCGGCGCTGGCCAGTTTCAGCCTGGTGGCCAGCGTGTGGGCAGCACGCAAGCGCATCGCCAATTGGGTATTGTGGATCGTGCTGGACTGCGTCTATGTCGGCGTCTTCCTCAGCAAGGAGCTGTATCCCACTGCCGCGCTCTACGCCGGCTTCGTGGCGCTTGCGGTGTACGGCTGGCACAGCTGGAAACCCCAACAGAACCCGAACCTGGCCAGCGCACGCTGAGCCAGGCGCGGTTTACGCGCACTTTCTTCTTTACCATCGCAACATGCACGCCTTTCACCTGTTTGCCTTGCGTATATCCCGCGCCCTCCATCAACGATTCGGCGTATGAGCGTCTCGCGCCAGCACACCATCACCGAAGCGATCTCCGCGCAGATTGCAGCCGGCGAATGGGGCCCGGATCAACGCTTGCCGGTGGAACGCGCATTGGCCGCGCGGTTCGCCTGCACTCGCATTACCCTGCGTGAAGCTTTGCAGCAACTTGAAGCCGAAGGCCGCATCTACCGCGAGAACCGGCGCGGCTGGTTCGTGAGTGCGCCGCGCGTGCGCTACGACCCCACCAGCATCGCGGGTTTCATGCAGTACGTGACAGCGCAAGGGCGCAAGCCGCGCACAGAATTATTGAGCGCCACTCGGCAGAGAGCGGGCGCGTACTACGCTGCGGCATTGCGACTGGACAGCCAGTACGACGAGGTCTTCGTGGTGCAACGCCGGCGTTGGATCGATCGCCGCGCCGTGCTGCTGGAAACCAATGTGGTGCTCGCGGACTGGGCGCCGGGCCTGCTCGAACACGATCTGGCCGGATCGCTCTCGACTGTGTTCAACCAGCGACTCGGCCTGTTTCTGAGCAACGCGCAGCTGTCGATGCACCCGACCGGTTTGGATGCAGCACAGGCGATGCTGCTGCAATCCACTCCCGGTACGCCATGCTTCCGGCTGCAGCGGATCAGCTTTGCCGAAGACGGCCGCGCGGTGGAACTGGATATCGAGTCCTGGCGTCACGATGCACTGGATGTGGTGGTGCGTACGGAGGCACAGACGCGATCGGCGCTGTAGCGCCGGGAATCGGGAATCGGGAATCGGGAATCGGGAATCGGGAATCGGGAATCGATTAAGAGCATGCCTCGCCGTCATCGTTGTTGCGGGTGCGGCGCTTTACTGCAGCCTCAACGTAAATGACAACACAGCACGAGCTATCTACATGGATGCGGCGTGGCACACTCGCTGCAGAGCGCACTGGTGAGACGTGCAGTGCCTGGCAGTGGCTGCAAACGGCTGCCGACTGCGTGGTGCGTTTGTCAGTCGCTTGACCAACTGCATCACTGCGTTGATCCGAGGCCGCTGCGGGGCACGGTCGCGAGACGAGGAAGAGCGACTAACCACATGCCGTGGCGGGCAGCCGTCAGGTGGTCGTAGACGGCGCACAGGAAACCGCAGTGGACGAGTTGTGTACGCCGCACCAGGCACCGGCCGCAAACGTCTGGCGTGAGCGCCATTGTTTTGTTAGCTGCTCAACGCGTCAAACAACGTGCGTTGCGGGTCCGGTGGTGGCAAGTCGGCTAGGAGTTGAGCCAACTGATCACGCTGCGCGCGCAGCGGGTCGTGCATCAGGAAGCTGGCCAGACGCGCGTGCCAGGCCGGCCAGCGGGTGGCCAGGGCATCCATGTCGCCGTCGACCGGTCGGCCCTCGCGTGGCGAGGCGACGAAGGCGGTGTCGCACAAGACGTTGCGCCAGCCCAGCCCGCCCATGCGCAGGCTGAGGTCCACCAGCGCGGCGTACCACGAGCCGTAACTGCTGGCGTCCAGGCCACCGGCCTTGCGCCGCGCCGTTCCGCGCAGCAGCACCGCGTGCCCGATCGCCGACGGCAGTTCCGGGTACAGCGGCGGCATCGCGGCACAGGCAGCTGCAAGCCGCTCGGTTGCATCCGGCATGGGGTTGAGTTCGCCCAGCCGCGGCCAGCTGCAGGCTTCGCCCACATTGCTCCATGGCGTGGCGGTGGCAATCGCAGCGTCGCGTGCGAAACATGCGGTCAGTTGCTGCAACCACCCAGGCAACGGGCGGGCATCCACTCCGAGCACCACCACGTCGGCATCGCCGCAAGCGCTGAGCATTTCGTCCAGATGCGCGACCTCGCCAAGCATGCGCTGGCGACGGGTGTGATGCGTCTGCAAGTGCGTTCGCACCAGCCAATGCTCGATCACTGCGCGCCCACGCGGCCCAGCTTGCGCATCATCGGCCAACCAAACTCGCGTACCTGGGGGCGTGGCAGCATCCAGCGCACCCAGACATGCATCCAACGCCTCATCGTCGGTGCCGACCGGCACCAGCACGACGGGCAGTGCCGCACTCATTGCGGCTTCTGGCTGGGCTTCAGCGGCTCCATGGCCTTGAATTTCTGGCCGTATTCGTCGGTGAGATTGCGCGCTTCCTGCGGGTTACGCACGATCGAGGGAGTGATCAGCACGATGACTTCGCGGCGGGTGTTGTCCCTGGTCTTCTGACCAAACAAGGCACCGACAACCGGCAGCTTGCTCAGGAACGGGACGCCAGCGCTACCGTCGGATGTACTGTCATCAATCAGGCCGGCCAGCATCATGGTGTCGCCGCTCTGGACCGCAGCTTCGGTTTTGACCCGGCGCGTATTGATATCGACGTTGCAGGCAGCGCTATTGACGGTTGTGGTGGTCGCAGCCGTACACGCGGCAGGACGCGCACCAGGTGTACTGACTTCCTGCACGATATCCAGGAACACCATGCCGTCCTTGGTGACGCGCGGACGCACTTTCAAAATCACACCGGTGTCGATGTACTGCACCGAAGAGAAACTGCTATCGCTTCCCAAGCCGGTGTTAATCGAGGTGGAGTTGATCGGAATGCGCGAACCTACGTTGAGTGTGGCTTCGGCGTTGTTACGCACAAACACAGACGGTGTCTGCAGCAAGCGCACATTAGTGACTCGATCCAGTGCGTTGATAACAGCGGCGGCGTTCTTACCGAGGAAGGTCCAACCAACACCGTTACCAGTAACGCTACCAGCAATGTCGCCCCAGATATTGCGGCCCGCAGCCGATGGCAAGGCAGGTCCGCCACTGCCATCGGCATTGAACGGTGTTGTAACCGCATTTTCGAAGTACCAGTTAACGCCGTAGCTCAGCTCGCCGGTCAGATTGACCTCCGCAATCTGCGCTTCGATATGCACCTGCATCGGCATCACGTCGAGCTTCTCGATGACGTCGCGGATCGAGCTCCAGGCCTGCGGCGTGGAACGCACCAGCAAGGTATTGGTCTCGGCCACCGCGGAGACGCCGACCTTGTCGCCGGACACGTCCAGCGTCACCGCGCCGTTGCCATTGCTGCGCGGGGAAAGCTGCAAGGTGCCATTGCCCAGACCGCCGCTGCTGCCACTGCTGCCACCGAACCCACTGCCGCTGCCAAAGCCGCTCCCCGAACTGCCCGAGCCGCTGCTGTCGGTGGAGTCGCTCGAGAGATTACCCATGTTGGCATCGCGATTGCCCATGCCACCGATGATGACACTATCCGACCCCGGCGCCAGCGACGCATTGGAATCGCCACCGTTGCTGTGGCCGCCGAACACTTCCGAAAGACGGTCAGCCAGGTCCTTGGCCTTGATGTACTTCAACTCATACGAGAACAGCCGCACGCCGCCGCCGGCACTGTCGATGCGGTCCAGCCACTGCTGGATTTGATCCAGATAGCGCGGCTGCGGGGTGATCACCAACACCGCATTGGCGTTTTCCAGCGGCATGAAACGGAACATGCCGGCACTGGGCGTCTTGCTCTGCTCGCCGAAGACTTTTTCCAGATCGGCAGAGACTTTTTCGGCCTTGCCGGACTGGATCGGAAACACGCCCACCGACATGCCCGACAACCAGTCCACGTCGAAGATCTGCACGGTGCGCAGGTAGTTTTCCAGTTCGGCGCGGGTGCCGCCCAGGGTGATCACGTTGCGCGCCGGGTCGGTGCCGACGATCGTATTCGGGCGTGCGTACGGCTCCAGCACCTTCTTCATTTCGCTGGCGGAAATGAACTTCAACGGCACCACGCGCACTTCGAAACCGCGTGCGGCCGACGGCGATGCGGTGCTGGGCGCAACGGTGCCGGCCAACGCCTGGTCGGCCGGCACGATGTTGTAGCGGCCACCGCTGAACACCATGCGGGCATTGTTCCAGCCCAGCACCATCTCCAGCAGGTTCAAGGCCTGCGCCGGAGAGACCGGATTGGGCGTGGCCAAGGTCACGGTGCCCTGCACGCCGGGCGCGATGACGTAGTTCTGACCGAGCATGTCGCCCAGGATGGCCTTGACCACCGCCTGCACCGATTCGCCTTCGAAATTGAAGGTGGCGCTGCCGCTGCTGGCCATGCCCAGCGTGGGCGCCGGCGCGGATGCAGCGCTCTGGTTGATCATGGTGCCGCTGCCGCGCCGGATCACCGGGCTGGGCTTGGCGATCACGCTGCCGTCGGCACTCTGCTCGGCGGTGGTCTGGGTGGCGCCGGCAGCGCCGACTTTCGGATCCAGGCGCGCATCGCGGCGCACGTCCGGCGGCGGAGTGGTGGCGCAACCGGCCAGCAGGCCAATTAACAGGGACACGGGGAACAGGCGCGGCGTCATGCGTTCACTCATTGGGTCTGACCGGGGGTAGAGCCGCTCTGGCGCTGCTGTTGCAGCTGGCGGCGTCGGGCTTCGATGCGTTCGCGGATGGCACGCATCTGATCGTCGGAGGGGCGTGGGGCTTCCTGTGCGCCATCGCTGCGCTGCGGCGGCACCGTCGGCGGCGCCTGTCCGCCAGGCTGTTGCACAGGCGTCACGGGTTGCGGTTGTTGTTGCGGCGGCTGCGGCGCGGCAACCGCGGCAGCGTCGGGAGACTGTACCGGCGGGGTCGCGGCGGCTGCACCACGTGCGGCGGCATTGGCGGTGGGCGGCTGCCCGCCCTTGCCGTTGAATACGTGCAATTCCAGCGTTTGTGTGCCGCCGGGGCCTTCGATGGTTGCGCTACGCGGCTGCAGGGCGAGCAGGCGCCAGCCCTTGACCGCATCGCCGCCCAGTTGCACGCGTACCGAATCCTGCGGGTCCAGGGTCAAGGTCGCCATTTTGAAGGTATCGGTCAGCAGTACGCCGGTCAGGCGCACCGTGGAGGCAGCGCTGCTGCCGTCGTTGCCGGACAGGAAGAACGGATGCGGCAGGCGGTCTTCGGCGAATGCGGGATGCGCAGCAATTTCAGAATATTTCTCGAACGCACCCAGGCGCTCCGGTGCCGGTGCAGGCAAGGTGGGCAGCCGCTGCACCAGTGCCGGGTCGTCGGGCAGCAGCTCGACGCGCTTGCCCAGGCCGGCAACGGCCAGCACGCACACCAGCAGCGCCCACCCGACCACGGTGGCCAGCAACCAGGTGCGCAGGCCGATCATGTCAAGGCGCATTGCTGGCCTCCGCGGCGTCGGGGGCGGCAGGTGCGGCCTCGTTATTCAGCGGTGCGGCGCTGGCGCCCGGGCGCAGATAACCGGCCAATTCGAAGGCGATATCCAGACCGTTGCCGCTTTCGTTCGGCGAGAGTTGGTAGCGCTGCGCCATCACGTTGAGGTTGTCTACGAACAGCCGCGGCGTGCCGTTTTCCAGGCTGTACAGCACCGAAGCCAGTTCCGGCGTGCCGCAGCGCAAACGTACCTGCACCGCCACGCGGGTGAAGCGGTTCTTGCTCTCCGGCTGCAGCGGTGAGCGGTTGCTGATGGCGCAGCTGCGGTTGCCGGGGCTGGCCTCCACCACCGCGCGTTCCAGCCGCTGCACGAGCCCGGCGGAGGCGAGTTCGGCCGAGGTTTCCGGCAAGAACCCCGGGCGGCTTTCCAGTGTCTGACGCGCCTGCCGCAGCCGTTTACTGACTTCCGGTGCCTGCTGCAATTGCACGCGCACGCGCAGCTCGCGCTCGCGCAGCGCTTGCAAGTCGTCCTGCACCGCGATCATCGGTTGGGTAAACCACGGATGCACCAACACCAGGTAGGCCACGCCGATCACCAGCAACAGCAGGCCCAAAGCGATCCAGCGGTCGCGCTTAACGCTGCGTGGCATCGGCCGCCTCCTTCGCATCGGGGCCGGCAAGCTCGGCGGTGATGGTGAAGCGGTCGACATTGCGCCCGGCATCGCTCTGCAGCACGCCGGTCAGCGACGGCTTGCGCCACAGCGGCGAGCCTTCCAGACGACGCACCAGCGAAGAGGCTTCGTTGCTCAATCCGATCAACTGCAGTTGCCCGCCTTCGACCGAGAATTTTTCCAGATAGGTACTACCGGGCAGGCGCCGACTCAGTTCGTCCCAGATCTCAACCGAGGTCGGGCGGGTGGCGCGTTGCTGCTGGAAGAACCGTGCGCCTTCAACCAGATCCATCAGTTGCTGCCGTTCGGCAGCGACCTGGCGCGCGCGCGCCGCGTTGGCCTGCACCTTGGCGCGCAGATCGTCGGCAGCCTGGCGGCGATTGTCGAGCAGCAGCCAGCCGGCCACCGCCAGCAACACCAGCGCTGAGGCGGCGAGCAACAGATTCCAGCGCTGCATCGGGTCGCTGCGGCGCAGGCGGCGCGCCGGCGGCAGCAGATTCACGCCCAGCGGCGACCCGTTGGCGTCGGCAACATCAATCCCCGACAGCGCGCTGTTCCATACGTCCGGCACACCGGCCGGGCCATCGATCATGCGCCGCGGCACCACCACCAATTCGGCATCGAGCTGGCCATCTTCGCGCACGTCGAGCACACGTGCATCGACATACACCTGGTCGGCGGTGAACGGGGTTTGCCGATCGATCTCGAATCGCGCCACATCCTGCAACCGCGCCGCCGCCGCTGCAGGCAGGCGCAACGGCCGGCGCAGCGCGTGCGCGGCCGGCAACAGCCAATACCGGGGCAGGCCTTCCAGCGCGGTCGGCAGCAAGTTATTCACTTCCTGCGGATGGACCGGCCACGGCAGGCTGGCGACGCTGTCGCAGCTATGGTCGCGCTGGCGCAGCAATTGCAGCGTGTCGCCGTCCTGTTGCAACAACAGGCGCGCCTGCGACAGACCCAACTGCCACTGCCACCGCTGCGGCAGCCAGGCCAGCAGCGACTGTTGCCACCAACGCCAGAAGCCTCCGGCTCCCGGCATGGCGCGTACGCCTATACGACCCAAGGTATCCCGCCATGCGGTCATTGCACTACTGCTCCCTCTTCCCAACGCAACACGGTATAGGCCGACCCTGGTAATGCAGACGCGCTGGTCGACACCACCGCCCGCAACACGGCGTCGCGTCCCTGACTCAGTCGCGCCCGGCTCTCGATACTATAAGTGCCCGAGCCACCCACCGTCGCCTCGCTGCCGGGCAAACCCAGCGGCGCGTCACGTTGGGCCAGCAGTTGCTGCGCATCCAGCCCCATCGCGGTAAGCACCGGAGCGGGCGCAAACCGCGCTTCAGGCCGCGAACGACCGCTGTACAGCGTGACGTTGGGCAATAGCTTGCGATACAGCTCGCCATCGATACCCAGCACCAAGCGCAGTTCGCCCAGCGTTTCAAACGGGCTGTCTTTTGCGCCATACGGCAACCCGGCATCGGCGTAATCGCGATCTTCCGCGCCACCACCCGGCTGGCTCAATGAATCGGTATCGCGCCAATCGACGATGGCACCGGCGATGCGCGTGGCACTGGCCTGGTCGCCGCCTACCGCACGCACCAGACCAGCCAGCAAGCTGGGCTCGGCCATGTTCAGATCCACCTTGCCGCTTTCATCGGTGATACGAATCTCCACGCTGGCATCGTCCATCTGCCAGCGATAGCGCCGGCCGTCTGCGCGCCAGCGTGCCTGGGTGTCGGCATCTTGCAAGCGAAATAATGCGTATTCCAGGCCAGCGCGCGCGTATTCCTGCGCCTGCGCGCCGTTGCGCAACATGCTGCCCTGCAGTGCCTCCACGCGTGCGGTGAGCGCAAACGCGCCGATCATCGCGGTAAGCAACGCGATCAACCACAACACCAACACCAGCGCGGCACCGCGCGCGCGGCTCATTGACCTGAGCCCGGGTTGCTGGATTGCGGCAATGCCACCACCATCGGCGGCCATGCGGCATCGTCACTGCGGATGTCGATGCGCACTATCAGCGGCAGGCGGTCGTGCCATTCCCACTGCGGCAACCACGCGCTCAGGCGGCCGGTCTGCGGATCCATGCCGCGATAACGAAAACTCACCTGCTGCACGCCTTCGGCAAGCTTTTCCGGCGGCAGCGGGGTGCTCTCTTCAATCGACGTGCCCGATTGCAGCATGGTCAGCGCAATGAGCAGGTTGCTTTGATCGCCATCGCCGGCCACCGACAGATCGTGCAGATACGGCCCACCACGGCCAAGGTAATCCGGCACATCCGCGGCAAAGCGCAGGCGTTGCGGCTCGCCGATAAACAGGATCGGCTGCTGGCTTTGCGTATCGATGCCCATGGCGATCGGCAGTGCTGCGGCCAAGCGCCGCCGCAGGAATTCTTCCACTGCACGCACGCGCTCGCTGCGTTGTGCGATCGCCTCGCCGCGCTGACTCACCGCACTGGCCGAGCGCAACGTGGCAAACGCCAACGCCAGCCCGCCGACCAGCAACATCGTGGCCAGCAACACTTCGATCAACGTAAAGCCCGCGCTGCGCGAACGGCTCATGGCGGGCTGCCCTGCGCGTTGGCCGCCACCAGCCGCAACGTGCGCCATTGCAGCATCTGGTTGGGCTGCTCACCCCAGCGCACCACCAAGGTCAGCTGCAGCAGACGGTGCGCACCGGGCGACATTGGCGCCTGCGGGTTGCGCCGCGGTTCGTCGTAGGGGCGCACATCCATCGACCAGCGAAAGTGGCCATTCTCGAAGGTGCCTTGTTGCTGCTCGGGCTCCAGCGGCTTTTCGACACCTTGCACGGCCAGCAGCGATTGCGCGTGCAAGGTGGCGCGCGTGCTTTCATCGGCGGCGCGCACCTGGCGTGCGGCGCCGGACAACGATCCCAGCAACAAGCTCAATGCCAGCGCCAGCAACGCAAAGGCGACGATCACTTCGATCAAGGTGTAACCACGCTGACGCTTCATGGCGATGGCGTCCGCAATGGACCCGAACGCACCTCGCCGGTGATCCAGCCCACGTCCACACGCCATCTGGCGTCCTTGACCTGCAGATCGATGCGCCCGCCGGTGGAGGCACCATCCGGAAAGAACTGGATCGCGCCCTGATCCTGCCGCGATTGCACTTGGCGCGCGCCGGTGAAGCGCACTTCCAGCGACGGCGGCAGATCACCGTGGTGGCCGCCGGGTGCTTCCCAGCGACGCTGCTGCGGGTCGATCAAAAACCGCTGCGGCGTGCCGGTGGCAATCGCCTGCGTGCGCGTATAGCGCAGCTGCGAAGCGATCGCCTTGCCGGCGGTGCGCAGGCGCATGCCGTCGATGCCGCCATTCAATGCCGCGGCGGCGAGCACGCCGGCCATTGCGATCAACGCGATGACCAGCAGCATCTCCAGCAACGAGGTGCCACGCGTGCGTGCCCGACCAGGGCCGACCACTCCATGCGGATGACGCAACGGCTGACACGCAACGCGCATGGCGAATGCTTATTGGTACTTGATGTCCGCGTCGTAACTGCTACCGCCGGGCTTGCCGTCCTTGCCCAGGCTCATCAGATCGAACGGCTGACCGTCGCCGGGCACGCGGTATTCGATGGTGTGGCCCCACGGGTCGTTGAGTTCGGCCGGCTTGGCGTACGGACCCAACCAACCACTGCTGTCGCCGGGCTGGGTGACCAGGTCATCCAGCTTGCTCGGTAGCTTGCCGGTGTCGAGCTGAAAATTCTCGATCTTGCCGGCCAGCGTCTGGATCTGCGACTTGGCCAGGTTGGCCTTGCCGCGATCGGCGCCGCCGAGCACGCGGCTGCCGACCAGCGTGAGCACCGCACCGATCAGCACGATGACGATGATGATTTCCAGCAAGCTCATGCCGGCCTGGCCTGCGCGCGACGGACTGCGGGTGATGGAACGCTTGATCATGAACGATTTCCTTGCACGTCGATGAAAGATGCTGCCGCCAACAAATGACACGGCGGGCATTGCAATGGTTCCCGCATGGCTGTCGTGCGGTCACCGGAACGGTGTTGTGAATACGCTGCCCAGTCAACACCGCTGGAACAGCGCTGCGCGAGCGTAGCCGTTGGGCGTAGCGCGCGCGCAGGAGGTGCAGTGTACGAGCGGTCCAGGCCGATGCCGAGCACCGGCTGCGCTCGCCTGATAACTGCGCCGTTGCAGTGACCTCCGCTCTCAGCCGATTGCATTGGTGAGGTCATACAGCGGGACCAGTACCGAAATGATGACAAGCCCCACCACCGAGGCCAGCACCAGCGTGATGAACGGCACCAGCGCGGCCAATGCGCGGTCGATGGCCTGCGCGGTTTCCAGTTCGAACGTATCGGCGGTCTTGAGCAGCATCGTGTCCAGTGCGCCGGATTCTTCGCCCACCTGAATCATCTGCAGCGCCAGCCGCGGAAAGCGCTTGCCGCGGGCCAGCGACATCGACAGGCCATGGCCGTTCTTGACGTCGTCGGCTGCGTTGGCAACATCTTCCACCAACGCCAGATTGGACATCACATTGCGCGCGATGCCGATCGCCGCCAGCAATGGAACGCCGTTGCGCAGCAAGGTACCCAACGTGCGTGTCAGGCGTGCGGTTTCCAGCCGCGCGATCAGGCTGCCAACCACTTTCTGGCGCAGCAGCCATTCGTCCAGCGAGGCGCGAAATGCGGCATTGCGGCGCTTGCGATCCAGCCACAGCCCCAGCACGCCCGGCACCACGACCAACACCAGCCACCAGTCGCGCACCAGCAGGCCCACACTCAACACCGCCTGGGTAAACCACGGCAGCGCGACATCCAGGCTTTCGTACATCTGCGCAAATTGTGGCACCACATAGCCAAGCAGGAACAGCAGCGCGCAGCCCACCACCGCCAGCAGGATCGCCGGGTAGATCAAGGCATTGATCACCTTGCCCCGGAGCGCGCGGCTACGCTCCAGATAATCGGCCAGCCGTTGCAGCGTGTCCTGCATGCTGCCGCCGGCTTCGCCCGCGCGCACCATGTTGATGTACAGCTTGGAAAACAGCCCATGCTGGCGCTCAAGTGCAGACGACAACGGCGCACCACCGCGCACGGTGTCGCGCACATCGCCGATCACGCGCCGGCTTTTTTCGTCTTCGGGTAGATCCATCAGAATCGACAGCGCGCGATCCAGCGGCTGCCCGGCACCGATCAAGGTCGCCAGCTGCTGAGTAAATTGCACCAGCGCCGCGTTATCGAACGGCTTCTTACGCAACAACATGCGCAGCGAAGGCGAATCGTTTTCGCCGGTGGCCAGACGCGTTTCTACCGGCAGATGCCCCTGCTCCTGCAGACGCAGCGCCACCTCGGCGTCGCTGCCCGCTTCCATCTGGCCGTCGAGCATTTCGCCGTGCGCGTCCAGGGCCTTGTAGCGGTAGAGAGGCATCAGGCTGGGAGGCCGGGATTGGGGAATCGGGAATCGGGAATCGGAAAAAGCACATCGCTGCGTACTGGCGACATCGCGCACGCATCGCTGTCCACGCACAGCAGAGCCAGCGGGTTGATGTGCTGGCGGGTCGTTGGCCCGGTGCCTGCTAAGCGTGTTTCTGCCACCTTACCGATCACGCATCCTCCGTGACGCGCAGGACTTCTTCAATGGTGGTTTCGCCGCGCAGGGCCTTGGACAACCCATCTTCGTACATGGTGCGCATGCCGGCCAGGCGGGCCAGTTGTTCGATCTCGCCCATGCCGGCGCGGCGCATCACCGCACGCCGCAATTCGTCGTTCATCACCAGGAATTCGACGATGGTGGTGCGGCCGAGATAACCGGTGGGTGCGGCGGCGGACGGACGCGGGCGATACAGGAAAATCTCTCCCTCGGGCTGCAGGCGACGCAGCGTGAAGCGTTCGATCTCTTCGGGCGATGCGGCGTAGCGTTCGGCGTTGGCCAGGTCGAGTTTGCGTACCAGCCGTTGCGCCAGGATGCCGTTGATGGTGGAGGTGAGCAGATAATCCTCCACGCCCATGTCGAGCAGACGGGTGATGCCGCCGGCCGCGTTATTGGTATGCAGCGTGGACAGCACCAAGTGTCCAGTGAGCGCGGACTGGATCGCGATGCGCGCGGTTTCCAGATCGCGCATTTCGCCGATCATGATGATGTCCGGATCCTGACGCACGATGCTGCGCAATGCGTTGGCGAAATCCAACCCGATCTGCGGCTTGGCCTGAATCTGGTTGATGCCTTCGATCTGGTATTCCACCGGGTCTTCGACGGTGATGATTTTCACGTTGGAGGTATTGAGCTGGCTCAACGCGGTGTACAGCGTGGTGGTCTTGCCCGAGCCAGTGGGGCCGGTGACCAACATGATGCCGTGCGGTTGTTCCAGCACCTTGCGGAACTGCGGCAAGAAGTCTTCGGTGAAGCCGAGCTTGTAGAAGTCGAACACCACTGTTTCGCGATCGAGCAGACGCATCACCACGCTTTCGCCATGCGCGGTGGGCACGGTGCTGACGCGCAGATCCAGCTCCTTGCCCTGCACGCGCAGCATGATGCGGCCGTCCTGCGGCAAGCGGCGTTCGGCGATGTTGAGCTTGGCCATGATCTTGATGCGACTGATCACTGCGGCAGTGAGCTTGGCCGGCGGGCTTTCGCCTTCCACCAGCACGCCGTCGACGCGGTAACGCACCTTGAGCCGGCTTTCGAACGGTTCGATATGGATGTCGGAGGCACGCAGTTCCACCGCATGCTGGATCACCAGATTCACCAGCCGGATCACCGGCGCTTCGGAGGCCAGATCGCGCAGCGCTTCGATGTCGTCGCTGCTGTTGGCATCGCCATCGGCGGTTTCGACGATGGTGCCCATCGCGCTGCGGCCCTGGCCATACCAGCGCTCGATCAAATCGTCGATTTCCGAGCGCAAGCCGACCTGCAACAGCAGCGTGCAGCCGGTGGCAAGACGCACCGCATCGATGGCGTAATCGTCGTACGGATCGGCGATCCACAGCTCCAGCCGGCCATCGCGTTCGCCGACCGGGCACAGATGAAATTGTTTGAGAAAGCGCAGCGATAACCCCTGCACTTCAGGCAGCATTTCCGGCGGGGTATCGCCAAGCTGGCGTGCATCCACCAATGGCAGGCCGAGCACCTCGGCGCAGGTTTCTGCGTGATCGCGTTCGGACACCAGACCCAGGCGGCCGAGCAACGTGAGCAAGCCCATGCCGGATTCGGTCTGCAATTGGCGCGCGCGCAGCAGATCGGTGTCTTTCAGACGACGGCGTTCAAGCAGCGCATCGACAATGCGCATTTCCGCATTTCGATGCTCGATAGGATCGACGGCAACCGCGTTCACACTCGTCTCCACTGGTCCGGCGCCGACTGTAGCAGTTTGCCGCGACGATCAACCGCACGCATCTGAATCGCCCTGAAAAGCAATGCCCCCGGTGGTTGGCCGGGGGCATCGGTCACACTATTTCGCTACTTACTGTCGCGCAACGAGCGTCAGCTTCGCGTAGTCCGCCGCACCAACCAACTTGATGTAGTAAGTGCCGGCCTTGGGTGCAGTGAAACGCACGGTTTCGCTGTTGCCCGGACGGGTCGACTTGGCGTCGTAGCTGGTCGCGCTGGGCTCGGCCTCAAAGCTGACGTACACCGACACATCGCCGGTTCCGCCGTAGGTCATGAAGCTGAGCACCGCACCGGCCTTGGCTTCGAAGCTATACAGCGTGGAGCTGCCTGCGGCGCCGCTCAGTCCAGCCACCGGTGCCTTGTTGGTCAGTTCGACAGCGCTTGGTGCGCAGCTCTCGGTGGCCGGGTCGCACGGCTCTTCCAACAGTGCTTCCAGCGCGGCCTTGGCATCGACGATGCCGCTGCCGATCGGGGTGCTGGACGGCGGGGTCACCGGGAAGCGACGGCTGGTCTGCTTGAGCAGCGCTTCGACCGCAGCCGGGGTCAGCGGGCCTTCGCCCAGACCGATCGCTGCGCTCTGCACCAACGCCACGACGCCAGCCACATGCGGCGAGGCCATCGAGGTGCCGGCCATCCCTGTATATGTATAGCTACCCGAGGTCGGCGTGGTCGCGCCGGTGTAGCCGGCCTGCCAGATGTAACCGCCCGGATTGCCGTCCACGCTGCCACCGCCGCCCGGGCCGGACAAGTCGACCTTGCTGCCGTAGTTGGAGTAATAGGTGATGCCGCCGGTGATGCGGGTGGCGCCAACGGTGATGGTGTTGTTGCAGCTGGCCGGCGAGTGGTTGGCTGCATCTTCGCCGTCGTTACCGGCCGCCACCACCACGGTGGTGCCGCGCGACACCGCACCATTGATCGCAAGCTGGGTGGCCGAATCGCAGGCACGGCCGCCGCCCAGGCTCATGTTGATCACTTCGGCCGGGTTGGTGTTGGTCGGCACGCCTTCGACGGTGCCGCCGGAAGCCCACACGATGGCATCGGCGATATCGGAGGTGTAACCGCCGCAACGGCCGATCACGCGCACCGGCAGGATGGTCGCCTTCGGCGCCACGCCAGCCATGCCCACGCCGTTATTGGTCGCTTCGGCAATGGTGCCCGAGACATGGGTGCCGTGCCAGGAACTTTCCTGCGCCACCGAGCCGGTGTAGCAGACGTTATCGGCCTCTTCCCAGTCGCCCTAATCGAGTGCGCCCGGCACGCGCGCATCGGTGGGGCGACGCGAGACTTCGGCGTCGCTGATGAAGTCATAACCCTGCAGGATGTTGCCGGCGAAATCCGGATGGCCCGGCAGGATGCCGGTATCCAGCACCGCCACCACCACGCCTGCGCCCTGCGACAGATCCCAGGCGCCCGGGGCATTGATGCCGCCGTTGGGGCTGCTCAGGTGCCACTGGTACTGCGCGTACAACGGGTCGTTGGGAACCAGCTGCGGGCTCACATCGGTGGCGGGAACGCTTTTGCTGATGTCGATCGGGCGCAGCATGCGGTCGATCTGCACGTCGGCCACGGACGGGTCGTTCTTCAGCTCGACCACCACATTGTCCACCTGAGCGGCGTTCAGCGTGCTGGACAGCTTGATCAGGTCCGAACCGATACCGAGCTTGCGCACATACGTCGCCTTGGCAGCGGCAGCGCTGCTGCGCGCGCCAGTGCTGGCACCGACGCGGCCCACCGCGGCCTGCACGGCGCTCAGCTTGCTGCTGCGATCAGTCGCAGCAGCGGTGTTGTCCTTGTAACGCACGATCAACCGGCTACCGAACGCTGCGCCGGCCGGGGCTGCCTGGGTTGGTTCCTTGACCAGCAGTTTGGGGGCAGCAGCGAGGCCGCCAGAAGCACCAAGGGCCATCATCAAGATGGCGCCGGTCAGCGGGTTGAGACGGAAATTCTTGTCGATCACGGTGAAGTCCTCTTCGTATTTTTCGTGAATCAGGCTTGGAGCAGCCAGCGCAATCGCTGCGTCCCGCGTGCGGTTCGCTGCGTCCTTGTCAGCCACCCCTGGTACGGCCATCACTCCATGCGAATCCGTTGGCCGGCCCAGCCACGGTCCTTGCCCGCCCCCCCAGGCCTTACTGATCACGACGGCGCACCTGGCGCCGCCGCGTTTGATGCAACTGCGCTTACCACCCGAAACCGGCACCCACGCCGACCGAGCGGTCGTCGCCACTGAGTGCGCCACCCACGGTGACCGTGGCGCGCGGGCTGATCGCACGCTGATAGCCCACCGACAGTGCCGACTCGCCGTTCTGGAAACCGACACCGGCACCGATGCGGTTCTGCGAAGCGATACCGGCCACGCTGGCGGACATGTTCAACATCGCCGAGCTCATTGCGCCCTGACGGTCCAGACGTCGGTTCTGCCGGCGCAGACGGTCTTCGATATCGCCCTGATAGCTTTCAAAGCTGTCGGCCATCGCGTTGTAGCGGCTGTCGGTGTAGCTGTTGGCCGCAGCAACGCCGCTATCCAACTGGCCCTTGTTGACCGCATCGGTGGCACGCGTACCAGCGGCCACATTGGCTACCTGACGCTCGCCGCCGACGCTGCCCACCGACACCGTGTCGGCACGATCGGCAACCGAGCCCTGACCCAGTGCGACAGCGCCTTGTGCCGTGGCACGTGCGCCCTGGCCGATGGCGGTGCCGGACGCAGCGGTCACGTGCGCGCCTTCGCCCATGGCCACGGCATTGGTGGCCACGGCCGCGATCTGCGTATTGGCACCTACCGCCGTGCTGCCGTCGGCATTGACGCGTGCATTGCTACCGATCGCAGTGTCGTTGGGGCCATGCGCATACGCGCTGCCACCAATTGCCGTGCCGGTGACGTGGTTGGCCACGGCTGCCGTACCAACCGCCGTGGAGGTGGCTGCCGGGGTGATGCTGCCGACCACTGCTGCCGTCGGTGTGCCCTGCACAGCGGCGGTTGCCTCGCTCGCAGTAGTTGCGACGTTGCTTGCCACATCGCTGACCGCAGTTGCGGCCACTGCCGGTACTGTTGCGGTGCGTAGCGACGCGGTGCGTGCTGCGGTGTTGGCAGGAGCGGTACCACTGCGTGCATCCAGCTCGGTGACCTTGCTGTCTAACGCAGTCAATGCCGCACCGACGTTATTGTAGCTGGCACCTTGGATGACGTAGGTCGGCGCCACGAACACACCCTGCGCACCGATCGCCGCACCGCCGCCGAGGAAGCTGGCGGCATTGCTCAACGACTGGAACAACTGGCCGCCATTGATCGCCTCAAGACTGGCACTGGCAATCGCGCCGGCGCCCACATTGACGATGCGCCGCGTGGCCGGGCCGCCGCGACCGTTGCCACTACCCACCGACACCGTATTGGCGTCATAGGTGCGCGAGCCCGAGCCCAATGCCACCGAATCGGCACCGCTGGCACCGGCGTTCGCACCGAGCGCCATGGCATTGCTGCCGCTTTCGCGCACGAAGGAGTTGTAGCCCAGCGCAACGCCGTTTTCGCCGATGGAGTTGGTCTGCCGGCCCATCGCGGTGCTGTTCACGCCGCTGGCGCTGCTGTCCACACCCATCGCGCTGGCGCCGGTGGCCGCAGCGCGGCTCCCGGAGGCGATCGCCACGCTGCGTGCGCCAGTGGCCGCAGCGCCGGAGCCAGCCGCAGTGCTGCGGTCGCCCATGGCCGTGGCCACCGCGTCGCCGGTGGTCTTGAACTTGCTTGTGCTGTTCTGCACATCGGCCGAAACCGCATCCAGCTGGCCCTTGTTGACCGCATCGGTCGCTACCTGGCCGTCGCTGACGTTGACGATGCGACGCGTGGCCGGACCGCCACGGCCATTGCCGCTACCGATCGATACCGTGTCGGCTTCGTAGGTGCGCGAACCCGAGCCCAGGGCCACCGAATCGGTACCGGTTGCACCAGCATTGGCACCCAGTGCCACGCCGTTGACTGCGCTCTGGCGCACGAACGAGTTGTAGCCCACCGACACCGCGTTTTCGCCGATGACGTTGACCTGACGACCGACGCCGGTGCTGTTGACGCCGGTGGCCGATGCATCCACACCGATCACACTGGCACCCACCGCATTGGCGCGGCTACCGCCACCCAAGGCCAGCGTGTTGTCGGCAAGCGCGGCTGCACTCTGGCCCAGCGCGGTTGCATTGACGCCGTCGGCATAGGAATTCCAGCCGATGGCGGTGGTGTAGTCCGCAGTGGCCCAGGCACCGGCACCGAAGGCCGCTGCGCCCGTGCCCGATGCACGTGCCGGAATGAAGCCGAAGAACGTGCTGCCGCCGACAGCCACGCTCTCATCGCCGGTGGCTTCGCTGAACTCGCCAACGGCGACCGCGCTGGCACCGGAGGCTAGCGCCACCGCACCCACGGCGGTGCTGTAATCACTCGACGCCACTGCGCCGTAGCCCAGCGCCGACGACAAGCGACCGCTGGATGCGCTATAGCCCCCGAAGGCGGCGCTGCCGACATTGGAGGCGGCACTGCGGAAACCCGCAGCAATGGCCTGATTGTCGGAGGCCACCGCTTCGCTGCCGAGTGCGGTGGTGTAGGTTGAAATCGCCTGCGCGCCTGCACCATTCGCCGTGGCGCCGATATCGCTGGCCACTGCGTTGCTGCCGACCGCACTGCTGTTTTCGCCCAGCGCCTGCGCATTGTTACCCAGCGCTGCCGCGCCGTTGCCGCCAGCCAATGCGCCAACGCCCGCTGCGGTGGCGTTGTCGACCACTGCCTGCGCGCCCGCGCCCAATGCGGTGGTGCCAGTACCGGTGGCATTGGCGCCCTCGCCCGCAGCCAATGCGTTTTCACCCTCGACATAGGCACCGGCATCGCTGTCGGCGCCGCCACTGGCCTTGAAGTGCTTGCTGGTGGTTTGCGCGGTTTCGGCAACGGCGTTGAGCTGATCCAGATTCACCGCGTCGGTGCCTTGCGTACCGGCCGCCACATTGGTGATCTGACGCTCGTTACCAGCACTGCCCACCGACACCGCGAAGTCGCGATCGGCCACCGAGTCGGCACCCAATGCCACGCTGCTTTCGCCAGTGGATTCAGCGAAATTGCCCAGCGCGGTGCTGTTGAGGCCAGGTGCCCACGCCGCGCCACCGACTGCAGTGGAGTAGTCGCCAGAGGCTTCAGTCGGCAACAGGCCGAGCAAGGCGCCACCAACCGACACGCTGTTGTAGCCGCTGGCCACACTGCCCTGGCCGGCGGCGATGCTGTAGGCGCCAGTGGCGGTGGCATCCCCCCCCACGGCCACCGTGTTCGAACCGCTGGCAGTGCTGAAATTACCCAACGCGGTGCTGTTGAAACCGCTGGCGCTGGAATACCCACCCAACGCGGTGGAGTAATTGGACGTGGCCTCGGCACCGAAGCCGAACGCCGCAGCACTGGTGCCGTTGGCGACGCTTTCCGCACCCACGGCGGTGGCCGATTCGCCACTGGCGCTGGCGAAATAGCCCATTGCGGTGGATTCGCTGCCCTGTGCTTCGCTCAGCGCGCCGACTGCCAGCGAGCCATCGCCATACGCACCGGCGGCGGCACCAAGCGCGGTGCTCTGCGCACCGGCCGCTTCGCTTTCGCCCCCCACGGCCACGGCGTAATCGCCTCTGGCCTGGCTGAAGGCGCCATTGGACACGCTGCCAAAGCCGCTGGCCGCTGCGTTGTAACCGGCCGCATTGGCGTACTGCGCCGTGGCGCTGGCACCGCTGCCGATGGCCACGGCACCGATTGCGGTGGCCTGGCTGCTGGAACCGAATGCGCTGCTGTAATCGCCGTCGGCCGTGGCATTGGAGCCCGCTGCGGTGGCGTCTTCGCCCTGCGCATCGGCAGTGCCGATGCCGGTGCCCGCGAACAGGCGCGCGGTATTTTCCGCTGCGCCAGCCACGGCGTTGAGCTGGTCGAGATTCACCGCATCGGTGCCCTCGGTGCCCGCCGCGACATTGGCAATCAGCCGCTCGCTGCCGGCTGCCCCCACCGACACCGTGTTGGCGCGATCGGCGATCGAACCTGCGCCCAGCGCAACGCTGTTGTTGGCAGATGCCAACGCACCGCCGCCCAGGCTGACGCTCTGCGTGCCGAATGCACTGGCTTCCCAACCCAGTGCGATGCTTTCATCACCGGTCGCATTGGATTGGCCGCCGAGCGAAATGGCACGCGGACCAAATGCATTTGCGTAGGTGCCCACCGCAATCGAGCCGGTGTCGGCCGCAGCCGCGTTCGCGCCCACTGCCGTGCTGTCGTCACCGTAGGCAAGACTTTCGGTACCGATCGCGGTGCCACCGTCCCCCCACGCCACACTGGCGAAACCCAGCGCGGTCGATGCAGTGCCATTGCCGATGCTTTCGTAGCCGATGGCCGTTGCACCACGCCCATTGGCGATGCTGGTGCCGCCGACGGCGGTGCTGAAATAGCCGGATGCATTGCTGTCACCACCGAGCGCGGTGGCGTAGTCATCGCCGGCACTGCTGTTATTACCGACAGCAGTGGCGTTGGCGATTCTGGCATTGGCATTGCTGCCGACGGCCGTGGTGCCTAGCGCAGAGGCCTGGCTGCTCGCGCCGAGTGCAATGCTGTCGTCGCCCGATGCATTGCTGGAACCACCCAGCGCAACGGTGCGCTCGCCAAAGGCACTGCTGTTTGCGCCGATCGCAGTGGATGCCGTACCGCCGGCAGCGGCATTGGCGCCGAACGCAGCACTGTCGGTACCAAAGGCCACGCTCGCACCGCCCACTGCGGTGCTGATGTCGCCGAACGCCACGCTGCCCACACCCAGCGCAGTGGCGTCCGCACCGTTGGCGATGCTCTCGTAACCCAGCGCAGTCGCGCCGCTGGCGGTGGCCTGGCTTGCGCCGCCAAGTGCGGTGCTGCCATCACCCGAGGCGCTGCTGTTGCCGCCAAGCGCAGTACTGTTTTCCGCGACTGCGGTGCTGTTGAAACCGACTGCCGTGGCGTTGTCGGTGGTGGCATTGGCGCCACTACCAACTGCGGTTGCGCCCTGCGCCGATGCCACGCTGCTGGAACCCAGCGCGGTGCTGTAGTCGTTGAATGCTGCAGCGTTGGAACCGGCCGCGACGCTGTCGACGCCTTCTGCAACTGCGGCGCCCTCGCCGGTGGCGACGAACGCGCGCGCGGTGGTGGATGCAACGTCGGACACCGCGGTGAGCTGGTCGAGATTTACCGCATCGGTGCCTTCGGTGCCGGCCGCCACGTTGGTGATCTGACGCTCATCGCCGGCTGCGCCCACCGACACGGTGTTGGCGCGCGTGGCGACCGAGTTGGCCCCCAATGCAACCGAATTGGCGCCGCGTGCGGTGCTGTAATACCCCAGCGCCGTGCTCAGCTCGCCGCTGGCCCAGGATTCTGGGCCCACTGCGGTTGCGCCTTCGCCCGGTGCATACGCGAAGTAGCCCACGGCAGTGGCTTCGGTGCCGGAGGCTTCGCTCAGCGTGCCGACTGCAGTGGTGTACGTGCCCGACGCAATCGCGCCCGCGCCGAGCGCCGTGGACGCTTCACCGCTGGCCTGGGTCTGCACGAAAAAGCCCAGACCAGGAATCAGATCAACCGGGCCGCCGACTGCAGTGCTGCTGGTGCCGCTGGCGCTGGTTTGGGTGCCAACAGCGGTGGCGTAATCGCCGGCCGCATTGGCCACCGCACCGAACGCAGACGCCTGCGCGCCGGCCGCATACGCACCCACGCCGAACGACGATGCCGCAAAGCCATCCGCATTGGCGCTGGCGCCAACGGCAGTTCCGCCGACGCCGGCACTGGTGGCGCCAGTGGTGACCGGCACGCCGCCATTGGTGATCAACGGTTCGCCATCTTCGTTCACCGCAGCGCCGCCCACCGCCACGCTTGCCGGGCCATTGGCCTGCGCGTTATGGCCGAAGGCTGCGCTGTTCTGCCCGGACGCCAGCGCATTGGCGCCGACCGCAGTGGCGTTCTCGGCGACCGCATTGGCGCCGGTTCCCAGCGCTGTGGTCGCCGTGCCGACGGCATTAGCACCATCGCCTGCAGCCAGTGCGCTGTCGCCTTCGACATAGGCGCCCACGCTGTCTTCGCCCGGGGTCGCCTTGAAGAACTGCGCGGTGTTTTCAGCCACATCGGCCACGTCGCGCAGCTGCGCCACGTTGACTGCATCGGTTGCGTTGACGCCGGCAGTGACGTTGGTGATGCGGCGCGTGGCCGGGCCACCGCGGCCGTTGTCGCTACCGATCGACACCACGTTGTCTTCGTGGGTGCGCGAGCCGGCGCCCAGCGCCACCGAATTTGCGCCGGTGACGCCCGCATTGGCACCGAGTGCAACGCCGTTTTCGCCGCTCTGGCGCACGAAACTGTTGTAGCCGATGGCCACGGCGTTTTCGCCGATGGCATTGGTCTGACGGCCGATTGCACTGCTGTTGACGCCACTGGCGCTGCTGTCGGCGCCGGTGGCCACCGCGCCGGTTGCGCTGGCGTGGCTATTGGCACCAATGGCGGTGGCCTTGCTGGCCGGTGCCGATGCACCGCGGCCCACTTCCAACGACTGCGCATTGGCGGGAAGCGGCGTGGCGAATCCGGCGCCACCCAGCGCCAGGGCGATGGCGGCGGTCAGTGCCAGGCGATGGCGGCGATCGATGAACGAGGCTGACGCAACGGCTCCGGGGCTGTTACCGCTGGCCAGTTCCGAGGCCACGGCCCACACACCAAGCGATTTGTTCCAGACCTTGCGATAAATCCGATTCATCGACGCGCGACTCCTGAGTTGTTGGACTGATTTTTGGCGGACACACGCAGCGGAAGGCTTCCAGCCTGCGATTCACAGCAGTTATTGGCGCTATGGGCCTTGTGAGCGGGGCGGCTTGCGCCTGCTCCTTGGATAGTCAAAAAAGTGAACGCTACCCAACCATAGAACTGAGCGGAGTGTTAACAGCCGTCGTTTGATGCGTCAAGTTTTTGACAGGAAGCGAAGATAAGTGCGCTCTTGATCACATTTCTGTTTGCTTTCATTAGATTTTTGATAAATCTTTGGAAAACAGCGACCTAGATCATGTCCGTAGGGACATTTCAGGGCTGAATAGGCAGAACTAGAAAAGACAAAAACCCACCCTCGCGGGACATCGGCGGGCTTGATTGCGCAAAAAGGCATGGGTGGCCGGCCGGTTCTGTGGCCAATGTGTCGCACCGCTAACGCACCGTCATCTGGCGCATGGGGCATGCCCCGTCTCAGGCAATTTCCGCCAAAGAAATGACGATGCTGCGGGACAGAGGCGACAAGCGTCGAATCATTGGCGCGCCAACAGGCTGCCGCGTCGAAGGCGGTGCCCTCCACTGTGAGGGGCTTCGGTGCCGGCACGCAGTGTCGCGAAGTAGGTCGTCTGGCTAATGCCGTAAGGCATGGATGCTGGCGCCAAGACGGTTTTTGCTGAGCACGTCGAACTGCCCCGGCTCGCGCTCGTAGGCAGTCCATGTCAGGTACGAAGCGCTGCAAGCCTTGCATATCCACGCGCAACACGCCGGCGATGGCGACACCTGCAAACAACGTGGCGCTCTAAAAACCATCGTCATCAATTCGCTCTAGCATCCGCCGGTGACCGCAGCACTCGGCGAAGCTTCAAACTCCCGACGGCTGGAAGCGCAGCACGGCCTGCCAAAACGACAACGGCCGTGTGCATTGCTGCACACGGCCGTCGGGTGATGCATCAGCGGCTGCAGATCAGCCGCACGCCATCAACCGCACCACACCCGCGCGTTGCGGAACATCCGCAGCCACGGCGAGTCATCGCCCCAGTCGGCCGGACACCAGCTCAGATTTGCGCTGCGCGGCGTGCGCTCCGGATGTGGCATCAAGATGGTGACGCGGCCGTCGCTGCTGGTCAGCCCGGTGATGCCGTCGGGCGAGCCGTTCGGATTGAGCGGGTACTGCGAGGCCACCGCGCCATCGCCATCGATGTAACGCAATGCCACGCGTGCGGCAGCCTGGTCCACGGCGGTATCGAATTCCGCGCGGCCTTCGCCATGCGCCACCGCCACCGGAATCCGCGAACCGGCCATGCCACGCAGGAAGATCGACGGCGACTCCACCACTTCCAGTAGCGCGGTGCGCGCTTCGAACTGTTCGCTGCGGTTGCGCAAGAAACGCGGCCAGTGCTCGGCGCCGGGAATGATGTCCTTGAGCTGGCTGAGCATCTGGCAGCCGTTGCACACGCCCAGCGCGAATGTATCGCTGCGCGCAAAGAATGCAGCGAATGCATCGCGCAGTGCCGAGCGCTCCAGAATCGAGGTCGCCCAACCGCGGCCGGCACCCAGCACGTCGCCGTAGCTGAAACCGCCGCACGCTGCAAAGCCGACGAACTCGCTCAGATCCACGCGGCCTTCGATCAAGTCGCTCATGTGCACGTCGTAGGCACGGAAACCGGCGCGCTCGAAGTTGTAGGCCATTTCGATCTGGCCGTTGACGCCTTGCTCGCGCAGGATCGCCACCTTGGGCCGCGCACCGGTGGCCACGAACGGCGCCGCCACATCTTCGGAAGGATTGAATACCAGCTTTGGACGCAGGCCCGGCGCCTTGAAATCACGCGCCAACGCGCGCTCTTCGTCGGCGCTGTCCGGGTTGTCGCGCAGCTTCTGCATGGCATGGGTCACCGACCACCATGCATCGAACAACTCTTCCCAACGCCACTCGGCCAGCACGCGGCCCTGCCCGCTCACGCGGATGCGCGGCGTGCCGGTGGGCCGTGCAATGCGCTGCGCGCATTCGGTCAACGCATGGCGCTCGACCAGATCGGCGAACGCGGCGCGGTCTTCGCTGGCGATCTGCACCACCGCGCCCAATTCTTCGTTGAACAGGCTGCGAAACGCATCGTCGCCCCACGCATCCAGCGTGATATCCAGACCCTGCCGCGAGGCGAACGCCATCTCGCACAACGCCGCAAACGCACCGCCATCGCTGCGATCGTGATACGCCAGCAACAGCCCGCTGTCGCGCGCGTCGCGGATCAATTCGAAGAAACTGCGCAGACGCTGCGCATCGTCCAGATCCGGCACGTCACCGCCGAATGCCGGCAACGCCGCATCATCGGCATACACCTGCGCCAGCACCGACCCACCCAGACGCTGCTTGCCGCCACCCAAACCGATCAACCACAACTCGCTGTCTTCTTCGCTGCGCAGCAACGGTGTCAGCTGCGTGCGCACATCGCCGACTGGGGCGAAGGCACTGATGATCAGCGAGACGGGTGAAACGCTCTTCAGCGTTTCACCGGGAATGGGGAATGGAGAATCGGGAATGGTGGAAGCGGAGGGCTCTGGCGTTTCACCATTCCCGATTCCCGATTCCCGATTCCCGACCTGCCACTGCGCCTGCATCGACAGCGAGTCCTTGCCCACCGGCACGCTCAGTTCGAGTGCGGGGCACAGTTCCATGCCGATCGCGCGCACGGCGTCGTACAGCAGTGCGTCTTCGCCGCTATGGCCGGCGGCGGCCATCCAGTTCGCCGAGAGCTTGATGCTGTCCAGTCGCTGCACCGGCGCAGCGCACAGGTTGGTAATCGCTTCGCCCACGGCCATGCGCGCGGACGCGGCGGCGTTCAACAGCGCCAGCGGGGTGCGCTCGCCGATCGACATCGCCTCGCCTTCGAAGGTGTCGAAACCGGCCATGGTGATCGCGCAATCGGCCAGCGGCAGCTGCCACGGGCCGATCATCTGTTCGCGCGCAGTCAACCCACCCACACTGCGGTCGCCGATGGTGACCAGAAAGCTCTTGGACGCCACGGTGGGATGCGCCAACACGCGCAACCCGGCCTGCTGCAGTTCCAGCGCTGCGGTCTGCAGCACCGGCCACTGCGGCGCGGCCGGATGTACCGCATCGCGATGCATCTTCGGCGCCTTACCGAAGAGCACGTCCATGGGTAGATCGATTGGAAGCTGGGATTGGGGAGTCGGGATTGGGGATTGGTGAGAAGCGGCATCGGTTGCCGGCAATGCGCCGTTGCGAATCCCGAATCCCGAATCTCCAATCCCGTTATCGAGGACGCCGTAACCAACCACTAGCCGCTCCTCGGCCGTCGCTACGCCGACCGCGGCGAACGGGCAGCGCTCGCGGGCGCAGATGGCGGCGAATTCTTCCAGACGCGCCTGCGGCACGCCGAGCACGTAGCGTTCCTGCGATTCGTTGCACCACAGTTCCAGCGGCGACAACGACGGGTCGTCGGTGAGCACGCGGCCCAGGTCGATGATGCCGCCCACGCCCGAATCGTGCAGCAGCTCGGGAATGGCGTTGGACAGCCCACCCGCGCCCACGTCATGGAACCAGCGGATCGGGTTGTCGATACCCAGCGCCACGCAGCGGTCGATGACCTCCTGGCAGCGCCGCTCCATCTCCGGGTTTTCGCGTTGCACGCTGGCAAAATCCAGCGCCTCGGCGCTGTCGCCTGCGGCCACTGAACTGGCCGCACCGCCGCCCAGGCCGATCAGCATCGCCGGGCCGCCGAGCACGATCACCGCGTCACCCGGCTGCAGGCGCAGCTTTTCCACCTGATTGCGATCGATCGCGCCCAAGCCGCCGGCCAGCATGATCGGCTTGTCGTAGGCGCGCGTCAGGCCCGGGCCCTCGGCGAGCTCGAAACTGCGAAAATAACCGAGCAGATTCGGGCGACCGAATTCGTTGTTGAACGCTGCGCCGCCGAGTGGGCCGTCGAGCATGATGTCCAGCGCCGGTGCCATGCGCGGGTTCAGCGCGCGCGGCGCTTCCCACGGCTGCGGCAGGGTCGGAATACGCAGGTGCGAGACCGAGAACCCGGTCAGGCCGGCCTTGGGCTTGCCGCCACGGCCGGTTGCGCCTTCGTCGCGAATTTCGCCACCCGCACCGGTGGCCGCACCGGGGAACGGTGCGATCGCGGTCGGGTGGTTATGCGTTTCCACCTTGATTGCGAAGGCCGACGGCAGCACCGCTTCGCTGCGGTATTCGCCGGTAGCCGGATCCGGGCGATAGCGCGCCGCCGACACGCCTTCCACCACCGCCGCGTTGTCGCTGTAGGCCGACAACGTGTGCTGCGGGGTTTGCTGGTGGGTGTGCTTGATCATGCGGAACAGCGAGCGCGCTTGCGGCTTGCCGTCGATGGTCCAGCTGGCATTGAAGATCTTGTGCCGGCAATGCTCCGAGTTGGCCTGCGCGAACATCATCAGCTCGACGTCGGCCGGGTCGCGGCCCAGCGCGGCGAAGCGTTCGCGTAAATAGTCGATCTCGTCCTGCGCCAGGGCCAGGCCCAGGTCGCGGTTGGCCTGCTCCAGCCCATCCAGCGGCACGCGTTGCAACTGACCCGGGTCGGGCACGTTGAACAGCGCCTCGGCCGCAGCGGCCGAACCGAGCAGCGATTGCGTCATCGGGTCGTGCAGCAGCTTGGCCACGGCGGCCTGCGCGGCCGCGTCGTCCGGCCAGCCGGCCAGATCGATGCGGGTACCGCGCTCCACGCGCTGGATCGGCTGCCCGGCGCCGCGCACCAGCTCGGTGGCCTTGCTCGACCACGGCGACAGCGTGCCCAGGCGCGGCACCACATAACGCGAAGCCGCATCTGGATCGCGCGCGGCGGGCGCAGCGTTGGCCTGCAGAATCCGCTGCAAGGTGGCTTGGTCGGGCGACTGCCCGGCCTCGGCGCGGATGAAGTACACGTGCCAGGCGCCGGTGAGGCGCAGCGCGGGAACGAGGGTTTGCAGGCGGGTTTCGAGCCGAGCGCGGCGGAACGGCGAAAGGGCGGAAGCGCCCTCGAGGACCATCATGTCCGAGGAACCGTGTCAGAAACGGGGCTGCAGATTGTAACGGAGCTGGTGGATCGACGCCGGACTGCGCGCGCGCTGACGGGCAATGGGTGGGTTCATCAGGCCCTGTTGCCCTGTCTCATCGCCTGCGCGGCACCGGTGGCGATGGCTGGCTGACCCGCTGACCCGCTGGCCCGCTGACTCGCTGGCCTGGTCTGCCTGGTCTGCCTGGCTGCCTGGTTGGCCTGGCTGCCTGGCTGCCTGGTTGGCCTGGCTGGCCTGGCTGGCCTGGTGGATCTGGTGGATCTGGTGGATCTGGTGGATCTGGTGGATCTGGTGGGTATGGTGGGCATGGTGGGTCTGGTTGGCGGCTTATAGCAGCTAATAAAACCACTACGCAGCCACCAGGAGCACGGCCGGTGCTCGGTGACCGGCATGTACCACTCCACACACTCGGGTTCCTGCGCACCGTCCACGCCGACCTGACAACTGCTCGCCACATTTTGATCGCCGCTTTTAGCACCCCGGGCCCACCAACTTGCCGCAAAAACGCGGAAGGCCGGAATGCATCTGCATTCCAGCCTTCCGTTCGATCACGCCAGCCACCGAGGTGACCCGCCAAGCGGCATCACACCGCCGCTTTGCCGTGGATCAGCGGCTGCCGCCGGCCGTGGTGACAGCGCGCTTTTCCAGCGCCTCACGCAGCTGCGCTGGCGGCAGGTAGCCACCGAGCTGGGTGCCGTCGGGCGCGAAGATTGCCGGCGTACCGTTGACGCCCAGGCGCTGGCCCAGGGTGTATTCCATCGACACCGGGTTCTTGCAGTCCTTGGAAGCCACCGGCTGGCCGGACTTGGCGGCCGTCAGCGCCTGCTTGCGATCGGCCGCGCACCACACCGCAATCATTTCCTTGTGGTCCTGGCTGCCCAGGCCCATGCGCGGGAACGCGAGGTATTCCACCGCGATGCCCTGCTTGTTGAGCTCGCCGATTTCGCTATGCAGCTTGCGGCAGTAGCCACATTCCACGTCGGTGAAGACGGTGACGGTGTATTTCGGATTTGCCGGCGCAAAGACAATACGGTCGGCCTTGGGCACGGTGTCCAGCTGCTTGCGGCGGTAGGCCAGCAGGCCCGGGCTGGCGGCGAACTGCTTGTTCTGGATGTCGAACGGCTGCGCCTGCATCAGATACCGGCCGTCATCGCTGACGTACAGCACCTGCCCGCCAACGACCACTTCGCGGAAGCCGGGGAACGGCGCGGCACCGATGTAGTCGGGTTTGAAATCCGGGTCCAGCGCCTTGAGCGCCGTGCTCACGCGCTGGTCCACGTTGCCGGCGGCGGGCGCGGTGGCGGGCTTGGCGCCGGCGGTGCTTGCCGCAGGCTGCGACGATTGTGCGCAGGCGGTAAGGCTGATCGCGCCCAGCAGCGCGGCGATGGCAAGACGATACATTCACGCATCCAAGTGGAATGAGGTGCCCGGATTCTCGCACAGCGCAGATGAAGCCCGGCAGCGGCCGCGACTGTCGATTGCGGCGGCAAGCGATCAGCTGCTGCATCGATTGGACAAACCCAATGTAGAGCGCGTTATGGCGGCTATGGCGGCAGGTCTGTCCGTTGGCAGCGCAGAGCGTCCTGAAATCCCCCAAACGTCCAATCCCGCTCGCTCCGGCTCGTTGAGGTGCACCCGCGCCGCTCGGCGCTGACCGCTGGCGTGATGCATGGTGCGAGGAGGCCACGCTCAGCCGACGCCAGCCAGACTAACGAGACCGTCGCAGAGGCCGAGCGCGGCTGATGATGCCTTGCAACCTCAGCCATGCGTTGTTCGTAAATTATGTGTTGTTCGTGCTGCCGTTGGTCATTCATTGACCGGGCACGTATCCACCGCCCGGCCCTCGCGCATCATCAGTGCGTCCACGCGCGGCTGGTCAAACGCGCGCGGACTAACCACGCGGATGATGGCTAGCGTGCAGCTTCTGCAGATGCTGGCGCGCCACCAGCGTATAGATTTGAGTGGTCGACAATGAGCTGTGGCCCAGCAGCATCTGCAGCGCGCGCAGGTCGGCGCCGTGGTTGAGCAGATGGGTGGCAAAGCTGTGGCGCAACCCATGCGGGCTGACCGTTGCCGGGTCGATGCCGGCCACCGCGGCGTAGCGTTTGACCAAGGCCCAGAATTGCTGACGGCTGAGCGGTTGGCGGGCGGCGTCAATGAACAACGGCACCTGCCCGTCCACGGCCGCCACCGGCTTGTTCGCGGCCAGCAGCGGGCGCGCCCCGCGCAGATAACGCTCCAGCCAGTGCTGGGATTCCTCACCCAGCGGCACCAGCCGGTCCTTGCTGCCCTTGCCGGTCACCCGCAACACGCCCTGACGCAAATTCACCCCAACCGCCGGCAGGTTGACCAGCTCGCTCACACGCAGGCCCGCGGCGTACATCAGCTCCAGCATGGCGCGGTCGCGCAGGCCCGCCGGGGTATCCACCTCGGGGGCGGCCAGCAGCGCCTCGATCTGGCTCTCGGTCAACGCCTTGGGCAGCGAGCGCGGCAACTGTGGCGGGTCGATCAATGCTGTCGGGTCGTCGCTGCGCATGCCATCGCGCAGACACAACCCATAGAACGCACGCAAGGTCGACAGCAGCCGCGCCGTGCTGCGTGGAGAGTAATTGGCCTTGGCACGCAAGCGTAAATAGTCGAACAGTGCCGCGCGGTCGATACCGAGCAAGCCACCACCGGCGCCAGCGCGCCAGCGCGCCAGCCCTTCCAGATCGCGCCGATAGCTCTCCAGCGTCTGCCGCGCCACGCCTTGCTCGGCCCAAAACCGGTCGAGGAAACGCTCGATCACACCGGCATCGGCCGCCTGCAGCGGCGGTAGCTGCTGGGCAAGTTGGCGGCGTTCGGCGGGGCTGCTGGCAGACATCGCCACAGCATAGAACGTGGCGCGCGCTTTGCGAGACAACGCGTTGCGAATCGCCGGTACGCGGCAGGCTTGGGCGCGCTGCATTGTGGCAAGTGGGCTGCACACCAGTGTTATTTGTGACCAGGCCATGCCATCCGCACGCAGGGGCTTTTTGCGTGCTTCCTCTTGCGTGCATCGCATGACGTGCGCAGCAGAAGAAAGTATGCGTGCGCGTGAGGCCGCGATCAGGCAGACAAGACGCAAACGCGAATGGTCCATCGGAAATGCAGCGGTCCACCCACCGCATTGATGCCACAACAAGAAGCCCTGGGCGTGGACATGCGCCGATTGACTCCAGCCGACGCAGCGAACGCATCAGCGCGAGCAAACACCCAGAGCGTGGCTACCGCAGCGCGGCGTTGCACCGTGCTTGGCGACCGTTATGCTCGCGCCATGACCTCGCTCTCTTCGCCCCGCATAGCACGCGCCCCTGCTCTGGTGGGCTGGCGGTTGCTGGCGATGTGTTACGACGCCTGGCCAGTGCTGGCGCTGTCGATGCTGATCTCCACCGTCTTCACGCTGGGCTTTACCTTCGCCGGGCACCCAGCACGCGAAAACATCGCACCCTTCAGCAGCTGGCAATGGCTGTTGTGGCTGTGCTGCTGGATCGCCGCCGGGGTCTACGCCACCGTGAGCTGGCGCCGCGGCGGACAGACGCTGGGCATGCGCCCGTGGCGGCTGCGCCTGATCGATCCACAGGCCTCATGGCGTGCGCTGTGGATTCGCTACGCCGTGGGCACCTTGTCGCTGGGGCTGGGCGGGCTGGGATTCTGGTGGGCGTGGCTGGATCGCGACCGGCTGACCTGGCACGACCGTGCGAGTGGGACCCGGTTGGAGCGAACTGCCAGGCCCTTGACGTAATCAGGTCAGCAGCACCCCCTCCCTGAATATCGATCATCCCCGCATGCTCAATGCATACGAAATGCGCCTGAGTGCGACGAAACTAGCGTAGGCGACCAAACAAGGCTGCAGCTTATTTTGCGCCCGCGAAGGGGCGCGCAATTAACCCACTGAACTGCATGCCCAAACGCAGGCAGGACCGCTAGCAATGGCGGAACCAGCAACGCATAGCATGTCGCCCAAGGCATGTTGGTTAACCAAAAGCATCAGCGCCTAGGACATCCAGGCGGCAAGCTGAAGCGTCAATGGCAATTGCAGCAGAACGATGTGGCCCTTGGAATCGCCCTTAGCGCTGAGCGCTCCCCACATGCACAAAGCAGTCACCGCCAGCCAGCTAAAGCAGGCAGAGCACGACACCCACGATGCTCACCCGCCGCATGCGGTCAGCTACTTCGCCTGCGGAACAACCACGCCGACACACCCAGCATCACCATCGGCGGTAGCGCATAAGCGATGCGGTAATCGAGCTTGAGCGCGCCAGCCATGCGGCCGAAGAACAGCTGCAGCAGCCAGAAGCCCAGCGCAAACAGGATGCCCAGGAACAGACGCTTGCCCAAACCGCCGCTCCGCAACGAACCGAACGAGAACGGAATTGCCGCCATGCACAGCGCCAGCACATTGACCGGGTAGAACCAACGGCTCCAGTACTGATCTTCGTAATCGCGCGCGTCCAATCCATTGCGGCGGCGGTATTCGATGCTCTGCTCCAGATCATGCGCGGACAGATTGCGCGGTTTGGCCAGACCGGCCGCCAGCGCTGCCGGATTCAGCTGCGATTGCCACGGCAATTCGGGGAAGGTTTCGCGCTGCACCGAGCGTTCCTGAAAGGTATCGCGACGTACCTGGCGCAAGGTCCAACGGCCGTCGCGGTGCTCGGCCACTGACGCGTAGGTGAGCTGCTGCATCCTGCCGCTAGGGTCGAGGTGGTAAAGCCGCACATCGTGCAGATCCAGGGCGGTACCGCCGCCGTCGAGCAGCTTCTCTTCACCACTCAAGGCGTTGAGGAAGGTGTTGCCCTCACGTGCCCACAGGCCGGAATAGCGCGAAGACGCCATATCGCTGTTGTAGCGCGCACTGGCCTTGAGCGTGTCGGCCTGGTTCTGCGCCCACGGCCCGATGGTTTCGCCACTGATCACCATGCTGGCAGTCAGCAGCGCCATCGCTGCGACGACGGAGGCGGACATGCGTTTGCGCGACACGCCCAGCGCACGCAGCGCCGTCAGCTCGGAAGTGGCGGCCAACTGACCCAGGCCCATCAGCGCGCCAATCACTGCCGCAGTGGGAAACAGGGTGTAGGCCCGGCGCGGCACGGTATAGGCCACGTAAGCCACCGCATGGCCGAAGGTGTAGCTGCCCTGGCCGATGTTCTTGGCCTCGCTGGCGAAAGCGTTGACCAGGTCCAGCCCCAGCAGCACCGCCCAGGTCAGCAGCACGGTGGACAGCACCACCCGGCCGACATACCAATCATGGACCCGCGGCGTCAGCTTCATGCGCGCGCCCTCGGCCGACGCACGCGGCCATCGCGCGCATAGGCCCATACCGCCACTGCCAGCAGCGGCAGCGTCAGCCACCACAGGCCCAGCGCCGCCGGGGTCTTGCCGTTAGCGATCCACTGGGTGCCGACGATCATCAGATTGGTGCCGACCATGTAGGCCAGGAACGCCAGCATGATCCGGCCGTAGCGCTGCTGCCGCGGTGCGCTGCGCGACAGCGGCAAGGTCAGCAATGCAAACGCCAGTGCCAGCAATGGCGGCGCCAGGCGCTCATGCAGTTGGGCACGCGCGGTGGGGCGCTCGTCGGACAGCAACTGGGTGGTCCACATCACTTCCGGGTCGTTGGCATCGTGCACGCGGGTGCGGTCGGGCAAGGCGATGTCGCTGCTGGCGAACTTCATCAAGCGATAGTCCAAGGTCGCGCCGCCGGCCGGGCCCTCGGTACGGTAGCCATCGTCCAGGCGCAGGTAACGGTCGGTCTTGCCTTCAAAGAACATGGCACCGCGGTCGGCGGTGACCACATTGATGCGGTCGTTCTGCTGCCGCTGCATGAAGACCTTGCCCAGGCCCTTGCCGTCAGCAGAGATCGTCTGCATGTACACCACGCCACCGCCGGACAATGGCGTGAACTGGCCCGATTCCAGTCCGGCCATCAGCACGCTGCGGTTGGCATCTTCCAGCATCGCCTCGGCGGTGCGGCTGGCCCACGGGCCCAGCCACAGCGAGCACAGCCCGATGACCACCACCACCGGCACCACCAGCATCAGCATCGGCCGCAACATGCGCTTGGGGCCGACACCAATCGCAGTAATGACGGCCATTTCTGAATCGCGGTACAGCCGCGCCAGCGCCAATAGCAGGCCGAGCATCAGCGCCAGCGGCAAGATGATGGGCAGGTAGGCCACGAATTGCAGCCCCACTTGCGAGAGCAGCAAGCGCGCCGGGATGCGGCCATCGGCGATATTGCCGAGGATATCGACCAGCACACCGCCGACGCTGACGACCAGCAGCACGATCAAGGTGGCCAGGAAGCTCTGGGTGAAATCGCTAAGCAGGTATCGATCGAGCTTCGGCATGGGGTGGGCTTGTTTTAAACTCTCAGATTCGTTCGCGGCGCCGCCAGCCTAGTTCGGTTGGCGTAAACAGCCCGCGATTGTACGGATTTGCCTACGGAATCTGATCAATGGCCCTGCAATTCACCCTGAACCAAGACGCGCCGGCAAGCGCTGCCGTCGACTGCATCGTGGTTGGCGTGTTCGCCGACAAGACCCTTTCGCCCGCGGCACAGGCGCTGGACAGCGCCAGCCAGGGCCGTTTGACGGCCCTGGTAGCGCGCGGCGACGTGGCCGGCAAGACCGGCAGCACCACCCTACTGCACGACCTGCCCGGCATCACCGCGCCGCGCGTGCTGGTGGTCGGCCTGGGCGAAGCCAACAAGTTCGGCGTGGCGCCCTACCTCAAGGCCATCGGCGATGCGACCCGCGCGCTGAAGACCGGGGCGGTCGGCACCGCCCTGCTCACCCTGACCGAACTCACCGTCAAGGCCCGCGATACCGCCTGGAACATCCGCCAGGCGATCACCGTCAGCGACCATGCGGCCTACCGCTACACCGCCACGCTGGGCAAGAAGAAGATCGACGAGACCGGTCTGACCACCCTGGCAATCGCTGGCGACGACGCCCGCGCACTCGCCGTGGGCGTGGCCACCGCCGAAGGCGTGGAGTTCGCCCGCGAGCTGGGCAACCTGCCGCCGAACTACTGCACCCCGGCCTACCTGGCCGACACCGCCGCCGCCTTTGCCGGCAAGTTCCCGGGCGCCGAAGCCGAAATCCTGGACGAGGCGCAGATGGAAGCGCTGGGCATGGGCTCGCTGCTCTCGGTGGCACGCGGCTCGGCCAACCGCCCACGGCTGATCGTGCTGAAGTGGAACGGCGGCGGCGACGCGCGCCCGTACGTGCTGGTCGGCAAGGGCATCACCTTCGATACCGGCGGCGTCAACCTCAAGACGCAAGGCGGCATCGAGGAAATGAAGTACGACATGTGCGGTGGCGCCAACGTCATCGGCACTTTCGTGGCCACGGTCAAGGCCGAGCTGCCGATCAACCTGGTGGTGGTGGTGCCGGCGGTGGAAAACGCCATCGACGGCAATGCCTATCGCCCCTCGGACGTGATCACCAGCATGTCGGGCAAGACCATCGAGGTCGGGAATACCGACGCCGAAGGCCGCCTGATCCTGTGCGATGCGCTGACCTACGCAGAACGCTTCAACCCCGAAGCGCTGGTGGACGTGGCCACGCTGACCGGTGCCTGCATGGTGGCGTTGGGTCACCAGACCGCCGGCCTGATGAGCAAGCACGACGATCTGGCCAATGAGCTGCTCAGCGCCGGCGAGCACGTGTTCGACCGCGCCTGGCGTCTGCCGCTGTGGGACGAATACCAGGGCCTGCTGGATTCCACCTTCGCCGACGTCTACAACATCGGCGGCCGCTGGGGTGGCGCCATTACTGCCGGCTGCTTCCTGTCGCGCTTCACCGAAAACCAGCGCTGGGCGCATCTGGACATCGCCGGCGTGGCCAGCGAAGAAGGCAAGCGCGGCATGGCCACCGGTCGCCCGGTCGGCCTGCTGACGCAGTGGTTGCTGGACCGCGCCGTCTGATGTCGCCACACGCGGCACCGGGGCCGATTGCCGGCTTCTCCGTCGTGAACGGAGCAGCCAGCGCGGTGCCGGGCTGGACCAGCACGGGCATCGATCTGCTCTGGATCGTCGTGCAGCTGCGGCTGTTGTTTGTGTGGCTGGCGGCCAACAGCCGCCGGCCGGCCTGGATAATATCGGCATCGTGGCGTTAGCCGCATTGTTCCTGCCGGTGTATCTGTACCGTTCGGGCCCGCCCAGGCGCCGCCTGCGTGCATTCGGCGGCCTGCTGTTAGCCATACTCGGCTGTGCTGGCCTGTTCGCAGCCGCCGGCGTCCCCACCGAATTCTTGCTCTCCTCTCGCTTTGTGACCGCCTGATGCCCCGTGCCGACTTCTACCTGATCGCCAAGCCGCGCTTCCTCAACGAACCGCTGCGGCTGGTCTGCGAGCTGGCGCGCAAGGCCAACGACGCCAACCTGTCTACGCTGATCCTGGCCCGCGACGCGGAGCAGGCCGAGGCGCTGGACGACCTGCTGTGGGCGTTCGACGACGAAGCCTACGTGCCGCACCAGATCGCCGGCACCGATGAGGAAGACGAACTGGCGCCGGTGCTGATCGCCGCCCCCGAGTTCGCCGCCCCCTCGCGCCCGCTGGTGATCAACCTGCGCGACGACCCATATCTGGGCGCCTGCGACCGCGTGCTCGAAGTGGTACCGGCCGACCCCGCCGCCCGCGAACCGCTGCGCGAACGCTGGAAACAGTACAAGGCCCTGGGCCTGGAACTGACCAAGTACGACATGTGAGTGCGGCCTGGATTGGGGAGTTGGGATTGGGGATTCGTCACAGCAGGTTTGCGCGCATCCACAGGCTGCAGCCAGCGAAGAATCCGACATCGCCACCCTCCGTTCCACAGCAACATCGCTGCCATTGATGCGTGGGTTGCCAGTGATCACCACAGGCCCCATGACGCAACAAATCCCGAATAACGAATAACGAATAACGAATCCCACCCTTCTATGACCACCCTCGCCTCCAGCTACGACCCCTCTTCCTTCGAATCGCGCCTGTATGCGCAGTGGGAGGCGGCCGGTTATTTCGTACCGTCCGGCAAGGGTGAGACGTACACCGTGCTGCTACCGCCACCCAATGTCACCGGCACGCTGCACATGGGCCATGCGTTTCAGCAGACGCTGATGGATGCGTTGGTGCGCTATCACCGCATGCGCGGGTACGACACCTTGTGGCAGGTGGGCACCGACCATGCCGGCATCGCCACCGAGATGGTGGTGTCGCGCAATCTGGCGCTGGAAGGCAAGGGACACACGCGCGATTCGCTGGGGCGCGAGGGCTTCATCGCCAAGGTGTGGGAATGGAAGGCCGAATCCGGCGACACCATCGAACGCCAGATGCGCCGGCTGGGCACTTCCAGCGATTGGTCGCGCAGCACCTTCACCATGGACCCGCAGCCGTCGGCCGCGGTCAACGAAGCGTTCGTGCGCTGGTACGAGCAAGGCCTGATTTACCGCGGCCAACGCCTGGTCAACTGGGACCCGGTGCTGAAGACCGCGATCTCCGATCTGGAAGTGGAAAACGTCGAAGAAGACGGCTTTCTGTGGTCGATTCGCTACCCACTGGCCGATGGCGTCAACTACGAACACGTCGAGCACGACGCCGAAGGCAACGAGACGCTGCGCGAGACCCGCGATTATCTGGTGGTGGCCACCACGCGCCCGGAAACCATGCTGGGCGACACCGCCGTGATGGTGCACCCGGAAGATGCGCGTTATCTCACGCTGCATAACGCCCGCATCGTGCTGCCGCTGACCGGCCGGCACGTGCCGGTGATCACCGACGATTATGTCGACCGCGCCTTCGGCACCGGCGTAGTCAAGGTCACGCCTGCGCACGATTTCAACGATTACCAGGTGGGTGTGCGGCATGACTTGCCGTTGATCAACTTGTTCACCGTCACTGCCACCATCAACGACAACGCACCGGAGCGCTACCGCGGCCTGGATCGTTACGACGCGCGCAAGCTGGTGCTGTCCGAGCTGGAAGACCTGGGCATCTTGGTGGAAACCAAACCACACAAACTGCAGGTGCCGCGCGGCGATCGCACCGGCCAGGTGATCGAGCCTTACCTTACCGACCAGTGGTTCGTGAAGATGGATGCGCTGGCCAAGCGCGGGCTGGAACTGGTCGAGAGCGGCCAGATCAAATTCGTGCCGCCGAATTGGATCAATACCTATCGCCACTGGATGGAAAACATCCAGGATTGGTGCATCAGCCGTCAGCTGTGGTGGGGCCATCGCATTCCGGCGTGGTTCGACGATGCTGGGCGTTGCTATGTTGGCCACGACGAAGCCGAGGTGCGCGCCAAGCATGGCTTGGCTGCCCAGGTGGCGTTGCATCAAGACAGCGACGTGCTGGAAACCTGGTTTTCCTCGCAGCTGTGGCCATTCTCCACACTGGGCTGGCCGGATGCGCAAGCGATGGCCGAGCGCGGTTTCGAGCGCTATCTGCCGTCGTCGGTGCTGGTCACCGGTTTCGACATCATCTTCTTCTGGGTGGCGCGCATGATCATGGCCACCGACAGCTTCACCGGCCAAGTGCCGTTCCGCGACGTCTACATCACCGGCCTGATCCGCGATGCGCAGGGCCAGAAGATGTCCAAGTCCAAGGGCAACGTGCTCGATCCGTTGGACATCATCGACGGCATCAGCATTGAAGCCTTGGTCGCAAAGCGCACCAATGGCTTGATGCAGCCGCGCATGGCCGAGAAGATCGAAAAAGCCACGCGCAAAGAGTTCCCGGACGGCATCATCGCCCACGGTGCAGACGCGCTGCGCTTCACCATCGCCGCACTCGCCACGCATGGCCGCGACATCAAGTTCGATCTGGGCCGCGCCGAGGGCTACAAGAACTTCTGCAACAAGCTGTGGAACGCCACGCGCTTTGTGCTGATGAATACCGAAGGCGCGCGCTTTACCGGCGTGCCGCAGCCGCGCACCGAAACAGAGAAGTGGATTCTGGCGCGCCTGGACAAGGTCACCGCAGAAACCCACGCGCATTACGCCAACTACCGCTTCGACCTGCTCGCGCAATCGTTGTACGAATTTGCCTGGAATGCATTCTGCGACTGGTTCGTGGAGCTGGCCAAGCCTGCGCTCAATAATCAGGATGCCGACGCTGCCGCCAGCACCCGCCACACCCTGCTGTATGTGCTGGAGTCGTTGCTGCGCCTGTTGCACCCGCTCACCCCGTTTGTCACCGAAGAGTTGTGGCAGCAGGTCGCACCGCGCCTGGGTATCACCACCGCCACGATTTCGTTGCAGCGCTTCCCGCAGGTTGGCGATGTCGATACCAGTGGCTATGCCACTGCCGAAGCCGATGTCGAATGGCTCAAGTCGATGGTGTCGGCACTGCGCCGCGTGCGCAGCGAGTTGAACGTGCCGCCTTCCAAGCAGGTGCGCCTGCTGCTGCAAGCCGGCACCGCTGACGACCGCCCGCGTGTCGCCCGCTTCGCCTCGCAGCTGTCGTTCTTGCTCAAGCTGGAAACCATCGATTGGCTTGAAGCAGGCCAGGACACACCGCCGTCGGCCGCCGCCATCGTCGGAGAACTCACGTTGCTGGTGCCGCTGGAAGGCCTGGTCGACATGGATGCCGAACGCACTCGCCTCGACAAGGAAATCAAACGCGTGGAAGGCGAGATCGGCAAGTGCAACGGCAAACTCAGCAGCGCCACCTTTGTGCAGAACGCACCAGCAGCAGTGGTTGAGCAGGAGCGTGCGCGCTTGAATGACTGGACCACGCAACTGACCGGCTTGCGCGAGCAGCGCGCGAAGATCTGAGGCAGTTAATCGGCTGCTAGCGTGTCGAGGGCGCGGTGCCCTCGCCGCTCGCGGGACACGCCGTGACACCGTCCCTAGGGAAGGTCTGAACAACGAGGCCTGGGATGGCGGGATGTCGCATCGTTCCGAAGAGGGGCGTTTGGAGCTTCGGAATTTCGCCATTTCTGGCGCTTTGCGTGGGAATTCCCCGGTCTATAAGCGCACGCTCCCCATAGCCGGCAGCAACTACTTTGGCTTCATCCACAGATTGGAGAGCGCTAACAAGGTCAGCACGTGTGTGGTGTTCTTGGCCAAGCCGCGATAGCGGACCTTGGTGTAGCCGAATTGGCGCTTGATCACCCGGAAGGGATGCTCCACCTTCGCGCGCACGCTGGCCTTGAAGTGTTCCCAACGTTGTTCCCGGGCACGCTCGCGCTTGCTGCCGATGCCTTGGATCGTCGAGGGCCTGGCGGCGATGAAGAATGCTGCTTCGCAGTCCTGCAGCTCTTCGCGTTTGTCTGCACCGGTGTCGCCGCTGTCGCCGAACACGCTGTCTTCTTTGCCATGCAGCAACGTGTGCATCACCGTGACATCGGCGACATTGGCCGCTGTGCAATGGACGTGGTGCACCAGCCCGGAAAACTCATCCACGCCGATGTGCGCCTTCATCCCGAAAGACCACTGATTGCCCTTGCTGGTCTGATGCCTCTCAGGGTCGCGCGCGTGATCGGCGTTCTTGGTCGAACTGGGCGCAGCGATCAGCGTCGCATTGACGATCGTGCCCGACCGCAGGCTCTGGCCCGTGCGCGCCAGATGCGCGTTGACCGCTTCCAGCATCCGCGCGGCAAGGCCATGGGTCTCCAGCAGACGCCGAAAGTTGAGAATCGTGGTCGCGTCGGGAATGTCGTCCAACCCGCAGAGCTGGGCAAATCGCCGTAAGGTCGGAATCTCGTGCAGCGCTTCTTCCATCGCCGGATCGCTCAACGCATACCACTGCTGCAGCAGATGAATCCGCAACATCGTTGCCAGGGCGTATTGCTGCCGCCCTGGCCGCCCCGACACCGGATAGTGCGGCGCGATCAGCCCGAGCAGTTGCTGCCACGGAACGACCTGCACCATCTCGCCAGGAAGATCTCCCGCCGGGTCTGCTTGCGCTTGCCCAGGCCCTCCGCGTCACCGAACGTCAGTTGCATGGATCACTCCTCAACATGAGGCGGGTAGTGTCGCGTATCTGTGGTGCGTTGATCAGACCTTCCTTAGCGTCTCTCAGGGGATAATGGTTCGTATCACAGAACGACATGCGTGCTAGCGAGTCAGAAGCACGTAATGCAGTGCTTGCCGCATAAACACCGACTATCTCCACTGGTCCTTGCCCGCTCACCGTCGCGGGACCCTTGGCATGGATGCCGCCAAGGAGCCTAAAGGACGTACTTGCGGCGTGTCCTGCGGTGGTGGGCGGGCGAGGGCCTTGCCGTAAAGTCGCAGCGCCAATGCCCTTTGCCCAATTCATCGCATCTGTCCGCTATGGAAGCGCTATTGGGCTAGAACTTCAAATCCACACGCGCATACCAGAACCGTCCACCGGGGATGTCGTAGGTGGATGCGTCGTAGCCATTGAGAGAGCACGACAGGCAAATCGGCGGATCGTTATCGAACACGTTGTTCAAGCCGGCGGTGAGTTGCAGACCTTTGAGCCAATCGAAGCGATAGCCCACTTGCGCATCGTGATAGGTAATCGCATCCAACCGGTTGGTGCCCACCGACGGATCCGAACACACCGCAAACTCCACCGCGTCGCCGCATTGCTCGGTGAGCTTGGAGATGTGCCGCGCGGTCCACGATGCCGTCCAGTTGCCCAGCGACCAATCCAGGACCGCGTGGCTGGTCCATTCCGGAATTGCGCTGTCGACCACCTCGATACCCGGCCCTTGCGGCTGCCGCTGACCTGCTGCGCCTAGCGCCTCGTAACGGCCCACCAAAGTGTTCTGCCAGGACAGCTTGAAGCGCCCGAACGCGGTTTCCGGCAGGGTCCAGAACAGATCCACGTCCCAACCGTCGGTCTTGATCGAGCCCAGATTGGTCAGCCGATTGTTGAAGGCATTGATGCCACCGGTGGATGCCCGCCCGATGCCAGTGCAGTACAAGGTATCCAGCGTATCCACGCACAGATCCAGCTGGGTCTGCGCATTGATCGCCTGGATCGCACCATCCACATGATGGCGATAGAACGTCACCTCCAGATCGAGGCGATCGGACCAACTGGCATTGCTTGTAAAGCCAGGGCTGAAGACCAAACCCGCACTGAAACTGCGCGAACGCTCCGGATCCAGTTGCTCGTTACCGCCTGTGGTAACCGAGATCTGCTGATTGGCCTGCTGATAGCCAGCAGGCACGCCGAGCGCCGCACAGTTGGCCGCACTGCCACGCGGCGCGGTGCCGCCCAGACCGATCGAGCAAGGATCCGACAGCTGCAAGTCCGCACGCGCTGCCGAACCGAACAACTCGCCGATGGTCGGCGCACGGAACCCTTCTGCATAACTGGTGCGCAACACCAACTCATCGGTGACCTGCCAACGCAGACCATACTTCGGCGTGAACTCGCCGCCGAATGTCGAATAGTCCGAATAGCGCCCGGCAATATTCAAATCCAGCTTGTCGCCCAATGACGCGTTGGCAAAGATCGGAATATTGAGCTCGAGATACGCCTCGTTAACGTCGTAGCTGCCCGAGGTGGGCAACGATGGCACGCCGTTGTAACGCCCGGCCACGGTGAGCGGATCGGGTTGATAAGAACCTTCGTACTTGCGGTATTCGTACCCGCTGGCAAACGACACCGCACCGCCCGGCAACTGGAACAACTCGCTGCTGAGGTTGGCGGTAAACAGGCTCAATTCGTTCTGGCTGCGGTCGCGCACCACCGGCTGGATCCAGCGCAACATCTCCGGCGTGATGCTGCCGGCGCCACTGAAAATATCCAACGGCACGCAGCCGGCCACGGCCGCGCAGCCAGTCGGGTCGCCGAGCGCCAGGTTGATGTTGTAGAGGTTGTAGCTGCCGTAGTTGGTCTGCTCGGCCTTGTTCTTGCTGTACATGCCGTTGACGTCCCAGAACCAGGTTCGCCCTGCGCCTTCGAACGTGCCGACCAGGCCGGTGCCGAAATACTGCGTATCGACCTGTTGCTCGTAACGCCGCGGTCCGCCTTCCACCGGCCTGCGACCGATCTGGATCAGATTGGTGGCCGAATCCAGATCGAATCCGAACGGGTTGAACGGGTTGAGCGCGGAGATCACGATGTTGTCGGCCAGCGGGTTGCCGGTGCCGGCATCGGGCCCGAGGAAGATGGGCTCCGGTGCGGCCTGGTTGGTCGATTCGCGCCGGTTGCCCAACGCCTTGACGTACCACTGCACGTCGTCATTGAAATAGTAGCGGAACTGCGCGAACACGCCCTTGCGCTCGGACGGTGTCAGCAACAGATTCTGCTCGGCGAAGTTGTAGCGGTCTGCGGTGCCGAAGCAGTGATAGTCGTCGCTGCGCGTGCAACCGCCGCTGCCATCGTATTGCGGTGTGCCCACCCCGGCATTGGGCGTGAGGCTCTGGCGCACGCCGGTGTTGGGATCGACGAACTGGAAGCGGCCATCCGGCGTTGCCGAGCTGGCGAAGGTCAGCCCGGTACCAGGAATCGGGAAGCGGGCCTGCGCACGATCGCGCGCATAGATCGGATCCTGTTTGACATAGCTTGCGCCCAAAAACAGGCTGAAATTCTCTCCACTTTTGCCCCAGGCCAGATCCATGCCCTGATTGGCGCCATCGCCCTTGCCGTATTGCCCGTAGTTGAGCGTGACTTGCGCACCGTCGAAGCTGCGACGGGTAATGATGTTGACCACACCGGCAATCGCATCGGAGCCGTACAACGACGAAGCGCCGTCTTCGAGCACTTCGATGCGCTCCACGATCGCCAGCGGAATGGTGTTGAGATCGGTCGACGAACCCACACCGGACGCGGAGGATTCATTGACCCAGCGAATGCCATCGACCAAGACCAGCACGCGCTTGGAACCGAGATGGCGCAGATCCACCTGCGCCGAGCCGGCGCCCACGCCGCCGCCATCGGGTGGAAAGCCGAAGTTGCCGGACGAATTGAATTTGGCGTTGAGCGCCGAACCGGACGCGGTGAGCTCCTGCAGCACTTCGCCGATGGAGGTCAGGCCGGTGCGTTCGATGTCGGCGCGGTTGAGCGTCTGGATCGGCACCTGGCCCTGCAATTCGGCGGTTTTGATGCGCGTGCCGGTGACCTGCACGCTGTCGAGAGTGCGCGTGCTCGGTGCGGCCTCAGGCGGTTGCGCCCAGGCGAGTGCGGGAATCAGACACAATGACAACTGCACAGCCAAGCATGAACGATAAGGGCCAATCAGACGCTTCATCCTTTCTCTCTCCAGAAGGATTTTCGAGTGTCCGCACGCCCCCGTGCCGGCGGTCCGCGCCAATTCTTAAACGAAACATTAACGTGCTGCAACTAGCGATGCAGCAGCGCGCTCGTGTCGCAATAGTGACCACGGCGTGCCCTCTGCATGCACGTGCGTGTTTGACGTACCGCGCATGTAAACGAGTGCAGCGTCGCCATCAGGCCCGCGATGCGTATTCACTCGGGGTTCAGGCGTGCTTCGCTATCATTGCACCATGACTTACGCCCCCCGCCTCGCCACTGTTTTCATCTGCCTGCTGTGCTTTGGCAGAACTGCGCTGCGTGCGCAAACGCTCGACCCGCAACTGACTGCCATGCGCGATGCCATCGCGGCCGCAGAGCGCGGCCAGAGCGATGCCGTTCAGCTCGCTGCATTGAGCCGCCACCCGCTGTATGGATGGCTGGAATTTGCGACGCTCAAGCGCAACATCGACACCGTCTCCAATGCGCAGGCGCAGGGGTTTCTACAGCGCTATGCCGGCCAACCGGTGGCCGAGAGCTTCCGCAGCACCTGGTTGCCGGCAGTGGCGCGTCGGCAGGACTGGAACACACTGCTGGCCTATTGGAAGTCCACCGACAACCTCGGCCTGCGCTGTGCACAGCTGACCGCGCGCCTGGCCACTGGCAAGGCCGATGCGCAGTGGAGCCGCGATGCGCTGACGCTGTGGCGCAACGGCAAGGCGCTGCCCGATGCCTGCGACGCGGTGGTTGCCGGGCTGGAATCGCGTGGCGAACTCACTCCCGCGCTGCGCTGGGAGCGCGTGGAGGCTGCTGCCGATGCGCAGCTGCCTGCGGTCATGCGCACGGCTGCTCGCGGCCTGCCCGCCACCGATCTGGCGCTGGCCACCGATTACGCTGCGTTTCTGGACAAGGTGCACCCGCGTGCACTGAGCTGGCCGAAGACCGAACGCAGCCGCCGCATCGCGGTCGATGGTCTGGCCAAGCTGGCCAAGAGCGATCCGGATGCTGCCGAACAGCAGTTGCCGCAGCTCGCCAGTGCGCTCGGTTTCAGTGAGGCGCAGCGCGGGCAGGTGCTGTATCAGATCGCGTTGTGGACCGTCGCCTCGTATCTGCCGGATTCGGCACGTCGGCTCAACGCCGTGCCAGATGGGTCCTACGACGAGCGCCTGCACGAATGGCGCGCACGCGAGGCGATGTCGCGCGGCGACTGGCCAGCCGCGTTGGCTGCGATTCGCAAGATGCCAGCAAGTCAGCGCAGCGATTCGCGTTGGCAGTATTTCGAAGCGCGCCTCGCCGAAAAGACCGGCGCTGCCGCGGCCGCACAGCCGCTGTACCGCGCCGCTGCGCAATCGCCGACCTTCTACGGCTTCCTGGCTGCCGACCGCCTGCAGCAGCCGTACCGGTTGTGCCCGTGGGAGCCCAACGACAGCCCGCAAGCGAAAGCGGCCGTTGCACGCGACCCGGCCTTGATCCGTGCAATTGCCTTGTTCCAGATCGACCGTCCCGGCTGGGCCGTGGCCGAGTGGAACGATGCCGCCACCCGCTTCGACGACACCCAACGCCGTCTGGCAGTGGAAGTGGCCAGTGACAACGGTTGGTTCGACCGCGCGGTGTTCGCGCTCGGCAAGCAGCCGGACGAACAACGTCTCTATTCGCTGCGCTTCCCACTGCACCACGACGACACCATTCGCCGCGAAGCCGCCAAGAACGCGATCGACCCGGCCTGGGTGGCCGGAGAAATTCGTGCCGAAAGCATTTTCAATCCGCGCGCGCGCTCACCGGCCAACGCAATGGGCCTGATGCAGGTGTTGCCTGGTACCGGCGCGGCCGTCGCCAAGGGCATCGCCCTGCCCGGCTATGCCGGCGCTACCAGCCTGTACGAGCCAGACACCAACATCGCCATTGGCACGGCGTATCTGCGCCAGTTGCTCAACACCTACGGGCTACCCTATCTCACCATCGCCGCCTACAACGCAGGTCCAGGACCCACCGGGCGCTGGCAGTCGCAACGCCCAAATTTCGATCCGGATTTCTGGATCGAAACCATCAGCTACAAGGAAACTCGCGAATATGTCGCGCGCGTGTTGGCCTTCAGCGTGATCTACGACTGGCGCCTCAACGGCGACATGCTGCCGCTGAGCGACCGACTGATGGGCAAGCTGGTGGACAAGCGCCTCAAGCCGGTGTGCACTCCCGGCCAGGCTGCGAATAATGTGGCGCAGGATTGAGCCACGTCAGGCAACGTGCACGGCCGCTGGATTTGATCGAGTGCGCGATGCCCTTGCCGCTCGCGGGACACGCCGTAAATCCATCCCCGTAGGCTCGATGGCGGCATGCATGCCGCCATCGGTCCGGCAATCGGCAAGCACACCGCACCAGAAAGTGAGTTGGCAGTTTTCTTAAAATCTCTTCGGTTGCTCTGCTTGACTTGGCAGGCTCATAGGACATGCAGCTACACCAACACTGTCCGTTATGCCCTGACTGCGAACAGGCATACCGACCAATTCATCCGGTCTTCGCCCAACCACCGTCGCCGGACCTTACGCGGTATGGATGCCGCATCGGGCATCATGTGCTGATGAAGATCTATCTCGTTGGCGGCGCAGTCCGCGATGCATTGCTTGGTCAGCCCGCTGGCGACCGCGACTGGGTGGTGGTCGGTGCCGATCAGGCGCAGATGGAAGCGCAGGGATTCAAACCGGTCGGTAAGGATTTCCCGGTGTTTCTGCACCCGCGCAGCGGCGAGGAGTACGCACTGGCACGCACAGAGCGCAAGTCCGGCCGCGGATATCGTGGATTTGTGGTGGATGCCGATCCGTCGGTGACGCTGGAAGAGGATCTGCTGCGCCGCGATTTCACCATCAACGCGATCGCGCGTGACGAAGACACGGGCGAGTTGTTCGACCCGTACAACGGTGTACGCGATCTGCAGGCGCGCGTATTGCGGCATGTCGGCCCGGCGTTTGTCGAAGATCCCGTGCGCGTGTTGCGTGCAGCGCGCTTCATGGCACGGCTCGCGCCGCTGGGCTTCACCATCGCGCCGGAAACTGCAGCGCTAATGCGGGAAATGGCTGCCAGCGGCGAATTGGATAGTTTGGTGCCGGAGCGTGTCTGGCAGGAGCTGCGGCGCGCATTGACCTGCGCACAGCCGTCGGCGTTGCTGCGCACGCTGCACGACACCGCTGCACTGCGCGTCATCCTGCCGGAAATCGATGCGCTGTACGGCGTACCGCAGCGCGCTGAATTCCATCCGGAAGTGGATACCGGCATTCACCAGGAAATGGTCAGCGACATGGCGGCGCGCATCGCGCCTGGGGATGCGCTGGTGGGCTTTGCCGCACTGACTCATGACCTGGGCAAGGCACTCACGCCGCCAGAGGAATGGCCGCGCCATGTCATGCATGAGCAACGCGGCGTCGCGCCATTGCAGGCGCTGTGCGAGCGGCTCAAGGTGCCTCAGGACCATCGGCAACTTGCCGTCATCGCCTGCCGTGAACACTTGAATGTGCATCGCCTGCCCGAGCTAAGCGACCGCACCGTGCACGAGTTGCTGGTGCGCTGCGATGCGTTCCGCCGGCCGGAGCGTATCGCGCAGCTGGCATTGGTGTGCGAAGCCGACAAACGTGGACGCCTTGGCAGTGAAGAGGCAGCGTATCCGCAAGGCGAAGAACTCAAACGACTGCACGCCGCCGCGCTGGCGATCAATGCGCGTGATCTGGCAGCCGAGGGGTTGCAAGGGCCACAGATCGGCGAGGCGCTGACGAAGGCACGTGTCGCGGCAATTGCAGCAGCGCGAAAGACCGGCACATAGCCAAATGCATTGCGCAACCGATGCAGTGACACGACGTTGATGCGAGAGCGCCAAGAACACCGTTATTCCAGCAATCTGCGCTGGTGAGAAATCACTCCGATCAAAATCAGGAATCTTGGCTGGCGTGGCATGTCCGCCATTAAGTGCGGCCGGCAAAACGTAGCGATACGTTGCCGGCTGTGTGCAGGCGGCGTAGTCGTGCCGCCGTGCACGAGTGCCACCTGCCGTCTGCTGGAACGACCGCACCTGCCTGTCGGTTACGCGGTGGTTTTATTCGCTACTTTGAATAAAGGGCGGCTGCACTCACGCAGCCGCCCGAGCATTCATCACAGCTTGAAATTCAGACTCAGCATGAAAGAGCGACCGTTCTTGTAGATGTAGTACGGCTGGTTCTTGTTGCCGATGTAGCTGAAGTAGGTTTCATCCAGCAGGTTGGTGGCTTCCAGCGCAACCCGCAAGCGCTCGGTGGCCTGGTAACCGAATGATGCATCCACTTGCGTAAACGCATCGGTCATCTGCTGCCCGTTGAGCCGGCCGATCTCGGTGAAGTATTCGGAACGCCAGCCCAGATTCACCCGCGCGCTCCACTTGCCTTGCTCGTAGTACGGGCTGATGTTGTACGCATTGCGCGAGTTGTACGGCAGGCTGTAGTCGCCATCGGTCTTGGAATCGGAATAGGTGTAGTTGGCCACCACGCCGAAGCCAGTGCCGAAATTGTGCTGCAGAGTGAGCGCGACACCGCGCACCTTGGCATCGCCGGCGTTGGTGGGCACCGATGTCTGATACGTGCTCAAACCGCCGGTGGCGTTGCGATATCCGGCCAGGTGCCTGCATGCAGACGAAGCGAACGCACAGCTTGCCCATACTTGCAAGCTGGACCTGGGTGCGCGCATCGCTACGCTCGCCCCCCTTGCGCACGATCCGCGAAATGATGCTGCGTTGCCTGCCTCTCCACAGAACCGGCAACGAATGACACAGCAGGTCAGAACCTGACGCGCCTCATGCCCGGCATGCGTCGCCCCGAAATCACCACCTGCGACAGAAAACGGTCACAAGGCCCCACCACGGTCATCGCCAGTTCGAATCGAAGGCCGTGAACGACAAAAATATGGCGCAACACCGCCGTATTCGATGCGACAGCGGGCGAAAAGCGCGATGAACAGTGGAATGTCGCAACTGGCATATATGTTGCTTCTCTCCCGTCCTTCAATTCGCAAGATAGCGACGCTCGGAATCTTCATGACTGTCAGAAAATTCCCCCTCGCTGTCTGCGTATGCCTGACATGCGCCACGGTTACGCCCGGGGGACACGCAGCCACCTCAAGCCTCGGCGCGTCGCGTGCCGACCGGCTTGCCGAGATCAGCCGTTACCGCGATCAGGCTCGCTGGATCGACGCACTCGCCGCGATCGAGCGAGCCCAATCGGAACAATCCGACGACGCCCTGCTGTACAAGCTGCAGACGCTGACGCTGAGCGACATCGGCAATGCCTGGCTCGCCTGGCAGTTGTGCAAGGCGCGCCCGGACCTGTTTGACCAGGACCAGAAAGCGCACCTGGAGTCGAACTATCTGGCCAAGCTGGTGAACTGGAGTCTGGCCTATGGCGAGAGCGAAGACACCCGTCTGACCGAGGCCGAAGACGCACTGGCGCAGATGGAGCAGTACGTGCAGCGCGAGGCCCGCCCGCCGGCACAGATACCCCTGCGCATCCGCATGGATCGCCTGATCCTACTCAACCGTCTGGGCAGGCATTCCCAAGTGCGTGACGAAGCAAACGCCCTGCAACGGGAAGGCCATCCCCTCCCCGACTATGTGCTGCCGGCGGTGAGCGATTCGACGATGGCGACCCGGCAACCGGCCGAAGCGATCCCACTGCTGAAAACCGTCCTGAAGAACGAACCGGGGCGCTCCCAGTCACGCTCGCAGCTTGTCTACGCCTACCTGGAGACCGAACAGGCGGAAAAAGCAATCGACTACCTGCAATCCTGGCAGAAGGACGAGCCAGCGTGGCGCTGGGGCGGCGGCAAGAGCCGCTATGCCAACTGGGCCCGTTACGAAGCCGACCTGAACATGGCCATGATCCACGCCTACAGCGGCGACCTGCCCACCGCGCAGCGGGCGCTGGAAGGCCTGCTGGCGGTCGGCCCCGGCAACGGCGGCCTGCAGACCGCACTGGGCAGTGTGTATCAGATGCGTGGTTGGCCACGCCGGGCGCTGGAACGGCATCAGATGGCCTACACGCTGGACCCGCGCGATGTATCGCCACGCGTCGGCATGTACGAATCCTATATCCAATTGCAGCGTGACGACCTGGCCCGCCCCCTGCACGACAGCCTGCTCGCCCGCTATCCCAACCAGCCTTCCGTGCTGCACATGGACCGCGACTGGCGCGCCCACGGTGGCTGGCAACTACAGGCCGCCGCCGAAGGCAGCCACAGTTCGAGCGGCGGCGGGAACGCGCCATTGGGCAATAACGACCAGCACTACAGCATGGAAGCGGACTCGCCGATCCTGGACGACCGCTGGCGTCTGTTCGCCTCTGCCGATCGGCGCTCTGTCACCTTTCAGAACCGCTACATCGCGCCCTTGTGGCTCAGTGGCGGCGTGCGCTATCGCTTCGGTCACATTGATGCCGAAGCCGCCATGGCGCATCCCGGCGACAACATCGGACAGACCGGCCTGCGCGCCAGTGTTGGCTGGCAGTTCAACGACCAGTGGCATGCCCGCATGGCCGCCGCACGCAACGATGCCGAAGCCTCCATGCAGGCGCGCATTTCGGGCATCACCGCCGACAGTGTGGCGCTGGCCCTGGACTACACCCGGGACGAACGCATGCACTGGCGGCTGGGCGGCAGTCAGTTCCGTTACGACGACGGCAACCGCCGCGACACCATCAGCAGCGCCATAGAGCAGCGGCTACTGAGCCAGCCACGCCTGCTCATCGATGGCCTGGGCAGCGTCTACGCCAGCCGCGGCAGTCGCGATGATGCGCCCTATTTCAACCCTTCGCAGGACCGCTCGATGGAGCTCGGTCTGCGCCTCAACCAGCAGCTATGGCGCCACTACGAACGCGGCTTCCGCCAGCGCCTGACCGTCTCGGTGGGAGACTACTGGCAGCAGCGCTACGGCAGCTCGCTGATTCCCAGCGTGGCCTATCGCCACGAATGGCAGCTGGGCCAGGGCCGGACATTTGAATACGGTGCGAGTTGGTCACGTCCGGTCTATGACGGCCGGCGCGAACGTCATCTCGGCGTCGATGCCGCAATGCACTGGGGAGAGTGAGATGGAAATAATGCTTCGCAATCTGATGCGCGTACTTGTGTTGGGTCTGCTGATGTCGATCCTGCCCGTGCAGGCCAAGTCGCCGGTCGACCCGGATGCCGTCGACAATGGCCTGCTGGTCTTGAGCTACCACGACATCCGCGACGATGTGCGCGAGAAGGCCGATGCCGATGCCTTTGCAGTCAGCACCCAGAACTTCGCCGCGCACCTGGACTGGCTGTCGGCGCACGACTACCACCCCATTTCGCTCTCGCAACTGATCAAGGCCTCGCAGGGCAAAGCCACACTGCCGCCGCGGGCGGTGCTGCTCACCTTCGACGACGGCCTGCGCAGCATGTACACCCGCGTCTATCCGCTACTGCGCGCCTATCACTATCCGGCGCTGGTGGCGGTCATCACCGACTACGTGGACATGGCGCCTGATCGCACCATCGACTATGGGTACCGCCCGTTCGGCCACGACGATTTCCTCACCTGGGACCAATTGCGCGAGATGCTGGCCAGCGGCCTGATCGAAGTGGCCAGCCATACCGACAACCTGCATCACGGGGTGCAGTCCAATCCGTACGGTAACCAGGCACCGGCGGTGAATACCCGGATCTACGACTCCACGACACAACGTTACGAGGACGTCGGGCAATACGCCGAGCGCCTGCGCCAGGACCTCGGCCGCAGCGTGCAACGCATCCAGCATAAGCTTGGCGTGCGCCCACGGGCGATCGTGTGGCCATATGCGGCCTACAACCAGATGAGCAACGACATCGCCGAGCAACTCGGCATGCCGGTCTCCTTCGATCTGGAAGGCCGTAGCACGCCGGTCACTCACGACCTGCATGGCCTGGCGCGCCTGCTGGTGACCAACAATCCGACCGTGACAGGACTGGCGTTCGAACTACGTCGCAACCCTGCGCTGGATGGAACCCGCGCGTTGCAGATCGATCTCGATTCGCTCTACGACAGCGATCCGGCGCAGCAGGCCCGCAACCTGGACACGCTGATCGACAGGGTCAAACGCATCGGCCCGACCCACGTCTATCTGCAGGCCTTCGCCGATCCGGACGGTAACAACACCGCCAGTGCGCTGTACTTTCCCAACCGGCACATGCCGATGCGCGAGGATCTGTTCAATCGCGTCGCCTGGCAGTTGAAGACCCGTGCCGGAGTGAAGGTCTATGCCTGGCTGCCGGTGCTGGGCTATGAACTGCCCGACCTGAAGCAACGCGAGGCACTGCGCATCCACAGTACCGAACGCGACGGCATGTACCGCCTGGATTTCACCAACCCGCAGGCGCGGCAGATCATCAAGGACATCTACGAAGACCTGGCCATCAACTCGTACATGGAAGGCATTTTGTTCCATGACGATGGCTACCTGCGCGACACCGAATTACCGCAGTTACCGCAGGAAGGCCACGACGGTCTCCGCACCCAGGCACTGATCGACTTCACTATGGAACTGCGCGACAGCGCGCAACGCTGGCGGCCGAAGCTGGGCACGGTGCGCAATCTTTACGCACAACCGGTCCTGCAACCGCAGAGCGCCGCCTGGTTCGCCCAACGCCTGGATCTGTTCAACCGGGCCTATGACCGTACCGCCCTGATGGCCATGCCGTGGATGGAAGGCAGCCACGACCCGGAACGCTGGCTGGACACTCTGGTGGCGGCCGTCCGTACGCAAGACCCGGAAATGAAACACACCCTGTTCGAACTGCAGACGGTGGACTGGCACACCCAGACGCCGATCGGCGGGGAGCGCCTGATCGCGCAGATCCACCGCCTGCAGTCGCAGGGCGTGCGCCATTTTGCGTGGTATCCGGATGACTTCATCGGCAACAGGCCGTCGACGGAGGACGCACGCGCGGCGATGTCCGCACGCAACTTCCCTTACCCGGACAAGTGACATGGACACGTCCGCATGGCTGTACGGCCTGTTCCAGTTCGCCTTCTTCTATCCGATCATGATGGCGTTCTTCTGGATCTCCGGCGGCCTGTACTACTTCTTCCGACGCGAGCGGAAGTCGCGGCCACGCAACGACCCACCACCAATGGGCCAGTACCCGTCCGCCAGCCTGCTGATTCCCTGCCATAACGAATCGGACAATCTGGACGAGACCATCGGCAGCGCCCTGGCCCAGCGCTACCCGGACTTCGAGGTGATCGCCATCAACGATGGCAGCCGCGACGATACTGGCGCGCGCCTGGATGTACTGGCGGCGCAGCATCCGCGTCTGCGCGTGATCCATCTGGACCGCAATCTGGGCAAGGCCAACGCGCTGCGCATGGGTGCGCTGGCCGCGCGCTCGGAGTACCTGATCTGCATCGATGGCGATGCGATGCTGGAAGAATTCGCCATGCACTGGATGATCTGGCACCTGTCCAGCAGTCCACGAGTGGGCGCGGTGACCGGCAATCCACGCATCCGCAATCGCTCGACCCTGCTAGGCCGGCTGCAGGTAGCCGAGTTCTCCTCGATCATCGGCATGATCAAGCGCGCGCAACGCGTCTACGGCCGTATTTTCACCGTGTCGGGCGTGATCGCGGGATTCCGTCGCACCGCGCTGCACCGCATCGGCTACTGGGCCGACGATATGATGACCGAGGACATCGACATCAGCTGGCGCTTGCAGCTGGATCACTGGGACATCCGCTACGAGCCCAATGCGCTGTGCTTCATCCTGATGCCGGAAACCCTCAAGGGCTTGTGGCGGCAGCGCCTGCGCTGGGCCCAGGGAGGCGTGGAGGTGCTGCTGCGCCATGGCCGCTCTCTGTTCAGTTGGCGCAAACGACGCATGTGGGGCGTGCTGCTGGAATACATCCTGAGCGTCCTGTGGGCTTACAGCATCGTGTTGATCGCGGTCTTGTGGGCGCCACGCCAATTCTTTGCGCTGCCGACAGCGGTAAGCATCCACGGACTGCTGCCGCAATGGCACGGGGCGGCCATGGTGCTGGTCTGCCTGTTGCAATTCGCCAGCAGCCTGATCATCGACCGTCGCTACGAAAAAGGAATCGGCCGCAACTATTTCTGGGTGATCTGGTACCCAATCGCATACTGGTTGCTCAGCCTGTGCACGACTGTGGTCGCCTTGCCCAAGACCCTGCTCACGCGCCGCGGCAAGCGCGCAATCTGGGTCAGCCCGGACCGGGGAATCCGATGAAAGCCCCACACACGGACGCGACCAAGCCTGAAACGGAGCGCTTCAATTCGCACCTGATACGGAAACCGCATCAGCAGTCGCTTCTGAAACGTGTCGCCTGGAGCATTCTGACCCTGGCCGGCTGGGGCATCTATCTCTCGCTGTGGGCACCGCTGGCATCCACGCTCTGGGAACTGTTGAACGGACGACTGACCTGGGTGCAAGCGCACGGACAGGATCGATCCTTGGACCCGTTCATGGTCGTGGCGCTACCGGGCCTGCTGATCTGCTGTCCCGCGTTGCTGATCGGATGGGCCGAATACAACCGCCTCCGCTTCAGCGGTGAAGAGCGCCGTACGGCCTTGAAGAATGTGGAGCGCAGCGAGATCGCCCGTTCCCTTGGCGCGAGCCAGGCGCTGGCCGAGCAACTGGCCACAGCCAAGGCGGTGACCCTGCATATGGACGAACATGCACGACCGGTTGGCATGACCATGCAGGCACTCCCGCCACCGCATCACGACCCCCGCACCGGCAGCGGATCGGCCCTGCCGTCTCAGTGGCGCACCAGTCCATCGCGCCGCAGCACGCGACGCGCCGCAGCAAGGAAATCCAGACCCAGCTGACCGTAACGTGCAAAGGGCGGAGTCGGGATGCCTCTCTCCGTTGTCCAGGCCGAGCGCTCCGGCATCGGAGCAGCACGAGCAGGCATGCACCATCACCGCCGACGCGCGCCGCCAGTGCCCACCCCCCTCAGCAGTGGCAGTGGCAGTGGCGGTATCGGCAGCAGCATCGACCTCGGTGCAGTCCGAACCATAGCGGCGGCTATGCGCGCGCGCCGCTCCCTGATCCGGCACCATCATGATCGCCAGCAAGCACGTCGCCGAGCACGTCCATGCCCGATGACCACGTGTTGGGTACACTGACCAGAGCGAGCGACAGCCGAACTCGTACGCGACGGCTGCGTCGCCTGCCAGCGCGCGCAGCTGTCCGTCCTTCGGATTTAGAGCGGCTAACACAACGTTGCGAGCAGCTGTCAGGTGGGCGCGGACGGCGCGCTCAGAACCGCAGTGGACGCGTGGTACATGCCGATTCCGAGCACCGGCCGCGCCCGCCTGGCGGTGAGCGCAGTCGTATTGTTAGCCGCTCTTAGTCGCGTTGCCCAGCGATCCAGGTGCCCAGCACCTGCACGTCGGCATCCACCAGCACGAGATCGGCCTGGTAGCCGGGTGCGATGCGCCCCAGGCGTTCGCCCAGACCGATGCATTGCGCGGGATAGGTGGAGGCCATGCGTGCGGCTTCGGCCAGGTCCACGCCGAGCCAGCGCACGCTGTTGCGCACGGCGGTGGCCATGTCCAGTGCGGAGCCGGCGAGCGCACCGTCTGCATTGCGCACCACGCCGTCCACAGCGGTGATGGCTTCGCCGTAGAGATCGAAGCTGGGGCTGTCGCTGCCGACCATCGGCATGGCGTCGGTCACCAGCAACAGCTTGCCGCGTGGCTTGGCCGCGAGCGCCACGCGCAGGCTGGCCGGGTGCACGTGCACGCCATCGACGATCACACCGCACCACACATTGGAGTCTTCCAGCGCGGCGCCGACTGCATTGGGTTCGCGGCCAGCAAGCTGCGACATCGCGTTGTACACGTGCGTGAAGCCACTGACGCCAGCGGCGATGCCGTCGCGTGCCTGCTCATAGGTCGCCGCGGTGTGGCCGGCGAACACGATCGCGCCGCCGGCAACGAAGGCGCGGATATCATCCAGCGGCACGCGCTCGGGGGCGAGCGTGATCAAGGTGACGCCGTTGTCCAGCGAGGTGTCGACCGCAATCTCATGCGCGTCCGGCAGCCGAAACTTGTGTTCGTCATGCGTGCCCTTGCGCGCAGGGCTGAGGTAAGGGCCTTCCAGATGGATGCCGAGCACGCCGGGCACGCCTTGTGCGATGGCCTGGCGAGTGGCGTCGATCGCTTCGGCCATCACCTGCGCGGTGTCGCTGATCAAGGTCGGCAGCATGCCGGTGGTGCCGAAACGACGATGCGCAGCGGCGATGGCCGCCAGCGCCTGCGGGTCGCGTGCGTTGTTGAACAACACCCCGCCGCCGCCGTTGACCTGGATGTCGATAAAGCCAGGCAACAAGGTGGCGCCACCCAGATCCACGCGCGTGTCGGCCTGCGCAACGCGCGCATCGTCGGCCGGTACGATCGCCTGGATCTGCGTGCCAGCCAGCACCACGACCAGGCCGTCCTGCAATCCGTTGTCGGTGAGCACGCGCGCGTTGCACAGTGCCTGAGTCGTGAGAGCGTGCATGATTAGACGGTTTCCGTGATCTTGTTCAGATGCGGCGGAAGATCGGGGTTGTTGCCACGCTGCAGCGCCAGTGCATTGATCGCACGATAGAAGCTCTGCACGGTCAGCAGCGGCGCGCAGGCCGGGTGCGCGGCCTCTGCCAGCGGCAAATCGCCACCGGGCGCGGCCAGCCACACCTGCGCACCACGCGCGCGGAATTCTTCGGCCAGTACGCGGGTGCCGGCACCGGTTTCGTCAGGTTGCTCGAATACCAGCACCGGGAAGCCTGGTCCCACCAGGGCCATCGGGCCGTGCTTGACCTCGGCCGAGCTGTAGGCTTCGGCATGCAGGCCGCAGGTTTCCTTGAACTTCAATGCCGCTTCCTGCGCCGCACCCAGGCCCAGGCCGCGGCCGAGCACGAACAGGTTGTGTGCGGGCACCAAGCCAGCGGTGAGTGCGGACCAATCGGCCTGCCAGGCGCTGCGCAACTGCTGCGGCAATGCATCGAGCGCGGCAAGCAACGCCGGGTCGTTCTTCCACACTGCGCCCAGTTGCAGCAGTGCTGCCAGCGAGGCGAGATAGCTCTTGGTGGCGGCCACGCTTTTTTCCGGGCCGGCGCCGAGCGGAATCACCACGTCGGCCAGCTGCGCCAGCGGCGAATCTTCCACGTTGACCAGCGCGACGACGCGCGCGCCGGCGGCCTTGGCGGCTTCGGCATTGCACAGCAGGTCGGGGCTTTTGCCCGATTGCGAAATCACGATGTACAGCGCGCCACGCAAATGCAGCGGCGCTGCATACACCGAGCCTACCGACGGCGATGCAGACGCAGTGACGATGCCGAGTTGGGTTTCGAACAGATACTTGGCATAGGTAGCGGCGTGGTCGGAACTGCCGCGCGCGCAGGTCACCACGAACGGCGGCGGGTTGTCGCGCAGCGATTGCGCAAGCGCAGCGATGGTGTCGGCGTTACGTGCGAACTGTGCAGCAACCACATCGGCAGTCTGCGCCGCTTCGCGGAACATCAAGGTGTCGGTTTCGGTGGGAAGGCTCATCGTGGCTCAGGCGGATTCGGGGGGGAGAGGTTTGCCGGTGGACGCAGGCGCCGGCGCGGTGGAGCCGCGCACCACCAGTTGCGGCACGAAGCCACGGTTCTGCAATTGCGCGGGCTGGTCGTCGTAGGCATCGCTGCGTAGCTGGCTGATCAACAGGCGTGCGGCATGCCGCGCGATGTCGTCGGTGGCCTGCTTGGCGGTGGTCAATGCCGGCCATGACTGGCGCGAAAACGGGCTGTCTTCGAAACCGGCAATCGACAATTCATACGGCACGTTCATGCCGGTGGATTTGGCTGCGGCCAGCACGCCGGCAGCAATCTCGTCATTGCTGCCGAAGATGGCGGTGGGCGGCTCGCGCAACGACAACAGCCGACGCGCACCACGGAAGCCATCGTCGAAGGTGTAATCGCCGGGAATCACCAGGTGCTTGTCCAGGCTGATGCCGTAATCCTTCAACGCCGCTTCATAGCCGGCATAGCGTTCGCCGCTGGAGCGATGCTGCGGGCCACCCCACAGGAAACCGATGCGTTGATGGCCGAGCTGGATCAGATGCTCGGTGATTTCATACGCGGCATCGCGGTCGTCGATATACACGCACGGGCCATCGCCCGGGTCATCGGTCGAAGCGATGATGCGCACGCTCTTGATGCCGCGCGCCGCCAGACCTGCCAGCAACTCCGGGCGTTCGGACATCGGTGCGGTCAATACCACACCGGCCAGACGCGAACGCTGCACCCATTCGGCCAGTTCTTCGGCCAGCAACGGCGAGGTGGAATCGCAGGGATGGATCTGCAAGCCAAAGCCGGTTTCACGGCACGCGGCCAGCACGCCGTTTTGGATGCCGATGATGTGGTACGGGTTGGGATTGTCGTAAACCACGCCGATCACGAACGGCGTACCGCTGCGCAGATTGCGCGCGGACGGATCGGGTTCGTAGTCGAGATCGGCGATGGCGCGCAGCACACGCGCGCGCGTGGCCTGCATCACCGACGGCTCGTTATTGATCACCCGCGACACGGTCTTCAACGAGACCTTGGCGCGTTCGGCGACATCTTTAATGGTGGGCCTGCGCATGGATGTACCTTGTCCGTCGGAACGCATCATGCCGCCGCGATCACTTGGCGTGGGCCGGCAGGCCCACGCGATGGCCGCGCAGCGAATAGAACAGGATGTACAGATAGCACGGCACCATCAGCGCAGCGAACACGACCTGGAAGTCGTAATGCTGCTTGAGAATGGCGAACAGCTGCGGAATGATCGCGCCGCCGGCGATGCCCATCACCAGCAATGCCGAACCAATCTCGGTGAAGCGGCCCAGCCCGCGAATGGCCAGCGGGAAGATTGCCGGCCACATCATCGCGTTGGCAAAGCCGAGTGCGGCAACAAAGCCCACCGACACGTAGCCGTGGGTGAACAAGGCACCAAGCGAGAACAGCACGCCCAAGACCGCCGACACGCTCAGGTAGCGCGCCTGCGAGATCACCCGTGGAATCAGCACCAGACCGGCGATATAGCCCAGCAACATCGCGCCCAAGGTGTAGGAGGTAAAGATCTTGGTGCTGTCCAACGGCAGATTGAAGCCGTGGCCGTAGGTGCCGATAGCATCGCCGGCCATCACTTCCACGCCCACATAGACGAACAGGCACAGCACGCCCAGCCACAGATGCGGGAACTGGAAGATGCTGGATTTCTGCACGCCGGCCCTTGCACCCGGCGTGGCGTTGGCTTCGGAGGCCTTAAGCTCCGGCAGCGGCGAGAACAGCACGCCGACGGCCAGCAGCAACAGCACCCCGGACATTACCAGATACGGTACGTGGATCTGGGCAGCAAACGCAGTCAGCAAAGCTTCCTTGGTTGCCGCGTCGGCACTGGCCACCTGCGCGGACAGATCGCCGATACCGTGCAGCACCAGCGAGCCGATCAGGATGGGCGCCAGGATGCCGGCAATCTTGTTGCAGATGCCCATCAAAGCGATGCGGCGCGCAGCACTTTCGATCGGGCCGAGGATGCTGATGTACGGGTTGATCGCCGTTTGCAGCAACGCCAGGCCGCTACCGATGACGAACAGGCCGCCCAGCGCGCCCGGATACCAACGCTGCGTGGCGAACTGGCCGAAGCCTGCTGCGCCCACCGCCATCACCACCAGGCTCAGTGCCAGGCCTTTCTTCATGCCGGTGCGCTTGAGAATCCACGACGACGGCAACGCGAGAAAGAAGTACGACAGGTAGAACACCATCAGTACCAGGAAGGCATTGACCTCGTTGAGATCGAACGCCAACCGCACGAAGGTGATCAGCGGCCCGTTGATCCAGGTGAAAAAGCCGATGATAAAAAACAGCACGCCGACGATGGCGATCGAGACAACGGGATTTGCAGGCCTGGCGGTAGTCATGGATCGGCTGGCTCCAAGGTTGTCGTAAGGAATGCCGTCGGCGTCAGCGGCGCAGTTCGGCGACGAAATCGTAGAAATCGTTGTGGCAATAGGTGTCGGTCAATTCGATCGCGCTGCCGTCACGGGCATAGCCCACGCGCACCACGTGCAAAATCGCCTCGCCGGTCTTCATGCGCAAATGTTCGGCCAACCGTGCGGGCAGATTGATGGCGCGGAAGTACTGCAGTGCGCGCACCACCGGTGTGCCCTGCGCATCCAGATAGCTGTAGAGCGAATCGCCGATCTGCTGCGGGTCGGCCACGATGCGCTGCGGCAACACCGCATGTTCGTAGGCCATGACGCGGTCGTCGGCGCTGCGCAGACGCGTCAGTGAGGCCACTGCCGCATCCGGCGACAGGCCCAGCCGCAGGATCTCTTCGCCGTGTGCCGGGCGCAGCCGCCGCTCCAGCCAGCGCGTGCCGGGCTCATAGCCCTTGATGCGCAGCGTTTCGCTGAAACTGGTCAGGCCGCTGAGCTGGTGCTGGATCTGGGTGGTGACGAAGGTGCCCGCGCCCTGCCGGCGCGAGACCAGGCCTTGTTCGACCAGCACATCTACTGCCTGGCGCAGGGTGACGCGCGAGATCTGCAGCCGCTCGCACAGCTGGCGCTCGGCCGGCAGCGCCTCGCCGGCCTTCCATTGACCACCACGGATGGCGTCGGTGAGCTTGGCAGCCAATTGCAAATATAGTGGGGTAGGCGCAGAGACCTCCAGCGCCAGCGCATCCATCCTGGGGTCGTCGTCCATCCTGGCGTTGGTTCTCGGTTTGGCCATTGCCTGTCCTCCGGACCGACGTGGATTTGTTAGGTCCAATATAGTACCAATTTGCCCCGCGCGCATCAGGTCGTGGATAACTCCAAAGTGCGCACTAGCGTGCCTTACCCCGCCCCGACCCAAGGACCGCAACGCTGGTCGGCATCCGGCAGTTGCGGCCAAAGCTGGTCAGTGCCTTGCAGCCTGGCGCATCGTAGGGGTGGCCGGCGCCATTACAACCGCAGATACCAGCGCCGCCGATCCATCCACCAACCCACGGCGCAGCACACCAGCGTGTAGCTCAGCGCGCACAGCAGCGACCCCAGTGGACCCGGTGCAATGGTCTGGAACACACGGATGCCGGCCCAGGCGTACAAATCCAGACCGGAGTTGCCGGCCGGGATCAGCCGCAACACCACCACGAATAATTCGGAGAACAGATAGATCGCCAGCGGGTTACGCCCCAGCACGGTGAAGAAGCCGCTGCCGCCGATCCAGCCGCGCAACTCCAGCAGGTACACCAGCACGCCCAGCGCCAGCAGATCCAGGCCCACCGTGCAGGCAACGAACGACCCGCTCCAGAGCTTCTTCGACAACGGCCAGGCCGGCGCCCAGAGCAGCGCCAGCAGCACCAGACCTGCGCCCGCCAACAACAAGCTGCGCGTGCTGGCAATGGTCTTGCCGTGCCGCTGCAGGAAGCGCCCACACAGATAACCGGCCAGCACGTTGACCGTGGCCGACAGCGTGCCGAGCAGGCCCTCGGGATCGAAGCCGCCGTCCTTGCGGTACAGATGCGCGCGCCCGTATAGCCATAGATCCAGGCGAGTGCCGGCATTGCCGGTCTTGCTCAGCTCCACGCCGGGTTGGCCGAAGACATACAACAACGCCCAATAGCCCAACAGCAGTGCGACGCAGGCAGGCGCGATGCCGCGTGGTGGCAGATAGCGCACCAGCAATGCCGCCGCCAGGTAACACAGGCCGATTCGCTGCAATACGCCGGTCAGGCGCAGTTGATCGACCGTCGTGAACGCCCATCCACCATCGGGCTGCAGATGGAAGAAAGGAAACCAGTACATCAGCACGCCACACAGCACGATCAGCACAGCACGCTTGCTCACGCGGCCAAGGAACTGCAGAGGTGGCGTGTTGGTTGCCAGCGCAAAACTCATCGCGCTACCAACGGCGAACAGAAACGAAGGAAACACCAGATCGGCCAGGGTGAAGCCGAACCAGGCCGCGTGGGTGAGCTGCGCGTACGCCTGCGCGCCCGGCCCGGCGGTGTTGACCAGAATCATCAGGAAGATGGTCAGGCCGCGGAACACATCCAGCGAGAGGAAGCGTTCGCGTTTTGGTGGTGCGGTTGCAGTGGTTGTGGCAGTTGCGGTGGCAGCCGCGGGCGTGTGTGCGCTCATTGCCCGCCCTCGCCCATGGCGTCGAGATGGATGCGGCATGCAAACGCACGTCTCGTGGCCTGGGCTCTCACATCCGCACAACTGCGCTTATGCATGAGCACCATCTGCAATAGAGATTCGTTCATTGCGCGGCTCCTTGCGCGGTGCCTTGAGCGGCGCCGTATGCGCCGTCCTGCCGCTCGCCTTGCCCCTGATCCTGCGAAGCGCTTTGCCTTGGAGCGGGCGCATCCACTTGCACCAGCAGAGTCTGCAGCAAGCTCAGTGGATCGCGTGGAGGCTGACGCTTCGGCACTTGCTCCTTATCGGCCCAGTGGCGTTCCCATGTGGCAAGCTGCTGATCCACGGCCGCCGCCTCGAACGGTGTGCCGGCCTTGCGTGCAGCACGATACGCGCTGAGGAAACGCGTCCAGCGCTGCAGATAGAAATCTGCGTACATGCCCTGCCACGCCTTGGACGCGTAATCGGCAAGATTGCCGTCGCCACCCCAGACACTGACCTGCGCACGCGCATTGCCGACATAGGCACGCCGTAATCCAGCATCGTTGCCTGCCGCAGCGGCGGCCTGGCCGGTCCAGTCGGCCAAGGTTTCGTGTTGACCGCCCACCAGCGCATCCAGTCCCTGCACCAGTTGCGTGATGCGCGCCAGCTGTACATCGCCGCGTGCGAAGTCGCCGGCGTTGTAGGCCTGCACCACTGCCTGCAATTGACGGTCGGCCTGCAGGCTCAGGTAGTGGCGCGCGTCTTCGATCAGATCGTATCGGTACAACGGTGCGTCGGCATAACGCTCGGCCTGCTGCAGCAACGCATCGATCGCGCGACGCAGACGCTGCGGGTCGCCGGGGCGATCGTCGAACTTAACGATGTCGGCAGTCGGCCGCTTGAACAGCAGGTAGGCACCGGCACGCTTGTTCCACCAGCGTGGCGACCAGTAGCGGGTCTGGTAGATGCCTGCTTCCAGATCGGACCATGCGCTCAGTAAGGCCGCATCGCTGCGGCCGTAGCGCGCGCGCAGATACTGCGTGAGCCACTGCGACCACGGCTGTTGCGGGCCTTCCCAGGCCAGCGCGTAGAGATATTCGTAGACCACCGAGTTGCTGTGCAGGCCTTCCGGAAAGATGCCAAAGCCGCGCAAATTGCGTTTTTCCGAATCTGCAAGCAGGGCTTGCAGATCTTGCCGATAGAACGCGAAATCGCCATACAGCGGATTGCTGGCGCCGTAGTTGTGCACGTAGCCGTAGATCCATTGTTTGTTGTCGAACGCCTGCGAAGCCTTCCAGGTGCCGGGATAACGGTCGTTGCCGATGTCCAGCACCAGCAAGCGTGCGTCGGGCACCTTGCCGAGAAATGCAGCAATCGCCTGCGGTTGCCAGAACTCGCGGTCTGCACCGAACAGCCAGCCCTGCATTACCCATGTCGCCTTCGGGTTCACTTGCGCGATGGAGCGATACAACGCCTGCCCGTACTCGGCCAGGCGTGCATCCCGTTGCGCTGGCGGTACCGCTTTTGCCCGTGCGGCATCGGAATTGGCGATGCTGTCGCCATACTTGGCGGCGGCTACGTCGCTGCCGTCGTCGGCCACGGGTGGCAGCATTTCGTTGAAGGCATCGGCCAGGTAGAACTCGCCTGTGCCGTAGGCCTGGGTGTACAGCTCCATGAATCGCCGCGCGACCTTGGCAAACAACGGATCGCGCGGATCCAGCCAATAGGTTTCGTGAAAGCCTTCCCAGGCGCGCATACGGTAGATGCGCGCATGCGGATGCGCCTGCGCGAACGCTTTGGGCACGTAGCCGGCAAATGCCGGCAGCACCGGCTGCATGCCTAACTCGCGCATGCGCGTCAGGATCTGCTGCTGCAGCACGCGTTTGCTATCGATCCAGTGTTGCGGCAACGGCGCGCGATAGCCTTCGATATTGCCCATACGCTGCCAGGGCGTGAACGCCGGGCCAGAGAAATACTCCGCCAGCGCATCATCGCCGACATCGAACTCGCGCCACAGCGCTTGCCAGATTGCTTCCTGGCCTTCCATCGCCAGCGGCATGTCGATGCCATGCAAGGCCATCCAGTCGATCTCGCGCTGCCAGCGCGGCCAATCCCAGAATGGCGTGGTGTAGCCATAGGTGCAGGTGTTGAGGTAGGCACGGTGGGCAAATGGTGTGCGCACCTGGCCGCTGCTATAGGCCGGCCATTGTGCTGGCAATGCCACACGGTCGCCTTCCCAACTCATCGACGCCGCACCGACCTGGCCGAGATACGCATAGGCGCCACGCGCCAAGGCCACTTGCGAGGAGCCGGCAATACGCACCGTGTCGCCGCCGGCGTCGATGCGATACCAGTCCGCGCCATCGCCGCGGGGCGCCACGGTCATCTCGAACTGGGCGGCACGCGCACCGATCAGGCGTTGCACTACCGCCTGCGCCGGCGGTGCTGCCAGCACGCTGAACGGAGTGGCGAGCAACGCACCCAGCACAACGGCGAACAAGCGCGCAGGCGACGATGGAGAAAACAGTGAGGCGGTCATGGCGAGTTCCGATAATGCACGGAGACGACGTCGTGGAATCCAAATGGTTGATCGGCAGCGACCTGCAGAATGACCGCCAGCGTGCGCTCGCCTGCCGTGGGTGCAAGCGCCACGGTGATGGGTGTACCGGCCGCTGCCTGGGCGACTGCGCGGCCATCCAGAAATACCTGCGCCGGCCCGCTGAGGCGGCCCAGGTCGAGTATGCCGCCGCGGGTTTGCATGCCCTGCCAGGGGGTGAATTGCGTGCGGTACAACACATAGCCGGCACCTTCGGGAGCGCTTTCCAAGGTGCCGGGCAGCGTATTGCTCCAGCTGTTGTTGTCGTTGGGACGGCGCGGGAGGTCCGGTGCGGGCGGCTGCGCGAATGCCGCGGTGTGGCGCCAGCTTTCGACCACCATCACCGGCGCCGCAATCGGCACCGACGCCGGTAGCGGCACTGAGATGCAGCCGATCTCAAGCACTGCATCGCGCAATCCGGGGCTACGGGCCTGCAGTCGTAACACGCCTGCGCCGCGCCCGGCTTGTACGATTGCCTGCGCCAGCCCGTTGAACAACGCCACTTGCACGCTCTGATCGGCGGCATGCGCATTCGGGTCGCCATTGCCGACACCGAGCAGCCGGCCGCCGCTGATCTGCAGCGTCAGCAGTGCATTGCAATCGGGCACGTGACGCCCCTGCGCGTCTACCGCTTCCAAGGTCACCGGTTGCGCATCGCGACCATCGCCGCGCAGTCCGCTGCGGTCGGGGGTGAGTTTGAGCGCGATAGGCGCGCCGGTGGTTTCCACACGCGTGCGCGCCACTTCGCGTCCATCACGCCAAGCCACCGCTTCGAGCACACCTGGCGCGTAGTCCACCTGCCATTGATTCGATTGCGCACGATCCACCGCTTGTTTCCCGAGCGAGCGACCGTTGAGCAACAACTCCACCTGCTCGGCATTGCAGAACGCCATCACCTTGATCGGCTGACCTTCGCGTCCGGGCCAGTTCCAGTGCGGCAACAGGTGCAGCACCGGCGCATCGTCGATCCATAAAGCGCGGCGCAACCAATAGGCGCCCTTGGCAAATCCGCATTGGTCCATGATGCCAAAGAACGACCCGACCGATGGCCATTCGAACGGCGTGGGTTCGCCGCGATAATCGAACCCGGTCCACACAAAACTGCCGGCGACGAACGGGCGTTCGGCAATCAGCTGCCAGGCACGGCGATGGGTATTGCCCCAGTCCGCAGCCAGGCTGTCGTCTTCTGCCACCGCGTGCGCGTCCAAATCGGTGAACCATGCACCACGCGTCTGAAACGCGCTGGTGTCTTCGCTGGACAGCATCGGCGTGCGCGGACGTGCCGCATGCACGCGGTCGTAGTTGTACTGGCGATAGTTGAAGCCGAGCACGTCCACCACATCGGCCCCGCCGCGGGTGGCGAACATGCCGTCATTCATGCCGGCGGTGATCGGGCGCGTGTCATCGAGCGCACGCACCGCGCTGGCGGCGCGCGCCATGATCGCGTACCCGGTGGCGGTGCCTTGCAGCGGCTCTTCATTGAGCAGCGACCACAAAAATACGCTGGGATGATTGCGCTGGCGCCGCACCATATTGCGCAGCAGCGCCACATAGTCGGGCGCAGGATTGAACAGGCGGTTCTCAGCCATCACCAACATACCGAGACGGTCGCAGGCCTGTAGCAGTTCCGGCGCCACTGCGTGGTGCAGACGGATGGCATTGCAGCCCATCGATTTCAGCCGCTGCAGACGAAACACATGCAGCGCATCGGGTAGCGCCACCCCAACGCCGGCATGGTCCTGATGCAGGCAGACGCCCTTGATCTTGAGCGGACGCCCGTTGAGGAAAAAACCGTGGTCGGCATCGAAGCGCAGGCTACGAAAGCCGACGTCGCACGCGGCACGGTCACTGGGGCCGTCTGCGCCCTGCACCTCGGCTTGCAAGCGATACAGCACCGGTGTCTCCACACTCCAGCGCTGCGGCTGTGGCACTGCGATGCTGATCGCGGCCCGTGCAGTGGCGAAGGCGGCAAGCCTCAACTGCGTCTGACCATGCGCCACGACAGCGCCATGCGCATCGCGCAAGACGACCTCGACCCACGCATCAGCGGGCTGCTCGCCACTGTTGACAAGGTCCAACTGCACCGGCACCTGCCAGACATCGCCCGGGCCTTCGCGCGGAACCGCTGCCAAGCCGTCGCCGGCGATATGCAGGGGCGCACGCAGCACCAGCCAGGTGTGGCGGTAGATGCCGCCGCCTTCGTACCACCACCCGTCCATGGCCTCGGCATCGACGCGGATGGCGATGCTGTTCAATGCATTGCCGTAGCGTGCGACCGGCGTGATGTCGATCACCAGCCCGTTGTAGCCGCTCCAACTGCGCGCCATCAGCATGCCGTTGACCCACACCGTGGCATGGCTGGCGATACCGTCCAGACGCAGTTCCACCGCCTGGCCGCGCACCGCCTCTTCCAGCCGGAACGTGCGCCGGTACCAGGCAAGACCGCGCGGGCGATAGCCTTGCGCGACGTTGGCGTCGGCGCGCACCGGCTGCTCCACGACAAAATCGTGCGGCAATTGCAGCTGCTGCCAACCGGTATCGTCGAAGTCCGGCGCCGCCGCGCCCCAGGCCCGGCCCGCCTTGCCATTGGCGTACGTTTCGTCCTGCCCCAGCAGGCGCGGAAATGGCACATCGCCGGCATGAAAGCGCCATCCCTCGTCCAGATCCAGCCATTGGCCGCCGGCCCCTGTGGCGGATGTCTGCGGCCCGGGAGGCGGCTTGGCGCTGGTGCCGACACGTGGGGTGTCGGCGGCGGCGCCAGACACCAGCGCAGGCATGCCAAGCAGCGATGAGGCACAGACGCTACCGGCAAGGAACTCACGCCTGCGCATGGCAACGCCTGATCAATTGCGGTGCATGCACGCCACGTGGTGCCCGCACTGCCAGCACGGCACGGCACGCGTCCCCTGCACCAGCACCGTTACCTTCACTGCTGGCCGCCGCGCACAGCTGTGCATGGCGGCCCGAAGCGCGCTGCCTCAGCATCAACGCATGTCCCACTGCATCGACAGGTAGTAGCTGCGACCGGTCACGCCGGTCATCTGCCAGCGGCTGGGGATGTCCTTGTACGCCTCTTCCTTTTGGTTGGTGAGATTCAGGCCGCCCAGTTGAAAACTCAGCTTGTCGTTGACCTGGTAGCCAAGCACCGCATCCAGCTGCGTGCGCGCCTTCATGATGTGGCCTTCGCGCGCGAAGAAGCTGTCGCTGCTGTCCTGTTCGTACTCGCTGCGATGATTGAGCGACACGCGTGCCGAGTAATGCTCGCTTTCCCAATACGCGGTGGCATTCCAGGTCTGTTCGGAAAGGTTGCGGATCTTGAAATCGGTGTCGCGCTGCGGAATCACCCGGGTGAAATTGGTGGTGAACCCGAAGCCATCGATCGGCAACCAGGCATCCAGCGATTGCGTCCAGCCCAGCTCGTAACCGCGAATCTTAACCTTGCTCGGATCGTTGGTGGTGGCGGTGATCTCGTAGATATCGCCGTTACTGCTCACACAGTCGCCGGCTGCATTGCTGGACAGCGCAGTGCCGTTGAACGCGGCCGGGCAGACGATGCTGTTGAAGGTTCCGTTCTTGATGTTTTTCCAGAACCCGGCCACGGTCAGCGCACCGCCGTTGCCGTAATACCACTCCAGGCTCAGGTCGGCTTGGTCGGCGGTCAATGCCTTCAGATCGGTCTGGCCCTGGGTGACGACATAGGTGGTGGTGCCGCCGGTATTGGTGCCGGTTGAAATCGTTGAGGCGATGGCGGTATTGCTGTCCAGAATCGGGCGCACCAAGACTTTGGCGGCCGCAAAGCGCAGCAGCACGTCTTCGCGCATGTCCAACACCAGATTCAGGCTGGGCAACCAGTTGGAATACTCGTACGGCGCGCGCGCGGTGCCGACCACGATATTGGCGTCGTCGCTCGCGGCTTGCGCCTGCGTCAGGTAGGTGTCGGTGGTGCGTTTGGTATTTTCGTAGCGCATGCCGACGTTGCCGCGCAAACGCATGCTGCCGATGTCAGTGTCGATGCGCGCCATCGCATACGCCGAAGAAATGTCGTTCTCGATGCTGTAGCTGCTCTGCGGTGCAAACAACACCGGCACGGTGATGCCCGCGGCCGCCAGCGAGCGCGCATAAGCGGCGATGTCCGGGGTGACCCAGCTGTCCTGCGAGGCCAGTTGCCCGTCGAGGAAGTTGCTGACCGTGCTGCTGGCGGCCGACAGTTCCGGGAACATGTCGAAACCCGACACCGCACCGGTCCTGAGCAGATACAAAAAGTCGCGCCGGCGCACATCGCGATCGAAGGTTTCGCGACGGTATTTGGCACCGAAGCGCACTGCGTTCAACGCACCCAGGTCCAGATAGCGTTCGGCGTCCAGTTGGAGCGACCATTCCTTGTTGCTGAGTGACTGGATGGAACCGTTGGGATATTCGCTGCGCACCAGATTGGCCTTGTTCCAGGCGCTGGCGTCGTTGGCGTCGGCATCGGTGGTCAGCGAGATTGCGTCGGGATTGGAGGTATCCAGCAGCGTTGCCGAGGGAATCCGGCCCAGGATCGCGGCACGCTCGTTCTCGTCGGTCTTGCCCTGGGTGTAATTGGCCGCGCCACTGAACGTCCAGGCATCGCCCTTCCACTTGAAGTCGTAGGTAAGCAACTGGGTGGACAGATTGTGCTGTTCGATTTGGTGATTGTTTTCCAGCCAGTAATCCGATGCCGACACCTGTGTGGCGGTCAGCCCGTTGGTCTGCAGCACCGTCAGCGGACTGCGCTCGAACGAGTACACCAGCTGGTTCATGTCGTTGGCGGTCCGGTCCTGCGAATACAGCGCAGTAAGGTTCATCTCCAGCTGGTCGCTGGGCTTCCACTGCAAGCCGCCGTTGAACATCTTGCGCGTGGTGTCGCGCTCGATCGAGCGATAGCGCGGACGGCGCGGGATATACAAGGTGCCCGCGTCGGTGGCTTGCGTATACCAACGGTCGATCCACAGATAATCGGCGCGATCCTTTAGCTTCTGATAGCCCGCACTGAGAAACACGCCCAGATCGCCGCCACCGAACTTGAACTGGTCGATATAGGTCAGCACGCCCTTGGGCGTTGGCGAGCCGCCAGCAAATTCGGAGTATTGGGTCTTGGCCGAGAACAACAGCTTGGTCTGCTGATAGTCCAGGGGTTTGGTGGTATTGATGTTGACCGTGCCCGACAAGCCACCGGCATCCATGTCCGCAGACGGCGATTTGATCACCTCGATCCCGGCGGCCACTTCCGGCTGGATGATGTCGTAGCGGAAGCCATCGGTGAAATCGGCGCTTTTGATCACCTGACCATTGATGGTGGTGGCCGAATACTGCGGCCCCAGGCCGCGCACACTGATGGTGGAACCGCGCCCGTTGATGGTGGAGATCTGCACGCCGGGAATGCGCTGGATCGCCTCGGCGATGTTCTCGGCAGGAAACTTGCCGATGTCCTGCGCAGAGATGCCGTCGGTCATGCGCACGTCGTCGCGCTTGTTGTCCATCGCGGTGATCAGGCTCTTCTGGTACGAGCTGGTGACCTTGACCGTATCGAGCTGGGAGATCTGCGCCGATGCTGCCGACGATGCGTCCTGTGTCTGCGCGTTGGCGCCGCAGGCAAGCAGCGACAGCGCAATGGCAAGGGACAGCGACGAGGGCGAACAACAACGCAGCGAGGCACGCGGGAGAGGCGACATGAGAGATCCTGGAGTGGAATGGCTGGACGACAACGCGACTGGCATTCCGATCGATCAGCGATGACAGATCCCGGCGCTGGCAACCCACTACGCGCGCACAGGTCACCAGTTCCGGACGTCCGGAACCGCCTGCGATCTGTTGTCTGCGAGCACCCACGGCCCCCCGTGGGTGCCGATGCCGCCTCCCTCCCAGGACCGGCACCGCATGCCATTGCTGATCAACGGCCCTGACTGGAAAGTACCAATCCAGTGGAGTTGATTCTTATGGTCTCTAAAAGATCGTGTCAACAGGCACTTTCGAAAGTGTTTGATAGCTCTCTTATAAGGCGCCCTTTCCCCGTCGTTATTGACCTTTAACGGTGCATGCACGGATATCGGGTGCGTACCGGGCATCGTTGTCACAGGACCAGTCACTGACCAATTCTCGGTGACCAGACCAATTGTGTGCAGTCCACGCCGCGGTCGCGGCATTGCGATCAACGGGGCTGGGTCACAGTCCTTTGCAGCGCGCTCATGTGTGTTCCAAAGCGTGTGTCGCGTCTATTCGCGCAAGCGAACATGTGCCGTAATGACTCTGCGTCGTTGCACCACGACAACGTTGTCAAAGGATGAGTCAGCACGCCATCCAAGCGTCCGTGACGAACACATCAACCGTGGGGCATGCACGCCAATGGTGCAGAAGGCCGATGCTGCGGCACGCAGCCAGTCATCGCGCTTCTAGCGCAATTGTCCTTGGTCGTTGCGCAGAAACTCGCGCTTCGGGGCAGCAGCGAAGCCGAGCAATTGCAGCCCGATACGCAGCACGGCGTCCTGCGCTGGATCGGCACGCGACTGCAGTTGCCAGCGTCCATCGCGCCAGAGTTGCAGCTGTACCTCGACCTGCACGCCGCCAGGCAACGCCGCATCTGGCAGGAGGGTCAACACGGCGGTGTCATCCACGCACTGCGGCTGCCCGGACAAGCGCAACGGCGGCAGACCGGGAAGGTCGCCCTCGCCGCTCGCCAGCAGTTGCAGGCTGACCCGCCCGCGCGCCTGCACGCAGCCGGTGGCGTCGAATAGCAAATCGACCTGCTGCAGCTGCACGACCAGATCGATCAGCGTCACGCCACCTGGCTGGTGCAACAGCAGCTCGCCCTGTGCGTTGCGAATGCCGTACTGCGCGCCATCCACCACCAGCAGTTGCAGCTGCGGGGACTGTAGGTGCACCTGATACTCGTCACGCAATAGCGCCAAGAGACGCGGGCGTACTGCGACATCGCCGAACGCAATGCCCTGCCATTCCACGTGCCGCAACGTGCCGGCCCAGATGGAGCCCTCTACGTCCAGCACCGAGAACGGCAGCCCTTCGCGTGGCAGCACCAAGCGCAAGGGCAGCGACGCGATCAAGGCGACACCCAGCATCAACAGGAGGATCAAGGCCCAGCGCAAATGGGTCACGGCGCAGATTCCGCAAAGCTGCAGCGTACGCGGAGTTGGCCCTGATCGCGCACGACGCTCAGCTGTGTCGGCACTACACCATATGCTTGCCGCAACCGCTCGAGCCAGCCGAACAAGTTGGCGGCGCTGACCGCATCGATCTGTACGTCTACCCCGCCAGCCGCGCGACGTTGCCGAGAAGTAATGCTCATGCCGGCATCGCGCGCGCCACTGGCGATAATCTCGGCCAATGCGGCCGGGCCTCCATGGGGGCTGGTTGGCGACATCCATGCCGCCAACGAGCCCGCAATCGGCAAGGGCACCGCACCAGATAGTTAGTCGGTGGCTTTTTAAAGCTATCAAGTTGCCTGGCTTGAATTGCGAAGCTCACGGGACACATGGGTACGCCAGCATGTCCTTCATTCCTAGATTGAGAACATGCACACCGCTGCCGACAGCTAGCTAATCCCGCTAATGACGCTCCTTAATCATCAGCGCCGACCAAACATGCGCTGATCCATCCGCAACATCACAAATCGCAACGGCGTCCGCGCCAGGCATAGCCCGGCAAGAATGCCCAAGGTATCGGCCAACGCATCGTATGGATCGGCGCTGCGATTGGTGGTCAACGCGCCTTGCGCGATTTCGATGCCGATGCCCAGCAGCACCAATCCGAAGGCGGCAAACACCAGCGCGCGACGGGTGGCGAACAATTGCACGGCTCCCCAACACAGCAACGCGAACGTGATGAAGTGCTCTGCCTTGTCGCTGTTGGACGGCAACTCCGGGAACTCCGGCGGCGGCCCCAAACACACGGCAATCACCACAACGATTGCGGCGATCCACAAGCCCACCCACAAGCGCGGCCGCTGAAACGGCCGCAGCGCCGAGATCACAACCGCCACGTGAGATCACCTGAGAGGAACGCAGGTGCAAAGTCGACATCGCGCGAGAAACCCATCACCTGAAAACGTTCACCCATCTCGCTGGGTAGGGTCAGCCGCTTGATCTGCTCGCGCAATCGCATGCGCCCTACTTCATCCGTGCGCGTATCGGCCTGCGCCAACAATGCATCCAGCCCGTTGCCGAGCAAAAAGCTCGCCTGCGTGCAGTAACCGGCCAGCTCGAAACCTGCGCCGGTGCCTGCCTCTGCCAGCGCGGTGAAGTCCACCGATGCGGTCAGATCCTGCAGACCCGGCCACCGGTAAAGATCTTCATGCATGCGATGCCGATAGAACGCACGCAGCGTGCCGTCCTCGCGCTGCGCACGATAAAACTCGCCACGCGGGTAACCGTAGTCGACGAACAACATCGCACCGCGCTTCAAACCGCCGGCCACCGCCTGGATCCAGTACGGCAACTGCGGCAACAACTCGGAGCGATAGCCATCGGCGAACGGCTGCTCCAGATAGCGCTCAAGATGGCGCACGGCCGCGCTCAGCAAGGCGTCTGCCGGTTGCTCGCCGCGTGCGAACTGCTGCTGCGCATCCAGCACCACGGTTTCTTCATACACCTCGCCATCGCGCAGCGCGAAGCGCGGCGTGGGCAATGCGTCGATGACTTCGTTGGCGAACAGCACGCCATCCCAATCGTCCGGGAACGGTGCATCCAGCCATTCCACCAGATCGAATACCGGCGGGATCAGACTGCGCCCCAGCCGCTCGCGTTGACGCTCGCGCAGGTCGGCACTGGGTTCCAGGATCGCGTAACGCTCGGGCAGCGCGTCCAGCTCCAGCAAGCGCTTTAGCGTGACTTCGGCAAATGCGCCGCTACCGCCGCCCACTTCCAGCACCCGCGCCTGCGGCCCGAGCTGCTGCAACACCGGCGCCAACGCACCAGAGACAGTGGCCGCAAACAACGGCCCCAGTTCCGGGGAGGTGACGAAATCGCCGGCCTCGCCGAACTTGCTCGCGCCGGCGCTGTAATAGCCCAGGCCGGGCGCATACAGCGCCAGCTCCATGAAGCGCGAAAACGGAATTGCACCGCCGGCGGCCTGAATTTCGGCGCGTAAGTGCGCAGCCAGCCGGTCGCTGTGCGCCAGTGCGTCCGGATCGGGTGTGGGAAGGTCGGCGTGCATGCGGGCACCGGTTGCGGGGACAATGCACAGGATAGCCGAGCCCTCCGCAACGCCGAGCGAGTACGCCATGACAGACAGTTCCAAGGTGGTGTTGATCACCGGTGCCGCCCGCCGCATCGGCGCGCAGATCGCTACCACGTTGCACGCCGCCGGCTACCGCGTTGCGCTGCATGCGCACCGCTCCGCTGAGGTGCTGGACGCGCGCGTGGCCGAGTTATGCGCACAGCGTGCCGATAGTGCGCAGGCGTTGCATGCCGATCTACGCCTGCCCGAAGCACCTGCGCAACTGGTGGCCGACTGCATTGCCTCCTTTGGCCGCCTGGATGGCGTGGTGAACAACGCCTCGGCGTTCTACCCCACCGCCATCGGCGAGGCCACCACAGCGCAATGGGACGATTTGTTTGCGGTCAACGCACGCGCGCCGTTCTTCATCGCCCAGGCAGCCGCAGAACAGTTGCGTCAGCATCGCGGCGCCATCGTCAACCTCACCGATCTGCACGCGCAGCAGCCGATGCGTAACCACCCGCTGTATGGCGCGTCCAAAAGCGCGCTGGAAACGCTGAGTCGCTCGCTCGCGCTGGAACTGGCGCCGCATGTGCGCGTCAACGCGGTCGCGCCCGGGGCGATCATGTGGCCGGAACAAGGCAAGTCTTCCGAAGCCAAGCAGGCGCTGCTCGCGCGCACACCGCTGGCGCGCATCGGCACGCCGGAAGAAATTGCCGAAGCGGTGCGCTGGTTGCTGGACGACGCCAGCTTTGTCACCGGCCAGACCCTGCACGTCGATGGTGGCCGCCAGCTCAGTTGAGCAGCGTTTTCGGCTAACCATGCTTTCGCTGCTGAGAATTGATATCTAAGCAGCGCGCATCAGCTCAGCTGCGACATCGCAGGCGGCACTGCCATACAGGTTTCGCACGCCATATCGCTGCCCGCACGCTTGCTCAACCACGCTCAGCAAAGCCGCCAGAACGGTACTACTGCGCCGCACTCACCTCCGGCACAGTCGCATCCAGCTCCACCGTCGTGAACGCGCTGCCGTACTGCGGATGCGCCTGCCACAATGCTGCCAACGTTTGGCCGCTCAGCGGGTCGATAAAATCCGGCGCAATATCGGCCATTGGCTTGAGCACGAATGCGTGTTTGAGCTCGGGCCGCGGGATACGCAGATACCCGGGGCCTTCGACGATGCAATTGCCGAAGAACACTACATCCACATCCAGGGTGCGGTTGCTGAAACGCGGGCCGCTGCGATCGCGCCCGTGCGCATCTTCCAGCGCATGCAGCCAGTGATCCAGCGCGTCCAGCTCCAGATCGGTCTGCAATGCCACTGCGTTGTTGACGAAATCCGGCCCATCGAAGCCCACCGCCGGCGTGCGGTACGCGGGGGAGACGTCGAGCTGGCCAAAGCGTGCGCGCAAGGCGGCGACAGCCAAGCGCAGGTAGTGGGTCGGCTGAACATTGCTGCCGAGGCTGAGAAGCACTTTGGTCATGCGTTATTCGCGCATGCGGCCGGCATAGGCGTCAACTGTTGCAATCGCATTGCACCTATCCACGCACGCACTGAGTCCGCAGAAACCTGGTGTCAGGCCACTTCCAGCGCGTGCGAGACGGCGCGAAAGACCCGGCGCATTTCCAGCGGTTTGCGCAATACATGCACCGGCAGATCCGATGGAAAATGCGAACGCTGCAGCGGCGCGCCAACATCTTCCAGCACGATCGCCGGGCCCTGGTACCCCAGCTCCTGCATGCTCAGCAGCACGCTCACCGCCGAGAGCAGAATGATGTCGCTGTCGATGATCACCAGGTCCGGCATGGCGTGCTGCTGCACCAACTGCAGCGCCGCGGCACCATCGCTGGCCAACTGCGGCTGATAGCCCTGGCTGGAAAGTGCATTGCCCAGCAGGGATAGGCGCGTGGCCTCGCCATCCACCAACAAAATACGCTGCCCATGGCCAAGCGGGAGCGGCAGTTCGGTTTCTGTCACTGCCGTCGACACCGCGCGCATTGGCACGATCATGTCGAAGCGCGTGCCTTCACCCAGCCGGCTATCGACCACGATGCTGCCGCCATAGCTCTCGATAATGCGCTTGCACGAAATCAGCCCCAGCCCGGTGCCATCGGCCTTGGTGGTGAAGAACGGGCTGAACAGGCGCGCACGGGTTTCATCGCTCATGCCCACGCCGGTGTCGGCCACGCTCATGCGCACGCGCGTGTCGTCAAAGCGATCGGCCGTCAGGATCAGCGTGCCGCCCGCCGGCATCGCCTGAATCGCGTTCAAGCCCAGGTTGAGCAGGCATTGCTGCAATTCGGTGTAGTTGGCCTCGATGGTCAGATCTGCAGCGATGGTGTCCATCTGCAGACGCACGCCGTCGGGCAGGCTGCTCTTGAGCAGCATCTGCACCGCCTGGAACAGATTGGCGATGGACACCTGCTCGCGCGGCTTGTTGGAACCACGCACGAACGACAGCATCGACTCGGCCATTTCATGCCCGCGCCGGCCGCATTCGGCCACCACATTGGCCAGCTGACGCAGCTGCGGGTCGTCGGTGCGCCCAGCCAGCAGGTCGGGCACGATCAACAACGGCTGCAGGATATTGCGCAGATCGTGACTCAGGCCGGCCGCCAACATCGCCAGGCTTTCCAACCGTTGCGCGCGCATCAGCTCGCTTTCCACGCGCTGGCGTTCCAGATCGGCACGCGCCTCGCGGATCGCGCGAATCACCGCGCTCGGCAAACGGGTTGGGTTGTGTTTGATGATGTAGTCGTTGGCGCCATCCTGCAGCGCCTTGACCGCGGTCTCTTCACCCATGGTGCCGGAGACGAAGATGAAAGGCGTGGCACCATTCTGGCGCACCAGACGCAGCGCCTGATGGCCGGAAAAACCCGGCATGCTCAGGTCCGACAGCACGATGTCTGGCTGGAAGGTCTCCAGGGCGGCGCGCAGCGACGGCTCGCTGTCCACGCGCTCGAATGCCGCATCCAGCCCGGCATCCAGCAACTGGTCGGACAATAGCTCGGCGTCTTCCGGTGAATCTTCCACCAGAAGGATCTTCAGCTGCTCCAGATTGCCACCCTCATGCGGCATGGTTCAGTCCAGCTCCGGTGCCTGGTTGATCACCGCCCAGAACGTGCCAAGCGTCTTGACCGCGTTGAAGAACTGATCCACATCCACCGGCTTGACCACATAGGCATTCACGCCCAGGTCCCAGCTGCGGGCCAGATCGCTTTCTTCGCGCGAGGACGACAGGATCACCACCGGCAGGCGCTTGAGTGTCTCGTCGCTGCGCACCTGCTTGAGCACCTCCAGCCCATCCAGACGCGGCATCTTGATGTCCAGCAGCAGCACTGCCGGCAAGCCTTCCTCGCGGTCGGCGAACATGCCTCGGCGCAACAGATAGTCCATGGCTTCCACGCCATCTTCGACATGCACGATGGGGTTGGCAAGGCGGGCTTCGCGCAGGGCGTCGACCGCCATCTCCGCATCGGCCGGGCTGTCCTCTGCCAAAAGAATGGTACGGATGGCGGTCATACACTGAACTCTTGGTTGGGCGCTTCAAGCGCAGGGGGTAACACGAAATAAAACGTGGCGCCTTCGTCGACGACGCCTTCGGCCCAGACCCGGCCGCCGTGACGCGTCAAGACGCGCCGCACGCTGGCCAGACCAATACCGGTACCAGCGTATTCGCTGGCCTTGTGCAACCGTTGGAACACACCGAACAATTTGCCGCTGTATTCCATATCGAAACCGGCACCGTTATCGCGCACGCTGAACTGATGGCCGCCGTCGGCCATCGGCGTGTAGGTGACCTCGACCTTGGCCACCTCGCGCTTGGCGCTGTACTTGACCGCATTGCCGAGCAGGTTCATCCACAGCTGGCGCATCATGTTTTCGTCGGCCACCAGCACCGGCAGCGGCGCGATGTGCCAATCCACGCGGTGGCCGGTGTTTTCGCTCTGCACGTTGGCATCCAGAATCGCGCGCGTCTCGGCCACCAGCGATTGCATGTCCACCGCCTGCAGACGCAGTGCACTGCGGCCCAGGCGCGAATACACCAGCAGGTCGTCGATCAGCGAGGCCATGCGTCGCGCCGAGCTACTGATCACTTCCATGTAATGGCGCGATTTCTCGTCGGCCGCATCGCCCAGATGGCGGGCCAGCTTGTCGGAGAATCCGGCCACGTGCCGCAACGGCGCACGCAGATCGTGCGAAACCGAATAGCTGAAAGCTTCCAGCTCGCGGTTGACCTCAGACACTTGCTCTACCTTGCCTTCCATCTGCCGGTTGAGCTCCTGGATGCGCATCTGCGCGCTCTTTTGCAGGCTGATGTCGCTCACCGTCATCAGCACCACGTCTTCATCGGTGGTGTCGGGCAGCGGCATGCGGCGTGCGTTGATCAACATGGTGCGCAGCACGCCATCGGCGCCGCGCTGCTCATGTTCGTAATCCCACAGTTCGCGGCCACGCAGCAACACGTCGGCCAGCCGCTGATGGATCTGGGTATCGCGCCACACGCCCTCGCCCACATCCTCCAGCGCCATCGATTCGTTGCCGCGCTCTTCCAGGCCGTAGAGTTCGGCGAAGGCGGGGTTGTGCAACACGATGTGTTGGTTGGCATCCAGCAACACGATCGGCTCGCGCACGGTCTGCAGCACCGAGCTTGCGCGGCCGTTGGCGCGCAGGTATTCCTGCTCGGCCGCCAGCCGGCGCCGGATCTGCCGCTGCAGCAGCCAGGTCACCGTGCCCAGCAATAGCAGCTGCACAGCCAGCGTCGCCCAGCTCAGCAGCGCGTAATGCATGCGCTCGGTCTCGGCGCGTGCATTGCGTAGCGCCAACAAACGGCCTTCGGCGCTTTGCAGGTCGTCGATCAGCGTACGGATCGGGTTGTTTACCGTCATGTCGTTGATCAGTGCGCGGATCTGCTCCGGCGCAGTGGTCACTGCAATACGATCGGCCAGCAGCAGACGCCGCTCGATGGTGCTCTGGATGCGCCCGATGCGCACCAACTGCGCCGGGTTGTCCCTGGTCAGTTCGATCAAGCGCTGCACCGCAGCCAGCGACTCGCGTCGCCCGCGACGCATGCGCTCACGCAGCGCCTCGCGCTCCACCCCGTGCGAGCGCATCAGCGCCGCCGATTCGGTATCGCGCATCGCCGCTTCCAGCCGCTGCGCGGTTTCCTGCACTTCCTGGCTATGCAACACCCACACCGCAGCCTGATTGGCGTTGCGCGCCATCTGCTGCAGTAGCAACGACGGCACCACCACAATCAGGAACACGGCAACCGCCAACAAAGGCAGGCGCCAGCGATCCCATTTGTCTGCTTGGACCGTTGTGTGCATTGCTAGATCGGTTTCCGCTCGCTGCAGGGGCCAAGGACAGACCGGCATTGTCTCTGATCATGGCACTTTCCAGATTAATGATTCAGAGAAATCACGCTCGCCCGTGACATAGCTGAATGGGCATAGCATACGTGCAGCAAACGTGAAAGCAGCGCGAGCACCTTGCCGTCTATCGGCTCGCCGGGCGGTTTCTTCAGGACGAAAAAAGGCGCACTCCGTAGAGTGCGCCTTGTGCTCGGGTCCGCCGCCTCGCCTCGGCAGACCCAGCATTCGCAGCGGCCGCGTTTACTTCTTCGCAGCGGTGACCTTCAGACCGGTCGACTTGACGCTCTTGACGCCTTCGATGCCCTTTGCAACGGCCACGGCCTTGTCGTGCTCAGCCTGGGTGGCGACGGCGCCGGTCAGGGTCACGATGCCGTTCTTGGTCTCGACCTTCACATCGGTGCCAGCGACGTTATCGGTAGCCAACAGATCAGCCTTGACCTTGGTGGTGATCCAGGTGTCGGTGACCGGCTTCTTGGACTCATTCATGCCAGCAGCGTGGTCCTTGTGGTCGGCATGTTCCTGCGGGGCCGCGAATGCCTGCGACGCGCCAAGGGTCAGACCGAGCGACAGCGACAGAGCCAGCAACTTGCGTGCATTGATCATGTTCTTCATACCAGGTACCTCACCGTTGAACGTGGGCGCAGCTTGCGGTGGCGCTCGTCGAGCAGATGTGACTATTGCATGCAGAGGTTGTGAACCCTGCGCACACGGGCAGGTGCAATACCATGCGGATTCCCTTGGTCGTTGCGATGAACCGTTTTCAATGCCTAAACCGTTCAATCTGGCCGTCGTCGGCTACGGCTATGTCGGCCGCACGTTTCATGCACCGCTGATCGCGAGCACCCCAGGCCTGCAGTTGCACAGCGTGGTGTCGTCCAAGCCGCAGCAACCACAGGCCGATTTTCCCGGCATCAACGTACTTGCCGACCTCGACAGTGCATTGGCCGATCCCGCATTGGACGCAGTGGTCTTGGCCACCCCCAACCAGACCCATGCGCCGTTCGCGCTGCAGGCGCTTGCCGCTGGAAAACATGTGCTGGTGGATAAACCATTCGCACTGGACGTTGCGCAGGCGCAGCAGATGGTCGATGCCGCCAATGCAGCGGGACGCATCATCAGCGTGTTTCAGAATCGCCGCTGGGATGCGGACTTTCTCACCGTGCGCCGGCTGATTGAAGAAGGCCAGCTCGGCGAGGTGGTGGAGTTCCATTCCCACTTCGACCGCTATCGCCCGCAAGTACGCGACCGTTGGCGCGAGAGCGATAGTCCCGGCGCCGGGCTCTGGTACGACCTGGGACCACATGTGCTTGATCAGTCGCTGCAGTTGTTCGGTGTGCCGCAGGGCATCAGCGCGGACCTGCAACGTCAGCGCGATCAGGCACGCAGCGTCGATTATTTCCACGTCACCCTGCACTACCCGCGGCTGCGCGTGATTCTGCATGCGGGGTCGCTGGTGGCCGATGGCAGCCTACGCTTCGCCGTGCATGGCACGCGCGGCAGTTACCTCAAGCACGGCATGGATACGCAGGAAGACCAGCTGCGGGCCGGGCGACGCCCCGGCACGGTCGGCTGGGGCGTCGATCCATTAGCGGGCACGCTCACCCGCGTCGATGACGAAGGCCGTGTCCACACGCATCAACCCGACAACCTGCCGGGCGACTATCGGCAGTACTACACCGCCTTTCGCGACGCGCTGGCCGGCACCGGTCCGGCGCCGGTCAGCGGCAGCGACGCGGTGCAGCTGATGCAGCTGGTGGAACTTGCGCAACGCAGCGCTGCAGATGGCAAGGTGCAGTGGTTGGATGCTGCACGCGGGCTGTAACGCCGAAAAGTCAGCACGGGGCGAGGTATATGAGCAGCGCTTGCGTGCCCGCATCTGCACGTGAGCAACCCTGTTGGCTGTGTGCGGTAGGCGTAATGGTTGCGGGCGCTGTACTTGATGGCCGTCGCTTAGCGCGAAGCGTGCCGTACGTGGAGCATGATGCGCGGTGCTTGGCAGCACTGCTGCCTCGTTGCATCAGGCCCGCAACAACGCGGCGACGTTGCTAATTCCGCGCGATGTTGCGAACGCAATGATGTGTTCGCTCGAAATGCTGATGTTCTGCAAGACCGACGCTGCGCCCCGCAATCCAGGCGCGCAGCGTTGGTGCATCTGACCGCTTACGCGTCCTTGCTGCCGATCGTCGGCGCTGCAGAGGTGGTGGTCATCACGGCGTGGCCACCGAACTGGTTGCGCATCGCCGCGAGCAGTTTGTCGGTGAACGAATCCTTGTCGCGCGAGCGCAGTCGTTCCATCAGCGACAAGGTGATGACCGGTGCCGAGACTTCCAGATCGATCGCCTCGGCCACCGTCCAGCGGCCTTCGCCCGAGTCGGCCACAAACGGCGCGATGCCGGCCATGGTCGGGTTATGCGTCAACGCATCGGCAGTGAGATCCAGCAACCAGGAGCGCACCACGCTGCCGTCGCGCCAGATCTCGGCAACCTGGTGCAGGTCCAGCGCGAAATCGGTCTTGTGCTGCATTAGCGCGAAGCCTTCCGCATAAGCCTGCATCATTCCGTATTCGATTCCGTTGTGGACCATCTTGGTGAAGTGGCCGGCACCGCTCGGGCCGACGCGTCCCCAGCCCTTGTCCGGCGCCGGCGCGAGCGTTGCCAGGATCGGATGCAACGCAATCACGGCCGCTTCATCGCCACCCACCATCAGGCTGTAGCCTTCCTGCAGCCCCCAGATGCCGCCGCTGGTGCCGCAGTCGACAAACGCAATGCCGCTGGCCTGCAGCAGCGCGGCGCGACGTTGCGAATCCTTGTAGTACGAATTGCCGCCGTCGATGACGATGTCGCCGGCCTGCAGCAGGGGCAACAGCTGGGCCAGGGTGTCATCGACGATCTTGCCCGCCGGCACCATCAGCCACACCACGCGCGGGCTCGGCAGTGCGGACACCAGCGCTGCCAGCGCATCGGCCGTCACAATGCCCTTGGCTTGCGCGCTGGTGCGCGCATTCGCGCCCGGGTCGTAGCCATGCACGCGATGCCCGCCGTTGACCAGGCGCTCGGCCATGTTGGCGCCCATGCGGCCCAGTCCCACCATACCAAGTTCCATAATCGCTCCTCATACGTTGATCAGTGCAGGGTGCCACGCCCGGCGTACGCTGGCGTGGCGGAATTCTCAATGGATTGTTCCGCCGCGGTGGCGGCGCTGCATTGCTGCAGCTGCCAGTCGATCCACCGCCAATACAAGGTGGTGCGCAGATTGTGCAAGGTCAGGTCGATGGCATACGGCGTGCGCGGGTTACGGTCGAGCAGGCGCGCCACGTGATAGCCGATCGGCTTGGTGCCCTTGGGATGCACATAGACTAAAAATCCCTGGTAAAACGGGTCGTCCAGCAGGGTCTGCAACTGCTGCAGCTGGGTCTGCTGCTGCGGGTCGAGCGTGGCGCGCAACGCTGCATCGCGCTCGTAAAGCAGGCGCTCGAAGCGGCGCTTGCCAGGCCCACGCAGCTGTTTGGCCAGCTCCCAGATCTGCCGGCTGCGCGCGTCGTAATACGCAAACCCGCCGTGCAGTGCCAGCGCTTGCGCGGCTGCATCGCTGACGTCCACCACCACGAAATTTTCGGCCTGATTGTGGATGTCATCCAGATAGGATTTGTCGAACACGTGCGCAATAAACCCCGGCGCGCCGACAAACGCTTGCCGCCCGAGTTGCGAGCTCTTCACCGCCTTGCCGTCGGCGAAAAATTCGCCGGCATGCGCACCGAGCAGAATGCTGTCGGTGTCGTGCAAGATCAGAAACGTGCCAATCGAGAGTTCGCCAGGCGTAAACGCCTGGTCGAATCCAGCATCGCCGAACAACTCGCGCTGTGTGGCGAGCTGCGCTACTTGCCGGCCCACGCCGCATTCGGAGCGCACCTGCCCGCGATAGAACGCATTCAACGCCTGCGCATTGCTGCCGCGCGGCTGATACCCGCGACCGAAACTGCGAAAACCACTCCAGCCCTGCGCTGCTGCGCCACGCCAGCCAAATCCGATCCAACCCAGCTGCACTGCTGAAAAACGGTAGTGCGGGTTGTTCTGTAATTGCGTTACCGCACGGCGGGTCGCTGCACCGAGTTCGAACGCATAGGCGCAGTGCGTGGCCGCATCGTCCAGCACGGCGGTGAGCGCCGCGCCGCGCTGGTGCGTGTTCCAGTCGGCCGGAAGCGTTAGCTGCAGATCGCCCGCGGCTTGCGCTTGCGCAAGCGAGACACGCGTACACGGTTCGCCACGCTGTAGTACCGGCGCGCTCACCGCGGCGCGATGGATGTTCCATCCCAGTCGGCGCAACAGTGCTTCCACACAATCTGCGCTCGCGGCGTTTGCGGTTTCGCTCGGTGCAGCAGCCGCTACCTGCAGCAGCTGCACCGCGAGAAAGGCGCTTGCACAGACCACCGCAGCACATCTGCGCCTGCCCGCATGCCACATCGACATCGACCTCGGCGCAGAGATTGATCGTCGCAACAATGTGGCGCTTCGCACGTGGGCGGAACTCATCGATGACATGCACCATCAATCGTCGGCACGGCGCCCTCAGACATAGAAAGCCCCGGCATGGCCGGGGCTCGCAATCAATTCAGACGAATCACTTCGCCAGGCTCAGCGACGTTCGCAGACGCGCTCGACCTGACGATTGCCGTTGGCTTGCTGACGATTGCCCTGGATGGTGCGGCCGGCTGCGCCGCCCGCCACTGCGCCTGCCACGGTCGCCAGCTTCTTGCCGTTGCCGCCGCCGACCTGGTGACCTAGCAAGCCACCAATCGCGGCACCAGCCAGCGTGCCGCCGATGCGGTTCGGGTCAGTCGAGTTCTTCTGCACTTCGACATTGCGGCAGCGGACGCGGGTGCCATCGTTGAACCTGCGGCCTTCGTCTGCTTCCGTATAGCGCTGCTGATGCGAATAGCTTTGAGCCTGGGCGAAGGTGCTCGTTGCCATCAGGCCAATCAGGGAAATACCCAGCAGGGAGGTGCGCATTTTCATCGTTGTTCTCCACGTTTCTCGCCCGCTCGGCGAGTCATGGGCGCACTCTGGCCGCTGGGTCGAGAACAGAACGTGAAGCGCGCACCTGGCTATTCAGGCTTTGGAGCGGAGCGTGAATACCCCATCACGGCTGCGTGGCGGGCTCGGTTGGCGGCACCTTCGCCGGTGCTGGGGGTGGGTCCTGCGCTTCAACCGGCAATGGCGCAACCGGCGGTTGTGCAACTGTCGCGGGAGCCGCTGCAGCGGGCGCAGGCGATGTTGGCGTCGGAGTGTTCGCTGCAGGCGTTGCCGGCACTGCAGCTGCTGGCGCCGGTGCGGCCGCATTTGGGGGCACAGGCGCTGCACTCACGGCAGCCGGCACCGCTTCAGTGACCTTGGGCAGATACGAGTTCAAACGTTCGAAAAAGCGCTTGTAGAAGGCCGCATCCTGCACCGTGGTGCTGGACACGCGCACCAGCGAATCGCCGCTGCTACCGACCGGCAACGACAACGAGCCCAGCACGCCAACGCCCACGCTGGCCGAGGTAGAGCTCTTCTTCAACGCGTAACGGTCCTGCAGCGCGCTCACGAACACCTGCGCCTTGCCGCCGTCCTGCGTGGCGCAAGAAATGCGCAAGTTGAGCTGCTCGCTCTGGTCGGCTTCCTCGAGCTGGAAGTTCTTGCTGCCTTCCACCGCGGCGGCATCCGCGCGTGTCACGGCGTAACCCTGACTCAACAGCACGCGCCGCGCCGCCTCGCAGGCCTGCGGCGAACTGGCCGCGACGCTGCGCGAATAGGTGTCATCGGAATTGAACGACTCGCGCATCAGCATCGTGTCGCCCTTGCTGCCACCGCAGCCAGCCAGGGTTGCCAGCGCGGCAAGCAGTGCGCCGCGCGCGATCAGTGAAGAACAAGACATTGGGAGATTCCGGCATCCAAAACCGGCACAGAGCATAGCGGCAACCCATGTGCGCGCGGCGTCGCGTTGCAGGGTCAGGGCAACGGCGGTTCATCCGCTGGCAATTGCAGGTCCACCTGCAGGCGGCGACCATCGGCGCCGATGCGCTCGGCGCGCAGGTAGTGGTGCGCACGCACCGCCGCCAGCGCCACCGGGGCACGGCACGGCTCGCCCCATAGGCTCAGCGCGAAGCCCTGTTGCTGCAGCCAGTGGGTGAGGCGGTCCCACAGCGCTTGTTCGGCGTGCAGCATCAGGTCCAGATCGGCCGGGCCCGCCGGCATCAGCGTCGGCGACGCCAGCCAGCGCGCGTAGCTGCCATGTACCAGCACCGGCAGGCCCTGCGCGTGCAGCGCCTGCAGCAGCTGCGCGGCCTGCTGTAGATCCAGCCGGGCACGGCTGTGCTGGAAGATCAGCGCATATTCGTGGCTGCGGTTGCTCGCGGCGCTTGCGTGCGCCAACGCTGCTGCCGGACGCTGGTAGCACAGCACCCGCTCCTCGCGCAGCGTGAACAAGCTGGCCAGGATCCGGCCCACGTCCCACGCCTGCGGAATCACACGGCCGCCGACCACCACGTTCTGCACCATCGCCACGCCCATTCCACCGGGCCGCAGTTGCTTGCGCAGCGCATGGAACACTGCACGCATGCCGGTCAGATAGCTGGCGTAATCGCCACTGGCATAGAGCTGGCCGGGTAACGCTTCGCCCTGCCAGTGGCAGCCGAAATACGGCACGTTGGTCAGGCACAGGTCGATTGGCGCAGCTGGCGTCTTATTGACCAGTGTGCCGATTAACACCGGCGCTTCCACCGCGTGCCGCTGCAGGCGCGTGCGCGCCAACTGCGCGCGTGCTGGGTCGATCTCCATGCCATGCGCGTTGCGGCCTTCCAGCGCAGCTGCCAGCAAGGTGCTGCCGAAGCCGCAAAACGGGTCGAACACCTGTTCGCCCGGCTGACTGAAATGGCGCACGAACGGGCGCATCTGGTTGACCCAGCCACAGTCGCGCCCGTTCAACGGGTCGGCCGCGCGCAGATCATCGGGCAGCGCCCAGGCGGCATCGTCCGGCGTCGGCGTCCACCAACTGCGTTGATCGAACTCATCCATTGTCGGGTTCCCACAACACATCAGCATCCGGGTCCCAGCCCGCACACAGACGGCCATTGGCGAAAAACACCAGCTTGTATAGATCGCCAGTGGCGTGGCGTGCATGCATCGCGGCGTAGTCGGCGCTTTCGAAAACCACCTGCAGGCCCGTCTCGTCGCGCACCCGCACATTCCAGAAGTAATAGCCTTCGGTCAGGCCGTCGGGTTGCCAGCGCGACCACCAGGGCTGCTGCACGCACTCGGCCAGCAAGGTGTCCACGCCGACGCGGTGCTCGCTGATGTAGCGCAGCGTGCCGTTACTGCGGTACGCATCGTCCAGCCGCGACAATTCACGAAAGATCACCTGGCTGGCGCCACAGCTGCGCGCCCATGCGATGTACTGCGCAACGGCGTCGGCGTTGCCCACGCCACCGCGCTGCACGATGCAGACCAGGCGCAGCGGCAAACGTGCTGCCAGCCGCTGCGCTGTTTGCACGAAGGTCGCCGCATCGGCGATCGGCTCGTCAGCGCGGAAACGCATGATCGCGTCGTTGCGCTCCTGCAACGGATGGTGACGCGACAGCTCGACCCACGACAGCCCGAAGGCGACCAGCGCATCGATCAACCGCGCACCGTGCGTGCGCGCCAACCCGGCGCCATTGCTGTACAGCACGCGTTGCTCGACACGCGGACCGTTCGGTGTGGTTGCCAGGGTGTGCAGCAAGGTCTGTAACCACATCGCATCGTCGGTCATTTCCAGACCGGACAAGGAATACGACAGCGGCACACCCCGCAGCAACTGCAACGCAGCGCTCAACTGCTGGAAATACGCAGGCCCAGGTCGCAACGTCGCTGCCGCACGACCACCGCCATGCGGCCGCAGATTTTCCGAACAGAACCCACAGCGCGCCGAACACGGCCGCACCGAGGCATACGGGGTAAAGGTGATCGGCAACGCCGCCCGATAGGTGCGCGCACCGATGCGCACTGGATGCCAGCGGTTGGCCTCGTCCTGCAGCGGCACGCGCCGCTGCAGGCTGGGCACTGCGGCGCGCAGACGCGCCAACAGGGGTGAAACAGGCAACAGGGAGATGTTGTCGATGGAAGCGTGCATGGCGAACCCTGCGCGCTGCGCGTCAGCGACGTGCGGCGTTGGCACGCGCGCGCACCTGCTCCAGCGTCCACTCCTGTTGCGACACGCCGTTTTCCCACACCGTCACCAGCGCATCTTCGCTGTCGGCATGCGTGCCCACCTCATCGAGCAAGGCGCTGCGGTAGCTGCCATCGCTGCGGTTGCGCAGCAAGGTCAGGCGACCACGCTTGCTCTGCTTGCCCTGATCGGTGATGGGGTCTTTGTAGACATCGATCCACTGCCCGTCCACGCGTACCGCCGAACACTTCAACGCAAACTTCTGCGTGTCGCGGTCCACCTTCTGCAGCAACGCACCGCCCATGCCGAAGGCGACGTTATCGGCGGCATAGCCGGCGGCGGTGATGCGCTCCAGAATCGCGCGCAGCGAGGTAGGGTTGATGCCATCGCCCTGGATTACCCGCACATGGTTGAGCACCTTATAGCCCTTGCCATTGACCTGGTGACCGAAAGCCTCGTCCAACAGCACCAAGCATTGTTCGACCACATCGACCGGGTCGCCGGAGTCCGGGCGGATCACCACCGTTGCACCGGAGGCGATCACGTCCTCGCGCAAGGTGGTGCCCCAATGCTCGGCAATGGCACGGTAGATGTCGTAGCTGTCCGACACCACCGCCACGATCGAACCCGGGCGCGCGAACTGCGTCAGCATGTTGCGATACGCATCCACCTCGCGCTCGCGGCCCCAGCTGGTGATAGTGCTGTGCTCGGCAGCGGGAATCGAATACCCGGCCACTGGCGTGTGGTAATGCGCACGCGCCAGCAGCAACGCCGACAACGTATCGGTACCAAGAAAATTCACCAGATGCGCGGCACCGCCCAAGGCGGCCGAGCCAAGACTGGACACGCCGCGCGCGCCAAAATCGTGCAGTTTGAAAGGCAACTGCCCTTCCGGATCGTCGCTGGTGCGCTCCAGGTAGTCGCGCACGATCTGCTTCACCTGCCAGCTCACCGTAGCCACGGTCACAGGGTACCACACACGCAATAACAGGGTTTCAAGATACGACGGCACCCAGAACGCCTTGGCGTCGGTGGATTCGATCGTCATCAGCACGTTATGCGTTGGCACTACCGCGCCTTCGGGCACGGCGCGGATGCGGATCGGCAGCTGCCCGCCAAGCCGGTCGACGATATCGCGCCAGCCAGCTTCGTTGAACGGCTCGCCGTGCGCGGCCAGCAACTCCTTCGCATCGTCGATGTCGGCGTGCGTCACCGGCCGGTTGATCGCTTCTTTCAGGAGCGATTGCAGGCCGAAAAAGACGGTCTGCTCGTACAGGCCACCGCGCGATTCGACGTAGAAAAACGAGGCATCGGTGCCGGGCGGATATTGCAGCCAGTGGCTGGCCTTGTAGCTATCGGTATTGAGCAGCAGGTTATCGAGATAATGCATGACGGAAGCTCCTTCACGTCGAATGAACCAGCGGTCTGTCCGCCGGCGGGAGGTCACGGTTCAAGCGATCACACGGCGTGCGCCTACGTTGCGTCGCGGCAACACGCAGTCGTTTGCGCTCTCAGCCACGACCCAGGAAGAATTCAAGAATATGCAGGTGGTCTTCGTACAGGCGTGGGCCCATCACCATCACTTCGGCTATCGGGATCCAGCGCGCTTTATCGGCGTCGTCGCCACCGCGTACCGCAGGCAATTCGCCGGCGGCAAATTCGAAATGAAACGCATGGGTAATCGTGCGTCCGCGGTGGCTACGCTCGGGGTGATCGAACACCTGCTTGCCACGCAACGATCCCTTGAGCACCGGCACCGGCAGCTTGAGCCGGGTTTCCTCGCGCAGCTCGCGCAGGCAGCAATCCAGCAGGCCTTCGTCCTGGCCCACAAAACCGCCCGGCAACGCCCACAAACCTTTGCCCGGCTCGGCGCGACGCCGCACCAGCAACACGTGGCCCGAATGCACCACGACTGCATCGGTAGTGACAAACGTCGGCGGATACGGCGCGTCCTTCCACGCGGCGCGGTATTGCTCGATGAACCGGTACTCGGCCACCAGCTGCGCGTAGCTGGGCGAATTACGCCGGAATGCTTCCAGCATGTCGTACACCGGCGCCGGCACATTGCCGCGCAGCATCAACAGCCCACCATGGAACCCGATATCGCCGGCTTCGAACAGGTAGCGACGCAATTCGGTGGCCGACAGCGTGGCGGTGTGTTGCACATCCTCCAGCGGCCACTGCGGAAACTCACGCAGGTAATAGCTGCTGGCATCCTTGTCCATGCCGATCAGGCCGATGTTCGCATCCAGCGTGCCGCCATCGGCTTGCACTGCCTCGGCAACCTGACGCTGCACGTCGGCAATCCACAGGGTTTCGTTGTAAAGATGGTCGCGTAGCGGGCGCACGATCAGCCGCGCAGTTTCGTCTGGCAGCGCAGACTCGATCATCACCGCACGTTCGGCGACGGTCCACGGATTACGAATGGTGCGAGGCGTGTCGGCCGAGCCGATCAGCATGATGAGCTTTTTCGCCTTGCCCAGCGCGTGGCGGGCGACGGCGGCGTGGCCGTTATGAAAGGGCTCGAAGCGCCCGATAAACACGAGATAGTCGTACGGTGTTGCCATGAGAATCCCTCACGGTTGAGTGGTCAGCTGGCGGTCTGTCCGCCGGCCTGGTGCAAATGCTACGCCGATGCGCGGCGGCGTCAAGCGCCTGCGCAATGCACTGACACAGCGGTCATGCGTACTGGCTAGACTTGCCGCTTGTCTTCTGGAGATCCTCTACATGCCACGCTCATCGCTACGCGTTGCGTCACGTTATTTTTTCGCCGCCATCCTCGCGCTATGCATCACGTTGCCGGCCTTTGCCGCGTCCGCGCCATCACCGTTGCGGGTGATGTCGTTCAACGTGCGCGTACCAGTGGACCGCGATGGCGACAAACGCTGGGCGGTGCGGCGGACGTCGATGGTTGCGTTGATTAAACAGACCCATCCCGATGTGTTCGGCACCCAGGAACTGGTGCAGGAGCAGGCGCAGTATCTGGCCTCGCACCTGCCTGCCTATCGCTGGTTCGGCAAGGGACGGCGCGCCGATGGTAGCGAAGAACATATGGGTGTGTTTTACGACAGCAACGCACTGAGCGTGATTGAATCCGGCGACTTCTGGTTATCCGAAACCCCCGAGGTACCCGGCAGCAGCAGTTGGAACACCGACCTGCCACGCATGGTTACCTGGGCATTGTTCGAACGCCGCAGCGACAAGCGCCGTTTCTATCTGCTCAACACCCACCTGCCGCATCGCGATCAGGATGAAGCAGCACGCGAGCAGGGCGCCCGCGTGATTCTCTCGCGCATCGCAACGCTGCCTGCCGATATTCCGGTGGTCGTCACCGGCGACTTCAATAGCGATCCCGATCAAGGCACCTATCGCACGCTGACTGCCGTTCTGGGCGATGCGCGCGCGCATGTAGCAAAGCCGCAGGGCCCGGAAAAAACCTTCCAGGATTTCACCACCCAGCCAACACGCCGCATCGATTGGATTTTATTCCGCGGGCTGACACCCACCCGTTTTTCCACGCTGGACATGCGCCCAGGCGGGATCTTGCCTTCCGACCATTACCCGGTCTTGGCCGAATTTGAGTGGCCGCAGTGAGCCACCGACGCATGCAGTTGTTTGCGGCGCTGATGCTTGGCGGCAGATGCCGCCATTGCGCTGCTGGTGCCTGATGCGGCCCCAATGTGGCGGCGATAGCAGCCTGTAGTGCGCGCAGGTCGAGCATGAGCTAACGCTCTACCAGCGCGGATCGTATTTGCAATGACGCTACGATCACTACCCACCGCATCTCACTCTCACAAATACATGCCGCCAACAAAAATGCCACCGCAGTGCGATGGCATTTTTGTTCCAAATGCTTTTAGATCTCAAGAACTGCGACAATCAGTCCGCCCAACGCCCCGGCGCGGTCGACTTCGGCAGCACCTGTGCCGACAACGGCTTGTCCTGCGACAGCAAGCCCAGCGCGTCGGCCAGGATTGCAGCCGACTCATGCAGCAACGGATCCGGACGCTTTTCGGCAGCCTTTTCGCGTGCGGTGTCTTTGACGATGTCGCGCTCGTTACCGGTCAAGCCGTCATCGCTGTCTTCGGCAAGCGGATCCAGCGGCAGCCCAAGTTGCTTGCGAATCTGCTGGCGATCCTTGCGCTGCTGATCCTGCTTCTGACGCTCAGCAACGCGCTCGGCTTCGTTCAACGAAATGTACTTCTTGGCCTTTTCATCGCGGAACTGCTTGACGTCTTCTTCCCACCACTGGAATTCCTTGTCGGTGGCGATACGCGCAGTGTGCAGGGTCTGCAGCTTCGGCAGCAGCGGCGCAAAGTTGCCGTACTGCGTATGCGGCGCAGCGGCGATGCGCGTCCACGGCAATGCATTGTCGTAAGTGCTCTCGCCGAATTCGGTGGCATCCACGCTGGCCGGGAAGGCGATGTCCGGCACCACACCCTTGTGCTGGGTACTGGAGCCGCTGACGCGGAAGAACTGCGCGATGGTCAGCTTGACCTGCCCATAGCGCTGACCTTCGGCAGCCGGCCAGCGATCCAGGTCGACGATGTTCTGCACGGTGCCCTTACCGAAGCTGGTTTCGCCGATCACCAGACCACGCCCGTAATCCTGGATCGCACCAGCAAAGATCTCCGATGCCGACGCCGAGCCGCGATTGATCAACACGCCCAGCGGGCCGTCCCAGGCAACCTTCGGGTCGCTGTCGCCATTGACGGTGACGCGGCCGCCGGATTCGCGCACCTGCACCACCGGGCCCTGCTCGATGAACAGGCCGGTGAGTTCGATTGCCTCATCGAGCGAACCGCCGCCGTTGTTGCGCAAGTCCAGCACCACGCCGTCAACCTTGTCGGACTTGAAGCCGGCCAGTAGCTTGGCGACGTCGCGGGTCGCCGACGCATAATCGGTCGCATTGCGACGACGGCCTTCGAAATCCTGGTAGAAGCCGGGCAGCTTGATGATGCCGATGCGGCGCTGCGGCTCGGAACCCGTACCCGGCAAGGTAATGGTTTCGCCCTTGGCAGCCTGTTCGGCCAGACGCACCTTCTGACGTGTCAGAGTCACGGTACGGTGCTTGCCATCGATGCCCGATTCGGCCGGGATGTACTCCAGGCGCACCTGAGTGTCCTTGCTGCCGCGGATCTTGGCCACGACGTCGTCGATGCGCCAGCCGATTACATCTTCGATCGTGCCAGTCTTGGCCTGACCCACGCCGACGATGCGATCGCCGGGCTTGAGCGTGCCATCCACGGCTGCCGGACCACCGGGGATCACCTCGCGGATCACCACCATGTCGTCCTGCTTCTGCAGCTGCGCGCCGATGCCTTCCAGCGACAGCGACATCTGCTGGTTGAACGTCTCGGCAGTGCGCGGGGTGAAGTAGTCGGTGTGCGGGTCGACAGCATTCGTATAGGCGTTGACGAAGAACTGGAACACGTCTTCGCCCTTGAGCTGCTTGACCGAGTCGGCCAGCGCCACGTAGCGCTTGTCCAGCGTTTTGCGGATGTCTTCGGGCTTCTTTCCGGCCAGCTTCAGGCGCAGCCAATCGTTCATTACCGACTTGCGCCACAGCACGTCCAGCTGCTTGTCGTCTGCAGCCCACGGCACGTCCTTGCGGTCGTACTCGAACTTGTCGTTACCGCTGAAATCGAAGTCCTGCTTGAGCAAGTCGCGCGCGTATTTGACGCGTTGATCGACACGCTTCTTGTAGACCGAAAACACCTGGAAGGCCGGCTCCAGATTGCCACCGCGCAACGCGTCGCCAACGCCGGCTTGCAACGGCGCGAAGCTATCGATATCGGCCTGGGTAAAGAACTGCTTGCCGCCGTCCAGCGTTTCCAGATAGCGCTTGAACACGTCCTTGGACATCGCCTCGTCCAACACGCGCGGCCGGTAGGCATAGCGGCTGTCGGAGAGCAGGCCATAGACGAGTTTGGTGGCCGTCGCCTGGTCGGGCGTGGCAGCGGCAGGCAGCGCGGTATCGGCGCGCGCGAGCAATGCCATCGGAGTGGTCAACACCAGCGCCAGCAGGCCGGCCTTCATGGACGCAGAAACGTTGTAGGTCATCGAATGGCTCTCGGCATGGGGCCGATGAAAGGAAGGCGGTGAATGGATCAGACAGCATGACAGTGCCGAAAGTTGCTGGCGTTGTCATCCGCTGGCTGAATCAGCCTAGCGCCGGGCCTGTAGCGGATTGTGAACGAGACCGTACCCTGCCGCTGCGCCCCGCATGGGACAGAGACGACTCGGCCCCGCGCAGTGCACGGGGCCGAAAGGGGTGTTCGACCAGAATCGCGATGTGATTGAGGCCGATACCGCGACCGGTGGTGCCGATCGCCTTGCCGGCGGCGGCCTTTTTCGTGTCGCCGAAAAGTCACGACTGATCCACGACGCGTCTACCGACATCACGCGGGACCTGCTGCTCCGGCATGCTAACGAACAGAGCCCGCAAAGCGGGGCTGGTTCGAACACCGATCACACAGGTGCCGTGGCGGCCTGCCACGGCGTGCAGCTGACTCAGGCAGCGACACCAGCGCCAGCGGCCTGCCGGTCGGCGTGGTACGACGAACGCACCATCGGGCCGGAAGCGACGTGACTGAAGCCCAGCGCGTTGCCGTAGTCTTCCAGCGCCTGGTATTCCTCCGGCGTCCAGTAACGCATCACCGGGTGATGGTGCGGCGTCGGCTGCAGATACTGGCCGATGGTAATCATGTCCACATCGTGCGCGCGCAGATCGCGCAATGTGGCGTGCACCTGCTCCATCGTTTCGCCCAGGCCGAGCATGATGCCGGACTTGGTGGCGATCGACGGATGCTGTGCCTTGAAGCGCTGCAACAGCGTCAGCGACCACTGGTAATCCGCGCCGGGGCGCACGTTCGGGTACAGATCCGGCACGGTTTCGATGTTGTGGTTGAACACGTCCGGTGGGCTCAGCGCCAGGATTTCCAGCGCGCGATCCATGCGGCCCTTGCCACGGAAATCCGGGGTCAGGATTTCGATGCGGGTATTGGGCGAACTGGCCCGGATCGCCGAAATGCAGTCGACGAAATGCTGTGCACCGCCGTCGCGTAGATCATCGCGGTCCACGCTGGTCACCACCACGTACTTCAGGCCCATGTCGGCCACGGTAGTGGCCAGGCTGGCCGGCTCGCTCGCGTCAGGCGGCTTTGGCCGGCCATGCGCCACGTCGCAGAATGAGCAGCGCCGCGTGCACACCTCACCCAAAATCATGAAGGTCGCGGTGCCGTGGCTGAAGCACTCGTGGATGTTCGGGCAACTCGCCTCTTCGCACACCGTGACCAAGCGGTTTTCACGCAGCTTGGCCTTGAGGTTCTGCACCGCATTGCCGGACGGAATCCGCACCCGGATCCACGACGGTTTACGCAGCACAGGCGCATCGACGAACTGCACCGGCGAGCGATTGATCTTGTCACCACCGATCTGCTTGACGCCGGTCTGCAGCGGCGCAGGCGCGGCGGTGTCGCCGGAGACGACCTGCAAGGGAATGGAACGGGCGATAGGCTGGGTCATGACAATACGGGGCGCTCAGGCCGGAAGCGAAAGGTCGGGCAATGCGGAAGTGGGCTGCAGCACGAGGCCGAACTGGCGCGCCAGCTGGTCGAGCAGCACCGCCTTGACGGCATCCATCCCGGAGGGGCCGCCCAAGTCTAGCACCGAGGTCACCTGCAGGCCCTGATAGCCACAGGGGTTAATGCGGTGGAACGGCTCCAGGTCCATATCCACGTTGAACGACAACCCGTGGAAGGTGCAGCCACGCCGCACGCGGATGCCAAGCGCGGCGATCTTGGCCCCGCCGACATAGACACCGGGGGCGCCGTCGCGACGCTCGGCCACGATGTTCCACTCCTCCAGCGTATCGATCAGCGCCTGCTCGATCTTGCACACGTAATCGCGCACACCGATCTTCAGCCGGCGCAGATCCAGCAACGGGTAAACGACCAATTGGCCCGGGCCGTGATAGGTGACCTGCCCGCCGCGATCGACCTGCAGGACCGGAATCTCGCCCGGGGCCAGCACATGCTCGGGTTTGCCGGCCTGGCCCAGCGTAAACACTGGCGCATGCTCGACCACCCAGACCTCATCGGCCGTGTGTTCATCACGCGCATCGGTGAAACGCTGCATTGCACGCCACACAGGCGCGTAGTCCTGCTGGCCGAGGTCGCGTAATTGCGCGGGCAGGCCAGCCGTAGAGCTGCTCACGGGTTCGGCCGCTACAGCGTCCACTTCACTTCCGGATGATCGCGCAGCGCCTGATGTGCGGCCTCGAACTGCTCGCGGCTTTCGGCACGGAAGCCAATCTTGACCGAGACATACTTCCCGCTGGAAGAATGCTTCCAGCTCACGCTCTCCTGCAGCAGCTCCACGCCGGTGGCAGCAAGCAGGCGCGGAAGCTCGGTTTCCAGGCCGCGCTCGGCCGTGCCCATGGCGCTGAGCTCGAAGGTGCCGGGAAATTGAAAACCGTGATCGGGGTTGTCGGTGCTGATATCCATCCGCCCATTATCGGGCCGACGATGGGCAAACCCAAGCCTCTGCAGCCGATCGCCGCGCCTGGCTGGTCTGTAGTGCCGCCATGCAATCGGCACCGAACTTTCCAAAAACGTGACGCAACCACGCTGATGAACCGAACCCAGCCATGGGTAGCTGGCAACGCGGTCGCGAGCCGAAGCGGCAGAGGCTGCAGTCGCGGACACGCACTTCACACGGCGCAACAGAAGACGCAGGCATTTTTTCGATTCCAGCTCTCCTCCCCAGGTCCTCCATGCTCCGACCGCGCGCGTTGTCTGCTGCCTTGCTGCTTTCTCTCTCCGGGCTGTCGCTGCCGGCCCTGGCGGCGGATCAGTGCGATTCCAGCCGTCTTGGGCGCACGCCGCCTGCGGTGAACTTCCGTGTCGATAACGACTTGTTCGGCGGCGAGGATCAGGACCAGGGGTATTCCAACGGCGCGGTACTGACGCTGGTGTCGCCGAACCTGGTCGATTACACCGACGACCCATGCCTGCCGCGGACTGCGCGGTGGGTCAACAGCTATCTGGAGCGGCTGCACCCGGGCGAGTTCGACCAGCAGAACATGGTGTTTTCCATCGGCCAGGCGATCTTCACCCCGACCGATTACACCCGCCGCGACGTCATCCCGGACGACCGCCCCTACGCCGGCATCCTGCTGGCGAGCTTCGGCTACAACGCGCGTAACGATGCGCACCTGCGCACCTGCGCACCACGCAGTTGCAGGTCGGCGTTGTCGGCCCGTGGGCGCTTGCGAAGGAAGCGCAGGATGCGATCCACGATGCACTCGGGGACGAGAAATTCCAGGGCTGGGACAACCAGCTGCACAACGAACCGCTGATCAACCTGGTGCACGAGCGCATGCATCGCTGGCCGGCCGATGCCAGCGGCAATGCCGGTGGGTTCGGCTGGGATTTCATTTCGCATTGGGGCGGCGCGGTCGGCAACATGGCCACGCACTTGAATGCAGGCGGCGAGGCGCGCTTCGGCTGGAAGCTGCCGGACGACTTCGGCAGCACCCCGACTCGCCCCGCGGGCGAAAACACCGCCCCCAGCCGGCTCGGGCGCGCCAGCGGCTGGTCCGGCCACCTGTTCGTCACCACCGACGCGCGCTGGGTGATCCGCGACATCACCCTGGACGGCAACACGTTCCGCAACAGCCACAGCGTGGACAAGCGCCCGTTCGTCGGCGATGTGGGCTACGGCCTGGCAGTGATGTACGGCCGCTGGAAATTCGCCCTCGCCCGCTACCACCGTACCCGCGAATTCGACACCCAGCGCGAAACGCCGGTGTATGGCAGTTTTACGATCAGTCGAATGCTTTGAGGGCGGCGAATCGAGAATGGGGAATGGGGAATCGCAAAAGCCAAGGCTTTGCCCTAGCTTTTAAACCATTCCCGATTCTCAATTCCCGATTCCAAAAAAATGCCGGCTTTCGCCGGCATTTTCTTCACTCCGATTCCCACCACATCCAGAACGCATCCCAAAGGCGCTTGAAGAATCCGCCCTCTTCGACCGCGTTGATGGCGACCAGCGGGGCCTGGGCGATGACCTTGCCGTCCAGGCTGACCTTCACGGTGCCAACCTGCTGCCCCTGCTTGATCGGTGCCTGCAGGTTCTTGGGCACTTCCATGCTGGGCTTGAGGTCGTTGTAGCGGCCACGCTGCAGGCTGACCAGCAACGGCTGTGCCACGCCGAGCTGTACTTCATCCTGCTGACCCTTCCAGACCTTCTGCTTGGTGACGACCTTGCCGGGCGCATACAGGCTGTGGGTTTCGAAGAAGCGGAAGCCCCAGTTGAGCAGCGCCAGGCTATCGGTGGCGCGCTGTTCTTCGGAGCTGTCGCCCATCACCACCGCGATCAGGCGCTGATCGCCGCGCTTGGCCGAGCTCAGCAGGCAGTAGCCGGCTTCGGAGGTGTGGCCGGTCTTGATGCCGTCCACCGCCGGGTCGCGCCACAGCAGCCGGTTACGGTTGCTCTGCTTGATGGTGCCGACCTGGAATTCCTTGATCTTGTTATAGGCGTAGGTCTCCGGGTAATCGCGCACCATCGCGCGGCCCAGCAGGGCCAGGTCGTAGGCGGTGGAGTGATGCCCTTCGGCGCTCAGTCCGTGCGCGTTGACGAAGTACGAATCCTTCATGCCGATCTTGGCGGCGTAGCTGTTCATCAGCGAGGCGAAGGCTTCTTCGCTGCCGGCCACGTGCTCGGCCAGCGCGATGGCGGCATCGTTGCCGGACTGGATCGCCATGCCCTTTTCCATGTCTTCCAGACGCGCCGTCTGGTTGACCGGGAAGCCGCTGTAGCTGCCGTCGGTACCCGCGCCGCCTTCGCGCCAGGCGCGTTCGCTCATCATGACCTGGTCGTCGCGCTTGACCTTGCCGTTCTTGATCTCGGCGGCGACCACGTAGGAGGTCATCACCTTGGTGATGCTGGCCGGCGCCAGCTGCTGGTGGATGTTTTCACCGGCCAGCACCTGCCCGGTGGCGTAGTCCATCAGGATCCAGGACTTGGACACGGCCGGTGCGGGCGCCGGCGGCACCGGCAAGGCGGCCGGGGCGGCAGCCACGGCAGGAGTCGGCTGCGGCGCAGGTGTCTGGGCGCAGACCAGGCCGAAGGCGAACGTGGCCACGGCAGCGGCGGCGAAGCGGAATTTCATTGAAGAACGACTCCTGACGGGCCCGAAAGCCGGGCAATGCGAAATTGTAAGGCGCCGCGGCGATCAGGGCGACGCGTCGCAGGGTGCACGCGCTTATGCAGTTCAGCGATGGCGGCACGCTGGTCGCGCCCGAGGCGAGCTGTCGGAGGCGCCACCTGCAGCGTGGACGTCGCTTACAGCGCGTTGGAACAGGCACTTTGGTGCTCAGTGGTTAGCTGGCTGCAAACGGCGCAGCGAGTACCGAAGTGCACGAGAGGGGTATCGATTCCGGCCTTGACTGCATCCGCGTTGCAGATGCGCTTTGTCTGCCAACCAATCGGGTTGCCCCAGCCGTGCCATTACAGCCGATGCAGCCTGCGCGCGAGCGACGAATGTGCTGGTGCCTAATTGGCTAAAGCAGTCACCGGCGCGCTTACGCTTAACCAAGATGACATAGGCGGCCTGCGCGCGAGCGACCAATGCGCTCGCGCTTCATTAGCTAACGCAATAACAGTCTCGCCAGCGGCTAGTTGGCCACGATCTGCGGGCGACCGAAACCGAGGCCGGCGATGCGCTGGGCAATTTCCGAGGCATTGGCGTGGTCGCGTGCGTTCACGCGCAGCCGCCACAGGGTGCGCCCGCCGCTGACGATGTCGCTGACGCTGGCGCCCGCAATTCCCGCCGAGGCCAGTTGCGACAGTGCGCGATTGGCGTTTTCGCGGCTGGCGAAACTGGCGACCTGCAGCAGGATGTCGCCGAGTGCGGCTTCAGCCACGCTGGGGGCCTTGGTGGGCGCTGGCTCGGGCTTCAGCGGGCGCGAAGACGTGTTCTCAGACGGCTTGACCGCCGCAACCGCGACCGGTGTTGCCGCGACAGGTGCGGCGGCAGGCGCCGACGACGTCGGGCGCGGGACCGCAGCGGTCGGCTTGCCGGTGGCCACACGCACGCCCTGTGCCTTCATCCAGGCATCGAAATTGTCGGCATTGCCAGGTTGGCGCGAATCGGCGACGCGGTAGCGCCAACGCTCGCCGGCCGGAATGACCGGCGCGCTCGCAGTGGCTGCAGCGGCAGTTGTCGCAACCGCGGTGCCGGCACCGGTCGATGCTGCACGCGGCGGCACGGTACGGGTGGGCAGACGCTGCACCAGGCCATCGATCTGACTGGCACCCGCGGCCGGCCGCGTCGTGGCAACGGCGGTCGTCACCGGTGCCTGGCCACTGCGGCGCTTGGCGAGCAGATTGCCGTTGTCGGCTTCGGTCAGGCCACGCACTTCGACATTGCCGGTGCCCTTGCCGGTGATACCCAACTTCACCGCCGCGGCGTAGCTCAGATCGATCACGCGGCCGTCGTGGAACGGGCCGCGGTCGTTGATGCGCACCACCACCGACTGGCCGGTGTCGGTGTTGGTAACCAGCGCGAAGCTGGGCAACGGCAGGGTCTTATGCGCGGCGGTGAAGGCGTACATGTCGTAGACCTCCTTGTTGGAGGTCAGCCGGCCATGGAACTTGTTGCCGTAGTACGAGGCAGTGCCGCGTTCGACATAGTCGCCGGGGTTATCCATCACCACATAGCGCTTGCCCAGCACTTCGTAAGGCGAGCGATTGCCCACCGCCGAGCGCGGCTCGTTGGTGACCAGCGGTTCGGGAATGCAGGCCACATTAGGGACATGATCGGGCGTGGTGTCTTTCACCCCCGGCTTGTACAAGCCGCCCGCGGTGTAATCGCCGCGCGTGGACGGGTCTTCTTTGGCAGGCGCGTAGGGCGACGTGGACGGGCAGCCGGTGGCGACATATGCCGGTCCCTTGCCTTCGACCTTGACGCCCTTGATCGCGCCGCTGCCGTTGCTACCGGCAGTCTTCTTCGGTGCGCTGCTGCAGGCCGCCAGGCCGAGCATCAGTGCCATCGGAATCAGCCACTTGGGGCCTGCAATGCTGTTCATGCCGGGGGTAACTCCTTGCCGGCGATGGCCTCGGACAGCTGGAACACGGCCATCGCGTACATCTTGGAAATGTTGTAACGGGTAATTGCGTAGAAGTTCTGGAAGCCCAGCCAGTACTGCTTGCCGTTAGCGTCGTCCAGGCCGATCGGGGTGGCGGTGCTGCCCGCCACCACCGGTGCGCTCGGGTGATACCCGCGCGCCGACAAGTCGGCCAGCGTGTACACCGGCGACCAGTCGGTAGGATTGAATTCTTCGCGGCCGGCAGCCAGCGTGGCCGGTACCGCGACCTGCCCGCCGCGCACCCAGCCGCCCTTCTTGACGAAGTAATTGGCGATCGAGGCGAACACGTCGTTGTAGTCGGTGAACAGATTGCGCTTGCCGTCGGCATCGCCGTCCACGCCGAACTGGCGATAGCTGGACGGCATGAACTGGCCCATGCCCATCGCGCCGGCATAGCTGCCGATCAGGGTAGTGACGTCGAGCTGTTCTTCCTTGCCGAGCGCGAACAACTGGGCGAGTTCATCACGGAAAAACAGTTCGCGGCGCACTTCGCGTTCGAGCTTGCCCGGGTCGCCGCTGCGCGGATAGCGGAACGCCAGCGTGTACAACGCGTCCAGCACGCGGTATTTGCCGGCGTTGCTGCCGTAGCTGGTTTCCACCCCAATGATGGCGACGATGACCTGTGCCGGCACACCGGTGGCGGCTTCGACCTTGCTCAGTTCGGCGCGGTGTTCGGCGAGGAACTTGCGACCGCCGTCGATACGCGCCTGGGTGATGAACATCGGCCGGTATTCGTTCCACGGCTTGACCCGTTCGGCCGGGCGCGACATTGCCGTGACGATGGCGTCCTTGAATTGCGCCTGCGCCAGCACCGCTTCGATCTGCTCGGCATCAATGCCGTACTTGGCCGAGGTATCGCGCACGAAGTTGGCGCGGGCAATCTCGAACGGCACCGGGGTCAGGTCGACTGGCGGAAGCGCAGGCGCCTCGGCGGCGGCGCTGGCCGGCGGCGCTGACGTCGATGGCGCAAGCGGCGGCTTGGCCGGCGGCGCGCTGGCAGCCGGGGGCGGGGGCGGAGGGCTGGGCTGGGTCGCGCAAGCGACAAGGCCGAGGGTGAGCAGGCAGGTCAGGGTGCGTCGAATCATTGGCCGAGGGTAACAGACATCAGATGAACTTCTGGCAATAAGGCCATGAAAACGAAGAACTTTGGCCGATGTCAAGGCCATGCGCAGCATGCCAACCCGCCAGGGCGAGCCGGCGCGTAGTCCGCGGCGGGAGCTAAACAGCGCGTGCCAAGGCCTGCGGCTGGCGGATGGCGCGACAACGCGGCCTCATGCACCCAGAAGCCAGCTATCGTCGCATGGCTCTGCAGATCGGGCCGGGCCAGGCCCGGCGTCGGCATCCGTCTCGCGCGGCACGGGCCGCGTTCTGGCAGCCGGCCTGTGCTGCTGCGCAATGCGCTTTCGTCAGCGAGGCGACCGGCAAAGGTCGCCTCGCCCCGCTCATAGAGCGGGAAACTGCGAAGCGCCCGGGCAGGCAGGCACCGCACCGTCGAGCTGGACTGCGGTGGTCACCACGCCGCTGCCGCTCGGCGTCAACGCGCTATTGCTCAGGCCGATCGCCGCATTGCTGGTGGTATTGACAAGGTTGTCGGACGCCACGTTCGCCAGCACCAGATCGAGTGGAGCGCTCGCATCGGCGCCCTGCAGGACCCATCCCTTGCCGCCGCGCCCGTCGACGCTACGCAAGCCATCGACCACGATCCTGCGGAAGGTCGGGACGCTCCCTCTGCGGGCGCTGCCGTAGAACGGATTGATCACCAGCGGGTTGCTCACTCCGTACAGGCAGGTGTTGCGGTAGGTCACCAGGTCGACCGCACCTCCCTTGGCCAGGCTGGTCTTGATGCGCAGGCCATTGTTGTCGGTGCTGCGATTGCCGTCATCATCGGTGGAGACGATGACGTTGTTGTCGACCAGCACGTTGCTGACACCTGACATCAATTCGCTACCGATCGAGATGCCATGGGTGCCATAGAAGCGCGAATTCAGCACGCTGATGTTGGCCGACCTGGAAGCAATGGTCTTGATTGCCACGCCATCATCGCCGCTCATCACGTCGCTGTCCTGGATGGTGGCATTAAGCACGCTGTCCAGGTCCAGAGCGTCGGTATTGGGACTGGTCGCCGGCGACTTCACGCGCACGCCCCAAATGGTCAGGCCGTCGACGATATGCGCGAAGAAATGGAAGTACGCCGCATTGATCAGGTTGATGTTGTAGAGCGTGAATGCCGTGGCGTTCTGCACCTTGATCAGGTCGGGGCTGTTCTGCACTTGGCCTGCGTCTTGGCGTTTTCGCCGAATTCCCACCAGGTGGCGCTCTTGCCGAGCATGGCCAGGTCGCCGCGCCCGTCGATGGTGCCCTGGCGCCCGCCGGTGCGCATACCCATCACGCCCGCATTCGCACCTTTGATGCCGATCAACGGCAGGCAACTGCCGCTCTTGGAACCGGCGGTGCCGCAGCCGCTGCCGTAATCGGCCGGGTTGCGCGAGCCGTACACGGTGACGCCCTGATCGACGACCAGGGTGACGCCAGCGGGAATCGTCAGCGGCCCGGTCAGGAAGGCGTTGCCGCTGCCGCTGGTGAGTAACACTGCGCCGTTCTTGCACGCAGTGAGCGCCGCCTGGATGGTTCTGGTATCGGGCGGCGCGCTTTCCAGCGCCGCCTCGAACAAGCGCCCGTCCGGCGTCTGGCTGGCCTTCAACGCGGGCTGACAGAGGGTGGGAACCGCAGGTTCCGCGACAGCGCGCGCATCGCCGGTGGCGAACGTCACGGCACTGGCCTGCGCAGCCAGCGTGAGGCAAGCACCGCCGATCGCGGCGGTTAGCAGTTTCATGAAAGAACTCACCGAAGAGGAATGGCGCATGCTGCTGGAGCGATGCAACGACAGCGCCGTTGCGATAGCGCCGAGGCGACTCTACGAAGCACTGCCCGCATGCGTGCAAAGCGAGCGAACCGGACGCCGCAAGAACGAAGCAGCGTTGCGCCACTATGTCGTCGTTGCAAGGCAGTCCGCAGAGCTGTGTGTGATTGACATCGTTGTATTCGCGTCGCCAGCGCTCGATCTCGGTACGCGCATGCAGCAGTGTCGGGAACCAGTGCTCGTTGAGGCATTCATCGCGTAACCGCCCATTGAACGATTCGACGTGGGTGTTCTGATTTGGCTTGCCCGGTTGGATCAGCCGTAACTGCACGCCACGCGCATGCGTCCAGGCCACCATCGCTTTGCCGCAAAACTCTTACTGATTAGCCCCATTCCTCAGCCATGGAAGTTGGACAACGTCACCAAGGAATGTCTGGCCATCGAAGTGGATCAGAACCTCAAAGCAGAAGACCTCGTGGCAGTGATGGAACGCTTACGCCACCAACGCACCCTGCAGCAGCGCATCCAGACGACAATGGCAGCGAGTTCATCTCGATGGTGATGGATCGATGGGCCTACGACAACGGCGTGACCATGGATTATTCCCGGCCCGGCAAACCGACCGACAACCCGTTCATCGAATCGTTCAATGGCAGCTTCCGGGCTGGTGCACCACGTCCATTGCACAGCGACCAATGTCGCCGATGTCATGGTGATGCACACGTTGCTGCATGGCAAAGAAGACAGCGTGTTCGGCGACAGCGGCGACACCGGTGCAGACAAACGCGAAGACTGCAGGACTGCGAAGCAGCATTCTTCATCGCCGCCAGGCCCTCGACGATCCAAGCCATCGGCAGCAAGCGCGAGCGTGCCCGGGAACAACGTTGGGAACACTTCAAGGCCAGCGTGCGCGCGAAGGTGGAGCATCCCTTCCGGGTGATCAAGCGCCAGTTCGGTTACACCACGGCCCGCTATCGCGGCTTGGCCAAAAACACGGCGAACGTGCTGACCTTGTGTGCGCTCTCCAATCTGTGGATGAAGCCAAAGCAGTTGCCGCCGGCTATGGGGAGCGTGCGTCTGTAAACCGGGGAATTCCCGCGGAAAGCGCCAGAAATGTTGAAATTCCGAAGATCCAAATGCCACTCTTCGGAACGATGCGACATCCCGCCATCCCAGGCCTCGTTGTTCAGACCTCCCTAATGTTGAGTGCGATGGTCCACAGTTCCGAAATTTGCGTTACGGTAGAGCTCGATTTTCGAGGCTGTTCACGGATTTGCATCTGTCGATGATGGTCTGCTACGCCCACTGCATCGGTGGACAATCATCCACGCCTTTCCACTGGACACTGCCGCAAAGCTTGCCGAATTGTTGATTGACGTGCTGGCTATTGATGGGTGCGGCTTGCTGTTGGAGGGCTATGGTTATTGGCCGCAACTGCGCGGCGCGCGATTGCCAATTGCGCGTTGCCTGCAGCATTGGGTGCGCGCAGGAGTGCGGAATTGGCGCAGTGCGCACACCGATGTACGAACCCGGCAATCCGCTTGACTGCGGCATGTCGATCCCTCTCCTGCGCTGATTGCATCGGCGCGGGCTAGCCGATGCACGAGTGCGTTTGAGGTTAAGTCGATTGCGCCCGTGCATTACCCACCTGACATAGGCATCGCTTTAAGGAAACTCTGAACAACTCCCCTTGATCCTGCGACAATCACACAGACGCAACGGGACAACGACGATGCAACTGACCTTCGGCGATGCGGAGTACAACGGCAAGCGCAAGCGGACGCGGCGTGAGGTGTTCTTGGCCGAGATGGACCAGGTCGTGCCGTGGAAGGATCTGCTGGCACTGATCGAACCGCACTACCCGAAGTCGGGGCAGCCGGGGCGACAGCCGTATCGGCTGGAGACGATGCTGCGCATCCACTTTTTGCAGCAGTGGTACGCACTGAGCGATCCATCGGCGGAAGAAGCACTGTACGACACGGTGTCGATGCGCCGTTTTGCGAAGATCGGCGGGCTGGATGAGGTGCCGGATGAAACGACGATTCTCAACTTCCGGCATTTGCTGGAGCGGCATGATTTGGCGCGCAAGCTGTTCAACCGGGTCAACGCGCACCTGTCGCGTAAAGGGCAGAGTCTGCGGGGCGGGACGATCGTGGATGCCACGATCATTGCGGCGCCAAGTTCGACCAAGAACAAGGATGGCGAGCGCGATCCGGACATGCACCAGACCAAGAAGGGCAACCAGTACTTCTTCGGGATGAAGGCGCACATCGGGGTGGACGATGAGTCGGGCCTGGTGCACCACGTGGAATGCACGGCGGCCAACGCAGCGGACATCACGCAGGCGCACAAGCTGCTGCACGGCAAGGAAGACACTGTGAGCGGCGACAGCGGCTACACCGGGCTGGACAAGCGCGATGAGATGAAGGGCAAGCGCACGCTGCGCTACCTGATCGCGGAGAAGCCCTCGAAGCTGAAGCAGATCAAGAATAAGCGCGAACTGAAGTTGGCCAAGCGCTGGGAGCACACCAAAGCCAGCCTGCGTGCGAAGGTGGAACACCCGTTTCGGGTGATCAAGCGTCAGTTTGGTTACGTCAAGGTGCGCTATCGCGGTTTGGCGAAGAACACCGCACAGGTGCTGACGCTGTTTGCACTATCGAATCTGTGGCTGACGCGCAAAGCGTTAATGCCTGCTGCGGGGAAGCTGTGCCTGTAATCCAGGCAACACCCCGCAAACGTGCCGAAACCGGCAAAAAATCGGCGATTTGAGCGCCCTCAGCGCGGCGGATGCGGTTGCTTCGTTTTCCGGTCGCGTTGATCAGACCATCCTTAAAAGGAACCACCAGCACAGCTAATCACGCGACATCTCTGCATCTCGTTATTCGGTAGCCTCACTTCCCCCTTTCCAGGCAGAATTTAATGTCACTTCCGAAAAGCCCCCGGCCCTGCGGCGCATACAAGATCACTGTTTCGCTCCTGACAAGCGCGCTGCTCATTCCCATCGCCGCATACGCACAAACGCATGTCGACAACCCGTTTATCGGTGCGACCGGTTATGCCAATCCTGATTATGCGAAGGAAGTCGACTCTTCGATCGCCAAAGTCAAGGATGCCGACTTGAAAGCCAAGATGCGAGTCGTCAAGTCCTATCCGACCTCGGTCTGGCTCGACTCGATCGATGCGATCTATGGCGGATCGCGAAATGCGGGCCGTCTCAGTCTGCAAGGGCACCTAAATGCGGCCTTGGCGCAGAAAAAGGCAAATACGCCGATTACGGTTGGCTTTGTCATCTATGACATGCCGGGACGCGACTGCCATGCGCTGGCCTCCAATGGCGAGCTGCCTCTGACCCCAGCCGGCTTGCAGCGCTACAAGAAGGAATACATCGACGTGATCGCAGCGACGCTGGCCAATCCGAAATACAAGGATCTTCGGATCGTCAACATTATCGAGCCGGACAGCCTGCCGAATCTTGTCACCAATCAGAGTACTCCCGCCTGCGGCCAGGCGGGTTCCACCGGCATCTATGAGGAAGGCATCAAGTACGCACTAGACAAGCTCCATGCCATCCCCAATGTCTACAACTACATGGATATCGGCCATTCCGGCTGGCTGGGATGGGACAGCAACCGTGGCCCGGCAATTTCGCTGTACACCCGGGTCGTCCAGGGCACGATTGCCGGTTTCGCCAGCGCGGACGGCTTCATAACCAATACCGCCAACTACACGCCGCTGGTTGAGCCCAACCTCCCCAATCCGGACCTGACGGTCGGCGGCCAACCCATTAGCTCGGCCAAATTCTATCAGTACAACAGGTTCTTCGACGAATCGACGTACGCCGAAGCGCTGTACAACGGCTTCGTCGCCGCGGGCTGGCCCAGCAAGATCGGCTTCTTGATCGATACCGGTCGCAATGGCTGGGGCGGCAAGGGGCGTCCCACCTCCGCCAGCGGCAATGACGTCAATACATACGTGGACTCGGGACGCGTGGACAAGCGTCTCCATCGAGGCAATTGGTGCAATCAGGCCGGCGCAGGCATCGGCATGCCGCCAACCACCGCCCCCGGTGGGCATATCCACGCCTATGTGGTGGGCAAAGGACCGGGCGAATCCGACGGATCCAGCAAGTACATCCCTAACCCACAGAACAAGGGCTTCGACAAATACTGCGACCCTACGTATACGACACCGGATGGCACGCTGACAGGTGCCTTGCCGAATGCGCCGATCGCTGGCAGTTGGTTCCACAACCAGTTCGTTCAGTTGGTCACCAATGCCTATCCTGTCATCGGCACCCAGACCAAAACTGCGCTGACGCCGGCCTCGACAGGCACGGCGACCGCCGGTCGACCGGCGGCGACAAAGGGGCTGACCGCCACTGGAGCAGATGGCAGGGTCAGGCTCAGCTGGTCGTCCGTTCCCGGTGCCACCACCTACAGCGTGCAACGAGCCAATGAAGGCGGTGCTCCGATCACCGTCGCATCGGGCCTGACCTCGCCTTCATATGTTGACCAGGCGCTCACCAACGGCACTACGTATTACTACAAGGTAACGGCTGACGATGCATCGGGGACAGGTGCGGCCTCGATCACTGTGAGCGCGACGCCGCATCGGTGATACAGCCACCGCTTCTCTGCTTCGCGGTGTAGGCGATTCGGCTCTCCCTTCTTGCGGGCGCCGGATGATCGATGCAACCACGATGGCGGCCCTCGCGGCCGCCATCTTAAACCTTATCCCGATTCGCCTGGCTCTCAGCCAGCAATCGCAAGATATGCGCCGGGCTGGGGAGATGCTGTTCACCTGAAGCCGACGAGGTGGCCCGATGAACATCGATGCCGTGCAGTTCCAGGCCGGATTGTCGATGTCGGAGTTTTTTGCGTCCTACGGCACCGAAGCCAAGTGCTGCCGCGCTCTGCATCGTTGGCGGTGGCCGCAGGGAGTTCGCTGCCCTTGCTGCGCTGGACGGCGCGCTCGCGCTTCAAGCGTGCTGGCGCCAGCTACTATCAATGCAGCACGTGCCGGCATCAGACCAGCCTGATCGCGGACACGATGTTCCAAGGCACCCAAGCTGCCACTGCGCACCTGGTGCTGGCCTTGCACCTTTTGACCTCGACCAAGACCACATGCCCGCGCTGGAGCTGATGCGTCATCTGGACATCAACGACAAGAGTGCTTGGCGGATGAAGCACAAGATCATGCAGGTCATGGCCGAGCGAGAAGCTACGCGTCGACTGTCCGGGCTCGTACAGATCGACGATGCCTCCGTTGGCGGTGAGCCCGATGGCGGCAAGGCTGGGCGCGGATCGGAGAACAGGCGCCGCTGCTGATTGCAGTGCAGACCGATACCACTTTCACCGCGCCGAGCTTTGTGGTGATCGAGCCGGTGCGCAGCTTCGACAATGCCTCGCTCACGGACTGGACTGTGCGCCGCCTGGCACCCCAATGCGAGGTGTATACCGACGGGTTGGCCTGCTTCCACCGCCTAGAAGAGGCCGGCCACGCGCACACCCGCTGGACACCGGTGGTGGGCGCGCTGCGACAGAAGCTGCTGGTGCCCGCTGGGTCAACGTTGTGCTGGGCAACCTAAAACGCGCCATCAGCGGCTTCTATCACGTCATCGCACAAGGCAAATATGCAAGACGTTATCTCGCCGAAGCGGCCTACCCATTTCAATCGCAGATTCCGCCTGCCCGAGATGCTGCCACGACGCGTTACAGCGATGATGCGTTGCAAGCCCTGTCCAGAGCCGGTTCTGCGCATGGCGAGCAATTATCATGGCTGAGATTCAGAGATAATCAGAAATTACATTAGATAAAAATCACATTTATATACAACCCCATCCGACCAATACACTTTCATGATTTTCTCCGCAATCCCGTCTTAGCCCTTAACTTCACTCTGGACAGAAGCGCTACGCTCAGGCAAGAATTAAAAGCACCATTCTTAATACCTCCCCCCGCAGCCTGCGACAGGCCGCGCTCCTCCAACCGAAATTAAATTTAAATGACCATATATTCGAACGCGCGTAATTTCAGGAAAGCTGCTTTTTTGTGCCGTGCTCGCATTGACAGCCGGAGTCGCCACGACGGCCAGCGCCCAGCGGCCCATTCCCATTTTTGCGACAAATAAAAACGCTGGCGTGAAAGCAATTCTCGTACAGAACGTCAACGCTCCCAGCGGATGGAGCTGCACTCAGGTACCTTCGGATGGCAAGTCCACAACCCTTGCCTCGGTTCTTGCCGGCTCCACATTTCAAGTGGGTGGATTCAGCACGACCGACTGCAGACTCGGCACTGCGCTGAAAACCCTGAATCAGCCGATTTTTACAGTTGGCAACGGGTATCAAGTCTTTATCGACGTTAACGGCACCATCCAGGTTACCCAATAAGGCTGCAACACTCAGCCACTGACACGCGCGGCAGCCCTTCCTGCCACGGGCTGCCGCGTTGCCAGCAAAAAGGACGATGCACAAGACGGGCCTGCCACGCGAACCCGGCGCTGGCGGAAGTGCCTGCTGGACAATGCGGGAATGGACGACGCCGTGGCGCGTCTGATTGCCTGGCTCGGCGCGATGGCATGGACATCTTCGAGCGCCTTATTTCAGTCGCCGCGCGCATCGGTGCTTGAACTGCATACGTTCGGGACGGCTCAGTAACCGTGCACCGGGCGATGCGACTTTACTGCCATGACCAATCCAAGGCCGGCCAGCAGCGACACCGCCGAGGTGCCGCCGTAACTCATCAGCGGCATCGGCACGCCCACCACCGGTAGCAAGCCGGAAATCATGCCGCCGTTGACCAGTACGTAGACGAAGAACGCCAGGCCGGTGGCGCCGGCAACCAGGCGCGAATAAGTGTCGCGCGCCTGCGAGGCGATCCACAGGCAGCGGCCGATGACGATCAGGTACAGGGTCAGCACGGTGGCGACGCCGATCCAGCCGAATTCTTCGCTGAGCACCGAAAACGCAAAGTCGGTGGTCTGTTCGGGAATGAAGTTCAGGTGCGATTGCGAGCCCAGACCCCAGCCCTTGCCGTTCAACCCGCCCGAGCCAATCGCGATCTTGGACTGGATGATGTTCCAGCCCGCGCCAAGCGCATCGTTCTCGGGGTTGAGGAACATCATGATGCGGTCCTTCTGGTACGGCCGCAGCAACCAGAACCATGCCACCGGCGCAGCCGCAGACACACCACCCACGCCGACGGCCACCCACCACCACGGCAGGCCGGCCAGCAGCAGCACGAACACGCCGCTGGCAGCAATCAACACGCCGGTGCCGAAGTCCGGCTGCAACATGATCAGTGCGGTGGGCACGCCGATAATCACGCCGGTCACCAGCACGGTGGAAATGCGCGGCGGCAGCGGCATGCGGTGCAGATACCAGGCCGCCATCATTGGCAAGCTGATCTTGAGAAGTTCGGCCGGCTGCAGGTAGAACACTTTCAGATCCAGCCACTGCCGGCCGTATTTACCGGTGCCCAGCGCGAACACCGCCAGCAGCGGCAGCATCGACAAGCCATACACCCATGGTGTCCAGGCGCGCAGACGCAGCACCGACATACGCGAAATGCCCCACATCGCCGCCATGCCGATGATGAAACGGATGCCTTGCGCCAGCATCAGGTGCTCGCCGTTGGCAGTGCCGCCCGCGCTCTTGAGCACCGACAGGCCGATGACCATCAGCCCGCCAAGCGCCAGACACAGCAGCCAGTCCAGGGTGCGCGTAAAGCGCGCAGCAATGTCCACCAGCCAACGCAGAATGTCGCTCAATGGTCGGTCTCCTGCACCGCGTCCGGCACATCCGGCACCACCGGCTGCGCGGGTGTGTTGGGGTCCAGCGCAACAGCGGTCTGGCCGATCACCACCGGCAACTCGTCCAAGGTGGCAGCGGCCGCGTCGCCGGCAGCGCGCGCGTCGCTGACGCCGGCTTCAAACTGATTGACACCCACCGCGGTCATGCCGAGCTCGCTGTCCAATGGCTCCAGGCCGGCGGGCATCTTGCCCAGCAGCCAGGCATCGAAAATTTTGCGTGCGATGGGCGCCGCCGAGCTGGTGCCGAAGCCGCCGCCTTCCACCGCCACCGCCACTGCGATGACCGGGTTATCGGCCGGCGCGAAGCCGACGAACAAGCCGCGGTGGCGCAGGTGCAACGGCAGGCTGCGTGGGTCCACCGCCGCCACGCCCTTGCGGCTGACCACCTGCGCGGTACCGGTCTTACCGGCCATCTGGTACGGCGCACCAGGGGTGATGGCATAGCCGGTGCCGCCGGGCCGCATGGTGTCCATCATGCCTTCGCGCACCACCTGCAAATGCGCCGGATTCGGGCTGATCGGCTTGCCCGGCGGCTGGATCATCGGCTCCCACGGGTGATCGAAGCCGGTGCGTTCTTCCAGTACCAGATGCGGGCGCAGCAGCAGGCCACTGGCGATGGCCGAGACGCCGCGCACCAGCTGCAGCGGTGTCACCTTCCAGTCGCCCTGACCAATCGCAATGTTGACCGTGTCGCCGGGATACCAGCGCTCCTTGCGGGTTTTGTACTTGTAGGCCGGTGATGGCAGGATGCCGCCGATTTCGCCCAGCAGATCCACCCCGGTGGGCTGGCCGAAGCCGTATTCGCCCAGGTAGTGGTCGAAGCGCTCGATACCCATGTCCACCGCCAGGCGGTAGTAATAGGTATTGACCGACTGGGCGATGGATTTGCGCAGATCGGTCCAGCCATGCCCGCCACGGTGCGAATCGCCCCAACCGCGGCTCACGCCAGGCAGGTAGAACATGCCGGTGGACAGCACCCGGTCTTCGGGCCGGCGCAGGCCGCTGTCCAGGCCGGCCAGCGCGATCAACGGCTTGAGCGTGGAGCCCGGCGCGACACCGCCCAATACCAGGCGATTGAACTGCGGCCGCGACGGATTGTCGTTGAGCATCTTGAAATCGGTATGCGAGATGCCGTTGACGAACAGATTGGGGTCGTAGCTGGGCAGGCTGACCATGCCCAGGATCTCGCCGGTGCGCGGGTCCATCGCGATCGCCGCGCCTTCGTGCTCGCCGAACGCGGCCACCATGGCGCGCTGTAGATCCGCGTCTACCGACAGGCGCAGGTCCGCACCCGATTGCGGCGCGACCCGGCCAACGGTGCGGATCGCCCGCCCCTGCACATTGGTTTCGACCTGCTCGTAACCGACCTGCCCGCGCAGATCCTGCTCGTAGTAGCGCTCCAGCCCGGATTTGCCCATGTGGGTGAGCGCGGCATTGCCCTCACCCAAAACCGCCAGGTCTTTTTCGTCGATCCGGCCGACATAACCAATGATGTGCGCGAACAATGGGCCATACGGATAGCGCCGGGTCAGATACGGCTCCAGCTCCACGCCGGGGAAACGCCAGCGCTCCACCGCAAACTGCGCCATCTCTTCATCGCTCATGCGCAGCTTGAGCGTCACCGGCAGGAAGCTGCGGCGCGCGCGACGCTCGCGGTTGAAGCGCTCCAGATCCTCCGGCGCAATCGGGATCACCTTGCCCAACGCGTCCAGCATCGCGTTCATGTCGGTGACCTTGTCGGGGGTCACGTCCAGACGGAAGGCCGGCACGTTTTCGGCCAGCAGCCGGCCGGAGCGGTCGTAGATCATGCCGCGCCCGGGCACCACCGGCTTGGGCTTGATGCGGTTGGCCTCCGAGCGCGTGGCATAGACCTCGTGATCGAGCACCTGCAGCCTGAAATACCAACCGCCCAGGCCGACCAGGCAGATCACCACCATCAAAAAGCCCAGCACCGCGCGGCGGCGGAACTGTTCGGCCTCCGCATGCGGATTCTTGGGATGACGGCGCCCGTGCATGGCTTACTTCTTGCTCCGCTTGCCCAGCCGCACCGCATCCAGCACCACAAACAACGGCGGCCACAACGCCATGCCCAGCAGCGGCGCCCACCAGTAGCTCCACGGCAAGGTTGGCTCGCCCACGGCCAGATGCACCGCCGAGGACACGATGCGGTCGTTGAGCAGCAGCCCGCCGATCGCCAGCGCCTGCTGCGACACCGGGAAAAAGCGCATGCGCGCGCGGAAGCGCTGCAGGATGAAGGTCATGATCACCAGCCGCAGCGCCTGCTCGCCGAGCAGCCCGCCATACAGCAGGTCGGCCAGCACGCCAGCCACGAAGGCCAGGCCCAGCCCGACCCGATCCGGCTCCTCGATCACCCAATACGCCAGCACCAGCGCCAGCCAGTACGGCCGCAGCGGCTGCACCACCATCGGCAACGGCAGCAGACCCAGTACCAGCGCAATGAAGATGCTCACCGGCAGGATCCAGGTGTTGCGCATGCGGGTCATTGGTCCGTCTCCTGCGAAGACGGGCGGGATTTGGGATTCGGGATTTGGGATTGGTTAGGAGCGGTATTCTGCGTTGGCGAGGCGTTGCTGTTTCTCGATTCCCCATTCACCGCCGCCCGCGTGCCCGGCGGTGACGCCGGGCGGGCATCGGGATGCTGGATGCTGGATTCGTTCGATGCAGGCGGACGAGCGGGCAGACTGGTCGGGCGGCTGGACGCTGGTGCGCTCGCCGGCTGTGCGCCAGGCGTCGCCGGTGTCGGCGCGGACTGGGCGCGCGGCACCGCGCCGGTACTGGTGGCGGTGGCGGTGGCGGTTGTGGCACCCGATGCCGCGCCCGCCGTCGGGCGTGCCGGATCGAACGCCGCATTGGAAGCGCCGCCCGCAGGCGTGCGCGGGGTTGCAGTCACCGGCATGTTCGCTGGCGCAGTGGTGGCTGGCGCGACATTGAAACTGCCGTTGCCAATTCCCGACTCCCCATTTCCCATTACCGGCACCACCCGTAATGGCTTGCCGGCGCGCAGCAGCAGTACGTCGCGGCCGCGGTCGAGCTTGGCGGCGGGGGTCAGTTCGCCGACCAAAAAGGCGTGGGTGTCGTCGGGATGCAGCTCGGAGACCTTGCCGACCGGGAAGCCGGCCGGGAAGCGGCCGCCCAGGCCGGAGGTAACGATTTCGTCGCCCACCTGCACGCCGGCACTCAGCGGGATGTCGCGTAGTTCCAGGCGGTCGCCGCGGCCGTAGACGATCAGCCGCACGCCGTTGCGCGCGACGCTGACCGGCACGGCGTGGTCGGGGTCGGTGAGCAGCAGCACGGTGGAATGCAGCGGGGTGACTTCGATCACCTGCCCCATCAGCCCGCCAGCATCGATCACTGCCTGACCCAGCAGCACGCCGTCGCGGCTGCCGGCATCCAGCAGCAAACGTTGCCTGGTGGGGTCCAGATCGATATTCAGGATCGGCGCCAGCTGCACATCCAGGCCGCGGCGCTCGGCCACGTTGAGCAGTTCGCGCAGCTGCGCATTGTCCAGCGCAGCGGTCTGCAACCGGGTCAGGCGCGCGTTGGCGACCAGCAATTGATTGCGCAGATCCCGGGTCTCTTCCACCAACTGCGCATGCGTTGCAGCGTTGTCGCGCACCTGCGAGCCGATCCGCCCCGGCAGCCCGGCCACGGCCCAGATCGGCTGGATCAGCAGATTGGCCTGCATGCGCACCTGGCTCAGCCAACTGCCGCGGCTATCGAGCGCGATCAGCACAACCGCCAGCACCAGATAAACCAGCAAGCGCAGCGTGGAGGTGACCTCGCCCGGACGGGAGGCGACGGGAGGACCGGCGTAGGAGGGCACTTTCAGGGCCGGGAATGGGGAATCGGGAATGGGGAATCGGGGAGCAGTCGGCTGTCCCCGAAAAAGTTGAGGCGAAAACTCACTGGGGCGGGATCGCGTCGCAGCCGCTCAGGGCCGCAGGCGGGGAATGCTTTCATGATTCCCCATTCCCGATTCCCCATTCCCAGCTCCATTACTCCGGCGCGAAGAACTCATTGCCGTGCATGTCCACCAGTTCCAGCGCACGGCCGCCGCCGCGGGCCACGCAGGTGAGCGGGTCGTCGGCCACCTGCACGTGCAGGCCGGTTTCTTCGGAGATCAGGCGGTCCAGGTCGCGCAGCAGCGCGCCGCCACCGGTGAGCACGATGCCGCGCTCGGCGACGTCGGCACACAATTCCGGCGGGGTCTGCTCCAGCGCGAGCTTCACCGCCGAGACAATGCCCGACAACGGTTCGTGCAACGCTTCCAGCACTTCGTTGGAGTTGATCTTGATCATCTTCGGCACGCCCTCGGCAAGGTTACGGCCGGAGATCTCCATCTCCTGCACCTCGTCCTGCGGGTAGGCGCAACCGATCTGCAGCTTGATGCGCTCGGCCGTAGCTTCGCCGATCAGCATGCCGTGATTACGGCGCACGTAATTGGTGATCGACTCGTCGAAACGGTCGCCGCCCACACGCACCGATTGCGAGTAGACGATGCCGTTGAGCGAGATCACCGCCACTTCTGTGGTGCCACCGCCGATGTCGATGACCATCGAGCCGCGCGCCTCGGTCACCGGCATGCCGGCGCCGATCGCAGCAGCCATCGGCTCTTCGATCAGATACACATCGCGCGCACCGGCCTCTTCCGCAGATTCCTTGATGGCGCGGCGCTCGACCTGCGTGGAGCCTGCCGGAACGCACACCAGCACGCGCGGGCTGGGGCGCAGGACGCGCGACTTGTGCACCTTCTTGATGAAGTGCTTCAGCATCGCCTCGGTATAGGTGAAGTCGGCGATGACGCCGTCTTTCATCGGGCGAATCGTGGTGATGTGGCCGGGGGTACGGCCGAGCATCTGCTTGGCCTCCGCGCCGACTGCGGCCACCGAGCGTGTGCCGCCGATTGCGCGGTCCTGACGCACCGCAACCACCGACGGCTCGTTCAGCACGATGCCCTGTCCGCGCACGTAGATCAGCGTATTGGCCGTGCCCAAATCGATGGACAGGTCGTTGGAGAACATGCCGCGGAGTTTCTTGAACATCGAGGGAGTCGTTCCTGGGTAAGTCGCGTGCCCATCGCCAGACTGGCGAAAATTTGGGCAGAAAACGAAGTCGGCTAGCCTAGCAATCCCCCCCGGTGCGGGCAAGGAAAAAACGGTGAATGCGCATCTGTTTTCATGTGCCGGTCACGCCGGGCATGGCATGCGGTTCTGGCCGTGATCGGTCGCAGCCGTTACCCTTTGCGCCGCGGCGCTCGCGTCGTCCCGCTGCCATGCCCGGCAATTGGCGGGTTTCCTAACGCAAAGGCCTGACTCGATGTCCGCACTGATCTGTGGTTCCCTCGCCTACGACACCATCATGGTGTTTCCGGACCAGTTCAAGAACCACATCCTGCCGGACAAGGTGCACATTCTGAATGTGTCGTTCCTGGTGCCGCGCATGCGCCGCGAGTTCGGCGGTTGCGCCGGCAACATCGCCTACAACCTGCATCTGCTGGGTGGCGCGCCGATACCGATGGGCACCGTGGGCCAGGACTTCGGCCCCTATCGCGAACACTTCGAAACGCTGGGCATTGATCTGTCGCGGGTAAAGATCATCGATGATCTGTTCACCCCGCAGGCCTTCATCACCACCGACCACGACAACAACCAGATCACCGCCTTCCATCCAGGCGCGATGATGCGCAGCTACGAGAATCACGTGAAGGATGTGCCGGGCGTGACCCTGGGCCTAGTCGGCCCGGACGGGCGCGAAGGCATGATCCAGAATGCGGAAGAGTTCGCTGCCGCCGGCATCCCTTTCATCTTCGACCCCGGCCAGGCAATGCCGCTGTTCAACGGCCCGGAGCTGCGCCAGTTCATCGAGCAGGCCCAGTACGTGGTGGTCAACGACTACGAGTCGAACCTGTTGCAGGAGCGCACCGGCTGGGACGAGAAGGACATCGTTTCGCGTGGGCAGGCCTACATCACCACGCAGGGCCCGAAGGGCGCGCTGGTGCACACGCCGGAAAAGACCTACGACATTCCGCCGGCGCACGAGCGCCGCGTGGTCGACCCGACCGGCTGCGGCGACGCGTTCCGCGCCGGCCTGATCTACGGCATCCAGGGCGGCTACGACTGGCTCACCATCGGCCGCATGGGCAACCTGATGGGCGCACTGAAGGTGGAGCACCCCGGCACCCAGAACCAGCGCTTCGACTTCGCCGAGTTCAACGACCAGTTCAAGCAGCAGTTCGGCTACGCGCTGTAAGCCTGGGGTTAGAGAGTCGGGATTGGGGAGTCGCAAAGCAGCAATCCGGCGTTTTGAGGCCACGCAGAACCGCGCGATCGCGCGGTTTTTTCGTTTGGCCGAGGCGCAAAAGGAGCCACCCCAGCCAAGCCGCTCTTGCCAATCCCCAATCCCCAACCCCGAATCTCCAATCCCGGCGTTTGCTTCACCACGGTTTGAGCCCCCGCCCCGGTTCATGCGTCACTGCCGCTCTGGTCCCGGGTGGGGACCGAGGATGCGCCACGTGTCGGAAGTGACTGTCGCCAACCTCCTGCAGGCCACGGCTGGGCCCTCCTCCGCTGCCGAGGCGGAATCCGCGCTGCTGATGCGGATGCGCCGCTTCCGCCAGATCGAACCGCTGCCGGCGGCGTCGGCACGCTCGTGGCAGCGCTGCCTGGACGAGTATGGGCTGAACCCGGATGCTCCCCCTTCGCCAATGGTCCACGATGGCAGCGGGCTGCGCGAGCGCCAGCAGCGGCTCGAAGAAGTGCTGCGCATCGCCAAGGTGGAGATGGAGAACCTCTACGAGCAGAGCGCCGGCGGCGGCTACGCGGTGGTGTTCGCCGACGCCGAGGCGACCTTGCTGCACAGCGTGCAGGACCCGGCACTGCTGCCCGAATTCCGCCAGACCGGGTTGTTCTGCGGCGCCAGCGGGTCCGAGCGCTACCAGGGCAGCAACGGTATCGGCACCTGCGCGGTGGAGCGCAGCGCGCTCGGCGTGCAGCGCGGTGAGCATTACCTGGCCCGGCACCTGCCACTGTCGTGCAGCGGTGCGCGATCCTCGACCCCCACGGGCAATTGCTGGCGTGCTGGATGCGTCAACGTCGGACGCGCGCGACACCAAGCTGGTGCAGCGCCACACCAGCGCGCTGGTGCGCATGTCGGCGGCGCAGATCGCGCGTTCGTATTTCCTGTAGCAGTACCGGCATGGGTGGATCCTGCGCTTCCACAGCCCCCGGAGTTCGCCGGCCTGCACGAGGCGCTGATGGCGATTGGCCCCGACGAGTGCGTGCTGGCCGTCAAACGAAGCGGCGCTGGAACAGCTCGGCAAGGGCGATCGCAGCCTGCTGCTCGGTCGCGACATCTCGCAGGTCATGCAGCTGGACTTCGACACCGTGGAGCAGCGTGCACGCAACGATGCCAGCACGCTGTGGTCGATCCGCTGTGCCTGCCACGGACGCCGCTTCTTCGCCCTGGCGCAGCCGCCGCGCCGCAGCGTTGTTACTAGCGGCGCGCCTGCCACCCACGCCGACAATGGCGAGGCCAACCCACGCGAACACGTCGGCTCCGATCCGCGCATGCGCCATAACCTCGACAACGCGCTGAAGCTGGTCGCGCATCGCGTGTCGATCCTGCTGTGTGGCGTCACCGGCACCGGCAAGGAGGAGTTCGCCCATGGTGCACCGCGGTTCACCATGGGCGGCACGGCCGTTCGTGGCGGTGAATTGTGCGGCGATCCCCGAAGCGCTGATCGACAGCGAACTGTTCGGCTACGCGCGCGGCACGTTCACCGATGCCGCGCGCGAAGGCCGCCACGGCAAGCTGCTGCAGGCCGGCGGCGGCAGCTTGTTCCTGGACCAAATCGGCGACATGCCGCCGCCGCAGACGCGGCTGCTGCGCGTACTCGAAGAGCAGAGCGTGACTCCGCTGGGCAGCGACCGGGCGATGCCGCTGGAACTGCACGTAATCAGCGCCAGCCACCGCGACCTCATGCACGTGCTGGCTGCCGGCGAGTTCCGCGAGGATCTGTACTACCGGCTCAACGGCGTGGTGCTGCACCTGCCGCCGCTGCGCGAGCGCAGCGACAAGGCCGAACTGATGCGCACCCTGCTGCGAGGAAAACAGCGAGCACAGCGTGCGCATCAGCGCAGACGCACTGCATAAGCTGCTCAGCTACGCCTGGCCGGGCAACAACTGCGCAACGTGCTGCGCACGGCCGTGGTGCATGCAGTGGCGGCGTCATTCGCCTACCGAATCTGCCGCAGGAAATCGTCGACGCCGGCAGCGCACCCTGCCTGGTCGATGGGCGTGCGGTTGCAGCCGACGATATGCCAGGCCGCGTCGCGTTCGATCAGGCCGAGCGGCTAGTACTGCAGCAATAACTCGAACACCACCGCTGGAATGTCAGCCGCACCGCCGACGCCCTCGGCATCAGCCATAACACCCTGTATCGCAAGTTGCGCAAGCACGGGTTGAAGACGGGGTAGGCCCAGCGCTGCTGCCTGTGGTTGATCGCCGCATCGGACAGGTAAAGGACAATAATTGATCGAGTTAGCACGTGCTGCGACTGCACGTATCGCGCGGCATAAGCCTTTGACTATTGATTCCACCAGCTCGAACGGATTGTCCAGGCACGCATGCGTAAAGTGGCCCCGTACCGGCAGCAGGCGTAAGCGACGACCATCGAACAAAGCGTCACTCACAAAGTCCATCCCTACAAGGTGTTGGGCGTTGTCGCCACTTTGATCGGCTGTCTTCGACGGCTGCTGCGACTGCGACGCGGCCGACAATGCTTAAAGACAAGCCTTCCTCCTTATAAATGCGATGCATGCGCTTGCGTTTGTCGCGCCAGCGCTCCCGTCGCAGCATCACCAGCACCCGCTCGCAGCCGTAATGGATCCGCGTTTGGGTGATCTCTCGCATCCGCAGACGAATGGCGCTGCAGTCGCGTGCCTCGGTCTTGTACGAAAACGCTGACCGCGACATTGCCGCGATCCGCCATGCACGCCGCTCGTACGCAATCTGCTCCTCGGTGAAACGGGACTGCGCCATCGCCTGATTCCTCGTGATCCACGGAGCCCGTGCGGCGCGCAGTCTCTCCTTTACATTGACCCGGCTTCCCGGGGGAGGACAATGACACTTCAGTAACACTGACCGGCAAAACATGACATCGATTGACAAATAACAACGAGCGTCGAATTCAGCTGAGTCATGGACCCAAAAAAAATAAGACCACCGTAGCAATAGAGATATTCTTTCCTGATGCAGCTTTTTTTTGTTGACAGTTACATGACGGCAGGATTATCAATGCCTCACCGACCACATCCATGACCAATAATCTGAATGTGCTCGGAGCGATTGAAAGCGGCATGGACCGCCTTGCGAAAACTGCAATTAGAAAGTGCAATCAGTCCTGCTGATGTCAGCCCCCCCCCACCCGCATGCACTCGACTTTAGGTCCGCTTGGATCACCCCCATGAAAATATTTCTAGAACCCGGTCCCGCTGCATCTACCGCGATGTACGCTCGACACCGGCACACATCCTAGTGTGTCTTGCAATTCGGCAGCCGCAGGCTTGAGCGTGGTAGGGCACTGCAGGAAACCCCTCACGCCGCTGCTTCGCTGACAAGCCTGTGTTGCCCCGAGGCCTCTGGGCCTCTCCTCATGCATCTCAATGCATAGCGCTCACGAGCCTGCGAATGAATCACGCCACATGGATGCGTTCGCATCGTGCATGCCGAAAGGTGCGCGCTCAAAATGTAATGCATGAATCGCGGAAATACTTCCAGGCCAATGCATTTTTAATACTAAGTTATTTACCAAAAATTCAGCATTACGAGAAAATCGCAATCGAACTCATAAAAGGGATGTGCATGACCTATTGCACCGCCATCATTCAGCGCCACCTTAAATATCCAAATAATTTTAGCGGTACTCCTTACAGCACGACTGCATTCAGGGGCGCGGCCACGTATGCACAGACCGCGTATAACAAAGATAACCAATAAATATACGGAGTGAACCCCTTGAACGCCTTTACTCAAAAAATCGATGAGCGTCATCGCGATGCATACCTGGCTTCGAAGCTGCGCGGCCTGCTTACCGGGCCGAACACCTCGTTCCTGATGGAAGCCCATAACGGTCTGTCTGCGCGCATCGTCGCCGAGGCCGGCTTCGAGGGAATATGGGCCTCTGGTCTGTCAATCTCGGCCTCCCTGGGTGTGCGCGACGCCAACGAAGCCTCCTGGACTCAGACCTTGGAAGTGGTCGAGTTCATGACCGACAGCACCGATCTGCCTATCTTGCTCGATGGAGATACCGGCTACGGCAACTTCAACAGCGTCCGCAGGCTCGTGCAAAAGCTCTGCCAACGCAACGTTGCCGGAGTCTGCCTAGAAGACAAGATGTTCCCCAAAACAAACTCCTTCATCGGCGATGATCAGGAACTGGCGGACCCTTCCGAGTTCGCCGGCAAGATCAAGGCCGCCAAGGATAGCCAGAGCAACGACGCATTCTGTGTCGTTGCGCGGGTCGAGGCACTGATTGCCGGCCGAGGACTCACTGAAGCATTGAGCAGAGCCGAGCAATACCACGCCGCTGGCGCCGACGCGATTCTGATCCACTCCAAGAAGAGCGACGGGGTGGAGATCCTCAAATTCGCCGAGCATTGGCAAGACCGTTGCCCCCTGGTCATCGTGCCGACCACGTATTACGCGGTGCCGACCCAAGCCTTCGTCGACGCAAAGATCGCCAGCATCATCTGGGCCAACCACAACCTGCGTGCATCAGTGGCCAGCATGCGCAAGATCTGCGCGACCATCCACCGGGAGCGTTCGCTCAGCGGCATCGAGAAGGAACTTCCACGGGTAAAAGAGATCTTCGACCTGGTCGATCAGGACGAACTGACACAGGCCGAAAGCATCTATCTCCCGAAGAAGCAGAAGGAAGCTGCCTCGGCCAGAAACAGCTACGACGCAGGGGCTGCACGATGATCAACGGCAAAGAATTCGTCGCGACCGCATCGCGGCTGGGGTTCGATTTCTATACTAGCGTGCCTTGCTCCTATCTGACCCCGCTGCTCAATGGAGTCTTGGGCGACCCGAATGTGCATCACGTCACTGCAGCCAGCGAGGGCGAAGCAATCGGCATCGCGGCCGGGGCCTATCTTGCCGGGCGCCTACCGGTGGTGATGTTGCAGAACTCGGGCTTGGGCAACGCTGTCAATCCATTGACCTCGCTCAACCATGTCTTTCAGATCCCCTGTTTGTTGATCTGCAGTTGGCGCGGCTCCCCCGGTGTTCCTGACGAGCCTCAGCATGCTGTGATGGGCGAGATCACTCAAAGCATGCTCGATGTGCTGCGTATTCCGCACGCACGTTTTCCGTCCGAGCCGGATCAGATCGAGTCAACGCTCCGGACTGCCCACGCCTGCATCCAGCAAACGCGTTTGCCATACGCGCTGATCGTGGAACCCAACGTGCTCGAAGACGAGAAGTTGCTGGCGCAGGCAGTGATCCGATTCCCGGCAGCGACCCAGTCCCAATTCGGACGACCCGAATCACCGCTGCCAAGCAGGGAAGACGCGTTGCGCATCGTGGCCTCCATGACACCGCATCACAGCGCCATCATCGCGACCACGGGCAAGACCGGGCGGGAACTCTTTTGTATACGCGACGATGCGCGCAATCTCTACTTGGTGGGGTCGATGGGGTGCGCCAGCGCGCTTGGCCTGGGAGCAGCACTCAATACCGATCATCCAGTGGTCGTGCTCGATGGCGATGGCGCTGCGCTCATGAAGCTTGGCAACCTTTCCACCATCGGCCGCTATCAGCCGACCAGCTTCATTCATGTTCTGCTGGACAATGGCGTGCATGACAGTACCGGAGGCCAGCCGACCAATTCGGGAAACATCGATTTCCCGAGCATCGCTGCAGCCTGCGGCTATCGGGCCACGTACGCTTGCCACGGCGACATAGCGCTGAAACGGGCGTTGGATATCGCATTACACAGCGCCGGCCCGCACTTCATCCACCTGCGTACACGCCCCGGCTCTATGCATCCGCTAGCGCGCCCCACGGTTTCGCCTTCCGAAGTCGGCAGGCGATTTGCGGCACATCTGCGGCAGCCCAGGGTGCCCACCTCCGACGCAGCTGCCTTTCCAGCTGCTGCACGCGCCAACGCAAACCAGAGATCGGCGGCGTTATGAACTATCCAATGCCATTCAAGGAATGGGCACGCTACGCGAAGGTACGCGGCCCGCTACCGGTGCACGCCCCAGATGCCAATGACTGGCAAAACGGTTTGCTGTTCACACCCGAACTGCTGGCGTGCCATCGCCACCACCTGGTGCAGGCGCAGGGTCCGGATGCCTTGCACTGGTTGTTGGCGCAGGCGCTGTACAGCAACCTGGAGTTCACGCAGGTGCTGGAGCATCAGGTAGTCAACACGGCGGTCTATCGGATCGCGCGCGACGACAGCGGATTCGAACTTCCGCAGGACATGGTCATCGACGCCTGGAACATTCTGGTGGACGAGTCCTACCACGGCAAACTGACCGCCGATCTTGCGCGCCTAGTGCAGGCGCAGACCGGAATCCAGGCTACATCTGCGAAGCCTCCTGCTTTCTATGAACGCCTGCAACGTGAGTTCGCGCGCGCCGACTCGTCCATAGCCGAGTTGCTACCTCTGTTCTTCTGCTCGATTTCCGAAACACTGATCACTAAGAACCTGGTCGAAATTCCGCGCGACCCACGGGTGATCGACGCCGTACGTCAAGTCATGAAGGACCATGCAGAAGACGAAAGTAGACACCACCGTTTCTTTACGAGCTTCATTGCACTGACCTGGCCGCAGTTGAGCGAGCGACTCAAACAACGAATCGGTCCGCTGTTGCCCTCGTTCATTGCAATCTTCACCGACACCGACCTGGTGGCCGTGCGGGGGCAGTTGCACGATATCGGTTTGGACGAAGCGCAAGCCGATGAGGTGATCAACGACTGCTATTCACCGCAGCAAGTAGCGCAGGTCCGGCGCGAGGCGTCACGGTCATGCATCGGCACGCTACGCAAGGTCGGTGTCCTAGACAGCGCGCATGTTCAGGACGAATGCGAGCGTCTGGGCTTGCTTGACCGCCTCCCTGAGAAGGCCTTGTCATGAGGGCGATCATCCTTGCCGCAGGCACCGGCAGCCGACTCAGAGCGCATACCGAACTGCCAAAGTGTCTGCTGAAACTGGCAGACAGGCATCTGATCCAGCATCAGATCGATGCGCTTTCAATGCTTGGCATCGACGACATCCACGTGATACTTGGCTATCGCAGCGACGACGTGGCCAGGGTGCTGCCGCCGCACGTCCAGCCTCACCTGTATCCCGGCTTTGGGGACACTAACAATCTGTGGACCCTGGCTGCATTCGCACAGCTGCTTTCCGACACCTGCGTAATCCTGTTCGCCGATGTCTGGGTGGACAGCGATGCGCTGCGCGATCTGGTCCGCACCGAGGCGGAGATCGCTGTGCTGGCCGATGGGCGCGCCTGCCTCGAAGGCACAATGCGGGTGCTGGCACAGGGCGAACGACTTGTCGACCTGGGTAGCCACATCTCCGTTGCGCTGGGCGACGGCAATTTCATCGGTATCGCCCGCTTCAGCGAGCGCGCCGCGTCCGCGCTGTGCGAACGCATCGTCGACCGCGTCCGTCATGGCGAGCTCCAGCAGGCGTACTACACCAGCGTCATTCCCGAACTGTCGGGAGAATTTCCTGCACTGGTCGTCTGGATGGGCGGGCGTCCGTGGATAGAGATCGACTGCGAGGAAGACCTGCGCAAGGCCCATCGGCTTCCCATTGCATCCTCCATGTCTGCGCCTGCAGTACTTGCTGAAAGGAACATCCAATGTGCGGATTCGTAGGTATCTTTCATCGTGACGGCGCCCGTTTCGAGCAACGCGACATGCTGCATGCGATGAACCAGACCATCGTGCACCGTGGTCCGGACGACGCGGGCATCCATCTCTCCGGCCCGCTCGGTCTGGGCTTCCGGCGACTCAGTGTGATCGATGTACCCGGCGGCCATCAGCCCATGATCGACGCGCACACCGGTGTTGCGCTGGTGTTCAACGGCGAGATCTACAACTACAAGCAACTGCGCGAACAACTCGAAGCGTTGGGCGCACAGTTCTGTACACGTTCGGACACCGAGGTATTGCTGCGCAGCTTCATACATTGGGGTGCCCAGTGCGTGGAGCGGCTGTCGGGCATGTTCGCATTCGCGGCCTGGGATCCACGCACGGGCACATTGACACTCGCGCGCGACCGCTTGGGTGTCAAGCCGCTGTACTGGACGCAGATAGGCGCGGATTTCGTATTCGCTTCGGAGGTCAAGGCGTTCTTCGCGCATCACGGATTCGAACGGCGGGCCGATCTGGATGGCATCTCCAGCTATCTGAGCTTCCGTCATCCAGTGTGGGACAACACCTATTTCGAAGGCGTGCACAAGCTGCTGCCCGGCGAGATGCTGGTGGTGACGCCGGCCCGGGTACATCGGCAGCGGTATTGGGCGCTGCCCACGCCCATGCCCGAGCAAGGCAGAACGGAATCCGACTGGCTCGAGGCGCTTTCGGAGAAGCTAGATGCGGCGGTGCGGCGATGCCTGGTGTCGGATGTTCCACTCGGCGCCTACCTGAGTGGCGGATTGGATTCCAACATCATGGTGGCGCTGATGGCCCGCCATATGGCATCGCCTCCGCAAACCTTTTCGGTCGGCTATGACACGCACGGCTACGACGAAGGCGCCTATGCGGCCGAAGCCGCCGCCGCAGTCGGCGCCGAACACACCCATCTGGTGATCGACCGCAAGGAATACATCGACGGAATGGCGCCATTGATCGTGCAATGCGATGCCCCGCTGATGATTCCGCAAATGGTGGCAGGGCTAAAGCTCTCGAAGGAGATCCGTCGCCACGTCAAGGTAGCCCTGAGTGGCGATGGCGCGGACGAACTGTTCGGCGGCTACGGGCGAGTCATGCGCTCGCCATTCGACTGGAAGAAGATCGCAGCTGCAAGGCGCTTACTTGGCCCGGCGGCGCAATGGGTGAGCAAGCTGGGCAAAGACCCGTACGGACCGGTCAGCAACCTCGGCTGCGCACGCCAGATCGAGCATTTCTTCAACGTGTATCACTGGATGCCGCTGGACGAGAAGATGGCGCTGTTATCGCCCGATGTGCGCAGCCGTTTGAACGGCGATCAAAAGACGCTAGCCCCGTTCGAGGAAGCCTTTGCGCAGACACGCGATTGCGATCCGCACGACAGGGTGTTGCACGTCTTTCAGAAAATCCATCTGGGGTGCGTATTGGACAAGGTGGACACCATCGGCATGCTCGCCTCATTGGAAGGACGCGTCCCGTTTGTCGACCACGAACTGGTGGAGACGTTTATCCATATGCCGCATCGTCTGAAGATGAAATGGCGTTCCCCGCTCGCGCTGATCCGCGCCCTTGGCACATCGGCCTTCAACGCGTCCGAAGTGCTGGACCAGAGCAAGTATCTGCTGCGCACCGGCGCCCAACGCCTGTTGCCGCCGCATCTTGCGCAGCGCAAGAAGATGGGATTCCCCACACCGCTGGACGACTGGCTCAAGGCCGGCATGCTCGACGATGCGAAAGCGATCCTGCTCGACAAGCGATCGCGCGAACGTGGGCTGTTCGATGCGCGGCGGCTGGAGCATTTCCTCTCGCACCCGCAATCGCTGGACTACGACTTCTATGGCAAGAAGGTGTGGATGCTGATGAACGTGGAGTTGTGGTTCCGGGGCGTGGTCGACGGCGCGCCAGCGGCAAACGCCGCGTCGCCGCCGCATGCCGTGCCGGTCACTGCGGAGATGGGTGCTAGCAGTGCCCATGCGCAGATGCATTGAACGAGACGAAGGAGCCGAGGTGGGCAACATGCAATTGCGACATGAGCAGTGGCGTATCGCCGGTACACGGATGGATGGCGCCGGCGAGCGGCTGGAGGTGCGCTTCCCGTACAACGGAGCACTGGTCGGAACGGTGCCGCTAGCGCAGCCTGAGGAGGTGCACTCGGCACTCGCCCAGGCGTATGCCTACCGCCCGACCCTCACCCGACATCAACGGCATACCATTCTTTCGACCGCGCGCGATCTGTTGATCGCACGCACCGCTGCATTCGTGCATTCCATCGTTTCCGAGAGCGGGCTGTGCGTGCGCGATGCCAGTTACGAAGTCGGCCGAGCCGCAGAGGTGCTGCGCGCAGCCGCGCATCAGGTCTTGATCGACGATGGCGACATCTATGCATGCGACATCACCGAGCGCGGGCAGCAACGACGCGTCTACACACAGCGCGATCCGTTGCTCGGTGTCATCGTGGCGATCACGCCATTCAACCACCCGCTCAACCAGGTGGTACACAAGATCGCCCCGTCCATCGCGACCAACAACCGGATGCTCCTCAAGCCCAGTGAGAAGACGCCGCTGACCGCCCTGCTGTTTGCGGATTTGCTGACCGATGCGGGACTTCCTGGACCGATGCTGACGGTGATAACCGGCAAACCGGAGGTCATCGCAGACGTGCTGCTGACCAGCGCGCAGGTGGATCTGGTGACCTTTACCGGCAGCGTCGCCGCAGGCAAGCAGATCGCTGAGCGTTGCGTTTACAAACGGCAGGTACTGGAACTCGGGGGCAACGACCCGATGATCGTGATGGAAGATGCCGATCTCGACGAAGCGGTTTCGCTGGCGGTTGCCGGTGCCTATCGCAACAGCGGGCAACGTTGTACGGCGATCAAGCGCTTGCTGGTGCATCGGCAGGTCGCCGATGCGTTCGTGGAGCGCCTTGTGCAGGCCACGCAGCGACTGAAGGCAGGTGATCCGTTCGACCCGCAGATGGATCTGGGTACCGTGATCGATGCTGCGGCCGCCGCGCAGATCGAACGCCGCGTCGATGCCGCCGCCGCCGCTGGTGCGCAGGTTCTGTGCGGACATCGGCGTAACGGCGCACAGTATGCCCCTACGGTCGTCGACCACGTCCTGCCGACCATGGAACTGGTGCAGCGGGAGACCTTCGGACCGGTGGCGCCGGTCATTCGCATCGACTCGATCGACGATGCAATCCGGATCGCCAATGACAGCGATTTTGGCCTGTCGTCGGCGCTGTGCAGCAACCGCTGGGACTACATACAGCGATGCGTCGCCGAGTTGCAGGTCGGGTCGGTGAACATCCGCGAGGTGCCTGGCTTTCGACTCGAGTCCACGCCGTTCGGCGGCATCAAGAACTCTGGGCTGGGCTACAAGGAAGGCGTTCTGGAGGCCATGGCAGCCTACACCAACATCAAAACCTACTCGCTTCCCTGGGGCGAAAGGACGGTGGAGTGATGGACGCCATGAACTGGATCTACCCGCTCTTGATTCTGACCGGCATGCTGTCCGGATTTCTTTCCGGCCTGCTCGGCGTGGGAGGCGGCTTTCTGATGGTGCCGGTCTTCATCGTGCTGCTACCGCTGCGTTTCCGGATCGACATCGCCATCCTTCCGCAGGTGGCAGTCGCCACTGCATTGGCTGCCACCATTCCTGCCACGGCCAGCGCCGTGACTGCGCAGTATCGACGCGGCGCGCTCCCGATCGGCTGGGTGCGACGGCTGGCACCGGCGGCCGGCGGCGGTGCTGCCATCGGTGCGATTGTCGCCGGCCGCATCCACGGCGTGTGGGTCGCGGCGATTTTCAGTGCGTATGCCGCGTATTTCGGCCTGCGCATGTTTCGCGGCGCGGGAATACAAGCGCCGCCGCTCGCCGACCCGCCGATACACACACTTGCAACGCGTGTGCCGACGCGCCTGATCGGTGGGTTGATCGGGCTTTTCAGCGCAACGGCCGGTGTCGGCGGCGCCAGCCTCACCGTACCGTACGTGCTCGTGCAGCACGACCGCCTGGAGATGCGTAACGCGGTCGCAGTGGGAAGTGCCGTCGGGCTGGCCATCTCCCTGATCGGCGCTCTCACCTTCGTTCTCGGCCCGGTGCCTGCGTTGGGCGACAGCCGCGGGTTGGTGGGGTTGGTGTGTTGGACCGCCGCCATCGCGGTGGCTGTGCCTGCCACGCTGATGGCCCCTGCAGGTGTCTCCGCTGCCCACCGCTGGCACACACGCAAGCTCAAGCGAGCCTTTGGCCTGATCATGTTGTCTGCCTCACTGGTGACTTTATGGAAGGTGTTCTGGTGATGCCTGCGGTAGGTCCCCGGCGTCTGCAGCTGCCACCATTCCAGACTCCCGACCGCATGATCGAACGACAGCAGACGGTGCTTACTGACTCGGCGGTGGTGCATATCGCCAGCACGCCTGCGGGACAGCGTTGGACCGCATGGATCACTGGAATCGTGGGGCGCGATACTCCATCTGCAGCGCAACTGCTGGCGTTATCGCAATCGCTTGCCGGCGAGCTGTGCTACGACGCGTTGTCCGACGGCATCGTCTATTCTCGCGCGTGGAGCGCAGAACAGCTGCAGCAGCCCGACGACGCGGCGATGCAACAGTTCCTGCAGGCGCACGCGCAGGCCCGCACCGCACTGATGGCCGATGATCCCCACACTGGCGACGCCCTGGCGCGTCTGACAGCGCTGGCAGACACGTTGGGCCGCGTCGCACCCGCTGCGCTCGGTGTGCGCAACGGTGATGCAGATGTAGTGGCGGCCGGGCTTTTGAACGCCGTAAATGCGGCGATTTTCGATGTTCGTCTGGCACGCCCGCCACGCACCACAGACGCCGCCGCGCTCATCGCCCTGCTTGCATGGGTTGAGTCCACGCTTGGCGCTGCACCTTGCACTGCGAGTATCCGTAATGCGGTCCGCATGCAGCTCGCAATCGTGGCATCGCGGGACAGGCTTCCGCAGGCCTGGCAACTAGGGCCTGTTAACACTAATGGCTCGGGCGATTAAACTATTGGACATGGAGATCACGCCAGCACAATTTGCCCTCATCGAACATTGCTTACCTGCGCAGCGCGGCAATGTCAGCATGACCAATCTGCAGGTGGTCAACGCCATCCTTTACGTCGCAGAGCACGGCTGCAAATGGCGCGGTCTGCCCAAGCGCTTTGGCAACTGGCATACGGTGTACACACGCATGAACCGTTGGGCTAAGTCCGGTGTGCTGGATCGGATGTTCGCCCAATTGCAGACCTGCCAGATCGTGCGCATCAAAATCGAAGCGGTCTCGCTGGACTCCACCAGCATCAAGGTGCATCCGGATGGCACTGGCGCATTAAAAAAAGGCCCACAGGCGATTGGCAAATCCCGCGGCGGATGGAACACCAAGATTCATATGGTTGCTGCAGATGCTCGAACAGCCATCACGTTCGGATTGACGCCTGGCAACGCACATGACGCACCAGCAGGCCGGGCATTGCTTGAACATTTGGGGCAAGTGAAGCGGCCGATTCATCTGCTAATGGATCGCGCTTACGAAGGCAATGAAACCCGCCAGTTGGCGCTCGATCTTGGTTTCGTGCCGGTCGTCCCACCCAAGTCCAATCGGGTCCATCCTTGGGAGTACGATCAACACATGTACAAGCGGCGCAACGAAGTGGAGAGGCTGTTCCGTCGCTTGAAGGGCTACCGCCGGATTTTCACGCGCTTTGAGAAGCTGGACGTCATGTTCCTTGGATTCCTCAGCTTTGTGCTCACCGTTGATGGGCTTCGGATGTGTTAACAGGCCCTAGCGCATCACGATGCAGCCGTCCCCTATCTGTTCATGGATGGCGAATGCCATGCATCCTTATGGGGCAGATACCATTTCGAAAACGAGCTGGGTTATCTGGCCGGCTGCCTGCGTGCCATGTATGCGCTGATGGAAACGCCCGATCGGACCATGGATGCCGATCTGCTCTGCCAGCTGCACGACCTTGCGGTGGCCGATGTCTTCAAACGCGGCTCGCCTCCGCTGCATGCGCGTTTTCAGTTGGGCTACCGCACGCAGCCGGTCGAATTCGCGCTGCACCTGGGGCGCAACTGCTCGGCACAGGGGCTGGCCGAGTTTCACAGCTCCATGGCCGCTACCAACGGCTGGATCGAGGTCGAACCGCCAACGTGCGAGCACGCCGGACGGCTGATCGCACATGCTCGCAGCCCCAGGCTGTGCTTTGAAAAAGCACAGGACATTCTGTCGCACTATGCCGCTCAAGTGCCCTTGCCCTCGAATCGCCGCATGGGTGCCGAACCGGACGATGCAACGCTGCACGCCATCGCGCAGTGTTGTCAGCAGCTCAACCAGCATCACCTGTTCGCCGAGGCCAACATCCGGACGATCGGCTTTCTGTGCTTGAACAAATTGCTGCTCGATCAGGGCGCGCCAGCCACGATCCTGGAGTATCCCAAGGTGCTGGATATGTACGCGACCGCCGACATCATCGCCGCGATCCGCCTGGGCCAGCATCGCTTCCAGGCCTTGCAAGCGGCCTGACGATCTCGGCTCACGCATTGCTAGGCTGTCATCGCACACCTCACGACCCGGAGCACATCATGACGCAATGGCAATCGGTACTGCTCGAACAACAACGCTACTACAACGATCGCGCAGCAGAATACGACGACTGGTGGTTCCGTCGCGGGTCCTTCGACGAGGGCGATGCGGCCAATAACAGGTGGTGCGAGGAAGCGGCACATGTGCAGGAAGCACTGGATGCCGCAGCGCTGCAGGGCGATATCCTGGAACTGGCGGCCGGTACCGGCATCTGGAGCATCCGATTGCTCCCGACCGCACAGACACTCACCCTGGTCGATGGATCGGCACAGATGCTGAAGATCAATCCGGCAACCCGTGACCAGCGGGTGCGTACCGTGCAGGCAGATCTGTTTCAATGGCAAGCCACGCGGACCTACGACGCAGTGGTATTCGCGTTCTGGATCTCGCATGTCCCTCGCCAGTTGTTACCGCAGTTCCTGCGCCAGGTGGCGGACGCGCTGGATGCGGGCGGGAAGTTCTTCTTCGTCGACAATCTTCCAAAGCCAGAAGCGCTTTCGCCGCATGTCGTGGGCCTGGAAGGCCAGTTGATGCAGCGACGCCTGCGTAATGGCAACGTCAGCACCATCGTCAAAAACTACTACACAACCAGCGAACTGCAAGCCGCATGCAGCGCTGCAGGACTGGAGGTGACGGTAGGCCAGACCCCCACGTTCTTTCAGTACGGTGTCGGCGCTCGCCGCTGAGGTCCTAGACGATCAGCCTGCTGGGTGGGCGTACCGCGTGCCTCTCTGCGGCTGGCGGCCCATGTCGGGCGCATGCACTGCCAATGCGCTACAGATTCCAGCGCAACCCAACCAGTAACTGCCGAGGGACACCGGGCGCGAGAAACCGCGAGGGGCCAGTTCCCAGCGGCACGTCCTGCGGGCGCGCGAGTTCGCCATCGGGAAACACGTCTTCGGCCACCGCTGCGTAAGTTGCATAGCGGCGGTTGAATACGTTGTCGACGCGTGCGAACAACGACACCTTTCGCTGATTGTCCAGCGTGCATGCAAATCGACTAACGCATAACCCGCAGTGCCGATATCGATCCGCTCAGGCGCGCGCAGCAGCATGCAGTCGCGACGATCGAGCACGTAGGAAAAGCCGTTCCGATCTTGCGGGCGAACAAGGTCATTGACCACTTGTTGTCATGCTCGCCGTTGTTGCAGTCCTCCTGCGAGGTCTTGCCGCAACGATACGACGGGCTCCACAGGCCGGGATTGCCGGTGCCGTAATACACCAGCTTCAACGTCGGGTCGTAGCCATACCAGCCCCAGGCAGAGCCACCACCGCGCTTCCATTCTTCGTTGGGAAAGGTCTTGACGCCCAGATCGCCGAGCTGACCATGTTGCGGATTGGCCTTGTTGAAATCAGGGCCCAGGCAGATCGCCTTGTCGGTGCCGGCCGCCTCGCAGGACCATGCCTGTTTGCCATCGGACAGGTTGTAGGCCGCCACGAGACCAAGCACACCGAACTCGTTACCGCTGATGCCGGCAACCACTTGCCATCGGCGATGATCGGCGCCATGGTAATGGTTTCACCCTTATCCGGGTGGGCGAGTTTTTGCTTCCACACTTCCTTGCCGGTCTTGGCATCGAGTGCAATCACATCGCCATTGAGGCGACCGAACACCAGTTGCCGTCGGCATACGAGGCGCCGCGGTTGACCGTATCGCAGCACGCCACCGCCACCGCGCGCTCATCCTGTTGCGGGGTGTATTTCCACAGCACCTTGCCACCGTCATCCTGCGCCGCCAGGTCGATGGCGAACACGTTGTTCGGATACGCACTGACCATGTACATGATGCTGCCGATCACCAGCGGCTGGCCTTCGTGGCCGCGCGTGGCGTCGGTTTTCATCTCCACCCGCCAGTGGCGACACGGACGTAGGAAACGTCGAGAGAAGCTGAGCAAACTGCATGCCAGCGAACTGGTGCGTTGCACCACGTCGAGTTAACAAGGGTTGGTGGTGATGACGGCGGGCGGATCACTTGGCACTGTCACGCTTTTGGCACAGTTTGCGCCGTGCGTGCTGTGACACAGGCGGTGCAGCCCATTACCTGTCAGTCCGTTGGACAGGATTGGCTAAGGTGTTTTCTTGCTGCTCTCATACCGCGCAAATGCAGCGCGCTATGGCAAGTGGACGCGGCTCGACGTACCAAGCACGGAGCCTGCCTTTGCCGGAGAGATGCTCGAATGGCCAGTGAGACTGCAGTGGCTGGCGACGGTGAGAATTTCTGATCGCTGGCGCTTTGCGAACAGTAAACAGCCTGGCGAAGAGCAGAAGCACGTGCGCCTAGCGTTCGCTCCGCCACTGCGCAAGTAACTGCGTGCAATCGTGTAGGCGCCAGTCGGCAAAGCCAGGCCAGGGGTCGCCAGGCGTGTTGACCAAGACAGTGCAGGCGCCGACGGCACGGCCGCAGGCGAGGTCATTGTGGTGGTCGCCGACCATCACCAGCGCGCTGCCCTGCACCGACCAGCGCTGTTGGAAATAGTGCAGCCCATCGGGCGCTGGTTTGGGTGCGGCTTCATCGCGGCCGACGATGTCTTCCCAGCCGAACGCATCGTCCAGGCCGATCGCCTGCAAGGTGATGGCTGCCAGTTCGCGCGCATTGCGGGTGAGCATGCCAAGCCGGCACCCGGCGGCATGCAATGCACGCACCAGTGCCACTGCGCCCGGTGCCGCGCGTGCGGCCTGCGCAAGCGCGCGCTCGTGTTCGAGCAACCACGCGTGCTTGGCTGCTGCATCATCGGCCGGCAGCGCTGCCAGGTGATGCAGGATGTCGGCCTCTGGCGGAATCTCCAGCACGCGACGGATCAAGGCGAAGTCGTGCGCAGCCTCGGTCAGCGTGCCGTCCATGTCGAAGACCCAATGGCGGTAGTCAGACAATCTGGGAGAGAGCGCGGTGAGCGTCATGCTGTCCATCCGTAAGAAGACATGAAAGTGAGTGATTCAATGCTGCAGGCGGCGGTCATGGCATGCACGGTGCGCAAGCAGCAGCGTCGCTAAGAGCGAATCACAGAAAGACTGCACAGCCATTCCTACGCGCAGTTCGTGCCCACAGGACGACGGCTTGCTACGTGTGTTAGACATTCCAAGCGCTCTATGCCGATAAAGGCGGCGACACCGACAGATGGACCGCGTGGCCGATCAAACTTGCTTGCGCGGCACCCGCTTGCGAGCACGTTGTATAAGCAAATCTTGTGTCAACGTTGCGCTTAGAGTCCCTAAACGTTGCGAGCAGTCGTCGGGCGAATGCGGACGGATGTGGACGGCGCGCCGGGACCGCAATATCCGCGTGGTACATAACGATTCCAAGCAACGGTCTCGCCCACCCAGCGGCTGCGCAGCAGTTTTGTATCCGCTCTTACTTCCAGCCCGGCATCTGTGTGGTATCCAAGCCACCAACCTCGAACTCGGCCGTGCGCGTTCCACCGGCCTTGACCGGGAAGGTAATGCTGATGCGCTTTGCATTACGCACCAGCTTCCACAACGCTTTGTCGTCATCGATGAACATGGCGATGGCTTCGTCGGTGTCCGGACGGTGCGCTGCCATCGCGCGCGGTGCGCCGCCATCGGCAGCAACTTGCACCTTGCACCCGCCGTAGCAATTGAAATCGCCGGCATTGAGTACGAGGTAGCTGTGGCGCTTCCATTGCGGGTGATCGCGGAACACCAGGCTGACCGGCTTGGGCCCGCTGCCATCCACGTCCACACGTTGTTTGGCATCGATCATCGCCGAGCGCTGCGTGCCCCCCTTGGCCGGCACTTGAGAGTATTGCCACAACGCCTGCATGCGGCGCAGCTCGCGCTCCTGCTCGCCCTTGGCTTTGATATCGGCATAGCCCGGTTCGATCCGCTTGGCAGCCGCAGTGCCAGCATAACCTTCGATCAAGGCTGCACCGTGCGCACGTGCCATGTCCCAGTTCTGCGCCTTCACCGCTTCGTCGTATTGCTTGGCGAGCGCATCGGCCTGGGTTTCCTTGGCCTGCGCCTGCGCGGTTGCCTGCGCCTGACGTTGCGCCTCGCGGTCGGTGCAGGCACTCAGGGCGGCGACGCACAAGGCCGCACTCAGCAGATACTTCATCGTCGACTCCGAAAGGCGTGAGAAACGACAGCAACCATAGCAGCCTGGCGTTGCAGGCTGCATGCACGACGGCCAGAATTCGCGCCGGCTACGCAGACAACACACGGGGAGCACAAGGCTCCCCGTGTGTTGCACTTGCCGCCGGACTGACGGCTCTGCGTTGCGCTGCGATTTACTGCTGCGTCGGAGCCGGCTTCTCTGCAGGTGCTGGTGCAGCTGCAGGAGCTGCAGCAGGCGTTGCCGCCTTGGCCTTGGCGATCATCTCGGCCACCGAGGCAGTGGTGATCGGGTGATAGCTGGGCTTGGCTTTTTCGAAGGCCTGTTCGGCAAACGCGATGCCGTCCGGCGTCTTCAACAGCTCGGCGTAGATCGGCAGCACCAGCTTGCGACGGCCGACGCGTTCGATGAACTCGCCCGCAGCAGCACGCGCGTCGGTATAGCCGCTGCGGATCGCCAGCGGATACCAGCGCATCGCGATCTCGCCATTCGGGGTGCCGGTGAAGTGGTACGCATCGTCCAGCTGCTTGAGCTGTTCGGGCTTGAGCGTGGCGCCCATGCTGCTGAGGAAGTGCACCCATTCCTGCGTGCCCCACTCGCTGGTGACCTGCTTGTTCGGCAAGGTGCCGCTGCCGCTCCAGGCGATGCGTGCGGTGTCCACGATCGAGAAACTGCGCGAGCGCGCTTTGGCCGCAAACGCCGGAATACCCGGCTGCTTCAGCCACGCATCCACTTCGGCTGCGCTCACGGTGTTGGGATGCTTGTCCAGCAGATTCTTCTTGAGGTAATCGACGAACTGGTCGGTGGTGGCGCTCTGGAACGCGTGATCGTCGAACCAGCCACGCAGGAACGGGTCGAACACCTCGCGACCGAAACGCTGCTCCAGGAAATGCAGGAACCACGCACCCTTGACATAGGCGACCTGGCTCAAGGCTTCGTCGGGGTCGCGCTGCGCCAGCGGCGGCAGCTCCAGCACCTGGTCGGCCGGCGGCATGTCCTTCACTTCGGCCAGCAGATCGCCCTGGTCGATCTCGCGCTCCATCTCGGCCATCTCGGTGCCGTACAACACCTCGGTGATGCGGCCCTGCACGTAGGTCGTAAAGCCTTCGTTGAGCCAGATGTCCTTCCATCTCGCATTGGTCACCAGGTTACCGGACCAGCTATGCGCCAGCTCGTGCGCGACCAACGACACCAGCGATTTGTCGCCGACAATCACGGTGGGCGTGGCGAAGGTCAGGCGCGGGTTTTCCATGCCACCGAACGGGAACGACGGCGGCAGCACCAGCATGTCGTAACGGCCCCAGCGATACGGGCCGTAGAGTTTTTCGGCGGCACCGATCATTTTTTCGGTGTCTTCGAATTCCTTGGCGGCCTTGTCGGCCATCGCCGGCTCGGCCCACACGCCCGAGCGCGCGGAAATCGGCTTGAACACCACATCACCGGCGGCAATCGCCAGCAGATACGAGGGAATCGGCTCAGGCATCTTGAAGCTGTAATCGCCATCACGCACGGCCTTGGGGTCGTTATCGGCGCTCATCAGCACCATCACGTCCGGGCGCGAGGTGACATGCGCGCTATAGGTGAAGCGCACGCTCGGGGTGTCCTGCAACGGCACCCAGCTGCGCGCGTGGATCGCCTGCGACTGGCTGAACATGAAAGGCAGTTGCTTGCCTTCGGTCATCGACGGCTCCAACCACTGCAGGCCCGAGGCAGTCGGCGCGGTGTGATAGGTGATCACCACCTTGCGCGGCTGATTCGGCGCTTCGATGGTGAGCTTGCTGCCGAAGGTCTTGTCGACCGGTGCCAAGGCGAACTGCAGCGGCGTCAGGCCGCCCTTGCCATCGTCGGCCTGTACCTGCGCAATGCTGAGCTCGCGCGTGTCCAGCACCAATTGCTTGGCGGCCTTGTCCTTCCACTCCAGCGTATAGGTGGCGGTGCCACCGATCTGCTTGGTATCGAAATCCAGCTTCAGGTCCAGCGCCAAGTCCTTGATGACCACCAGCTGCGGCTGGGCGTAGGAACTTTCGTCGTGGTTGCGGGCTTCTGCTTTCACGGGGGCCTTGGCAGTGGCGGCCGGCGCGGTGGTGGATGCCGACGGCGCGGAGTCATTGGAACAGCCGGCCAGCGCGATGGACACGGCCAGGGACAGCGACAGAAACGGGAAGCGCATCGACGGCACCGCAGCAAGGGAATTGGGCATTTTAGCGCTCTGCGCCGCAGCCTGCCCGTGTCATCGGCGGCCAGTGCGCGGGATTGCCTGCCGCTTGCTGCCGCAACCTGGCGGCTAGTGGTCAGGTCACCGGATGTCCGCGCGGGGTGTCGTGCCCGTCGCGCACCAGACGTCGGCCACCAGAGAACTTGGCCCGGTACATCGCCGCATCGGCGCGGCGATACAGTTCGGTGGCATCCAGCCCTTGTTCGCACACCGCACTGCCGGCGCTCACATGCAGCGGCGCGTCGTGGTCATCTTCGCGCTCGAGCATCGACAGCCATTGATTGAGCTTGAGCGTGGCGTCGTCTTCACTGGCATGGATGCCGAGGAGGAATTCGTCGCCGCCCCAGCGCCCGACCCAATCCTGCGCGCCCAGCCAGCCGTAGGCCGAGTCCACCAGGCGCACCAGCACGCGGTCGCCGGCCAGATGGCCGAAGCGGTCGTTGACCTGCTTGAGGTTGTCCATGTCCAGCACGAACAGCACAAACGGCCAGCCTTCGCGCTGCGAGGCGGTTACCGAATCGCGCATCGCCTGTTCGCAGCCGCGCCGGTTCAGCGCTTCGGTCAACGGATCGAACAAGGCATGTTTTTTGAGGTCGCGCATGCCGGCATCGATGCCGCGCAGGCTGCGGTTGATGCCGCGCAACAGCCGACCCAATTCGTCGTCACCCGTTTCCGGAAGCGTGGGCAGGCGCTGATCGGCATAATACGCATCCAGTGCATCGGCGGCGATACGCAGCGGCGCCAGCAGGCGATACAACGCCACCAAGGTCAGCGCGGTGCCGGCCAGCGTGGCCAGCAATGCCACGAGTACCACCGACCACAACGGGCGCCCGCCCAGCTCGCTTTGCGATGCCAGCCATGCGATCAACAGCAGCAACGGCAGATGGATGCCAACGAACGTCACCGCCAGCAGCTTGGCGCTGAAGGAGCGGGGAAACACGCGCGAGAGTCCGGCGTATAAGCGCATCCAACACTCCGGCAAAAGAGCGCTTAGTGTCGCCGAGAGTGTGAGGAGCCAACGCGACGGAGGTCTCAGAAATCCTTGGTGCGCGCATGCCAGACTGTCGCTTCGCTGCGAGAGGCGACCCCATGCAAGACCTTGGCGACGCCACTGCACAGCGCGCACGCGACTCTAGGAGCGGCCAACAAGACGTAGCGAGCAGTCGTCAGCTAGATGTGGCCGGCGCGGGGAACCGCAGTGGACGCGTAGTCCCTGCCGCACCGAGCACCGGCCGCGCCCGCCGCGCGCTTGGCGGTCGTTTTTGTTAGCTGTTCTAAAGCGCTGAAACGACTTGCCTAGATCTTGTAGCCGGAGTGGATCGCCACGATGCCGCCGGTGAGATTCTTGAAGTGGCAGCGCGCAAACCCGGCCTCGCCCATCATGCCCTTCAGCGATTCCTGCGGCGGATGCTTGCGAATGCTTTCGGCCAGGTACTGGTAGCTGTCGGCATCGCGGGCGAACAACTGGCCCAGCTTGGGCAGGATCTTGAACGAGTGGAAGTCGTAGATCGGCTTGAACCAATCGGCGGTAACTTCGGAAAATTCCAGCACACGCGCCTGGCCGCCCACCTTCAACACGCGATACATCTCGCGCAATGCGGCGTCTTTGTCGGTGACGTTGCGCAGGCCGAAGGAAATGGTCACCAGATCGAAACTCTGGTCCGGAAACGGCAGCGCTTCGGCGTTGCATTGCACGTAATCGAAGCCGGACACCAGCCCGCGGTTGGTCAGCCGGTCGCGGCCCACCGAGAGCATGCCGGCGTTGATATCGCCCAGCACTACGGCGCCCTCATTACCTACGCGCTCCTTGAGCAGCACGGCAATGTCGCCGGTGCCGCCGGCCAGGTCCAGCACGCGGTCGCCCGGCTTCACCTGCGCGGTCGCTACGAAGTAGCGTTTCCATGCGCGGTGCACGCCCAGACTCATCAGATCGTTCATCAGGTCGTAGTTGCGCGCGACCGAGGTGAACACTTCACCGACCAGCTTCTGCTTGTCCTTGGCAGCGACATCGCGAAAGCCGAAATGGGTAGTACCGGAGGTATAAGGGGATTCGCTCATGGGCGGATTATCGCACTGCTGACGCCACCATGACCGCAACCGGACCACAATCGCATGTCATCTGCGACCGGCCCTGCGAGCATTTCAGTGCGCGACAAGTACGTCCAGCGCGACTGGCAGCCCCACGAGAAGCCCACCCTGCCGGGGTCGGCCTCCACGCCGCTACACACCACCCGGCGGCGTATTCAGTACGGGCTGGTGGGCGTAGTGGTGGCGCTCACCGGCGGGCTCAGCAACGCGCTGGTCACCGCCAACCTGACCTATCTGCAAGGCACCCTGGGCGCCTACGCCACCGAAATGGCCTGGCTGCCGGCCGCCTATGTGATGACCAACATGTCGGCCAACCTGTTGCTGGTGAAGTTCCGCCAGCAATTCGGGCTGCGTCGCTTCACCGAGATCTTCCTGGCGCTGTATGCGCTCATCGCCCTTGCGCACCTGTTCGTGCACAGCCTGAGCTCGGCGATCACCGTGCGTGCCGCGCATGGGCTGGTGGGCGCGGCGCTCAGCTCGCTGGGCCTGTACTACGTGATGCAGGCATTTCCCACCAAATACCGGCTCAAGGCGGTGGTGCTGGGTCTGGGCATAACCCAGCTGGCCTTGCCGTTGGCACGGGTGTTTTCTACCGACCTGTTGGAATTTGGCGAATGGCGAGGCCTGTACCTGTTTGAATGCGGGCTGGCGGTGTTCGCGCTAGCCTGCGTGCTGGCGCTCAAATTGCCGCCGAGCGACCGTTATCGCGTGTTCGAGCCGCTGGATTTCCTCACCTTCAGCCTGTTCACCGCCGCAACCCGATGATCAACACGCGCTGGCTGGCCAGTGCAGACATGCTGCGGCTGGGCCTGGCGATTTTGCTGATCCGGCTGGTGCTGTCCGAACAAAGCACCGGGGCGATCGGCTTCTTCCAGACCCTGGGCCTGGCCAACACCCAGTTGCAGACCTTATTTGCGCTGATGCTGCTGGGCGCGGTGGCGGGCGTGGCGGCCAGTGCCTGGCTGATCAACCCGGCGCGGGTGACCGAGCATCTGATCATCGCGGTCGCAGCCATCTGCGTCGGCAGCTTCATGGATGCCGATGCCACCAGCCTCACCCGCCCCGAGCAGATGTATGTGAGCCAGTTCCTGCTCGCGTTCGGCAGTACGTTCTTCATCGGCCCGGCGATGGTGGCCGGGATTGGCCGGGTGATCGCGCAGCCGGGCAATCTGATCAGTTTCATCGTGCTGTTCGGCATGGCGCAGAACATGGGCGGCCTGCTCGGCAGTGCGCTGCTCGGCACCGTGCAGGTGGTGCGCGAGAAATATCACTCCAGCCAGTTGGTGGAACATCTGGTGCTCACCGACCCGCAGGTAGCCGCGCGCGTGCAGGCCTATGCAAGCCTGTATGGCCGCAGCATCGGTGATCCGGCACTGCGGCAGGCCCAGGGCGTACGCACGCTGGGCACGGTGGCCACGCGCGAAGCCAATGTGCTGGCTTACAACGATGTGTTTCTGCTGATCGGCTGCATCGCCATTGCCACCGGCGTGTGGATCCTGTCCGTGCTGGTGTGGCGCCGCTATCTACGCCCACCCGTCTCGCCCTCTCCTCCTGTTCCCACTGTGCGCCCATGAATACACCAGCGGATTCTTCACCACCTGCAAGCCAGCAACGTCGCCGGCGTCGCCGCATCGCCGGCGTCATTGGCTTCGGCGGGCTTGCGCTGATCGGCGTGGCGCTGGTGCTGTATGCATGGCGACTGCCACCGTTCGTGAGTGCGATCGAACGTACCGAAAATGCGCTGGTGCATGGGCAGATCACGGTGATTGCGCCGCAGGTCAGCGGCTATGTCACCGAAGTGCCCGTGCAGGATTTTGCGCACGTGAAACGCGGCCAGTTGCTGGCCAAAATCGACGGCCGCATCTACGCCCAGCAACTCGAACAGGCCAAGGCGCAGGTGCAGACCGCGCAGGCCAATCTCGCCAACTGGGAGCAACAACGGCATAGTGCCGAGGCGACCATTGCCGAGCAGCGCGCGGCGCTGAGCAGCAACCAGGCACAACGCGACCGCACCCGTTCGGCCTATGCACGCACGCAGCAGCTGGCCAGCCAGCAACTGGTGTCCGAGCAGGACCGCGACACCGCATTCGCCGCACGCGCGCAGGCTGATGCCGGCGTGGCCCAGGCACGCGCCGCGGTACAGGCCGCCGAAGAAAACGCACGCAGCGTCACCGTCAACCGCGCCGCATTGGAGGCCGCTGTTGCCAACGCGCAAGCCGCCGTGCAGCTGGCGCAGATCAACCTGGACAACACGCGCATCCTGGCCCCGCGCGATGGGCAGCTCGGCCAGCTTGGCGTGCGCCAGGGCGCCTACGTCACCAACGGCACGCAGCTGATGTCGCTGGTACCGGGAACGCTGTGGATCGTGGCCAATTTCAAGGAAACCCAGATGGCGAAGATACGCACCGGTCAGCGCGCCAGCTTCACGGTGGACGCGCTGGACAACGCACGCCTGCATGGCCGCGTGCAGGAGATCTCGCCGGCTGCCGGCTCGGAATTCAGCGTGCTGCCGGCCGATAACGCCACCGGCAACTTCGTCAAGATTGCCCAGCGCATTCCGCTGCGTATCAGCGTCGACCCCAACCAGCCGCTGGCACCGCGGTTGCGGCCGGGCATGTCGGTGGTGGTGGCCGTGGATACCGACAGCGCAGTCGACTGAGCACAAGCGACACGCAAGCGTGGGCGATCAGTGCCGGCGCGAACGCTGCAGCTGGCGTTGCCTCGCCCGCACTTGGCTTGCGGCGCAGACACAGGCCAATGCGGCGACACTGAAAACAGGCGCGGCCTCGCAGCTCAACCGCGGCGCAGCCGCTATTATGTGTTGATGCTCAACACAGCCATCCCTTCCCTGCACTGGCAGCACCTTCGGTTTGCGCAGCTGAGCACCACGCAGTTGTATGCGCTGCTGCGCCTGCGCACGGATGTGTTCGTGGTGGAGCAGCAATGCGCCTACCCGGAACTGGACGGCAAAGACACCGATCCTGCTGTGCTGCATGTGCTTGGCAACGCCGATAACGGCGAGCTGGCGGCTTACCTGCGCGTGCTACCGCCAGGCTTGAGTTATTCCGAGCCGAGCATCGGCCGTGTGGTCATCGCCGCTGCACATCGCGGCACCGGACTGGCGCACGCACTGTTGCGCGAAGGCATCCGGTTGGTACAGACGCAGTGGCCGGGTAGCGCAATCCAGCTTGGTGCGCAGGCGCATTTGCAAGCGTTCTACGCGGCGCATGGGTTTGCGCCGGCGTCTGAGCAGTATCTGGAAGATGACATTCCACATCTTGACATGCTGCGCCCTGCCGGCGCGGCCCTTTTGGAGTTCGCATGATCACCACCCCCGACTACCGCGCACTGCTCGACACCGCCATTACCGAAGCCCGCCAGGGCCTGGCCGAAGGCGGCATCCCGATTGGCGCGGCGCTGTATCACAACGACGGGCGCTTGCTTGGCTGCGGCCATAACCGCCGTGTGCAAGAAAACGACCCGTCGGTGCATGGCGAGACCGACGCGTTCCGCAAGGCGGGCCGCCAGCGTCGCTACAAAGACACCATCATGGTCACCACGCTGGCGCCGTGCTGGTACTGCAGCGGGCTTGTGCGCCAGTTCAACATCGGCACGGTGGTGGTGGGCGAATCGGTCACCTTCCAGGGCGGCATTGCCTGGCTGCGCGAGCATGGCGTCAACGTGATCGATCTGCAAAGCCAGGAATGTATCGATCTACTCGGTGGCTATATTTCCGCAAACTCGGATGTGTGGAACGAGGATATTGGCGAGGATTGAGAGCAGCGCTAGTGCATTTGCGTTGCTGTAAGCGGTGACAGATAACGGGCAGTACCGCTGCGCGGTGTGCACTGCTTTTTAGCACGCGTCGCAGTGCCGATCCGCACAAAGGTTTGCCTTGTCAGCGTGGCCTGTTGCAAACAAAAGACCCGCCAATGGCGGGTCTTTTTTATCGCGCTCGTGGATTGCCATGCAACGCTGTCAAAGGATATAGCGGCTCAGGTCCGGATCCTGCACCAGCTCACCCAGCTGCGCGTCCACATAGGCAGCATCGACAGTGACGCTCTGCCCGTCGCGGTCCGGTGCTTCGTAACTCAACACATCGAGCAAACGTTCCAGCACCGTGTGCAGGCGACGTGCGCCGATATTTTCCTGGCGTTCGTTGACCTGTGCTGCAATCTCGGCCAGCCGATCCACTGCGTCAGATGCGAATGTGAGAGACACGCCTTCGGTCTGCAACAAGGCTTCGTACTGCTTGATCAAGGCAGCCTTGGGCTCGGTGAGAATGCGCACGAAATCTGCCTTGGTCAGCGCGGTCAATTCCACGCGGATCGGGAAGCGGCCCTGCAATTCCGGAATCAGATCGCTGGGCTTGGCCAGGTGAAACGCGCCTGATGCAATGAACAGGATGTGGTCGGTCTTGACCGTGCCGTACTTGGTCGACACGTTGGACCCTTCCACCAGCGGCAATAGATCACGCTGCACACCTTCACGACTGACATCGCCACCATTGGAACCGGCTTCGCCGCGCTTGGCCACCTTGTCGATCTCATCGATGAACACGATACCGTGCTGCTCGCAGGCTTCGATCGCGGCGGTGCGCACATCGTCTTCATTGACCAGCTTGCCGGCTTCTTCTTCAATCAACAGCGGGCGCGCGGCCTTGATGGTGAGCTTGCGCTTCTGCGACTTGCCGCTGCCCAGATTGGAAAACATCTGGCGCAATTGCTGGCCCATTTCTTCCATGCCCGGCGGGGTCATGATGTCCATGCTGGCGTTGACGGCGACTTCCAGTTCGATCTCGCGCTCGTCCAACTCGCCGTTGCGCAGCATGCGGCGGAACTTGATGCGGGTTTCGTTATCCTGCGACGACGGTTCGTTGCGCGCCGCTTCCGGGTCGAAACCAATACCGGCTGCACGACGCGGCAACAGCGCATCCAGAATGCGATCTTCGGCGCGTTCTTCGGCCTGGTTGCGCACACGCACCTTGGCCTGCTCGCGATACAGCTTGACCGAGGTGTCGGCCAGATCGCGAATGATCTGCTCTACGTCCTTACCGACGTATCCCACTTCGGTAAAGCGCGTGGCTTCCACCTTGACGAACGGCGCATTGGCCAGCGTGGCCAGACGCCGCGCGATTTCGGTCTTGCCCACGCCGGTGGGGCCAATCATCAGGATGTTCTTGGGCATTACTTCGTTGCGCAGCTCTTCCGGCAACTGCATCCGGCGCCAGCGATTACGCAGCGCGATGGCAACCGCACGCTTGGCGTCGTGCTGGCCAACGATATGACGGTCAAGCTCCTGCACGATTTCGCGCGGAGTCATTGTGGCGGTACCGATATTAGGCATTAGAGATTTGGGATTCGTAAAAGCGGAATAGGAACGATCGATGGATATCCGGGCGGAGGGAAAGGAGCGCTTTTGCGAATCCCCAATCCCGAATCCCGAATCACAGCTCTTCAACCACCACATTGCGATTGGTATAGATGCAGATATCGCCAGCAATATTGATTGCTTCGGTGGCAATGGTCCTGGCATCCAGCTCGGTGTGCGCCAGCAGTGCGCGTGCGGCCGACAAGGCGTACGAGCCGCCAGAACCAATGGCGATGATGCCGTCTTCCGGCTCGATGACATCACCGGTGCCGCTAATGATCAGCGAGGTCTCTTTATCGGCTACGGCCAGCAGCGCTTCGAGCTTGCCCAGGCGGCGCTCGGTGCGCCAATCCTTGGCCAGCTCCACCGCGGCGCGGGTCAGCTGGCCGTGTTTGTCGAGCTTGGCTTCGAACAACCCGAACAAGGTAAACGCATCGGCGGCAGCGCCGGCGAAACCGGCCAGCACCTGACCCTCGCGCCCGAGCCGACGCACCTTGCGCGCATTGCCCTTCATGACCGTATGGCCAAGAGTGACCTGGCCATCGCCAGCGACGGCGACATGCCCACCACGTCGAACCGAAATGATGGTGGTGGCGTGAACGATATTGGGGTTCTGGCTAGGGTCCATGGATCCTCCGGGGGTTTCCAAGAAGGTGGGGACGCCCCTGCAGGGTTCAAGCGCGCTGCGGCGAAGCGCCGCAGGCCGGACCGGCGCACTCACTTGCGAGACAGCAATTGCTGTTGTGTGCGGCCGAGCGGGTCGCAACAAGCAGATCACGATAACGCGTGAGTTGCACTTGCACTTGCACTTGCACTTGCACTCGTACTTGCACACGCACCCCCGCTCCGCGCCCCAGCCCGCGCTTGTGGCGCGAGCGCTCCAAGGCACGCGCGCCAATGGCGCGCAAGCAGCGTCCTCTCGCCCCCGGGGGAGAGGGGCTTTGAGCGCGCCCCTCAAACGTCACTTGCGCTGGATACGTGCATCACCTGCTGCGTCTATGACGTTCGATCATGCATGGAACTGCGACGCTTCCAATCTCTGATCGTTGCTTACTGCTTAGCGCTTACTCGGCAGCTTTCTTGCGCTTGGCACGCGGATGCGCGGCATCGTAGACCTTGGCCAGATGCTGGAAATCCAGATGCGTGTAAATCTGTGTGGTGGCGATATCCGAGTGACCCAGCAACTCCTGCACGCCGCGCAGGTCGCCGGACGATTCCAGGATATGGCTGGCGAAACTGTGGCGCAACATATGCGGATGCACGTCCTTGAACATGCCCTGGCGCAGAGCCAGTTGCTTGATGCGGATCTGCACCGCGCGTTGCGAAATCGCACCGCCCGCACGCCCTGGGAAGACGTGCGTGTCCGCGCTTGCGCCACTGTCGCGCAGCCACTCGCGCAACGCGGCGATCGCGTGCGAGCCCACCGGCACCAGGCGCTGCTTGCTGCCTTTACCGAGCACCATCACCAAGCCGCTGTCCAGGTCCAAATCGCGCCAGCGCAACGCGCATAACTCGCTCAGACGCAGTCCGGACGAATAGAACAATTCCAGCAGCGCGCGATCGCGCAGGCCCAGTGGCGCATCGGTCGGCACTTCTACCAGACGCACCGCTTCGTCGGCATCCAGCACCTGCGGCAACTTGCGCGGCGACTTGGGTGCACGCATCGCCGCCGCCGGACTGGATGCGATGCGGCCATGCTTGAGCAACCAGGCGTAGTAACTGCGACATGCCGACAAACGGCGCTGCAGACTTTTGGGCGAGAGGCCGCGTCGATGCTCGGCTGCAACGAATTGCCGCAAGTGCGCGCTATCGAGCTGCGCAGTGTCGAGTGGCGTGGCAGTTTGCTGCGCGCCGTCTTCGGTGTTGTGCTCGGCCGTCCAGGCGACCAACGCGGCAAGGTCGCGCCGATACGCGTCCAGCGTATGTGCCGAGACCTGCCGCTCGACCTGCAGATAGCTCAGGAATTCGTCGACCGATGACATGTCAGCGCGCGCGATACCACGGTGTGGATGCCGTCATCCGCTTGCGCAGATCGCCCAGCAACATGCATGCAGACCTTGCGCCTTGCAGTTGCAGAAATTCTTCAACAGCCGCCACCACCTCATACTCCCCGCTGCCAACGCAATGCCACTATCGGCAACGTGTCGCCAACCGCGAGGTGCGCTACAGCCAGCATCACACGTCGAAGCGTTGCAATGCCACGCTCAGCGATTCGCCCATCATGCGCAGGAACAGCGTACCCATGCCGGGATAGAACCGGTTGGCGTCGCTGCTCCCCACCGCGATCAGGCCGATACCCGGCAGCGGCAACAGCGCGGTGGATTGCACGTCGCTGGCCTGGGCACCATAAAGCAGCGCGTGTTTGTCGGCTTGCAAGCGGCCGCAAATGGGCTCGCCATCGCTCAGGCAATCGCGAAACGGAGCCAGCCGTGCATCATCGGTTGCGATGATCTGCAGCCAATCGGCGTCCAGCGCATCAACCGGCTTGAGCAACACCAGCCGCACCAGTTCACCATTGAAATCTTCCGCCAGCGAGGCTGCCATCGCCTTGAGCGTGTCGGCCGCGCTGGTCTGGCGCATCAGCGCCAGCGTGAGTTGGTGCGTGCGCACTGCCAGCCGCTCGTTTTCCTGCGCATTGCTGCCCAGCTCATGCAGGCGCCGCGATAGTTCGCGGTTCTTGTCGCGCAGCACTTCGAGTTGGTAGGTCGCCAACGAAGCGGTGGGGCCGTCGTCACGCGGCACCAGCAAGCTCACCGCCAGATCTGGGAACTGCTTGAGGAAGGTCGGGTGACGTCGCAGCCAGGTGGCCACTTCGTGTGCGCCGAATTTGTCCGTGTTCTCGCTCATCCGTTCCATTCTCCATCGAAGACGAACACCGCCGGGCCGGACATGACCACTTGCTCGTGGTCGCCGGGCCAACGAATGCGTAGCTCGCCACCTGGCAAGGACACCCGCACGTCGCGCTCGACGCGGCCGCGCTGCATCAGCACCACCGCAGCCGCACAGGCGCCGCTGCCGCAGGCCAGCGTTTCGCCAACGCCGCGCTCGAACACGCGCAGACGCACATGTGCAGGGTCGACCACCTGCACAAAACCCACGTTGACCGAATTGGGAAACGCAGCGTTCTGCTGCAGCAATGTGCCGACGCGCTCGACCGGTGCCGCATCCACGCGACCGACTTCGATCACCGCATGCGGGTTGCCCATCGACACTGCGCCAAAACGCACGGTCTCGCCGTGCACCGGCAGCGCATATTCGTCGCGTGCATGCGCAAACCCGGCCAGCGGAATCTGTGTGGGCTCGAACTGCGGTATGCCCATCGCCACCGCATAGCGGTCGCCGTCAAGGTGCTCGACCGCATGCGCGGTGACCGGACTATCGATGATGAAATGCTCGCCCTGGGCGGTGCCATCGCGCACCAGCCACGCGGCGACACAGCGCGCACCGTTGCCGCATTGGCGCGCGGCGGAGCCATCGCAATTCCAGATGCCATAGGCCGCCACGGCGCCTTCGCTGCGCGGCGCTTCGATGGTCAGAATCTGATCGCAGCCCACCCCGAAGTGGCGGTCGGCCAACTGCGCTGCCAGAGCGGCATCTGGCGGCGGCGTGCCGTCGCGCAGGTCCAGCACTACGAAATCATTGCCGGCGCCATGCATTTTGGTGAAACGCAGACGCCCGCTGCGACCGTCAGCGCTCATTGCCGCTGCTAGCGGGCTGGTCTGTGGTGGGTGCAGGCTGGCTGCTGTTGTCCACGGGCGCCGGCGTGGACTCATCCGCGGGCTGCGGCTGCGGCACCGGCTGGGCTTCTACCGGCACCGGCTTCTGCGGCATGACCAGCGGGCCCTTGTTGCCGCAGGCGGCAAGCAGGACAAAGGTCGCACCAACCAGTGCGAGACGAACAGAGGGTCGGGACATGATGCTCATGGGCCGAAGTATAGCCAGAACACGGTTACGGCCGTGCGCTTCGCGCATTTGCAATGTTCAGTGCGCACCAGGTAGCGTGCGCGGCGGCGGTTCGGGGCGCAGCCACAGCCAGATCGCCACCACCGCCATGCTGGCAATTGACAGGCACTTGGCCCAGAACACCGGCACGCACCACAGCATGATCGCAGCGCAGAGCGCCATGGTCAGCGTCGCCATCCACTTGGCCCTGCGGCTGACCGCACGATAGGTCTGCCATTCCACGATCGCCGGGCCGAAGCGCGGATGCGACAGCAGCCAGTGATGCAGGCGCTCGGAACCGTGTGAGGCGGCCCAGGCCGAGATCAGGATGAAGACCGTGGTCGGCAGACCGGGAACGAAGATCCCGATAATGCCGGTCGCCAGGCTGGCGTAGGCCAGCAACCACCAGGCCCAGCGGAATCGAGTCGGTCGCGTCATGCGCAGATGATACGGCCAGCGATGAGGTTTGGTGAGTCGGCCCTGCGCCGGCAATTGTGACCGCCGCAGGAGGGACGCTGTGCACAGCGGGCAGCCATGCAGCACTGGGGTCAGATGTGGCATGGCGCCCAGCCTCGCTGCGGTCAGAAACACACACCATTGGCAGCGACACCGGCCTGCGGTGCTCGGCTCGCTCTAGGGCGACGCAATGAACGCAGTCAACCGATTAAGGAAAAGCCAGACATGGAGCGGAAGATGGACGAGATGCTAGTCGCTCTCGTCCCAACGAGCGGCGAGCTCCCAGGCCCCAGCCATCCGCTATAACCAATCCCAAATCCCGACTCCCCAATCCCAGCCCTCCAGCTACTTCACACCCAACTGATCCAGCACGAACGCATACGATTCGGCCAGCTCGCGATAGCGCCGGAACCGGCCGGATTTGCCGCCATGCCCGGCTTCCATATTGGTGCGGAACACGATCGGCTGGGTACCCGTATTGTCATCGCGCAACTTGGCCACCCACTTGGCCGGTTCCCAGTACTGCACCTGCGAATCCCACAATCCAGTGCCCACGTACAGCGCCGGGTACGCCTGCTTGCGTACGTTGTCGTACGGCGAGTACGACAGCATGTAGTCGTAATAGTCCTTGGTTTCCGGGTTGCCCCACTCGTCGTACTCATTGGTGGTGAGCGGAATACTGGCGTCGAGCATGGTGGTGACCACATCGACAAACGGCACCTGCGCCACCATCACCCGATAGTCCTGCGGGGCCATATTGGCCACTGCGCCCATCAACAAGCCGCCTGCGCTACCACCGGACGCAGCGACGCGGTCCTTGGCCGCGTAGCCCTGTGCGACCAGGCCGCGGGTGACATCGATGAAGTCGTTGAAGGTGTTCTTCTTGTGCAGCAGTTTGCCGTCGTCGTACCACTGCCGGCCCATTTCCTGGCCGCCGCGGATATGCGCGATCGCATACACCACGCCGCGGTCCAGCAGGCTGATTGCCGGCAGATTGAACGCCGGGTCCATCGACATGCCGTAGCTGCCATACGCGTACTGGAACAACGCTGCGCTGCCGTCCTTCTTGAAGCCCTTTTTGTAGACCAGCGACACCGGCACCTTGACGCCGTCGCGCGCAGTCACCCACACGCGTTCGGTCACGTACTTGCTGGCGTCGTAGCCGATCACCGGTTGCTGCTTGAGTAATTTGCGCTCGCCGGTCTGCGTATTGAGCTCGTAGGTGGTCGCCGGCGTGGTCAACGAGGTGTAGCTGTAACGCAGCCAGGCGGTATCCGGCTCGGAGTTGACCGACAACCCCATCGAGTAAGCTGGTTCATCTGCCCTGACGTACTCATGGCTGCCATCGCGCTTGAGCAGGCGCACGCGCTCCAACCCGCCGGAACGTTCTTCGATGGCGGTGAACCCATCGAACAACTCGAAGTTTTCGATGTAGACGCTGTCGTCGTGCGCCACCCAATCGGTCCACTGCTTGCGCGTGGTCGCATCGGTGGGTGCGGTGACCAGCTTGAAGTTCCTGGCGTTATCGGCATTGGTGCGGATCACCCAGCGGCCATCGAAATGCTCGGCGTGGTATTCCACATCGCGCTCGCGCTTGGCCAGCACCTTGAAGGTATCCGGCTTGGCGGCCAGCGCATAGCGCGTTTCCGAAGAAACCGTGCTTTCAACCTCAATGGTGATGTATTTGTCGTCGCGGGTGCGGCCGAGGCTCATGTAGAAGCTGTCGTCCTTCTCTTCGTAAACCAATACATCGTCCTTGGACGGTGTGCCGAGCACATGCTTTTTCACACGCACGGTGAGCAGCGTTTCCGGGTCGTTTTCGACATAGAACAGCGTCTTGTTATCGTCCGCCCAGACCACGTTGGCCGACACACCTTCCACGGTGTCCGGATAGAGTTCGCCAGTGTCCAGATTCTTGAAGCGGATGGTGTATTGACGGCGGCCGACAACATCGTCAGCCCAGGCAAGGATGTGGTTGTCCTGGCTCACCGCGGCATCGCCAACACTGAAATAGCCCTTGCCTTGCGCCATCTGGTTGACATCTAGCAGGATCTCTTCCGGCGCATCCATGCTGCCCTTGCGGCGCGCCTGGATCGGATAATCCTTGCCGGTTTCGAACCGCGTGTAATACCAATAACCGCGCTCACGATACGGCACGCTGGCGTCGTCCTGTTTGATACGCCCGACGATCTCGGTATACAGCGTCTCTTCCAACGGCTTCAGTGGCGCCATCACCTTGTCGGTGTAGGCATTCTCGGCGTTGAGATAGGCCAGCATCGCCTTGTCTTCGCGCTTGTCGTCGCGCAACCAGTAATAGTCGTCGTTGCGGGTCGCGCCAAATGGCGCCTTGACCACGTGTGGGTGCTTGGCAACGTCTGGTGGCGAAGGAAGGGCGGCGAAGGCGGTAGATATGGTCATCAGGCTGGCGATCAGAGTGAGGGCTTACTTCATCAGATTGGGGTCCGTCGGATGAACGCAATGCCATCCCAGCACTTGAGTGTGGGAGAGCCTGTTGTCGGGCGTCATGTGTCCTAGGTCATGCTGGTCTATCATCGAAACGATGGATTCCAGACTCCCGCATGCATCCGGCTATAGCCGCCGCAGCCAGGACATCGCTCCCTTTCATGTGATGTCGCTGCTGGCCCGCGCCAATGCGCTCGAACAAGCCGGCCACGATGTGATTCACCTGGAGATCGGCGAGCCCGACTTCACCACCGCAGCGCCGATTGTCGCCGCCGGCCAGGCCGCCTTGGCGGCCGGCAACACCCGCTACACCGCCGCACGTGGGTTGCCGGCACTGCGCGAGGCGATTGCCGGTTTCTATGCGCAGCGCTACGCATGCAACGTCGATCCGGAGCGGATCCTGGTCACACCGGGCGGTTCGGGCGCGTTGCTGCTGGCCAGCAGCCTGCTGGTGGATCCGGGTAAGCATTGGCTGCTCGCCGACCCGGGATACCCTTGCAACCGGCACTTTTTGCGCTTGGTCGAAGGCGCCGCACAACTGGTGGCGGTCGGCCCGAACACCGACTATCAATTGACCCCTGCGTTGGTGGAAACCTGTTGGAACGCCGATAGCGTGGGCGCCTTGGTGGCCTCGCCAGCAAACCCCACCGGCAGCGTGCTCTTTCCCTCGCAACTGGCTGCGCTGGCGCAGACGCTACATGCGCGCGGCGGCCATCTGGTGGTGGACGAGATCTACCACGGCCTGAGCTACGGCCTGGACGCGCACAGCGTGCTGGAAGTGGACGACAGCGCGTTTGTCCTGAACAGCTTTTCCAAATACTTCGGCATGACCGGCTGGCGCCTGGGCTGGCTAATCGCACCACCCGACGCGGTGCCGGAACTGGAAAAGCTCGCGCAGAATCTGTACATCAGCGCTTCCACGATTGCCCAGCACGCCGCGCTGGCCTGCTTCACGCCCGAGAGCATCGCCATTTTCGAAGCGCGCCGTGCCGAGTTCCAGCAGCGTCGTGACTACTTATTGCCGGCCTTGCGTGCGTTGGGTTTCGATATCGCGGTCGAACCGCAAGGCGCGTTTTATTTGTATGCAGACATCAGCGGGTTTTCAGATGATGCACAGGCATTTTGTGCGCATTTTCTGGAGACCGAACATGTTGCGTTCACCCCCGGCATCGACTTCGGCCACTACCGCGCCAATCAGCATGTGCGCATTGCCTACACGCAGAGCCTGCCGCGGCTGGAACAGGCGGTGGAGCGAATTGCGCGTGGGTTGAAGAAGTTGTGATTGGATGAGCCGCCCGTCGCGCGATGCACGGAAGGTTTTGCTTGAAGCGCGGACCTTACGCATCTGAATTGGCAGTACGCGGAGCGCCTAATCGCTTGATTGGCTGTGTAGCTTCTGTCGCGAGTCACCTACTCGAATACGCAATCTAAGTAACCTTCCTGCACGGGATCGCACCCTCATCCGCCCTTCGGTCACCTTCTCCCCCGTGAAGAAGGACAATCCCCCGACGGGAGAAGGAAGCAGCTAGCGATACGCCTGCTCGCCATTGCGCTCTGATCGACCGGCGCTGACGCTATTTTTGCTCGCAACCCACCAGATCGAAAAACTGTCGGGCAACCTGTTGCCGCTGACCTGGCCCTGCCCGATACCACAGCGCCTCGCGCAGATCCGGCGACAGGAAATGTGCGGGCGCTGGCGTTCCCAGGCGGGGAGCCTCGCTCAGGAGGCGATAGTCCGCGTCGGTGCCGATGTAGCTGATATCGCCGAGCGGGCGCGGTCCTCCATCGGGATCCGGCGGTTGCCATCCTGTGCGGTGACATCCGTGCTGGAGGCGAGGTGCTGACTGCCATCACTGCCGCCGTTCCAGGGCAGAAACCACGCATCCAATCCGGTGTGCGAGGAGTGCACGCGCAAGGCCAGCTGCGCTCGCCACTGCGGCCCGCTGGCCACCGCATGAAATTCTGCTTGCACGCCGGCATCGTCGCGCAGTGTATAGCGCGCGTTCTCCACCGCGCACCCGCTGACCGCCAATGCCATCATCAAGACCCACATCGATCACGCTCCGTCACGTCGACTCTCGACAACACTCTTAAACGACACGAGGCCGCTGCGTACTGCCAGCGGCCTCGTGTCACGCGACGCATCATGCCGCATGTCGCCAGCACCTCAATCGGCCAGCCGCTCCCACAGGAAACTGTAGGCCAGCGCTGCCATATGCGCAGCCTGCGCATTATTGGCCGCGCCGCCGTGTCCGCCTTCGATGTTCTCGTAATAGGTCACGTCCTTGCCGGCCTCGATCATCTTGGCCGCCATCTTGCGGGCGTGGCCGGGATGCACGCGATCGTCGCGCGTGGAGGTCAGGAAGATCACCGGTGGGTAGGTCTTCTTCGGGTCGAACAGGTGGTACGGCGAGAAGGCCTGGATGAACTTCCAGTCGTCGGTATCCGGGTTGCCGTATTCGGCCATCCACGAGGCGCCGGCCAGCAGGTGGCTGTAGCGCTTCATGTCCAGCAGCGGCACCTGCACCACCACCGCGCCGAACAGTTCCGGATACTGGGTGAGCATGTTGCCGGTCATCAGGCCACCATTGCTGCCGCCCTGCACGCCCAGATGCTTGGTGGAGGTGATCTTGCGCGCAACCAGATCCTTGGCCACCGCGGCCATGTCTTCATACGCCTTGTGGCGGTTCTGCTTGAGTGCAGCCTGGTGCCAGCGCGGGCCGTATTCACCACCTCCGCGGATATTGGCCACCACGTAGACGCCGCCCTTTTCCAGCCACGCGCGCCCCAGCCCGCCGGAGTAATTGGGCGTCATCGAAATTTCGAAACCGCCGTAGCCGTAGAGCAACGTGGGCGCGCTGCCATCGAGCTTCAAAGCCTTCGGGCGCACCAGGAAATACGGCACGCGGGTGCCGTCCTTACTGGTGGCGAAGTGCTGCTCGATGGTGTCCTTGCCGGCATCGAAGAAGGCCGGCATGGTCTTGAGCGGCTGCGGTGCAGCGCCCACGTCCACCCACGACAATGTGGTGGGGGTCAGATAATCGGTCACGGTGAGCCACAGCGCATCGCTGTCGTCGCTATCCACCGCGCTGACATCGACCGTACCGAAGCTCGGCGCACCGACAAACGCGCTCTTTTTCCAACCATCCTGCGATGGCGTGACCACGCTCAAACGATTCTTGACGTCTTCCAGCACGTTCAACACCAGATGCGACTTGGTCCACGCCACGCCAGCCAGCGAGGTGGTGTCGGTGGGCTCGAACAACACATCGAAGTTGCGCTTGCCAGCCATGAAGTCGTCGAAGCGAGTGGCCAGCAGTGCGCCGGCCTTGTAGGTCTTGCCGCCTACGGTCCACGGGTCGCGCAGTTCCAGCGTCAGCCACTGGCGCTTGACCGACTTGCTGGCCGAATTGGGCACGTCCACCTTGACCAGCTTGCCGTCGGCGCCCTTGAGATACAGCTCGTCGTTGTAGAAGGCCAGCGTGCGGCTGACGAAATCGCGCTCGAATCCGGGCGTGTCTTCATGCATCGCCGCGATGTACATGTCGGTCGGCTTGCCTTCGTACACCACGCTCGCGGCAGTCATTGGCGTGCCGCGCTTCCACTGCTTGGCGATGCGCGGGTAGCCGGAGCTGGTCATGCTGCCGGTGCCGAAATCGGTGAACACGTAGACAGTGTCCTGGTCGATCCAGCCCAGCCCGCCCTTCGACTCAGGGCGGAAGAAGCCGTCCTTGACCCACTGCTTGCTTCCCAGATCGAACTCGCGGGTGACATCGGCATCGGCACCGCCGCGCGACAGCTCGATCAGGCAGCGCTGATAGTCAGGACGCAGGCAATCGGCGCCATGCCACACCCAGTTCTCGCCTTCGGCCTTGTTGAGCGCATCCAGGTCCAGCACTGTTTCCCACTTGGGCGAGGCCTTGCGGTATTCGTCCAGCGTGGTGCGCCGCCACATGCCGCGCTCGTGCTGCTTGTCCTTCCAGAAGTTGTAATAGAACGCGCCGATCTTCTGCACGCCCGGAATCTTGGCGTCCGAATCCAGCACCTGGCGAATGCTGGTTTCCATCTGCTTGAACGCCGGCGTGCTGGCCAGCCGCGCTTCGGTCTTGGCGTTCTGGGCCTTCACCCAGTCCAGCGGCTTGGCGCCGGTGACATCTTCCAGCCAGGCGTAGGGATCGTTGGACACGGCGGTTTCCTCTGCAGAGACGGCGCCAGCGGTGATCAGGCCGGCAACCAGGCAGATCGAGGCGAACTTGGGCATGAATGTTTCCGGAAAAACGAATGGCCGGAACGTAGCACAGCGCCCCGCCGGCCAACCCTGCCGAAGGTCAGGCTGCCCGCGCCTGTGTCGCCGTACGCGAAGCATTGCGTCGGCGCTGTGCCTGCGGCCCGCGCCGACGGGGCGCAACACGGCGCACTCCACGCCCTGCCAGGGTGGGCAAGGCAAACCGGTACAGGCTCCACCACGCCAGCATCGGCATGCCGACCAGCCACAGCGGCAACCAGCCGATCCATTCGCTATAGCCACGCGCGGCCGGCCACACCAGCACCAGGGCCAGCCCGGCCAGGGCGATCTGCCGCACCGGGCGCAGTACGCGCGGGTCGGGACGTTCGGAATGGGAAGAAGGACGATGCGACATGGCGGCACTCCGTGCAGGAAGGATCACAACAGGCCCGCAGGATTGCCGCTGCCCATCTCACCGGCTGCGACCTTGACGCGAGCCTGTGCGGCGCGCGGCTCGGACGCTGTCTCAGAGGCACCCGGGCTCGGGAAGGTCGCAGTTGCAGACAGCTACGATGTCGGCGTCTCGGCAACCCTGACAGCCAGCGACAACAGACCGCCCCGCGCTGCACAACCCTGCGGCCGCGGCGCCAATGCCTGACCGACACCCGTCAGCCAGCCCCGACCGCCCCCAATCCGCTGAAGCCCCCCCGGCACCGTTGCCAGACGCGACCGTTGACGCGAACTTGCCCCCTGCATGCGGTAGTGTGCTGCTCCGACTGCCTCCTTGTGATGTTGCGATGCGCCTGACCGTTACGATCGCCCTCGCTTTTCTGCTCGTCCTGGGCCTGCCCGTGGCACACGCCAAGGACACATCCGCCAGTGAGCCGGCAGTCAATCTGTCCAAGATCATGGGCACCTGGTACGTGATTGCGCGCATGCCCAACCCGGTGGAGCGCGGCCACGTCACCAGCCGCGACGAATACACCCTGGTCGAAGACGGCAAGGTGGCAGTGCGCTATCTGTACCGCGACGGGTTCGGTGAACCGGAAAAGGAAGTCAGCGCGCGCGCGTCGGTGGATGCCGACAGCGGCAACCGCGATTGGCGGGTGTGGTTCTACAAGGTGATCCCGGCCAAGCAGCGCATTCTGGAAATCGCCCCGGATGGCTCCTGGATGCTGATCTCCTACCCGGGCCGCGACCTGGCCTGGATCTTTTCGCGCAAGCCGGACATGAGCCGCGAGCAGTACCGCATGCTGGTCAACAAGATGCGCGACGAGTATTCGATCTACACCGACAAACTCAAGCGCGTGCCGCAGCTGCGCGAGCAGGTGGACCGCCTGGGATTTGAGGTGCCGAACAAGCGCTGAGCGCGTTGGTCGCCCTGACCATGCACCAGGTCAGTGGCGCGTGGTCGATAGCCGTTCACATGTGCGCCGCGACAGCCGCGCGGCGTCGCGGTTCACCACCGGCAATGCTCAGTCGTAATTGCTCAATGCCAGCGACAACAACGCCTTGGCCTGCTCGCGCAACGACATGGGTTCAACGATCTCCGCATCCGAGCCGTAGTGCAGCACGTCCATCAGCAGTTCGCGCGAGTTGCTATACGGCAACTTGAGCTCGTAACGGCCATCGGGCAGAAAGCGCCCCTGCTGTTTGGAATGCCAATGTTCGTCGGCCACCCAGCGCGCCGCCTTGGAACTGAACACGATGGTCGCCCAGCCCTTGGGTGCTCCGGAGAAAATGCCGTAGGTGGCGGCAAGTTGCTCGTCCAGTTCGCTGTCGGGCACATCGCGCGGCGCGGCATCGAGCAGGCGCGCATGGTTGATGCGGTCTACCGCAAAGCTGCGCACACCATCGCGGCCGTGATCCCAGGCGTCCAGATACCAGTTGTCGCGGTAATGGGTAATGCGCTGTGGCGACACCGTGCGCTTGGTCGATTCATCCGTAGAGCGCGCGCGGTAGTCGAAGCTCAGCTGCTTACGCTCCAGCACGCCGGAGGCCACGGTGCGGAAGCTGGCTTCGTCCAGCTTGCGGCCGCGGTGCGGAATCACCCGCACCCGATCCACCGGCCATTGCGAGACACCGGCTTGCGCAGCGAGCAAGCCTTCGATGCGTTGCTGCAACGGTGCCAGCATCGAGGACAGCACTCCGCCGCCGGTCCGCGCGAGCAGTTGCTGCGAAGCCAGCAACGCGTGCAGCTCTTCCGAGCTCAACCACAGGCCGGGTAATTCGAAGCGATCGCTTTCACCGGTTAGATAGCGAAAGCCCGATTCGCCGTCGCCTTCCACCGGCGCCATTAGCGCATCGCGCAGAAACGCCAGATCGCGGTAGACGGTTGCGCGGGAACAGCTCAGCTCATCCTGCAGCCGCGCCACCGTGACCGGGTAGCGTGCCGATTTGAGCAAGCGATGCAGGGAGTTGATGCGTTCATAGCGGTCCATGCGTCGATTATGTCCGAGTCTTTGCGCGGCGGGGTGAGCATCGCCGTCTGGCGATAGGCAACTGACGGTAGGCAGATAGCAGCACGCGTCCAGATTACGTCCGACCCAGGTGCGTGGTCTGTTGGGTCGGTCGCAACATTCACAGCTTGCCGGCGTTGAGATACCGCATCCTCGATCCGTGCCTGCAACAGGCGACGGGTGTCGGGTCGACAAGACCCAGACCGTTGGTCTCGTCGCGGCCGGCGTCGAACGGGGGGTCGTCCAGGCCAATGGCGGCGGGCAGCGCCGCTGTCGCTTGCATGCGACGGCACAGGGGCGCTCGGATCCGCGCCATTCGCCAGGCCCGCGTACCTCATGATGTGACCATCGTTGTTTGCCGCTTGGCAATCGCAAGCGCGCATCTGCGGATCACTCCGGCCACGCCAAGCGCATTGTCCGCCTCCTCCCAGTGCCACCTAGACGCGAACTCACCGATCGCTCCGACCATGCCACCAGCCGTACGCAGACACCCTTTCGCCGCGGCTATTGCACACAACCCGTCACGCCATGACGGCCCAGACCGCTTTCTACGCCCGAACCCTCAATGAAGGGGGCCGTTCACTTGGCAATAACGGCACCGCACAGTCCGTTATCATGAAATCGCTTCCACCCTCTCCCTGCCCTCCAAAGCGAGCTGCCCATGTCCCGCCGTGCCCCGTTGCCTGCCTTGTTGCCACTGTTGTTGATCACGCCCACCGTCTGGGCCCAGGCAGTCGCACCGGCGCCGGCAGACCCGGCCGCAGCGCTGGTGCCCTCGCCCTGGAGCGGCAGCAGCGGCGAGCTCGGCTACGCTGCCGCCAACGGAAACAGCACCACCGACAGCCTCAACGGCCGTGTGCGCCTGCGCTACACCGACGGCGACTGGATCCACAGCCTGGATGCCACCGCACTGCGTTCGAGCTCGGAATACACCAACACCAACGAAGATGGCAGCACTATGCGCGAACGCCAGACCACGGCAGAGCGTTACACCGGCAGCGCCGGTAGCGCACTGCAGCTGGGCGAACATCGCCAGCTCACCGCCACCGGCCGCTACGAGCACGACGACTTCGCCACCTACGACCGTCTGGCCACCTTCGGTATCGGCTACGGCACGCGCCTGATCGACGCCGACCGGTTCTACCTGGACGCGCAGGTGGGCCCGGGTGTGCGCCGCGCGCACAACAGCAACGAAGACCGCAACGAAACCGGGTTGATTGGTCGCGGCCTGTTCGACCTGAAGTACACCGTTACCGACAACACCGATGTGATCAACACGCTGCTGGTGGAATCGGGCGAATACAACACCTATGCGCAGAACGATTTCGGCGTGCAGGTCAGCATGAACTCGCATTTCGCGCTGAAGGCTGCGTGGCAGATGCGCCACAACAGCGAGGTCAGCGACGGCGACAAGAAGACCGATACGCTGACTACGGTCAATCTGGTTTACACGTTCAAGTAAGCGCCCGCTGGCGGCCGCGTCCGGGGCTCGGCTCCCACGACAGCGCCGAGCACCGGGCGCGCCCCGCCCCTGCCGCGAAAAACTTGTCCGTACCGCCGCGAGGGATTGTGCGTGTAGGAGCGCCCCGGGCCGCGCGAGCATCCCGATGAAGCTTCTCGCGGCCAGAGCCGCTCCTACAAGGAGCGGGCATCGGGCGGCACGCCTGAGCTGCGGCAAGCCGATGCGCTGACCGCCGCCGCGCTGGTGATAAGGTTGCGTAGATGCTCACGACAGCGCCGAGCACCGGCCACACACCGACCTAGCCGCGAAAAACATACCCGCGCCGCCGCGAGGATTGCTCGTGTAGGAGCGCGCCGGGGCACGCGGGCTTTCCCGGTGCAGCCTGTCGCGGCCAAGGCCGCTCCTACGCAAAGCGGGCATTGCGAGCACCCGGCACGGCTCTCGTGACCGGGATCGATCCTGTTGACGCAGCGGCGGTTTTCTCGGTTGGACGTGCCTGCGCGCGCTCGATTTCTGCGGCCGGGCGCGCTGTTCCAGGCCCGACGTTACAACTCGGCCAGCAGCTGCGCGGCGCCCTTGTCGAACAGTCCTTGCGCAACGCGACGGCCAAGCGCCTCGGTATCGTCGGCGCTGCCGTGTGCATCGGCGTGGATCAGGCGGCCGTCGCTGGCGCTGCCGACCATGCCCTGCAGGAAAAGGCCCTCGCCTTCCCAGCGCGCGAAGGCAGCCACCGGCACATGGCAGCTGCCGTGCAGCGCGCGATTCATTGCCCGCTCGGCTTCCACGCAGGCGCGCGTGCGGCCGGCATCCAGCACCGCCAGCAAGCTGTGGATACGCGCGTCGTCGCCACGACATTCCACTGCCACCGCGCCTTGTGCGGGCGCCGGCAACCACTCCGGTGCGTCCAGCCGCGCGCTGATGCGTGCATCCAGCCCAAGCCGCTGCAGACCGGCGCAGGCCAGCACGATGGCGTCGTAGCCGCCGTTGTCGAGCTTGGCCAGCCGCGTGTTGACGTTGCCGCGCAGGTCGATCAATTCCAGATCCGGGCGTGCGGCGCGCAACTGCGCCTGGCGACGCAGCGAAGACGTGCCCACGCGTGCGCCCAGCGGCAACGCCTGCAGGCTGGCATAGAGGTTGGACACCAACGCATCGGCCGGGTCGCCACGCTCCAGGATCGCCGGCAGCACGAACGGGTCGTCCAGTTCCATCGGCACATCCTTGAGCGAATGCACCGCGCAATCGGCGTCGCCGCGCAACATCGCCAGCTCCAGCTCCTTCAGGAACAGGCCCTTGCCACCGATCGCCGCGAGCGAGCGGTCCAGCACTTCGTCGCCGCGGGTGCTCATCGGTACCAACACCACCTCCAGTCCGGGGTGGTGTTGACGCAACGCGGCGGCGACGTGTTCGCTCTGCCAAAGGGCGAGCGGGCTTTTGCGGGTGGCGATACGGAGCGTGGTCATGCCGGCATTATCGCGGAGCCGGCGCCGAACTCACAGTTGACGTAATTGATCGCGCAGGCTGGCCACGCAGCGACGGCTCACTTCCAGGGTTTGCGGCACGTTGCGCAGCACCGCGTGCACTTGGCCATCGCCGCTGCGGCGCAGTTCCACCAGCTCGTCGCGGGCCACCAGGCAATTGCGATGGATACGCACCAGGCGCTCGGCGAATTCGTCTTCCAGCGATTTCAGCGACTCTTCGATCAAGTCTTCGCCACGGGTGTGGTGGACGATGACGTACTTCTCTTCGGCCTGCAGGTAGCGGATGTCGCCGATGGCGATCAGCCGCAAGCTGCCGCGCAGGCGCGCACACAGATGGGTGCGCAGCGGCCTGGGCGCAGTGCCGGGCACGCGGCCAGCCAGAAAGGTGGCGACTTTTTCCAGGGCAGACGCCAGGCGTTCCGGGCGCACCGGTTTCATCAGGTAATCCAGCGCGGCTGCGTCGAACGCGGACAAAGCATGCTGGTCGTAGGCGGTGCAGAACACCACCGCCGGTGGCGGCTGGCTTTGCCGCAGCAAGCGCGCGGTTTCCAGGCCGTCGACGCCGGGCATGGCGATGTCCAGCAGCACCAGATCCGGATGCAGGTGTTCGCACTGCTGCAGCACTTGCTGGCCGTTTTCCGCCTCGCCAATCACCTCTACCTGCGGATGCTCGCCCAGCAGCATGCGCAGGCGCTCGCGCGCCAGTGGCTCGTCATCGGCGATCAGCACCCGCACTTGCGTGGCCGTCATGGACTCCCCCTCGCTACCGTGACTCTCCCCTCACGGCAGCGGCAATGTGATCTCACAGGCATAGTAGCCTTCAGCCCAGCTGGCCGCCATCCGTGCCCCGGCACCGAACTGGAACGCAAGCCGGTGCGAGATGCTGGCCTGCGCATGCCCGGCGCCAGCCAGCAGCGGCAACTGGGTACCTGGTTGCGGCGCCGGGTTGACGATACGGATCTGCAACTGGTTGCCGCGCTGACGCAGCGACAGGTACAGCGTACCGCCTTCGGGCATGCGCGAAACGCCATGCAGTACGGCATTTTCAACCAATGGCTGCAGCACCAGGCGCGGCATCGGCAGCTCCCAGGGCAGCGGCTCCTGGCGGTGCCAGCGCACCTGCAGGCGCTCGCCCAGGCGCAGCGATTCGATTGCCAGATAGCGTTCGGCCAGTTCGCATTCGGCACGCAAGGTGGAAACGCCCTCGCCGGCGCCGAGCGCGGCGCGGAATAGATCCGACAGATCCAGCACCGCCTGCTCGGCCACCACCGGGTCGCGCCGCAGCAGGCTGGCGATGAGGTTCATGCTATTGAACAGGAAGTGCGGGCGAATGCGCGCCTGCAAGGCGTCGGCCTCGGCGCGTGCATTGGCCTGCACCTGCGCCTCCCAGCGGTCGCTGACATAGAAATAGCGCAGCGCCAGCGCGGTGATCAGCACTACGGTGGCAGCGCTGCCCAAGGTGAACCGCCAGAAGCCAACCAGCGGCCCCAGCGGCGCCTGCCCAAGCACTGCATACAGGCTGTGCACGATGCCGGCGCCGAGCATCGCCACCACCGCGGCAATCAGCAACGCGGCCAGCCCGCCCAGCCGTGGCGGCAATCGCGACAGGCTTGGCCGCAACACGCACAGCAACACACTGACCGCCAGCGCCAGCCATAGCGCCAGACCGCTGGCGGAGACGAACCGCGACAAGGTGATGCTGCGTGCGGCGCCGGCATCGGGCACCAGGGTCACCACCAGTACCACCAGTTCGGCCAGGCCCAGCATCGCGCCCAGCCGTGGCAGCCGGCACAGGTCCGGCATCCAGGCAATCTGCGGCGCGCGCTGGGCCATGGGCTCAGGCGGCGGTGAAGCGCGCCTGCATCCAGTCGCGCAAGGCCTCGATCTCTTCCAGACAGACCTGGTGGCCCATCGGGTAGGTGTGCCAATCCAGCGCGAAGCCGAGCGTGCGCAAGGTCTGCATGCTGGCCTGGCCAGCCGCGAACGGCACCACCGGGTCGGCCGTGCCATGCGCCATGAACAGCGGTTGGCGGGTTGCGGCTGGCTGCAGCTGGGTGGCGGCGGCAGCGGGATCCGGCAGATAGGTCGACAGCGCGATCAAGCCGGCCAACGGCACGCTACGCTGCAAGCCCACCGCCAGGGTCACGGCGCCGCCTTGCGAGAAGCCGGCCAACAAGATGCGTTCGGGCGCGATGCCGCGCGACTGCTCATGGGCGATCAAGGCTTCGACCTGCGCCACCGATTCGGCAATACCGGCCTTGTCGGCGCGCTGGGCGAAATCCATGCCGACAATGTCGTACCAGCCGCGCATGCGCACGCCGTTGTTGATGGTGATCGGGCGGATCGGCGCATGCGGGAAGACGAAGCGCAGCGCCGGCCAATCCGGGCGCACCAGCTCCGGCACCATCGGGGCGAAGTCGCTGCCATCGGCGCCCAGGCCGTGCAGCCACAGCACGCTCCATTGCGGGTTCGGTCCGGTCTCGCGTTCGATCACTTCCAGCATTATCCAGCTCCGCTTGCGGGCTGGGCATTATGCCTTGTGCGACGGGCGGGCCAGATCACCGAGCGCAGACGGCGCTACGTGCACGCAAAGGCAACGGTAGCCATCGTGCAACGTCACCGGCGCTGGACCCGAAGGACCGGCGCCGGTGCGCACTCAGATCAGCGACGGTTCTAGCGCAGCGGCGCGGCGCAGCTCGGACGCGCGCACCAGCACCTTGGGCGGGTCCAGTTCTTCGGGGATGCAGAAAATGCCGGCACGGCGCAGCGCCATGCCGCTGCGGCGCAGCGAGGTCAGCGCCACCACCGGGATCGACAATGCCATGCCCACGATTACCGGCCCCATCCACGCGGCCAGCGCCGGCGAGACCGCGTAGGCCACCGCACCCATGAACAGGCCGAACACGGTCAGGCCGCCGTAGCTGCGCAACAGCGCCGGCCATGACAGCTTGCCGTCATCGCGCACCTGCGCATCCCAGCCGGAATCCTTACCGGCCAGCACTTCGAATACACCGCGCGACTGCAGGTACATCACCACCGGCGCCATCAAGGCCGCCAGCACGGTTTCCAGCAGGATGCTCACCGCCGCGCGGAAGGCACCGCCGCAGGCACGCAGCTCGCGCGGGTTGAGCAGTAGCGCGATGTAGCCGAGCAGCTTGGGGGCCAGCAACACGAACATGGTGCAGATGAAGATCCAGATCGCATTGCCCTGGCTGCTGCCATGCCAATAACGGGCGGGCGAGAACGGCAGGTCGCCGGCCAGATCAATACCGCCGCCGGCCAGCGGAATGCCGATACCGATCAGCATCAGCAGGCCCCACATCGGTGCGGTGAAGTAATGCCCGATGCCGATCAGCATGTGCATGCGGCTGATCCAGTGCAGGCCCTTGGCGCTGACCACCTTGGCGTGCTGCAGGTTGCCCTGGCACCAGCGGCGGTCGCGGATCAGCAGGTCGGTGAGCGTGGGCGGGCCTTCTTCGTAGCTGCCCTGCAGGTACGGCACCATGTGCATGGCCCAACCGCCACGCCGCATCAGCGCCGCTTCCACGAAGTCGTGGCTGAGCACGTGCCCGCCGAACGGCTTGCGCCCGCGCAGCGACGGCAGGCCGGCATGATCGGCAAACGCCTGGGTGCGGATGATGGCGTTGTGGCCCCAGTAATTGCTCTCGGCGCCGTGCCACCAGGCCACGCCGAAGGCGATGATCGGCCCATACACGCGGCCGCCAAACTGCTGCATGCGGGCAAACAGGGTCTGCCCGTTGACCACCGCCGGCAGGGTCTGGATGAGGCCGACGTCCGGGTTATTTTCCATGCCGGCGACCAGCCGCACGATGGTGTCGCCGGTCATGACGCTGTCGGCGTCCAGAATCAGCATCTGCGAGTAGCTGCCACCGAAGCGACGCACCCAGTCGGCCACGTTGCCGGCCTTGCGCGCGGCGTTGTCGGCGCGGCGGCGGTAAAAGATGCGACCGTGACCATCGACGCGGTCACACAGTTCGCCATACACCAGTTCTTCGGCGCGGCCGATGTGCTCGCGGGTGGTATCGCTGAGCACGAAGAAATCGAAGTGCTCCAGCTGGCCGGTTTCGGCCACCGATTCGTAGATGGCCTGCAGACCGGCCAGCAACCGGCGCGGGTCTTCGTTGTAGGTGGGCATCAACAACGCAGTGCGCGAGCGCAGCGTGGGCAGCGGTTCTTCCGGGTCGATACCGAGCTTGCGCCCGGCACGCGCCACCACGGTGACGAAGCCGGCCACGGCGCTAGCGAACGACATGGCGATCCAGGCGAACAGCAGGATAAACAACCCAAGCAGGCAGCCTTCCAGCACGCTGATGCCGTCGGGCCACAGCACGCTGAGCATCACCCACACGGCAACGGCAGTGGTGGCGAAGGTGCCGCCGATCAGATAAAAGCGGCGCACGCCGATGCCGGCTGGCGAGGTGCGCTGGTGGCGCACTTGCAGGCTGCCTTCGCGCAGATTCTGTTCGGGCATTGCCAACGGCGCTTCCGGCGGCAGCGTGGGCTTACCGGCATCGAGGGCAGAAACGGGGGGCATTGCAGTGGGTGTCGGGGAAAGAGTCACGGTGCCATCCATCAGGGCTGCCCGTCGCGCGAGAGCGACAGTGCGGGCTGAAACGGGGGGTCCATACCCGCCATGCAGTGCGATGTTGCCTGGCACGCGGTGACGCGGGCGAGCCCGACGCTGTGCGACCAAGACGCTCTGAAACCACTCCGATGCACAAGTTCTCCTGGCTGCAACCTCATGCCGCAGCGCATCCTAAAGAATCGACCGTTAAAGCAACGAAGGCCGCTTGCAGTCTTCGCCCCTCCCGACGAGGACCGCGCGGCAGACTACGCCGCAGCGACCGAACGCAACCCCAACAGATTGCAGCCTAACGCACATGCTGTCACGGGGCAGCATGCCTGGCTGTCATGCAGAAGCGTTGCAATTGGTGTGCCATGACGTGGAATCGGTTGCAGTGACGGGGTGTTGGCGTTGCATTTCTTGGATGCAAGCGATGACTTCGGGCAAAGCCTGGCTGGTCACATGGCGGTCCTCGCCGCCCCAAACAATTTGCTGACTGCTTTGCTGAAGAAGCAGAACGTGACGTCGCCAGCTACTGATCGCTCTAATCGGTTAAGACGATCTGGCGTTCCAGGCGTTGCGTGGCTTGAGTGAAAAGCTTGGTTGGTCGAGTGTGCGGTGCCCTCAGCGCTCGCGGGACACGCCGTAAACCCGTCCATGGGGCTCGATGACGGCATCCATACCGCCAACAGTCCCGCAAGCGGCGAGGACACCGCACCAGGCGGTTTCCGTGCTGCGTTATTGAAAGCTATGCACACCGACCAGCGTGACTGGTCCTTGCCCGCCCACCGTCGCGGGACCCTGGGCGGCATGGATGCCGCCAAGGAGCTTACAGGGACGTACTTGCAGCATGTCCTGCGATGGTGGACGGGCAAGGGCCCTGCAACCGAGCCGCAGATCAGCAGCTCCGCGATCTACAGACTGCAACTGCAACTAACTTAGGCACAGCGTTCAATCCATCACAAGAACGCAGAGATCGGCGATCTTTAGGGACTGAGTAGAACATCGCAAGCACTCAATAGGCGGCAGGCAACGCACACTCAAAGCGGCATGTACACCTGATACGTGCCGCACCAATAACCGCAGCGCCCGCCTGATCGCCGCGCAATAGCATTGTCATCCGCTGTTACTTGCGTGCCGCCTCGCTGGCGTCGCGGGTGGCGCGGAACTCCGAGTCTTGGCTCCAGTTCGGCCACTGACGCGAGTCGGCAAGCTGCTGGCCTAGCGCATACAACACACCCAAGTCGCGTGCAGCGCCGGCGAAGGTCCAATCCGGCTTCCATTCGTCGCCTTGCTGGTGATAGCGCTTGGCGGTGTAGTCGTCGGCTGCGGCCTTGCCTGCCGCCACGCCACCCACTTCCCAGTCCTGGCCGGCTGCATACGACAGCGCCGGCACGCCGCGCTTGGCGAAGGAGAAATGATCGGAGCGGAAGAAATAGCCAGCCTGCGGTTTGGGATCGGGCGTGTAGCGCAATTTGGATTGCGCAGCGACGCTCTTCAGTTGATCGAGCAGTTCGAGTTTTGCGGTGCCGTAGATGCCGAAATCGCGCGAAGGCACGAACGGATTCATGCCGTCCATGTTGATCACTGCCACCGTGGTGTCCAGCGGATACAGCGGCTTGGATGCGTAGAACTCCGAGCCCAGCAAGCCCTTCTCTTCGGCGGGGACGGCCAGGAACACCACCGAGCGCTCGGGCTTTGGCCCCTTGGCGAAACTGCGCGCCAGCTCCAGCAACGCAGCGGTGCCGCTGGCGTTGTCCAATGCGCCGTTGAAGATGGTGTCGCCACGTGCATCCGGTTTGCCCACGCCGATGTGGTCCCAGTGCGCGCTGTAGATCAGCGTTTCGTTGGGATGCTTGCTGCCTTCCAATCGCGCGACGACGTTGTGCGACGTGATCACGTCGGACTTGACCCGATAGCTGGCGCTCAAACGCTGGTTCTTGAGTTCGACCGGCTTGAAGCCGCGCGCCTGCGCTTGCTTCTTCAAGGTCTCGAAATCCAACCCGGCATGCTTGAACAGCTCGGTGGCCAGATCGCGCTGGATCCAGCCTTCCAGCGTGGGATGCGCGCTACGCGGGTTGTCGCGCACCACGTCGAACATGGTGTTGGTGTTGGAGCTGGCCACCGTGTCCCAGCCATACGAGGCCGGCGCGGTTTCGTGCATGACCAGCACGCCGAGGGCGCCCTGGCGCGCGCCTTCTTCGTACTTGTAGGTCCAGCGGCCGTAGTAGGTCATGCCGACGCCGTCGAAATCCCCCTTGCCGGTTTCAAAATCCGGGTCGTTGATCAGCACCACGGCGATCTTGCCCTTCAGATCTACACCCTTGAAGTCGTCCCAGTTGCGCTCCGGCGCCTTGACGCCGTAGCCGACGAACACCAGCGGCGCGTTGGCGATCTCCACGTGGGATGAGCCATCCAGCGCGGCGCGGATGGCGATTTGCTTGCCCTGGGTCAGCGCTTGCTGCTTGCCGGCGTTCTGCACCGCAATGGTAGGCGTGCCGACGATATCGGCGCGCCGCAGCGGCACCGCCTGGGTCCAGGCGCGCTTGCCGTTGGCCAGATCGCCGCCCGGCTGCAGGCCGGCCTCGGCGAACTGCTTGCTCAGGTAAGCAATGGTCTTTTCTTCGCCGGCAGTGGCAGGGCCGCGGCCTTCATAGGCATCGGAGGCAAGTTCCTTGACGTCACGCGAGATGCGCGCGCCATCGAAACTCGGCGTGGCCGCCATCAGCGCGGTCGAGACCGCCATCGCCAGAAGTCCTACGGCAACTCGCTTCATTGCACACCCCAGATCTTGGATAGCCCTGGAGTGTAGCCAGCATCGCGTGCAGGACCATATCCGCGCCCGCGCCAATGCATGCAGTGCGATTGCGCTGTGCGCGGATGAAGGTCGGTGCGGTTGTCTGCGGCGAGTGGGCCGGTGGCCTGCTCCAACGCGCCGCTGCGGCTCAGGACAGATCGACGCTGCCCACCGGGTGCGCAACCTGCCGCACTGCCCGCCGGCGATCAGCTCGGCATACACCGCCGCGCGATTGCGGCCGTGTTGCTTGGCCCAGTACAGCGCCGTCGGCTTCGTCCAGCATTTCGCTGATCAGCTGACCGTGGGTCAGTTCGACGATGCCGGTACTGCGCGTGACCTGCCCCACCTGCGGGAACAGGTAACTCGGCCACGGCCAGCCGGAATCGCTCGAACAGGCTCACAGCGGTATCGCAGTCCACGCCGCGCAACACAATCACGAACTCTTCGTCGCCGAAGCGGAACAGCAGACGATCCCCAGCCACGCCCTGTTCCGCTGCGGATTCGGCACCGCCTGCAAACAGCCGCAGGATCACATCGTCGAAGGTCTTGTGGTTGCGCAGACCAGTCAGTGTCTCGCGCTGGGCGTCGTCGCGCAGGCTGCGGTAATTCTGGAAGAAGCGCGCAAAGCGCTGCAGCATCGCTTGCTTGGCAATGCCGGCAATGCGCGCGCCGGCCACCCGCAGGCAGGTGCGGATGCCGCGCACTTTCATCATTGGGTAGACCAGCAAGGGGCGGCCATCTTCCTGCAGCTGCACCACATCGCCCGGCCCATGGACCTCGGCCAGCTGGGTGCGCGTGCGTGCATCGTGGATCTCGGCCACCGTCAGCGACAGCCGGCCGTCGTCGTGCAGACGCGTTTCGGCCATGCTGCGGCCGTCCGGGGCGATGCGTCGCAGCGAGAGTTCTTCGGCGGCGCAGACCTCGCGCAGGTGCGCACCAGACTCAGGTCGAGCAGATCGGCATCGCGGATGGCGGCCAGGTCCACCATCCGTTTCAGAAGCGGTGCATTGGTCATGGCCGCGCGACCCTTTGAACAGACACGCGCCCGCAGCGCCGGGCACGGCACGCAGGCGCACATCTCGGGTTGGAACGCACTGGCTTCACGGCAGCAACCGGCAATCAGGATGCCGAATCATTGGCGTGGCCTACCCGAACTTGCGTTCGCGCGCAGCTGCGCTCAGGGCAGGGACAGCCAGGCACTGGGTGCGCGCCAGGCATGCGGGGCGCATCCCGGCCGCGTGACCCCGGCTCAGGGCAACGCAGACTCAAGCGCGTCCTCACCCAAGGCATGCCGCTGCATCAGGCGCCGGCTGCCGGCATTCAAGCCTGTCACTTGCACGTCCAACTCGTGATGGCGCAAGCGCTGCACCACCTTGTCCAGTGCTGCCACTGCGGTGATGTCCCAGAAGTGTGCGCGGCTGACGTCGAGCACCACTGCGCCGCCAGGCACCTCGCGTGCATCGAAGGCGTCGATGAAGACATCGGCCGAGGCGAAGAACACCTGCCCGCGCACGCTGTAGGTGCGCACGCCATCGGCACTGTCGGCGTGCGTGATCTGCAGCAGCCCGGCCACCTTGAAGGTGAAGAATACCCCGCTCAGCAGCACGCCTACCGCCACACCTGCCGCCAGATTGTGGGTGAATAACGTCACCGCCACGGTCGCCAGCATCACCACGCTGGACGTACGCGGGTTGGTCACCACCGTGCGCAGCGAGCGCCAGTCGAAGGTCTCCGCCGACACCATCACCATGATCGCCACCAGCGCCACCACCGGCACCTGCGACACCCACGGCTTGAGCATCACCATCAGGATCAGCAGGAACACGCCGGCAAACAACGTAGAGAGACGACCACGGCCGCCGTATTTCACGTTGCCCACGGTCTGCCCGATCATGCCGCAGCCGGCAATGCCGCCGAACAGACTGGCGGCAGCGTTGGCGATGCCTAGCCCGGTGCATTCGCGGTTCTTGTTGCTGGGCGTGTCGGTGAGTTCATCGACCACGCGCGCGGTCATCATCGATTCGAGCAAGCCCACCATCGCAATGGCCAGCGCCGGCAGCGCAATGATGCGCAGCGTTTCCAGCGTCAACGGCACCGCCGGCCATTGCAGGAACGGCAGCGCGTTGGGCAGCTTGCCCAGATCGGCCACGGTCTTGAGCGGCAGATGCAGCGCGGTGCTGGCAACGCTGAGCAGCAGAATGCACAACAGTGGCGAAGGAATTGCCGACACTCCGGGCACGCGCAGACGCGGCAGGCCGTAGATGATGGCCATCCCTACGCCCAGCATGACCCAGGTGGTCAGATTGGCACCTAACAGATGCGGCAACTGCGCGGCGAAGATCAACACTGCCAGCGCATTGACGAAACCGGTGCGCACCGAGCTACTGACAAAGCGCATTAGCACGCCCAGCCGCAGCAGCCCGAACAGAATCTGCACTGCGCCGGCCAGCAAGCCGGCGGCCAGCAGATACGGTAGCCCGTGCGCAGCCACCAGCGGTGCAGCCACCAGTGCCACCGAGCCGGCTGCAGCAGAAATCATCGCAGGGCGTCCGCCACAGAACGCAATCACGATGCCAATCACGAAGGATGCGAACAGGCCCACCTGCGGATCGACCCCGGCCACGAACGCGAATGCAATCACTTCGGGAATCAGGGCAAACGTGGCCACCGCACCGGCCAGTAGTTCGCGCGCGGGGGAGGCGCGCCATTGCGCCAGTTCGGCACGCAACAAGGACATGGGGGACACTCCGGCAACAGAAAGGACAACCTGCGAACAGCACGCAGCAACCCTAGTGTGCGGGAAAGCGAGCTCGCCCGCAGCTTGGATGTGACTGGTATGCCACTGCGCTTTTCTGTGGCAACGGTCACGCCACGCGGCACAGCCGAAGACCAAGATGCCCCCTCAGCGAGCTCGACTGTCGAGCTCGCTTAACCAGGAGACATCATGTCCATCTTCAAGGCTGCAAGTACGCTCGCATTTGCAACGATGTTAGCGCTAACCGCCGCTCCGGCTTTCAGCTATTCGGTCAGCAAAAACAAGATCGTCAACGACAAGGGCAAGGTGGTTCAGCTCAAGGGCGTGAACGTGTTCGGCTTCGAGACCAGCAACCATGTCATTCATGGCCTGTGGGTACGCAACTGGAAAGATATGATCGACCAGATGCAGGGCCTGGGCTTCAACGCGGTGCGCCTGCCGTTCTGCCCGGCCACGCTGCGTAGCGACACCATGCCCACCAGCATCGACTACAGCCGCAATGCCGACTTGCAGGGCCTGAGCTCGTTACAGATTCTCGACAAAGTGATCAACGAATTCAACGCACGCGGCATGTATGTATTGCTGGATAACCACAGTCCCGATTGCGGTTCCATTTCAGAGCTGTGGTACACCGATTCGTATTCCGAAGCGCAATGGCTGAACGATCTGCGCTTTGTCGCCAACCGCTACAAGAACGTGCCGAGCATGCTCGGCGTGGATCTGAAGAACGAGCCGCACGGCGCGGCGACCTGGGCCACGGGCAACGCCGCCACCGACTGGAACAAGGCCGCCGAGCGCGGTTCTGCCGCTGTGCTTGCGGTGGCGCCGAAGTGGATCATTGCGGTGGAAGGCATCACCGACAACCCGGTGTGTTCGACCAATGGCGGCATCTTCTGGGGTGGCAGCCTGCAGCCGCTGGCCTGCACACCATTGAACATTCCGGCCAACCGCCTGTTGCTGGCACCGCATGTGTACGGCCCGGACGTGTTCGTGCAGTCGTACTTCAACGACAGCAACTTCCCCAACAACATGCCCTTGATCTGGACCCGCCATTTCGGCCAGTTTGCCAGCAATCACGCGCTGGTGCTGGGCGAATTCGGCGGCAAGTACGGTGAAGGCGATGCGCGCGACAAAGTCTGGCAGGACGCGCTGGTGAAGTACCTGCGTAGCAAGGGCATCAACGGAGGGTTCTATTGGGCGTGGAACCCCAATAGCGGCGATACCGGCGGCATCCTGCGCGACGACTGGACCACGGTGCGCGAAGACAAGATGACCTTGTTGCGGACGCTATGGGGCACGGCAAGCAACACCAAACCGACGCCAACTCCGACGCCAACCCCGACCCCCACGCCAACGCCAACGCCGAGCGCTGGCTTCAGCACCAAGGTGATCCCCGACAGCAAGTGGAACGGCGGCTACTGCAATCGCGTGCAGGTCACCAATACCGGTACCGCCAGCGGCACGTGGTCGATCTCGCTGACGGTCACCGGCACCGTCAACAACGCCTGGAATGTAACCTGGTCGCAGAGCGGCAGCGCACTGCAGGCCAGCGGTGTGGACTTCAATCGCACCCTGGCTGCCGGTGCAACGGCCGAGTTCGGCTTCTGCGCGGCAGGTTGATCAACATGCAGTAAAAGCATGCAGCGCGCCGGCTAGTGCAGCGCAGACTTTCGCAGTCTGCGTTGCACGATCTGAGCTGTCCTGCAGGGCGGCTGATCGCTGCACCGTCTTGCAAGCAGGCCGAACACAGCAGATGTCTTCGGGACACCGCAGCAGTCACAGGACAGAGTAGATAGGACAAGCGCGCCATTGCGTGAGATGCGTTGTGTTCGATCATGCGCATCGCACCCAATGGCGCTGCGTACTTACATCGCCATCGCGTCGTTATGCAATAAATGCCTTAAATAAGCAGGCGCGGCCGCAGATAACGTTCAACACCAGCGTACATCAGCCGCTATCCAACCCATGGCGCTTGTGCGCGTTTTGGATGTCGTTGTCATGCCCGTCGTTTCCATGTTGCGTCGTTACGTTGCCAATCTCCCGCTCACCCGTAAATTCGTCCTGTTGTGCACGCTATTGACCGTGGGTGTGATTCTGCTGGCGGTGGCCGCCGCACGGTTGCAATATCTGGATCTGGTTGAAGCGCGCAAGCTCAGCGTCAAGACCGAGGTCGAGATGGGCCTGACCGTGATGCAGCACTACGCCGACAAGGTCAAAGCCGGCGAACTGAGCCTTGAGCAAGCCAAGGAAGCCGCACGCACCACGTTGGCCGACATGCGCACCAACGATGGCGTGGATTACTTTTTCATCGTCGACCCGCAGATGCGCATCCTGATGCATCCCAAGCGCCCGGTCGGCAGCGACATGACCGACTACAAGAGCGATGCCGGGCAATACGTGTATCGCGACATCAAGACCGCCATCGACAGCGGCGATGGCTTCAGCTATTACGACGCGCCCAAGCCGGGCAAGAAGGAGCAGTTACCGAAAATCAGCTACGCCGAGAAATTCCCGGCCTGGAACTGGGTGCTGGTGATGGGCGTGTATGCCGAAGACATTCAAGTGCAGGCATGGGGATTCACGCGCACCTTGACCTTGATTGGCGGTGCCCTGGTGGCACTGGTGATCGGGCTGTGCTGGTTGATCGCCTCGGCCATGGCGGCACCGCTACGCGCCGCCTCGCGCACTGCAGAGGCAATCGCTTCGGGCCGCTTCGACAACGACATCCGCGTGGAATCGCGCGATGAAACCGGTCAGCTGATGCACAGCATGCAGCAGATGCAGAACCAGCTGCAGCGCTTCAATGGCGAAATGCAGACCATGATCGGCCTGCAGCAGGGCGAAAACATCGCGCATCGCATTCCGGAAGATTTCCCCGGCGATTACGGCACGCTGGCGCACGGCGTCAACACGGTGGTGTTCGAACACCTGGACGCCATCAATGAAGCCATGGACGTGATGAGCGACTACGGCCGTGGCGATCTACGCCGCGACATGCGCCGCCTGCCCGGCCAGCGCGCAGCCTTGCATCAGGCGCTGGATACGGTCAAAGAGAATCTGTCGGCGATCAACAGCGATATCGCACGTCTGGCCGATGCCGCCGCGCACGGCGATTTCTCTGCACGTGGCGATCAATCGCGCTATCAATTCGCGTTTGCGGAAATGGTGCAGGCCTTGAACGGCCTGATGCAGCAGGCCGATGCGGGGCTGGACGATGTGGGCCGCATCATGGCCGCGATCGCGGACGGCGATCTGTCGCAGCGCGTCGAGTCGCATTACGAAGGCGCGTTTGGCCGGTTGGCCGATGCGGCTAACCGCACGGCGATTCAATTGACCAGCATCGTGCAGGGCATCCAGCAATCGGCCGAGATGATCAACACCGCGGCAGGTGAGATTGCCAGCGGCAATGCCGATCTGTCCACGCGCACCGAACACCAGGCGGCGAATCTGGAAGAAACCGCCGCTTCGATGGAAGAACTCACCTCCACCGTACGCCAGAACGCCGACAACGCACGCCAGGCCAACCAACTGGTCAAGGGCACCGGCGAAGTGGCCGAAAGCGGCGGCCGCGTGGTGCAGGAAGTGGTCAGCACCATGCAGGCGATCACGCAATCGTCGGCGCGCATTTCCGACATCATCGGGGTCATCGACGGCATCGCCTTCCAGACCAATATCCTGGCCTTGAATGCAGCCGTGGAAGCGGCACGCGCCGGCGAACAAGGACGTGGTTTTGCCGTGGTCGCCACCGAAGTGCGCGCCCTGGCGCAGCGCTCGGCCGGTGCCGCCAAGGAGATCAAACAGCTGATTTCCGATTCGGTTGAGAAAGTGGCGCAAGGCTCGGAGTTGGTGCAACAGGCCGGCAGCACCATGACCGACGTGGTCAGCTCGGTGAAACGCGTGACCGACATCATGGCCGAGATCACCGCCGCCAGCACCGAACAAAGTGCCGGCATCGAACAGGTCAGCACCACGGACCACGGTGATGCAGCTGGACGAAATGACCCAGCAAAACGCCGCACTGGTGGAAGAAGCCACCGCGGCGGCGCGCAGCATGGAAGACCAAGCAGCGGACCTGACCCGCGCCGTGGCAGTGTTCCGGTTGGTATCGGACACCGCGCGGCCGCAGGCACGCAGCGCAGCGCACGCACTCGCCACTGCGAAGACAGCGACCGCTGCACAAACAGCGCATGACGAAAGGCTGCGCGCGTAAGCGCAATTGCCTGCCGCGCACGCGGGCTCTGGCCCCTGCGCGGCAGGCGATCTCGGTAGGATGCACGGCGGTCGCCGTGACTGATGACCCTGGCTTGTGACGAAAGAACCATCTGCCTTGCATTCGTGCGTCCATGCAAGGTTGCGCGGCACTGGCGGTCCAAAGACAGCATTGCTGTCCTGCTAGAAGCAATGGCGGGTGCACTGGAAAACCACGGGACAGCGCGCCTGTGCACCAACCGCATCGCGCAAGATGCCGGAGTCGGCGTCAGCCAGCGCTATCACTCTTTCCTTGGCAAGAACGCGGGCATCGTTGAGTTGTAACAACGCGAACGCTGCTGGGCGTTGAGAGCCGAGAGTTGGAAGTCAGCGATTCGCGCCAGGCATGCGCACGCGTCAGCAGCAGCAACGCATTGGCTTGCGCCAGCAACACACAGCGCTTACTGCCGCGATGTCTGCCCAGCTGGCCGCCGCGCGCGCTTGGCTGCATACATCGCCTCATCAGCGGCATGCATCAGGCTGGCCGCCTCGGCCTGTGCGCCGTGTTGCCAGGCCACACCGATGCTGGGCTGGATCGGTAGATGCTGGTCGCCAAATAGGGCGCCTTCCGCCGCCAGCGTGCGGATACGGTCGGCCACCGCGGCGCATTCGGCCTGCGGATCCTGCAGCGCATCGAGCAACACCACGAATTCGTCGCCGGCCAGGCGTGCCACCAGATAGCGCTCGCCAACCGCGCGTTGCAGGCAATTGCCGAACGCCACCAATACCGCATCGCCGGCGCGGTGGCTGTAGGTGTCGTTGATGCGTTTGAAGCCGTCCAGATCCAGGAACATCACCGCCACTGCTAGCTGGTGCTGTTGCGCCTGCGCAACCGCCACCTGCAACGCTTCGGACCAGGCATGCCGATTCGGCAGGCCGGTTAATGCATCGCGGGTGGCGCGTTCGTGCATCAAACGGTGCAGTGTCTTGTGCGCAGTGACATCGTGCGCCATCAGGAAGAAGCCCTGCGTTTTTGGCGTCGCAGCGCCATGCGTTTCCGGCACCAGGGTCACTTCTACATCGCGCAGGCTGGTGCCGCCACGCAAGACATGTTCGAAGCTGGCGCGTTGCCCGGCCACCGCCTGTGCCAATGCAGCGCGCGCGGCGGTGCTGAGGTTTTCGCCCAACACCTGGGTGATATGGCGACCGACCAGACTGGCAGGTTCCATACCGAGCCAGGCGCGATGCGCTTGATTGGCGAACAGGTAGCGCTGCCCGGCATCGAACTGGGCCACCAAGGTGGGCGTGGCGTCGCTGATCGCGCGCAGGCGCGCTTCGCTTTCGGCCAGCCGTTCGGCCGCTACGTGGCGCTCGGTCACATCCTGGATCTGCGAGACGAAATGCACTGGCGCACCGCTGCTGTCGCGCACCAGCGACAGCGACAGCTGCGCCCAGATCACCGCGCCCTGCTGGCTGATGTAGCGCTTGCCCAGGCTGTAACTGTCGCGTTTGCCGTCGATCAGGTCCTGCACCAGTTGCAGATCCATTTCCACATCATCGGGATGGGTGATCTGCTGGAAGTTCGTGCGCAACAGCTGCTCGCGCGAATAGCCCAGGATGCCGCACAACGCCGGATTGACGTCGCGCCATTGCCCTTCCAGCGAGACGATTGCCATGCCTTGTGGCGCGGTTTCGAATGCACCGGTGAAGCGCTCGGCGGCCAACTGCGCGGCGGCTTGCGCCTGCAATTCGGCGGTGACGTCGATGGCCATTGCCAGATACCCGGCCAGGCCTTGCTGCGCGTCATGGATGACGTTGAAACACAGGCGCACGCGACGTAGGTCGCCGTCCTTGCGTACCAATGTCCACAGTTCCTCGGCCAGCACATCGCCAGCGGCGGCGGCGGCCAATTCCAGGTACGACGGTGGCGACAACGCCAGCGTCGCCATATGCCGCTCGAGTTCGGCCGGCAGATGGAACCGTGCCGGGCACGTGCCCAGCACCTCGCCGGCGCGGTAACCGAGCAAGCGCTCGGCACCGGGATTGAACAGTTCCAGACGGCACTGCGGGTCGAACGCCATGATGGCCACGTCTTGCGACGCGTCCACCAGTGCCTGCAGCCGCGCGCGTTCGCCGGCCAGTGCAGCCGAGGCATCCTTGAGCTGGGTGATGTCGTGCATCACGCACACCGCGCCCAATGCCGTGCCCTTCTCGCTGACCACCGGGTCTGCGTTACACAGCACGCTGCGCGGCGGCTGGCCGGTGGCGCGGATCACCAGCTCGGCATTGCGTACATGCTCGCCGCGCCACGCACGCAGCAGCGGGATGGCGTCAGTGGGCAGCAGGCTGTTGCCGTCGGCGGTGTATAGATCGAAATGCAGCGCCCATTGCGCCGGTGGCAACAGGCGCGGGTCGGTGCCATGCCATTGCCGGGCGGCGTGATTGAACTCGCGCAGCAATCCGTCGGTGCCGCAGGCCACCACGCCGTCGGGCATGGCTTCCAGCAACATGCTCAAGGTCTGCCGCTGCGCCTGCGCTTCCAAGCGGTCGCGACGCGCTTCCAACTGGTTGGATGCCTGCCGCGCAAGGCGGATCAAGGCCTGCTTCTGGTTCTCGTCGAGCACGCGCGGCTTGGTGCTGAGCGTGCACAAAGTGCCGTAGGCGTAGCCTTCGCGCCCGATCAACGGCACCCCTGCGTACGAGCGCACGCCGGGGGCGGCAATCACCAACGGGTTGTTGACGAAGCGCGGGTCGGCTTCGGCATCGGGCACTTCCATCAACTCGGTGCCCATGATCGCGTAGGAGCAAAACGAAGCACTACGCGGCGTGCCTTCCAGATCGGTGCCGCAGCGCGCCTTGAACCACTGGCGGTCGGCATCCAGCAACGACACCAACGCCATCGGCGCGCCGGTGACGTGCGCGGCCAGCCAGGCGATGTCGTCGAATTCGGCCTCGGCTTCAGTGTTCAGTGCCTCCAGCCGGCGCACCGCGTCCACGCGCAAGGCGTCGTCGGCAGGGATCGGCACGGGCGGCAACAGGACGGTCATGGCGTGATCGACAGGTAGCGTCTGGTCAGGATAGGTCGCCCCAAGTAACGGCGAGGCGACGAGCAACTTGAGCGGCGGCAGGTCGAGCTCGCTCAGCCAAGCTAAATCTAGAAGCTGACGAAGCCGGCCGGCATTGCTGCCGGCTTGACCGTTGCATCCGCAGCCCCCCCCCTGTCCATCAGCATTTGCGGCGCTGCCAAGCAGCCACTACCCTCGGCCGATTGTCCTGTTCTGGAGTGTCACATGCTGCGTCCGCTGTCCTTGTTGATCGCCGGTGTGCTCGGCGTCGCCGCCGGTTCCGTTGCCCCCGCCGTTGCCGCCGCCCCGGCCAGCCTGTCCAAGAGCACGGCCAGCAGCGCCATTCCCGACATCGCCTATACCCGCTTCACCCTGCCCAACGGTCTGACCGTGGTGGTGCACGAAGACCACAAGGCGCCGGTGGTGGCGGTCAGCATCTGGTACCACATCGGCTCCGGCGACGAGCCGGCCGGCAAGACCGGCTTTGCGCACCTGTTCGAGCACCTGATGTTCTCCGGCTCGGAAAACAACAAGGGCAGCTTCTTTGCGCCGCTGGAAAAGGTCGGCACCACCGACATGAACGGCACCACCTGGTTCGACCGCACCAACTATTTCGAAACCGTGCCGACCACCGCGCTGGATACCGCGCTGTGGCTGGAATCGGACCGCATGGGCCACCTGCTCGGCGCCATCGGCCAGCAGGAACTCGACACCCAGCGCGGCGTGGTGCAGAACGAAAAGCGCCAGGGCGAGAACCGCCCATATGGCCGCGTGGACCAGAACATCCTGTCCAACCTGTTCCCGGCCAACCACCCCTACCAGCACAACACCATCGGCTCGATGGAAGACCTGGACGCGGCCTCGCTGGCCGACGTCAAACAGTGGTTCAACGACAACTACGGCGCCGCCAACACCACCCTGGTGCTGGCCGGCGACATCACCGTGGCACAGGCGCGCGCCAAGGCCTTGCAGTACTTCGGCGATATTCCGTCCGGCAAGCCGGTGGCGCGCCAGCAGCCGTGGGTAACCCCGCTGGCGGCGCAGAAGCGCGGCGTGCAGCACGACCATGTTTCGCAGCCGCGCATCTACCGCACCTGGGCCGCACCGCAGCTGGGCAGCGACGACATGATCCAGCTGGATCTGGCCACCACCGTGCTTGGCGGCGGCAAGACCTCGCGGCTGTATCAGCGCCTGGTCTATCAGGACAACCTGGTGGACGACGTTTCCGCCTCGGTGCAGCCGTTTGCGCTGTCCAGCCAGGTGCAGATCATGGCCGACGTGAAGGACGGGGTGGACCCGGCCAAGGTCGAGAAGGTCATCGACGAAGAACTCAAGAAGTTCACCGCCCAGGGCCCGACCGCCGACGAACTGCAGCGCGCACAGGTGGCCTACCGTGCCGGCTTCGTGCGCGGGCTGGAAAAGGTCGGCGGCTTCAGCGGCAAAGCAGTAATCCTGGCCGAGGGCCAGGTCTATCGCGGCGACCCTGGTGCCTATAAGAAAGATCTGCAGCGCGTCCAGGCCGCGACCGTGGACAGCGTCAAACAGGCGTCGGCCACGTGGTTCGGCAAGGGCGATTACCTGTTGACCGTGCTGCCGGCCGGCAAGGACTTCGATCCGGCCGCCGAAGACAAGGCGGTGGTCGCGCGTGGCGAAGAAGCCGGCAAGCCGGCGCCGAAGCTGCCGGCTGCAGGCACGTTCAAGGTCACCGCCTCCACGCTGGATCGCAGCAAGGGCGTGCCGCAGACCGATCAGTTCCCGGGCCTGAGCTTCCCGAAACTGCAGCGCGGCAAGTTGAACAACGGCATCGAAGTGATCCTGGCCGAACGCCACACCATTCCGGTCACCCAGGTGGAGTTGCTGTTCGACGCCGGCTACGCTGCCGACCAGGGCGGCAAGCTCGGCACCGCCAGCTTCAGCGCCGCACTGATGAACGAGAGCACCACCGCGCTGGATTCGGTGGAGGTGGCGCAGCGCCGCCAGCGCTTGGGTGCGATTACCGCAGTCGGCTGCGATCTGGACAGCTGCAGCGCTTCGCTGGATGCGCTCAACGACCAGCTGCAGCCGTCGCTGCAGTTGTTCTCCGACATCGTGCGCAACCCGGCATTCAAGGCCGCCGACATCGAACGCATCCGCGGCCAGTGGCTGTCCGGCATTGCCCAGGAAAAGACCCAGCCCAACAGCCTGGCGCTGCGCGCGTTGCCGCCGTTGCTGTTCGGCGACAAGCACCCGTACGGCGTCCCACTCACCGGCAGCGGCACCGAGGCCGCAATCAAGAGCCTCAACGCGCAGGATCTGAAGAACTTCCACAGCCAATGGCTGCGTCCGGACAACCTGCGCATCCTGGTGGCCGGCGACACCACCCTGGCGCAGATCATTCCGCAGCTCGACGCCGTCTTCGGCGACTGGAAGGCACCGACCACCGCGTTGCCGAAGAAGAACCTGGCCAATGTCGCCGCTCAGCCCAAGCCGCGCGTGTACCTGATCAACCGCCCAGACGCACCGCAGTCGGTGATTCTGGCCGGCTTGCTGGCCCCGTCCACCAAGGCGCCGGATAACCTGGCGATTGGTGTGGCCAACGGCGCCTTCGGTGGCACCTTCACCTCGCGCTTGAACATGAATCTGCGCGAGAACAAGCGCTGGGCCTATGGCGCCGGCACCCGCATGATGGATGCGCAGGGCCAGCGGCCGTATCTGTTCTCGGCACCGGTGCAGACCGACAAGACCGCCGCGAATCGGCCAACGAGATCTTCAAGGAGGCGACCGCCATCATCGGCGACAAGCCGCTGACCACGGATGAGATCGAGAAGATCAAGAACCAGCGCATCCGTGCCCTGCCCGGCAGCTTCGAAACCACCGACGCGGTGCTGGGTGCGATCGAAGGCATCGTGCAGTTCGACCGACCCGACGACTACGTGCAGACGCTCAAGCCGCGCCTGGAAGCGATCGACCAGCCGGCTGCGCAAAAGGCCATCAAGCAGATCATCAAGCCCGAGGCGATGACCTGGGTGATCGTCGGCGACCTGAAGAAGATCGAAGCCCCGGTGCGTGCGCTCAAACTGGGCGAGGTGCAGGTGCTGGACGTGGACGGCAAGCCGGTCAGGCGCTGATCGCACCTGTTGCACCGGCTGCGCTACTGCACGCAGCGTGGCCGGTGCTGGCGGGGGCCAGGTTGATGCGGCGTGTGGGTGTGCCAGGCGCGGTACTTGTCACCGATTCGCCAGGTAGTCGTGCAGCTTGGTGTTACATCTCCAAGTTGCTGCAATGCCAAGACACTGAGCCGCACGGCGCGCTCCCCGCCGATTGATGGTCGCAACCGTGTTCGACAGCAGCAAGGGCGCAGCGGGCTTCCAGCGTGCTGCGTGGTTTGAAGCAGCGCCGACACTGGCGAGCCGCCGTCAGGCTTGCACAGCCGACGCGATGTCATCCCTGCCGCAACGCCATGGCAGACGCGCAAGGCGTGCTGTGTCCATAGCCCCCGTTGACTAGGCGGCCTGTGTTTGTCAGGACAAAGACCTGCCCAATCGGCACGCAACACCAATTTATCCGTTGCACTCGTCACGCCGCGCTGGCCTACCAGCCCGCCCCCTCCGCGTAGCAACATCCACGCCGCATTACCGGCGCTGCCAGTATCCTTGTGGCTTCCTCGTTCGCGCCCGCCTGGCTTATTCGATGAAGGACATGCCCATGGCTGACGAAGCCTCTCGCCAACAAGTCCTGGACGGCTATCGCATCGTCGACAGCCTGCCGGAGGACACCTATCAGGACGTCGTGCAGGTCGCGGCTTCCCTGTGCGGCACACCGATCGCGCTGATGTCGCTGGTGGACCGCGACCGCCAATGGTTTAAGGCCCAGCTGGGTTTGGGCCTGCAGCAGACCGACCGCAGCCAGGCCTTGTGCGACCACGCAATCCGCAGCCCCGAGCAGCTGATGGAAGTGCCCGACCTGCGCCAGGACAGCCGGTTCGCCAATATCTCGGTGGTCACTGGCGACACCGGCGCGCGCTTCTATGCCGGCATGCCGCTGGTCACCTCAGACGGCGTGGCATTAGGCACGGTCTGCGTGCTCGACACCGAGCCACGCACCCTCACCGACATTCAACGCACTGGCCTGCAGGCACTCGCGCGGGTGGCCATGCGCCTGCTCGACGAGCGCAAGCGCGAACTGCAACTGGAGCGCGATGCCATCCTGCAGCCGGTAGTCCCGGTCGCCAGCCAGGCGGTTGCCGACACCGGCTACCACCTGGTGATTCTGGAAGTGCAGGAACTGGCCGCACTCGCCGAACGCCAGAGCGAGCGTCTGCTCGGGCGCAATTTGCAGCAGCTCGACCAGGCCTTCGCGGCGTTGGTGCAGGGGCCCGGCAACAGCATCGACCGTGTGACCGACAGTGCGGAATTCATCGCCGTGCTGCGAGGCCCCGACGCCGAGCGCACGCTGCACGGCTTGCGTGAGATCGCCCAGCAACAACATGCGTTAGGCCTGACGGTCTTGTTGGGCGAAGCGCAATCCACTCGTCCGGACGAGCCGGTCGGGCAGGTGTTTCTACGCGCCGAAGTTGCGCTGAGTATCGAAAAGGATCGTTACCGGCAGAGCCTGGCCTGAGGCTGCGAACTGCTCTGCTTCGCAGACGTCCCCTCACCCCAGCCCCTCTCCCGCCAGGAGAGGGGCGTAAAGCAAGGCGTCAGCACTGCGCTGTACCGCGATGGATTTGCCCTAGTCGCTTGGTGTGAATTGAAAGGCAAAACGGAAGCGATTGAAGCCCCTCTCCTGCGGGACGAAAAGCAGCGCTTGCACGCCACCGGCGTGCGTGCCTTGGAGCGCACGCGCCGCAAGTGCCACAAGTGCCAGCCGGGGCGTGGAACGGCGGTTGGGGTGAGGATACGGCGGCACTGCATTGCTCACCTTCGCGATGACACTGCGGCCTTGCGCGCTGCGTCTACACAGTAACGCACACACCCACCCCTCACCCCAGCGCGCACTGCTTCAACTGGCGATCGGCGTACCACAGCGCGCGGCGGGCCAGGTCGTAGGCGCTGTCGGCTTGACGCGGCAGCATCTGCGCGGCCATCACCGGGTCGGCGCCGTTGTTCAAGGCGTGCTCGGCACGCTCCAGATCCGACAGGTGTGTGCGCACAGGCGATAACAGCGATTTGCGCTTGGACGCATCGCAGCGCGCGCTGCGTTGTTCCAGCGCTGCCAACGCCTCGCGAATGCGACGGCTGGCTTCGCCCTTGAGGTCGGGCAGGGTTTCGTGCGCGATCGGCGCCGATTTATACGCATCGCCGGTCGCCTCGCTACCCATCTCAGCCTGGTTGCCGGCCAGTGCGGGATTGAAGCGCACGCCCGGCGGCGGACGCGCCTTGGCGACCTGGGTCTGCGGCCCATTGAGCATGTCGTTGAACTTCTTCATGCCGCGATTCATTTCCTGCATCGCCACATCGCCCAGCGTGCCGTCGCTCTTCCAGTCCTTGGCGAAACGGGTTTCCTGGTACTGCACCGGGGTGCCCCGTTCCATCACGTTGCGCGCCTTGGCCTGCGCGCGCTCGTCGGTCATGCCCGGCGGCACCGCGCTGCCGGTTTGCGCCATCGGGTCGGCCTGCGCCATGCGCAGACGCCCGTCGCGTGTATACAGCTGAGCCGCCATGGAGTCGTTGGCCGGCGCATTAGCGGCAGCCACCTGCCGCGGCGGCGGTGGCGTGCGCGTGGGTGGCGGCGCCGTGTGTGCAGCCGATGCGGAAGCAGCGCGCGGTTTACGCGCTGGTTCCTGCGGCGGTTCCGGCGGAGCCGGAGGCGTTTCTTGCGGCCGCGGCACGAAATACACCTGCAACGTGTCGTCGTGTTGCGGGGTTTCGCGCGGCGGCGGCATGTACAGCAACAGGCAGGCAAGAAAGAACAGGATGGCGCCCGTGCATGCGACAGCGGCGACATGCGGGACAAGCGCTTCCTTCCTGCTGGTAGTCACAATGCGGGAGACCGGTGAGATGAGAGTGCGGGTGCCACCCGGTGAACCCCGGTGTGCGAGGCGCAAATCTAGCGGGCGCGGCGCGGGCGCGCGTTTGAAATTCGTTGTTTGGCCGGAAAGGGCCAGCCGCCATTCACATTGAGCCGCAGGCAGGCGCGAGTGGATTGGCGCATCCGGCGCGCGCAGGAGATGCCGCAAACACTGACTGCATCCGGCATAACGCCGTCAAGAAACCAGGGAAACAGATCGTTGGCTCTGATGCGCAGGCCCACCGCAAGCGAACCCATACCTGCGCCCGTGCGGGCTGACGCCGACCGACCACAAACCGATCAGCAAGCAGTCACCAACCCAACCGCCCGCCCCGTTTTCCAAGGCGCCTACGCATACATCACGCCTCTTTGGCGTGGTACAGGCGCTGGCACACCTCGCAGAAAAATGCGCGGCGCCCGGCCTTGCCCAAGTGCTTGCGGTACTGCAACGGTGCGCCATCGCGCGGGCAGCTGGTCTTGGTGTGCACCTGGTAATGCTTCTTCAGCACGAAGGCTTTTTTCCAGGTGTAGAAATCGAAACTGTAGTCACGTGCCTGGGTGACCAGTTCGCCCAGTTTGCGCGCCGGCAACGCGCCCACCGTGCTCTCCGGATGCACACGGATGCGGTGCAGCACCTCGTTCTTGATGATGTTACCCACGCCGGCAAAGATGGTCTGGTCGAGCAATGCATCGGCGGCCAGCATGCCGGGCATAGCGCGTAGCTTGCGACGTGCCTGCGCAGCATCCCACAGCGGATTCATCACGTCCGCCGTCCAGTCGTACACCTCGTCGAGCGGGCACTCGATGAACTGCACCGAGCACGCATAGAAATTCAACCGCTGGCCTTTGGAAAATTCCAGGCACAAGCGCGGCACCGCGTTGGGTTTGTCTTCGTTAATGCGATAGCTGCCGAACAACAGAAAGTGGATGCGCACGCTGAAGTTTGCGCATTCGATTAAGAAGTGTTTGCCCCAGCTGCGCAGCGCCAGCACTTTCTGCTGATCCAGACGTGCGATGTCCTGCTTGCTGTTGCCGGACACGCGCAGGATTTTGCGGCCGACAAACGCTTCGGTGTCTTCGCGCAGGATGACAAGTGAGGGACCTTCTGGCATGCGCCCAGTATCGAAGCGGCTCGTGATTCGACCGTGATCGCGATGCACACAACATCCTGACGCGCGCACCTGCATAGAGTGCTGCCGCCCTCACCTCGCCTGCCATGCCAGCTCGCCCACCCACTGCAGTTGTACGCGTGCGTTGCGGTTGCGCAGGCTGGTCGATTCCCGCCGCCGACCGCGCGCAGTTCGGCGAAGGCGCCAGCGTGTTGCAGCGCTACGCCACGCGCTTCGATGCAGTGGAAATCAACTCCTCGTTTTATCGCCCGCACCGCGCCAGTACCTACGCGCGCTGGGCCGACAGCGTGCAGGAGGATTTTCGTTTTTCGGTCAAGCTGCCGCGCAGTATCAGCCACGACGCGCGCCTGCACGGCACCGGGCCGCTGCTGGACGCCTTCCTGGCGCAGGCCGGTGCGCTGGGGACACGGCTGGGCTGCCTGCTGCTGCAACTGCCGCCTGGCGCGGCGTTCGATGCAGCGGTGGCGGCCAGATTCTTTGCGATGCTGCGCCGGCGCTGGGACGGCGGCGTGGTCTGCGAGCCGCGCCACGCGAGCTGGTTTACTGCACCCGCGCAGGCGTTGCTCGCACGCCACCGCATTGCACGCTGCGCCGCCGACCCTGCCCCGGTGCCCGCGGCAGCGATCCCGAGCCCGGCTGACGCGCCATTGTATTGGCGCTGGCATGGCGCGCCGCGCATCTACTACAGCAGCTACGACGACACCGCGTTGCAGGCATTGGCCGCTGCGGTGCGCGCCGGCCCACCCGACACCGCGCAGCCGCTGACCGAACGCTGGGTGATCTTCGACAACACCGCGGCCGGGTGCGCGACCTCCAATGCGCTGGAATTGCAGCGCTTGCTGGGCACCGATCGCAAGCGCTAGCGCGAGCAGGCGGCGGCATTCCGACGCAGCGCTATAGCGCGCATCTTGCAGCGGCTAAGTCGCACGGACGCGGGCGCGCCGCCATTCAAGCTGCCTGCATCCGCGCCGATACGCCTGAATCAACATGCGTTCCGGCATCACGCCGGATCAGCTTGCTGAACCCAGTCGTCCCCGTGCGAAGCCTGTCGGCGTGCCGGCACTTCACTCGGTCCCGCCCGCCACTTCGGTCGTTTACCATGCCCTACGCCACTGCCCGTTCTGGAGATGTCATGAGTTCTGCCGCGCCCCCATGCTGCACGTCGCTGCTTGGCCTGTCGCTGAGCATGTTTGTTGCGCCGGGCACGCTGACGGCCGCGCCGCTGGACACTCCGGTCGTCAATGCGCCGGCGCCCACGCCGCCGACGCCGGACATGGCCTACCCAGAACTGTTCCAGGCTGTGCAGAGCGGTGAGCTGTTCGACGACCAGAAGCATTTTGTCGACTTTCTGCCATTGCGCGACCCGGCACTGATCAATGCCGACTATCTGGCCCAGCACGATCACCCTGGTTTCGACCTGCGCAAGTTTGTGGACGCCAATTTCGAAGAATCGCCGCCGGTGCAGACCGACGCGATCCGTCAGGACACCGCGCTGCGCGAGCACATCGATCTGCTGTGGCCCAAGCTGGTGCGCAGCCAGAACCACGTGCCACCGCACAGCAGCCTGCTGGCGCTGCCACACCCGTACGTGGTGCCGGGCGGGCGCTTCCGCGAGGTGTATTACTGGGATTCCTACTTCACCATGCTGGGCTTGGTGAAGAGCGGCGAGACCACGCTCAGCCGCCAGATGCTGGACAACTTCGCCTACTTGATCGACACCTACGGACATATTCCCAACGGCAACCGCACCTACTACCTCAGCCGCTCGCAGCCGCCGTTCTTCTCCTACATGGTGGAGCTACAGGCCGGCGTGGAAGGCGAGGCGGTGTATCAGCGCTATCTGCCGCAGCTGCAAAAGGAATACGCCTACTGGATGCAGGGCAGCGACGACTTGCAGCCTGGCCAGGCCGCGCGCCACGTGGTGCGCCTGGCTGATGGCAGCGTGCTCAACCGCTATTGGGACGAGCGCGACACCCCGCGCCCGGAAGCCTGGTTGCACGACACCCGCACCGCCGCCGAGGTGAAAGACCGCCCGGCTGCCGAGGTCTACCGCGACCTGCGTGCCGGCGCCGAGAGCGGTTGGGACTACACCAGCCGCTGGCTGGCCGACGGCCAGAACCTGCGCACCATCCGCACCACCGCCATCATCCCGATCGACCTCAATAGCCTGCTCTACCACCTGGAACGCACCCTGGCTCAGGCCTGCGCGCAACCGGGCGCGGAGTGCACGCGCGATTACGCCGCACTCGCACAGCAGCGCAAGCAGGCCATCGATGCGCATTTGTGGAACAAGGCCGGCTATTACGCCGACTACGACTGGCAGACGCGCACGCTGAGCAACCAGGTCACCGCCGCAGCGCTGTATCCGCTGTTCGCCGGCCTGGCCTCGGACGATCACGCCAAGCGCACCGCCAGCACCGTGCGCAAAACGCTGCTGCGCCCGGGCGGCCTGGCCACCACCGCAGTCAAGACCGGCCAGCAATGGGACGAACCCAATGGCTGGGCGCCGCTGCAATGGGTGGCCGTGGACGGCCTGCGTCGCTACGGCGAGGAAGCGCTGGCACGCACCATCGGCGAACGCTTCCTCGCCCAGGTGCAGGCGCTATTCGCACGCGAACACAAGCTGGTCGAAAAATACGGCCTGCAAACCGATGCAGCCGGCGGCGGCGGCGGCGAATACGCCTTGCAGGACGGCTTCGGCTGGACCAACGGCGTCACCTTGATGCTGTTGAATCTGTATCCGGGCAAGGACACCAAGACAGCACCCGCCAAGCGCATGCGCAAGCCCGAAGCTGCCGCGCGCTGAGGACTGTGCCGCTGCTGCGCAGTGGGTGACGGCGGCAGGGTCGGAGTATTGGCGTTTAGCTGTCTGACGGTAAAAGTCGCCGATGCGCAAGACAGCTTCACGACAGTACTGCGCGCGTTTAGAGCGGCTGAGGGCGCATCGAACCACGCTTGCGTGCCGATGCCATCGGCCATGCCCGGCAACCCGCCACCGGCCAGCGTGCGTACCTGCCCATCGGTTTCGATCACGCCAATACGATCGTTGTAGGTGTCGGCGACATACACGCGCCCCTGCGCATCCACCGCCACGCCAACCGGCCCATTGAAGCGCACCTGTGCCGCTGCGCCGTTGCGATCGCCCGCCACACCATCGCCGGCAAGCGTGGTCACTTTGCCCTGCGGCGTCAGCTTGCGGATGGCATGGTTACCGGTATCGGCGATGTACAGATTGCCGGCCGTATCGAGCATGATTCCCGAAGGTGTATTGAACGCTGCCGCCACGCCGATGCCATCGGCAAAGCCTTCGCGGCCACCGGCCAGCGTGTGCACATGGCCATCAGCACCCAGGCCGTGGATGCGGTTATCGTCGCCGCCATCGGCGATGTACAGCGTGCCGTGCGCATCGGTCGCTAACCCATACGGATCGTCAAACTGCGCGTCGGCCGCGCGGCCATCTGCTACGCCACGCACGCCATTGCTGGCGACCCACTGCAGTTGCGCTTTCCATCCTAACGGCGTTGCAACTGGCGCATCTGGCCGTGGTGCGGGAGCAGGCGAAGGCGTGCGCGCGTACCACCAGAACGTCAATGCTGTGACCGCAGTAATTGCGAGCAGCAGGCCGATCCATCGTGCATGTCGTCGTGCCATACCGGTTGCGTGTACCTGTCGAGGGGATTCGCGCTGTCAGCGGCTTACACGGCTGCGCGGGGAAGCGGGCTGTGGTGCGGCGCGCGTGCTGCCCGCGTACCGGCGCGACTGCGATTTAGAGCGGCTAACAAAACGTAGCGAGCAGTCGTCAGGTGGGTGCGGGCGGCGCACAGGAACCGGAGTATACAAGTGGTACATGCCGATTCCGAGCACCGGCCGCGCCCGCCTGGCGGCTGCGCAGTCGTTTTGTTAGCTGCTCTTAGGCGGCCGCGTATCATGCGCACTCTTTCACTCCAGGACGGATCCATGGCCGTACGCACGCTCAACGAATTTCTCGCCCATTCCAAGGAAAAGGACGTCAGCCCCGATCCGTTCGAATTGGAAAATCCGCATCTGCTGGAAGTGCGCCTCAACGGCATGGTGTGGTCCAAGGCCGGCGCCATGGTGGCGCGCACCGGCAGCGTCAAGTTCACCCGCGAAGGACTGTTGGAACAAGGCCTGGGCAATCTGCTGAAAAAAGCCGTCAGTGGCGAAGGCATGCAGCTGATGAAGGCCGAAGGCCAGGGCCGCGTGTATCTGGCCGACCTGGGCAAACTGGTGACGCTGCTGCGCTTGAATGGCGAGGCCATCTTCGTCAACGGCAACGATGTGCTGGCGTTCGAATCCGGCGTTGAACACAAGATCACCATGATGCGCAAAGTGGCCGGCATGCTCTCGGGCGGGTTGTTCAATGTGCGCCTGAGCGGCCACGGCATCGTGGCGATCACCTCGCACTACGAGCCGTTGACCCTGCCAGTCACCGCCGCCAGCGGCCCGGTGTTCGCCGACCCCAACGCCACCGTCGCCTGGTCGGGCACGCTGACCCCTGAACTGGTCACTGATGTGTCGATCGGCACGCTGTTCGGCCGCGGCTCCGGCGAAAGCCTGCAGATGCGCTTTGCCGGCGAAGGCTGGGTGGTGGTCCAGCCCTACGAAGAAGCCAGCTTCCAGGCAAAGGGCTGATCCAAGCCGCCAGGCAGCAGTCAACAATGCGCATCGCCTGGTTGCACGCTACGCAGTCGGGCAGTCTTCCACCCACCCTGTAGGAGCGCCTGGCGCGAGGGCTTCCCGGTAACGCCATCGCGCCCAGGGGCGCTCCTACGGGCTTCCTGCATTCTGCCGCGAGCTGCACGGCTACCGAGCTGCACCAGCTCGGCATTGCCTAGTCACGCAACCGCACGCAACAGATGATTGCACTGAGACGACACGCCGTAGCCCCCCTAGGGCGCGAGGGCCTTCCCGGTAACGCCGCATCGCGCCCAGCGGCGCTCCTACGGTTTTTCGGCTCTGATGCATCACACCCATCCACGCTTGCGAAACCACGCCAGCGGCACCACCACGCTTAGCGCGATGATCCCCAGCGCCCAGAAATAGTTGTCGTGCCCCTTGAGTTCGGGCATGTAGGCGAAGTTCATGCCCCAGATGCCGACCAGCACGGTGGGTGGGATGCCGACCACCGATGCCACTGCCATCACCTTCATCACGTTGTTCTGGTCGATGTTGATCATGCCCAGCACGCTGTCGAGCAGGAACTCGATGCGGTCGTCCATGTGTTGATGGAATTCGCTCAGGGTGGTCAGGTCCTTGTGCAGCGAGGTGATGCGTTTGGCCGCATCGGCGCCGAACCAGTCCGGCGCGGTACCATCCAGATACGTCACCAGACGCAGCATGCCCTGCCCGGCGCTATGCAGCCCGCCGAGCTGGCGGCCCATGTCGCCGACCTGGTGCAACATGCGCTCCAGATCCTTGGTTTTGTGTGGGCTGTCGAACACCTGCCGCGTGGTCTCGGTCACCGCTGCTTCGAGTGCCTCAAGCCGGTCTGCCAGCCGCCCGACCAGTTGATCGAACATGCGTAACAGCAAATCGTCCGAGCTATGGCAGGGCTCGTGTTCCAGCCGCGCGGTCAAGTCCTCCAACGAGCCGATGCGCTGCTCGCGCAAGGTCACCAGCATGGTCGGCGACAGCGCAAACCCCAGCGGCGCGGTGGGGCCGTCATCGTCCTGAAAACGCGGCACATTGAGAAACAGCACATCGCCCTGGCGGCGTACCCGGCTGCTGAATTCAATCTCGCCAATCGCCGCACGATCGGGCAAGGCAAACTCCACCTTTTCAGCGGCCTGCGCCAACTCTTGCGGACTCGGCTGGCACAAGTCGACCCAACAGTGCTGGGTTCCGGCAATCGGGTGGATCGTGATCATGCATCGGCTGTGAGATGAAAGAGCCCAAGCATCCTCCGCGTCCACCATGGCGTCAACGCCGGCACATGCCCGTCGGCGATGGAGCCGACGGAGGCGATGGCCGCGCCTGCCCACGCATGCGATCGCCGTGCGGTTTGTGCAAGTCAGCGAAAGCGTTCGCCAAATCGCACATCGATTCTGCTGTGAGCGGTATGCACGTTCTGGCTGCCTTACATTTTCCGCTCACGCATCCAAGGAGTACGCACATGAAAGTCTCCGGCTCGGCGTCTCGCGCACTACACGAGCATATCGGTCATGTTGATCCGCGACATGCCCCATCGGTTTGCGACGACATCCAAATCGGCGCCCACCCCCAGCTCCGCGGGCTGCCTCGCATGCGCCGAAGCGCATCAGCCAAGGAGCAATCGCGGGCGTTCGTCGCAGACAGCAGCCATCTCGATGCGCTGTTCGGCAGCACCCAGCCCGCGCGCGGAAAGCATCTGAAAGACGGTACCCACCGGACGCCGATCCAGGCTCAGGAAATAGAAGCGCCTGCTGGCGGCCATGCGCGCGTCAAGATCAATCCAACACGCCTGTTCGTCTCGACCGCTCCGGCACTGGAGATGCCGCCTCGTCTCGATCCAAGCAAACTATCCAAAGATCTCGGGCTGGGCGAGGATGCCATCGATCGCATCAGGAGCACCCCGACGTTCCACGAACAGGCTGAAACCGGCGCTCCGTCCGTTACGCCACTCGCTCAGCGGCTGCGCCTGGACGATCTGCGCGACAAGAAAGTGGAGTACAAATGGAACATCGCTAGTAATGGCAGCTTGGTCATCGGCGAAGGGCATCCTGGCGTAGTCTTGGACGAGCCGATGACAAGCAAGGAGGCGCGAAAGAAGAAGCAGCCATACGCGCAAGGCCATGTCACCCTCGTGGGCGGCCAACCGTGGAACAAGACCCCCTGGCAGGAAAATCGCCTGATACCCCAAGCGCGCATCAGCGGCACCCTGTACTACAACCCGGACGGCGAGCTCTGTATCGATAACGATTCGGGGCGGTTCAGCGAATATGCCGACCGAACATCACAGCATCTGGAAAACGTCGCCAAGCTCTTTCAGAACTACGGTCTACCGGTAAAGCCGCAATGGAAAGCAAAGAAACAGATCCCGTTGCAGCGTCTGCCCGCCGGCGCGGCCATAGCGCCGCCGAGGCCGGCAGAGGAAGGCGAAGCGGCGCATCCTGATCCAAACGGTAAATGATCCACCGTACACGCGCATCGCCATGACGGCTCGCAGCGTGCGGTCACATCCGCACGCTGCACACGCGATGCGTTACGTACGGATCGCTCAGCGCTGCCGGTTCTCGCGGCGTTTGATTGCATAGCCAATGGCCGCCAGGACCAAGAGCCACACCGGACTGGCCAGCAAGGCCTGACGCGTGTCGTCCTGCAAGGTCAGCAGCACGATGACGAAGGCGAAGAACGCCAGGCACACGTAGCACATCAGCACGCCGCCGGGCATCTTGAATGCCGAGGCTGCGTGTTGTTCCGGGCGCTTGCGGCGGTAGGCAATGTAGGCGCACAGAATCAACGACCACACGAACATGAAAAGCACCGCCGACAACGTGGTGACCAGCGTAAACGCGGTGACCAGGTTAGGAATCAGATACACCAACATCGCGCCCAGCAGCAGGCACAGGCAGGAAAACAGCAGGCCGCGCGCCGGCACCGCCGCACGCGACAGCTTGGCGAAGCCCTTCGGCGCATGCTGTTCTTCGGCCAGGCCGTAAAGCATGCGGCTGGTGGAGAAGATGCCGCTATTGGCCGACGAGGTGGCCGAGGTCAGCACCACGAAGTTGATCAGGCTCGCTGCCGCGGGCACGCCGGCCAGCACGAACAACTCCACGAACGGGCTCTTGTCAGCCACGACCTGCCGCCACGGCGTCACCGCCATGATGGCGATCAGGGCGAGCACGTAGAAGATCAAAATGCGCACCGGGATCGAGTTGATCGCCTTGGGCAGATTGCGGCGCGGGTCGGCGGTTTCTGCAGCCGTGGTGCCGACCAACTCGATACCGACGAAAGCGAACACCGCAATCTGGAAGCCGGCAAAGAACCCGCCGATGCCCATCGGGAACATGCCGCCGTCGTTCCACAGATTCGACAGCGAGGCCACGTTGCCCGACGGCGAACGGAAACCCCACACCACCAGGCCGGCACCGGTAATGATCAACGCGGCAATGGCGATGATCTTGATCAGCGCAAACCAGAATTCCATCTCGCCAAACAACTTCACCGTGACCAGATTCAGGCTCAGCAGCAACAACACGCACAAGACCGCGGGAATCCACGGCGCCAATCCTGGAAACCAGAACTGCGCATAGGCCGCAATGGCGATGACATCGGCGATGGCGGTGATGATCCAGCAAAACCAGTACGTCCATCCGCAGAAGAATCCGGCCCAGGGCCCGAGCAAGTCGGTGGAGAAGTAGATGAACGACTTGTAGTCCAGATTGGAGAGCAGCAGCTCGCCCATCGCGCGCATCACGAAAAACAACATCGCGCCGATGATGAGATAGACGAACAGGATCGACGGCCCGGCCAGACTGATGGTCTTGCCAGAGCCCATGAACAGGCCGGTACCGATCGCCCCGCCGATGGCGATCAACTGCAAGTGGCGATTGGACAGGCTGCGTTGCAGATGATCGGGCGCGGACGGGTCAGACATGGGCACGGCACCGGAAAGTGAACAAGTCGTCAAAAATACGAGATCGCGGCAACGCACACCAGGGGTTGCGCTGTCACGGCCGCGAAGTCACGGATGCGGCTGCGCATGTTGGCTGGTTGCCCCATCATGGTGCGTCGGTCATGGCATGCTGCTTCCCGCTTTTGAGAAGGCGATAAGCGCTTCGACGCCGCGCTCGCTGGATACAGCCGGCGTGCCCGTCGCCCATGCACGGCGACCGCTGGCCTGCGTGTCATCCAGCTATCGGCAGGACGTGCTGATCGACATTTCCGCACGTGACCGGTTGATGCGATGCAAGATCGTGTGTGCGTGATCGCCCACCACGGCAAAGCGCAGCGCGACGCGTTGCCCACGACAGCTACCGCGTGCGGTTGGGCCATCGATGCAACCTGCACCTTAGCGATCAAGCACGCCGCCGCTAAAAAACAGCGATGCCCATTCCAGTGCGGTCGCACGCAGCAGCCAACGGCTACGCTTCTGCCCGCTTCCTTGACTGCGCGCACGGACCGCGCAGCAGGTTTGCTGGTTTCCTGCGCAGTCCCAACCCTCAGGAGCCCCCATGAACTCACTCTCTCGTCTGCTGCTCATGCTGGCACTGCTGACACCCGTCACCGCGCTGGCCGTACAGGTCGATGCACAGGGACGTATCGTCGACACACATGGCCAGGCAATGCAGCTCCGCGGCGTCACCTGGCCCGGCTTCGATCGCGCAACGCACGTGGCCGCCGGCTTGCACAGCACGACGCTGCAGCAGGTACTGGATCAACTACAGGCCGCCGACATCAACGCGCTGCGCCTACCGGTCTGTGCAGCGACACTCCGGGCCGCTGCGGTGGCCCCCACCGATGTCGCCGGCGACCCAGCACTGCTTGGCTTGAATTCCTTACAGGTGCTCGATGCCGTCGTGCGTGCCAGCACCCAACGCGGCATGCAGCTGATGTTGGCCTTCGCCGATGCCGGTTGCGATGACAGCGCGCCGCAGTTGGGCCCGCAGCAACAGGCCTGGATCGATGGCCTCGCCACTCTTGCACGCCGCTATGCAAACACAACCGGCGTCATCGGCATCGATCTGGGTAGCAGCGGCTATCGCAATGCCACCTGGGCAGGCACCGTGGCCGAGGCGGATTGGAATCGCGTTGCCGCGCATGCAGCATCGGCGGTATTGAAGCATGCGCCGGGCTGGGTCATCGGCGTGGAAGGCGTGGGCAGCAATGCGGTGTGCAGCGATGCGGCGCGCAAGGCGGCCGGCAGCAATCTGCAGCCACTTGCCTGCGTGCCGCTGCGCATTCCCGCTGCGCGCCTGGTATTGATGCCCAAGCTGGCTGGGCCGGATCGCGATGCGGCGGATGTATTTGCAGCGAATGATTTTGCTGCCGCATTGCCTGCCGGCTGGCAACGCGACTTCGGTCAATTCGCAGCCGATCACGCGGTGCTGCCGGTCAGCATCGGCGGCGGCTTGGGCGATGGCGACCCGCGCGACCCGGCGTGGCAGCACGCATTGAGCACCTATCTGGCCGCTACCGGCATGCGCAGCGCGTTTCTCGGCAGCTGGGAAATCGGCAACGCCAACAATGGTGGCCTGCTCGCCCACGATGGCACACCGCGTGCCGACAAACTGCAAGTGCTGCAGCAGGCGTGGGGCCTCACCGCAACCACCACTGCGTCAGCGGCAGAAACATCAGGCACGGCCGCTTCCACCAAGGCTAACCGTTGGAACGGCACGTTCAGCGGCACTGCAACCTATACGGGTTCTGGCTATTCCGGCGGCGCGCTGTTGCTGGATCCGATTCCAAGCACGGCATTCATCACCGCACTCAATCCAACCCAGCTGAATTTCGGCGGGGTCAAGGCTGCACTGGCCGGCGCCTATCTCGAAGTGACCGGCCCCAAGGGCAAGACCACCGTCTACGTCACCGACCTCTACCCCAAAGCCGCATCCGGCAACCTGGATCTTTCGCACAATGCCTTCGCCGCGATCGGCAACATGGTGGACGGGCACATTCCGATCAGTTGGAAGGTGGTGCGCGCGCCGATCACCGGCAATGTGCAATACCGCATCAAGGAAGGCAGTTCACGCTGGTGGGCCGCACTCCAGGTGCGCAATCATGCCTATCCGGTAATCAAGTTCGAGGTAAAACAGGGCCGCACGTGGAAGAGCCTGCAGAAGACGGATTACAACCACTTCATCGGCGAACAACTGGGCAACCAACCGCTGTCCATCCGCATCACCGATATCCGCGGCAAGGTCATCGCCGACACACTTCCCGCACTACCGGAGGACTCCAGTCAGAAGGCATACTTCGCACCTGGGAATGTGCAGTTTCCATGACTGGCGGAGAGTTGCTTGAGTGTCGTATCGCTCCGCGAACTTCTGCTAGGCATCTTCAGAGAAGTCAGCAAACATATCGAGCAGTCGTTGAGCGGCATGGACGGCGCATAGGAAGCGATGTTTCCGCGTGGGGCATGCAGATTCCAAGCGCCGGCCGCTACCCCATGGCGACGGCACGGCAGGTTTGATCACCGCTTTCGACTCTTTCCCAATGGGCGAGAAAGCGTGGCATTCGCGGTACGGGCGCGCCTGAATTGGGCCGCCCGTACCAAAGGCGCGAGACTCTGCAGGGAGGTCCGCTTAGGGAGCGAACAAAGTTTCACTACCAGCAGTGGCAGACTCAACTCTCAACCACCAGCAAGCCCGCCACCTGCCCGCCCGGGCAATGCAGCATCGTCCTCCTGCTCCAGATCGCCCACTTCATCATTCAGACCACCGCGCCGTGGCGGCTGTTCTTCCAGCGGCGTGTCTTCTTCGTTGGTATCGGGATCGGGCGTGCCATGCGCCAGGACGCCTTCCTTGATGCTGGTCATGGGCCGCGCAGTGCGTGGGTTGAGATGCATGTGTGACTCCGGTGGAATTCAACAGGAGCATTGACGCTAGGTAGCAGCGCGCTACAGCAACGTGAGCCTGCGGGCAGATACCGTGATGTGCTGTTGACGTCGTGCTGTTGACGTCGTGCTGTTGACGTCGTGCTGTTGACGTCGTGCTGTTGACGTAGTGCTGTTGACAAAGTGCAGTCGAGATAGGCGACCGCGGGCGCGGACTCTCAACGCATCCAGCGTGCACAACACACTACCGCGCAACTACGTCCACGGTGATGGATGCCACTTCCAAGCCGGCAGGCAAGCCGAAACTGGCCTGCATCCCACGTCTTCTTGCAACGCAGGCGGCTCCAGCCGCCGCTATGATGCACGCTCCCCCCTGAGACTACGCCATGCGCTATCGCATCTGCCTTGCATTGGTATTGAGCTGCGGCATGGCGCACGCAGCCGCACCGGCGTCGCGCCTGGATGTGGTACTGCAATCCGGCGTGCTGCGCGTGTGCACTACTGGCGACTACCGTCCTTATTCGTTGCTGCGTGAGGACGGGCAGTTCGAAGGCAGCGACATCGATCTGGCGCAGTCACTGGCCACCAGCCTGGGCGCACGCGTGCGCTTCGTGCGCACCAGCTGGCCGCAACTGATGCCCGACCTGCTTGCCGAGCGGTGCGACATCGCCGTCGGCGGCATTTCGGTGACCTTGCAGCGGCAACGCCAGGCCAGCTTCAGCGCGGTACTGGATGTGGACGGCAAGATTCCGCTGGTGCGCTGCGCCGACCAGGCGCGCTACCGCAGTATGGAACAGCTCAACCGGCCCCAGGTGCGTGTCATTGAACCACCGGGCGGCACCAACGAAGCCTTCGCACGGTGCGAATTACCACGCGCAAACGTGCGGCTGTTTGCCGACAACACCACCATCTTTGAGGAACTGCTGGAGCAGCGCGCAGACGTCATGATCACCGACGCCTCCGAAGCGCTGTACCAACAGGCACGGCTGCCAGGCCTGTGCGCCATTGCACCCGAACACCCGCTGCAATACAGCGAAAAAGCCTTCCTGCTCCCGCGCGACGACCAGGCCTGGAAAGCCTATGTCGACCAATGGCTGCACCTGAGCAAGGCCAGCGGCGAGTATCGGCGCATCGTTGAGGGCTGGCGTAAGCCGCGCTAATTGGGGCGGGATTAGGGATTGATGATTGGGGATTCGCAAGCACCAAAGCACGCGTTGTGTCGACCACGCTTTTACGGCTCCACAATCCCGACTCCCCAATGCCCGCCGTCAAACAATCTTGGTCCGCCGCCACCAGCGCGACACCTGCTCCTCGCGAACCAGGGTAAACAAACCAGCGCCCAGAATCAGCGCGATGCCCACAGCCATCGGCCAGTCCAGATGATCGTGAAACAGCAGGTAGCCGAAAGCGATCGCCCATAGCATCTGGCTGTATTGCGTAGGCGCCACCACGCTGACCGGCGCCATGCGCGTGGCGTACATCATGCAGATGGCGGCCAAGCCAGCGAGCAGGCCGTAACCCGCCAACAGGCCCCATTGGTACAGCGTGGGCCAGACGAAGGTCGGCAGCATCATGATCCCACCCATCACCAACGGGCCGATCACGCCGGCGCCATAGAGGGTCAGGCGCTTTTCGCTATGCCCGGCCATGCGCAAGGCGATCACCGAGATGGCGCCGACCAGGCCACACACGATCGCCGCCACATGCCCGTGGGTGAGATGCCGAAAGCCGGGACGCAGCACGATCAACACGCCGATGAAGCCGACGATCACGGCCGACCAGCGCCGCCAGTGCACTTCTTCCTTGAGGAAGATCACCGACAACACGGTGACGAAGATCGGCATCAGGAAGATCAGCGCGAACGCTTCGGCCATCGGCAAGGTAGTGAAGGCAATCACCGAGGTGAGATTGCCGATGGCACCGGTGAGCGCACGCAGCAGCCACAGTGCGGGCTGCTTGGCCATCACCAGCTCGCGCAGCTGGTCGTCCGGTTTTTTCAGGAATGGCACCGCCAGCAGCATCAGCAATGCGCCGAGAAACAGCACTTCATAGACCGGCAGCGTGCCTTCGAGCAGCTTCACGAACGCATCGCTGATCGAATAGGCCGCATAGCAGGCGAACCCCAACAACACACCCTTCAGCATTGCCCACACTCCACAGTTGACGCCGATCGAACCAGATGTCGATACGGATTGCATGCAGTATGCGGCGCGGAGTGTGTCAGCGAAACGGCGTGCACAGTCGACCTCGGTGATGCGCGTGGGCACCGCGACGGCCACTCACAGCATGCTCGGCCACGACGGGTCGGTTACGATGCCGCTCCCATCCTTGCATCCGTGCGGTATCGTCCGCGCGTCGCACACAGAGTTGTCAGCCGTGCCCCACTACTCCGGCCCCTTACTCGTTCTCGCCGATGTCCAAGCGCTGCTTGCCGCGCGCGGAAGTGGTCTGACTCATTGGACCGGGTCGCTCGACCTGGGCCGCAGCACCGACACCGCCCAACTCGATGCGCACAGCTGGCAGTGGCGCGGCCGCGGTTATCCGTATCCGGGCAAGCTCAAGGACCGCACGCTGTACTTCTGGGACGGCGATGATTTCGCGCCGATCTCGCGCTACAGCGGCGCGCTGATCAAGCTGGTACCCACCGAATGGGGCGCGCCAACGTTCGAGGTCGACGGCATCAAGATGCTGCCCTCGGCGCAGCTGTCGCCGTTCGAAGATGCGCGGCGCAAAGTGGCCTTGGTGAATCCGCGCGGCAAGACCGTGCTGGATACCTGCGGCGGCCTGGGCTACTTCGCCGCCTGCTGCCTGGAGGCCGGCGTCGCCCAGTTGCTCTCGTTCGAAAAGAATGCCGATGTGCTGTGGCTGCGCACACTCAACCCATGGTCGCCGGATCCAGACGCAGCTGCTGCCGACGGACGCCTGCAGCTGACACATGCTGATGTCGCGCAGCAGATTGCCACGCTGGCCGACGATTCGGTCGATGCCGTCCTGCATGATCCACCGCGGTTTGGCATTGCTGGCGAGCTGTATTCGCAGGTGTTCTACGATCAACTGGCACGCGTGCTCCGCCGTGGCGGGCGGCTGTTTCACTACACCGGCGCGCCCAACAGACTTACCAGCGGGCGCGATGTGCCCAATGAAGTAAGCAAGCGTCTGGCCAAGGCCGGCTTCACCACGCAACTTGCGCTCGATGGCGTGCTGGCGACCTTGCCTGCACGGCGCTGAGTGCTTGTCTTCGCGCTGTGAAGCTGGCAACAAGACGTAGTTAATTATCGTCTGGCAGCTGCAATGCAGCGCTCGCCAACAGCACGTATGCGCACTGCATGTCGAGGCACAACACCCACACCAGCATTGCGGTCACCGCAGCGGTTGCATCGATTGCGGCAGGCCGCCGGAGGGATCTGCGATACTGCCCCGCCCTCGACACGGACGTTGCATGCGCACCCTTTTGATCGCTAGCTCGTTGGCCTCGCTGCTGGTCACCGCTCACCCACGCGTGCGCAGACGCCATCGGCATCGCCAAGCGCATCACCACAGCCGATGTCTGCAGTGACCACGCGCTATCCGGTTACCACTGCAACGCTGGCAGGGCGTGAGATCCGGCTGGGCGAACACGAAGGCAAATGCACCGTGGTGCGCGACGGCGACGTCCTGGTACTGGGCATCGGCGCACCTTGCTACTTCAGCATCGACCGTCAGCACGCCGCACAGGTCCATCACTTCCATGGCAGCGACATCGTGCTGGTACAGCATGCGCATCCCACCTCACGACGGGACTGGGACGTGGCTGTGTATGGGCCCATCTGTGCCTTCGAAGCACAAGCGGTTCGCGAAGTCGGCGGCGTGCTGGAACCCGGCAGCGTCGCCGGCTCCTGGCATTGCGATCCCACCGCAGGCACCGACCAGAAGCAGTTCGTTTACAGCTACAACACCTGGCCCATGCGCGCTGCGCAGCTGCGTGCACGCAAGCAGAAAACGCCCTGAGTGTATTTGAGCGGCACGCTCACCGTCGGCGACGGCGTAACGTCCAGTTCGCATACGCAAACCCGACGATGATCGCCAATAGCATGCAGCTTAGTAGTGCATCCCACCCGATGGATGCCCAGAAGCGATGCGGGTCGCTTTCGGCGAGAAAGATCCTAGCTGGCCGACCCCGGATGACGCTGACATAGCGGCCCTGGAGGATCGCGTCGCGCAACAACCACACGCGTGCGCAGCATGCGACCGCCACGAGCACAGCCAATCAAGCGACGATCCAGTCAGTTATACGCGAGGCGGCACCTCTAGATGGCGGCAACGGGGATGGACGAGGTTTTTTCAAGCGCAAATGTCTTACGTGATAGCGGTGCAGTTTAGGCCTGCAGGGGTTTAGCTCACCTGCATGCGACATGCAGGGCGCAAGCCTGTTGCCGGTTGCATCGTGCCGACGCACGTGCGCGTGCTGGCAATCGATGCGCAACACATAAGAGCATTCAAACGCTGTGGTGCGACAACGCTGATGCACCCATCCTGCGCCATGAACGCAGCGCGCATCAAGCGATCAACATACCGCCCATTGATCGCGCCCTGCGGTCTTAGCGGCATACAGGGCCAGATCGGCCTGGCTCAGCAATACATCCAGCCCGGTATCGGCGACGACGCGCACCGCGCCCATGCAAAAACGCACCGGTTGATCGGTCGGCAGGCCGGCGATCTCGATTGCCGCCACCGCACTGCGCAGGCGCGAAAAGACCGCAGGAATCTCTTCTTCACTGCAGCTTGGCAGCACCAGCAGGAATTCTTCGCCGCCCAGTCGGCCCAGGCGGTCTTGCATGCGCAACGCCAGCCGCGACGCACTCGCCAGCGCCTTGAGCACCGCATCGCCGACGGCATGTCCATATACGTCGTTGATCTGCTTGAAGTGGTCCAGATCGATCAACGCCAGCATGCACGGCGTGTGCGAGCGCAAGGCCTGCTCGATTTGCTGCTGCGCCTTGGCGCGAATGGCGCGCCGGTTGGGCAGGCCGGTGAGTTCGTCGTGCATCGCCAGTCGCGACAGCTGGCGGCGGTGACGTGCGCCGAATGCCAGTACCACCAGTGCACCGATCAGCAACAGGCAGGCCGCGCACAACGCGATCCACAAGGCGCGCTGACCCGCTTCGCGCGCCTGCAATGCCAGTCGCGAGGTTTCGCTGCGACGGCGCAGCTCGGCCGTTTCAGCGCCACGACGTGCATCTTCGTAGCGTGCCTGCAGCCGCAACATCACGGTATCGCGCTGCCGGTCCAGACTCTGCGCGCGCAGTGTGTTGGCGCGTTGCAGTTCTTGCTAGGCCTCGGCATGACGACCTTGCGATGCCAGCGCCTCTGCGATCGCGTCGATCAATTGCGCGCGTCGACTCAAGGTTAGGTTAGGGTCGTCTGCGGCCTTGGCGGCGATGATTTGGGCACCAAGATCGTCGGCCTTCAACGCGGTCAAGGCCTGCAGCAAGACGGCGTGGCACGCCGCCACGCGACCGATGTTGTCTTGTTTCTGCATCAATGGCAGCGCCTCACGCGCCATCGTCACTGCAGAGGCGGCATCGCCGGTTTCGATCAGGGCCTCGCTGGCGCTGGTCAGCGCTGCAGCCACGCCGGCCTGGTCGCGCAGCTCGCGGCTGAGTGCCAACGCGCGCCTGAAATGCAGCAACGCCGCTTCGGGTTGGCGTGCCGCCAGCACAGTGCCGAACTCGTATTCGATCAGGCTGCGCTGGAAGCGTGCCGGCTGATCATGTAGGCGCGAGAGCGCGTGTTGCAGGTAGTCCTCGGTTTCATTGTCTCCGGCGGCGCCGCCACCGACGCGGCTGGCCAATGACCCGAGTTGCGTCAACGCATCGAGCTCCAGCACCAGGATCTCTCGCGCGCCGCACATTGGTAACTGGCCTGCCCCGCGCTCCAGGATTCATCGCTGCTGCCTGAAGCAAGCATGCTCCACATGTCGATCGCCTCCACTTCGCACAGCAGGTCGTTGCGGCCCAGCGCGCGCGTGCGTTGACGTAGTGCTTCCAAGCGCGCCACCATGATGCGATTGGGATTTTCGCGCACATCGCTGAGCGCCTGCACGATGTCCAACCACAGCTGCGCTTGCGTGGCGTTGCCGTGCAACTGGTCGAGCTTCCCGCGCGCTTGCACAAGCACGACCTGGCGGCGTTCGCTGTCTTCCAACGAAATGAGCACGCGTGCCTGCGCCAGCAAAGCCCAGAATTCGGCATCCACTTCATGATCGCGACTAGCCCGCTGCAGTGCGCCTTGCGCGATCTGCAATGCGGCCACAGGGTCGTCGATGGCTGCCGCCTCGATCGTCTTCCACGGCTGCGGCTGCGCCAACGCCACGGCGCTGCCTAGCAGCAACACAAACGCAGGGAGCACGCGCCACCGGGCGACAAGCAGGCTCATCGCGCCATCACGTCGATGACGGGCCGCAGCGCGCGCACGCCGAGGTCGTTCCACCTCCACGCGCGTGGCGACTTGCTGGTTGCTGCGGCATTTCAAGCACTCCCACGTTTGGACAGCGATGGAATCCAGCCGAATCTGCGGCGAAATCGCAATATTCCCAATGTCATACAACTGCAATGATGACCGACGCACGTGACAGATCCCGTGATCGACGCGGAAGCGGACGCGTTCGTTGTCGGCCCGAGTGGGCCAGTCTTGAGTCTCGATGACGAAATGAGTCAAATGGTGCTTGCATCGGCGCAGACCCGCTGGGGACGGCGTTGGGGCGGGAATTGCTGGGCGCTTTCAGGGCTGCCGTACAGGCACTCGCTGCCTAGGTCTGCAGCCGAGCATTGAGTGCTATCAATGAATGCCGTCCGTCTCCCGACATCTCGCCGGACATGCTTGGTTGGATAACGCAGCACACCGCAATGCTTGAAACGGCATCCAGAACGACTCAATCGCCTGACTTCGCGATGCAACTGAAGCAATGCACCTGAAGCAATGCAACTAGCACTCCAATATATCTTTTCCCAATCCTGCTGCCGTTGGTATGCAAGGGCAATGCAGCCTCACGCATAAGCAAGATGAAGGCTCCCGCAGGCGCGCCGCGTAAACTGGCGTACGGCAGCTGCCGCCCCTCGATCTTCCGGAGACGCCGTGACCTTGCCCCTGCCCCGCCTGCTCACGCTGCTCGTCATCGCCTTGCTATCGGCCTGCGCTACCCAGGCGCCGCGCGCACCGCAACGTTCGCCGGATGCGGTCAAGGCCGATATCGCGCGGCGCCTACCGGCAACCTTGCCCGACCGCGCCGGCTGGGCCAGCGATGTGTATGTGGCGCTGTCTTCGCAGGCGTTGGACACCAGCGCCGAGCACATTTGCGCAGTGCTGGCAGTGACCGAGCAGGAGTCGACCTACCAGGCCAATCCGGTGGTGCCCAACCTGGGCAAGATCGCGCGTGCGGAGATCGACCGCCGCGCCAGTGCGCACCACATCCCAGCTTTCATGGTCGATGCCGCCTTGCGTCTGAATTCGCCGGATGGCCGCAGCTATGCCACGCGCATCGCTGCCGCACGCACCGAGCAGGCATTGAGCCGCATCTTCGAAGACTTCACCGGCAGCGTGCCGTTGGGCGCGCGGTTGTTCGACGGGTTCAACCCGGTGCATACCGCCGGGCCGATGCAGGTGAGCATCGCGTTTGCAGAACAGCACGCGCAGCGCTATCCCTACCCGCCCGGTGATTCGATCCGCCATGAAGTCTTCAGCCGCCGTGGCGGGCTGTGGTTCGGCACGCTGCATCTGCTGGGGTACCCAGCCAACTACGACGCGCTACTGTATCGCTTCGCCGATTTCAATGCCGGTTGGTACGCCAGCCGCAACGCCGCCTTCCAGGCCGCGCTAAGCAAGGCCAGCGGGATTGCACTGGCTCTGGACGGCGATCTGCTCACGCCGGGCGCCAGCCTGGATGCACCCGGCAGTACCGAGCGCGCCGCACGCAGCCTGGGCAGCCAGCTGGCGATGAGCGACCGCGAGATCCGCCGCGCACTGGAGGCAGGCAACACCGCTGATTTCGCAGACACCGCGCTGTATCGCCAGGTGTTCGCGCTGGCCGAGCGCAGCGCCGGTATGCCGCTACCGCGCGCGGTGCTGCCAGGCATCACCCTGGAAAGCCCCAAGATCACCCGCACGCTCACCACCGCCTGGTTTGCGCAGCGGGTGAACGAGCGTTGGAAGCGCTGCATGAGCAAGTAAGCGACTGGCTTGCCGCGCTGCGAGCACTGCCTGCGCTGCGCACCGGCATCTCATGCCCCGCTCAGGCGACTGGTCAGCACATCGCCGACAACAGGACCATGGTCCACCTTGCCATCGCCACCGCGTTGGTATTTGATGGCGACCCGACACGCGGCAGAGTGCATCTCCCAGACCCAGCCATACAGGTCACGCCCCGTGTTTGGCGGCGAGCGCAGCGGCATGTTCATGCGCAGCCCATCGTCCTCGCCTCGGTCCAATGTACACATGACGGCGCCGGCACGGTTGTCTTAAACGTCGGGGGCGATGTCGTCCACATGGGTGATGGTGGCGATGATCGCTTCGGCATTCACCCGCTGCTGTAACGCACGTGGAAGATCGGCAAGCGGCGGCGCGGCGCGTCCACCGGATGGTTCCTCGACAAATGCATCGCTCAACGTCACTTTGCGAAAGTAGTACTCGCTGCGGCCCAACGTTTTCGAGCCATCCATGGCCGTTGCCATGTCTGCCAGTTCGTCGGCGCGCAGCAGAAACATGTCGGTCCCCGAGCGCATAACCACCAGTTGCGTATCGTTGGCATCGCTACCACTGGAATCGCTGCGCAACCGAATATCCAGCGTCACCTGTCGGTCGCCCATCTCGGTGTACGTCAGCTCATAGCTGCCCGCATACGCGCGCACATTGGTGCGTGCACGACTGCGATGATCGATTTTCCAGAACAGCAGGCGATACTGGCCGTCTGGCTCGAGCGCCACCATGCGATGCCAATCGATATACGACGACCAGTACACGCCGTGCAGGTCGTTGCTGGACTGTGGCTCGTTGAAGAGGCCCTCGAACATTGCGCGCTGCTCTGCGGGCACTGCATCACCATTGGTCGTGGGTGCAGTGGCAACGGTTGCAGACCCGTCGACCGCATCGCGAAGCCGGCTGTGCAGCGCCAATGCATCGACCTTGCTGACCCGCAGCATCTGCATCGATAACACCATCTGATCGATCTCGTAGACCTCGCAGGCAGCACCGGCGCATATGCGGCAATCAGATCCGCCGGGGCAGGCTGCGTCTTGTGCGGCGGCTGCGCCTTGATAAAAGGGGGACAGTGCCAAGCGGCGGAACCGGGACATCAGACGGCCTCCAGTCCATGTGCGTGCGTTCAGTAAACCCAAGATCGGGCCAACATGGTCATCCATGGACGCAAAGAAGCGTAGTTCATGGCGGGGACGCTCTCGTAATTAGCCGCTGACCGGTCACCGGCCCACGTGCGGTCCACGGGTGTCTCTCCCTCGATGGGCATCGAGCTCGACGCATCACAGGGTCATGCTGTAACGGTGCCAGACCAAGCGATCCGCACGGCAACCGGTGGATCGCATGTCCACCCCGCTTCGGCCACGCCCACTCGGTCGCCGAAACGCATGCGGCCCGCCGCAGTCACCAACCGCGCAAGCACGACTTCTGGCAGAGGCAGCCAGCCCTCACTGCGGGTAGCATAGGACGGTCGCGCCGACCGCAGTGCGCGCTCCTTTCGTCCCGGAGAGTCTTTCATGCCTACCCCGTTGCCGTTGCGGCACCTGTTCGTCGCCATCGCCCTGGCCACCCTACCGGCACTCGCCAGCGCCCAGACCCCTGCCGTTACCGAGGCCGACTACGCGCGCGCCGAGCGGCTGATCAACTACGCTGCACAGCCGCTGGTGGACCACGCCGCCAGCCGCATCGACTGGCTGGACGCCACGCATGTGGCTTATGTCGATCACGATGCCAAGGGCAACCGGCTGCTGCAGCTGGATACCAGCACCGGCAAGACCGCACCGCTCTTCAAACAGTCTGCGCTGGTCGCTTCGCTCAACACACTGCTGAAGACCGGCGACAGACCGCTCAAGGCCGACACCTTCGCGCCGGTGGTCAAGGTCACCGCCGATGGTCGCTACCGCCTCAATGTGCGCTATACCGCCGTGGTCTGCGATGCGCGTGCGCGTTGCAGCAAGCTGTACGCCAAGGACCAACCGGAACCGGGCGTGTTGTCGCCGGACAAGCGCAGCGAGGCCTTCATTCGCGACTGGAACCTGTGGGTGCGCGATCTCGCCAGCGGGCAGGAAACCCAGCTCACCCGCGATGGTGTGGAAAACTTCGGCTATGCCACCGACAACGCCGGCTGGCAGCACACCGACAATGCCATCGTGGCGTGGTCGCCGGACTCCAGCAAGATCGCCACCTTCCAGCAGGACCAGCGCAAGACCGGCGACATGTATCTGGTCAGCACCAAGCTGGGGCACCCGGAACTGCAGTCGTGGAAATATCCGCTGGCCGGCGACAAGGACGTGACATTGATCGAGCGCGTCATCATCGACGTGCCCACCTGCAGCGTGCTGCGCCTGAAAACACCGCCGGATCAACACCGTTCCACGTTGTGCGACGACGTGAGCTGCTCGCCGGGCCTGTGGGACGATGTGAAGTGGGCACCGGACAGCAAGACCCTGGCGTTCGCCTCCACCTCGCGCTTCCACAAGCAAACCTGGTTGCGCATCGCCGATGCCAGCACGGGCGCGGTGCGTACCGCCTTCAACGAAACCGTCAAAACCTATTACGAAAGCGGCCAGGTCGCCGCCAACTGGGCGTATCTGCCGGCCAGCAATGAGGCGGTGTGGTTCTCCGAACGCAGCGATTGGGGCCAGCTGTATCTCTACGATCTGGCCACCGGCAAACCCAAGCGCGCCATCACCACCGGCGAAGGCAACGTCACCGAGCTGCTACGCGTGGACCCGGCCACGCGCACCGCATGGTTTGTCGGCGTTGGCCGCAGCGCGGGCGTGGACCCGTACTACCAACAGCTGTGGAAAGTGAGCCTGGATGGCGGCGAGCCGGTCTTGCTCACGCCCGAACCCGCCAACCACAGCATCGCGCTGTCGCCCGATGGCGCACGTTTTGTCGATACCTATTCCACTTCGGTGACGCCGCCGGTCACGCTGCTGCGCGAGGCCGGCGACGGCCGCACCGTCAGCACCATTGTCACGGCTGATATCACCCGCCTCAAGGCTGCCGGCTGGGTGCCGCCGGAGCCCATTACGGTGAAGGCACGCGATGGCAAGACCACGTTGTATGGGTTGATGTTCAAGCCCACCCACTTCGACCCGACGCGCAAGTATCCGGTCATCGATTACGTCTACCCGGGCCCGCAGACCGGCTCGGTGGGTGGGCGTAGTTTCCTCGCCGGCCATCGCGACAACCAGTCGCTGGCCGAACTGGGCTTTATCGTGGTGGCCATCGATGGCATGGGCACGCCGTGGCGCTCCAAGAGTTTCCACGACACCTGGTACGCCAACATGGGCGATAACACCTTGCCCGACCAGGTCGCCGGCTTGAAGGAGCTTGGTCAGCGTTATCCCTGGATCGACCTGGATCGCGTCGGCATCTGGGGCCATTCCGGCGGCGGCAATGCTTCAACCGGTGCGATGCTGCTCTATCCGGATTTCTTCAAGGTGGCCTGGTCGGAAAGCGGCAATCACGACAACCGCGGCTACGAAGACGACTGGGCCGAGAAGTATCACGGCGAGCACATTGTCAACAAAGATGGCACGTCCAATTACGACGACCAGGCCAACGCCAACCACGCCAGCAAGCTCAAAGGCCGGTTGATGTTGGTGCATGGCACCCTGGACGACAACGTGCCGCCGTACCTCACCTTGCTGGTGGCCGATGCCTTGATCAAGGCCAACAAGAACTTCGACATGCTGATGCTGCCCAACGCCAAGCACGGCTATGGCGATCTCACCCCGTACGTCACCCGCCGCCGCTGGGACTATTTCGTGCAGTACCTGCTTGGCGCCACCCCGCCGGCGCAGTACCAGATGAAGCCGATGCCGGCGAATTGAGCGGCGTGGAGACTGTGCGGTGGCCGATGCTGCGCTAGGTGCACGGCTAACAGTGAGCAACCTCACGTCGCTAAGCCACACGTATCATGCGGGCAAACCCCGATGACACGTGTGGCCACTGAGAAGGGCTAACGCAACGTAGCGAGCGGTCGTCAGGGGGGCGCGGAGGAACCGGCGTGCAAGAGTGACACATGCCGATTCCGAGCACCGACTGCACTCGCCTGGCGGCTGCGCAGTCGTTATCAGCCGCTCTTATTTCGCCGTGCTGCCACCGAGCTGCTTGCTCAAAAACGCCAGCAAGCGCGTGTAGTACTCGCGACGATGTGGCTCGGTGTAGAACCCGTGGCCCTCGTTAGGGAAGTACAGCGACTCCACCGGTACACCAGCTCCCTTGAGTGCACGTTCCACACGTTTGGTGTGTTCAATCGGCGCACGCTCTTCCTTGCCGCCGGCGGCAAGAAACACCGGCACCTTGATCTGATTGGCTAGATGGACCGGCGAACGTGCGGCCAGGGTGTCGCGCGCGCCGAGCCAGTCGCCGGTCAAGTTCTTTGCCCAACGCGCGTAGCGCCCGTATCGCGCGCCATCATGTCCAGATCGTAGACGCCCACATAGCCAGCGGCGCAGCGGTACAGGGTTGGCTCCTTGGCCACACCCATCAACGCGGCATAGCCGCCGTAACTTGCGCGGTACAGGCATGCGTTCGGCCCTGAGGCATCGCTTCCGGCAATGCCTGTTTGCCTCCGTGGGTTTGGCGGTTGTCTGGCTGGCATGGCGCCGGGGTCAGTTCGCCGAGCAATGATTCTGCAAGATCGCATTGCAGGATGTTGATCACACCCCAAGGCGAAGGCCTCGGCTGCGATTAGGCACACGCGGCAGAGCTGTGCACCCATGCCACAGGAGCAACAATGCCGCCAGATAGTCTGGCGGCGCATTGCATCCGGCAAACCATCGGCATGCGGGCGCAACCGATGCGCGGCGTGCACAAGGTCTTGCCAACTCCCACACATGTCACGCCCTAGTCTGCGCAGAGTGATAACCACGTGCCACACGCAGCGCATTCCGCCTGCGATGATCGCGCACATGCAGAGGTGCACATGGCTTTGATCCACTCCATTTTGATGGGCGCTGTTGCCGGCATGCGCTCGATGACGCCGCTGGCCGCCGTCGCCAATGCTGCACGCACCGGCAAGCTGCCTGCCGACAATGGCGCGCCCGCATTGCTCGCCAATCCCCTGGCATCGGCCGGCATGCTGGCACTGGCTGGCGGCGAATTAGCCGGCGACAAGATGAAGACCGCGCCAGACCGCATCGTGCTGCCGGGAATGATCGCCCGCATCGCCACAGGCGTCATCGTCGGCACCGCCTTGGCACCGCGCGAGCAACGCGGCATTGCCGCGCTGCTCGGTGCAACGACCGCAATTGCAGCTGCCTATCTCACCTTCAACGCACGGATGCGTGCGATCGAGCGCTACGGCCAGACCAGCACCGGCGTTGTCGAAGATGCGATTTCGGTAGGTGCGGCGACGCTGATCATGCGTGATGCGGCGAAGCGATAACCTACCGCTACTTACTTCGGCCTGGTGATGGAAGACCTGCCGGTGGACGTGCAGGCCACGGTAGTGCCGGCGCTTGTTCTGCAGTCACGCCACCAGGCCTGAGCATGCAAGCCAACCGTTGCACCGTTGCCAGGGCGTGCTGGTGCATCGTCAATCGGCTCGCTCACACAAAAGGTGCTGCCCGCATGCCGATAGAACAGGCGTGTATGCCCCGAGGCCGCCTGATTGACGAACGGCGCAGGTGCCCCGAAGACGCCCTCTAACACCGCGTCGTAAAACGCACACGTACGCGCGATCGTTCGAGCCCACTATCACATGATTGAGCATGACGTCATCCTGCTAATCGTATGGGTGCGCAGCATACGCGACCGCAGCGAACACGCCATGTCGAACATGCAAGTCAGCCACCACGCCCATGGGGCGCATCCAGATCCAGCAGTGGCCCCATCGGCACGATACCGGTCGGGTTGATGGTCTCGTGACTCTGGTAGTAATGACCCTTGATGTGCTGGAAGTTCACCGTCTCGGCAATCCCCGGCATCTGATAAAGCTCGCGCAGGAATCCCGACAAGTGCGGGTAATCGGCGATGCGCCGCAGATTGCACTTGAAGTGCCCCACGTACACCGCATCGAAGCGCACCAGCGTGGTGAACAGGCGCCAGTCCGCTTCGGTGAGGCGATCGCCGCAAAGATAGCGCTGCGCGCTCAGGCGTGCTTCCAACCAATCCAGGCTTTCGAACAGCGGCACCACCGCTTCTTCATAGGCTGCCTGGGTAGTCGCAAAGCCTGCCTTGTACACGCCATTGTTGACGGTGTCATAGACACGTGCGTTGACCGCATCGATCTGCTCACGCAGCGGCTGCGGATAAAAATCGCCTTCCGTCGCCCCAACCTCATCGAAGGCGCTATTGAACATGCGGATGATATCGGCCGACTCGTTGCTCACCACTGTCTTGCGCTCGCGGTCCCACAACACCGGCACGGTCACCCGCCCGGAATAATGCGGGTCGGCCTTGAGGTACACCTCGTACAGATACTGCGCATGATGCTCGATGTCGCCAACCACACCCGGCCCGTCGGCGAAAGTCCAGCCATTTTTGCCCATCAACCAATGCACGACAGATACATCGATCATCGACTCCAGGCCTTTCAAACGACGAAAGAGCAGCGTGCGATGCGCCCACGGGCAGGCAAGCGACACATACAGGTGGTAACGTCCTGAAGCGGCCTGAAAGCCGCCCTCGCCGTGCGGGCCGGCACTGCCATCGCACGTGACCCAGTTACGAAACTTGGACTGCGAGCGCTCGAACCGCCCCTCACTCTTGCTGGTGTCATACCAACTGTCTTGCCACTTGCCATCGACCAACAAACCCATCGCGCTTTCTCCCGCCATTCCAATCAAAGACGACCGTAGTCCACCGACGTTGCAGGCTGCGTGAGCAGCTCGCCTGGATTGCGCGCGTGTGAGAGGCCATCATCAGTGATGGGGCGCAGGCATACGCAGCACCTCAGTGCACGTGCCTGACAGCAGGCAAGCAACGCGAACCTTCCACATGTAGTTTGGTACCGCTGGCACAATGGCGCGGCAGCGCCCTGGCTGACCCGCTCAGACACCCGCATTGGCGCCAACCACCCACAATCGGCGAAAATGCCAGCCTGCCGACGTCGGCCAGCGGCAACACGCAGTGGCGCACTCCCCGCCCGCGCAGCCGTCAGCGTTTTCCCCCGCTGGCCACCGGCCATCATTGCCTCCGCCGCCAGCCGCTCATTCCGGATCGACCTTGAACACCAACGCCCCGCCCTTGCCCGACGACGACCTGCCCCTGACCGACCGCCTGCGCGCGGCGCTGGATCTGCTGGAGGCCATCGAAGCCGACCGCAGCGTGCTGGACACACTGCCCGAAGCCGACCGCGTGCGGCTGCACCAGGTGGTCGCCAAGGTCTATCACCCCGAGCCGAAAGCACGGCGGCAGTTGCTCAAGCAGCGCGAGCGCGAGCGCCACCAGGAAAAGGTGCGCAAGGCCGAAGCACTGCTGGAACAACGCGGCATCCGCGCACTGCGACGCAAGCCGGTATTCAGCACGCCGAACTATTTCCCGCCGCATACTGCCGGCCTGCACGACGCGCATAACGGCGAGAGTGCCGCTGCCGCGCCCGAGCCCACGCATTCGCCCGAGTTGCGTCATTGCTATGTGTGCAAGCAGAAGTTCACCGAGCTGCATCATTTCTACGACCAGATGTGCCCGGCCTGTGCGGAGCTGAATTTCTTTAAGCGCACCGAGACCGCCGACCTGCGCGGGCGCATTGCCTTGCTGACCGGCGGGCGCGTCAAGATCGGGTACCAAGCGGGCTTGAAGTTGCTGCGTGCCGGCGCAGAGTTGATTGTCACCACGCGCTTCCCGCGCGATTCGGCTGCGCGCTATGCGCAGGAACCGGACTTCGCGCAATGGGGCCATCGTTTGCAGGTGTTCGGCCTGGACCTGCGCCACACCCCCAGCGTAGAAGCCTTCTGCAATGAACTGCTGGCCACGCGCGAGCGCCTGGATTTCATCATCAACAACGCCTGCCAGACCGTGCGCCGCCCGCCGCAGTTCTACACGCACATGATGGCCGGCGAAACCGCCGCATTGCACGAATTGCCGGAGACCGTGCGGAACCTTGTCGGTCATTACGAAGGCCTGCGCACTCCGGAGTTGCTCCGCGATGCTTCGGCCACTGCGTTGCCGGCAGTGCACGGACGTGGCATTGACAGTGCCGACGGCCTCACCCGCGCCGCGGAGCTGTCGCAGATCGCGCTGCTGGATGACGAACTGGTGGGCCAGCAGCATCTGTTCCCCGACGGCCGCCTGGATCAGGACCTGCAACAGGTCGATTTGCGCGGTCGTAATTCCTGGCGCCTGTTGATGGCAGAAGTGCCGTCGGTGGAGCTGTTGGAAACGCAGTTGATCAACGCCATCGCACCCTTCATCATCAACGCGCGGCTTAAGCCGCTGATGCTGCGCACGCCCGAGCGCGACAAGCACATCGTCAACGTCTCGGCGATGGAAGGCCAGTTCTATCGCAATTTCAAGACCACGCGTCACCCGCACACCAACATGGCCAAGGCTGCGTTGAACATGATGACGCGCACCTCGGCGGCCGATTACCAAAACGACGGCATCCATATGAACAGCGTGGACACCGGTTGGGTCACCGACGAAGATCCGGCAGAGATTGCCGCACTGAAGGTGCAGCAGGAACGCTTCCACCCACCGCTGGATATCGTCGACGGCGCCGCGCGCATCGTCGACCCGATCATCCACGGTTTCAACACCGGCGAGCATGTGTGGGGGCAGTTCTTGAAGGATTACGCGCCGACCGATTGGTGAGGCGCGAAGGCGGGTGCCTGGCGATCCTTACCGGCACGCGTATTCCTCACCACCAGCAAAAACAGTGTTCGGTTGACGCTGTCGGGCATCCGGCGCTGTTGGCGCGATGCGCAGTGACACAGACTGCACGTGCGTGCACGAAACGCGTCGACCACATCGTCAACACATCCAGTGCAGAGGTGGGAAACGGCATCAACGACTCGTCGTGCATGTAGTGCCACGCCTGTCGGCAGGGATGCCATTCCTGCTTTTTTTCCCGCGTGCTGCAACCGTGCAGCCAATGTCTAGTCGTTGGCCCGCACATCGTTCACTAGCCACATCCTGAGCGGATGCAACCCTGCAGACTATTTGCAGTCTTTGGAGACGGGCGCCACATCGACAGGCGTCACCTGCCCATCAGCAGCAACCCGCTTGACCGCCAAGGTGCAGACCGAGTTGCGAAAGTCCAGATCCAACGCAACCTCGTAATCGGCACCAGCCTCCGGAACAAAGGTGGACGCCAGCAACGGCCCGCATGTCCAACCGCTTTTGAAGCCCGGCGTGCTGGTCCAATGCGCCGGCGAACTGGCACCGGCTTCCACCACCACCGGCTTGCCAGCTTCGACCGCATATTCCTTGTAGAACGGCTTGGAACCGATCATCTTGCGCTCGTGCAGGTTGCGCGTGTTCTGGGTCTCCGGAATGCCGATCGCCTGGTTCTTCACCGACCCCATCAGCGAGCCGAACGCACTCCCCAACGAACCGGACGCACGCACCTTCTCGCCATACATGGCGGTACACACAGCGTCCTTGTACAACACGATTCCCACGCCGTTCTGACCAAACATCCGGATGCGCGCACCCGTGCCATCGATCTGCGCAGGCGCTTGTTCGGCAGCCAGTACGGGGGCGACACACGCAGCCGCCAAGGACACAACGAGCAAGCAAATCATCACGTTCAACACAGCCTCCACAGTTCCATCGAACCTTTTGGTTGGCGTGTACTAGCGGCAGGTTGCGTGAATTCTTAAACTCCGGTGCAAGTGCCACGCCCAAAGTGAGGCACATATCACCGAAGGCATCGCATCTGCCTGGCCGAGCGATACGCTTTTGCCCGCGATGTGGCCGCAACGCTCTGCATACTTCGACACATAAACCGGCCATGTTCGCACCGTCTCCAGACAGCCCTCGATGTTGAGCGGCATCTGACGATGTAAAGCGTGGATAGATGTGTTCCAAACAGCCGGGCGCGCCTGCAGTCGCATCTACGCAAGATGGAAGAAAGCTTCCTTCCAGCGGCAGAGCAGATGAACCCGCGCCTTGTGCAGTTTTTGCCGCGCGGTGCATGGCCGACTCACGCTGCAATCATCCTGGCAGGCGTCGCAGGCTCTGTGCTAGCGCCGATCCGCATCCTTGATGGCTTGCGCGCGCGCAAGCGTGTTGGTCAAGACCAAAACCTCCGGCAATTCGTGCCGAAAGGCATCTAGCTGCCCGGCTGGCACCACACCTTCGACGTTTGACTGGTCGAAGATCGGGCGGTCTTCCATGTAAAAGCCATCGCGGCCCTGCACGACGAAGTGGAAGCACGATTGCCACCGCGGATCGGGGCGACCGGACAGCTCCACAACGACCTTGCTGCTCGCTCGCCCGGTTTCGCCCGAGGTGACGGTCACGGTGCGTGCCGTAATCTGATTCCCGATATTCATGTTGGCAATAATCGCGGGTAGGCCGTCGCCGACGTCCCCCCGCCCTGAGTAGCGGCCGCGTTTAGAGTCCGGGGTTGATGATATCGGTGTTTGCCAGATGTTGGGCATAAGCGGACGGCGTCATGCCGCCAATTGCGTTCTTGGGTCGGTCCTCGTTGTATTCGCGTCGCCAGCGTTCGATCTCATTGCGTGCATGCAGCAGCGTTGGGAACCAGTGTTCGTTGAGGCATTCGTCGCGCAGCCGGCCGTTGAACGATTCGACGTAGGCGTTCTGGTTTGGTTTGCCCGGCTGGATGAGCCGTAGCTGCACACCCCGGTCATGCGCCCAGGCAACCATCGCTTTGCCGCAAAACTCCTTGCCGTTGTCGGTGCGGATCACCTGCGGCAGGCCGCGACTGTGTGCCAACCGATCCAGCACGCGCGCAACGCCGTGCCCGGAGATCGCGCGTTCCACCTCGATGGCGACCGCTTCGTGCGTTGCGTCGTCCACGATCACCAGACACTTGATCACTCGGCCGTCGGCGGAGCGGTCGAACACGAAGTCCATCGACCACACCTGGTTGGCCTGCGCTGGCCGCAGCAGCGGCTGACGCTCGCCAACCGGTACCTTCTTGCGCTTGCGGTGCCGCACTTGTAGCTGCTGCTCGCGATACAACCGCTCCACGCGCTTGTAGTTCACCAGGCGTCCTTCCTGTCGCAGCTTGAGATAGATCATCCCCACGCCGTAGCGGCGATGGCGATGCGCCAACGCAAGAATGCGCTCGCGCAGTTCGCCATTGCGGTCTTGGCGTGGGCAATAGCGCAGCGCGCTGGCGCTCATGCCAATCGCCGCCAAGGCACGACGCTCGCTAGCACCACGCCCGATCCACTCGCGCACCAGCGCACGACGCGCCGGTGCGCTCACCACTTTTTTCGCAACGCATCCTTGATCAGGTCATTCTCGAACAACTGCTCGGCCAGCAACCTCTTTAGCCGCGCGTTCTCGGCCTCAAGGTCCTTGAGCCGCTTGGCGTCGGGCACGCTCATGCCGCCGAACTTGCTGCGCCACAGATAGTACGAGGCCTCACTGAAGCCATGCCGCCGGCATAAGTCCTTGATCGCTATGCCCGCTTCGGCTTCGCGCAGGAAGCCGATGATCTGCTCTTCGGAAAAACGCTTCTTCACGTCCAATCTCCTTGGGGTAGGGAATTGGACTCCAAACTGAGGTGCTACTCAAAATTGGGGGGACGTCGGAAGCAGGTGGAGGGCGGCCGCCAGGTCAAGGATGTGTGCCGAGAGCTGGGTATTTCCGATGCGACGTATTACGTCTGGAAGTCCAAGTACGGTGGCATGGAGGCCGCTGATGTGCAGCGCCTTCGCGACCTGGAGACCGAGCACAGCAAGCTCAAGCGCATGTATGCCGAGCTCGCGATGGAAAACCATGCACTGAAGGATGTCATCGCAAAAAAGCTGTAGACCCGGCGCACAAGCGCCCGCTTCTTGCCTGGCTCGTCGAGCAGCATGGCTGGAGCGAGCGCCGGGCCTGTGCGGTCGTTGGCGTAGCGCGCTCGACAGCGCGCTATCGGCGTCGTCCCGATCGCGACGAGGAGGTCATTGCGCTGTTGTCCGAATTGGCCGAGCGCTTTCCCGAGCGTGGTTTTGGAAAGCTTTTTCAGATCATCCGCCGTCGCGGACATGTGTGGAATCATAAAAGGGTGTGGCGCGTGTACTGCCTGATGAAGCTCAATCAACGTCGCCGCAGCAGGCGCCGGGTCCCGACCCGTCATCCACAGCCGCTGGCATGCGGAGAGCGACCCAATGCTGGATGGTCAATCGACTTTATGTCCGATGCGCTGTGGGATGGTCGGCGCTTCCGTACGTTCAATGTCATCGACGACTTCAGCCGGGAAGCGTTGGCGATCGAAGTGGACTTGAATCTTCCGGCCGCCCGCGTCATGCGCACCTTGGAACCCATCGCAGCCTGGCGCGGCTACCCCGCCAAACTTCGCTTGGACAATGGCCCGGAGTTTGTCGCATTGGCCTTGGCCGAGTGGGCCGAGCGCAAGGGCATCGCCTTGGACTTCATCGAGCCGGGGCGTCCAATGCAAAACGGTTTTATCGAGCGCTTCAACGGCAGCTACCGGCGTGGCGTGCTGGACATGCATCTGTTCCGCACGCTCAGCGAGGTCCGCCAACAGACCGAACACTGGCTGGCCGACTATAACCAGCAGATCCCGCACGACAGCCTGGGCGGGCTAACGCCCGCCGAGTTCCGTGATCAACATCAACCGCAGACCTCTAATTTTGGCTGGCACTGAATTGCGGGGAGTCGACACACGGGTACGCTATGGGAAGGACGGTACAAAGCATGTCTTGTGGACAGTGCGGACGACGTCCTTCGCTGCTATCGCTACATTGAGCTCAATCCGGTGCGTGCTCGCCTGGCCGACAACCCGGCGGCGTATCGCTGGCCCAGTTGCCCAGCCAACCTAGGCCAGCGCAAGCACTCCGCGCTGGCACCGCATCCCTGTTGGTTTGCGCTTGGCAGCGACCTGATCGAGCGATCCAACGCCTACCGTGCCCTGCTCGATGAAGGCCTCTCCGACGAACTGCTCGCCAACATTCGTCTTCATCTACAGCAGCAGCGAGCCCTGGGCCACGACGCATTCCGCGCAATGGTCCAAGCCAAGACCCACCGCTTTGCAGGCGTCAGGCCCGCTCATCGGCCACGCAAACCGAACACCGCCGACTGATAAGTTTACCTACTCCATTTTCCGCCCCCCTTTTTTTTTCGCACAGGACAATTAACCGACTACTCAAGTAGTCAGCCAATTGACATACCCAGACATTAATCGGGCTTTGAAAGCTCCACACTGCCATTACAGTCGATCATGGAAATATATCGCTCTGTCCTAGCTTTAAAGTTGAGGGTCCAAAATCGAATTTCTTTTCCATACTTTCGGGATTCTTCTTCGAATACGACATCAGCTGCTGTAGCAGCTTTCCAACCTCGGATAGCTTGAGTGCTCGACATACGCAATTACAGCCTTCTTATGGGAATCAAAACTGGCTGCTGAACATTCCTGTGCCGAATCGCATGACGATAGGGAGAACGGTAGAGTTAGGAATAATAATCCCAATACCTTCACGGACGAAGACCTTGATAATGAACTGTTTGCTCACCCTCGAAGAGGATTCGATAGCTTGTTGCCCCAATAGCGGCATCAAGACCCTGCAGAAAGGTGGTAAGCCCTTCCTGAGGGAGCGGTCGCTTATCAGGATTAGCATCCTAGATGTCAGGATTCAAGGTAAAGCTTCCATCGAAAGACCCTCATGCTCAGCCTGTTGGGGAAGGTATGGGTCATCCTCCGCGTCAATGCCTTCGTCTTCCCAGCCAGGACTTCGGTGAAGCGAAGCGCTCCCCTGCAAACTTGCTTCTACAATCAATGCAGGAGATCGAACAAGAATACCAGGGCAACTGTCATGGCTTGGTCCCTGATTGGCATGGCGCGCTGATTTGTGAATCCGCGGCCGCTCCAGTCGAGACGTGGTCGCCTCTAGACGAGCGTAAGCAGATTTTTGGTGTAACCGGATTTTGGTTACAGCGGAGGGATCCGTCCCTCCAGCTGGATCGTAAAGCGGTTCAATGCGGCCTTCCAATCGCGGATCAGCTACGGGCGCGTCGCGATCGTCCGCGCGCGACGCCGATTCGCACGCGAGCGTGCTCGACGCCTTCTTCCTCGCAAGGACTCCATCATGAAAATCAACACAGTAAGCCCTGGCCCTAACGCGCATCCGCAAGACCCGGTTGCGGGCGACGGATCGTCACCCGCCGACCGCAGCATCGAGATCGATGCGGGACACGGCAGCGGCACTCTGGGGCCCAGGGACGGCACGCAAGCACGCGCGTGCCCGCAACCGGCTTCGGAAACCACGGTGCGCCTGGGGGACCTGTTGTCGATCTCCAGCCAGCGGCCTTCGAGGCCCGAAGTCATACCGGCCGTTGTGCCAGCCGGGGACGATGAAGGCGTCCCGGATTTGCGTCCGCAACCGACCCGTTCCGGGGCGAGCAAGCCGCGCGTGGCCAATCCCGGCGAAGCGAGGGACGTCGAGAGCGGTTTGCTCATGCGCGATTGCTCGTCGCGGATCGCCGCCTTCCTGGGCAACCTGTCGGTCGTCCAGGAGCTTCGGCAGTTCGATGACAGCGAGTTCGTGGACAAGCTGCGTAACGAGCTGGTCACAGAGCCCGGATGTCGAGAGCCAAAGACGCTGCTGGCCGCAATGGGCGAGAAGGTCAATGAACTGCGGTCGCACCTGGGCAAGCAGGCGTCGACGCCAGAGGAGACGGAGTTCCTGGCCGAGGCCCGGCGCTATCTCGAGCCGGTCATGGCCAGCTTCGAGACCGACATCCACACCTTGCAGCACGACGCGAGTGCCGCGAAGCGGATATACCAGGGAGCGCTGACGCTTCTGCTCTACCCCTTACCGCTCGCCACGCTGTTCACCCAGAAGACCGGTACCTACGCTGCGTTCAACATTGCTTCCTACACCTATACGGCGATACAGCTGGTCTCGCTTATGCGACGCCCGACAACGGACGCCAAGCTGTTCATGAAGCACGCCATCAATCGACACAGCCTCGTTTTCTTCATCTCGCTGATCTATGCCGTACCCACCTTCTACGCCAAGGCCGTGCCGTTGCAGCGTAACGCCGGATTCGTCGCCGGCGCGGCGGTGGCGCAAGGTGCAATGATGTTCGGCGTGCGGCTGGGGCAGGACCTCATGGACTCGGTGCGGCTGCGCTTCAACGGCGCATTCAACCGCAGGCGTGATCTTCCCGACGGCTTCAGGGAAGCCATTGAGGGAGTAGTGGGCGATCTGCGCGCGGGTCTGAGCAACGTCAATCGCTCCGTCGGCGAATTTCAGCAGGACCGGCGGATCACGCCGCACATGGATCGGCAGCTCACCTTCTTCAAACAGGACCTGTCCAGAATCGTGACGGGCCTTGAGCGGCTCGTAGCGACTGGGACGCAGCAGAAGAGCCCGCTCGCCGCAAGCGATGACCCACCAGGACCCCTAGAGGCCGTGCGCCGCACCCTGGAAGCATCGTTCGCAAACAACCCCGACCTGAAGGGAAAGCTCGCGCTGGCGACCGTAGCCTTCGCCGTCCTCGGGGCAAACATCGCCCTGATGCGCAACAACGGGCTGGCCCTACCTGACTTCATCGCCGATGCGGTCGTCTCGTCGACGTTCCTGCTCCGCGAAGCGCTAAGCCCGCATGTCACGCACGCGGGGATGAACGACAGCGTGAGCGACACGGTCGGCGGTATGACGATCGGACTGCCCTTCTCCGTAGCCGCTGTGATGAGCGGCTACATGGACGACCCCAGGGCCAACCCTGCAGGCTTCATCGCCGGGACCGTCAGCTACACGGCGGCCTACCTGCTCTTCGGCCGGGTGGCCGGCGACGTCCTGTCCAAGGGCCTCATGGCTACGAGCGGAGCGCTCGGCTGGGGCCAACAGCAGGCGATCCGAGTCGGCCGGAGCGCAATGGCCTTGGGTTTCGAACTGGTCGCCGGGCACGGTTCGCCGGCTGCAGCGGATGTGCACGACGTAGTCGGGGTCGAGATAGCGGGTGTGCCGCATGAGCCGCTTTGCTTCAGCCCCTCACAGCGGGCGTCCGCCGAACGCACCCTGGTCGGCACGCTTGAGCAGATCGGTGACGAGTGGTGCGACGCGCGCGACGAATGGGATGGCGAATCGGAGGGGACGGCGGGTAGGGACGACCCCTGGGTCGACGCACCGGCGGAGCTGCCCATGCAGCCAGCGCCTCAGTCGGAATAAACAGCCCTGCACGCGTATGGGTCGGGCGGGGATTCCTGAGCGGGAGGGTCGGTAGGGATTCGTGCAAGAAATCTTTACTAACAGCGATTTAGTTCATTTTTGGCTGTTTTTCATACGAACCCCTGCCGACCCTCATCGAGGTGAATAACGGGAGTCAGTTTGCCGGTAAGGTCATGGATCGCTGGGCGTACGAAAACGGTGTGGAGCTGGATTTCTCCCGCCGTGGCGTAAGCTCCCCTGCATAGCTGATACGCCCAGGCTTTTCTAGACATCTCAAGGCCATGGAAAATGGCTAATTCGGAGGTGTCCATGAGCAGCAAGCGGTATACGGATGAGTTCAAGATCGAAGCGGTCCGGCAAGTGACCGATCACAGGTTCAAGGCGGCAGAAGTCGCCGAGCTCCTGGTTGTCACCACGCACAGCCTGTACGCCTGGATGCGCAAGTTCGGCAAGCGCGGCATCGTGCAGCGCGCCGAGGTGGACCAGAGCGCCGAGGTTCGGCGCCTGAAGGCCGAGTTGCGCCGAGTGACCGAGGAGCGCGACATCCTAAAAAAGGCCGCCGCGTACTTTGCCAAGGGGTAAAGGCAAAGTACGCCTTCATGCAGACCCATCGCGGGGAATTTAGGCTGTGCGCGATGTGCCGGGTGTTGCGGGTGAACCGGGCCGGTGACTACGCTTGGCTAAAGTCGCCCAAGAGTGAGCGCGCCAAGGAAGACGAACGCCTGCTGGGGTTAATCAAGCACCAGTGGCTGGCCAGCGGCAGTGTCTATGGGCATCGCAAGATCACCAAGGATCTGCGCGATCTGGCGGAGCGCTGCAGTCGCCATCGGGTGCATCGGTTGATGCGTGCGGAAGGGTTAGGTGCGCAGGTGGACTATGGGCGCAAACCCCGCTTCCATTGCGGGACCGAGTACGTCGCCGCAGCCAACCTGCTTGATCGGCAGTTCGATGTCGCTGAGCCGGACACGGCCTGGGCGAGCGATTTCACCTTCATCCGCACGCATGAAGGCTGGATGTATCTGGCTGTGGTGATCGATCTGTTCTCCAGGCAGGTCGTCGGCTGGGCGATGCGCGATCGGGCCGATACCGAGTTGGTCGTGCAGGCCCTGCTATCGGCGGTATGGCGGCGCAAACCCAGATCGGGTTGCCTGATCCACTCGGACCAAGGATCGGTCTACACCAGCGATGACTGGCAGAGTTTCCTGGCATCCCATGGCTTGGTGTGCAGCATGAGTCGGCGCGGTAACTGCCATGACAACGCCCCGGTGGAGAGCTTCTTGGGCCTGCTCAAACGCGAGCGGATCAGGCGGCGGGTCTACCCCACCAAGGACGCCGCGCGCGCGAAGGTGTTCGACTACATCGAGATGTTCTACAACCCGCAACGCCGTCACGGTTTAACCGGCAACCTGTCCCCTGTAGAGTTTGAACGGCGCTACGCGCAACGAGGGTCTTGACTGTCTACGGAACCCTGGGCGTATCAGTTGCCAGAGTAGGGTATTGCTCTGATCGCAGCGATGGCGTATACCGCACCGATGGCGCCGCACGAGGCGGAACGCCATACACAGGAAGTGCCTCCAGGACGCAGCAATGCGGCCTGTTCATAAGGACTGTATGACGCACATAACGCGCCCACAGACCCGACGCTCTAACTTTCGTCGCACACGGAAGGGCTGTCCTTGCATGTCATCTTTCTGCCCATTCAAAGGAGGTCGATACCGTCTCGCCGCTTAAGATCAAGATCAGGACCGATCAACCAAAGGAAATGGATAAAAATGACTGCAATCAATCGTAGCCGTATCTCGCTTCTCGCTATGACAATAAGCGTGGCTGGGCCAGGTTTCGCACAACAGTGCGCATCAACGAGCGCACAACTGGCATTCAGTGAATTTCCGGTTGGAACTACCATTACCACGCAGTATCAAGGCAAAGGCTTCGATTTTCCTGCAAGTCCGGCAGTGCAAATTGTGTCCGATAGCTCTAATCCAACCTCACCTGTATTGTCTGGCACGCCCAAGTTCCAGGGCCCGATCGTTGCCGAACTGGTTGATCCCAGCAATCCTGCTACGAAGCTGACTGCAACCTCACTAAGCTTCCAAGCTGGATACTTCGATCAAGTAGCCTCCACCGTGGTCGAGTTTCGCGACATCAATGGTGCAGTTCTTAGCACAGCACGCAACCAGTCCACCGGGATTGTGACCTTTACTGCGCCCGCAGGCACGCACTCCTTCCAAATTGCGGACGCGGGCGGTGATCAAAATGGCTTTGCCATCGACAATCTGCAATTCAGCGCTCAAAGCGGCAGTGCATTGCGCATTTCAATTCCAACCAAAGATGCAGAGTTCCAGCTTGACCAGCAGAACCAGACACGGTCTGAGGATATTAGCTTCACTGCAGCAGGTAGCGCGGCAACCGGCACTGTGAACTGGACCGCCGAGCTGGAATACGACACATCCACACCTCGGTCAATGCCAGGCCTCACCAGCACTTTCACCACGAATGGCACTGCTACGCACAAGCTCTACTATCAGTCGCGGGGCGGACGCTTGAAGGTCGCAGCTTCGACCAGCGCAGCGCAAGCATGCCCGGTTGAGTATGTCTACATTTTGGGCAGTCAGATCCCGAATGACACGATCACCACGCGCCTGGTTTCGCTTTACACCGGTGGATCCACTCCGCGTCTTTACACAGGCATTGCAACCCAGGAAAGCAACTACCATCAGTTCACACAAATCACGAAGTATGGTCACGCAGGTCTATGGCCGACAGAAAGCTACGATGGCGGAAGCCATGTAGGGCTGATGCAAGTTGCAACCTCAGGCAGCACAATTACTGGCTCACAAGGCGTCTTTAACGCATGGAGTTGGATCGAAAATACAGCCTCTGCAGACAAGCTCTCTCGAGAGAAAATGCGTATAGCAGCGCGTCTTTACCTTCGCATGCGCACCGCAGCCCCGGGCATTCGCGAGCTAACCGGAGTGGAACTTGAGAGTATGGCTGTCACGCTCTACGGCCCTGGTGCCGCGTCGGGCCTGGAGAATCAGTATTATCGAGCCGTGAACACTGGTGGTTCCTGGAATTGGGTGGTCAACACCCAGAATAACCCGACGGGTGTGAATTACACAAATGAAGTGAGGTCGAAAATTCAATGAAGATGAACGTCTTGCTACTCGCACTCGTTATAGCTTCTTCCGCCCCACTCGTCGCTTGGAGCGCCGATCTTGGCCAACCCTTGACTTGGCAAGCATCCCAGGCCGCAAAGCTCAATCAAACACCGGACCTTGCTAGGGTCGCTGAGAGGCTTATCGTCCAATACGACCTTGATGGCGACACCGTGCAACCCACAGTTGGCGAAGCCAAGTTCATTGACCTGGATGGTGATGGGACCTTGGAGCTTGTTGCACTGGTTGACTACTCCGGCCGTCTGTTCTTCAACAATCTCGCCATCATTACAGCGCGAACAGGCAGTCCGGTCGTTACGATCTATCGAAGCAACGGGACAAACATGCATGATCTGGATCAGCGGATCATTTCTAAGCCAGGCTCACCAAAGAAGCTCTTGGTCGTAGACCGCTTCATTGATCGGTACGAGGGCTCGTTACCCAGTCCAAAGGAGCAGCGATTGCTCGAACTCAATTCGATTGGTTTGCAAGATGTAAGCAAACAGCATCGCGACTACTACTTGAAGCGCCTAGATATGCTTGAAAAACAGGCTGGAATGTCTGCAGGCGCCAGTGCCAAGAGCGCAAGCATTGCCAGTTCAACAAGTCCAACAGAGCGGGACGAAAATTTCGTGCTCAAGCAGGAATTGGAGCGCACCCGAATGCAGGCACTGGGTAAGTGATTAGAGGGGGCCCTGGCATATCTGCTGGGGCCCTTGAATTTGGAGGAACGGAGGCAATTAACCCACCTAGATCTTCCCGGCAGGCCGGCCGCGCGGGATGCACTTCGTTGGTCTGCCTAATGCAAGTTTCACCATTGCCTGGAAGCGCGGGTCGCCCAAGGCGCGCTCCTGCAGGAGGTGGAGGCGGATTGAATGTTCGTCCTCTCGGGCTAGACCCGCATGCAGCCATGTTGCATAGAAAGACACCCGCTCGGCTGCATCGCAGCCAAGATGCAGATAGACCTCGTGCGGCGTGATGAACTGGCTCTTTGCACGCCCCAAATGCGTGTGCACGCTCGACCAGCGGTACTCGGTTGGCAATGCCACCATGCGGGCGCGCACCGGATTGAGTTCGATGTGGCCCAAGACCGTGAGCACATACCGTTCTGTCTGCACCAAGCAGGACTTGAACCGCCCCTGCCACAGGGTTCCGCTGCGCCGGTGCCTGACGTTGAAGGCCTGCACATACGATTGGCCGCTGAGCCGCATCGCCGAAGACACCGCTCCAGCCTTATCGGCCGAGACCAGCAGGTGCACATGGTTGTCCATCAGCACAAACGCATGCACCCGCACAGCAAAGCGCTCGCAAGCCATCCGTAACAGCAGGCAGTAGTAATGCCGATCCTCATCGTCCAAGAAAATCGCGCACCGGTTCACGCCTCTCTGGACAACATGCATCGGAACGCCTGGCAGTTCTAGAGGTGGCTGACGCGGCATGGCCGGGCCTCCCGCTCAAGAAGGAAACCTTAGCCTGACGGCAGCGACACAGGCCCACTATCAGACATCGCCGCGCGGGGCTGTACGTCCGGTTCGCTTAATTACCTCCGTCCCCTTTTGCCCGCACTGACACCACATCCCTGTTGGCTTGCGCTTGGCAGCGGACCTGATCGAACGATCCAACGCCTACCGTACCCTGCTCGATGAAGCCCTCTCCGACGAACTGCTCACCAGCATTCGTCTTCATCTACAGCAGCAGCGAGCCCTGGGCCACGACGCCTTCCGCGCAATGGTCGAAGCCAAGACCCGCCGCTTTGCGGGCGTCAGGCCCGCGCATCGGCCACGCAAGCCGAACACCGCCGACTGATAAGTTAACCTGACCCTGAGATTTCCCCACATTTCTTCCTTCGAGATCAAGCACTTGGTGGGCCAGGCGGTGGAAGAAGGTGCGCGCATGGGGCACTCTTCAAGGTGACTAAGCCAGAGAAGAGTGCCGACCATGCGCGCCAGCGAAGTATTGCAGAAGTGCCTGTCTAACTCACTCTCCGGCATGCATGCGTTACGCCAACGCGCCTTGCTGCGCGCGGTTGAAGGGCTGTTGCACGGAGGTCGGCTGCCCCTGATCGACATTGCACGCGCGTGGCCTGGCGCGACGCGGGTACGTGCGCCCCTCAAGGCATGCGACCGCCTGCTGTGCAATCGCAGGTTGCAGGCCGAGCGATCCATGATCGAGCGGGACATGGCGCATTGGCTACTGCGCGGCGACCAGCCGGTGATCGTCATCGACTGGAGCGATTTGAAGCCGGACAAGTCATGGTGCCTGCTGCGCGCCGCCGTGCCGATCGGTGGACGCACACTCACCTTGCTGGACATGGTGGTTGCCGGGAAACAGCAGGGATCGCCCGGCGCAGAAAAACGCTTCTTGCAGCAGCTCAGGGCACTGATTCCAGACGATGTGCGTCCGATCCTGGTCACTGACGCCGGATTCCGCACGCCATGGTTTCGCGCGGTGTCGGCGATGGGCTGGGACTGGGTCGGACGTCTGCGCGGGCGCACGCAGGTCAAACCGCAAGACGTGCCCGATGATGCAGCGCAATGGGTCGATAGCCGTCGTCTGCATGCATTGGCGTCCAACCGTGCACGCGAATTGCCACCGATGCAGGCCAATCGCAGCGATCCACTCGATTGCCGTCTGGTGCTCTATGCCAAGACACCGCGGGGACGTCAGCAATGCAATCGACGCTCGCCAGCGAAGGTCTCGCGTGCATCCTCCAGCTTGAAAGCCGCAGCGCGTGAGCGCGAGCCGTGGTTGATCGTTGCATCCCCACAGTTACAAGCACCCAGCGCGAAACACTTGGTCAATCTGTACGCACGAAGGATGCAGATCGAGCTGGCATTTCGTGATCTGAAGTCACATCGCTACGGTCAGGGGATGGAAGACAGCCTGACCCGTCGCGGCGAGCGGTTGCAGATCCTGTTGTTGCTCAACACGCTGGCCACCTTCGCCAGTTGGCTGGCAGGACTGGGCTGCGAAGCCACCGGTATCGCCCAGTGGCTATCGCCACGCAGCAGTGCACGTAAGCTCTACTCGACACTGCGTGTCGGCCGCGAGGCGTTGGTCAGGTGCTGGCCGATGGAACCTGTCTCACGCTGGCTAGAACGCTTGCGCACATTGCCCGACGCAGTGCGCGAGCAGATGACGCTGGTGCTGTAAAACGTGGGGATACCTAAGAACCTGACCCCGTTATCCGCCCAGTTGCCCAGCCAACCTAGGCCAGCGCAAGCACTCCGCGCTAACACCACATCCCTGTTGGCTTGCGCTTGGCAGCGACCCGATCCAGCGATCCAACGCGTACCGTGCTCTGCTCAATGAAGCCCTCTCCGACGAACTGCTCGCCAGCATTCGTCTTCATCTACAGCAGCAGAGAGCCCTGGGCCACAACACCTTCCGCGCAATGGTCGAAGCCAAGACCAACCGCTTTGCAGGCGTCAGGCCAGCTCATCGGCCACGCAAACCTAACATCGCCGACTGATAAGTTAACCTGACCCCGTTATTTCAGTCGAACGGCTTCGCGCTTGAACTCGGCAGTGAATTGCTGACGCTTCTGCATCGAACACCTCCGTGCGACGATTGTTCTCGCTTTTTGGGTGTCCGAGATATCAGGGGTAGCCCAGAAATCGGGGATGGTCCAACCTGACCCCGTTATTCCAGATTCTTCCTAAGCTCGCCAATCCCGCACTCGCCGTGATAGCGCTAGGTTGCTTGGAGATGGGTAATCTCTTCTATCTGCCGGAAGCAGCATTATCTCCCTTAGATTCCCACGAAAGTGCTCAAGTCCACCCAAGAGATTGTGTTCGCCCAACCCTCTCAGTACAGCCTCGCTAACTTCAATCCCATACCCTTCGTTGATAGATATTATATTTTTATCATAGGCCCTATGATGCAGAACGCAGAGCGCAATGCCGTTCTCTGTACTGTCGGTGCTTTCATCAAATGTCACTGGCACAATATGAGCCGCTTCAACGAGCCTTAACTGCAGCCCACAGACCGCGCAAACATTGCCATACGCAGAAAGGACGCGCTTACTAAAATCATGCGCACGATAAGCCCTAACTATCTCCGTTACTATCTTTTTGCGCCCGTAAGTTAGCTCAGCCTCCTTTATCCCAATATTAGGCAAATTATTGAGAGCCTCAAGCTCTGCTACATTCCCATCGTGGATGCCTTCGATATGTTCTGCGTACTCGGCAATCAACTCGGGCCGAAATGCGGCAACGACTTCCCCGTTTCCTCGCGCTCCCACCGCAAATCCATTCCGGTAAGCGTTCCGAAGAACATCTTCACGAATTTGAGCGGAGGGCGAACCAGAATCTTGATTTTCGTGCTTGCGAATATCCCAGGCTGCAAATACCCCCATCTCATGCCAACCTAGAAGGAGAGTAGTAGCGTCTTCATGCCGAGCAGGAACTACTCTAGTAAACTGAATCCGGTATTCGTTTTCTGGCCGAGCCCGTCCACCTCCATGTGTGCAATTCCAGATATAAACACGGATGTCGCTTATCTCTCCGGACGGGCGACTGATACGGATTCCAAATGGTTTAGATTCATCATATACAGACACGCCGCACCCAGCTTGACTCAGCGACGCAACTAAAAGACTTAGCAATCCTTTTGCATTTAGCATAGCCACACCACCCTTCTCAACCGGGATTATTCAATTGAATTAAATATCGCCTTTCCAAATGCTTCCGCGACCAGCGGCGGCACTGCATTTCCAATTTGACGCCATTGCTTCTCTACATTCCCCGATAAAATATAATTATCCGGAAATGTCTGAAGCCGTTTAATTTCAGAAATTCTAAGAATTCGACTCCGCCAGTGAAATGGCCCCATATTGTTTGAACGTCTCGCCTGAATCGTCCAAGAAGGGAGATCTTTACTTAGCTTCAGTAAAAACGACCAATATCTTGATCGCCACTTGAATTGTGGCTCAACATGACCTCGCTCCTCTGTAAAAAACAAATAGTTCTCCCCAGGTGGAATCTGCAAGAGCAGATCATGATGTTTCCCACCCGCAAAATGCCCTTCAAAGCTCGCATTTTCCTCTGAATCCAGGTCATTAAGCACCTGCCCAGCAGTAACCCATGGAAGCATAAAACCATCAGGATTCTTGCTGTGGGTGGGAAGGGGAGGGCATGGGTCGCGCCCTTTAATCCCCATGACAATGCACCGTTCCCGAATTTGCGGAACTCCGTAATCAGCGGCATTGATTAAGCAAACTGAAGTTCTGTATCCGAGCTTATTCGCCGTATTAATTATATGATCAAGTGCTTCTTTATGAACACCATAGGCTAAACCCTTAACATTCTCAAGCAGAAACGCCTTTGGCCGTGATTCTTTTAAGATTCGAAGGTAGCCACCAACGGTCTCCTTAGCGACGGGATCGTCGAGTGCCCTAGGCTTTTCAGTGCGATAAAATCTACTTTTTGAGAAAGAAGGACAGGGAGGCCCCCCAACGAGCAGATCCACTTCACCAGGAGCCAAACCTGCGGCATCTAAAAGCTCTGCTGTAGAAAGCTCCCCGATACGACGGACAATAAAAGGGATGCCAGGGAAGTTTTCTGCAAAAGTTTCCTGACAGAGGCGTTCTGCATCAGTCGCAGCTTTGATATCAAAACCAGCAGCCTTGATACCAATATCCATACCTCCGCCACCGGAAAAAAGACTTATACAAGTCGGCCGCAAATATCCATTCTTCATTGATTCTTACCGAAAGTTTCCAAAACGCTCGCAACCATTGCTTTAGCAACAGGAACAGGGACCGCATTACCCATCTGCTTCACCCTATCTCTTCGCTTTCCCGCAATAACATAATCCGGCGGAAATCCTTGCAATGCAGCCAATTCCACAGTCCTAAGTCTCCGAGAGTCCCAGTGGAATGGGCCTATCCACGGACCTGGGTTTGCAGCGATCGTCCATGAAGGGCGATTTGGTGAAAGCTTAAGTAAGAAATTCCAGAACCTTGTCTCAGTGACGAACGTAGGATTAGGATGTCCTGCCCATGAAGTATGAGCCTTATAGTTCCATCCCGGAGGGACTTCGTGCAGATGTTGCGCCCAACGTCCTTCAACAATTTCCTCTGGCTCGAAAAATTCAGATCCACTGAACGGCTCCAGAGCTTCTCCGGCAGTCACCAAAGGCAACAAACCCAGCGTGGAATCCGCCGAATGCGTAATCGGAGGTGCAATCGGCCTGCTGGCCTTAGAGCCAAGGATTACGACGCGTTCGCGAGCCTGCGCAACACCATATTCGACGGCTTTGACCGTCAATTCGGTGATGAAATAACCTTGCTTTTTTGCGCTACGCACAAGAGCATCATATACAGCTTTGTTTCTTGGATGCTTAATGCTAGGCACATTCTCAAAGACAAATCCATCAGCATCGGATTCTCTGACAATCCGCCAATACTCCTTTACTAGATCTCTACGCGCATCTTTCTTTGCTACCTTCTTTGCCATTGGCTTTTCTGCCAATAAGCCATTGGCCCGAGCACGTCTATAGGCGGCTTCAGAGCCGTCGTCAGTCCAATATGCGGCTTTCGAAAACGGCTGACATGGTGGTCCACCGACCACAACCAGCACATCACCTTTCGAAAGTCGAGCCAGTTTAAGAACATCCTTCCCGGACAATATGGAGACATCGCCTTCTAAAACCTGCCCATGAATATCTGCGTTGGCGCGTAACGTATCGCATGCGACAGAATCCAATTCAACACTAGCCGCAACCTCGGCTCCTGCCTGGTATGCACCAATGCCTAATCCACCGGCTCCTGCAAATAGGTCAACAACCTTAACTTTTCTACTAATCATCGCTTTGAATCTCGGGAATCAACATCTGCTACCGATTCGACGTGGAAATTAAAGCGCAATTTCAGCGACGGCTCGTCTCATATCCTGCGAATGGCAAAATCTAAACGTAAGGCGCCCACTTGAGCAAACCCAAGTGAGCGCCTTTTTCCCGATCCTAGCGAAATTAGCCAAGAAATGCGAACCTCAAACCCCAACCGGATTCGCCTTCTCAGGATCAATCTTGTACTGCTTGATCGCCCGGGCCACATCCTTGCCCGTCATCTTTCCATCCTTCGCCAGCGCGGCAATCGCCGCATGCGCGATGTAGTACCGATCCACCTCAAAGAAGCGGCGCAGGTTCGCACGCGTGTCCGAGCGGCCGAAGCCATCGGTGCCGAGGACGGTGTAGGTCATCGGGACGAAGGCGCGGATCTGGTCGGCGAAGGCGCGAACATAGTCGGTTGCGGCGACGGCCGGGCCCTGGCGGCCTTCCAGCAGCTGGGTGACGTACGGCTTGCGCTGTTCGGCTTCCGGGTGCAGGCGGTTCCAGCGTTCGACGGCGTAGCCGTCGCGGCGCACTTCATTGAGGCTGGGGCAGGACCAGATGTCGGCGGTGACGCCGAAGTCCTTGTCCAGCAGCTCGGCGGCGGCGATGGCTTCGCGCAGGATGGTGCCGCTGCCCAGCAGCTGCACGCGCAGCTCGCCCTTCTTGGGTTTGCCGGCGTCCTTGAGCAGGTACATGCCCTTGATGATGCCCTCGGCTGCGCCTTCCGGCATGCCGGGGTGGGCGTAGTTCTCGTTCATCAGGGTGATGTAGTAGTACTCGTCGATCTGGTCTTCCATCATCGCCTTCATGCCGTGCTGCATGATGACGGTGACTTCGAAACCGAAGGTCGGGTCGTAGCTACGCACGTTCGGAATCGAGCCGGCGATGACTTGGCTGAAGCCGTCTTCGTGCTGCAGGCCTTCGCCGTTGAGCGTGGTGCGGCCGGCGGTGCCGCCGAGCAGGAAGCCGCGCGTGCGCATGTCCGCTGCCTGCCAGGCGATGTCGCCCACGCGCTGGAAGCCGAACATGGAGTAGTAGATGTAGAACGGCAGCATCGGGACGTCGGACACCGAGTAGCTGGTGCCGGCGGCCATCCACGAGGCGATCGCGCCCGGCTCGCTGATGCCCTGCTGCAGCACCTGGCCGGTCTGGTCTTCGCGGTAGTACATCAGCTGGTCGGCATCGACCGGCTTGTACTTCTGGCCGAACGGGGCATAGATGCCGATCTGGCGGAACATGCCTTCCATACCGAAGGTGCGCGCTTCATCGGCCACGATCGGCACGATGCGTGGGCCCAGTTCCTTGTCGCGCAGGGCGATGTTGAGGCTCTGTACGAAGGACATGGTGGTGGAATAGCTGCGCTCGCCGCTGTCCTTGAGCAGGCGCTCGAACTTGTCCAGCGTAGGCGCCACGAACGACTTGCTGGCCTTGGGACGGCGCGAGGGCAGGAAGCCGCCGAGCACGCTGCGGCGCTCTTTGAGGTACTGCACTTCCGGGGAATCTTCGCCGGGGTGATAGAACGGCACCTGGCCGTCTTCCAGCTGGGCGTCGGTGACCGGAATGTTGAAGCGGTCGCGGAAGTGCCTGACAGCCGCGTCGTCCAGCTTCTTGGTCTGGTGGGTGGGGTTGAGCGCCTCACCAGCCGAGCCCATGCCGTAGCCCTTGACCGTCTTGGCCAGGATCACGGTGGGCATGCCGGTGGTGTTCACGGCCTGGTGGTAGGCGGCGTACACCTTGTGAGGGTCGTGGCCGCCACGGTTGAGGCGCCAGATGTCGTCGTCGGACAGGCCGGCCACCATGGCCGCGGTCTCCGGGTACTTGCCGAAGAAATTGGCGCGGGTGTAGGCGCCGCCGAAGGCCTTGCAGTTCTGGTATTCGCCGTCGACGGTTTCCATCATCAGCTTGCGCAGCACACCGTCGGTGTCCTTGGCCAGCAGGGCGTCCCAGTAGCCGCCCCAGAGCAGCTTGATGACGTTCCAGCCGCCGCCACGGAACACGCCTTCCAGCTCCTGGATGATCTTGCCGTTGCCGCGCACCGGGCCGTCCAGGCGCTGCAGGTTGCAGTTGACCACGAAGATGAGGTTATCCAGGCCTTCGCGGCCGGCCAGCGCGATGGCGCCGAGGGTTTCGGGTTCGTCCGATTCGCCGTCGCCGATGAAGCACCACACCTTGCGGTCGGACTTCTCGATCAGGCCGCGGTTTTCCAGGTAGCGCATGAACTGCGCCTGGTAGATGGCGGCCAGCGGGCCCAGGCCCATCGACACGGTGGGGGTCTGCCAGAACTCGGGCATCAGCCACGGGTGCGGGTAGGACGAGATGCCCTGGCCGTCCACTTCCATGCGGAAGTTGTCCAGCTGGGTCTGGCTGATGCGGCCTTCGAGGAAGGCGCGGGCGTAGATACCCGGGGCGCTGTGGCCCTGGATGAACAGCAGATCGCCTGGATGGTTGTCCGAAGGCGCGCGCCAGAAGTGGTTGAAGCCCACGTCGTACAGCGTGGCACTGGAAGCGAACGAGGCGATGTGGCCGCCCAGGTCGCCCGGCTTGCGGTTTGCGCGCACGACCGTGGCCATGGCGTTCCAGCGGATGATCGAGCGGATCTTCCACTCCAGCGCGGAGTCGCCGGGGTGCTTGACCTCGTTGGCCGGGGAGATGGTGTTGACGTACTCGGTGGTCGGCGAGAACGGCAGGTAAGCGCCGGCGCGGCGGGTCTGTTCGACCATGCCTTCCAGCAGCTGATGGGCGCGCTCCGGGCCTTCGACGTCGATGACGGCCTTGATCGATTCGAGCCACTCCTGGGTCTCGAGCGGGTTCGGATCGTTGTGCAGCACTTCGTTCAACCAGTTCATTAGCGCTCCCGGGGGACACACCCGCGGGTGTGTCGACATCATGAATTCGTGAACCCCCAAGTGTACCGCACGCACATCTTGGCATTGCTCGCTACGGGTGCGTATGGAATGGGACGCTGTCGTGCGCTGGGTGCGGTATCGATGCCGGCTGGGGCGCCGATCCGGCGCAGCGGCCGCGGCCGCCGTACGACCAAAGGATGAGGGCCAGCACGCGGCGGAGCCGCCGCATGCCCCCCTTCTCCCATCGGGAGAAGGAGGCACGTAGGGGCGGATGAGGGGACGGGCGAAGCCTGGTGGAGGTTGGGTCTACGAGGGCTTCGCCCCGTACCCTCACCCCAACTCCCGCTCCGCGCCCCGGCCCGCGCTTGCGGCGCGGGCGCTCTAAGGCACGCGCGCCATTGGCGCGCAAGCCGTGCCTTCTCGCCCCGAGGGGGAGAGGGGCTTTATCACCCGCGCCGTTGGTGTGCGAGGCGGCGGACGGGGCGGCGAGTGGGCAAGCAAACGAGGCCAGTCAAAACGCCTGCAGCGCTTCGGTCAGTTGGCCGTCGCTGGTGACGGCGCCCAGGGTGTAGCCCTGCCAGCCCGGGTAGGCGTTGGGTTCCCAATAGAACACGCCAAGCACGCGCGCGCCGATGCTGTTGCTGCGGCTGAGCAGGTTGCTGAGCATGGCGCGGGTTGTGGCTGCTTGCTGCCAGTCCATGCCGACCTCGGAAATCACCACGTCGCTGCCGTAGCGAGAGATCATGTCGCGCATGTTGGTGTCCAGGCGGCTGTTGTAATCCTGCCAGCTGCCGACGGGGGGGTAATGCGACATGCCGATGACATCCCACTTGCCGCCGGCCGAACGCAGGTTGTCGAAGAACCAGCGGAAGTTGGCATTGTCATAGCCGTTGGCCAAATGCACGACCACCTTGGCATTGGGATACACCGCCTTGGTGGCGTTGTAGCCGCTGTTGATGAACTGGCCCAGGTTGGCGAAGTTGGGCGTCTTGCCCTCGTTCCACAACATGCCGCTGTTGATCTCGTTGCCCACCTGCAACCAGGTCACGGTAATGCCGTTGTCCTTGAGATATTGGAGGATGCCCTGGGTGTGACTGTAGACATCGGTGTTGAGCTGGGCGACGGAGTGGCCGCCCCATGCCGCGGGTTTGGTCTGCTTGCCGGGGTCGGCCCAGCTGTCGCTGTAATGGAAGTCGATCATGATGCGCATGCCTTGCGCGGCGGCACGCTTGGCCTTGTCCAGGGTGTCGCGGCCATCGTTCCACTTGTCCAGGGTGTCGCGGCCATCGTTCCAACCGCCCGCAGGGTTGACCCACACGCGCAGGCGAATGGCGTTGCCGCCGACATCCTTGAACAACTTGATGAAGTCGGTGGTGTTGCCGGCTGCATCGCGAAACACCTGCGGCGGATTATTCGCCGCCTGCTGGTTGAGCCAGCTGACGTCCGCGCCCTTGGCAATACCTTGCGCGCTAACGCCAGCGCTGCACAGACACAGCAGCAATACGAGCAAGACGCGGTGGTAGTGCATACGAAAAATCATCATGGAACGCTCCCCTGGTTGATGGATAAAGCGCCGAGTGGCGCCTTGCTTGATTCCCCTGCATTGCTTCGTGCGCGCGACGGACCTGCGAGCACGCATTTTTGCCTCGCTTTGCGACGCTACAAAACGAACGCGATTCAAACACGGCAGTACAGATCGGTTGAGGCTGCTATAGGTGCAAGGTCGTTGCGGCATATCTCAGTGCAGGAAAACCTTGAGCACGCGTGAGTTGTGCAGGCGCGTTGTTGTGCGGGTGCAGCAGTAACCGTGCGCGTGATTGCGCGATTGAACGCAAAAACGCCGGGCAAGCCCGGCGTTTTACTGCAACGTTCGATGGTGATGATAAGCCGCTCTGCGCATGCAGCAAGGCTGCGCCAGGTGATGCGTCATTGCGCACCCACCCACAAGCCGCGGTTGCACGCCCCACTTACCCCATGGCGCGTGCGCCCTGCTGCTGGGTCTGCGACTGTTGCTGTTCCAATGCGACCGACTGACGCGCTGCGTTTTCAGCAACGCGTTGGCTGCTCTGCTCCAGCGGGGTATTCATTGCAGTCATGGTCTCGACGCTCACACGTAGCTGTGCCGGGTCGTCGACGCGGCCCTGCACGGCGAACGTCCGCGCGGCATCTGGGCTCATCATCACTGCATCGATACGCTGGCCACCGGCGGCATGCATTTCCGATGCGAGCGAACCGGATAACTGCGCGCTGTGGTGATCGGGCCTGCGCCCGGCACGTGCATCCTGCGCATGCACGCCGCGCTGGGCATCCTGGAACAATGCATTGCCCACGTGACCCGGCTGATCGATCCGCAAGGAGGTGTGGTCGTTGCTGTGCTCGCGCGCGTCGCGCTTGGCCGGCTCGCCCGGGGCGAGTGGGCCACGGATGGCGTCGATGGCGTCTTGGCCGAGGCCCTTCGGGCCCCGACTCAATAAGCTAATGCCGGCCCGGATCTCGTCCAGATCAGAGCGATACTCGTTGATCATCCTCTTGTTTTGATCCGCAAGTTGGCGCGCCTGCGGATCATTGAGCGGAGAACGCTCATCCAAAAAGTTTTTGATAGCGTGCGAACCCAACGAACTGACAGCAGAGGCCACAGGTGCATCGGGAATCAGGAAATTCACCCTGCTGTTGCTATAGCCCATGGCGCTGAGCGTTGCGATCTCATTGGGCCTGGCATAAACGCGCACTTCCCCGTAATGCGGAGATGCTGCACTCACAGGGTCGACCGCCATGACATGGTTGACCACGCTGGTGCCACCTTCGGGAATGCGATACGCCAAGCTCGCTGCGCCGTAGGCGTTGAAGGTTTCCCCTTTGAGGTCGAAGTGGTGCGCACTGATTTGCGCAAGCGCTCCGCCTAGCGAGTGACCGGTCACGGTGACCTCGGGAGCATGTCCGGTGCGCTGTTCCTGCTTGGCTGCATAGCCAAGTGCATTTTTTGTCAGGGCGATCGCATCATCGGCCTGCGGGTTGATGCGCTGAAGCACCATGGAGCCATCTGCCTGTACCGCGTCACGCAGTATTTCCTCGGTACCCCGATGAGCGACGACGATATCTCCGCCGCCAACGCGTTGATAGATCGTTCCCTGATAGCCCGTCTTTCGATTGTTGAAGTGTTCCAGAATTTCGTAGCTCTCGCCGCCAACATCCACTCGTTCACGGTCACCGGGGCCACGCTTACCGACCTTGTGATCGACATAGCCCTCGTTGGAAAGAATGGCGTATTGCTGCGAAGTCGGCTTCACGGTGAAACCTCTTTAGCAACGAGCGTTACCGAGAACAATTGATCGCGCAGTTCCGGCTTGAAATCCGACGCTGAGGGCAAACCGTTGTCGGCGTAGTCTTCGATATCTTCCTTGGGATAACCGCCCTTCCAGAAGTACAGAGTCACCGGCTTGCCTGCGATGACGTCCTTGGTCTCAATGAAGGGCATAAATGCGGTTTCCTCTTTTTTGCCACTGGCCTTCAGAGAAACCCGTGCTCCGGTCATTTCCCAATGACATTGCCCTCGTCCGTAATAATCCTCATCCAGCATGAGATCGAGGTGGATGACGCCCTGATATTCCTGCTCGGAGACTTTTTTCAGCACCACCGGCTCACTGCTTGTGATGCGCTGCCCCACACCTGTTTGCGGATGAATCTGGCCACATTCGCTGTCATTGCTGACGTCGTACTGTGCATACCCATTCACTGCCGCAAATGTGCCTGGCGCCTTGTCTAACTTCACCGTCAGTGCGTAGGCCTTACGCGGGCTAGGATTCAACTTGGCAAGGCCGCGGCCGCCGGCCTGAACGTCGGCTGCTGCTGTGGCCTCGGCGGCGGGGGAATGGGTCTGGGTCATGCTGGTCTCCGGGGAGTTACAGGCCGTAAGCAAAAGGGCCAGCAGGCTTGGGGTCAACATCTGGCGCAAGGCCGGCCTCCGTGGCAGGTGGGCGGTCAATCTAGTCCGCTCGCGTTCGGCCGGTCAATCGAGACACGTGAGGATGAGGTTGCTAGAGAGTTGTGCATGGCAGCAAAGCTGCCATTATCGACCGCAGCTGCTGCTAGGGAGAGCGTGCCATGAGCAACCGTCCGCGATCACTGCCGCAACAGACGTCGGTCACCGCGCGCATGCCTTGGCGCAATAGCCTGCGCATGCGCGTGCTGCTGGCGGCCACCGCCGTGCTGGTGGTGTTGCTGACGGTGCTGGGAACGGTGTTCTACCTGGGCGCACGCGCCGAGCTGGTGGAAGCGGCGCGCACCGAGGTGGACGGCCTGACCGAACAGACCGCGCGCAGCCTGGCGGCGCTGCTGGATTCGGTGCAGGTAAGCGGGCGCACATTGGCGGCCAGCAGCAGCGGCGTGGGGCTGCAGCCGTTCAATCTGCGTGCGTTGCTACTGGCCACGCTGACTGGCGACCCGGAGATCGGTGCGGCGCGCCTGATCATCGAACCGCGCACGCAAAAGGCCGGCGACAGCGGGTTTGTCTGGTACGTGCATCGCAGCGGCACGCGTGTGGCGGAGAAATCCGCACTGGAATTGGGTTACGACTATCGCGTGATGCCCTGGTATCTGCGCACCCAGCGCGAAGGCCGCGCGTGGTGGTCCGAGCCGTCCCTGGATGCCAATGGCGGCGGCCTGTACACCAGCTACAACCTGCCGCTGCGCCGACCTGGCGATGCGCCGGATGCGGCGCCGGTGGGAATGGTGAGCGTGGACCTGCCGCTGCAGCACCTGCGCGAGATCATCGACCAGCTGCCACGCGATATAGGTATCCAGCCGATGCTGTTGTCGCCGGAAGGCATGCTGGTTTTCAGCCCCGACCCCGCGCTCAATCTTCACCATTCGTTGAATGCGTACGTGACCCGGTCGCGGCCGGATCTGCGGCCGTTGCAACGTGCCGTCGCGGCCGGCCAGCCGATTTCGTTTACACATACGTCGCCCGATGGCGAGCGCTTTTTGACCCATAGCGCAGCAGTGGGGCGCAGCGGCTGGACCTTCGTGTTGTCGGCCTCGGAAGGCTATGTGCTGGCGGGTCTGAACTGGCTGGCCGCGTGGGTGGCGCTGGCGGCGCTACTGGGTGCCGTGGTGTGGTGGTGGTTGATGCGGCGGATCACACGCAAGTTGACGCGGCCGATCGAAGAACTGACCGATACCGCCGAGCATTTCCGTCGCGGCGAATTCGAATATCCGTTGCAGCACATCGAACGCGACGACGAAGTAGGCGTGATGGCACGCGCCTTCGATAGCGCACGCGATGCGATCCGCCACCATATCGCCGAGATCGGCGAGATGACCGCCGCACGCGAGCGCATGCACAGCGAGCTGCAGATTGCGCGCGAAATCCAGCAGGCGATGCTGCCTTCCGGGCGCACCTTCGACCGCGCCAGTTCGCATCTGGAAACGTGCGCGTGGCTGGAACCGGCCAAGGCGGTAGGCGGAGACTTCTACCACTTCGTCGAAACCGAACCGGGCTTGCTGTGGTTCGTGGTGGGCGATGTCTCCGACAAGGGCGTGCCGGCGGCACTGTTCATGGCGCGCGCGGTGAGCGTGCTGGAAATTGCCGCGCGCCGATACACGCGCCCGGACGCCATCCTGATTGCCGCTTCCACCCGATTGGCCGAAAACAACGAGACCTGCATGTTCGCCACGGTGCTCTGTGGTTTGATCAACGTGGTGAGCGGCGACTACTGGCTGGCCAGCGCCGGGCACGAGCCGCCGCTGTTGATCGATATCGACGGCAAGGCGCACCCCTTGCCGCTGGAAACCGGTGCGCCGCTGGGGATCGAGCCGCAGGTGTCCTACCCGGTGCTGCATGGCCGCATGAGCGCTGGGCAGACCTTGCTTGGCTACACCGATGGGGTGACCGAGGCGATGGATGAGCACGGCGCCAGCTACGGGTTGCAGCGGTTACTGGCCGCGCTGGACCCGCGCCGCAGCGCGGCGGCGCAATGCAAGGCGGTGATCGCCAACATCGCCCGCTTCACCGGCGAAGCCGAACCCTACGACGACATCACGCTGCTGGCGATCCGGCTGCGCCAGGAGCATGCTGGGCGGGTCGCAACCGCTGGCCGGGACGCGCCCGGAAAGGCAACGACTTCATGAAGCTCGATTTGGCGATTGCGCCATCGTTGGCCCAGCTGGCCGGCGCCAACGATGCACTGGAACATTCGCTCACGCGCGAGGGCCTGCACGCCGAGCGGATCGGCCAGGTGCGGCTGATCGTGGAAGAGCTCGGTTGCAATGCGCTGACCCACGGCCAGTGCGCTGCACAGCCATTGCGCCTGCAGTTGCAGCTGGACCCGCAGGCCCTGGTGCTGGAGATGCACGACCCGGGCAACGCCTTCGACCCCTGCACCGCGCCCATGCCGGACGTGACCAGCCCGCTCGACGACCGCGCCGTCGGCGGGCTGGGGTTGTTTCTGGTGCATCAGTTCGCCGATCACATCGACTACCGCCGCGATGGTGCATATAACGTCGTGCGCGTCACCCTGCTGCACCCGTACGCCCCTGTCCCCGAGGCCCTGTCATGACCACGCTCGCCATTCAGATCGACCCGCCGCAAGACACCCGTCAACGCGTCATTCTGACCGGGCGGCTGGACACCCACACCTACCAGGACCTGGACGCGGCATTGTCGCCGTTGCTGGGCACCCGCATCACCACGCTGGTGCTCGACCTGAGCGCACTGGAATACATTTCCAGCGCCGGCATCCGCTGCATCTTCAAGGCGCGCAAGGCGCTGGCCACGCGCCAGGGCAAGGTGCTGGTGAGCAACCCGCAACCGCAGATCCGCAAGGTCTTCGACATGGTCAAGGCGGTGCCGCTGAGCGACGTGTTCGCCTCCACCGAAGAGCTGGACGCGTACCTGGAGGCGATGCAGCGCAAGGTCATCGAGCAGAGCGCGCAAAGCGATACGCCGATCGTGCCGCACTTCGCCGAAGCCTGAGCGCAGCTGTACTACCGACGGCGCTCACCGCCGGCGGGCGCGGCAAGGCGCGTTGCGGCTTGTACGCGCGCCGTGCGGTCGCTGCGGGCCTTCGGAGCGGACGCCTGCGCGCCGCATTGCCAGCGCCGCCGACGTCGCCTGCGCGCACATGAGGGGACCTGTGTGCGCGGGTGCCGGCACCATCTTGGTTAGGCTATGACGCCCTGCCCTGCGCGTTGCCATGCCCGCACTGATCATCTTCGATTTCGACGGCACGCTTGCCGATTCGTTTGGTTTTTTCCTGAGCACGCAGCGGCTGCTGGCCGAGCGGCATGGCTTTCGCGCCGTGCAGGCGCATGAAGTCGACGATGCACGTCGACTCAGCACGCGCGCATTGCTCAAGGCATCGGGCCTGAGCGCGTGGCGCGTGCCATGGGTGGCGGCCGACTTCATCCGGCTCATGCGCGCAGCGCCACCGGTGGCGCTGTTTCCCGGCATTGCCCACACCGTGGGCGCGTTGCATGCCGGGGGCAGCCGGCTGGCCGTGGTGTCGTCCAACTCCGTGGAGAACGTGCAACGCGCGCTAGGCGCAGAGCTGAGCGCCACATTTGCCGTCATCGAAGGCGGCGCGCATCTGCTGGGCAAACAACGCGCCTTGCGTCGTGTGCTGCGTGCCACCGGGCACACTGCGTCGCAAGCGGTCTACGTGGGCGACCAGGTCGCCGACTGGGAAGCCGCACAGGTCGTGGGCCTGCCGTTTGCCGCAGTGGCCTGGGGCTATGCGCATCCGGACGTGTTCGCCGGGTTGGCCGGAACGCAGTTGATCGAACGCGTGGAAGACTTGCTTGCGTTGAGCGGTGATTAGGCGGCGGGACCGCGCATTGGCAAGCGCTGGGCATTGCCGGTGATGCGTGTCGAGATACCCTCATCCGCCCTTCGGGCACCTTCTTGCGATGGGAGGAAGGCGCGATGTCGGGGCGCGTGGCGCTGCGCCCGGACAGTGCCAATCTCTACACCCCACCTACCCGCGGCAACGGCGCCGGTACGTTCAGCATGCCACCGGCCGCGACATACGCTGCCAGGGCCTGACCCTGGCTCAACAGGTGCCCGTGCATGGTGCGCTCGGCGCCTTCGGCATCGCCACGTCGCACGCAGTCCATCAGTTGGCGATGTTCCGCCAGCGATTGCGCCATGCGCCCGGGCGTGAGCAACTGACGGCCGCGGTGCATCTTCAAGATGCGGTGCAAATCGTGCGTCACTCGGATCAACCACGGATTGCCGGCGTACTGCTGCACGGTTTCGTGGATCAGATAATTGTTGCGGTAGTACTCGGCCACATCGCCGGCTGCCGATGCGGCTTCCATGGCCGCGTGCAGTTCTTCCAGCCGTTGCACGCCGGCCGCATCGATGCGCTTGACCGCATCGTGCGCGCAACGGCCTTCCAGCATCGCCATCACCGGGAACAATTGATTGAGATCTTCCAGCGTCAGCCGCGTGACCCGGCTGCCGCGGCCGGCATCCAGTTGCACCAGACCTTCGGCAGCAAGCAGTTTGAGACTTTCCCGCAATGGCGTGCGGCTGATGCCGAGTTCCTCGGCCAGGGCCGGCTCGTCGATCCATTCGCCCGGCGGCAGTGCGTAGTCGTAGATCTTCTGACGCAGGCGCTCGGCCACTTCCTCGTACAGCGGCACGCGCTTTTTGGAGGCGCGCGAATCAGGAGCGAGGGTCATGGTGGGCAGGTCATCGGCATGAGGTCGGGGCGCCCATTCTACGTGGGCGCCCGCGACGCTGTGGCGGACGGGCCGAATCACAGCCAGCCCGGCACCACGAACACCAGCCACGCCGCCAGCGGCCCCAGCAACACCACCAGGCCGCTATAGATCAGGAAGCGGCGGAACAGGCCATCGCGTTCTTCCTTGGCGGCCGAGGCCACCACCAACGCGCCGTTGGTGGAAAACGGGCTGACGTCGACGATGGTGGACGACACGGCCAGCGCGCAGATCACCCCGGCCGCGCCCCGGTGGCCCTGCATCAGGAACGGCACCGCCAGCGGAATGGTGGCGCCTAACACTGCTGCCGACGAGGCGAATGCAGACACAATCCCGCCCACATAGCAGACTAGCAGAGCGCCCAACAGCGGCATGCCGATATGCGACACGCCGGCGCCGATGTAGTCCACTGCGCCAGATTTTTCCAGCACGGCGATGTAGGTCACCACGCCGCTGATCAGCAGCACAGTAGACCAACTGATGCCGTCCACCGCGCCTTTCTGTGCGTTGGGCGAGATCAGCGCCAATGCCACCGCCACCGTGATCGAGACCAGGCCGACGTTGAGGTTGTAGATCAGCGCGGCAACGCCCAGGCCCAGCAGGCCGATCAAGGTAATCACGCGGTCGCGGGTGATGGACACCGCCTCCAATGCCAGCGGGTCGGTGGACAACGTGCCGCCGCCCGGCGTCACCAGCGCGCCATGCCCTTCGATCGCGAAGCCGCGGTGCGATGCCTGGTCGCCGGCAATGGGCACGTATTGCGCATCGGCCAGCGACAGCTCCTGCCGACGCATCAACTTCAATCCACCGAAGGCACAGAAGCAGATGATCGCCATCATCAGATTGAAGCCCAGGCTGGTAAGAAATACCGCCATCTCGCTGACGTCCAGCCCGGCTTTTTCGACCACCTTGTTGGTGATGCCGCCGTACACGCTGATCGGCGAAAACCCGCCGCCCTGCGCGCCGTGAATCACCAGCAAGCCCATCATCAACGGATTGATGCGGTACTGCTTGGCAAAGCGCAGCGCCACCGGCCCGATGATGGCCACCGCTGCCGGCCCCAGCGCACCGAAGGCGGTCAGCAGCCCGGTGATGACGAACATCACCCACGGGATGGCGACGATGCGTCCACGTACCGCGCGTACCGCCCAGTGCACGAGCAAATCGATGGTGCCGTTCTTCTGCGCGATGGCGAACAGATAGGTAATACCGACCAGGGTAAGGAACAGGTCGCCGGGAAAGCCGGCAAGTACCTCCTTGCCCTCCAGCCCCACCCACACGCCGCCAATGATGAACGCCAGCGCGAAGGCCACCGCACCCATGTTGATGGGCAATGCGGTGGCAACGATGAACATGAGTACCAAGCCAAGAATCGCTGCAATTTGCGGGGTCATGCGCCCTCCCAGACACCTGATACGCGTACAGCACAGATGGCCACCCGCCATCCCAGGGTTACACCATGTGCAGGACCTACCTGATCGTCATGCCGCGCGCTCGCACGCAGCAGTGACCCACTCGACAACACCGTCTGTGCTGTGGAATTCATCTACCGAACGCACCTGGCATTCCGGTAATACTTCGCGCGCCATGCGCGCCAATGCGCTGCCAGGCCCGAGTTCGAGAAACACGCGCGCGCCGCGTTCCGCCGCTTGCACCAGCACTTCATACCAACGCACGGTCTGTGCGATTTGCGCGGAGAGTGTGTCGATCACCAAGGCTTGCGTGTTGACTGCACGCGCGTTGATGCCTGCCAGCACGCGCAGCGTGGGCGCGTTGAGCTGTGCCGCTGCCAATTCAAGGGTGAAGCCTTCGGCAGCCGCGCTTAACCAAGGCGTGTGTGCCGGCACGCTCACCGGCAGCAGCGTGACGCGTGCGCCTTGTGCGGTTGCAGCGTCACCAAGCACCTTCAATGCATCGCGTGGGCCGCCAAGCACGGCGCGGTCATCACCGTTGATGATGGCAAGTGCTGCACCGTGCGTTTGGCAGAGCGTTTCGAGCACGCGCAACGGCAGACCGACCACTGCCATCAGCCCTGCCTGTTGCGGGCTGGCGGCATCCATCAACCTTGCGCGCGTCACGGCCAACTGCAGGCAGGTGTCGACAGACATGCTGCCGGCAACCGCATGCGCTGCCAGCTCGCCGACGCTGTAACCGAGCACCAGCAGCGGCGTTGGAAGTTGCGCGTGTAGTGCCTGCCAATGGGCCAGCGTGCCGGCGCATACCAATGGTTGGGCGATGGCATTGGCGTAGCGGCCTGGATCTGCAGCGACGGTCTGCGGCGCGGCGCCAAGCACACCGTGTGCGCTTGCGATGACGGCGGCTGCCGCAGCTGCATCGGCGACGCGCGCGAACATCTCGGCGTGTTGGCCGCCTTGGCCTGGGCAGAGCACGGCCAGGCTCATGCGGTGGCCTGCCTGATTCGGTTGGAATGCTGTGCGCGCGCGTTGCCACGTTCCATGTTGCGGCAGATGTGCCTGGACACTTGGATGCGGACTCGCATTGATGAGCAACGTGCAACATCTGCTGCGACTGGCCGCAGTACAGGGCTAACCGCATCCGCCAGCAAAACGCTGCTGCACTGCATGCGCGCATGCGGTGTTTGATCGACTGATATAAGGCAAACGCGGCTCATACCATCCCCTGCCGATGCAGGAACCATGCGCAGGCCAATAGATCTGCGCTGCCACCGGGACTCAGGCGACGCGCGACGAACTGCCGGCCGATCGCATGCAAGCGCACGCGCCACTGTGGTTGTGCGATGCCGCCGTCGGCAAGGAAGGCTGCTGCCTGCGCTTTGGCAAACGCCAGCCCGTCGGGCCCACCACGATGCAATAGATTGAGATCATCCACCGCGGCAATGAGCTGCATCAGGGTTTGTGCCAACGCCGCTTCACGCGTGGCGCCACCGTCAAGCGCGCTGCGCAACGCAGGAAGTGCGATCTCGCGCAGCAATGGGTATCCCGCGGCGGCCTGTTCGCGCACCCCGCTGATGCGGTACTGCGCACGTACGCGCTGGCCATTGCTCTGCGGATTCACCGGTGCAGCCTGCAATGCATCGCGCCACATGCGTACGCCATCGCAGATCTCTTCTGCAGTGGGTCGCCGGCCGTGCGCAACACGCAGGCGTGCCGCCTGCGCCGTCAGCAAGCCCAGGCTGAAGATCGCACCACGATGTGTGTTGATGCCACACGTGGCGCGCAGCATCGCGGCCTCGGCCTCGATCCCCAACTGACGCAGCCGCTCGAACGACGCATGGTCGATGCCGGCTTGGGCAAGAGCGACAAAATAGCCACGCAGGGCGAACAGGCTACGCACAAAGGTGGATGCATCCATGTCGGTATGACTGCCGCTGTCGAACGGCGTCACCAACCCCGGCTTGGGCGCGCAAGCCAGTTCTGCATGCAGGGCGCTAACCGCCAGGCGGCCGAGCCGATATGCAGCCTCGCGCGACGGCATAGGCGTATCGGCAACACACATCGCTTGCAGTTGCGCACTCATGCCGCACTCCATACTGGAAACAGCGCGGCACGCGGCAGCAGCCGGCAGCCTTGGTTAGATTTCACCAACACCTGCTGCGCGTTGCCGGCGTATTCGCGCCAGTTCACTGCGTTGTCGTCGGGCAGCAGCAGTTCGCCATCGGCACGTAGCCGATAACGTTGCTCCCAGCGCTGCAGCAGTGCCACCACTGCGTGTGCGTGCTCGGGCGTTTCGATGGACCAGAGCAGGTCGAGATCCGATTGCGCGTGCACGTACATCTGGCCGGTCAGGGCTTGCCAGGCAAAGCTGCCGAAGACACGCGGGTGCAATGCTTGCGCGTGTGTTTGAGCGAGCAAGGCCTGCAATGCCGGCAGCACCGCGACAGGCGCATGTGGCAACACCGCGTCCAATGTCAGCGGCGCCGTGCAGCGTGCGATATCGGCCACGTGCGCCTGGAGCGCCAAACGCTGCTTGCCCTTGCTGGGCGGCAGCGGCACACCAAGCCGCAGGGTGCCTGCTGCCTGGCTGTCATCGCAACGCGCCACTACCGCTGGCAAGCCAGCAGCGAACCACTGCTGCAGCCGCAACTGGGCGCCCGGCGTAATGGCTTGCCACTGTGCTTCGCCGCGCAACCACACCAGGGCGTGGCGGCCAGCCATGCTCAGGCCTCGCCTGCTGTCACAGCCGTGGCAACATCGCGCGCCAGCGTGCGCCCGCCGCGTTGCGCGCCGAGTGCGCGGCGCTGGTCGCCATCGGCATGTGCGGCAAGTGCATCGAGCAGTGCCTGGGCCAGGTCGCCCTCCCACAGCGATTCCACCGCGCCCATGCGCACGTAATTTTCCACGCCCGGTGCGAACACCGGCGAGCTCTTGCTCAATGCCTGCAAGGTATCGACCGATTGTTTGGTCACGCGTGCCATCGCACGCAGATCCATGACGCGAATCTGCGCATCGGGCAGTGCGTGGATATGGTCGGCCATCAAGCCGAACGACAGAAATCCACCACTGACCGATTCGCCATACACCAGCGTGACCAGCCGCGCGCCGCGCTTGCGTGCCAGATCCAGTGACCGGGCCAGATGCGCGAAATAGCCATTGATGCCGAGCAATTCGTCGCGCCGCGCCAACCGCTGCCCGGCGGTATCGGCCAGCATCACGATCGGGCGCTGCGGGTGCGCACGCGTGCTTTCCAAGACGGTGGCAGCCAATGCCAAGGCGTGATCAACACCCACTTCGAGCTTGTTGGCGGTGCCGATCACGGTGACTTCGCCAGCTGCAGTGGTCGCACTGCCGGTGAGCACATCGTCGTTGCGCGCGATGGCGTGACCGAGTGGAAACAGCTGATCGAGCAAGTGACTCAGTTCCATGGAAGGCTCCGGTCTGCGGTCGCGGCAAGAAAGGCCTCGGTGTCCAGCAGCGGCAGGCGCTGCGCATCGACGATGCCTTGACGCTTCCAGATCTCCAGCCCGTCGCGACAATCGCCATAGGCATCGATGCGTGCGGATAATTGCTGCTGCGCGTGTTCCAGCGCCTGCAATGCGGCTTCGTCTATCGCCTCTTGGAGTGCATCGAGCGTGGTCAGCGCGGCAGCGGCGAAGGCGCTGATGCGGTCAGCCACCAGTGCTTGCGCCTCGCCAAGCAGGTAGCGATGCTTGCCGCCGGTGACGCGCCACACCAAGGCACGGTCGCGCGCATCAAACTCTTCCACGCCGCGCACGGTTTCGATCACGTCCGGGCCGGACAACGACAAACGGCCTTCTTCGGACATGATCACCGCACTACAGCAGCGCGCCACGATGCCCATGCCACCGAACGCACCGTTGCCGCTGCCGATCAAGGCCAGCACCGGCACGCCGGCGGCACGCGCGTTCAAGGTGGCACGCATGATTTCGGAGATGGCGATCAGCCCAGCGTTGGCTTCATGCAGGCGCACGCCGCCGGTGTCGAGTAACAACAACACGGCATCCGGTTGCGTGGCCGCAGCGCGTTCCAGCAAGCCAGTGAGTTTGGCGCCATGCACTTCGCCGACGCCGCCGCCCATGAAGGCACCTTGCTGCGCAGCGATCAACACGCTGCGGCCGTGCAAGTTGCCCTCGCCGACGACGATGCCGTCATCGAAAGCGCCGGGTGTATCGAGTTGTGCCAGATGCGGACTGATCAGACGGCGACGCGGGCCGACGAACTCGCGGAAGCTACCGGCATCCAGCATGCCATCGATGCGTTCGCGGGCATCGGCTTCGTAATAGCTGCGCTCGGCCATGGGAACGGTGGTGCTCATGCAAACCTCCCGATCGCTTGCGTGGGAGCGCACCCGGGCGCGACCGCAGCGTTACCGGGAACGTGCGTCGCGCCCGGGTGCGCTCCTACGGAATGGATGAAGCGGCTCATGCGTCGGCTCCCTGCAGCACATCCAGCGCTTGTTCCAGGCGCAAGCTCACCACCGCCGGCGTGGCGCCAACATCGTTGATGCTGATGCGCACATCGCGCAGTGGGTGACGCGCGGCGAAGTCGTCCAGCACGGCCTGCCAGATCGTGCCAAAGCCACGTGCGGCGGTGAGGATTTCGATGTCCATGGCGCCCCCGAGCGGCACGCGCTCGACCAGCACCTCCAGATTGCCGGAGGCGACCACACCGACCAGCGCGTGTTCCAGCCCGGCGCGTGCGCCGCGCTGACCATCAAAGCGATATCGCAGGGTTTCCATGCTGTGCCCTTACCAATTGCGAAAGCGTTTCGGCGGGTCGTACAACCCGCCGGACCAGCGCACCAGGTCCTTGACCGTGCGCGCAGCGAGCAAGTCGCGCGTTGCATCGCGCGGGCGAATGCCCAGATCGTCCGGCCGCTTGATGACCCCGCGGTCGCGCAGGTTTTCGACCATGCGCCTGTCGGGCCCCAAACCGACCGCGGTATAGCCAGACACGCCACGGATCGCCTGTTCGCGCTCTTCCGGTGTGCGGCACAACAGCAGGTTGGCGATGCCTTCTTCGGTCAACACATGGCTGACGTCGTCGCCGTAGATCATCACCGGCGGCAGCGGCATGTTGGCGCGCTCGGCCAGTTCCCAGGCGTCGAGCTTGTCGACGAATGCCGGTGCCATGTGCTCGCGGAAGGTTTCCACCATCTGCACCACCAGCTTGCGCCCGCGCGGCATTTCGCCGGGCGTTGCCGCTTCGCGCCCGGCCTTGAGCCAGGCGGTGCTGGCATGCCGGCGGCCGCGTGCATCCGAACCCATATTGGGCGCACCGCCGAATCCGGCGATGCGGTCGCGCGTGGCGGTGGAGCTGTTGCCCTGCAGATCGATCTGCAAGGTAGAGCCGATGAACATGTCGCAGGCATACAACCCGGCGGTCTGCGACAGCGTACGGTTAGAGCGCATGCTGCCGTCGGCACCGGTAAAAAAGATGTCCGGGCGTGCGGCGATGTACTTTTCCATGCCCAGCTCGGAGCCGAACGAATGCACCGAGTGCACGAAGCCCGATTCGATCGCCGGGATCAGCGCCGGATGCGGATTGAGCGCCCAATGCCGGCAGATCTTGCCCTTCAACCCCAGCGATTCGGCATAGGTGGGCAGCAGCAACTCGATTGCGGCGGTATCGAAACCGATGCCGTGATTGAGCCGGTCCACACCGTACTCGGCATAGATGCCCTTGATGGCCATCATCGCCATCAACACCTGGATCTCGGAAATCTGCGCAGGGTCGCGGGTGAAAAGCGGTTCGATGTAATTGGGCTTGGGCGCCTGGGTGACGAAGTCCACCCAATCGGCAGGAATATCCACGCGCGGCAGCGTGTCGACGATTTCGTTGACCTGTGCGATCACGATGCCACCCTTGAACGCAGTGGCTTCCACAATTACCGGTGTGTCTTCGGTATTGGGGCCGGTGTAGAGATTGCCGTGGCGGTCGGCGGCCTGTGCGGTGACCAGGGCGATACGCGGGGTCAGGTCGATGAAGTAGCGGCCGAACAATTCCAGATAGGTGTGGATGGCGCCGATTTGGATACGGCCATCGCTGACCAGGCCAGCCAGTCGCGCGGCCTGCGGGCCGGAGAACGAAAAATCCAGACGCTTGGCGATGCCGCGTTCGAACACATCCAGATGCGCGGCCAGCGACAACACCGATTGCACCATGTGCAGGTCATGCACGCGCGCCGGATCCACTTCGGTAAGGCAACGCGCCAGGAAATCGGCCTGCTTCTGGTTGTTGCCTTCCAGGCACACGCGGTCGCCGGGCTCGATCACCGCTTCCAGCAGCGCCACCACATCGTCAGCCGCCACCACGCGCCCTTGCGGTGCCAGCGCGGCAGCGCGCTGCAGGCGCTGCCGCCGGCTTTCGGCCTGGGTGTCCCATTGTCGACTCATGCCTGCACCCCGGCGGGCCGGGCCCGTAATGTCAAAGTAATTACATCGTAATTATGGAAAGTAGCGCTGTCTAGTCGCGTTGCAGCATCTGCGTCTGTCGCCAGATAGCTGGTCAGCTACGCAACAGACAATGGCTTGCCAGCGAGCTGGGTTCGATATATCGTTTTTTCATGCTTCGATATATCGAATGACGATGCGCTCCCGCAAAGATGACGTACTCAGCGAGCCCGATCCGTTCGTTGCGCCCAGCGCCCAGCGCCACGCGCCGCGGCGGCGCGCGCGCACGTCCGCTGGAGCACGGCGATCTGCCCCTGCTGCTGCTCGCGCTGATCGCCGAGCGCCCGCGCCATGGCTATGAGTTGATGCGACAGATCACTGCACTCTTCAAAGGGCTGTACACACCCAGCGCCGGTGCGATTTATCCGGCGCTTGCGCAGTTGGAAGCCGCCGGCTGGGTGCACACCGATCTGGACGCCGGCCGTAAGCGCTATCAAGTCACCGCCGCTGGCAGCGAGCACGTTGCCCAGCAACGCGATGCGCTCGACGCCGCGCTGGCGCGCACCCACCGACGCGCGCGTGAGCTGATCAAGGCGCAGACGCCGGCACCGATTCGCGATGCGATTCATCGCATCAAACATGGCCTGTTTGCGCGGCATGGGCAGTGGACAGAGGAAGAAACCAAACGTATTGCTGCATTACTCAACGCCGCCGCCGACGGCATGGAGCGCGATGACGACTGAGTGCGCGTAGCGCTGTACTCCGACGCCAATCGCTGCTGGCTTGATGGCGATTTGCGACAGCTGCACGTCATCGCAGTGTTTGTGTTGCGGGTGGACGTGATTTGCATGCGCTGCAGTCCATGCGGTTCAACTGCATGAGATTTTGCCCGTACCTTCATCCGCCCCTGCGGGGCACCTTCTCCCGATGGGAGAAGGAACTGCCACTGCGCTGGATGACATCGCACCTCCACGTGTCAGGTCAGACACCCACTGCTTTATTTACGCACCACGTAATCGATTTTGTAACCGCGTCATCTTCCGCCCAACGCCGCGCACCTTTGCGCGCACTCCAGGACTCGCACACCATGGCTGCACACACCAACACCCAAGTCCGTCACGACACACGCCTACGCTCCGTCCAGGTGGTGCGTTGCGAAGCGATCACCCCGCAGATGCGCCGTATTGTGTTCGGCGGCAGCGAACTCGCAGGCTTCGAAAGCACTGCGCCTGACGATCACGTCAAACTTTTTTTTCCCAATGCCGATGGTGCTTTTGTGCTGCCGACCATGACGCCAGAAGGCCCGCGACACGAAGAAGGCTCACTGCCTTCGCCAGCACGCGACTACACGCCACGCCTCTTCGACCCGCAAAACGGCGAGTTGAGCATCGACTTCGTGCTACACGGCGATGGTGTGGCATCCAGTTGGGCCGCGCAGGCACAACCCGGTGACCCACTGAATATCGGCGGCTCGCGCGGCTCATTTTTGGTCGCCGACGACTACGACCACTACGTGCTGATCGGCGACGAGACCGCACTGCCGGCGATCGGCCGCTGGCTCGAAGCGATGCCCGCCGACATGCACGCGGAGGTGTTTATCGAGATTGCCGATGCCGCCGAGCGGCAGGAACTGCTCAGCGCTGCCCAGGTGCGGGTGAACTGGCTGGAGCGTAATGGTTTCGATGCCGCCAGCAGCACCTTGCTGGAAGACAGCTTGCGCGACTACGAGCCTGAGGACGGCGACACGTTTTACTGGATCGGCGCCGAATCGATGCGCGCACGCGCCATGCGCAAGTTTCTCGAAGAACACCTGGGCGTGGACAAGGCGTGGGTGCGCGCCAAGGGTTATTGGAAGGCGCGTACCGAGCATGGCGAGGCGTAAGTGCACGCAGCGCGCGTCGGCGCTCGAGGCGTCACTAGCCGCTGCGTCCACACGCACGTTGCATGACGCACGCTACGGCTGCGCCGGCCAGGGCTGCATGGCCGGCAGTGCCATTTGCACATGGGCCGGATCGATGCGCGTGCGCAGCCAGGCCAGTGCGACCGGCAACGGGCATAAGCTTTGACCGTGGCAACCGGGCAACACCAGCGTGGACGAGGCCAGCGCATCGCCGTCCAAGTGCCCACTGCGCAACGCCGACAGGCTCGGCATCAGAGTTCGCACGCGCAGCAAAGGCGCGTCGTTGCGCTCAAGCACATCCAGCACCAGCGCGCCGCCGGGCGGGTAGTCGTCGGGGCGGTCGCTGCGATGCCACTGCACGCCCAGCAATCCACCGAGCGTGGCCAAGTTCGTGTCGTGACCCACCAGTACCAGCAATCGTGTAGAGGGCGGCGTCAATGCCGCCACCGACGGGCCTTGCCCGACCGCCGCCTGCACGGTAGCCAGCAGATGCGCCAGCAGGTTGGATGCCGCCGCTGTGGCAACCGGCAACGGATGCTTGCTTTGGGCGAACGAGGCATTGTGCAAGGCAATCAATTGCGCCACCGCGGCGCGATCTACACGGCCCCAGCCCCGCTGCTGTGCATCGAAACCTTCGACGTCTTCCAACATCAGGTTCTCGGCCAGTCCACCGGCCAGCTTGAGGGTGCTGGCCGCGTCCGGCGATCCATCGCGCATGGCCGGATCGTAGAGCCGGCTGGCCGGTGCCGAATCGGCGCAGGGTCCGTGCTGGCAAGCGCTCAACACTGCCTGCAACTGCGCCATTCGCACGCGCGTGTCGGCCTCCAGCCGCACCGGCGGTGCCGGCGCCTTGCCGCCATCGAACAAGGCGTTGTGTTTGCCCTCGGGCAAGGCCTGGTAATGCGCTGCGCAGTCCGGCGCCATGCCATGCAGCAGCGCCTGCGCACTGGCGTGGTTGCGGGCAGTGCTGTCGGCGATGGTGACGATCTGCTCAGTGCCATCGCAGCCACTGGCGGGCAACCCGAGCGGCGGGGCCAGCAGCGCGCGATAACGTGCGCCCAGCGCTTGCATGACTGCCCGTCCGTGCGGAGTGAGTCGGCCCGGTGCCACCGGCCACCGCGGCCATGGCTGCGCACTGTAGCGATCCAACTCGCTGCTGGATTGCGTCGGTGCACGAATACCATGCCGCACCAGCACGATGGTCAGGCGCACCTGCGTGGTTGCTGCAACGGACTCTTTCGCGGCCACGGCTGCCGCTGCCGGCAGACACAGCGCCAGAGCGAGCAGTGCTCGCCGCAACGCGCGGGAAATACGATGCGTGCGCATGGTCTGCATCAGAACGTCGCCGACAGATCGAGGAATACACCGCGGCCAGCCAAGCCGAAGTACAGCGGCGCATTGTCGGTAGAACGCGTGCCGGCGTAACCGATCAGCCGGTGCGTATCGAGCAGGTTGTTGACCGCCAGGCTGAGCGAATAGCCCTTGAGATTCCAGGGACCATGCGTGCTGCGATAACCGCCGGCTGCATCCAGACTGGTGTAGGACGACAGCCGCTCGTCGTTGCCGAACACCGTCGCGCCAGTGGCATCGGTGCGGTTATCCACGCCGTAGCGAGCGCCGATAAACTTGTCCATCAACGAGCCGTACCAACCGCTGCCGCTGTTGTAGAGCATGCCCAGTGTTCCAGTGACGTGCGGCGCGGCCGCCACCTGCACGCTGCTGCCCTTGTAGGTGGCCTCGTTGTAGCTGACGTTGCCGTACACGCTGACGGTCGGACTCAGCGCGACAGTAGCTTCGCTCTCGATGCCGCGATACACCGCGCCACCACCATTGACGAAGGCCTGCTCGGTGCCGCTGGCGGTCGCCACGCGGGTCTGGCTGATGAAGTTGCTGAAGTCGATGTGGTAGACGTCCATACCGAAGGTCAATCCCCGATCGGCGTAGCTGGTGCCCAACTGCACGTTGGTGGTCAGTTCCGGATCCAGTCCGCGCGCGCCATTGAGTTCGATCACATCGATCGGCGGCGCCAGGAAACCACGCGCAACCTGCGCATACGCGCTCCAGTGGTCGTTGATGGCATCGTGCAGGCTTAACGAGGGCAACCAGGCGTCATAGCTGGCGCGCGTGTATGAAGGCAGCGGCGGCGTGGACTTGTTGACCTCCGCGCTGAGTCGGCGCGCTACATCGGCATAGCGCACACCGGGCGACAGCGTGAGCGCATCGCTCAGCCGCCACGCATATTCGGCATAAGGCTGCGCAGTATCGGTGCGGTCCTTGAGCCGGTAGTTATCCGCGTTGCCGTACTTGGTATCGGTCGGCATGCCGGTGCTCATGTCCAACGGCGTTTGATAGCGATGATCCAGCGCACGTTCCAGCCACACGCCGGTTTTCAGCTCACCCGGGCCGACGTCGCGTGCTAGCCGCAATACATCGCCGAAGGCGAGATTGTCGTTGTCGGCCAGCTTGCCCGGCACATCGATGGCGGCCTTGCCGATCTTCTTGCCGGCGGCGTTGTAGAAGGTGACGCCATTGTCCTTGAGGCTGTCGCTGGTCGGCTCGGTGGTCTTGTCGGCGCGGTGGTCGAAGGTGTTGGCGTAAACGCGGTTATCCACGTCCCAGCCGCCCCACTGGGTGAGCAAGGCCAGGTAACTGAAACTGGAGTAATACGCCGCGTCGTTGTAGCCGGTGTAACTCTGCAAGGCAGGATCCTCACCTAGGCCGGTGCGCCAGCCGTTGGCGCCGATCTGCGCCTTGGTGGCGCCCTGCACGGTGTTCTGGTGTTCCTGGTTGTAGCTGGTGACGAAGGCCAGCGTGCTGGCCTCGCCCACGTCGCTGATGGTCTTGATGAAAGCGTGTTCGCGGCGGTCGTCGGTGCCGTCGAGATAGGTGTCGCTGTGTTCTTTGGACAGATCCACCAGCAGGCGCGTGCCGCTGCCGAGATGCTGCTCCACGCTGACCCCGCCGGCGACCGTGTCCCAGCTGCCGACCGTGCCGTAGGCGGTGATGCCATCGACCGCGCCGGGATCACGCGAGCGCAGACCGACGGTGCCGCCAAAGGTGGCATTGCCGATGGTTGCGCCGCCGCCCGGGCCACGATCGATTTCCGCCTGGCCGAGGATGTGGTTGTTGAAGTAGGCCGAGGTGGTGTGGTGCAGATCGCTGGCATCGCCGAAGGGAATGCCGTCGAAGGTGATGTTGAACTGGCCGTCCTGGAAGCCGCGAATCGAAATGCCTTCGTTCTTGCCCATGCCTGGCCCTTCCGGCGAGGTGACGCTGACGCTGGGTGCGTACTTGATGATGTCGTCGTAATTGGCATTGAAGCGCAGGCCATCGCGGATGAAACGCTCGTCGATGACCGAGGTGGGCTGGATCGCGTCCAGCGGCGGCGCGCTGGGCGCCAGCGTATCGACCTGGTTCGCCACCACGGTGACCGGTGCCAGATCGCGTGCGGTGCTGCGGTCGGCGCTGACGTCCGCCGGTGCCGCCTTGGCAGCCGATGGCGGAGCGGGCGCGCGGGCCGGCGCGGCCGGGGCAATGCTGAGCGAGGTCGCAGTGAGCTGGCGCGCGGCCAAGCCGGTGCCGCCGAGCAGGCGTTGCAGTTGCACTAGCGGTGCCAGCCCGGCCGGCGCACCGGGGCTGCGCAGGTGCGCCGTCAGCGCCGGGTCGTAGATCAGTTGCAACCCGCTGGCCTGGGCGAATTGATCCAGTGCCGTGTCCAGGCTGGCCGGAGCGATGGCCGTCGCCGCCTGCGCCGACGGTGTGGCGGCGACGGCGGTCAGGGTCGGCGGCAGGGCGGTGAGCAGCAAGGCAATCTGAAGGGCGAGCGGGTGGCGCATGGGGACGTCATTCCAACGGGAGTGGGAGAGAGATCACGCAGGTAGCGCGACCGACCTCGTACATGAGTGGCCCTGCGGGCGCGGCGGACACCTCGGCTTTCGTGAATTTTTTTGACAGGCGCCGGTGGGGCGCATCTGGCCGGAACAACGCAGTCAGCAATGACCGCAGCACGCAGACGTGGCGAGTTGGCTTGGCACTACAAGGCTGGGGCGATGCCGCAGCGCGAAAGCGTTGCGCCGTCGCAGCCGCCAGCAGGTCAGCGCACAGCGCGAACCATCACGCGCGCCTGCCCGCACTCGACGCGCATGCCCTGCATGGCAGCCAGATAGGCAAGGAAGGCGGCGTTGTCGCGCAGATGGAAGACGCCGCTGACGCGGCGCTGGGCCAGCAACCGGTCATCGATCTCCAGCGGCACCGAGGCGAAGGCATTGAAGCGGCGCGCGACCTCGGCCAACGGTTGGTCATGCAGGCTGACGCGGTCGGGCAACCAGGCCGTGGCGGCGGCCAGATCGGCGTGCGGCTCCAGCGCCAGCACCTGCCCGCCCGCATCCAGCTGCGCCTGCTGGCCGGCACGCAGATCGGCCAGCACCGCACCGGTGTCGCGCCAGCGTGCCAGCCACCGCGCCGGCGGTGCCTGCACCTGCACTTGCCCGCTGAGCACGGTGACGCGGGCCGCCGCGCCTTCGTGCTGCACGCCGAACACCGTCCCGATATCGCGCAGCAGCACGCCGCCGGTCCACACCTGCAGTGGTCGGTGCGGATCGCGCCCGACATCGAACAGTGCCGCGCCTTGCAGCAGGTCGATGCGGCGTCGCTCGGGCGTATAGCGCACCGCAATGGCGCTATCGCGGTCCAGTTGCACGCGGCTGCCATCAGGCAGGTCGACGATGCGTCCTGCTGCCGAGGCACGGTAGACCACGCCATCCGGTACGGCCGGCGGCGTCAGCAACCAGCCGGCACTGAGCATGGCAATCACCACGCTGGCCGCCAGCGCCCACCGGCGCGCAGGAACGTTGCGTTTGCGCGCGGCACGTGCATTGCCCTGCCGCGGCACCGGGTCGAACGCCGCCGTGCGCCGCAGCGGCACCACTACCCCTTCGTCGTGCAGCGCGCGCCGGCACAAGTCGTCAACCTCGATGGCTTGCTGCTGCGCTGCCAAGGGTAAATCGGCAAACAGCCGCACCACCGCCAGATACTCGGCCACATGCGTCGGCGAGGCACGCAGCCAGGCCAGGAACGCAGTCTGTTGGGACGCACTGGGCTGGCCCTCGTGTAGCAGCAGATACCAGTCGGTGGCGGCTTGCGTGGTGGCACGCGGGCTGGATGGACGTGGCTCAGCCATAGCCCGCCATTCCCTCCCGACACAGCACCACGCCGCGCGCGATGTGTTTCTTCACCATCGGCACGGAGATCTGCAGCCGGTCGGCGATCTGCCGGTGGTCCAGCCCTTCGCGGTAGCGCAGCACCATCGCCGCCCGGCAGCGCGGCGGCAGCCGCTGCATCAACAGCGCCAAGCGCGCGCGACGCTGCTCGGCATGCAGTTCGCTGTCGGCCTGGAACGGCACCGACAAGGCCTCGTCCACGCAGGCGTCGAGCGTGGCGTCAGCGCTCCCGTGACGCTGCTGACGCATCCCCTGCTCCTTGAGCAGATTGGCCGCGATGGTAAACAAATAGACTTCAGGGTTGGCGATTTCGCCGGCCTGCACCTGACGGCGTTGCAGACGCAGATAGACCTCCTGCACCAGATCTTCGGCATCCCAGGCAGGCGCACGACGACGCAGGAAATAGCGGTTGAGCGAGGGCCGCCACTGCAGGAACAGCCGAGACAACAGCGGCGATGCATCGGAGCGCAAGACGAAAGACAACCGACCAGAAAGACGCCGCTCAGGCTGCGTGAACTGCATGACACCTAGATGACAGCGGTCGGGCGCGTTGCACTTCGTGCGCCGTTGCCGGCGACGGCGTTTGTGCGGGCGGTCCAACGATTAAGACATCGACGCTGCGGCAGATCCCTAAAAACGTAGGCGTCCAGCTGCACATTGGCGAACGCGATGCGCTTGGGATGGGGATTGGCGAAGCCGGGAGAGAACAGCGCAACCCTGCATGGTTGCCCAGACGATGCGGTGCCGGCTGCACCATCGATGCACACCGCAACGCGGTCACACCCGCCTGGGTAGCACCTGGCTGCCGCCTACACCGACAAAGGCCCGCCGAAGCGGGCCTTTGCCTGGACAGCAGCCAGACCGATTACTTGGCCGCGGCATCCTTCGCAGCCGCGTCGCCGGCCTTGGCCTGCAGGGCTTCGGTGGTGATGCGGATCTTCACTTCGTCGCTGACGTTCGGGGCGTACTGGCTCACGCCGAAATCGCTGCGCTTGATGGTGGTGGTGGCATCGAAACCAGCCGCCGGCACCTTCTTCATCGGGTGCTCGCCGGCACCGTTGACGGTGACGTCCAGCACGACCGGCTTGGTCTGGCCCTTGATGGTCAGATCGCCAGTGACGGTCAGCTTGTTGGTGCCGGCAGCTTCCACCTTGGTGCTCTTGAAGGTGGCGGTCGGGAACTTGGCCGCGTCGAAGAAATCACCGCTCTTCAGGTGTTCGTCGAGCTTGGCGGTGAAGCTGTTTAAGCCGGACAGCGGCAGGGTGACCTGCACGGTGGACTTGGTCACGTCGGCGGCGTCGTACACCAGGGTGCCATCGACATTGCCGAAGTGCGCGCTAGGGTTGGAGAAGCCGAAGTGGCTCCATTGCGCCAGCACGTCGGTGTGCGCCGGGTCCAGGGTGTAGGTGCCCGAAGCCACTTCAACGGCCGGGGCGGTCGAGGCGGCAGGCGCCGGTGCCGGTGCCGGTGCCGGCGCAGCAGCAGCGTCCGCCGGGGCGGTGGCAGCAGGCGTGGTTTCGGCGGCCGGGGCGGCGGTGTTGTCGGCCGGCTTGGAGCAGGCGGCAATGGCCAGGGTCAGGGCGAGCGGCAGCAACAGCTTGTGGGTGGTCTTCATTGAAACTCCATCTGATGAGAGACGCGTTGGATCAACGCAGGTGGGACAGGTGCAGACGGACGAGGACTGCAGGAAACCGAAAGACCATGTACGTCGAGACGGTAAGCGAGATCAAGCGGTCTGCCGGCGAACGGCCAACTGCGTCGCTTGAAAGCGGCACGCATGCGCGGTGTGCCGGGGCGCACCCCGCACGCATGCAGGCATCGCCTTACTCGAAGCGCGCGGCTTCGTCGAAGCTCAGGCGTGGCGAACGCGGGAACAGCCCGGCTTGGTCGCCGTAGCCGAGATTGATCAGGAAATTGGACTTGATCGGCGTGCCGGCGAAAAACGCCGCATCCACCTTGGCGTTATCGAAGCCGGACATCGGGCCGGCATCCAGTCCCAGCGCACGCGCAGCCAGGATCAGGTAGGCGCCCTGCAGCGAGCCATTGCGGAACGCCGATTCGGTGCGCCCTTCGCGCGGGCCGTCGAACCAGCTCTTGGCGTCAATATGCGGGAACAGGTACGGCAGCTTTTCGTGGAAGTCTTCATCGTGCGCCACGATCACCGTCACTGGCGCGGCCAGGGTCTTGGCGGCATTGCCCTCGGACAGCGCCGGCTTGAGCTTGGCCTTGCCTTCGGCGCTGGTCACGAACACGAAGCGCGCCGGACAGCTATTGGCCGCGGTGGGGCCCCACTTCACCAACTCATACAGCTCGCGCAGCACCTCCTGGCTGACCGGCTTGTCGGCAAACGCGTTTTGCGTGCGGGCGGTGCGGAACAGCTGATCCAGTGCGGCGGCGTTGAGCGAGTCGGACATGAGCACTCCAGAAGAAGGGTGGTGCGACGGTAGGCTGCGGCGTCGGCGCCGGTGTTAAGACCCGCAGTGTAGAGTGACGCGATTGCCGCCACACGCGTTCAATCTGAAACAAATCTATGTCGGATCTGAAACGATGGGGCTGACCTGGGCGCTGAGCGACGGCCGCGCCGGCAATGCGCGTCAGGCCGAGGCGCTGGCGCGTGCCCTGCAACCCGATACCTTTCAGCCCATCCACCTGCAGCCAAAGGCGCCATGGCGCTGGGCGGCGCCGCTGCGGCTACCCGGCGCCCAACAGGCGTTTGGCGCGGCATTTGCCCGGCACCTGCAGCAGCCCGCGGCGCTGGCCATCGGCTGCGGCCGGCAGGCGGCGCTGGCCACCCGGCTGCTGCGTGCCCGTGGCAGCCGCAGCGTACAGATCCTGGACCCGCGGCTGGACCCGCGGCACTGGGACCTGCTGGTGGTGCCCGAACATGACGCACTACGCGGCAGCAACGTGCTCACCCTGCTCGGCAGCCTGCACCCGGTGGACGATGCGTGGCTGGCGGCCGGGCGGGCGGCCTTCCCTGCCATGGGCGGCTTGCCGGGCCCGCGGCTAGCCCTGCTGATCGGCGGACCCACCGACCAGGTCCCGTGGACATCCGAGGTGCTGGCGGCGCTGTGCGCACGCATGAGTGCCCACCTGCGCACGCTGGGCGGCAGCCTGCTGATCACCACCTCCCGCCGCACACCGGGCGATGCGATCGCTGCGCTGCGCGTGGCCTGCACCGGCCTGCCGCACCTGCTGTGGTGCGACGAGCGCGATGGGCCCAACCCCTACGCCGGCCTGCTCGGCTGGGCCGATGCCATCGTGGCCACTGCCGACTCGGTCAACCTGCTCTCCGAAGCCTGCGCCACCCGTGTAGCGGTGGCTGCCGCGTTTGCCGAGCAGGCAAGCGGGCGCGTTGGCACCTACTTGCAGGCGTTGCGGCAACGTCAGCGCTTGCACCCCGTCAATGAAGTTCTCGCCGGCGCTGTCAATATCGTTCCTGTGCGCGAAACCGAGCGCATCGCCACGCAGGTACGCGCGCGCCTGCTGCCATAGCCCAACGCCGGTTCTTTTCTCGCTGCCAGCGCATGCCTGTTCGCCGCATTGACCTTGCCCTGCGCGCACGCCGGTCAAGCGACCACACCCGGCGAAAAATCCGAGTTCTATTCGGCGCTGTCTCTAGCCACACCAGTGCTGATCGCGTCCGGCGTGGTCGCCTCCGTCGTTGGCGGACCACTCGCTGCATCTAATGCAGTGGCCGAGTCACGCCGTGAGGCACGCGCGGGCAAGCTGCCGCCAACGCGCGTGGAGGCAGTCGACACCCTGCCCGCCGGCGCACGCCAGGTGCGCCTGCAGGACCCGCAACAGGCCGAGAACACCGCAGTGCTGCAATGGCAGGTGCGCCAGGACGACCCCGCCGCAGGCTTCCATGTCGGCGAAATAGTGACGTTCCAACCCGGCCGCTGGCAGTGGCTGGACCGTGCAAGCCGAACAAGGGAACGCATTGGCGTTCGTACCGACCGAAGCCGCTGCCGCGTACAGCAGCAACCAAACGTGGTGACACGCACGCCCTGCGCTGCAGGCGGAGGACACATCAGATCGACCACAGCGTAAGTGTCGTGGCATTGGCGTCGTTGCCACGACGCCAATGCCGCCAGGCGCGCCGCGTTTACGGATTGCTGGGAGACCGCGGAATGCCGGCCGGCGCTGCGTCCAGCGCACCGATCATCAACCGCACGATCGGGGTTCCCAGGCCGGTGGTGTAGTTGTACTTGCCCGCGATCGGCACATCGTTACTGACCACCCCGTTATTGCCGGGGATGCCGCGGTGGTAGGCCTCCGGTCCATTGGCAGCCAGGCGATACAGGTAGTCGTTGAGATTGCCCTGCCGGCCCTGCTTCTGCACCAGCAGCGCGGCCACGCTGGCGAACTCCGGCGCCGCCACGCTGGTGCCGATCACCTTGGTGATGGCACCGGCAACGTAGATGGACACCGCGCTGCCCTCCTGCTGACAGGGCTGCACGGCGATCGACGGGCAACCACCGACCAGCATGCCGACATCGGGCAAAGCGCGCATGGAAGTGCGCGTGCCGCCCAGCGCGCGCAACTGATACCCCGGGCGTTGGAACAGCGTGCTGACGCCGCCACCGGCACCCCAGTAACCGCCAGTGAGAAGCGCGCCCACGCCATAGGGGTCATCCGCCTGCAATGGGTCGGCATAGGCGCTTTCGCTGACGTAGCCCGAACCCAGGCTGCCCTTCTTGTAGGCGGTGAACAGGTTGCCACCACCAACCGCGGTCACGTGAGCATCGGCGGCAGGCCACTCTACGCTGGGGATGTAACGGCCGTTCTTGCCATCTACCAGGTACTGCGTGTCCGGGCATTCCAGGCCGGCGTTGTCGCCGCTGGAGGTGACGAAGCTGATGCCTTGCGCGTTGCCTTGCTTGAAGACGGCATCGAACAGGCCAGCAATGAAGGTAGCATCTCTGCCGCTGTTATAGGCTGGGGTGAAGTACTGCTCGCAGAGCCCAAACGAGGAGCTGACCACGTCTGCCTGATTGTCCTGCACGATCTGTCGGTAGCCGGCCAGCAGGGAATCGATGGTGAGATCGGGCAGCACGTACAGCAGCACATGTGCGCCCGGCGCGCCGCCGAGCGCCATGTCCACATCGAGCGTCGCCTCGCGCTCGGCAGCGAGATTGCCATCCTGCACGCCGGGCTTGGCACCGGCCACATAGCGGCGCGCGTAAAGCGTCGGATTGGCATGGTTGCCGGCATACCGACTGAAGTGCTCATGGTCGAACATCGCGGCGATGTCCGTATCCAACACGTCGCTGCCGATCAAGATGGCGATGGTGCTGCCGCTACCGTCAAGCCGCTGCTGCTTGCCTGGCGCGCCAATCATCGTCTGGTAGGACGGATAGCCGTAGGCCTGTTTGAGATCGTTGTACCAATAACTCGTGCTGCCCTCGCCATAGCGGTTGCTGGGGTCGCCAGCCAGCACGCGCGAGTTCATGTGCGCCGCCGGCAGGCCCCGGCTCAGGCCGGTGACGGTGACACCGTTGGCACGTAGCGCGGCCGGCAGCTGCAGCGGAGCGGCAGCCGCCAGGCGTACCTGCTGGCCGGCCTTCAGATCAGCGACCAATGGCGCGGCGAACAGCCGCTCCACACTGTCTGCAGTCGCGCTGACATGCAGGGTTGGCCCCTGCTGCACCACGGTCATGTGTGCGGCCTGCAGGGCGGCGCGCACCTGCGCGAGCTGCGCAGGCGCTGGACCAAAACGCCGCTGGAATTCGGCCGCCGACAGCCACTTGTGCTACTGCGGCGACAGCGGATCCTGGATGTCTGCCAGCAGCGCGTCCAGGGCCGCCTGGTCGCGTGATGGCAGATGCACGTCGAATGACACTGGCGCTGCGCGCAAGCTTGCGGTCATCGCGTCAATCTGGGCATCGGGGACGGTCGTGGCAGCGTTGGCGCTACTGAGAGCGAACAACACGGCAGCCAGCAGCGGCAGACAGCGGGTGCGAGTAAGCATGCATCTCTCCGGGGGGCAGAGCAGTGAGCGAGGCCGAATGGCATCGCGGGGCGTGCACGAGAATCAGACGACGGGGGTCATGAGCCTGGACGATACGTGCGATGTCCGCGGCCGAAATGCCAGCGGGCGAGATTGTGTCCCCAACAGCGAGGCGCGCGTGCCTGCGGCTGTAGGTGCCGCTGCATGCCAGTCCGCCGCGCGTGGATGTCGCAAAGTGCGCGCCGTTGTGGCGAGCACCTGCAAGCGACCATGCGCGCCCATGCGCCCGCTCACGCCGCCCCTTTCCCCGGTCGAGGCCTGCCGCCCGCTTTGCAATCACCATGTGCTGCTGATGCCGTCGGTCAGGCGTCTCGTGCACACGTCACCGATGACGACCCGATGTCGTGGCGCAGGCTTGCCCCCTCACATCGCATGCCGACACTGCCGCCGAGCGTCAGCGTGGCCACGAGCGCCAGCGAACGCACCTCTTGGATTGCGGCCGCGATATGCGCACGCGCCCAGTCGGTCGCCGCCGGCGCGACGGGCACGGTCCGGCGGCAGGCGCCTGCGCACTAAAGGGGCGGCGTTGCCTACCGGCGCTGTGTCCGGCGAGCGCATCGCTGCGCGGGTCCAGCCCTGCCGTCGAAGCGATCATTGCGCGCCCAGACAACGCCGTGTCGCCATGCGTCTTGCCTCGCAACCTGTATTCGCCCCGCTCACCGCCCGTGCATTGCTCTGGGCGGTGCTGGCAATGGGCGCGGCGGTCCTGCTGTCCAACAGCCTGGTGCAATACCCGATCAACGACTGGCTGACCTGGGGCGTGTTCTATTAACCCCCTGGCGTTCCTGAGGGTCGGCAGGGATTCGTCTGAAAAACAGCCAAAAGCGAGCTAGCTCTCTGTCAGAGAGGGTATTAATACGAATCCCTGCCGACCCTCATATCGACCGCAGACCCCAAATTCCAGCTGGCATCGAATCGTGGGGAGTCGACAGGAGAAATGTATCCTGTGTCCCCGACCACTGATCGCTACCCGGGCTATTACGTCGGTTACGGCTCCGGTGCGGGTTGGTGCGAAGTATTAGACACAGCCAGGTCCTGATATGGAATACGTTGGTTCAAGGGAGTTTCGCCATATCCAAGTTTACGGGCCAGCGCGGGAAGGGCCTCGAAGCTTGCATTCATGCCTTTGACAATTGCGGTACCTACATGACGAAGGAACTCGCTTTTGGGAGCCAAAATCTGATGCAATTCTTCTGCAGTAATTTCCCGTGCCCCGCTTTCCATTTGCTCGCTTGCTCGCGCCAGAATGGTTTGCACAACCCGCGCGTGCTTAGCGTTGTCTGAGTCAAATAGCCCAGGAACATGAATGCGCCCTCCAAGCGCCAGTGCATTCAGAGCGATGGATTCGATCGGATTAAAGACGGTGCTCCGGAAGATACGCAGCACTCTTTCCGAGAGTAATCCTGTGGCTTTGTTGCCGGCGATCAGCGGGATCATCCCGACAATGGATGCCAGCCCCATAGACTTGACGGCGGTGCTCTCGCCGGGGGCAACATCGAGCGCATGACGCGCCATCTGCTCAATCGCCTCTTCCGGGCCCATGTTCTCGCTGGGGCGCGCCATGACACCGTTCTTAATACTCTGGAACAATCCAGCACGCATCAAATCTTCGCCTTCCTTGACTTCGGGTGGAATGCCAGAGGCGGCGCCAAAGATGGCCGCTTCGGTTGTCGTCATATTGGCCGCAAGATTACCTAATCTTGATTTAAAGCCTGTGTACTCCAATACGTTATTGGGGAATGACGCAATTGAAGAGATGGCGCCGGCTTTCATTGCCTTGGGGAACAGGTTGCGCATGGACCATTCCTCCCCCTTCATACCCTTGATGATTGCAAGCACACACATGGTGTCCATGGTCTCGATTAGCAAAGGCGGCACTGAATCGATTCCGGCCAATTGCAGAGCATACTGACTGGGCGAGAAATTTTTGCCGAAGATGGCTTTTTTCAACAGTTCCGAAGCGCCGAGCTCCCATGCGGAGCCGAGTATGCTGCTGGCGCCAATACTACCAGCCAAGCCACCGAGCTGGAACTCTTTCTTGGTCGCCACACATAGCAATTCCTGTGCACCCAGACGGACCTGGAGGTCTTCGTCCCCTTTGAGTTTCTGGCTGATGAAGTGCGACAGGCCATCGTCATTGGACGTGACATCTGGGGCACACGAGGCGAGGAAGGCTTTCGCGCTGATCTCGCTGCCATCTGCCATCTTGATCAAAGCGCTTGGGCCAAATGCTGCGGAGCCCCGTTCAATCGCTTTAAGCAATAAGGGGAGGTGAATGTCAGCATTGATTTGCTCAGCTTTCCGCTCTAACGAGTTGGCGGCAGGCATCAATTGCGCCTTCTTAACCGTGAATGCGTCCTTGAACTCTTCAAGCGCTTTCTCCGGGTCTCGACGCGACACCAACTCTAGTCGGACCCCGTCAGTGCTCGCGACCTGCGATGGAACTGGCTGGTCAACCTGCGCGAAAGATAGCAACGCGTGCACCACCGGGTCGGCAGAAACAAGTCGGCCCGCTTCCCTGCGCACCAATCCCATATGCCTGGGCTTTTGGACACCTGTTAACGAGGCCGGTAGCAAAGTTTCTAATCCACTGTTATCAGTGTGACCGGAGCTTTGCCCAGTGGACCTGGGGCTAGTCGACCCGCTGCTTGTGCCGCGCCGGGGGGGCCTGGTGGTGAGCAATCTGCTATCTTCGGACTGACAGAAGCCGCTATGGCTGGGCTGTGCACCAGCTTCTAGATCACTGTCGTTGCCCATACCAAATTCGGGGCCGCGCATGTGATCAAGTGACGGCATGGAATGTGATCGTGCGTGCTCTGCCTTCATGTCTTTCTATCCTTCTTCATAAATTAGTTGAAAAGCCAGGACCTTTAGAGTGGCTAACAAAACTGTGCACGGCCGTTAGGCAAGCGGGTCTGGTGATCGGAATCGGCATGTACCACGCGTAAAATCCGGTTCTGCGCGCCGCCCGCACCCATCTGACGATCGCTGGCTACGTTGTATTAGCCGCATTTGGTATTGGTGAAACCTCGAAATCAATTTGAGAATTTATTTCTCAGGATGTTCTGATCAATCTTCCCTGTGACAGGGGTCACATAATGTCCAGGTGAGCCTGCAGGCACGGCTTTGAGCTACATATTCCCATGTTGATCTCCTGCAGTGAGTGGTGAATAAAGTTTGACGCAGAGCTTTCTGAATGTCGTTTTTTGCCCGAAGTCATGGTTGGGACGGCGAAGCATTGCGGGGTGAATCGCTCCGGGAAGTTGGGAGGCTCAAACTCCTGAGAAGATGGGGCCATGAGTAAGACGAAGTATTCCTTGGAAGCGTAAGAGCGGTTCGGCTAGTGCGGGAGCACCAAAGAAAGTCAGCCCGCGATGGGCAATCAAATCAATTCCCGCGAAAATTGGCTGTTGGTCGCAGACGCTGTGCAACTGGGTGCGTCAGGCCGAGCGTGATGCCGGCAGCGTCAGGAGGCCGACGACGGACGAGCGGACGCGGATAAAAGCGCTGGAACGCGAAGTGCGCGCGCTGGGGCAAGCCAGCGAGATTCTGCGCAAGGTCAGTGCGTATTTCGCCCAGGCGGAGCTCGACCTAAGCTTCACGCCCTGACCCAGGTCAGCAACCTGATCCACCGCCGCTTCGGGCCGCGTGCGGCACGCACGCTGGCCTGGTGCGGGTTTGCGTTGGCGGTGCTGCTCTCGTTCTGGCTGGCGACGCCACGCATTACGGTGGCCTCCTGCAGCGCCTTTATCGCGGCGCAATTGCTGGACATCAGCGTGTTCGACCGCCTGCGCAACGGCAGCTGGTGGCGCGCGCCCATCGTGGCCACCACCTGCAGCGCCACCCTGGATACCACCATCTTCTGGAGCATTGCGTTTGCGGGCGTGGGCCTGCCGTGGATCAGCTGGGCGGCCGGCGATCTGGCAGTGAAACTGGGCATCGGCATATTTCTACTCGGCCCATTTCGCGCGTTGCTGTGGCCTAGCGCGCCGCGTCGGCAGAACGCATAACGCTAGCGCATGCCTTGCTACCGCGAGGACGGCAACGCATCGTTGTTGTCGGTTGCTACGCACGCATCGCATGCACCGCACTCACAGCGCTGTTTCGTCCTTGCCCAGCGGAAACGTCAGGCCCTGCACCCGCGCGGCATTGAAGATAATGCCGCGCGCCTGCTGGATGGCCGGCGTCGGTGCGATCAGGCGCGGGCGGCGGTCCAGCGTGCAGCTCAGGCCGGCATCCACCAGTGCTGCATGCGCCTGATGCAGCGGTGCGGCGCTGTCATCCGGCAGCCAGTGCACCTGCACCAGCGCGTCGATCAACGCCGGCGTATCGCAAACATCGAGGAGCTGCGGCTGCTGTGCTGCCAGGCCGAGCACACCGGCCTGCAGCACGAATTCCAGATCCACCAGGCCGCCAGCGCCTTGTTTGAGGTCCAGCCGGCCGGCATCGCTGCGATCCAGTTCGGCGCGCATGCGCGCGCGCATCTTGCGCACGTCCTCATGTAACTGCGCAGTGTCGCGCACGCGCATCAGCGTATAGCGCCGCACCTGTGCGAACGCATCGCACAGGGCAGCATCGCCGGCCACCGCGCGTGCACGCACCAGGGCCTGATGCTCCCAGGTCCAGGCGCGCTCGCGCTGGTATTCGCGGTAGCTGGCCAGCGACGACACCAGCGCACCCTTGCCGCCATCCGGGCGCAGTCGCACATCGATGTCGTACAGGCGGCCGGCGCCGGTCTCGGCAGCCAGCAATGCCATCACCTTCTGCGCAAGCCGCGCAAACCAGCGCCCGGCTTCCAGCGGACGCTTGCCGTCGGAGGCGTCCACCTCGGGCGGATGATCGTAGAGAAACACCAGATCCAGATCCGATCCGAATCCCAGTTCCAGCCCGCCCAAACTGCCGTAACCGATGATGGCGAAGCTGCCACCGGGCACGTGCCCGTGCGCTGCCACCATTTCGCTGCGCGCCAGCTGCAGCACGGTCTGCACCACCGCTTCGGCAAGCCAGGCCAGTTGCCGGGTGCTCTCCACCGCCTGCTGGCGGCCATCCAGCGTTGCCAGTGCAATCCGGAAGCTCAATGCAAGCCGGCGCTCGTTGAGTTCACGCAACGCCGCTTCGGTGTCGTCGATATGCAAGGTGTCGGCGCAGGCCGCGTGCAGCGCTGCGCGATCCGGCAGCGGCCCGCTGATGCGGGTGTCGAGCAATTCGTCCAGCAGCAACGGATACGCCGCCAGGCGCTCGGCCAGCAGCGCACTGCGCGAGAGCACATCGACCAGGCGTGCCAGCGCGCTGGGCTGTTCGTCCAGCAGAGCGAGATAGCTGGTGCGGCGCAAGGTGGCCTGCAGCAGGCCCAGCATGCGGCGCACCGCCGCATCCGGCTGACTGGCACGGGTGGCCGCGTGCAGCAGCGCCGGCATCACCCGATCCAGCCGCGCACGCGCGCTATCGGACAGTGCACGCACGCCGGACGACTGCGCAAAATCAGCCAATACCTGATGTGCGCCGGCGGGATCGTTCAAGCCAATCCCCGCCAACGGCGCTGCATCGCCCTCCGGCAGCGCGCGCCAGTAATCGGCCAGCATGTCCGGTGCGGTCGCGCGCACGCGCGGGGCCAGTAGCTCGGCAAATTCGGCCGCAACGCGTGCACGCTGCGGCGCCAGCGCATCCAGCAGGGCCGCCCACTCCGCGTAGCCCAGGCCCAGCGCGATCCGCTCACGATCCAGCGGCGCCTGCGGCAATGCGTGGGTCTGCGCATCGCACAACATCTGCAGGCGATTTTCCAGCCGGCGTAGAAAACGATACGCGGTGGTCAGCGCCTGGCCGTTCTCCTGGTCGATCTGGCCTGCGGTCACCAGCGCCTGCAGCGCAGGCAGCAGCCGGCGTTCGCGCAGACGCGGCTCGCGCCCACCGCGAATCAATTGCAGCGATTGCGCCAGAAACTCGATTTCGCGAATCCCGCCGGGCCCACGCTTGATGTCGTCCAGACGATCGTGCCGCGCCACTTCGGCCGTGATGGCCGCCTTCATCTCACGCAAGCCATCCAGCGCGGTGAAGTCCAGATACCGCCGGTAGACGAATGGCCGCAGCGTTTCCAGCCAGGCTTCGCCGGCGTCAACATCGCCAGCCACCGCGCGCGCCTTGAGCCAGGCATAGCGCTCCCAGTCGCGGCCTTCGCGCTGGAAATACTGATCCATGCCGGCGAACGACAGCGCCACCCGGCCGGCGGTGCCGAACGGACGCAGGCGCAGATCCACGCGATGGCTGAAGCCCTCGGCCGTGGTTTCGTCCAACAACCTGGCCAGTTGCTGGCCTAACCGCGCGAAATACTCTTCTGCTGCCAATGGGCGCGCACCATCGGATTGACCGCGCTGCGGATAGGCGTACACCAGATCCACGTCCGAGGAAAAATTCAGCTCGCCACCGCCCAACTTGCCCAGCCCGAACACCACCAGGCGTTGCACGCTGCCGTCTTCGGCAATGACGTTTCCATGGCGGGTAGCGAATTGCTGCTCCAGCGCGTGCAGGCCGCATTGCAAGCAGTGCTCTGCCAGCTGGGTTGCGCCGGCCAGGGTGGCCTCGACGCTGTCCAGACCGAGCACATCGCGCCACACCAGGCGCGTGGACTCGGCGCTGCGATAGCGTCGCAATTGCGCAGGCCACAGCTGTGGCTGGGCCGGATCGAGCTGCGGCAATGGCAGCGGCGGCGGATCGGGTTGTGCCAGGTGCTGCAGCAATGCCGGTTGTCGCGCCAGCGTATCGAGCGCGAACTCGCTGGCCAGTGCCACCTGCGCAAGCTGCCGATCGAACGCGCCGCCTGGCCAGGCCTGTTCGACAGGCACTGATTGACGGACACGCGCCACGGCCCGCTCGATAAGGGCGGTGAGTGCAGGAGACATGGAAGGGGTAGGCATCGGCATGACCGGATTTTGGCATCCCTGCCACGCAGGGAGTGCACACATGCGCGACATCCCGCACAGCGACTGCAACACGGCGTGCAGCATTTCGCCACTTTGAACATCTCGCTGACGCAGCCCTGACAAAACCCATGCTGCACTGCGGCTTTCGCACGAGGCTTCGCCATGTCGTCCACCACCTTGCCTGCAGCGTTGCTGCCCTCGCTGATTCCGCTCGATACGGACGGCAACGATCCCGCGCTGCCGCCCAGCCTGCCCTTCCTGCATCTGTGGACGGGCCCGGATGGCAAGAGCTGCCTCAACGCCTCGCAGCTGCCCGGCTTCGGCAGCAAGAGCGTGGGCGGCGGCGCCGCACCGCAGTGGTTGCGGCCGTTTCCTGGCGAGGTGCGCGGCATCCAGTTCGCGGTGCTACCGGTGGGTTGGGTCGGCGACTGGCATGAGAGCCCGCACCCGCAGTGGGTGATTCCGTTGCGCGGCCGCTGGTTCATCGAAACCGGCGACGGCACACGCGTGGAAATGGGCCCTGGCGACATCCACTTCGGCCAGGATCAGGGCACCACCGATCAGCGCGGCCACCGTTCCGGCCAGCTGGGCGACCAGCCCTGCTTGCAAATGATGGTGCAGTTTGCACAATCGCCAGCGGCTGCCACCGCGCATCCGTTCGGCCATCCGACGCCGCGTTGATGGACAGCCACTGCCGCGTTCGCGCACCCGGCGCTGCCCAGCCGGCCGATTGCCCGCCACCCACCACGCAACACGCGGCGCTGGCCGCGCGCCTGGGCAACGCGCGCCTGCAGACCCTCTACGACCAGGCCACCTGGAGCGAGGGCCCGGCCTGGTGGGAAGCGCAGCGCACGCTGGTATGGAGCGATGTGGTGGGCCGCCGCGTGCTTGGCCGGCGCGAAGACGGCGCAGTGGATGTGTTGTTGGACGCCACCGCCTTCACCAACGGCAATGCGGTGGATGCGCAGCAGCGGCTGGTGCACTGCGAACACGGGCGCCGCGCGATCACCCGCAGCGATGTCGATGGCCGGGCACATCTGCTGGTCGGGCGGTTCGAGGGCAGACGGCTCAATTCGCCGAACGATCTGATCGTCGCGCGCGATGGCGCGATCTGGTTCACCGACCCGCCCTTCGGGCTGCTCAAGCCCAGCCAGGGCTGCCCGGGCCCGCGGGAACTGGACCATCACGGCGTCTACCGGCTACCGCCCGACGGCTGCGCCCTGCAGTGCATGGTCAGCCTGGATCATCCCAACGGGCTGGCGTTCTCGCCCGACGAAGACGTGCTGTACGTGTCGCAGACGCCCGAAGGCGGCCCCGGCGAGCCGGAGATCACCGCCTTCGACTGGCACGATGGCGCACTGCACAACCAGCGCCGCTTCGCGGTGGTGCCGGACGGCCTGGCAGACGGCTTCTGCGTGGACCGCCAGGGCTGGCTGTGGAGCAGCTCCGGCGCAGGCGTGTGCATCTTCGACAGCGACGGCCAATTGCTCGGCCTGGTGCCGACACCGCACACGGCCTCCAATTGCACATTCGATCTGGCGCAACGGCGGTTATTCATCACCGGCGGCAGCACGTTGTGGCTGCTGGAGCTGGAGCAATAAGCCCCGCGAGCCGGGGCGCCACGGCGCGTCAGGACAGCATTTGCTGTGGCGTGCCGCGGGCGTGCAAGGTTTGGCCGCTGGCACCGGCTGGCGCTTGACCCGGTAACGTTCAGGCATTAAAAAAGCCCGCTTGCAGCGAACTGCCAGCGGGCTTTGCTCCCTCCCCCACGTCGGGATGCAGGATCATAGTGCGCCCCCCGAATCCGACTTGCACGCTGCACTGCAAAACAATACTAAGTAGTACAGAACTGGCGCTTTCCCTCACACCGGTGCACGCGCTGCAGCCCTCAGCGCAGCAGGTCCGGCTGTGCGCGATACCACTGCTGTGCACGCAGCAGATGCCACTCGGGCATATCGCCGCGCAGGCCCACGGCCGCACTGAGCAGTCCCCAACGTGCCAGCAGGCTGCCGCTGCGTTGGTTGCCCCGCAACCGCAGACGCGCATCGACCTGAAAGCGCTCGTTGCGTGCCTGCAACCGGTCGACGATGACCGTTTCGCCTTGCCAGTGCACGCGCGCGGTCAGCTGCGCCTGGCCGGCGTCCACCAATTGCAGCATCCAGTTCGGAATCGAGCGGTCGCGTGTATACAACGCCACCAAAAACGCCAGGTCGCGCACCTGGATACGCACACCTCCATCGACACCAACCGGCTGACGCCATTGCATGCGCGTATCGTCCAGCACGATGCGCGCCCACCAGCCATCACGACGCTGTCCATCCGGGCCGGTGAACCCAACATTGCGCAGCTGGATGCTGCTGGCGTCCAGACTGAAATTTTCGGCGCGCAGGTCGCCGCGCTGCAGACGCAGGTCCGCATCCACATCGCCGCGCAGTGCCAAGCCGGCAAACTGCAGCCGCGCTGCACGCGCACCGATGCGCAAACCGCCTTTGCCGATGCGCCCACCCGGCTCGATCTGCAGATCGCCACTGAGCACGCCGTTGCCGCCGTCAAAACGCAGTTGCTGCTGCGGCAGATAGCGGTTGTAGGCACGTAGATCCGGCACGCGCGCATTGGTAAACACCAAGTGCGCGCGCGTGGCATCGCGCAGGCTGCTCAGGTTGCGTGCATCGGCGCGTGTTTGCAGATCCAGGCGCAAATCACTGCCTTGCACGAACGGGCGCGTTGTTGCGTCGCTATGTGCGATTGAAAACTGCTGCATTTTCAATGCAAGCACAGGCAGCAATTGTCCGTTGGCATCGGCATCAACGCGCAGATCGGCACTGGCCTGCCCTGTAATCGCGTGCCCCATCACGCCCACCTGCGCTTGCACATGCGGCACCTGCAGGCGGCTGCCGGCAGCAAGCTGGCCGCGATCGATCTGCAGGTCGGCATCAACCAGACCGTCGCCTTCCAGCGTGAGCCAGTCCACATCCGGAAACAGCGCGGGAATCCAGCGCAGCGACGACAGTTGCCAATGCAGCCGCGCATGCCCGGAAGTGCGCGGCAACAGGCTGCGCATGGATTGCAACGGCAACTGCCGGCCTTGCACGCGCAGGTCGGCATCCAGCGTCAGCCCGGCATCGGCCGGCTCGGGCATGCGTACCTGCACCCGCATATTTTGATCGACCTGCAACTGCGCGGTCAGTTCGCCCAGCAAAGCAGCCGGTGCGCGCGTGCTGTCGTGCAGCGGTGCGCGCCAGCGCAGTTGGCTACCAGACTGCAACGCACCGCGTATCCAGCGCAGTTCACCATCCGCACGCCCCTTGCCGGCACGCGTTGCGACCGTGTGCCGGCCCTGCGCATTGCGGGTGACATCCAACGCTGCGGTGTCGCCATGCAAGGCGATCAGCGCATCAGTGAGCTGCAGCACTGCTCGTCCACTTGCCTGATCCGGTGAATGCCGCGCGATGCTGGCTTCGATACGCAGCTGTCCATTGCGCAGCACTTCGTGTTCGCCCCAGCGCACACGCGCTGATTCGAACACTGCACGCGAAGGAAAGATTTCCATCGGCCCGCCACGCAGTTGCTTGAACAGACCCAGTTGCAGTTGGCCGTCGCCTTCGATGTGGAGCTGACGCAGCGCCAAGTCCTGCACGTGATCGGCAACGATGCGGTCCAATTGCAGGGTCCAGGCGGTTGGTGATGTTGGTGTGCTGGCTTGAGCGTCAACGCGCTGGGCTGATTGCGTCACACCGGTTGTGGGCGTTGCGTTGGTTGTGGTGGTTGCAGTCGTTACGCCTAGATTCTGCGCGGGCGGCTGCGTCGCCGCCGTGTTTTCGACATTGGGCGTTGCTGTGGGCATCCCCTCGTGTGCTGGAGCGGCCGGCGTATCGGCGCCCCCCTTCACCGGAGCAACAGCAGCACGCGTCGCTTGCGTTGCCGCAGACGATTGCGCCGCTGACGCCCCCGGCGCTACGACAGCAGCCTGCATGCCGCCACGCACGCCGTGCGCGTGCAACTCCGGCACCAGCAGTTGCCGGTGCAGCAATGGCAGCAGCCGAATCTGCCCGCTCATCCGCTGCGCATTCGCGTTCCAGTTCGTGCGCGTCGAATGGCCTTGCAGATCGACGTCCCATAGCACCACACGTCCGGGCCACCAGGTCAGTCCCGGGCCCCATTGCATGGTGAACTTATCGGGCGAGCGGTTCAGCGCTGCCGGGCCGAGTGGCGTATTGAGCAACAGATTGCCCAGCAGCACATAGCTTGCGTACAGCGCGATCAGCGCCAGCAGCGGCCAGCGCAGTGCGCGCGGCAAGGCACGCCAGCGGGCGCGCACAGGCATCGTCATGACGGTAGGCTCCTGAAAACCGCGCACGCGGCATGCGCAGTGTGCCAAGTCTGCCGTGAGCAGGGCGCGGCGCTATCGCGACGGCAACCGCATCACTTGGTTTTGGAGACCGCCGGCAACAGTCCGGGCTGTGCGTCATACCACTCACGTGCGCCAGCCAGATGCCATTGTTGCTGCTTGCCATCGAGCTCGATGCCGGCACCAAGCACGCCCCAGCGCAGATACAGATCGCCGCGCCGCTGCGCATCGTTCAAGGCCAGCCGCGCGCGCAGCGACAAAAGCGCGTTTTCCGCATGCAGGTCATCGACGACCAACTGCTGCTTGCGCCAGCGGACCCGGCCGGTGGCATCCAGTTCGCCCGAATCCAGCAAGCCCAGCACCCAGCGCGGATAGTCGGCGCGTTGCGCGAACACCGAGAGCAGCGGTGCGATATCGCGCATGCGAATGGCCGCATCGGCATCCACCTGGAACGGTGCATCGGCCTGGATGGTGCCGGCACCCACCTGCAGCTCGCCCCACCAGTTGGCGCCTTTGCCTTCATCGCCCACGCGCATATTGCGCAGGCGGATGCGGGTGCCACTGAGGTCGAAGAACTTGTTCTTGAAGTCTGCGCGTTGCAGCCTTGCCTGCAACTCGGCATCGCCGCGCATCTGCACGCCGGCCAATGCCAGATGCGCGCCCTGCCCGCGCAGATTCGCATGCCCGCTGCCGACATCGCCGGACGCATTGAGCGCCACATCGCCGGTCAGGCTGCCGCTGCCACCGAGCAGGCGCACGTTATTGCCCGGCAAATAGCGGTTATAGACGGTGAGATCGGGCACACGCGCATCGCTGAAACGCAGCTGCGCCTTGAGCGTGTCGCTCAAGCGGGCCAGCTCGGCATCGCCATGCATGGCCAGGTGCAGATCACGGCCATCCAGCAAGAGTTCTTTGGGTGCATCGCGCGGCGCCGCCTTGAAGGTGGGAATGCTCACATCCAGATGCGCCTGCGGCGTGGCGGCATCGTCGATGCGCCCGTGCGCCTTGGCGATACCGGCCAGCCGCGTGTCGAACACCTGCGCCACCGCCTCGACCCGTGGAATATCCAGGGTGCTGCCGCTGGTGAGCCGGCCCTGAGCAAGACGCAGATCCGCCTCGACCAGGCCGCCGCCTTGCAGCTGAAACCAGGGCTTGCGCACAAATAGTTCGGCGATCCAGTTCAAGGATTCAAACTTCCAGCGCCCGCGCACCTGGCCCGACAAGCGCGGCAGCACCTGCGCCGGTTGTTCAAACGGAATGCTGCGGCCGGCGACACGCAGATCGGCGTGCAGTTCGCTGCCGGTCTTCTCATCACGCGGCAGCCGTGCCTGCACACGGATGTCCTGCGCCACGTCCAGCTGCAGCGCCAGCATGCCGCGGTCGGTGGCACCCACACCGGCCAGCAACGGCAGTCGCCATACCGCACGGCTGCCCGGCTGTAGCGCGCCGCCGTCCAGGCGGATATCGGCCTCCACACGCGCCGCCGATGGTCCGCTGCTGACGTCCACATGCGGCGCGCCGGTATCGATCTTCAGCGCCGCGGTATTGGCCTTCAACTGCAGCCGCGCGCGGGTGATGCCGAGTTTGCGCAAGCCAGGCGCTTCATCGCGGTAATGGCGCGGAAACTGGAATTGCGTGTCGAGCTGCGCGCCGTTGAACACTCGCACCCCGTCGTAGCTGACCACCGCATCGGTAAAGCCCGCTTCGGACGGAAACAGCTCCGACGGCCCGCCCTTGAGTTGCTTCAGGAAACCGACCCTGCCGTGCCCGTTACCGGCAATCAGCAACTTGCCCAGACGCGCACTGCGGATGCTGTTGCTGGTGATCGCATCGAAGCGCAACGTCCAGCCCTGGTCGCCACGCGGCGGCGGTGGGATCGGCGTGTCGGAGGTTTCCACTTCCGCGCTCAGGCCGGTGGCGTGCAGCCACGGCAGACGCACCTGGCGCCGGAACAACGGCAGCAGCGCCACGCGTGCGTGTGCGCGGTCGGCATGGAAGACGTACACGGTGCGGTTGGCCTGCCCGCGCATGCGCACGTTCCAGGCGAGGACCTCGCCCGGGAACAGCGTCAGCGCCGGGCCGGTCTGCATGGTGAACTTATGCGGCTGCCGGTTGGTGCTGGCGTCGAACAGCGGGGTATTGAGATAAATGTTGCCCGCCAGCAGGTACAGCGCGTACAGCGCCAACACCACGACCACCGCACGACGCCACGGCCGTGGCCAGCGCTGAAAGCGGTCGCGAAGTGAGGGCATGGGCACAGGCAGGAAAGAGTCTGCCGCCACTATCGCGGTTGTGCTGACCGCGAGGCGTGAATGCGGCCGTTGCCGCTATGGAGATGAGGGATTGGGGATGCGCGGTGGAGCTTACAGATTGGCAAGCGGCCGTGATCACTGCAGCAAGATCGTATCCCTGGCAGCGTATACACTGGTGTCGCGCTGAACGTTTGGCATCAACACTCCCTGGGTTTAACGCTTCTAAAACTTCATTGCTGCCTGCGACATGCAGCGACATCGCAGGGTCACGTACCGGGCGGATAACGTGACTGCCCGCTAGCGTGAAGTGACAGGAAGGCTCTCTCCCCCTCCTTCCACTGAGCAAAACGGGCCGTCACTTGGTGATGTCCAATCCGTCGGGCCGGCTCGCTGCGCCGGCCCGACGTTCTTCGTCTGTGGCGGCCATTGACGCTGATGCGCTCGCTGCCATGCTGATCGATACTTTTTATCGTGAGTCACTGATGGCAGAAGTGTGTGCTGCGTTGGAGGTGCTGCACGTGGATATTTGCACATCGCATATCGTGCTTCGGATGCTGGACTGTGAAAGTTCCTAGCGTTGCGCGTGATGTGCTGCTAGTGGAATTTGCTGACCTTCAAAGCTGCTGTTTTCCGTTAGGCTGCGCCAGGCCATTTGCAAGCAGGTGGTTTGGGATGGCTGTCTTGCGCCGTACCCTCACCCCCTCTCCCGGGGGAGAGGGCTTGAGCATTCGGCGCATAAGCATCATTGCAGGCGCGATTGCCGCCGCTAATAATGCGGTCCCGCAGCTCACGCAGCCTCGGCAACCCGTCGCGCACGCCGCGCGCGCACCGCTGTCGCAAGACGTTCCAACACCTGCACCGAGGCATCCCAACCGATACAACCGTCGGTGATGCTCTGGCCGTAGGTCAGCGCGCGGCCCGGCAGCAATTCCTGGCGCCCGCCGACCAGGTGGCTTTCCACCATCACGCCGACGATGCGTGTTTCGCCTGCTTCCAGCTGATTGCTGATGTCGTCGATGACCTTCGGCTGATTCTCGGGGTTTTTGCTGCTGTTGGCATGGCTGGCATCGATCATCAGGCGCGCCGGCAAGCCAGATTTGTTGAGCACCTGGCTGGCCGCTTCCACATTGGCCGCATCGTAGTTGGGCTGCTTGCCGCCGCGCAGGATCACATGGCAATCCGGGTTGCCCGCGGTTGCTGCCACGGCGGTATGGCCGTCCTTGGTGACGGCCAGGAAATGATGCGGATGCGAGGCCGCGCCCACTGCGTCCACCGCAATCTTGACGTCGCCGCCGGTGCCGTTCTTGAAGCCCACCGGGCATGACAGGCCGGACGCCAATTCGCGATGCACCTGGCTCTCGGTGGTGCGTGCGCCAATCGCACCCCACGCCACCAGGTCGGCGATGTATTGCGGCGAGATGATGTCGAGAAACTCCACGCCGGCCGGCAAGCCGAGATTGTTGATATCGCGTAGCAAGCCGCGCGCTACGCGCAGGCCTTTATTGATCTGGAAGCTGCCGTCCAGATCCGGGTCGTTGATCAAGCCTTTCCAGCCGATGGTGGTGCGCGGTTTTTCGAAGTACACCCGCATCACGATTTCCAGCGCGTCGCCAAACTGGTCGCGCAACGGACGCAGGCGCCGCGCGTACTCCATCGCCGCGACCGGGTCATGGATCGAGCAGGGCCCGATCACCACCGCCAGGCGGTCGTCGCGCCCATGCAGGATTTCGTGTAGCGCGACGCGCGAGTTGGTCACGGTTTCGGAGGAGCGCTCATCGCAGGGCAGCAGCGACAGCAGCTGCGAAGGCGGTGCGAGGGCTTCGATCTTGCGGATACGCAGGTCATCGGTCACAGGCGGCATAACAGTGTCTCGGTGGGCGGTGTTGCATCGGGGAGCCAGGCGAGGCGGCAACAAAAAAGCCGCCAGTGTGCGCTGGCGGCTTTTCGGGAATGCTGCTGAAGTTTCCTTCAGGGTGAGCGCAATCCTTCCTCCGCCAGCGGCATTGGAAAACCGTAGTACCAAAAATAAAACTGGCTGCGGGATGCGTTCATGGATTGCATTGATACCACGCACATTTGCCCGTTGCTACTGTTTCATCGGCAACGGAACCGGGCGCGGGTTGAGGCAAACGGCCTTTGCCGCCGCTGAAAGACACGCCCACAGGAGCGCAGTGACTCCTGAAGCAGTGATTTCGGCACAGCTTGCGGGGCCGATGGCCAACCTGGCGATTGGCGACATCGCTGCAGCCAATCGGCTCGATGCGAACAATCAATGAAACAGTGATCTAACGGGTCGCCTCAATAAATCTCGCAGTCCGCCCCAAGCATCGCCAACTCAACGGCTGCGCATGTTCGGCATGGCCCCAGCGATCTATCGAGTGCGTTGCGACCACATCACCAACACGCCACCTCCCAGTGCCGACCGCGGCGTCGTACGTCGCCAACGCAAAGGTGGTCGAACGCCCTGTGCTGACTTCGCTGATAGATACGATCGCCGTCGCGATGGCAGCTTCATCCGCGCCATCGCAACACAGACATCAGACACTCGCACGCCACGGCACCAACCGTGACGTGCAGAGGTGCCGCAATCACTCAGAACGTAAACACATACTCCGCCGCCACTTCGCGGCCAATCGGGTTGAACAGTGTGGTGTTGTAGAAGCCGTAACCGTAGAAGCGCTCCTTGTGGTCATAGCCCACTTCGTTGAACACGTTGTTGACGTAGAAATTGACCTTGGCGTGGTCGGTGATCTTGTAACCGGTGCTCAGGTTCCAGTAGATCGCCGGCCCTACGCGGCCGAAGTAACGCTTGCTGGTTTCGCCCAGGTGCACGTTGGCGGTATCGGTCACCAGACACGCATCGGAGGCGCTGGGTTGAAAGCCGTCATCAAAGCGTTCGCAGGTGCCCCAGTTGACGGCGCGCATCGAGCCGATACGGCGGAAGTACACGGTCCAGTCCCAGGCGCCGCCGTTGTCCCAATGCACGCTGCCACGGACGCGGCTGCGCACGCGTTCGTGGCGACGGTTTTCGTCGCTATCGGTACGGTAGATCTGCTCGCGGTAGGCGATCAGGTTGTTGTAGTCCAGCGACAACTGGAAGTTGCCCCAGCCTGCGGTGGCCAGGCGATACGTCAGCGCGGCATCGATACCGGAGGTTTCCATCTGCGCCAGGTTGATCGGGCCGCGCTCGATGCTGGCGATAGTGCCGTCGGCATTGCGCATCACGCGTGAGGTGATGGTGTCGCAATAGCCCGCGCCGCCCGGATTATTCCAGGTGCCGCCGCTGATGGTGGTGCCGGTGCGGCAGCCGGCTTCGGCCGACAGGATGTCGTCACGGTCCAGATCCTTGATCATTTCCTCCAGCTGGATGCGGTAGTAATCCACGCTCAACGACAAGCCTTGTGCGATGTCCCACACGATGCCACCGGTGAACGAGCGGCCGGTTTCCGAGCGTAGATCCGGGGTGCCGCGACGATTGACATCCACGGTGTAGAAAATGTTGTTGTTCTCGTCGTTGCAGCCGCCGGTCAGGTACGCGCCCGAGGAAATGCAGCGGTATTGATCGATCACCGTCTGATTGGTGGAACTGGGTTCGCCCAGCACGTAATGCATGTCCGGCGCGCGGAAGCTGGTGGCCACCGTGCTGCGCACCAGCAGGCTCTCCACCGGCCGCCATTCCAGGCCGGCGCTCCAGGTGGTGTCGCTCTGCGTGCCCACATCGGTGGGGATGGCGGCCGAAGAACGGTAGTTGCCGTAGCGGTCGTAGCGGCCTGCCACATTCGCGCTTAATGTGGAGAGCAACGGAATCTGGAATTCCAGACCGGCCGAATTGCGCAGGCGTTCGCCGCCGCCGCTGTCCACCACATCCACCGGGTAGCACGCGTTGGCGCACAGGTCGGGGGAGAGCTGATAGCCCTGCTTTGCCACTTCGGCCACGGTGGCGAAACGGATCGGCCCGGCCCAGCTCTGCACCACATCGCCGCTCACGCTGAAACTTGCTTGATTGACCCACGAATACGCCGCGTTGTGCGATTTGGCGACCAGCGCGTCGTATTGGTCCATCGACAGTGGCGTATACAAGCGCGCTTGGTTGATCGCATAGATCGACGTGCCATCGGCGGCTGTGCCGAGGGAGCTGCCGAGGAAGTAGTCGGTGGCGCGCGCGGTGTCCACGGTGCGGATGTATTCGTCGACGGTGTAGCGCGAGCGGCCCACGCTCAACTCCCAATCGAAACGGTCGGCCCACACGCCGCGCAAGCCAGCGCTCAGATCCCAGGATTGTTCCTTGTTGTCGTTGGCAAGCCGGTCCCAACCGCCGGCTTCGCGCCGGGTGAGCTGGCGGATCAAATTCAACGAACGGCCGGTGGCTGCGTCCTGGAACGGGCCCAGATACGCGTACGGTGGGTCGTAGGTCCAGCGGCCGATGCTGCGGTTGGCCGACACCGTGGCCCAGGCCTCGGTGTGTTCGCCGAACTTCCAGGTGCCGTAGAGATACGCCGAATAATCCTCGCTGCCGGTAACCAGGCCCCAGTCGCCGTAATCGCGCGCAACGCCGCAGTAATCGCCGGCATTGGTGAGTGCGCCGGTGTTCTGGTTGTAGCTCAGCCGCTGCCCGTCGATGAACTCACCGCCGAAGCGCGCGCAGGTGCCGGCAGGCGGCGCCAGGCGCTCGTTGGTGTTGGCATCGATCAGGCTCAAGCCAGTGAACGGGTTGAAGCCGTACAGGCGGTTCTGCCCGGTCCAGTTGGAATAGGACATGTCGTCCGAATCGTCCATTTTGGGGCGATTGCGTCCACTCAGCGGGTCGCGCTTGGTGGTTTGCAGCGCGTAGGTCAGGCTCCAGTTCTCGCCGGTGCGCCCGCCGGCCCACGACACGTCGAAACTATCGCGTCCACCTTCGGTGGCAGTGCCACCGCGCAACCGTATCTGGTCGCCCTGGTAGTTGCGCTTGAGGATCACGTTGATCACGCCGGCCACTGCATCGGAGCCGTAAATCGCCGACGCGCCGCCGGTGAGGATGTCGATGCGCTCCACCGCAGCAGACGGAATATTGCTGTAGTTGGAGAAGTTGCTCTCGCCGCCGTAGGGCAGCGGGTAATCGGCCACGCGATGGCCGTTGACCAGCAGCAGCGTGCGGCCCGGCCCCAGGTCGCGCAGATTGATCGGCGAGGCGTTGGGCGTATGCGAGCCCCACTGCGTATCGGCTTCCACCGAGCCCTGCTGATTCATGCTGTTGAGCACGTCGTAGACGGTGGCAAAGCCTTCCTGCTGTATCTGCTGCGCGCTGATGGTGACCACCGGCTGCGCGCCTTCGACCTGCGCGCGTTTGATGCGCGAGCCGGTGACGCTGACCGCGTCCAGCGTGGAGGTGGCGCGCGTGGCATCGGGTTCGGTTTGCTGGGCCATGAGCGGCGGCGCGCACCCGACAGTCACGGCGAGGGAGACGGAAATCGACAAGGCAAGGCGATGACTGCGGCAGTTCATAAGATCCCCGGGAGAGGCCGGCCGTGGCCGGCGTGCAATGCGCTGCAACGACGCCTGCCAGCGATGCATGCACCGCTGCCCCCTTGTCCGATGGCCCCCCGACCGCTCGGCGCAAGCGCCTGCCATGTGACGCTAAGGCTGCAATGACATCGGTGTCAACACGTGATTGCAGAGTGTGCCGGCGATTGGCACTGCGGCGGGCTGGCGCCGTCTTCAGTACGGCCCACGTGCTCCGAGCGCACTCGACCAGCACAGGTGGCGGGGCGTCACGCGCTCACAAGTTGCCACCGTGTTGTTTCGTCGATTCTTCTTGCAGTGCAGCACTTCGCACCGCGCTACATCGGCCGGGCACGTTTGTACGAATGATTCATGAGCCAGCCAGTGCGAGCTGGCCATTCCCCTCACCAAGGAAACTCTCTATGGAGATCAAAACACAAACCGCAAGCTCTTCTTCTCTCGCGCCACCGCACGACGCCCTTGCGGACAACGCCCCCGTCGCCGACGCCGCACCGCCGAGGCAACCGTCGCTCCACCCCAGCTTGTCGGCGCTCACTCCGCGCAGCCGGTCGCGCGCTGCCAGCGCCGACTCCGAGCACGGCGCTTCGCCGATGGCCTTGCACGATCCTGACATGCAGGCGCATTCGCCCGCACACGCCTCCGGTCCGTCCACTGGCGGGACACTTGCCGCGCGCGCAAATGCTGCGTTGGCAAGCGGCTTTCAGCAGGCTCGCGCTGCAGTATCGAAGGGTGCGTCCAATCTCTGGTCGCTCGCGGATCTGCGCACCATGCTGCAGATCCATGCGGACGATCCTGCGTTTCTGGCAATCCTACGGGGCGCCGATCCGGAACACGTGACGCCGCATACGTTGGCCTCCTGCCGCGAGCAGATAAAGGAGCTAGCCGGGATCATCGAGGGACCATGCGGACTCGGAACGCATCAACGCAAGCAGCTGCTGGGCGACGTTAAGCAGGTACTGGACGCCCTGCAGTCGCTCGATCACACCGAACCGGGCGACTCACGCGTACTGAAATCGATTGGCAACCTCATCAATTTCTGGCCGATCTTGATTCCCAGCCCGCTGATGGGCAATCAGGCCAAAACCTTCGCCTTCACTATGTCCACCGCCACCAAGGGGGTACTTAGTCTGTCGGCCTCGGCGTTACGCCCCACTGCTGACGGCTTTCCCTTTCCGATCATCGGGGGTGGTCAGCTAGGCCGCGAAGCGAACGAAATGCATCTCTACAACCTGCTGATCAACACGTTGTTCCTCACTACCGAACTTCCAAAGAAATTCGGCGATCCGGATACGCGCAGAAACGCCGAGGACGTCAGCAAAAACATCGGCTACGCCGCGGGCGTTTCGGTGAGCTTCACGGCCATGATGCTGACCCCGTTCCTTTGGAACAGCCTCAGTAAGCTCGGCAACAGACTGCTGGATACAACGACACGCCTGGGCGCCGCCGCAGCGCAGGCAACGGGTCTGAACAACCAGGCGCAGCAACTGCGCGCCCGCCTGCCGCCTGAACGCATTAACGAAGAGGTCCGCGCGCAGCTGCAGCTAATCCGCGAACAGCTGGACGCCTCCTGCGAGGCGTTTCAGCAGGCGCGCCGCGACTTTATCAATCAGGATGGAGGGCGCGAACTCACCAGGACGGTAAATGCGCAATGCACGCATCTGTTGGAAACGCTAGACAGGTGTAGCAAACGGCTCGCAAGCGTATTGCATCTAGATAGCGAACAGACGCCAAGTCTTGGGCGCCAAATGCCCAACCACGATGTGTCCTCCAAGGTGGCATTGATGATACTGGCAACTGCGGTGACCGGCTCGACCGTCTACCTTATCCAACCTGATCGGTTGGGCACGATCAACCTGATCAGCGACACCTGCATCGTCACAGCGGTGATGGCGCAGTCGACATGGAATAAGCAGGCCACGCGGCAAGACGCAATGGAACGCTTCAAGGCCATGTGTGGCGGCAGCATGGTCATCGCCCTTGCGCTGGGCGCAGAGAAGTTGTCCAAGGTGCTCACCGACAAAAGCTTGATCGAATCCTCACCGAACGCTCAGTTTTATGCCGGGGTCATCATGTCGCTGATGGCGGTGACGATGCCAGGCCCGATCGCACGCGGTGCGGAGTTGGCGATGAACTGGGGCGAACGCCAGCTTGGCCGCAGGTTCACCGGACCGGATGGCACACCGCTGGAAACCCGTGTTCCCTCCTCTGCCGAAGAACTGCAGCAAACATCGCACCGCACGTTGGGGTATCTGCTGAGCCTGAGAGATGAACAGCTAGAGGAGTACGCGGAGAACGTGGGAGATTCGATCCTGCAAGCCATCCAGGAAGCCGGCGAAGCGGCGCAAGCCCGCCCCAGCAGCAGCGTCACCCTTACCGAGATCGATGACAACCAAGCCGCTGCGCCCGAACGTGCGCCGGGGGGCGCTGACAGGCCGCGCTCAGATTAAGCGCCGCCGCGCCAACGGTGCATTCGCAGCGAGTCCAGTGACGTCCACGGCCCGCGATGCCATGACATCCACCTCGGCCGCCACAGGACTCAACCGCTGCGCAATGAATGCGCCGTTCCGATGACTTTGCTAGTGCCCGAATCCTGCCGTCTCACATCACGCCAAGGAATATCCCATGCACATCAAGCAACCGAATCAAGCGGAGGCAGCCATCCAGCCGCACACGCAATTCCCCCAGGAAGCCGCACCGGCGGCATCGCAGCCGACACCTGAGGGTGCGGCCCCCCCAACCCCAACGCGATCCGAAATTGAGCGGGCTCAGCCAGCGCACACGCAGGCCCTCGTCGCCGGCCGGAAGCTCCGACACCGAGATCATCGAAGCAGACACCGCCAGCGTTGGCACAGATGCGGCACCGCCCCAGCACACCATGCTGCAGCCTAGGCCGCCTACGGTGGATGCACACAGTTCCGTGTTTCGCAAAGCAACCGCCGGCTTGACCGAGGGGGAGCTGCAACTCTCCGGCACGCTCAGAAACGCCGCTTCCAAGCTCTGGTCGCTGGCAGACCTGCGCACCATGCTGCAGATCCATGCGGACGATCCTGCATTCTGCAGATGGCGCGTCACACCGACCCGGAACAGCACGTGCCGCACAGTCTGGCCGCGTGCCGCCAGCAGATCACGCAGCTGCGCGATGCCAGCGAAGCGGCACCCGATCTGGAAGCACGCTTGCGTCAGCAATTGCTCGGCGACATCAAGGCCGTGGAAGACGCGCTGCAGCCACTGCAGCACGGCACAGGTGGCGAGGCGTTACGCGATCACAAGTTGCCATTGTGTTATTTCGTCGATTCTTCCTGCAGTGCAGCACTTCGCACCGCGCTACATCGGCCGGGCACGTTTGTACGAATGATTCATGTACGCCAGCCAGTGCGAGCTGGCCATTCCCCTCACCAAGGAAACTCTCCATGGAGATCAACAAAACACAAGCCGCAAGCTCTTCTTCTCGCGCGCCACTGCAAGACGTCAACGCGGACAACGCCCCCGTCGCCGACGCCGCACCGCCGAGGCAAACGCCACTCCACCCCAGCTTGTCGGCGCTCACTCCGCGCAGCCGGTCGCGCGCATCCAGCGCCGACTTCGAGCAAGGCGCTTCGCCGATGGCCTTGCACGACCCTGACATGCAGGCGCATTCGCCCGCACACGCCTCCGGCCCGTCCACTGGCGCGACACTTGCCGCGCGCGCAAATGCTGCATTGGCAAGCGGCCTTCAGCAGGCCTACGCTGCGGTCTCGAACGGGGCGTCCACTCTCTGGTCGAAATCGGATCTGCGCACCATGCTGCAAGTACACGCGAGCGACCCCGCCTTTTTGCAAATGGTGCGTCATCTCGATCAAGAGCAGGCCGCACCGCATAGCCTGGCGCGTTTGAGCGCAGCCATCGCGGATCTACGCGGGGCCATCTCGAACCCTCAAAACGGACTGGAAAAGCGCTTCCGTAACGCGTTCCTGAGCGACATCAAAGCGGTAGAGAAGGCGCTGCATCCGCTGGAGCACGGAACACCGGCAACCGGTCGTGCGCTGAAGGCACTGCTCAACCTGGGCAATGCCTGGCCACTGCTCGTGCCAAGCCCGTTCATGGCGAATCAGGCCAAGACGTTTGGGTATTCGCTTGCACTGGCAGCAAGGGGTGTGCTGATGCTGTCGGCATCCGCACTACGCCCTACCGCCGATGGCTTTCCCATCCCGATCATTGGCGGTGGGCAGTTGGGGCGCGACGCCAACGAGTTGCATCTGTATGCCTACCTGCTCAATGGTTTGTTCCTGCCATTCGAAATCACCAAGAAGGCCGGCAGCGAGGCTATGCGACATCAAGCCGAAGCAGTGGAAAACAACATGGGGTTTGGCGCAGCCGCAGCAACGGCCTGCGCGGCGATGATGATGACCCCCTTTCTCTGGAACAGCATTAGCACCTTGGGCAATCGCGCGCGCGACCAGGTGTCGCGGTTGCGCGCGAGCGCTGCGCACCAATTGGGCTTCACCGAGTCCGCGCAGCGGACGCGCGCCGGCATGACCCCCGGGCAGATCAGCGCGGAACTACGCACGCAACTCGACCAGATCGCAACCGTGCTGCTCAACGGCCGGGATGCATTTCAACAGGTGCGCCGCGACTTCACCGGCCCGGGCCAGGGGCATGAACTCACCCGTACGCTCAATGCCCAGTGCACCCATCTGCTGGAAACGCTTGATCGTTGCTGCAAGCACTTGAGCACTGCGCTACAGCACGGCCAGGACCGGTCTGAGTCGATTCCACGGCAACTATCCAACGACGACGTTGCCGCCAAATTGTCGTTGGCCTTGCTGGGTATCGCGGTGACCGGCTCGGTGATTTACCTGATTCAGCCGGACCGGATCGGGACGGTGGATTCGCTGGCCGATACCGCGGTCGTGGCGGCGGTCATGCTGCAGTCGACTTTCAACAAGCATGCGAACCGGCAGGACACGATGGAGCGCTTCAAGGCCATGTGCGGCGGCAGCATGGTGATTGCCATGGCACTTACTGCCGAGAAACTTGCCACTACCTTCGCCGACCAGAGCTTGATCGAAGCGTCGTCCACCTCGCCTTACTACGCGGGTGCGGTCATGTCGCTGATGGCGGCGACGATGCCGGGTCCGGTCGCCGACGCCACCGAGAAGGCGATGAACTGGGGTGGACGGCAGATCCGCCGGTTGTTCACCGGGCCCGATGGCACGCAGCTCGCAACCACCGTTCCTTCCACGCCGGAGGAGCTGCAAGAGACGAGCCGTCGCACGTTGCGGTATCTGCTCCAGCTGTCGCCGGAGCACCTGCAGGCTTACGAGGAGCAAGTCGCTCCAGACGCCGCGCTACAGGCGATCCGGGACGCCGGCGCCGCGGCGCAGCCGAGCACCAGCCGCGTCACCATCACCGAGATCCAGGAGGATGACGGCGTCGCCGCGCCCATCGCAGAAACACCGGACACCAGTCCGCCACGGCTGTCCACCAACTCTGACGGCGAGAGCGTGGAAGACAGTGTCTCTGCCGAGCCCGGAGCCGCGACAACGCTGGACAATGCGCAGTCTCCCTCGACCCGCGATGACGCGACGGCCGGCCGTGCTTCGACACCGCATTGACACTGCAAGGCAGACAGGCAGCGGCGCGCCAAACGCGCCAGCTCACGCCGCGCGGCGGGCTTCCCGGAATCCAGGGCCGCGGCGACCAGATCGCACGCCGTAATGGCTTGGCGGGTGCGATGTCGTCCCGGACTGGAGTAGGCACAACGCTCCCGGCAAGCGAAGCGTGCGCCGCTCGTCGCGCATCATCGTGCAGCCGGCACGACGATGCACAGCGCGCTGTATAAAAAAAAGCCCCGCATCGCTGCGGGGCTCCTTTTGACTGCGGTGTTGCGTGTCGGCTTGCGCCGGCTGGATCAGAAATCCATGCCGCCCATGCCGCCCATGCCGCCACCGGCCGGCATTGCCGGCTCGTCCTTCTTCGGTGCATCGGCCACCATGGCTTCGGTGGTGATCATCAGGCCAGCGATCGAAGCTGCGTTCTGCAGCGCCGAACGGGTGACCTTGGTCGGGTCCAGGATGCCGAATTCGACCATGTCGCCGAACTGGCCGTTGGCGGCGTTGTAGCCGTAGTTGCCGGTGCCTTCCTTGACCTTGTTCAAGATCACGGACGGCTCTTCGCCGGCATTGGCCACGATTTCGCGCAGCGGGGCTTCCATGGCGCGCAGGGCGATCTGGATGCCGTGGGTCTGGTCTTCGTTGGCACCGGTCAGGTTACCGACAGCCACCAGCGCACGCACCAGGGCCACACCGCCGCCCGGGACAACGCCTTCTTCAACGGCGGCACGGGTCGCGTGCAGGGCGTCTTCGACGCGTGCCTTCTTTTCCTTCATTTCGATTTCGGTCGATGCGCCGACCTTGATCACTGCAACGCCACCGGCCAGCTTGGCCACGCGCTCCTGCAGCTTCTCGCGGTCGTAATCGGACGAGGTGTCTTCGATCTGGGTCTTGATCTGGCCGACGCGCGACTCGATCGCGGCCGAATCGCCGGCGCCGTCGATGATCGTGGTGTTTTCCTTGGAAACCTGCACCTTCTTGGCGCGGCCCAGGTCCTTGATGGTCGCCTTCTCCAGCGCCAGGCCCACTTCTTCGGAGATCACGGTGCCGCCGGTCAGCACGGCCATGTCTTCCAGCATCGCCTTGCGACGGTCGCCGAAGCCCGGCGCCTTGACGGCCACGACCTTGACGATGCCGCGGATGGTGTTGACCACCAGGGTCGCCAGCGCTTCGCCTTCGACTTCTTCGGCGACGATCAGCAGCGGCTTGCCGGCCTTGGCCACGCCTTCCAGCACGGGCAGCAGGTCGCGCACGTTGGAGATCTTCTTGTCGTGCAGCAGGATGAACGGGTCGTCCAGGTCGGCCGACTGGCTCTGCTGGTTGTTGATGAAGTACGGGGAGAGGTAGCCGCGATCGAACTGCATGCCCTCGACCACGTCCAGCTCGTTTTCCAGGCCCGAGCCTTCTTCAACGGTGATCACGCCTTCCTTGCCGACCTTCTTCATCGCTTCGGCAATGATGTTGCCGATCGACTCGTCCGAGTTGGCCGAGATGGTGCCGACCTGGGCAATCGCCTTGTCGTCGGTGGTGGGCTTGGAGATGTTCTTCAGCTCGACAACCGCAGCCTTGACGGCCTGGTCGATACCGCGCTTGAGGTCCATCGGGTTCATGCCGGCGGCCACAGCCTTGGCGCCTTCGCGGATCAGGGCCTGCGCCAGCACGGTGGCGGTGGTGGTGCCGTCGCCGGCGTTGTCGTTGGTCTTGGAAGCGACTTCCTTGACCATCTGCGCGCCCATGTTCTCGAACTTGTCAGCCAGTTCGATTTCCTTGGCGACGGAGACGCCGTCCTTGGTGATGGTCGGGGCGCCGAAGCTCTTTTCGAGCACGACGTTGCGGCCCTTCGGGCCCAGGGTTGCCTTCACGGCATTGGCAAGCACGTTGACGCCACGAACCATACGGGTACGTGCGTCTTCACCGAAACGAATGTCTTTAGCAGCCATTGGTTGTTACTCCGGAAATTGGGAATGGGAAATGAGAAATGGGTCAATCAAGGGCGGATCTCGGGGCTGGGTGGGATGGCGAGGGCGTTGGCCGCTCTACCGATTCCCGATTCCCTACTCCCGATTCCCGGCGCGTAGCGCCTGATCAGCCGATGACGGCCAGAATGTCGTCTTCGCGCAGCACCTTGTACTCGACGCCTTCGGACTTGTAACTGCTGCCGGCGTACTGGCCGTAGATGACCTTGTCGCCAACCTTGACCACGGGCGCGCGCAGGCTGCCGTTGTCCAGCGGCTTACCGGCGCCGATTGCGACGACTTCACCCTTGGTGGACTTTTCCTTGGCGGAGTCCGGGATCACGATGCCGCCGGCGGAAACTTCGTCGGCTTCGATCGGCTTGACTACAACGCGGTCGTGAAGCGGTTTGATGCTCATAGAGAAGACCTCTTAAGTATTTGATGGGCCTGGAAATTATCGGCGATGTTAGCACTCGCATATGACGACTGCCAGCACAGCGCGCGGAAAAAACCCGACAGAGCGGGTGCGGGCCAGAGATTGTGCTGCGTGGGCGGCCTTTCAAGGGCTGGCGGTAAAAATTTTTCTTTGACCGCTCCCTCCGAAACGCCGAGAGCGGCTGGCAAAACGTAGCGAGCGGTTGTCAGGTGGGCGCGGACGGCGCGGAAGAGCCGGAGTGTACGAGTGGTACATGAGGATTCCGAGCACCGTCCGCGCCCGCCTGGCAGACGCGCAGTAGTTTTTTCTGTCGCTCTAGAAATGGAACCAGGTTCCACCTTTTGTCATGCGCGCGTTTTACAGTCGGGATCGCATTCCCCGATCACAAGGAGCCGTCGATGAGGTGGCCGTCCCGTGTTGTGTCCCTGCGTTGCACCCTTCCCCTGGCCTGCGCGTTTGCGCTGAGCGCCACCTCCGCCAATGCGGCGGTCTTCATCAACGAACTGCACTACGACGACGCGGGCGCCTCCGGCGACAGCGGCGAAGGTGTGGAAGTGGTGGCCACGGCTGGCGAATCGCTAAGCGGCTACCGGATCTATCTGTACAACGGCAACACCCCCAGTGCTGCGGTGGTGTATGCCAACACGGCGGTACCGGCCGGCAGTGTGGTGAGCTGCGGCAGCCAGGTGCGTATCGCCACGGTGAGCTACGCCAGCAACGGCGTGCAGAACGGCCCCAACGACGGCGTGGCGCTGGTCGACCCCAACGGGCAGTTGGTGCAGTTCCTCAGTTACGAAGGCGCCATCACCGGCAGCGGCGGCCCGGCGGCCGGCGTGGCCAGCCAGAACCTGCCGGTGAGCCAGAGCAACAGCACCGCGGTTGGCAGTTCGCTGCAATTGACCGGCACCGGCAGCAGCAGCAGCGCGGCCAACTTCAGCTGGGCCGGCTCGGCGGCGCAGACGTTCGGCGCCTGCAACCGCGGCCAAACCTTCACTGGGAGCGACGGCGGCGGCAGCACCGGCGCTCCCACCATCGGCAGCACTACCCCGACCCAGGGTGCCACCGGCTTCCCGGCCGCCGGCGATCTGGCAGTGGGCTTTAGCGAAGCGGTGACGCTCAGCAGCGGCGCGTTTGCGCTGAACTGCGCCAGTTCCGGCAACGTGGCACTGAGTTACGCAACGACTGGCACCCGCTTCACGCTATCCACCAACACCGCCCTGGTCGGCGGCGAGCGCTGCACCCTGGCCATCACCGCCAGCGCCATCCGCGATGCCAGCGGCCTGAGCCCGGCGGCCAACCAGTCCATTGCCTTCACCGTGGCTAATGCCAGTGGCGGTGGCACTGGCTACTACTCGCGGGTCAACACCGCCAATGCCAGCCAGCTGCGCTGCTCGCTGCATGCCACCATCCATGGCCACACGGTCTACCCATACAGCGGCACAGGCACCAACACCTGGACCATTCTGGAAATGGCCGACGAGGATCCCAACAACAGCGGCCGCATCCTGGACGCCTACCGCAACCGCAGCTACGCCAAGGTCAGCGACCGCGCGGGCACCGGTAGCGGGCTCACCTATAACCGCGAGCACACCTGGCCCAACTCGCTGGGCTTCGGCAGTGCCACCGGCGACCGCGGCTTGCCGTACGCGCCCTACACCGACACCCACATGCTGTACCTGACCGACACCACCTTCAACGCGGACCGCGGCAACAAGCCCTATGCCACCTGCACCAGCAGCTGCGGCGAGCGCGTGACCGAGGTCAACGACGGCAGTGGCGGCGGCAGTGGGCGTTACCCCGGCAATTCGAACTGGGTGCGCACGCCCGACGGCAACAGCGGCACCTTCGAGGTGTGGGGCCGGCATAAAGGCGACATGGCGCGCGCGGTGATGTACATGGCGATCCGCTACGAAGGCGGCACCGACGCGGCTACCGGCCAATCCGAGCCGGACCTGGAGCTCACCGACGACCGTAGCAAGATCGTGCAGACCTCGGCATCGCCTGCGTATATGGGCCTGCTCTCCACGCTGCTGGCCTGGCACCAGGCCGACCCGCCGGACGATGCCGAGCGCGCCCGCAACCAGGTGATCTTCAGCTTCCAGGGCAACCGCAACCCGTTCGTGGATCACCCCGAATGGGCCACCGCCAGCCTGTTCAATTCGGCCAAACCAGCTAGCTGCCAGTTGGCCAATTAAGAACGGCTAACAAAACGCAGCGAGCAGTCGCCGGGCGGGTGCGGACGGCACGCTCAGAACTGCGTGTACGCGTGGTACATGCCGATTCCAAGCACCGGCCGCACGCGCCTGGCGGTGAGCGCAGTGGTTTTTTCAGCTGTTCCAAGCTGCACTGGCCCGGCGCGTAAGGCGTCGGGCCGCTGGGCTTGGATCGTGCGGAAACACTGCCCAGAACGGAGGTACCGCCAGGCACTCCACCGAGGTATGTGTCGCCGGCAGGCAGCAGGCCGCCGATCCAATTCCCTTGTTCCACGCCACCCGTTGTGCACGGCGGCTGCAACAGCCACCCAGCAATAACGCAGGGCAGGGCGGGCGGCTGTGGGCCGCTCAAGCAAGGCGCCTCAACTTGAGGCCACCAAGTTAAACGTCTTGTTTCGGAATCGGCGGTCGATCCCCTGCAGACAGGGGATTACACTGCCGGGTCAGATGAGCGCACCTTCCCTCCATTTGTTATTCAGCACCTGCCCGGATGCAGACAGCGCCGATCGCATCGCGCACGCCTTGCTTGAAGAACGGCTGGCGGCGTGCGTCACCCAACTGCCTGGCGCGCAATCGCTGTACCGCTGGAATGGTGCGATCGCGCGCAGCACCGAAGTGCAGTTGCTGATCAAAACCTGGGACGACCGCCTGCCCGACGCCATCGCGCGGCTGCAGGCCTTGCATCCGTATGAACTGCCGGAAGCGGTCGCTGTCCAAACCAGCGCCGGGCTGCCGGCGTATTTCGATTGGGTCCGGGCCGAAACCCGCAAGGAATCCTGACGTCCATGAAGTCTCTGTCCCGCTGGATCGCCCGCTGCGCGTTATTGGCTGCCCCCTTGTTCGCCGCGCCGCTGGCGGTGCTGGCCCCCGCCCCCGCACAGGCGGCGGTGAGCGAAGCCGATCTGCTGCCGGTAGACCAGGCTTTTGCGTTGAGCGCCACCGCCGACAGCCGCGACCGTATCGCGCTGAACTGGAAGATCGCGCCAGGTTATTACCTGTATCGCCACCGCATCAGCGTCAAGTCCGGGCAGGGGTTTGCTGCCGGCGAACTGGCGCTGCCGGAAGGCGAGAGCAAGCACGACGAGTTCTTCGGCCAGGTGCAGACCTACCGCAAGCAACTGCAGGCCACCCTGGCCGGCAAGGCCGACCCGGCCGTGCAGACCGCCGTCCTGCAGGTGCAATACCAAGGTTGCGCCGACGCTGGCGTGTGCTACCCGCCGCAGCGGCGCGAGATTCGCGTCAACCTGCCCGCCGCCGCGTCAGCAGGGGCGCCTGGCACCGCCCCGCAACGCGAAAACCTGGGCGCGCTGGTGCCGCGCAACGCCGCCGGCCCGCGCCTGTTCGGTGCCCCCGGCCAGACCGCCGGCGTGGACGCGCTGCCGCTGCCGGCCGAGCAAGCCTTCAACTTCGAAGCCATCGTCGGCGACGGCAACAGCCTGCTGCTGCGCTTCACCCCGGCGCCGGGCTATTACATCTACCGCGACCGGACCTCGCTGGCAGTGGAAGGCGCTAGCGGCCTGCGCACCGGGTTGCCGCGCTGGCCGCAGGGCAAGGCCCACCGCGACGAACATTTCGGCGATGTGGTGGTGTATTTCGACCAGGCCGAAGTGACCTTGCCGCTGCTGCGCGATAAACCTGATCCGGCCCATGTCACCCTGGTGGCCACTTTCCAGGGCTGCCAGACCGACGGCATCTGCTACCCGCCGATGACCCGCCGCGTCGCCCTCGATGTGCCGGCCGGCATGGTGTCGCCGCAGAACCAGGCGCAGGCCGCGCCATTGATGATTTCGCCGCTGGCCGCTGACCAGGTGCCGGTCGAACCCGCGCCCGCTGCGGCCCCCGTCGGTGCTGCCGGCCCAGTTGCCGACGCCTCGGCCGGCAATCCGGAGCGCACCCCGCCGCCCCATACCGACAAGGGCCTGCTGGGCATGCTGGTGCTGGCGCTAATTGGCGGGCTGGTGCTCAACCTGATGCCGTGCGTGCTGCCGATCCTGTCGCTGAAGGTACTGGGGCTGGCGCATAGCGGCGAGAGCCGCGGCCATGCGCGCAGCCACGCCATCTGGTACTCGCTGGGCGTGCTGGTGTCTTTCGCCGCCATCGGCGGGCTGGTGATCGGCTTGCGCGCCGCCGGGCAGGCCGCCGGCTGGGGCTTCCAGCTGCAGCAGCCATGGTTCGTAGCCGCGCTGGCGTACCTGATGTTCGCAGTGGGGCTGAGCCTGTCGGGCGTGTTCACCCTGGGCACCAACCTGGGCGGCATCGGTCAGTCGCTGGCCGCGCGTAACGGCCCCCTGGGCGACTTCTTCACCGGCGTGCTGGCCTGCGTGGTCGCCAGCCCCTGCATCGCGCCATTCATGGGCACCGCGCTGGCCTACGCGTTCACCGCACCCGCGCTGCTGGCGATGCTGGTGTTCCTGGCGCTGGGCCTGGGGCTGGCGCTGCCATTCCTGCTGATCGGCTTCGTGCCCTCGCTGGCGCGGCGCCTGCCCACCCCCGGCGCGTGGATGGAAACGCTCAAGCAGGTGTTGGCGTTCCCGATGTATCTCACCGCGATCTGGCTGCTGTGGGTCTTGGGCAAGCAGCGTGGCGTGGATGCGCTGGCCCTGATGCTGGTCGGCGCTACCCTGCTCGCCCTGGGGCTGTGGTGCTTCGAGCGCAGCCGCTGGAAGAGCCACCGCCTGGGCATGGGCCTAGCCACGGCGATGCTGGTGCTGGCGCTGGTGCCGGTAGTGGCGGTAACGCGCCTGAGCCTGCCGGCGGCCACTGCGGCCGAGGGCGTGGTGGCGTTCTCGCCGCAGCTGCTGGACCGCCTGCGCGCCGACAACCGCGTGGTCTTCGTCAACATGACCGCCGATTGGTGCGTGACCTGCAAGGCCAACGAAAAGAACGTGCTGAGCAGCGCCGAATTCCGCGATGCACTGCGCCGCGTGGATGCGGTCTACATGAAAGGCGACTGGACCAATGTCGACCCTGCCATCAGCACCTTCCTGGACCAGCACCAGGCCGTCGGCGTGCCGCTCTACGTGGTCTACGGCCCCGGCGCCCCACCAGCGATCCTGCCGACCGTGCTGACCGGCGCGATTACCGAGGATGCCTTGCTGCGCGCTGCGCGGTGAGACGCGACGTCGGTGCAGTCACTGGCGCTTGATCGACGGCCCAGGTGCTGCGCTGGAAGTCCTGCTAAAACTGTGTAGACCGCGCCGTTATCGAAGAACGGCTTGCTGCGCGTTGAGGCGCTGGCTTGGTCCATCTGGCGCGCTATGGTCCCGGCGCAACGCTAGCGGTCTGCAGGCGTTGCTGCCGGTGCCACCATCTGGGATGCGCTGCGGCCAGCTGCGCGATGAGTCGCCCATTCGATCCAGCTGACGCCTGCGATGCATCGATACCCGCGATACGCGCCAACGGTGACAACCGCGGTGAACTGCACAGCGGACAGCTGCATGAATCATCGCGGCCGATGGGTTCCATAGCGCTGCTCGCGCCGCATCCGCCGGGCCGGCCTCGTCCGGCCTGGCGCCACGTTTTTGGAACCTAGATCGCCACGCGAAATGCACCTCGCCACGTGTTGCATCGTCACCTCGAGGTCCCTCCGGCTGCGAAAAAGCCGGCACTTACCGAACTGCTGCCAACGGCACAACATTGTGACGCCCGACAGTGGAGGATGCAGGCAGCCGCGAACCCAGCGTTGCCGTGCCCGCACCGGCACATCCCTCGGCCCGCACGTCACCGCTGCGCACCGGATGAGTTCGGCAACCTGCATGCCCTGCTCGCATGGACTTGGCGCCCATTCAGCCGGCGCTAGGACCTCCGGCGCACGGACGCCCGCCGCCGTTAGGCCCTCGGCAAAACCATTTAAAAATTTAAAACGATCGTTTTAAACAGGCTTAAGTTCGTCGAACTGGACAGCATCGGCGACATCGCGCAGACTTCCGGCCTTTGCGCTCTTCCGGATACCATGGCCCATCTGCTGCTGTTGCATGGCCCCAACCTCAACCTGCTCGGCGCCCGCGAGCCGGACGTCTACGGGCGTACCACGCTGGCGCAGATCGATGCGGCCCTGGTGGACCGCGCGCAAGCGGCCGGGCACGCGCTGGACTGCCTGCAGTCCAATGCCGAGCACGTGCTGGTGGAGCGCATCCACGCTGCGCGCGAGGACGGCACTGCCTACATCCTGATCAACCCGGCTGCCTTCACCCATACCTCGGTGGCGCTGCGCGACGCGCTGCTCGCCGTTGGGCTGCCGTTTGTGGAAATCCATCTGTCCAATCCGCATGCGCGCGAGCCGTTCCGGCACCACAGCTATCTCAGCGACAAGGCCGACGGCGTGATCTGCGGCTTCGGCGCAGACAGCTACCGGCTGGCGCTGGAAGCGGTGATCGCGCGCCTGGAGCGCGACGCATGACACCTGCAGCACCGCCCCCGGCCAGCACGCCGGCATCCTGACCCCATTCCCGCCAGCATCCGCCGGCACTCCCCACCGTTTCACTTCCAGAGGCCCTTATGGATCTCCGCAAAATCAAGAAACTGATCGACCTGCTCGAAGAATCCAATCTCGCCGAAATCGAGATCAAGGAAGGCGAAGAAAGCGTACGTCTGGCGCGCGTGCCCAAGGGCACAGCGATGATGAGCCCTCCGGTGCAGCAGTACGCCCCGGCCCCCGCCGCGCAGGTGCCGGCTGCGGCCACCATGCCGATGCAATCGCCCACCGAAGCCTCCACCGGCGGCGCCAAGCAGGCCGCCGCACTGCCGGAAGGCCACGTGCTGCGCGCACCGATGGTCGGCACGTTCTACACCTCGCCCTCGCCCGACAAGCCGGCCTTCGTCACCGTGGGCCAGCAGGTCAAGGTCGGCGACACCCTGGCGATCATCGAAGCGATGAAGATGTTCAACCCCATCGAAGCCGACGCCGCCGGCACCATCGTCGCCATCCTTGGCGAAACCGGCCAGCCGGTGGAATTCGATCAGCCGCTGTTTGTGATTGGCTGAGAGCCGGGAATCGGGAGTGGAAAATCGGGAATCGGCAAAGCGGCCTCATGAACGCCTGGAGGCCTGGCGCGACTCCATGGAGCTTGTGGAAATGATCTATCGGTTCACCGAGGTCTTTCCCGAGCAGGAACGCTATGGTCTGAGGGCGCAACTGCGCCGTGCGGCCATCAGCGTCCCGTCGAATATCGCCGAAGGTGCGGCGCGACGTTCAACTCCCGATTACGCGCGGTTTCTCTCGATTGCGCGCGGCTCGCTCTCCGAACTGGATACACAGGTCCAGATCGCCGTACGACTGGGCTATCGCAACACCGAAGACGAAGACATCGTCAGCCAGCAGCCAGCAGCCAGCAGGTCGACCAGGTCTTCGCCAAGCTCACCGCATTGATGAATGCCTTACGCAGACGTGGAGCCGCACCATGATGCCCGCTTCTACCCATTCCCCATTCTCGACTCCCTATTCCCATGCTCGATAAAGTCGTCATCGCCAACCGAGGTGAAATCGCGCTGCGCATCCTGCGCGCGTGCCACACGCTCGGCATCCGCACGGTCGCGGTGCATTCCACGGTCGACCGTAACCTCAAGCACGTGGCCATGGCCGATGAGTCGGTGTGTATCGGCCCAGCCGCCTCCAGCGATAGTTATCTCAACATCCCGGCGTTGATCGCCGCGGCCGAGGTGACCGATGCGCAGGCCATCCATCCCGGCTACGGTTTCCTGTCGGAAAACGCCGATTTTGCCGAGCGCGTGGAGCAATCCGGCTTCATCTTCATCGGTCCCAAAGCCGACACCATCCGCCTGATGGGCGACAAGGTGGAAGCGATCCGCGCAATGAAGGCCGCCGGCGTGCCGTGCGTGCCCGGTTCGGGCGGCCCGCTGGGCGAGGACATCGTCGCCAACACCAAGATCGCCCGCGAGATCGGCTACCCGGTCATCATCAAGGCCGCCGGCGGCGGCGGCGGCCGCGGCATGCGCGTGGTGCATTCGGAGGCGGCGCTGAAGGCCGCCATCGAAACCACCAAGTCCGAAGCCAAGGCCGCTTTCAGCAACGATCAGGTCTACATGGAGAAGTTCCTGGAAAATCCGCGCCACGTGGAGATCCAGGTCCTTGCCGACGGCCAGGGCGGTGCGATCCATCTGGGCGAACGCGATTGTTCGATGCAGCGTCGCCATCAGAAAGTGGTGGAAGAAGCGCCGGCACCGGGCATCACCGAAGAACTGCGCAACCAGATCGGCAAGGTCTGCGTGGATGCGTGCATTCGCATCGGTTACCGCGGCGCCGGCACCTTCGAATTCCTGTTCGAAAACGGGAGTTTCTACTTCATCGAAATGAACACGCGTATCCAGGTGGAGCATCCGGTGACAGAACGCATCACCGGTATTGACCTGGTCTGCGAACAGCTGCGCATCGCTGCCGGCCACAAGCTGAGCATCAAGCAGAGCGACATCGTGCTGCGCGGGCATGCGATCGAATGCCGCATCAATGCCGAGGATCCGGAAACCTTCATGCCGAATCCGGGCTTGATCACCGCCTTCCATCCGCCGGGTGGCCCGGGCGTGCGCGTGGATACGCACATCTATGCAGGGTACAAGGTGCCGCCGAATTACGATTCCATGATCGGCAAGCTGATCGTGCACGGCCCGGATCGCGAAACTGCGATTGCGCGCATGCGCGTGGCGCTGAGCGAAATGGTGGTGGACGGCATCAAGACCAATATCCCGCTGCAGCAGCGCATCATGCGCGACAAGGGCTTCCAGGCCGGCGGACAGAACATCCACTACCTGGAAAAACGCCTGGCCGAGCGCAAGAACAAGTCGATTGCGTTGACCTGATCGCGCTTGCTGTTGCATCGACGAATAAGAAAAAGCCCGGGAAACCGGGCTTTTTCGTTGCTCCCCGGCGCATCGCGCCGACATTGCGTCACGCCGTCAGCCCTGCAAGCCAGCCGGTCCATGCGTAGGAGCGCACCCGGGCGCGACCAGGCTTTATTGATAGAGCCCGGTCGCGCTCCTACTGAATCCGAGGGTTCGAGGCCTGGATGGCGCACGTCAGCGCCGGATCCGATGTGCAGGTCTTTGATCGTCTGCAAGAGAGAGTGGCTGAGCTGCGGCAGTGCGTCCCCACCGTTGCCGCCTACGCTACCGGATCCGCAGCGACCGCGACCCTATCGACACGCTGCACCGCTCAGCGCCGCGGCGCAGGCCCCTGCTGGCTACCCGGCACCGGCACGATGCCGCTGGCCGACGACGGGTCGACCACGGTCATGGTTTCGGTGGAGCCGTCCGGCCACACCACCTGAAAGGTCGAGCCGGCAGGCAAGGTGGAAAACGGCATCGCGCTACTGGCGCGGTAGACCGCAGCAACCTGGCTTGCGCCATGTCGTCGCTGCTGTTCGTCGGTAGTGATGCTGGTGGACTTCACCGACAGCGGCTGGTAGCGGTGATCGGCGGTATCGATCATCACGATGCTCACTGCCGCCGCCGAATACGCCACGAATAACGCAACCCATAACCAGAACTTGGCGCCATGCACCAATCGACGGTAATTCATGACTGCGCTCCCGGATCGGAGACCAATGTATCGACCATCTCATCCACCCTGTCTGCTCCCTGCCGCGGCACCGCGGCATCGAATACGAACGACACAAAATCCTGTGCGCTATCGCGCGAGCAGATGCCCGCGTTGGCGCAATAACTGGTGACCAAGGTGCTGTCGGCGCTGCAATCCAGCCCCAGCCGGCATGCGGCCACTTGCCAGGCCAGCTCGGCGAATTGATCGCCAGCCACATAGCCTTGAAGGCTATCGTCGCCGCTGGCGCGCGCGCCCATGGCCGGGGCCAGGGCCAGATAGGCCTCTGGATCGCGCGAGGCCAGCACGCGTTGCACCAGCGCGCGCTTGTAGCCGGGCCAGGCGTGCAACGGTTCGCCCAGCGCCAGCATGGCGGCCTCGGCAGCCAGGCTGCCAGCGCGCGCCGCGTCCTGGCGTTGCTGCGCCACCACGCGCGAGCTCAGTCCATCAGTGGGGGCAAAACCAGCGCAGCGCTGCGCCACGCGCTCGCGTGCGGCATGCATCGCCACCACACCTGGGGTGCGCTGCGCGGCGAGCCATGCGCTGTCGGCGGCGTAGCCGGACGGGCTGGCCGCATAGGGCGCGCAGTAATCGTAGACACGGCTCAACCGCCACCCGGCCTGTGCATCGCCGGCGCGCACCTTCTGCTGCAATTGCTGCGCGTAGTGATACAGATCCGGTTGCGCTTCCACCGCATCGCGGTGTGACAGCTGGAGTGCCGTGCCGTGCTCTTTCACTACGAGCGGCTGCGGTGCGGTGTCACCGACCTGGGTCACGTGTGCGGCAACCGGAACCGCCCGGTCGCGGGCATGCTCGGCCGGCTGCGCGCGCACATGCCACCACGTGGCCGCCGCAAACGCAGCGGGAGCGAGCAGCAGCCAGAGATGGCGGGCACGAGCAAGCGGCATGAAGAGCGGCGACCCTGCTGCGGAAACACCCGCAGCGACGGCGCGGAGTCTAGCACTCGCATGTGCACAAGACCGCCGCCAAGCAGACGCTGCCGGCGTAGATCGCCAGAGGGCAAAACATGCGGTGACGGCCTGCGCGGACTGCAGGTGAGTAGCGCGCTGCAGGCATTTGGTTGCGCTGTGGGCTGTGCGTTGGTTGTCGTGGTGTTGGTTGATTGGTTGGTCGCCGCTTGATGGCTTAGTGGTTGGATGCCCTGGTGGATCAATTGCGCGTTGCCGGGTTGACCTTCGCGGATTTGGTATCCGGCGGCAGCACATTTCGAAGCGATCTTCGTGGGCCGAGTCTGCCGTTTGGCGCATCACCACGCCTGCCTTGCGCTGCACTCGCAGCGTGCCACTGCCAGTCTGGATCATCTTCCGTTGGCCGAACACGGTGGCCGATCTCGGCGTTCCCGACGCTGCGTGACGGGATTGCCATGTTGTTGCGATGTGGGCGGAGCACTCAACCGCGCGCGTCGCGGCAGCATTGCGGCCGACCCGCGCAGCGCGCAGGCATGCCGGTACGAATGGTCTACGATGCGTGCTTTCGAATTGCCCGACCAACACGATGCCGCTTCTTGAACTGACCCTTTCCTGCTCCGAGGTCACCCTGCCCCGTTTCCAGAATGCGCTGGACGACGTCGGCGCACTGGCGGTGACCATGCTCGACGCCGATGCCGACACCAGCAACGAGCGCGCGCTACTCGAACCCGGCGTGGGCGAAATGCCGCTGTGGGACCGGCTGACCATGACTGCGCTGTTCGATGGCGCCAGCGACGCGCTGGTGGTGCTGGCGGCACTGGAAGCCTTCGACCCGGGCCTGGACTGGAGCCAGGTGGGATTTCGCATGGTCGAAGACAGCGACTGGATCCGCGCCTGGATCGACCTGTTCAAACCGATGCAGTTCGGCGCGCGCACGTTTATCGTGCCGTGGAATCAAGACCTGCCTGAAGCTGCCAACGCCCCGGACGCTGCCGTGGTGCGGCTGGATCCGGGCCTGGCCTACGGTTCGGGCACGCATCAGACCACGGCGCTATGCCTGCGCTGGCTGGACAGCCTGGCCGTCAGCGATGAGCTGCAGGGCCGCAGCGTGCTCGATTTCGGCTGTGGCTCGGGCATTCTTGCGATCGCCGCGCTGAAGCTGGGCGCCAGCCGCGCGGTCGGCGTGGACTATGACCCGCAGGCGCTGCTGGCCACCGCCGACAATGCGCAACGCAACGATCTGGAAGCGCAGTTGGCGGTGTACATGCCGCAGGACGAGCCGGTGCAGACCTACCAGGTGGTGGTGGCCAACATCCTGGCGTCGGCACTGGATAGCCTGGCCGACACCCTGGCTGCGCGCGTGGTTCCGGGCGGACGGATTGCGTTGTCGGGGATCCTGCACGGCCAGGAAGACGAATTGCTGGAACGTTACGCTCCCTGGTTCGAGCAACTGCGCTGCGAACGCGACGACGAATGGATGCGCATCGAAGGCGTGCGTCGCGCCACATCCGGCACCTAGATGGGCTAACAACCCATCGCGAGCAGGCGTCAGGTGGGCGCGGGCGGCGCGCTCAGAACCGCAGTATCCGCGTGGTACATGCCGGTTCCGAGCACCGGCCACGCCCACTTGGCGGCTGCGTAGTTCTTATCAGCCGCACCAGCTAGCGCGGCGGCCGGCCGGCGCGGATCTGCGCAGTGGTCACCGCATCGGCACGACTGATCGCCCGCAGCCAGGTCACTGGCTGCCAGCCGGTGCGTTGCAGGGCCGCCGTGCGCCACTGCCCGGCCCGCCAGGCCACGCACACCCGCAGCACCACCTCGGCCACCAGCAGCGCCGCCCAGGCCGCGGGCGACCATGCCTGTGCACCGGCAAGCGCCAGCGCGCCGGCGATGGCAACCATTGGCCCACTCACCGCCAGCAGCCACCAGTGCCGCTCCCGCAGCGCCCAGAGCCGTGGCGCCAGCGCGGCCGACCATTGCGGACCCTCGGCGACTGCGGTCCATCTGGCGCCGCGCCGCCAGATCTGATACCTGGCCGCACCACGAAAGCGGTTTGCCGCTGGGTCCAGTGGCGAATGCGCAGGCCATGGCGCATGTGGAGGCGCCGAGCGCGAGGGCGGGCTGCGTGCATGCGGATCGGGTTTCGAATCGGCAGGCTCGACCATGAACATCCTCCTTGAGTTCGCTGTGATCGGGTCATCACTGGCTGCGCGACAGTATCGCAAACATATTGCAATATGAAAGGCATACGAACTATCTCAAGGCGCTGCTAGGGCTATACCTCCCGGCCCTGCCTGCTTTCCAACGGTGCCGTGTGAGCAAGCTGTACGAACGAGTACGCGAAGCCCGCAGCCTCACCAAGCTGACCCAGGAAGCCCTGGCTGGCGAGCTGGGTGTCACCCGCAGCGCCGTGGCGCAATGGGAAATGGCCGAAGGCACCGCGCCATCGGTGGAGAACCTGATCGGCCTGGCCAAGCGCAGCGGCATGACGTTCGAATACCTGGCCACCGGCCGCGGCGACCGCGTGTTCGGCCCGCCGGTCTCGGCCATTGCCGAAGAGCCAGCGCAATATCGCCGCCTGGATGACCAGCAACGCGTGCTGCTGATGCGCTTCGACACCCTGGCACCGCGCCAGCGCAGCGGCCTGCTGGATCTGTTGTTGGCCGAGGGAAAAACGCGGCGCAGGCGGTGAGTTGGGGAATCGGATCGGGATCGGGATTCGCCGAGCTGGCATTGCCGAGGCTGATTTTCCACGGGGATGATTCGCTGGCTGCGGCTTCCTGATTGTTAGCCGAGCCTGGCCGGGATTCGCTTGCTGACTGGGGTGGGCGTCGTTGCCGCGGACATCAGCGGCGTGCTGCGTGGGCGGCGTTAGCGCGGACGTGGACGTGGACGAAGTCATTACCACTGGGGTTGGGGCAATTACCTAGGGTTGACCGCACGCGGTTGGCCAGGGTTCGCCCTTGGACCTGCGCGTGGTTGAATAGCGGTCTTCCCGCTGCACGCCTGCCGATGTCCGAGACTCCGCCACCGCGCCGCCCCCCTGGCCACGTTCCTGCGTGCGACGCCGGCTGCTCCGCCGCTGGTTCCGACCCCGGGGGCTCCGCCTATGGAGTCGTTGGAGCAGGCCACGCCGGCCCCAGGCTCTACGGCGCCGCCGGCAACACCGCCCGAGGTGAGCGCGCTTCCCGCGCCGCGCGTGCCATCGCCTGCTGCCGCGGTAGCTCCGTTGCCGCATCGCGCAACGGGCACGCCCGGGCAGGATGGTTTCCAGGCGCCAGTGCCCGGCGGGGCGCAACTGCCCGCGCCCGGTGGCGCGATGCCGTCCGCCTCGGCGACCGCGCCCGTGGCCGGACGAGTCGCTGATGCGATGGACGATCCACCTCGCTCGGTGTCGGCCGCCCCCGATGCCCACATAGGCGATGACGGGCTTGCCCCGATCAATGCCGCGACCGATGACGCCCTCCAGAACCCAACCGCGCGGACTGCACCTGGCCCGTTGAATTCAGCGCAGCAACACGCGCTGCGTGCATCAGCGCATGCAGACCTGCCGTCTCGGAATGCGCCGGGCACGCCGAGGGCGCTGGCAGAAACGACCGCGCGCGAGGCGCCAACCGCAGCGGCAGCAGCGCCTGCGGGATCCGCAGCGCCTGTGGCAACGGCGGCAGCCGCAACGCAAGCCGACACCAGCGGCAGCGAGCGGGCGGCGAGCACACCCGAAGGCCCGTCTCACCTGGACTGCCCCTCCAGCCCTCTCGACCCGCCAGCCAACGAGGTAGGTGCAGCCAACGCATTGGCAGGCGAAGACGCGCAGTTCGATGCAGGTCGCGCGCAGACCCGTCCCCCACCTTTACAAATGCAGCCCCTGCCCGCTCCCGCCCTGGCTGCGCCCGCCTTTGCGCAGCGTGGCATCACCCGGCCGCGGCTGCGCGCCAGTGGGGGCCAATGGGCGCTGTTGGTCGGGCTGGTGGGCCTGCTCGGCTTGCAGATCGTCATCGCCGACCGCGCGCATTTGGCCACCAGCCCGCGCTGGCGTCCGCTGGCCAGCGCAGCCTGTACGCTGGCGCGCTGCACATTGCCTGCCTGGCGCGAGCCGGAGGCACTGACCCTGCTCAACCGCGACGTGCGCCCGCTGCCGGGTGTGGCGGGGGGATTGCAGATCCAGGTCAGCTTCCGCAACGACGCACGCTGGGCGCAGGCCTGGCCGTGGCTGCAGCTGTCGCTGTCCGATGCCGACGGCCGGGTGATCGGCACCCGCATCCTGTCGCCGCAGGACTATCTGGGCCAGTCGCCGGCTGCGCAGGACGCGCTGGCGCCGGGGCAAGCAGTGCACGTGGCGTTCCGGGTGCGCGAACCGGCTGCGAGCACGGCTGCCTTCAGTTTCGACTTCCGCTGAGCGGGCGCGACCGCCACATGGGCGTGGCGAGCGATGAGGTCACGCGCTAGACTCACTCCCCTCGCCGGCCACGCGTCCCGGCTTCGTGACACTGGGAACCTCCTTTGAACGCAGCCCCCTCTCGTCCTGACACCAGTCGTGGCGCCCCGAAGTCGCCTCTGCGCGAACACGTGGCACAGTCCGTTCGCCGTTATCTGCGCGACCTGGACGGCAGCGACGCGGACGACGTGTATGAAATCGTGCTGCGCGAAATGGAGATCCCGCTGTTCGTCGAAGTGCTCAACCACTGCGAAGGCAACCAGAGCCGCGCCGCGGCGATGCTGGGCATCCACCGGGCGACCTTGCGCAAGAAGCTCAAAGAGTACGGGCTGACGTAAGCGGGAATCGAATCGGGAATCGCAAAAGCGTGCTGCAGCGAGAGGTCGTGAGCACTGAGGTCCCAGTCAAGCGTGAGTGGATACGGGTCAGCATCATGGGCGGCTGAACGCCGTTGTTGGCCGAGACGCGCAGCGCGGGTTCGACGCTGCACATCGCAGTCTTCGCGCGGCACATATTGCGATGTTCTGACGATCTGCTTTGCAGGCGATCATGCCCACCCGTAGCGGATCAGGTGGAAGAACACCGGCGCGGCGAAGCACACCGGATCCAGGCGATCGAGTACGCCGCCGTGGCCTTCAATCATGTGGCCCCAATCCTTGATGCCGCGGTCGCGCTTGATCGCCGACATCACCAGCCCGCCGAAAAAGCCCATCAGATTGGCCACCAACGCCAGGCCGAAGGCATGCCAAGGCGCGAACGGGGTGATCCACCACAGCGCCATGCCGAGCAGGCGGGGCGACAACACGCCGCCGATGAATCCTTCCATTGTTTTGGACGGCGACAATTTCGGCGCGATCAGATGGCGGCCGGCCAATTTGTCCCACACGTACTGCAGCACGTCCGAGACTGCACCACGATCACCAGGAATGCGATCAACAGCAGATTGCGCCCGGCGTAGCCGGGAATGTCCAGATTCAACAATGCCGGCACATGCGAAATGCAGAACACGCAGATCATCAGCCCCCCCTACACTTTGGCGGTGTGTTCCAGATAACGCGTGGTGTCCCCGCCAATGGTGGCCAGGATGGGCAGCACCAGAAATGCGTAGACCGGAATCAGCAACGTGTACATGCCGTACCAACCGGCCCACACCAGGCCGTACTGCCACGGCAACACGATGTAGAACGCAGCCAGCAGCGCGTAGTCATCGCCACGCCGCTGGGGGTGAGGGTGATGAATTCGCGCAACGCGAACAACGACACCAACGCGAACAAACCAATGACGCCGGCACGCCCGAAGACGAAGGCAATGCCGACCACTGCGGCCATTACCCACCATACGCCGATGCGGGCGACCAGGTTGTCCAGCACCGCGCTCGGGCGTGCGCGCGCGCCAGCGCAGTGTTTCGGAAATGGCCGTGGCGATGAGTAATACGAGCGCGATACCGCTGAACAACCACAGCGTCTGTTGCTGCATCGAGGACTGCTGCAGCTGCCCGCTAAACGCATAAAGACTCATGCGCGCGCCTCCAACTGATCCGGCGATAACGCCAACAAGGCCTCACGCGCACGCGCCAGAAATGCGTCCTTGGTTTCGTCCGCGTCCAGCCGCAACGGCACACCGAAGGTGGTAGTGCACAGCAGCGGCAACGGCAACCACTTGCCTTTGGGCATCACGCGCTTGAGGTTATCGATGCACACTGGCACGAACTCCAGTTCCGGGCGTTGCCGCGCCAGGTGATACAGCCCGCTCTTGAACGGCAGCACGCCGTCGTCCGGGTTGCGCGTTCCTTCGGGAAACAGGATCAACGAATCGTCGGCGTCCACCGCATCGCACAGGCATGCGATCGGGTTGCGCGTGCGCTGGGAGGGGTCGCGTTCGATCAACACGTCGTTGGAAAACCGCGTGGATCAGATAGCGCCGCAGTGCGGTGCGCTGCCAGTAGTCGGCCGCCGCCACCGGGCGCACTTCATGGCGCAGGCGGACCGGCAGCGATGACCAGATCAGCACGAAATCGCCGTGACTTGCGTGGTTGCCGTAATACACGCGGCGTTCGTTGGAGGGCGCGCAGCCGCGCCACAGCGCACGCGCGCCGGTCAAGGTACGAATGGCACCACTGCAGGCACGCGCGATCAAATGGGCAATCATCTCTGCTCCAAGGTACGCACCGGCATGCGCAGCGGTAACACCACAATTCGTCCTGCAGTGGCGAGCCATGTCGCCACGTCCGACGCCAGGGCACACATCACGCACAACGCCGACTGCATGGCATGGCCCAGCCATTGCAATGAAACAACCCACCCAGTGACTGGCGACAACCGCTGCATGCGCTGCACGCTTGCCATCGGCGCGGCGGGCGCATCTGGGGCATATGCCGCGGTCACAGCAGCGCCTTGCCGATCAATGCCGCGGCCAGCGCGATCAACTGCACCACCACGCTGCCCAGCGGCGCCGCTGCGGGATATGCCGCCAAGCGCCGGCGCCGCCACACCGTGACCATGCAGGCCAGGCTCAGCACGATGGCCACCCAGGTGACTCGGCGTGCGCCCAGCAGCCGCTGGCCAGGCCCACGCCCAGCACGCCGATAACGAAGGCGCGCTCGCTCTTGCCCATCGGCCCGTCGTAACGGCGGCTGGCGCCGACCATCAAGCCGAGCACGCCGGCGTATTCGGTCAGCGCGGCCAAAAGCGCGAAGATCCACAGCCAGTGCGCGCTCACACCGGGCATACCAAGCAGACTCAAGTACAACGCCGCGTCGGCTACCACATCGCAGAGTTCGTTGAGGTAAGCACCCAGCCGCTATTGCTGGCCGAACTCGCGGGCCAGCATGCTGTCCACCGCATTGAGCGCCATGCGCACCAGCATCCACACGGGTAACAACAGATACAGCAGCGGCCAGCTGTGGCCGCCGCGATACAGCGCGCCCACCATGGGCCGCAGCAGCGCCTGGAAGCGTCCTTTCAATGCATAGATCCAGGCCATACGGGGCTGTTGAGTCCATTCGAGCGCTGGCGCAGCCTACAATATCGGCTGCCCCGCAACGACATCCCCCACCGATGGCCCCTGATTTCCTGCCCGTGCGCCGGGCCCTGCTCTCCGTTTCCAACAAGACCGGCCTGATCGACCTGGCCCGCGCGCTGGTGGCGCGCAACGTCGAGCTGCTGTCCACCGGCGGCACCGCCAAGGCGATCCGCGAAGCCGGCCTGCCGGTGAAAGACGTCGCCGACCTCACCGGTTTCCCGGAAATGATGGACGGCCGCGTCAAGACCCTGCATCCGCTGGTGCACGGCGGCCTGCTCGGGCGCGCCGGCATCGATGAAGCGGTGATGGCCGAACACGGCATCGCGCCGATCGACCTGCTGGTGCTGAACCTGTATCCGTTCGAATCGGTCACGGTCAAAGCCGATTGCACGCTGGCCGAGGCGGTGGAAAACATCGACATCGGCGGCCCGGCGATGCTGCGCAGCGCGGCCAAGAATTTCGCGCGCGTGGCAGTAGCCACCGACCCGGCGCAGTACCCCGACCTGCTGGCCGAACTGGAGGCCAACAACGGCCAACTGTCGGCGGCCAAGCGTTTTGCGCTGTCGGTGGCCGCGTTCAACCGCGTGGCGCAATACGACGCGGCGATCAGCAACTATCTCTCGGCAGTGGCCGACAGTACCGAAGCGGTGCCCACGCGCAGCCCGTTCCCGGCGCAGATCAATTCCAACTTCGTCAAGGTGATGGACCTGCGCTACGGCGAAAACCCGCACCAGTCCGGCGCGTTCTACCGCGACCTGTACCCGGTGCCGGGCACGCTGGCCACCTTCCAGCAGTTGCAGGGCAAGGAACTCAGCTACAACAACCTGGCCGATGCCGATGCCGCGTGGGAATGCGTGCGCCAGTTCGATGCGCCGGCCTGTGTGATCGTCAAGCACGCCAACCCCTGCGGCGTGGCCGTGGGTGCAGCCTGCGGCGATGCCTATGAACTGGCCTACGCCACCGACCCGACCAGCGCATTCGGCGGCATCCTGGCCTTCAACAAGACGCTCGATGCAGCGACTGCCAAAGCTATTCTGGATCGTCAGTTCGTGGAAGTGCTGATCGCGCCCGATTACGAGGCCGGCGCACTGGAATACGCCACCAAGAAGGCCAACGTGCGCGTGCTCAAGATTCCGCACGGCAATGGCTTGAACAACTACGACACCAAGCGGATCGGCTCTGGCCTGTTGATGCAGTCGGCCGACAACCGCGGCATGTCGCTGGGCGAATTGAGCGTGGTCACCCAGCGTGCGCCCAATGAGGCCGAACTGGGCGATCTGCTGTTTGCCTGGCGCGTGGCCAAGTACGTCAAGTCCAACGCCATTGTCTACGCCAAGGACAGCCGCACCATTGGTGTCGGCGCCGGGCAGATGAGCCGCGTGGTCAGCGCCAAGATTGCCGCGCTCAAGGCCGAAGAAGCCAAGCTCACGGTGGCCGGCTCGGTGATGGCCTCGGATGCATTCTTCCCGTTCCGCGATGGTATCGACGCGGCGGCAGCGGCCGGCATCAAGGCAGTGATTCAGCCCGGTGGTTCGATGCGCGATGGCGAAGTGATCGCCGCCGCCGACGAACACGGCCTTGCGATGGTGTTCACCGGCGTGCGGCACTTCCGGCATTGATACAGGCATACAAGCGCAGATACTTCATGTTGGAGCGGGAGACGAACTGATGGCAAACGAATTGATCGCGCGGAAAGTGGCGAGAATTGAGTATTTAAAGATACAAAATTTTCGAGCGATTCGTGATCTTGAGCTCAGGGATATCACTCCGCTAACGGTCCTTTTGGGGCCTAATGGCAGCGGCAAGTCAACAGTTTTCGATGTGTTTGCATTTTTAGCCGAGTGCTTTGAGCTTGGCTTGCGGCGAGCATGGGACAAACGTGGCAGAGCTAAGGAGCTAAAAACGCGCGGAAGCGAAGGTCCCATTACAATTGAGATTAAGTACCGCGAACCTGGCTATCCATTAATCACTTACCACCTATCGGTGGATGAACGAAGCAGTTCCCCAGTAGTCATTGAGGAGTGGCTACAGTGGCGGCGCAGTGAGCGAGGCAGACCATTTCGCTTTCTGGAGTATCGAGAAGGAATTGGCAAAGCCGCTAGTGGCGAGCGCCCTGATGATCAGGACAAGCGTATTGACACACCGCTAAAATCCGCAGATCTTTTAGCCGTCAATGCGCTAGGCCAGTTCGCAGAGCACCCGCGAGTTGCAGCGTTACGAGACTTCATTACCGGTTGGTATGTTTCTTACCTGTCAGCAGACAGTTCGCGTGGTCAGCCTGAAGCCGGCCCACAGGACAGACTCAGTAGAACTGGTGACAATCTAGCTAATGTCATCCAATTTCTGGCTGAACAACATCCGAATCGCCTTGAGGACGTATTCTCGGCGCTGAGAGAGCGCATACCAAGAGTTGAACGCGTTCTTGCTGAAGCGATGCCTGACGGACGCCTTCTCCTTCAAATCAAGGACGCCCCCTTCAGCCATCCTGTACTTGCTAGATTTGCGTCGGATGGCACGCTGAAAATGCTAGCGTATCTCGTCCTTCTTTATGATCCCGCACCTCCGCCTTTCATTGGCATCGAAGAGCCCGAAAACTTTCTCCATCCAAGACTACTGCCAGAGCTAGCGGAAGAGTGCAGAAAATCTAGTGCCCAGACTCAGTTGCTCGTCACGAGTCACTCCCCATTTTTTCTAAACTCTCTTCGCCCCGAGGAAGTCCGCGTCCTTTGGAGGGACGATCAGGGCTACACGCAGACTCGTCGAGCAGCGGACCTTCCAGGAATACGCGAATTCATAAAACATGGAGCATTACTTGGCCATCTATGGATGGAGGGACAGCTTGGCGTTGGAGATCCCCTAACCAATCAAGGTGCACCGGCGAGCCTGCTTCCGGAGAAGGCTTGATGAGCGCAAATCATTTAGAAATTCTTGTGGAAGAGCCTTCCATGGAGAATTTTCTACATGCGCTTCTCCCGCGCATGATTCCAGCTGGCAAGACGTATGCAATTCGGACATTCCAAGGAAAGTCTGACTTATTAGCTAAAGCCGAAGCGCGCCTAGGGGCATACGCAAACTACATCCCGGAAGACTGGCGAATTATTATCGTAGTTGATAGAGACGAGGATGACTGCAAAGAGCTGCGAAGCAATTTAGAAGAAATTGCAAAAAGATCTGGCTTGATCCCCAAGTCAACTGGAAGCGCCCAATGGAATTTCGTGACACGCATCGTTGTTGAAGAATTAGAAGCTTGGTACTTCGGCGATTGGCAAGCAGTCAAAGCAGTTTTCCCACGCGTAGCCTCGACTGTGGATAAGCAGAAGGCTTATCGGAAACCAGACAGCATCAGGGGCGGCACCTGGGAAGCATTCGAGCGAATCATGAAAGGATATGGCTACTTTGCGGAAGGACTACCCAAGATCAATGCAGCGCGACTGATTGGTGCAAAGATCGACCCTGGCCGCAATATATCCGAGAGCTTCAACGCGTTTATAGGCGCTGTGCGCAGTGCGATTGACTGAACAATATTGGGTTATAAATTATGAAAATCCTCGTCATCGGCTCCGGCGGCCGTGAACATGCCCTGGCCTGGAAGATCGCGCAGTCCGCGCACGTGAGCGAAGTGCTGGTGGCGCCGGGCAATGCCGGTACCGCCACCGAAGCCAAATGCCGCAATGTCGTGATCAAGGTCGATGACCTGGACGGCTTGCTCGCGCTGGCGCAGCGCGAAGCGGTCGCGCTTACCGTAGTCGGCCCGGAAGTGCCGTTGGTGCTGGGCGTGGTCGACCGCTTCCACGCGGCCGGCCTGCGCATCTTCGGGCCCACCGCCAAGGCCGCGCAGTTGGAAGGCAGCAAAGCCTTCGCCAAGGATTTCCTCGCCCGCCACGGCATTCCCACGGCGTATTACGCGGTGCATACGGACGTGGATGCGGCGCTTGCGTACGTGCGCGAAAAAGGCGCACCGATCGTGGTCAAGGCCGATGGCCTGGCCGCCGGCAAGGGCGTGATCGTGGCGATGACCTTGGCCGAGGCCGAAGATGCAGTGCGCGACATGCTTTCGGGCAATGCGTTCGGTGACGCCGGCGCACGCGTGGTCATCGAAGAATTTCTCGATGGCGAAGAAGCCAGCTTCATCTCGATGGTCGATGGCAAGCACGCCCTGCCGATGGCGACCAGCCAGGATCACAAGCGTGTCGGCGATGGCGACACCGGTCCCAATACCGGCGGCATGGGCGCGTATTCGCCAGCCCCCGTCGTCACACCCGAGGTGCATGCGCGGGTGATGCGCGAGGTGGTCGAGCCGACCGTGCAGGGCATGATTGCCGACGGCGTGCCGTTCACCGGCTTTCTCTACGCTGGACTGATGATCGACGCGCACGGCGCGCCCAAGGTGATCGAATTCAACGTGCGCTTCGGCGACCCCGAAACCCAGCCGGTGATGCTGCGCCTGCAGTCGGATCTGGTCGATCTGCTCAACGCGGCCATCGACGGCAGGCTCGACCGCACGCAAGCACAGTGGGACGCGCGCCCGTCACTGGGCGTGGTCATCGCCGCCAAGCCTTACCCGGAAACCCCGGTCACCGGTGAAGTCATCACCGGCCTGGACGCGGTGCCGGCCAACGCCAAGGTCTTCCATGCCGGCACTGCGTTGAATGCCGCCGGTGAGGTGGTCAGCGCCGGTGGCCGCGTGCTGTGCGTTGCGGCCCTGGGCGACAGCGTGCATGACGCGCAGCGCACCGCCTACGCCGGCCTGCAGCCGATCCACTGGGCCAGCGCTTTCCAGCGCAGCGACATCGGCTGGCGGGCAATCGTGCGCGAGCAAAACGCGCAGGGCTAAGCGCTTCACGCCTGCGACAGCAGCGCCCAGTGCGCGCTGTCGCAGGGCATCGGTCGCAGCGCCTCCGCGAACCGCCACAGCACGCGCCTACGCCAGCGCGTGCCGCCTGCACCAACCCACGCCACGCAGCTACTGACAAAGAACTAGCCGCCATCTACCCCGGTGGCACGTGGCTGCGGCAATAATGCCCGGGCACCCTCCCCTGTAGAGACTGTGGCCACTCCCTCCTTCGAAACCCGCTTAAGCCGTTTGTGGGCCCATGAAAAGGCCAGCTATGGCCTGCGCGTGTTCATCGCGTTGGCGGTGGCGATGGGCGTGTGCTGGCACTGGCAGCAACTCACCGCGGTACCGGCGCTGTTCCTCGGCGCGATTGCCAGCGCCATTGCAGAAACCGACGACAACTGGCTGGGCCGCATCAAATCGGTGCTGCTGTCGCTGTTGTGTTTTGCTGCCGCTGCAGCTGCGGTGGTGCTGCTGTTTCCATACCCGCTGCCGTTCGTGATCGGCATGGCGTTGGCGACGTTCTCGTTGACCCTGCTCGGTGCGCTGGGCGAGCGCTATGCCTCGATCGCGCAGGCCACGGTGGCCTTGTCGATCTACGCCATGATCGGCATGGACCAGCACGGCAACCACGATCCGTCGATCGCCTGGCATGGCGCGGCGCTGCTGTTGATCGGGGCGACCTGGTATGGCGTGCTGTCGATCCTGTGGACCATCCTGTTCGCCAATCGCCCGGTGCGCGAGCGGCTGTCGCGGCTGTTTTTCGAGCTGGGACGCTATCTCAAGCTCAAGGCCGATCTGTTCGAACCGGTACGCCAAAGCGACCTGCATGCACGCCGGCTGGCATTGGCCGAACAGAACGCCAAGGTGGTCGGCGCGCTCAATGCGGCCAAGACCGCGATCATGAGCCGCTTCGGCCGCTCGGGGCGGCCGGGCGTGCAATCTGGCCTGTATTTCCGGCTGTATTACATGGCGCAGGAATTCCATGAACGCGCCAGCTCGTCGCATTATCCGTACGAAGCGCTGACCGACGCGTTCTTCCACAGCGACGTGCTGTATCGCTGCCAGCGCCTGCTCGCATTGCAAGGCAAGGCGTGCACCGCGCTGGGCGAGGCGATCCGCCTGCGCCATCCGTTCGATTACGGCGACAACAGCCGTCTGGCCACCGAAGATCTACGCCAATCGCTGGATTATCTGCACGCGCGTACCGACCCTGCGTTGACGCGGCTGCTGGGCGCACTGGAACTGCTAGTGACCAACCTGCAAAGCATCGAACGCAAGTTATCGGAGGCAGCGCAATCCGATTCCACCAGCGAGAACCTCGACACCCGCCTGCGCGATTCCTCGCCGCATACCTTACGCGAAATGGGCGCACGGCTGGTGCAGCAACTCACGCCCGGCTCGGTGCTGTTCCGCCACGGCCTGCGCATGGCCATCGCGCTGCTGGTCGGCTACGCCATCATGCAATCCATCCATGCCGACAACGGCTACTGGATCCTGCTCACCACCGCGTTCGTCTGCCGGCCCAATTACGGCGCCACGCGCTTGCGGCTGGTGCAGCGCATCGCCGGCACCTTGATCGGCCTGGTCGCCACCTGGGCGTTGATGCAGCTATTTCCCGGTACCGAAGTGCAACTGCTGCTGGCGCTGGTTGCTGCGCTGGTGTTTTTCATCACCCGCACCGACCGCTACATGCTGGCCACTGCCGGCATCACGGTGATGGCGCTGTTCTGCTTCAACCTGCTCGGCGATGGCTTCGTGCTGATCTGGCCGCGCCTGATCGACACCCTGATTGGCTGCGCGATTGCCGCGGCTGCTTCGTTCCTGATCCTGCCGGACTGGCAGGGCCGCCGCCTGAACCAGGTGATGGCCACGGTACTGGCCAGCTGCGCGCGCTATCTCACCCCAGTGCTGGAGCAATACGCCAGCGGCATGCGCGACGATCTGCCCTACCGCATCGCGCGCCGCGACATGCACAACGCCGATGCCGCGTTGTCGGTGGCGCTGTCCAACATGCTGCGCGAGCCAGGTCGCTACCGGCGCAATCTGGATGCGGGGTTTCGCTTCCTGGCGCTGTCCAACACCTTGCTCGGCTATCTGTCTGCATTGGGTGCGCATCGCGCCGCGCTGGAGGGCGAACACGATGCCGCCATCGCGCAGGCCGGCGAGTACCTGCAGCGCGCGCTGAGCGAAATCGCCAGCGCGCTCGGCCAACGCCAACCGCTGCCGGTGCACGACGAAAGCGAAGAACTGGCCATCGCCGAAACGCTGGAACAACACGCCGTGCAGTTGCCACCCAAACAACGCCTGGTGCGCGACCAGTTGGCATTGACGCTGCGCCTGCTGCCCAAGCTGCGCGCTGCAGCGTTGGCGGTGACAATGGCGCCGGCAGAGAATCCGCCGCGTCTGGCAATCAACAAGGCCTAACGCATCGTCTCTGTGGGCCTGGACGCTGCGCCACCGACGCAGCATCCGTGGACAACGCGGAGCCGAGCACTGTAATGCCGAGTAACCGCCACACCGGCTAAGTCGCAGCGGCGTTTCCATCAGCCAGGCTTACTTCCACTGCTTGCGCGCCACGCTCAGTCCCACCCAACCCAGCGCCGCTGCAGCAAGCACCGCTCCACCGATCACCACACCCATCCACCCAGCCTGCGCATACGCCGCCGTGCCCAGGGTCGAGCCCAGCGCACCGCCGATGAAGTAACAAGTGATGTAGGCGGAGGTGATGCGATTGCGCGCAGTCGGAGTGCGCTGATAGATCACGCTTTGGTTGGCGATATGCACGCCCTGCACCGCGATATCCAGCAGCAGCACACCGACGATCAGCAGCACGATCGAGTGCGGCGCAAACGCCAGCAAGCCCCACGACAGCAGCAACATCACCAGCCCGCCCCAGCTCACGCGGTCGCCATGGCCGTGGTCGGACCAATGCCCGGAGCGATTGGCAGCCAGCGCACCGGCCGCACCGATCAGGCCGAATAACCCGATCACCGCCGTGCCATAGGAATAGTTCGGCCCGGACAACAAAAACGCCAGGGTGGTCCAGAACATGCTGAAGCCGGCAAAAATCAGCCCGCCCAGTATGGAGCGCGAACGCAGCACCGCATCGTCGCGCAGCAACGTCAGCACCGAGCCCACCAGCTGTGGATACGCCAGTTGCGCATTGCCCGGATGGCGCGGCAGCCCACGCCACAACAACCCGGCGGTAAGCAATAACGCGACCGATGCGATCCAGTACACCGTCTGCCAGCCACCTACGCCGGCCAGCACGCCGGCCGCGGTGCGCGCCAGCAAGATCCCCAGCAACAACCCGCTCATCACCGTGCCGATCACCCGGCCACGCTCGTGGGGCGCGGCCAGCGTGGCGGCAAATGGCACCAGGATCTGCGCCGCCACCGAGCTGGCGCCGGTCACGATCGTGCCGACCAGCAACATCGTAAAACTGTGCGAACTGGCGCTCACCAGCAGGCCGAGCGCGCTCAGCGCGAACAAGCCCACGATCAGGCCGCGCCGCTCCAGCCGGTCGCCCAGTGGTACCAGTAACAGCAACCCCCCCGCGTACGCCAACTGCGCAGCCGTAACCACTGCACCGGCGCTGCGCATCTGGATGCCGAATGCCTGCGCCAGCGTTTCCAGCAGGGGCTGGGCGTAATAGTTGCTCGCCACCGCCAGCCCGGTGGCAGCGGCCATCAGCAGCACCAAGCGACGTGGCAAGGGCGGGTGGGAGGTGGGCTCGGTCTGCATGGCTGCTGCTTGGTCAAGGAATGTGCGCAGTGTGGACAGCCGGCTGGCATCTTTCCAATGTATTGTTTTCACCAGAGCCATCGTATTGCGAGATTGCATGCTGACCCTGCGCCAACTGGAATTCGCCGTGGCCGTGGCCGAAGAAGGCGGCTTCACTGCTGCCGCACGCCGCTGCAACACCGTGCAATCGGCACTCAGCCATCAAGTTGCCAAGATCGAAGAGACCTTCGGCGCGCGCCTGTTCGAACGCGGCACCCGCCAGGTGCGGCCCACCGCCGCCGGCGAGGTGTTCCTGCATAACGCCCGCCAGACCCTGCACGCGGCCGAGCGCCTGCACGAGGAAATGGCGCAGGCCCTGGGCACCGTGCGCGGGCGGCTCGCGTTGGGGCAGATCTCCTCGCTCACCACCGTGCAGCTGCCGGGCTTACTGCATCAGTTCCGCAGTGCGCATGCGCGGGTGGATGTGCATCTGCGCACCGCCATGAGCGAAGCGCTGCTGCACGATCTGGGCGAAGGCCGGCTGGATGTCGTCCTGGTCGGCGTCGGCCCGCAGGTCGCGGTGCCGGCGCAGCGCCTGCTGCTGCATGAAGAGGCGCTGGCCTTGATCGTGGCCCCCGGCCATCGCTTCGCCGCGCGCAAGCGGGTGGCACTGGCCGAGCTGGACGACGAACCGATGGCCGGGCTGATTCCCGGTGCTGGCGTGCGCGGCATCATCGATGCCGCCTTTGCGCAGGCCGGCCTGCGGCAGCGCCAGCAGTACGAAGTGACCCATGCCGATCTGGTGCGCGAACTGGTCGCCGCCGCCCTGGGCGTGGGCATCATCCCGCAGACCATGGCCGGCGCCATGCGCGGCGTGGTCACGGTCGCGCTGAAGGAGCGCTACCGCTTTCTGACGTATGCAGTGTGGCGGCCCGACCCCAGCCCGGCCGCGCGCGCCTTCGTCGCCTTGCTGCGTGCCCAGCTTGCACGCCCCAAGCCGCCGGCACGTATCGCCCGCTGAGCGCAGCCGCCATCCACCAGCACGCCGTGGAAGACTGCTAGGCTGCGCGCGTTCGCAAAGGAAACTGCATGTCCGGTCACAGCCAGTTCGCCCTGCTCAGGCAGCGCCGCTTCTTGCCGTTCTTCGCTGTCCAGGCGCTGGGCGCGTTCAACGACAACGTCTATCGGCAGGCCATCATCGGCCTGTTGTTCTATCTCGGCATCAATGCCGCGCAGCGCACGCTGTATACGAACCTGGCGCCGGCATTGTTCATCCTGCCGTACTTCCTGTTCTCCGCGCTGGCCGGGCAGATCGCCGAGAAACTGGAAAAACAGAAGCTCATCGTGATCACCACCACGATGGAGATTGCGATCATGTCACTGGCCGCCGTCGGCTTCATCACCGAAAACATGGTGATCCTGCTGATTGCGCTGTTCTGCACCGGGCTGCAGTCCACGCTATTTGGGCCGGTGAAATATTCGATCCTGCCATCGGTACTCAAGCCGGAAGAACTCACCGGCGGTAACGGATTGGTCGAAATGGGCACCTCCATCTCGATCCTGTGCGGGATGATCTTCGGCGGGCTGATCTTCCAGATCGCCGGCAGCCATGGTCCGGAAGCTGCGGCGACGGCGGTGATCGCAATTGCGGTCACCGGCAACCTGGTGGCGCGGCTGGTACCGCGCGTGGACGCCGGCGCGCCCGAGCTGAAGATCAACTGGAATCCCATCCCCGAATCGCGCGCCATCATGCGCCTGACCCGGCGCACGCTGGCGGTGCGCAATTCGGTGTTGGGTGTGTCGTGGTTCTGGTTCATCGGCACCGTGTTGACCGCGCAGCTGCCCACCTATGCGCAGCTCAACCTCGGCGGCCAGCAGGACCTGTACGTGTTTGCGCTGGCACTGTTTTCGATCGGCACCGGCGTGGGCTCGCTGCTATGCGAACGCCTGTCCGGGCGCACCGTGGAAATCGGCTTGGTGCCGCTGGGCGCGTTCGGCATCAGCGCATTCCTGCTGGATCTGTACTTCGCCCGCCCTGGCGCGGCGCCCGTCACAGGCCTTTCGATCGGCCAGTTCGTGCAGCAGCCCGGCAGCGTGCGGCTGATCATCGATCTGATCGGCATCGGCCTGTTTACCGGCCTGTTCGTGGTGCCGTTGTTTGCGCTGATCCAGAGCCGCACGCCCAAGGCAGAGCTGTCGCGCGTGATTGCCGGGCTCAACATCCAGAACTCGTTGTTCATCGTGGCTGCGGCCGTCGTTGGCATTGCGCTGCAGTTGCCGCACGTGGTGCTGTTTGGGGTGCGCATCCCGCTGCCGGGCCTGAGCATTCCGCAGGTGTTCCTGGCACTGGCAATCGCCAACACGCTGGCGGCGCTGTGGATCTTCACCCTGGTGCCCGAGTTCCTGATGCGCTTCCTCAGCTGGGTGCTGGTGAGCGTGTTGTACCGCCTGCGCGCGCGCGACATCGACGCACACGTGCCCGATGAGGGCGCAGCGCTGCTGGTGTGCAACCACGTCAGCTACATGGACGCGCTGATTCTGTCGGCAGTGATTCCGCGCCCGGTGCGCTTTGTCATGTACTACAAGATCTTCCGCATCCCGGTGATGCGCTGGATCTTCCGCACCGCCAAGGCCATCCCGATCGCCGGCGCGCGCGAAGACCCCGCATTGATGCAACAAGCCTTCGACCGCATCGATGCCGCATTGGCCGATGGCGAGCTGGTGTGCATCTTCCCCGAGGGCGCGTTGACCAAGGATGGCGAGATCGCGCCATTCAAATCGGGTGTGGAAAAGATTCTGCAACGCCGCAGCGTGCCGGTCATTCCGATGGCGCTGCGCGGCATGTGGTCGAGCATGTGGAGCCGGCGCGACACGCGCCTGGGCCGCATGCGGGTGCCGCGGCGGATGCGCGCGCAGATCGAAGTGGTGGCAGGTGCGGCGGTTGCAGGCGATCACGCCAGCGCCGCGCTGTTGGAACAACAGGTGCGCGCACTGCGTCAGGACCAGTACTGAGCTTGGCAGCTGTAGACTTTGCGTCGATGACGCGCCGCGAGTAGCCTGTGCGCCATTGCACGCTTTGCCGCCGCATCCACCAAGCGGACGCGGCTGGTCGTACCGGGGGACGTCGTTGTGCTCAACATCATCGCGCCTGAGGCGTCTGCCGTGATCGGCGGGCGGCGCTCAGTCCAGCGGCTGGCCGTCATGCAGGCAGCGATGCGCATGGCAACGCGCGCGATTACTGCGTGGGCGCAGTGTGCATGTCGCTTGCGCGAGCAAACATCCAGCATTGGCCCACGTCCACAGATGCCGACACCTGGCTTGCCGCTCACGCGCATGCCGACGTCTGCTTGAGGACCATCCGGCCAGCGCCGGCGCGCCCATCGCGCATTGCCGCTGCGCAAGGCTACCGATAACGCACCCCACTCACCCATCAGTTCGCTGTTGTTTACCACCCAAGGAGCTTCACCATGAGTGCCATGCCACCGCCGATCCATCCCTCGTCCAGCGCCGCGCCCGGCCCGGTGCCGAATCACCTGATCTGGGCGATCGTCTCCACCGTGCTCGGCTTCTGCCTGTGCTGCCCGGCCCTGATCTCCGGCATCGTGGCGATCGTGTTTTCCAGCAAGGTCAACGGCCTGCTCAACCAGGGCGACATCGACGGCGCACGTCGTGCCTCCAACACCGCCAAGACCTGGTGCATCGTGACCAGCGTGCTGGCTGCGATCGGCTTGCTGATCAGCATCGGCATGGTGGCCACCGGCGGCATGCAGGGCTACATGGACTACATGCAGCAGTTGCAGCACATGAAGTAATGGAACTGCGTCCACGCCACTGGCTTGGACTGGGGGCGGCCACCAGCGTGGCCGCCTTTGGCGTGTCGTTGCTGTATCGCTTCGACCCGAATGCGAGCAACAGCCCGTTCCCGCCCTGCGTTTTTCGTGCCGTCACCGGCTGCTACTGCCCCGGCTGCGGCATGACCCGCGCACTGTATGCGCTGGTCCACTTCGATCTACCCGGCGCCTTCGCAATGAATCCGGCCGCGGTGCTCGGCCTGTTCACCCTGCCCGGCCTGATCGCCTGGAAAGCCGGCTGGCGCGCACGCTGGTTTGCACCCGTCGTGGCGGTGATGTCCGAACCGAAGTTCTGGTTGTTGGCGCTGCCCACCTATTGGGTTGCAAGAAATTTGCCGTGGTACCCGTTTACGCTGCTGGCGCCGGGTTAGACCGCAAGGATCAACGCTGTGAACTTGGAACTAGCATCCGAGCGCGCGACTGAACTCTTGGCCGGGAAGGCAGTTAAGACTGTTCTCCATCACCGACCAGGCGCAATCGTCATTCAGTTCGAAGATGGCAGCCGGCTCTTGTGGACGCCAATGGCGATGCGCTTGAGCTTTCCATCACCGGTTGCACAGGCGATTAACTGTTTCTAAGCAGGCGCGGCACTACCGCACCCACCCAGCAATCACCAGCAACGCCAGCACCACCAACCACAGCAGCAGCACGCGCCAGACCAGGCTCATCGCATCGCGCACTTCCGGCAGTCGACGCCAGACGGGCACCAAGCCCGAATCGGTGTAATCGTGCGCTTCTTCGCGCAGCTCTGCGCTGACGCTGGCACGCGCGACGGCACCGAGAAAATGCGGTTCCAGCGACCAGCGGTTGCCATGCGCTTCACGCCAGGCGCGGAACACCGTCTCGAAGTTACCCACCAGCGCCATCGACATCGTCATCAGCTGCGCCACCGGCCATTCCAACACCGCCAGCAGCCAACGTGCGCCGCCCAGATTGCGTGGCGGCAGCAAAACCGCCAGCGGGCTTTCCACCGCTGATGCAGTCAGCCGGTAGAGCACCGCGCCGAACGGGCCCAGCAGCAAAAACCACCACAGCACCGCAAACCAGCGCCGCAGGCCATTGACCACCACCGCTTCCACCAGCGACGGCGTGTCTTCATGCACGCTGCCGCCCGCGGCCTGCAGGTGCGAAATCGCCTCGCGCCGCGTATGCGGCTCGTCGGCATCGATCACCGCTTCTACATCGCGATCCAAATCGCGCGGGCCCCAGGTCCAGGCCAGCACCGCCACGCCGAACAGCAAGTCCAGAAAGCCGTGCCAGACATCGTCCAGCAGCCACTGCACCAGCAACACCAGCAGCGCCGGCAGCGCCGGCAGCAGCGCTAGCAGCACGCCATAGCGGCCTTGCCACGCACCGCGCCCGGCCGCGTAACTGTCCAACCGACGCAGCCATTGGCCGAACCAGGCGAAATTGCGCAGTTTGGCCACCTGCGCCGGCACCAGATGGCCCAGCGTGAGTGCGACGACGACGGCTACCAGGGTGGTGAACATGGGTGGGCCTCCTCAGCCGAGTCTAGCCGAGCGGACGCAAGCGCCGCTGCAAGGTCGCGACCGCCAGCCAGGCTCAGCCATGCGTGCGATGCCAGTGCTCGATCAATGCACGCGCAATAGAGATACGCGGCGGCAACCCGATGTCGCCCTCGCCGGCCAGCGCGGCGGTGACCTGCGCATGGCTGACCCAGCGCGCGTCTTCCAGTTCTCCGGTGACCTGCGGCACCTCGGTCGCTGCGGCACGCGCCGTGAAGCCCAGCATCAGCGCGCCTGGGAACGGCCACGGCTGCGCGCCCAGATAGCGGCAATCCTGCACATGCACGCGGGTTTCCTCGAACACCTCGCGCACCACGGTCTGCTCCAGCGACTCACCCGGCTCGACGAACCCGGCAATCACCGAATAACGGCCTGGCGTCCAACTGGCCTGGCGGCCGAGCAGCAAGCGCGCGCCATCGCTCACCGCCACGATAATGGCCGGATCCACGCGTGGGTAATGCTCGGTCTGGCATTGCGTGCAGTGCGCGATGAAGCCGGCGCGCCGGAACGCGATCGCACCGCCGCAGACGCCGCAAAAGCGCGTGCGCGATTGCCAGTGCAGCATCGCCCGTGCATAAGCGAAGGCGGTCGCGATCTCGGCGGGCCAGTCGGCCGCCGCCTGGCGTAGATCGATCCGCTGGGGCGCCTGCACCGCGGCAATGTCGGCCGGCAGACAAAACCAGCCCACCGCGTCGCGCAGGCCCAGGAAGATCGCCGCCTCTGGACCATCGGCCAGTGCCGCGCCCCCCATCAACAGCGGCTGGCCATCGGCATCGGCCAGCGCCGCGCCTTTGGCATCGAGCAACAGCACACGGCCCTGCGGCCAGAGACGCGCCAGGGCGTCGGGATCGTCACGCAGCACATCACCGCGATCGAGCGGCGCGTGGGTGAAGGCAAAACCGGAAGATGAAAAAAGAGGCTCTGACATCGGCGCAAGCCTGCCGATAATCGGCAGCGCCTGCAACCATCATAAGCACTCTGCCTAAGGCAGCTGCGGTGCGTGTTCAGACGTGGGCGCCACCCGCGCTGGTGATTGGCTCGGCCTGTGGTTCACGGCAGGCCGCATGTGGCCCAATCCCCGGCAGGGCGTGCGGATATCACAACGTCAAGGCATCCACGCTAGCCGGTGGTCATCGGGAATGCATTGACGCAAGAGCAGCGACGAACCATGCAGGTGCGGGCGCTCGATACGCCCGCACCTGCAAAACCTAAGGCAGCGTCAACAATAACCCTGGCGTCAGCGTTGCTTGTCCAGCAACTGATGCCGCACCGCCACGATGCACGGTTCGTTCGTCAACAGATGGTCGAAGGCCGAGTTGTCGCTGGAGTTGCCGGTGCCGATATCCACCAACGCCACCTGGTTGCTACCACGCCGCTTGAAGCTGGCGATGGCGGTCTGCGCATTCTTGAGCGGAATGGTGGCATCGTTGGACGAACCGCACAGCAATGTCGGGGTGTGCGGCGTCCACGCCAGCAGATCGTTGCGCGCCAGATCCTGACGGAACGGGTTGGCGGGATTGCTGGCAAAGTCGCGGTAGAAGCCAGGCTGGAAATACGCCTTAATTTGATCGATGCCGGGCAAGGTGTCGCCGAGGAACAGATCTGTCAGGCTTTGCTTGCCCGGGAACAAGGGCTCCACTTTGGCGGCCCACGGGTCTTGAAACACCTGTCCGGGCGACAGATAGATATTCTTGTAAGTGTGCTGCATCGCGACGATGGCATAGCTGCCCAGAATGATGCCGAAGCTGCTTTCGCCTACCGCGTTGCTGCCGCTCCAGCTGTCCAAAAATGTCTGCTGCAGCGCGTAAGGCCCGGAGATCGGCGCGCTGGCCACCAGCTGGAATTCCTTGGACAGGTGCGCTTCTATCTCACGCTGTGTGGCCATCGCCGTATGGCCGCCCTGCGAATAACCCGACAGCATGACCTTGCCCGAAAGCGGCGTGTTCAACCGCTGCAATACGCTGCGCGCTGCACGCATCGCATCGCATCGATGGTCGCACTCGCCTCGGTCGCGCTGTGCAGGTACGGGTGATAACCGTAGTTAGACTTACCAAGCCCCAGATAGTCGCTGCTGACCACGACATACCCCTGGCTGGCGAGCCGCGTAACCAGCGGGTCGTTGCCCTTGGCATCGCGGATGTCCTTGGCCTGCTCCTCCGCGCGAACCGTCTCCGTTGGACGTCCCCAACCGAGCAACGGATACGGCCCGGCGCAGCGCTCGCCACCCGGAATCAGCAGCACGCCAGATGCAGTGGCGGGTTCGCCTTCGACACCAACGGTTGCATAGGTGAATTCAGCAACACGGACATTACATTTGGCCTGCTCTGGCTGCGAGTCGGAGGCAAGCATTGCGCTGATCGCATCACGGGTATAACTGGTCAGGAAACTGCTGGTGAGCACGGTGCCGCGTGCGGGCGCGGCCTGCGCGCTGGGTGCGAGCACGGTGCTGGCGATGCCCAACATGGCGGCCAGGCCAAACGCCGATCGGGAGTTGATCTGCAACATGGGTGATGCTCTCTTATGGTAAGGACGAAATAGGCAAAAAACACTCACGCAACGCAAGATCGGCAGCAGTTGCCCGATCGACGTGCGAGAGAAGTAGGAGCGGTCACTGCGCCACCGCTTGGAATCGACGCAATGCATGGCATGCGCGGTCGTCATAGCATCGCGTCCGGCCGAAGGGCATCAGCATGGACAAGCGGCACTGTCTGGATAAAACGCGCATATCGTGACGCCAGCGGTGAACACGCACGCAGTATGGTCATCTCGCTCTACGCACCACCGCGCACGCACGAAGCCGGCGCGCGCGCCGCGAAAGCTGCAACACGCAGATATTAGCGGCGCGTTAAATGCACGCAGGGGTGGCTCACGCCGCGCAAAAACCAAGCAATCAGCTGCGTCTCAGGCCCTCGATAGACAGCACACGCTGCATTCCTACCATCATGTAGAAGATGGCTAAAGCGCTGCGCGTGGCGCAGACCATCTGCCTCAACTGCGCGCAGGGATCGCTGCTTGCGCGCTTTATGTGGCGCACATTGCGGTCATCGCATTGAAGGATTGCCGTGGAATTATCGACAGTTGAAGCACTCGAACGCATGTCTGAGCAGTAGCGGCGTTTACGCAATAAGCAGGTCGCGTCGGCAGCCTGATCGTGAAGGCAGTCTGCAGTCGTCCATCGAGCTGCATCGGCCAAACGCGCGATACGTCACCAGCAGCAAACGCAGCACCATCAGCAAGCACAGCGCGGCAAGCGACCTAACGCAAACACGTCACACCACCTACTGCCCGGCACGCCTCATCGGCACGCGTTGAATGTTTCAAGGAGCGCAGCGCGCGCGAGTACGAAGCGCTCGATCTCACGCGCAAGAACCAAGCTGTCATCGCAACAGGCGCCTTACCGGGACACGCACTACACGCCAGCAATCAGCACGCATCCACACGATCAGACGCTGAAACTGCTCCCGCACCCGCACGTGGTCTTCGCATTAGGATTGCGGATCACAAACTGCGCGCCGGTCAGGCTTTCGGTGTAATCCACCTCGGCGCCCATCAGGTATTGCAGGCTTAGCGGATCGACCAGCAGCGTCACGCCATCGGTGGCCACGGCAAGGTCATCCTCGGCACGGTTCTCGTCGAACTCGAAGCCGTACTGGAAACCGGAACACCCGCCGCCCTGGATGTACACGCGCAGTGCCAGGTCGGCATTGCCTTCTTCCTGGATCAGCTCGCGCACCTTGGCGGCGGCGGCCACGGAAAAGTTCAGTGGCCGGTCGATGGATTGGTAGTCCGGTACCGGGGCGGCGGTGGGAAGCGAAACGAGCGTACTCATGGCGTCAGCATGGGGGCCAGACGGCCCCACTTCAAGTCGCGGCTGCGCTGGCGTTCACCGCGCACGCCGCACTCAGACGTCGGCGGTTTCGGCCTGCAGTGCCTTGACCGGCTCGGCACGGCTGGCTTCCGGCGCCGGCAGAGCCGCGGTTGCGCCTGCGCTGGCGGCGTGGATCAGCCGCCCGGTGAGCTGCGCACCGGCGCTCATTTCCACCACTTGGTAATGCACATTGCCCTGCACGCGCGCATTGGCGGCCAGTTCGACCCGCTCAGCGGCATGCACATCACCGATCAGCTGGCCGTTGATGATGACCACCGGCGCGCGCACTTCGCCCTCGATGCTGCCCTGCTCGGCCACCGTCAAGGTGGCGCTGGCACCTTCTTCGGCAATCACCTTGCCCAGGACGCGGCCTTCCACATACAGGCCGCCGCTGAACATCAGGTCGCCGCGGATGACGACCTGCGGTCCGATCAAGGTATCGACCACGGTCTGTGCACCACGGTTGGACTTGTTTCCGAACATGAGCTACTCCCCCGCGCCATTGCCGGCGACTTTCCAATCGAATGTCTGATTGACCGGCGCCCCATCACCGCTCAGGGAGATTTTGACACGTTGCGGGGTGAAATCCTTCGGCAGGATCACGCTACCGTCCAGTTGCTGGAAATAGCGAAAGGAATACGGCTGCCCGGCGGCATCGGGCCTCTGGTGCAGCTCGTTCCAGCTCACCGTCAGCAGCTTGCCGGCGCGCACGCCTTCTACCGCAAAGCGCAGCTGGCCCTGGCTGATCGCGCCACGGTTGAGGTTCTGGGTGAGCACCACGCTGTAATTCCAAGTGCCGCCGGCTTCGGCAGTGAACTGCACCGAGTGTGCGTTGAGCCCCTTACGCTGCGCTGTGGAGCCCACCAAGCGCTCGTAGAAGGCCACGTCGGCACGCAATGCGGCGATCTGCTCGTCGCGCTCGGCCAGCGAGGCCTGCACTTCGGTATTGGCCGCGCGGCTGATCTTGTCCGACATCGCCAGATTGACCTGACGCTGCTGCAACTGCTCGATCTGCCGACGCTGCTGAGCCTGGCTGCGTTGCGCCTGCCGCAGCGCAGCCTCGGCCTCCACCAAGCGCGGGGCGGCGGTGCGCGTGGCCATCCACCACACCCCGCCCAGCGAGGCCAGCCAGACGACGGCGACCACCAGCCACAGCCAGCGGCCACCGGGACGGCCACCGCCGGAGTCACGTTGGACGATCTGCACGCGTGCGGCTGGTCTCATGGGCATCGGGTCCGGACGGGCCGGCGCAATCATCGGCGGCGTAGTGTGCCAGAGCCCCGACAATCGTCGCGCTGGCGCTGGCCCGGCGGTTATCCCAAAGTTCTGCGATAGTTCTGCAATTGTTTGCAGGGAACCACGCCATGAGCGAAGCGCATCTGTTCGTGATCGGCATTCTGCTGGCCTGGCTGGCCGGCATCCGGGTCTATCTCACCGTGTTCGGCGTCGGCCTGGCCGGCCTGCTGGGCTGGATCGACTTGCCGCCGGCGCTGCATCCGGCGCAGTCGTGGTGGGTGCTGGGCACCTCCGGCGCGCTGGCAGTGGCCGAATTCTTCGCCGACAAGATCCCGGGCGTGGATTCGGGCTGGGACCTGCTGCAGACGCTGGCGCGCGTGCCGGCCGGCGCCTTCCTGGCCGCGGCCACCCTCTCGCCCGACGGCGATCTGGGTGCCGGCGCCCTGGCGGCCGGCGCCGGCGTGGCGCTCACCAGCCACACGCTCAAGGCCGGAACCCGCGTATTGCTCAACACCTCACCCGAGCCGGCCAGCAACTGGGTCGCCTCGCTGGCCGAAGACACCGTCGCCACCACGGCATTGGCACTGGCGTTGGCGCACCCGTGGCTGGCACTGAGTGTTGCGGTGGGTTCCAGCCTGCTGGCGGCGCTGGTGGTGTGGTGGGTCTGGCGCTTGCTATGGCGGGGCATGCGCCGGCTGGTCGCGCCGATGCGCTCTACCGCCACGCCGGCTGCACGCAGCTCCCCGCTACGGTGAAGTTCATCGCATAATCACAGTTACTGTAGGGAATATCGATGGCCGCCCGAGATCCGGTTGTTTCCACCACACGTGACGATACCGCCACGCGTAATCGTGCACTGCGCGCCGAGACCCCGCCGGCCGACCACTGGCGTCGCTGGGCCGATGAGGCTGCCGCGACGTCTGACGACGCCGCGCCGGTGAGCGCAGCGATCATTCCTGCGCCAGCCCCTGCAGCTGCGCCAAGTTCGGCTGCCCCCGTGGCCGCGCTGCGCCCGGCAGCCGCCGTTAGCAGCGCGCGTGCCGCATCGGCATCGGCGTTCGCTGCACCGCCGACCTCCGCAGCCGCGGCGCGCGAAGGCGACGACAACATTGCGGCCGATGCGCCATATCGTGTGCTCATCGTCGAAGACGATCGCTCCCAGGCCTTGTTCGCGCAGAGCGTGCTGCACGGTGCCGGCATGCACGCGCAGGTCGAAATGACTGCCGCCAGCGTGCCGCAGGCGATCCAGGACTATCACCCGGATCTGATCCTGATGGACCTGCACATGCCCGAACTGGACGGCATCCGCCTGACCACGCTGATCCGCCAGCAGCCCGGTCAGCAGTTGCTGCCAATCGTGTTCCTCACCGGCGACCCGGACCCGGAGCGCCAGTTCGAAGTGCTCGACAGCGGCGCCGACGACTTCCTCACCAAACCAATTCGCCCGCGCCATCTGATCGCTGCGGTGTCCAATCGCATCCGCCGCGCACGCCAACAGGCGCTGCAGCTAGCCGGCGAACAGGTCAGTGTGCGCAGCAATCCGGAAACCGGTCTGCCCACGCGCGGCCACGTGATGGACCTGCTCGCCGATGCGCTGGAGCGCAAGCAGTCCGGCGGCCTGTTCTTCATCGAGATCGCCAGTGCGCTCGGCCTGCGCGAACGCTATGGCTACGCCGCCTACGAGCGCCTGATGACCCAGGCCGGGCACCGCCTGGCTAGCGCCGCTCAGCCCTACCCGCTGGCGCGCTTGAACGACAACAGCTTCCTGCTGCTGGCCGTGGACATGCCCGAAGCCAGTCTGGAACAACAGGCGCTGGAGATCCGCCAGCGCTTGTCCGCCAACGCTTTCCCGGTGCGCGAAGAAGAATCCGTGCACGTGCGCTGTGCCATCGGCGTGGCAGCGCTGGGCTTGGGTTTCGACGACACCGGCAGCGCGCTGGAAGCGGTCGAACGCACCGCGCTGCAGGCACGCCTGCGCAGCGAGGGCGTGCAGACCTATCTGGCACCCAGCCAGGCCGAACAGCAGGAGCAACTGCGGCTGGTCGAAGGCCAACTAGAACTGGCCTATCAACCGATCGTGGCCGTGGCCGGCGGCGACACCGCGCAATACCAGGTGCTGCTGCGTCTGCGCCAGGCCGACGGCACCCTGCTGTCGGCGGGCCTGGTCATTCCTGCCGCCGAAGCGGCCGGGCGCATCGCCGATCTGGACCAGCAGGTCATGGACCACGCGCTGGGCTTGCTGCATCTGTACCAGCACGCCAGCCCGCCGCTGCGCCTGTTCGTATCGCAGTCACCGCGCACGCTGGCCCGTGACGCCTTCGCCGATTGGCTGCTCAAGGCTCTGGTGGAACGCGGCGTGGCCGGGCAGTCCCTGATCGTGGATCTGCGCCTGGACGATGCGCTGATCCATGCCGTCACCGTGCAGCAGTTCTGCGCCAAGTTGATGCCGGCCGGCGTTCAGTTCTGCCTGAGCCAGTTCGAACCCGGCGACGAAGCCAACGCGCTGCTGGCCCAGTTGCCACTGAGCTTCGTGCGCATGGCCCACCGCTTCGCCGATGCCCATGGCAACGCGGCGGTGCGCGACGAATTGCGCGGCGTGATCGACATCGCCCACCAGCGCGGCCTGCTCATCATCGGCCAACGCATCGAAGACCCGCAGGCAGCGGCTGCGATGTGGATGAGCGGTGTGGATTTCATCCAGGGCAACCTGGTGCAGACGGTCGGCAAGGAACTGAACTTCGATTTCACGAGCGCGGTGCTCTGAGTGACAGTGCAGGCAGGGGGCCTCCGCGCCTGGAGCATCGCGGCAACACTGGCGGCGCTCGCTGCAGCGCTAGGTGCAGCCCTGCAGCGGTCTTCGCTGCAAGGCCCCTGGCGCGCGGCCACCGCGGTGTCGGCAGTACTGGCAGTGGTGTGCGGCATTTGCGCTGCAGCCGGCGCCTACCGGGCCGCACGTGCGCAGCACGCCTTGGCGCAACGCCTGGAAGAGTCTGAGCTGGCCCGCGAACGCTTGCAGCAGGAGCTGCAGCGCCACGGCGAACTCGAACAGGAGCTGTTGCGCGCCAAACAGACTGCCGAAGCCGCCACGCTGGCCAAAGGGGAATTCCTGGCGACCATGAGCCACGAGATCCGCACCCCGCTCAACGGCATCATTCCGATGCTGGAGCTGATCTCCAGCGGCCAGCTGAGCCTGGACCAACGCGACATGCTGCAGACCGCCACTGGCAGCTCGTTGCAGCTGCTGCGCATCGTCGACGACATCCTCGATTACTCCAAACTCGAAGCCAACAAGCTCGAACTGGAAATCACCACCTTCAACCTGCGCGAACTGCTCGACGGCGTCGTGCAACTGCTGCAGCGCACCGCAGAAGGCCGTCAGTTGCGGCTAAGCCTGGATATCGAACCGTCAGTGCGCCTGCTGGTGCGCGGCGACCCGATCCGCCTGCGCCAGGTGCTGGGCAACCTGATCGGCAACGCCATCAAGTTCACCGAACGCGGCAGCGTCGACATCCAGCTGCGTCGCCTGGGCGAAACCCGTGCCCAACATCTGCTGCGCTTCCAGGTGCGCGACACCGGGATCGGCATCGCCCCGGACCAGCAGGCGCGCCTGTTTCGCTCCTTCGCACAGGCCGATGCTTCCACCACGCGGCTGTACGGCGGCACCGGGTTGGGCCTGGCGATCTGCAAACGCATCATTGATCTGATGGGCGGCCGCATCGGGGTAGAATCTGAACCCGGGCGCGGCTCCACCTTCTGGTTTGAAATTCCGCTACTCAAGGTTATCGGCGACCTGCAGCAGGCCACCGGCGCCGACGCCGCGCGGGTGATGGTGATCAGCTCCGATGCGCGCCTGTCGCAACGTCTCAAGCGCCTGCTCGATAGTTGGGGCGTATCGCATGTGCTGATGGAAACCACCCAGGAAGCGCTCGAACGCGTGCGCCGCCAAAGTGACACAGAGGGCTTCCGCTGCGTCATCGCCGACCACGACACACTGCGCTACAGCGCACGCGCTGTGCACCGCGCACTCGCCCGCCCGGGAGACGCCAACAGCGCGCGGCTGATCTGGCTGTACGGCGAAGAGCCGGTGCCGGCCGAATTGCAGGATCACGCCACTCTTGTGCCGCGTCAGAGCCCGGACGAAACCCTGCGCGCCCTGGTGTGGCCGGCCGATCCCAAGCCCGGCCACACCGCCACGCTGGCCACGGCGATGATTCCCGAGCCGTTGCCGCCGCCAGTGGCCAACGCGCGCGAAATGCGCATCCTGCTGGTCGAAGACAACCCGGTGAACCTGCTGGTCGCGCAGAAGCTGCTGGCCGTGCTTGGCTTCGAGGCCGACACAGCCACGGACGGCGAAGCCGCGCTGAGCCGCATGGAATCCACCCGCTACGACATGATCTTCATGGATTGCCAGATGCCGGTGCTGGACGGCTACGCCGCCACCCGCCACTGGCGCGCCTTGGAAACCGAAAGCGGCGGGCGCCCGATTCCGATCGTGGCGATGACCGCCAACGCCATGGCCGGCGACCGCGAACGCTGCCTGGCCGCCGGCATGGACGACTATCTGTCCAAGCCGGTCGCACGCGAACAGCTCGACGCCTGCCTGCAACGCTGGCTGCCGCGTCAGGCGCTGCTGCCCGGCCAAAGCACCACCGGCCAGGCCACACATGCCCCCGAAAGCGCCAGCGCCGGTGCGCAGGCACGCGCATTGCCGATCCTGGACAACAGCGTCATCGACGAGCTGTACGAAGTGGCCGGCGCTGACACCATCACCATCCTGCAGCTGTTCCTGGAAGACGCCCCGCTCATCATCGAACAACTGGAAGCGGCCGCAGCCAATCGCGACAGCATGCAGCTGCGCGACCTCGCCCATACCCTCAAGTCCTCCAGCGCCAACGTCGGCGCCCAGGCCGTGTCCAACGCGGCACGGCGTATCGAACTGGCCGCCCGCACCGGCACCATCGAACGCCCCTCGGCCATGGTCGCCCTGGTCATCGCCGAATACGCGCGCGCGCGCCTGGCGCTGCTAGGCCAAGTCGCCCACCTGCAAGCCGCCGCCAACACGACAAATCCGTAATCGAAGAAGCGCTATCGAAGCGGCGACAACGGCGCGGCGCCACCATCCGCATCGAACGTGCCTTGGCAATAGCCACTCCGACCCCGCTCCGACCGCGAACGCACTCGGGCAGAGCCGTCCTGACCACGAACGCTACTCGGTCATGGCTGCCTTGATCGCTCGGTGAGCGCGCCCAGGATCATCGCCGCATCTTTACGGCGCGTGGTCGCATGGGGAGGCCGTAGCGCGCTTGCAGGCCGTCACCAACATGATTGATGAGCATCGAGCACGGATCATCAGGCAGGCGCCGACAGCTATGTGCAGACCGCCTGAAAGCTATGTACCGAGCATCTGCAAGTCGTCAACGCGATGCTTAATCGCTCTGACGCTCAATGCCCGCTCATGCAGGAGGACGCTCAAGCCTCTTGAGCCTCGGAACGAGGCTAGAGCCCCTCTCCTACGGGAGAGGGCTTGGGGTGAGGGTACGGGCGAAGCCACGCACTCTCACCAGGCAGCCAAAGCTGCAAGACACATCATCAGCAAACAATCGCTGAAAACACCAACCAGTAGACAACCCGCGCCAGCAGGTCAGGGCCAAACAATCACCCGGCCAGACGCGCGTTTAGTCGTCCAGCTTGGTCAGCAGATAATTCGGCTCGCCGATGCGCGCCACCAGATCCAGCTGGGTTTCCAGCCAGTCGATGTGCTCTTCTTCCGACTCCAGGATGTCCACCAACAACTGGCGGCTCACGTAGTCCTTGACGGTCTCCGCATAAGCCACTGCCTCGCGCAGCACGACAACGGCCTCGCGCTCCAGGGTCAGATCGCAGCGGAACATCTCGGTCGGGTTCTCGCCGATGCGCAGCTTGCCCAGCGCCTGAAAATTGGGCAGCCCCTCGAGAAACAGGATGCGGTCGGACAGCTTGTCCGCATGCTTCATTTCGTCGATAGATTCTTTGTACTCATGCTCGGCCAGTTCTTTCAGGCCCCAGTTCTTCAGCATCTTGGCGTGCAGGAAGTACTGGTTGATCGCAGTGAGTTCGTTGTAGAGCACCTTGTTGAGGTACTCGATGACTTTGGTATCGCCCTTCATGCGATGTCTCCGAGACAGTGAGCCGGCCGCACTCTAACGCGTTGGCGCAAGGCATGAAGGAACGCGAATCGTGATCAGTTGCGGGACGCTTCGCGAGACGGAGACGCCAGCATCAAAATTATTCAAAGCTGCCAGATATCCGCCGACAAATCGGCCGACGAACCGGCTGTAATCTTGCCGGCCAACGCCAGCTGCGGCGCCAGCGCGCGCGGTGTTGCAGTCCGCCCGCGAAAAGCCTCGCAGCTGCATGGCTGCTCCAATGACGGAGGGACACCACTTGCACTCGGGGCAACGCAGCTGCGCGCCGCGTTAGGTATCGCTGAGGAAACACATGAAAGCCATGGTCGGGCCCTGCAGACCCGGACGGCTTACATCATGCAGCGCTGGCCAGTCCCAACAGGGGCAACGGCAACGCGCGGGTGGCGTGTACCTGATTCAACAAATCGCCCGCCATCTCGAGACACGAGCCGCAATTGGACCCGCAGCCGGTGCGCATGGTCAGTTCGGCAAGGCTGGCGCAGCCATTCTCGGCCGCTTCGCGGATCTGGTGGTCGGTGACCCCATTACAGATGCAGACGTACACGGTATCGGTTAGGTGTTGGCGATCCGGAAAGGACCGGCACTAATTGCACCGCAAACGAGAATAGGTGTCAATTCCATACGTTAATCATTATTAATTCATATCGGCCGAGCCCCGCTGCGCTTGCGTGGGCGCTTGCGTGGGCTGTCGTGCCCGGCCGCGCTGCTGCCCGGCAACCACGCCTCCAGCGCACGTTCGGGCATCGCGCCGACTGCCGCCGGGCCCGCCAGATTCTGCGCCAGCGGCGCCAGATGACGTAACGCGCGGGCATACACGCCGCGCTTGAACATCACCACGTGCTCGACCGGATACCAAAAATCCACCCAGCGCCAATGATCGAATTCCGGGGTATCGGTATGGTCGAGTTTGAGATGGGATTCGTCGCCGGTGAAACGCAGCAGGAACCAGACCTGCTTCTGCCCGATACACACCTGCCGCTCATTGCGGCGCACCGCGCGGCTGGGCAGGCGATAGCGTAGCCACCCCGGCGTGGCACCGAGCAATTCCACATGCTCGGGCAACAACCCGGTTTCTTCGCGCAACTCGCGGTACATGGCTTCAACGGGGGTCTCGTCGGTGTTCATGCCACCTTGCGGGAACTGCCAGCCGTCCCTGCGCACACGTCGTGCCCAGAACACCTGACCGTCCTGCCGCATCAGCACGATGCCAACGTTTGGCCGGAAACCGTCCGGATCGATCACGATGCGGACTCCTGAAAATCTACTGTCACCGACTCTGCCACGGCGACGCCCGGCTCACAAGCTGAAAACGAAATACTTGACAACACTGCAGCGCATCGTGAGAATTGTCGGCTCCCTAGGCTATGTAGCTCAGCCGGTTAGAGCACAGCACTCATAATGCTGGGGTCGGTGGTTCGAGTCCACCCATAGCCACCAAGGTATTCACGCCCTCACCGGCATGCGATAATCTTGAATCAACACGTTTTTATTGCCCCGTCGCCAAGCGGTAAGGCACCTGACTCTGACTCAGGCATCGGTGGTTCGAATCCATCCGGGGCAGCCAAACACAAGAGGTCCGATCGAAGATCGGGCCTTTTTTGTTGCCCAAGTTTCGCAGCGACGCATTGCGTACATGCAGCCAGGCGCATCTCGCCTTTCTCCTCCAGGGCAACCTTTGCCGCGCGCGCAAACCACAGACGTCAAACCCCAAAACGACAAAAGCCCGGCATGGCCGGGCTTTTGAAGCAGGCGCCCCGGCGAACCGGGCCGCACCAAACGCGATGGATCAGCGCTTGGAGAACTGGGTAGCGCGACGGGCCTTGTGCAGACCGACCTTCTTACGCTCGACTTCACGGGCGTCGCGGGTCATGAAGCCAGCCTTACGCAACTCGGACTTCAGGGTTTCGTCGTATTCGACCAGCGCACGGGCGATGCCCAGACGGATCGCACCGGCCTGACCGGTGGTGCCGCCGCCGGAGGCGGTGACCAGGATGTCGAAGCTTTCGGTGTTCTTGGTCAGTTCCAGCGGCTGGCGCACGATCATGCGCGCAGTCTCACGACCAAAGAACTCGTCCAGCGGACGGTCGTTAACGGTGATTTTGCCGGTACCCTTGCGCAGGAACACGCGAGCGGTGGAGGACTTGCGGCGGCCAGTGCCGTAGTTTTGCGTGATAGCCATGATTTAGATATCCAGAACTTGCGGCTGCTGGGCGGCATGCGGATGCTCGGCACCCGAATAGACCTTGAGCTTGCGGTACATGGTGCGGCCCAGGGGGCCCTTCGGCAGCATGCCCTTGACGGCGATTTCGATCACGCGCTCCGGGTGGCGCTGCAGCGCCTGCTCCAGGCTCTCGGTTTTCAAATTACCGATGTAGCCGGTGAAGCGGTGATACTTCTTGTCTTTCAGCTTATTGCCCGTAACCACGATCTTCTCGGCGTTGATCACCACAAGGTAATCGCCAGTATCGACGTGAGGGGTATAAACCGGCTTGTGCTTGCCGCGCAGGCGGCGGGCCAGTTCGGTGGACAGACGGCCGAGCGTCTTGCCGGCGGCGTCAACGAGATACCAGTCGCGCTGGACGGTCTCGGACTTGGCTGTGAACGTAGTCATGAGAAAACTCTTGAGTGGTCGGGCGGATTGCAGCGGCCGATGACCACTGGAACTTTGCCACGCGTTGTGAAGGCGAAACAGAAGACGCCGGATTGTACGGGACGCCCGGCGGGGACGCAAGTTGCAGCGACGGCCGGGCTATGGCGGTTGGCAGCGCGGCGGAGCGGGGCCAGAATCGACGCATGACCCAGACCTCCCCTTCCCGACTGCATAGCCCGCTCGACCGGCTGCTGGTCGAAGCCCAGCGCGCGCTGGACACAGTCTTCGGCAATCCGCCGGCCGAACGCCCCAACCCCGCTGCGGACACACCCGACGTCGCGCTGGACCCGGAGCAGCGTGGCCACGCCGCCGGCCTGATGCGCATCAACCATGTCGGCGAAGTCTGCGCGCAGGGCCTGTATTTCGGCCAGGCCGCGGTGGCCCGCGACACGCACACCCAGCGCCACCTGTTGGAAGCCGCGCAGGAAGAGACTGACCACCTCGCCTGGTGTGCCGACCGCCTGCACGAACTGGACAGCCGCCCCAGCTTGTTCAATCCACTCTGGTACGCCGGCAGCTACGCGCTCGGCGCGCTCGCCGGGCTGCGTGGCGACGACTGGAGCCTGGGGTTCGTGGTCGAAACCGAGCGACAGGTTGAAGCCCACCTGGATGAGCACCTGGAAACCCTGCCCGACATCGACCAACGCAGCCGCGCCATCCTGCGCGTGATGAAGATCGACGAGGCCCGCCACGCAGACCAAGCCGAACAAGCCGGCGCCCGCCAGCTGCCCGCCCCGATCCCCAGCGCGATGGCTCTGGCCTCCAAGCTGATGAAGACCGTCGCGTACCGGCTCTAGTCGGGATCGGGAATCGGGAATTGGCGGCTAGCCCCTAGCGGCCAAAATCCAGCCTACGGTCGCGTGCAACATGCACAGCCACCCGCCCGCTGTGACGGCCACTCCGTCAACAGCGTCACCAACGTCACGCCTAGCGACGCACCACCGGATTAGAGCCCCCTTTTACGCCGAAGGCGTGGGGATAGGGAGCTAACAAGTTGGGCCCAAGGTTTGCACAGCAGACTTTGGGGGCTGCGCCCGGGTGCGGGTGCGGCCACGGCCGAAGCGTGGGTTAGTAAGCCACTGGGTCGGTAGTCAGGTTTGCGCAGCAACCTTTGGGGGGTAGGCCCGTGCAGCGATGCCGACTATGACACGAGCTTCAACCCGATCACGCCAGCCACGATCAAACCGATGCACGCCAGTCGCGACCACGACGCGCTGTCGCCGAACAACGCGATGCCGGCGATGGTCACGCCCAGCGCGCCAATGCCGGTCCAGATCGCGTAGCCGGTGCCGACCGGAATGGTTTTCAGCGCCTGGGTCATAAACCACAGACTGATGCCGGCCAGGCCGATCGTCAGCACGGTCGGCCACAGGCGGGTGAAGCCGTCGCTGTATTTCAGTCCCATGGCAAAGCCGATCTCGAACAGGCCGGCCAGCAACAGATAGATCCAGGGCATCGCAGTACTCCTCACAAAAAATCGCACAAAAAAAAAGCGACCCAGTGTTTGCACACTGGGCCGCCGTCGGCTGTGGAACGCGAGGTGATCGCGTGGCGGGCCGTCCCGCCTTGTGGCATTTGCGCGCCTACGCAAGCGCGAAACGGGTTGCTCCTGCGCTTATTCGCTCAGGTTGCGCCCGTGAAACAGTTCTTCGATCTCGCGCTTGAGCAGCGTTTCGATCTTCATGCGTTCCTTGAACGAGAGGTTCTTGGCGCGCTCTTCGAACAGGTACTGATCCAGGTCGAAGTCCTTCAGGTGCATCTTCGTGTGGAAGATATTTTCCTGATAGACGTTGACATCGATCATCTCGTAGCGCGACTTCACGTTCTTGGCGAGGAAGTGCTGGATCGAGTTGATCTTGTGGTCGATGTAGTGCTTCTTGCCCTTCACATCGCGGGTAAAGCCACGGACACGGTAGTCCATGATCACGATGTCCGATTCCAGCGTCTCGATCAGATAGTTCAGCGCCTTCAGCGGCGAGATCACGCCGCAGGTGGCGACGTCGATATCGGCGCGGAACGTGGCGATACCTTCCTGCGGGTGCGTTTCCGGATATGTATGGACAGTAATATGACTCTTGTCCATGTGAGCAACCACGGCGTCGGAGATCAACTCCTTGCCGGCCTGCTTTTTGTCGATCACCGGTTCTTCGGAGATCAGAATGGTCACCGATGCACCCTGCGGATCGTAGTCCTGACGTGCGATATTGAGGATGTTGGCGCCAATGATCTCGGCCACATCGGTCAGGATCTGCGTCAGACGATCGGCGTCGTACTGCTCATCGATATACTCGATGTAGCGCTGACGCTCCTCTTCGGTACGCGCATAACAGACGTCGTAGATGTTGAAGCTCAACGCCTTGGTGAGGTTGTTGAACCCCTGTAGCCTCAGGCGAGGCAACGGCTTGACCACGTCGGTCTGTCCTTATGGAAAGCGGGAAAGGAGTTAATTATGAGCCAAAGATCCCAGCAACGAAATGCCGATGTTAAGAATGGTTTACCTTGCATGACTCATGCCATTAAGCTTCAGGAATCACACGCGGAACTCCCATGAGCCCAGGAAACACGACGGTTGTCACTACGACGGTACGTAACGCTACCCCTTCCCTGGCGCTGGACGCGGGCACCATCGAGCGTTTCCTAGCGCACAGTCACCGCAGGCGCTATCCGACCCGGACCGATGTGTTCCGGCCAGGAGACCCGGCCGGCACCCTCTACTACGTGATCAGCGGCTCGGTGAGCATCATCGCCGAGGAAGATGACGACCGTGAGTTGGTGCTGGGCTACTTCGGTAGCGGGGAATTCGTCGGCGAGATGGGCTTGTTCATCGAATCCGATACGCGCGAGGTGATCCTGCGCACTCGCACCCAGTGCGAGCTTGCCGAGATCAGCTACGAGCGGCTGCAGCAGCTTTTCCAGACCAGCCTGTCGCCGGATGCGCCTAAGATCCTGTACGCGATCGGTGTTCAGCTTTCAAAACGGCTGCTCGATACCACAAGGAAAGCCAGCCGCCTGGCCTTCCTGGACGTGACCGACCGCATCGTGCGCACGCTGCACGACCTGTCCAAAGAGCCGGAAGCGATGAGTCATCCGCAAGGCACCCAGCTGCGCGTTTCGCGCCAGGAACTGGCGCGCCTGGTCGGGTGCTCGCGCGAAATGGCCGGCCGCGTGCTCAAGAAGCTGCAAGCCGACGGCCTGCTGCATGCACGCGGTAAGACCGTCGTGCTGTACGGCACTCGCTGAGACGGCACCACGCAGCCAGTGCGTTGCATTGGCTGCGTGCCGAGTTCGGCAACGAGGTACGCGATTGCGATGCTGCCGACATTGGCACTTGCGGAGGCTTACACCAACGCGTTTGCGCGATACCTCTTATAAGAGAGAGTTCGGGCAGTCGAACCGCACGGTTCGCATCGCAACTGCGTCACGGTTCTGATGATTCGTCGTTATTAAATTGCATAGGCCTTACCCAAGTCGGTGCGCTTCATCAATGACGCACAGCGGGCTGAACTGCACACCCGTCCATCCGCTTGCAAGACTTGCCGCCTGGACGCGTGCGCTTGCCTACAGCGCCTTGCCGCCGCGGTCGCGGCAACCCCAGTTGAGGATGGGCGTCCCCGCCGGCAGGACCTGACGGAACACCGCTTCGCGATTGGCCTTGGGATTGACCACCACCGGCGCGCGCGCGGCCTTCAACAGCGGCAGATCTGCGGTGCTGTCCGAATAGGCGATGGCGATGTCGGAGTAGCCGCGCTCGCGCAACATGCGCATCTTTTCCTCGTTATGGCAGTGCCGCCGTGCGGTGACCGCGCCTAGACGCGGGCCGACCAGGCTGCCGATTACCGGCACGTCCTGGTGCGCGACAAAGCCGAGAATGGCGCGCGCCAGTTCTGGCGGTGCACCGGTGGCGACGACCACACGGTCCCCGGCAGCGCGGTGTTCGGTGAAGACCTTGAGCGCATGAGGCAGCAGGCGCTGGCGGATCTGCACTTCATGTTTGAGCACGTATGCGTCGATGAAACGGTTGAACTCGCGCGCGCGATGCAGGCCGAAGGTGGCGATCCACACATAGCCGGACACGCCGCGCCGCCGGGTTGGCAGCATCGCCACCATCGGGCCGAGAATTGGCGAGGCCAACAGTGCGACCAGCAAGCGCAACGGATTGCGCTTGATCAGCCAAGCGAACAGATGGCTGCCGGAATCGCCGTCGTACAAGGTGTGGTCGAAGTCGAACACCACCAGCGGTGCGTCTTCGCGCGGTGCGGGATACGACTCAGTCATGCGCGAAGAATAGCTGACGCAGTGACTCGCCGGGTTCGGCCGCTCGCATGAAGGTCTCGCCAACCAGAAACGCGTTCACATCGTTGCTGCGCATCAGTTGCACATCGGCCTGGGTGACGATGCCGCTTTCTGTAACCAGCACGCGATCACGCGGCACGGCGGCGCGCATGTCCAGCGTGGTCTGCAGCGTGACCTCGAACGTGCGCAGGTTGCGGTTGTTGATGCCGATCAATGGCACCGGCACCTGCACCGCACGCTCGAGTTCGTCGATGTCATGCACTTCCACCAGCACGTCCAGGCCCAGCTGCATGGCCAGGCCCGACAGGTCGGCCAGCTGGGCGTCTTCCAATGCGGAGACGATCAACAAAATGCAGTCGGCACCGAGCACGCGCGCTTCGTAGACCTGATACGGGTCAACGGTGAAATCCTTGCGCAGCACCGGCAGCGTGCAGGCATCACGCGCCTGGCGCAGGTAGGCATCGGATCCCTGGAAGAAATCCACATCGGTGAGCACCGACAGGCACGTCGCGCCGCCAAATTCATAGCTGACCGCGATATCGGCCGGATGAAAGTCGGGCCGGATCACGCCCTTGGACGGGCTGGCCTTCTTCACTTCGGCAATCACGGCCGGGTCGCCGGCGGCGATGCTGGCCTGCATGGCAGCGGCGAAACCGCGCGTGAGCGGCAGGTCGGCGCTGCGTGCGATCAACTCGGCCAGCGGCACGCGCGCACTGCGCTCGGCGACTTCGTCGGCCTTGCGGGCAAGAATGGTGTTGAGGATATCGCTCATCGTATCGGATCCTGGCGGGCGGGCATTATCGGTCAAGACGACCGCACTGGAGCGCAGCTGCATGCCAGCGCGCAGCATGCCAGCGTCACTGTGAGGATGCTGGCGGGTGATTGACGCTGCATTGCGGTCGCCGGCATGACTCAGGGCTGCACGGCGAGTTGGCGGGTGCAGGCGACATAAGCGTCCAGCCGCGCGCGCGCCGAGCCGTCGGCGAGTACCGCGCGTGCACGCAGCACGCCGTCGGCGATGCTGTCGGCCACGCCGGCCACATACAACGCAGCACCCGCATTGAGCGCCACGATGTCCAGCGCGGGGCCGGGCACGTTATCCAAAACCTGCAGCAGCATCACGCGCGATTGCGCCGCATCGGCGACCCTGAGGTTACGGCTGGCCGACATGGCGATGCCAAAATCTTCCGGGTGCACTTCGTATTCGTGCACCTGGCCATCGCGCAATTCGCCAACCAGGGTGCCGGCGCCGAGCGAGAGTTCGTCCATGCCGTCACGCCCCCACACCACCAACGCGCGCTCGGCGCCAAGCTCCTGCAACACGCGCGCCTGGATGCCGACCAAGTCGGGGTGGAACACGCCCATCAGGATGTTCGGCGAGCCAGCGGGGTTGGTGAGCGGGCCGAGGATGTTGAAGATGGTGCGCACGCCCATTTCGCGACGCACCGGCGCCACCACCTTCATGGCCGGGTGATGCACCGGCGCGTACATGAAGCCGATGCCGGTCTGCGCCAATGCGTCGGCAACCTGCTCGGGCTGCAGCTCGATCACCGCGCCCAATGCCTCCAGTGCGTCGGCACTGCCGGATTTGGACGAGACGCTGCGATTGCCGTGCTTGGCCACCTTGGCACCGCCGGCTGCAGCAACGAACATCGCGCAGGTGGAAATGTTGAAGGTGTGCGAGCCATCGCCGCCGGTGCCGACGATGTCGACCATGTGTTGGCGATCGCTCACCTCTACGCGGCGCGAGAACTCGCGCATCACCGTGGCAGCGCCGGCGATTTCGCCGATGGTTTCCTTCTTGACCCGTAGCCCGGTGAGGATGGCCGCGACCATCATGTCGGAGACCTCGCCGCGCATGATCTGCCGCATCAATTCGACCATTTCGTCATGGAAGATTTCGCGGTGTTCAATGGTGCGCTGGAGGGCTTCTTGCGGAGTGATGGGCATGGGGACAACCGTGGCAGAACGTGATGGATGGAGACGCAAGCGGCTCGCGGCGTGCTGAATCAGTGCGGGAAATCGCGGGCGCTGAGCGACGTACTAGGCGAAACAACGACGATGATCATTGGCCTGGACGCCGCATGCGGAAGCGCGCCTGCGGTTGCACTTCGTAGTAATCGGCCGGCCCGCCTGCGCGCAGAATCGTCTGCACTGCGGCCGGGTCGTAGACGCCCTCGTGCAACGCCGACTTAGCCAAATGCACGCCGACCACTTCGCCCAGCACTAACCAGGTCTCGATGGCATGACCGGCGGCGGTTTGCAGCGGTAATAGCTGGCTGAGCCGGCATTCGAAACTCACCGGGCTGGCAGCGACGCGTGGCGCAGCGATCAGGCGCGATGGCGCCATCTGCAGGCCGGCAAGATCGAATTCATCAACCTCCGCTGGCACCATCGCCGCACTGGCATTCATCGCCTCGGCCAGCGGGCGGGTGGTCAGATTCCAGGTGAATTCGCCAGTGGCTTCGATGTTGCGCAGGCTGTCTTTGCGACCGATGCTGGCAAAACCGACGATCGGCGGAATGTAGTTGAAGGCATTGAAAAAACTGTACGGCGCCAGATTGGCAATGCCCTCGGCGCTGCGCGAGCCGATCCAGCCGATCGGGCGTGGGCCGACAATGGCATTGAACGGATCGTGCGGCAGCCCGTGGCCCCGGGTCGGCTCGTAGAAATGGATGCTGTCGTCGGGTGTGCTCATCATGATCCGGATGCGGTGGAAGCCGGCGCGGCGGTGACATCAGTTGCGCGGGAGTTGCGTGGGTCGGGTGACATCGTGGCTCTGTATCGTCGCTGCGTTGACGCCTCAGCGCGATGCAGTCGCCACACCAAGACGCAGATGACGCATCGCAATCAACGCTGCAGAAAGTTTTTCAGCAAGGCGTGCCCGTGCTGGGTCAGGATCGATTCGGGATGGAACTGCACGCCTTCGACCGGAAACTGGCGATGGCGAAGGCCCATGATCTCTTCCATCGAACCATCCGGATTTTCGGTCCAGGCGGTGACCTCCAGCGCATCCGGCAAGGTGGTCTTGTCCACCACCAGCGAGTGATAGCGGGTGGCCTCGTAGCTGTCCGGCAGGCCGGCGAACACGCCCTTGCCCTCATGGCGAATGGGCGAAGTCTTGCCATGCATGATGTTGCCGGCACGGATCACATCGCCGCCATAGACCTGACCGATGCTTTGATGGCCCAGGCACACGCCCAGGATGGGTGTGGTCTGACCCAGCTGCTCGATCAATTGCAGCGAGATGCCTGCCTCGTTGGGCGTGCACGGACCTGGCGAGATGACGATGCGCTCGGGCCTGAGCGCGGCGATCTGATCGACGCGCATCGCATCGTTGCGCACCACCATGACCTCGGCGCCCAGCGCCTGCAGATACTGCACAAGGTTGTAGGTGAAGCTGTCGTAGTTGTCGAGCATCAGCAGCATGGCAAAGGACTCATTGCGCGATCAGGAAGACCGCATAGATGTTTTCGGTGAGGGTGATGCTGCCGGCTTCGAGTGACTCGACGGTTGCACCTCGATCAGCAACAGGCGCAGACGGTGCCGGCGATGTGGAGACAAGTGAGATCATAGAGACCTTTGTCGGCCAACTGCCCGCCTGAATGCCATAGGCGAAATTCGGTGCAACATCGGAGATCGTGTAAAGCCCCTGAATCCGGACGCCATACGCTTTGGCAAGTTCGGCGGCAGAACTGCGTGATTGGTCAGCAGCTTCGCGCTTGAGTTGCGCACGCACCTCGGCTTCCTTGCTATAGGACGTCTGGATACCCGACAGCTGGACTTCGTCACTCGTCTTCATGTCGCCGAGAAACTGCCGCGCATCATCAAGCGCCTGAAATGCCGCGCCAATGCCGCGTTTGACTTCAGTGCCTTCGAATTTTTGTGTCCCGTTCGCCACGTAAGAATAGGAAGGCTGTATCTGCAGCGACGAGGCTTCGATGCTGTCCTTGAGGGCATGGTGCGCCTTCAAGGACGTGAGGATCTGTTCGGCGGCTAACTGGACGCGCTTGCGTGCAAGTTCCGGCTGCAGATCCACGGCGCGAAAATTAATCGTCACAAAAAACCGGTCGGGCATGACCGTTTTTTCTGCCTGTCCCTTCACCAATAAATGCGGCTGCGACGGCAGGCTGTTGACCTGCGCTGTCGCCAGCATCGGCACTGCAAGCAGTGCCACCAGCATCCAACGCGCCAATTGCTTCATCTGCCTTCTCCCTGGTGAATGATGCGCATGCTTACGGCACGCCGCGCTGCAGTGCCGCCACATCCGCACACAGGCGATCGACCGCCTCAAGCGTGGTTGCCCACGAAGTGACGAAGCGGATCACGTGACTGCCATCGGGGCGCACTTCCCAGCGCTCGAAGTCGTAGCGTTGCGCCAGCTGCGCTGCGTGTTGCGCGCTGATGGCGATGAACTGCTGATTGGTCGGCGAGTCGCTTGTGAAGTGTGCGCGTGCGGCAAGCAGGCCGGCGCGCAAGCGTTGTGCCATTGCGTTGGCATGCGTCGCCAATTCAAAAAACAGACCGCCTTCGAACAACGCGGCGAATTGCACGCCGAGCACCATGCCCTTGGCCAGCAACGCACCGCGCTGCTTGATCAGATAGCGAAAATCAGCCTGCAGGGCGGGATTGACGATGACCAGCGCTTCGCCCAGCAGCGCACCATTCTTGGTGCCACCGATGTAGAACGCGTCGGTGAGCGCGGCAACTGTGGGCAGATCCAGATCGTTGCCGTCGGCAGTCAGCGCGGCGCCCAAGCGTGCGCCATCCAGATATAGCAGCAGATCGTTTGCATGGCAGAACCGAGACAACGCATCAAGTTCGGCACGTGTGTAGATGGTGCCGCTTTCGGTGCTGTTGGAAATATAGACCAGGCGTGGCTGCACCATGTGTTCGTTGCTGTGCACAGCGAGCAGTGGCTCGATCAGTGCAGGGGTCAGCTTGTCGTGCAGCGCCGGCACAGTGAGCACCTTGTGCCCAGTCGCTTCGATTGCCCCGGTTTCGTGCGTGGCGATATGCCCCGCCTCCACCGCGATGACCGCCTGATGCGGGCGCAAAAACGCGCTGATCGCGATCAGATTGGTCTGCGTGCCGCCGACCAGCAGATGCACGTCGGCCTGCGGCTGCGCGACTGCATTGCGGATCAACGCAACCGCACGCGCCGTGTGCCGATCGGTACCGTAGCCGGCGTGCTGCTCGGCGCTGGCCTGCGCCAACGCCTGCAGCAGACGCGGATGCGCGCCTTCGCTGTAGTCGTTACGAAAGCTGATGCGCGCATTGCTGCCCTGCCCGTCCATCACAGGCCCTTTGCCGCCTGGGCGACTGCGCGAAACAGCGCGCGCCCCTTGTTCATGGTTTCCTGCCATTCCAGGTCGGGGTCGGAGTCGTAGACCACGCCGCCACCGGCCTGCACGTATAGATAACCGTCCTGGATGACGGCGGTGCGGATGGCGATGGCGGTGTCGGCATCGCCGTGCCACCCGATGTAGCCGACCGCACCGGAATACACATTGCGCTTGACCGGCTCGAGCTCGCGGATGATTTCAAGCGCGCGGATTTTTGGCGCGCCGCTGACAGTGCCGGCCGGGAAGGTGGCGCGCAGCACATCGCTGTAGTTCAAACCGGCCTTCAACGTGCCGGTGACCTCACTGACGATATGCATGACGTGGCTATAGCGTTCGATCACGAACTGCTCGCCAACCTTGACCGTGCCCGGCTCGGCAACGCGGCCGACATCATTGCGGCCCAGATCGATCAGCATCACGTGCTCGGCGCGCTCCTTCGGGTCGGCCAGCAATTCGGCTTCAAGCGCCTTGTCGAGTTCCGGCGTGGCACCGCGTGGGCGGGTGCCGGCAATCGGGCGCACGGTGACCACGCCGTCGCGCAGACGCGCCAGAATTTCCGGCGACGAGCCGACCACCTGGGTGCCGCCGACGTCGAGAAAATACATGTACGGCGAGGGATTCAACGCGCGCAACGCGCGATACACATCCACCGGGCGCGCGCGGAACGGCACACGCAAACGTTGCGATGGCACCACCTGGAAGATGTCGCCGGCGCGCACGTATTCCTGCGCCTTGCGTACTACCGCGTGGTACTCCTCGCGGGTGAACGAGGAATGGAAATCCGATTCGCCGATCGCATCGGAAATCTGTGCGCGCGGATAACCCGCACCGCCCTGGCGCAGGCGATGGGCCAGTTCGTCCAGACGCCGATTTGCACGCACATACGCCTGCGGCTGACGCGGGTCGGCATGCACGATCAGGTACAGGCGGCCCTTGAGATTGTCGAACACTGCCAGCTCTTCGGAGAGCATCAGCAAAATATCGGGCGTGCCGAGTTCGTCGGGTTTGTCGCCGCTGCCCAGGCGCGGTTCGATGTACTGGATGCACTCGAAACCGAACCAGCCGACCAGCCCGCCAGTGAAGCCCGGCAGCCTATCCAGCTGCGGCACCGAATGCTCGGCGCGTAGTGCGTCCACTTCGGCCAACGGGTCGGCGACCTCGCGCGTTTCGACCACTTCGCCGTGCTCGCTGACGTCCAGCGTGTGGCCGCGAAAGCTGTACACACGGCGCGCCGGCAGGCCGATGATGGAGTAGCGTCCGAAGCGCTCCCCGCCTTCGACCGATTCGAATAGATAGGTGTAAGCGCCGTCGGCGAGCTTCAGATAAACCGAAAGCGGCGTGTCCAGGTCGGACAGCACTTCGCGGACAACGGGAATACGGGTGTGACCTTCAGCGGCCTGGCGCTGGAACTGCTCTGCAGTGATCAAGACGACTTTCCTTCCGGGGCTCTGTGGCGGGGCGGACGACGGCAACGGGCCACCATCGCCACCAGCGGCGAGCGGAAGAGAAGGAGCGTGGGGTCGTCAGGCGGGACACACGGCTACTGTAGCGCAACTGCTGGCCCAGAGCAGCAGGCGCGGGCGAACGCCGTTCAACAACGGCGAAGGTGGGATGGTGTTGCTGATGTGGTTTTGCGGGTTGGCGGAGAGCTGAGGCACGCAGGCGAGTTGGTTGATGTCGTCATGCTGGTGGGCGCTGGACCTCCGTGCGCACGCTTAGAGTCCGCGCGGCGCGGTTACGCACGGTGTGCGCGGTGCGCTCCGTGCGCTCCGTGCGCTCCGTGCGCTCCGTGCGCTCCGTGCGCTCCGTGCGCTCCGTGCGCTCCGTGCGCTCCGTGCGCTCCGTGCGCTCCGTGCGCTCCGTGCGCTAGCTTGCGGCAACTATTTCTCTGAACAAGGCGGTCTGGTCGCGGCATGCGAATCGCCGCAGGGGCACTCACCCCAATCCCTGCGACGCGCCGGCCCACGCTAGCAGCGCGGGCGCTCCAGGGCACGCGCCAATGGCGCGCAAGCGGTGCCTCATCGACCCGGCCGGAGAGGTGCTTGAAGCGGCGGGATTGCGGGGCTCACCAAAATGCGTGCCACGCTTTCCCGATTCCCGATTCCCGATTCCCCGCCCTCACCCCCCAAGCAGCGGGCACTCGCCCGGCAAATGCATCCGCAGCCGCGCTGGGACGCATTCGATGCGGAAGTGCCGCGAGGTTTCCGGTTCGCCGTCCAGGTTCAAGGTCAGCGATTGCCGGGAGACAATCTCAAGCCACGGCACCCGGGCGCGTACGGCGACACGTTCGAGTGCAGCCTGTTTGCCGCCGGTGACCAAGGTGCCGAGCGTGGCAGCCACTTCGCCGTCGAGGTCGGGGACGATGGTGACATCCAGCAGGCCGTCATCGATCAACGCCTCCGGGCATAGCGCCTGGCCGCCACCGGCCTGGCGCCCGTTACCCAGGCCCAGCGCAATGAATTCGCCTTCCCAACTGAAATCCGGGCCGCTGAAGCGGGCGCTGATCGGGTCGATACGACCCAGCCGCGACATGCCGGTGATGAGATACGCCAGGCCTCCGAGCATCTTCTTCAGGCCCTCGTCGGTTTCCACGGTGACCTGGGTACCGAAGCCGCCGCTGGCCACATTGGCGCACCAATGCGGGCCGTGATCGGCGTCGATGCGCAGCAGGTCGACCGGCTGCGCAATACGCTCGGCGATCAGGGTCAGCGCGTCCAGCGGGGCGATCGGCAGGTTGGCAGCGGTGGCGAAGTCGTTGGCGGTACCCAGCGGCACCAGGCCCAGCGACGGCAACGTGGCCGCATCGCCATCGTGGTGCGCCAGCGCGGCGGCCACTTCGCTCAAGGTGCCATCGCCACCGGCAGCCACCACCGTGTCCACGCCGTCGGCCACCGCTTCGCCGACATAGCGTTCGGCATCGCCGTCTTCCCAGGTGACCCGCACATCGAGCTGGATGCCACGCTTGCGCAGCGTGCCCACCGCCTCACGCAGGTCCAGATTATCGGTGGACTTGCCATTGAGGATCAGACGCCAGTGGGACGGGGCCATGCGCGCTGCCGATGCTGTGAGGGTAATGACCGCAGGCTAGCAGCGGGCCAATGGGCAGATCGTGAATAGGCAACGCCGGGGCGCTGTCATTGCCATGTCATCGATGGCCCGGAGAGTAGAAGGCCATAGCAGGGACGACGGGCGGAGGCAGGATCAGCCTCCAATTTTCTTGAAGGCCGCTTCCTCGGGAGCGGCCTTCCGTTTGCGTGACGTTGGATTCCCGGTGCGCCCAGGCTCAGCTGCCTGCGGCAAACGCAACCAACCGCTCGCCGTCGAGCCGGTAGACGGTCCAGCCATCCATCGGGCGCGCACCCACCGCTTGATAGAAGTCGATGGCCGGCTGGTTCCAGTCCAGTACCGACCATTCGAACCGCCCGCAGCCACGCTGCACCGCCAGCTGCGCCAGGTGCCGCAACAGCGCAAGGCCCGCGCCCTTGCCGCGCGCTTGCGGGCGCACGAACAGGTCTTCCAGATACAGGCCGTTGCGGCCCAGCCAGGTGGAATAGTTGAAGAAATACACCGCAAATCCCAGCACTTGACCGTCCTGCTCGCAGATCAGCGCATGGGCGGTGGCGCCCTCGCCGAACAGACTGGTGCGCAGATCTTCCAGGCTCGCCTTGACCGCATCCGGCTCGCGCTCGTAGACCGCCAGCGCAGTGATCAGTTCATGCAGCAACGGCACATCGTCGGGGGTGGCGCTGCGGATCTGCGGCGCGGGCTGGCTCATCGCACCGCGTCCACCGCCGCGCGCATCTGTTCAATCACCTGCGCATAGTCGGGCGCGTTGAAGATGGCCGACCCGGCGACGAAGGTGTCGGCGCCGGCTGCGGCAATCGCGCCGATGTTGTCGGCCTTGACGCCGCCATCGATCTCCAGCCGGATCGGCTTGCCCAACGCGTCGATTTTCGTGCGGATGGCACGCAATTTATCCAGCGCGGACGGAATAAAGGCCTGCCCGCCAAAGCCTGGATTGACCGACATCACCAACACCAGATCCAACTCGGGCAGCACCCAATCCAGGATATCCACCGGCGTGGCCGGGTTGAGCACCAGCCCGGCCTGACAGCCGTGCGACTTGATCAACTGGATCGTGCGGTGCACGTGGCGGCTGGCTTCGGGATGGAAGCTGATGGTGGTGGCGCCGGCCTCGGCGAAGTCCGGCACGATGCGGTCCACCGGCTCGACCATCAGATGCACGTCGATCGGTGCAGTGATGCCGTGCTTGCGCAGCGCCTGGCAGACCATCGGGCCAATGGTGAGGTTGGGCACGTAGTGGTTGTCCATCACATCGAAGTGCACCCAGTCGGCGCCGGCGTTGAGGACGTTGTTCACTTCCTCGCCCAGACGGGCGAAATCGGCAGACAGGATGGACGGGGCGATCACCGTCGGTTGCATGGGCAGCTCGGAAAAATGCAGGAGCGCCATTGTCGCAACCGCGGCCCGGCGAGGAAAGCCGAACGCCACTGGACACATCTGAAAATCCTTCCATCGTTGGGCGGCTCGCATCGCGCAGGTGACGGGGTTTGACCGCCACGACCACGTTGCTGACCGCTGCATCGGCTGCTGTCGCGCCATGCAATGCCCTCTCCAGCGCCACCCACCTGCATCTGTAACGGACGCGAGCACGCAGGTATCTGGCCGGCGCGCCGCATCAGATGCAAGGAGACCGCATGAAAACAACCCCGCTCGCTCCCGCCGCGCTTTTTTGCTGGCCTTGGCTCCCTCGGCCTGGGCCCAATCCGGCCCCGCCGATTGGTCAGACTTTTCCATCGACGCCAACGTCGGCGGAGCCGACCCAGCCGGCGTGTCCGGCGGCCGCTTCGGCTTCGACACCAACTGGATGGCAGTGATGGCGACCAGGTCAGCACCGCCACCGGCGCCGATGCGTTCTCGCCCGGCTTCTGCGGCGCCGCCACGGCTGGGCGCACTCCCGCCAGCGGCTGCAGCAAGGACAAGGGCGGTGCCGAATACGGCGCGCCGCTGGGTATGACTGGCAGGCCGGCGACTGGGTCTACGGCGTAGTAGCCGAATACACCCGCAACGATATCCGCGACAGCGTCAGCGCGTTCAGCACCAACCCGGCGCTGTACACCTTCACCCGCCAGTTCAACCGCACCGCGGCGTTGCGCGGTCGCATCGGCTACGCCTTGGGTGAGCACGGCGATTACCTGGCCTACGTCACCGCCGGCGTTGCACGCGGCGAGTTCGACCATAGCTTCAACAGCAGCAACACCGCCAACAGCTTCACCAGCAGCGGCGGCGACAGCGCCGATGGCTATCAGGCCGGCATCGGCCTGCAGAGGTGGTTGAGCGACAACGTCTCGGTGGGCGTGGAGTACCTGTTCACCCGTCTGCAGGACGACGCCACCCGCGTGCGCGTCGGGCCGGGCACCGCGCCGGCAACCAACCCGTTCCTGCGCATGAATCCGGCCGGTACCGATCTGCGTCGTACCGATACCGATTTTTCGACCAATGTGGTGCGGCTGACGGCGACCTAGGAGTTCTAAAAGCCGTCTGTGTGGGTAACCACGGCGCCTGATCGTCATGATCAGGCGTTTTTTACAGTGTGACGCCACTGCGCTGTAAGAGCCTGCTGCGTAGACGCCCTGCAAACCTCGACCCATCCGCGTTCGGCGCGCGGCCTTCGCTCAGCGCTTGCGTAGCCGTTGAATCCGGTCGTAGGCGGCGTTGATCTGGCTGGCCTTCTTTTCAGCCTGGCGACGGGCTTCCGGGTCGGCGTTGATCATTTTGTCTGGGTGGTAGCGCGAGATCAGCCGGCGATAGGCCAGATCGATCTCGGCGGCGGTGGCATCCGGCTCCAGGCCCAGCGCTTCATACGGGTTTTCCGCGCGCCGCTTGAACCAGCCGGCGTCGACCGCGTGGCCGATCGCCAGCCCGATCATCAGCCCCACCACCGGTGCCCCGCGAAACAGCAGGGCGCCGGCCAGTGCGCCGAGCAGTTTTCCGTACCAGGACATAGGCGATCGGGGGAGATGAGGCGGGTTGGCGATCTTACCCGAACGCCCGCCCGGCCTGGCTGACGGGCCCTGCACAGGCGCCACCGCGCGGGCTCCAATAAATTCTGCGGGCGGCGGCGAAGCGCCGTACACTACGCGGCCCGCTGGCCACCCGCGGGCCCACCGGGTCCCGGGGACAGCGTCATAGCGACGTCCTTAGGAGTGCCTGTGTCGACCACGCTGTTGCAATCCGATCTGCCCGGCCTGCCGTTGCGTCACCGTGGCAAGGTCCGCGATGTCTTCGATATTCCCCGCGACCGCCTGCCCGCCAACGCGCCCCCGGGCGACTATCTGTTGATGGTGGCCACCGACCGCCTGTCTGCGTTCGACGTGGTGCTGCCCGATCCGATTCCCGGCAAGGGCGAGATGCTGTGCCAGGTCTCCAACTTTTGGTTCCACAAGACCGAACACCTGATGCCCAACCACCTGGTGGACATCCGCGTGGAGCAGGTGTTGCCCGAGGGCGTGGACCCGACCTTGTACGCCAAACGCGCCGTGGTCACGCGCAAGCTCAAGCCGGTGCCGGTGGAAGCGATCGCACGCGGGTATCTGATTGGTAGCGGGTGGAAGGATTACCAGCGCACCGGCAAGATCAGCGGCATCGAATTGCCCGACGGCCTGCGTCAGGCCGAGAAACTGCCCGAGCCGATCTTTACTCCCTCGACAAAAGCCGCTGTCGGCGACCACGACGAAAACATCGACTTCGACGCGATGGTCAAGACCGTCGGCGCCGAGCTGGCCGAACGCGTGCGCGATGCCACCTTGCGCATCTACCGCTTCGCCGCAGATTTCGCTGCCGAACACGGCATTCTGCTGGCCGATACCAAGTTCGAATTCGGCACCGATGCCGACGGCCGCCTGTACATCATGGACGAGATGCTGACCCCGGATTCGTCGCGCTATTGGCCAGCCGACCAATACGAACCGGGCACCAGCCCGCCGAGCTACGACAAGCAGTTCGTGCGCGATTATCTGGAAACCCTGGAATGGGGCAAGACCGCGCCCGGCCCGCGCCTGCCGGCAGAGGTCATCGACCGTACACGGGCAAAATATGCCGAAGCGCTGCAGCGGCTGGCAGATATTTGGGTCGATTGAGTTTCAAGGCCTCGCGTTCGGGCCTCGCGCTTTACTGAGGAAGCCACGCATCAAGGCGAAGTGGGAGCGCACGGGCTTGTTCGCTCTACCTCGGCGATCAACTCGTTGACGAAGCGGGACGCACCCGCGAACGACCAGACGCGCGACGCCGGATAGGCGCCGCTGTGGCCTGGCTTCGACTCGGTTGCATGAGCCAGCACGCACCGGCGCGCGCTGTTTTGACGGTCTGCCTCAGCGACAATTCGGACGCGTGGAACAGCTGCGCCAGCTGAAAGACCGGATCGGACTCCACCTGCGGCACCAGCCTGATGAGCTGGGCCATTGCCGGGCAAAGATGGGCTCGAAGCCCGGCGCGTCGATGAGGTCTAGTGCAGCTTGTACGGTCAGCCGCTGTGCAGGGGGTCATTTCCGCTGCCGGTCGAATCACCGTTTTAGGATCTTCGCGCGTGCGGAGCAGAGAGTTACTTGCATTGCGGCGTTTCGCGTTAAAAAACACCACAACGAGAATTGACCGTCATGTCCAGCTAAGGCACGAGACGAGCTGCATACTTTGCTTTTATGTGATCTACCAAAACGTCAATGGGCGTACTCGTGCCTGCGATGTTCGGTCGGACTCGTGTCAATATCCATTTGAAGTAAATGTCGCTTCTATCTCGCACCCTTTTTTCCAATTCCCGCAGGAACTGGGCAGCCGCTTTGGTGCTGAATATAAACTCTCCAAAGTTAGGTTCGAAGAAAGTGATCATGCCGTTTTGGGGGCTCCTGTATATGCTCATTTCATGCCCGCTACGCTGTTTTTTGTCATTATGGATGCGCTGGTAAAGGAGGCTGGCGTAACCGTCGACGGTCGCTATCGCCTCAGCCATTTTTGCCGAGGAAGACGTGCTTTTTATCGGCATATCCTCCCTAGCGATTCCGTAGAGTTCGTTCATGTGCTCACGCCCCTCTGACTCTACTGAGAGCATTGGGTCTAGTGAATTTTCGCTAATTTTCCGGAACGCCTCAGATTGAAGTGATTTAGGTTCGAACAAGCCCTGCGTCGAGTAACGCAGGTTAAGGCTGTCATCGAGGTTAAGCAAGTAAATCCTCTGATAAATGAGGGCGTGGTGCAGGCTTTCGAGCGAGGCCAGCGTTTGCAGTCTCGTGCTGACTTTGGCATTGGGGACGGCACAGTGGAGATTCATCCATATGGCGGAAAGTCCGGCGCACACCCCGCCGCCCCCTATCTCATCACCATTGAACACAGTCTCTAAACTCTTCCTGTCTTGTACAAAACCGAATCGAAGACTTTTTTCGAAAACGCTTTTATCGGACGGAGCCCAGCAGGCAAAACCACTCAACTTCGCTTTCAAGCGAGTGGACACATCGGCGCAGCCAACCGAAGTCGCAACTGTCTCCGTCGGTTGACCGGCTTGCGCTTCACATGAAGGCAGATCCAGGCCAGAGCGCGAAGCAGACAACCACGAAGCACTGCGGTGTGCCCGTGCCGGCCGTCGCGGCAGCCCCGCCAGCGGGCCACACGAGGTGGCATTTCCAGACGAAGGCGCTTCGCGCCACAGGTCTGATATGGGCGGAGCCTGGGTATGCGAGGGAATAGAGGCCGCAGTCGCAACGGGAAATGCAAGCCGAGTTTTAGCCATGAGTCGCTCCTGAGTCCGAGTAGGCACAGCGCATTATCAAAAGGATTTCGTTTCGTCACGGCTAATGCGCGCCACGAAAGCAGAAAAATGGGGACGCTCTTATGCGTGACCCATGCAAGAATGCAGGTCGAATAAAGAAGCTCTGAACGACTCCGTCATAGGCTGTCGGTCAGTGTCCGAGACAGGCTAGTTGGCGCGCAAGATGCTTAAGGAAGGTCTGAACAACGATGCTGACAGGGCGGAAGGTGGCATGGTTCCGAAGAGTGGCGTTTGGATCTTCGGAATTTCGCCATTTCTGGCGCTTTCCGTGGGAATTCCCCGGTTTACAGGCGCACGCTCCCCATAGCCGGCAGCAACTGCTTTCGCTTCATCCACAGATTGGAGAGCGCAAACAAGGTCAGCACGTGTGCCGTGTTCTTGGCCAGTCCGCGATAGCGGACCGTGGTGTAACCGAACTGGCGCTTGATCACCCGGAACGGATGCTCCACCTTCGCGCGCACGCTGGCCTTGAAGCGTTCCCAACGCTGTTCCTGGGCACGCTCGCGTTTGTTGCCGATGGCTTGGATCGTCGAGGGCCTGGCGGCGATGAAGAATGCAGCTTCGCAGTCCTGCAGCTCTTCGCGTTTGTCTGCACCGGTATAGCCGCTGTCGCCGAACACGCTGTCTTCTTTGCCATGCAGCAACATGTGCATCACCGTGACATCGGCGACATTGGCCGCTGTGCAATGGACGTGGTGCACCAGCCCGGAAAACTCATCCACACCGATGTGCGCCTTCATCCCGAAATACCACTGATTGCCTTTCCTGGTCTGATGCATCTCAGGGTCGCGCGCGCGATCGGCATTCTTGGTCGAACTGGGTGCAGCGATCAGCGTGGCATCGACGATCGTGCCGGACCGCAGGCTCTGGCCCTTGCGCGCCAGATGCGCGTTGACCGCTTCCAGCATCCGCCCGGCAAGGCCATGGGTCTCCAGCAGGCGCCGAAAGTTGAGAATCGTGGTCTCGTCGGGAATGTCGTCCAACCCGCCGAGCTGGGCAAATCGCCGCAATGTCGGAATCTCGTGCAGCGCTTCTTCCATCGCCGGATCGCTCAACGCATACCACTGCTGCAGCAAATGAATCCGCAAAATCGTCGCCAGGGCATATGGCTGCCGCCCCGGCCGCCCCGACACCGGATAGTGCGGCGCGATCAACCCGAGCAGTTGCTGCCACGGAACCACCTGCTCCATCTCGGCCAGAAAGATCTCGCGCCGGGTCTGCTTGCGCTTGCCCAGGCCCTCAGCGTCACCGAACGTCAGTTGCATGGATCACTCCTCAACATGAGGCGGGTAGTGTCGCGTATCTGTGGTGCGTTATTCAGAGGTTCCTTAAGGATGGTCTGATCAACGCGACCGGAAAACGAAGCAACCGCATCCGCCGCGCTGAGGGCGCTCAAATCGCCGATTTTTTGCCGGTTTCGGCACGTTTGCGAGGTGTTGCCTGGATTACAGGCACAGCTTCCCCGCAGCAGGCATTAACGCTTTGCGCGTCAGCCACAGATTCGATAGTGCAAACAGCGTCAGCACCTGTGCGGTGTTCTTCGCCAAACCGCGATAGCGCACCTTGACGTAACCAAACTGACGCTTGATCACCCGAAACGGGTGTTCCACCTTCGCACGCAGGCTGGCTTTGGTGTGCTCCCAGCGCTTGGCCAACTTCAGTTCGCGCTTATTCTTGATCTGCTTCAGCTTCGAGGGCTTCTCCGCGATCAGGTAGCGCAGCGTGCGCTTGCCCTTCATCTCATCGCGCTTGTCCAGCCCGGTGTAGCCGCTGTCGCCGCTCACAGTGTCTTCCTTGCCGTGCAGCAGCTTGTGCGCCTGCGTGATGTCCGCTGCGTTGGCCGCCGTGCATTCCACGTGGTGCACCAGGCCCGACTCATCGTCCACCCCGATGTGCGCCTTCATCCCGAAGAAGTACTGGTTGCCCTTCTTGGTCTGGTGCATGTCCGGATCGCGCTCGCCATCCTTGTTCTTGGTCGAACTTGGCGCCGCAATGATCGTGGCATCCACGATCGTCCCGCCCCGCAGACTCTGCCCTTTACGCGACAGGTGCGCGTTGACCCGGTTGAACAGCTTGCGCGCCAAATCATGCCGCTCCAGCAAATGCCGGAAGTTGAGAATCGTCGTTTCATCCGGCACCTCATCCAGCCCGCCGATCTTCGCAAAACGGCGCATCGACACCGTGTCGTACAGTGCTTCTTCCGCCGATGGATCGCTCAGTGCGTACCACTGCTGCAAAAAGTGGATGCGCAGCATCGTCTCCAGCCGATACGGCTGTCGCCCCGGCTGCCCCGACTTCGGGTAGTGCGGTTCGATCAGTGCCAGCAGATCCTTCCACGGCACGACCTGGTCCATCTCGGCCAAGAACACCTCACGCCGCGTCCGCTTGCGCTTGCCGTTGTACTCCGCATCGCCGAAGGTCAGTTGCATCGTCGTTGTCCCGTTGCGTCTGTGTGATTGTCGCAGGATCAAGGGGAGTTGTTCAGAGTTTCCTTAAGTACAATAACCGCAATCGTCGCCACTAACCCAGATTGCAGCTCTCCAGCCGGTCCATGAGTTACCCAGGGCCTTCTTAGGTGTCCATGTCGCAACAGGAACCGCGCAGTACCGTAACTCGCTGCGGACGCACCGATGCCAGATGCGCTCCGTAGCGGAAATCGCGCCGGCCCGTACTTCAGTCCTCCGGCAGGATGCGCCGCTTTCTCACCAGCGATAGGCAGCATTCGTTTCGAATCTGTTTCTCGGCAGATGCAAGCCTATGCATCCGCGGAATGTGCCGATCACAGCTATCTAACGCGAAATACGAGCCGCAGCCTAGCTGCGACTCGTAGCGGTTGCGTTCGGTCGTTGACCTGACCAAACGCATGCGATGGCAGCCGCTCAGATAACGCCCTCCTGCCACTCACTCAGTTCTTCATTCTTGACAAGATTCTGCCAGAGATCGGTCAGCTGCTTTGTCAACACGACAAGCAGCCGGCTGTCAGGCAAACCCCCACTTGCATCGCCTGAACGTGTGGCGAGCTGCTCAAGCGCATATTGGACTGTCTCAATCGAGACTGAGCGGGTTCGCATCTCGTCTCTGAGCGACTCCAAGGCCTTGCGTAATGCGCGGGCGCCCGTGCCAAACGGCACCTGCGTGATCTCGCCCTCTTCCATTGCGCGCACCTCTTCGCCGCCGAGCGGAGAAAGCATTTCGATCATCGTTTCCACGGGCTGCCTCAATTCCCGCAGCGATCGCAAAATCGCGGTGTCCTGCACATTGAACGCGATGGCCTCCTGGAAATCCAATCGCTTGGACTGGTTCGTATTTGCACTAACCTTGGCTTTGAAGGAGTTCCAAACAACGTCACTGAAGAAACTCTGCAAGGCTTGCTGCAACACCGATACTGGCGAATTGTTGGGCTCGCCGGGCAAGGCCTTATCCTGTCCGTGGCGCAAGGGTGACACGATCAATTTGGTGGTCCCGAGCGCCGCCAAATTCGACATGAGGCTACCGGCCATATGACGCCCTAGCAAGTCGCGCAGCGCGGTTCTAAACGCATTTCCCGTAGTGAACACTTGCTTGGCCAGTGCAATCCCTTCCCTACTGGTTTGGAGAATATAACGGGGGATATGCACTGCGTCGGACCACGTGGCAGGGGGACGTGTCTGGTCCGGGAGTGTCATGGCAAACAGATTCAAGCGTTGATGCCCACCCAATAAATCGCTCACCCTGCCTTGACCGGTGATCGCGCCGACCTTACCCGCGTGCAGCATCCCTTTGTGAAATGCGCCGGAGACCGCACCGGTCAGCGCGCTCAACAGGATCTCCACAGGCAAGGGGTAGGGTACGTGGTTGGCGAACGAGCGACGCGCGCCGCTAAACAAGCCGGTGATCGCTGGCCTGAGCATCATGGTGTCCGGCGAGGCATCGGTCAGTGCGTCCTGACGCCAAGCTAATTCCGAACGTTTATCGAAGACCTTTGCCGTGAGTTCCTGCTTCGACGGCACGCCAGGATCACCGGGAGTCACGAAGCGCTTAGTGCCGTTCGCCGTAATCTGCAACAGCACGGGCGCCGTGTCTGGGATCAGGATCTTCGGATCGACCTTTTTCAGTACCGGCATGTTGGCGACGCGAGCCCGCCGGTCCATCGCGGGAAGTAGCATGGTATCGCATGTGAATGACCCTAGCCCCCCGATGGCCCCGGCGAGGGCCGCGGTACTCACCGGCTCGGCAGAAGGCAGGTGAGTGTTCTGGTACGGGAGGGCAACCATGTTGCCGAACGGACCACGCATTGTGCCGACGATCAAGCCTTTCAGGCAGTCGTAAGCGAGGGGTAGCGCCGCGTCATTGCCCAGGGCCTTCATATCCCCGGCAATATGGTAGGCGGAGTCTGTCCCGTACACATCGACTCGTTCCTGTATTCGAGCTTCAGCCCACCGGATGTAGTCCGCTTCCAACGCCATCTGCTCCGGCGAGGCATCTTCAAACGGAAAACTCTTCAAGCCGGCATGGAACTCCGCCTTCAGCTTCTGGACGCAAGCGTTATTACGATCCAGAGATTGCTGAAGCCTGGCCTCCCGCGCAGCCGCGCCGGAGGAAGATTCTCCTGGGTGCCGCTGTGGCTTGATGGATGCTTTGTCCACCGAAGCCCCCTTGAACGAGGCTCCGAGACTGGATCCCATACGCATTAGACGCTTACTGATACTCTCGCGTTTGGGCAACCCTTCGAGTGGCCCGGAGGGAGGTGTCTGCCTTGCTTGCGGCGAGGCATCCCGCAGATGCTGTGCCTCGGGGTGCGCCGGAGAGGAATTCTCCTGCAGCGCCGCCTCTGGAGCGGTTCGTGCGCGCTGGAGCTCTGCTCTCATACGGTCGCCTCCTTCTTAGCGCTGCCGGCCTTCGGAGCCAGCGTCTCCAATGCGATACGTGCGATGACCTGACCACGCTCAAGGGTGGCCGCCACTTCTTCTGGCGTCTGCGCGAGCAACAACGGGCAAATGCAGAGCAGGCCCATATTGGACATCGTCAGCCGCCACCCGTACTCGGTCAGCAGTTGCTCCTGCAGCGCAAGCAGTGTCACGACTTCGTCGCCCCCAATTTCGCGTGCGGCAAGCGGCAGGATGACTTCCGGAAACCCTGATACGTCACCGTCCTGAGACTGCGTATGCACACGGCACAGCATGCCCGCAGGTCCGAGAACGGTCTCGCCTTCGCGCAGCCGCTGCGCCAGCGCATCGGTAAGCCCCAGACGTATACCAATATTGGAAAAGAACGCCGCGACCTTGGAGTCACTATATTCCTGATTAAGTTTCATCACAAAATCCTCATAAGATAAATAATGAATTTCAATCGACTTCGTTTCGCGCCAATCGCTCTTTCCACGTCGCGAAGCGGGCGCATTTTTATTCTTATGGCAAATCGACTGGAGCTACATTGCGAATCTCGCGCGCAGTGAGCGAAGCGAATTTTGATCATGCACATACGCGCGCACCACGATTCCATTCAAAAAAATAATTTAATTACCTTTTTTATTGTCTTGAAACGGCATTCCATGTGCTTCTTATGCGAATAATTATCGCGATCACCTATTGTTTATAGCGATATATAAAACTATAGCCACCTAACCTGATTTGATGGTGATTTCGCCGTTCTATCTTCGCCTATCGCTTGCGCGAGAGGGGGAATTGGCTAGACGTATTAAAGCGCGATTATCCGCGTATGGGTTTCGGTGGCAGCATGTTCGCCATGATCACCATGTCTTGCTTTCCAGGCGATCCACATCCCGGGACGCGGCTACTAGGGAACCTCTGAACAATTGCCGGACCAGCGAGAACGCTAGCAATCTGACCTAATCGCAACACTCGCAACTTGCGGAATCACTTACGCGTAATGCCTACAAGCTCAGGCGTCGATCAGAAGCCGATGGAGGAGTTGTTCAGAGCTTCCCTAGATCTGCTACGAAACCGACGGCATCGACGTCGCAAGGCCGGGCCGGGCGATAGTGACTGCGGAACTCGCGGCCTTCCGCCAGTTTTGGTGTGGTTGGGATATCACCTCCTGATGGCAGTCGCAGGCTCCTCCCGACATGCAGTAACCGCTTTCGCTTGATCCACCGGTGTGACCGCGCGAGCAAGGTCGTCACTTGGGCGCTTCTTTGGGGCTAGTCCCGATCGTGGCCTTTTGTATCACCGAACTGGCGTGAGTCGAACTAGGCGCAGCAATTGTCGACGCGTCGACAATCGTGCCCGATTGCAAGCTCTGGCCCAACGCAAGCACCACATACGTCGACGTGTCCAACACCTGAGCGGCAAGGCTTGGGCCTATAGCAGGCGGCAAACGCTGAGAATCGTGGTCTGGCCCGGAAGGTTGCCCAAGTCAGTAAGCTGAGCAACCGCCATAAGGTCGGGATCGGTGCACTGCCCCTTCCATCTGCGGACTGGGCGCATACGAATGTTGCAGCAGATGACTCTGCAACATCTTAGCCAGACCAAATGGCTGCCGACCGGGCCGTCCTGCTACCGTCCATTGCGGCTCGATCAGATCGAGTAATTGCGGCCGCAGAAGCGACCGCTCCATTTCGGGCCGGAAAATTTCGCGCCGGGTCTGGTTGCGCTTGCCCGGGCTTTCAGCGTTGCCGAGCGTCAGTTGCATGGATCACCTCTGACCGTGACTCGAGAGTTTCGCTTATCTGCGATGCGTTGTTACATCGACGGCACTGGGATCTATGGCAATGCTGCATCGGCATCTGCTACCACCTTCACCAGCAAATCGCTCTTCATGGGCACCACGCCTGGCTTCCGTGCGGCAGTGGACCTGAACCAACCTACCGCGACACTTGAGCAAACCAGCGCGCAGTTGCTGGCTGATCAGTCGCAGCAGCAACAGGCCCAGCAAGAGCAGCAGAAAGTTGCGATGGGCGGTCGCCGATCTTTCAGCGATGGTCAAAAAGGCGCCGGCCAGGACATTGGTCGGCGTCTTTGTTTCCGCATGCGCCGCGGGAGTAACGACACCATCGCGCAAGCTGATCGTCGTTCAACGGCCAGCGCGCGTGGTGATGGGACACCGCAGCGCCCCCGCGCTGGCGCAACGATGCGGCGCACCCCTGCTTGAAACCACTGCATTGCGCGCATGCTTGGCCACAGCGGCAAATAACACCATACATCCGCTGCACCTCTGCGATGTGCGCCACAGCGGAAAGTGGCCGGGCGCACAGAACGCAACACATCCGTAATTTTTACTCCTGTGTAGCTCGTGACTGTGCAAGCGTAGCTGCCGGCACCCAAGGCGCCATCGGCGACCGGCTGTCGGGGGCCGCCGGTCTTTGCATCGCACGTGTTCTGGAGAGAGTCGTCATGCAATTCCACGTCTTGGGCGCGGCGATCTGCTGCGCGCTATCGTCTTCTGCTGCCGCTACCGCTGCAGATTTGTCCGCAAATGCCGCTGTTTCGCGTGCGCAATCGTTGTTGGGGAACAACGCGTCGGCATTGGCCAACCGTGCATCGGCCGATACGTTCATCGCACGCGATAGCATCGTCGATGCCGACGGCACCGAACATGTGCGCTTCGATCGCACCTATCACGGCCTGCCGGTGATCGGCGGCGATGTGGTGGTGCATTCGCGCCGTGGCGTGATGCGTGAGTTGAGCCAGACCATGGAGACGACGGTGCGCCCTAGCCTAGTGCCGGGGATCGATAGTGCAACCGCATTGCGCGTTGCGGGGTCGCACTTTGATGTAGCGCAGGATGCCGCACCGCGTGCGAGCCTGGCGCTATATGCACGCCAAGGTGCGCCACGTCTGGTGTATGAGGTGATCTATAGCGGCGTAAAACCCGATCAAACGCCGACCGAGATGCATTACATCGTCGATGCGGTCAACCAGCGCATCCTCGAATCCTGGGATACGGTGCATATGGTGTGCAGCGGCGGCACCAGCGCGGTCGGCACCGGGCGTGCGCTGTATGCGGGCAGCGTTGGATTGTCGACCACGCGTTGCAGCAGCGGTTACGAGTTGACCGATCTCAGTCGCGGCAGCGGCGCCACCTACAACATGCGTAACAGCACCTCCGGCAATGGCTTCCTGGTCACCGATGCCGACAACGCCTGGGGTAACGGCACCACCAGCGACACGGTCACCGCCGCGGTCGATGCGCATTACGGCGTGGCGTTGACCTGGGACTACTACCGCACCACGCATTCGCGTAGCGGCATCGCCAACGATGGCGCCGGTGCGCGTAGCCGCGTGCATTACGGTAGCCGCTACAACAATGCCTTCTGGCAGGACAGCTGTTTCTGCATGACCTTCGGCGATGGTGACGGCAGCACATTCACGCCGTTGGTGTCGGTGGATGTGGCGGGCCACGAGATGACACACGGTGTGACCAGCCGGACCGCACGCCTGGTGTACTCCGGAGAATCGGGCGGTTTGAATGAAGCCACCTCCGACATCATGGGCACCATGGTGGAGTACTCCGCTGCCAACAGTGCGGAGCCGGGCAATTATCTGATTGGCGAGAAGATCATCCCCAACAACAGCACCGGCACGCTGGCGTTGCGTTACATGTTCAAGCCGAGCCTGGATGGTGATTCGCCGGATTGCTACAGCAGCAATCTGGGCTCGCTCAATGTGCACTACAGCTCGGGCGTGGCTAATCACTTCTACTATCTGCTGGCCGAAGGCGCAGTGGTGCCGAGCGGCTTCGGTACGGGCACCAGCTACAACCTGACCCCGGCCGGGCTGGTCTGCAGTGGCTCGACGGCGCTGACCGCGATCGGCCGCGCTGCCGCCAGCCGTATCTGGTATCGCGCGCTGACCGTGTACATGACCTCGTCCACCAACTACGCGGCCGCCCGCCGCGCTACGTTGAGCGCGGCCACCGATCTGTATGGCAGCACGTCCACGCAGTACCGCGCGGTCGCTGCGGCGTGGAGTGCAGTTTCGGTCAACTGATGTCGCGCGTCCCTCGTCACGCCATTCGTGCGTGGCGACGGGCACAGCTGCCACAGCGCCATCCGCGCGCGTATGCTTGGGTCATTCCTGGGAGGGAACATGACCGAACGCACCACGACCGCGCGACCGATCGAGCGCTATTTCGCCAGTTATTCCGACGATCACCAAAACGCGACCAATCAGCAGATCCACGTGCTGGCGGTGCCTGCAATCGTGTGGTCGGTGGTGGCGCTGCTGTGGTGCATTCCGGTGGGCGGGACCTGGTTCAGTAGCGGCGTGTGGGCCGCGCTGTCGATGTTTGCGGCGTGGTCGTACTACAACCGGCTGTCGCGCCCGCTGGGTCTGGGCATGCTGGGGATTTTCTTCTTCTTCGGTTGCCTGTGCCGACTGATCGAAGGCCGCATCGGGCTTAGTGGCCTGTTCACCACCGCGCTGACGGTGTTCGTGCTGGCTTGGATCGCGCAGTTCGTCGGCCACAAGATCGAAGGCCGCAAGCCGAGCTTTTTGACCGATCTGACCTATCTGTTGATAGGGCCGATCTGGGTGTTGGCGAAGGCGTATCGCCAGTTGGGTTGGCGTTACTGAGCGCCAGCGACAGACCAACCACGCGGCATCACTCGCCGATCCCGAGCTCTTCAGGCAATGGGCGAAACGCACGCGGTGCATAGCCGAAATCGCGGCGTGCCGGTTCCAGATCGGATACCAGGTCGTCGCGCATGCGCTGCAGCGCGGCGGCATTCAGACCCTGCAGGCGGCCCAGGCGTCGCGCTGCGGTGAGTGCAAGACCAAACAGACCCGGCGGCACCTGATACAGGCGCGCGGGCCGTGGCAATGCCTCCAGCACGTGCTCCATCATCTGCGTGTACGCGAGCACTTGGCTGCAGCCCACTGCATAACTGCGTTGCTGGGTAGCCGGCTGGGCGACACTGCCAAGGCAGCACTGGCCAGATCGTCCACATGCACCGGCTGACGCAGCCCGGTGGCGTTGGCCGGCAGCACGAATGCGCCGGTGCGCTGCGCCAACCCGGCAATCTGGGTCAGTGTCTTGTCGCGCCCGGCACCGTAGACCAGGGTCGGACGCAGCACGGTGGCACTGGTGCCACGCGCGAGGGCAGCGGAAAACAGCGCCTGCTCGGCATTGGCCAGACGCTGGGCTACATCGCGCTCGGCCGCATCAATGGAGTGTTCCTTGACCTCTACGCTGGTGGAACCGAACGCCACGATACGCGGCGCGACCACTGGATTTTCGGCATACCAGCGGGCGAAATGGTCCAGCGGGCCGCAGCTGAAGATCACCTCGAAGGCCTCACCAGCGGCTGCCGGTACGGCCAGATCGCCTTGCCGCCATAACAGACCGGAGCGGGCTGCGCGCGGCTGGCGCGACCACGCCGTCACCTGCCACCCGCGGCTTAGCAACCGGGTCAGCAAACGCTCGCCGATCTGCCCGCTGCCGCCGAAGACCAGGGCGCGTGGCGCAGATGCAGCGGTGGAAGGAGCGGGATTGGCGGCGGTCACAGGGCGGCTATCGATGCATGGAACTTGCAGCATACCGAGTGCAGCGCAGCGATGTGCAGCCAATCCGGCGTCGCTTCGGGCTGCGCGCTTCGACGGCGTTGACGCGGACGTCAGTCAACGGTTTGTTAAGCTCTCTGGCCTGCTCGCGAATCTCGTGTTCCCTGCATGCCTTTCTCGTTGGAAATTCTGCTGGCACTGCCATTTGTCATGGCCGCTGCCGCGGCGCTGCTCTGGCGCGCGCCCCGTTCGATCACTGCGTGGTTGGCTGTGGCCGCGCCGTTGGGCGGGCTGCTGGTGCTGGCACTGTGGACGCCAGCGGTGCTGCGCGGCGAGGTGCTTCGCAGCGAACATGCATGGTTACCGCAGATGGGTTTGATGTTTTCGCTGCGGCTCGACGGCCTGGCGTGGATGTTTTCCCTGCTGGTGCTGGGTATCGGCGCACTCGTGGTGCTATATGCGCATTACTACCTGAGCGCACGCGACAGCGCATCGCGCTTTTTTGCGTATCTATTGCTGTTCATGGGCGCGATGCTCGGCATGGTGCTGTCGGGCAATCTGCTCTTGCTGATGGTGTTCTGGGAACTCACCAGTATCAGCTCGTTCCTGCTGATCGGATTCTGGTCACACCGCAAGGACGCGCGCGAAGGCGCGCGCATGGCCTTCGTGCTGACCGCCGGCGGTGGCCTGGCGTTGTTGGGCGGCGTGTTGATGATCGGCCGCATCGTCGGCAGTTTTCAGCTGGATGCCGTATTGGCGGCTGGCAATGTGATTCGCGCCAGCCCGCTGTATCCATATGCGTTGATGCTGGTGCTGCTGGGCATTTTTACCAAGAGCGCGCAGTTCCCGTTTCACTTCTGGTTGCCGCATGCAATGGCGGCGCCCACGCCGGTGTCGGCGTATCTGCATTCGGCCACGATGGTGAAGGCCGGCGTATTTTTGCTGGCGCGTCTGCATCCGGCGCTGGCCGGTACCGATCTGTTTTTCTACACGGTCACCAGCATCGGTGCGATCACGGTCTTGCTAGGCGCGTGGCACGCCATCTTTCAGCACGACCTCAAAGGCGTGTTGGCCTATTCGACCATTTCGCATCTTGGTTTGATCACGATGCTGTTCGGCCTGTCCACGCCGATGGCGGTGGTGGCCGGTGTGTTTCACCTCATCAACCACGCGGTGTTCAAGGCATCGCTGTTCATGGCTGCCGGCATCATCGACCACGAGACCGGCACGCGCGACATGCGCAAGCTGGGCAATCTGCGCCATTTGATGCCGGTGACCAGCGCGCTGGCGATCACTGCGTCGCTGGCGATGGCGGGCATTCCGCTGCTCAACGGCTTCTTGTCGAAAGAAATGTTCTTTGCGGTTGCGCTGGACACCGAAGCACCGCAGCTGATGCGCATCCTGGCCAGCACGGCTGCGCTGCTGGCCGGTCTGCTGGGCGTGGCGTACAGCCTGCGCTTTGTGCACGACACCTTCTTCGGCGACGGCCCACGCGATCTGGATACCACACCGCACGAGCCGCCGCGCTGGATGCGGATTCCGGTAGATGTGTTGGTGCTCACCTGCGTGGCGGTGGGCATCGTGCCCGCGTGGACAGTAGCGCCGGTGTTGCGCGCGGGCGCCACCGCGATCCTTGGCGATCGCCTGCCCGACTACAGCTTGGCGCTGTGGCATGGCTTCAATCGGCCGCTGGCAATGAGCATCGCCGGCATCGTCGGCGGTGCGTTGCTGTACATGTCACTGCGACGCACGCTGGATTTGTACGCCATCCAGAACCGTTCCCCGGGCAAGGCGCTGTTCCAATGGAATTTGCGTGCCTTGTTCACCGCCACCACACGCATGACCGATGCCGTCACCAACGGCAACTTGCAGCGCATGTTGATGCTGCTGGTGCTGAGCGCAGTAGTGGTGGCGCTGGTGCCGTTCCTGCAAGGCGGCACATTGCCTGAGTGGCCTGCACCCACGCCGATGCCTGCGCTGGGTTGGATGGTGTGGCTGTTGATGATGGCGTGCGCCCTGGGCAGCCTGTTCCTGTACAAGCAGCGCCTGCTGGCCGTGCTGGTACTGGGCGGCACCGGGCTGGCGGTCAGCCTGACGTTCGTCTTCTTGTCGGCGCCGGATCTGGCACTGACGCAGTTGCTGGTGGAAATGGTCACGCTGGTACTGATGCTGCTGGCGATGAATTATCTGCCCGAGCGCTCGTTGCCCGAACCTGCGCGGCTGCGCAAGATCCGCGATGCCGCAATTGCCGTTTTCGGCGGTGCGGGTCTGGCAGCGTTGGCGTATACCTTGATGACCCAGCCCAGCCACTCCGTCGCCGGCGAACTGCTGCAGCGCGCGTTGCCGGAAGCGTACGGGCGCAATGTGGTCAACGTGATCCTGGTGGATTTCCGCGGCTTCGACACCTTTGGCGAGATCACCATGTTTGCGATTGCCGGGCTGGTGGTGCATGCCTTGCTGCGCCGCTCGCGCATGGCGCCGGAGCGCACCATGCCAGGGCCACCGATCAAGTTGCCGGTGCCGGCCGATCTGGCGCAGATCATGTTCCCGCTGACGCTGACGGTGTCGCTGTTTCTGTTCCTGCGCGGGCACAACGCGCCGGGTGGCGGTTTTATCGCCGGGCTGGTGCTGGCGGTGCCGTTGCTGATGCAGTACGTGATTCAGGGCACCGCCTCGGTGGAGTCACGCTTTGGTTTCGACTACATCCGCCTGACCGGTATCGGCTTGTTGTGCGCACTGGTCAGCGGTGCAGGCTCGTTGGTCTTTGGGCTGCCGTTCCTGAGTAGCGGACATCTGGAAATTCCGCTACCGCTGCTGGGCGAGTTGGAATTGGCCAGTGCGCTGGGCTTCGATATCGGCGTGTATCTGGTGGTGTTCGGTGCGGCGATGTTGACGCTGTCGATGATGGGCACGATCAAACCCTCACGCACGCGCAGTTCGCAGCGCGGCGAGATCGACCCCACCCAACGTTCGACACGCACCGCGGAGCAACATTGATGGAATTGGCAGTGGCAAGCGCGATCGGCGTCCTCACCGCATTGGCGATCTACCTGCTTCTGCGTGCGCGCAGCTTCGATGTGATCCTGGGCATGACCTTCCTGTCGTACGCGACCAACCTGCTGATCTTTGCCGGCGGACGCTTACGCAGCGGCCAAGCACCTGTGTTACGCGAGGGCGTGCCAGCCGAACTGATGCACCACACCGACCCGCTCCCGCAGGCCCTGGTGCTGACGGCCATCGTGATTGCGTTCGCAATGACGGCGGTGAGCCTGGTGCTGGCAATCCGCAGCCGTAGCGACAACCACAGTGATCACGTGGATGCGCATGAAGACGCCACCACCGGCGTGGACACGCGCGAGGCACGGCGATGAATCATCTGATGATCCTGCCAATCCTGATCCCGATGCTGGGCGCGTCGGCGTCGTTGTTCGTCGAGCACCGTCGCTATGGGCCGCGCGTGCAGCGCAGCGTGGCGTGGGTCAGCATGACCTTGCTGGCCGCAGCGATCATCGCCTTGTTCGCACGTGCGGCCGATGGCGAGATCTTGGTGTACCTGCTCGGCGACTGGCCGGCGCGCATCGGTATCGTGCTGATGGGCGACCGCCTGTCGGCGTGGATGCTGTTGACGACCTTGATCCTGGGCTCGGCGTGTCTGCTGCATGCATGCGCAGGCTGGGATCGGCGCGCGCCGCATTTCCATGCGTTGTTTCAGTTCCAGTTGATGGGCTTGAACGGCGCATTTTTGACCGGCGACATCTTCAACTTGTTCGTGTTCTTCGAGGTGATGCTGATCGCCTCCTACGGCCTGCTGCTCAGCGGCGGGCGTGGCTTGCAGATGCGGGTGGGCCTGCATTACGTGGTGTTCAACGTGTGCGCGTCGACGCTGTTCCTGATCGCGTTGGGCTTGCTGTTCGGAGTGTTCGGCACGCTCAACATGGCCGAGCTGGCGCAGCGCATTGCCGATCTGCCGGCGCAGGATGTGCCACTGGCCAAGGCCACGCTCGGCCTGTTGCTGCTGGTGTTTTGCAGCAAGGCCGCGTTGCTACCGTTGTATCTGTGGTTGCCGGAAACCTATTCGCGTGCGCCAGCGGCGGTGGCTGCGTTGTTCGCCATCATGACCAAGGTGGGGCTGTATGCAACGCTGCGGGTCTCGTCGTTGTGGTTTGGCGCCGGTGCTGGCGAAATGCACGGCTTCGGTCGCCATGCGCTGTTGTGGCTGGGCATCGCAACACTGCTGATGGCCGCGTTCGGGGTGATGGCTGCATCGCGGCTGCGGGTCATGGTGTCGTACCTGGTGGTGTTTTCGGCGGCGACCTTGTTTATCGCGTTCTCGCTGGACGATGCAGGTGCCTTGGGTGCTGGCCTGTATTACCTGCCGCATAGCAGCTTTGTCGCGGCGGCGTTATTCATGGTGTCGGACCTGATCCGGCGCCGCCGCGGCAATGCCAGCGACCGCAAGGAAGTGGTGGCGCCGCTACCAGGGAGGGCCATCCCAGGCACGATGTTTATGATCGCTGCAGTCGCGGTGGCCGGGTTGCCGCCGCTGTCCGGCTTCCTTGCCAAGGCCGCGTTGCTACAGCACGTGCCCGAGGGCCTGGTTGGGCCGGTGTGGGGCGCGGTGCTCGGTAGCAGCCTGCTGGTGGTGATCGGACTCACGCGCGCCGGTGTGCGTTTGTTCTGGCGCGTGCCGGCCGCCGCAGAAGACGCACCGGAACTGCAGCCGCAACGGCGTGGCCGCATGCGCCCGGTGGAGACCGCCGCCACGGTCGTGTTGCTCAGCGGGCTGGTCGCGATGACCGTGGCCGCCGGGCCCTTGATGCATTACACCAACGCCGCCGCTACGCAGCTGCGCGAACCGGGCGCGTATGTGGACCAGGTGCGTGCCACGACACCGCAGCGGAGGCAGCCATGACCATGCGTGTGCCATTGCGTCGCCGCCTGTTTCCGTCGCCGCCGTTGAGCGTGACGGTCTTCGTGTTCTGGCTGCTGCTCAGCGACAGCTTCGGCCCGCAGCAATGGGGACTGGGCATGCTGCTGGGCGTGGTCGTGCCGATCTTTGCGGCGCGGCTGGACCGCGAGTTCGCTCAGATCGGTTCGCTGCGCTCGGTGCCGCGCATGCTGCTGGTGGCCGCGGGCGACATCGTGCGCTCCAACATCAAGGTCGCTGCGCAGGTGCTCGGGCCAGAATCGCGTATCCATCCCGGTTTCATCTGGGTGCCGCTGGATATCGCCAACATCCACGGCATTGCCGCGTTGACCAGCATGATCACGCTGACGCCCGGCACCGTCTCGGCGGCGCTGTCGGATGACCGTAAATATCTGCTGGTGCACGTGCTGCATCTGGACGATCCGGAGGCGTTGATTGCCGAGATCAAGAGCCGCTACGAGAAGCCCCTGATGGAGATCTTTCCATGACCGGCCACATGTTCATCGAATCGACCATCGTGATCTGCATGCATGCGGTGGGCCTGGCTATCCTGATGGCGTTATGGCGTCTGCTGCGCGGGCCGACCGTGCCAGACCGCATCCTGGCGCTGGATACGCTCTCGGTCACCGCCATCGCCGAATTGATGCTGCTGGGCATGTACCTGGATTCGCCGATCTATTTCGAGGCGGCCCTGGTCATTGCGATGCTCGGCTTCGGCAGCACGGTGGTGCTGAGCAAGTATGTGTTGCGGCGGAGCATCGTCGAATGATCGCCCTCACCGAATACGTGCTCAGCGCCTTGCTACTGGCGGGCACGTTTTTCATCCTGATCGGCGCATTCGGGCTGGTAAAACTGTCGGATTTTTTCAAGCGCCTGCATGCACCGACCAAGGCCAGCACGCTGGGCGTGGGCTGCGTGCTGCTGGCCTCGGTGGGCTATCACCTGTTTCTCGGCGTGGACCCGCAGCCGCGCGAATTGCTGATTACCGTATTTCTATTCATCACTGCACCGATCAGCGCGCACCTCATGGCAAAGGCAGCACTGTCGCTGATGATGGAAAACCGCCCGGAACCACCGAATCATAGCGACGCGCAGCAGCAAAAAGTGCCACCTCGCTAGGGCGGCGCGATAGCTCCGACGCTCAGCCATGGATATTGCTGGTGGCTCTCTCAGAAGCGACTCCGAGCAGGGTTGCACTGCATCATGCATGGCCGTGCCAAACGTCCTCATGTCCTTTGCGCGATAGCATGCGCACTGCCGCAAGCCAGCAAGACAATGGGCTCCATGAGTACAAATAACGCGACACTCGACAGTACTGCAACTGCGCAATATTGGGCTTTTCCGGCGTTTCCGATGGCGCTTAGCAGGCTGCTGAAATACTAATTCCTGATTAGCCCCGACCTTCATCCAGCAGCCGCAAGATCTGCGATGGCATGATCAGATGCTGTCGCCACCTGAAGCCAATGAGCCGGCGCGATGAGCATCAATGCGGTGCAATTCCAGGCGGGAGTGTCGATGCCGGAGTTCTTTGCGTCCTACGCCACCGAGGCCAAGTGCTACCGCGCTCTGTACAGATGGCGGTTGCCACAGAGATTTCACTGCCCCTGCTACGCTGGACGAGCGCGCTCGCGCTTCAAGCGCGGTGGCGCCATCTATTACCGTGCAGCGCCTGCCGGCACCAGACCAGCTTGATCGCCGGCACGATGTTCCAAGGCACCAAGCTGACACTGCGCACCTGGATGCTGGCCTTGCATCTGTTGACCTCGACCAAGACCAACATGGCCGCGTTGGAACTGATGCGTCACCTGGGCGTCAACTACAAAACCGCCCGGCGGATGAAGCACAAGATCATGCAGGTGATGACGGAGCGCGAAGACACGCGTCGACTGTCTGGATTCGTGCAGACTGACGATGCCTACCTAGGCGGTAAGCGCAATGGTGGCAAGGCTGGTCGCGGATCGGAAAACAAGCAACCGTTCCCGATTGCAGTGCAGATCGACGAGACCTTCACCGCGCCGGGTTGTGTGGTCATCGAACCAGTGCGCAGCTTCGACACTATCTCGCTTGCTGACTGGACAGCCCGGCGCCCGGGTGCGAGGTCTATACCGACGGATTGGCCTGTTTCCGCCGCCTGGAAGAGGCGGGACATGCGCATACCACACTGAACATCGGTGGCGGACGGGCTGCGACCGAAGCCGCCGGTGCCCTTTGGGTCAACGTGGTGCTGGGCAACCTCAAACGTGCCATCAGCGGCGTCTATCACGCCATTGCCCAAGGAAAATATGCAAATCGTTATCTGGCCGAAGCCGCCTACCGCTTCAATCGCCGTTTCCGCTTGCGCGAGATGCTGCCGCGACTCGCTACGGCGATGATGCGTTGCAAGCCCTGCCCGGATCCGGCTCTGCGCATGGCAAGCCATTTCCATGGCTTGAGAGTCAGGGCTAATCAGGTACTAATTTCGGCCTGCCGACATGCATAGATGAGTAGCTTCTCCGCCAATTCTGAGCCTCCGACAGACACCGGCAGCCTTAAGATTTCACGCAGTAGTTCTTTGTTGGCCCTTCCTCGAGTCGTCGCAGAGGTCCATCCAGAGTATTTCAGCAGCCTGCTAGCGTCTGTTCGCCAGGGGACGCGTAACTGCGCCAACGAACAAAAGTCCCGGCTTGCAAGTCGTTATCCTCCGCCATGTTACACCTAGTGGCATGCGATTCACAATCGATCCGCAGGCCTTTCCAACTTAAGGATGGTCTGATCAACGCGACCGGAAAACGAAGCAACCGCATCCGCCGCGCTGAGGGCGCTCAAATCGCCGATTTTTTGCCGGTTTCGGCACGTTTGCGGGGTGTTGCCTGGATTACAGGCACAGCTTCCCCGCAGCAGGCATTAACGCTTTGCGCGTCAGCCACAGATTCGATAGTGCAAACAGCGTCAGCACCTGTGCGGTGTTCTTCGCCAAACCGCGATAGCGCACCTTGACGTAACCAAACTGACGCTTGATCACCCGAAACGGGTGTTCCACCTTCGCACGCAGGCTGGCTTTGGTGTGCTCCCAGCGCTTGGCCAACTTCAGTTCGCGCTTATTCTTGATCTGCTTCAGCTTCGAGGGCTTCTCCGCGATCAGGTAGCGCAGCGTGCGCTTGCCCTTCATCTCATCGCGCTTGTCCAGCCCGGTGTAGCCGCTGTCGCCGCTCACAGTGTCTTCCTTGCCGTGCAGCAGCTTGTGCGCCTGCGTGATGTCCGCTGCGTTGGCCGCCGTGCATTCCACGTGGTGCACCAGGCCCGACTCATCGTCCACCCCGATGTGCGCCTTCATCCCGAAGAAGTACTGGTTGCCCTTCTTGGTCTGGTGCATGTCCGGATCGCGCTCGCCATCCTTGTTCTTGGTCGAACTTGGCGCCGCAATGATCGTGGCATCCACGATCGTCCCGCCCCGCAGACTCTGCCCTTTACGCGACAGGTGCGCGTTGACCCGGTTGAACAGCTTGCGCGCCAAATCATGCCGCTCCAGCAAATGCCGGAAGTTGAGAATCGTCGTTTCATCCGGCACCTCATCCAGCCCGCCGATCTTCGCAAAACGGCGCATCGACACCGTGTCGTACAGTGCTTCTTCCGCCGATGGATCGCTCAGTGCGTACCACTGCTGCAAAAAGTGGATGCGCAGCATCGTCTCCAGCCGATACGGCTGTCGCCCCGGCTGCCCCGACTTCGGGTAGTGCGGTTCGATCAGTGCCAGCAGATCCTTCCACGGCACGACCTGGTCCATCTCGGCCAAGAACACCTCACGCCGCGTCCGCTTGCGCTTGCCGTTGTACTCCGCATCGCCGAAGGTCAGTTGCATCGTCGTTGTCCCGTTGCGTCTGTGTGATTGTCGCAGGATCAAGGGGAGTTGTTCAGAGTTTCCTTAAAGAAAAAATCTCTTGAGAAGTCCAATGAATCGAGAAATTCCGTGTGGAAAAGTTCGGACCATCGTGCCGACAGCATTGCTCCTGCTGGCACTGGTAAGTTCCTCGGCCCAGGCCGGCCCGTGATTTCAACTAAATTCATAAGCATTGTCGAACGCGCAGGTGCGGTGTTGGTGGTAGGTAACGGCTTACAGACGTGCGTGCCATTGCGCTATAAGAGAAGTGTGCCTGGCCCGAATTTGAAGCTCAATACACCCGATAACTACCAGTTCTACGCGATGTCCACAGCGAACTGTCAGCCTGGTACCGCCATGGCTGGATTCTACACCACGCTCGGCTTCCAGGGAGAAAACTCAGCGACGATTGTTTTCGGTCTGAGTAATTCGGGATTTTCATACCGCTGATCGCCGTGGGTGGCAGTGCCGGCATGCGAACTGGCACTGCCCCCTTGTCACCCCGCCGTCTGCTTTGCACGACTAGAAAATATCGACTTAATACGCCCAGGGTTCCGTAGACATCTCAAGGCCATGGAACATGGCTGATTCGGGGGGTGTCCATGAGCAGCAAGCGGTATACAAGCGCTTCGACCCGGACATGGGCGTGCGTTTGGTCAGCTTACGTGCGCAAGTGGGCTACGAGCGCAAACCCCGCTTCCATGGCGGGACCGAGTGCATGGCGGCGGCCAACCTGCTTGGTCGGCAGTTCGACGTGACCGAGCCGGACACGACTTGGGCCAGTGATTTCACCTTCATCCGCACGCACGCAGGCTGGATGCATCCGGCCGCGGTGATAGACACGCGCCGAGGTGTTCAACTACATCGAGATGTTCTACAACCCAAAACGCCGTCATCTGGCCAGCAACGAGGTCATCAGTCCCGGACTCTAAACTCGACTGCTACTCAAGAAGGTGAGACGTCGACTCTTAGAAAAAATTTCTGACACCCTCCAGAGACACGCAACCATGAAGACCTCTTTGCTAGCTGTCGGTATCCTAGCGATCCTGCCGTTGGCCGCCTCTGCTGCCGAAGGCCTGTCCTATGACTACGCCGAAGCCGCTTATGCCGAGACCCGCGATGGGGGCTATTCTGCGCAAGGCTTGGCAGTCAATGGCTCTTATGCGCTCAATCCGAACTTCAATCTGTTTGGCGATTTCACCCGCCAGAAGACCGACTTTAAAGACCGAAGCTTTCACCTGTGGCACGTCGGCGTCGGTTACAGCCATGAAATCGCAAATCACACAGACCTGGTGAGCCGTGTGGCCTACAGCAGCGCAACACCGGCATCGCCGCTCATTACGTTCGGCGGATGGAGCGCCGAAGCGGGCATCCGTACCTCCTTCAGCCCCTACCTGGAAGTTTTCGCCTTGCTTGGTTATGAGGACTACCTGAAGAAAAAAGGCTACGACCCGAAAGGCCAGTACCACTTAGATCTGGGTGCCCAGGCCAAGCTGAACCGGACGTGGAGCCTCAGCGCCGACATGAAGATGGGTCGCATGGGTGACATCGCATGGTTCGTAGGGCCGCGCTTGAGCTGGTAAGCGTTCGCCCATGCCACTGGGGCCAATAAGAGGCGACTAAAAACCACTGCGCATTCACCGAGTAAGAGCGGCCAACAAAACGTAGTGAGCAGCTGTCAGGTGGGTGCGGACGGCGCGCTCAGCACCGGAGTGCACGCGTGGTACATGCCGATTCCGAGCACCGGCCGCGTCCGCCTGGCGGCTGCGCAGTCGTTTTGTTAGCAGCTCTTAGCCGGCGCAGTTGCGGTAGGCCCCACGTCTGCCGTATGGCCTACGTCGCGTCTTCAGCTGGTCGATGTTGAAATACCGCGCGCAATCCGGACCAACACTGCTGGTTATCGGCTTGCCGATGCGCGGCGTTCAATGCCTGCTGCGTGGGGCGCAACACTGCGCGGGTTTCGAACATGAAAGCCATGGTTTCAGTGATCACTTCCGGGCGCGTGAGATCTGCCTGCGAGGCCTTGTCGAAGGTGGCCGCATCCGGGCCGTGCCCGCTCATGCAGTTATGCAACGAGGCGCCACCGGGCGCGAAGCCTTCGGCCTTGGCATCGTAGACGCCACGGCACGAGGACCCTGTCTGCCGCGCTGGACATCGCCAACGGCAGTGTCATTACCCAGTGCAAACCCCAGCACCGACATCAGGAGTTTCTCTCGTTCCTGCGGCACGTGGACACGCAGGTGCCGCAGGATCTGGACGTCCATCTGATCTGCGACAACTACGCCACTCACAAGCACGCCAGGATCAAGGCATGGCTGGCCAAACGACCGCGCTACCACATCCACTACACGCCGACCTGCAGCTCCTGGCTCAATCAGGTCGAGCGTTGGTTCGGCCTGATCACCCAGCGGGCGATCAGGCCGGGCTCCTTCGAGTCGGTGGCCGATCTAACGCGCAAGATCAACGCCTTCGTCGAGCACTACTACCAAAACCCGCGACCGTTCAAATGGACTGCGACCGCTGACTCGATCCTGGCCAAGATCGAACGGCTCTGCAAAGTGATCAACGGAACGGAACAGTAGCGCCAGCCGCCTCACCGCTGCGTGGCGATCTCCCGCAGGGCCAGCTCATACACCTCCCGCGGCTGGCCGCCCTGGGCAAGGCGGGCAGAGCCCTTAGGGCGTGTCACCAATTCCTGCGTATGCCGCGTTGGGTCTGGCAGGCGCGCTGCCGGCCTTGCGCGGAGCAGCGCCTGACTGGCCGTCAGGTCAAGCCGCGCGGGGCCGGCAGCGCGCCTGCCAGGCCCAACCCGAAGGGCCGCGGTTGCGCGCGCCCGCGGCGCGGCATGCTCGGGGATTGATGACACGCCCTAGCTGAAACTCCGGCTGCGGCTGAACCAGCGGCTGGCCGCCTGGCGGGCCTCGTCCGCCATCCACTGGGCCACGCCCACCGCATATTCGCCATCGATCACGCCCTGGGTGGCATGCGCCACCGCGCCTGCCACCGCGCCTGCCACGCTGGCGCGGCTTTCGCTCAGGGATCGCTGGAGGGTGCCTGCGACCGGCCCCGCCGGCGTGCAGGCCTGCACCGGCGGCTGGTCCGGCGCATGCGCCGCGGCCAGGGCGTCGCGCTGGCGGGCCATCCTCTGCCAGTAGGCCAGCAGCATGCCCAGGCCCGCGAGCAGTTGCAGGCCCGCCAGTTGGCGGTCCGGCAGGTGCCGGAGCGTGCCGTACACCACCTCGCCGATCAGGTCCTCGGCCAGTTGCGCTCCATCGAGCTGCACCAGGGCCTGCGCGATGCGCCAGGCCGTTTCCTGGTCGCCGCGCTCCGCAAGCTGCCCTGGCAGCGCGGCCGCCCCGGCGGAGAACCATTGCGCAGCCGTGGCCAGTTGCGCTGCCATGGCACCGACGAGTTCGGGCTGCCGCAGGGTGTCCAGGGCGACGGCGGTCCACGCGGGATGGGCGCGCATCTCTTCGGTCAGCCATGCCGCCTGCCGGAGCAGGTTGCGCCACAGGGGCTGCAGCGTGGGAAGGTCGCGCGGGAACAGAGCCCACCGCGCGCCCGCGCCACCGTGGCCTGGCGGGCCTGGCGGGCCTTGCGGACTTTGCAGCCCAGGCCCGTGCGGAGACGGGGCGCGGGGTGCGGAACGGGGGGAAGACGTGCCCGCGGCACGCGGCGGACGGCCGGTGGTTCCAGGCAGCCCGGCACGTGCAGGCAGGGAACGGGAGCGAGGCAGCAACGGGCCCGCATGGGCGTGCAACCGCGGCCCGGCCTCCTGCGGTGGGGCGGCGGCATGCGCGTCGGGCACCGTGGCTGGTTCGGGGTACGCGGGGCTGGCCTGGCAGAAGGACGTTCGTGGCGATGTGGCAGAAGGCGTGGAAGGCATCGGAGCGCTCGAAGAGAGCGGGCACGGCGCGGCGGCGCCCGGCCCTGCGTACGGGATGCGTTGATCCCCCCTGGCCCATTGAAGCCGCACTGGCATCGCCGGCGGAGCCGGCGTGCGAACCGGCAGGCGCATGCGCGAACCTGCGGCCCCGGCGGCACCCGCCGGGGAAACGCCTCAGGCGCCGGCCGCCTGCAGTGCGGGCATGCGTCCCGAGCCCACGTGCCCCCCCTGCGGCCTGGCTTGCCGGAGCACGCGGCGCGCCGTGGCCGTCCGGGAAATCGGTAGACAGCGCCAGTGAGGAATGTTGGGGTAGCTCGAAGCCGCGGGCCGGGTCCTGCACCGCCCAGGCCCGGATCTTGGGGGCGGACGACTGCACGCTGCCGAAGATCGTGGCGAAGGCCACGCCGGCGGCATCGCGGCGCGGCGCCAGCCGCACCATGCCCATGGGGATGGCCGTGCCGGACGGATCGAACACGTACCAGCGGTCCCCGAGGAAGACCTCCACGTAGGCGTGGAAATCGGGCGGCCCAGCGCGGGATCGGCGCCGTAGTCGGCGCCGGTCGCGATGCGGGCCGGGATGTTCAGCGCGCGAAATCGCGGCACACCCCGACGCGCTCCACGAAAGTGTCGATGGCCGAGGTGGTGGAGTTGGAGGTATTGGAGCGGAAGGCGACGTGGCCGCGCACACAATCGCAGAAGGCCTGCACGCGGCTGTAGCCCTGCTACAGGTGGCCGAATTCGCGCATGGCCAGCGTGACGGGGCGGTCGGACTGGCAGTAGCGACTGGGCAGGATGTAGCCGACGGCCTCGGGCGGCAGGTCACGCACCGGCGCCTCGGGAATGCGCGCCGGATCGGCGGCGTGGTGGTGCATGTCCACCGTGGCCGCGTAGGCGACGGTGAGCGGCCCCGGGGCGGCGTGCATCCGCATGCAGCGCGTGCCGGTGGCGGGATCGGTATGCAGTCGCGGCAACGCGTCCGGCTGGCTGATCTCCAGGTTTTCTTCCATGACCTTCTGCCCCCCGGTGTGCGCGGCATGGATGTTGAAGACGATGTCCGCGCCGGGGCCCGTCGCCAGGTGCGCGACATCGTCGGCCTGTCTCTGAATCCACCGGATCATGCGCTGGTGCTGTGCGTGGACGAGACTAGCCAAGTACAGGCTGTGGAGCGCACCCAGCCGCTGCTGCCGATGGGGCTGGGGTACGTCGAAGGCATCACGCATGACTCTGTGCGCCACGGCACGAGGACCCTGTTTGCCGCGCTGGACATCGCCAACGGCAGTGTCATTACCCAGTGCAAACCCCAGCACCGACATCAGGAGTTTCTCTCGTTCCTGCGGCACGTGGACACGCAGGTGCCGCAGGATCTGGACGTCCATCTGATCTGCGACAACTACGCCACTCACAAGCACGCCAGGATCAAGGCATGGCTGGCCAAACGACCGCGCTACCACATCCACTACACGCCGACCTGCAGCTCCTGGCTCAATCAGGTCGAGCGTTGGTTCGGCCTGATCACCCAGCGGGCGATCAGGCGGGGCTCCTTCGAGTCGGTGGCCGATCTAACGCGCAAGATCAACGCCTTCGTCGAGCACTACTACCAAAACCCGCGACCGTTCCAATGGACTGCGACCGCTGACTCGATCCTGGCCAAGGTCGAACGGCTCTGCAAAGTTATCAACGGAACGCGACACTAGGAAAGCCTGGGCGTATCACGCTCCGTTTACCGTGAAACCGACGTCGCGTTTTCCGCTGGTGGATGCTGAAACGCCGCGCGCAATCTGGACCAACACTGCTGGTAATCGGCTTGCCGATGCGCGGCGTTCAATGCCTGCTGCGTAGGGCGTAATACCGCGCGGGTTTCGAACATGAAAGCCATGGTTTCAGTGATCACTTCCGGGCGCGTGAGATCTGCCTGCGAGGCTTTGTCGAAGGTGGCCGCATCCGGGCCGTGCCCGCTCATGCAGTTATGCAACGAGGCGCCACCGGGCGCGAAGCCTTCGGCCTTGGCATCGTAGACGCCATGCACCAGGCCCATGAATTCGCTGGCGACGTTGCGATGAAACCACGGCGGACGGAAGGTGTGCTGCGCCACCAGCCAACGCGGTGGGAAGATCGCAAAATCCATGTTCGCAGTGCCATGCGTGTCGCTGGGTGAGGTCAGCACAGTGAAGATGCTGGGATCGGGATGATCGAAACTGATCGAGCCGATGGTGTTGAAGCGACGCAGGTCATAGCGATAGGGTGCGTAATTGCCGTGCCAGGCGACCACATCCAATGGCGAATGGCCGATGTCGGCACGCCAGAGGTGGCCTTGGAACTTTGCGACCAATTCGAACGCGCCTTCGCGTTGCTCGAACGCAGCATGCGGCGTTTGGAAATCGCGCGGATTAGCCAACCCATTCGAGCCGATCGGCCCTAGATCGGGCAGGCGCAGCAGGCCACCGAAGTTTTCGCACACGTAACCGCGCGCGGTGCCATCCAGCAACTCGACGCGAAAGCGCACCCCGCGCGGAATCACACCGATCTGCTGCGGCTCCAACGCCAGCACGCCAAGTTCGGTATGCACACGCAACCGGCCCTGCTGCGGCACCAGCAACAGCTCGCCATCGGCGTCATAGAAGAAGCGATCCTGCATGGAGGCGTTGGCCGCATACAGATGCACGCCAACGCCGGACATCGCCTCCGGCCCACCATTGCCGGCCATGGTGTAGAGACCATCGACGAAATCGGTGGGCGCGGACGGCAATGGCAGCGGGCTCCAGCGCAGCTGATCCGGCGGCACCGGGCCGGTACCGAAGTCGTTGTGGAAGTGCGATTGCTCGATCAGGGAGAAGCTGCCATGCACGGCTGCCGGACGGATGCGATACAGCCAGCTACGCCGATTCTCGCCACGCGGCGCAGTGAACGCGGTGCCGGACAACTGCTCGGCATAGAGCCCATGCGCCACGCGCTGTGGCGAGTTCTGCCCGACCGGTAGAGCACCGGCCACGGCCTCGGTCGCGAACTCGTTGCCGAAGCCGGTCATGTAGTTAGATTGGTCATGCATGGACATAGGCTCTTCAATTGTGGTCTTGCCATCGCACAGGACGACCAGTGCTGAAGCCCTCTCCCGTCGGGAGAGGGGTTTCAGCAACGTGCGTTTCATCACTCTGTGTTGTCAGACACATGCGTGCTTGGGACGCGCGCAATTGCCTGATACGTGCGACTTGTCTGCGTAATTGGCCTGATACATACCAAAGCTCCGCCTGACTTAACAAGCTGCGGCGTTCGGCATCACAACGAGCACCACTCCAAACCCGCACCGGCGCAGTGAGTGGCAGCAGCCACAAATCCCGAATCACCAATCCCAGCCCTCAAAGCACCCCACGCTTCATCTGATCGCGCTCGATGCTTTCAAACAACGCCTGGAAATTACCTTCGCCAAAACCTTCATTGCCCTTGCGCTGGATGATCTCGAAGAAGATCGGGCCGATGCAGTTGGTGGTGAAGATCTGCAGCAGCTTGCGCTGTTTGGTATCCGGGTCGGCGTCGATCAGGATTTTGTTGCGGCGCAGGCGTTCGACGTCTTCGCCGTGGTCGGGGATGCGCAGATCCACCACGTCGAAATACGTGTCCGGCGTGTCCAGAAAGCTCACGCCGGCGGCGCGCATTTTTTCCACGCTGGTGTAGATGTCGTCGGTGAAGCAGGCGATGTGCTGGATGCCTTCGCCCTGGTACGCGTCCAGATACTCGTTGATCTGGCTCTTGGGGTCGGACGATTCGTTGAGCGGAATCCGCACGATGCCATCCGGCGCAGTCATCGCCTTGGACACCAGGCCGGTTTTGGCGCCCTTGATGTCGAAGTAGCGGATCTCGCGGAAGTTGAACAGGCGCTCGTAGTAATCCGACCAGCGTTGCATGTTGCCGAAATACAGGTTGTGGGTGAGGTGGTCGATGAAGGTCAGCCCGAAGCCGGTCGGATGCTGGTCGGCACCTTCGATCGGCTCGAAATCGGCGTCGTAGATGCTGCCGGCGTCGCCGTAACGGTCCACCAGATACAGCATGCAGTCGCCGATGCCCTTGACCACCGGTGCCGGCACGGCGCGCGTATCGGCCTTGTCCTGCACCGCTTCGCCGCCGTTGCCCAGCACGGTCTGCAGCACGGTCTCTGCCGGGGTGCGGAAGCGGATCGCAAAGCCACAGGCGCAAGGACCATGCGCAGCGGCGAAGTCGGCAGCGAACGAATCGGGGTCTTCGTTGAGCAGGAAGTTGACCCCGCCCTGGCGATAGACGGTAATGGGGCGGCTGCGGTGACGCAGCACCGCGCTGAAGCCCATCTTGCGGAAATAGTCGTGCAGTTGCTCCGCCTGGCCGGCCGGTGCGGCGAATTCGACGAATTCGAAGCCATCGATGCCCATCGGATTCTCGAAGGTGGTGATCTGCATGCCCGGATCCGGGCGGGTTGCAGTGCTGTTCGGTTGTGCGCTCATCGTCGTTTCTCCACGCTTTGGGGGCCGCAGGGCTATGCGGACTAGCAGAAGACCCGCGAGAATGCGCAGGCCACCCTCCGTTTGTAGTTGCAAATGAAACCAAAATCAAGACACAGTGCAACATGAGCGATCTCGACGCCCCTCATCCGCCGCAACATCCTGTACTGCTCAACCTTGAGCAGTTCCTGCCGTATCGCCTGAGCGTGCTGTCCAACCGTATCAGCAGCAATATTGCCAAGGTATACGGCGATCGTTACGGCATGGCGATTCCCGAGTGGCGGGTGATCACGATTCTGGCGCTATACCCGGGATCTTCGGCCAGTGAGGTCTCCGACCGCACGGCGATGGACAAGGTGGCAGTCAGCCGCGCCGTGGCACGCCTGCTGGAGCGCGGCTTCATCCGCCGCGAAACCCACGGCGATGATCGCCGCCGCTCGATGCTGGCGCTGTCGCCGGCCGGGCGCCAGGTCTACGAGACCGTCGCGCCGCTGGTCAACGAGATGGAACAACGGCTGATGTCGGTGTTCAGCGCGGAAGAACAGCAAATCCTGGAAAAGCTGATCGACCGGCTGGCCAAGGATGGGCTGCCGCGCATGGCCAGCAAGGAGTAAGTGGCGCTGCGCAGGACCTGGTTTAGTTGCAGTTCCGTGCTAGCGGGCAACGCTGGTGCAGTACTCGCATCGCTGCTGGACGCGCGCAGAACTGTGTATGGCGGCTCCTACAGATTGCGACCGGAGGTTGGATCGCTGCTCTTCGCTGTTGGCACGCCGCGCATGGCCACAGTACCTCCCATGCAGTGGCGTGCTGCTGTCGCCGACGATGCATCATCAGGTGGTGCAGCACGCAGCGCGCGACGCAGACTCACCGTGCGCACGCCAGCCGATCCACATCGGCACGATGCAAACACAAAACCCCCGCACTGCTGCGGGGGTTTTGTGTTTGACGCATCCAAGACCTCAGGCCTGCGGCGGCGCCCACTGCTTGAGGAAGTCGAACAGCTTCTTGCGGTCGAAGCCCTCGCCCTTGCGCAGCTCCGGGCCAGACTGGGTGGCCAGCAGCTTGCCGTCGTTATCCAGCACCAGCAGCGAGGGAGAGTCGTTGAGCTGTGAGAACGCCGACAGGAACGCAGCGTTTTCGTTGGCCGCATCGCGGTTGACCTTGACCACCACGAAGTGCGCGTCGCGGAAGCTGCGTAGTTCGGCGTCGCCGCCCATCAGCTCATCCAGCGCCTTGCAGGGCTCGCAAGCCGCATTGCCGACATTGAGCACGATGCGCTTGCCGCCACGCTTGGCTTCGACCTTGGCCGTCTCCAGATCGGCGGCCGGATCGCGCGAGGGGTCGTATTGCGCATTGAGCGCGGCGGCTGCGGCGATATCTGCAGCGGTCGGCGTATTGCCCGAGGACACCGGTTGGCTGGGATCGGCGCTGGGCGGCTTCTGCATCGACGTATCCAACGGCTTTGGCGCTTCCTGCGGGCTGCTGGTCTGCCCGCAGGCGCTCAACAGACCCGTCAGCAATAAGCCACAGACAAGGGGTTTGATCGGCATCGCTGTTCTCCTCACTTCACACCATGCATCAATTTATTGATCAGCGGCGCGATCAGGAACAGCAACGCGCCGGCGCCCATCAGCGCCCAGAACCCGAAGGTATATCCGCCCAGCGCCGAGGACACACTCATGCCTTCGTTCCCGCTGACATGACCTGCGAAAATGCCCGACAGGTTGTTGCCGATGCCGGTGGACAGGAACCAGCCACCCATGCCGAAACCGACCAGGCGTACCGGGGCCAGCTTGGTCACCATCGACAGGCCGATCGGCGACAGGCACAGCTCGCCGATCGACTGGATGACGTAGACCATGAACAAGGTCCAGAACGGGATCTTGCCGGCGTCGTTGACCAGGCTGGACAACGCAAACATCAGCAGCAGGAACGCCAGGCCGTTGAACAGCAGGCCCAGGCCGAACTTGCGCGGGATCGACGGATTGAAGCGGCCGGACCTGACCCAGATCCAGGCGATGACCGGGGCCAGCGCAATGATGGCGATGGAGTTCACCGACTGGAACCACGCGGTGGGGAAGGTCCAGCTGCCGAAGTTGCGGTTGACGATGTTGTCGGCCAGGAAGGTGAACGAGCTGCCGGCCTGTTCGAAGAACATCCAGAACAGCACGTTGAAGGCGAAGATGATCAGCATCGCAATCACCTTGTCGCGCTGTACCTTGCCTTCGCGGATGCCTTCCACCAGCAGCATCACCGACAGGCCGATGAACAGCACCGTCAGCACGATCTGCAACACGTCCGCACCGACCGCGAGCAGGAAGTACACGCCCGGAATCGCCAGCAGGCAGCCCACCAGCACCATCAGCACACGGCCCACGCCCTGCGCGTCCGGCGCCGGGGCGCCGATGCCCTTGAGCTGGACGCGGCCGAACCAGAACCACACCAGGCTGATCAGCATGCCCACGCCGGAGGCCATGAACACCATCTTGTAGGACGGCATGGCTTCGGTGCCGAACACCTTTTCGGCCAGCAGCTGGGTCAGCACCGGCGAGATCATCGCGCCCAGGTTGATACCCATGTAGAAGATGGTGAACCCGCTGTCGCGGCGTGGATCGGCCACCGAATACAGCTTGCCGACCATGGTGGAGATGTTCGGCTTGAACAGCCCGTTGCCAACCACCACGGTGGCCAGGCCGATCTCGAACATGGTGTGGTCGGGAATGGCGATCAGAAACAGACCGGTCGCCATGACGGCCGCGCCGACCAGGATCGAGCGCTGGTAACCGAGCACACGGTCGGCCACGTAGCCGCCGAAGATCGCCGCCGCATACACCAGCGCCAGGTAGGCGCCGTAGGTCCGCCCCGCCGGCGCCTGGCCGGTGGCATCCCCGTTGAAGAACTGCGCAACGATGTACAACACCAGCGCCCAGCGAATGCCGTAGAACGCAAAGCGTTCCCAGAATTCGGTCATGAACAGCAACCACAGCGGCCGGGGATGGCCGAGCAACGTGGGGAACTCGGGCGGCGGCGGATTGGAGGCGGATGTCGGCGCAGTCGCGTCAACGCTCATAGAAGTCCCTTGCGTATTCAGTGATGGCTGGGTGCACCGGAGCGAGCCCGGGCAACGCGCGAGGATCACTTAGACGTCATGTACGCGTCAAATTCGCCGGAGTCGGCGACCTGATGGCCGAGGGTGGAATGGGCGGGTTTGGTGGGTGTGTTGGGTATCCCCACCGGCGTGTGCGAGATCGTTTCCAGGGCCTAGGATGGTCCCGAGGCGCCTGCGTCAGCACTGGCAATCGCCCTTAACCCCTACCGCCGCCGCGCCTTGCCTTCTCCCATCGGGACATTGTCCTCCTTCATGGGGAAGAAGGTGCCCGAAGGGCGGATGAGGGGCGCGTCGGAAAGCTGGCAGCGCCAGCGATCACAAACGCGTCGCCACGCGCCGGCAAAGTGAAACGATCAATGCTGCTGCCATGCATCGATCCCTGCTCCGCCCCGGCCCGCGCTCGCGGCGCGGGCGCTCCTAGGCACGCGCGCCAGTAGCGCGCAGGCCGCGCTTTCTCGCCCCGAGGGGAAGGCGCTTGAGTGCGCTGCGGCTGCTGATTGCTCAGCGTTTGCATTGCTCAGCTTTTTTCCCTGCGCGGGTTGTCGCCCTGCTCTGCTTATCCCCGTGCTCAGCTTGTCGCCCGCTTGACGTCTGGCCTTACTCAGCCGTTCCCGGCGTACGCCCCGCCCTGCACTGGGCGGCTGTCCACGCCCACCGAGGTGCGCACGTCGAACAGTTCCGGGAAGAATGTCAGCGCCAACGCCTGCTGCAGAAAGCCGACGCCGCTGGAGCCGCCGGTGCCGCGCTTGAAGCCGATCACCCGCATCACCGTGCGCATGTGGCGGAACCGCCACAGCTGGAACTGGGTTTCCACATCCACCAGATCCTCGCACAGCACGTACTCGCGCCAGTAGCGGTCGGTGTTTTCGTAGATGCGCTCGAACACCGGCCGCAGGCTGTCGTCGGCCACATGGGCGGCGGTCCAGTCACGGGCATGATATTGCTGGGGAATTGCGTGCCCGAAGCGCGCCAGATAGCGCAGGAATTCTTCATACAGACTGGGTGCTTCAAGCACTTCGCGCAGCCGCGCCTGGCCCGGCGGGTCGTACGCGAACACCTGCAGCACCTGCGGGTTCTTGTTGCCGAGCAGAAACTCGATGTAGCGGTATTGCAGCGATTGAAAGCCCGACGAAGGCCCCAGCACATCGCGAAAGCCCATGTACTCGCTGGGGGTGAGCGTCTCCAGCACCGACCACTGTTCGGTGAGCTGGCGCAGCACCTGTTTGCTGCGCGCCAACACCTTGCGGCATTGCCAGACCTGATCGTTTTGCAGATGCACCATCGCCGCGCGCAGCTCGTGCGCCAGCAGCTTCAGCCACAGCTCCGAGGTCTGGTGCTGGATGATGAACAGCATTTCGTCGTGATGGGCCGGCTCGGACAGCGGCTGCTGCGCAGACAGCAACTGGTCCAGCCGCAGATAGCCGCCGTAGGTCAGCCGCCCCTCCAGGTCGGTGTGGATGCCAGGTTCCAGGTCACGCAGATTCTTGTCGACGGGCATGGCGGAGCGCTGAAGATCGGGCACGCAGGGTAGCGCGCTGGCGGCGGCTTGGCAGCCGCTGCTGAATTGGGAATTGGGAATTGGGAATTGGGAATTGGGAATTGGGAATTGGGAATTGGGAATTGGGAATCGGGAATCGGGATTAGCGGATGGCGGATGGCGGATGGCGGATGGCATTCGGCCATGGACCGGGTTGGCTGGCTGCTTGCAGTCCCGGAGGGGCTCTTGAGGGATTGGGCCAGCGATCCTTGCGCAGTGCCTCGCAGAACGCCCATCCACACCAGTCGCACCTGCATGCCTCGGCCTCGAGCCCGCTTCTTTTCACCTTTGAATCAACTTGCACGCGCCCGGCCTAGTCGCAGCTGCTGCGCCGCTGTCACCGTATCGTCAACCACGGTCTGCAAATTCATGCAGAATCGAACGGCGCTGCCGGCCAGGGACGTGGCCGGACCAGGGGAGCGTTTCACGTCTCAGGGATCCTGGGGACTCTTATCTCATGCATGTGTTGCAGCGTCGTGCAGCCGTATTTTTGTGTGCGCTGGCCGTGGCCGGCCACGCCAATGCCCAAGTCGTCATCAGCCAGGTCTACGGCGGTGGCGGCAATAGCGGCGCCACCTTCCGCAGCGATTTCATCGAGCTGCACAACATCGGCAGCACCTCGGTCGGCCTGGACGGCTGGTCGGTGCAGTACGCCTCGGCCGCCGGCAGCAGCTGGCAGGTCACCCCGTTGGCGGGCACTGTCCCGGCCGGCGGTTATTACCTGATCAAGCAGGCCGATGGCAGCGGCGGCAGCGTTGCGCTGCCCACGCCCGATGCCACCGGCACGCTGGCCATGAGTGGCACCGCCGGCAAGGTGGCGCTGAGCAACACGGTGGGCGCGCTGAGCGGCACCTGCCCCACCGGCAATGCCGACCTGGTCGGCTACGGCAGCACGGCCAGCTGCGCCGAGGGCAACGCGCCCACGCCCGCCCCGAGCAACACGCTGGCGGTGCTGCGCGGCAACGAAGGGTGCACCGATACAGACAATAACGCAGCCGATTTTGCGACCGGCGCGCCGGCCCCACGCAATGCCGCCAGTGCCGCGCGCCTGTGCAGCGGCGGCGGCCAGCCGATTGCCACGTTGGCCGATGTCAGCCAGGCCGAAGGCAATACTGGCAGCCGCAGCTACGTGTTCACGCTCACCCTGAGCCAGCCGGCCGGCGCGGGCGGGGTAAGCTTCACCGCCGCCACCGTCGATGGCACCGCCACCGCCGGCAGCGACTACATTGCCCTGCCAGCCACCACCCTGCGCATCGCCGCTGGCGAACGCAGCGCCACCATTTCCGTCGATTTCCTGGGCGACACCACACCTGAGCCGGATGAAAGCTTCCGCCTGCAGATCAGCGGGGTGACCGGCGCGTTGCCGGCCACGCTGAGTGCTACCGGCACCCTCCTCAACGACGACTTCAGCCTGTTGCCGATCCACGCCATCCAGGGCAAGGGCGCACGTTCGCCGCTGGAAGGCCAGGTAGTGGCCACCTCCGGCATCGTGACGGCACGCCGCAGCGCCGGGTTCTTCCTGCAGGCGCCGGATACCGAAGCAGATGCCGACCCGTCCACCTCCGAAGGCGTGTACGTCTACACCGGCAGCGCACCGCCGGACGCGGCCGCCATCGGCAATCGGGTGCGCGTGCAGGGCACGGTGATCGAATACGTGCCCACCGCCGACCCGGACCAGCCGCCGCTGACCGAGATCGGCGGCAGCATCACCGTGCTGCTGGATTCCACCGGCAACCCCTTGCCGATGCCGGTGGCGTTGAGCGCGAACTTCCCCAACCCTAACGGCGCCTTCGATCAGCTCGAAGCGCTGGAAGGCATGCGCGTGGCCGCCGCCAGCCTCACCGTCAATGCACCCACCGGTGGCAGCGTCAACGAGACCAATGCCACGGCGACCAGCAATGGGGTGTTCCATGCCGTGGTCACCGGCGTGCCGCGCGCCTACCGCGAGCCGGGCGTGCAGTTGCCCGACCCGCTGCCGGCCGGCTCGCCTGCCGGAGTGCCGCGCTGGAATACCAACCCCGAAGTGATCGCGGTCGGCAGTGCCGGCGTCGGCGCCGAGCGGCTGGATCTGGCCTCCGGCTGCATGGTGTTCAACGTGGTCGGCCCGCTGGATTACAGCTTCCGCCGCTACACGCTGTATCCGGAACGTACCCCGCAGGTGAGTTGCAACGGTGCCGACCAACCACGCCCCGCACCGATGCCGCAGGCAGACGATGTGGCCGTGGCGACCTACAACATGGAGCGCTTCTTCGACGACCAGAACGACCCGGCAATCGGCGAACCGGTGCTCACGCCGGCCGCCTTCCAGGCCCGCCTCAACAAGGCCTCGCTGGCGATCCGCAACTACCTGCACATGCCCGATATCTTGGGCACGGTGGAAGTGGAAAACCTCAGCGTGCTGCAGACCCTGGCCGCACGCGTCAACGCCGATGCGGTGTCCTCCGGCCAGCAGGATCCCAAGTACGTGGCGTACCTGCAGGAAGGCAATGACGTGGGCGGCATCGACGTCGGTTTCCTGGTCAAGACCGCAGACACCGCCGGCGGCGTGCCGCGGGTGGACGTGCTCTCGATCGCCCAGGAAGGCAAGACCACGACCTGGACCGAGCCGGCAGGCGGTGTGAGCCTGCTTAACGACCGCCCGCCGCTGGTGCTCACCGCCAACGTGCATCAGGTCGATGGCCGCACGCTGCCGTTGACCGCCATCGTGGTGCATCAGCGTTCGCTCAATGGCGCCGAGACCGACGATGCCGCCGGCACCCGCATCCGCGCCAAACGTCAGGCGCAGGCCGAGTATCTTGCGCGCCTGCTGCAGACGCGTCAGCAATTGAACCCTGACGAAAAAGTGCTGGTGATGGGCGACTTCAACGCCTTCGAGTTCAACGATGGCTATGTGGATGCGATGGGCACGGTCACCGGCAAACCGGCGCCGGATGCACAGACCGTGGTGGGCGGCGATGGCGCCGATCTGGTCAACCCGGATTACACCGACCTGACCTGGTTCAACACGCCCGACCAGAGCTACTCGTACGCGTTCGACGGCAACGTGCAGTCGCTGGATCACATCCTGGCCAACGAGGCGCTGATGCGCTTGCCGCAGATCGCCTCGTTGTCGGTCGGCCACTCACGCATCAATGCCGACTTCCCGGGCACCGCGCGCAACGATGCCAATACGCCGACGCGGTTGTCCGATCACGATCCCACCGTGGTGCTGTTGCGCATGAGCAAGCAGGTCAACGCGGACCTGGGTGTGGCGGTGACTGCTGCACGTGCGCAAGTCACCGAAGGCGAGCGCATCGACTACACCGTGGATGTGGAGAACCGTGGGCCGGATCGGGCACCGTTCACAGCGCTGGCGCTGGTGTTCGACCTACCGGTGCAGGCGCGTATCACAGCGCCGACGGGTTGGATCTGCCAGAACCAGACAAATGCCACGCAAACTACATTTACCTGCAATCTGCCCGCGATGAAACCCGGCGCCATGCAGAGCTTTGCGGTGCACCTCGATGCCAGCCCGGAACTGGTAGGACGCACCCTGATGCTGGCCGGGTCGGTCGCCTCGCAATCGCCCGATCCGCAACCTGGCAACAACACCGACACCGCCACGGTCATGGTACAGGCACGTCCGCAACCCCGCAGCGACCTGGCGGTACGTTTCGACGGTCCAAGCAGCCTGCCGACCACCGCCTTCAGCGCCACCTACCGCGTGCTGGTGAGCAATGTCGGCGCCGCACCGGCGCAAGGCTCCGGCCTGGTGATCGAAGGCAACACGGTGTCGGCGTTGTCGCAATTGGTACCGCCGCAAGGCTGGCGTTGCGACAAGCAGACCCAATCGCTGCGTCGGGCCCGCTTCGTCTGCAGCACCGCCGCGGTGGTACTGCCCGGCGCGCAGGCAACTTTCCAGCTGACCGTCGCTACCAGGCCCATCCCGGCCGACGGCGCGGTGCGGGTGCAGGCCACGGCCACCTCGCGTTCGCCCGATGCCAACCCAGCCGACAACACTGCGCTGATCGTCACGCCGATCGGCGGAGGTGATGGGCGCCGCTGATCGCAGTGCAACACGTCGCAGTTCTCTACTGCGACAAAGGGCGCGGCCTGGTCCGCGCCCTTTTTTTTGTGCAAGCCAGCATGATTGTCTGCTGCGGTGCAGGACAGCGTTTTGCTTCGCCGTCCTTAACATGGCAACTCATATCATTTGAAACTTCTTGATGAAGGTGTCGTCGCAATGAGCGTAGCCGCGCAGTTCCAGATCGACTATCTGCACTACATGGACGCGGACGGCCAATGGGTCCGCGACGACCTTCCGGCCGACGCCGCCAACCCGCAACAACTGCTCGCCCTGTTCAAGCGCATGTTGTTCGTGCGCACCTTCGACACCAAGTCGGTGGCCTTGCAACGCACCGGCAAGCTGGGCACCTACGCGGCCTGCATCGGCCACGAGGCCACGCATGTGGGCATCGGCGCTTCGATGCGCAGCGGCGATGTGTTTGCGCCAAGCTACCGCGAATACGGCACCATGTTCGAACGCGGCGTGCGCCCGCGCGATGTGCTGCTGTACTGGGGCGGCGACGAGCGCGGCAGCGACTATCCGCGCGATGCCGATGCGGCGATCGACTTCCCGATCTGCGTGCCCATTTCCACCCAGTGCCTGCACGCCGCCGGCTCGGCGCTGTCGTTCAAGCTGCAGGGCAAACCGCAGGTTGCGGTGGCCTGCTGCGGCGACGGTGGCAGCTCCAAGACCGACTTCTATGCCGCACTCAATTCGGCCGGCGCCTACAAGCTGCCGCTGATCCTGTGCGTGATCAATAACGGCTGGGCGATCTCGGTGCCGCGCTCGGCGCAGACCGGCGCGCAGACGCTTGCGCAGAAGGGCCTGGCCGGCGGCCTGCAGTGCCTGCAGGTGGACGGCAACGATCTGGTTGCCGTGCTCGAAGCCATGCGTCAGGCACGCGTGCGCGCACTGGCCGGCGATGGCGGCACGGTGATCGAGTTTTTGACCTATCGCCTGTCCGACCACACCACCGCCGACGACGCGCGGCGCTATCGCGGCGAAGAAGAGGTCAAGCAGGGCTGGGCGCGCGAACCGCTGCTGCGCCTGCGCCGCTACCTCACCGCGCAAGGCCTGTGGGACGCCGCCCAGGAAGACGCCTGGAAGGCCGAATGCAGCGCGCGCGTGGACGAAGAGGTCAACGCCTATCTCAACACGCCGGTGCAGCCGGTCGAAGCGATGTTCGATTACCTCTACGGCGACCCGCCGGCCGAGTTGCTGGCACAGCGCGCCGAAGTGATGGCGCTGGAGTCGCGTCATGGATGAGCTCAAGCATGTGCCCGCAGACACGTCGCAGCATGCCAGTGCCCCTTACAACGCTGCGGCAACGCGCGGAGAAATCGCCATGAGTTCGCCCATCACCCTGATCGAAGCCATCACCCAGGCGCTGGCCTGGGAGCTGGAACACGACTCCGCGGTGCTGGTGCTGGGCGAGGATGTCGGCGTCAACGGCGGCGTGTTCCGCGCCACCGCCGGCCTGCAGCAACGCTTCGGCAGCGAACGCGTGCTGGACACGCCGCTAGACGAAACCACCATCGCAGGCCTGAGCGTAGGCCTGGCCGCACAAGGCATGAAACCGGTGGCCGAGGCGCAGTTCGACGGCTTCGTGTATCCCATGGTCGATCACCTGATCTGCCACGCCGCACGCTTGCGCAACCGCACTCGTGGCCGTCTGCATTGCCCGATGGTGCTGCGCGTGCCGTGGGGCGGCGGCATCCGCGCGCCGGAACATCACAGCGAAGCCAACGAAGCCATCTTCACCAACGTGCCGGGCCTGCGCGTGGTGTTGCCGTCCTCGCCGCAGCGCGCGTACGGTCTGTTGCTGGCCGCGATCCGCGACCCGGATCCGGTGATTTACATGGAGCCCAAGCGCATCTATCGCCAGTACAAGGAAGTGGTGGCCAACGATGGCGAAGCGCTGCCGCTGGATGTGTGCTTCGTGCTGCGCGACGGTACCGACGTCACCCTGGTCACCTGGGGCGCGCAGGTCAAAGAAGCGCTGGAAGCGGCCGACAAACTCGCCGGCGAAGGCATCAGTGCCGAAGTCATCGACGTGGCCACGCTGCGCCCGCTGGACTTCGACACCATTGCCGAATCGGTTGCGAAAACCGGCCGCTGCGTGATCGTGCAGGAGGCCCCGCGCACCGCCGGTTTCGGCGCGGAAATCGCCGCGCGCCTTGCGGAGCAATCGATGTACGACCTGGTGGCGCCGGTCGAACGCGTCACCGGTTACGACACGCATATCCCGCTGTTCCGGCTGGAAATGAAGTTCCTGCCGAGCGTGGAGCGCATCGTCGCCGCGGCACGTCGCGCGGTGGCTGCCGGCTGATATGCGCGCCCGTCTGCTTTGCGACCATCGCGCCGCCTACGCCAACCCGGTCCGCTTCCAGGCAGGCCAGCAGGTTGGCGTGGGCGTGCGCGACGAAGAATGGCCGGCGTTTGCCTGGGTCACGACCGATAGCGGACGCGCCGGTTGGGCGCCGCTGGCCTGGTTGCGCCCGCTGGGGGACGGCCGGGCCGAAGCCCTGCGCGATTACGACGCACGCGAACTCGATGCCCAGACAGGCGAGGACGTGTTGCTGCATCACGAACACGGTGGCTGGTGGTGGTCCGAACGTGCCGACGGCACGCAGGGCTGGCTGCCGGCCGCCGACCTTGAACTCCTCGACGACACCACGCCGCAGCTGCCGGCCGCGCAAGAGAATCTGCCATGAGCGACAACAAGAATTTCCACCTGCCCGACCTGGGCGAAGGCCTGCCCGACGCCACCATCGTGGAATGGTTCGTCAAGGAGGGCGACACCGTGCGCCTGGACGACCCGCTGGTATCGATGGAAACCGCCAAGGCGGTGGTCGAGGTGCCCTCGCCGTTTTCCGGGACCGTGGTCAAGCTCGCCGGCGCCGCCGGCGATGTGATCGTGACCGGCTCGGTGCTGGCGCAGTTCGCGCTGGATGCCTCGCAGCCGCAACGCGCCGACGGCCAGGACACCGGCCATTCGCATGGACCGGCGCCGACGCACTCACCCACGCCCAGCACCGGCGACAGCGCGGCTGGGCACACCACGCGCGTGGTGGCCTCCGATAACGGCGGCGAAATTGCCGATGCCGATGCCGATGCCGATGCTGGCGATGGCAGCAGCGATCGCGACGATGCCGGCACCGTGGTCGGCGCGATGCAAAGCTCCAACGTCGTGCAGAGCGAGCAGGCCATTACCGTCGGCGGCGTGCGCGCCATGCCGGTGGTGCGCGCGCTGGCGCGCAAGCTGCGTGTGGACCTGGCACAGGTGCGCGCTACCGGCCCGGACGGCACGGTCACGCTGGCAGACGTAAAGCAGGCAGCGGCTGCCGGTACCGCGCAGTTCTCACCCGGCGCGCATGGCGCGCCGACCTCTCCTGCCAGCGGGAGAGGTGGTCCGATCGGTGATGGTGGGAGAGCTGCTGGGAGCGCTGCCGACAGCAGGGATCGATCCGCAACAGCATCCCTTCTCCCGCCTGCGGGAGAAGGTGCCCGCAGGGCGGACGAGGGCAACGCCCGCTCCACGCTGTCGGCCAGCGGCAAGCCGATGCGCACCCAGTCGCCCGGCATCAGCGCCAAGGGCCAACCCGAGCAACTCAAGGGCGTGCGCCGCAACATGGCACGTGTGATGGCCGATGCACACACCAAGGTGGTGCCGACCACGCTCAACGACGATGCCGATCTGCACGCCTGGCAGCCCGGTAACGATGTCACCGTGCGTCTGGTGCGCGGTATCGTGCGCGCCTGCCAGGCGGTGCCCGCACTCAATGCCTGGTTCGACGGCGACGCACTCAGCCGCACCCTGCACCACCAGGTCGACATCGGCATTGCCGTGGATACCGAAGAAGGCCTGTTCGTGCCGGCGTTGCGCAACGCCGACATGCTGGATGCGCATGGCATTCGCGAAGGCGTCAACCGGCTGCGCCAGCAGGTGGAAAGCCGCAGCATCGCCGCGTCCGAACTGAGCGGCTACACCATCTCGCTGTCCAACTTCGGCATGTTTGCCGGCCGCTACGCCACGCCGGTGGTGGTGCCGCCCTGCGTGGCGATCGTGGCCGCCGGTCGCGCGCGCTACCAGCTCACCCCGGTGATGGGCGGCGTGGAAACGCACAAGGTGATGCCACTGTCGCTGACCTTCGATCACCGCGCCGCCACCGGTGGTGAAGCGGCGCGCTTCCTGCGCGCCTTGCTGGACGATTTGGCGTTGGCCAACTGAGCACTTGCGCGGCGGCTTGCCGGCTCGCCGCGCAGGCTGGAAAACGCCCCGGCAGCAACCGCGAACGCGGGTACACGCAGATGCGCGCGTGTGCCAGGTGGACGAGCGCAATGCAGCGGATGATTTCCAACGTCAGCGGCGCCCGCAGCCGCGCAATGTTGCGGTGTGCTAAGGAACCTCGATCAAGCGCCAGGTTGGTTGCACCAAGTTCAGATTCGCGGCATGGACAAGAACACGGCGCCAGTGCTGACGTCGCTTGCGCTCTCGTATCTGTCACGATGCGCCGGCAGCCGCTGCCACTGGATGATCCTGCCTGGCGTAGCGACAAGCCCTTCAGACACAGCAAACCTCATTCGACAAGCCTGCCGTTGCGCTTTCCATCAGGGTCGCCTTATTACATACCGAAAAAAAGCCCGCTGGGAAGCGGGCCTGTGAAGGTAAGGAAAGTAAATAATATTTGGTAATTGTCTCAGGATTCTAAGGCGTGACGGATCTTTCGAGCTCTGGATGCTTCGATTGACATGCTGTAGGTCTTATCGCGCTGGACCTGGAACTCCTCCAGTCTACGGCTCAGCGACTCCTTGTAGACAGCGGCTCTGCCTGACCTCACGTCGGTACCCGACGCGCCAGGCTGATCTGCCTCGAGCTCGTCGATGGTGCGCCTGGAATGCGCATGCTTGTAGAAGTTTGCCGGCAGCAACCTGGTTCCTTTAAGCAAATAGACGCCAAGCTCGTTAAGGTGCTGACTTTCGGGAGTCATCCCCTTGATATTTCCTTTCTTTCGAAGATCTTTATGCCATTGGTCAAAGGTGCTTCTTTCCTGGTATGCCGCCAGGGCATAATCAAGAGAAAATATGACACACCCACCGATTGACTTAAGTGCTTCCGCCTCAATCACCGCAAACGAAATTTTCCTACCGAACTGAGACGTGAGATTTTCTCTCATTTTCACGAAACCAGGCATATGGTCCGGATTGTAAGCAGACGCAGGCTCCAATGCGATAATCGTCGTGTGTCCACTCTCGTGGTTGCGCACGTCGAACGCGACGCGATGCCATCTCCTAGGGTCTTCATCCAGCCGCACTACCGCTCTTAATGGCAATCCTGTTTTATGCCAGCGACTCAGGTCATGTAAAAACTGCCCCGGAGTGTCGAAGCTGCGCAGGTTTAGATTATTCAATCTATTGTCGTAGGAGCGGACCAGATGGGGGAGATTTTCAATGTCCATCAGCCGAAGTGACTCGCTGATGGGTTCATTTCGCCTCAGTTGATCAAGGGTTGCGTTGGCATAGGAGACCAGGCTTGGCGGGGCTAAATGTCCGCGCGACTCCACCGCATCCGACAAGGCCTCGGCCTTCTTGCGAGGCCTGGTCGGGAGAGCGGAAAAAGCAGAGTTACTGGGCGGGGAATCCGGCGGCGGAGAGGCCGGAGGCGTAGACGCCTTACTACTGGGTGCTGAGTCAGCCTCCGGAATATGATGTTGAAAACGACTACTGCTTGAGCCGCCCACTCCTAATGATCTGAAAAATTTCTTCATTTTTTACCACCATTTTTTGTATGGATCTGAATTGCACTCTTATGGAGTCGCACATATATTAGATCGCGCTAATCGAAGAACTCGGTTTCGTTGCGCGAAGATCTAGGCAATAATGCGAAAAGCTGAAAAACCCTGAACGAAGCACTACAGATAAGCGACACTAATTCACGCTGAAGAGTGATCTGCGTAACTGATGTTCGGTGACTAACCAACCCCAAAAACCTGGCCACGGCCGTGGATTAGTCGCATTGGACGCAGCAGACCCCGGGTCGACACACCGGTTGTTGCCACTGCCGCTTGGCGGCGCCGTGGAGCGCCATGCGCGGCCAGCGCACCTGCACTTCGTTTCGGCATGCACGCCGTCGACAATGCGCGGATAATCGCGCGATGTCACTGAAAGCAGATTTGCTGTCGCTACAGCTACAGCCCGTATTCGAGTCCGCGCTCGCCAGGGCCGGTGTGCGCACGCTCACGCCGATCCAGGTCGCGATGATTCCGCCGATGCTGGCCGCACGCGACCTGATCGCCACCGCGCAGACCGGCTCGGGCAAGACCCTGGCATATGCCTTGCCGCTGCTGCAGCAGCGCCTGCAGGCGCCGGAACAGGCGCCGCGCGTGCTGGGAGGGCTGATCCTGGTGCCGACGCGCGAGCTGGTCGCCCAGGTCGCGCAGACCCTGCTGTCGCTGGCCGCCGCCTTGCCGCGGCGGCTGAAGATCGTCGCCGCCACCGGCGGTGAGGCCATCAATCCGCAACTGATGGCGTTGCGCGGTGGCGCGGACATCGTCATCGCCACCCCGGGGCGGCTGCTGGACCTGGTGGCGCACAATGCACTGCGCCTGTCGCAGGTAAGCACGCTGGTGCTGGACGAGGCCGATCGCCTGCTGGACCTGGGCTTTGGCGCCGAGCTCGATCGCATCCTGGCCTTGCTGCCGTCACAGCGGCAAAGCGTGCTGGTCTCGGCCACGTTCCCGCCTGCCATCGCATCGCTGGCCAAGCGGCGTCTGCGCGACCCACTGCGCATCACCATTGAAGCCACGCCGGAACAGGCACCGGCGATCGCGCAACGCGCGATTGCAGTAGATGCCGGCCAGCGCACGCAGCTGGTGCGTCATCTGCTGCTGGAACACGCCTGGCCGCAGCTGCTGGTATTCGTCGCCAGTCGCCACACCGCCGACAAGGTTGCCGAAAAACTGAGCAAGACCGGCATCGCCGCGTTGCCGCTGCATGGCGAATTGAGCCAGGGCCGCCGCGAACGCACGCTGCGGGCCTTCAAACAGGCTGAGGTGCAGGTGCTGGTGGCCACCGATCTGGCCGGGCGCGGCATCGACATCGACGCCCTGCCGGCCGTGCTCAATTACGACCTACCCCGCTCCACCGTCGACTACACCCACCGCATCGGCCGCACCGCGCGCGCCGGTGCCAGCGGGGTGGCGGTCAGCTTCGTCACCGCCGAGAGCGCCCAGCAGTGGCGGCTGATCGAAAAACGCCAGGGCCTGCGCGTGCCGACCGGCGTGATCGAAGGCTTCGAGCCGACTCAGGCCAAGACGCCTGCCGGCGATGCGCTTGACGCAGCGGTACGTGCTGCGCATGACAACGGCGGCATCAAGGGCAAGCGGCCGAGCAAGAAGGACAAATTGCGCGCCGCGGCGCAGGCGCAGACTGCCAAGCCCGGCTGAGAGTGGCGAACGCACCGTAGCGAGCAGTCGTAGCACCGGCGCGTGATGACTGTGCCGGCAGCGCCGCACTGCAGCGCGGGCTTGACCAACAACCGCAGGCCTTGGCAGCCGAACGCGCACAGCATGCGTCAGCCGCAACCGCCCAGCAAAACGCTCTGGCGCAACAGCAGTCGGTTAGCCACGGCCCGCTCGAACCGCTGCGTCCGGGCGACAAGTGCCCGCTATCAAGCACCAGCAGGTTTGGCCGGTGGCAGCGTCATCGTCGGTCCGCCGCTCAGCGGCGCTCGCCAGCGTCAAGGCACCGCAGCCCTCGTGCGACCCGTCCAGTTGCCATCCGCAAGGCACGACGCCTCGCTCGTCCAATGCGATGCGGTCAACAATACGCCAGGAACGCCTCGTCCCGCAGCGGTGCGCCGCCAGCGGGAGACGACGAAAACTCAGTCCTGCTCGAAATCCAGCTCGCCGTCACCGAACGCGTGGTCGCTTTCAGCGCGCGGTACGCGCTTGCCTGGCTTGCGCAGGATTTCGACAAAGAACTGGTCGCCACCTTCGGCAGTGAGCGCGTTGATCGAGCGGATCAGCTCGGCCGGCGGCAGTGCCACCGCGCTGGCTTCGTCCACCCCGAAGCGCATGTCGAAGTCCCAGTAATCCGCGCCTTCCGGCAGGTCTTTGCGGCGCTCGCGGCGGATGTACTTGCGGATATCGTTCTTGCTGGATTCCAGCAGACGATCGCGGTTCTTGCCTTCGAGGTTGAGCTGGTAGGTCTTGCGCATGGCGACATCGGTTGTGGGAACTGGCCGCCTATTGTGAGGCCAAGGCGGCATCACGGGCGAATCCGGCGTCTACTGGCGCTGCCAGCCCTCCCGCGCCGCGGCTGCCACCGCATTGCAGCCCCCGGCCAGGCAGTCCTGCGCCAGTCGCCCTGCCGTAGCCCATGCCACGCGGCTTGTGCAGGTGCCGACACGCTTTTCGAATGCTGCGATGCCATGCATGTGATGGCATCGCAGACACCCGATGCGCTCAATCGGCGTGGAAACGAACGCCTTCATTGAGCTTGCATTGATACGCCAGCACTGGCCCACGTTGCTGCAGGCCCGGCAGGTCATACATGTAGGTGGTGAAGCGCAGGCTGCCATCCGGGCGCAGTTGGTAGCGCATGAATTGCTGGATCGGCTTGCCGTCGTTGGCGACGGTGAAATGCGCATCCGAAAATGCCACGGTGCCGTCCGCGGTGATGCGGTAGGCATCGATATGGCGGCCGCCGCGGGTCTGGGTGACCGGCGTACCTTCTTCGGGCGCGCAGCGTGCAAGGTCGGTGCTCACACTGACGTCGTAACCGGCGTCCAGCGCGGCGGTCACTTCGTTGTAACTCTTAAGCGATTCGCTGGCCAGCGCGGGCAGCGCGCACGCGCATAGCGTGGTAAGCATTGCGATAGAAACAAGACGTGGCATGGCGAACTCCGGCAAATAACGGGATGCGACGGCCTGGGCTTGCATGCGCCCAGACCGCCAACATGACCCACTCCGTCCTGCATGAGCGCGCGACACTACGCATTACGCGGCATGATTGCGCTGCCTGGCGAACGCCGTGCACAGATCCGCATTCTGTGTATCACTCAGCGCATCGCGAAAGATCGGCTCTGAGCGAGCGGGCATACGCTGTTCGAGACGCGATCAAGATCTTCGCAGACCATGCGAGGCAACGCGCATCCTCGTCCGCGCTTTGCACACACTTTCGGTCCAGATGAAAAACAGGCAAGCACTTACGCCACCGCAAAAACTTAACGAACCGCCGCACCTACAACCGCGTATTGACCTCGCGCGGCACCTGCTCAGGCGTCGACTGTAACGCAGGCGTTGCACCCAACAGCAGCCGGTCGGCCAATGCGCGCGTGGCCACGCGCAACTCGGGCACCGCGGTGATTTCCCAATAGCGCCCGCGCAATAGCGGGCCTACGCAATACAGCCCCGGCACGATCTGCCCGGCGCCATCGCGCACGCGCAGTTGCGCATCGGTGTCCACGCCCAGGCCTAACGGATCGGCGCGCAGCAGACCGGCTTCGCGCATGCCGGCAATCAAAGGGTCGCTGGTGCGGTCGATGTCGGTATCCAAGCCCGTGGCGCGAATGACTGCATCGTAGTGACCGGTCTGCGCATCAGCAGAGCCGCGCGGGCGGATCACCGCTTCCACGCCATCGGGCACCCAGCGCGCACGCAGCAAGCGTGCAGACACAATTTGCAACTGGCCCGACGCTTGCAATTGCGCCAGCTGCTCGGCGGCACCAGGCGCCACGCGATGGCGGGCCACTTCCCAGTACGGGCGCAGGTGCCGCAGGAAGCGCGCACGCTGGCTCAGTTCCAGGCGCTGCCACAGCGGCTGCAGATGCGGGCGCAGCGCATCCACCACGCGACGCCAATCGTCGACCACCGCACTGAGCTGACGTACCCCGCGCAACAGGCCGCGCAGATCGGCGTCCTTGAGCGCACGCTGTAGATGCGGCGGCAATTCCAGTGGCGCGCCGGGCTGGCGCAGATGCGCTTGCGGTGCCAGCCCACGCCGGGAAATCGCCAGCAACCGGCCGCGATGCCCGCGCGTGTGCAAGGTCAGTGCCACGTCCACCATGGTCAACCCGGTGCCGACGATCAGCACATCGTCGTCCGGTGATAACCGCGCCAACGCATCGCCCTGCCACGGCCAGCCGATATAGCGCGGATGCACGCTCAAGCGCGGGCCGATACCCGCCAGCGCCTGCGGTTGCAACGCGCCGACCGCCAGCACCACGCGATCGCTCTGAAACGCATCGCCATTGGCCAGAAACACGCGGAAGCCCTTGCGCACGCGCTCCACCGCCACCGCTTCTTGCGACAGTCGCATGATCGAGGCTTGCGCGCAGCTCACCGCCGCATCCAGTTCGCTGCGCAGGTAGTCGCCATAGGCCAGCCGCGGCAAGAATTCCAAACGCCCGCCGTCGCCCAGATGCAGGGTGTCGGCGAAGGCGCCAGGCGCCTGTGCGTCGATGCCCAGATCCTTGGCTCGCACGTTGAGCAGATGCTCTGGCCGCGCTGCGCCATAGGCGATCCCGCTGCCAAAGGTCTCGGCCACGCCGACCAGGGTGATGCGCACCTGCGCATCGGCCTTCTGCGCCAGTGCACGGACCAGCGCGGTGCCGCAGAAGCCGGCGCCGATGACGGTGATATGGGTTTCCATGTGTACATCCCGCTGAATGACTCGCACGTTGTGCCCGCAGCGCGCCGCCGGTGTGTAAACGTTTGGTTAGCCATGAGCAATCAAAAACGCATGAGCTGATCGCTGGCAGTGATGAGGCTTACGGCGCAGGCAACGGCCGTTGCAGATGGCAGCGATATGACAGCAGGCGCGACTGCATTGGATGGTGGTGCGTGGGTCTGTGCGTGCTTGTTTTGTTAGGCGCTGCGCAATGCGGCACCCGGTCTGTGCCCTGGCCGACTTATTCGTGTAAGTCAAAGACGGACAGATTTCGTAGACGTGCAGGAGTCAGCAATGCACGCAGCGACCGTGCATCGCCCAGCTGTCTGATAATGCAGGTTTCCAAATCGAGCACCCGCCATGTCCCACTCCGCAGTTCGCCCGCAACGTGTCCTGATCGCTGGCGGCAGCCGTGGCATTGGCCTGGCAATCGCAGAAGGCTTCGTGCGCAACGGCGCGCAGGTGTCGATCTGCGCACGCAATGCCGCCGGACTTGCACAGGCGGCAGACGCACTGGCAGCACATGGCGCCCCGGTGCACATACAGCCCTGCGACCTGGCGGACGCCACGCAGATCGACGCCTACGTGCACGCCGCAGCAAAGGCGCTAGGTGGCCTGGACGTGGTCATCAACAACGCCTCCGGTTTCGGACATGGCAACGACGATGCCAGCTGGCAGGCCGGACTGGATATCGATCTGATGGCCGCAGTGCGCTGCAATCGCGCCGCGCTACCGTATCTACGCAGCAGCGATGCGGCGGTGATCCTCAACATCAGCTCGATCAACGCACAACGCCCCACCCCGCGTGCGATCGCCTATTCCACCGCCAAGGCCGCGCTGAACTACTACACCACTACCTGGCCGCAGAACTGGCGCGAGAGCGCATCCGCGTCAATGCGATCTCGCCTGGATCGATCGAGTTTCCCGACGGCCTGTGGGACAAACGCCGTCGCGAGGAACCGGAGTTGTATGCACGCATCCGCGACAGCATTCCGTTCGGCGGATTCGGACAAGTGCAGCATGTCGCCGATGCCGCGTTGTTTCTCGCATCGCCACAGGCGAGCTGGATCACCGGGCAAGTGCTGGCGGTTGATGGCGGGCAGTCGTTGGGCGGATGAGATGCTGACTCACTCGCTGTAACTGCAAGAGCTAACGGCTCCCAAGATGTGCTCAGCAAGAATTCAATGCCCTAAGGCGTCTTTGATTCACAAAAGAATTTGCAGCAAATCAATAGCGCAACTAGCCAAGCAATTACTTGATAAATTCCGTTCCACACTTTATCCGCTTGATCGAGACCACATGCGACGAGAACGACAAGGAAGCACACCATAAGGACGCGAATGCCATTGCGCTTGCCACAAACACGATCCTGGCAATCACCTCAATCGTCATTACTTGCAGCCGCATTTAGCAGCGGCACGCTGCAGCTCCGCCATTCGTCGATCACCAAAGCCAGCGTTCGTCTGATCAAACTCTGCATGGCCATTCCTTCTGGCAAACCTGCACCGGATGAGGATACTTCAAGGCCCGGACACGTCCTGCATCTCGGCAACGAAAATCCAGGTTGCGCCGCCACTTTCAAGCCCTATCGCGCCACTCATCTGGCACGCCAATCTTCGCACCAGCGCTTCCTTGGCTTCGGGGCTACCCAACCAACTCCGCCGCCTCAACGTTGTGCTCACCACGCGCCGGTGCCAGCGCGGCAGTCACCATCGCTGCGGCAATCCGTTCGGCCGGATTGATGCGAAAGCGCCGGGGTAGGATCGGGCCCAGTGCGCCGAGGACAATGCTGCCAACGTGCTCGCCGGTGCGGCGTTCTTGTCGTTCGCCGCCGATCAGGCCAGGGCGCACGAAAGTGAGCGAGGGGAAGCCGATCTCGCGCAGATCGCGTTCCAGCTCGCCTTTGACGCGGCTGTAGAAGATGCGCGATTGCGCATTGGCGCCGGCCGCCGAGTTCAGCACGAAAACCGATGTACCCTGCGCGCAGGCTGCGCGTGCGATGGCCATCGGGTAATCATGGTCGATGCGATAAAACGCTTCGCGCGAGCCGGCCTGTTTCATGGTGCTGCCCAAGGCGCAGATGGCCGCTTCCATGCGTGGTGCGGTCCAGTGCTCGAGCCGTTCGAAGTCGATGACCTGGTTGCGCAGCTTGGGGTGGATCTGTGCCAGCGGACGCCGCGTGAGCGCGACCACGCCGGTGCATCGCGCATCGGCCAGCAATTGCTGCAGCACGTGTTTGCCGACCAGGCCGGTCGCCCCTGCCAACAAGACATCCATCAGGCCATCCTCGCCATCAACGTGCTCCTTCGGAGACGATCCGCGCACTGCTGATGATGCGGTCGCGCTCCACTGCCAGCAGCGTCAGCGAATGCGCCGGTGCCTTCCATTCGCTACCTCCGGCCACCACGCGGCCGCCGTGGCGCGCGGTGGCCACCAGCACGCGCCAGTGTTCATCGTGCATGGCCGGCAGTGTGAACGACACGCTGGTGGAGGCGGCATTGATCAACATCAGCAGCGTCACATTGGCCGCGATCTCGCGCAGGCCGGTGGTCGGCGAGCGGCCATCCAGGCGCAGCATCAGCGCGCGCGCTTCCGGGTCGTGCCAGCCGGCTTCGTCCATCTCGTGGCCGTCCGGTGCCAACCAGGTGAGATCTTTCAGGCCCAACGCCTCGTCGAACTTGCCGTCGAAAAAACGCGCGCGATGCAGCAGTGGGTAGCGCTGGCGGATGCGGATCAGTCGGCGCACGAAGGCAGCCTGGTCGGCGGCGGCAGCCCTGGTGGCGGCGGTCCAGTCGATCCAGGTCAGCTCGTTGTCCTGGCAATACGCGTTGTTGTTACCGTTCTGGCTGTGGCCGAATTCGTCGCCGGCCAGCAACATCGGCGTGCCTTGCGATAACAGCAAGGTGGCGAGCAGATTGCGCATCTGCTGGCGACGCAGCTGCTTGATGGTCGGGTCGTTGGTTTCGCCTTCCACGCCGTAATTGCACGAGATGTTGTGGTCGCTGCCGTCCCTGCCATCTTCGCCGTTGGCGAGGTTGTGCTTGCCTTCGTAGCTGACCAGATCGCGCAGAGTGAAGCCGTCATGCGCGGTGACGAAATTGACCGACGCGGTCGGCCGGCGGCCGCTGTGATTGAACAGATCCGCAGAGCCGGTGAGGCGCGTGGCTAATTCGGCCAGCTGGCCGCCGTCGCCGCGCCAGAACGCGCGCACGTTGTCGCGGAACTTGTCGTTCCATTCCACCCAGCCAGGCGGGAAGTTGCCCACCTGATAGCCACCGGGGCCGATATCCCACGGCTCGGCGATCAACTTGGTCTGGCTGAGCACCGGATCCTGGCGCGCCGCATCCAGAAAACTGCCGGAGGGATCGAAGCCGTAACGCTCGCGGCCGAGGATGCTGGCCAGATCGAAGCGAAAGCCATCAACGTGCATTTCCTGCACCCAGTAACGCAGCGAATCCATCACCATGCGCAACGCGCCGACATTGGTGAGATCGAAGGTGTTACCGGTGCCGGTGTCGTTGATGTAGAAGCGACGATCGTCGGCCAGGCGGTAATAGCTGGCGTTGTCGATGCCCTTGAACGACAGCGTGGGGCCGAGCTCATTGCCTTCGGCGGTGTGGTTGTAGACCACGTCCAGCAGCACTTCCAGGCCGGCGTGATGCAGCCGCGCCACCATCTGCTTGAACTCGGCCACGGTGCGCGTGGACATGTAACGCGCCTGCGGCGCAAAGAAGCCCAGCGTGTTGTAGCCCCAGTAATTGCGCAGGCCTTTTTCCAGCAGATATTGGTCGTCCACGAACGCATGCACCGGCAGCAATTCCACTGCAGTGACGCCGAGCGAGCTAATGTGGTCGATCAATTCGTCGGTTTTCAGCGCCGAGAAAGTGCCGCGCTCTTCCGGCGGTACTGCCGGGTGCAGCATGCTCAGGCCGCGCACGTGCGCTTCGTAGATCACCGTGCGGTTCCAGGGCGTCTGCGGCGGGCGGTCCTGGCCCCAGGTGAAGGCCGGGTCGATCACCGCGGACTTGGGCATGAACGCGGCGCTGTCGCGGCGGTCGAAGCTCAGGTCCTTGTCGCGATGGCCAATGGTATAGCCGAACAGGTGCGGTGCCCATTTGAGTTCGCCGACGATCTGCTTGGCGTACGGGTCCAGCAGCAATTTATTGTGGTTGAAGCGATGTCCGGCATCGGGCGCGTATGGCCCATGCACGCGATAGCCGTACAACTGGCCGGGCCGTGCGTCGGGCAGATAACCGTGCCAGACCTCGTCGGTGTATTCGGGTAGCGCGATGCGCTCCTGTTCGCGGCCGCGTTCGTCGAACAGACACAGCTCCACCCTCGTGGCGTTGCGCGAATACAGCGCAAAGTTGACGCCTAGCCCGTCCCAGGTGGCGCCGAGCGCGTTGGGACGGCCTTCGCGGATGCGCGAGCGCTGGGTGAATTTGCGAGTGGCCATCGGTGACTCCTTAGAACGGTGAACGCAAACGGTGCGCGATTTTGCACTGGCGCAGCGATCCGCAGCACATGGGCCAGCCCGCAGACCGAGCCATGCACGTTGCCAGACGCAGCGTTACTGACGTGCAGCGATGGGCGTAGCCGCGTACTCGGCGGCCTGTTCGGCGGCGCGCTCTTCGGCCTCCACCAGCCGCTCGGCCATGGCCCAATGGCGGTCTGCGTGCCCGTCCGGGCGGCCCTCCGCCTCCCAAATCTCCCGCGCCAACTGGGCAAGCCGCGCCTGCCGTTCCATGTCATTCATTGCGTACGTTTCTCTCGGGGGGTCAATTGTCTTGGGACAGCAACACTGCCACCGGCGCACGCGCAAACAGCGTGGATAGCTCAACACGGCCGCGCTGTGGCTGCAGCGTGCTGCCGTCGAGCACATTACGGTATGTGCCCTCGCCCAATGCCAACGATGCCTGACCCCAAGTGGCCGGCGCCACCAGCAACGGCAGATCGCCCTCGCCCTCAGCGCCAGCGCCCAGCCGCGTGACGGCCACCACCAGCGACTGCCCGCGGTACTGGCGACGGAATGCCAGCACCTGTGCACCGCCACTGACCACGTTCAAAGGCTGATAGTCGCCCTTCGCAAACAGCAAAGGATGTTCGCGACGTAGCTGCAGCAACAGTGCCGTGAGACGCGCCTTGACCGCGCCATCGCGCCAGCTGCGCAGCAACCCGGTGAAGTCGCGTGCCTGCTGCAGCCATTGCTGGCGCTGAGCGTAATCGACCGGGCGGCGGTTATCCGGGTCCACCAACGACAGATCCCAGCCTTCGGTGCCCTGATACAGGTCGGGCACGCCGGGCACGGTCAGGCGCAAGGTGGTTTGCACCAGTCCGTTACGCGCGCCAGCGGCGGCAATGTGGTTACTGGCGCGCAGCAGCGCGCGCCGCAGCGGCAGCCCGGCACGGCTGCACAGCACCTGCTCCACGGTGGCCTGCACGGCCTGCTCATAGGCCGGCGAGCCATCGGTCCAGCTGGTGTGCAGCTTGGCTTCGCGCACCGCCTTGAGCAGCCATTGCGCGATGCGCTCGGCGTAGTCGGCAAGCGGCTCGGTCTGATCGGCGCCCAGGCCGAGCGGCCACGCCGCCACCAAGGTCTGCCACAGCATCTGCTGGTCGCCACCGGCCAGGGCCGGTGATTCCAGCGCTTCGGCCAGCGCATCAAATTGCGCGCTCTGCTCCACCCACCAGCGCGGCTGCTCGGACAGCAGCGCCAGCCGCATGCGCAGGTCTTCGCCGCGCTTGTGGTCGTGGGTGGCCGTGGCCAGCAATGCACGCGGGTAGCGTTTGGCGCGCTCGCTATTCTGCGCGTGGAACTCGGCGGCTTCGTTGGCGAAATGCGTCGGATGGCTGCCGACTTCATTCCGCGACAACAGTACGCCATGCCGGTAGAACGCGGTGTCTTCCACCGATTTGGCATTGAGCGGTGCAGACAGCTGTTCCACACGACGGCGCAGGATGCGCCGCAACGCGATCTGCGCACGGTCGGCACCGGCATCGTCGAGCAACCAGCGCTCGATCGCGTCCACGGCCGCCACGATCGATTCCGGCATGCCCTCGCGCGCCTTTACGGCGGTGGCGCGCAAACGCTCCGCATCGCTACCGGTGATGCCCTTCGCACCGGCATAGGTGCGGTACACCGGGAACCAGCGCAGCAACACGCACAAGCCGCGCGCCAGCATCTGCGGGCTGAACTCGCGCGTGGGCGGATCCAGTCGCGCCAACGCCGACAATGCACCAACGGCGCGATTGAATTCGGTCTGCAGCGGGCCGCGCAGGATTTCATCGCGGGCGCTGCGTTCTTCCTGCGCGAAATCGCCGCTGCGCCCGCTCACCTTCTGCCAGGCACGCGCCAGCGGCTTGAAGCCGGCCGCGTCATGCAGCAGGCCGCCCACCTGGTCCATGAAGTCGTAACCGGTGGTGCCATCGCACGGCCAGTCGGCCGGCAGGTGCTCGCCGGGAGCAAGGATTTTTTCCAAATACAGGCCCAGCGTGCCGGGCTTCAGGCCACGCGTGCGGCCGGCTGCATCCAGCCGGCTACGCAGCTTGCGCACATAGCCGGTGGGGTCGGTGAGCCCATCCACGTGGTCGATGCGCAAGCCATCCAGATGGCCTTCGGCCACCAACCGCAGCGGCAACGCGTGCACTGCATCGAACACCGCCGGCAATTCCACCCGCAACGCCACCAGCGAGGTGATGTCGAAGAAGCGACGGTAGTTGAGCATGTCGTTGCCCACGCGCCACCAGTTCAAGCGATATGGCTGGCGTTCGATCAACTTGTGCAGGCGGCCATCGCCGCGTTTGGCGCCGTCGTTGTAGTCACGCAGCCACTGCGCACGTGCGGCTTTTTCGGGGATCTCCATCGTCTGCGGACGAATCGGGTAGCGCTGGTCGTAATGCGCCAACGCGGCGCTGCCGTCGTCTTCGATCACCAGCGTGATCAGGCCTTCGGCCAGTGCTGTCGCATACGGGCGGTCCAGCACGGCCAGCCACAACTTGCCGTCGCGTCCCGGCGCGCGCCAATCGATGTCGAACCAGTCGGCATGCTTGGCGCTGCGGCCGTTGCGCAGCACGTCCCACCACCACGCATTCTGCGCATGCGTGGCCATGTGGTTGGGCACGATGTCGGCGATCAGGCCCATGCCGTGTTCGCGCGCGGCTTGCGAGAGTGCGACCAACGCGTCTTCGCCGCCGAGTTCAGGATTGACCACGGTGGGGTCGATGTTGTCGTAGCCGTGCGTGGAGCCCGGCACGGCGGTGCCGATCGGCGACAGATACAGGTGGCTGATGCCCAGCCCGGCGTAATACGGCACCTGCGCGAGCGCGTCGTGCAAGGTGAAACCGGCATGCAGCTGCAGGCGGGCGGTGGCGCGTAGATCGATCATGGATGCGGTTCCGAAACGGCCGCGACGCGACGCGCCTCGGCAAAGCCCTGCAGCGCCGAACTCAGGCGCGCATGTGGCAAAGGATCGGGCAGGCGTCGACGCCAGTTGGGATGGACCTCGACGGTGCCCGGCAGATTGGGTTGTTCGTCCAGCGCCAGCGCATCCTCCACCGGCAACAAAGCCAGTGGCGAAACGCTGGTGGCGGTGAACCGCAGCGCGCCCAGCAGTGGGTCGTGCGCACTGCTCAGGCCGGCGTGTTCGACAGCCGCCTCCAGCCGTGCCACGTCCTTGCTGCGCGCCTTAGCATCGTCGCTGGCCTGCGCAGGCTGGATCAATTCCAGCTTGCGCCGCCAGTCGATATCCCGGCCCTCGCGCCAGCCAGTGAGCGTGGGCAGATCGTGGGTGGTGGTGGTGGCGATCGCATCCGGCCGCCATAGCGCCGGCGAGACGAACGCGCCGTCCTCATCGCGGGTGAACATCAACACATCGATGCCCATCACCCCACGCCGCGACAGTTCTTCGCGGATGCCTGGCGGCACCACGCCCAGATCCTCGCCGATAACAATCGCGCGATGCCGCCACGATTCCAGCGCGAGCAAGTTGAGCAGATCGTGCAGCGGATACGCCAGATACGCACCTTCATTGGAACTGGCGCCATCGGGCACCACCCACAGCCGCATCAGGCCCAGGATGTGATCGATGCGGATACCGCCGCGGTCGCGCAGCACCGCACGCAACAGCGCGATGTACGGCGCGTAGCTGCTGCGTCGCAATGCGGCGGGCGAATACGCACCGATGCCCCAATGCTGACCATCGGCATTGAAGGCATCCGGCGGCGCGCCCAGCACCAGGCCGCGCAACACGGTGTCGGCTGCGGCAGCGGCTTCGGCGCCGTTGGGGTCGAAGCCGACCGCCAGATCGGCAATCAACCCGAGCTTCATGCCGCGCTCGTGTGCCTCGCGTTGTACATCGGACCAACTGCGCGCTGCCAGCCACTGCGTGAACACGTGCAGCTGCGGATCGTTGTCGCCGAAATCCTGCGCGGCGAAGCGTGCAAAGCCTTCCAGTGCCGCGCCACCTGCAGTGCGGAATGCGACCAGGTCGGCGTGATCGGGCGCAACACGCGTGTACAGGTGGCGCAGCAATTCCCACTTGGCGTGCGCCGAGGCCTGCCAATGGATTAATGCGCCGTTGTGCAAGGTATCGAAACGTTCGCGCAGTCCGGGCACCTCGTTGATTGCATCCAGCGCCAGTTCGCCCAGGATGCGCACCGGCGCGGCATGCAATGGATCGAGAAAGCGCCGATCACTGGGCGAGTATGGGCTGTAGCCACCCGTTACCGGGCGCGAGGCATGCACCGGACTCAGTGCCAAGGCGTCGGCGCCGGCCAAGGCCGCGTGCCGCAACCATTCCACGGTGCCGGCGGCATCGCCGATGCCACCGTCGTCCAGGCTGCGTGCCGAATACGCCTGCAACGCCATGCCCCAGGCACGCGGGGATGGTTGGCCGCAGGCATCGGCCACGCTGAAACAACGCAGCGGCGCCACTGCCACCTGCTGGGTCATCGCGCCGATCTGCAGCGTCCAGTAACCGAAGCGCTGCGGGGCACGCACTTGCTCTTGCGCATCCGCATGGGCGGCTTCGCTGGCACCACTGTCGTCGGTCCAGCGGCCGCTGGCATTGGGCGCCACGCGTAGTGGCAGCGGCTCACCCACCTGCACGGTCAGCAGCGGTGCCGGCTCGGCGGCCTGCGCCTGGCAACGGCGCAGGCTGTCGGCGCGTTGCGCGGCGGTGGCGGCGGGCAATTCCAACGCGGTGAGCACGGCATGCACCGATTGCTCGGACACCTGCCGCGGCTGTTCGCTGGCATCCACCCAATCCACCATCACCCCGGCCGCCGCGGCCAGGGTATTGAGATCCTCATTGCCCGAAGCGGGCGCACTCATGATTGTGCCTCGTGCCAGGCGATGAAGCCATCGACCGGCAGTTCCTGCGCGTCGGCCGCACCGTTTTCGACATGCGCCACGCGTCCGCGCAGCGGCGGCATCGGCACTGCCTGGGTGCCCACGTTAAAGGCGATGTGCCACAGACCATCCGGCAGTTCCCACGTGGCCGTCACTGCGCCATTGGCCAGCACGCTGGCACGCACAGCGCGCGCTTGCGCCAAGCCCGGCACCAACCATTGGCGACGCACATCCAGCAATGCCTTGAACCAGGCTGCCCACTGCGCGCCGTCGCCATGCGCTGCGTCGGCGATCGGCGAACGCGATGCCGCGAACGTGGAATGGCTGTTCGGGTCGGGAATGGTGGCGCGCTGGGCTTCGTCGGCGAACGCAGCGAAGTGCGCGAACTCGCGCCGGCGCCCTTCGCGCACCGCCTCATCCAACGGCGGGCCGAAATCGGTGAAGAATAGAAACGGCTGCTTGGCGCCCCACGGTTCGCCCATGAAAAACAGCGGAATCATCGGCGTGAGCGCGGTCAACGCCAAGGCCGCACGCAAGCGTTGCTGCGACACCAGCACACTCAACCGTTCGCCGCGGGCGCGGTTGCCGATCTGGTCGTGATTCTGTGCAAACATCACGAATTTATGCGGCGGCAACGCGCCACTGGGTTCGCCACGCACATGCCCGCGCGGATCGGGCTCACCCTGGTAGGCAAAGCCTTCGCCAAGCACACGTGCCAGATGCTCGGTCGGCTTGTCGGCAAACGCAGCGTAATAGCCTTCTTCTTCGCCGGTCAGCAGCACATGCAAGGCGTTGTGGAAGTCGTCGTCCCATTGCGCGGTGTAGCCACGTTGCAATTGCGAGGCCTGATTGGCCTCGTTTTCCAGCACCAGATGCACATGACGGCCAGCCGGCAAGCTGGCTTCGATGGCTTCGCGCAAGGTGTCCAGAAATGCATTCGGCGAGATCGCATGCACCGCATCCAGGCGCAGGCCATCGAAGCCGTATTCGTGCAGCCACATCAGTGCGTTATCAAGAAAATATCGCTGCACCGGCGGCTTGCGAAAATCGATCGCCGCGCCCCACGGGGTGGGCTTGTCTTCGTTGAAGAATGGCGCGGCATAGCTGTGCAGGTAATTGCCGTCCGGGCCGAAGTGGTTGTAGACCACATCCAGCAACACCATCAAGCCATGCCCGTGCGCGGCATCGATCAGCGCCTTCAACTCGTCCGGGGTGCCATAGGCTTCCACCGGTGCATACGGCAGCACGCCGTCGTAGCCCCAGTTGTGCGCGCCGGGAAACGCGCTCAACGGCATCAGCTCGATGGCGGTAATACCCATCGCCGCCAACTGCGGCAGTTGTGCCTGCACGCCGGCATAGCCGCCGCAGGTGCCCACATGCACTTCGTAGATCACCGCCTCGTCCCACGGCCGCCCCTGCCACTGGGTGTGTTGCCAGCCGTAGCCATCGGTTGGCTGTACCGCGCTGGGGCCGTGCACGCCTTCGGGTTGCCAGCGCGATGCCGGGTCCGGGACTGGCTCGCCGCCGTCGACGCTGTAGCGATAGCGTGCAGCGGGCGCGCAGTCGATCACCGTGCTGAAAAAACCGTCCTGTCCCGCCTGCAGCGCGCTGCGCGCGCCGTTGTCGAAGACCACGTCCACGTTCTTGGCTTCCGGAGCCCAGAGCGCAAAGCGCACCTGACCCTCACCCGCCGGCCAGGCACCCCAGGCCGGTGTGATTGCATTGCGCTGGTTCATCGTTATTTCTCCGCTTGCAGATAGATCGTGGCCAGCGGCGGCAGGGTCAGGCGCAGGCGTTGCGCATGCCCATGCATGCCCATCGGTTCGGTCATAAGACGACCGCTGTTGCCGAGGTTGCTGCCGCCGTAATGGGCACTGTCGGTGTTGAGGATCTCGCGCCAGATGCCGGCACGCGGCACCCCCACGCGATAGCCGTGATGCGGTTGCGGGGTGAGGTTGCTCACCGCCAGCAATGGGGCGCCGCCAGCAGGATCGTGGCGGATGAAGGCCAAGACGCTATTGCGCGCATCGTCGGCCACGCTCCAGTCGAAGCCTTCGGCGCGATGGGTCCCGCGATACAGCGCGGGAGTGCGGCGCAGCGCGGCGTTAAGATCGCCCACCAGCTGCTGCACGCCACGATGGCGCGCGCCATCGAGCAGATGCCAGTCCAGCGACTGGTCGTGGTTCCAATCTGCCCACTGGCCGAATTCGGCGCCCATGAACAGCAATTTGTCGCCCGGGTGCGCCCACATAAGCGCCAGATACGCACGCACGTTGGCGAAGCGGCGCCAGTCGTCGCCTGGCATCTGCCCGAGCAGACCACCGGTGCCGTGCACGACTTCATCGTGCGAGATGGGTAACACAAACCGCTCATCGAAAGCATACACCAACCCGAAGGTGAGCTGGCTGTGGTGCTGTGCACGCTCGGCTGGATCGCGCTGCATAGAGCTCAGCGTGTCGTGCATCCAGCCCATGTTCCATTTGTGCGTAAAGCCCAGGCCGCCGTCGCTGATCGCCGCGGTCACGCCCGGCCAGGCGGTTGATTCTTCGGCGATGGTCAGTACGCCGGGGAACTGCGCGACAATCTCGCGATTGAGTTGGCGCAGGAACGCCACCGCCTCCAGATTCTCGCGGCCGCCATGCGCGTTGGGCACCCACTCGCCTTCGGCACGGCCATAGTCGCGATACAGCATCGAAGCCACCGCATCCACGCGCAGGCCGTCGAGGTGGTAATGGTCGATCCACTCCAGCGCGCTGCCCAACAGGTAGGCCGTCACTTCCGGCCGGCCGTAGTTGTAGATCAGCGTATTCCAGTCGCGATGCATGCCTTCGCGCGGATCGGCATGTTCGTACAGGGCGGCGCCGTCGAACTGCGCCAGGCCATGTGCGTCATCGGGGAAATGCGCGCTGACCCAGTCCAGGATCACGCCGATGCCGGCGCGGTGGCAGGCATCCACGAACTGCGCGAACCCATCCGGGCTGCCATGGCGGGCGGTGGGCGCATACAGGCCCAACGGCTGATAGCCCCAGGAACCGCCGAACGGGTGCTCGGTGATCGGCAACAATTCGATATGGGTGAAGCCGAGCTGCTGAACGTAAGGAATCAGCTGCTCTGCCAGGGTCGGCCAATCCAGCGGCTGGTTATGCCCATCGCGGCGCCAAGAAGCGGCGTGCACTTCGTAGATCGACAGCGGCGCCGGCACGGCGCTGGGATCGCGCTTGGCCATCCAGGCCGCGTCGGTCCACGCGAACGTGGCCGTGCCCGGCACCACCGACGCGGTGGCTGGCGGCAATTCGGTCTGCCGCGCCACCGGGTCGGCCTTGAGCAGCACGCGGCCATCGGCTGCGGTGACGGCGTACTTGTAGCGCACGCCAGCTTCAACCCGCGGCAGGAACAGTTCCCAGAAGCCGCCGATACGCTGCCGCATCGGGTGCCGGCGGACGTCCCAACCGTTGAAGTCGCCAACCACGGCCACGCGTTGCGCATGCGGCGCCCACACTGCAAAACGCACACCGGGCACATCGCCGCACTGCACATGCTGGGCGCCCAGCGCCCGGCGCAAGGCCTGGCCGTCGCCGGCAGCGATCTGCAGCAACAGCGATTCGTCCAGCGTGGCCGCGAACGCGTACGGGTCTTCGATCTCCTGCACCATGTCCGGCCACACGATCCGTAGCCGGTAGGGCCCTTCGATCGCCAGCGTGCCTTCAAAGACGCCATCGATCGGGCTGGGCTGCATGCGTGCCAGCAATTTGCCGCGCGCGTCGATCAACCCCATCGCCTCGGCGCCCGGCGCCAGCACACGCACCTGACGGCGGCCATCGGCGAGCGGATGCGGCCCAAGAACGGCAAAGGCGTCGGCCGGCAATCCATCCGCCAGCGCGTGCAGGCTCTGCAACATCTCCGAGTTCCCTTCCGTGGTCACGCCGTTTGCTTCGGTGCCCTGCTCCTGCCCGCCCTGCCGTTCGCTCATGACACCGTCGCAAGCGCAGGCGCGGTTGCAGCGGTGCGTTCGTAGAGAGAGAGATATTTCTTGCCCGCCACGTCCCAACCGCTGGGGCGCAGCATGGCTGCGCGCCGCATCGCGGACAGCAGGCTAGGCAAGCGGAAGGTGCGGAAGGCGCGCTCCAGGCAGCGGCGCAAGGCCTCGACGCTGGCGTGCTGGAACAGGAAGCCGGTCACGCCGTCGTCCACGGTGTCGATCAGCCCGCCGGTGGCGTGCGCAATCGGCAGGCAGCCGAAGCGCTGCGCATACATCTGGCTCAGGCCACAGGGCTCGAAGCGCGATGGCATCAGCAGGAAGTCGGCACCGGCGAACATGCGCCGCGCCAGGCCTTCCTCGAAGCCGATGAAGGCACCGACCTGGCCCGGATAACGCCGGGTCAACTCGGCCACCTGGCGCTCGATCTCCGGCTCGCCGCCGCCAATCACCGCAATCTGGCCGCCAGCGGCGACGATCTGCGGGGCAACCTCGCAGATCAGGTCCAGGCCCTTCTGGTGCACCAGCCGCGAGACCACCGCAAACAGCGGGCCGGTACTTTCACGCAGCCCGAACGCCTTGCGCACCTGCGCCGCGTTGTCCTGACGGCCCTGCCACTGGTTCACGCTGAAGTGCGAATCCAGATATTCGTCGGTGCGCGGGTCCCAGCTGGCGTCGATACCGTTGACGATGCCGGTGAGCGCGCCCTTGGCGGCGCGGCCGGCCAGCAGCCGGTCCAGCCCGCAGCCCTGCGCCGGGCCGGTGATCTGCTTGGCGTAGCTGACGCTGACCGTGTTGACGTGGTCGGCGTTGACGATGCCTCCGCGCAGGAACGACATCTGCCCGTAGAACTCCAGCTCGGCCACCCGCTCGGCGGGAATGCCCAGCGCGGCGGCCATCGAATACGGCACCAGACCCTGATAGGCCAGGTTATGGATGGTCAGCAGGCACGGCGTGGTGCCGCCGGACCAGCGCACGTAGCCGGCCGCCAGCGCGCACGGCCAGTCGTTCAGATGCAGCAGGCGCGGCTTCCAGCCAAGCCCGGCATGGCCGGCGGCAATTTCCGCGGCAGCATGCGACAAGGTGGCAAAGCGGATCGCGTTGTCTTCGAACTCCGAACCGCTGGTGCTCACATACGGCGAGCCGTCGCGTTCGAACAGTTCCTTGGACAGCAGGATGTAGATGGGCAGCCCGTCAGACTGCACGATGCGGCCGATGTCACAGGCCGGCAGCGCGGCATGCGCCAACACGCGGCCAACAATCTCCACCTTGCCGGCACGCTCGAGCACCGCGCGGTAGCCGGGGATCAGCACACGTACGTCGTAGCGATGGCGCAGCGCGCGCGGCAGCGCAGCGGCGACATCGCCCAGACCGCCGGCCTTGATGAAGTCCGCCATCTCCGACACCACGAACAAGGCGCCACGCGTGTCTGCCAACGACACTGGCAAGCGCTCGTGGTGACGGATGAAACGGCCACGCGCATCGCGCGGTCGCCCGCTTTTCTTCAAAGTCGGGAGCATCGTGCTGCGCTCTAAACGTGCGGTGGTAGCGTGAAGCGGCATCATGGCAAGCATCAAACATCCGTCGTTAAGGTGGGTGGAGACGGAAAAACGGCGAAGCGAAAACCGCCGTCTGCCGATTCAGCCAGACGACTTGCTACGAATGAGGAGCGGGGGCAACGCGCGTACTCCACGTTGTCCTTGCTGATGAATCTACACCCCGACCAAATAAAATATGCGTGAACACGTGCTGACTTTTCTGCGACAACCCACATTCCGTTAAGCACAATTGCGCATGTGCACAGGCATAAGTGCCACATTGCAGTGCGATAACATCCCCGTATCGGTGCGTAGGCAGTGATATGCACTGGATGCGGGAAATTTCAGCCGTGTTCGCCGTCATATGAGTAACTCGTTCAGTGGCGCCCTGCATCGCTTATCGCGACCTGGCTTCGCTATCGCCCTCACGCCGCCATTGCGCTGCGGCCCGGCTTGCTCAAGCACCCCGTCTGCGCGCCGATAACGATCGTCAGCACAAGACCTTTTGAGACCCTGGCGCATGGCAGACCAGCCCGATCACCCAAGCCGTCCACGTGGCGGGCTGCGCCGCCTGTTGCCCTGGGGCGGCACGGACACCGCGCGCCCTTCCGCAACCACGCTGCCCACGGTGATCAACGGCGAACGCAGCGGGCAAGGCCTGGCCGCGCATCAGCTGGTGCCGGCCAAAGCCAAGTCCGGCGCACACGATCCCGCCGCCGCTACGGCATTGCTGATGCGGCTGTTTTCGCATGCCGCACATCCGGAGGCACTGCTGCTGGCCTTCGCCGAAGGCATCGCCAGCCTGCACGGCGAGCTCGGCGACATGGGCGTGCGCCTGGGCGCGGCGTATGCAGCGGGCGACTGGCCTGGCTATGGCCGTGCCTTGCGTCAGCTGATCGACAAATACATCCGCACCATCGATATCGGCGATTCGCTGGCCGAAGGCCGCACCGAGGCCGAGCAGCTGTGCGACCTGCTGCGCCACGCGCTGGGCAACGCCCTGGCCACGCTGTTGCAACGCAGCCCGGAGCTGGCCGAAGAAGCGCAGACGTTGGCATCGGCACTGCGCCACTGGCGCCCGGGACACGAGCTGATCACGCTGGAACAGCGCCTGCGCGAGCTCAGCCATCAGATTGGCCTACGTGCTGAAGATGCCAGTGAGCAACAGAACTTATTACTTGGCTTGTTCGACCTGTTGCTAGAGAACGTCGGCGAACTCCTGGATGATCGCAGCTGGCTGCAAGGCCAGATCTCGGTCGTGCGGCAGCTGATTTCCGGCCCATTGGACGTCAGCTCCATCGAGCAGGCACGCGGCACCTTGCGTGAGGTGATCTACAAGCAAGGCCTGCTCAAGCAGGGCATCGCAGAATCCAAGACTGCCATGCGCGAAATGATGGTGTCCTTCGTCGACCGGTTGGATGGCATGGCCACCAGCACCGGGCAATACCACGACCGCGTTGCCGGTTATTCGCAGGCGATCGGCGACGCGCGCGGCATTCCCGACCTCAACCGGCTGCTGCAGGATCTGCTGCAAGACACCGCCGGTGTGCAGGCGCAGGCGCTGGCAGCGCGCGACGAACTACTTTCGGCACGTCGGCAGGTGGAAGATTCCGAACAACGCATCGCCTCGCTCGAACAGGAGCTCAAGGATGTGGCCGGCCTGGTGCGCGAAGACCAGCTCACCGGCGCGCTCAACCGACGTGGCTTCGAAGAACTGTTCCAGCGCGAGGCGGTGCGCACCCAGCGCAGCGGCCAGCCGCTGTGCGTGGCGATGCTGGACCTGGACGACTTCCGTCGCCTCAACGAGACCCACGGCCATGCCGGTGGCGACGCCGCGCTACGTCACACCGTGGACGTGGCCAAGGCGGTGCTGCGCACCACCGACGCCATTGCCCGCTTCGGCGGCGAAGAATTCGTATTGCTGCTGCCGGACTCGACCATTTTCGAAGCAAGCGCGGCGGTGATCCGCCTGCAGCGCGCGTTGTCGCAACGCTCGCTGCTGCATGACGACGTGCGCGTGTTCATCAGCTTCAGCGCCGGCGTGGCGCTACGGAATACCGACGAGACGCAGGACGAGGTCATCCGCCGCGCCGACCGCGCCATGTACGACGCCAAGTCGGCCGGCAAGAACCGGGTGATCAACGCCGGTTAATCGCCCTGCCAACGCAGCTTCAGGTAATCCACCACCTGTGCGGTCTGGGGCTGGGCAAGAAATCCATGGCGGAACAGCATGCAACCGCGTATCTGCGGCAAGGCAGCATTGAGGTCCAACTGGCGGGCGATCTCGGGCACACCGCCTGCGACAGTCCAGTCCGGCTCCAATGCATTGGGTGTACCCACCTTGTAAAGCGCCATGCCGATGTAGAGCTGCACACGCCCGGTGCCGACGGTGTCGGCCCACCAGCGCGCGATGACGTCGTAACGCACAATCTGCCGCGCAAACGGCCAGTAGATCTGCGGGACGATGTAATCGATGAGCTCTTCGCGCACCCAGCGTCGGGTATCGGCATAGGCGACATCGAACGAGGGCGCGCCTGCCTGCGTGTCCGATCCGCGCGGGTCGTCCTGCCGATTACGCCATACGCCTGCCGGACTGACCCCGAAAGCCACGCTTGGCCGGATCGCCCGAATAGTCCTGCCCACATCGCGGATCAATCGATAGGTGTTGTCGCGTCGCCAGTCGCCTTTGTCGGCGAAACCTGCTCCGTGGCGCACGTAGGTCTGAGCATCGTCCAGTGGCGACTGGGCGGTTTCGCTGTAGAAATAATCATCGAACTGCACACCATCCACGTCGTAACGAACAATCAGTTCCGCAACGACGGCGCAGATCCAGCGACGGACGGCCGGAATGCCCGGATCAAGCACCAGCCGGTCGGCGGCCACGCCCACCCACTCGGGATGCTGCACATACACGCTGGGTGGCGAATCGCTTGCCGCAGCGCTCAACATCTCCAGCGTGGCCTGGCTGATGTCGGTCGAAACACGGTAAGGATTGAGCCAAGCATGGACCTGGATGCCACGTGCATGTGCGTGGCTGAGCAAGAATGCCAATGGATCGAAACCCGGGTCTTTCCCGAGCACGCCCGTCAGCACCTGCGACCACGGCAGGATCCTTGATCGGTAGAGCGCATCGGCGCATGGCTTGACCTGGAAGACCAGCGTATTGAGATGCAGCGCTTGGGCTTGATCGAGAATGGTCAGCAATTCCTGCTGCTGGGCCATGACACGCGCGACCGGGTCGACCATCCGCGAGGACGCCGCGCTTGGCCAATCGAGATTGAGCACACTCGTCACCCAGGTGGCCCGCATCTGGCGTTTCCCGGGGAGAGCTGCCCGCGCCGGGGCACCGGTCGTGCTCGCCGCAATTGCCGCTGCCCCCAAACTCAGAAAGCGCCTGCGACCGATCACTGCACCCGCGTGGATCGGTTCGGCGTGCGCGCCATTGGCTGCCTTCGCCACGTCTGCCTGCGCGGATGCAGGCGCAGATCCGCCTGCATGACCGCGACCGTTGACCCTCTCCTGCATGCTGCACCCCATCGGTTGTCTGTCCTGGGAACCGGCCAAACCGGTCGGACAGAGGGCAATGCCAGCGCAATCAGCTCAGACCACACATGATCTGTCGCAAGCTTAACAAGCACCACAGGCAAACGCAGACGCGCGATCGGCAGCATGCACATCACTTCGCTTAAGGCACAAGATCACTGTACGTTCTTGCCGCCGCGCAGCTTCTGAAACAGCATCACCGCGCCCAGCACGATCGCACCGGCCACCACGCCGACCAGCATGTTGCCCAGCGCTTCGACCAGCCAGCTCATGCCGCCGGCGGATTTGGCCAGATCCAGCACCAGGTGATGCAGCGCCGGGATGTTGTGCACCAGAATGCCGCCGCCGACCAGGAACATCGCCAGCGTGCCGGCCACCGACAGGAACTTCATCAGCCACGGCGCCGCCACCAGGATGCCGCGACCAAAGGCGGCCAGCGCGGCGCCTTTCTTGGTCAGGTACAGACCCAGGTCATCCAGCTTCACGATCGCCGCGACCAGGCCGTACACGCCAATGGTCATCGCCAACGCAATTGCCACCAGCACCGCCACCTGCTGCCCGAACGACACGGCGGAGACCACGCCAAGCGAGAGCACGATGATCTCTGCGGAGAGGATGAAATCGGTGCGGATCGCGCCCTTCACCTTGTCCTTTTCCAGCGCCACTACGTCCACGCTCTCGTCGGCCAGCGCGCGGGTGCGCTCGGCATGCCGCTGCGCTTCTTCCTCGTCGTTGTGCAGGAACTTGTGCGCCAGCTTTTCCACGCCCTCGAAGCACAGATAAGCGCCACCGATCATCATCAACGGCATCACCAGCGGCACGTTGTAGCCGCGCCCGCGCAGCCAAGCTTCCAGCGCACTGATCGCCAGCGCCGCCGGCACCAGGATCATCTTGTTCACCAACGAGCCCTTGGCCACTGCCCACACCACCGGCAACTCGCGGTCGGCAGTGACGCCGGTCACCTGCTGCGCGTTGAGCGCCAGATCGTCGCCGAGCACGCCGGCGGTCTTCTTGGCCGCAACCTTGGTCAGGATGGAAACGTCGTCCAGCAGCGTGGCGATGTCGTCGAGCAGGGTGAACAGGCTGGCACCGGCCATGCAGAGATCCTTCTTGGGTATGCGTGAATTCTCGCCGATTCGGCGCCCGTGTGGGGTGATGAGCAGCCATTGTGCGGTTGATGCGTGCCGTTGCCGGGGCGATGCCAGCATGCCGCGTGTGCGCTTGCGGTCGGTCGCGCCGGCCTTGGGCAGGCGTGCCTGCATGGTGCAGGCGCACTCGGATTCACCACGCGACGACCCGCCGCTGGCCACACTCGCCGCCTGCATGACGCCCCGGAGATGGCCTTGAGTCGGAACGACCCGCACCGCGCACCGGCCAAGGCCACAGGCCCGGCAGATCACGCCATGGTGGGCGGCATGAGCCGGCGCACGCAAATCCTGCGCCTGCTGCTGCGCTATCGCGGCTCGGGTGTGTTCGCCGGCATGAATCTGGACCCGGCGGCCATCAACGAATACGAAGTGCCCGCGGAAGGCACCCCGGACCAGTTCGTCTCCGACCTGGAATCGCTTGGCCCCACCTTCGTCAAACTGGGCCAGATGCTGTCCACCCGGCCGGACATCGTGCCGCCGGAGTTCGCCACCGCGCTGGAGCGCATGCAGGAGAACACCAGCTCGGTGCCTGTGGAGCGCATCCGCCAGATCATCGAAGAAGAACTCGGGGTGTCGGTCAACAAGGCGTTCTCGCATTTCGACCCTGTCCCGCTGGGCTGCGCCTCGCTAGCGCAAGTGCACCGCGCCGCGTTGCGCGATGGCACGCCGGTGGCCATCAAGGTACAGAAGCCCGAAGTGGCCGCGCAGGTGCGCTCGGACCTGGACGTGCTCAAGAGCTTCGCCACTGCCGCCGACCGCCTCACCGGCATCGGCCGGCGTGTGCGCTTTGCCGATTGGCTGGGGGAATTCGGCAAGACGCTACGCGCCGAACTCAACTATGAAGACGAAGCCGAAACCCTGGTGCGCTTCGGCAAGCATCTCAAGCCGTTCCCGTTGCTGTGGGTGCCGCAACCGGTGTGGGACCTGATCAGCCGCAAGGTGCTGACCATGCAGCTGGCCGAAGGCGTGCGCGTGGACAAGATCTCCGGTCTGCGCCGCACCGAACAGCCGATGGACGACCTGGCGGCAGAGCTGGTCAAAGGCTATCTGGACCAGATGTTCGTGCATGGCGAAATACACGCCGACCCGCATCCAGGCAACTTGCGCGTGCTGCAGGACGGGCGCCTGGCCATCTTCGACCTGGGCATGGTGGCGCATGTGCCGCCGCGCCTGCGGGAGCGCTTGCTCAAGCTGCTGTTCGCCGCGGTCGATGGGCGCGGCGAAGAAGTGGCTGAAGAGACCATTGCGCTCAGCACGCGACTGGAGGATTACGACGAAGAGCGCTACCAGCGCGAAACCGGGCAGATGATCGCGCGCTATGCCGCGCACGACGCCACTTCCGAAGGCCGCGTGGTGCTGGATCTTGTGCGCATCGCTACCTCGACCGGTTTGCGCACGCCGCCGGAGTTGAGTCTGCTTGGCAAGACGCTGCTCAATCTGGAAGGCGTGTGCCGCGCCCTGTCGCCCAATATGGATACGCGCCGCATCGTCGAGCGCCATCTGCAGCACGTGATGCGGGCACGTCTGAAAAAATCGCTGTCTGCCGCCAATTTGGCCAGCGAGGCGATGGAACTGCAGCATCTGGTGCGCGAAGGGCCACGCCGCATGTCGGAGATTCTGTCGCTGGCTGCGGAAAACCGCCTGCAGATTCGCGTCACCGGGCTGGAAGAATCGCACCTGATGGAAAGCCTGCAGAAGATCGCCAACCGCGTTGCGGCCGGCATCGTGACTGCCGCGCTGATCATGGCCTCGGCGCAGATGATGCGCATCGAAACCGGCTTGAAGCTGTGGGGGTATCCGGCGATTGCGATGGTGCTGTTCCTGCTCGGCGTCGTGCTGGGGCTGGGCATTGTGGTCAGCGCGCTGCTGTTCGACCGCCGCGTGCGTGCGCGCGAAGAGCGTGGGCATCGTTAGCGGCTGATCGTAGTGGCAGCATCCGGGTGTTTTGGTCGGCAGCGGTCAAGTACCTCGGATCATTCGTCAGCCCTCACTGCCTGCGAGATTGCATTCAATGCAGCGTGGGACACGCAACGAACTGTGCGAGGAAAGCACTAGAACATCTTGCGAATTTCGCCTCGCGCTCTGCATAGCCGATTACAAGCGTACTGGGCACAGACTCATCCCACACACCTCGCGTCGCTGTGGCTTGCAGCAACGCGACGCACGCGTTTCAGCAGTGATGTGCTGATTGGTACGCGGTGATGCGCAATGACTCTACACGCTGCCGCGTTGATGCGGCGCTGGATCTCAGCCGTAACAAACATTTCAGTCAGCTTCGGCGCGGCATAGTCCGTCATCCAGGTGTCACATTGCAGGTGGCGCACAGGACATGGCGAGCAAGGCGTCCGGCACGCGCTCGCATCATTCCCCCACGGACGCTGCGCATGCATTGGATGTTGTTGGTTTCGTTGTTGCTCTTGTTGTGGTTGTTGGTCGCCTCGCCGCGTCTGGCATGGCTCAAGGCTGGCTTGTTGTCACTGTTTTTACTGCTACTCAGCGCCTGGGGATTGGTGGACCGGCTCAGTGGCGACGGCATCAATGCGGCCACGTTGTATCACCTGCGCGCCGATATGGACGGTGCCGGCGTCCGCGATTTTTCCGGTTATATCGCGGTGTTCGTCGGCATGCTGCTGCTCTCGGCGAGCCCGCTGCTGCTGGTGCGGGTGCACCGCTTTCAACATCGGCGCTGTGGCGCGGCGGTGTTCGCAGGGTTCGCGAGCATGTTGCTGATCAGCATCGCAGTGAGTCCGCTGTATCGCGATGGCAAGCGCCTGTACTACCAGTTGCGTCCGGTCGATTACGCCACCGTTGTGCCGGAATACCAGGTGCCGCAGCAACCACTGCAGAAGCGCAAGAACATCGTGTGGATCTATGGCGAAAGTCTGGAGCGCACCTACTTCGACGAAAACGTGTTTCCGGGCTTGATGCCCAACTTGCGCGCGCTTGCCACCGAAGCGGTGGACGTGCGCAATCTCACCTCCACCGAAGGCAGCGGCTGGACCATTGCCGGCATGGTCGCCTCGATGTGCGGCGTGCCGCTCACCACCGCGCCGGGCGATGAAAACAGCATGGACCGCATGGGCATGTTCCTGCCCGAAGCGCGTTGCTTAGGCGATTACCTCAAGGATCAGGGCTACCGCAATCACTATGTGGGCGGCGCCGATGCAAGCTTCGCCGGCAAGGGTCGTTTCCTGTCCAGCCATGGCTTCGACGTGGTGCACGATGTGCACTACTTCCAGGACAAGGGCGTGGCGCCAAAGCACTTTTCCGCATGGGGCGTGCACGACGATGTATTGCTGGAGGACGCATGGGGCAGCTTCCAGACGCTGTCGCGTGCCGGCCAACCCTTCATGCTGACTACACTCACGATGGACACGCATCATCCGGCCGGCCACCTGCCGCTGGCCTGCAAGGACCAGCACTACGACAGCGCACTCGGCGATATGGCCTGCTGCACGCCATCAAATGCAGCGACCGGTTGATCGGCGAATTGGTCGCGCGCATCCGCAATAGCCGCTATGGCAAGAACACCCTCATTGTCATCGCCTCAGATCATTTGGCAATGCCCAACGATCTGAGCGACGTGCTGGCCAAGCAGAAGCGCGAGAACCTGCTGCTCTTCCTGGGAAAGGACATCGCACCACAACAAGTGGTGACGCGCGCAGGCAGCACGCTCGATTCGGGCGCGACGCTGCTGCAGTTGCTGGAACCTGGCATGCGCACGCTCGGCTTTGGCCGCTCGCTGCTGGCCAGCGATGCCACGCCCAGCGCCAGCGTTGCCGCCAGCCGCGACAGCGGTAAGGACTATCCACGCTATCTGGCTTATGCGCGCACGCTATGGACCGGACGCAGCACGCGCATGTTGCGCATCAACGGCAATGGCGATGTGGTGGTCGGCGTACAGCAGGTTCGCCCGCCGGTGCTGTTGGAATACGACAAGGACACCAACCTGAAAACGGTGTACCTGGAAAACACCTCGCGTCAGTTCGACCGCACGCATTCCAAAGGCACGCTGGCCTATGTCGACCGCTGTACTGCATTCGAAGACGGCTCAGCCGATGGCGACTGGTGCGCACTGGTGGTGGACCGCCACCAGAACATGAAGCTGTATCGCGACCCGGACCTCACGCGCGGCATCGCCGTCGATGCGCCGCTGGAGGCTTCCCAGCAAGGTCCACGTCCACGTGTGCGCCAGCCGATCATGCTCACCCAGGCTGCCCGCAAGACCGACGCCGGCCGCTACATGCTCGAGCTCTACACCAAGCGCCGACCCACGCGCGCGTTCTGGGTCGAAGCGGTGTCGTCCGAACGTAACGTCGTGCTGGCACAGCAATGGGTGGTGCCCGACGCCGCCGGGCGCATCCGCATGCCGGTGGGCCTGGAACATGCGGTCGAAGACCTGGAGATCCGCGCCTGGCTCGATTACACCGAAGACGTCAGCGTGGACGATCTGGCCTTGGTCAGGGACATACCAGTAGCGGACCGCTCCTGATCTGAGCCGCTGCACTGCCGTGGAGCGTGGACATTCTGGCGCGGTGTCCTTACCGCTTACGGGATCGTTGGCCGCATGGATGACGCCATCGAGCCCCAATGGACGGGTTCACGGCGTGTCACGCAAGCGGTGAGGGCATCGCGCCCTCGACTACGCAAGTTTTGGCCCTAAGCATTGGAATGCATCGATCGCTGCAGTCAAAGATGGCCGCACCAGTCCTGCAAGCTGCCTCTACTGCCGCGCGACCACGCACAAGTCGCCAACTCAGTCCTCCGATGCAGACGTACCATCGCCCGCATCGCGCGACACCGCTGCACCTGCGCGGCTGAAGCGGATCTCCTGTGGCGACTGCAACGCAATGCCCACCGTCTCCATGCGCTGCAGCAGTGCAAAGAACAACTGGCTGCGCACGCCATACGAATCGCGCGGACTGCTTACATAGGCAAACGAATTGAAATTGACATGCCCGCCGGCGAGCGAATCGATGAACACCGATGGAGCCGGCTCGGCCAATACTTTTTCGTGCTCGGCGAACAAGGCCAGCAACATGTCGCGCACTTTGGCCACGTCGGTTTCCAGCGGCACCGAGAACTGCAACTGCACACGGCCCATGGGATTGGACAGCGTCATGTTACGCACGCTCTTGGTGATCAACTCCGAATTGGGCACGATCAACGTGGAACGGTCGCCCACCTGGATTTCGGTCGCGCGTACGCTGATCTTGCGCACATCACCTTCCTGATCGCCAATACGCACCCAGTCGCCGATCTTCACCGGACGCTCGGCCAGCAGGATCAACCCCGACACGAAGTTCTGCGTAATCGCCTGCAGGCCGAAACCGATACCCACCGACAACGCGCTCAACACCAGCGCCAAGCGTCTCAAATCCAGACCCAGCGCCGTAAGCCCCCACACTGCAACGATCAACCAGCCCAGATAACGCGCCACCGTGCTGATTGAATTACGCGCCCCGGCGTCCAGCTCGGTCTTGGGCAGATACGTATTGAGCAGCCACTTCTGTACCACATGCACCAGACCCATGCCGAGCAGGAACACGCATAGCGCCCGGGCCACGTCGCTGGGCGTGATGACCAGCTCCTTACCGATCGCGATGCCGTGCGAGACGTTTTCCAGCCAGCCGGTCACCGCGGCGATGTTGGCGCCGTATGGCGTCACCAGTGCAGCGATGCCCAGCAGTACCAACAGCACCCGTACCGCCGCGGAGATCAACAACCCCACCTGCACCAACCGTCCGCTGCCGACATTCAATGCATGCGCTAGCGCGCGGCTGAAACGGCTCTCCGGCTTGAATACCCAGGTCGTCAGGTCGTCGGCAAACATCACCAGCAGCGCGAGCACGCTGCACACCAGGGTGATCCAGATGATCTGCTGCTCGACGAACAGCGCCAGATTGATGTAGCCGAACAACGCCGCCACCAACGCGAAGATCACCGCCACATGGCCCAGCAGACGGATCAACACGATGTAACCGCCGCCGCGCGACACCACCGGTGGCGGTGCGCTGCTGTCCGCGTCGGCCGCACCCACGTTGGCTGCATGCGCGCGCAATGACAGGCTCAGGCCAGCCAACGCCGACAGGATCAAACCCGCGTACAAGAGCGCGGCAACCGCATCGGTCGCTGTCGTCAACGCGACACTGCTGCGCGCGACATCATTGATCCTGATCGCCATGCCGCTGAACCAGCTTACGGCCGCCGTGGCCAGACAGTGCACGCGCAAACGGTCGACAGTGGCATCGTCCAGCGGGAACAGACGCCAGGTCGGCTGGTGCTTCATCAACAAGCTGGCGCTGAGCGAACCGACGAAGGCGGCGACAAAACTGATCACCACAAATGCGCTCAGCAGCTGCTCCAGATCCGTAGGTAGCTCGCTCAACGCGCGCACGCTTTCGGCCAGTGCCCATGCGGCCATGCCCAGACTCAGTGTGCCGACCAGCAGAAACCACAGCGCAAGCCCGGAGCGTCGCAGGCGCCCACCGGGCGCACGCGAGGCCGCATACCGCCGCCCCAGATGACGCAAGAAGATGCGCAGTGGGAACGCCAGCACCAATGCCGCCAGCGTCCCGATTACCAGGCCACCGATGCCGTTGGTCGCTGTACCTGTGCGCACCGCTTGCACAGCCTTGTCGGAAAGAGCCTGCAAACGCGCGCGGTCGTCGGGCCATTCCTGGGCGATCTCATTCCACAGCGCCGGCGACAGCGGTGAGGCCACGCGCGCAGAGAGCTTCTCGCTGAAGCGCTGGGCGCGTTCGCCTTCGAGCCGGTCGGCAAGATCCTGGGCATCCAGTGCCAGCAGGTTTGCCCGCTTGAGCTCGGCATCCAGCCCGTTACGCTGGCGCGTGAGCGCGGTGCGTTGGTCCTTCAAATCCTTCGGGTCGGTCTTCTGCTCTTCGCCAAGCCCCGCCAGCCGAACAGACAACTCCTTCAACGGCGGCTCCAGCGAGCGTGCCAGATCCTGGGCCTGGCGCTGCGCGCCGGTGACATCGTCAGCCAGCTTGCGCAATTGGTCGGTGTCTGATTTTTCCATCCCCGCTTCGGCCTGGGTCAGCACCTTCTGCATGCTGTCCAGCTGAGTCTGCGCGGTCTCCAGCAGGGTGTCGTCGTCCTGCGCCACGGCCGTCCCTACGCAGACCACCCACAACGCGGCAAGCAGCAGCAACCGCGGCAATACGCCCCGATGGGCACCCAAGACAAATCGAAATTCGGACACAGGCAGGCATCGAGCAGGCGCGGACTACCGCGGGTGCCGGCATCTTAAGGCACCGCCCTCGGTCGAGCCGATCGCCCGGTGCTGCCATTCAGCCCCGGCAGGCCTGCCTATACCGGGCTGACTGCAGACCTCGCTACGCCGACAGCATCGGCGGCAGCGAAGTCGGCGACAACACCATCGACACCCTACCCTCGCATGAATGGGCGAGCATGGTTGTCACTTTGCGAAAACACTCGGCTGACGCAGAATCAAGCCACCGCTGCGGCAGACGTAGCGGATGACCGCGAAGGAGACACTCTATGCAGATTCAGATCCAGACCGACAAGCACGTGCCGCACGACCCATCTGTTGTGGGGCATGTCGAAAAGACCTGCACCGCTCAGCTGGCGCATTTCGCCGGCGACATCACCCGTGTGGAAGTGCATTTGCGCGATGAGAACGGTCAGCGCGGCGGCGCGGCGGATCGAACCTGCAGCATTGAGGCGCATGTCGCCGGCCTGCCGCCGATTGCGGCCACCAACAGTGCTGAAACCACCGCCTCCGCCGTGACCGGCGCCGCGCGCAAACTGCGAACCGCCATCGAACATGCACGCGGCAAGCAGCATTCCAAGGCGACTGCCCCGCCGCCGGAAATGCTGTGAGTTGATCCTGACTTGAGCAGGACAGCCTTGAATGCTGCTCCTCCGATACAGCGATGGTGTCGCAGTGCATGAGCTAACGGCACTCCGAGCGCTATCCATAGCGCGACCTTGAAGCAACATCGTCCCGCTGCAGTGGCACTGCGGCGGGACGACTGCATTGACTCTATAAGCCCGGTGAAACATGAGCCCGGACGCCTTCGCCTCTTCCGCAGCATCTGCTGCAGATAGGCTTGCGGGCCTGGTGCCCCGCGCAGCACTCAATGGGTGTTGAATCCAGGCATGGGATGGATCGAATCCATCTTGAATGCTCGGGCTCGCATGTTCACTGCTTGCAGCTGAATTCCTACGGTGTCAGATCCTTCAAAGCGTCGCGCCGACCACCTTAGCTGTCAACATCGATCAAATCGGCCAGATGCTGTTGCCGTCATCTGTGGTTGTCGTGTTGAAAGCAGTTGACCTTGGCCCTCTCACTCGATGGCCCGATGCATCCGTTCGACCTGCGCACCGATCAGAGGATGCATGACCTGGGCCGAGCGACGTTAGATAAAGTGCGTCTCGCAGAGACGAGTAACGATATGCGCTAAGGCATATCACCAGAAATGGTGGGGAGGTGACCTGGATTCCAGTATCGGTCAGAACTATTCGGTCAGAACCGTTTCGCCACCGTCTCTTGATGGATGCCATCGCAATTGGAAAGCGCTCTCAGCGTTCGCTTGAAGATGGTGCATCGCTCACACCTTGCCTTTGTCGTGGCGGCGCCCTACGCAGCATCCGGCCCACCGGGCTTCCTCCTAGTGATGAAAAACAGGGAAGAATCAAAGCATGGATCAAACATGCAAAATACTGATACGTATCTATAAGCAATTGACGCAAACCCTGGCATTTTTGCGCTTTATTGCCCCACGGCTTGATACTCCTAATACAGCCATGCTTTTCGAAGTTAACAACACCTCCCGGGCGTTCGCTCACGCAACATAGCATCGTCACGCCGCTGTTGGGTCACGCGCAAGTGCTGGCGTTGGTCAATCAACGCCTAGCACAGCATCGCCAGCACACGCGTAAATGCATTCGTTTATGCGAAGACATGCGCAGCAGGAGCACATTTTCTGCGAACACACAAATGGAATTTTCGGATGCGGAATAATCCCTTCGCAATATATGTGTCCAGAATCTCGGGAGTCATGCCAATTTTCGAGCCGCCGATGACGATGACATATACCACACAAGGTGGTCGCCGGTACCAGGTGCGCCTGCGCATCTCGATTGCAAGCTAAGACGTTCGCAGCGTAGTTGCACGGAAAGCTGAGCCGGGCCCATGCACATGCCGGGGTCAGCGTGCCGCATGCCGCGCCTGGTTTGTCGATCGATGCCTCGATCTGCGATGAGCGATACCGGCACTGCAATCGAAGCTGTCGCCACCACGCATCTCTCGAGTGATGTCTTCATCGTCTGGCGCCATCGATCGCCAGTCCAGTAGGCCTGGCGATCTTACGCGGCTTCCCACCAACGCAAGGACCTGCCATGACGACGATCTCTCCAGTTAGTGCTTCCCAGCAACCGCAAGCGACCGGCCCAGATAGTGTGATCGAAATACCATCAGAACCACGACACGGCGATACGCCGACGCCTGCGGGGGATTCTGCATTGTCCGCCCTGCCGCGTAGACCATCAGGACGACGTCTTAGCACGGGAAGCGACAACGCGTATGAAAGCGCTACTGACACAAGCCAGTCACCCCATGAGAGCCCGCGGCTGCAAGCCGCGCACGGAGAAGCGAGCACCGGCGAGCGATTCTATGACGCTGAAGAATCCTTTACGTCATCGCCCCCACCCACTCTCACGCAAGAACAAACCGCACAACCCGATCTCCAGGTGCATACGTCCACCCCAACGACAGCCACGGCCCGTCTGGGTACGCTGGCTGCATCAGTCCGAGCTGGTGCAGCACGTGGAGTAACCACCGTACTTGGGCCGACCGCCACAGCGGTCGCAGCTGCAGCGCGCGGGATATTACCGATAAGTTTCGACAAACAATACCTGGGGGCTGTGCTGGGGCACCTCGTGCACCAGACCACCTCCGTGGGACCAACCACTTTTGCGCGTGAATTGCTGGGCGAAGGCTTATTTGCTGCGCTTCGCCAACTTCCACCCGAAGCGGTCGTCGCCCTGCAAGCGGTGTCGGGCACGCTGCATCTGGCGCTGCATACACTGCGACGCAACCGCGAGAACCGCAACCCGGACGCGGCTGCGCGAGGCTTTCATAATCTCAATCTCGAACAGTGGGAAGCACTATCTGAAGACGAACGTCATTCCAAAAGGCGTGAGCAGCAACATTATTCGGATGTGGTCACCCGGCTCGCGCTTGCCGGCATCCTGAGCAATATCGCCATAGGTGCTGCGGGCAAGGCCTCTGGCCGACCTGAGATGGCAGCCAGGCTGCTAGCCAGTGAGCTCAAGATTGCCCCTTATGCTGCGGCCCGCGATTCCATCCAGGCGACATTTCGCATGGTGGGAATGCGGGCACCGACCAATGGTGGCATCAGCGATCCCCACGTCACCAGTGCGGGCAGGTTTTACGGCATGGCCAACGTCATGACCAACCTGGCATCGAACGAGCTGGAGGCGCCAGACTTTGCATCGGCTAGGCAGCGCTGGGCAGGCCTGATGTCACCTTTCAACATGGGCGAGGCAACAAGAGTTCACTTTAGGCAAGCGGCGGTAACGACAGCCTTAAATGTCGGCCTGGAAACGCTTGACTGGATCAATGTCACCCAGCACGAAGCCGACGAAGCCGGGACCCAGCAGATCTGGGAACCAGCCTTTAAGGATGGTCTGATCAACGCGACCGGAAAACGAAGCAACCGCATCCGCCGCGCTGAGGGCGCTCAAATCGCCGATTTTTTGCCGGTTTCGGCACGTTTGCGAGGTGTTGCCTGGATTACAGGCACAGCTTCCCCGCAGCAGGCATTAACGCTTTGCGCGTCAGCCACAGATTCGATAGTGCAAACAGCGTCAGCACCTGTGCGGTGTTCTTCGCCAAACCGCGATAGCGCACCTTGACGTAACCAAACTGACGCTTGATCACCCGAAACGGGTGTTCCACCTTCGCACGCAGGCTGGCTTTGGTGTGCTCCCAGCGCTTGGCCAACTTCAGTTCGCGCTTATTCTTGATCTGCTTCAGCTTCGAGGGCTTCTCCGCGATCAGGTAGCGCAGCGTGCGCTTGCCCTTCATCTCATCGCGCTTGTCCAGCCCGGTGTAGCCGCTGTCGCCGCTCACAGTGTCTTCCTTGCCGTGCAGCAGCTTGTGCGCCTGCGTGATGTCCGCTGCGTTGGCCGCCGTGCATTCCACGTGGTGCACCAGGCCCGACTCATCGTCCACCCCGATGTGCGCCTTCATCCCGAAGAAGTACTGGTTGCCCTTCTTGGTCTGGTGCATGTCCGGATCGCGCTCGCCATCCTTGTTCTTGGTCGAACTTGGCGCCGCAATGATCGTGGCATCCACGATCGTCCCGCCCCGCAGACTCTGCCCTTTACGCGACAGGTGCGCGTTGACCCGGTTGAACAGCTTGCGCGCCAAATCATGCCGCTCCAGCAAATGCCGGAAGTTGAGAATCGTCGTTTCATCCGGCACCTCATCCAGCCCGCCGATCTTCGCAAAACGGCGCATCGACACCGTGTCGTACAGTGCTTCTTCCGCCGATGGATCGCTCAGTGCGTACCACTGCTGCAAAAAGTGGATGCGCAGCATCGTCTCCAGCCGATACGGCTGTCGCCCCGGCTGCCCCGACTTCGGGTAGTGCGGTTCGATCAGTGCCAGCAGATCCTTCCACGGCACGACCTGGTCCATCTCGGCCAAGAACACCTCACGCCGCGTCCGCTTGCGCTTGCCGTTGTACTCCGCATCGCCGAAGGTCAGTTGCATCGTCGTTGTCCCGTTGCGTCTGTGTGATTGTCGCAGGATCAAGGGGAGTTGTTCAGAGTTTCCTTAAGGGCAAGCGCGAAGACTATGAGCGCGTCATGGACCATTCGGTCGCACGCACAACCGCTATCAATTCCAACGTCGCATTTGGTACTGCAATCAACATGATTGGCACCTGGCTCGGGTTGGCGCCCGCACGCAGCGCATTGCTCTCCAATGCGTTGGCCGGCATGGCCGCCGGTATGCAATACAGGACAATTGCGGGCACCTGGCAAGCTGCAGCGGCCGTTCGCGAAGCCGAAGCATCTCGCAGGCAACCTTTACAAGCGTAACAATCACTCAGCTGCGCAAGCGATCAAGCAGCCCAGCATCCAAGCCGCAACTTTCCATGGGACACGCACTGCTGGCTAGCCAGCAGTGCGTGTCCCAGCAGTTGGGTAATTCGTCTAAGAGCGGCTAACACTACGTCGTCATCCCGGGCCGTTGCGCACGGCGCGGAGGCGTCACAGTGTCCGCGAGATATGCCGTTTCCGCACACCAGCTGCTGCTGTCAAGCGCCTGCAAAGCAGCGTTGCCAGCTGCCTCAGGCGCGCTTCCAACATTCTTTTACGACTGCTGGAGCAGTACTGGCTTCTTCAGGCGACACATGTGCGACGCCGCATGTACATCCGCCATGCGCCGACGCGTTCTCTGGTCAACGCGCCAATCCTTTTGAAAGACCCGCGACCCGCCATACCCCCAGCGTTCTGCACGTCTTGTGTAGCACCACACGCACTACTACGCTCACACTCATGCTAGTCAGCAACCACGCCACGCTTGATCAAAATCGAATGAATGGCACGTGCATATTTATCCCGCTCCCCGGGCGTTTCCGAATGATAAGCGCCTACAGCGGCCCAGGTATTTCCGTATTTGTTCGTCATCTCCCGTAGTCGCCATGCTGCCACGTACACACTGACGCACGGGTGCATCAAGGCGTCTTTGGAGATGCCGTAATTGGACAGGCGCCGCAGATGGATTGAATTGATCTGCATCCTCCCGTAGTCGATCGTACCGTTGTTATTGCGATGGATTGCGTCGGCACGACCATGCGACTCCTGCCAGGCAATCGCGCGCAACACCCAGGGGTTGACGTGCTGATAGCCGGCGGCCTCTTCAAAGCAATCCGCGCGCGCGAAAGGTGCCGCGCACGCCAGCACTGCTGCAAATAAAATGCGCTGCGGCCCGGCGCCTGCCCGACGATCACCTCCGGACCATTGCGCGCGCATACGTTGCTTTGACGAAGAGCAGGGCTCGAACTGAAAACTGAATTCTTTTTCGACATGCTGGTGGGCGATCGTTGAATCGATCATTTTTCGTTACCTCGATCTCGATTGAAGATAGGTCTCCATGTGAGTCGAGCGCCGGCACACACGACCCACGGCGCTCGACCGCGGCACCATAACGCCAGCTGTACGCAATTTACTCAGGTCCGGCGAAGCACTTAGCAAGCAAGCGAAAAAACCTCTTAAAAAACTGGTCCTGGATTTTGTTCTCGATCCGAAATCATCTTTTTCGTTTCTGCCTTCGCACGCACAAGCGCAATTTCGCAAACACTCTGTCGGCGATCGCTTGCCACTTTATTGTTGGTTCGGGGCAGCAATGCGCCCCCTAGATGCCGATACTCAGACTCGGCAACCGAGTGAAAGACAAACCCCAGTTAATCAGAGAGGAGTCGTAACGATGAATTCTTTGAACGCAAACACCGCTAACTTTTCCAGCGGGCTGCAGATCGGCCCGCTCGATGGCACTCAGTCCGGTTCAGGTCAGGGCCAACAAGGCATCAGCGAAGCCCAGCTGGACAAGTTCCTGGCATTCATCATCAATGTCCTGCTTCAGGGAGGCAACAAAGCCCAAGAAGGTCAGGGTGCGAACCAGGGTGGCGATTCTGGATCGGGTAACGGTAGTAATGGGCAGCAGGGTGGGCAGTCCAAAGGCCTGTCGCCAGCGACCCTGGCGCTCATGTATATCGTCTCAGAGATGCTCCAAGCGCAGAACGGTGGTGGCATCGGTGGTGGCTTCGGTGGTGGCTTCGGTGGTGGCTTCGGTGGTGGCTTCGGTGGTGGCTTCGGTGGTGGGTTCGATGGCGGGCTGGGTTCTATCTTGAGCTTCTCGAACGACACCGGATCGATGCTGTAAACAGCTGTTGGTCGCCCCCTACCGACCACGGCCTGCAGGTTGCCGCTTTCACGCGTCAGCCTGCAGGCTTCGTCAGGGTGGCGGCTGCGCCCATCTGGGACCGAGATGGTGCAGGGTACAGGCAACGTTCCTTACCGAAATCGGCAATGCCGTGATCAATGTATCTACGAACATTCGCCGCCCACATCAGGTTCGCATTTTTGCCCGGCATACAGCAGGGCGAGTGATACAGAACGCTTCTCAAGCGACCGGCGCAGTGTCGGCTTCAACGCCTCATCAAATGCCCCGATCTTGTTCCCTGGAGCACCTTCACGAATCGGACATTGCTGCTAGCGTGAGCCTTGTTCTGGGTGCAAGCGCACATCACCAAGCCATCGTCATTCGACCAGATGATCTGTGCCAATGCACCGGCCCATGGGCGATGCTGACGGCCAGGCATTGCGAAGCGCTCTTGCGCAATCGCTGCCAGTGTCCCGCGCTGCCTCTGGCCGTCTGCCACAGGCACCGATCTAGCCGACATGGGGAACCTAGAGCAGCCAGTAATGCTGCCACTTAGTGCCCAGGCGGGCGCGAGCATCGCACAAGAACCAAAATGCATGAGTGGCACATACTGATTCCCAGTGACGGCCGTTCAGCGCCTCCCTAGTGAAGGCCTTAGCCGCTCCGGATAATACAAACACTCACGCATCTGGCATTAAATGTTTCGTTTTTCCCAAACGCTGCCGGGGTTGTTTGAGATATCAGGAGCAACCGGGTTTCCGGGTGCATTCGGGAAACGACCAGCAACTGCGGCATTATCGCCTACCGGCCGCCACCCGATGTTTTTCAGCAGGCCCTCAGGGTGAAACAACATGTGGCGTCAACAAGAACAACCGCTGCATGCGCGACCCACTCTTCTGGCGGTGCTTGAACAGATTGCCCACCAGCGGAATCTTGGACAGACCGGGCACTGCGTTCAAATCGGTTTCGTCCGCATCGTAGGCATAGCCGGCAATGAGCAGGCTCTGCCCTTCATTGACGAAGGCCTGGGTGGTGATCTCGCTGGAGGTGATGACCGGGATGCCGTCCACGGTATTGGATCCCAGCTGTCCGTCTTCGATGCGCACATCCAGACGCATCTGGCCGTTCGATGAGCCTGGTACCACGCTGGGCAAGACCCGCAACGACACTCCAGCCGATAAATTGTAGAGATCCGCCGACGCATATCCGCTGACCCTGACGAACGCTTGCTGTTTGTGATCCATCACCGCCTCTACGTTGTCCAGCGTCGCGACCTGTGGCGACGAGACGATCTTGGCCTTGTTGGTCGTTTCCAACGCCGACACACGCGTCATCAGGTAGCGTCCGGCGTCCCCCAATACCGCCGTCAACGTCCCGCCGACCGGTGTCATCGTGCCCTGTGTTGCAGCGCCGCTCAGTGCGCCGTCGAAACCCAACTGGCCGCCACGGCCGTCGCCCGTCTGCACGTCCGTATGCTGGCTATGGAAGCGCCAGTCGACGCCAAGATCCTGCATGGCGCCATCGCGGACCTCGATGATGGTGGCATCGATCTGCAGGAGCTTGGGGCGGTTATCCAGCTGTTCGATCAGGGTGCTGTAGCTCTGCATCCGCTCCGGTCGATCGCGGATCAAGATGGCATTGGTGCGCGGATCGGCTTCGATCACCGGAGCATCGGAGGCGAGTTCTGCGCCGTTGCCGACGTCGATCGGATTGGATTCGTCGCGCCGCCCCTTGGTGAGCTCCGGCCATACGCTGGCAGGCGAACCTGCGGGCGCACTGGGCCCACTACCGGGCAATGGCGGACTGACTGGCACGCGATCTGACGGCGATGTCCCACCAAACCATGCCGAAGGCAGCCCGAGGATGCCGTTGGCTCCGCCGCCCTGGCCCTGGCCCGCATTGCCGAAGGTGTTGGAAGAACCACCGCCAATCGGCTGTACCCGCCCAAAGTTGGCGCCCGGCCCGGGCATCACCGCGACGGACGCGCCACGTGCGCCGTATATGCCGCGCAACAGGCTCGCCATGCCCGGAATCTGTACGTCCTGGCCACCGATACGTGTGGTGTGGTCGGCTGCTTGCGCATAGTGCAGCTGAAATACCTGTACTTCGGTGGCATCGCGCTGACGCGCACCCTGCTCCACCTGCTTGGCAATCGCCGAAACGGTATCCACATAACCAGGGGGCCCGGACACCACCGCAACGTGCGCGGCCTCGTCGTAGCGCACTGGAAAACGTGGATCGTCCAGACGCATGCGCGCAAGTGCATCGCGCAGCGCCTTGGTCGAGGCGGTACCCAGACTCAACGTTGCGTTCTTGGATTCATTTGCGCCCCAGATTCTGAGCACGGCGCCATCGTAGTACCAGACGAAGCCATAGGTGGCGGCAAGGTCGTCGAGAAATTTTTGCGGGGATGCCTCGAATTTGCCGCTGAGCGTGCCGGTGACCTCCGGCGAGATCCAGGTGGTCACGGACTGGCTGGCGGACAAATCACGCAGCACTTCCTTGAGATCCTTGTGGTCGGCAACGTATTTGAACGTGCGCGAGTGCCAGGGCACCTGTGCCGCATCGGCATGCGGCGGCAACAGCGCCAGTAGGCTGAGCGCCAGAACGGCGGCCAATGGAGCGCGTCGGCGGTGGACTGGAGTACATACATGAGCCATGGCGTTCCCTCTGCGAGGCAAGTGAAAAGAAGTCGATAGCGGCGACGCCTTGGATTGGGCGTCGGCCGCAACTTTGCGTGCGACGTCGCCGGCACGCGCAGCGCGGCCGGTTGAGTGAATCCACCGTCATGCCATCAGTGTATGAACTACGCGACAGCGAAAGTCTCAATAAAGATCAATGCGACGCGCCCCCCTTGCCACTCATGAGGGCGGCGTCGTGCAATTGCTGCTGGAAATGCAGGAAACCGAGTGATTCGCTGAATTGCGCGATGAACACGCTGGTTAGCAGCGCCAATAGCAGCAACGCCAGCACCCCACGGATTGGCTGACTCAGATTGGAAGGTTCGAGCTTGTCGGCGGCGCGCGCCACAAAGCCGATGGCCAGATCCACCAGCACTAGCACCAACATCACGGGTGCGGAGAGCTTGACCACCGCGGCCATCATGCCGTCGGTCTGCTGGATAACGAACGACTCGGACACCGCTCCCATGTCGGGCTGAAGCTGGCTCAGCGGCCACCAGCGGAACGATTCGAATAACGCGCCGAGCAACATCAACATGCCGCCCAAGGCGTAGAACGACACGATCGCCAATTGCAACAACACCGTGGACACCGGCGTGCTTTGCTGACCGCTGAGCGGGTTGGTCATCTGCACATTGTTGTAACCGGCCAGGTCATCGATCAGCAGGCCAACGCTTTCGGCGATCCAGAAGACCGTCGATGCCGCAAAACCGATCAACATGCCAATGAAGGCCTCTTTGAACACCACACCGACCAGGCCGGCGGCCTGGATCTTCTCCAGCGCGTCGGCTGGTTGCCCGTAGGCAATAAAAGAGCTCAGAACATAAATGACGCCATTACGCGCCATGCCGGGAAGGCTGTCTTGCGCGGTTGCCGGCAGCACCGTGAACATCACAAAGACACGCACGCCGCACAGCGCCAGCAAGGTCAGCAGCGACAAGCCCTGCGAGGAGAGGGCCACCAGCGCGTTGGCGATATCGCTCATCGCGCCCCCCCTGGCGCGGCACGATGCGATCGCAGCGCAACCAGCGTCTCGATCGCCTCTTCCTCCTCTGCTGCGTCACGTTGCGCCTGCCGGGCACGGCGCGCACGGATCGCCTTTTCTTCATACAGCTGTGCCTGTGCCTGCAGTTTGCTCACCGCCTGCTGCACGGACACGAGCTCATCGCGAGCGCTCTGCACTGACTGCCGAGCTGCTACCTGCGCCTGCTCTGACGCGCGGCAGGCGTCTAATAGCACTGTTCGGAAGTGTTCGTGCTGCAAGATCGTGTCGATATCGATCGAGCCGCCCACACCGGCCTTTTCGAGCAACGCTGTATCGAACGCAGCCAAGCGTGTGCTGCACGCGTTGGCTTCCTGGCTGCATCTGGCGAGCTCGCGTTCGCAGTGCTCCAGTGCATGCTTGCATTCGCTCAGGCGGTCCTGCATTCGCTCGCAACGGCGCGTCTTCAGCTGTTGCAAGGCTGTCCAGGTACGGGCACGGTCACGCATCGTCGATCACGCTGGCGAGCTGTTCCAGGGTGCTTTCATATCCACTGAGCTGGTCGGTGGGTTGGCAGAGGAAGTCGCGAATCGCATCGATTCTGGCGATCGCCTCGTCGGCGGTTGCGTCGCTGCCCTCGCGGTACTCGCCGACCTGCAGCAGGGTCTCCACGTCGTTGTACTTGGCCAACAGGCGTCGCAGCTGGCCAGCGGCCTGGCTTTGCTCTGGTGGCACAATCTGACTCATCACCCGGCTCAGGCTGCCCAGCACGTCGATCGCCGGGTACTGGTTCTTGGCAGCAATCTCGCGCGAGAGGATCAGATGCCCATCCAGAATACCGCGCACTTCTTCGGCGATCGGATCGCTGCCGGTGTCGTCCTCGGCCAGCACGGTGTAGAACGCGGTGATGGAACCGCTCTCGCCCATGCCTGCACGTTCGAGCAGGCGCGGCAACTCAGCGAACACCGAAGGCGGAAAGCCTCTGCGCGTCGGCGGTTCGCCGGCCGCCAGTCCAATCTCGCGTTGCGCGCGGGCAAAACGGGTCAGCGAGTCCATCATCAGGAGCACGCGCATGCCTTGATCCCGAAAATATTCAGCGATGGCAGTGCCCACGTAGGCGGCCTTTGCGCGCTCGATCGAGGAGCGATCAGAAGTGGCACACACCACGACGCTGCGGGACAACCCGTCTTCGCCGAGGATCATCTCGATAAATTCGCGCACCTCGCGCCCACGTTCACCGATCAGCACAATGACGTTGACATCGCATTGCGTGCCGCGCGCAAACATGCCCATCAAGGTGCTCTTGCCGACGCCTGCGGCGGCGAAAATGCCCATGCGCTGGCCTTCACCCAACGTCATCAAACCATCCACGATCCGCACCCCGGTGGGCATGGGCTGTTCGATCAACCGCCGACGCATCGGGTCGGGCGCCTGCGCCTGGACCCGCACCCAGGTCTCACACTCAACCGCCCCGAGTCCGTCCGCCGGCTCGCCCAGGCCATCGAGCACGCGCCCCAGCAGCGCCGGTCCGACCGGTACGGCTAACGGGCGCCCCAATCCGATCACGCGTGTCTCGCGCGACAACCCCACCAGCTCACCGAACGGCGCCAGCAGGGCGAGGTCGCGGCTGAAGCCCACCACCTCTGCGCGCTGCAACAAGGTGCCATCGCGTTGGCGCAACTCGCAGACTTCGCCCAGGCTGACCTGTACCCCGGCGACCTTGAGCATGGTGCCAACGACTTCGACCACCTTGCCATAACGACGACCGAACGCGAGCGTGGCCAGTTCGCCTTCGAGCGCCGTCTCCAGCAGCGACATCTCAGCACGCATCCGCAAGCACCTGTGGCGTAGCCAACACACGGCCAATGACACGCCGGAGACTGCGCAGCTGATCGCGCAGATCGGCTTCGAACACCCCGGTGTCCCATTCGCACACACAGGTGCCCAAGGCCAGCGCTGCATCACCACACAGCTCTACCGGCATCGTCCAGCCTGCGGCTGTCGCAGCGGCATCGAAAGCCCGCTGCGCGTCGTCCAGCGCATCCGGATGGACGCTTACCCGCAGTGCTTTCGCTTCGTCCAGGGCACTCTCCAACTCCTTTGCAGCACGTGCATACAGGGCTGCAGGATCGTGCCCATGGATGACGTGCTCGCAGGTCCGCGCGACGATCTCGACCAGACGTTCGCGTGCGCGCTTTGCGGCCGCGTCGGTTGCGAAGGCATGGCGCAGGCCGTTCTCGTTCCAATGGTCCAGCTGACGCCGCACGCCGGCTGCATAGCCCAGGCGTGCGCTGCGCTCGGCTTTTTCTTGTGCATCTTTCAGGATCGCCTCGGCCTGCTGCTGCGCATCGTCGATCAGCGTCTGTGCATGTGCATGCGCCTCGGCCAGCGTCTGCGCGCAACGCGCATGCACCTGGGCGGTTGCCTCATCCAGTGCCAGCACCGAGGCCAATGCCTCGCGCGGGATGACATCGCAATCCAGGCCGATTGCTTCGGGCGTTGACCTCAGCCAGAGACGCATAGGGCCTCCGGCATCAACGTGGGAAGCGCGGAAAGGAACGCATCGCTCGCACCGTCTGCTGCAACAGGTGCAATCTGCGCAGCGCCCAGCGGCAAGGACAGCGAGAGCAGCTTGGCCACCACCGGATTGGGCCACACGCCATCGGCCTCCAGCCGACGCCAGCCATCGCCAACCCACGCCGCTTGATCGGCATCGCGCGGCAACAGCGGCACTGCTAACCCGGTGGCCGCGTGCTGGCGCAGCTGTTCAAGCACGGCCGGCCCTACGCACTGCTCCAACCAGTCCAGGCGATCACGCTCGATACAACGGCGCACCGCCAACCCACGCGAAAACAGCGCACGGCTGATCATCACCTTGGCCAGCAACGCGGGCGTGAGCACCGCCAGTTGGCTCGCCGGTGGATCGAGCGCCGATAGCGGCAGGCCCGACCACCCCGACCATGCCTGGATCACGCGCAAGCGCCGGTAGGCGGGCGCCGACGCCCAGCCCATCGCCGCAACCGGACCCAGCCAATAGGCCACCCGGTCGGCATCCAACCCGTGCGCCAAGTCAGACAGCATGGCCGCCCAGCGTTGAATCCACCGCGCCGTGTTCTCGGTCTGCGTGCTCTCCATCCCTCACCTCACCCGGCTTTTTTCCTGCCCAACTCACGCAGACGCTGCCAACCGCCCCAACGGCGCCCATCGGCGTTTGGCCACCAATACAGCGCCGCCGCACCAGCCAGCAGGCACACTGCCAGCGCGCTCCCGACCAGCCATGGCCATGGCCAGCCTCTCGGCGGCGCCGACGTCGCGAACGACGCATCGCTCTCCGCACCGCTCGGAACCAGCGTGACGCTGACGTTTTCGTAGGTGAGCCCTTCCACGCTATGCATCACCAGCGTCTTGATGTTGGGCACCAAGCTGGTCAGATCGCTGCCGAGACGGAATTTGATAAACACCGCAGCGCTCGAGGGTTTGACTGATGTGGAGAGTGGGTCGTTATTCGGCAGCACAATTTCTACATCCGCCGCAATCACGCCATCGATATTCGATAAGGTCTGCGATAGCTGTTGCGACACGCCATAGATGAAACGTACACGCTCTTCAGTGGGCGTTGAGATCAGCCCGTCTTTCTTGAACATCTCGCCGAGATTGGCATGTCGCTCATGCGGCATGCCATGGGCGCGCAACACGTCCAGCGAGTAGGCCACCTGATCACGCGGTGCGTTGACCGCCCAGGTCTTGCCGTCGTCGGGCGTCACCTTGGACGCATCCACTCCGGCACGCAGCAGCACCGCAAGCATGTCGTTGGCATCGTTTTCGGTGAGCCCCGAGTACAACTGCTGACTGCAGGCAGACAGCAGCAGCGCTAGCAACAGCACGGCCGTACATCTGAGCGCGCGCATGTTATTGGTTCTTGAACAATGTCTGCACGGCGTTCTTGCCAGATTGCGCCACGCCGACGCTGACATTGAGGTTGAAGCCGACCATCGTCAACTCATGCATCAACTTCATCTGTTGCGCTGCCATTTCCTGGAACCCCATGGTCGGCGCCTGTAGGCTGAAGGCATCGATATCCTCGGTCACGGTGCGTACGCCGTCGTTTTGCACGTCGATCACCCTGCTCATCATGCTCGGCTCACCGACACGCTGCATGGCAGGCGGCAGCGGGCTTGAAGACTGCATCAGTGCTTGAAAACGATTGACGAGCGCTTGGTTCGGCATCGCCGATGGAGACAGCGCTTGCGTGGACATGCCGCCACTGGCGGCAACTGGCGGGACAGGAGGAATGAGCGTCATGACATACTCCGGCAGGGTCGGGGCTGGCGTTGCTCAGGCGCGCAAGTACTGCGCGTTTGGAACTTCTAACGCTGTGGAAGCATCAACCGGCGCCTCTTGCGGCGCTGTCCGTGGGGTATTACGCCCAGAGAGCGCCTTGACCAAGGCCACAGCATCGGCATCGGCATCCTCTTGGATCAGCTCTTCAGCAACGCCATGCCATGTCTGGTCGCCCAGCGCAAACAGGCAGCAGGCATACAGTGCCCTGCACAGTGGCTTGGAGCCGGCATCGGCCTCCAGCTCCCGCAACAGGCGAGCGCCGTCCAAGTAATTGCCGCGTTTAATCGAGATCCATGCATCGAAGGTATCCAGCGCTTTCAGCTCTGGCCGAAGTAGACGCACTGCGGCTAGAACAGCTGCTGCGTCCTCAATCTTTTCGTGTGTCAGCCCGAACGTAATCAACTCGATCAAACCGCTCACGATCGCGCCCGGGCACTCGATCTTTTCCACATTGCACCTCGTTACGTAATTGGCCGTAGACAGCATGCGTGCACAACGCTACGCGTCTGCGCTGGCCAGAACTTTTCAGAAGCGAACATCGGAATACGTTGGCGAACAAACCTTGCGACTTCGCCAAACCATGCAGGTGTTCGCCTGAAAGACGGGCTGACTCGCGACGGCTCTACCAGAATCGGAACGCAGCAGGACCGGCCGGAGAGCGCCATGTCGGATGAGAAGACCGAAAAGCCGACTGAAAAGAAGTTGCAGGATGCGCGCAGGGACGGCGACATCCCGATCAGCCCGGATGTGACTGCAGCGGCGGTGCTGCTTGGCGCCATGTTGGTCATGAAACTGGCTGGCAGCTACTTTGTAGAACACATGCGCGCATTGATGCAGATCGGCATGGATTTCACCGAAAATACACGCGATGCAACGGCCATGAACCGCGCGCTTGGCCGTATTGGCATTGAGGGACTACTGCTGATGCTGCCGTTCCTGGTGGCGTGCCTGCTCGGCGGATTGATCGGCGTCTTTTTACAAACCGGCATGAATGCCTCGCTCAAACCGGTGACACCCAAGTTCGATTCACTTAATCCCGTGAATGGGGTGAAAAAGCTTTTTTCGCTGCGAAGTTTCATCAACCTGCTCAAGTTAGTCGTGAAGGCCATATTGATTGGCGTGGTGCTGTGGTTAGGTATCCGTGCGCTCATGCCGATGATCATCGGGCTGGCCTACGAGCCAACACCCGACATCGCCCAGATCGCATGGCGCACCTTGGGCACGCTGTGCGCCTTGGCGGTATTGGTCTTCGTGCTGGTTGGCGCGGCGGATTGGAGCGTGCAGCACTGGCTGTTCATCCGCGACAAGCGCATGAGCAAAGACGAGCAAAAGCGCGAACACAAGGAGAGTGAAGGCGACCCAGAAGTGAAGGGAAAGCGCAAGGAATTCGCCAAGGAGCTGATCTTCGGTGATCCGCGCGAGCGCGTCTCCAAGGCCAAGGTGATGGTGGTCAACCCCACCCATTACGCGGTCGCGTTGGCCTACGAGCCGGACGGCTTCGGCTTACCGCAGGTGGTTGCCAAGGGGGTGGACGACGGTGCGCTGGAGTTACGCGCCTTTGCGCACAACCAGGGCATTCCGATTGTTGCCAATCCGCCGCTGGCACGTGCGCTGTACGTGGTCGAGCTGGGCGATGCAGTGCCGGAGTCACTTTTCGAAACGGTTGCGGTGGTGTTGCGTTGGGTCGATGACCTCGGTCGGGACCACGACGACAGCGGCAGCCCTCTGTCCTGTTAGGAGATCGCATGCGAGCGACACGATATTTCGCGTACAGCGGCGAAGTGGCGATCGCCGCTTTGGTAGTGGCGGTCATTGGCCTGATGATCCTGCCGCTGCCGACCCCGCTGATCGACACGCTGCTGGGCATCAACATCACGCTGAGCGTGGTGTTGCTGATGGTCACGATGTATGTGCCAGATTCGATCTCGCTGTCGTCGTTTCCTTCGTTGCTCCTGTTCACCACGCTGCTGCGGCTGTCGTTGAACATCGCCTCGACCAAATCGATCCTGTTGCATGCCGAGGCGGGCCACATCATCGAGAGCTTCGGCGAGCTGGTGGTTGGCGGCAATCTGGTGGTGGGCCTGGTGGTGTTCCTGATCATCACCACCGTCCAATTCATCGTGATCGCGAAGGGCTCCGAGCGCGTTGCGGAAGTGGGCGCGCGCTTCACGCTGGATGCAATGCCCGGCAAGCAAATGAGCATTGATGCCGATCTACGCGGCGGAAATTTGACTGCCGATGAAGCACGCCGCAAGCGCGCGCGGCTGGCCATCGAGAGTCAACTGCATGGCGGCATGGACGGCGCAATGAAATTCGTCAAGGGCGATGCGATCGCCGGCTTGGTGATTACCATGGTCAACATCCTGGCGGGCATTGTGGTGGGCGTGACCTACCACGGCATGAGTGCTGGCGAAGCAGCGAATCGCTTCGCAATTCTGTCCGTGGGTGATGCCATGGTTTCGCAGATTGCCTCGCTGCTGATCTCGGTGGCGGCCGGCGTCATGATTACCCGCGTTGCCAACGAGAACGAGACCAAGATCAGCTCGCTTGGGCTTGATATCGGCCGCCAGCTCACCAGCAACGCCCGCGCATTGATGGCGGCAAGCGTACTGCTGGCGTGCTTTGCGTTCGTGCCGGGATTTCCGGCAGTGCTGTTCTTGCTGCTGGCAGCGGCAGTTGGTTCGGGCGGCTATGCGATCTGGCGCAAGCAACGCGACATGAGTGGCGGCGATCAGCGCACACTGCCATCGACCAGCCGCAAAGGTGCCAAAGGCGAAGCGCCCCATATTCGCAAAAGCGCACCGGATTTCGCATCACCCTTGTCGATGCGGCTGTCGCCACAGTTGGCCGCACGCCTCGATCCTGCGCTGCTGGATCAGGCCATCGAAATCGAGCGCCGCCAATTGGTCGAACTGCTGGGATTGCCATTTCCAGGAATTGCGATCTGGCAGACCGAGGCGCTGCAGGACATGCAGTACGAGGTGTTGATACACGACGTGCCCGAGACACGTGCCGAATTGGAGGACACCGCCGATATGCAAACGGCACTGGCCCAGCAGGCTATCGCGCCGCTACATGCACGTGCACACCTGTTCGTCGGCATCCAGGAAACCCAGTGGATGCTGGAACAGGTAGGCGCCGACTATCCAGGGCTGGTTGCAGAGGTCAATAAGGCCATGCCGGCCCAGCGCATCGCCGATGTGTTGCGGCGACTCCTGGAAGAGCGCATCCCGGTGCGCAATATCAAAAGCATTCTGGAGAGCCTGGTGACCTGGGGACCAAAGGAAAAGGATCTTCTGATGTTGACCGAGTACGTGCGCTGCGATCTCAGCCGCTATCTGGCGCATACCGCGACCGCAGGCACGGGGCAACTGCCTGCGGTGATGCTCGACCATGCTGTTGAGCAACTGATCCGGCAATCGATTCGGGCCACCCCGGCCGGGAATTTCCTTGCGCTACCGCCGGAGCAGGCTAGCCAGCTCGTCGAACAGGTGGAGCGGATCGTGGGCGATCAAGTGCGGCATCCACTGGCGGTCGTTGCGTCGATGGATGTGCGCCGCTATGTGCGTCGCATGATCGAGGCGCGGCTGGGTTGGCTGCAGGTCTACTCGCTTCAGGAATTGGGGGCGGAGGTGCAATTACAGCCGATCGGCAGGGTGGTGGTCTGATGCGCAAACAACCCGTCCGCCATGTGCGTATCCTGCCAGTCAGCGGTGCACCGCTGCGGCCGGCAGCCGTGGTCACACCGGTTCGGATGGTGCAGCGCTATAGCTTTGCGCAACTGCGCAGGCGCCTGAGCAGCACGCAGCTCGGGTTCCCGAGCACGTTGTTGCCACCGCAGTGCGACGAGGATGGACCGCAAACCGAGGCTGAAGATACGTCCAGCGAAGGGCATGAGCCTGCACTGGTGCGTAGCGACCAGACAGTTCGCCTCGACCCGGCTCAGCACCTCCCGGTTTCCCGGGACAACGACAGTGACGCACTTGGGCGGCAAATCGCGGCCGAGTGGATCCGCACTCAACGCGCGCAAATGGCAATCACCCACATCGCGCTGCGGGTGGCCGATTTTTGCAACGCTACCCCGGTGCGCGGTGCAGGAACCTGGGAAGCGTGGCTGGACATCAATCAGGACATCGTTGCGCAAACTACCTTGTTTTTGCGGCTTTCGCCGGACCACCTATTGCTTCGCTTTAGCAGCAGCTCGCCAGATGCCTGTGAGGTACTTTCTAGTGGAAAGGAGCGTTTGGATACTGCATTGAAAGCCGCGTTGAGCAGCCCGCTCCAGATCAGCATCGAAGTTATCTGAGGCACCACGCGCGGCAGAACGGCCATACGGAGGGACGTTGTCTTGCAAGCCGAGCAAAGCCTAGTTCCACCGGCACGTGCGCTCTCTCAGGCACTAACGCACGTTCCCGCCGCGCGCGCGCAGCTGAGCAGATCGCTTGGCGATCTGCGTGGCGTACGCCGCTGCGGCTTCTCTACGCACAGCCGCGAGATCCTGCCCGCTGATGCTGCGTGCCTGCGGCTGCAGTTCGAAAGCGGCCACATGGATCTGCGCATTGCCGCGCGCGACGGCTTGGCACTGCTATTGAATGAGCACGACGACACGCTGCGCGTTTCGATTGCCGGAACGCTGTTGAGCGATTTCCTTGGGGCGTTTGTTCCCCTCGGACTGGGCGTTGCCGAAGTCGTCGCCTTCCAGCGGGACGCAGAGGCAGGCGATGCTCTCGGCTTCGGCATGACGCTGGGCGATATCGACGCAGTTCCACTGACCGCAAGCCCTTCTCTGCTTGCCGCACTACAAGCAGCAATTACAGGGCTGGCATCGCCTGTGCAGCTGCCAGCCTGGCTGGCCTCACTGCGGGTCACTACGCGTCTGCGCATCGGCAAGCGCACCGCGTCGGCAGCGCTACTGCAATCGCTGCGGCCGGGCGATGTTTTGCTGCACGGCATCACCTCGGCTCCGATACATAACGGCGAAGTGCTGTGGGGCCTATCGGGAGGCGAGGTCTTGCGCGCTCCGGTGCGCCTGAACCTGCAACAGATGATTCTGGAGGACATTCCCACCATGCAGCACGATATAACCGAGCCCGAAGCCTTGCTGCCAAGTACCGATGTGGCAGCGCTGGAACTGCCGGTGCAGCTGGAAGTGGATCAGCTTGCGCTGCCCCTTTCGGTGCTATCGGGTTTGCAGCCCGGTCAGATCCTGGAATTGTCGGTGCCGATCGACCAAGCCGACATCCGCCTGGTTGTTTACGGCCAGACCATCGGCACCGGCAGATTATTGGCAGTTGGCGAACATCTTGGCGTGCAGATCCTCAGCATGTCGGAGAGCACCCATGCAGATGCCTGATGTTGGCTCCCTGCTGCTGGTGGTCTTGATGCTGGGGCTACTGCCCTTCGCAGCGATGGTGGTCACCTCTTATACCAAGATCGCGGTCGTGCTAGGCCTGCTGCGCAATGCCATTGGGGTGCAGCAGGTACCGCCGAACATGGTGCTCAATGGCGTTGCGTTGTTGGTGTCGTGCTTTGTGATGGCGCCGGTGGGCATGGAGGCGTTCAAGGCTGCGCAGAACTACGGCGCTGGCTCGGAGAACAACCGGGTTGTTGTCCTTCTCGATGCGTGCCGCGAGCCATTTCGGCAGTTCCTCCTCAAGCACACCCGTGAACGCGAAAAGGCGTTTTTCATGCGTTCTGCGCAGCAGATCTGGCCCAAGGACAAAGCCGATGCACTCAAGTCAGATGACTTGCTGGTGTTGGCACCGGCATTCACCCTCAGCGAATTGACCGAAGCGTTCCGCATCGGCTTCCTGCTGTACCTGGTGTTCATCGTCATCGATTTGGTAGTGGCCAACGCCTTGATGGCCATGGGGCTTTCGCAGGTGACACCCACCAATGTTGCGATCCCCTTCAAACTGCTGTTGTTCGTCGCAATGGACGGCTGGTCTATGCTGATCCATGGTCTGGTTCTGAGCTATCGGTGACGCCATGGACCATGACGATCTGGTGCGATTCACCTCCGAAGCCTTGTTGCTCTGCCTCAAGGTGTCCTTGCCAGTGGTGGCCGTGGCCGCGTTGGCTGGGCTGCTGATCGCCTTCATCCAGGCGGTCATGTCACTGCAGGATGCATCGATTTCGTTTGCGCTCAAGCTGGTCGTGGTGGTGGCCGCCATTGCAGTCACTGCGCCATGGGGCGCCTCGGCAATCATGCAATTCGGCCAGGCACTGATGCAGGCGGCATTCCCATGATCCGCCGCATTTTTCCACGCAGTTTGCCGCCGTCGGTTCCGAGTACGCATCGGACAACGCACAACCATGCCGACGCGGCATCCGCTAACGCGGCGCCGGTTACCGACACCGCAACGCATGGCCCGCGGCTGCGTCCGGCCCCGCCCCGCAGGCGGCGACGTAGCATGGGGTCGTTGGACACCCTGGACGACTTCGATGCCACCGAGCAGGAAGACGCCGAAGCGACGCGTGCGTGTGCGCTGCGCGGGCGGGTGAGCGTCGCAATTGCGCGACCCGAGGGCAAGGAACAACACCAGGGTGATCAGCACGGCGGCGGCGGTAACACGCATGCCGACGATCCGCAGGCGGGACGCTGGCAAGGCGCGTCCCCGGTGGAAGTGGACGACAGCGCACGTGCGCGCATCGACGGCGTGATCGATCGCTACGCGTCAACATCCTCTTCCGATCCAGCGGTCCGGCGACATGCGCTTGCCGCTGCGCTCGTTGAGCTGCGCGCCATCAGTGTTGTCCATCCTGCCACCGCATCGTTGACGACGATGGTCTGGAAGTTAATGCGCGCACATCTGCACTCCAGCGGCGCCAACGCCTCTACGGAGAACTTGCAGGCCTTACGAAAGCGCTTGATCGAGCTTGTAGCGGCAGACCCGGAGCCGACGCCAGCACTGCGCAACTTCCATCTACTGCTCCCATTGATACTGCTAAACGCAGAAAAACCGCGTCGACGCGTTGATCGTGCAACCGCCATCACGCGTTTGAATACACTGCTGATTGAGCACCCTGAGCGGGCAACGCAAGAGGTTCGCGCATGACCATACAGCTTCGCGTACTGACCGGAATCCATGCCGGCGCACGATTAGATTTGGTGCCAGGAACACATTCCTTGGGTGCCGACCCCCAAACCGATATACGGATCGACGACTGGCCTGGTTCCTCACTCATCATCGAGGTAGATCATGATGGTCAAATACGTTATCGCAGCGAGACGTTGCCGGCGACCCCGTTTGGGGAGCTGCAGCCGGTTCGTTTCGGCCCCTTGGTCCTGTGTGTTGGCGATGCTGCGGCCGATTGGCCAGACGACGTGGTGCTGTTGGAGCGGCTGCTTTCCCCAGCCGCGACTCAGGCGCCCCGCACGCCCCAGCGTAAAGCCGTGCGCGCAGTGGTGGGCGCCGTGCTAGCGCTGGCGGCAGCAGCATTAATTCCCTCACTGCAACCGGCGTTTCGATCCGATGCCGCCACACCGCAGCATGTAGGGAATCAGGTCAATCAGGCCAGAGCGTTATTGAAGCAACTGGGCTTTGGTGAAGCGCGTGTCGAGCAAGTCGGTACGCACGTGCGGATCGAAGGCCTGGTCAACAGCAGTGCAGATGCGGCACGCCTGCGCACGCAGCTGCAGCGCGACCATCAGGCCGCCAGCGTCAATGTGGTCGTAGTCGACGAAGTTTTGGCAACATTGCGCGACACGCTCGCCGATCCCAGCTTGAGCGTGCGCTACGATGGAAAGGGCGTTTTTTCCGTCACCGGCAGTAGTGACAACGCCGAGCGTGCAAGCAGCCGTATTACCGATCTGCGCAGCGATCTTGGGCCAGAAATCCGCGCGCTCCATGTGGAGATCACCCAGCAAGACCCTGCCCTGAAGCCTCCCGCCAATTACGATGCCGCTCTACTCGCTGACGGGCTGCATTACGTCGAGACTCCGGACGGTACAAAACATCTTACTTCCCTGCCGCAGCAAGCGGCGCAATGAGAATCACACCATGTTCGATGCCATGACTGAAGCGGTTACCCAAGATATGAACAAGATCTTGCAAACCAAAGCGTTGGATACCTCTGGTGAGCGCTTGCGCAACCTTGAGTCGGCGCTTGATGCAACTGCGCAACAGATTAGTGTGCATTGGTCTGCAGCAAGTGATCAGACTGCGCGCAGTGACTTCAACACCTTATACGAGGGCCTCAATGCCGCACGCCACATCGTGGCGCACATCGCAGGCATGCCCTAAATCAGTCTCTTGGTCGCCTCGACCAGGGAAAACGCGCCGGCAGGCGCTCCATCACACCTCAACTGTTAGGGAGTCTTGGTATGCAACTTTTTCCACAAGCAAGTGCATTGAACTCGCGCTTCGGGCAGGGCATGGACGGCCTGACTGGAGGCATTTCTAACGGAATTTCCGGCGCCAGTGGTCTCGCTGCACAGAATGGGCAGATCGGTTCGCTTCTCGGCGACCTTACTGCATCGGACGAGGCACAGAAAGGAATGAACAACAAGATCACCCAGCTCAAGAATGATCTGGATTTTAATGTGGCGCTTAACAAATTCATCGGTAAGGCCGGCGATAACGCCAAGTCACTGGTTGGCCAGTAATTGGCACTGACATGCCGCAGGGCCGGTACAGGGCCCTGCGCATGTCGTACCAAAGATGAGCAGCATCCGATTAGAGAAAATCGTTCACGAAATGTGCGAGGCACTGGACTTGCCGGACGTCCAGTCTGTGCTCAGTCGCCGTGTCCTCTGGGTGGAAGGGTTCGAAGTCTATCTCCACATGCCGGAGCCCCAACCCGAAGACGACGTACAGGAAGAAGCACTGTATCTGCGAATTTCATATGGGTTGGCACCTGCAGGGCGGACATTGACGGTCTTCCGGCTTTTGCTGGAAGCGAATCTGTCGGTGTATGCGCAGGACCAGGCCCAGCTTGGTTTGAATGATGCCGGCGTGATTGTCCTGATCGTGCGAGTGCCACTAGACGATGATGTGGATGGAGCGTGGATCTGTGATCTGCTCGCCCATTACGCCGAGCACGGCCGTTACTGGAACAATAATATTTTTGTTGCGCACGACGAAATGTTCGAGGGAATCGCCACGGGCAATTACCTATGGCTGCGCGCGTGATTCAGGCTTGTATCCGCATCATGCCGATGCACCACCCATGGTCGTGGCATGTGCACTTTCGCACCTCGAGCGGCCTCTGTGATCCGCTCTAATTTCGGCATTGAAATTACTATGGGACGAAGCGGCCGCGTAGCTGGCCCATACAGGGGCCGCGCGTTAAAACGGCTAGTCCGTACACGTCATGCGAGCTGGGCCGACTGCGTATCGTCGTCGAGTCCACGCAACGCCATTGCCAGGACTCGAGGGATGCCGGCAGAACTGCGGCAAGCCCATGCTACGCACCAATCCAGGCGATTACCAAGAGCAACTCGCTAACCACGCTGTTCATCGATAAAAATTCCATGGCCAGCCTGACCGATCTCTGGAAATACGGCGGGTTTGTACTTGCGAGTCAGGATGCCTGCGACCATCTACGTCCTGCGCCCAGCACGCACCCTTCGATGATCCATTTCCGCAGCAGGCCATCTGGGAGATAAGGCTGCAGCTAGTCCGCGAGAAGGCGAAGCCAACAATGCTCTGCGTCATCAGTCGCAAACCCAGCCGCATCACTGATGCCATGCATTTCGCCTCTCAAGGCACTGCGTACAAAGAAGATCCGCAAGCAAGTAGCACTCACACCGCCAGCAGGCCACAGACGCAGACACAACAGCAGCTGCGTCTGTGGCTACCGCGCGTCATAGGCACGCGGATCAACGCGGTGACCGAGCGCTCATGCCCGTCCGCTTTGCCACTGACGAAGTTCCTCGCTCTCGTGCAATGCACGCTTGAGCGTTGCTAGCTGACTATCCAGTGCCAGGATGTCGTCGTTGCGTGTCACACCGCTAAACGCTTCGCTCCACCCGTCATGCAGCTCAGTGCGTACGGCGTCAATGGTGGCGATCGAGACGGACTGCGTGCCGATCTCCGTGCGCAATGTCTCCAAGGCGGTACGCAAACTCTCTTCACGCGGCCCGGGAGCAGGCGCCGGGCTCACACCCTCCTCCAGGGCACCCGCCGTCTCAGCCGGTGCCGCTGCCGATAAGCCAGCGATTGCCTGGTCGATGGGACCGACCAAAGCCTCAAGCGTCCGCGCGATGGTGCGTTGATGACCCGCCGCGATGGAGGCACGCTCGTTATCCAATCGCGTCGCCTGCGAGGTATTGGCCCCGTTCTTGGCTTTGAGTGCATTCCAGAACACATCGTTGAAGAGCGTCTGCACGAACTGCTGTACAACGACAGGCTTGGAATTGATTTGTTCGCCAGCAACACGGGCGTGGCTGCCGCCACGCAACGGTGAAGTGATGATGCGCCCGGCCCCGATCGAGCCGAAGCTGGCCATGACATTGCTCAGCACGTGGCGGGCAAGCAGGTCTCGCACCGTGGTGGTCACCGCACTGGTGGTTTTGAAGCCCTGTTTTGCCAGTGCGAAGGCTTCTTTCCCTGTCTCCAGGAGATACCTGGGCGGGAAATGCAAGGCATCAGACCACTGCGCCGGGCGACGTGTCTTGTCAGGCAAGGCCAGCGAAAATAGATTCAACCGTTGCTGTCCGCCGAGCAGATCCGGGACGCTGATCTGACCGGTAAGTGCCATCGCTTTGCTCGTCTCAAGCAGCGCCTTTTGGACGATCGCGGCTCCGCCAATGGCGAGCGCGCTCAACCCCAGTTGGCCAGCCGGCGTCAGCAGACCTGGGTTACTGCCGGCCCGCCGAGCGGCATTGAAGCCTGCATTGATGGTCGGCTTGAGCAACAAGGTGTCGATCGATTTGTCTTCCATTAACGTTTGTCGGTGGGCGATCCCCTGCCGGCCGTCGTAGGCCTGCGCCTCGAGTTCCGCGAGCGTGGGCGCGTTGCCCTCGCCCGGACGCGTGAAGCGCTTGCCTTCTGCGGTCATTTCCAGAATGACCGGCGGTGGAGCGGGCACCAGAATCTTTGGGTCTATAGACTGAAAGCGTGGCAAATTGGCGACACGCGCGCGCCGGTCCATGGCCGGGATCAGCAATGTATCGCTGGTATAGGACGCCATTCCCGCCGCTGTACCGGCAAGCACCGCCGTACTCAGCCCCTCCGCTTCAGGGGCGCGCGCACCAGCGTAGGCTGCACCGGTGGCGAGCCCGACCGGGCTGCGCATCGCGCCAATAATGAAGGCCCTGAGGCACTCGTAGGCGATCGGCCACGCCGCTTTTGTGCCAGCCGTCTTCATATCACCGATGGCCTGGTATCCGGCATCCGGCCCAAACGCAGCGATGCGTTCCTGCACGCGTGCGTCTGCCCATTCCAGATAGCTGGCCTGCAGTGCATTTTGCTCTTCCGAGGGCGCAGCAAATGGCAGTTCTTCCAGGCGGGCACGTAGGTCCGCTTTCACTTCGGCAGCGGCTGACGCGCTGCGCTGGGCGTAGGTCTCTTCGGCGGCAGGCGTCACCGATGCGTCGCCGAGTCGAGCAGGAGACGTTTGCGCTGCGGTGTAAAACGTTGCATCCGAGGACCGTGACAACTCAGACCGATGGGATCCACCGTGTATCTCCCCTTCCTCACCTGCATCGCTCGCCGCGCGGCGCGACAAGGATGCGCGACGGTCGCGTAGCGCCGCGCCAGGAGAGGCCAAGCCAGCAAGAGGGCCGGTGGGTACATGTTCTTCTGGTTGCGCAGCGACCTCTTCGGACTGGGCAGGTCGTGCGTGAGCAGGCGACGTTGCGCGGCTAGTGCAAGCCATCCCGATCTCGCTGGGGAGTTTCATGAGGCCACCCCGGCGTGGTATCGGCCTGCGTCACCAGCGCGTCCAGCACAACGCGTGCGACCACTTGACCACGTTCCAGTGCAGCAGCCACATCTTCAGGCGTGTGCACCAGCAACAGCGGGCAGACGCACAGCAAACCCAGGTCCGAGAGCGTCAGCCGCCAGCCATACTCGGTCAGCAGTTGCTCCTGCAGCGCCAGCAGGGTCACCACCTCGTCGCCACCGAGCTCACGCGCTGCCAGCGGCAGAATGATTTCGGGAAACGCCGTCAGTTCGTCCTGCTGCCTCTGCGTGTGGACACGGCACAACATGCCAGCAGGCCCGAGAATGGTTTCGCCTTCACCAAGCCGCTGCGCAAGCTCACCAGGCAACCCGAGACATGCGCTCAGACCAATAAAAAACGCGTTATTCGCTGTATTCTGTTTTTGTGATTCCAGCGTCATCTGAAATACTCCGTAAGGAAGATTCGATGGGTTGCGATTGCGTCAGTTGGGCGCGGCACATTTTCTGGCGCTCAGATACGCGCTTTAGCGGAGCACTGCGAACCGGCCGCGCTACACACGAAGTTGAGCTGGTGGAATCACCTAACCAAGACCTGGGCCACATCTCATGTGAGCTCGCACATACATGTGGCCGGTTGACCTCAACGCATCGACAACTCCGCGATTTGCGACCGCGTACTCAGGCTATTGTGTGTACTGCCGTCCAAACGATTTATTTATGCACAGCCCATCTCTGGATGTAGATATCCCCACACCTTTTATATATCTGATCTCAGCACCTGGCTTGGATTCTTGCAGATAAATTCGCAGCGCTCCGTACGATTACAGCGGACGCGTGAATGATATTTACGCAGTCAGATAGACAGCTGATGCGTCGCCAGTTTGGCGATAACTAGCAGGATATGCGCCGGCCCGGCCTGATGCTGTTGTCATCTGAAGCAAACGTGGTGGCACCACTCACATCGAAGATGCTACGTGTGAGACAGACGAACGGCAGGAGACCTTGGCACCGGAAAAATGCAGGCAGCGCTCCCGATTGCAATGCAGACCAAAGCAATCCTCAGTGTGTCTCGTGATGTGACGGCCGACGCGCATTCACAGTGCATGTCGCTCTACGCAAGCGACATTATCAGCGCCCCGCAATAACGTCGGATCACCTCGACATTCGTGCGTTCTACCGAGCCTGGGCCGGAACAATTGGCGCTCACGCACCTGCGTCGCACAGAACAGGTATGGCTAGACATCGGCACACCGATTTTTGCGTTTTTTTCGCCAAAATAGTTCGTTGGCCAAGGTGCACATCACGCAGATTGGCAAACTACTCGCACGCCGCATGGGCTCGCCCGTGCGGCCGTATGAGGTGCCACTCATACGAAGGTGCTCTGTCACTTCTGTCATTGCGAGGCCGCCTATGTCGCTCAATACGCTTTCTACCGGGAGCAACCCCAGTCAATTCCTGGGTACATCTTTGGATGAGTCGTCTTCGTCGAATATGTTCGGACCGGATTCGTCCACGAATGGTTCCGATCTGCCGTCGGCGATGGACAATATTTTTCAGCAAATTTATCTGCTGCTGGCCGCCCTGCAGGCCAGCACGCCGACAAATGCACCAGGCAATACGCCGTCAGCTGCGCCAGACGGTGATGGCAGCAGCCAGCTGTCCGCATCGGATTGGCAAGCCACCCAGCCGATCGAAGAGCGCACCTCCTGGCCATCCCTGGGCTACGACTTCAATCCCAAGCACATCAAGGGGAAGGATGCGCCACCGGCGCTGGAAGGTTCGACGGTTACCTGGAACGATGGCACGCTGACCAAGTCGGAGCTTCAGATCGTTTCGACGCTGAATGCACACAAGGATCAGATGCCGCTTGAGTACAAGCATCTCGACGACAAGATCAACGATCCTTCCACGCCCCCCGACCTGAAAGCCGCGTTGCAAGGCCTGAAACAAGATCCGCGACTCTTCTTTGCCATCGGCTCGCAGGGGGATGGCAAGTGCGGCGGCAAGATCAATGGGCAGAATCTTTGGGACTTTTCGGATTCTCATCCACAGGTCAAGGCATTGGGCGGGAAGAACGACGAATTCAACCCCAAGAACATCAAGGGCTCCAACCCGCCACCGGCTGCGGAGGGCTCGACGGTCACCTGGAACGACGGCCAGCTCAATCAATCCGAGGTGGAAATCGTTTCGGTCCTGGATCGGCACAAGGACCAGATCGGGTCCCTGCCCTTCGATCAGCTTGACGCAAAGATCAACGACCCATCAACGCAGCCCGACCTGAAAGAGGCATTGATAGGATTGCAGAAAGATCCCCGTTTGTTCTTTGCTATCGGCTCGCAGAAGGACGGCAAGTGCGGCGGCAAGATCAACGGGCAGAACCTCACAGATTTTTCGTATTACCACCCGCAAATCGCCGAATACAACGACAAGCAAGCAAAAGGCTACACGCAGAACTACATCGCATCCGATAGCTCCGATAAAACCAAAGCGTCGGTGATGACGAAAAGCGATGCCCTGCGCGAGCTATATCGCTACTCCGACTATCTGCCCGGCAACCTGAGCGAGGACGAATTCGCCAAGATCGTCGATGGCGACAGCAAGACCGGTAAGTGCCCTCCCCAGGTGATCGCGGCTGCTCAGTATTTTCGCGATCATCCGGACGAGTGGAAGGAATTTGCAGGGGACTCGGGCTCGATGAGCACACCGGACTTCCTGCAGAAGTCCAGCTCCGAGATGCACCTGACGGCGGACGAGCAGAAGACGCTAGACACCATCAACAGTCATCAAGACGCGTTTTACGGCGACGGCGAGGTGGTGACCCGGGACAAGCTCGACTCAATCTCCAAGGACGACAAGGCCGACCCGGCCGTCAAGGAGGCTGCAACGCAGTTGTTGGCCGATCCGCTAATGTTCAGCTTGTTGAACAACTCGATCACCGGCTACAAGAAGCCACATCACTTCTTCGGTGGCGGCCATGTAGTCGATTCGGGCAAGATCAGTCAGAACGATTTCCGGCAGTTCTATGACCACATGAGTGCAGCCAACAAGACCGTGGACACGCCGGCCACGCACGAGGCGAGCTCGCCCGATCAGCAAAAAGCTGTCGCAGACATGCTGGTGGGCAAGGACGATCCGCCCGCAATCAAGAAGCCCAAAAAGGACGTCGGCACGTTCCAGCATGGCTTGCACGAGTTCCTCAAGTGGGACAGCAAGATCATGGACTGGATGTCGGTCGGGCTGAGTGCATTGAATGGGATTCCCATCATCGGCGAAATTGCCGATGCGGCATCGATTGCATTGGAGAGCGAGGCGCAGGCGGCGCAGGTGGCCGACACCGCGATTCAAGGTGGGGACATGTCGCTTGCGTTGAAGCTGGCCGGCATCAATATGGCCGGGGCGGCGATCGGTGCAATCGGTGGGCCCACCGCCAGAATCGCAGCCAAGGGGGCCGCCAAGGGGGTCGCCGAGGCTGCAACCAAAGGGGTCGCCGAGGGCGCGGCTAAGGAAGCGGCCGAGACCGGGGCAAGGCAGGCTGCCGAGGCTGCGGCCAAGGGAGCAGCAGCGGGCACAGCCAGCGGCGCGGCCAAGGGAGCAGCAGCGGTCACAGCCAGCGGCGTGGCCAAGGGAGCAGCAGGGGCCACGGCTAAAGAGACCAGTGGCTCCGTTGCCAGGCAGGCATTCCAGGACGGGGCCAAGAGCACCGCTGGATCTGCTGCCAAGGAGCCAGTCGGCGACGGGGCAAAAGGAGCGGCCAATGGCTCGGCGAAAGAAGCAGAGCGGTCTGCTGCTAGGAAGGCAGCCAACAACCGCTTCAAGAAAGCGCCTAGAGGGCCGGCCAAGCCGCGGCCGAATGCTGCTGAGTTCGCCAAGGGTTATGTCGCGGGTACCACAATCAGTAAATCGGTTGAAATTCTCAAGATGCCGATCTTGGGAGGCTTGCATTACGAAGAATATAAACTGGACAAGCAGAAAGACGGTGAGATCCACCAGAAGCTGGAAATCGCCGGCGGCGTCCCGGTGGGTAAGCAGATTATTCCCAAAGGTATCGCCGACAACTTCGAGGGAGACGTGCGGCAGAATCTGAGGAATGTCAGAGTGCGTCATAGATAACGCACATGCCACAGCGACAGTTGCGTTAGACATCCTGCAGCTGGCGTCGGTGCTCGGGACCGTGGGCGTTGCGGCAACGACGGTCGATCAGCCACGCCGCGCTGCGGGATCGCGCTGCGCTGATGCGTTGCATTATCGATTGGCGGCCTTCGTATGGACGTGCCTCTAGGTGCCTGGAGGCACGTTCCGGTGCCGCTACAGCCGTAACGTGTCTCCGGGCGACCAAGCGACGGAATGCTAGAGGTTGTCCCGGCAGCGTCAACGTCGTTGCAATGAACACGGTCGCCACGCGCAGAACTGGGTCGCGAACGATGCGACGCATTACCTGATCGGTCGCCCGTCGCCATCATGTGTCTCACGCTGAAAACCGGTTAAATCGAACCTCGAACCATTCACCGCTTTCGGTGAGGAGATACGCAGCAAAGCTGCGCCTTTGGACACAAGCGCGTGATTCGCCAGGCGATGCAACCGCTTCGCTTCAGTGCTGCGATGGCAGTCGCGTCGCAGTAGCCTACGTTGGGGAACGCTGCAGCCAGCCGACTACGCAGGAGATTCGTCCATGTTAAATATAAATTTAAATCGCTTACTGCGCGCTCGTCCGCGAACGGATACCGCCGACCAAGCACCCGCTGAAGACCGTCCTTCACGGCAACCTTCGAGCGCGGAGGGCTTGCTGAGCCCTCTACTCGCGCGGCCGCGGCGGCGCGAAAGCACGTCGGCCGCAGATCCCTTGGCACCCAGAAACCCGGCACAACGGCGCCTTACCCGGTCACCTCTGCGTGCGTCGAGCCAACCGGTTGCGCTAGCTGGAGCGTCTTCAGCGCCACCGCCCAGCATCGAACAGGACATCGACGATTGGCTTGCGCGAAGCCTGCCGATGGCAGAGCAGGTCCGAATCGGCCTCAACCTCCATGACGGGGTAAGCGATACGTCGCGGGTGGTGCTGCAGGACGTGGCAAACGCAATCCGCCGTGCAGCGACCAACCGAAGCACCGAGCTCGTCATCAACTACGGCCTTCCTGCCAGGACGCTGCCTGATGCGGTCGGCCGGCTTGACGCGTTACAGACATTGACGCTGGCCCATACCGGGCTTGTGTCGCTGCCGGACAGCCTGGGACAGCTGCAGCAGCTCCGCCAGCTGCAAGTTTTTGGCGCTACGGGCCTGAAAAAGCTGCCACCTTCGTTGACGCACCTGTCCAATCTAAAAACCCTCGAATTGATGAATGCCCCGTTGGACGAGCTGCCCGCGGACCTGGGGCGTATGCAAGGTCTGCGCCACCTCGCGCTAGGCGGCGTGCACTGTGAGCGCCTGCCGGCCAGCATCGTTGAACTGGGCCGATTGACCGAATTGCGCATGAAGTACTCGTCGCATTTGCGCGAGCTGCCTGAAAACATCGGCCTCATGCAGGGGCTCAGGTCGCTGGCGGTAACATCAAACTCCAAGCTGGAGCAACTTCCAGGCAGTCTCACCCGGCTGCAGCGGCTGAAAAAACTCAACCTCTCCTCCAACCACCGGCTGGCGCACTTGCCCGAGGACATCGGTCGACTGAGCGGCTTGAAGGAACTGTCGCTGAAAAATTGCGCCGCGCTCCAGCGGTTGCCAGACAGCGTGGGGGATCTTGCCCAGCTGCAACTGCTGGACCTGCGCGGCACCGGCCTGCAGACCCTTCCACCGTGGCTGGCACGACTGCCCGCTGGCTGCGATATCAAGGTGCCGGATCATCTGGCAGGCCAATTGCTGCGGATCCGCGACCCAGAGCACGAGCAGCGCGCGGCACAGCGCCGGGCACAGCGCGCGGCACAGCGGATGGCCGACAGACCGCGGCACGCGCCCGTGCCGGCGGCGCAACAGGCCGGGGCGTCCTGGAACCGCTTCCGCGAGTTCACGGGCGTGTTGCGCGGTGTCGATGCCGAGCTGGGCAAGCGTTTTGAAAAGTGGACGCGGGGGCTGGAGCAAGATGCCGGGCCCTTCGCCGCACACATCAGGCCCGCCGACATGACACTGCTCGACCAAGTGGTGGCCGAGGCCATTCGTTCACCCGAATTCCGCACAAGCTTCGACCAATTTTTGAGCGACCACACCGTCAAGAGGCTCAACCTGGATGGCATGACGCAAGTGGGCGGTTTCGGTCGCGCCGTGCTAGGAGACGTCACAACCGCGTTTGCTGAGATGCTCAAGCACAAGATCATGCACACGCAGAACCACGAGACCGCACTGGGCCTGCTGCAGGAAGCCCTGCAAAATCCCGCGTTGGAGCTGTCCAGGGAGAGGCTGCTGCGCAGCAGGAATGCACTCACCGGGCGTTCGGAAATGTGGCCGCCATTGAAGGCCTACATCTCCATGCACGATGAGCAGGGAGAAGCGGCGCAGGATGCGGCGACCACGTGGGCGACGGCGCAGTTCGAGGAAGCGCAAGAGGGTGGCATCGGGGACGCAGAGGCAAAGCAGGAGTCCGAACAGGCGCAGGCCAACGCGAACCGCTTCATCGAAGAGCGGGCGCGTAAACTGATCAAGGAATGGCACATCCGTTAGACCCTGGGAACCGGCGACGTCGCACCCGGCAATTTCAACGGCAGGCATGCTGATGATGTTGATCGCAGAACTCGGCGGGTGTTTGCCCGCCGAGTCCATGCAGTCTGTATTGGATGCCGGCAACCAGCCAAGCGGCGGCCGGTCGGTTTGCTCGCTTCACTGACGCTGCGGAACCCGTGCATATCCCCAACGCCGCGTTGTTCGCAGTCGTTGAAGCGTTCCATGAAGCCGCGTGACTGCATGGGGCAGCCATCTTCTGCGCTTCTGCGCTTCTGCGCTTCTGCGCTTCTGCGCTTCTGCGCTTCTGCGCTTCTGCGCTTCTGCGCTTCTGCGCTTCTGCGTTGAGGGTTGGTGCGCCCATCTATGCCACGATCAGTCCGGGTGCCAATAGATCCGGATAAACCTTTTGATGTACAGACAACAAAAAACCCTCGATCTCTCGAGGGCTTTTGTTCATCCAAGGACACGCCTGGAACTGAAATTGGTGCGCCCGGAGGGATTCGAACCCCCGACCAATGGCTTCGGAAGCCACTACTCTATCCGGCTGAGCTACGAGCGCCTGGCCGCGCATTATGCCAGAACAGCCGGCATGCGCGTGATGGGGCCTAGCGGCGCGGGACCTGGCGAGCCACGGCGTCACTCGAGACGTCATGGCACCGGCCTCTCGGTCCGTGCACTCGCTGGGTGGCAACCGGATGCCCAGGTTCGAGCGCGCAGGATCCAGGCCGGGCAACGGTGTCGCCGTCTCAGGCGGCAGTCCCCAGAACGCAAGACCGCTCAACGTCCCCAGCCTGAGCGTGCGGCTGAGTACGCGCCCGAGCGCGGTCACTGCCGAGCTTGCGTTGTAGCCGCACACCCGCCGCACGCCTGACTGCACCAACGTCCGGCTTCGCCGCTTGCGACCTCGATCGTCGAGGCCAGCCGCACCCATGAACAGCCTGCCATCGCGGACGCAGGGCATTCCCAAGAGTGCCGCCCAGGCAGCGCCCACCCGCGCCCACATGACCACGGCCAAGCCGCGCTGCTACCCTTTGCCGCATGAGCAAGCATGGTGTTGAACAACTGCCCGCAGCGCGCGCGCTGACGTGGCCGCAGCGATTGGGCCAGTACTGGAAGCTGGTCCGTGGCGACCGCCCGATCGGCAGCCTGCTGCTGCTCTGGCCCACCTGGTGGGCGTTGTGGCTGGCCGCCGATGGTCTGCCGCCGCTGTGGACGCTGTTCGTGTTCACCGCCGGGGTGTGGCTGACCCGCTCGGCCGGTTGCGTGATCAACGATTACGCCGACCGCTGGCTGGACCCGCATGTGGAGCGCACCAAATCGCGCCCGCTGGCCACCGGCGCGGTCTCCGGGCGAGAGGCGCTGTGGGTGTTCGTGGTGTTGATGCTGGTGGCCTTCGCGCTGGTGCTCACGCTCAACTGGCTCACCGTGGCGCTGAGCGTGCCCGGCGTGTTCCTGGCCGCCAGCTACCCCTATCTCAAGCGCCACACCCACCTGCCCCAGGTCTATCTGGGCATGGCGTTCGGCTGGGGCATCCCGATGGCCTTCGCCGCCGTGCAGGGCAGCGTGCCTTTGCTGGGCTGGCTGCTGTACGCGGCCAACATCCTGTGGGCCACCGCCTACGACACCTGGTATGCCATGGTCGACCGCGACGACGACATCCGCATGGGCAGCAAATCCACCGCCATCCTGTTCGGCAAATTCGATCTGGTCGCTCAAGGCATCTTGTATGCGCTGATGTTCGCAGTCCTGGCCTTGGTCGGCCTGCGTGCTGATCTTGCTGCTGCGTATTGGGCCGGTCTAGGCGCTGCAGTGCTGCTGGTGGCCTACGAATTCCGCATCGCCCGCCACCGCGAACGCGGCCCCTGCTTCGGCGCCTTCCTGCACAACAACTGGGTCGGCCTGGCGATCTTTGTGGGCATCGCCGTGGCGTTGGCCGGGCGTTAGATTCGGGATTGGGGATTGGGGATTCGTCGATTAACGGCCAGGACTTGAAATTGCGAGCAAGGATCAAAGCTCGCCAGCATCTTCAACGGCTCCATTCCTCAGTCTTTTCTTCTTGTCATCGGCCATCCACCCAGCGAAGTCACATCGCCATCCATCGCGCCTCCTCTCAGACAGAGAGCCCTGCAGTTCAGGGCTCGTCGGGTTCGGCAGCGGTCTGAAGGATGCGTGCCCAGTACGCGGGATCGTTTTAGTACGCAGCGAGCGCGTCGATATCGACCGTGATGCCGGTCTGGCTGAACTCGAAGGCGCCGAATAGGTTCACGTGCTGCCAGGCGACGGGGGAGATACTGCCGATGAGTTCCATCGCGGCATGATGTCCGACAACCCGTTGCACAAGCAGTTTTCAGGACAGCGTCCGGCACGGCCGACTAATGATCGTTTGACGGACATCGCAAGTAATGCTTTTTTGCATTACTATACGTCGACCCATGAGATTGCGAGGCACATCACCATGACCACATTGACCGTTACCGCACGTGGACAAGTGACGTTTCGGAAGGACGTACTGCAACACCTCGGCATTAGGCCAGGCGACAAGATCGAGCTTGACTTGCTGCCAGATGGTCGGGGAGTACTCAAGGCGGCACGGCCCGCAGGGACGATAGCCAGCTTTGTCGGCCTGCTCGCGGGTAAGACGCAGAAGGTTGCCACTATCGAAGAAATCAACGAGGCGGCTGCACAAGGATGGGCAGGCAAGCAATGAAGGTCGCAGTCGATACCAACGTCCTTGTGCGTGCTGTTGTGCGTGACGATCCCGCACAAGCGGACGTTGCCGCCGCAGTCTTGACCGATGCCGAGTTGATCGCGGTTGCGCTGCCGTGCCTATGCGAATTTGTTTGGGTGCTGATGCGTGTCTATGGCTTACAGCAATCTGACGCGGCCGACGCGATCCGGGCGCTACTGGCCGCCGCCAACGTGGAAGTGAACCGGCCCGCCGTGGAGGCCGGTTTGCTGGTGCTCGACGCAGGCGGTGACTTTGCCGATGGCGTCATTGCCTACGAAGGTAATTGGCTTGGTGGGGAAACCTTCGTTTCCTTCGATAAGAAGGCGGTGACACTTCTCTCTGCCCAAGGGCAATCAGCGCGTCTTTTGTGACGGACATGAGAATGAACGAATTTCGGCGACTGGCCACGAAGATCGACCAGCATATGCAACAGCTTCCGCTGGCCGCTCCTTGCGCAGTTAGTCGAAGCGGCCGTAGCCCGATGGCTTGCCGGCCGCTGCCTGGCTGCTTGCGCTGGTGTTCGAGCTGCTGACGCTGGAACGCCTGCTTGCCGTCGGCTGTGCCTTTGGGTTGCATACCGACGTCGCGGCGCTGCAATTGGCGTTCGCGGTGGATCGCCAGTGCCGTGCTCTTGTCGAAGCGCCGCGCGATTGCGGCCAGCAGCTCCTGGACCGAGTTCGTGTAGACGCGCGCCTCGTGGCAGGCACGGCTGATCGCCACGTAATACAGATTCATCGACGTGGTGCGGCTCTTGGTATCCAGCGCGATCAGTGCGCGGTCGTTGCTCAAGCCCTGCGAGCTGTGGACGGTGGACGCGTAGGCGTGCTCGAGGTGCAGCGGCTTGTTCACCGGTAGTTCGAGCGCGCGTGCCGGCCGGCCGTCGCGCTGCTCGACCGATTCGAGCTTGACGACGCCGCCGATCACGCCGGCAACGCGCATGCGGTCGCCGTTCGTGAGGTCGCGACCGGGATCGTTGCGGTTGATCCGCACGGTATCCCCGACCGACAGCTCGGCGCGCTCAAGGTGGTAGACGCTGAGCTGCGTGGCCTTGCGCGGGTTGATCGTGGTGGTGGTACCGTCTTGCCGCTGCAAGACCAGTACATTGCCGGGTAACGCTTCCTTGAGGCGGTAGGTCTCGCCTCGCGTCAGGCCGGCTTTCTGATAGTCCTTCTCGGGCTGGATAACCATGCCCGGCTGATAGCTTCGCGCAAAGCGGCGCTGCGCCTGTGTCAGGTCTACACGAGTCAGCGTCTCGACTCCCGCCCCTTGCCGGTCAGGTCCAGCGACTCGCGCACCATGCGATTGATCTCGCGGCGAGCCTCGTTGGTGCCGGCAACGATCAGTGTCTCGCGGCGCTCGGGTTCAGTGAGCTGGATGTAGTCGTTCACGATGGCCCGGTGCCGCTCGGTCGGCTCTTTCAGTTCCTCAACGTGCTTGATATGCGCAAGCGATTGCGTGACGCGGCCCTCGGCCGCGTGCTCGACAGCGGTTTTCAGCTCGTGGTCTTTCTGGCGCTGAATCTCGCTGATTCGTGCGGTCTGCATGCCGTACTGTTGGAGCTGCGCGAACGGCTTGCCCGCCTCGATGGCCTCAGTCTGCTTGGTGTCGCCAAGCAAAACCATGCGAGCGCCCGCCTTCTCGACAATTCGCATGACCTGTTCCATCTGGCGAGCGCCAACGACCACTCACCCCCGATTCGAACGTAGGTCTCGTCCATCCTCCAGCTTGTGCCGACCCTGCGTTTGCACCGCCGGAACGCTTTTTCCAGTAGCGGCAACAGTTTTATCGCCAAGCGGTGAACTGTCGAATGGTCCTCAGCAATCCCACGCTCTGCCATCATCTCTTCGAGGTGTCGTAAGCTCAACGGATACGAAACATACCAACGCACACATAGGAGCATCACGTCCAGCGGATAGTGGAGCCGTTTAAACACTCTCCCCATCGCCGCAGTCAGCTTTTGCTTCATGGATCGGATTGTTCGCTCGGGGTATTCCTGAACCCACATTCTTACACCCCCAGTACTTATCGCGACAGAGCCTCCGCCCGCAGCGCGTCGCCCTGATCCGCCGACCACGCCTCGAGCGACTTCGCGTCCTTCGACCCGAATCGGTTTGCCGCTGCGTAGTCGTAGAAGAACTGCAGCACAGCAGCCTTCTCGTCGCGGAAGGTGGCCTTGTAGGCCTTGCCCGCTGCGGTGATCGAGCCTTCGTCGCGCTGGCGCAGTTTCACCTGCCGATCGACGATCTCCTTCATCGGCACGTCGCCAGCATTCGTGAGCATGTCGAGCGCGCTCATGAACATCGTGGTGCGCCCCATGCCGCCTCGGCAGTGAACCACAAAGTGGACGTTTTCCAGGCCCTTGTCCATCACGACGCTGCGCGTGCTCGCCGCGAAATGCGCGAGGGCATCTTCGTCCGGCGCGGCGTGATCGGGCACGGGCACGCGGATGTATATGCCGCCCTTGCGCGTGACCAGCCGCTTTTCCGTCTCCACCTCGTCGCTCGACACGGAAAGGGTGAGCGGCTCCGCCGCGCGCTTGACCTTCGCAGTGCTGCCGTTGGGGATCGACACTTCCTCCCCGTCGTTCTTGCGGACCCATTTCGAGAGCTTCTTTTCTTCCTTGGGCTCGATGTCGGCCATCGGCTTGTCCACGTTACCCCAATTCTTGTTGTCTAGCGCCATCCAGGAAACCGGCTTGCCGCTGACGAAGCCATGCGCTTCCTGGCGCGTATCGATCACCACGACCGTTTTCGGATACACGCTCTTGATCACGTCATCCAGTTGCGCTTCGGAAAACTGCTCGATACCGGTCATGCTGATGCGATCGAGTCCTTCCTGATTGATACCGTCGAGTGCGGCGAGGTTGGTGGTGGATCGAATTCGGCTCGGTTCGACCGAGTCGAAAATCATGATCGGCCGTTTCTGGTTTTCCAGTTTCTGCGGTTTGGTGATCGACGGGTAACTGCTCGATCGGACGGGGGAGGAAGAGGCACGGCGCGGCTCGCCGCCTTCGGTTTCCCGTTGCGGGCGCCTGGCGAGACCCGACAGGGCGCCCTGGGGCGAGGTGTTGCTCCGGACCTCAACTCTGTTATCGGGTTCCGGGGTGTCGGGCCGCGAATTTTCACCGCCCACATAGCCGGATTTGCAAGTGGCCGTCGTCTTCATTCAGGTTCGCCTTTCAATTTAAAAAGATATCCTGATCATATTTAAAATTTTTCAAAAATACGCTATCAGCGGCAGTGCGGATTCCCGGCTGGCGAACACCTATCCGCATGAGCGAAGGACTTCGACCTCGATATTATGGCTCAGGCGCAAATAGGCGGTGCGGATCGGTTAAGGCTATTTTTGCCCATCCCCCGAAAACTAAAAATTGTCCCGAAAGCCTTTCTGGTAAAGGTTTTGTGGCGAGTGGCGCAGTTTTCTCCCCTCTCCTGCGGGAGAGGAGTTGGGGTGAGGTACGGACGCAGCCGCGCAAGCAGACCGCAGCAATCTCAATCGCGGTCACGGCACCCGCGCGCAGACCCACGCATCCACCCGTTGCACCCCCGCCTTGCGTAATGCCTTCGCCGCGGCGTGCAGTGTCGCGCCGGTCGTCATCACGTCGTCCACCAGCGCTACATGCGCCGGCAACGCACCGCGGGCAACAAACGCATCGCGCAGATTGCGCTGCCGCTCGATCGCGTCCAGTTCGGATTGCGGCGCGGTCGCGCGCACGCGGCGCAGCAACGGCAGGCACGGCAGCTGCAGCGCGCGGCCAAGCGGCCTGGCCATCTCCAGCGCCTGGTCGTAGCCGCGCTGGCGCAAGCGCTGCCGGTGCAGGCTCACCGGCACCAACGCCTGCGGGCGCGGCAAACCCGCACAGCGCCGGGCCATCAGGTCGCTGAGCAGGCGGCCCGCCGCCAGATCCTCATGGAATTTGAATCGCCGCAGCAGCCCGTCCACCGGCCAGCGATAGGTGAAGCAGGCATGCACCCGCTGCAGCGGTGGTGGTTCCTGCAGGCATTGCCCGCACAGCGCCACCCCATCGGAGGCGAACAGCTGGGTGGCGCAGCACAGGCAGGCATGGCCATGATCCGGCAAGGCGGCGCGACACGCGGGGCACAGATCGACATCCGGCGTACCGGCCTCTGCGCAGACCAGACACAGGCTCGGCAGCAACAGCCGCAGCAGCCGTTGCGGCCACCTGTAAACCGATCGAACCTCTCTAAAGTTGACAGCCTCTTCCATGCTCACCAGACTGCCTGGCTTACAAGCCGCTGACTGTCAGGAAACTCCGATGTCTGTTGTCGTCCGCCATGACTGGGATCACAAAGAACTGCAGTCGCTGTTCGATCTGCCATTTCCGGAGCTGCTGCATCGCGCCGCCAGCGTGCATCGCGCCCATTTCGATCCCGCTGAAGTGCAGGTCTCCACGTTGCTGTCGGTCAAGACCGGCGGTTGCCCGGAAGACTGCGCCTATTGCCCGCAGGCGCAGCGCTACGACACCGGCGTGACCGCGCAGAAGCTGATGGAGACCGAAGAGGTCGTGGCAAAAGCGCGCCAGGCCAAGGCCGCCGGTGCCTCGCGCTTCTGCATGGGCGCCGCCTGGCGCTCGCCCAAGGAGCGCGACATTCCGAAGGTTGCCGCGATGATCCGCGAGGTGAAGGCCATGGGTCTGGAAACCTGCGCCACGCTCGGCATGCTCGACGCCGGCCAGGCGCGTGCGCTCAAGGATGCCGGGCTGGACTACTACAACCACAATCTGGACACCGCGCCGGATTACTACGACTCCATCATTCACACACGCCAGTACCAGGATCGCCTGAACACGCTGGAGCATGTGCGCGATGTCGGTCTGAAGACCTGCTGCGGCGGCATCGTCGGCATGGGCGAAACCCGCGACCACCGCATCGGTTTGCTGCTGGCGCTGGCCACGCTGCCGGCGCATCCGGATTCGGTGCCGATTAATCAGCTGGTGCAGGTGCCCGGCACCCCGCTGCATGGCACCCAGCAGCTGGATCCGTTCGAGTTCGTGCGCATGATCGCCGTTGCCCGCATCGTCATGCCCAAGTCGATGGTGCGCCTGTCCGCCGGCCGCGAAGCGATGAGCGACGAACTGCAGGCGCTGTGCTTCCTGGCCGGTGCCAACTCGATCTTCTACGGCGAAAAACTGCTCACCACCGGCAACCCGGACACCGAGCGCGACCAGGCCCTGTTCCAGCGCCTGGGCCTGCGCCCCATGCAAATCACTGTCGATGCGGCCGAGCACGATCACCCCGCACCGTGCATGCGGAGATCACCCGCAGCGCGGCCTGCGAGCACGCCGCCTGAGCCCGCGCCCGGCACCGGTCGTCGGTGCCGGCTGGGCGCACTGAGCCCGGCACGCTACGCTAGCAGCCCTTCTCTGCCGTTGAACGCCCCCATGGCTCGCCCCAATCTGCACGAACGGATTTCGTCGCTGCGTAAATTGCGTGTGGCCCAGGAACGGGTGCGGGTGCGGCGACAGGTGGGCCGCCGCGATGGCGTGCGACTGGAAATCGACGGCCGCTGGTTGACCGGTTTCTGCTCCAACGACTATCTGGGTCTGTCGCAACAGTTCGAAGTGGTCGCCGCGCTGCAGGATGCCGCGGCCCGCGATGGCGCCGGCGCCACCGCCTCGCATCTCATCTGCGGCCACCACACCGCGCACGAAACGCTCGAGCGCGAAATCGCCGACTGGCTGGGCTATCCATCGGCGTTGCTGTTCGGCAGCGGCTTCATCGCCAATCTGGCGGTGCAGCAGGCTCTACTCAGCGAAGAAGACGATGTCTGCGTGCAGGACCGGCTCAATCACGCCAGCCTGCTCGACGCCACACGGCTGGCCGGTTGCCGGCTGCGGCGCTATCCGCATCTGGATGTGGAAGGTGCCATGCGTCAGCTCAAGGGTTCGCCCGAGGGTGCGGCGATGCTGGTAAGCGACGGTGTTTTCAGCATGGATGGCGATGTCGCGCCGCTGCGCGCGTTGAGCCTGGTGGCCCGCATGCAGGAAGCGCTTTTTTATGTGGACGACGCGCATGGTGTTGGCGTGCTCGGCCCGCAAGGCCGCGGCTGCGTGGCCGATGCGGGGCTGGGCGTGGCCGAAGTGCCATTGCAGTTGGTGACCCTGGGCAAGGCGCTCGGTGGCTACGGTGCGGTGGTGGTAGGCGATGAGGCGCTGGTGCGCCATCTGGCCGAAACCGCGCGTCCGTATATCTACACCACTGCGTTGCCGCCAGCGCAGGTCGCCGCCACCCTGGCAGCCGTGCGCCTGGCGCGTCGCGACGATTGGCGGCGTGCGCGCCTGGTCGAATTGATCGCTGCGTTTCGCGATGGCGCGCGCAAGCATGGCTTCGAATTGATGGCTTCTGACACACCGATCCAGCCGTTGCTGTTCGGCGAAGAAGTGACCGTGATGGCGATGTCGACCGCACTCGAACAGACAGGTTTCATGGTTGGCGCCATTCGTCCGCCTACCGTACCCGAAGGCAAGGCGCGCTTGCGCGTGACGCTGTCCGCGTTGCATACGCCGCAGCAGGTGCAGGCGCTGATCGACGCCATCGTGCAGGCGCGCGATGTGGTGAGCCGGCAGCCGCTGCCTGCGTCTGCCTGAGGCGCACTGCGGCTTGTGCATGGCTTACGCTGAAATGAGCGTGGGCCACCCAACCGATGCATTGATCGCATACCGGGTGCGTGTGGCAGGCGACACCCCTGCAGTGACTTTTCGTTGCGACAGGGGCTGCAGGCATTGCAGCAGCTGTGCAGCGGACGCGTACTCGCATCCGACGACGTCCGTGCACTGACATGTCGCCAGCGATACCAGCTACGGACGCAGGCACAGCCACAGCGGCGCAACGCCGCGTGTGCGAAGCGTTATCGCGCTTGTATCTGGACAGCGACAGTCGCGACGACGACGACAGCATTGCGCACGTTTTAGCCACCTCACCATTCACCCTGGAACAGCTGCGCACGATGTTGTTGCACGAAGTGCATCCGGTGCTGATCGGTCATCTGCGCAGCGCGGCCGGCGTCTGGCACGGGTTCGATCCCGACTCGTTGGCGGCCATGATCCAGGCGCGATGTGCACGTCGCTGGGGCTGGCCGCCGCGTTGGTATTGGCGCAGTGACGCGCGCGCGCAGTGGGCGTTGCTGGCCCCGAAGATCAGCGCACTGCGTGCAACCGCCACGTACTGACGCCGGCGCGCCGCAGCAGCGCCCTACCTACACACCCAAGCGCCAGCCGGCAACCTGCAATTGGCGACAAGGCCACCAGCATCCAGTCTTTCTGGACCCTGTCGTAGCAGCGCGCGTCTCGATCAACGCGTAGCGGCACGCAACAATCGGCGACAATGCACGCATGCATATCGATGTCATCGGCCACGGGCCTGCGCTGGTTCTTCTGCATGGTTGGGCGCTGCACGGCGGCGTGTTCGCACCGCTAGTAGAACGCCTGGCACCGCACTATCAATTGCATCTGGTCGACCTGCCCGGACACGGCTTCAGTCGCGACGACAGCACACCGCTGGCGCTTCCCTACGTAGTTGCCGAGATTGCGGCCGCCACGCCGCCGGCGGTGTGGCTCGGCTGGTCGCTGGGCGGGCTGTTTGCGCTGCATGCAGCCGCCACCCTGCCGCAGGTGCGCGGGCTAGCGATGATCGCTGCAACGCCGCGCTTCGTGCGTGGCAACGATTGGCCCGATGCCGTCCAGCGCGAGGTGTTCGTGCAGTTCGGCACCGAGTTATTGCGCGACTATCGCGGAACCCTGGAGCGTTTTCTTGCGCTGGACACGCTCGGCTCGGCACATGCACGCAGCGAACTGCGCAGCCTGCGCGAGACGCTCACCGCGCGCGGCGAACCGGCGCCAGAGGCCTTGCAGCAGGGGCTCACCCTGCTTGAGCGCACCGATCTTCGCCGCGCCTTGCCGCAGCTCGCACGCCCCAGCCTGTGGATCGCCGGGCAACGCGATCGCCTGGTGCCTGCCGCCGGCATGCATGCCGCCGCCGCGCTCAACCCGCATGCGCAGGCGCTCACTATTGCCGGTGGTGGCCACGCGCCGTTTCTCGGTCATGCGGATCAGGTGAGCGAGGCACTGCAACGCTTCGTTGCGTCCGTGCCGTGAGCGGATCGTCGATCATGCGACATCGCTGATCGAGGGGCACATCGCATGGATTTGGGAATTGCCGGCCGCTGGGCGTTGGTCTGCGCCGCAAGCAAAGGGCTGGGTTTGGGCTGCGCACGTGCATTGACCAGCGAAGGCGTCAATGTGGTGATCGCCGCACGCGGCCGTGAGGCGCTGGAACAGGCCGCCGACACGTTGCGCGCGCTCCCCGGCGCTGGCGAGGTGCGCAGCGTGGTCGCCGATATCGCCACGCCGGAAGGACGCAGCGCCGCACTCGCCGCCTGCCCGCAGATCGACATCCTGATCAACAACGCAGGCGGCCCGCCGCCGGGCGATTTTCGTCAGTGGGAACGCGAGGACTGGCTGCGCGCGCTGGACGCCAACATGCTGGCGCCGATCGAACTGATCCGCGCCACCGTCGATGGCATGCGCGCACGCCGCTTCGGCCGCATCGTCAACATCACTTCCAGCGCGGTGAAGGCGCCGATCGACATCCTTGGCCTGTCCAACGGCGCGCGTGCCGGCCTCACCGGGTTCGTCGCCGGGCTGGCGCGCAGCACCGTCACCGACAACGTCACCATCAACAACCTGTTGCCCGGGCAGTTCGCCACCGACCGGCTGCGCGGCAATTTCGCCGCCATCGCGCACCAGCAGGGCAGCACCGCCGACGAGGTCGCCGAGCGCAAGCGTGCGGGCATTCCCGCCGCACGTTTTGGCGAGCCGGACGAATTCGGCGCTGCCTGCGCCTTCCTGTGCAGCGCGCAGGCCGGCTACATCACCGGGCAGAATCTGCTCATCGATGGCGGCAGCTATCCCGGCACCTTCTAGCGCAGCGTCGCGCACCACACATCGATTCCCTCCGCCTCTGCCAGCAGTGACAATAGCGGCGCCATGAACAGTACTTTCGACCCCCGCCACGTCCGGCGCGCCTTTGCGCGTGCCGCCAGCACTTACACCGCCGCCGCCGCACTCCAGCGCGAAGCGGAAGCGCGCCTGTTCGAATCGCTCGACTACCTGGGCGCGCAGGTGCCCAAGGTGGTGCTGGATGTCGGCGCCGGCCCCGGTCATGCCAGCGGCGCGATCAAGAAGCGCTGGCCCAAGGCGCAGGTCATCGCGCTCGATCAGGCCATGCCGATGCTGCGCCAGGCGCGCAAGGCCGCAGGCTGGTGGAAGCCGTTTGCACAGGTGTGCGCCGACGCGCGCGCGCTGCCCGTTGCCGACGGCAGTGTGGATGTCATCTTCAGCAATCTATGCCTGCAGTGGGTAGAAGACCTGCCGGCCGTGTTTGCCGGTTTCCGGCGCGCGCTGCGCCCAGGCGGGCTGCTGCTGTGCTCCACCTTCGGCCCGGAAACACTGATCGAATTGCGTGAGGCCTTCGCGCAGGCCGACCCGGCTCCGCACGTCAGCCGCTTTCCGCCAATTGCGCAGTTCGGCGATGCCTTGCTGATGTCCGGCTTCCGCGACCCGGTGCTGGACCGCGACCTGTTCACCCTGACCTACAACGACCTGCCCGCGTTGATGCGCGAACTGCGCGCAATGGGCGCGACCAATGCGCTCAGCAACCGCCGCGCCACGCTCACCGGACGCGGCCGGTTTGCCGCTGCCAGCGCTGCCTACGAACCGCTACGGCGGCCGGACGGCACCCTGCCCAGTTCGTGGGAGGTGATATACGCCCATGCCTGGGCACCGGCACCGGGCGCGCCCATTCGCGAACACGGGCACGACGTCGCCAGTGTGCCGGTCAGCGCCATCCCGATCCGCCGCCGCATCGACTGAGCGGCGGTACAGAACGCTAGGCGTTGCGCAGCCACTGCCGGTGAGACACAGAGTATTGCGCCCATGCCAATGCTCCGCTGTCAGGCTCGGCGGCCACACTTGCTAGAATTCTGAAGTTACCGGCCGCACTTCCCTGATGCGGCTCACCTTGTTCGATGGTGGCTACCGACACGACGCAGCAATGCTGCGTGCGCTTCTTGGCAGCCGCTCTCACATTTGCGGCCCCCCGCCCCCAATCGGCCTCCCCCATGTTGAAGTGGCTCCTCATCGCGCTGTTCATCGCATCGGCGCTCTACATCCATTACCGCGGTCGCGTGCGGCACCGGCTCAGCCGGCAGCTGCTGGACCATTCCACCTTCATGGCCCCGATCAACACGCTGATGTACCTGTGTTCGCGGGTGCCGACCACGCCGTTCATCGACCCGGGCAAGGAATTTCCGGAACTGGCGCCGCTACGGGCCAACTGGCCGCTGATCCGCGACGAAGCGGTGGCGCTGCAGCAGATGCAGAAGATCCGCGCCGCCGACGGCTACACCGACATCGGCTTCAATTCGTTTTTCCGTCGTGGCTGGAAGCGCTTTTATCTGAAGTGGTACGGCACCGCGCACCCGTCTGCGGCCGAGTTGTGCCCGCAGACGACCGCGTTGCTGAAATCCATTCCCACGGTCAAGGCGGCGATGTTCGCCGAGCTGCCGCCGGGCAGCGAACTGCGCCCGCACCGCGACCCGTTTGCCGGCTCCATGCGCCTGCACCTGGGCCTTGCCACACCCAACGACGACCGTTGCTTCATCGACGTCGACGGCCAGCGCCACAGTTGGCGCGATGGCGAATGGACCATGTTCGATGAAACCTACATCCACTCCGCGCGCAACGACACCGACCAGGACCCCATCATCCTGTTCTGCGATATCGAGCGACCGATGCGCTGGCGCTGGGCAGCGGCGGTGAACCGCTTCGTCGGCCGCAGCCTGCTCTCGGCCGGCGCCTCGCCCAATCAGGAAGGCGACAAGACCGGCGGCATCAACCGCGTGTTCCGCTATTTCTATGCTGCACGCCTCAAGGCCAAGGCGCTGAAGGAACGCAATAACCCGCTGTACCAGGTGCTCAAGTGGAGTATCTTCGTGCTGGTGGTGGTTGGGGTGGTGTTGCTGTAATACCGGGCCAACCGCGTAGGAGCGCGCTTGCGCGCGATGAGGCGTTACCGGTGACGCTCAGTCGCGCGCAAGCGCGCTCCTACACAGGTCTGGCCGCCCATGCCAATCGGCCAGGCAGGCTTGCACTGTCTTGCAATCACGCCAAGACCAGCCAGGTAGGCGCACCCGGGCGCGACCGGTCTTCCCGGTAATGCCTCATCGCGCCCAGGTGCGCTCCTACGCAGCGCTGCCATGCCGGCCGATGCACTCAGCGCGATACCTGCGCGATCCATTCCTGCAGGTTGTAGTAGTTGGTGACGCGGGTGATCTTGTCGCCCTGCACGTCGAAGAACGCACCGCCCGGCAGCACATAGGTCTGCCCGGTGGCCTCCGGCAGGCCTTCGTCGGTGGTGTGGTAGACGCCATGCACCACGTACTCGGCGCCGACCCGGGTGCCATCGTCGTTGGCGATCACCACGACATCGCGCAATTGCTCGCGGTAACTGTCGTTCATGCGTTGCAGGAAGGCGGCAAATTCGGCCCGCCCGATTTCGCGCGCGCCTTGATTGAGGTCGTGGGCGACGTCGTCGGCCAGAAACACCACCATGCCGTCCCAGTCGCCACGGTTGAATGCTGCGTAGTAGGCCTGAACCAGGCCGATGGCGTGTTGTCGATTGCTCTCGCTCATGCTCGAACCTGCCGCTGGGAAAGCCGCATCATAGGCCCGCAGTCACGGCCCTTGCACCACCAGATCGCGGTGGAAGTAATACACCTCCTGCAACAGGAAACGCCAACTGGTGTGGAAGCTGCGAAAGCGCGTGCTCGGCGTGGACGAGGCCAGCGCGTCGATGCCCAGTTCCTGGCTCAGGCGCAGCGCGCGCGCCATGTGCAGTGGGTCACTGACGATGATCGCCCGATGCATGCCGTGCCGCTCCATCAGCGTGCGCGCCTGCTCCAGATTCTGCCGGGTGGTGCGCGATGTGGTTTCGATCACGATGGCTTCCGGCGGGATGCCGTGGCGCAGCGCGTAGCGTCGAGCCACCTGCGATTCGGCAAAGCGCGCACCGTTACCGAAGCCGCCAGTGAATAACAGCCGTGGCGCATAGCCCTGCGCATAAAGATCCAGCGCATGCCGGATACGTTCTTCGAATACCGGCGACGGGCGCGCATCGTAGGCGGCCGCACCCAGCACGATGATCACATCGGCCGGCGCGGCCTGATCGCGGTCGCCGATCCACACGATCCAGCCCGCCACCGCCACCAGCCAGATCAGCGCCAGCATGCACAACCGCCAGCCCCAGCCCCACAGGCCGAGCCCGCGCGAACGCCTGCTCACGCCGCGGCCCATGGCAACGCATCCAGATCGACATTGCCGCCAGACAGGATCAGCCCCACCCGGCGCCCGGCAAACCGTGCCGGCTCGGCCAACACCGCGGCCAGGGTGATCGCCGAAGATGGCTCGACCACTTGCTTGAGCACCTGCCAAACCAGCCGCATTGCCTGCACCACCGCGGCATCGTCGACCGTGATCACCTGCGCACCGGCGTGCTGCAGCAGCGCGAAGTTGGGCGCGCCCAAGGTGCCGCGCAGGCCATCGCACACAGTGTCCGGCACGAAATCGACCAGGCGCTGCCCGGCCGCCAGTGAGCGCGCGGTATCGGCGGCACCGGCCGGCTCGGCCAGCACCAGCGCGCAGTTTGGTGCCGAGCGCAGCGCCAGTGCGGCACCGGCCGCCAACCCGCCGCCGCCGACCGGCGCCACCAGCACGTCCAGCCCACCGCTTTGATGCAGCAATTCCAACGTGGCGGTGCCCTGCCCGGCGATCACCGCGACATCGGTATACGGATGCACCAACGTGGCACCGCTGCTGGCCTGCACCTCGGCGCATAGCTGTTCACGCGCGGCGATGGTCGGCGCGCAACGCCACAAGCTGGCGCCGTGCCGGGAGATATTGGCCAGTTTGGCGGCCACCGCGCCTTCAGGCACCACCACATGGCAACCGATGCCGCGCGTGCGTGCGGCCAGCGCCAGCGCTGCGCCATGGTTACCGGACGAATGCGTCACCACCCCACGTGCAGCCAGCTCGTCCGGCAGCGACCACACGGCATTGCAGGCCCCGCGGAACTTGAAGGCCCCGCTCCGCTGCACATGCTCGGCCTTGAAGAACAATTGCGCACCGCTGAGCGCATCCAGGCTGTGCGATGTCAGCAATGGTGTCGGTGCGCAGTGCGGCGCGATCCGCGCAGCGGCCTGCAGGACGTCGGAATGGGCAAGAGGAACCGTCTCGATCATGCCTGCAAGATTAACGTATCGCCCCCTCTTCACGGGTCGCACGCACTGCCGCCGCGCATGCTGGATCGATGACGAAGCGCCACATTGCCGCACAATTAAGGACCGATTCAATGCGTCGGCTCGAAAGTGACACCATGGTTGCAGGAGGGCACCATTCATGAAATTCCGTCTGATCTTCGCCGCCGGGCTATTGGCCCTGGGCGGCTGCGCAACCTACGACTACACCGGCGCTGGGTCGGGCGGCTATTACCGTGGTGCACCTGCCGTGCAGTATCGCTATCCGCCCGGCTACTCCCCGTACTACTACGGCAACCCTTACGGAATGCCGTACGGCTACGGTGCTGGTTCGATCGGTCTGTACGACTACCCGGTGTACCCGGTCTACCGCGGCGGCGGCTATTACTACCGGGAGTATGATCGCCGTCCGCAGTACCGCCCGCCACGCCCGAACGGCTCGTTCAATAACGGGCAGCGCCCGGGTGGCTCGCGTCCGCAACAGCCCAATCGCCCGCCCGCAACCGGTGCACAGCCGCGTATTGGGGCACCACCGCGGGTTATACGCGAGATCCAACGGCAAACAGCACCGCGCAACACGCGTGAGCAGATTCCTTGAGTTCCTGACTGCGACAGGGTCCACAATTGGTAACATTGGGGGCTTGCGTTCAGCTAACGGTTGGCCGCAAGCTAGGTGCTCTGTGTGACCCGCCACGTCATGTTTTGACCGGCCCGCCCCATTGACCGACTTATGTCGATTTCCGGCAGGGAAATCTGGATCCCCCCTGTTCCGGCCCTGTCGGATATCGGCGCCTACAATGCAAAAAGCCCCGGCATGCCGGGGCTTTCTGTTTTTGTTCGATGTTGCGGTAGATGCTGCAGCGGAAGCGGGCCAGACCGCGGCCAATTCGCAAAAAATTAAGGGTCGGCAGTCCCCCGACTACCGACCCTTACGCTACCCCATCGCACGCGCGGTTGGCCCCTGTTCCAATTCCAGCCTTTGCGCCCATGTCGCAATGCCACGACGGGTGCAGTAGGAATATCCGCACGAAACATGCCAACTTGAGGGTCACTACTTTGAATTGTGACTTACATCACATTTTCAGTGAATGAGTGACCTCAACCGCCCTTCAGCCGATACTTCTGCGGCCGTTTTTTCCTTTCCGCTCTTAGTCCACGCCCATGTCCGACTCTTTCTATCGCTACGACGTCATCGTGATCGGCGGCGGCCATGCCGGCACCGAGGCCGCCCTGGCGTCTGCCCGCGCCGGTGCCCGCACCTTGCTGCTCACCCACAACATCGAGTCGGTGGGCGCGATGAGCTGCAACCCGGCCATCGGCGGGATCGGCAAGGGCCATCTGGTCAAGGAGATTGACGCGCTTGGCGGGGCCATGGCACGCGCCGCGGATCTGGCCGGCATCCAGTGGCGCACGCTCAACGCCTCCAAGGGGCCGGCGGTGCGTGCCACCCGCTGCCAGGCCGACCGCAACCTGTACCGTAATGCGATCCGCTGCATCGTTGAGGCCCAGCCCAACCTGACCGTGTTCCAGGCGGCAGTGGACGATCTGATCATCCACAACGGCACCTCCGAAGCCGACAGCGTGCGCGGCGTCATCACCCAAACCGGGCTGCGCTTCGAAGCGCCGTCGGTGGTGCTGACCGCCGGGACGTTTTTGGCCGGCAAGATCCATGTCGGCGAAACCCAGTACGCGGCCGGGCGCATGGGCGACCCGCCGGCCACCACGCTGGCCGCGCGCCTGCGCGAGCGCCCGTTCGCGATCGACCGGCTCAAGACCGGCACGCCGCCGCGCATTGATGGGCGCACGCTCGACTACAGCGTGATGGTCGAACAACCCGGCGACGACCCGCTGCCGGTCATGTCGTTCATGGGCCAGGTCAGCGACCATCCGCGTCAGGTCAGCTGCTGGATCACCCAGACCACCGAGCAAACCCACGAGATCATTCGCAACGCGCTGCATCGCTCGCCGCTGTATTCGGGGCAGATCGAAGGCATCGGCCCACGTTACTGCCCGTCGATCGAAGACAAGGTGGTGCGTTTTGCCGAGAAGACCAGCCACCAGATCTTCGTCGAGCCCGAAGGTCTGGAAGTGGCCGAGATCTACCCCAACGGCATCTCCACCTCGTTGCCGTTCGACGTGCAGCTGGCGCTGGTGCGATCGATTCATGGCTTTGCGCAGGCGTATATCACCCGCCCCGGCTATGCCATCGAATACGACTTCTTCGACCCGCGCGGGCTCAAGGCCTCGCTGGAAACCAAGGCGGTGGGCGGGCTGTTCTTCGCCGGGCAGATCAACGGCACCACCGGTTACGAAGAGGCCGCTGCACAGGGTCTGCTCGCCGGGCTCAACGCAGCGCGCCACGTTCAGGGGCTGCCGGCGTGGTCGCCGCGTCGCGACGAAGCCTACCTGGGCGTGTTGGTCGACGATCTGATTACCCATGGCACCACCGAGCCGTATCGCATGTTCACCAGCCGCGCCGAATACCGGCTGCAGCTGCGCGAGGACAATGCCGATGCGCGGTTGACCGGCGTCGGCCATGAGATGGGTCTGGTGGACGACGCGCGCTGGGCGCGGTTCTCGGCCAAGCAAGAGGCCGTGCAGCGCGAAACGGCGCGGTTGTCCACGCTCTGGGCGACACCGGGCAATGCGCTGGGCCGCGAGGTCGCCGACGCGCTGGGCGTGACGGTCAGCCGCGAAACCAACGTGCTGGACCTGATCAAGCGCCCCGAACTCAACTACGTCACCTTGATGCGGGTGCCGACGCTGGGGCCGGGCGTGGACGATGCGCAGGTGGCCGAGCAGGTCGAGATCAGCGTCAAGTACGCCGGCTATCTGGATCGGCAGCGCGACGATATCGCGCGCCAGCAGCGTCACGAAACCACGCCGATCCCCGATGGATTCGATTACGCCGTGGTACGCGGCCTGTCGATCGAAGTGCAACAGAAACTCGAGCGCGTGCGGCCCCAGCATATCGGTCAGGCACAACGCATTCCCGGCATGACCCCGGCGGCGATCTCGCTGCTGCTGGTGCATCTGGAGCGTGCGCGGCGCAGCCGGGTGGCGTGAGGACGCGACGGTCGCTGCCCGTCGTCAGCGACCGTCTGCAATGCCTTCCACTGAGACAGCGGTCGCCGCTTCGAGTCGTCGCGAACGATGACATGTCCCGATTCCCGAAGAATTGGACGAGCAACGGCGATCTGAGTCGACCAAGGCGGGCGCAACTGCTCGCTACGTTTTGTTAGCCACCCTGGTGACAAACGCATCGGGCGGTGGATCAACTCGCCAATGCTGCGGCAGCGACTGCTTTTGCACGGCTACCGCAGGTCGTCAGGCGGCCCTGCGCTCGATCGCCGGCAGCAGGCGCTGACGTAGCGTCAATGCCGCCAGGTCCAGCGTTTCGCCGGCAGCGCGCAAGATGCTGCCCAGGTTGACGAAGCCGTGGATCATGCCTGGGAAGCTATGCAGGGTGACCTCCACACCGGCGGCGCGCAGGCGGTCGGCATAGGCGCAGCCTTCGTCGTAGAGCATGTCGCGGTCGCAGACCACCACCAACGCAGGCGCAACGTCGGCGACATCCGGCGCCAGCATCGGCGAGACACGCCAGTCGTTGGCAACTGCCATGTCGGGCAGCAGATGGCGGTTGAAGAATTCCACCGCCGCCGCAGTCAGTGGCGGCAGATTGGCGTTGAGCGCGCGCGATGGATAGACGCCGCTGTCTTCGCGTGCATCGGTCAGCGGATAGATCAGCAGTTGGCAACGCAAGGCAATTCCAGCGTCGCGCGCAGCCAGTGCGGCAACCGCGGCCATGGCGCCGCCGATGCTGTCGCCGATGATGGCAAGCCGCTGCACATCGGCGCCGACCGTGTCGGGGTGGGCAACCAACCAATGCAACGTCGCGATGACATCTTCCACGCCGGCCGGCGCCGGGTGCTCGGGGGCGAGACGGTAGTGGATCGCCAGCACCTGACAGCCAGCGCGCGCCGCCAGTTGTCGGCACACATCGTCATGCGACTCCAGATCGCCCACCAGACCGCCGCCGCCGTGCACGAACAGGCAGGTCGGCGCAGGGTCGGCCGCCAGCCCTGCGGGGCGATACAAGCGCAGCGGCACCGCACCGGTGGCGGTATCGGCCTGCAGATCGCGCACCTCGGCCATCTCCACGCGCGGGAAACCGAACCGCGCGCCTACCGCGCGCATCCTCGCGCGCGCGGCTTCGATCGACAGGGTTTCCATGGGCGGCTGCGCCGCCTGTTGAATCTGGGCGAACAGGCGCACGACATCAGGATCAAACGACATGACGAACTCTCCGGTAAACAATGGTCGAGCTTGCCAGATTGCTATGAACCATCACTATTTAAATCGCGAACTAGTGTCAGCGGGCTTGGCCGGATTGCTGCGGACTCATGCGCAAACCCACAATTTCCGCGCAATCCGGCTAAGGCGGCACACATTGGGCGGCTAGCGACGAGCTATAAGCGACGCCGTGCGAGCTGGATATTTGCTGCACTGCACCGCGGCGAATGCGCTACCGACTGCGCGCCCGGCGGTTGGCGCAGTCGGCTTGCGGGCGATTCCTAGTCTTCGTCTTGCGCCGCCGCTTCACGGCCTTGCTGACGAATCAGGTTTTCCTGGCGTGCATCTTCAATCGAGGCACGGATGGCGCGCACATCGGCGCGGCGAGTGTCGAACTTGAAGCGTCCAGTCAACACGCTGTCCGGGCGCAGTTCGCCTTTTTCGAACAACGCCCACATCTCTTCGCCGTAATAGGTCTCCCGCAGCTCCGGTGCGAAACGGCCGAGGCAATCGCGCAGGTTGTGCACGTCGCGCAGCAGCATGTCGCGCGCGGCGTTGTTGCCGGCGGCGCTGACCACCTGCGGGAAATCGATCAGCACCGGGCCATCGGGCGAGACCAGCACGTTGTATTCGGACAGATCGCCGTGCACCAGGCCGAGCGAGAGCATCTTGACCACGTCACCGATCAGGCTGGTATGGAAGACACGGGCTTGGTCCGGTTCAAGATCCACTTCGCCCAAGCGCGGCGCGCTGTGGCCGGCTTCGTCGGTGACCAGGTCCATCAGCAGCACGCCGTGGAAATAACCGCGCGGTTTGGGCACGTGCACGCTGGCATCCATCAATTGATAGAGCACCTCGGCTTCGGTGTTCTTCCAGGCGGTTTCGGCTTCCTTGCGGCCGAATTTGGTGGCCTTGCCCATCGCGCGCGCCTGACGGCTACCACGCACCTTGCGCCCTTCCTGGTATTGCACGCGCGCCTGGAAGCTGCGCTGCGCCATGTCCTTATAGACCTTGGCGCACAGAACGTCGGCGCCTGTGCTGACCACATAGACGGATGCTTCCTTGCCGCTCTTCAGTGGTCGCAACACTTCATCGATGATGCCGTCGTCGATCAGCGGCTGCAGGCCCTTGGGGGTTTTCATGGACTAGGAGCACCGATCCGTAACAAGCCAGCGGCGATTATGCGACAAGCAGGGTGAAGCGCTTATATGCCCGACGCACACACTGTGCGCCGGGGCATGCCATGGCGTGAGCGTTTACCATGCACGCACCTGTCTGCTGCCGCACTGCTATGCCAGAGCCCGCCTCCAGCCGCCGCAAACCTCCCGCCGCCGTGCTTGCGGCCGGTAGCGATCGCGGCCTGCCGCATGAGCTGATGCAGCAGATCGCTGCCGCCCGGGGCGACCCGGACTTCATGACCTCGCTGGGGCGCGGGCTGGTGGTGCTGAGCGTGTTCGCCCAGCACGCGCGCGAAGTGACGATGTCGCAGATCAGCCTGGAAACCGGCATCTCGCGCGCGGCCGTGCGGCGGGTGCTGCATACGCTGGCCAAGCTTGGCTATGTGGGCGAGCAGGGGCGCGGCTACGTGTTACTGCCGCGCGTGCTGGGAATCGGCGGCGCGTATGCGGCCTCTTCGTCGATGACCGCAGCGGCGCAGCCGGTCCTGGACGGGCTGCGCGACCAATTGCATGAATCCTGCTCGCTGGGCGTACTGGATGGCGACGATCTGCTGTATGTGGCGCGTTCGGAAACGGTGCGCATCATGTCGATCGGGCTGCGCCCGGGCACGCGACTGCCGGCCTATTGCACCTCGATGGGCCGGGTATTGCTGGCCGCGCTGCCCGGCGACACCTTGCAGGCGTATCTGGAACGCACCACCTTGCGCCCGCGTACCGATCGCACCGTGACCCAGGCCTCGGCGTTGCTGGAAGTGCTGGCGCGCACGCGCCGCGAAGGCATGTGCCTGACCGATCAGGAACTGGAAATCGGCCTGTGCTCGATCGCCGTGCCGGTACGTAACCTGCGCGGCGAGGTGATCGCCGCGCTCAACATCGGCGCTCAGGCAGGGCGGGTGAGCCTGCAGACCATGCAGACGCAGTTGCTGGAACCGCTGAAGCAGGCGGCGCAGCGGTTGGGAACCTTGTTGAGCTAATGCAACGTTCTGCGCTGGCGCAGGCGGTGCTTGCGGAGCGCATGACCTGCGCGCGCTAAGTCAAAGCTGGCAGCGGTGATGGGTGGCACAGGTCAGAGGGGAGTCGCATCGATGCATTCCGCGTGGGCCAATGCGCCTGCGCGCGGCAGTCGGAAAGCGCTCGGGCAGACGCATCCGGGTTGATCGTTACTCGTTGTTGCGTGCGTGTCGGCGTAAAGCCGCAACCAAACCGTCGCGAGCAGTCATCAAGTTAGATGTGGACGGCGTGCAGCAACCTTGGTGTGCCAGTGATACATGCCGTACCGAACACCGGACGCGCCTGCCTCGCGGTGAGCGCAGCCGTTTTGTTCGCCGCTCTAAGACGACCTTACCCGGGTTACGCCGCTGGCGCTGCGCCGGCCTCGGCGGCCTGTTCTTCCAGAATCGGCTTGGCCAGCGCAAAAGCGTGATTGGCGGCCGGCACGCCGCAGTAGATTGCCGCTTGCAGCAGCACTTCCTTGATCTGCGCAGGCGTCACGCCGTTGTTGCGCGCTGCACGCACGTGCAGTTTGAATTCTTCGTCGTGGCCCAGCGCGACCATCATCGACAACGTGAGCAGCGAACGCGTGTGCGCCGGCAAACCGCCGCGGGTCCAGATGCTGCCCCAGGCGTAGCGGGTAATCAGGTCCTGAAATTCTTCGGTGAATTCGCTACGCGCGGCCAGCGCCCGGTCGACATGCGCATCGCCAAGGACGCGCCGGCGCTCACGCATTCCGGCTTGATAACGTTCGTCTTCGTGCATGGGGTGTCCTTGCAAGGTGGGGAGCTCAGTCGGCCTGGAGAAAAAAGCCGAGCACCGCGTCGTTGAACGCGGCCGGCGATTCCAGGTTGCAGATGTGTCGGCCGGGCACTTGGGCGTAATGACCATCCGGCGCGGCATAGGCGATCTCGCGCAAGTCAGATGGCGGGCACACCGGGTCGTCATCGCCGGCCAGCGCCAGCAGCGGCAGGCTCAGCCCGTCCAATGCACCGCGGAAATCCGCGTCTGCGAGCGCCTGGCAGCAGGCGATGTAGCCGGCCGGCGAGGTGGACACGAAGGCGGCGGCGATCATGTCCAGGCGCTGCGCGTGGCTGATGGCAAATTCCGGGGTAAACCAGCGTTGCAGCGTGGCGTCGATCAGCACCGGCAGGCCTTCGCTGCGCACTTGCTCGATGCGGGTTTCCCAGGTGGCGGCGCTGCCGATCTTCTGCGCGGTGGCGCACACCGCCAGCCGGCGCAGGCGCTGCGCTGCATGCAGGCCCAGCCATTGGCCGGTGAGGCCGCCGATCGACAGACCGCAGAAATCACTTTGCGCGATCTCCAATGTGTCCCACAGCGCCAGCACGTCCTGGCCCAGGTCGGCGACGCTGTACGGACCCGGCGGCGTTTCCGAATAACCGTGGCCGCGGCGGTCGTAGCGCAGGATGCGGTAGTGCGGCGCGAAGGCGTCGAGCTGCACGTCCCACATGTGCAGGTCGGTGCCGAGCGAGTTGCAGAAGGTCAGCCAGGGGCGCCCTTCGGTGCCGTCCAGGCGGTAATGCAGGCGATGCGTGGGCAACTGGAGATAAGCCATCTGAGCACCGTCAACAGGAAGAAGATCCAGCCAGCACGCGGTCGATCCAGACCGAAGACATGCCACGCCAACTGTCGCTATCGAACACTGCCTGCAGTTGCGCGTGCGTGAGCACGGCGCGCACCTGCGCGTCCTCGCCGAGCAGCTCGCGCAAATGCCGCTGCTGCGCCCGCGCACGCAGCACCGCCTGTTCCACCAGCACGTGCGCCTGCGGCTTGCCCAGTTGCGGCGCAAGCGCGAACACCGCCGCCTCGGCGTAGAGCAGCCCGCCGTGACTATCCAGATGCGCACGCATGCGTACGCGGTCCAGTTCCAGACCGGACAGGCACATCTGCATCTGCGCCAGGCTGCCGGCGGTGAGGCAGACAATCTGCGGCAAGGTGTCCCATTCGGCATGCCATTGCCCGGCCGCGCGCTCGTGCGGCTGCGCCATGGCGCTGAACAAGGTGGCGACCAGGCCGGGCACGCGGGTGGCCGCAGCAACCGCTGCCACGCTGGACACCGGATTGCGCTTATGCGGCATCGCCGATGAGCCGCCTTTACCGGCAGCGGCCGGCTCGAACGCCTCGCCCACCTCCGACTGCATCAGCAACACCACATCGCCACCGATCTTGCCCAACGTACCGGCCAGCAGACCGAACGCGCAGCCGACTTCAACAATGCGATCGCGCGTCGTATGCCAGGGCAGCGCGGGCAGCGGCAATTCCAGAGTGCTCGCCAGCGCCTGCGCCACTTCCAGGCCACGCTCCTGCAACGAAGCCAGGGTGCCGGCCGCACCGCCGAACTGCAGAACCAGCGCATCGCTCCGTAAGGCCTGCAGGCGCTGCTGCGCGCGTTGCAATGCATCCAGCCAGCCGGCGACCTTGAGCCCGAAGGTGACCGGCACGGCCTGTTGCAACAAGGTGCGTCCGGGCAGGCCGGTGTTGCGTTCGCGTTCGGCCAGTGCGGCCAACTCGGCACACAGGGCATGCAGACGTGGCAGCAGCAGATCGAGTGCAGCACGCAGCTGCAGCACCGTGCCGGTATCGATGACGTCCTGGCTGGTGGCGCCCCAGTGCACCCATCTCGCGGCAGCGCTGTCGTGCGCGGCGACCTGGGCAGTCAGCGCCTTGACCAACGCAATGGCGGGGTTGCCGGCCAATGCTGTGGCTTGCGCCAACGCAGCCACATCGTAGTGCCGCACCTCGCAGGCAGCGGCGATGGCCTGCGCGGCTTCGGCTGGAATCACCCCGCACTGCGCCTGCGCACCCGCCAGCGCGGATTCGAACTGCAGCATCGCCTGCACGCGCGCAGCATCGTCGAACAAGGCGTCGCACGCAGGCTCGCCGAACAAGGATCCCAACAGCGAAGATGTCGCACTCATGCATTGCCTCTCTAGGCGTGTCGGCAGCATCGCACCGATGTGCCAGGTTGCCAACTAGACGAAAGGGCAATGCATCCTACGCGCCTGCCACTGTCGGGGTGATGTGGGTGCCCCCCGTGTGGATGGGAAGCATGGGCACGACCAAGTGCGTGTGCGTATTTGCCACGATGCGCGCTGTCATCGGTGCGTATGCATGCGTGTGACGCGCCGCGGTCCATCGCCCGCAGCCCACGCCGTGGTGTCTTTGCAGCAGCGGGTACTTCCGCAGCTGGCTACCGCCAGCTGTTGACGCAGAAGCGTGCAGACAGCACGGTGTACTGCTCCGGCACGCGCACGGTGTTTCATCAGCGGCAGACGGATCAATAGCGGAAGAACACCGTTTCCGCCTCGCCCTGCATACGGATGTCCCAGGCGTAAGCGCCACCTGCGCCTGGTTGGGCCAGCAAGGTGGCGCGTCGCTCGGCCGGCACCAACGCCAGGATCGGGTCGCTGCCCAGCTGCGGGTCGTCGGCGAAATACAGCCGCGTCGAGGCGCCACGCAACAGGCCGCGCATGAACACCAGGACGGTCAGATGCGCCGCCTGCAGCTTGCCACCGGGGCCGGCCACCCTGCCCGGCTTGATGGTGCTGAAAGAAAACCGCCCATGCGCATCGGTGGGCACACGGCCCCAACCGTCGAAGCTGGGGTCGTGGGCCTCGCAGCGGGCATCGGCCGGATGCGCATAGATGCCGGCCGCATCGGCTTGCCACACTTCCAGTACCGCATCGGCCACCGGCGTGCCTGCACCATCGAAAATGCAGCCGCTGATCTGCACCGGCGCGCCTGTCGCCTGCGCGGGCGCGATCTGTTCGCGATACAGCGGCTCCAATCCGAGCCGGTAATACGGGCCGACGGTTTGTGACGGCGTTGCATGCAGGCTCATCGTGTCACTCCCAGACCGTTTGTTTGCGACCGCGCAAGACGATGTCGAAGCGGTAGGCCAACGCATATTCGCTGACCGCATTTTCCCAATCAAAACTGGACACCATGCGTTCGCGCGCCAGAGCATCGTCGACACAGTTGTAGATGGGGTCGTGCGCCAGCAGCGGGTCGCCGGGGAAATACATCTGGGTGACCAGCCGTTGCCCGATGCCATCGCCATGCAATGAAAAATGGATGTGCGCCGGCCGCCAGGCGTTGTAGTGGTTACGCCACGGGTACGCGCCCGGCTTGATGGTCTTGAAGCTGTAGCGGCCATGCTCATCGGTGAGCACCTGCCCGGTACCACGGAAGTTTGGGTCCAGCGGCGCGTCGTGCTGATCGCCTGCGTGCTGGTAGCGACCAGCCGCGTTGCATTGCCACACTTCCACCACGCTGTTGCGGACCGGCTTGCCGTTTTCGTCGAGCACGCGGCCAGACACGATGATGCGTTCACCTAACGGCGCGCCGCTGAAACCTGCAGTGAGGTCCGCCGCGTGCTCGCCCAAGCTGAGCCGATCCAGTCGCGGGCCGGTGATTTCCGACAGCGTGACCGGCAGATCGATCGGATCACGCGTGGGCCCACGCAACCTGGTGGAGGCGTATGCCGGATGCAGATACGCCGGCTGCGTACCGAGCCGGCTGCGGCGGTAGCCGAGCAGCGGATCGGTGGCGACGGCAGTTTCGTCAGAGGTGGGATCGCGCATTTACATCTCCGTTGGCAGCAAGGCGACTACAACGACATGGGTGCGAGGGAAGGATGAGGTAGGTTGCAAAAGCTGGTCTCACAGACGCTCGATCGCCAGTGCCACACCCTGCCCTACCCCGATGCACATGCTGGCCAGCCCGAGCCGTCCGTTGCTGGCTTCCAGCTGCCGCAACAAGGTCAGCGCCAGCCGCGCGCCGCTCATGCCGAGCGGATGCCCTAGCGCGATGGCGCCACCGTTGGCATTGACGTGTTCGGCATCGTCGGCCAGCCCGAATGCACGCGTGCAGGCCAGCGCCTGGGCAGCAAAGGCTTCATTGAGTTCGATCGCATCGAACTGTTCGATGCGCAAGTTCAAACGCGTCAGCAAGCGCTGCGTGGCCGGCACCGGGCCGATGCCCATGTATGCCGGCTCCACACCTGCCGATGCAAACCCCAGCACCCGCGCGCGCGGCGTCAACCGATGCGCCTGTACCGCCTGCGCAGAGGCCAGCAGCAATGCGGCCGCGCCATCGTTGAGACCGGAGGCATTGCCGGCTGTCACGGTGCCGGGCTGGCGAAACACCGGTTTGAGCTTGGCCAGCATCTCTGCCGTGGTGGTGGGCCGCGGCGCCTGGTCGTATTCGACGCTGCTGGCATCGCCGCCCTTGCGCGCGGCCACTGCCACCGAGGTGATTTCGCCATCGAAAAAACCGGCCGCCTGCGCCGCCGCCACGCGTTGCTGGCTACGCAGTGCAAAGGCGTCCTGGTCTTCGCGCGAGATGGCATGCCGCTGCGCCACGTTCTCTGCAGTTTCGCCCATCAATTCGGTGCCATAGGCGGCCTGCAGGCGCGGATTGATGAAGCGCCAGCCCATGGTGGTGTCTTCCAGCTGCTGGGTGCGGGCGAAGGCGCTGTCGGCCTTGCCCATCACCCACGGCGCGCGCGACATCGATTCGACACCGCCGGCAATGGCAAGATCCAGTTCGTTGGCACGAATGCCGCGCGCCACCGTGCCGATCGCATCCAACCCCGAACCGCACAGGCGATTGAGCGTGCTGCCCGGCACCGAAGGGGGCAAGCCGGCCAGCAACAGACTCATACGCGCGACGTTGCGATTGTCTTCGCCGGCCTGGTTGGCGCAGCCCAAATACACATCGTCGATTGCGGCAGGCTCAAGCTGCGGCTGCCGCGCCAGCAATGCAGCGATCGGCACCGCGCCCAGGTCGTCGGTGCGCACGCTGGACAAGGCGCCACCGTAACGGCCGATCGGCGTGCGGATGCCATCGATCAGATACACCTCGCTCATGCCTCCGCTCCCGCTGCCTGGGCACCATGCGCGGCATCGGTGCGTGCCTGCAGCGCGCGCAGGGCATCCAACTCGGTGGTGCTGGGCGGCGCGGTCTGCGCAAGGTCGGCAGCGAAGCGGATCGGCCAACCCGTCGCCGCGCTGACCTGCTCGCGCGTTGTTCCAGGATGCAGCGACGTCACGGTGAGTTCGCAGGTCACGGGGTCGGGCTCCATCACACACAGGTCGGTGACGACCACGGTTGGGCCGGCGCCGCGCAGACCGGCACGCGTCCGCGCATCGCCACCGTCCAGATGCCCGACCGTGGTGATGAAGTCCAGCGTCGGAACGAAACTGCGTTTGGATTGGCGAATGATGATGAACACCTGTTTGGCGCTGGCCGCAATTTCCGGCGCGCCGCCGGCACCGGGCAGACGCGTTTTCGGTGCGTCGTACGGACCAATCACGGTGGTGTTGAGATTGGCGTAGCGATCAATCTGCGCCGCGCCCAGAAAGCCCACATCCACGCGCCCGCCTTGCAACCAGTAACGGAAGATTTCCGGCGTGGACACCACGGTGTCTGCAGTCTCCGCCAGCTCGCCGTCGCCGATCGACAAGGGCAACACCTGCGGGCGCGCACCGATGGGGCCGGATTCGTAGATCAAGGTGACGTCCGGCGCATGCGTGAGCCGGGCCAGATTGGCGGCAGTGGATGGCAAGCCGATGCCGACAAAACACACCGCGCCATCAGGCAGGCGGCGCGCGGCGGCCACCGTCATCATTTCATTGGTGCTGTAGGCGCTCATGCGGCCACCTGCTGCTGCGACTGTGCGTAAACCCGCTGAAAACCGGCGAAATCGTCGGTATCGAGAATGTGCGTCTGGATCCAGGCCTGAAACGTCGCACGGTCGCGCGCAATCGCATCCCAGGCCAGATAGAAGCGATTGTCACGCGCGTAATAGCCGTGCGCGTACGACGGCGCCGCGCCACCGGGAACCAGGCACAACGCATCGACGACCCAGCGCGGCAGGATGCAGGCATTGGGCGGGGCGTCGAGGGTGTCGACGACCTCTTCCACCGTCACGATCACCTTGCGCGCTGCCAGCGCGGCTTCTTTCTGCACACCCAGAATGCCCCAGAGCAAGACATTGCCGCGGCGGTCGGCCTGCTGGGCATGAATCACGGTGACATCGGGATTGACTGCCGGCGAGGTGGCCAGCGTTTCGCCGGTGTAGGGGCATTGCAGGAACTTGATGCTGTCGTTGACGCGCGGCAGGTCCGAGCCGACATACCCCCGCAGCACCGCAAACGGCAGACCCGATGCACCGGCGACATAGGCATTGGCCATATCGGCATGACTGTGCTCGCGAATCTGCAACGGCTGCGGCCAGGCGTGTTCCACCGCATCGCGCAACCGGTGCAGCGAGCCGACGCCCGGATTGCCGCCCCAGGAGAAGCGCAGCGCGGCCGCACAACCGGCGCCGATCAATTGGTCGTAAATCAGGTCGGGGGTCATGCGCACCAGGCGCAGTTCGCGCTTGCGTTGGCGCATCACCTCGTGCCCGGCCGCATGCGGAATCAGGTGGGTGAAGCCTTCCATCGCCACGCAATCGCCGTCGGCGATCAGCTGCGACACGGCGTCGGCGAGAGTGACGATTTCGGCCATTGCATTCCCTTCCAGCACAGCGAGCGTGCGGTCACGGTAGGCGCAGCCAGTCGGTCGGTCAATCCGATAATCGGCACCCCAAATCGATATTCGCACAATTTCAGCAGGGCCGTAACGCCCCCACATTGTATCCGGTTTATACATAACTTCATTTGCAAGCAGACGCCAGCGTTGCCATGCCGGCCAACCAGTTGCCGGCCGGCGCATGCCGCCTTGCATCCAGGTTGCGTACACATCCAGGAGTTACGGTCATGTCGCAGTCCAAGCCGCTGTTTCCCCTCAACGCGCGGTACGCCGTCGTCTGGGACCACGAGATCAAGCACGCGCTCAGCCCACGCAAGATCTGCAACCGGACGTGGTGGTCTACCGCACCACTGCCGGTGCGCTGGTCGCGCTTGAAGACGCCTGCTGGCACCGGCTGGTGCCGTTGTCGATGGGCAAGCTGCGCGGCGACGATGTGGTGTGCGGCATCACGGGCTGGTCTACAACACGCAGGGGCGCTGCGTGCACATGCCCTCGCAGGACACCATCAACCCCTCGGCCTGCGTGCGCAGCTTCCCGTTGCCAAAAAGCACCGCTGTGTCTGGATCTGGCCGGGCGACCCGGCCTGGGCCGATGCGCGCCTGATTCCCGACCTGCACTGGCGCACGACCCGGCCTGGGCCGGCGATGGCCGCACCATCTACGCCAAGTGCGACTACCGGCTGGTGCTGGACAACCTGATGGACCTCACCCACGAGACCTTCGTGCACGGCTCCAGCATCGGCCAGGACGAAGTGGCCGAAGCGCCGTTCGACGTGGTGCATGGCAATCGCAGCGTGGTCGTATCGCGCTGGATGCGCAATATCGATCCGCCGCCGTTCTGGGCCAGCCAGATCGCCCGCCATCTGGACTACCGCGGCAAGGTCGATCGCTGGCAGATTATTCATTTCGAAGCACCCGGCACCATTGCTATCGATGTGGGCGTGGCCATCACCGGCACCGGTGCGCCGGAGGGCGATCGCAGCCAGGGTGTCAACGGCTATGTGCTGAACGCCATCACCCCCGAAACCGACACCACCTGTCATTACTTCTGGGCGTTCATGCGCAACTACGCGCTGCACGACCAGTCGTTGACCACGCTCACGCGCGAAGGGGTGACCGGCGTGTTCGGCGAAGACGAGGCGGTGCTGGAAGCGCAGCAACGTGCGATCGGCGCGCACCCGGATCAGGCCTTTTACAACTCAACGTCGATGCCGGCGGCATGTGGGCGCGGCGCGTGATCGACCGCCTGATCGCGCAGGAACAACGCGTGCAGGATCTGTCGCTGCGCATGGTGGGCTGAGCACAGCGCATGCGGCCAGCCGTGCCTTCAATCACAGCGATTCATCGCAATGCCATTACTGCCGGCACGGGCCGGCACGCCTCATTGCCCGGAGCCCTTCATGCGTAAAGACACCCAGTGGCATCGCGGCCGCGTCGTCAGTGCTGCCGATGCCTGCCCCGGCGTGCGCGAAATCATGCTAGATCCTGGCACCGCCGCGCGCCACTTCGAGGTCGGTAGCCATGTGAATTTCCGCGTGCAGCTGCATGGTCGCGACGATGTACGCTCGTATTCGTTGGTGGGCGAACCGCGCGCCGATGGCTATTTCCGGATTGCAGTGCGGCAGATGCCCGACAGCCGTGGCGGCTCGCTGCATATGTGGACGCTCGCGCCGGGCGATGTGGTGGAAATGTCGCCACCCAACAACAACTTCCCGCTGGATGAAAGCGGCGAGGAAATTCTGCTGATTGCCGGTGGTATCGGTATCACTCCGATCATTGGCATGGCGCAACGGCTGGCGCGTCGCCATCCCGCGTTTCGCCTGCTCTACGCCGGCCGCTCACGCAGTGCGACGGCTTATGTCGACACGCTGGAAGCGCTGCTGGGCAAGCGTTTGCAATTGCAACTGCGACGACAGCGCCGGCCCGCCCGATTTGGCTGCGCAACTGGCGCGGCTCTCGCCCAATGCCGAAGTCTACGTATGCGGACCACTCGGCATGCTCGAAGCGGCACGCCAGCACTGGCACGCGGCAGGTCGGCCGTACGCGCGGCTGCACTTCGAAACCTTCGGCAATAGCGGGCGGATTCCGGCGCAGGCATTCGTGGTGAAACTGCCGGGGCTGGGGTTGTATGGCTTTGCACACCATCTGAGTCGGTAGCGCGTGCTTGATTCACCTCGTAGCTCTGGCCTCAGACCGCTCTACCTCGCAGAGTCGAGGCATGTCGCAGGCTTCACGCGAAACCGCGCGGCATGTGCGCACTAAACCAGGCTGGTGATCGCAATCAGCCCACAGCTCCTGCAGCCACTGGCGCGTACCACCGTGTTTGCATCCTCACGCGTATGCGCGATCATCTGCGCATGGAGTCGACTCACTACAGGACTGTCCCGGCGCCGGCATTAAACCCGCGCCAGGAGCAATTGGTGGCGCTGGTGCGGCAGCAGGGCTTTGCCGACGTGGAAGGCTTGGCCACCCGCTTTGAGGTGACGCCGCAGACCATCCGGCGCGATCTGACCCTGCTCTGCGATGCCGGCGTGCTGCGCCGCTATCACGGCGGCGTCAGCATGCCTTCCAGCGTGGAAAATCTCGCCTATACCGCACGCAAAGCGCTGCAGGCCCGCGAAAAGCAGCATATCGCCGCGCGTGTGGCGCGTTTCATTCCCGACGATGCTTCGCTGTTTATCAACCTTGGCACCACCAACGAGGAAGTTGCGCGTGCGTTGCTGCAGCACCGCGGGCTGCGGGTGATCACCAACAACCTCAACGTCGCGGTGATGCTCAGCGCCAACCCCAGCTTCGAGGTGATCGTGGCCGGTGGCGTGGTGCGCGGGCGCGACCAGGGCGTGACCGGTGAGGCGACGGTGGAGCTGATCCGTCAGTTCAAGGTGGATTTCGGGGTGATCGGCATTTCCGGTATCGACCTGGACGGCACCTTGCTGGATTTCGACTACCAGGAAGTGCGCGTGGCGCAGGCCATCATCGAGCACTCGCGGCAAGTACTGCTCGCCGCCGATCACAGCAAGTTCGGCCGCAACGCCATGGTGCGACTGGGCGCCATCGCCCAGGTGCACGACTGGTTCACTGACCGGCCACCGCCGCAGGAGTTGGCTGCCGTGCTGGCCGAGGCCGGCACCCGGGTGCATTTGGCAGACGCTGACGAAGCCAACTGAGGTGGATGTTCGTTTTTGAGCGTTCTTATGCAAAAGCCAAAGGAGCCGCTCAATTCGAGTAAACCATCACATCTAAATTACATTCTCGATAGCCAACTTCTCCAGCTGCGACCAGCGGGCCTGGCTCCGCGCATCTTCACGCTTACGCAAGGTTCGATGTTCGAATATGTTCGAACATGACAACTTGGGTTCGCTCATCAGCGCGCCCGGACGGAGGCACCGATGGGCGAGATGTACGATCTTCTGGTAATCGGCGGCGGCATCAACGGGGTCGGCATTGCCCGCGACGCGGCCGGGCGCGGTTTGTCGGTGTGCCTATGCGAGCAGGACGATCTGGCCGCGCACACCAGCAGCGCCAGTACCAAGCTCATTCACGGCGGCTTGCGCTATCTGGAACAGTACGAGTTCGCGCTGGTCGGCAAAGCACTGGCCGAGCGCGAAGTGCTGTTGCGGCTGGCGCCCCACATCATCTGGCCGCTGCGCTTCCTGTTGCCCCATCAGCCGCATCTGCGCCCGGCCTGGATGATTCGCGCCGGCCTGTTTCTGTACGACCATCTGGGCGGCAGCAAGCGCAGCCTGCCGCGCTCGCGCCGGTTGTCGCTGCGCACGCATCCGGTGGGTGCGCCACTGCAGCAATCGCTGCGCACTGGCTTTGTGTATTCGGATGCCTGGGTGCAGGACGCGCGGCTGGTGGTGCTCAACGCGATGGACGCGGCCAAACGCGGCGCCAAGATCCACACCCGTACGCGTTGTGTCGGGGCCTGGCGCGATGCCGGCTTCTGGTATGCCGAACTCGAAGACCGCGAGGGCCGCCGCCGCACCGTACAGGCGCGCGCGCTGGCCAATGCGGCTGGGCCGTGGGCAGTGTCGTTCCTGGACAACGTGGCCTCAGTGCCGCACGAACACGCGCTGCGCCTGGTCAAGGGCAGCCATATCGTGGTGCCCAAGCTGTTCGACCATGATCATGCGTACATCTTCCAGCAACCGGACCGGCGCATCGTGTTCGCCATCCCCTACGAGCACGACTTCACCTTGATCGGTACCACCGACGTGGATTACGAAGCAGACCCCGCCGCGCCGAAGATCGATGCCGCCGAGGTGCAGTATCTGTGCGATGCGGTGAACCTGTATTTCCAGCAGCAGATCTCCCCTGCCGATGTGGTGTGGAACTACAGCGGCGTGCGCCCCCTGCTAGACGACGCCGAAGACAACGCGGCCGAAGTCACCCGCGATTACCAGCTGGAAGTGGTCACCGATGGCGCGCCACTGCTCAATGTGTTCGGCGGCAAGCTGACCACCTACCGCAAGCTCGCCGAAGAAGCGGTGGACCGGCTCACCCACGCGCTGGGCGCACGCAAGCCGGCGTGGACCGCACGTGGCGACGCATTGCCCGGCGGCGAACAGCGCGATATCGCAAGCCTGCTGGAACGCGTCAGCAGCGCGCGCCCCTGGTTGCCGGCCGCCACCGCGCAGCGCTTGGTGCGCAACTACGGCACCTGCGCCGAACAACTGCTTGGCGATGCACGAAGCCTGGCCGAACTGGGTACGCACTTTGGTGCGGACCTGTATCAGGCCGAGGTGGATTACCTGCGCCAATCCGAATGGGCGGTCGCTGCCGACGATATCCTGTGGCGGCGCAGCAAGCTCGGCCTGCGCATCGATGCGGCCGGGCGGCAGCGTCTGGAAGACTATCTGCAGACGCAGTCGATCCAGCAACCCGACATCGTCCCTGCTTGAACACACTGCATTGCCGGCGAGGACGGGTCGTCCGGCAATGTATTCCGGCGCATCAGCCAGCACATCATCCTGAGTTACGTGGAGGGCACCCCAGATGAGCATCAACGACCACCGCTGCGCGCCAGTAAACGCGCTGCATCCTGTTGTTTGCATCGCTGACACTGCGGGTCTGCGCGCATGAGCCGGCAACTCATAGGTGAGTTGATTTCCGAAGCGGTGGCGATGTTCATCATCATCGCGCTCGGCGATTCGGTGGCAGCGATGTACATCCTGTACGACCCCAGCCCTTACCAAAACGCGTATTGGGGCGTGTGCATTGCCTGGGGTTTGTCGGTGACATTGGCGATCTACGTCACCGGCTCGGTATCCGGCACCCACGCCAATCCGGCGGTGACGCTGGCACTGGCGTTGTTCCGCGACTTTCCTGGCAGAAAGTGCTCCCTTACTGGGTTGCGCAGGTGATCGGCGCATTCCTGGGCGCGGCCACCGTCTATCAGTTGTATGGACCGGTAATCGACCACTTCAACCAGCTGCATCAGCTCACGCGTGAGACCGGTGGCGCGGCGGGGGTGTTCTTCACTGCGCCGGGGCTGGCGGTCACGCCGATGCATGCGCTGGTCGACCAGATCATCATCACTGCGTTCCTGATCTTCGGCATCTTCGCCATCACCGAGCAGTTCAACGAAGCCGCACCGACTGCCAACTCCGGCGCGTTGATGATCGGTTTGCTGGTGGCGACGCTGGGTGCGTCGATGGGCTATCTGGAAGCCTGGGCGATGAACCCCGCGCGCGACTTCGGCCCGCGCTTGTTCGCGTATTTCGCCGGTTGGGGCGAGGCCGCGTTGCCGGCCAAGGACAACTATTGGTGGATCCCGATTGTTGGCCCCTTGATCGGCGGGCCGCTCGGCGCGCTGGCGTATCAGTGGCTGATCCTGCCGTTCCTGCCGGCGCGCGTGCGCCATCTGCAGGGCGGCGCGAAACCGCTCGATCCGCCGTGATGGCATTGCGCTAAGCCGACAATCACTCTGACGACGCCCGAGGTCAGCGGTGGCCAAGCCATCATTGGCCACACGTCATCGCCCGTCCGCACCGACCTTTCTCGCCGTGCGCCCATGCCGGCATTGTTCGAGGAATCTCCGATGGAAAAGCAGTACGTCCTTGCGATCGATCAAGGCACCACCAGTTCGCGCGCGATGTTGTTCGATCGCCAGGGCAAGGTGGCCGGTGTGGCGCAACGCGAATTCGGCCAGATCTTTCCGCAGCCGGGTTGGGTAGAACACAACCCGCGCGAGATCATGACCAGCGTCTATACCACCATCACCGAGTTGCTGAACAACGCGCAGATCGATGCACGCGCGATCGCCGGGATCGGCATCACCAATCAACGCGAAACCGCGGTGGTGTGGGACAAGGCCACCGGCCAGCCGATCTACAACGCCATCGTGTGGCAATCCCGGCAGACCAAGGACATCTGCACCCAGCTCAAGGAAGCCGGGCATGAGCAGATGGTGCGCGACAAGACCGGCCTGCTGATCGATGCATATTTTTCCGGCACCAAGGTCAAGTGGATTCTCGACCATGTGGAAGGTGCGCGCGAACGCGCGCAGAAAGGCGAGCTCGCATTCGGCACCATCGACAGCTGGCTGATCTGGAACCTCACCGGCGGCAAGGTGCACGTTACCGATTACACCAATGCCTCGCGCACCATGATGTTCAACATTCACACGCTGGAGTGGGACGTGGAGCTGCTGGCCATGCTGGACGTGCCCGCGCAGATGCTGCCGGAAGTGCGTTCGTCCAGCGAGGTCTATGGCATGACCCAGACCCAGTATTTCTACGGCGAACAAGTGCCCATTGCCGGGATCGCCGGCGACCAACAAGCCGCGTTGTTCGGCCAGGCGTGCTTCGAGCCGGGCATGGCGAAAAACACCTACGGCACCGGCTGTTTCATGCTGATGAATACCGGCGACAAAGCGGTGGCTTCCAAGGCCGGTTTATTGACGACGATTGCCTGGGGCATCGACGGCAAGGTCGAATACGCGCTGGAAGGCGCCATCTTCGTCGCCGGTTCGGTGGTGCAATGGCTACGCGATGGCTTGCGTATGTTGGGCAAGGCCAGCGATTCGCAGGCTTATGCCGAGCGCGCCGGCGACAATGACGGTGTGTACATCGTGCCGGCCTTCGTCGGCCTGGGCGCGCCGTACTGGCGTAGCGACATTCGCGGCGCCGTGTTCGGGCTGACGCGTGGCACCACCAAGGAACACTTCGTACGTGCGGCGGTCGAATCGATGGCCTACCAGACCCGCGACGTACTTACCGTGATGCAGAGTGATTCCGGAATCGAACTGAAAGAACTGCGTGCCGACGGCGGCGCCATCGCCAACGACTTTATGGCGCAGTTCCAGAGCGACATGCTCAATGTGCCGGTGCTCCGCCCGGAAGTCGCCGAAACCACCGCACTCGGTGCGGCGTATCTGGCAGGGCTTGCAACCGGGTTCTGGTGCAGCCGCGAAGAAATTGCCAAGCAATGGGCAGTGGATCGCCGCTTCGAACCGGCCATGGCCGACGACAAGCGCGAAGCGCTGTACGCCGGCTGGCAGCAAGCAGTGGAAGCGACGATGGGTTTCCGCATCAGCTGATGGTTGCCGTCAAAACGACAGCGCCCATCATGCGGTCGGCGCTTAGACCGCATAGCTATCTGCAATTCATGCGGTCGGCGCTTAGACCGGATAGCCATCTGCAATAACGAAGCAGGCAGGCCTGCGCAATGCAGCCCTGCCTTCGGCCGTCGTTACTGGCCGCCAGTGCTGGGGCCGGAGATGGTGTCCGTGTCCCAATGTTCTTTGATTACCCCCTTTTCGATCCGGAACATATCGAGCCAGGTGGTGGTGTAGGTGGTGCCCGGCTTATTGGGATTGGGCAAGGTGCGCACCGACACGAACGTCACCAGATCGCCGTCAGCCGTGATGGCCACCAATGGCAGCTGCACACGCGGCTGCACCGGCGTCGGCTTCACGAGAGAGGTGAGAAAAGCGATGAACGCATCGCGCCCATTGGCCACGTTCGGATTGTGCTGGATGTAGTTCTTGTCCATGTACATCGGCGCGTACTGCACCTGGCCCGCCTCAAGCACGGTGCGCCAGAAATCGTAGACCAGCCGCTTGTTTGCAGTTTCATACCAGGTGGAGCCGAGCAGCATCTTCTGATGGTTGGGATTTGCAGTGACCGCGGTCTGCGCAAACGCAGCTACTGGCGCTACCAGCATGACCAATAGCAAGGCACGGGTGGGCAACTTCTTCATGGGATACTCCTGGGTGGAGGATGGCAGTGCGTTCATCGGTGGATGCCAGCACGGTGTTCCGTTGAGCAGGGGAATGACGCGTCCTTGCAGCCGCATCTATGCGTCAACGCCACCCTACCGGTGACGTTCACTCGCTCGCTAGGTGCCTAGAGGTGCACCTGGGCACTTGCAGAACAAATGGTGAGAAAAACATAACCCACGTGCTTGCCGCCAGTGCTTTGCTGCAACGTGCGCAGGGTTGTCCTGATGTTGCTCTTGATTGTGCGATTACCGCAGCAAAGCCAACGAATGTGCGACTGCTATGTGCGATCAAGCGATGTTATCGGAGTGCTGCAGTGCGCTCACATCGTATGTAGGGAGCCAGGGCGTCATTGAATCTTTACAACCATGCCGCCCAGGTCTTGGGTAGTCCTTACGCGGCCTGGGACATCACGGCATCATCCATGCCGCATCAATCCGACAGCACAGCCAATGGTAGGCCTGCATAGTTTTCCGCCAGCGTCGTGCGGCCTGCTTCGCTACCGAGCAGATAATCCAACTCCGCTCCGTGCAGCCGCGTAGTGAATTCGTCTTCGTCGTCGAAGCAGTGCAACAGCGTGGTCATCCACCACGAGAAACGTTCGGCTTTCCACACGCGCTGCAAGGCTAGCTCCGAGTACTGCTGCAGCACGCTGGCGTCGCCGCTTGTTTTCCAGCGCTCGAACAACTGCGCCAGCAGGCCGACATCGCCCAGTGCCAGATTTAGCCCCTTTGCGCCTGTGGGCGGCACGATATGCGCGGCATCGCCGGCCAGGAACAAGCGGCCATATTGCATCGGCTCGGCAACGAAACTACGCAGCGGTGCGATGCTTTTCTCGATCGATGCGCCGGTGACCAGCTGCGCCGCCAATGCAGGCGGCAGCCGTGTACGCAACTCGTCCCAGAACGTCTGATCGCTCCAGGCATCCACCTGCGCGCTCGCAGGCACCTGGATGTAATAACGCGTCCGGGTGGGCGAACGCATCGAACACAGTGCAAACCCGCGTGGGTGGCGCGCGTAGATCAGCTCTTCGTGCACAGGTGGCGTGTCGGCCAGCACGCCGAGCCAACCAAATGGATACACGCGCTCGAACAGACGCAGTCGCTTGGCGGGAATGCTGGCGCGGCTGACGCCGTGATAGCCATCGCAGCCGACGATGTAGTCGCAGTCCAGACGCTTGCGCTGGCCGTCTTGCGTGAATTCCACAGCGGGCGCAGTGCCCTCCACATCGCACAGGGTCACGTCCTGCGCGTTGTAATGCGTAGGTGCCCCACTGCGCTCGCGCGCGTCCATAAGATCGGCGGTGACCTCGGTCTGCCCGTAAACGGTGACGCCCCGTCCGCAGCCGCGCAGCAGGTCGATGCGCTCGCGCTGCCCATCGAGCGATAACTCAAAGCCGTGATGTAGCAGGCCTTCGCGCTGCAACCGCTCGCCGACGCCAGCACGCTGCAGCAGTTCCACACTGCCCTGCTCCAGCACACCGGCGCGGATACGCGACAGCACATGCTGGGGTGTCTGCCGCTCGACGATAACGCAGTCGATGCCGGCGAGCCGCAATAGTTCACCCAACAACAGGCCGGATGGGCCGGCGCCGATGATCGCAACCTGCGTTCGCATGCACTGTTCCTGGTCTGAATGGCGATGCAGGCAGTGTCAGTAGCCAAACCCGCGCATTGAAGGGATGATTGCGTGCAGTCCTTGGACTTTTCGACGATGGCCCCACCTACGCCCGACGCTGCTGCAGTCCCTGCTTTCGGCCTGTACGGCGAGCAACACGCCGATGCCGCGGAGTTGCTGCACTGGGAATCGATTGCCGCGCGCAGCCGGCTGCACGACTGGCAGATCGTCCCGCATCGACATGAAGACTTAGCGCAATTGGTCTACGTGCAACGCGGGCCGGCGACGCTGCAGCTGGATGGGCGCTCGCAACGCCTGCGCGGCACAAGCGTGGTGTGGCTTCCACCGCTTTGCGTACATGGTTTCGCATTCGACCCGGCGGTGCGCGGACACGTCATCACCATGTGCATGCCGCTGGTCAAGACCACGCTGAGCGCTGCGCCATTGCTGCAACAGGTGCTGACGACGCCAGCAGTTGTGCAGGTGCAGCACGCGCGCAAATGGCTGGATGTGGTGTTCGGCAGCATTGCCGAGGACCATGCGCGCCGACGGATCGGCCATGACATCGCGGCGCAGGCCGCGGCGGCGCAGCTGGTCATCTGGATGGCACGCACGGCGCTGGAACGCGCACAGGACGCCACGGCGATCAGCCCGCAGACGGATCACGCACTGCGCCATCTCCGCGCCTATCAAAGTTTGATCGACCAGCACTACCGCGCGCACTGGCCGATTTCGCGCTATGCCGATCACCTTGGGTTGACGCCCGGTCACCTCAACGCCTTGTGCCAGCGCTTGGCTGGCGCCTCCGCACTGCAGCTGCTGCAGCGCCGGATCATGTTGGAAGCACGCCGCACATTGCGTTACACCAGCCTAAGCGTGCAACAGATTGCCGCCGGCCTTGGATTTTTCGACGCTGCCTATTTCAGTCGCTATTTCGCACGCCACGCCGGCTGCTCGCCGACGCGCTTTCGCACTGGCGAGTAAGAACGGCAACACAGCGATGTTGCTTACTCGCTGTCCGCGTCGGAGGAAGAGTGATTTAGAGACTCGCTGCAAGGTCCTTGCCCGCCCACCATCGCAGGACACGCTACAAGTAGGTCCATGTAAGCTCCTTGGCGGGGTCCATGCCGCCAAGGGTCCTGCGACGGTGAGCGCGCAAGGACCAGTCACGTTGGTCGGTCTGTCAGCGCAATCGACAGGCGACCTTCGCTCGCTATGCAGAAGCGCCTGCGTTTCACAAGCAGCTGCCATAAAACTGCCGACCAACGTTCTGGTGCGGTGCCCTCGCCGCTTGCGGGACCGTTGGCGGCATGGATGCCGCCATCGGGCCCACAGCGATGGGTCTACGGCGTGTCCCGCAAGCGGTGAGGGCACCGCGCGCTCGACCAATTAAGCCTTTGCTTGCATCTAAAAATGATGCAAGGCATTTCCAAACAGCCAATACGAGTGAGCCAAGCACATTTCTCCATCCGTCCAAAGATGGAGATAACGTTTCAGCCACTCCATCACCAAGCCAATTCACTCAGAACGGATACTGCGGCACTTCGTTTTTGATCGTCAGCCATTGCCAGTGCGTGTACTGCTCCCAATCGGCGGGGCCGCCGACGCTGGTGCCGTTGCCCGACGCACCGGTGCCACCGAACGGATTGACGACCTCATCGGCCACCGTCTGGTCGTTGATATGCAGCAGACCCGTGTGCAACTTCTCGCCCAACGCCAGCGCCCGCGAGACCGATGCCGACAGGATGCCTGCCGCCAGCCCGTATTCGCCCTGGTTGGCCAACTCGGCAGCTTCGTCGTCGGTGTCGAACACGGTGATGTTGATCACCGGCCCGAACACTTCTTCGTCGAACACACGCATGCCGGGGCGCACATTGGACAGCACGGTGGGCGCGTAGAACAGGCCTTGGTTGGTGGCGCCAGCTTCGACCACCGCACCAGCGGCGACGCTATCGCTGACGATGTCGATGACGCGCTGCAGCTGGCGCTGGTCGATGATCGGACCCAATGCGACAGTGCCACTGACCGGGTCACCCACCGGCAGATGGCGCGCCTTTTCGGCCAGCCGCTGAGTCAGCGCCTGCGCTACGCCGCGTTGTACCAGTACACGTCCGGTGGCCATGCAGATCTGGCCCTGGTACATGTAAGCGCCGAATGCGACGGCCGAGGCGGCCTTGTCCAGATCCGCGTCGTCGAGCACGATCAGTGCGTTGTTGCCACCCAGTTCCAATGAGACTTTCTTCAGATGGCGCCCTGCGATTTCGCCGATGCGGCGGCCGGTAGCCGTGGAGCCGGTGAATGCGATCATCGGAACATCCGGCGATTTCACCAGCGCCTGACCAATCTGCGCATCGCCATGCAACACGTGCAACAAGCCCTTGGGAAGACCCGCTTCTTCGAGTACCTGCGCGATGATCACTCCGCCCGTGTACGGCGTGCGCGGGTCGGGCTTGAGAACCACCGCATTACCCATTGCCAGTGCCGGCGCCACCGAACGCAGCGACAGAACCAACGGGAAATTGAACGGCGAAATCACTCCGATCACGCCCAACGGCAGGCGGCGTGCAAGGCTAAGTTGGCCGGCTGATGTCGGCAACATCTGGCCGCTGGCCTGCAGCGGCATTCCAGCCGCCTGCTGGTAGAGCACCACCGCTTCGTCCACCTCGCGCTGCGCCTTGGGCAGGATGCCGCCGGTTTCGAGCGCAATCAGTAACGTGGCTTCGGCGCTGCGCGCCTGCATCACTTGCGCGGCGCGATGGAAGACCGCAGCACGTTCGCGCGGCGAGGTCGCAGCCCAGGCGCGCTGTGCTTGTTTGGCCTGTGCGATAGCGGTCGCGACATCGGCCAGGTCGGCCTTGCCGACTTCATGCAACAAAGCGCCGGTTGCCGGCTCATGGACAGCCAAGCTGCCGCCGTGACCGGGCACCCATTCGCCATTGAAGATGCAACCATGCCACGCGGGTGCGTTTGTTGCAGCGTCCGCTGCGCTGGAAAGAGCATTCATGGTCTAGCCTCCTGCAAAAAAATGTGGTGGATTAGAGCGTAGTGGAAGCCAGCCCGCCATCGATCGGCAGGGTGATGCCGTTGATCCAGCGGGCGGCGTCGGATGCGAGAAAGACGATGCCCTCGGCCACTTCGTCGGCATACGCCGGGCGGGTCATGCGCTTGGCATCTTCCTTGACGCGTTCCTCGCCGAGCATGGCGGCGAAATCGTCCAGGATCGGCGTAAACACCGGGCCCGGTGACACGTTGTTGACGCGCACGCCATGGTCGGCGAACCAGGGCCGCGATTGCAGCAAGGTCCACACGATCAACGCTTCCTTGAAGTATTGGTAGCAAGTGTCGTGGGGCACCGGATGCGCCGCCAGCCATGCACTGCCGCTTTCGAAGCTGTCGGTCGCGGCCAACTGCTTGTGCAGGTCCAGACGCTGCGGCCACTCGGCGCCCAGAATTGAAGCGACATTGATGATGGAACCGCCCGACACGATACGCGGCAGCAGCCCCTGGGTCAGATGGCGCAGGCCCAGATAGTTCACCCGCGCCACCACATCCACCGGCGCGGTGCCCGGCACGCCGGCAATATTTGCCAGCGCATCGATGTGATCCGGCAATGCCTTCACCAAGGTATCAATGGATGCCAGGTCGCCAAGATCGGCCTGATGAAAACCGTGCAGTGTCATTTGCACCGGCGTGCGATCGACACCAATCACCTTAGCGCCATGAAACCGTGCAAGCCGTGCGACCTCCGCGCCAATGCCCGACGCCACGCCAGTCACCACGATCGTCTTGTTGTGTAAATTCATTGCCATCCTCGAAGGAGCCAGCTGTGCCGGCGCTAGAACACATGGACATATTCGAGATTCACGTTGGTGCCGGACGCTGCGTTCCTGACTTCGACGGGTAGGTAGAGGTTGGCGAACAGGATGTTCTTGGCATCAAAGCGCCATACGCCACCCGGCCCTGCATAGAACGCGCGCTGACGGCTGTCCGGCACGCGCTCGTCGTTGGTGCGGTTGTCGCGGAATTGGGTCAGGTAATACGCGTTGACGCCCAGCCGCAGCTTCGGCGTCAGTTCCCAGGAGGTGGCGAAATTGATCCAGCCTGCATCGCCTGCCTGACCGCTACGGAAGTCGAAGCCGGGCGACACGTTCGGACGACGCTCGCTGCGAAAGTTGTAGATGTAGTTAATGCGTGCGCTGACTTCCCAATTGGGCGTGGGAAGCACCGTGAATGCGTAGCTGGGAATGAGCGACCAGTAACCGGAGCCCTGGTTGAGATCGCGGTCGCGGTCAAACTTGCCAACCGGCGCCACGGCGTCGAATTCGAATCGCTGCGAGAACACCGCTCGCCCGTTGCGTATCACCGGCGGCATTTGCAGATATGGCCCGAATGTCACATCGCCCAAGCCGGCGCCGTTGTCGCGCAGCGTGGCAATACTGTTGCGGCCGAACGAGGTCTCCAAATTGACCAGCGGCACCAGTGCAGTGACGCCCAGCGATCCGCCAAACAATTTCTAGGGCGTGACGTAAGCGAACTGGGTCAGCAGCACGGTGGAATCGATACGCGGGTTGTCGAACACCGGTACATCGTTGCCACGGGCGTCCTTGATTGCATCCAACGCGTTATGCCGCAGGTAGGTGATGACCGCCAACCCGGGTGTGGTGCTGGTGAACCCGTCCAGAAAGCTGGTGCCACCGGTGTTGACGCCATTGGTCAGCGACGCGCTCTGCGGTACGCCCTGCGGCGCGCTCTGCGCCAGTGCCGCGCCTGCTGCCAACCCTCCCAACACACCGAGCAGCGCGCGGACCTGCCACGTTGCTGCCATCCCAGCGCCACGCATCACCGATGATCGAATCACTGCAGACATCTCCAGCATTCGGAGGGATTAGCGGCACGTGTCACATTACGAACGTCAGCCATGCGCATGCGCCGCGCTGCGCACAGCACATGCCATCGAAACCTTCGTTGAGAGTCGCTGCCGGGCGACAGCAGACCGACGGAGCCGCGTTACGGTGTGTCCAGACGATCCAAGCGGTCCAGGGCGCGCAACAGCGGTGCTTCGCTGGATCCGAGCACAGCGCTGAGTTGCTGTTCCATGCGCAGCACTTCGGCTTCGGCGGCGGCCAGTAGCGCGGCACCGGCCGCGGTCAGCGAAAGATGCTGCATGCGCCGGTCCTGCCGTCCACGCACCTGCCGCAGCAGGCGACGCTTGACCAGCCTGGCCACCAAGATCGCCAGATTCGGCGGCGATACGTGCAGCACATCGCCGATCTGGCGCTGATTGATGCCCGGGTTGCCATCCACCAGCATCAGCAGCGAGAAATCGACCGGCTTGAGGTCGAACGCTGCCACGCACTCCTGAAACATCCGCCGGATCAACAACTCGGTGCGGGTGATGCGATACCCCAGCAACCGCAGCAGACGCGCCTGATCCACCGTGGTGACGGCATCGGGCAAGGGCGCAGCAGGGGCAGTGATGGGCATGGCAGCTCTCACAACAAAGGCAGCGGGCGGACCGGTACGCGCGATGCGCCCCATCCGCAACGCCGATCCCCGGCGTGCACCGTATTGTAGACGCGGCCAGGCCTGTCGATGTGGACATCCACGCCGCCGATGCATGCGCTGTCCGCATATCCAGCACGCCGCCCTTCCGCACACGCGCCTTGCAACGGCGGCATAGCGCGGCAGCTGGTGTGGGACGGCAGTGATCCAGACAGGACTGGGACATGATTCCGGGCGGCAAGTGATTGCGTTCCGGAATATTTATTTATCATAACTACATTGCCAAGCTGCAGCGCAGCATGGTCGCGCTCGCTAGCCGGGAAGCGCTCTGTGGGCTGCTGGCTGCTGGCTGCTGGCTGCTGGCTGCTGGCTGCTGGCTGCTGGCTGCAGCACATGCTGGTCGCAAGCCGCAAGACGTGCGGCTGGGATATCTGCTGAAGGTGATGGCACGGCGTCGGCTTGCATGGCACAAGCACGCCACTGCCGCGGCGCCTATGCCGCCCACTTAGGGCAACCAGAGTTTTTCTAGATCGCGGAAGCCCCACTCGCTGGGGCTTTCCATCTGCGCAATGCGGTCCTGGCAGTCCGGGCGCGACAGGTCGATGTCCTGCACCAGCACGTGGCTGCGCAACTTGGCCGAATAGAACACGCGCACCTTGGGCTTGAGCAGCGAATCAGGGCTCTGCTCGATCACCACCGCGAGTTTTTGCGACTCCAGCCGCACCAGCGAACCAACCGGATAGATGCCCAGCCGGCGTACGAAGGCCTGGAAGACCACCGGGTCGAAATGGCCCTTCCAGGACGCCATCTGCTTGAGCGATTCGGCCGGATCCCAGCCGCGTTTGTAAGGGCGGTCCGAGCTGATGGCGTCGTAGACGTCGCACACCGCGCCCATTCGCGACATCAACGAAATATTTTCGCCGACTAACTGATTCGGGTAGCCGCTGCCATCCATCTTTTCGTGGTGATGAAGCGCAATTTCCAGCACCACCGCATTCTGCACGCCGCCAGCCACCAGCAGCCGATGGCCGTCCAGCGGATGCTGGCGCATCACCTCCATTTCTGCGCTGGTGAGCCGGCCGGGCTTGTTGAGAATCTCCAACGGCGTCACCGCCTTGCCCATGTCGTGCAGCAGGCCGCCCATCGCCGCTTCCACCACCTGCGGCTCGGGCAGGCCGAGCTGGCGCGCCAACCCGCTCATCAGGCCGGCCACGGCCATCGAATGCAGATAGGTGTAGTCGTCGGCGGTCTTGAGCCGCGCCACGCTGATCAAGGCCTGCGGATGCCGCAGCACCGAGTCGTTGATGGCTTCCACCAGCGGCATGGCCGCCTCGGTGTCGACGGTGCGCCCCAGCCGCACATCGCGAAACATGGCCTCGACCATGTCGCGGCCGTCTTCGAAAATGCGGCGTGCGCGCACCACCTCGGCTTCGATGCCGACCTGCGCGGTGACGCTGTTGGTACGCACGCTACGCGGTTCGGCAGCAGGCTCCGGCGGTTCAGGCGCCGCAGGCGCCGGACTCGGCGGTACGCCCGGTTCGGCAGACGCGCCAGAGCTCGTGGGCGCCTCCACATCCACCCCGCGCGCGGTGTCGATTACCAGCTGCTCGATGCGGCTGTCATGGATCTTCTCCACATCGTCGGAATCGACCAGAAACGACGTCTTCCAGAACGGATGGTGCACCCACGCGCCCAGCAGCTTGTAGACATACATGCCGGGGCGGAGTTGATCTGAGTCGATGGTTCTGAGCATGCCGGCGCTGGTCTGCACAATGTCCAGGGAAAGTTCGCCACGGCTTGGCGGTCTGCGGTGTTATCGGCACATGGCACGATTTCTTTGGCGCGCGACCGGGTCGACGAAAGGCCTGGATGTGACGCCGGACGCGGCTGTAGGCGGGCCGCTCAGCGGTTCGGCAGCCGCATCCCCAGCACGGCGACGACGGCGAACAGCAACGGCACGCTGCAGGCCAGATACAACATGGCCGGCGACCATCCGGCGTCCAGCAGCACCCCGGCGCAGAACGGCGACAGGATCGCACCGAAGCGCCCCACCCCGATCGCCCAGCCCAGCGCAGTCGAGCGCACCGCAGCGTTGAAGACGATCGGAACAATGGCGTACATGCCGCCCACCGCAGCGAACATTGCTGCCCCGGTGAGTAAGGCGACAGCGAACGCCCAGCTCAACTGCGTCGTGCACAGGCCGGAGGCCAGCATCGTCAGGCCCATCAGCAACAGGGATCCGATCGTCAGGCGCGACAGCCGCACGCACGAGGCCAACCCACTGAACAGCACGCCGCCGCCGATGCCTCCAAGATTCAACAGCACCCCGCCCGTGACGCCCTCGGTGGCCGACGAGCCAGCGGTCACCAGCAGCTTCGGCGTCCAGCTGATCACGAAGTAGAACGCGAACATCAGCGAAAAAAAGCCAAGCGCGATCAGCAGCGTGTGCCGCCGCATGGCAACGTCAAACAGGGCCCGATAGCCTTGTGCCTGCGTGGCAGACTGCGGCGGTAGCGGCGGCAACGCGTCGTGCGGCGGCATTCCCATCCGCGCCAGCACGGCGTTGAAGCGCGCGACGGCATCGGGTGGCCGGCGCATGATCAGGAACTCCAGCGACTCGGGCAGGAATGCAAACACCAACGGCACACAAAGCAACGATGCCACTGCCCCGAGTACGAACACCGCAGGCCACGACCATTGCTGCATCAACAGTTCGGCAATCATGCCGCCCAGCGTGGCACCGACCGGGTAGCCGGTCACCTGCAGCACGATGGCAGTGTTGCGCCAACGGGGGCTGGAAAACTCCCCTGCCGTGACCGCAACGCAGGCCAACATACCGCCGATCCCCAGACCGGTCAGGAGCCGCAGCGCCCCGAGCTGCCATGCAGTGCTGGCCAGTGCGGACATACCCATGCCGATGGTCAGGATCGCCAAACATGCCAGCGTCAGCGCGCGACGGCCGATGCGGTCTGCCAACGGCGCCAACCCCAGCGCGCCAAGCGCCATGCCGATCAGGCCCGCGCTGAACAGCATACCCAGCAGCTTGCCCGACAGCTGCCAGTCCGCCGACACGTGCGGCGCGGTGAACGCCATGGCCATCACGTCGAAGCCATCGAGCATCGTCAGCAACACGCATACCGCAACGGCCCTCCACTGGAACGGTGTCATGCGCTCCAGCACGAAGTGCCCAAACGATGCAGTGTGCTGACGCATTGGCATGCCCTGTAGTGTGAGAAAGGAATGGTCCGAAAGCGCTGCAGTCGACGTTGAACGGCGCAGTGCGCAAGGCCGGGCTGCGCGGCGGAACAGCGATGCGTGCGATCACCCATGCATAGTGGCTTGCCACCGCCTGCACACGCTAGCCGATTGCACCGCCGGTTCAAGACCGATGACCGCAGCGCTGTGCGCTTATCGGAAAATGCGCCAACGCGCTTGGCCAGCGCTGCGATGTCTTCGGATGCATCGCGTGACGTGCTGTCCGCGGCTTTGGGGTAGCTGCCGTCGCGGCACAATCCATTGGACCTCGTCCCACCTGCTGACGTCTGGCAGCGGCCTCGCACGCATTGCATCCGCCCGTTGAGTGCTGCGGCGCACTGCCCTGCTGCTGCCCCGGCGGCAACCGCAGCGCAGGTATCATCCGCAGCGTGTCCGCAGTAGGCGGCACGCTGACTTGACGGAGATGCTGTGACCCCGATCCGCCCCTTCCTGGACCACACCCCGCAGCTGGGTGCCCGCGTTTACGTCGATCCTGCCTGCACCATCATCGGCAAGGTAAGCCTGGGCGATGACGTCTCGGTCTGGCCGGGTACCGTAATTCGCGGCGACGTCAATCATGTGCAGATCGGCGCGCGCACCAACGTGCAGGACGGCACCATCATCCACGTCAGCCACCACAGCCCGTTCAACAAGGCCGGCTACCCCACGGTGATCGGCGAGGACGTCACCGTCGGCCACGGCACCATCCTGCATGCCTGCACGATCGAGGACCTGTGCCTGATCGGCATGGGGGCCTGCGTGCTCGATGGCGCAACGGTCAAACGCTATGGCTTCGTCGGTGCCGGTGCGGTGGTCGGCCCGGGCAAGGTGGTTGGCGAAGCCGAGTTGTGGTTGGGCAATCCTGCACGTTTGGCGCGCACGCTCAGCGACAAGGAAATCGAAAGCCTGCATTACTCCGCGCAACATTACGTGCGGCTCAAGGACCAATACCGGGGCGCCTCGCCCGCCAGCTGAGCCGCAGCGCCATCAGCGTGCATGGCGCGGGCGTGACGGTACCGGAGTGCGCGGCTACGGCTGCGTGGCGTGCTCCAGTGCCGTCAACGTGGCCAGCGCCTGGGCGCGCGATGTACCGCACATGTCCTGGGACGGACGCAGGCGGGCGCAGACCGCTGGCCGCGTCGGCAGGCCGAACAGGCGGCAGCGGCCCTGCCCGTCCAGTTGCACGCACGGCACCCCCGCCGGCTTGCCATGCGGCATGCCGGGAATGGCCGAACTGATTGATGGGGCGATACAGCAGGCCGCGCAGCCAGCGCGGCAGGGGATGTCCAGGTGCATGCCGCAGTGTAAACCGCCGCCGCCTCCCGGCAGCGGCGGCGATGCCGGCTAGCGGGGCGGAACGTAGCTGGACAGGCGCACGTCGAAGAAGGCCTGCACCGCAGCCAGGTTGGCCTTGGCCTGGATGTCCGCACCCGCGTCGCGGCTCATGCCCAGCACGTCGTCTTCCGGCCACCCGGGGCCAAAGCACCATTGCGTGCTGGGAATGTTGTAGGCCCGCAGATGCGCCAGCATGCGCGTGGTGGCGATCTCCGCGCTGCGATTGCCGGCCGGATAGCCGTGCTCGCCCAGATAACCGCGCTTGCCGGCTTGCTGCAGCGCTTCGATAAACGGGCTGACCATGTTGATGCCGGTATCCGGCTGGATCACCTCGTTGCGCCCACCGGGCCCGATCCAGTTACCGCCCCCGCTGCCGTTGCTGTCGAGATAGTTGTGCGCCTCGTACACGATGCGATCGTATGGGTCCGGGATGTCGAACAGGTCCATCGAATCGTCCTGCCAGCGCCGGGCGCTGGCATAACCGTTGCCGCACACGAAGGCGAAATGGTTTCGATCGCGATCGATGATGGCCTTGGAGCAGGCGGTGGCGGTCTTCTGCCAATGTGCGGCCATCGACAGCACGCTGCCATCGGCGTTGCGCTCGGCGCCCTGGTACGGCTCGTTCATGACGCCCCAGCCGAACACCGCCGGATGCTGCTTGAACCGGTTGACGATACGCGCCCACAGATCCGGCAAGCCGGCGTCGTTGTAGAGCGTGCACCCCGGCGTGCCGATCACCCGGTATTCGTAAAGCTTGAGCAGCTGGTCGCGACTGTCCAGATAGCCTGCGTAATTGAAGTTGCGCAGCGGATAGGTGTCGGCCCACAGCTCGGCCGCCGCCAGATCGCCGACGCGGTTGCCACGCGCATCGACGACTGCACCGCTGGCATCGCGCCGATATCCGCTCTTGGCAGCCACCCGCTGCGGCAGCCGCATGTAATCGTGCAACTCCACGATGGCGCGCTTGCCGCGCGCAGCGATGTTGTCCAGCGCGTCCTGCACCTGCTTGCAGTAGCTCTCGTTCAACAGCGCACCCTGCCCACGCGTGAAGCGCGCAGCGGTTGTCGGCAGACGGAAGAACGGGCAGTTCCCTGCCGCGGCCACATGCTGGGCAGTGATGGCGCGGTAATGCGTGCCGATCTCGGCGTTCTCCACATAGCTATTGGAGGCCAGGCCGGACAGGTTGAGGCCAGCGAACGGCAGGCTGGCGCCTTGCGCGGCTGCGCGGCCTGCCCAGCCGGTGGTGGCCACGACCGCGGCGCCGGCCGCACCTTGCAGGACACGCCGGCGGGTGATGCCGCCGGCGACCGGTGGCGTGGTGGAGTGGGGCGATGCCGCTGTTGCGCGGCGTGGAGATGGATGGTCGGACATCGGGGCGCCTCCTGCGGTGCCGTTGGAAAGATCCTCGCCGGCGCAGCTCCCCTCGGCCGCACCGGTCCGCTCGATGGTGACCGTGCCCCAGCGCCCGGATCTGGGCGCCAGTTCGCACTCCTGCCACTGCATGCCCGGGCGCATACGTTTACATCGCATTACATGACAGGCCAACGACGCCGCGCACGTGCGGGCTCGCAAGGCGATGGCGCACGAGCGGCATCTGCACGGCATGCCGGCAGCGCCCACCGCTGCACTGCAGGTGCACGCCGGCGTGCGTGCTAACGTGCAGACCCTGCGCGTGCAGTGACGGTTGCAGCAGCAACGGTCACGACGCGTTCTAATTGCCAGCCACCGCTCGCCACTCAGCCGTCGAATTCGCCATGCCCGAGTACCGCTCCAAGACCTCCACCCACGGCCGCAACATGGCCGGCGCCCGCGCCCTGTGGCGTGCCACCGGCATGCGTGATGGCGACTTCCACAAGCCCATCATCGCCATCGCCAACTCGTTCACGCAGTTCGTGCCCGGGCATGTGCACCTGAAGGATCTTGGTCAGCTGGTCGCGCGCGAGATCGAACGCGTCGGCGGCGTGGCCAAGGAGTTCAACACCATCGCTGTGGACGACGGCATCGCGATGGGCCACGACGGCATGCTGTATTCGTTGCCCAGCCGCGAGATCATCGCCGACTCGGTCGAATACATGGTCAACGCGCATTGCGCCGACGCGCTGGTGTGCATCTCCAATTGCGACAAGATCACCCCCGGCATGTTGATGGCCGCGCTGCGGCTCAATATCCCCACCGTGTTCGTCTCCGGCGGCCCGATGGAAGCCGGCAAGACCAAGCTGGCCGAGCACAAGCTCGACCTGATCGACGCGATGGTGATCGCCGCCGACGACACCGCCTCTGATGAAAAGGTGGCCGAGTTCGAACGCAGTGCCTGCCCCACCTGTGGCTCGTGCTCGGGCATGTTCACTGCCAACTCGATGAACTGCCTGACCGAAGCGCTGGGCCTGTCGCTGCCGGGCAACGGCACGGTTGTCGCCACGCACGCGGACCGCGAGCAACTGTTTCTGCGCGCCGGACGCGTGGCGGTGGAACTGTGTCACCGCTGGTACGGCGGCGAAGATCCCACTGCCCTGCCGCGCGGCATCGCCACCTTCGAAGCCTTCGAAAATGCGATGACGCTGGATATCGCCATGGGTGGCTCGACCAACACCATCCTGCACCTGCTCGCCGCCGCGCAGGAAGGCGAGGTGGCCTTCGGCATGCAGGATATCGACCGCCTGTCCAAGCGCGTGCCGCAGCTGTGCAAGGTCGCACCGAATACGCCCAAGTACCACATCGAAGACGTGCATCGCGCCGGCGGCATCATGGCCATTCTCGGTGAACTCGCACGCGGCGGCCTGCTGCATACAAATGCTGCCACCGTGCACACACGCACGCTGGCCGATGCCATCGCGCAATGGGATGTCACCCAGACCGACGATGAAACAGTACACACGTTCTACAAAGCCGGCCCGGCCGGCATTCCCACGCAGATCGCCTTCAGCCAGGCCACGCGTTGGGACAGCCTGGATACCGACCGCAGTGACGGCTGCATCCGCGATGTTGCACATGCGTTCTCGCAGGAAGGCGGCCTGGCCGTGCTGTACGGCAATATCGCGCGCGACGGCTGCGTGGTGAAGACTGCAGGCGTGGACGAATCCATCCACGTGTTCGAAGGCACTGCCCGCGTGTTCGAGAGCCAGGATGCTGCTGTGAAAGGCATCCTCGCCGATGAGGTGGTCGCAGGTGATGTGGTGGTGATCCGCTACGAAGGCCCCAAGGGCGGCCCCGGCATGCAGGAAATGCTCTACCCCACCAGCTACCTCAAATCCAAGGGCCTGGGCAAACAATGCGCCCTGCTCACCGACGGCCGCTTCTCCGGCGGCACTTCGGGGCTATCGATCGGCCACGCCTCGCCAGAAGCCGCCGCAGGCGGCGCGATCGGCCTGGTGCGCGATGGCGACAAGATCCTGATCGATATTCCCAAGCGCTCGATCGACCTGCTGATTTCGGACGAGGAACTCGCCCTTCGTCGCGCAGAGCAAGACGCCAAGGGCTGGAAGCCGGTGGAAGTGCGCCCGCGCAAGGTCACTACGGCCTTGAAGGCGTACGCGTTGCTGGCGACCAGTGCGGACAAGGGTGCGGTGCGGAATAAGGCGTTGCTGGACGGCTGAGGCCGGCGAGCGGGGCGAAGCGAGCTGGCTTCGGATGGCCGGCGCGATGCAACGCATCGGTAGGCCATGCTGTGCAACGCAGTCATCGCAACATGCGCGCGGTGGACTGCTGAGTCGCTGCAAGCCAGTGCGGCGATTGGCTGTCCTCATCGCACGCTCTGGTGTGTCAGAACACGCGATTTCACTGGCGTGGCAGCAAGCATCCGTCCACTGCGTCGCCGCGCTGCGCGTTTTTACGCGTCGCCACCAAGACCGCTGAGTCCGTCCAGCGGACTACGTACCGCCGATGCACCGCGTCCCAGCACATGCGTATAGATCTGTGTGGTTGTCACGTCCTTGTGGCCGAGCAGTTCCTGCACCGTGCGAATATCGTGGCCCGCCTCCAGCAAATGTGTTGCAAACGCATGCCGCAGCGTGTGGCAGGTTGCAGGCTTGGTGATGCCAGCCTGGCGCCGTGCCACCTGCACCGCACGCTGCAGGACTTCTTCCGATAGATGATGCCGACCAACGCGCCCACTGCGCGGATCCACAGAGCGACGCGCGGCGAGGAACAGATACTGCCAGCCAGGCTCGACATCGACATTGGGATACTTGCGCGCCAGTGCATGTGGCAGGAACACACGTCCTGCGCCCTCAGCAAGATCGGCATCGTGCAACAACAGCGCTCGTTCGCGCTGCTGCATCAATTTTCCACGCAGGATGTGCGGCAGCGGCACCTGCCGATCCTTGCCCCCTTTGCCATCGCGTACCACAATCTCGCCACGAACCACATCCACGTCCTTGGTCCGCAAGCGCAGGCATTCCAGCAGCCGCATCCCGCTTCCGTACAGCAGCCCCGCCATCAGCCGACAAGACCCCTCCAGCATCGTCAGCAAGCGCGCGACCTCGTCGGCCGAGAGCACCACCGGAATGCGCCGCGGCCGCTTGGCGCGCACCAGATTCTCCATCCAGGGCAACTCTACGCCCAGAACCTCGCGATACAGGAACAGCAGTGCCGCCAGCGCCTGATTCTGCGTGCCCGCCGACACCTGGCCCCGCGTCGCCAGTTCGGTGAGAAACGCCTCGACCTCTATTTGCCCCATCTGTCCTGGATGCCGTTTGCCGTTTGCCGTTTGCCGTTTGCCGTTTGCCGTTTGCCGTTTGCCGTTTGCCGTTTGCCGTTTGCCGTTTGCCAGAACGAAGCGTCGAATCCATCCCACATACGCCTGCTCAGTACGCAGACTGTAATGGCGAAGCCGCAGCCGACCACCGACCTGATCCAGCAGCTTCGGGGTCAGGCGCGTCGTTACGCCTGCATCGTCACGGGTGTAACTCATACGCCTGCTCAAACGTCGGATAACGCAACCAGCATCGGCGCCGAGACTGTCAGTTCCCATCCGGCAAGTTATTGCTGCGGAATAGGAATTCCTCCTTCACAGATATCCGGGCTTAGTCGATACTTGGCGCAACGCCGCTTTTAGGCGGTCCAATAGTAGTTAGGCGGCTATGGGACACCATTACTTGCCCCAGCATTACCTGCTCGGATTCGCTGATGGAGTGAAGGTGTGGGGACATGACGTTCGGGCGCGCCGATCTTTCCGTACCCAGGTCAAGTCGCTAGCTAATGAAACCGGCATGTACACCGAGGAGCTTGAAAAGCACCTAGCAAACGTTGTCGAAGGGCCAGCCCAAGACGTGATCGACCGAGCACGTAAGCGGCTCAAGCTCAGAGACGAGGATCGTGAGGTGCTTGCCGCCTACATCATCGCTATGTGGCAGCGCGTGCCTGCTGGGCGCAAGCGAGTGGCAGGGCACATACCGAGCCTAGCTGAAACGATCAAGATGCAGGTCGTGCAGCAGTTGGACGCAATAGCCGCGTCTGAGCCGGATCTCTCAGAGGCCGCAACTAGGCGCAAGGAAGAAGTAGGTCGGATCATCTCCGCATACAAGGAAGACCCGCCGGACTACTTCTGGCACCACACACTGAAAAGCGGAGCGACACCCAGAACCGTGCAAGGCCTCTTATCAATGAATTGGCACTTCCTAGTCAGCCCTGGTGAAAGCTTCATCACCTGTGACAATCCGACTTTTTTGTTCAAGTCAGTGGGCATCGCCGCGCACGAATCCGAACTGAGCTTTCCGCTTAGTTCTGAGGTTTGCTTTTGGGCAAACAGGGCTAATTCGGGAAGACCCCAATACTTTACGACTGACCGCTCCATTGTTCTGGAGCTCAACCGCAGATCCGCGCACAACACGCAGCGCTTTATCTACACCCGTGAGGAGGCCCCTTGGGTACTCAGCTTTGCAGCAAAGAACCACCCGCTGCACCGCTTGTTGTGAGGTCGCCGCCTAACCACTCATTCAAGGCGACGCCACTTCGTGGCGCGACTTAATTCAAGCGTTAGGCGCCTCATGCCAACCACACCAAAGCATTGGAACTACTTCCTCGCAGTTGAAACCGAGCTCGTGGCATGCTCGAGATACGTGGAGCTCTCTCGCCAGAACTACGCGTGTTACTCCAACGAGTTCGCGAAGTTGATCGTACTGGCGGCATCCGAAGTCGACTCAATTTGGCAGGAGCTTTGCGCGCACTTGAATCCTTCTGGGAAAGCGAAGAAGATCACCGACTATTACCCGCCTTTGGTCGCCGAGTATCCTCTACTGACTCAATGTGAGATCGCGATACCTCACTATCAATTGAATTTTTGCCCCTGGAAAGGCTGGACCAGCGGCCAAAGACCAGACTGGTGGAGCAAAAGCTACAACAAACTCAAACATGAGCGAGCTGCGCATTTTTCAGCCGCAACTCTGGAGGCTGCGCTAAACGCGGTCAGCGCTCAGTTCTTGGCGTTGCAGCTTTTTCACCACGCTGTAGTTGGCGAGCATGTATCGGTCGATCTCTCTATGCGCAGCGCTCTGTTTGCACCGAGGTTACCCGACGCATACAAAGGCGGGACGTTCTGGGGATATGGAGACCCATTTTTACATCTAAAACCATCAGACGCCTAACCATTCCTTCAGGCGGGCCCGCTTTCGGAGATTGCTTAAGTCAAAGGTTAGGCCCGTAAAAAGCAGAATGCCGTGAGCGGATATTTGCCCACTCACAGCATCGTTCGCATTACTTTTCGGCCACGATCGTGATACCACGTTTAGTCACTTGAACTCGTGCTTTCTGGCCTACCCAAAATCCTGCCGCTTGCAACCAATCGCCGCTCAAGCGTAAGAACGGAACTTGTCGTGGCCGGGTGCGACGCTCTATGCGGGGACGATTCTCCAACAAGCGGGAAAATGCACGGCCAGACAGCCGCTTACGCTCCACAATCCGCCCCGCCGCATCGGCGAAGGCCAGCTCGAACACGTCTTTTGCCAGATCGATCGCAACAGTCGTAGCATGCCTATCTTGGGCTCCTCTCGTGATGCCGTGACTGAAACCTACAAGCTTCAGTGTGGCCCACGAGGCCGTGTGGCGACGCGGGAGGAGTTCATCTCATCATTCAAGCCAAGCCCGTCTCGCGGCCAGGCGACAACGTAATTCAAGCGCTAGCGCGCTTTTCAGGAATCGGTGCATGGATCAGTCACAAGCAGACGCAATCGCGCAGGCCATACTTCAGCCGGATCTGGAAGCGCGAGAAAAGATTCGTCGCAGGCGTGCCGCGAAAGATCTGGCCGTGGCGGACCGTCGGATGGTTGCCTGGTTCTCGCTTTCAGGCTTCGTCATGGGTGCCGTTGTGGCGCACCTTGCTGGGTATCGCTTCACAGATGGAATCATTTGGGGTGGCATCGCTGGCGGCCCCGCTGGCTGGGCTGCACTCAGGCTGCGTCGCCGCCGGCTGTCGCCCTAACAATTCATGTATGGACTCCCATTGCAATAGCACACAGCGTGATCGTCGATGGGCGAAGCGGATCGGTTGCAGTCGTGTATACGGCCTTGGTTGAGCATTGAGTGCTCGGGTCATCATGAAATCCGCGGATCGGGGCCTATCGTTCAAGCGGCGTCGTGCGTCGGAATTGTTATCGGCCTTGTCCGACCCGGGGGCCGAACCCTTCGTCATGACGTTGATCGTGCTGCACTGCTGACGGTGACGCGTTGAAACGGGTTGAGGCAGGTTGCTGATCACATGGGCTGACGCTCCCCATGTGGCTTGTGGCTCACATGGCGCGCATCGAAGGCCGCGCCATGGTGATCAAGCGCCCACAGCCTGCGGGCGAGCTTGTTGGCCACGCCGACTGCGGCCTTGTTGTGGCCCTGGCGCTGCTGCAATTGCAGCGCCCAGGCCTGTAGAGGATCCAGTGGATGGCCGGCGCGTTGCCGCATCAGTGGCGAGTGCGCCGTGGATCAGCAGCGTGCGCACGTAGGGATCCCCGCGTTTGGTGATTGCGCGATCGCAACAGTCGTAGCATGCATGTCTTGGGCTCCTCTCGTGATCCCGTGACTGAAACCTACAAGCTTCAGTGTGGCCCACGAGGCCGTGTGGCGACGCGGGAGGAGTCCATCTCATCATTCAAGCCGATGCCACCTTGCGGCACGGCTTAATTCGGGCGTTAGTCATGTGCTTACTACGCTCGGCGAGGTGTGGCGCATGGCCGAGGACTGGCGCCACCGATCTGATGCAAGGCATTCGCTGAGCCTGCAGGGTCAGCGCCCGGGTTGCACAGCTTGGCAATCGCGGCACTATTCCGCAGCGACGAGCTGCGTGATGAAGTCGACCGAATAGTCATCATTGATGACTGCACCAAGGGGGGTCTCCTCTATCCGTTTTTCGCATGTCTCATCAAACTCTACTGGCACCTGTTGGCTGTCAAACAGCGTACGCAACGCGCTGGCTGTCGCTATTGAGGACTCGCTATCGCTCAATCCGCCGTGCATTGCAACGCGCAGTGCCAACCCATCCTCCCGGGTCTCATCGATATAGCGCTGGATGGCTTTCATCACTTCGCCAGGCGCAAGCTCCTGCCTGGAGAACGGATAGACATGAAACACGCGCACCTTCGCCCCCGGCATCGGACGCTTAGTGCTTGGATCGATGCGTTCAGCCGCAAATGCAACCGCAATGCAAGCGCCCATACCGTCCGTGATGACCGGGGTGTTAGGCAAGCTGGTGCCAGTGCTGTACAGATGCGTGGTATGCGCATCATTGGTCACGTTGTAGTTGAAACCAGCCACCTTGACAGTGGTGAAATGATCGATTGCGAACGCTCTATCTTGTCCCGCAGTGGCGCTTTCAACATCAATAAGAGGGAAGGCCGACTGGCTGCGGTCCTTGATCTGATTGTGCGCATGTGATCTTGCTGCTTGATAGAAGGTAACAGGCATCATGACAAGCATGTCACCGTCTTGTGCAAGGCGATGATGCGAAAGCTTGATTGGACGACCGCTTAATCCCGTCAATGGACCGCTATCGACAGGCGTATCGACAGGTGTGAAGTGCTGCTCAGAGAAAGTCGGCTCCGGCTCAAGGCGCTGGGGCAGATTGTTGGGTTGGCTGTAAGTGCGGCCATCAGCAGCGGAGATTGGTGAAAAACAGTTACCCATGTGAGTCATTCATTGCCTAGTCAAGACAGAAAATGCTAATGCAATGCCTGAATAAACGTATGAGACGGCGGAAGCTTCGTAATGCATCGCGAACGGTCTTGAATCGCCCATTCTTTTGTAGACACCTCGTAGCCATTCGCCCTGGTTAGTCGTCAGCGACGTTCCCCAAGGTTGAGTATTGCCTCACCTTGGAGTCCGATTTCCTATGCCGAGGAGATCGGACGTGAAGAAAAGCTATGAGCCTGCAGAGACCGGAATCAACCTGATTCATCTCGCGCTTGATGTGGAAACTGCAACTGAATTCGCGAAGCTCAAGGACTCACGGTCAACGCTCGTGAAACGCTTTTCCACTTAGAAAATGCGCACCATCAGACAGATCTTCTGATGTCCGTCATAGATATTTCCGCTTCGAGAGCGAATACCGATGGATCACGTCTAGGCAATACGCCACCCTGCCACCGGCAAATCTTCGAAGCGGCATACCAGCAGTAGCCGCGTCTCAGCTTGGGGGATGCGATTGGTGGTTTGAAGAAGTACGTTGCATGTCACTGGTTTGGACATCGGCACTTGAAGGCTGCCAGTTCATGCATGTGCCAGACGATGCTCGACAGGATCAGCGCCTCGTTCACGTCGCAGCACGCAGCGCTGCGCCTATGCCATGGCTTCGTCGGGATCCAACGCCACTGCCGCCTGCTGCGCGCGATCGAATCGCTCGCGAGCGGCGCGGATGCTGCCGTGGTGTTCGCCCGCCCAGTTGAGCAACTGCGAAACCGGGCCGAGCAGTGCGATGCCCAGCTTGGACAGCGCATATTCCACGCTCGGCGGTTTGGTGGCGTAGACCTTGCGGGTGATCATGCCGTTGCGCTCGAGGTTGCGCAGGGTCTGGGTGAGCATGCGCTTGGAGATGTCCGGCACGGCACGCTGGATGGCACTGAAGCGGGATGGGCCGGGGACCAGCGTCAGCAGGATCAGCAGGGTCCACTTGTCGCCGATCTGGTCGAGCACATCGCGTACCGGGCACTTGGTGGCGTCGAAGGGTCCTTCCAGGGACGGCGGTGGCGGGAATAAGGCAATCGCATTCACAGGGGTATCTCACGGGAACCAGGGGGAGCAAAACTGCCTCCTTGCGGAGGTCCGAGCGGCGCTGACACTATGCGGGCGGACAAAGAGGTCTAGATAGTAGACAACATCTCTTATACGAACCTACCGGAGCGCATCATGACATCTGCATCCCCTTTGATTCTTGTCACCGGCGCCAGCGGGCAGTTGGGTGCGCTGGTTGTCGAAGCGCTGCTCGGGCATGTACCTGCCGGCCGCATCGTAGCAATGGCTCGGGACACCGCGTCACTTGTTGAGTTCGCAAAACGCGACATCGCGGTGCGTCAGGCCGACTATGCGGACCCGCAGAGCCTGGACACGGCCTTTGCCGGCGTGGGCCGGGTGTTGCTGGTGTCGTCCAATGCGGTGGGCCAGCGTGTGCCGCAGCACCGCAACGTGATCGAAGCGGCCAAGCGCGCCGCGGTGGAACTGCTGGCGTACACGAGCATCCTGCATGCCGACACCAGCACGCTGTCGCTGGCCGCCGAGCATGTGGCCACCGAGGCGCTGTTGCGCGAGAGCGGCATGCCGCACGTGCTGCTACGCAATGGCTGGTACACCCAGAACTACACCGGCTCGATCGCTGCTGCAGTCACCCACGGCGCGGTGATTGGAAGTGCGGGCGAGGGCAAGATCAGTGCCGCCACGCGCGCCGACTATGCCGCGGCGGCTGCAGCGGTGCTGGCCTCCGATGCCCCACAGGCCGGGCAGGTCTACGAGCTGGCTGGTGATACCCCTTTCAGCATGGCCGAGTACGCCGCCGAAGTGGCGCAGCAATCGGGCAAGCCAGTGGCCTATCACGACCTGCCGGAGGCCGATTACGCGGCAGCGCTGGTGCAGATCGGCCTGCCGGCCGGCCTGGCACAGGTGCTCGCGCAGTGCTCGGCGGCCTCGCGCGGCGGCGACCTGTTCGATGACAGCCATACGCTGAGCCGGCTGATCGGCCGCCCCACTACGCCACTGCGCGACGCAGTGGCTGCGGCACTCGCAGCGCACTGAGGCGCGGCTGATACCACTGCGTTGCCGAGATATTCGGCACGCGGTGGTTCGCTCATCGTTGAGATGTTCGCCGTGGCCGCTTGGGATCACGGCGAACTGCGTGGCGCATCACCCCATGCAACCGATGGCGTTGGCCGGTCGGTCGGCGTGGTTGCGTGTGTCGCGGTCATCGTCAGTGCGCTGTGCCAGCGGCATTGGGCGAGGCGATCGGCAGTGGCAGCGCGTTAGCTGCCGATCAATTACCGCGCGTACCACGGTTGATCCGCATTTGATGCTGCGATCGAGCCGATGCAGCACTGGGTTACTGATAGCGCTGGGCGCTTGGACAGCCTGGACACTGAACGGCACACTCCTGGCGCAGCACATGGCAGCGTGCGTGCTGATGTCCCTCCCAATTGCACGTGCTTGCCGAAACACGACGGCGGCGCAGGCCCACACCATCGCACCCACGCACGCTGGCGCATTTTGCATGCAATACCGCGCAGCCATCGGGATGCGCAACGTCCAAAGCATGGATGACCCGCGCGCGATCTCCGTCATGCCACGACCGCGCATTCCCGCATGCAGTTCGACCCGTCCACCTCAGCCACGCCGCGCGCAGCTGGGCTTGCCTCAGGTTGGTGACACGACTGCCATCGCCCCGATACGACGGTGACGCAAGGGCCGCATCAGCGATGTCAGCGGGTGTCACCAAACTGACATCAAATCTAAATATAACTGCTGCCATTGCCGCGACGTCAGGACGACGGGCGCCCTGGCAGGCGCCTCCACGCCGTGCAGCCGGCCAGTGCAGTGCCGGATCGACGCAGCCGCCGACACGTTTCCATTGCACGAGCCTGACCAATGAAAAAACGTAATCTCGCCACTGTTCTGTGCGCCCTCAGCGCCACTGCCAGCGGTGGCACGCTGGCCGCCGAGCTGGAGCTGTACGTCGACCGCAAGACCAAGCAGATCTTCGCCGAGCCGGCACCGGGCCGCGACAAGCTGGGCACCTTCGTGCAGGTAGATGAAAACGGCAAGCTGCCGGCCTCGGCGATGCCCGCTGCGCCTGCACAACCGCTGCCGCCCGCGCCCGGCGCGGCCATGCCCGCCGACACCGCCATTGCCCAGGCCGCGCCAGCGCCTGCCCCGGTCGCAGCGCCAGCGCCGGCCAAGCCCGGTGAGGCGAGCAAAAAGTGGTACGACAAACTCAGCCTGCGCGGCTACACCCAGATTCGCTACAACCAGGGCATCGGCGGCGATGCACAAGACCTGCGCGCGCCCGGTGACCGTTTTATCGGCAACGACCAGAGCCTTGGCATCCGGCGTGCACGCCTGGTGCTCAGCGGCGATCTCAACGAGCACGTGTCGCTGTATTTCCAGCCGGATTTCGCGAGCACGCCGACCGGTTCGACCACTTCCAACTTCGCGCAGCTGCGCGACGCCTACGCCGATATCTTCTTCGACAAGAAGCGCGAATACCGCGTACGTGTGGGCCAGTCGAAAATGCCGTATGGCTGGGAAAACCTGCAGTCCAGCCAGAACCGTCTCTCGCTGGATCGCGCCGACGCACTCAACTCTGGCCTGCGCGACGAACGCGACATCGGTGCGGTGTTCTATTACAGCCCCACCGTGGCCAAGGGCCGCTTCCAGGATCTGGTCAAATCCGGTCTGAAGGGATCGGGCGATTACGGCGTGATTGGCGCCGGTGTGTACAACGGCCAGGGCGCCAACCGCCTCGAGCGTAACGACAGCATGCACGCGGTGGTGCACGCCACCTACCCGTTCAAGTTCGCCAACGGCCAGTATCTGGAAGTGGGCGCCGACGCCTACGCCGGCAGCTTCGTGCCGACTGCGGCAGCAGTCAACATCGGCGGCCGCAGCTTCACTCCGGCCATCACCGAGCCCAATGGCTATACCGACCAGCGCGTGGCCGCGCACATCATTTACTACCCGCAGCCGTTCGGCCTGCAGGCCGAGTGGACGGTGGGCCGTGGCCCAGAACTGGATGTGGCCCAGCGCCGCATCCGCACCCGTTCGCTGAGCGGTGGCTATGTGCAGGCCATGTTCAAGCACGACTTCAACTACGGCACCTTGTTGCCGTACCTGAAATGGCAGACCTACCGCGGCGGTTCCAAGTTCGACACCAATGCCCCGCGCATGCGTCTGGACGAAATGGAAGCCGGTGTCGAATGGCAGCCAATGGATGCGCTGGAACTGGTGTTCGCGTATTCAAAGATGAAGCGCACCGACGTCAGCACCGCGCCGTATCCGGTAGTGGAAGGCGATTTGCTGCGCTTGCAGTTGCAGGTCAACTACTGAGCAACGTCGGTGCGTGCCGGTGAAGGCTGCTGCGGCGGTCATCACCGGCGCTTTCGCATGCGGCCGCATGCATTCGCGCCGGGATCTGCATGCGCGCTAGTGCCTGCGCGATGCTGCCAGGCCCGCGCGGCGCGACGCGCTCACTGGATCGCGCATGCGTCTCAAGGCCACAGTAGAGCGGCTTCCCGGCGGGATGATGTTGGTCCCCCTTCTACTGGGGGCGCTGTGCCACACGCTCTGGCCCCAGGCCGGCAGCACATTGGGTTCCTTCAGCAACGGCTTGATCAGCGGCACCGTCCCGATCCTGGCGGTGTGGTTCTTCTGCATGGGGGCCACCATCCAGCTGCGCGCCTCCGGCCGCGTGTTGCGCCGTTCGGGCAGCCTGGTGCTGACCAAGATCGCGGTGGCCTGGCTCGTCGCGATTGTCTGCGCACCGCTACTACCCATCGCTGGTGTGCCAAGCGGGCCGTTGACCGGGCTGTCGGTCCTGGCGCTGGTGGCGGCGATGGACATGACCAACGGCGGACTCTACGCAGCGTTGATGCAGCAATACGGCAGCAGCGAAGACGCCGGTGCGGTGGTGCTGATGTCGCTGGAATCCGGCCCGCTGATCTCCATGCTGATCCTGGGCGCCAGTGGTCTGGCCACGTTCGAACCACAGCTGTTCGTCGGCGCGGTGCTGCCGCTATTGCTCGGCTTTGCGCTCGGCAATCTCGATGCGGAATTGCGGCAGTTCTTCGCGCAGGCAACCCAGACGCTGGTGCCTTTTTTCGGCTTTGCGCTGGGCAACACGTTGGATCTGTCGACCATTGTGCACACCGGCGCGAGCGGAGTGTTGCTGGGCGTCGCGGTCATCCTGATCACCGGGCTGCCTTTGTTGCTGGCCGACCGCTGGCTCGGCGGCGGCGATGGCACGGCAGGAGTGGCCGCCTCCAGCACCGCAGGTGCCGCCGTGGCCACGCCGGCCTTGATTGCCGGCATGGCGCCGCAGTTCGCACCGGCCGCACCGGCGGCCACTGCGCTGGTGGCCAGCGCGGTGATCGTCACCTCATTGCTGGTGCCGTTACTGACCGCGTTGCATGCAGGCCGAAGCCGGCAGCGCATCGAGTGAGATGTTTTCGCGTGTCATGCACGGTGCGGTGGAAGACGTTGGCCTGCAGTGGTGCGCTATGCATGGCGATGGCGTGACGGCACTTCGCGCAAGGGCTGCGCACAGCCGCTGACGATCAGCTAGACGACGTACACGCACAGCACAGACCGATTCCGTGCCTCTGCCCTGCCCGTGCAGCGCTTCGCGCAATCGCCGCGTCAGCGGCTCTAAGCTGACAGCTCTCCACGCACGATCTGCGCACCTGCACTGAGCGCATTGAGCTTGCCGCGCGCGACATGTCGGGCGAGCGGCGCCATGCCGCAGTTAGTCGAAGGGTAGAGCTTGTCGGCATCGACGAAGCGCAGCGCTTTACGCAGTGTCTCGGCTACTTCCTGCGGTGTTTCGATTGTGGTGCTTGCTACGTCGATGGCGCCGACCATCACCTTCTTGCCGCGCACCAGTTCGATCAAATCGATCGGCACGTGCGAGTTGTGGCACTCCAGCGAGATGATGTCGAGTGAGGACGTTTGCAGCTTGGGAAACGACTCTTCGTACTGGCGCCACTCCGATCCCAGCGTCTGCTTCCAGTCGGTATTGGCCTTGATGCCATAGCCATAGCAGATGTGGACGGCGGTCTCGCAGTTGAGCCCTTCAACCGCGCGCTCCAGGGTGGCAACACCCCAGTCGTTGACCTCGTCGAAGAAGACATTGAAGGCAGGTTCGTCGAACTGAATGATGTCCACGCCAGCGGCTTCGAGTTCCCTGGCTTCCTGATTCAGGATCTTGGCAAATTCCCATGCAAGCTTTTCGCGGCTTTTGTAGTGCGCATCGTAGAGCGTGTCGATCATCGTCATCGGGCCCGGCAGCGCCCACTTGATCGGCTGACGCGTTTGCTGACGCAGAAATTTGGCATCGTCCACGAAGACGGATCGCGGGCGGCTCACCGCACCAACCACCGTCGGCACGCTGGCGTCGTAGCGGTCGCGAATCCTGACCGTCTCGCGCTTTGCGAAATCGACACCGCTGAGGTGTTCGATGAAGGTGGTGACGAAATGCTGGCGGGTCTGTTCGCCGTCGCTCACGATATCGATGCCGGCATGCTGCTGTTCCTGCAGCGCCAACAGCAATGCGTCCTGCTTGCCTTCGATCAGTTCCGCGTCCTGCAACTTCCAGGGTGACCAGAGCGTCTCTGGCTGGGCAAGCCATGACGGCTTGGGCAGGCTACCTGCGGTTGAGGTGGGGAGCAGCTTTGTCATGATGAGGATGTCTTGCGTTCGGTTGATTAGGGAGCGTGGCTGGACGCCCACTGCTCAAGAAGATTGCCGTAGGGCCGGATGAAATGCTCTTCGGTGAATTTGCCCTGCTTCACGGCGAGCTGGCTGCGCTCTTCGCGGTCGTAGACGATCTGGGTGGACGAATAATCCTGATGCTTCAGGCTCGGCTGATAGATCGCCCCTGCTGCAGAATTGGCGTTGTAGATTTCCGGCCGGTAGATCTTCTGGAACGTCTCCATCGTGGCGATGGTGCCGATCAGCTCCAGGTTGGTGTAGTCGCCGAGCAGGTCGCCGAAAAAATAAAACGCCAAGGGCGCAACGCTGTTGGGCGGCATGAAATAGCGCACCTGCAGGCCCATTTTTTCGAAATACTGATCGGTCAGCGAAAACGCGTCCTGCCGGTATTCGATGCCCAGGATGGGGTGCCGGTTGCCGGTGCGGTGATAGGTTCGGCTGGTGGAGACGCTGATGCAGATGACCGGCGGCTTCTGGAAGCGCACGGTGTACGCGGCCGAATGCACGAAGTGCTTGAACAGCTTGCCGTGCAGATCGCCAAAATCTTCGGGGATGTTGAAGCTGGACGCATCTTGATTGTGTGCTGGCAGCAGCACGCTGAAATCGTAGTCGCGCACGTAGGAAGAAAAATTATTGCCGGCAATGCCCTCGATGCGCGCACCGGTGTGTTGATCGACGATAGTGGGCTTCAATATCTCGATCAACGGAAAGCCATCGTCTGGCGCGCGCGCGCCGATGTTCATTTCAACCGAGATGATGTCCAGCTCCAGCGCATAACGGTCGCGCTTGGCGTTATCCCAATGCGCCAGATCGTTGAAGCGGTTGTTAATCATCGCCAGCGTGTTACGCAAATTTTCCTGACGCAGCTGGCCTCTGGCCAGATTGGCGAAATTTGTCGTGTTGCGCGTCGTAGCCGAGGGACGGTAATCCTCATCGAAGCGCAGGCTCTTGATGGTGAAGTTCAAGTCTTGAGTCATTGCGAGCTGATGCCTGGTGTCTAAGATGGGAACGCGCGTACGTCGCTGCGCAGGTGGGTATGCCGGTGGCATGCAAGCCGGGTTGTGCAGCAGTGCGCGCTTGCCGACCGATCCGGTGGCCTGGCCACCGCGAGTTGGCCCTCAGGCTGCGGCCACGTCTTGTGCGTTGATGGACCGCGCATGTCGCGTAAGTTCGATCAACGGCAATGCCCGCTGTACCGCCAACCTGGCCCGCTCGGCCAGCGCCTCGTTGTGCACGCGGTAGTCCAGAAAGTCCCGGTCGGTTGCGTAAACGCCCAACGGCAAGGTGCGTGCCTGGAAGAAGCTGAAAAGCGGCCGCAGCTGGTGATCGATCATCAGCGCATGGCGGTCGCTGCCGCCGGTTGCGGCGAGCAGCACGGGCGTGTCGATCAAGGCATCCTGATCGATGAAATCGAAGAAATGCTTGAACAGCCCGGTGAAGGAACCGCGGTAGACCGGTGTTGCCACCACCAGCACGTCGGCCTGTTCCACAAGCGCAAGCGCCTGCTCCACGGTGTCGGGCAGGTGTGAGCGCCAGGGCGCGCCAGCGAACTGCGGTGCCAAGGCCCCAATTTCGACCAAATGGCGCTCGCACGGCAACTGCTCGGCGATCAACTCCAGCAGGTGCTCTGCCAGCGCGACAGCTTTGGAGGGGCGTTGCATTCCGCCGGAGACCGCAACGACGCGAAGTGTGTGTGGCGCTTTGACAGTCATACGGGGCAACCTGATCAGTGGGGAAGTCGTACAGTGCGTCAAGAACGTTTAGGCCCGAAATCGACCGGTCATATCTGGGTCCGAGCCTGCGTCCTGGCAGCGCCTGAACAACGACCCTGATGCTAGGGCTCGCATTCGATGAAGTAAAATGGTGTTATTTCAACAGTCCATGAATTCGGATCATCTGAATGCTTGAGCGCATCCATCTCACCATCGTCCAGCAGGTCGAGCAGCAGGGCTCGTTGACCGCTGCCGCAGGCGTGCTGAATCTGACCCAGTCGGCGCTGAGCCACAGCATGAAGAAGCTGGAGCAGCAGCTGGGCACCGACATCTGGCTGCGCGAGGGGCGCAGCCTGCGCCTGACCCAGGCCGGGCAATACCTGCTGGCGGTGGCGAACCGGGTGCTGCCGCAACTGGATCTGGCCGAAGAGCGGCTGGGGCAGTTTGCGCAGGGCGAGCGCGGTGCGCTGCGCATCGGCATGGAATGCCATCCCTGCTATCAGTGGCTGCTCAAGCTGGTTGCGCCGTATCTGGCCACGTGGCCAGATGTGGATGTGGATGTGAAGCAGAAATTCCAGTTCGGTGGCATTGGCGCGCTGTTCGGCTACGAGATCGATCTGCTGGTCACGCCCGACCCGCTGTTCAAGCCGGGGCTCACCTTCGAGCCGGTGTTCGACTATGAGCAGGTGCTGGTGGTGCCCAAGGGCCATGCGCTAGCCTCGGCGGCCTACGTCAAGCCGCAGCAGCTGACGCGCGAGGTGCTGATCAGCTACCCGGTGGATCTCGAACGCCTGGATATCTACAGCCAGTTCCTGCTGCCGGCCGGTGTCACGCCCCGGCGCCACAAGGCCATCGAAACCACCGACATCATGATGCAGATGGTGGCCAGTGGCCGCGGCGTGGCCGCCATGCCGCGCTGGCTGGTGGAGGAATATGCGGCCAGGATGGACGTGGTGCCGGTCCGGCTGGGCGCAGGCGGCATTCCCAAACAGATCTATCTGGGCGCACGCGAGTCGGATATCGCGATCGATTACCTGCGCGCCTTTATCAAACTGGCGCGCGCGCCAGCCAATGCCAGCACCTACACGCGAGGACCCAACTGATGGATGCAACGACCGAGCGCACGCCACTTCCACTGCCTGACGGCCACACCAAGGTGTTGCTGCATTCCTGCTGCGCGCCGTGCTCTGGCGAAGTGATGGAGGCGATGCTGGCGTCCGGCATCGACTACACCATCTTTTTCTACAACCCCAACATTCATCCGCGCAAGGAATACGAGTTGCGCAAGGACGAGAACGTCCGCTTTGCCGAACAGTTCGGCGTGCCCTTCATCGACGCGGATTACGATCGAGATAACTGGTTCGAGCGGGCACGCGGCATGGAGAACGAGCCAGAGCGCGGCGTGCGCTGCACGATGTGCTTCGACATGCGCTTTGAACGTACCGCGCTGTATGCCCACGAACACGGCTTTCCGGTGATCACCAGTTCGCTGGGCATCTCACGTTGGAAGAACATGCAGCAAATCAACGACTGCGGCGTCCGCGCAGCGGCCAGGTATCCCGGCCTGCTCTACTGGGAGTACAACTGGCGCAAGGGCGGTGGTGCCTCGCGCATGGTCGAGATCAGCAAGCGCGAAAACTTCTATCAGCAGGAATACTGCGGCTGCGTGTACTCCCTGCGCGACACCAATCGGCATCGTGTAGACAGCGGTCGCAAGCGCATTCAACTCGGCGTGAAGTTCTATGGCGATGACGAGCCGCAAGACTGAGTCTTGCGCCAGTTAGCGGCGACCGCGCCTGAATTTCAGGTTCCTTTCCTGCTCGACCAGAGCGCCGCGCCATGCCGAAGCCACCCAATCATCATGACAAGATTGCAATACCCATGATGTCTACAGACACGCCGAGCCTCGCCAACACAATCGCTGACGCCTATTCGCTGGAGGTCAGCGTCAAGGACATCGGCGCGCTGACCAAAGCGGCGCCGCGCATGCTACCTGGCTCCACCATGTTCATTCCCTACTTGCCAGGCCAGAACGACGCTGCGCGGCTGGCCGCAGCACAGATGGTGCGCGGGCTTGGCTTCGAACCCATGCCGCATCTTTCTGCACGCCGCATGACGTCGCTTGACGAACTGCAGGCATTTGTCGCGCGCCTGGTCGATGAGGCCGGCGTCACACGCTGCTTTGTGATCGCAGGTGATCCGTCTACTCCGAAGGGACCGTTTGCCGACAGCCTGTCTCTGATCGATACCGGCGTGTTTGAACGCGCAGGTATCCGCACCATCGGCGTAGCAGGTCACCCTGAGGGACATCCGATCATGCATACGGCAGAGCAATGGGATGTGCTGGAACGCAAGTGCCGCAGCATCGAAGAGCGCGGTATGGCAGCCGTGATCGTGACGCAGTTCGGGTTCGATGCGGACATGGTGGTGACGTGGGTGGAAGCGCTGCGCGCGCGTGGCATGACGCATCCGGTGCGTGTGGGCGTGCCTGGTCCGGCCAGTGTCGCCGTACTTGCACGCTATGCGGCAAGCTGCGGTGTCGGCGTCTGCGCGTCAGTGCTCTCGAACTATGGCATCTCGATTGGCAAGTTATTCGGCAACGCAGGGCCGGATCGCTTTGTCGATCGCCTTGTCAGCTGCCTGACGGAAGCGCATGGAGATATCCGCCTGCACGTCTTTCCCTTCGGCGGCATCGCCCAGTCTGTGGAGTGGGTTGCGCACTATCGTTCGCGCAACGCGCCACAAGATCGCATCAGCGCCGTCCGAGCGGATCGGCCCTGAAGCCCGCTAATGCCGGTTGCAAATCAACACTGGCTTGAGACCGTTACACCGCGACTAATTGGGCTATCAGTGAGTAGCAAGGCCGGCATGAATTAGAGCCGCTGGATGTGCTTCATGCAGCGTTGGCTCAGGCGTGTTATTCACTGCGGCAGAATTCGCAATGCGTGTGGAAAAGTAATGGCGTCGCCGTTCGCCCCCCCTCTCCTCTCTCATGAAGGACGTCTCGTCCGCGATCCTGTTCATAAGCTGTGTTCTTTAGTTTGTAGCGAAGCGCTTACTGCGCGTTAGGTATTGCAGCGCCAGCAGACTTGTCGCAGGAGCGCGGCATTCTGGTCGGCAATCACGGCGAGGGAGCGCTCCATCCGATGTCGTTGCCCTGCGCGAGGGCATTGTTTCTGCAACGCTCACAGGAAGATCTTGCCATGCCGAAGCCGCCGCTGCTTTCACTGTTGTGCTCCCTCTCATTGTTCTCCGCTCCGCTTGCGGCGGGCGAGTTGCAGCCCAAACAACTGGCTGGCCCACCGGAAGATTTCGCGCAGATGCGTGCGCCCGATCCGGCCGAATCGGCTATCTTGTCCAAGAGTGCGTTGCTGCCGGTGGAACTGGCACCGGCCGGTCAATCCGCGCGCTGGCAAGGCAGCTTGCCGGTGGAAAACGGGCACCTGCGCTTCATGGTGCTGTCCGGCGATCAGGTCTGGGATGCGGCAGTGGCTGCACCTGCGGTTGCTGGCGCACGCACCGCTGCGGTGGCAACGCCGCTACAGGCGCAGCGCACGTTGCTGGGTAGCGCAGAGAACGGCACCAGTGGCATGCGTTACGCCGTGGAGTCCGCACCAAACGGCAACTGGTCGCTGACACTGCAGTCGGCCTCGCCGGTGGCGCAGCGCGGCTATGTGTTGATGGAAGGTGATGAGCGCACGCAGCTCGCCTCGTACCTGCGCAATCGTCAGCAACAGGTTGGCCAGTCGCTCACGCTCAATGCGCTGCTCAGCGGCAACGATGCAAGCGGTGCCACATTGCTGGCCGCGCAGGCTGGGAAGATCGACGAAGCGAGCTTGCGTGTGATCGATCCGCAAGGTGGCATCCGCAACCTGCCAATGGCCGATGATGGCAAGCATGATGATGGCGCCGCTGGCGATGGCGTGTACGGCGGCACGTTCCAACCCACCAGCGAGGGCACCTGGATTGCGCAGGTGATCGTGCGTGGGCATGACCAGGCAGGGCAGGCTTTCGTGCGGACCAGCGAACATGTGCTACCGGTGCTGGATACGTCGCTGCGTCTGCTCGGCAATGCCCTTAGCGCGCGCGCTGCAGAAGGCACGCGGCTGACGATTGCGCTACCGGTCGCTGCGCGTGGCAAGGCACCATCGCATTACCGCGTGTTCGGCCAGGTGTGGGGCACCGATGCCAAGGGCAAGGACTTACCGGTGGCCTGGATCGGCGGCATGCTGACACCCCAACAAGGCCAGTTGCCATTGAGCCTGGACGAACGCTGGATTGCGCGTGCAGGTGCGCGGGCACCGTTTACGCTGCGCAGCCTGCGCATCGAAGACCCGGACCATTACATTCCGCTGGTGCAGGCCGGCACGCTGCCGTTGCAAGTGCCCGCGCTACGACGTGTCAGCATCGCCCGCGCCAGCACCGCGATCGACGAAAGCATGCGCATGGGCCCGCGCCCGAGCGCATTGGCATCTGCGATGGCGACGGCGCAGCCACAGGCCGCCGGTTCGCAACTGGTGCTGGTGCACGGTTATTGCTCCAACGGCGTGTGGCCACAGGCCCAGTTCACCAATGCATCGACCTTCCTGGATCCCAAGCAGAACCGCAGCAACGACCAGTTCGCGCAGCTGCTTGCACAGTTCGCCAGCCAATGGTCGTCGTTCTCCACGGTAGCGCACAGCCAGGGCGGCATGGCCGCGCTGCATCTGTACACCTACTACTGGAGCGGGCTGGATAAAGCGACCGGCGGACGGGTGATGCAATCGGTGGGTACACCGTATCAGGGCACCAATATGGCCGGCGTACTGGCCACGGCAGGGTCGAGGTTCGGTGAGGGCTGCGGTAGCAACACCGACATGACCTACGACGGCGCCAAGGCCTGGCTGGCCGGAATTCCGCCCGATGCACGCGCCAAGGTGAACTACTACACCACCTCCTTCGCCAAGAGCAAGAAGTGGTACACCAACGACTACTGCAACGCTGCTTCGGACCTTGTCTTGAAAGACCCCGAAGATGGGGTTGTGGAGGAGGTCAACGCGCAGCTGCCGGGCGGCGTCAATCTTGGCCATACCACTGGCCAATGCCACACCACCGGCATGCGCGACCCGGCGCAGTATCTGGATGCCGACCGCAATGCGGTGATGAATGCAAATGCGGCGAGGTAATGCAGATTGATCTGCTTTGCGATGGCCGGTGCGGGCGCTGGCCATCGCGTTGCAACCGGCGTTAGCCTTGCATGGTCGGCGCCGGGGCTTGGGTTGATACCACGGCCGATTGTGCATCGGCACCGCCACCGAGCACCTTGTACAAGGTCACCCGATTGCTCGCTTCGGTGAGCCGCAAGCTGATCAGTGTCTGCTGCGCGCTGTAGAACGTGCGCTGTGCATCCAGTGCCACCAGATAACTGTCCACGCCATTGCGATAGCGCGCATCCGATAGGCTGAAGCCACGTTGTGCTGCCGCCACTATGGCGCGCTGCGCATCCATCCGTTCTTCAAGTTGCATGCGTTCGGCGAGCGCATCAGCCACTTCACTAAAGGCGGTCTGGATCGCCAGTTCGTACTGCGCAACGGTGATGTCCTTTTGAGCCTGGCCACATCCAACTCGGCCTTCAAGGCACCGGCGCGGAAGATCGGCAAGCTCACGCTGGGCGAGAACGACCATGTGTGGTCGCCATCGAACAGATTGGATAACGCGTCGCTGCCGCGCCCGACATCGGCGGTCAACGAGATGGTGGGGAATAACGCCGCGCGTGCTGCGCCGATATCTGCATTGGCGGCCTTGAGCGTGTGTTCGGCCGACAGCACGTCCGGGCGCTGCAACAACACACGCGATTCCAGCAGCGCAGGCAATGGCGCCAGCGCTACACCGGTCTCAATCGCATCGCTGTCAGGCAGTAACGCAGCCGGCACCGATGTGCCCACCACCAGATTCAAGGCATTGCGCGACTGCGCCAGCTGGGTGGAGTAATTGGCCACGTCAGCGCGCGCGCCTTCCACGCTGGTCTGGATCTGCGCCAGATCCAGCCCGGAGACGATCCCGTTATCGTGCTGCAACTCGGTCAGACGCAGCGTCTTGCGTTGGCTGTCCAGCGTTTGCTGCGCGAGCGCCAGACGCTGTTGATCGGCGGCCACCGTGAGTCAGTCGTTGGCCGCCATCGCCACGATCCCAACGGCGCGCCAGCGCCGGGCCTGCGCATCGATGAACACGCCTGCCGCGCCAGCGTGCATGGCCGCGACCTGGATCTGACCCAGGTCGAGTTCCGTCTGCTGCGCACCCTCGCCGCCGCGCCCGGCCGTGTCTACTCGCGCGAGCAACTGATGGGCCGGCTCTACGCCGACCGCCGCATCGTTACCGACCGCACCGTCGACAGCCATGTCAAAAACCTACGCCGCAAGCTCGCCGATGCGGGCGGCGAGGACTGGGTCCGCTCGGTGTATGGCGCGGGGTATCGCTTTGAGCCGTGAAAGGGGAATTGGGAATGGCGAATCGTTAGAGCAGAAGCGTTGCGCTGTTGAGTGATCTTTCGCCTACTCCCGCTTTTGACTCCCCTCGTTTCACTTCAAATTGTGAAACGTGCGGAGCAAGGCTACCGCCTTTGATTTTGCAACTCCCCATTCCCCATTCCCGGCCTTACCGAAATACCACCGTGCGATGTCCATTCAGCACGATGCGATGTTCGACGTGGCGGCGCACCGCACGCGCGAGCACCAGCGATTCGGTGTCGCTGCCCAGGCGTATCAGGTCGCGTGGGGTCATGGCGTGGTCGACGCGGGCGACGTCCTGTTCGATGATCGGACCTTCGTCCAGATCTTCGGTGACGTAATGCGCGGTGGCGCCGATGATCTTGACCCCGCGCGCGTGCGCCTGGTGATACGGCTGCGCACCCTTGAAGCTGGGCAGGAAGCTGTGATGGATATTGATCGCACGCCCGGCCAGTGCACGGCACAGTTCCGGCGACAGGATCTGCATGTAACGCGCCAGCACCACCAGATCGATCTGCAGGTCGTCCACCAACGTGAGCAGTTGCGCTTCCTGTGCGGCGCGCGTGTCGGCGCTCACCGGTAAATGATGGAAGGGGATGCCGTAGGAGGCGGCCAGCGCTGCAAAATCGGTGTGATTGGAGACCACCGCGGCAATTTCCACCGGCAGCTGCCGGCTATGCATGCGGAACAGCAGATCGTTGAGGCAATGGCCCTGCTTGCTCACCAGCACCAGCAGGCGCGCGCGGCGGCGGGCATCGTGCAGTTGCCAGTCCATCTGGAATTCGTCGGCCAGCGCCGCGAAGCGCTGTTCGAGGGCGGCAATCTCGGTCTTTGCCGGCTTGTGGAAATGCACGCGCAGAAAGAACCGCCCGCTTTCGTCGTCGCCGAACTGCTGCGCGTCGAGAATGTTGCAGGCCAGATCGAACAGCAGCCCGGTCACGCGATAGACGATACCGGTGCGGTCGGGGCAGGACAGGGTGAGGATGTAGTCGGAGCGCATCGGCGCAATGATAGCCAATGCGCGACATCACCGACGCAGTGCTTGCGTCGGTAACTTTTTTAGCGCGAACGGGCGCCAAGGTCTGGTATGCAACGCTGCAGCGTTTGACCGATGCGTCGTTGCTGCCTTACGTCCGTGCTGCACACCGCGTGTTTCGCTGAGACGTGGTGCTGGAGTCGATCGCGCGGCGCAACCGCATGCGCGATTCCACACACGTACTCAGCGCGGCGGCAAACGCAGCATCAGCCGCCGATTGATCTCGTCCAGTTGTGCAAGCGACGCGTCCACCGACGTCTGCATGGCTTCCTGCGTGGTGATGTGCGCACGCAGATGCGCGGGGTCGGACAGCTCGCCACGCACCAGGAACACGTTCTCGCCAACTTCGCCGAGGTGGCGGCTGAGCACCACGTAATCCACCTGATCGAAGCCATGCTGCTTGGCCAGCGGCAGCAGACGCGCGGCCATGCGCTCGCTCGCCTCATCAACAGGCTTGCCCAACTCGGCATCCAGCACGCTCACCGCTTCGCGGATCTGTGCGAACAGATAGTGGTCCGGGTGCTCGGGATGGTCCGGGCCTACCGGGCCTTGGGCGATGACCGGAGCGTCGGTCATCGTGTGTCACCGGCGCAAGCCAGTGCGCGCGGTGCGCGCGCGGTCGAACCGAACGTGATATGCAGGTGTCGCATCGCATCCTCCCTGGAGCGGCGGCTGTCACGAGCCGGCATTTTAGAAGGTCTGCTGCATGGTTAGGTGAGCAAGCGGTGGGCTGCCGTGCTTTGAAGCGAAGTGCCTTGTGCAGGGCTAAGCGCAGCTAACAAAAAAAGCGCCGGCCACGCGCGCGTGGGCGGAGCTCGGAAGCGGCATGCACCACGCGTACACCCCAGTTCCTGCGCGCCTTCCACGCCCACCTGACGACTGCTCACTATGTTGTGTTAACCGCTCCAAATCCGCTTTGCGGCAGCGCGATCAGGCCACCTGCCCTGCCCGCCGCGCCGAAACTTCCGCCAGCACCGCCCAGTCTGCATTGCCGTCGCCATGCGCGATGGCCTCGTCCAGGCCGGCGCGCAGCAATTCTCCCAACGGCATCGGCACCTCCTTATCGGCACCGGCCTGGATGGCCAGGTCCACATCCTTGCGACCGAGCGTGGCAGTGAAGCCGGCGGGCAGGTACTCGCGTTGCATGATCAGACGGCCATAGCCCTGGTAGGCGGGCGCGGCGAACAAGGTGCTGGTGAGCATGCCCAGAAACTGCGTGGCATCCACGCCGTGGCCGCGTGCCAGCGCACTGGCTTCGGCCATCGCACCGATGGCGCTGGCCAGGCAGAAATTGGCGGCCAGCTTCACTGCATTGGCCTGCTCCGGTGCGCGACCGATGTGCCAGGTCTTCTGCCCCAGCACATCGAACATCGGCTGCACGCGTGCCACTGCGGCTTCATCGCCGCCGGCCAGAATATTGAGCTTGCCGGCTTCGGCCACCTCCACGCGCCCAAGCACCGGCGCGGCAACGTAGGCCACACCGCGCTCGGCATGCAGCGCGGTCAACTCATGCGCCAGCGCCACCGAAATGGTGGCCATGTTGACGTGCACACTGCCCGCCGGCAGCGCGTCCAGCACGCCGCGTTCCAACAAGGTCTGGCGCACTGCGTTGTCGTCGGCCAGCATCGAAAACAGCAGTGGGCCGTGCGCGGCGTCGCGCGGTTGCTCGACCACCGTGACGCCAGCGTCGCGCAGCGGCTGGGCACGTTCGGGCGAGCGGTTCCACACGCTCAGTTCGAACCCGCCGCGCACCAGGTTGTGCGCCATCGGCAGGCCCATCGTGCCCAAGCCCAGAAATCCTATCGGCATGCGTTGTCCTTGTTCGGTATCACGTCAGGGGTGGATCAATTGGCGAACACGCCACGCGCATCGCGTGGCTCGCAGCGCAGGTATTGTGGCGCCGGAGTGACCGACGCGCCCAGCGCTGCGGCGGCATGCCACGGCCAGCGCGGGTCGTACAGGATGCCACGCGCCAGCGCGATCGCATCGGCTTGGCCTTCTTGCAGAATCGCCTCGGCCTGCGCCGGCTCGGTGATCAAGCCCACACCAATCACCGGCGTGCTCACTGCTGCGCGAATCTCCTGCGCGAACGGAATCTGATAGCCCGCCTGCAGCGGAATCTGCTGGCGCGGATCGAGCCCGCCGCTGGAAACATGGATGTAATGCGCACCGCGTGCATCCAGCGCCTTCGACAAGGCGATGCTCTGCTGCACATCCCAACCGCCTTGGACCCAATCGGTGGCCGAGATACGCACGCCAATGGCGATTTTTTCCGACACTGCCGCACGCACCGCGTCGAAGATGCGCAACGTCAACCGCATACGATTTTCCAGCGAGCCGCCATACGCATCGCTGCGCTGGTTGCTCAGCGGCGACAGGAACTGATGCATCAAATAGCCATGCGCGGCGTGCAGTTCGATCAACTCCAGGCCCAGGCGCTCGGCACGTTTTGCCGATGCGACGAAGGCGTCAACCACGGCATCGATCCCCGCCTCATCCAACGCTTGTGGCACCGGCTGCTCTGCGCGGAACGGTACAGACGATGCAGACACCGTCTGCCAGCCATGCGCGTGATCGGGTGCGATGGCCTCGCCGCCTTTCCATGGCAGATCGGTCGAAGCCTTGCGGCCGGCATGTGCCAGCTGGATGCCGATCGGCATCGGCGACCAGCGCCGCACCGATTGCAACACCTCACCCAAAGCCTGCTCGGTGGCGTCGTCGTACAGGCCAAGATCGGCGTAGCTGATGCGCCCTTCCGGCACCACTGCGGCCGCTTCGAGAATCAGCAGGCCGGCACCGGATTGCGACAACGTGCCCAGATGGATGCGATGCCAATCGCTGGCGCGGCCGTCCTGTGCCGAGTACTGGCACATCGGTGCAATGACAATCCGGTTGGCGAGCGCAAGCGGGCCGAAGGTAATGGGGGAGAACAACTGGCTCAAGGCGGCATCCACAACTGACACGGGGACGCTTATTGCACTGCGCCGCGCGCGTCAGCACAACTGCTGCGATGGATCACTGCGTCATGCAGAACGCGCACTGGCGTCATTGACGCTGCGTACACGCGGCAGGTCCGGCGGCCCGTGCAGGAATGCCAGCGCCTGCGCGCACGACTGCTCCACCTTCAACGTCAGCAGGTCGTCGGCGCGCGTGCGCCCGAAATTAAGCGCGGCAATCGGCAAACCGTTGCGTGCCGCGGTCTGCGCGAAGCGAAACCCCGAATACACCATCAGCGATGACCCTACCACCAGCACCGCGTCGGCGGCCTGCAGATGCGCAAATGCGCGCTCCACCCGCTCGCGCGGCACGTTCTCGCCGAAGAACACCACATCCGGCTTGAGCACGCCACCGCACACCGGGCACAGCGGCACCACGAAATGCTCGAAGGCCACATTGTCCAGATCGGCATCGCCATCGGGCGCCTGCGCGGCCTCCAGCTCCGCCCAACCGGGGTTGGCCTGCTCGAGCAGCACTTGGAAGTCGGTGCGTGGCATGCGGCGCTCGCAGCCCATGCAACGCACCACATCCAGCCGCCCATGCAGATCGATCACCGCCTGACTGCCGGCGGCCTGATGCAGGCGGTCCACGTTCTGGGTGAGCAGCACTTCCAACTGGCCACGCGCTTCCAGCGCAGCGAGCGCGTGATGGGTGACATTGGGTTGCGCCAGGCCAAAGCGCGGCCAACCGACCAGGCTGCGTGCCCAATAGCGCTGCCGCGTGGACAGCTCGCCCATGAAGGCCTGAAACGTCACCGGCTGCGGACGCTTCCAGCCGCCTTGCAGATCGCGATAATCGGGAATGCCCGAATCAGTGCTGCAACCGGCGCCGGTCAGCACGAACAGACGCTGATGGCGCTCGATGAAGTCCTGCAGTGCGTCGCCGTCGTGAACCCTCGCCGTACTCATCGTGCAACTCCGGTGGCAACGAGATAACTGTGCAGCAACACCACCAGTTGCGCCTGTAGCGGTGCAACACGCGCGGCTGGCGCACCATCTTCCAGCAGGCTTCTCAGCGGCCCGGTGATGGCCGCCATGCCGATCTCCGCGACTGCCTCGCAATCGTCGAAACGTATATCCGACGTGGTAGCGAGCGCGGCTGCAAATGCCTGCTGCGAGCGCTTGCGCGCCTGCGCTCCCAATGCCGCACCACCATGCAGTTCGGAGATGGCATACAGCGCGCGTGAGACATCCACGTGCTGCAACTTGGCGTGCACAAACGCATGCACCAGCGCCTCGCATTGCTGCGCAAGCGTACGCCCGTGCTGTTGCGCGCAGGCCTGCTCCACCGCGTGGGTCACCGCCTGCAAATACCAGTCCAGCACTGCGGTCAACATGGTCTGCCGGTTCGGGTAGTACTGATACACGCTACCCACCGAAACCCCGGCACGTTCGGCCACGCGCGTGGTGGTGCAGCCTTTCAGTCCTTCAGCCACCAAAACCTGAATGCTGGCCTGGCGAATGACCTCCACAGTGGCGCGCGAACGCGCTTGCTGCGGGGATTTACGCGTTTTTTGCAGCGGCATAGAGGTGCTCACGAATGCGAATGTACACATTGCGGGATGACACCTAGTCTGGGGGGACTTCTCCGCGATTCCAAGGAACTGCCCGCATGTCCGCTTCCACACCGGTTGCATTGATCACTGGCGCCAACAAAGGCATTGGCCTTGCGCTGGTCGCCCACCTCGCCTACGCCGGCTGGACCGTGTACCTGGGCAGCCGCGACCCTGCACGTGGCGAAGCCGCACGCAGCAAGCTGCGCACTCCAGACAACGTGCACGTGCTGCCGCTGGATATCACCGATACCAACAGCATCGCTGCAGCGGTAGCGCAGCTGCAGGCAACCGGCACCGCGCTCGATGTACTGGTCAACAATGCTGCGGTGATTATCGATGACGGCACGCCCGCCACCGCGACGCTGGACAACCTGCGCGCCACCTACGAGGTCAATCTGTTCGGCCAGGTCGCCATCACCCAGGCACTGCTGCCAGTGCTACGCGCCGGCACGCTCAAACGCATCGTCAATGTTTCCAGCGATCTGGGTTCGTTGTCGTTGCAGGGCGACCCGGGTTATCGCTATCACGCAGTCAACGTGCTGGGCTATTGCTCGTCCAAGACCGCGCTCAACGCCTTCACCGTGTTGCTGGCGAAGGAGTTGCGCAACGAAGGCTTCGCGGTGAATGCAGTCAATCCCGGTTACACCGCGACCGACCTCAACGGACACACTGGCCCCAATAGCGTGGAGCAAGCGGCCGCCACAATCGCACATGTGGCGATGTCCGAACTGGGCACGGGCGGGTATTACACCGAAGGTGGACGCTTGGCTTGGTGATGCGACCAACCAGCGGTAGGCTGCTGCGCGCGGCTGGTTCGCGCGCATGCCCGGCCGTCGACACAACGATCTTCTCTTGCCCGACGTCGATGCGCGCCCTCACGGGAAATCACCGCCGATGTTGAGCACGCGCGCGCAGACCACGCGGGTGATATCCAGATCGGCCATGTTCGATGACGGATGACCGCATCGGTCGCGCTGCATCACTCGCCGCGCGCAGGATGCGGCGCAAACCGGCCATAAGGACGCGCATCGTCGGCACGTTGGCGCAAGATGTAGGCGGCCGCAAAAGCAATCGCCAGCAGCGTCAGGCACATGCCGACCAACGCGTCCCAGCCGCCGTGTTGCCAGAACCAGCCACCCAGCGCGCCGATCACGCTGGAGCCGGCGTAATAGGCCAGAAGATACAGCGACGCGGCATGGCTGCGATGCGCACCACCCAGCCGGCTGACCCACGCACTGGCGGCCGAATGCGCGATAAAAAACCCAATCGTCAGCAGCACGATACCGGTCACCACCACCGCCAGCGCGTGCGCCAAGGTCAACGCCACGCCCAGCAGGCACAGCACGATGCCGGTCGTAACCACCGGACCGCGCCCGAACCGGTCCGAGGCCGCACCGGCCACCGACGAACTGACGATGCCGAATACATAGGCGCTGAAGATCATGCCGATCTGGCTTTGGCTCAAGCCGAATTCCGGCCCACCCAGGCGAAAGCCGGCGTAGTTGTACAGGCACACGAACACGCCCATCAACAAAAAGGGCAGCGTGAACAGAAACGGCAGATTGCGATCGCGTAGATGCCCGGCCCAGGCGCGCAGATGGAAGCGCAGGTTAATGCCGTGCCGACGCACGAAATTGCGAGACGGCGGCAGCAACCAGAAGAACGCAAGCGCGCAAAGAAGATCAAACACGCTTAACACTGCCAATGCGGTGCGCCAATCGGTGTGGTCGGTCAGCACGCTCATCACGATGCGCCCGCTCATGCCGCCGAAGGCATTCCCGGCCACATACAAGCCGGTGGCCGCACCCATCTTGTTGGCCGGCAATTCTTCGCCCAGATACACCATCGCCACCGCCGGCACCCCGCCCAGCGCGATGCCGGACAAAGTGCGCACCACTACCAGCGCACCCCAGTGCGGCAGGAAGGCAGCGATGAGGTTGAGCACCGCCGCGATGGCGATCGACACGAACATCAGCCCGCGCCGGCCGAGGTTTTCCGACACCGCGCCGGCACAGAAGATCGCCAGAGCCAATGCACCGGTGGCCAGCGACAACGGCAGCGAGGCGGTCGCTGCGTCCACATGGAAGGCACGCGCGAATTCCGGCAACACCGGCTGCACGCTGTACAGCAGCGAGAAGGTGGCAAAGCCGGCCAGAAACAGCGCCAGACGAATGCGCAGCGCTGCCGGTGCGTGGGCGCCGGCGTCGGAACTGGGGGATGGCTCGGGCAGCGGACCCGGATGGCGATCGGAGGAAGACACAGGCGCGCACTTGAAACGTGAGACGGCGAATATTCGCCCGCCACCACCCCCTGTCCAATATATGATGGTAGCAGTTGCCATATCTGGAATAGATGAATGGAGCTGCGCCACCTGCGTTATTTCCTGGCGGTTGCCGAAGAAGGCAACTTCACCCGTGCCGCCGCGCGGGTGGGCATCGGCCAGCCGCCGCTGAGCCAGCAGATCCAGACTCTGGAACGCGAGCTGGGCACGCCGTTGTTTCGGCGTACCCACAGCGGCGCCGAGCTCACCCCAGCCGGCGAGGCGTTTCTGGGCGAAGTGCGCCGCGTGCTCGCCGACGTGGAACGTGCCGCCGAGACCGCACGCCGGGTGGCGCGTGGCGAGTCTGGACGGTTGCGCCTGGGCTTCACCGCCTCGGCCGCCTTCAGCCCGGTGGTGCCGCGGTTGATTCGCGATTTCCGCCGCAAGTGGCCGCAAGTGGAGTTGCTGCTGGACGAGACCAATACCGCCAGCCTGCTGGTGGGCTTGGCCGAAGGCAGGCTGGATGCGGCGTTCGTGCGCTACGGGCTGAGCACGCCACCGGATTTGCGGCTGCTGCGCTTTGCCGACGAGCCGATGAAGATCGCCGTCCCCGCCGCGCACCCCCTGGCCACGCGCAGCAGCGCCCCATTGGCGGCGCTGGCCGGCGAGCCGTTCATCCTGTTTCCGCGCAGCTTCGGCTCGAGCCTGTACGACGAAATCCTGGCCGCCTGCCGCGAATCCGGCGTGACCCTGCGCATCACCCAGGAAGCGCCGCAGATGTCGTCGATCATCAATCTTGTGGCCGCCGAACTGGGCGTCTCGGTGGTGCCCGCGTCCACTGCGCAACTGCGGCGACCCGGCGTGCGCTATCTGGATATCGAAGGCCATATGCCGCTGGCGCGCCTGGCCCTGGCTGCGGCGCCGGGCGCGTTGGAGAGCACAACCGTTGGTGCGGCATTTATGGGCGTTGGCGGAAGTGCTGTGAGCCAGGCTGATCTTGAGCCGACAGCACCACGGCCATCGTAGGAACGCACGCGTGCGCGACGTGGCTCTCCCGGTAACGCCCTTTCGCGCACGCGTGCGCTCCTACCTGCCACCAGGCGAAAAGATGTTGGATTGCGTTGCCCACCACCAGCGATGGCGCTGGTTCTCTTGAGCCGAGATCTGATCAACACCCACTCAGCCACACCAGCCGCCGTTGATCCTGTCGAAGCGCACATGCCCGCGATGCCGCTTGCCTAGTGCCGTCGTCGCGGCAAAGGCCTCCACCGTAGACAGCGCAAGCACGTGGCCAGCGCGCACGCCCCGGCACTGGCGAGGGCGGCGAGGGGCCTGGCGGACATAACGGCCAATTCCACGCAGTCGGGGGGCGGGTCTTTCCTCCGCACGTGAACCAAAAGTATTCCAGATGTTGCATAGCCCGGGCGCATCCGTTACAGTCCTCTCACCACTCCTCCCTTGTCGCCCCCATTAAGTTAGGGTAACGGCTTGGGACGAAAAAACCGCCGCAAGGCGGTTTTTTCATGCGCGCAGGAAGCTCCGTGTGACCATCGCCAAAGCGACTGCCGTCTACATCGATGGCTACAACCTGTACTACGGACGCATCCGTGGGACTGCATTCAAGTGGCTCGATGTGGTCGCACTGTTTGATCGCCTCCTGCATGACCAAGACCCGAGCACCGAGCTGCTGCACGTCCGGTATTTCACAGCGCCGGCGCTGGGTCGGTTTGCGACCAACAAGCAGGCTTCGGAAATCGCGCAAACAACGTATCTGCGCGCCTTAGCACACACCCACCCGCAGCGATTTACCACCACATTAGGCAAACACAGCTGGGACAAAGGCGGAGCCTTTCTGGCGGAGTTTGTCAGCGGCCAGCCGTATGATCGGACGCGCCGGGTGCGGGTCTGGAAGCTCGAAGAGAAACAGACCGATGTGAACCTGGCGCTGGCCATGTATCGCGATGCGGCGTCGGGGCGCTATCAGCAGTTGGTGGTGTGCTCCAACGATAGCGATATCGCGCCGGCCCTTGCGGCGATCCGCGAAGCCTTTCCAAAGATTTTGTTAGGGGGTGGTCACGCCTCGCAAGCCGCCTGTCGATGGTAAGGCGGACAGAAGAGTCAGCGTCTCGCTGTCGAGCTACGCTGACTGGACACGTCACTACATCTTGGATGATGAGCTGGCCGCAGTTCAGCTTGCCACGCGCGTTCGTACTCCTGGCAAGCCCATCGACAAGCCGGGGCATTGGTGAGGATGAGTTCAAACCCTCGTACAACTACAACCGCACTCCCCGAGACGGTCGGCGCACGTCTGGTGACGGAGCGAAAGCGCCTCGGCTTTACTCAAACCGAAATGGCCGAGCGCTGTTCTGTCACTCGGTGGGCGCAGCTGAATTTCGAAAAGCACACCAATCTACCGGGTGGCGCGTATCTCATCGCTGCGCACCACATTGGCGTAGATATCCTCTATGTCCTGACGGGGACACCGCCATCGTATAAACGCTGATCGGCGCGCTGCTGGCCAACGTCACCGGCAACTCGGCATAGGGATGGATGACATGGGGCTTGAGTTCAGGCAATCGTTTGAGGTGTTTCCAGGTGTTAGGCTGAACCTGTCCGGTAGCGGCATCACCGCCAGCTTCGGAGTAGACGGCGCGACAGTGAATGTCGGGGCTCAAGGGGTCCGCAGCGCGATCGGCATTCCGGGCTCGGGCCTGTCCTTCACAACGAGCCACTGCTCGCCATCAGGCTCGCCGACGCCGCACGCGTTCGTGCCAACTCAAGGCTACGCTCCAACCTACGCCCCCGTGCAACCCATGCGCGAAATCAACAGCGCGTCCGTTGAACGGCTTACAAGTCATAGCTTGGTCGAGGTTCGCGACCTGATTGCCAAGGCCCGATCGCAGCGGAAGAAAGTCGATCAGGATTTGGCGGAGGCGCAGGCGACCCATCGTGCCGAGTCGGCCGATCTGGAACGGCGACAGCGAAGTTGGTTTCGGTGGTTCATGAAGCGGCGCATTGCCGAGCTTGAGGCATCGGTGCAGGAAGCGGCTGGCGAGGTCCAGCGACTTGTGGAGTGGCAGAGCCTCACGTACATCGATATGTGCTTCGAAGCGAGCGACGCTGCGCAGCGCGCTTATGGTGCGTTGGTCGGGGCTTTTGAAGCGCTGCGGCAAAGCAAGGCGATTTGGGATATTACCTCTGATCGGGACACAGATCGCGTGCGTGAGCGAACCGCAGCCTCTCGGACGCTGGATCGGAAGCCGGTTCAAATTCATTTCTCATCGTCCGAATTGGTGCGGTTTGCCGGCCATGCGATGCGGTTCGGCAACATCAATGGTGAGGACATTTTGATTTATCCAGGGGTGGTGATCATGCCGCGCGCAGATGGCGCGTTCGCCCTTATCGAGCTTCGAGAGGTTGACCTTCAATACCACGTCGTTGGCTTCCTTGAGCATGAGGTCGTGCCACCCGACGCTGTCGTCGTGGGGCAGACATGGGAGAAGGTGAATAAGGATGGCTCGCGCGACATGCGCTTCCGGGACAACGACCAAATCCCGATCGTCCAGTATGGACGCTTGCTGTTCACCAGCCCGGGAGGCGTTCAAGAGGAATATCAGTTTTCTAACGCTATCGCGGCAGGCGAGTTTGCCCGAGCATTCGATACTTACAAGGTGGCGTTGAGCGCGCAGTGATCAACCCCGCAGGATCCTGATCGATATGCAGCCTCACCTGCCGTGAGGCTTATATTTTTTGCGGATCGGTAGCCCATGCTCCTGCCTGATCGAGTTTTCGCTCGGTTGCCCGGTCTTTCGATATTCGTATTTCCCGACGCCGACGGCCCTGAGTTCCTCTTTACCGGCTTCGGATGTTTCGTCGTAGCGATCTCCACCCTTGCAGGCTTTCGACGTGCCTGCCAATAGATGCTGAGCATGGATAAGCTCGTGTGCAAGAACTACAAACGACTCCTCAGGATTGGAGCCAAGACGAAGAGGGGAGCCGTTTGAGTTCAGTTCGATATTACTATGCGGGCTCCATTCTATGATGGCGTTGCATCCCTTTCCTTTTCTTGCCCGTTCACTGGCGAGCGCTTGGTTATCGGCGAAGGTCCTAGGATCATATTTTTCGACCTCGCTCGCGCTGAGGACAGCTCTGGTGTTGGGCTGCGCTTCAGCGCCTATCTCTGCTATGGTCACTTTTCTATTCTTGCGAGCGCTAATAGCGCTCAGACCTTGAAGAAGGGCGCTGCCCGAGTTGCCTGCCGCAATCTTCTCAAGCGCTGATTCAACTTGGTTCTTGTATGGCTCTTCTCGAGCGCTTGTCTGAGTGGAAATATAGATTCCTGGAAAGTTTGTTTGACCGATTGGCATGTCGAGTATGTATCGTTGTTTATGGACTGACACCCGGATGGTAATTGCGAGCAAACAAGCACATTGCCGGTATGTGAAATTCTGTCATCAATGGCGAATGGATGATCCAACTCGGACTACGTGGGGTTCGTCGAGCCTGCGCTGTCGTCAAGCAGAGCCGGTCGGCGTTTTACTACCAGCCTCGGGACCATGATGTCCCAAATCCCATGGCATGCCTTCCTCCGGGATGTTATCGCTCATGCGCCGGCACCGACGGTGTGGATGGCGGCATGCATCTCACCTACATTGAGACTAGCTAGCCTGGAGCCTGAATCGCTTGTTGATGTTTGCGTCATTTGTAGTTGACGGAAGCGTCAGGAGTGGCCGAGATAGCGCCACTGCCCTTGAGCAGTTACAGGCTCTCCCGACCCAGTGTATAGGGGGAGCTGGCCACCTTCTAAAGAAGGTCCCACCCAGAGTGGGGTTAAGAGACTCCGGCCCGCACTACCATGCTGTTAACAAAAAGCGTGCTCACGCGGGCTTTTTGCTGTCTGCTCACTTTGTGTTGACAAAGACGTCTATCAGCTTTGTAGCAGCCGAGCGCGCAATTTGCTCGTCCATGTCTAGACGGACATAAGCGCTTTCAACAACGAGCAATAAGAGATTTCGTCCGCGCGACACGCGAAACCAAATGGAGTAATGCCCTTCGGGTGTGACGCGCTTCACGGCGAAATGATTGTGATGCCGTGTTGGATAGACATTGCGTTGATCTAGGGCGGCGATTAATCGCGGCAACTCCTTACTGTCCTCGTAGCGTTTCGGGCAGAACACCCCTGCCGGATCCGGGCACACCATCCGCGCATACCACCTGACCTCAACTGCGATTGAGGTCGTTGCCCTGGGCCGACGGCCTGCGCGTCAGCGTGGATGCCACAGCCCGGCCTGCGCCTGCGCGATGCGCAAGGCTGGGAATTGCTGGCAGCCTAAACCGCAGCGTAGCCCAACCCGCTTGGAGCCGCGAGCAAGACGACTGCGCTCACCGTCAAGAAACTTGGCAGTGCGCGTTGCGGCATGTACCACGAGTGCGCTGCGCTCCCTGCGCGCCGCCCGCACCCGCTTGATGTCTGCTCGCTACGTTTGTCAGCCGCTCTTGGCGCTGGCCGGCTCCGGCAAGCGGAAGAACACACGCGCTGCCGCCGTGCTGTTGGCGGCGGTCACGGCAACGTCTTCGCCACGATGGCGCGCGAGTTCTTCGACGATATGCGACAGGAACATCGGCTCGTTGCGACGGTCCTTGGGCATCGGCTTGAGTGTGCGCGGCAACAGGTACGGCGCATCGGTTTCGATCATCAAACGATTAGCCGGAATATTGCGCACCAGCTCGCGCAAATGCGCACCGCGACGCTCATCGCACAGCCAGCCGGTGATGCCGATGTAGTAATCGCGGTCCAGATACGCAAACAATTCTTCGCGCGTGCCGGTGAAGCAGTGCACCACCGCCGCACCCAAGCGGCCTTCGAAGCTGCGCATGATGGCGATGAAATCCTCATGCGCGTCGCGCTGGTGCAGGAACAACGGCTTGCCGTTGTTTGCAGCCAACTGCAGCTGGCGTTCGAATGCCTTGTGCTGCGCCGGGCGCGGCGCAAAATCGCGGAAGTAATCCAGCCCACACTCGCCCACCGCCACCACCCGCGGATGCGCCTGCAGGGTGCGCATTTCTGCTTCGCATTCGGCAGTGAATTCCACTGCGTGATGCGGATGCACGCCGGCGGTGGCGTACAGAAATCCGGGGTGTTGCTGCGCCAGTTGCAAGGCCAGTGGCGAATGCTCGCGGCTGGCGCCGGTCACCACCAGCTGCGCCACGCCGGCATCGCGTGCGCGTTGCAGCACCGCATCGCGATCGCGGTCGAACGAGTCATGGGTGAGGTTGGCGCCGATATCGATCAATTGCATGCTGCGGGTGTCGTGTGGGGGTGAGCCGGGTAAGTGTAACGAGCGGCGCGGTTTGCATGCCTGCTCGGTGAGGGTCGCTGCGCGCCTTACCATCACCCCAACCCGCAGGGCAGGGGCTTGGGCTTCCTTCTCCCATCGGGACATTGTCCCCCTTCATGGGGGAGAAGCTGGCGCGTAGTGCCGGAGGGAGCCTCACGCATCTGCCAGCGCCTGCAGTGACAAACGCGTCGCCACACGCCTGAAGAAGTGACGCAGCGGCTGCTACGCCCATACCTTCACCCCTGTTCAACAGGGAAAGCGGTTACCCCACCGCCGGCACCGACATCGCATCGATCTTCGCTGCCAGCGCCTGGATCGCCAGTTGCGCCGAGCGCGACAGTTGCCGTTGTGGGGCCACGCACAGCGCCAGCGTCATCGGTTTGGTCAGGTGCTGGCGAAACGGCACGAACGCCAAACGTCCGTCGGCCACGTCGGGGGCGGCATCCAGCCACGACATCAGGCCCACGCCGGCGCCGGCACGCACCAGGCCGCGCAGGGTGCGCACGTCGTTGCAGTGGGTGAGCCGCTTCACGTCGATGTGCTGGCGCTGGTACAGCACCTTGGCGTGCTCGCCGACGATCAACGGGGCCGCCGGCAGCAGCAGGCGGTGTTCCAGCGTCTCGCTCAGCTGCAGCTCGGTGCGGGTGCTCAACGGGTGGCCCACCGGCATCGCAATGCCTAGCGGAATGTCCGCAAACGCGCGCACTTCCAGGTCCACGCTGCTCACCGGGTCCAGCAGCAGGCCGATATCCACGTCGGCCGAGGTCACCATTTCCATCACGCGCTGGTTGCGTGCGGTGGAGAGGTTGAAGGTGATGCCGGGGTACTCCTGCACCAGCGCCGCCACCGCCGCCGGCACCACGCCTTCGCTGAGCGCGTCGATCATGGCGATCTCCACATGTCCGCGGCGCAGGCCCTTGAGCTCGTCGAAGCGCTCCAGGGTGCGCGCGTAGGCCTTTTCCCAGCCGCGCACGTCCACCAGCAGCAGCTCGCCGGCGGCGGTGAGCCGCAGCCGGCCGGGCAGGCGTTCGAACAGCTGCGCGCCCAGCTCTTCCTCGGCCTTGAGGATCTGCCGGTCGATCGCAGAGGCCGACACGTGCAGCACGTCGGAGGCCTTGCGGATGCTGCCGCAGCGGGCCACTTCGATGAAGTAACGGGTGAAGCGGGAAAAGGTCAGCATGCGGCGGGGCTCTGTTGGCGTTGCATTTTTTGCAATGGCTAGACGGAAAAACGATGTTTGATCACACACCCCCGGCTTCCTAGAGTCAATCCGGCACCGCTCCCGCCCTGTGCCAGAGACCGCCCCCATGGATGTCGCCGTCCCCGCTCTGCCGCTGCACTGCACCTTCGAGGCCGCCGATTGGCAGCGCCTGGCCCAGCACTGGCACGCGGTGGCGCTGAGCAGCGAGGTGAGTGAGGCGCCGTTCAAGGCCACCTTGCTGGACGAACCGCTGGTGCTGTACCGGCTGGGCAGCGAGTTGGTGGCCGCGCGCGATGTCTGCCCACACCGCGGCGTGCCGCTGAGCATGGGCACGGCTGACGGCGGCGGGGTGGTCTGCGCCTATCACGGCCTTCGCTTCGGCAGCGGCGGGCGCTGCAATCACATTCCTGCCAGCCCCAGCCAGAACATCCCGGCCAAGATGCGCCTGCATACCTATGCGGTGGCCGAGCGTTACGGGTTGATCTGGGTGTGCCTGGCCAAGCCGGCCGGGGTGAGCGATGCGGAAATCCAGATTCCGCCGATGCCGGGTTGGGACGAAGAAGGCTTCCAGCAGATCGTGTGCCCGGCCTTCGACATCGGCGGCAGTGCCGCGCGCCAGCTGGAGGGGTTCATCGACGTGGCGCATTTCGCCTTCGTGCACACCGCCACGTTTGCTCAGCCGGACAAGCGCGAAGTGCCGGCCTATACCACCACCGAAACGCCGACCGGCTTCAATGCCGATTACCTGAGCACGGTGGCCAATTATTCGGTGGACATGCCGCTGCCGGAGGTGGCGCCGGACTTCCAGTGGCTGCGTCACTTCGAAGTGCATCTGCCGTTCACCGCCACGCTCACCATCCACTTCCCGGTGCCGGGCAAGCGGCTGGTGATCATGAATGCCGCAAGCCCGGTGTCCAAGCACAAGACCCGGCTGCTGGTGCCGATTGCGCGCAATTTCGATACCCATCTGCCGGTGGAAGACGTGCACGCCTTCAACTTGCGCGTGTTCGAAGAAGACCGCGCGATGGTGGAAGCGCAGCGGCCGGAATACCTGCCGCTGGACCCGCTGCTGGAAGTGCATATTCCCGCCGATCGCAGTTCCATCGCCTATCGGCGTGGGCTGCGTAGCCAGGGCTATAGCGACTTCTTCCTGCGCTGACGACCAAGGACACTCGTATGAGCCTGCATGAAGTGCGCGTTGCCGAGGTCGTCGATCAAGGCCACCGCCAACGCGCGATCCGGCTGGAACCGGTGGGCGCGCAATTGCCGGCATTCGAGGCCGGCGCGCACGTGGACCTGCATCTGCCGGATGGCTTGATTCGCCAGTATTCGATCGCCAGCGCACCGCATGTGCGCGACCACTATTTGCTGTGCGTCAAGCTGGCCGATGCCTCGCGCGGCGGGTCGCGGCATCTGTGCGAACAGCTCGCACCGGGCGATCGTCTGCGCATCTCCACGCCGCGCAATCTGTTTCCGCTGCATCCGGGCGACCGCCATGTGCTGCTAGCGGCCGGCATCGGCATTACCCCGCTGCTGTCGATGGCCGAAGCACTGGAGGCCCGCGGCGAGCCCTTCGTACTGCATTACTATGCACGCCGGCATGCGGATGTGGCGTTTTCGCAGCGGCTGCAACAAGGCTTTACGCATGGGCAGGTGCGCATGCACCTAAGCGATGGCGGGCAGAGCCCGCGTGTGCATGTACCCGAAGAACTGGGCCAGGCGCGTGCACGCGATCAGCTGTATCTCTGCGGGCCGGCCGCGTTCATGGACCACTTCACCGTGCTGGCAAAAGCGCATGGCTGGACGGTGGCGCAACTGCATCGCGAACACTTCGCTGCCGCCGCGCCTAGCGTTGCCCATGATGCCGACAGCGCATTCGAAGTGGAACTGGCCGCCAGCGGACGTGTGGTGCAGGTGCCGGCTGATTGCAGCATTGCCAGCGCCCTGCTCGATGCAGGCATTGAAGTGCCACTGTCGTGCGAACAAGGCATGTGCGGCGCGTGTCTCACCGGCGTGCTGGCTGGCACGCCAGATCATCGTGACAGCGTGCTTAGCGACACCGAACATGCCACCAATCGGCAGATCACCGTGTGCTGCTCGCGCAGCCGCTCGCCGCGGTTGGTGCTGGACCTTTGACCGCTGTCTACGCGGTGCATCTGCGCCTGTTCCGTAACGTCGCGCTGGCGGAGGACTTGCTTGCGCCCAACAACGGCGCGCAATGTGCCGCGCAATCCGTTCGCGTGCGCGCTGCAATGCGCACGTCAGCCAAGGCACATACAGCGCGACAATGCGTGATATCGCCGCCTAAAGATTCCGCGCTACGTTTTGTGAGTTCTCCTCGCACCAAAATCCGTGCCCGATGTCCGTGGCAAGCGCAGCACAACAGGGCAAGATGGGCAGTCCGCGCCAGTGCGCTGCTGCCGCATGCCGCCCCATATCGATGAGATGTCTACCGATGTTCGTTTGTCCTGCCGTCAACCCACTCCCCGCCCCGAGCGCACGCTGATGCGCTGGCCGGGTTTTGCGCTCGCCGCCAACGGCAGCACGGTACGCACGGAGGTGCTGGCAGGTGCCACCACCTTTCTGACCATGGCGTACATCGTCTTCGTCAATCCCGACATCCTGGCCACCACCGGCATGGATCATGGCGCTGTGTTCGTGGCCACGTGCCTTGCCGCCGCGCTCGGCTCGCTGTTGATGGGCGTGCTGGCCAATTACCCCATCGGCATGGCGCCGGGCATGGGCTTGAACGCGTTCTTCGCTTTCAGCGTGGTCGGCACATTGGACTACAGCTGGCAGCAGACGCTGGGGCTGGTGTTCGTTTCCGGCTGCATCTTTTTGCTGCTCACCGTCACTGGTGCGCGGCGATGGTTGGTGGATGGGATTCCACCCACTTTGCGCAGCGCCATTGCGGTGGGCATCGGCTTGTTTCTGGCCTTGATCGGGCTGCAGAAAGCCGGGCTGGTAGTAGCACATCCGCAGACCTTGCTCACGTTGGGCGATCTGCATCGGCCCGAGCCGCTGCTTGCGCTGGCCGGCTTGCTGCTGATCGGCGTACTGGAACTGCGCCGCGTGCGTGGTGCCATGCTGCTCGGCATTCTGGCGGTGACCGTGACTGCCCTGGCACTGGGGTTGGTGCACTACACTGGCGTGCTGTCGCTGCCGCCGAGCCTGGCCCCTACGTTGTTGCAGTTGGACATCGTCGGCGCGCTGCACGGCCATGGCGGCAGCGGCGCGCTCGCTACAGTGCTGCACGTAGTGTTGGTGTTCGTGCTGGTGGAAATGTTCGACGCCACCGGCACGCTGATGGGCGTGGCACAACGCGCCGGTCTGCTGCATACGCCCGCGCAGCGCCACCAGTTCGACCGCGCCCTGCTTGCCGACAGCACCGCCATCCTGGCCGGCTCGCTGCTTGGCACTTCCAGCACCACCGCCTATGTGGAAAGCGCCGCCGGTGTGCAGGTGGGCGGGCGCACCGGCCTCACCGCGCTGGTGGTTGCCGGCCTGTTTCTACTCGCGCTGCTGTTCTCGCCGCTGGCCGCGATGGTGCCGGCCTACGCTACTGCACCGGCATTGATCTACCTGGCCTCGGTGATGCTGCGCGAATGCACGCAGATTCAGTGGGACGATGTGGGCGATGCGTTGCCGGCGGCCATCTGCATGCTGGCCATGCCGTTGACCTATTCCATTGCCACCGGGCTGGCGTTCGGCTTCATCACCTATGCGGCGCTCAGACTCGGCAGTGGGCGCTGGCGCGGTGTGCACCCGGCCACCTGGGCGATCGCGGGATTATTCGTGTTGCGCTATGCGCTGGAATGACCGGCGGCGTCGCGCGCGCGACGACCTGCAGGCGAGCACGTGGCTGGCCGAGCGTCGCGCTGCCAGGCAAGCTACACCTTCATCGGCGCTCGCACGCCAACGCATCTCTTACCGAGCTTCCTGCATGCCCATTCTTCACCGCTGCCTGCTTCTGAGCATGTGCGCTTTCTTACCCATCGTCGCGCACGCACGGCCAGCGCTAGCGCCTGCGCAACAACGCGAAGAACATGTCGCGCAATTATTCCGTGATGCTGCCGCGCAGCCGGCGCAGTTACGCACCTGGCTACAGGCGATGCCGAAAGGCGGCGATCTGCACAACCATCTCTCTGGCTCGGTGTATGCCGAGGACTATCTGCAATGGGCCAGCGACGATGGTGCCTGCGTCCAACTGAGCGATCTGAGCTTGCGCGCGCCGCCCTGCGGTGCCGGCCAGGAACCGGCCAGCGGCCTGGCAGCGCGTAATGCCGCGCTGTATGGCCGGGTGGTGGATTCGCTGTCGATGCGCAAATTCCTGCCCAGCCCAGCGCAACCCACCGGGCACGATCAGTTCTTCAGCACCTTCGGCAAGTTCGATGCAGTGGTACGCACCCGCGTTGCCGACACCGTCGCCGCAGTGCTGGAGCAGGCCGCACGCGACCGCGTGCCGTACGTGGAAATCATCGCCAACCCACCGCAGATGGATCAGGCTCGCCAAGCGCATGCAAGCCTTGCAGTGGAAGGGCGATGACGACGCGGCCAATCTGCGCGCATTGCAGGCCGATTTGCCGCCGCTGGTGCAAGCCGCGCAGCGCGACCTCGCCGACATCGATGCCCAGATACGCCGTGTGCTGCATTGCGACCAGGCCGATGCTCGCCCCGGCTGCACGGTCGATTACCGCTATGTTCCCTACGTGTTGCGTGTGCTGCCGCAGCCGATGGTGTTTGGGCAGATGGCGCTAGCGCATGCGCTGATCGCTGCCGGCACTACCCGCGCAGTGGCGCTCAACATCGTCGCGCCGGAAGACAACCCGGTGGCATTGGCCGATTACGCGCGGCACATGGCGATGTTCCGCTTCTTCGCAACGCGCTACCCCGGTGTGCCGCTGTCGCTGCATGCCGGCGAGCTGACGTTGGGGCTGGTGCCGCCGGCGCAGCTGCGCTCGCATATCCGGCAGGCGCTGGATGCGGGTGCGCGCCGCATCGGTCATGGCGTGGATCTACCCTACGAAGAGGATGCCGATGCACTGCTGCAGCGCATGCGGCGCGAGCAGATTGCAGTGGAGATCAATCTCACCAGCAACGATGTGATCCTGGGCGTCAAAGGCGCCGCGCATCCGCTGGCGCTGTATCTGCGTGCCGGCGTACCGGTGGTGCTGTCCACCGATGATGCCGGCGTCTCGCGCGCGGACATGACCCACGAATACCAACGCGCGATGCAGGAACAAGGCATCGACTACCCCACCCTGAAACAACTCGCCCGCAATGGTCTGAGCTACAGCTTCCTGCCAGGTGCCAGCCTGTGGACTGCCGAAGGTGCCCCTGCATCGGCCTGCGCCACAGCAGTGCAGCGCGAGACGGATGACGCAACCTGCCGCGACTTCCGCAAGAGCAGCGAAAAGGCACGCCTGCAATGGCAGCTGGAAACCGACCTGGCGCAGTACGAGCGTACGTTGCTTGCGCAGCGTCGCTAGTGCAGATGCATATGACGTAGGAGCGCACTTGCGCGCGATGTGGCGTCGCCGGTAAATCCACCTTGCGCGCAAGCGCGCTCCTACAACTTCTCTGTGCCAACGTGTTTCATCATCGCCACGATGCACTCACCTTCGATCACCCGACATCAATGACCGCTTCTTCCTCCCCACATCCTAAGCGCCGCGTCATTCTCGAAGACGATATCGACGGCTTCACGCCCGCGCAGTTGCTGTTGTTGCAATCGCCCGACGTCGAGGTGCTGGGTATCAGTGCTGTCAGCGGCAACATCTGGCGCGATGCAGTGTTGGCGCACACCTGCCGCCTGCTGGAACTTGCCGGACACCCGCAGATTCCAGTGCTCCCCGGCCCGGTGCATCCGCTGCTCAACAGCGAGTTGGCCACCGAACGCTGGGAAGCGCTGTACGGCAAACTCGTCTGGAAAGGCGCGTGGACCAAACACTGGGTAGATGGCGACACCGTGCAGAGCGCGCCGCGTTATCACGCGCACGATGTGGTGCCCGATCTGGCCTTGGGTAATCCCAGTGTGGTGCGCGCCTCCGACGAGCCGGCCGCGTTATTCATGCTGCGCATGGTGCGCCAATACCCGGGCGAGGTAAGCATCATTGCCACCGGCCCGTTGACCAACCTGGCACTGGCGCAATCGCTGGACCCGGCCTTCGCCACGTTGACGCGCGAGCTGGTCTACATGGGCGGCAGCCTCAATCCCCGGCAACAGCGCAACAGCATCAGCGCACAGCAATTCGCGCGCGAATTCGTCAACTCGCCGCGCCGCGAATTCAATATCCGCTGGGACCCGGAAGCGGCCAGCATCGTCATGCGCGCCCCGTGGCGCCAAATCACCATGGTGCCGGTCGACCCATCCACCGCCACCGAACTCACTCCCGAATTGCTGGCACGCATGAGTGCGGCCGACACCACCATCGGCCACGCGCTACGCCGTCGCGAGCCGGGGTTTCCGATGTGGGACGAACTGGCCACCGCAGTGTGGCTGCACCCGGAGTTGGCAACGCACACCGAAAGGCTCTACGTCGACACCAACACCGCCTTCGATGCCGGGTATGGCGATATCTTGTCGTGGGCACCGGGGTATCAGCCCGGGCTGGGCGAACAGGCGCAGACGGTGGTGCATGCAGTGGATGTGCAGGCATTCGAGCAGCTGGTGATCGATCGCCTCACTGCCCCGCAACCGCCAGCGGTGGGATTGCCTTTACCCCTTCTCCCGTCGGGACCTCGGTCCCCTTTATGGGAAGAAGGTGCCCGAAGGGCGGATGAGTGTTCGGCGTGCTGATGACAGTGCTGCGCCGGTTGAGTAGCTTGTAAACGGCGCGGAGCAAATGCCTGACACATCTCCAACTCCCGAGGCACCCTCATCCCAACCCCCGCCCCGCGCCCCAACCCGCGTTTGCGACGCGAGCGCTCCAACGCACGCGTGCCAGTGGTGTGCAAGCCGTACCTTCTCGCCCCGGCGTGAGAAGGGCCCAACCCAAGCCTGAGACGAAACGAAGCGCCATGCCACTACCGCGTGGTTAGGTCGAACGCTAGAAGCTGCACATCCGCTGTCATTCCATTGCCTGCTCGTGCTTCAACGGCTTATACATTCGTCCCATCCGCCCCGCGTCAGGTTCTAAATCAGCAGCAGGCACAGTTGCGTTGCTTGCACACCGCGCAGGCAATACGAATCACCAATCCCAAATTCCGCTCTCCAACAGGTGACCCATGCAACTCCCAGCGCAGTGGCAGACCGGCGTCGATCGCAATACCGAAGTGCTGCGCGGGCACACGCAGCTGCTGGCCGCCTTCAACGCGCCGCCCGCGACCACCCGTGACGGCGGCGGCCCACGCGGCCAGATCGCTTCCATTGTCAGCACCACGCGCAGTCAGCCCACGCTGGCCGCGCGGCTGGCCACGCAGACGCTGACGCGCATCAACCAGGCCAACGACCGCCTGTGCGCCATCACCCGCCTGCTGCCAGCGCGTGCTGCGGCCGATGCCGCACGTGTGCAGGCCGCGCTCGCCGGTGGCAGCGACGGTGGCGCGTTGGCCGGCGTGCCATTCGTGGTCAAGGATTTGTTCGATGTCGCCGGGCAGGTCACCACCGCCGGTGCGGCGGTGCGCGCGCAGTGTGCGCCTGCCGCCCGCGATGCCGCGGTCGTGCAACGGCTCGGCGATGCTGGTGCGGTGCTGGTGGGCACTGCCAACATGGACGAATTCGCGTACGGCTTTGCCACTGTCAACGCGCATTACGGCACGACCACCAATCCGCACGATCACCAGCACCTGGCCGGTGGCTCATCGGGCGGCTCGGCTGCAGCAGTGGCCGCCGGGCTGGTGCCGTTCGCGCTCGGTTCGGACACCAACGGCTCGATCCGTGTGCCGGCTGCGCTGTGCGGTGTCTACGGCCTGCGCCCGACGCATGGCGCCGTGCCCGTGGATGGCGTGTTCCCGTTTGTCGATGCGCTGGATGTGGTGGGCCCCTTCGCCACGTCGGTTTCCGATTTGCGCCGCGTGTATGAAGTAATGTGCGGGCATGCACTGCCTTCGCGCACGACCGGCAACCTGCGCATCGCACGCCTGGGCGGCTGGTTTCAACGCAATCTCGATCCGGATCTCGATGCCGGGCTGGAGGCATTGCTCACCGCCTGCAACAGCACCACCACGATCGAACTACCGGAAGCAGAACGCGCGCGCGCAGCGGCCTTCGTCCTCACCGCCGCCGAAGGCGGACATCGGCACCGCAGCGCACTCCATACGCACGGCGCGCAATTCGACCCAGCCACGCGCGACCGCCTGCTCGCCGGCTTGCAGCTGCCCGCCAGTGCAGTGGCCGACGCGCAGCGCTTTGCACACTGGTTTGCCAATGCCATGCACGCGCTATGGGACGACGTCGATGTGCTCATCGCACCGGCTACGCCGTGCGTGGCGCCACGCATCGACCAGGACACCATCCAGATCGACGGCCTGCCGGTCTCTGCACGCGCCAATCTGGGCATCTTTACCCAACCGCTTGGGCTGGCCGCCTGCCCGGTGCTGGCCGCACCGTTGCCGCGCCCCGGGCGCCTACCGCTGGGCGTGCAACTGATTGCCGCGCCGGGTCGCGAAGACCGCGTGTTCGCCCTCGCCGCGCAACTCGAACGCGACGGCTTGCTCGCCTTCAGCCCGCCGCCGGAGCCACGCTGATGCTGCATACCCTGCGCGCGCGCCGCGGCATGGTGGTCGCCCCGCACCATCTCGCCGGCCAGGCCGGGCGGGATGTCTTGCGCGACGGTGGCAATGCCATCGAAGCCGCCGTCGCCACCGCCGCTTGCCTGGCAGTGGTGTACCCACACATGACCAGCATCGGCGGCGATGGCTTCTGGCTCATCCACGAACCCGATGGGCGCGTGCATGCCATCGACGCCTGCGGCCGCGCCGCACGAGCCGCAACACTGGATTTCTATCGCGGCCACAGCAGCATCCCGTGGCGCGGCCCCGGTGCGGCCAACACCGTGGCCGGCACCGTCTCCGGCTGGGCGCTTGCGCTGCAGCACGCCGGCTGCACGTTGCCCCTGCAACGGTTGTTGAGCGATGCGATCCATCACGCTAGTGCTGGCGTGCCGATGACGCTAGGCGGCGCGCAGATTGCTGCCAGCAAGAGTGCAGAGCTGCGTCCACAACCGGGCGCCTATGCCGAGATTTTCGAGCCGCGCGGCATCCCTCTGCACGAAGGCGCGCTGCTGCAGCAAGCGCAGCTCGCGCACACCTTGCAACGGCTCGCCGATGAAGGACTGGAGAGTTTTTATCGCGGTGCGCTTGCCCACGACATCGCTGCAGATCTGCACGCGCTCGGCAGCCCGCTCAGCGCTGACGATCTCGCCGCCCATCACGCCGAAGCCAGCGTGCCGCTCTCGGTCGCCATCCATGGCGCGCGTCTCTACAACCACGCACCGCCAACGCAGGGGCTGGCATCGCTGTTGATCCTTGCACTGTTTGATCGCTTGAAGGTGGAAGAAGCAGACAGCTACGCGCATCTGCATGGGCTCGTCGAAGCAAGCAAACAGGCCTTGCTGATCCGCGACGCGCACATCGGCGACCCTGCCTGGATGACGCTCGACGCGCAGGCGTTGCTCGACGACAGTGCTGCACTCAACGCGCTTGCCGCACGCATCGACATGACCACGGCCCTGCCCTGGCCGCAGCCTTCGCAAGCCGGCGACACCGTCTGGTTCGGCGCCATCGATGCGCATGGCCGCGCAGTCAGTTGTATCCAGTCCACCTACTTCGAATTCGGCTCCGGGCTGGTGCTGCCGCGCACCGGCATCACCTGGCAGAACCGCGGCTGCAGCTTCCGCCTCGCCCCCGATGGCTGGAACGCCCTCGCCTCCGGGCGCAAACCCTTCCACACCCTCAACCCGGCGCTGGCCACCTTCGACGACGGCCGCGTCATGGCCTACGGCACCATGGGCGGCGAAGGCCAACCGCAAACCCAGGCCGCCGTGTTCTCCCGCTACGCGCGCTTCGGCATGCCGCTGCAACAAGCGATCACCGCACCGCGCTGGCTGCTCGGCCGCACCTGGGGCGAAGACAGCACGTCATTGAAGCTGGAAAACCGTTTCGACCCAGCAGTGGTGCACGGCCTGCGCGAGGCTGGGCATGCGGTGGAACTGCACCCGGCTTATACCTCGGTGATGGGGCATGCCGGCGCGTTGGTGCGCGAGGTCGATGGCGTGATCAGCGGCGCAAGTGACCCGCGCTCCGATGGGGCGGTGGCGGGGTGGTGACCACGGCGCTCGTTTCGCGACTGCGGCGCCCACTACTATTCGCACCATGGCGCGCATCAGGATGAAAGCGTCCATGTGTCGCAAGGCGGCCGTGCCGGAGAGTCGGTAGCGAACCCAACCGCGGCAAACTTGGCGATCCGTGTGCCATGCTTAAGCACGCCAATGGCGAGCCAACCACATCTGCGTTACTGCTAACGCGTCGTTGAATCTACTCAGGGAGAGCAACATGACAGACCAAGATCAAAATCAACCGTCGCTGGAAGACGTCAAGCTGGCGTTCGATGGCCAGAGCGTGGATTGGTATCTGCAGAAGCTGGTCGGCATTGCCAACAACTCGGACGTGCAGTTCGGCGTCACGTTGTTTGTCGAAGGCGTCGTCATTTCCGGCCAACTGGTCAGCGGCAAGCGATATTTCGAGGCGTTTGCGCAGGAATTCTCTGCTGCCTACCCCGGCGATGCCGATGAAAAAGAAGATATCCGCCGCGCGTTTGCCAGCCACGCCAGCATCTACGACTCCGAAGACGATGCGCAGCAGAGCAGCACGCCGCCGCAGTTCATCCACCTGATCGAATCGCGTTGCTTCTCGCCCGGCGGCCAGCCACTGCCCAGCAACCGTGGGGTGCTGTGGCGCGGCAAGGTGAATGCTGTGTCCGGCTTTACCCTTGGGTCGCTGTCGGCAGACTAAGAGCAGGTAACAAAACGACTGCGCTCACCGCCAGGCGGGCGCGGCCGGTGCTCGGAATCGGCATGTACCACCCGTACGCTGCGATTCTGAGCGCGCCATCCACGCCCACCTGACGACCGCTCGCTACGGTTTGTTAGCCGGTCTAAGCCTGGCAAGGTCCGCCTTGGTGTGAGGTGCGCGTCATCTCACATCTTTGGCGTGCTGCCCTTCGCGCGCGGCGGTGCGTTTTTGACGTAACGGTCGAACCACTCCAGCATTTCAGCCACCAGGTCTTCGTTGGATTCGCGTGCGCTGTACCAGTGCGGTTCGAACGGCAGTAGCACCAGGCGTGCAGTGCCACCGTTGCCGCGAATGGCCTGAAACAAGCGCGGTGCCTGGGTGGTCTCGGTACCGGGGTTGGCATCGTCCATGCCATGCACGATCAACAACGGTTCGTTGATTTTATCGGCGTGGAAGAACGCCGATGCTTGCGCGTAAACGTCCGGTGCTGCCCAGAACGAACGACGCTCGTTCTGGAATCCGAATGGCGTCAAGGTCTTGTTGTAGCTGCCGCTGGTGGCGGCGCCTGCGCGAAACAGGTCTGTATGCGCCAATAGATTGGCCGTCATCAACGCGCCGTGGCTATGGCCGGTGACGCCGATGCGCTGACGGTCGACCACGCCCAACGCCACGGCCTTGTCCACCGCAGCGGTGGCGTCGTCCACCAACTGCTGCAGGTAGGTGTCGTAAGCGGTCTTGGGGTCGCCCACGATGGGGAATGCGGCATCGTCGATGATGGCGTAACCGGCCAACAGCAGCAGCTGGTAGTAATTGAGACGGGTGAAATCGCGCTCGCTGGCACCGCTGACCTGACCAGCCTTGGAGGGATCGGCATAGTCGAGCGGGTAGGCGTACAGGATGGCCGGCACGCGCGTGCCTTCCTTGTAGCCGGGCGGCGTGTACAGGGTGAACGACAAGTCCACACCGTCCTTGCGCTTGTAGCTCACCAGACGCTTCTTGATCTGCCGCACCAGCGGGGTTGGATCCGCGAAATGCGTCACCGGCGTGGCAGTGGACGCAAAGGCGGCTTCGCCCGCAGCCGGCGCCGGTAACGGTTCGCCCAAGGTCCGCAAGTACACATTGGGCGGGTCGGTCAGCGACTGATGCCAGGTCAGCAGGCGCGAGGTCTCGTCTTCTGCAAATCCGAAGAACACCTCGTCTACATTCGCGTCGCTGCGGAACAGCCGCTGGCTCTTGCCGGTGGCAAGCGTGTAGCGATCCAGGAATGGCCGGTCGCCCGCGGGCGAGGCACCTTGCCCGCTCAGGAACAGCGCACCTTGCGCCTCGCGCAGCACGGCTTGGCCGTTGGCGAGCACCCGCATCTCGGGCAGGCCGGGATCGGCATACAGATCGTCGGTGGACAGGTCGAACAACACCCGCCCCCCAGCGCTGAGGCGGTCGGTATCCACCAGCGTGGTCCGCCGCCAATGGCGGTTCTCGTCGTACTCGTCCAGCAAGGCTTGCCCGCCTTCGGCAAACCACGACAGGCCCGCATACCGCTGCTGCACGCGCGCAAGCTCGCGCGGTTTGGCGGTGAACGGTGCCGCCAGCGTCATCAACTTATCGCGTGCCGGCACGTTGGTTTTCCAGTCACCGCCGTCCAGCGCCTCGGCCCAGACCAGCGTGGCTGGTTGGTTGGCGCGCCAGGAATAAGCACGCGGGCCGCTCGGTACGCCCTGCACCGGCACCCGGTCCGCGACCGGCAGGTTGGCCAGCACACGCGCGTTGCCGTTGGCCAGATCCAGCACCGCTACATCGTGAGCAAACCGCGCATAGGTAGTGACGTAGGAATAGGGCTGCTTCAACCGTTCCACCAGCACGTGGCGGCCATCGGGCGCGCCATCCACATTGCTGTAGACCGCAGGTGTCCCGAGCTTGCGCTGACTGCCGGTTGCCGCATCCACCGTGAGCAGTTGCGCGGTGGCGTAATAGGTGAACAACGCCTCGTCCTCTGGGCTGGACAGCGTGTCGCGGGCTTCATAGGTACTGCTTTCACCCTTGCCCTGGATGGTTTCCTTGACCTCCGGGCCCGGCGGCACCGCCGCCTTGCGCGGTGCGGGGCCCAGATCCTGCGGTACCGTCTTCAACAGCAGGGTGTTGCTGCCGCCCAGCCATTGGATCTCGCCGCCAAGCACAGGATTGAGCTGCACACCGTCGATCTTGCGTACCTGCCCGGTGGCGACGTCTCCCACCCAGAGCTCGACACGGTCGGCCGCCATGTTGTTGAAGGCGAACCGACGCCCATCCGGCGACCACACCGGCAACGCCGGACAGGCACCGGCCGGCAAGCTCACCGCCGTCTGCTTGCCGCTGGCGATATCCACCAGGCTGAAGCCTTCCAGGCAGGAACGAATGCCGTATCCGTCGGACATATCGTGGCGGCTATGCGTGCGCGGCTCCACCCGCACGCCGGCGAGCTTGAGATAGGGCTCGGCCACCCGCGCGATCGGCGGGTACTGGGTGCGCTGCACCAGCAACAAGGTCCTGCCGGTAGGATCCGGCCGCGGCGATGGATTGAGCGGCGCGCGCATCACACTCAGCAGCGGCTCCGGTGGCTGCCGGTAACCACCCTCCGGCGTCCCTGCAAACGCAAGCACCGGCATCAGGCTGACGAGCACGAACAACGCTGTCCATCGGTGCGAGGCGATCATCGGTATATCTCGGCGGTGATCGCCGCAAGCTAGCACGCCTGGTTGCCCGCCAATTGCACGTGGACGCATCCCTGTCGCGACTTCCGCATTGCGGATGCGGACCCACAGCGTGCCGATGCCCCGAGCGTGCGCGAAAGAAATCAGTGATGGAGTTGGTAATCTTCATCGCATGCGTCTCCTGTGCGAGGTGCCCTGTTGGGCCATCGGAGGACCCTTGCGCTAGGCCCGCGCGTTCGCGGGAAGAGAAGACTGGCCGCGCTTGCCTCGTGGCGTCGGCAGCGGCGGCTGGCATGTGCGCATTCGATCAATCGACGTTCTGCAGAGCCGGCGATCGTGGTTGCGCCGGTGTGGGTGGCTAGCATGGACCAGCCTTGCACCATCGCCGTGCGATGCGTGGCCAGCGCATGCAGACGACGCGTTGCATTTTTTGCAGCGCCAGCCTGCGAAAATACTCTTTGATGTCGACAGGACCGGCTCCCTATAGTCGAAGCGTCACCTCTCCCGCCTGCTCCCCGGGCTGCTATTGAAAGCTCCGCGAGCCCCGTTGGTTCTGTCGATGCCCGCTGCCCTGCCCTCCCGCCAAGCCACCGCCGACCCCACCGCTCCTGGCGGTGCGCGTGCGGTGGCGCGCTGCGACGCGCTGGGCACTGCGCCTTATAGCGACAGCGACACCGGACTCTTCCGCGGCTGGCTTGGCCCTGCCCACCGCGCCACGGTGAAACAGGTCAGAGCCTGGATGGAAGCAGCCGGCATGCAGGTGCGCATCGACCCCCTGGGCAACCTGGTCGGCCATTTCGCAGGCACGCAACCAGACGCGCAGACGCTACTGATTGGAAGCCATCTGGACAGCGTGCGCGACGCCGGCCGCTACGACGGCCCGCTCGGCATCCTGCTCGGTATCGAATGCGTGGCCGCACTGCATGCGCATGGGCGCCGGCTGCCGTTCGCCATTGAGGTCATCGCTTTCGGCGACGAAGAAGGCTCGCGCTTTCCCGCGTCCATGTTCTGCAGCCGCGCGGTGGCCGGCACCCTCGACCCCTCCACGTTGGCGGTCTCCGATGCCGCCGGCATCACTGTGGCCGACGCGCTGGCTGAGTGGAATCTGGATATCGCCCACGTCCAGCACGCCACACGTAAACCCGGAAGCGTGCTGGCGTATCTGGAAACCCATATCGAACAAGGCCCGGTCTTGGAGGCCCAAGGACTACCGCTCGGCATCGTCAGCGCTATCGCCGCGCAGCGGCGCTTCGCACTGCGCTTGGACGGCCGCGCCGGGCATGCCGGTACCACCAGCATGGCATTGCGCCGCGATGCATTGAGCGCCGCGGCCGAAGCGCTGTTGGCCATTGAACGTATCGCACGCGCAGGCAGCAGCGATCTGGTCGCCACGGTCGGCAAGCTGCAGGTCGCACCCGGCGCCACCAATGTGGTGCCAGGCCGTGTGGACTGCACGCTGGACGTGCGCGCCGGCAGCGATGCAAGCCGCGATGCAGCCGTGCACCAGATCGAACAGGCGCTTGCGCAGATCGCCACGCACCGCGGCATCGCCATCGCCATCGAGCCGCTGCAAACACTGGCCGCAAGCCCCTGCGCGCCGGCACTGATCACGCGCCTGGAACACGCCGTCGCCGCACAAGGCATTGCACCGCGTCAGCTGGTCTCCGGTGCCGGCCACGATGCCATGGTGATGGCATCGCTGTGCCCCACCGCGATGTTGTTCGTGCGCTGCGCCGGCGGCATCAGCCATCATCCGGACGAACACGTCGACCCGGCCGATGCCGAACTCGCACTGGCGGTCATGCGCCACTTCATCGAACACCTGGGAGATCCCCTTGTCACCTGATCTGCGCCACCTGCACACCTTCGGCGAACTCGATCCACCGCAACGCCTGTTGATGGGCCCGGGCCCGGTCAATGCGCATCCGCGCGTGCTGCGCGCGATGGCAGCCGATCTGCTGGGCCAGTTCGATCCGGAAATGACCACCTACATGAACGAGGTGATGGCGCTGTACCGTCCATTGTTCGGCACCGACAACCGCTGGACGTTTCTGGTCGATGGCACCGCACGCGCCGGCATCGAAGCCGCGCTGGTGTCGCTGGTCAGCCCCGGCGACCGCGTGCTGGTGCTCAACTTCGGCCGCTTCGGCTTGTTGCTCGCCGAAATCCTGGGCCGCCTCGGCGCCGAGGTGCACACCGTGGACGCGCCGTGGGGCGAAGTGCTGCCGCTGAGCGCGATTGCCGAAGCGATCGAGCGCGTCGCGCCAAAACTGGTGGCCACCGTGCACGGCGACACCTCCACCACCATGGCGCAGCCGCTCGATGGCGTCGGCGCACTGTGCCGCGCAGCCGGCGCGCTGAGTTATGTGGACGCCACCGCCACCATCGGCGGCATGCCTATCGCCAGCGACCGCTGGCAGATGGATGTGGTCACCGCCGGCCTGCAGAAATGCCTGGGCGGGCCGTCCGGCTCGGCACCGATCACCGTCTCCGAACGCGCGGCCGAGGTGATCTTCGCGCGCCGCCATGTCGAACGCGGCATCGTGCGCGACGACATCCTCAACGGCAGCGGCCCGCGCATCGCCTCGAATTATTTCGACCTGGCGATGATCATGGATTACTGGTCGGACAAGCGCCTCAACCACCACACCGAAGCCACCACCATGCTATACGGCGCACGCGAGTGCGCACGCGTTGCCCTGCAGGAAGGCCTGGATGCACGCTTCGCGCGTCACGCGGCCGCCGGGCGTGCGGTCAGTGCCGGCATCCGGGCATTGGGGCTGGAGGTGTTCGGCGACGATGCGCATCGCATGACCAATGTCACCGGCGTAGTGATTCCACCCGGCATCGACAGCGATGCGGTGCGCCGGCGCATGCGCGAAGATTTCGAGATCGAAATCGGCACGGCATTCGGCCCGCTGCAAGGCAAGATCTGGCGCATCGGGGCGATGGGCTACAACGCCATGAAGCACAAGGTGCTGATCACCCTGGCCGCGCTGGAAGCGGTGCTGCGTGCCGAAGGCTACGCTTGCACGCAAGGCCTGGCAGTGGAAGCAGCACTGGCCGCATGGCACGCGGAAGCGCAGGCATGAACGCTGCGCGCGACCTGGTCGGCTATGGCGCCACGCCGCCTGCGGCGCAGTGGCCAGGCGGCGCGCGCATCGCGGTGCAGTTCGTCATCAATTACGAAGAAGGCGCGGAAAACTGCGTACTCAATGGCGATGCTGGTTCTGAGGCATTTCTCTCCGAAATGGTGGGTGCGCAATCGCAACCCGGCGCACGCGCCATGGCGATGGAAAGCCTGTACGAATACGGCAGCCGCGCCGGCTTCTGGCGGCTGCATTGCTTGTTCACCACACGCAATGTGCCGGTGACGGTGTTCGGTGTGGCGCAGGCATTGGCAGCCAATCCGGAAGCGGTAGCGGCGATGCAGGCGGCCGAGTGGGAAATCGCCAGCCATGGTCTGCGCTGGATCGACTACCAACACCTGGATGAGGCCACCGAGCGCGCGCATATTGCCGAGGCCATCGCCATGCATACGCGCGTCACCGGCAGCCGCCCGCTGGGCTGGTACCAGGGCCGCACCAGCCCCAACACCGCGCGCCTGATCGCCCAAGAAGGCGGCTTTGTCTACGACGCCGACAGCTATGCCGACGATGTGCCGTACTACGACAGCCGCCACGGCCGCGCGCAGTTGATCGTGCCGTACACGCTGGACGCCAACGATATGAAATTCGTCGCCTACAACGGCTTTGCCGATGGCGAACCATTCTTCCGCTATCTGCGCGACAGCTTCGAGCAACTGCGCAGCGAGGGCGGGCGCATGCTCTCGATCGGCTTGCATGGGCGCATCGTCGGCAAGCCGGCGCGTGCGGCGGCCCTGGCACGCTTTGTCGATCATGTGCTGGACAGCGGCGATGCCTGGATTGCGCGCCGCATCGATATCGCGCGCCATTGGCTACAGGTGCATCCCGCATGAACATTGCAGCCTCCGACATCGATTTGCCCGAGGTGATCGCGCAAGTGACGGCCGCGTTTCATGCCTATGAAGCAGCCCTGATGCGCGACGACATCGCGGCGATGGACGCGCTGTTCCATGCAGCGCCCAACACGGTGCGTGATGGCGTGGGCGAAGTGTTGTACGGCATCGATGCGATCCGCGCATTCCGCATCGGCCGCGGCGGCTCACCGCAGCGTCAGTTGACGCATGTGCAGGTGCACGGCTTTGGCCAAGACTTCGCCACCACGCACGCAGAATTCATGCGCGAGGACAGCAATGCACGTGGGCGGCAAAGTCAGAGCTGGGTGCGCTTTGCCGACGGCTGGAAAGTGGTGGCCGCGCACGTCTCACTGCAAGGAATGCACGCATGAGCGTTATCGACGACCGCATGCTGAACGATGCCGCCTTCGTGGCGCGTTATCGCGACCTGTTCGAGCACTCGCCGTGGGTGGTCGAGCGTGCGCTGCGGCGGCGGCCGTTCGCCGATGTGCATCGCGGCTTGATACAGGTGGTGCTGGACGCTTCGCAGGAAGATCAGGTCGCACTGATCCGCGCGCACCCCGAGCTGGCAGGCAAGGCCGCGATCGATCGCACGCTCACCGAAGCCTCCGCTGCAGAGCAGGCATCGGCAGGGCTCGACCGGCTCAGCGAAGACGAATTCAAGCGCTTCCACGCGCTCAATCAAGCCTACCGCCACCGTTTCGGATTTCCGTTCGTGATCTGCGTACGGCTGCATGACAAGGCCGGCATTCTCGCCGCGCTGGAGCAGCGGCTGGACGCATCACGCAAGGCAGAGATCGCCACCGCTATCGCCGAAATCGGCAAGATCGTTCACCTGCGCCTGGAGGCACTGCCATGAGCCTGGCCCAACTCGAACGCGCGCTCGCCCACGACCTGCAATGCCTGGCACACGGCGGCGATGCCTGGGTGCAACCGCGCGTGCATCCGGCCGGGCATGTGTATGACGTGATCATCGTCGGCGCCGGCCAGAGCGGCCTGGGTGCGGCGTTCGCGCTGCAACGCGAGCGCGTGCACAACGTGCTGGTGATCGACGAAAACCCGGCCGGGCAGGAAGGCCCGTGGGTAACCTACGCGCGCATGCAGACCTTGCGCACACCCAAGCACATCACCTCGATCGATCTGGGCGTGCCATCGCTCACCTTCCGCGCGTGGTGGGAGGCGCAGTACGGCAGTGCCGCGTGGGACGCGCTGGACAAAATTCCGCGCGCCCGCTGGATGGACTACCTGCGCTGGTATCGCACAACGCTGCGCTTGCCGGTGCGCAACGCCACCCAGTTGGTGCGCGTAGAACCGGACGTCGCGCCCGGCATCCATCGCCTGCATCTGGCGATGGGTGCGCCGCTGCTCACGCGCAAACTGATTCTGGCCACCGGCATCCAGGGCGGCGGCCAGTGGGTGGTGCCCGAGTGGATCAGCCGCACCCTGCCCCCGCAGCATTACGCACACACCTCCAGCCATATCGATTTCGCCGCGCTGGCCGGCAAGCGCGTGGGCATTCTCGGCGGCGGTGCCTCGGCGTTTGACAATGCGTGTTTTGCGCTGGAACAAGGCGTTGCCAGTGCGGAAGTATTCGTACGCCGCAATGAACTGCCGCGCATCAATCCCTTCCGGCACATGGAGCAGGCCGGCATCATTCCGCGCTTTTTGAGCCTGCCGGATGCGGACAAGTACCGGATGATGGCCAGCTTCTTCGCGCATAACCAACCTCCCACCAACGACACCTTTCAACGCGCCTGCGCGCATGCCGGTTTTGCGCTGCATCTGGGTGCGCCATGGCTGGACGTCGCCGAACGCGATGGCGACGTCATCGTCCGCACACCGCAGGGCGAACACCGTTTCGATTTTCTGGCAGTGGCCACTGGCCTGGTCACAGACCCGCAGCTGCGCCCGGAGCTGGCCGCGCTGTCCAGCCGCATCGCCTGCTGGGGCGACCGCTATCAGCCGCCGCCGGGCCAGGCCAACCCGGTGCTGGACGCGCATCCGTATCTTGGGCCGGGCTTCGAGCTGCTACCGCGCACGCCCGACGATGCCGCACTGCTGCATGGGCTGTTCGCGTTCAACTATTCGGCGCTGATCAACCACGGCCCCTCGGCCGCAGCGTTGTCAGGGCTAAAGATCGCACTGCCACGGCTTGCCCGCGCGGTGGCCGACCAACTGTTCCTGGACGACCGCCAGGCCATCGTCGAAACCTATCTGGCCTACGACCAGCCCGAATTCGTCGGCCAATGGCCGCAACCCGCCCAGGCGGTGGCATGAGCACCCTGTCCACGCATGTGCTGGACATCGCCAGCGGCCGCCCCGCTGCTGGCGTGGCGCTGCGCCTGTTCGCCGGCGACACGCTGCACTTCGAAGGCGTCACCAACCAGGACGGCCGCTGCCCGGACCTGGCCGCGCTCGCGCTGCAGCCCGGCCGCTACCGGCTGGAATTCGACGTCGCCCGCTATTGGCAGGCCACCGGCATGGCGCTGGCCGACCCGCCGTTTCTGGAACAGGTGCCGATCGCCTTCGGCATCGCCAGCGACGGCCACTATCACGTGCCATTGCTGCTCTCGCCGTACGGGTACTCCACCTATCGCGGCAGCTGAGCGCTGTCTAACGCGGCGCAGGCAGTGCGGGCCCTCCTGCCCGACGGTCCGTGCTTCCATCGCAACGCTGGCGCGAGTGACGCGCTGCGCCCAGTGTCAGGCCGGTTTCACTCAAGCCCCGTAGAATGACCGCTTTCCGGCGACAGGCCGGGGCACCGGAACGGTCATGATCCACAACGATGTACTGCGCAGCATCCGCTACATGCTCGACCTCAGCGACGACAAGGTGGTGGACATCACCCACCTGGCCGACCCCGAGTTCGCGCTCGACAAGCCGCAGGTACAGGCCTGGCTGAAGAAGGAAGACGAGCCGGGCTTCGAGCCTTGCACCGATGCCATGCTGGCGCGTTTTCTCGACGGCCTGGTGCTGCGATTCCGCGGCCGCGACGAGAGGCAGCCGGTGCGCCCGCTGGAAACCCGGGTCGGCAACAACCTGGTGCTGAAGAAGCTGCGCGTGGCTTTCGAACTGAAGGATGTCGACATGCACGCCATCTTCGCCAGCGCCGGCTTCCCGCTGTCCAAGCCGGAACTCTCCGCCCTGTTCCGCCAACCCGGCCACAAGAATTTCCGTCCCTGCGGCGACCAGCTGCTGCGCGCCTTCCTCAAGGGCCTGACATCCCGGATGCGCGAAGCCGGTTGATGTCCCGGTCGACGTCCTGTTGGTGAGATCGGCCTGACCCGGACGGTCTGATGACACCGCGATGCGGTGTCCTTGTTCTTCAAGAGACCGCCAGCAAGCTGTCTGGTGCGATGTCCTCGACCTCGTTGCGTTTGCAAGGCCCTTGGCGGCCCACGGTCGTGCGATACGCTGCAAGTACGTCCTTGCACGCACTTACGCGGTGAGCGGGCAGGATCAGTCGAGTTGGTCGATCCGCACCGTTTCAGCGCAGCAATGAGCAACAACCAAGCCGCGCGACCTTGCGGTTTCATTCTTCAGCAAAAACACCTGCAAATGTCCTTGCGCGGCGTCCTCGCTGATTGCGTGACCGTTGGCGGCATTGATGCCTCCAACGAGTCACATCGTCGCCGCAGCGTGCCGCAGCCCGTATCCTTCCCGCGCATGACCGACCCCGTTTTTCCAATTTCCCCATTGTTGCCGCAGATTCGCGACAGTCTCGCCGCGCATCCGCGACTGGTGTTGGAAGCGCCGCCTGGCGCCGGCAAGACCACCCAGGTGCCGTTGGCGCTGCTGGATGCACCGTGGCTGGCCGGCCGCAAGATCGTGATGCTGGAACCGCGCCGCGTGGCTGCCCGCAGCGCGGCGATGTTCATGGCGCGCCAGCTCGAAGAGCCGGTCGGTGAGACGGTGGGTTACCGCATCCGCTTCGAGAACAAGACCTCCGCGCGCACCCGCATTGAAGTCGTTACCGAAGGCATCCTGACCCGACTGATCCAGGACGACCCGATGCTGGAAAGCGTCGGCGTGCTGCTGTTCGACGAATTCCACGAACGCCATCTGGCCGGCGACCTGGGGTTGGCGCTGGCGCTGGATGTGCAGGCACAGGTACGCGAGGACCTACGCATCGTGGCGATGTCGGCCACGCTGGATGGCGAGCGCCTGGCCGGCTTTCTGGAGGCGCCACGGCTGAGCAGTGCCGGGCGCAGTTTCCCGGTGGAGATCGCGCACTTTCCCGCACGCCGCGACGAAGCGCTGGAGCCGCAGACGCGGCGTGCAGTGGAGCACGCGCTGGCGACGCATCCCGGCGACGTGCTGGTGTTTCTGCCCGGCCAACGCGAAATCGCGCGTGTGCACAGCGCGCTGCAGGATGTGCTGGACCCGGCGGTGCAGGTACTGCCGCTGCATGGCGAGCTGTCGGTGGAGGCGCAAAGCCAGGTGTTGCAGCCCGACCCGCAAGGCCGCCGCCGCGTGGTGCTGGCCACCAACGTGGCCGAATCGTCGGTCACCTTGCCCGGCGTGCGCGTGGTGATCGACAGCGGGCTCGCACGCGAGCCGCATTACGACCCCAACAGCGGCTTTTCGCGGCTGGATGTGACCACAATTGCGCAGGCCTCGGCCGACCAACGCGCCGGTCGCGCCGGGCGTGTCGCCAGCGGCTGGGCCTACCGGCTGTGGCCGCAATCGCAACGGCTGGAACCGCAGCGCCGCGCCGAAATTACCCAGGTGGAACTGGCCGGCCTGGCACTGGAATTGGCCGCCTGGGGCAGCACCGCGCTGCGCTTTGTCGATGCACCACCGAGCGGTGCGCTGGCCGCCGCGCACGAGTTGCTACAGCGGCTGGGCGCGCTCACTGCAGGCGGCGGCATCACTGCGCTCGGCCGGCGCATGCTCGCGCTGGGCACGCATCCACGCCTGGCCGCGATGTTGGCGCAGGCTGGCGAAGCGCCGCGTGTGGCACTGGCCTGCGACCTGGCCGCACTGCTGGAAGCACGGGACCCGTTGCGTCAGGGCGGCGACGGGCTGGCCGCGCGTTGGCGTGCGCTGGCGGCCTTCCGTCAGGGCCGCAGCGCAGCCGACGCCAATCGCGGCGGCCTGGCCGCGATCGACAGCGCCGCCAAGCAATGGCGACGCCGGTTGCGCTGCGACAGCGCCCCGCCGTCCAGCGTGGAAGCGCACGCACTCGGCGACCTGCTGTCGCATGCCTTCCCCGACCGTATTGCCGCACGCCACCCGGCCGACCCGCTGCGCTACCTGCTCGCCAATGGACGCAGCGCGCGCCTGTTCGACCACAGCGATCTGCGTGGCGAACCGTGGCTGGTCGCCAGCGAGTTGCGCTACGAAGCCAAGGACGCCCTGCTGCTGCGCGCCGCCCCGGTGGATGAAGCCTACCTGCGCCGCAGCCTGCCCGAGCGCTTCGTGCAGCAGGACGTGGTGCAATGGGACGCAGACAAGCGGGCCTTGGTCGCTCGTCGCCAATCCAGTTTCGACCACATCGTGCTCGACAGCCGCCCGGCCGGCCGCGTCGACCCGGCGCACGCCGCCGCCGCGCTGACCGACGCCGTGCGTCAGCTCGGCCTGGACGCCCTGCCGTGGACCGAAAATCTGCAGCAGTGGCGCGCACGCGTGCAGGCGCTGCGCACGTGGATGCCCGAACTCGCCTTGCCCGATCTCTCCGACACCGCGCTGCTGGCGACGCTGGATACCTGGCTGCGCCCGGCCTTCGCCGGCAAGACCCGCCTGGACGCACTGAACGAAGCCAGCCTGGGCGAAGCACTCAAGGCCGCCCTGCCATGGGAGCGCCGCCAGGCCATCGACCGCCACGCACCCACCCGCATCAGCGTGCCGTCGGGCATGGAGCGGCAGATCAACTACGCCCTCGACCATGCCGGCCAACCGCTACCGCCGGTGCTGGCAGTCAAACTGCAGGAACTGTTCGGCCTGGCCGAAACCCCGCGCATCGCCGACCGCCGCATCCCATTGACCCTGCACCTGCTCTCCCCCGGCGGACGCCCATTGCAGGTGACACAGGATTTGGAGAGTTTCTGGGCGAACACGTATCCGGACGTTAAAAAAGAGATGAAGGGGCGGTATCCGCGGCATCCGTGGCCTGACGATCCTTGGACAGCTGCAGCAACCCATCGGGCCAAACCTCGCGGGACCTGAGACGCACGGACCGGCGGCAGCGGGAGAGGACCCGGTGGCCCTGGTCTCCTGAACGAACCCCCTCTCACGGGGCGACAAGGCACTGCATGCGCACCGAAAGAGCGCGTGTTTTAGGAGCGCCCGCGTCGCTGGCGCGGGCCGGGGCGCGGAGCGGGGGTCGGGGCGAGTGTCCGGGGCGCAGGCTCGAGGGAATCCAAACTTGCGCTGCCTTTCCCTGCCCTTTTCAGCAGCGTTTGCACCAGTGCGCAGCGCCCTTCCTAACCGTAAGCCAAACGACACCCAGCCCCGCTAACGCCGCCTATACGCATCAGCGCACAGACTGCACAGCACGTACTCAGAAAGGAAACGCCTCCGATGAGCAAGCTGACTGTGATCACTGAACGCGCCCTGGAGCGTGCCCTGGAACTGGCCGGCACTGCAGGCGACCAGTTGCGTCATGCCGCGTCCAATGCGGGCGATCAGGCACGCAATGCTGGCAGCAGCCTGCGTCATTTCGGCCCGAGCGCGAGCGAATGGCTTAAGACCGGCGTCGCACTCGGTGCAGTGCGTAACGGTGGCAAGGCGGCCAGCAAGCTGGTCAAGCGCAACCCGGCCGTCACGGTTGCTGCAGCGGTCGCAGGCCTGGGCCTGATCGGCTACGCGGTGTACCGCAAGCGTCAGCGCGATCAGCAGGTGCTCGGCGGCAATGTGCATCGCCTGGATCGCGAACACGCCAGCAATGCCAACGCACGTCGTGCGGCTTACCAGCGTCGCGGTGCAGTGACGCCGAGCGACGGCATCGAATAAGCCAACGCTTTAAGCATTCTCCAACGCCACGGTCTTGCGCCGTGGCGTTGTCGTTTCTGATATGCGTGCAATTTGGTGCATTGATGTCGGCGACTGATATACCCGCTCTCCGTGTCGTCCGCATCATGCGATGACGCGCCGATCAAAATGGTCCGAGCAACCATCAGCCATGAGGCTCAAACGCAGCATGGTTTAGGTACAGAACCTCCACGGTCACGAGCACCGGCTATCTCGCGGTAATAAGGCAGCGATCGTTTTTGCTAGCCGCTAAAACGCCGCAGCGCAGTCCCGCGTTCGCCATACAAGCGATGGACACAACTCAGCGCCGACTGCGACTTGGCCGTGCGCTCGTCGTTTCTTCAACGCGCCACTGCCCGGGCGCAAGCGTGTCCAGCCGCCAATCGCCAATGGCGACACGCACCAACCGCAAGGTCGGCAAGCCCACCGCTGCCGTCATGCGCCGCACCTGACGGTTGCGGCCTTCAGTGATCTGCAGTTCCAGCCAGGCATCGGGCACAGTCTTGCGCACGCGCACCGGTGGATCGCGCGGCCACAGCTGCGGTACCGGATCGAGGCTGCGCACCTGTGCGGGAAGGGTCGGGCCGTCGTTGAGTACCACTCCATCGCGCAAGGCCTGCAGTTGCTCGGCTTGCGGCTCGCCTTCCACCTGCACCCAGTAGGTCTTGGGCTGTTTGTGGCGTGGGTCGGTGAGCCGATGCGCCAATGCGCCATCGTCGGTCAGCAACAACAAGCCTTCGCTGTCGTGGTCCAGGCGGCCTGCCGCATACACATCGGGCGGCAAGCCGAATTCGGCCAGCGTGCGCTTGGGCGGCTGCGAGCGGTCGCTGAATTGCGACAGCACGCCGTAGGGTTTGTTCAACAACACCAACATGCCAATCCTGTTGCGCGACGCGCTACCCAAGCCTCACGTATTTCAGACATCTGCATGCCGACACGCGCAACGCGCCGGCATGCAGGCCATGCCTCAGCGCTTGACGAACTTCAAGGTCATGCGGTCGCTTTCGCCGATCGCCTTGTACTTGGCATCATCGGCCTTGTCATGGCTGTTGCTCGGCGGCAGCGTCCACACACCGCCCGGGTAATCCTTGGTGTCGCGCGGGTTGGCGTTGACCTCGCTCTTGCCGACCAGCGTGAAACCGGCTGCCTCGGCCATCGCGATCACCTGCGCCTGGCCGACATAACCGCTCTTGTCGTCGGCCGGCACATCGGCCTTGGCGCGGTGTTCGACCACGCCGAGCACGCCGCCGGGCTTGAGCACCTTGTAGAAGCCGGCAAACATCGCCTCGGCATTGCCGGCCATGCGCCAGTTGTGCACGTTGCGGAAGGTCAGCACCAAGTCAGCGGAGTTGTCCACGCCGAAGGACGGCGACTTGGGTACATACGAGACGAACGAAGGCTTGCCATAGACCTCCGGCTTGGCCTGGAACTTCTTCTCCAGGTCATCGCGCGCGCGCTGTGCGTAATCGCGGCTACGGCCCTCGGGCGCCGACGCGGGGTCGACCACTGCCGCAACGTACTTGCCCTTCTCGCGCAGATACGGCGCCAGAATTTCCGAATACCAGCCGCCGCCCGGCGTGATCTCGATGACGGTCTGGGTGGGCTTGATGCCGAAGAACGCCAGCGTCTGGCCGGGGTGGCGGTACTGGTCGCGCTGCACGTACACACGGTCGCGCCAGTTGCCGTTGATGGTCGCCTGCAACGCGGTATCGGGCGCCGGCAACGTTGCGCTATCAGCAGGCTTTACAGCCATTGCCACAGGGATGCTCATCGCCATCACCACACTCATCACACATGCACAGGCCAGCTTGTTGCGGATCATCGCAACGCCCTCCTCCGGGAAAAAGTAGCGCGAGCCTAGCATGCGCTCCGGGGCCTGCCATGTGCCCGCGGTTGGGCAGCACAGGGCACGTTGTGGCGTGCGCTGTCGCCGACATGTTCAGATCCTGTGAGCTGCTGAGGACGATTGGCGGAACGCTGAATCCACACAGATGTCACACGCAACATCGGTACGCGTGACTATCCTGTGCGCAGTTCGAAACAGGAGCATCTACGATGTCCCAACCCCGCGCACTCGGCCGCTCCGGCCTGCAGGTTCAACCGATCGTCTTCGGCGGCAATGTGTTCGGCTGGAGCGCCGATGAGGCGACCTCGTTCGCGTTGCTCGACGCGTTTGTGGATGCCGGCTTCAATCTGATCGATACGGCCGATGCGTATTCTGGTTGGGTGCCCGGCAACCGTGGCGGCGAATCGGAAACCATCATTGGGCGCTGGCTTGCACGCAGCGGCAAGCGCGACAAAGTGCTGATCGCCACCAAGGTGGCCAAGTGGAGCGAGCATCCCGGTCTGTCGCCAGACAACATCGCCGCGGCGGTGGAAGATTCGTTGACGCGTCTGCAGACCGATGTGATCGATCTGTACCAGGCGCACGAAGACGATGAGTCAATTCCACTGGAAGCCACGTTGGCCGCATTCGGCCGGTTGATCGAACAAGGCAAAGTGCGTGCGATTGGCGCTTCCAACTACAGCGCTGCACGACTGCGCGATGCGCTGGATATTTCCGAGCAGTACAAGCTGCCGCGCTACGAAAGCCTGCAGCCGGAATACAACCTGTACGATCGCGCCGGTTACGAAGCAGAACTCGAACCGCTGGTGCGCGAGCGCGAGCTTGGCGTCATCAGTTACTACTCGCTGGCCAGCGGCTTTCTCACCGGCAAATATCGCAGCGCCGATGACGCCGGCAAGAGCAGCGCGCGTGGTGCGTCGGTGGTCAAGCAATACCTCAACCCGCGTGGCCTGCGCATCCTGCAGGCGCTGGACGATCTAGCTGTGACGCACAACGCCACACCTGCGCAAATCGCCCTGGCTTGGTTGATCGCACGCCCCAGTGTCACCGCACCAATCGTCAGCGCAACCAGCGTGGCCCAGCTGCACGATCTGCTGGCAGCCGCACACGTGTCGTTGAGTGCCGATCAGATTGCACAGCTCGACAGTGCCAGCGCGCCGGAGCCATCGGCAGCAGCGTGATGCAATAGCTCGGCATGTCGCGTTATCTGCCGGGCATGCGTCCTGGTACGCCTCTTACAACACTCCCTCGCGCAGTCGCTCTGGCGGCTGTGCGAACACGACCGCACTTGCGCGGCCTCTTTGCGAGGAATTCCCCATGACGTCCCTTACCAACCGCCGCGTGGTGCTGGCGTCGCGCCGACTGGCCACGATCAGATCCTGGTACGCAATCGCTTCCTGTCGCTAGACCCGTACATGCGTGGACGCATGGACGAGGGCCCCTCCTACGTCGCGCCAGTAGCCATCGACGCGGTCATGGAAGGCGGCACGGTTGGCGAAGTCATCGCGTCCAATCACGCCGACTATCACCCCGGTGACCTGCTGGTGCTCCCCGGCGGCTGGCAGACGCATACCCTGCTGACCCCGACAACGCCATTGCGCAAGCTGCCCAACGACGACAGCCTGCCGCTGAGCACCGCGCTGGGTGTGTATGGCATGCCCGGCTTTACCGCGTATGCCGGCCTGCATGAAATCGGCAAGCCGCAGCCCGGCGAAACGCTGGTGGTGGCCGCCGCCAGCGGCCCGGTTGGCGCCACGGTGGCACAGCTGGCCCGCTTGCAGGGCTTGCGCGTGGTGGCCATTGCCGGTGGCGAAAAAAAAGTGGCTTACCTGCGCGATACGCTGCGCGTAGATGTGGCGCTGGACCACCGCGCCGACGACTTTGCAGAGCAGCTGCGCGCTGCAACGCCGGACGGCATCGACATCTATTTCGAAAACGTCGGCGGCAAGGTGTTTGATGCGGTGTTGCCGCAACTCAACGACTTCGCACGCATCCCGGTCTGCGGCGTGGTCGCTACCTACAACAGCCGTGGACAAGTGCTGCCCGGTCCAGATCGCCTGCCAGGGTTCATGGGCCAGGTATTGCGCAAGCGCCTCACGGTGCGCGGCTTCATCCAGCACGATTTCATCCGCCTGATGCCCGCGTTCCTGCGCGAAATGGGCCAATGGCTGCGCGAAGACAAGATTCAGTACCGCGAGCACGTGCTGCACGGCCTGGACAGCGCCCCGCAGGGCCTGATCGACGTATTGCGCGGCAAGAACTTCGGAAAATCCGTCGTCGCCCTCGACGAATGAAATCCATGGTGCGGTTCGCAGCTTTCGCTCTTGCGATTCCTCATTCCCTATTCTCTATTCCCAAAGGAACACAATGACTGTCCCCGCATTCGGCCTCGGCACCTTTCGCCTCAAAGACCAGATTGTCATCGACTCGGTGCGCAACGCACTGGAACTGGGCTATCGCGCCGTCGACACCGCGCAGATTTATGACAACGAAGCGCAGGTTGGCGAAGCGATCACAGCTTCCGGCATTGCGCGCGATCAGCTGTATCTGACCACCAAGATCTGGGTCGACAAGTTCGGCGACGGCGCCTTGCTGCCGAGCCTGCAGGAAAGCCTGCGCAAGCTCGGCACCGAGTATGTGATCTCACTTTGATCCATTGGCCTTCGCCGAAGGACCAGGTGCCAATGCGCGAGTATCTGGAAGCGCTGGCGCAGGCCAAACAGCAGGGTCTGACCCGCGCGATCGGCGTGTCCAACTTCACCATCGCACTGACCAAGCAGGCGATCGAGATCCTGGGCGCCGACGCCATCGCCACCAACCAGATCGAAGTGCATCCGTACTTGCAGAATCGTGCCTTGACCGACTTCCTGCGCGAGCAAGGCATCCATGTCACTTCATACATGACGTTGGCAGTGGGCGAAGTGCTCAAGGATCCGGTGGTCCAGGCGATCGCCACGCGTCACGCTGCCACCCCGGCACAGGTCACGTTGGCTTGGGCGCTGCAGCAGGGCTACTCGGTGATCCCTTCCTCGACCAAGCGTGAAAATCTGGAAAGCAACCTCAAGGCGCAGACGCTGCGGCTGACCGAGCAGGACATGGGCGAGATCGCCGCACTCGACCGTGGGCACCGCCTGGCCAACCCGAAGGCAATCGCACCCGATTGGGATTGAGGTCTTGTTTTTGCCATGCGCCGGCATCGCTCGGTGCATGGCAGCTACCGCCGCGACGACCGCTCGTCGTCGCGCGCTGGTTGCCTACGCCAGCCGCTGCTACGGTGCACGCACAGGGGAGTAGTCTCGATTGCGGAGTCCTACCCATGCACAGCGCATCCGTCTTAACCCGCCGCGGCGTCAATCTCGACGCGGAGATTGCCTAATGGCGCGACGTCCATGCCGAAGGGCATCTGGGTGGTTACGCGTTCGCCGACTACGCCCGGCTGCTCTCCCTTGGCTACGACATCTACCTGGCCTACCCGCGCGCAACCGAAGCACAGCTCTACCGCGTGCTGCAGGACAGCTACTACCACTATCTGCCAATGCTGACGGTGCCCTGGGATCAGGCGCGCTGGATCGTGCGGCATGCGTGGCGGCATCTGGAAGATGCGGCTGTTCGGCATTAAAGCGTCTCACGAAGAGTTTCGCGACGCACTAGCGTTGCCATCGCTTAGAAAATGCCTTACCGGGCAGCGTTCACTGGTTCGATTGCGCTGAAAGCGCCTGCGGCGATGATGCCTGCCACTTGGCGTCAACAAAGCAGCCATACCATGGCAAAGCGTATCAAGTAGCGACGCAGGATTGCTGCCTATATCGCGCTCACAGCTTAGGTTGCCCGCCCAGTTAGATGAGAACGCCTCGGCCAGGTAACCGCGCCAGAAAGAGCAATCGGCATTGCGAACTGCGGGCAACAAATACCTGCTAGTTCAACTGCCCGATCACCATTGCCTGGCGATCGATGCGGTGCTTTTCGGCCAACCCCTGCATGCCTTGCAAGGTCGAGGCGATCAGGCTGGCATAACGCAGCCGCCACAGCGTGGCGCGGTCGTTGTCGTCATGCGTACTGCCCAGGCCGTCGAGAACCTGCGGCAGGCGCCGGTCTGCAAGCGCCGAGGCGGCTAGATAGGGCTTTGCCGGTGCGATGACGTCCACCGGCTCGCGCCAGTCGTTTGCCACCTGCCGGGCGATGCCGGCCAGGTGCGAGAGCTGATGCATGCCGATCAGCGTCTCATGCAGCATCTCGCGGCACGCCCATTGCCACAACGCCACCTTTTCCGATGGGTCCTGGGCAATCTCGGTAAGCGCCAGGTCTACCTTTTCGATGCGTGGGTCGAGCATTTCGAAGCTCCGATGCTGCTGTGCAACATAATTCACACCATACGCCGTGAGAATCAAGTGAGCTAGTCGTTTGAAAGCCGTCAGTGTGCCGATGCTAGACCCGGTTCACGCTTCGCAACATCCCTCCTAGCAAGCACCTGCGGCACCGTGACTTTCTTCCCATGGCGGCTGTCACCGCGCTGCGCGATGCTGCAGGCCCGGATTGCAAGGCCACTCGCATGCGCGGCACCCTCTTTTTTCTCGCGCCGCTGTTGCTGCTGGCAGCCTGCGCTGCGCATGCTAAGACCGCAACTCCGCAGTTGTCCTCGCAGCAATGCGATGTCAGTACCTCCTACGACGTGCTGGCAGACAGCGGCGGCATCTGGCTGCGCCGCAAGCAGGGCGTGCCGCGCGAAATCTTCTTCCACGCTGGCGAGCTCAACGTGGACCGCCAGCCGCAGCCGGTCAACGCCGCCGATGCACAACGCCTCCGTGAGCTCGAACAGAGCACCCGTGCGCTGTTGCCGGCAGTGACCTCCATCGCCCAGTCGGTGGTCGATATCACGTTCGATGCACTGACCGGGGTGGTGCACCTGCTGTCCGGCAGGACACGCCAGCAGCGCAAGGTGGAGCAGCTACGCACAGCCGCACGTGCGCAGGTCGATGGCAGCCTCGGGCGTGGGCGTTGGGAGCAGGAGGCGTTCGACGAACGCTTCGAGGCCAACGTCGAACAGGCAGCCGAAGAGCTGGCTGGCAGCCTCACCCGCAGCGTGCTGTGGACAGTCATGACCGGGCGCGCCGCGCAGCTGGAGCGCCGCGGTGAGGAGTTGGATGCGCGGATGCAGCAGCAGATGCAGGGCCGCAGCGAGGCGCTGGAAACCCAGGCCCGCACCCTGTGTGTGCAAGCGCAGGCGCTCTACGCGGTGCAGCAGGCGCTGGAGTACCGCTTCCACGGTGAACGCCTGCAGATGCTGGAACTCAACCTGCATCCGCAGACGCCATCAGAGGATGCGCCGGGGTCCAGTAGCGTCGTGGCGACAGTGACGCGCTAAACCTAAACAGCACGTATCGCTGGGCGCACGCGTCGGATCGATGTTCTCACCCGGTTGTGCTGGAAGGACGCTTCGGCAACCGCCACGGCTGGTGCACCATGTAACACAGCGCATGCGCTGCGGGCAGAGCATGGAGTAGCAGGTCGATGCCGATTTACCTGCTGCCATGTCTTCGCTGCAGTGCGCACGCGGGAATCGGGAATCTTCTCAAGCCACAACGTACAACGGCCCGACGTATGCGCCGGGCCGTTGTTGATAGCGTGACGCGCATGCGCATCACGGCCTGACCTGCATTACGCCAAGGTCAGGGTGACGTCGATATTGCCGCGAGTCGCATTGGAGTACGGGCAGACCTGATGAGCCTTGTCGACCAGCGTCTGCAGTTCGGCCTTGTCCATGCCCGGCACGGAGATGCGCAGTTCCACGACGATGCCGAAGCCGCCCGGAATCTGGCCGATACCAACGCTGCTGTCGATGCTCACTTCGCCCGGCAGCTTGATCTTGTCCTGTGCGGCCACGGCCTTCATTGCGCCGATGAAGCAGGCAGCGTAGCCGGCTGCGAACAGCTGTTCCGGGTTGGTGCCATCGCCTCCGGCGCCGCCCAGTTCGCGCGGGGTGGACAGCTTGGCGTCCAGCGCCTTGTCCGAGGACACGGCGCGGCCTTCGCGGCCGCCGGTAGCAGTGGCGTGGGCGGTGTAGAGGACTTTTTCAGGTGAGGCCATGGTGGTTCTCCAGGGTGAGCGCTATGAGCGCATGAGGGGTGACTAGTTGACGACCGAATTGTGTACGACGTGTTGCAAAGCATGGGGGTGCACCGGGCAGCTCACCCGGCGCCAAGGCTGGAGCGTAACTTCTCCAATTGCTGTTTGAGTTGACGCAGTTCGTCCAACGAACAGGCCGACGCACAAAACACTTGTTCCGGCACCGCGCCTGCCCTGTGGCGCAATGCGCGGCCGGTTTCGGTCAGCGCGATGATCACCTGCCGCTCGTCGTTGGCCGCACGGGTGCGAGTCACCAAGCCGGCCGCCTGCAAGCGCTTGAGCAGCGGCGTCAGCGTGGCCGAATCCAGATACAGGCGCTCGCCAATCTCCGACACGCTGCGTTCGTCGGTCTCCCACAACACCAGCATCACCAGGTACTGCGGGTAGGTCAGATCCAGCGCCTTCAACAACCCGCGGTAGAGCTTGTGCATCGCCAGGTTGGCCGAATACAGCGCAAAGCACAGCTGGTTGTCGAGCTGCAGCAGCGCATCGGTGCGGGCGTTGGTGGCCGTGGCGGTGTCCATGAATGCAATTTACATAGCGCACGATTTAATAGCAAGCGATTTTAACGAACAGAGCCAACTTGCCTTGGGTGGCGCACGCCTGCAGCCGCGCTGCGCAACGCCTCAGGTGAACTGCAGCAGGAAATGCCCGCCGCATCGCCTTTGCCCAGTTTCTTCGCGCGCTGGTCTGCAAACAGGTAACCGGCGTCGCCACCGAAAATGCCGTCAATGTCAGGATCTTTGCGACGCAGCCCCGATTCAACGAACTGGGCAAGAAAGTAATAGCGTTGGCTCGCATGGATGGGGTCCTGCAACCAGCACGGTCGGCCGAGTTGTTTACTCATCCCGGCGCCGTTGTCGCCATCTTCCAGCTCTTCTTGTCTATCGTCGTCATCGAATGGCTGCAGACCAATGAAGTGACGCCCGAGCAACAACGCACTGTCGCCGACGCACACCTCCTGCTTGGCGCGTCGATGCAACAGCACCTTGCTATGCCCCAGCGCACTCTTGTCGAAGTCGCTTTGCTGATTGACTGCCAGCCTGCGCAGCGATGCATGGTTGTCGCCATCGTCGGACCGCTCAATCGATGCAAAGACCGTCAGCGCCATGTCGTCGGGCAGATAAAGGTCGGCAAAAACAACGCGGTGAGCATGACGATGGGAGCATTGGCTGACCAGTCGACGGGTCCGTCGGCCATCACGCTGCGTCGTCCAGCCACGCACCGCCGCCAACTGGCCCAGGCACCGTCCGAATCGCTGACAACGATCTTGTGGAATCCGGGGTCAGGCCGCGTCTGCATGTCAGGCCCGATGCGCAGCGGCCAGATAGTCGGCGCTCTGCATTTCGATCAAACGTGACGCAGTGCGCTCGAAGGCGCCGGCCAGGCGCTGGCCGCTGTATAAGGCCGGCGGCGCATCTTGCGCGGTGCAGACCAGATTGACGTGGCGGTCGTACAGCTCGTCGATCAGGTTGACGAAACGGCGCGCGGCATCTTCATTCATGCGGTTGAAGTGCGGAATGCCGCCCAGCAACACGGTGGTGAATTCGCGTGCGATCTCGATGTAGTCGCTGGGTCCGCGCGGGCCTTCGCACAGCGCAGCAAAATCGAACCAGGCGATGCTCTTGCCACGTGACCGCACCGGAATCTTGCGCGCTTCGATTTCGATAGTGCCCGCGCGCGCCTCGGCGTTGCCACTCAACTCACCCCAGCGCTGCGCAAGCCAGTCATCAGCCTGCGCATCCAGTGGCGCGCGGTACACCGGCGAGCGCGTCAGCGCGCGCATGCGGTAATCCTCGGTGCCTTCTGCGTAGAGTTCCACGCAGAACTTCTGCAGCAACCCGATCGCCGGCATGAAGCTGTCGCGCTGCAATCCGTTGGCGTAGAGGTTTTCCGGCGCAGTGTTGGACGTGGTCACCAGGGTTACGCCTTCGGCGAACAGGCGTTCGAGCAGGCGCGCCAGCAGCATCGCATCGCCGATGTCGGTGACGAAGAATTCGTCCAGCACCAGCACGCGCAGATTCTCGCGCCACTGCTGGGCGATTCTGGCCAGCGGATCGCTTTGCCCGGCGTGCTCGCGCAACTGTTCGTGCACGCCGCGCATGAAGCGGTGGAAATGCGTGCGGTATTTCTGCTTGATTGGCAGGCCGTCGTAGAACAGATCGACCAGAAAGGTCTTGCCGCGCCCTACCCCACCCCAAAAATACAGGCCACGCACCGGTTCGGGTTTTTTCCAGAACGCGGACAGCCGATCCAGCCAGCCATCCTGCGCGCTGTCCACCAACGCTTCATGGATACGGTCCAGCTCCGCCAGGGCCGCCTGCTGCGCGGGGTCGGCGCGCCAATCGCCGCGTTGTACGCCGGCGGCGTAGCGCTGCGAGGGGGTCATCTCACTCATTGCATTCTCCGCGAGCCGGCTGCCGCCTGGCCCGCTCAACGGCGCATCGCGGGGCGATACGCGTAGGCCGTGCGCGGTCAGACTGCGGCCGGCAACCAGCGCCGGACACCATGCTGGATCGCACCGCGCAGGTCGATCAATTTGCGGTGGAAGAAATGGCTGGTGTCGGGCATGCGCACCAGCTCGGGTTGCTGCTCCAGGGTTTCCAGCCAGTCGTAGACCGCTTGGGGGTCGACGATCTCGTCGGCATCGCCCTGGATCACCAACCACTGTGCAGGCGGCTGGATATCGCTGAAATCCCAGCGCCCGGCCGGCGGCGCGATCGAGATCAGCACCTGCGGTGCGAGCGCTCCGGCAGCACGCAACGACACATACGCGCCGAAGCTGAAGCCGCCCAACCACAATGTGTCGCCTGGGCGCTGCGTGCGCACCCAATCGGCGACTGCGCGCAGATCGTCCTGCTCGCCATCGCCATGATCGAATGCGCCCGCCGAATTACCGACGCTGCGGAAATTGAAGCGCACCACGGTGATGCCCAGCTCGCGCAGCGCGCGCGCGGCCATGGTGACGACCTTGTTGTGCATGCTGCCGCCCTCGGTGGAGAGCGGATGGCAGAAGATGGCGGTGACCGCGTGGGCGGCAACATCCGGCTCGGGCAGATCGACGGCGACATCCAGCGGGCCGACCGGCCCCTGAAGCGTCAACGCAGCCGATTCGGTGGGGAATGAGGGATTGGACATGCCTGCATAATAGCCGCCCCGCCGGCCGCGTTCATCGCCCTGCCTGCACACTTCGTTGCGTTGCCTATGCATTTCCTGCTGTTTGCCGTTATCTGCAGTGTCCTGGTGTCGGTGCTGTTGAAGCTTGCGCCACGCCGCCAGATCGATGTGTTTCAGGCCATTACCTGGAACTACGCCACCGCCGCACTGCTGGCGTGGCTGACGCTGCATCCTGCGTTGGACACGCTACGTGCCACGACCACGCCCTGGTTGGCATTGCTGCTGTTGGCCGTCGCATTGCCCTCCATCTTCCTGGTGATGGCGCGGTCGGTCGCGGTCGCCGGCATCGTGCGTACCGATATTGCGCAGCGCTTGTCGTTGGTGCTCTCGCTCGCCGCCGCCTTCACCGTCTTCGGCGAACCGGTCAACGGCTGGAAGCTGACGGGGCTCGCACTGGGCCTGTTGGCAATCGTATGTATCGTGCGACGCCCGCGTCATCAAGACGCTGCTGATCCGGCACCGAGGACAATCGGCCTGCCCTGGCTGGTTGGCGTCTGGATCGGCTTTGCGCTCATTGACTTGCTGCTCAAGCACATTGCGCAGGCCGGGACACCATCGCTGACATCGTTGACGTTGTGTTTCGCGCTGGCCTTCTTGCTGATGCTTGGCGTGCAGAGCATGCGCGCGACACGTGGCGCACGGTTGAACATCCGCAGCCTCCTTGCCGGCGTGCTGTTGGGTGCGCTCAATTTCGGCAACATCCTCTGTTACGTGCGCGCACACCAGCTGCTGCCGCATAGCCCGGCGATCGTGTTTGCCAGCATGAATCTGGGCGTGGTCGTATTGGGTGCCCTGGTCGGCAAGCTGGGATTTGCCGAACCCCTGGGCCTACGCGGCTGGTTGGGGCTGGCGCTGGCGGCCCCGGCGATTGCTGCGATCGCATGGGGGATGCGTCTGGCTTGACTCTCGCGCGTTCGGCCTGCGCGACGTCGGTTCGCCCCCCGCCTTCGGCACCGCAAGGGGATCGCTACGATGGACCCACAGTTCCGACAGGAGTGTGTGATGCGCCTGAACCTGTTTCCGCGCAGCTATCATCAGGTAGCTGCAGAACCGCTAAGCCCCGCATCCATCGATAAGCCGGCGGCCGCGTCGGGGGCGTGTTCGAAGCATCCGCTCGCTCAAGCGCCGAAGACCGATGCAGCGAGTGGTGCGTCCAAGTCGCGGCAGAGCATGCTCTCATCGGCGCGAAAGTCACTGGCGACACTGCGCAAGCAGCTGCCTTCGATGTGTCTGGGTTCACCGACCACCAAGGCGAACCAGAATCCCCTCCCGCGCACCTCGGCCGCTCCCCACACCGCAAGGCGCGATCCGGCGCCGCAGCTGCGAGTCCCGCCCACGCGCGTCGATGCGCAATGGCAAGCGGCCGCGCCCGCACCGTCCGATCGGGTTTCGCCGCGGCGTGATCCGACCCAAGCGCAGGCGCCGCGGCAATCGGCACCCACCTGTGCTACGGACCGCGTGTCGGTACGCGAAAGCAGCGCCGGCCAAGCACGGCAACGGCCGGCACCCAGCCCGGTCAACGTCGATCGGATGAGACAGCCGCAACCCTCCTCCAAGCAGTCGCGCGCCATGCCGGTGGCGTCCAGCGTGTCGCCGCTTCCTCCCCCGACGACGCAACACACACCGCTGCCGGCGCTGCGCAACCTGAATAAAAAGTTGGCGCTGCTCGACAAGCAGAAATACCAGATCGACCAGCGGCGATTCGCTGAGGGTAACGCGCCCACTGCGGAGGAACAACAGTTGCTCGCCGAGCGTGCGGAGCTGATCGCCAAGCGCAATGAGGTTCGCGACATTCAGCTCAGGACGATGCTGGAAGGGCTTGCCCCCATGGAGACGATCAATGCACCGCGCACAACGACCAGTTCGATGGGCAGCGTCCAGCGGGACGTGGTGCAAGGCAATCGACGCACCTTGCTCGCCGTGCAGAACCAGAACCTCGACATGGACTTGATAGCGGGCCATTACGCACGGGCGCAGCGGCGCCTGCAGTCTCTGAAGGACAGCGGGACGCCTTACAAAGAGACCGCGCGTCTGGAACGCATGATGCGGGGTTACGAGAACTTGCTGGCGTTGCAGGATATCGTCAAGCGCACCGACGATCAGTTGGAACGGATGGGCGGACCGCGGCTGATGGACAGCAGGCCCACCACAGCCGCAGAACGTCGGTTGGCGTATGAGCAAGAACTGGACGACCAACGCGCGGCGGATGACTACATCCGCTAGTTACGGGCAACACAGCGTGCGCTGTGTGTCCGTGGCGGAAGCGGAATCGCTTACGCGCCGACGGCCAGCGCGCGCTGGATGTCAGGTTGCGGTTCCGCTCCGAGGCGATTGCGCCCGCATACAAACCTGGCAGGCGATCAGCAAGCGCAATACGCCTTCAGCGCTCCCAATGCGGGAACGGGTCGTCCAGCAGCTGCCATTGCGCCGGCCCCTGGCGCAGTTCCTGGTCGCTGAGCAGGCAGGCATCCAGCGCAGCGCGCGTGCGTGGTGCGTCCATCTCCACGCCAATCACCGCAAGCTCCTGGCGACGGTCGCCCCAGAGCGGATGCCACAGCCGCTGCATCGCGGCGTATTCGCTGGCGTCGCCTACCTCGTGGGGTTGCGGCAGCGGCGCGGTCCAGCAGTGCGTCTGCTGCCGCTGCCAGCCGATGTCGGTGTAGGGCAGCGGTGTGATGCTGGTTTGCGGTGGTTGGCCGATCGATTGCGCATCCACGCGGTGGCGCGCAGCGAACCAGAATCCCGCTGCATTGGTCTGGGTGGCGCCGCCCACGCTGGACAGTTCACCCACCCAATCCATGCGACTGGCCAGCCAGAAGAACCCCTTGCTGCGAATCACCTGAGGCAGGCCGCTATGCACCATGCGCGCGAAGCGCTGCGGGTGAAACGGCCGACGTGCGCGGTACACGAAGCTGCTGATGCCGTATTCCTCGGTTTCCGGCGTGTGCTGGCCGCGCAGTTCCTGCATCCAGCCCGGTGCCAGCTGCGCACGGGTGAAATCGAAACGCCCGGTGTCGAGCAGCTGCTGCAGCGGCACCTCGCCATGCGCAGCATCCACAATCGCCGCCTCGCGGTTGAGCGCACGCAGCACTGCGCGCAGGCGTTGCAACTGCTGCGCATCGATGCGGTCGCATTTGCTGATCACCAGCACATCGGCGAATTCCACCTGTTCGCCCAGCAACTGCACCAGCCCGCGCGTATCGTCCGGGCCGGCTTGCTGGCCGAGTTCGGCCAGTGTGGCGGCCGAACCGAAGTCCTGCAGAAAACAGCTGCCGTCCACCACCGTCACCATGGTGTCGAGCCGGGCGATGTCCGACAGGCTGAAACCATCGGCATCGCGCACCGCGAAGGTGGCGGCCACCGGCATCGGCTCGGCGATACCGGTCGATTCGATCAGCAGATAGTCGTAGCGATTCTGCTCGGCCAGCCGGCGCACTTCCTGCAGCAGATCGTCGCGCAGCGTGCAGCAGATGCAGCCGTTACTGAATTCCACCAGCGTCTCTTCGGTGCGCCGCAACGCCGCGCCGCCCTCGCGCACCAGCTGCGCGTCGATGTTGACCTCGCTCATGTCGTTGACGATCACCGCCACGCGCAGGCCGTCGCGGTTATGCAGGATGCGGTTGAGCAAGGTGGTCTTGCCCGCGCCCAGAAAGCCGGACAACACAGTGACGGGAAGGCGTGAATCGCGCTTGGGGGACAGGGACATCCTGGGAGCCTGGCTAAAGTGGAGTGTTACTATATAACATTTACTCGACGGGACATCTCACATGCGCGCCAACGCCTCCTTGCTGGATAGCTCGGCCATCGCCTTGTCCGGGTTATGCCTGTTGCATTGCCTTGCCCTTCCGCTGCTGGCGGCCACGCTGCCGCTGCTGGGCGCCTGGAGCCGGGCCGAATGGGTGCATGTGGTGTTCGCGATGGCAGCAGTGCCGCTAAGCGGCTACGCGCTGTGGAGCACGCACCGCCGGCACGCGCTGCCTGCGCCGGTCTGGGTGCTGGCGCTTTGCGGGCTAAGCGGTTTGGTGCTCGGTGCGAGCGGTCTGGCGGGCGAGGCGCTGGAAACACCGATCACGGTCACCGGCAGCCTGTTGCTGGCCAGCACGCATCTGCTCAATCTGCGCCTGCGTCGCCGACACGGAGGGTGCGCGCGCTAACGGCAGGGTCAATGACCGCTGCAGCGACGTGTGCCGGAGCCGCTGGCACGGGAGGTTGTGACCAGCGCACGCAGGTCGATGATCGAATGGGTACTACAGCGAAAACCCCAGCAACACCGGATCGTGATCGGAGCTGCGCCACGGCCCGGGCAGGTTGCGCTTGGCATAGCCGGCGGCGTCCATGACATCGGCATTGATATGCCATTCGACCGCGCCACGCAGTTGCTTGGCCATTGCCGGGCTGAGCAGCGCGTGATCCAGCCGCCCGCTCATGCCGTCGTAAACGAAGCTGTAGGGCTGCTTCACCCCGGCCACCGCAAACGCGTCCTGCCAGCCACTGGCGCGCAGACTGCGCATCGGCGTTTCCAACGCATAGGCATTGAAGTCGCCCAGCAGCACGGCGAGCTTGGTCTGCGCGCCGGTGGGGTCGGTCTGCAGCCACTGGTGCAAGCGCTTGGCCGATTCGGTACGGGTGGCGTTCCAGCAGGCCTGGCCGTCCTGCTGATCGGCATCGGCTCCGCTGGCGTTACCGCAGCCCTTGGACTTGAAGTGATTGGCGACCACCACGAAAGTGGCCCCGCTGGCGCTGCGGAACGCCTGCGCCAGCGGCACACGGCTGTGATTGTCGAACGGCCCGCCGGTCAGCGTGGCAGGCTTGCCGACCGGGGTGGCCTGCGAACTGCGGTACACGATGCCGACCCGGATCGCATCCTCGCCCGGGCCGCTGCCGGTATCGATGAACTGCCAATCCTTGTCCTTGCCGGCAGCGTTGAGCGCGGCCACCAATTGCGCAACCGCCGCATCGGCGCCATTGCCGTCGTTTTCCAGTTCCATCAGTGCGGCCACATCGGCGCCCAGCGGCACGATGGTGGCGACCAGCTTGGCTAGCTGCGCCTGGAACTGTTCGTGCGTGCGTGCGCCGCGCTTGGTCGGGAAGCCACCGCCGCGGCCATTGCCGTTGAAGAAATTCTCCAGGTTGAACGAGGCGATGCGCAGATCGCCACCCACCTGCGGTGCAACGACGGTCGGCATCGCCGGCAAGCTCAGCGGGCTCAGCACCTGGATTCGGTAGTTGCCGTCGTAGCGTTGATCGACGATGCCATCCACCGATTTGAGCAGGCTGCCGCTGCGTAGCACCGGCTCGGCCGGCAGATACGACACCGCCTTGGGGCTGCGGCCGTTGCGCGCATCATCCAGCAGCACGCGACGGCGTGCGTTATCGGCCTCCACTTGCGCGAATGCCGGGGTGCCGGCTGCGGCCACTTCGCTCGGCTGCCACAGGCGCCCGCCGAAGGCGGCGACCAATTCGCCGTAGGTGTCCAGGCGGTCGCTGCCATTGAGCGTGAGCGCGGCAATGCGCACGTGTTCGCCTTCCAGCGCTTCCCAATTGGCCGGCGGGCCGCTGAGCATGCGTACCGGCACCGGCTGGCCACTGGCGAGCCGCTCGATGCTGCTGGCGTCCACCGTGGTCAGGCTTGCCTCACCCCCTGCCGAGACCTCACGCACGGTGCCAACGATGCGCACGCGGTCACCCACCGCCAGCTCGGCATTGCCGGCACCGGTGACGAACAGACCATGCGAGCGCCGCGGCTCGAACCCGGGTTGCTGCACGAATAGGCCGGCCAAACCCACACGCGTGTCGGCGGTGATGATGCCTTCCACCTCCACCACGCGGCCGTCGTACGGACTGCGGCTGTCCTCCCCCTGCACGTCGGCAATCGAGAGCCGTTGCGCGGCACCATCGGCAGCGCTGCAGAGCAACGGAGCCAACAGACCAACCAAACCGAGCACAACCAGCGGGCGACGCAACATCGAACAACTCCAGTGAGGTGGATCAAACGCAAACGCCGCCCGGAAGGCGGCGCGTGATAACCGAAAGCGCGGAGGCAGGCTAACAAACCACGGTGAATTGCGGTTAGGCGCACCTGCTACAAAAACCGGATGCGGCTACTGCATCGCGTTGGTGCCGCGCTATTCGTGCTCGCGCCACGATCAGCACGCGCCGCATTCGATGACAACGGACAAGGCAGGCGATGGGCCGCGTCAGTCGGAACAACGCAGCCTCAGCTGCAGCCGACGGCTCGCCAGGCAGGGCCTTACTTCAGATTCTCCAGCATCCAATCGACGGTGGCACGCACCTGCTCTTCGGTCAGCCCCGGGTTGCCGCCCTTGGGGGGCATGATGCCGCCATCCGGGCCGGTGTAGCCCTCGATGGCGTGCTTGTACAAGGTGTCCTTGCCCTGTGCGATACGCGCGTCCCAATGCAAATGGTCCAGCGTCGGCGCCTTGCCCACACCGGTGGTGTGGCAGGCGGTGCACAGGTTGTGGAAGACGGTCTTGCCATCGGTCGTGCCGCCGTAAGCGGACTGCGAAGCGGCCTTGGCCAACGCTGCGGCCTGGGCAGCGGCCTGGGCAGACGCGCCAGTGGCGCCCGCATAGACCGCACCGGCAGGCGCGATGCGTTGCAGCACGCGTTTGGCGGCAGTGGGCGAGACTTCGTCGGGAATAGCGCGTTGCAAATAAGCTGCCAGGGCGATCAAGCCCAGGGTGATCACCACTAGTAAACCGATCACCATCGAGAATTTTTTCAGGAACTCGAGGTCGTAATTCCGCACGCGCTCACCCCTGGCTGTTGGTCGAAGACCTCTGCTAGCGCCGGAGTATAGAGCACAGTTCAGGCCAGTCTGACCAGCCTGCATGACAGTTTTCGCAGCGATGTGCGCTGCGCCCCCGGTGCGCTGATGCTTCGGTCCGCACCCGTGATTGCGCCTATTGGAGAATTGCCGCAGCGCCGCATGCGGCCCATGGTCTCCGTTGTGGGAATTGCGTATCATTCCCAACAACCACGGTGGCGGTACTCGCCTTGCCGGTCCGCCCTTGAGGAGTCGCCGCGATGAAATCCTTCCTGCTGTCCTGCCTGGCCTTGGCCAGCATCAGCCTGTCTGCCCAGGCCCACGAAATCTGGATCGAGCGCGACGGGAGCGGCCCGGTGCGCATCTTCTTCGGCGAGCCGGCGCAGGAAGCGCTGGACCACGGCGAGGACGAGATCAAGCGGGTGGTCAAGCCAAACGTGTTCGGCACTGCCGGCAAGGCCGGTCCACTGCAGCGTGGCACCGAGTTCCTAACCGCGCCGTTGGCCGGCAGCGGCGATGCGTGGTTGAGCGACGACAAGGTGTTCGAACCATGGAAGGGCGAAGCCGGCGGCTTCGAGACGGTGAGCTACTACGCCCGTGCCGGTCGCGCCACGCCGGCAGCAAAGCTCGATTTCGAACTGGTCCCCACCGCTGCGAATAGCAACACGCTAACCGTGCTTTATCGCAACAAGCCGCTGCCCAAGGTGGAAGTGACGGTGATCGACCCGCAGAAGTGGCAGAAGACGCTGACCTCCGATGCCAAGGGTCAGGTGACCCTGCCCGAGCTGCGCGCCGGCCGCCACATCCTGGTCGCGACCAACAAGGAACCGGTGAAGCGCGAGATCGCCGGAAAGCAGGTGTCGATGGTGCATCACATCAGCACGCTGACGTTCCTGGCCGAGTAAGCGTGGTCGACACTGCTCCCGCGCAATCGTCGACCGGGCATGGCCGTTGCCCAATCGCGGCAGGAGCGCCATGTCAGTTGCGCTTCCGCCGCCATACCTGCGGGCCGATTGCGTTTACGAACGATGCCGGCTTGGCTACTGCGCGCTGCAGCATGTCGCCTGCTCCAACTCGCCCGCGCGCGCAGGTAGCCTGATGTCCAGCGCATCGTCCCTGCCGCTGCCCTGGTTCAAGCACCCTTGGCTAGGTGTGCTTGCGCGCACGCTGGCAGCGATCTTCGGCGGTTATGCGCTTGCGAGCGCCGTCAATCTGTTATTGGCGCTGGTATTGCCAATGCCGCGCAGTGAAGCGGTGTTGACCAGCATGCTGGTCGGCATCGTGGTGTGCGCATGTGCGCCGCTATGGGCGTTTGCCACGGCCAGCGTGTGGCGTGCGTGGGCCGGTATTGCGGTGCCGGCGGCGCTGATGTTTGCGCTGGCCGCATGGCTGCAGCGGAGCGCAACATGAAACACGGGTTTCGCCAATCGATGGCGTGGCTGCACACCTGGACCGGGCTACTGGTCGGCTGGATCTTGCTGCTGATCTTCATGGGCGGCACTGCCAGTTATTACCGCGACGAAATCAGCCGCTGGATGCGCCCGGAACTGCCCACCACCACGGTGAGCACCACCACGGCGCTGCGCAGCGCCGAGCAGTATCTGCAAATACACGCGGCCGATGCAGTGAGTTGGAATATTACCTTGCCGGATACGCGCACTCCGGTGGTAAGCATGTACTGGCAGAATCCCGCGCCTGCCGACGGCAAACCGGCCGAGCGCCGGCAGATGTACGGCAACGCCATCATCGACCCGGCCACCGGCAAGGACATCGCCGCACGCGACACACTGGGCGGCGAATTTTTCTACCGGCTGCATTTCGATCTGCATTATGTGCCGGTGGTATGGGCGCGCTACATCGTGGGTTTCTGCGCGATGTTCATGCTGGTGGCGATCATCAGCGGGGTGATCACGCACAAGAAGATCTTCAAGGACTTCTTTACCTTCCGCCCAGACAAGGGGCTGCGGTCTTGGCTGGATTTCCACAACGTCAGCGCGGTCACCGCGTTGCCGTACCACGCGATGATTACTTACACCGGCATCGTGACCTTGATGTTTATGTACCTGCCGTGGGGCATCAAGGCGCGCTATGCTGGCGATGAAATGCGCTTCTACGACGAGGCGGCCAATCGGGTGGCCGATACGCGTAAAGCAGCCGGCGTACCGGCGCACATGCTGCCGCTGGAGCAGTTCGGGGTACGTGCGCGCAGCGATTGGCGTTGTGGCGATGTGGGCAGCGTGGCGGTGTCGTTTCCCAATGATGCGCATGCTGCCGTGGGTGTAACGCAGCTGGCCGAACATCTCTCCACCGATGCGCCGTCGATCCTGTTCGACGCCGTAAATGGCAAGCGCTTGCAACGCAGCGGGCCGCCGGGCGGTGCCAGCCAGACGCGCGGTGTGATGGTGGGCCTGCATCTGGCCCACTTCGCCGGTGCATGGCTGCGCGCATTGTTCTTTGGCTCTGGCTTGCTGGGCTGCCTGATGGTGGCCAGCGGTGTGGTGATGTGGGCAGTGAAAGAACGCCCCAAACATTTGAAAGCCGGACGCATCGGCTTCGGCCTGCGCCTGGTGGATGCACTCAATATCGGCACGGTGGCCGGCTTGCCGATCGCGTTCGCCAGTTTCTTCTGGGCCAACCGCGTGTTGCCGGTGCACGTGGAAGCGCGTGCAGCGATGGAGGCCAATCTGTTTTTCGCTGTGTGGGCGGCGGCACTGCTGGCGGCGTTCGTGTGGCCGCGGCGTGCGATGTGGAGCTGGCAGTTGTATCTGGGCGCGGCGTTGTTCGCACTGGTACCGGTGCTCAATGCGGTCACCACCGATGTGCATCTAGGCGTGACGCTGCCGGCCGGGCAATGGGCGCTGGCGGGCGTCGATCTAGTTTGCCTGTTTCTTGGTCTCTGTCTGGGCATTGCCGGCTTTCGCCTGCAACGTTGGAAAGCACCGCAGCCCGCGTCGGCGCGGCGCGCGCGTGCTGCTGCCGCAACGCCTGTGCAGCACACTGCGCCGATCAAGGAAAGCGCATGAGTATGCTGCTATTGCTGGCGCTGAATTTGTCCGGCTTTGCTGCGCTGTGCCTGGCGATGGACAAGCATCAGCAAGAGTTGCGTGGCCGCCTGTTGGGCGCTGCACGGTCACGGCAACTGCGCGTGCTGGGGTGGGTGTTGTTGTTGCTCACCTTTGGCCTGGCAGTGCATGCGCAGGGCTGGGGCATCGGCCCGGTGCTGTGGCTGGGCACGTTGACTGCGGCTGCAGCGGTGTTGTCGCTGTGGCTGTTGCCGTATCGGCGTGGCGCGATTGTGCCGGCTGCGGTGGCCGCGCCGGTGCTGGCGGGTGTGGTGCAGGTGCTGGTGGGTTGAGTGGTGGTGGCGAGTTGGCGATGTAATGGGTGCGTTGGCATGCTTATCCGGCGGCGGCGACCAGGATCAAGAACATAAGCGACTGGCTCACGGGAACACCGAGCTAGCCCGAGATGCGATGAACATGATCATCAATCTACGCATGCGCCGTGTCCCCTCAGTCGTGCTTCTGGATGGCGACCCGCGCCTCGTGCCTTACTACCATTGAGATCCTTTTCGCTGCGCAGTGAGTTTTCGCCGCAAGCACGTCGTGACGTTCGCGATACCGACGTCGCGTCACGCGCTGCAGCTGGTGCGTCACACGGCCACCGACGTGATCAGCGGATGCCGGCGTAGCCAGCCGGCGGATCGCCCCAACTACGGCCATCGCGCGGCAGACGGCCATCGTCGAGTACCTGCAGCACGCGCTCAGGCTGCAGCATGTCCAGAAATAGCACCACGTTGACGCCTTCGGGCTGCGCCATGCTCGGGAAGATCACGCCGGGAATGTCCGCTTCGCGCAGCAGGTCGCCGAGTACCCAACTCACTGGTTCGATCTTGTTGACCAGCGCCTTGCGCCAGTCGTCTGCCCAGTCGGCCCATAACGCATCCCAGCTGGCGTCGAGCAGACGCAGATCGGCCAGCGCCGGCAGATCGGCCGCATAACTGACCAGCGTTAATGGAGATAGAAACGGGGCGGCCTGCGCATATTCGGCCGCGGCGGTTTCCAGTTGCAGCGATAGATACAACGCCGGTTGGCCGAAGCGATTGAAGCGGCCGCCCGAGCGCGCCGCACCGGCACCGCTCAGCGGTTCGGCGGCCCAGCGCGGAGTGAAGGCGCGATAGAGCGTGCAGTGCGCCGGGGCGCTCAGCTTCAACCGGCGGCACCCGCGGCGACCGTGCGCAGATAGGTCAGCGCATCGTCGGTGCGCCCCTGCTTGACCACTTCCAGCAAGGTGGCGAATTCGAATGCGGGGATGGGCGTGTTCTTGAGATGGAACACCACCTGACGCTCGTCTGGTTGCACCTGCGTCATGGCGACCAGCAGGCGCGACAGATTGCGCAGCAGGTCTTGCACCCGCGGGCTTTCCGGGTGCACACGCAAGCTGTTGCGGTGCACGCCCGCCAGCTCGGCCAATTCCTGTTGCGACAGATCCAGCAGGCCGGCCATGGCCGACGGCGACAGAATGGTCCGGTCCGGCACGCGCAGGCGTTCGGTCAGGGCCAGGGGATTGAGGACGGCGACCATCGTGCGACTCCGGCAATATGAGTGCACAGTATATGCACAGTTAGGCGCAGCTGAGTGGCACAGCGCCGCGCGCGGATAGTGCATTGTCAGCTGGTCGCTTGCGCCGCACCTACCGCACGCAGGCAGAAGCCGCAGATCGCTTCGACCAAATGCTCGCCTTCCTGCGGATCGCCACGGCTGGGGGCGATCGGCCCGACCAAGGCTTCGGTAAACGCGCCGACGATGCAGGCCGCGGCGGCATCCAGCGACTGCTGCGGGAACTCCCCAGCCGCGACGCCCTCCGCAAGCAGTTGGCGAAACACCTCGCCGAACAGCCGCCGGCCACGGATGCGCTCGGCGTCCACCTCGCTCTCCACCGGCTCGGCGATAAAGGCGTACGCCAGCGCCGGCCCCGCTAAGGCACGCCGTACAAAGGTGGCGATGGCGCTGCGCAAGCGCTCGGCTGCACTCGTCGGAGTGGCAGTGATCGCACGCAGGATGGTCATCTCACGCTGCACGGCCTCGTTGAGAACTTCCACGAAAAGCTCGGCTTTTGACGGGAAATGCCGATAAATCTGCCCGGTTGAAACACCTGCCGCGGCTGCCACCGCAGTTATCGGCGCATTGCGGTAGCCGCCTTCGGCGATCAGGACGCGAGCCGCGTGCAGGATGCGTTCGCGGTTGCCGGCGAGGCGTTCTTCCATCAGGGCGGAGCGTCGATAAGCCATGGTGTGATTCTGGGTTCAATAGTTGAATTTTAGTTCACTTTTTTGTTGCGGACCGCTAGTCTGGTTATATCCGCCGCGCGGCCCGCCCGCTCCCACCCGGCACATTCCGATCCCTATGGAGTTGTCGCATGCATGTGCCGTCCTTGAATTTCGAGCTTGGCGAAGAGATCGATCTGCTGCGCGAAAGCGTGGCCGCCTTTGCCGGCCACCATATCGCCCCGCTGGCCGCGGCAGCCGATCACGATAACGTGTTCCCCGCACAGCTATGGCGTCTGTTTGGCGAGCAAGGCCTACTCGGCCTGACGGTCGAAGAAGAATACGGCGGCAGCGGCATGGGCTACCTGGCGCATGTGGTGGCGATGGAAGAAATTTCGCGCGCCGGCGGTGCGATCGGGCTGTCGTACGGCGCGCATTCCAACCTGTGCCTCAATCAGCTGCGCAAGAACGCCAGCCCCGAACAGAAGCAGCGCTACCTGCCCAAGCTATGCAGCGGCGAGCACGTCGGCGCGCTGGCGATGAGCGAGGCCGGCTCCGGCTCGGACGTGGTGTCGATGAAGCTGCGCGCCGATGCGCGCGGCGACCGCTACGTGCTCAACGGCAGCAAGATGTGGATCACCAACGGCCCGGATGCCGACGTACTGGTGGTGTACGCCAAGACCGACCCCGACGCGGGCGCGCGCGGCATCACTGCCTTCATCGTCGAAAAGGGCATGCCGGGCTTTTCCACCGCGCAGAAGCTGGACAAGCTGGGCATGCGCGGCTCCAACACCTGCGAGCTGGTTTTTACCGATTGCGAAGTGCCTGCAGAGAACGTGCTGGGCACGCTCAACGGCGGCGTGCGCGTGCTGATGTCCGGGCTGGATTTCGAACGTGTGGTGCTGGCGGGCGGCCCGCTCGGGCTGATGGCCGCGGCAATGGATGTGGTGCTGCCGTACGTGCACGAGCGTAAGCAGTTCGGTGAGCCGATCGGTAGCTTCCAGTTGATGCAGGCCAAGCTGGCCGACATGTACGTGGGGCTCAATGCCTGCCGCGCGTATGTGTATGCGGTGGCGCGTGCCTGCGATGCCGGGCGCACCACCCGCCAGGACGCTGCCGGCGCCATCCTATATGCCGCCGAAAAAGCGACCTGGCTCACCGGCCAGGCGATCCAGGTGCTGGGCGGCAACGGCTACATCAATGATTACCCCACCGGCCGCTTGTGGCGCGATGCCAAGTTGTACGAGATTGGCGCGGGCACCTCGGAAATCCGCCGCATGCTGATCGGCCGCGAGTTGTTCGAACGCACCGCCTGACGGAGTCACCATGAGTGTGATCGATAGCCAGCTGCAGGTCAGCAGCGAAAGTTTTCAACACAACGCCACCGCGATGCGTGCGGTGATCGACGACCTGCGCCACACACTTGCGCAGACGGCACGTGGTGGTAGCGAGGCGGCACGCGCCAAGCACACCGCGCGCGGCAAGTTGCTGGTGCGCGAGCGCATCGACGCCTTGCTGGACGCGGGCAGCGCGCTACTGGAAATCGCACCGTTGGCCGCGCATGGCATGTACGACGATCAGGTACCGTGCGCGGGTGTAGTGGCCGGCATTGGCCGCGTGTCCGGCGTGGAATGTGTGATCGTTGCCAACGATGCCACCGTCAAGGGCGGCACCTATTACCCGATGACGGTGAAGAAGCATTTGCGGGCGCAGGAAATTGCGCAGCAAAACCGGCTGCCGTGCATCTATCTGGTCGATTCCGGTGGCGCGTTCCTGCCGTTGCAGGACGAGGTGTTTCCGGACCGCGACCACTTCGGGCGCATCTTCTATAACCAGGCCAACCTGTCGGCCAATGGCATCCCGCAAATCGCCTGTGTGATGGGGTCGTGCACCGCTGGCGGTGCGTATGTGCCGGCGATGAGCGATGAAACGGTGATCGTGCGCGAGCAGGGCACCATTTTTCTCGGCGGTCCGCCGCTGGTCAAAGCCGCCACCGGTGAAGAGGTCAGCGCCGAAGAACTGGGCGGTGCCGATGTGCATACGCGCATTTCCGGCGTGGCCGATCACGTTGCAGACAACGATCTGCAGGCGCTGGCGCGCGTGCGCGCCATCATCGCCCAGCTCAACTGGCGCAAGCCTGCCGCATCGTTGGCGCTGCAAGAACCGCGGCCGCCGCGCTATGCCGCCGACGAACTGTATGGCGTCATTCCAGCCGATACCCGCAAGCCCTTCGATGTGCGCGAAGTGATCGCGCGCACCGTCGATGACTCGCGCTTGGACGAGTTCAAGCCGCGCTACGGCAGCACGTTGGTCACCGGGTTTGCGCATCTGCACGGCTACCCAGTCGGCATCATTGCCAACAATGGCATTCTGTTTTCCGAGTCCGCGCTCAAGGGCGCGCACTTCATCGAGCTCTGCACGCAGCGCGGTATTCCGCTGGTCTTCCTGCAGAACATCACCGGTTTCATGGTCGGGCGCAAATACGAACATGGCGGCATCGCCAAGGACGGCGCCAAGCTGGTGATGGCGGTGGCCTGCGCCAAGGTGCCCAAGTTCACCGTGGTGATCGGCGGCTCGTTTGGTGCGGGCAATTACGGCATGTGCGGCCGCGCCTATTCGCCGAATTTCCTGTGGATGTGGCCGAATGCGCGCATCGGCGTAATGGGTGGCGAACAGGCGGCCAGCGTGTTGGCCACGGTGCGTCGCGATGGCATCGAAGCCAAGGGCGGTGCGTGGTCGGGCGAAGACGAAGATGCGTTCGAGGCGCCGATCCGCGCCCAGTTCGAGCAGCAAGGCCATCCGTATTACGCCAGCGCACGGCTATGGGACGACGGCATCATCGATCCAGCCGATACGCGCCGCGTGCTGGGCCTGGGCTTGTCGGCGGCGTTGAATGCGCCGATCGAGGCGACGCGGTTCGGCGTGTTTCGCATGTGAGTTGGTTCATGCGTTGCAGCTTCAGTACTGCGCGCTACGGTGACAGGTCCTGGTATGCGGGCTGCTAGTGAGGTTCTGTCGTATACGCACCGGCAATCGTGGACGTCTGCGCAGCTGGCGTGCAAGCAACACAGCGCCGCGTGGCAAAAAACCCTGCTTGCGCTCGATGGACGTGTGAAACAGACAAGCCGTTTTTCTTCGTAAGACGACCCGCCGCTACGGCGACGTGCAGAGACTGATCCGATGACCCAGCGCGACCCTATCGCCGCAGCAACGCAAGCGCCCTTCGACAAGATCCTGATTGCCAATCGCGGTGAGATCGCCTGCCGGGTGATTGCCACCTGCCGCAGCCTCGGCATTGCGACGGTGGCCGTGTATTCGGATGCGGACCGCAATGCACGGCATGTGCGTCTGGCCGATGAAGCGGTCCATATCGGTGCCTCGCCGGCGCAGCAAAGTTATCTGCGTGGCGAAGCGATTCTGGAAGCGGCGCGCGCAACCGGTGCGCAGGCGATCCATCCCGGTTATGGGTTCTTGTCGGAAAACGCAGCATTTGCCGAAGCCTGTGCGCATGCTGGCATCGTCTTCATCGGCCCGCCGGCAGCGGCGATTCGCGCGATGGGCGACAAGAGCGCCGCCAAGGCGCTGATGCAGCGCGCTGGTGTGCCGCTGACGCCGGGTTACCATGGCGATGAGCAGGCGCCGGCATTCTTGCGTGCGCAAGCCGACGCAATCGGCTACCCGGTATTGATCAAGGCCAGCGCCGGTGGCGGCGGCAAGGGCATGCGCCGGGTGGATGCCAGCGCAGCGTTCGAAGAGGCGTTGGCCAGCTGTCAGCGCGAAGCGCAGTCGGCATTCGGCAATGCGCACGTGCTGGTGGAAAAATATGTCGAGCGGCCGCGGCATATCGAAATCCAGGTGTTCGGCGATACGCATGGCGAGGTGGTGTACCTGTTCGAGCGCGACTGCTCGGTGCAGCGCCGCCACCAGAAAGTACTGGAAGAAGCACCTGCGCCCGGCATGAGCGAGGCGCGACGCGCGGCGATGGGCAAAGCGGCCGTAGACGCTGCGCAAGCGGTGGGTTATGTCGGTGCGGGCACGGTGGAATTCATCGCCGGCCCGGACGGCGACTTTTATTTCATGGAAATGAACACCCGGCTGCAGGTGGAGCACCCGGTGACCGAGTTGATCACCGGTACCGATCTGGTCGAGTGGCAATTGCGCGTTGCCGCTGGCGCGCGGCTGCCGCGTCGGCAGCACGAGTTACGCATCAACGGGCATGCGCTGGAGGCACGCCTGTACGCCGAAGATGCCGAGCGCGGTTTTCTGCCGTCCACCGGAACGCTGCGCCAGCTGCAGTTGCCCGCCGCCAGCGCGCATGTGCGCATCGATGCCGGCGTGGAGCAAAGCGACACCATCAGCCCCTACTACGACCCGATGATCGCAAAGCTGATCGTCTGGGATGCCGATCGCCCCGCTGCGCTGGCACGCATGCGCGCGGCGTTGGCGCAGTTCCATGCGGTGGGCGTCACTACCAACAGTGCATTTCTGTCGCGCCTGATTGCGACCGAATCTTTCGCATCGGCGAATCTGGACACCGCGCTGATCGAGCGCGAGCACGCCGTGCTATTTCCAGAGGCGCGCAGCCCAGACAGCGCATGGTGGTGCCTGGCGGCGGTGTTGATCGCCGATGCGTTGCCGGCTGCTGCTGTTGATCCGGCCGACCCGCACTCGCCGTGGCAGCGCAGCGATGGTTGGCGCATCGGTGCGCATGCAGCGCAGCGCGTGATTCTTGAAACAAATGGCGAACACCGCCAACTCGATGTGTGCCGAGATGCCGACGGCTGGCAAGTCACCTGCGCGGGGGAAACGCACATCTTGCGCTACCACTCGCACGACACTGGCTTGCGGGTGGAGATGGACGGCCGGCAATGGCGTGCGCAGGCATTGCGCGATGGCAGCCTGCTGACCCTGATCGGCGCCGCGCAGCGGGCAACCTTCCAGTACCACGATGCGCTGATGGAAGCAGATCAACCGGCGCAGGACGCTGGCGGGCTGACCGCACCGATGCCCGGCCGCATCGTCTCGCTGGCCGCAGCGGTGGGCCAGCCGGTCACCCGCGGGCAGGCGCTGGTGGTGCTGGAAGCCATGAAGATGGAGCACACCCTGCACGCGCCCAGCGACGGCACCGTCAAAGCATACCTGGTGGCCGAAGGCGATCTGGTGGCCGACGGTGCAGCGCTGGTGGAATTCGTGTCTGCATCTGCGTAACGACGCATGGCTGCGTGACAACGGCACGTTCGCCTGTACGCGTGCTGCCGCTAGCGTGGCACATCGGCCGGCTTGGCCGCAGTGCCACCGGAGGCCTCATGCAACGCCTGCTTCTTGTTTCCGGCATGGTGCTCGCGCTGTCTGCCTGCAGCGACAAAACCGCGCCCGCATCCGAAAAAGTTGCAACGCCTACCCCAGCGACGGCAGCACCTGCGGCGCCTCCCGAACTGATCACCCGTGATGCACTGTTCGGCAACCCCGAGCGTGCCAATGTCAGCATCAGCCCGGACGGCAGGTACCTCAGCTGGGTCGCGCCGGTGGATGCGCCCGATCAGGCGCGTGCGATCAACAAGGACACTGCGCGCGGCATTCGCAATTACTTGTGGACCTATCAAGCCAATACCTTGCTGTCTCTGCGCGACAACGGTGGCGATGAAGATTCCGCCTGTTTTCAATCAATCTGGCTGATGGCAGCAGCAAGGATCTCACTCCGTTCAACAAGACCAATGCCGAGGTATATCGGGTCAGCGCACAGCACCTCGAATCGATCATGGTCGGCATGAACGACCGTGATGCCAAGTGGCATGATTTGTATCGCGTGGACCTGGCTTCCGGCACGCGTTGGTTATTCCGCGGCCGAAACGCCGCTCACCTACTACCGCTACGATCGCGCCGATGGCGGCAAGCTGACCAAGCTGTTCTCCGCACGGCCCGCACTGGAGGCAAACCGCTGGTGTCGATGTGGCCGCAGGAACTGACCGCACGCGATGGACTCAAGCTGGTCAGCTACCTCACCCTGCCCGCCGAAACCGACGCCAAGCACGATGGCAAGGCGGAAAAGCCGGTGCCGCTGGTGTTGTACGTGCATAGCGGCCCGTGGGCACGCGACAGCTACGGCTGTGGCCCGTACGAGCAATGGTTGGCCAACCGCGGCTATGCGGTGTTGTCGGTGAACTTTCGTGGCTCCACCGGCTCCGGCAAGGCCTTTACCAACGCCGGCAACGGCGAGTGGGCCGGCAAGATGCACGACGACCTGCTCGACGCAGTGCAATGGGCGGTCAAACGAGGTGTTACCAAACCCGACGACGTCGCCATCATGGGCAGCTACGGCGGTTACGCCACGCTGGTCGGCATGCCCTTTATCACGCTCGTGCGCTGCGACTTCCACTCCGCATCAAGGTGGGGCGCGAGCGCAAGCCAACGGGTACGGCGACGCAGACCATCACCACCGGCAAGCAAGTGCGCAAGATCAAACGTCGCATCGTCGCGAAGCTCGAAGAACAGCGTGGCACAGCGACGAATCTGCATAGACATCTCACGGACACATGCGCATGATCGATATTGTCTCAGTTATCCCAACACACCATGCATCTGCCCTCACTCTGCGCACAAGACGATGACTGACTCGGCCCACAATGCACACCGTCCGTTCGATGCATCCACCGCCGACAGGCTGTTGGAGCTGCTGTCCAACAACGATGATTTTCGCGATTGCTTCCAATCCAACCCAGCGCACAATCCAACCCAGCGCAGGCGCTTGCGCAGATCGGGTTGCCGGTACGAGTGCCGACAAAAGCGTGCCAAGTGCAGGAGAGCACTATTACTGCATGACCACCAATCAGCTCGCGTCCAAGCAGGACATTGCGCTGGCGCGTGCCGAGTTACAGAGCTATCTGACCGAAAAACCAATCACACCGTGATCTTCGCTTTCGATTCCGAAAGTATCCGCTCCACCCTGCTGCGCAAGTAAGCAGGCAGACGCGATGCAGGCCAGGCGCGCACGAAGGCCTGCGCCTGCTCGCGGGCCTCCCGGGTATTGCCCAGCGCATACAGCGACTCGGCGGTCCATAGCTGGGCTAACCGCGTATGCGCCACATTGAGCGGCTGCAGCGTCTGCGAGGCATTCGCCTCGATGTAGGCACGCCCGCGCTGAAGAGAAAGCCAGCGTGCTTGTTGCAGTGCCTCCGCATGCCGTCCGCTGTCATGCAACAACGTGTACAAGGTCACGCGCGTCTGCAACAGATCGTCAGGACTGGTAGGCAGACGGACAATCGCTGCTGCGCGGTCCCCTGACAGCGCCAGATGCTGGGCTTCGACGATCGCGCGTAATTCTGCAAGCACAGGTGTTTCGTATGCGAGCGCAGGCTTGATCGCCGAAAGCGCACGTGCAGTGAACTGATCGTCGCCATTGCGCTGAGCCTGGCTGACCAGAGCCAGCACCATCGCAGCGTCATCCTGCAGGTTTGGCTCGGCAGTGCCATCGGTCTTTATTGCGGCCACCAGCTCATCAAACGCCGAACTCATCATCGGGCCCACAGGTGCCGTTTCACCGCTGATGGCGGCAGTGGTTGCCCCAATCACCAGGAACTGTCGATAACTGAAATTATCGGTGTGCTTGCTGCGTTCCAGAGCCTGTGCCATCGCAGCATTCGCATCCGCCCAATTGGCTTGATCCAGAGCGATACTGGTGCGGTCGATCAGCGGCACCACATCATCATTGGCGTAGCCGTTCTCTACGATCTGGTCGAGGGCTCGCTGTGCATCGACATAGCGACCCAACACTGCCAAGGCATCTGCTTTGCGGCGCAGCGGACCTGCCCGATCGCCGTCGCCCGAGTTTTCGAAGCGCTGCAACGCGGCATCGACCTTCCCCTGTGCCAGCAGGATGCGCCCGACCCGATCGGACGCAATGGAACGCAGCGGATCCTGTACAACGTCGGCGGCCTGCGCATATGGCAGAGCGTCCGCAAAGCGGTTGGCGACAAACAAATGCCAAGATGTGTTGGCGGCGCCGGCGAAATTGTCCGGGTACAGCGACGCCAAGCTTCTCCACAGTGGCAATGCGGCGCTCACCGCCCGCAATTCGGCGATCCAGGCATCTAGATAGAGCTGATCACGCGCCGGCAAGCGCTGCCGGAACCGCACCGCGTTGTCCAGGTACGGAAGCGCGCCGTTGCGGTCGGATACCGCAACCTTGATGCGCGCAGCGCCCAGGTAAGCCAACGCAAACGTCGGGTCGATCCCAACCGCGCGATCGAACAACTCCAAACCCTCGCGCCAACGCCCTTTTGCAGTGGCTTCCATGCCGAGAGCATACGCACGCAACGCGTCCAGGCTCGATGTTGTGACCGCCGGTAATGGCACCGAACTCTTGTCGACCGACGCAACCATCTCGCCCAAGCCCTGCCGGAGCTTACGGGTGACTTGATCGACCGAAGACAGCGCAGACGGCAGGCCGTCGCCTTGTACAAACTCCGAATACACGGTTGTTTGCGTACGCGGATCCACTAGCTCCACGCTGAAACGTAGCTTCCCGCCAACTTCAGCCACCGTCGGCAGAAGAACTGCGCGGGCGCCATCGCGCAGCGCCACCTCCGAGGCCACGCTGCGATCGAGAACGATCGTGTTGGGATCACGCTTCATTCGCGCGACGGTGTCGCGCACCTTCATGTCGCTCAGGACATTGACGTACCGCGATTGCTCAAGGCTGATGCGTAGCGCCTGTTCCAGCGCGCCGTCCAGCACTGTATTCCCAGTGAGATTTCGTACATCGCCGACGACCACCCAATCACGATTGGCAAATGCAATCGCAGGCTGCGGTCGAATGAAAAACCACACGGCACCTCCTACCGCCAGTATCACCCCCACCTCAGCCACCAACGCTGCCGGCCGGCGCCACAGCGGCACGTCGCGCCAGGCTTTTGCCGAGTTTTTCGGCATACGCAGTGGGGCCAGCCCGACTTCGCCGACTTCGTAGATCTCCATCGCGGTGGGAATGCCCTTGAGGCGCCAGCGCCCGTGCGATTTCCATAACAAGCGGTCGGCGCGGTCGGCGAGTTCGCGTGCGGCACGGTGAGTCAACGATTCGGCCACCGCCGAGACCAGGATCTGCCCGGGCCGTGCCATCGACATCAGGCGTGCAGCGGTGGGCTTGGCCAGCCCTTCGACTTCCAGCGGTTTGGCGCCGATGCTGACCGCCTCCTCGCTGTTGCGCCAGGTCAGCACTTCGCCGACATGCAGGCCCTGGCGGGCGCATAACGTGAGCGTGTGGGCATCGCCCATCGTCTTGAGCCCGCGCGCGTAATCCAGCGCGAAGCCCAGGCCGTCGATGGGGCGATCGAACAACAACAACAGCCCGTCGGAACGATCAATCAGACGGCCGCGCCAGTGTTGCTGCAGCTTGACCACGAGACGGTCGTGCTCACGGAACAGTGCGGCAGCGGCATTGTCGCCAATCCGTTCGACCAATGCGGTCGAATCGCAGAGATCGGTCAACAGCAGGGTGCGCAGACGCGGCGCCTGGATCGCTTCCGACGACGCGTCCTTGCGTGCGTGGGTGCGGGTGCTCATCGCTCAGCGATGACCGGAGGCGAGGCAGGCCGCTGATCCAGAGCCAGCGTCTCCTGCATGCACAGCACATTGCCGCCCTGCCGCTTGGCCTCGTACAAGGCGCGATCGGCGAGCGTGTACCAGTCATTCCAGGCCGCGCCGGCATCCATCATGCACAGACCTACGCTGACCGAGCAGCCCTGCTCACTCTGGCCATTACCCAAACGCGCTTCCACCGCACGCACGATGCATTCGCCGATGTGGTGCACCATTTCGCTGGTGCCCTGCGCGACGATCACGCAGAACTCGTCGCCGCCGAGACGGCAGGCGAGATCGCCTTCGGCGATCACCGAACGCAAGGCATGCGCCACGTTCTGCAGCACGCGGTCACCTGCCAGATGGCCAAACTCGTCATTGATGCGCTTGAAGCGGTCGCAATCGATCAGGATCAGGCCAACGCCCGGCACCTGGCCGGCGCGCCGACATTCCTGCAGGTGCAACGCCAGCCCACGTCGATTGTGCAAGCCGGTGAGCTCGTCGGTACGGCTCAGTTCTTCCGTGTGGTTGAGCTGGTGCGAGGTGACGTAGAGATTGTCCAGCGCCGCTTCCAGATCGTGATTACGGCGACGCAGCTGGCGGATCAACAGCTGTTCGTTGTTGACCACCCGCACGATGGAGCGGCGCAGGAAGTGCGCCACCATCGAGGGGTCGCGGTCCACCAGGCGCTGGAAATCGTCGTGTGCCAGCTCGATCAGGCGGCTATCGGTGGAGGCACTGGCGCCGGCACTGCGCGCGTGGTCGCCGATCAGCAGGCCTAGCTCGCCGAAGAATTCCCCGGGGCCCAGGTGCTTGAGCATCAGATCCTCACCGAAATCCAGATCAATCTGGCCGCTGACAACGATGTACATCTGCGTGCCCACTTCACCGCGCTCGAACAGCGACTGGCCCGCGGCCACCTCGCGCGCACGGCCGAACCGGGCGAAAAACGCCAGCTCCTCGGCAGTCATCGACGCATGCAGCCCGTCGGAGAGCGTTTTGGCAACGTTCCCCGTTGGCTCGACTGCGCGTGCGGTGTTCTGGCAAGTCATCGGTTTTTCCTGAGGCTGTCTTGCAACATTAGCCCATGGATAAATCCTACAGGACGTGTTTGTTCAGCACCAATTCACACTCTTTCTCACGGAGAAAGAGACAAATTGACGGGTATCGTGCCCAAAAATGAGGGCTCGGTTTACCGAGCCCTCCCCTTCCCAGGGTGGCGCTAGGTCGCGCCTGTTGCCTGCCGCGTGGTGTGGGCTTCTAGAGACAACAGTGTCACGCGGGCGTTCAGGTGCCGCGACACCGCGGCCAATGCGCACTCTGCCGACGTTGCTGTGTACCAGCGGTCAGGCCGCCTTGTCGTTATGGAATTGCTCTTCTTCGGTGGAACCACGCAAGGCGGTGGTGGACGATTGCCCTTGCTGGATCGCCTGCGTCACTGCATCGAAATAACCTGTGCCCACTTCGCGCTGGTGCTTGACGGCGGTGAATCCCATGTGCGCCGCTTCGAATTCGGCCTGCTGCAATTCGACGAATGCGCTCATCTGGCGACGCGCATAGCCGTGCGCCAGCTGGAACATGCTGTGATTCAACGCATGGAAACCGGCCAGAGTGATGAACTGGAACTTGTAGCCGTAACTCGCCAGTTCGGTCTGGAATTTGGCGATGGTGGCGTCGTCCAGATTCTTCTTCCAGTTGAAGCTGGGCGAGCAGTTGTAGGCCAGCAATTTGCCGGGGAACTTGGCATGGATGGCCTGCGCAAACGCCCGCGCAAATTCCACATCCGGCTTGCCGGTTTCGCACCAGATCAGATCGGCATACGGCGCGTACGCCAAGCCGCGGCTGATCGCCTGGTCCAGGCCATTGCGGGTCTTGAAGAAGCCTTCGACGGTGCGCTTGCCCGTAGTGAAGGGTTGATCGTTGGCATCCACATCGCTGGTGATCAGGTCGGCGGCTTCGGCGTCGGTGCGTGCGATCAGCAGCGTTGGCACGCCCAACACATCGGCGGCCAGGCGCGCGGCATTCAATTTCTCGATCGCCTCACGCGTGGGCACCAGCACCTTGCCGCCCATGTGGCCGCACTTCTTGACCGACGCCAGCTGATCTTCGAAGTGCACACCGGCCGCACCGGCTTCGATCATCGCCTTCATCAGTTCGAAGGCATTGAGTACACCGCCGAAACCAGCTTCGGCATCGGCCACGATGGGCTGCAGGAAGTCGATGTCATCGTTGCCTTCGGCGTGATGCAACTGGTCGGCGCGCAGCAAGGTGTTGTTGATGCGCTTGACCACCGCCGGCACCGAATCGGCCGGGTACAACGATTGGTCCGGATACATCTGCCCGGCCAGATTGGCGTCAGCGGCGACCTGCCAACCGCTCAGGTAAATCGCCTTCAAACCGGCCTTGACCTGCTGCATCGCCTGGTTGCCGGTCAGCGCGCCCAACGCATTGACGAACGGCGTGGCATGCAGCGAGTTCCACAGCTTTTCTGCACCCAAGCGTGCCAGCGAATGCTCGACATGCACGGTGCCGCGCAGGCGCACCACATCGGCGGCGCTGTAATTGCGGGTAATGCCGCTCCAGCGGGGGTTGTTGGCCCAGTCCTGCTGCAGTTGTTCGGCGCTTTGCAGTGTAGTGCTCATCTTGCGTTCTCCTGAGAGGTGCGACGGATGGAACGAGGAAGGAATGGCGGTGATGCCAGGGCATGCGGCATGGCGAGGCCGCCGCTGCGCGTATGTGCGCAGCGGGCGGTGTAATGCGTTGAACTGGAAACTGCGGGACGCCGGCGGCGAGGCATCGCCGCAGCGGTGCGATCAGTCGATCAAGCGGTAGGCCGGTACGGTGAGAAAGTCCGCCAGTTCGTCAGCGCGGCTCAATTCTTCCAACAAGGCGATCGCTTCATTGATGCGCGCAGCGCCGGGCAGTGCGGTGGCGGTTCCCAATCGCGCCGGCAGCGCGTGCAACGTGGCCTGCAACAGGTGCTGATCGATGGCGGTGCCATCGTCCAGATGCTGGCCGTGATGCAACCACTGCCACAGCTGCGCGCGGCTGATTTCGGCAGTGGCAGCGTCTTCCATCAGGTTGTGGATCGGCACGCAGCCATTGCCGTCCAGCCAGGCCGCCAGATAGCCCACGCACACTTCGACGTTGCCTTCGAATCCGGCGCGGGTGACGTTGCCCGGCGACGGGGCGATCAACATGTCGCGCGTCACCTGCACGTCGTTGCGCAGCACATGATGCTGATGCGCGGTGGGCATGTGTTCGTCGAACAGCTTCATCGCCACCGGGATCAGCGCCGGGTGCGCCACCCAGGTGCCATCGTGGCCAGCGGTCACTTCGCGCAGTTTGTCGGCGCGCACGCGGGCCATCGCCTGCTCATTGGCGGCTTCGTCATGATTGATCGGAATCTGCGCGGCCATGCCGCCCATCGCATGCGCGCCACGGCGATGGCAGGTCTTGATCAACAGCTCCGAATACGCCTTCAGGAATGGCTGGGTCATGGTGACCTGGCCGCGTTCGGGCAGCACGCGGTCGCGATGCGCGCGGAAGGTTTTCAGGTAAGAAAAAATATAATCCCAGCGCCCGCAATTCAGCCCGACGATGCGCTCGCGCAGCGCATGCAGAATCTCGTCCATTTCGAATACTGCAGGCAGCGTTTCGATCAGCACGGTGACCTTGATCTGCCCATGCGGCAGGCCCAGCATCGCTTCGATATGCGCCAGCGCAGTGTCCCACAGGGCGGTTTCTTCCATGCTCTGCAGCTTGGATAGATACAGATACGGGCCGTGATCTTTGGCCAGCAGCGCGCGGCCATTGTGGAAGGCGAATAACGCCGCATCGAACAGGCCGCCGGCCAGCGGCTGGCCGTCGATCAGCACGTGCTTTTCGTCCAGGTGCCAGCCACGCGGGCGCACGATCAACACCGCACGTTCGGCTTCCGGGCGCAGGGTGTAGCGCTTGCCATTGGGCGCATCGAAGCTGAGATCGCCGCGCACCGCGGCAGCCAGCGTGCGCTGGCCGGCCAGCAGGTTGCGCCAGGTTGGCGCGGTGGAATCTTCAAAGTCGGCCATGAACACCTTGGCGCCGGAGTTCAGCGCGTTGATAACCATCTTCGGGTCGGTGGGGCCGGTGATTTCGACGCGGCGGTCCTGCAGCGCCGCCGGTAGCGCGGCCACGCGCCAATCGCCGGCGCGAATGGCCTGGGTATCGGCGCGGAAGTCGGGCAGCTGGCCGGCATCGAGTGCGGCCTGACGCTCGCGCCGCTGGGCCAACCGCTGCTGGCGGCCGGGCTCGATTGCCCGATGCAGCGAGACCAGCAAGGCCAACGCGGCGGCAGGCAGAAGCTCTGCCTGGCCGGCAACCTGGGTGGTCAGTGAAATGCCGGGGGTGGCGTGGTCGATGGGACGGGGAGCAAACGCGGTGGCAGTCATGTGGGGGTCCTTGTGCATCCGGACTTGCACCGTGGGCTCTCCGCAACTATTTGACAAAGCAGTTTTACCAATGCTGTAAATAATCTGTACTTATATTTATTCTTGCCGGCATAGACTGATGGCGCCAACCCCCCGCTTTTCATACAAATCTGACCGGCTTAAGCCCCTACGCGCGTTCTGTCAAACGGTGCGGCTGGGTTCTGTCTCACGAGCCGCTGAGGCGCTATACGTCAGTCAGCCGGCGGTGACCCTGCAACTGTAGGCGCTGGAACGCGACCTGGGCGTTGCCCTGTTCGAACGCTCCGGGCGACGCATGGCGCCCAGCCGCGAAGGCCAGTTGCTGTATGAGATGGCGCTGCCGCTGGTGGAAAGCCTGGATGGCCTGGAGGCGAGCTTTCGCGAAAAGGTGCGTGGGCTGGATGCCGGCGAGCTCAACATCGCCGCCAACAGCTCCACCATCTTGTATTTGCTGCCGCGCATCGTCGCCATCTTCCGCGCGCGGCATCCGGATGTGCGGCTGACCCTGCACAACGCCATCAGCGCCGACGGCACCGACCTGTTGCGCGAAGATGCCGTGGATCTGGCGATCGGCTCGATGCTCGATGTGCCGGCCGACCTCAGCTACGCGCCGGTCTACCGTTTCGAGCAATTGCTGATCACCCCACCTGACCATCCGTTGGCCAGCAAGGCGGAAGTATCGCTGCAGGATCTGTCGCCGTATCCGCTGATCCTGCCGCCGCGCCGGCAGGTGACTTACCGTCTGGTCGATTTGATCTTTCAGCAGGCGCGTGTGCCGTACACGGTGGCGCTGGAAGTGGGCGGCTGGGAGGTGATCAAGCAATACGTGGCGATGGGCATGGGCATTTCCATCGTCACTGCGATCTGCGTCACCGAGGCCGATCGCGACAAGCTCGCCACTCGCTCGCTGAAGGATTTTTTCCCCACCCGCAGTTATGGCGTGGTGGTGCGCAAGGGCAAGTATCTGTCGCCGCAGGCGCGCGCGTTTATCGAGCTGATACAGCCGGATCTGTTTACCCCGCGCAGCTATGACGAGAGCGGCGATTCGGAGCGTTGACTCGTGCGATACAGCGAGGTTGCTATCCGCTGGAATCGCGGTAAGGCGACAAAAGCTGATGGCATTCGTCATGCGCATGCGCCGAAGTGACACGCCAGCAAACTGCGCTAAGCGTGTGTGCCATGCAGCAATGCGAGCGAACGCGACAAGGTGCTATTGCCTGCATCGGGCCAGATGAGCGTGACTTCAGGTCGCGCGTTGAGCGCCAACATCCGTGCAATACATCGGCACGCTTAAACTACGCCGCTGCCTGTGTTGCGCCACCGTGCCGTCGGCCCAGGAGAACTGGCCGGTCACCTGCATGACGCGCGAGGCCGAGCCGACTCAACCAATGGAATGCTGAGCAATGAATCCGACCACGTTGTTGCTGGTGCAGTTGGCAGTGATCCTGGGCGCGGCGCGTTTGTGCGGCGCAGTGTTGCAACGGATTGGGCAGCCGCCGGTCATCGGCGAAATGGCGGCCGGGCTGTTGCTTGGTCCGATTGCATTCGGTGCATGGCTACCGGAGTTGCACACGGCCTTATTCGCCGCCAAAAGCCTGCCGCCACTATACGGCCTGGCCACGATGGGCGTGGTGCTTTTCATGTTCGTGGTGGGCGTGGAATTGCGTGCACCGGAAGGTACCAAGGCGCAGGTGCGCGCGTCATTGCTGGTGGGTCTGTCCGGCATCGTGTTGCCGCTGCTGCTCGGGTTGGCAGCAGCGCCCTGGTTGTTCGCGCGCTTCGCACCGCAGGCAGTTGGCTTCTGGCCGTTCGCCTTGTTCATCGCCGCGGCGATGTCGGTCACCGCGTTTCCGGTGCTGGCGCGCATCCTCAAGGACCGCAACATGACACGGACGCCGGCCGGACGCCTGGCACTCGGCGCTGCGATGATCGACGATGCGACGGTATGGATCTTCCTGGCGATCGTGCTCACCTTGACCGGCAACAACGCGCATGGCGGTGTGGCGTTCACTGCCATCGGTGCGTTGCTCTTGATCGCCGGCGTATTCGGTTTGCTCAAGCCTGCGTATGCGCGCCTGCTGCGGCCACGCGCGCACGATGGCCGGTATGCGCCAACCGCGTTGGTGTGGGTGCTGATCGGCCTGCTGGCGTGTGCCGCGCTGGCGGAGTGGATCGGGCTGCATGCGATCTTTGGTGCATTCCTGTTCGGCATCTGCCTGCCGCGCGAGGATCGCCTGTTGGAGCATCTGGCCGGGCGCATCGAGCCGTTAGCGATCACCTTGCTGATGCCGGTGCTATTTGCAGTTGCCGGCCAGGCCACCAGCGCTGGCGTATTCGGCGGCGCCGGCGTGAGTGGATTCGTGTTGGTGATCGGCGTGGCGGTGAGCGGCAAGTTGCTTGGCTGCACACTGGGCGCGCGCCTGAGCGGCCACGATTGGCGCAACAGCCTCAGCGTGGGCTCGCTGATGAATGCACGCGGGTTGATGGAGTTGGTGGTGATCAAGATCGGCCTGGATAGCGGCGTGATCGGGCCGGACCTGTTCACGCTGTTGTTCGGCATGACGCTGGTGACCACGGTGATGGCCTCGCCAATGGTGGCTTGGTTCCAGGGCAAACGGCATGCGGCGGCCGATGCGCTGGGCGCAGGTAACTCACCTCAATGACGAGCGCGCAATGGTGTTGCGAGGCGTCGCTTACTGCCGGATGCCGCACACGCAGCACAGCGGCCGTGGAGTCATCGGCATTGAATCGCGGCACGCCCAACGCTGCGGCGCTGCACCCCGCCGCACCGCACCCACCTCAATACATGGCGAACGCATGCCTGACCCAGCTGAGTCGTGTTATGCCCAAAGCCCGGCGCCGCCTGCGTTACGCACGCAGCTGCAGTGCAGTTGGCACTTTCGCCAAGGCACGGCGGCGACGCAGCCGGTGCTGGTATTGCCCGATGGCAGTGTCGATCTGATCTGGAATGGCACTGAATTATTTGTCGCTGGACCTGATCGCATTGCTAATCCCGCATCGCTTGCAGCAGGCACGACGTTACCGGCGTGCGCTTGGCGACGGGCGCGGCGGCCGGGCTGTTGCAGCAGCCGGTGCATGCCATTGCCAACCAACGCGTGGCGCTGGAATCGCTGTGGGGCGCACAAGGCCGCACGTGGCAGCATCCTCTGGAAGACGGCGCCGACCCACTGCACACCTTGCAGGCGCTCTGCCACAGCGCGCCACACCGCACGACACACAGATGTCCTGGCTGTTCGAGCAACTGGCTACCGGCAAGGCGACACGCCTGAGCGCGTTGACCGATGCGATGGGCATCAGCGAGCGCTCGTTACGGCGTCGCTGCCAGGATGCATTCGGCTACGGCAGCAAGACGCTCGAGCGCGTTCTTGGTCTGCAGCGCTTCCTGCGGATCGTGCGCCGGCATCGCAACCTGACCGACGCCGCGCTGCACGCCGGCTACAGCGATGCGCCGCATCTGGTGCGCGATGCGCGCCAACTCACCGGCCTGAGCCCGCGTGCATTGGTGCAGCAGCACGCACGCTGCGTTGGCCGTTTTCGCCAAGCCAGGCTCGTGCGCCATCTGCATGCTGTGTACCTACTCAGGAGCACGCCATGACCGACGCCACCCAACACTGCATCGACTACCTGGAATGTGCCGTCGCCTCGATTGCGGTTGCCAAAGCCTTTTATGGGCAGGCCGTCGACTGGACATTTCAGGATGACGGACCGGACTACTGCGAGTTCCGCGACGGCCGTCTGAGCGGCGGCTTCTTCCACGGCACAGTGCAACCGGGCGGTGCGCTGGTGGTGCTCGCCTCCGATGATCTGGCACGCAGCCAGGCGCGGATCGAAGCGCCAGATGGTCGGATCACCCAAGCAGTGTTCGCGTTTCCAGGCGGGCGACGTCTTCATTTCACCGATCCGCACGGCTATATCTTGGCGGTGTGGTCGAAGGACTAAGCGCAGCGACCAAAACGACTGCGCTCACCACCATGCCGGTGCGGTGGGTGCCCGGTGCGGCATGTACCACTCGGACACAGCGGCTCTGAGCGCGCCGCCCGCGCTCAGCCGCGCGCGTACAACCCCAAAAACATCGCCACTGCCGATTCGGCCACCTGCGTCTGCTGCTGCGGCGACAGCGGCGGCTGGCCCATGGTGATCTGCGGCCAAAACGCAAAGCCCTTCACCAGCGCCTGCAACTGCTGCGCGGCGAATTCCGGCTCCACCCCTGCCAAGCGGCCGTCGGTCAGTGCGGCGCGCAGCCAGGTGGTGGTGCCCTCTTCTTTGCTGCCCAACTGCGACAACAGTTCGCGCGCGCGCGCCGGCGAATGGATGCCTTCGGCGATGGCCACGCGCGACAGATCGATAAAGGCCGCATCGTCCAGCAGCCGCAACTTCTGTTGCAACAGTTCGATCAGCTGGGTGTGCAGCGGTTGATCGGGCCGATACACCAGGTTCACCGCATCGGCGCTGCGCTGCCACAGCCCACGCAGGATGTGGCCGAACAGCGCGTCCTTGCTCGGGAAATGGTTGTAGACAGTGCGTTTGGACACGCCAGCGGTGGCGGCCACGCGGTCCATGCTGGTCGCCTCGAAGCCGTGCTGCCGAAACTCGGCAATGGCCGCCTCGACAATGGCCTTGCGCTTGCGGTCGGTCATGCGCTGGGGCGCGGCCGGCGAAGGAGATGTGGTCGACATCTGGCGATTTTACACCGGGCAGTTTACTTTCACTAAAATAAAACTACACTGTTTAGTGTAATCACTGCTCGGGTGACGAGCGATTGTCATCCCGGCGCAGCCAGCGCGTAGGAACCTCCCGGTACGGCCCATTCATGCCGATCCTGCCGCCAGCTGTAGTGAGAGTGCTTGCTGCATCGCCGTCGCATGATCGCCCGTACTTCCTACGCTCTCCCACGTTTGGTCGGACTTCCCATGGCTTCCCCACGCCCTTCCCCGTATGCCGATTCGCCGCAGTTTCGTGCTGGCCGCTTCCGTAATGCGCTGCCGCTGCCGACCACCGTCATGACCCTGCGCGAGCAACTCGGCCTGATGTGGGCCATGGTGTTCGGCAAGCCCCGCACCACCGTGCCCTCCGCCCCGTTGCCGGTGCAGCCGCTAACACACGCGCAACTGCTGGCCGCGCCGGATCGCAGCCTGTATCGGCTGGGCCATTCCACGCTGCTGATGAAGCTGGCGGGGGGCCTGTGGCTGACCGACCCGGTGTTTTCCAAACGCGCATCGCCGGTGCCGTTCGTCGGGCCCAAGCGCTTCCATGCCCCGCCGATTGCACTGGACGCGCTGCCGCCGCTGGCCGGGGTGATCCTGTCGCATAACCACTACGACCATCTCGATCGCGCCACCATCCGCGCGCTGGCCGACCGTGTCGGCGTGTTTGTCGCCCCGCTGGGTGTGGGCGACCTGCTGGTGCGCTGGGGCGTGGACCCGGCCAAGGTGCGGCAGCTGGATTGGTGGCAGTCGATCAACGTTGCCGGCCTGCAACTCACCGCCACCCCGTCGCAACATTTTTCCGGCCGCGGACTGTTCGACAACGGGCGTGCGCTGTGGTGTTCCTGGGCGATCCAGGCGGATGACCTGCGCCTATTTTTCAGCGGCGACGGCGGCTACGGCCCGCACTTCACAACCATTGGCGAGCAGCTCGGGCCATTCGATGTGGCATTGATCGAAAACGGCGCCTACGACCAGATGTGGCCGCACGTGCACATGCAGCCGGAGCAGAGCCTGCAGGCATACATGGATATTGGCGGACAGACGCTACTACCGATCCACAACGGCACCTTCGACCTGGCCATGCATGCATGGCAGGAACCGTTGGACCGCATCGTGGCGCTGGCCGACACCGCCGGCGTCGCACTGATCACCCCGCGCATGGGCGAACGGGTGGACCTGAATGCGCCGGGCAATCGCCTGCGCTGGTGGCGACAGGATGCAGCGGCGCAGGCACTGGATGGGTTGACGACCCGGTAACTGGCTGAGGCGTGCCAATGCATTGCCATCACATTTTGATGGCGCACCACGCACGCAGATGGGCGCCCGTTACGCATGACCGCTTCGCCAACCCTGCGGCGCACCTGATTGGGGCTCGCACCAATAGGGGGATTCGGATGCAGCGACGTCAGTTCTGCTGTCGGACAAAGATGGCCCCCGGCAGTTTGATTCAATCCTCGCGCAATGCGGTCCGCCGTTTTGGAGCTTCATCTCTGCAACGGTTGCGTGGCGTGGTTGAACTCGGTGCTTCCGTCGCACCATGGCTTACCACGCCCCCCCACGGACAATACGCCCAGTTCCAGGCTGGTTGGCGATCGCATTACCGGCAGCGGCCATTGACCGATGCCGCCACTGCATCAAGCACCAGGAGAAATCTAATGAGACCTGCTGCATCCGCCACTCCGCTCAATCGCACCGCGCCGGCATCGCCGGCGGGCATCTATGAGATCGAAGAAGAAGCCCCCCCGCAGGCATCGCCCAGCCATTCGCCTACACAGCCCGAGGGCGCATTGACCATGCTCTCGCGCCCCCCGAGCAAGCGCGGAAAGGAGACCGCAAACGTCACTGCGTCCGCCTCGCAGTCGGCCAGCCACTTGCAATCGGTTGAACTGCAGGTTTCGCAGCCTGCAGTCTCGCCGAATCCCGGCAAAGCGTCGTTGGTGCGACTCAAAGAGCAACTGGCTGCCGACAACGTGCGCCCGGTCGAGCCGCAGCTGGCCGCCGAACTCATCAACAAGACCAGGCCGATGAAATTGCCGGACGCCACCGGCCCGCAGGAACGCGCAGCAACACATGCGGATCTGTTGGGCCGCATCCGCGAGACGGATGCGATGGCTTGGTACAGGGCGCAGGGATTGAGCGAAAACGAGGTTTCCAACTTGCGGCGTACCGCATTGCTGTCGGGCATGCCCAACCCCACCGGCAGCTTCCTCAACAATGCAATGCAGTACATCGTCTCGCCCTGGATTAACTACGCAACCCGTCAGCCCTGGGCAGGTGCGGGATTCGGCATTGCGACAGCAGCGATCGCCGCGCCCATGAATGCGGCACAGCAGTCGGCGGTGGTCAGCTTGTGCGAATCCATCCGCGAGCACGGCGGGCACGTCATCGTGCCGGACAAGAAGCAGATCAACGACAAGCATTGGCTACCGGAGCTTGCGAAGGCGCTGGAAAGCCATATCACAGAATTCAGCGGGTGCTGCGACAGGTTCCGCGCACTCAAGGACGCCGCAGACCAGAACCCCACGGCGCAGCCAACAGCCGACCTCATTGCCGCGGCTCATTACTTGCTGCAAGCCGAAACGCGCCTGCATCAGGCCCAGCACGACTTTGTCATGACCCAGGGCGCGCACGAACGGCAATGGTTGGGCAATCGCTGGCAAGCGGTCCCGCGCATTCTGCGTTCGCCATTGGCCGGCACGCTGGGCCTGCTCAGCAAGACCGGCGCAATGCGGGCGTTGTCGCCGACCGCGCAGACCGTCGGCGCCCTGCTGATGACTGCAGCGCAGCACGTGGCTGCCGGCTTCGACGAACAGGCAAAACAGGATTACAACAACAAGCTCAATCTGCTGTACGCCGATGTGTTGACCGACACGGGCAAGGCGAAACTTGCACGTGGTGAGCCAGTGGCGGCAGAGGAGATCGATCAGGGCAAATTGCGCAAACTGATTCAATCGCCTACGCAGGCGCTGGTGAAACGCGTCACCAGCGGACTGGTCGCGATGGAGAAGGCACTCAAGGCGGAACTCGCCGCGCCGCGCTCCCCGCAGGCGACGACAGGCGCCGATGACCTGGATCTGGAAGCGGGCCACGGCGCCGGCCCGGCGAAGGCGCTGAAATTGCTGAGCCAGGATCTGCAAGCCTTGCGCGAGGGCAGGCTGGACGAACTCGATCCGGGCGGCGTCGCAGCAACGCTGCTGCTCGGCGCCGAGAAGTCTGTGGTCTCGGGCCAACTGATCGGCGATATCGTCAAGAAGTACACTTCGCGCGAGTTCTCGGCACAGACCGCCCAACGCGTTGGCCAGATGTTTCATCTAGGCGTACTGGGCAGCGCGGCGTCCTCGGTGATCGGCAAGGCCAGCTCCGCGGCGCAAGGCGGAACGCGCAAGGTGCCGATCACGCAGGCATTGGCAATTTCCGCCCTGTCAGGAGGCATGGCTGCGGTCGGCGCGCTGAATCAGCACACCGCCATCACCGTCAAGAACAACCGCCGCGAGGGCGAGACAGACATCGGATTGAAGCAGCAAGTATTACGCGGCGTCATGGGGGGCGCCAACGAAGCGCTGTCCCAATGGCGGGCAACCAAGGCGAGTCGAGCGATCAATGCGCTGGTGCAACGCAGTGATATTGAAGAGCTGTTGAGTCAAGCCAAAGCGCTCACCCAGCGATCCGGTGCCACGTCATCTGCGACGCATGCCTCACCCGCGCTGACCCTGTCAGAAGCGGTGCAACAGCTGCGTCCAGGCGTGGCGTCCGCATCGCAGTCGCACGAGGTCATCGTGCAGATCGGGGAGGATCGGGCACCGCCGCCGGCGTAATGCGGTACCCGCTGCTGCGATGCATCTACTGCGATGCATCAAAACGACGCGAGCAAACGGGATGGCACGTGGCCATCCCGTCTCGATTGCTCACCGCACTGGCGAGGCATGCATGCATGCCTTCGCATGCAACCACCACCTACGCGCGCACATCGCTTACTCGGTCAACCCACGGTTTTCCAGCAGCGCCTTGACGCTGGGATCCTTGCCGCGGAAGTCGCGGTACAGCGTGGCCAAGTCGACGGTGTTGCCGCGCGAGAGGATCTTGGCGCGGAAGGTGTCGCCGTTCTTGCGGGTCAGGCCACCGTTTTCCTTGAACCACTCAAACGCGTCATCGTCGAGCACTTCCGACCAGAAGTACGCGTAGTACCCGGCCGAATAACCGCCGCCCCAGATGTGGTCGAAATAGCTGCTGCGGTAACGCGGCGGCACTTCGGCCAGATCCACCTTGAAGCGCTTCAAGGCGTCGGCTTCGAACTTGCTCACGTCCTGCAGCGGCGCATCGGCCGGCTGGGTGTGCCAGGCCAGATCCAGCAGCGCCGCCGACAGGTATTCGGTGGTGGCGTAGCCGCTGTTGAATGTCTTGGCCTTCTTGATCTTTTCCACCAACTCGGCCGGCATCGCTGCGCCGGTCTGGTAGTGCTTTGCGTAGTTGGCGAAAACCTTGGGGTCCGACGCCCAGTGCTCGTTGAACTGCGAGGGGAATTCGACGAAGTCGCGCGAGGTGCTGGTGCCGGAGATCGACGGGTACTTCACCTTGGAGAACATGCCGTGCAGCGCATGGCCGAACTCATGGAACAAGGTGGTGACGTCGTCGAAGCTCAGCAACGCCGGCTGGCCGGCTGCCGGCTTGGTGAAGTTGCAGACGTTGTAGACCACCGGCTTGGCACCGGTGAGGCCGTCCTGCTCGACGAATACGTCCATCCAGGCGCCACCGGACTTGCTGTCGCGCTTGAAGTAGTCGGTGTAGAACAACGCCATCGAGGTGCCGTCGGCATCGAACACCTCATACACCTTCATATCAGCGTGATAGGTCGGGATGTCGGTGCGTTCCTTGAACGTGATGCCGTACAGCTGCGTGGCGGCGTAGAACACGCCGTTCTTGAGCACATTGTCCAGTTCGAAGTACGGCTTGATCTGCGCTTCGTCCAGATCGTACTTGGCCTTGCGCACCTGCTCGGCGTAGATGTCCCAATCGGAGGCGGCGAGTTTGAAGCCGCCGTTCTGCGCGTCGATCACCTTCTGAATCTCGGCCGCTTCGCGGCGTGCCTTGGCAGTGGCAGCGGGCACGGTGTCGGTCAGCAGCTTGAGCGCGGCGTCCGGCGTCTTGGCCATCTGGTTGCCCAAGCTGTAAGCGGCGTAGTTGTCGAAGCCAAGCAGCTTGGCTTTTTGCGCGCGCAGCTGCGCCAGACGCTGGATGGTCTGGCGGGTGTCGTTGGCATCGCCCTTTTCCGCGCGCGTTTCAGAGGCCTTCAACACCTCGGCGCGCAGTTCGCGATTCTTCAGCGACGCCAGCACCGGCTGCTGGGTGGTGTTCTGCAAGCTGAGCAGATATTTGCCATCGAGCTTGCGCGCCTTGGCTGCATCGGCCGCGGCGGCGATGTCGCCTTCGCTCAAGCCATCGAGCTTGGCCTTGTCGTCCACCACCACCGCACCAGCGGCCGAGGCGGCGACCAGACGGGTATGGAACTGCGTGGAGAGCGTGGTTTCTTCCACGTTGAGCTTGCGCAGGCTGTCCTTGTCGGCATCGGACAACTGCGCGCAGGCACGTACCAGCTCTTCGTAGTCGCGCTCGACCAGACGCTTCTGCTCCGGGTCCAGATTCAGCGTGTCGCGCTGGTCGTAGATGGTTTTGACGCGTGCGAAGAGTTTGGGATCGAGATTGATCTGGTCCTGATGCGCGGCCAGCTTGGGCGCGATCTCTTCCTGGATCTTCTGGCGTGCGTCGCTGGTATCGGCCTGCACCAGCCCGAAGAAGATGCGCGACACGCGCGTGAGCGTTTCGCCACCGCGCTCCATCGCTTCGATGGTGTTGTCGAAGGTGGGCGCTTCGGGGTTATCGGCAATCTTGTGGATGTCGGCCAGATGCTGGCGCATGCCTTCTTCGAATGCCGGCAGGTAATCGGCATCCTTGATCTTGTCGAACGGCGGCGCCTGGAACGGCAGCGTGCTGGCGGTCAGCAAGGGGTTGGATGCAGCATCTGCGGCCGGGGCCGGGGCGGTTTTCTCGGGCACGGTGGTGGACTCCTGGCCGGACGACTCTTTTCCAGAACAAGCAGCCAGTGCCAGGGTGATGGCAGCGGCCAGAACGACGGTACGCGACATGGCGTGTGATTCCTGAGTGGGTAGTGCAGCCGGCCACGCTAGCGGGTTTTGCGACCGCTGGCATGTGCCGTTGGATTGGGGCGGAGGAACGCGGTTGAGGATGGCGGCGTTACAGCGTCTCGTCCTTGAAAATCGCCACATGCGGGGTGCCGTCGGCACCGATCCAGCCGCGGTACATGCCTTCGGTATTGAACGGAAACGCCGCATTGCTCTGCGCATCCAGCGCAATGGCGCCGCCGTCGCCGCCAGCGGTGGGGATTTCCTGGTCGATCACGGTCTCGGCCGCCTGTTGCAGCGATTGCCCGGCATATTTCATGCGCGCACAGATGTCGTAGGCCGCCACGGCGCGGATGTAGAACTCGCCCCAGCCGGTGCCAGACACCGCACATTGGCGGTTGGCATAGGTGCCGGCGCCGATGATCGGCGCATCGCCGACGCGGCCATAGCGCTTGTTGGTCATGCCGCCGGTGGAGGTGCCGGCAGCCAGATGGCCGTCGCGGTCCAGCGCCAGCGCGCCGACAGTGCCGAAATGCTTGGCGGTTTCCAGATCCAGCTCGGCCTGCGCCTGGCGGTCGCCGGCGTCGGCCTTGAGCGCTTTCTGCAGTTGCTGCCAGCGCTTGTCGGTGCGGAAATAGCCCGGGTCCACCAGGGTGATGCCCTGCTCGCGCGCGAACGCTTCAGCGCCGTCGCCGACCAGCATCACGTGCCTGGAGCGGTCCATCACGCTGCGTGCCAGCAGGATCGGGTTCTTGACCGTGTGCACGCCGGCAATCGCACCGGCCTTGCCGCTGGCGCCGTCCATGATGGCCGCGTCCAGTTCGTTCTTGCCGTCATGGGTAAACACCGCACCGCGACCGGCGTTGAACTGCGGCGCGTCCTCCAGGACGGTGATGGTGGCGGCCACTGCATCCACCGCACTGCCGCCACGTTGCAGCACCGCATGCCCGGCACGCAGCGCGCGCTGCATTGCCTCGCGCGCCTGCACCTGTTCGTCCTTGGAAAGGCTGGATTTCTCCACACCCGCGCCACCGTGGATGACCAGCATCGGCGTGGCTGCGAGCGCTGGACCGGCAGTGAGCAGCAGCGAGAGCGACAGACACAGCGCGCGGGTGGACTTGGCAATCATTGAGCTTCTCGATGGAGGGAATGTTCGACGACAGGCGCACCGGATTCACCAACCAACGCTGGCGATCCTTCACCCGCGCGCTACGCCCCTCACAACGTATCGCGATGCTTGCCACGCCATGGCCGGTACCAGGTGCGGATGGCGGCGATGTCGGCGGCCATGTCGCTACCGGTCCAGAACGGCTCGCCGATGCCCACGGTCTTGCTGGGGTAGTCGAAATACACCGGCAGGATCGGCACCTTGGAATCGGAGGCGATCTTCCAGAAACCGGCTTTCCAGTTCTCCACGCGCTTGCGCGTGCCTTCGGGCGTGATCACGTACCACATCTGCTCGGAGTTGCGGATCAATCGCACCGCCTGGCCGATGGTGCCTTGCGGCGAGCTGCGGTCCAGCGGGATGGCGCCGAGCTTGCGCAGCAGCGGGCCCAGCGGCCACCAGAACAACTGCGATTTGCCGAGCACGCGCACGTCGAAGCCCAGCGCGAACTTGGCCGCAAATCCCACAAACCCGTCCCAATTGGACGAATGCGGGGCCACGATCATCACCAGCTTGGGTTCGTCGGGCAACCGCCCGAGCAGGCGCCAACCGGTTAGACGCAAGGCGGTGCGGCCGAACCAGCGGATGAAGCGCCCATGTGCACGCGGCATACGGGGCGGGGATGGCTGCAGCAGGATGTTGGCCTGTGTTACCGGTGGCAACGACGGGTCGGGTTGACTCACGCTTACTCCCAGTGGGACGCAGAGCGTCCACGCTTGATATGGCTACGCTCACGCTTGGCATCCAGCCGCCGCAGCTTGGCTCCATGACTTGGTTTGGTGGCGACCCGGCGCTTGGGCACCGACAGGCACGCACTGATGATTTCGACCAGCCGTTCGCGCGCATCGTCGCGGTTGCGGTCCTGGGTGCGGAAGCGCTGCGCGTCGATCACCAGCACGCCGTCGGCGGTCATGCGGCGGTCGCGTCGCGACAGCAGCCGCGCCCGCAATGGCTCCGGCAACGATGGCGAGCCGGCCACGTCGAAACGCAGCTCCACCGCGGTGGAGACCTTGTTGACGTTCTGCCCACCGGCGCCGCTGGCACGCACGAAGCGTTCGACGAGTTCGCTGGGCGGAATCGTCAGGCTGGGGGTGATCTGGATCGGTTCGCTGGCCATGTGCGCCGATTGTATCGGCAGTGGCGTGGACGCGCGCGCGAACGCCAGCTTCCCGTATGCTGCGGCCGGTCCCCCGTTTGCAGGATGCTCCGATGACACCTACTTCTTCGCTCGCTACTCCGCGCGGCCTTGCTCGCCGATTGCTGTTGGCGGCACTGCTGGCCGTGGCCGCCCCGGTCGCATTGGCGCAGGCGCCCAGCGATGCCGACATCAACCGTCTGCTGGCCGCCTCGCGCGCGCAGACCATGCTGGACACGATGCTGCCGCAGATCGAAGCGATGCAGCAGCAGCAATTCGCCCAGCTCACCGCGCAACGCCAGCTCGACGCCGAGCAACAGGCGCAGTTGCAGCGCATCCAGGAACGCACCCGCCAGACCGTGCGCAAGGCGCTGTCGTGGTCGGAACTGCGGCCGATGTATGTGGACATCTACAAGCGCTCGTTCTCGCGCGAGGACGTGCTGGCCATGGCCGAGTTCTACGAGAGCTCTGCCGGCCAAAGCCTGCTCGACAAGACCCCGGCCCTGACCCAGAACCTGATGGGCGCGATCCAGCAGAAGATGCTGCCGCTGTTTGCGGATCTGCGGAAGGATCTGGAGAAGATCGTCAACGAGCCTGCTCCGGCCAAGAAGCCCTGAGAGGCAGGGAATTGGGAATCGGGATTGGGGAATCGTAAGAGCGTGCTTTGCTGGTGCTTTGAGATGCGTCGCGGTGAGTGGCAACAACGTTGATCACGCCTCCTACAACTGCGCCACATCCCAACCAAAAAACGTACATGCCTTGGTGAATTCCGCATCCAGTGGCGCGGTGACGCTGATGCGCCGGCCATCGGCCGGATGCGGAAATTCCAGACGTTCGGCATGCAGCAGCATGCGGTGGATGCCGAGCATGCGGAAGCTGCGGTTGTGGCGGCCGTCGCCGTGGCTGGCGTCGCCGATCATGTGGTGCGACAGGTGCTTCATGTGCCGGCGAATCTGCCGGAAGCGCCCGGTCTGCGGTTGGCAACGCAGCAGTGCGTAACGCGACGTCGTGAAACCGGTGGACGGAATCTCCAGCTCGCCGGTGGCCAGACGCTGGAAATGCGTCACCGCCGGCTTCTTGACCGGCTTGCCCGGGCCGCCATCCAGATCATGGTCGACGATGAACTGCTCCTCGGCCGGCCAGCCGCGGCACACGGTCAGATAATTTTTTTCCACCTCGCCCGCCATCAGCGCCTTGCCCAGCACACTGGCACTGGCACGGTCGAACGCCAGTAGCAGGCAGCCGCTGGTGGCGCGGTCGAGCCGGTGCACCAGGAAGATCGGCTTGCCCAGCTGCTCGCGCAGGCGGTCGGCCAGAAAGTCGTCCTCGCCGCGTGCCAGTTTGCTGTCGTGGGCCATCAGGCCCGCGGGTTTGTCGACGACGGCCAGGACATCGTCCTGGTAGAGAATCTGCAGATGCTTGGAGGATATGCTCACCGGCGGATTATCCGCGCCGTGGCCAGTGCCTGCCAGTGCACCGCATCGGCAGGCGACGGCGTGCACCACGGCGCTGGCAGCGCATGGGCGCTTGCCGGTCACGCGGCCTGGGGCGTGAGGTCGTCGCAGGTCAGCGGCGCACGCTCAGGCCTGGCCGCACACCGCCAGCAACTCGCCCTTGCCCACTGGCACCACGCTGCAGGTGATCGCCGGATCGGCATCCAGCAGCGCAGTGAATGGCGCCAGCTCGTCGGCATGCGAGAGCGCATTGTCGACCACCAGCAGACCACCGCTGCGCAGCACGCGGCGCAGTGCCGGCCACCAGCGCACGTACTCGCCGCGCGCCGAATCCAGGAAGACCAGATCGATACTGGCACTGGTCGCCTGGGTCAGCCACGCGCCGCCATCACCGTGCACCACCTCCACCGATGCCGCCAGGCCACTGCGCGCAAGCGTGGCCTGCGCCAGGGCCACCTTGTCGGCCGCAAGCTCCACCGTGGTGACATGGCCTCCGATCGCGGCAGTGGCTTCGGCCAGCCATAGCGTCGAATACCCGTTGGAGGTGCCGATTTCCAGGATGCGCCGCGCAGCCGTGGCATGTACCAGCACGGCCAGCAATTGCCCGGTGTCGGGCGTGATGTTGAGCATGCGCCGGTCGCGCACGCGCTGATGCGCATCGTTGTCGCTGTCAAACCGTGCCAATTCGTCTTTCAACGCCTGCAGATCGATCATGACCACCTCAACGGATACGGCGCCGTCATCGCGCCGCTGCCGACAATGCCGCTACGCCACCGGATGCAACAGGCCATCGCTTGCAGAGCTTCAACGCCGCAGCCATGCGACCAGCAGCGCTGCCGAACCGGCACCGCCGCTGATCCAGCTCCACACCGGCACCGTGCCCAGATACCAGCCATCCGGATGCAGGCCGTAGAGCACCGCCGCAACCACCAACAACCCGCTGCCGGTGATGGCGGTGACCACACGCGTTTGCAGCTTGCGTAGGCTCAGGTCCAGCGCGAGCAGTTCGGTGGAACGGATGTCGACCTGGTGGCGGCCTTCCACCTGCTGCTTCAACCAGCTGTGCACCAGCCGCGGCATGTCCGGCGCATGGGTCATGATTTCCGGCAGCCGCTTGCTGAGTTCGCGCAACACACGGCGTGGGCTGTAACGCTCGCGCAGGATGCGCTCGAGCACCGGCCGTGCCACGGCCCAGATATCCAGCTTGGGGTCGAGCTGCCGGCCCACGCCTTCGATATTGAGCAGCGTTTTCTGCAACAGGATCAGCTGCGGCTGCAACGTCAATTCATAACGCTGCGCCACGCGGAACAATTTGATCAGCACCTGCGCCAGCGAAATTTCCGACAGCGGCCGGGTGAAATACGGCTCGCAGACCGAGCGCGCGGCCGCTTCCAGTTCGTCGATGCGCACGTTCGACGGCATCCAGCCTGCCTCCACATGCAATTCGGCCATGCGGCGGTAATCCTTGTGGAAGATCGCCATGAAGTTCTCGGCCAGGTAGTACTGATCTTCCTGCGAGAGCTGGCCCATGATGCCGAAATCCAGCGCGATGAAGCGCGGATTGAGCCGGCGCTCCGGGTCCGAATCGACCCAGATATTGCCGGCATGCGCATCGGCGTGGAAGAAGTTGTCGCGGAACACCTGCGTGTAGAACACGCGCACGCCCTTGGCTGCCAGCGCCTTGCGATCGATGCCGGCCGCGTCGAGCTTGGCGATATCGTCGGACGGAATGCCATACACGCGCTCCAGCGTGAGCGCGCGCTCGGCGGTATGCGACCAGATCACTTCCGGCACGTACAGATCGTCCGAGCCTTCCCAGAACCGGCGCAACACGCTGGCGTTGGCGCCTTCGCGCTGCAGGTCGAGTTCGGCGGCCAGGGTGCCTTCGATCTCGGCCACCACTTCGCGCGGCCGGATCTTGTCAGCGCGCGGGTGGGTGCGTTCGACCAAGGTGGCCAGCGAGTGCAGTAACGCGATATCGGCATCGATCTGACGCTCGATCTCCGGGCGCAACACCTTGACCACCACTTCGCGGCGCACGCCGTTGGCATCCGGCGGCAACGTGGCCGCATGCACCTGCGCGATCGATGCCGACGCAAGCGGCACCGTGTCGAAACTGGCAAACGCCACGCTCACCGGCAGCCCGAGTGCGCGTTCCACGATCAGGCGCGCGGCCTCGCCATCAAATGGCTTGACCCGGTCCTGCAACAAGGTGAGCTCTTCGGCCACGTCGGCCGGAATCAGATCGCGCCGGGTGGAAAGAATCTGCCCGAACTTGACGAAGATCGGCCCCAGTTCCTGCAGCGCCAGACGCAGCCGCGCACCGCGCGATTGCGCGGCGATTTCGGCGCTGGCGCGCGGCACGAAGGGCTTGGCCAGGCGCAACCAGCGCTCGGCGGGGGTACCTTCCAGCAAGGCATCCAGGCGGTACCGCAGAATCACCCTGCCGATACGGCTAGCCCGCAGGATCGCCTTCATGCCGCGCCCCCGCTCGCACGCAGGCGGCTCACGCGTACGGCTAGCCGTTCCACGTCGTCGCGCAGTTCGTCCACATCATCGTGGAAGGCTTCAAGCTCGGCACGTGGCACCACATCGCGCGATTCTTCGGTAACGAATTCGGCCGCACTGTGCGCCAGATCCACTGCGCTGCGACGTGCCTGCTGCAGCGCGGCGCGCACCGCGCTGGCGATCTGCACACCCAAAATTTCGCCGAACACCGCCACGAACGGCAGCTGCCAATCCGGGTCGAAGCGGCCGGCCAGCTGCTGCAGCTGGCGTGCCAGCTCGGCATCGCCGGAGACCTTGAGCCGGCCGGCCGGCGCGCCGGTGCGGCGTGCGTTGGCCAGAAACGGCAGTTGCCCGAGCAAGCCGGCCAGGCTGCTGCGCACCGCCAGGTCAGGTTCCTGCGCCTGATCGACCGGGCCAACCAGCAAGCGGCGCTCGTGCACGTGGATCTGCAGGGCCAGCGCGGGCGCGTCCAGGGTCAGCGCGATGCGCTGACCTTCCAGTGGCAGCAGGGCGTCGCGGGTATCCGGGTCCAGCGCCAGCGCACGGTTGAGCGCTGCCTGCAGGGCCTGGCCGGCGAGCGGCTTGAGTGAATTGAAGAATGATCCGGGCATGCCCGCATTCTACCGTCCCTGCATGTCGCAGCTGTTTGACGGCGGTGTGGCGGTGGCAGGCCGCTGCGGATGTGGCGGTCATGGGCAAGGATTGCGTAGCGGACAACGCGGCGCGGCATCAGGCGCATCGCTCGCGCATCGTCATCTGAGGACGGCGCAGGACTTCCTTCAATGCGTACGCCGCAGGCATCCTGGCCACGTCCATTGGCGATGGCAGGAGCGGGCAATGCGCAAGATTCGGGTCGGCCTCATCTTCGGCGGCAAATCGGCCGAGCACGAGGTCTCGTTGCAATCGGCGCGCAACATCCTGGATGCGCTGGACCCGCAGCGCTTCGAGGCGGTGCTGATCGGTATCGACAAGCAAGGCCAGTGGCACGTCAACGACCCTGACAGCTTTCTGCTGCATGCCGACGACCCGGCGCGCATTGCGCTGCATCGCAGTGGTCGCGGCGTGGCGTTGCTGCCGGGCGCGCAACAGCAGCAGTTGCAGCCCATCCAGCCGGAGCAGGCGCTGGCGCAGATCGACGTGGTGTTTCCCATCGTGCACGGCACCCTGGGCGAAGACGGCTCGTTGCAGGGGCTGCTGCGCATGGCCAACCTGCCGTTCGTGGGCTCCGGCGTGCTCGGCTCGGCGGTGGCGATGGACAAGGACATGGCCAAGCGCGTGTTGCGCGATGCCGGGCTGGCGGTGGCACCGTTCGTCTGCTTCAACCGCCACACCGCCGCACACGCCGATGTGGATGGGTTGATCGCGCAGCTGGGCTTGCCGCTGTTCGTCAAACCGGCCAACCAGGGCTCGTCGGTCGGCGTCAGCCAGGTGCGCACGGCAGACCAGTTCGCCGCCGCGCTCGCATTGGCGTTGGACTACGACCACAAGGTGCTGGTGGAAGCGGCCATTGCCGGGCGCGAAATCGAATGCGCCGTGCTGGGCAATGCCACGCCGCAGGCGAGCGTCTGCGGCGAAGTGGTGGTGCACGATGCGTTCTATTCGTACGAGACCAAATACATCAGCGAATACGGCGCCGAGATCGTGATTCCGGCTGACATTGATGCGCAGGCCGAGCAGCGCATCCAGCACATCGCGGTGCAGGCGTATCAGGCACTGGAGTGCGCGGGCATGGCGCGCGTGGACGTGTTTCTGTGTGCCGATGGACGCATCGTGATCAACGAGGTCAACACGCTGCCAGGCTTTACCCGCATCAGCATGTATCCAAAATTGTGGCAGGCAAGCGGACTGGACTATCGCAGCCTGATCACACGGTTGATCGAGCTCGCATTAGAACGGCATGCCGACGACCAATTGCTGCGCAGCGCGGTCGACCCGCACTGATCATGCTGCTGCAGCTGCGCGCCGTACAACCGCACGACTACGCCGGAGTGCTTGCACTCAACACGACGCATGCCACTGAATTGTCGTTGCTCAATGCCGATGGCTTGACTGCCTTGCTGCAGATCGCTCGGTTCGCATGCACTGGCGCATCGTCGGTCAACCTCATGCTGACACTGGATAAGACGCGCCGTATACCACTACGAACTTCGCCTGGATGGCGATCGCTTTGCATGGTTCGTGGACGTCGGTCGCATCGTCATTGCCGCGCACGCACGTCGGCGCAGTAGTGCCACGCACTCGGATAACGAACTTATCCATAAGGCGCGTGCGGCAGGACAGCCGCAACTGGTATGCGAGGTCGATGTAGTGCCTGCCAATCCCGCATCGCTGGCGCTGCATTGGCGGCTGGGTTTTGTTTCGATCAGCGATGCCGTGTTGGCTAATGGCAAGCAGGTGCGGTATCTGGAAAAATGACTGTCGTTAGCGAAAAAATGCTTGTTTTCCGCCATAACGCACAAGGCCCGCTTCCTTGCAGAAGCGGGCCTTGTGAGCGACAACCGGCAGCGCCGCTGCCGTGACGTATCGCAACTAAGCGTTATACCTTGCCGCGACGGAACATCGAGATCACTGCCAGGATCAGGAACACCACGAACAGGATCCAGGCGATGTTGGTAGCCGCACCAGCGATACCACTGAAGCCCAGCACAGCAGCGATGATGGCGATAACGAAAAAGATGATGGCGTAATGCAGCATGGCAAGGTATCCAAAAGTTGTCGTGCCGAATCGGCGCAGACGTATCTTGTGGATGTGCCGGTCTTTATCGAGTGATGGCGATGTCGTTGGAAGATGAGGATTGCAGCCGTTGCAGGCCTTCTTCGATGCTGATGCGCGGCACATAGCCGAAGTCGCGACGTGCCGGTTCCATGCTGTACCAGTGCGGCGTACACAGCTGTTCCACCAGAAATCGCGTCAACGGTACTTCGCCTGGCAGACGCAACAGTGGCCACAGCGTTTCGCACAACGCACCGATGCGATACGCGGTCTTGAACGAGAGCGATCGCGTCACTGCCGGCGCATCCACAGCGGCCAGCAACCGATTGAGCAGCTCGCGCATCGGCAACGGTTCGCCATTGGAAATGAAGTAGGCCTTGCCTGCACAGGCAGCGCCCACGGCAAGGTGCTCGAACGCATCGAAATGCGCCTGCGCGGCGTTGTCGATGTACGTGCTGTCAACCAGATTGCTGCCATCGCCGACCATGCGCAGGCGCCCGGCGCGCGCACGCGCTGCCAAGCGCGGCAACAAATGGTTATCGCCCGGCCCCCAGATCAGACGCGGGCGCAATGCCACGGTCGCCAACTGGGCATCGTCGGCCGCCAACACCGCACGCTCGGCAATCGCCTTGGTCGCTGCATAGGCCGCATGCAGATTTTCGCCATACGGCACTTCGTCGGCGCCGAGCCCTTCCACCGGGTTGGTGGCGCGATGAGTGACGCTGGGCGTGGAGGTGTAGATCAACCGTGGCACGCCATTGGCGCGACACGCGTCGATCACGTGCTGCGTGCCCACCACGTTGGCCTGGTGATAGCTCTCGTAACTGCCCCACGCACCTGCCTTGGCGGCGTTGTGAAACACCGCATCGATCCCGGCGAAGGCATGCCGCACCGCTTGCGGGTCGGCCAGATCGCCACGGATCTGGCCCACACCCAGGCTCTGCAGCACCGGGTAATCGCCGCGCTGAAAGCTCACCACATCGTGCCCGCTTGCGCGCAAGCCGCGGCACAACGCCTGGCCAAGAAAGCCGCCACCACCGGTTACCAATACCTTCATCGCACCGCACCTCGCATCTGAGGGACGACACCATAGCCGGCCGCACCCGACTTGGCGATCTGCCCGTCGACGCGCGGCCATGCAGCCTGTCGTCTACAATGTAGAGTCGCTAACAATCTGTAGCGAGCAGTCGTTTTGTTGGCCGCTCTCATCCACGCTGTTGCGCCGCCCAGACCGCCAGCGTTTCGCGGCCGATCTTGGCGTTGTGGCGGATATCGACCGGAAAGCCGGAATGGCGCAGGAAACGCGCGATGCCTGCGGTATGCGGATGGGCAGTGCCCAGCGTGCGCAAGTCGCTTTCCACCTGTGCAAATGCCGACGCAGACACGCCCGGCTGCAACTCCACGCACAGCACCGGCTGCTGTTGTCCGGGCGCACCGACGCCGACCAGCGCGGTGCGTCGTACTTGCGGATGCACGTTGAACACCGGCTCTACCTGCTCGGTGTAGAGCGGGCCGCTCGCGGTTTCCACGCGGTGCGTCTTGCGCCCGCAGAACCACAAGCGCCCTTCGGCGTCGAAGTAACCGACATCGCCCATGCGGTGCACGATGCGCTCGCTGCCATCGCTGCAACGCTCGCGAATCTTGGCGATGCGCGTGGCCGCATCGCGGTTGAAATAGGTATCGGTGGTGGTGGGGCCGACGACGGTGATCTCACCGACCTGCCCCGCCGGCAATACGCGCACGCCGCTCCAATCGGCAATGGCGGCATCGTCAATTGCAATAATGCGCACCTCGTTCAGCGCAACTACCCGGCCCACACAGGTGCCGGCACCGGCCTCAGTGGCGGCGCGTGTGGCGTCCAGGGTGCGGCCTTCGATCGCGGCCACCGGCAAGCACTCGGTGGCGCCGTACGGCGTCCAAAATTGCGCATCGGCCGGCAGCAGCGCGCGGATCTTCGCCACCACATCTGGTGGCACCGGCGCACCGGCCGAGGTAGCCAGGCGAACATTGAGCAACGGTTGCCCATAGTCGGCCAGTACACGCATCAAGGCAGGCGAGCCGAACAACTGAGTGACACCGAAGCGCGCGATTGCATCGTGCAACTTGCGCGGGTCGGCGCTGCCCGGGCGCGTCGGATCCATGTCCGGAATCACCGAGGTCAGCCCCAGCGCGGGATCGAACAGGGCGAACGGTGGGAACGTTGGCAGATCCACACCGCCGGGCTGCATATCGAACGCGTTGCGCAGCAACTCGATCTGGCCGACGAAATGTCGGTGGCGGTACACCACGCCCTTGGGCACGCCGGTCGAGCCGCTGGTGAACAGGATCGCCGCCACATCGTCTGGCGCGGTGTTAGCCAGCTGGCTGCTGGCGCCGGCACCATCGCGCTCCACGCGCGCCAGCGTCACCCCACCCCAACCGTAACCTCCGCCGACGGTGACAATCTGTCTGGCAGAGCGCGCCCAGCGCAAGAGGCGCCGGGCAAGCTGCGCCAGCGGAATGCCGATAAATGCCTGCGGCTGCGCTTCATCCAGGCATTGCTTGAGCGCACGCTTGTCGATGCCAGGATCTACCAGCACCGGCACCGCGCCAGCTTTGAACAAGGCGAACATCAGCAGGAAGAATTCCGGCGATGGCCGCACCATCACCACCGCGCGCGCGCCGCGTCCGATGCCGTGCAGCGCCAGACCTGCGGCGATCGCATCGCTGCGCGCGTCCAGCTCGGCATAGCTCAGGGTCACATCGTAGGCAGTGAACCCGTTGGCGCCGCGACCACCCGGGCAACGGATGGCGATCTGGTCGGGGCGTTCGCGCGCCAGTTGCGGGAGGATGGCGGCGATATTGCAGAGGGTCGTCATCTGCGCATTATCACCTAAGCGCCAATGGCACCGGCCGCCTGCAGGCGGCTTAGAGGAAACCCGAGAACGTTACAGCGAGAGCGCTGACCATCGGCGCCCAGCGCCATGGCGCAGCAATGCGCGGCAGTCGCCGCACCCCCTACTGCAGCGCAGCCGCCCTGCATTCCACGGCCGAAACCTCACTCGCTGACCGTGGCGCATCCATGCGTTGCAGAGCGCATCTGAATCGCTAACTGCTCGCCGCCACGCGCCACTTGTATCGCGGCGTGGTTCGGTCAGAATGCCGCGCTCTCCCCGCGATTTCGCCGCGCCAGGCCCGGCACTCCATGGCACACCCCTGCCTTACCTGCGGCGCCTGCTGCGCCTATTTCCGCGTCAGTTTTCACTGGAGCGAAGCCGACCCCGCATTGGGTGGCAGGGTGCCGATCGAGCTGACCGACGCACTGCGCACGCACGAGCGCGTGATGCGTGGCACCTCGCAGTCGCAGCCACGCTGCATCGCGCTGGACGCCGACATTGGCCGCTACAGCCGCTGCAGCATCCACGACCGCCGCCCCTCGTCCTGCGCAGCCGTGCCGGCCTCGCTGGAATTCGGGCAGCGCAGTGCGCAATGCGATAAATCGCGTTTGGCGCATGGCCTTCATGCACTGACCGATGCCGATTGGGTGGGCGTGGACGATGCACAACGCAATCCGCTGCCGGCGGTGTGACGGTTTGGCGTAGTTCGTACGCGCGCCTTGCAACAAGGTCCAACAAAGCGACATCGGCATGACCGCGCTGCGGCCACCTCACAATGCAGGCATTGCATTGCCTGCGCATATGCTTTCGCTAACAAACATACGCGCCATGTCGGCGCCGCGAGCATTTGCGCAATGCCATCCGCATGGAGCCTCGCCTGTTAGACCAACGTAGCCGTAAGCAGAAACGCCGCGCTAGAGTGGATTACGCTCCAAAAATGCGCGAATCGCCGGCACCAGCACCTCGTGCTTGTCTTCCAGCACGTAGTGATTGGCATCGTTGAATGCAGTCACTTCGGCCTGCGGCAGTGCTTTGCGAAAGCCGGCCAGAAAGTGTTTATCGAAACAGATATCGCGCAGACCCCAGGCGATGAAGGCCGGGCGATCGGCGAACGTCGGCAACGCCTGCGCCGAGCGCTCCAGTAACGACCACCCTTTGTCGGCGGGCGACAACGGAATGTCCTGCATGAAGCGGATGGTGGAAATGCGGTTGCGCCAGTTGTTGTAGGGCGCCACATACGCGCGACGCACCTCAGCCGGCATGCGCCGCGACACGCCAAACCACGAAGCACCGGACGAAAACGCATTGAACATGCGGATAAACCACTCGCCCGGCCGCCAGTGCCGGCCCATCGCAATCTGCCACGGCATCGGCTTTTCCGCCGGCAACGGGAACGCAGCGGTGTTGGTGATCACCAGCCGCTTGACCTGCGCGTGATGCGACAGCGCCCAACCGAACCCGATCATGCCGCCCCAATCGTGCACTGCCAGCGTGACCGGGCCAGTGATGCCCAGATGCCGCAGCAAGGTATCCAGATCGTCCACCCGCGATTGCAGCGTGTAGTCGTAACGCGGCTGTGCGTCGGGCGCATCGTCCGGCTTGTCGGACAGGCCCATGCCGATATGGTCGGGCACGATGCAGCGGTAGCGATCGGCCAGGCCGCTCACCAGATGCCGCCACAAATAGCTCCACGACGGATTGCCGTGCAGCATCACAACCACCTCGCCATCGCGCGGACCTTCGTCCAGATACGACATCGCAACACCGGGTCGCACCTCAAGGCGCTTGGGGGTAAAGGGATAGCCGGGGTAGTTCATGCAAATCGCATCCGATCCAGATCAAAGGAACCCGCACGTTGCAGTCGTCCCCCCAACTCGCGCACATAAAAGAAATCATGCTCGCCGCGCTTACGACCGACCATGAAGACGGAACCATACTCGCGATGGAACGCTGCACTCTTGTCCACCTCACTCGATTTTCCCCACAAGTGCTCGCCTTTCACCTCCAGCAGCGCAATACCTGGGGCGGAACGCTCTGCGACAGACACAACGAAATCGGGATAGAAGCCATCGCCCTCATCCCAGCGATAGAGACCGACGCCTGATTTGGGTTGATTGCGATGCCACCATAGCACTTGGGTACTGGCATCCAGGCGTTCTGCAATGGCTAGCTCATCCTGGTTCAAACCAGGCGGAAAAACGCCATAAAGCCCGCGATTGGCGGAGCGCAGTGATTGATCGCTGAGTAACTCGGCAGGCAGTATTACATCGACATCGAGTACTTGGCCCTGTCGCAGAGTTTTGAATGCATCTCGCAGCAGGCGAGGGCGTCTAACCAGCAAGAGGTCCAACTGGCGCATTTGCACCTCTTCGTCGTCGGGCACTTCCGCGCCTGACGCTTCGATCGCACGAACGAAACGCTCCAATAGTCTGTGGTATAGCTCGCGGTCGTTGGCTTCTACAAGCCGCAAGCGGATCTGTTCGGCTTTTTCGGCGACAGCTTGCGGCGAGAGATTGGCCCAAAGATCGCTTCCATCTTCTGCAACCCGATGACCAGCAAACAGGTCTGTGTCCAAGCGCTGGACCTGCACTTTTCCACGCAGGCGATCGGCAAGCACTTCCGGTGAGAAATCGACGTGCGCCGCCAGACCTGCCTCGAAGTCTGCTGACACGGGCGGCAGCTGTTCTCCACGCAGGCGATCCGGAGCGTCGGAACGACGCGGATACCGATACATGCTCTCCTGAGCCAACACAAATGCACCCGCGACACTGGTGGCCCGAGCAGGCCAGGCACCCTCGCCTCCAAAAATTTCCAGCGCGGCTTGGGTGGCATTCGCCATTCCAGCGAAAGGGGTCCCTACCAGCGCATCGGCCACTTCACTCGTAGTGTCCGCCGAGGAAACCGCATCTCTCGCGGCTTCGGCATCCAACACCTGCGCCCCTACGCGCGATACCAGCAAGCTCAGAGGCTCTCCGCTGCGCACGACCTGCAGCGAGGCGCCATCGCCGATCATGGTGACAACCGTCTGCGTCCCGAGCTCAGGCGCCTGCGTTGTGAGTGTGTTGATCTGGGCGCCGGCCAGCAGCAAACCTTCTTGCGACTCGCAATTAGCCAAAAAGACATATCCGTGGTCCAGAACGGGCAGCACATCCGTCTGCGCCTGTAGCACCGCATGGCGGCGCATGATGCGGCCGATCACTTGCACCCCGAAGCCCGCGTCGCGTGCACCGCGCAAGGCTGCCAAAGTAAACGCACGTGGCGCATCGAACCCTAGCGCCACGGCCATCTTGAAGATCAGCACTTCCACTGTGGGATCCTGCGCCAACGACAGTAGATCCGGATCAGGTTCGGCGGCGGTATGAACTCGTACTGCGGTTGCATCGAATCCCAGCTGCTCCACCAGATACGTCCGTGCCGCCTCCTGCGCAACCTTGCCATCAGGCACCTGCACCAGCATCAATGGCGTCAGTGCAATATTGGCATCTGCCAAGTTCTTGCGAATGGTCCGATGCATCTGCGTGCACTCACGCAACGCGAGATGTTCGAAATCCACCAGTTGTGCGGTATCTCCATCGCGGGCGATAAAACGTACCATCCGTACGCCACGCTTGAGCAGGCCAGCATCGACTGCGTCGGCACGGCTGACGGAGGCCCAGTCTGCCGGCTCTCCGACGAAATAGCCAGTCGCGCGTTCGAAGGCCTTCATATCAGTGTCGCGTGGCGTGGCGGTCATCAGCAGTGCGTAATCGGGCTTGAGCACGTCACAGAAGAACGCCCGCGCCAACGTCTCACGCTGAAATCCGTGATGCGCCTCATCCACCACGCAGCCAATGCGCAAGCCTTGCTCGCGTGCCATTGCGATCACGTCATCGATCGACATACCGGCATCGCCGCGCTGTCGCGCGCGCCGACTCTCGGCCTTGCGTGCCGCCAGCGACGCCCAAGTCACCACGAACGCGCCGCCGCCATCCACGGCATCTAATTGCCGATCCGCATCCAGGTCCAGTAGCGCCAGCTCTGGCGCCTCATTGCTCAAGACTCGGCGCGATTGCTCGACTAACCCAGCGAAAGGCGCGAACCAGAACCACAATACCCGCTCCTCGACTGACACACGGCGCATCACCTCGATCGCCATCCGCGTCTTGCCCGCACCAGTCGGTGCCTGCAATACGATTGCAGCGTCCTTGCGACGCGCCTCGTCAATGCGTTCCGGTGCGGCAGCGGCAATCTGTCGATACAGCTCACGCACCTCACCAAACTGGGCAACGATGCCGTCACAAATGATGTTTTGGAACTCTTTCAATGGCATGGGCATATCAACGTCCGAAACGTGCGCGCAAGTGGTGTGGCAAAGGCAGCAAAGACAGGTCGGCCGCCTGCTCTCCCAGCAATCCGCTCAACCGTTCCGTCGACCAGGTATAGACAACAGCGAGTGCAGCTGTGCGGGTCCGCAGCCATTCACGTAACTGCTCTACGTGTGTAGCTCGGAAATCCGCCAAATAAGCCAGTTCGCCATCGCTGGCAAAACCGCAGTCAGGCCAACGCGACAACGGTAGCCTGTGCAATAGCTGCAGCGCATGCCAAACCTCCGCGTGTTCCAGCTTCAGCGCCAACCGATGCTTTGGGATACGACGGGTACGCAAGTAAGCGAAACCGCCCCCCAAACCCTCAACTGGTTGACCTTTGGTATTGGTGTAGCCACCCAGCACACGGCGCACGCGCTCGGCGCAAACATCGCGGCAGAGGTTCTTGTCAGGCGCATCCTCAGTGGCTTCAGTGCTACTGACTAGGATGAACTTCCGGTTGCCGCCATCTTCAGCATTTAGTTTTGCAACTGCTTGAGCAAACGTTCCTGAGCCAGCAAAGAAATCAAGGACAGTGTCACCCGGCTTGCTAGCGATGCGCAGTATCCGTTCCATCAGCTGCACTGGTTTCGGTGTGGAAAACACATCTCCTGAAGAAGCGAATTGCAGCACTTCAAGAAGCTCCTTTTTTGCATCCTGCGTATGTCCCACCTCTGCGTACGTCCAAAGCGTTTGGGGTACGACGCCCTGCTTTACCTCTGAAATAAATCTTTTTACGGCAGGAATGTTGTTGCCATCCTTTCCCCACCAAATTCGATTGTCGCCATCAAGCTCCTTGAACTTCTTTTCTGATACTCGCCAATACATTCCTGGCGGGGGCGCTTCAATATATCTACCGGTTGGACACGTAATGGAATAGGTTCCTGCGCCATAAAAATTTCGCGCCGAGAGATCACTAGGCTTCCATGGGCCGCGAGGATCATTGTCTCGATTTTTGTAAGCGCGATCTTGTTCAGCGCTACGCGGCAACGGCATTGGTCGCCAAATGTTGCGGTTCTTGGTGTAAACCACAATATATTCATGGTCGTCAGAAAAGTGTTGCGCGGTGTTTTTAGGCGAATAAACCTTTTGCCATATGACATTGGCAATAAAATTATCCTCGCCGAAAACCCGATCCATCAGCATCCCAAGTCGAAACACCTCATTATCATCGATGCTAACAAATATAACCCCATCATCGGCCAGCAACTCCTTCGCCAGCTGAAGGCGCCGATACATGAACTCCAGCCACAGCGAGTGGCGGAAGCGGTGAGTCTTGTCGACGAAACGGTCGTTGTAGACGAAGTCCTTATTACCCGTGTTGTAGGGCGGATCGATATAAATGCAGCGGATCGCACCTTTATGCGTCATGCGCAGCGCACGCAATGCATCGTAGTTGTCGCCTTCGATGATCAGATTGTCCCACGGCGCCTCGCCATGACTCAAACCGGTGTCCAATGACAACGCGACAAAATCGTCATTGAGCACTTTGTCGGCCTCGATCTCGTCGCGCTCCCATACCAACCCCAGCTGACGCTCGGCATCGCGCCGCTGCAACAGACCGATCAAGGTTTGGCGATCAAGATGGTCGTACTTATTCGTCATGCATTGGCCTCCACGTCCCGCGCAGACATGCGGTAGGCGGGTAACTGGTTGTCGTCACTGGATAGCAAACGAAGGAACGCCGGGTGTAGGAATAACTTCTCCTTACCCTGGCGCTGGTCGTGCAGTACGCCAATATCCGCAAGCTCCTTGAGATGGCGTGCGGCGGTCTGGCGCGTGACCCCCACCATGTCGACAACATTCTGGATACGGCAATAGGGCTGGTTGAAAATCACATCCACCAACTCTCGGCTATATGACTTGGGAGCCTGGTCACGAATGTAGTCGCGGGCTTGCGCCTCTAGTCCACGAATCGCCTGGATCTTCGCCGTCGTCCATGCAGCTGTTTCGGCAACCGCAGCCAGCATGTAATGAATCCATTCCGCCCAGTTCCCATGCCGCGTCACATCCAGTAGCAGGCGATAGTAGTCGCTGCGGTGGCGAATGATGTAACGAGAAAGATAGAGCACTGGCAGATCAAGCAGGCCTTGCTCGATGAGCATCAGCAAGTTCAGTACCCGCCCGGTGCGGCCATTGCCATCGGTGAACGGATGGATCGCTTCGAATTGATAGTGCGCAACAGCCATACGAATTAATGGATCAACGTCGGTGTTCTCATGGATGAAGCGTTCCCAGTTGGCCAGTTTGTCGCGCAATAGCGTTTCGCCAACCGGCGGCGTGTAGATGATCTGCTGGGTTTGGTCGTTAGCTAGTGCAGTCCCGGGCACGCGGCGGATCTGCATTTGCACCGCCTTGATACGGCTGCAGACAACGACGGAGGTGTCGGTACACAAGGGCCGCTGCTTTAGCGACTGAAATCCCTCATAGAGCGCACTGCGGTAACGCAACGCTTCCTTGGTAGCAGGCTTTTGTGCCTTGTCCTGATCTTCGGCGTATCGGAACAGTTCGTCCGTAGTCGTCACGATGTTCTCGATCTCAGAACTGGCCTGCGCCTCTAGGATCGGAATGGTATTGATCAGCACCGTAGGATTCGGCAGCAACGCCGTTGCCTGCTTCAGCTCGGCCAATGCAGTTCGTGCACCGATGCAAGCCTTGAGAAGGCTCCGTGTTTCGATATCTCCCGCTGGTGGAAGCAGCGGGAGATCGTTGTAAGGGAGCTCAGGGTTAAACGTCGACACGCTTTCCATGCCTGCCTCACTCATGTTCTTCAAGCGAACATGATGCTGGAACGTGTACTAAAAATCCATTTTTTTTAACACGTCCCGCACTTCATCACCAGACCACTTCCGCCATCGAGCAATTCAGACCCGAGCCGATCCCCAGCAGCGCGATCCGGTCGCCCTTCTTCAGGCGGCCCAGTTCCTTGAGCTTGCTCAGCACGATCGGCACCGAGGCCGGGCCGATGTTGCCGTGCTCGCCGAAGATGGTCATGACCTTGGCCGGGTCGATGCCGAACGACTTCACGAAGGCGGCGGTGTGCGGGCGGCTGACCTGGTGGATGACGAACTGGTCCAGTTCGTCCACCGCCCAACCCAGCACCTGGCGCGCGGCCAGGAAGGTCTTCTGCGCCAGCTTGATGCCTTCGATCAGCAGCAGCCGGGTGTCAGTGACCATGCGGTCCAGGTTGCCCCGGCACAGCTTGTTCCACTCGGTGGCCGAGCGGGTCACGCCGCCCTTGTAGCGCGGCGCGTCGGGCACCAGTTCGGTACGCGCCATCACCATGGCTGCTGCACCGCAACCCAGCGTCAGCGCGGCAAGTTCGTTGCGGAACTCCTCCTCAGTGACGTCTGGCGAGTTCATGCGCTCAAGGGTCTTTTCATAGACCAGGTTGGCGGTCTCGCCGTCCACGACCAACGCATAGTCGATCTCGCCGCGCTCGAGCATGCGCGCGGCGATGTCCATGCCGTTGATGAAGGCAAGGCAGGCGTTGGCCACGTCGAAGGTGACGCAGTGGTCGCCCACGCCCAGGTTGCCGGACACAATGGACGCCGTAGACGGCTCCAGGTAATCACGGCTCACCGAGGTGTTGACCAGCAGGCCGATCTTCTCGATGCCGATCCCGGCATCGATCAGCGCCTTGCGCGCGGCCTGGGTGGCGGCGTCCGATGCCTGGACATCCTGGTCCCACAAGCGCCGTGCATGGATACCCGCAACGTCGCCCAACACATCGGTCTTGATCCCGAGGCGGTCGTAGGTCGGTTGCAGGCGTTCGTTGATTTCCTTGGAAGTCAGCGTGTGCGGCGCATCAACATGCGCCAGTCCCGCGATGGAGACATTCTGGAAGAGCATCGAAGTAGCGCCATGGCGTCAGGCGAGGGGGCGCTAGTCTAGCCGTTGGCTGGTTTTACCGCATCTTTACATTTGAATAGCCTGCGCCCCAGCCCAACGGTTCAGCGCGGCGGGCAGCGGAAGGCGTTGAAACGCTGGCTGCCATCGGCCGGCTGGCCTTGCGCCTGCACCGCATTGGCGTTGGCGCCCGGCGCCTCATTGCGCGCCAGGGTTTCCAGCTCTTCCTGCACGCGCAGCGGATTGCGGTTGTAGAAACCGACCTTGCTCTTGACCGTCACCACCACTTCGCCCTGCTGCTGACATCCCGCTGGCACAGGGCCTGCGGGCAGTACCTGCACGCTTTTACCGCTTTGTTCGATCGGCACCCAGGTGCAGGCCGCAGTGGTGGTGGCAATCAGAACAGACAGCATCAGCACGCGCATAAGTCATCACACCTGTGGGGAAAACCGGATTGTGCCGCAGTTGCCTGCCGACGATCTGGCGCGCGGTGGTACCCGCAATCCACCCATTCAGCGCACCAAACTGCCTTGTCTTGCACGAGAACACCCGTTTGGCCGTGCTGTCCGCCGTCCTGCAGCGCGTCCGGGCGTCCGGACGCGGACAGTTCTACGCATCAAAAAAAATTTTAAAAACAATGGCCTCCGGTTGGCACCCCGTTTGCTCTGATGTATCTGGCAAGCACCGGCTGCACCTTAAACTGACTTTCAGCTGAACAGAATAAAGAGCAAGGCAAAAGTTCTTGTGCATACATAAACGGTGTACTACATTACTACCACACCACTGACTAACAACACCAAGAGACCTCGCCATGAAGACCCAGACCCTGCGCATCGCCCTCTCCTCCGCCCTGTTCGCCGGCGCCACCCTTGCCGGTTTTGCCCAGGCCGCCAGCCTGACCACGCTGGAGACCGTGCAGGTTCGCCCGGCCGCCGACCAGATCGCCCAGCAGACGCTGGAACGCAACAGCGACATCCGCACCCTGGCCGCCGTGCAGGTGCGTCCGTCGGCTGAACAGCTGGCGGCGCTGGCTGCCGAACAGGCCGGCCCGCGCATCGTCACCCTGGCTGCGGTGCAGGTGCGTCCTTCGGCCGAACAGCGCGCCGCGCTGGTGGTGCGCAGCGCCGCCGCCAGCGCGCAGACCGCCACCGGCCAGGCAACTGGCGCCATCGGTGCGCTGATGGGCCAGGTCATCGTCGACCTGCCAGCGCCCAAGCTGCAGCCCTCGCCGGCCGAGCTGCAAGCGCTGGTCAACGCCGCCATCAGCCTTTAAGCACGCGCGCAGCTACACTTGCGCGCATGTCAGCACCTGTCCTCGATGTCATTCTGTTTCAGCCCGAAATTCCGCCCAACACGGGCAATGTGATTCGTCTGTGCGCCAATACCGGCGCGCGCCTGCACCTGATCGAGCCGCTCGGCTTCGACCTCAGCGACAAGCAGCTCAAGCGCGCCGGCCTGGACTATCACGAATACGCACCGCTCAAGGTGCATGCCGATTTGCCCAGTGCCCTGGCCGCCATCGCGCCCAAGCGCGTGTTTGCATTGAGCACCCGCAGCACGGTGCGCTACGACACACCGCAGTTCTCCGATGGCGATGCGTTTTTGTTCGGCCCGGAAACCCGCGGCCTGCCGACCGAGGTGCTGGAGTCGATTCCACCGCAGCACCGGCTCCGTCTGCCGATGCGCCCGGACAACCGCAGCCTCAATCTGTCCAACACCGTTGCAGTGATGGTGTTCGAAGCCTGGCGGCAATGGAATTTTGCTGGCGGCCAATAGCCACGCCTGCACGCAATGAGACAAGGCAGCGCACTCGCTCACCGGGCCGGCACTGCCACGCTTCCGTTGAGATCGTGAGTGAGGCACGTAGACCTTCGTCGATCACACGCGATCTTTTGTGTCCACTCCTGATCGACGAGAGACACCGTACGGCCAGCCGACGTTGAAGCGATCCCGCGTGCCGCCTTCTTTGCACGCTCGCTACGCGCCTTGCCTGCCATCGCTCGACCTTGCCCACATCGCACTTGGGCATCCTGCCAGTGCATTGAGTAGATCGCGCGCAAGCCGCAACAGACCTCAATCGAGTCGCACGCACTTGCGCCCACCGCGCTGTGCTTACGCCGCCGTCTGCGCAGCGGTCGCCGTCTGCAACATGCCGCGACAGCTGGCCCACAAGGCCACCGCCAGCAACGCAATCGTGCCCAACGCCAGAAATGCAGTGCGGTAACCGAAGGCATGCGCCAGCCAGCCACCGAACGCCGGGCTCAGCGCCGCGCCGATGCCCTGCACCGTCATCACTGCACCCTGGCCGACATTTACACGCCCGGTGCCTTGCAACAACCGCGCGACCAGCGCCGGCACCACCACGCTCTGCAAGCCGGCGCCGAGCCCATCAAGGATCTGCACCGGAAACACGCCCCAACCATGGATCACCGATGCCGCCACCAGCGCGCGCAATGGCAAGGCCATGAACGCCACCAGCAACACCCACCAATGCCCGTGCACACGAATCCAGCGCATCGCCAGCAATGCGACGACCACCATCGTGGCCTGTGCCACCACGATGGTGGTGGCGGTCAACGCACTGGGGTCGCCGGCATGCGCAGCCACGATCGCCATGCCGTACAGCGGCAGCATCGCCGCATTACCCAGATGGAACAGCCCCAACGTGACCGCCAACAGCGCCAACGGGCGGCATGTCAGCAACACGCGCCAGCCACTGAGCGCATCGCCGTCGCTGTTGCTTGCCAGACCGCGCGCTGCGCGGTGGTCGATGGCCGCGGCCGGAATCGCCAGCACGGCCACCAGCGCCAAGGCACCGAAGAACGCGGTGAGCAGAAACACCGCAGCGAACCCATAGCGCCATCCCAACCAGCCGGCCAGCACCGCGGCCAGCACGTTGCCGGCATGGTTGGCCACCTGGTTGCGCGCCAGTTGATGGTCGAAGCCGTGCGCGTGCACCAAACCCAAGGTGATTCCGGTCAATGCGGGGCCGATGCCGGCCGCCGCCAATGCCGAGGCGATCTGCGCGGCAACCACGCCGGACGAGGTGGGTTGCAGCCAGATCAACGCAGTGGCAAGCAAGATCGCCAGGCAGCCGACCACCACCACGGCGCGTTTGCGCCGGGTGGCATCGACCAGCGCGCCGGCCGGCGTGGTGGCAAGCATGCCGGCAATGCCGCCCACGCTCATCACCGTGCCGATCGCTGCCACCGACCAGCCCTTGGATTGCAGGAACACGCTAAGGAATGGACCCAGCCCGTCCTGCACATCGGCCACGCTGAAGTGCAATGCTTCCAGCGCGCGCGTCCCGCGTGGTCTGGCCTTGGTCATCGGCATGGCAATGCTCCAGTGCCGGTTGCAACGCCAGCGCACACGCCGGCGCGCGTGGCAGACCAGAGGGGAAGCATCTCAACCGCGCGCGTTGGCCGCATATCCGGCTCCTAGTGTTTGGGTTTGGGTTTGGGCTTGTGCCCGGGGCCGTGCGGCGGGTGCTCGATCTGCTTCAGCGTCGCCGCCTTGGCGCCCAAGGCGTGGGCATGGATCAGCACACCGTGCGGCGTGGCCTTGGTATCGCCTTCTGCCACCAGCGGCTTGCCGACCACTAGTTGTTTGGCGAAGTCGCCACCGGCATGCGGCGGAAACCGCACCGTAACCGCGTCGTCGAGCAGAACGCCATGCACCTGCCCGTGCGGACCGTGCAGCAGCCTGGTGACGGTGCCGCTGTGCTGGGCGACTTCCGGCTTGGGCGGTTTGCCGGGTGGCTTGGGTTTGGGCTTGGCGTGCGGCCCATGCGGGCCTTCATCCAGGATGCGCTTGCCGCCTTCCGGATCGATCGCCAACGCCACCAGCATGTCCACGTCACGCGGCTTGAGCCCACGCACCGTGAGCGCGCTGCCAGGCTTGAGCGCCTTCAGCAGTGCAGCCGACAGATGCGGCGGCGTGTGCACTTCGGTGCCATCGGTGAGCAGCAGGCCATCGATATCGGCCTTGGGATTGAGCAGGAAACGCGCCAGGGTGCCGCGGGTGGCGGGGAGGAAATCAGGGTCGACCCAATGCATGGTGTTACTCCGAAAAAAGACCGGCAGTGCCGATCAAGCCGCTGGCCACGTGGGGCGTGGCCAGCGGAGGAAACCAACGAACACGAAACGTCTGGCGCGACTTAACGACCAGCCGGCGGGACGGGAGCACCCGACGGGGGCGGCAGCGGGCCGTCCGGACGCGGCGCGGTAAACAACGTACGCAGCGAGGAGCGGTCACGGCCCAGCTGGGTGGCTTCGATCGCACGGCCGTCCGGGGTGGCCACGCCAAAGCCGCTAGCGCTCAGTGGTGCGCCGACGCGCAACAGATCGGCGAACTGCAGCGCCAGATGCGGCGGCATACGCACCACCGTGCCATCGCTGACCAGCGCACCATTGACCTCGCCGGCGGGCCCATACACCAGGCGCTGGATCTTGCCATCGGCCTGCAGCGGGGTCAGCTGACCCGGGGTCGGCGGCGGCGGTGGCGGCGCACCGAAGGTGGGCGGGCGATCGACTACCTCGCGGCCACTACGGCCGGAGCGGATCGAACTGACCTGCAGCACCGGCAGATTGCCCAGGCGGAAGCCCTGCACGACCACGTTGTCGCCGGCACGCACGGCCGCCTTCACTTCGGTGGACAGATGCGGCGGGAACCCGACCTGGGTGCCGTCGCGCAGCCACAGGCCGTCGACGTCGCCATTGGGAGTGAGCATGAAGCGCTCGACAGTACCGCTCACGCTCACCGGTGTGGCGGCGACGGGGGTCGGCGGGGCCGGCGGGCCGCCGATCGGGCCATTGGGAGCCGGCGACGGCGACGGGGCGGCAACTTGTGCGGCGGCGGCGCCGATGGTGCAGGCCAAGGCAATTGCAAGAACGGTCTGACGCATCATGGGGATGTCTCCAGCGCGGCGGGAAGGGGCCGCGTACCAGAGACAAAGCAGTAATCGTGCCAATTACTAAGTGATTGTTTTAATAAGGATTTCATCGTCCAGTGTCGGGATGAAGGCGTCTGCATTTCATCCACACTGTCCGCTTCGGAGACACCTGCAGCCTGGTCTAAGGTCGATGCGCGTGCGATGGTCACAAGCCGTATTCTTCCAGCTTGCGATAGAGCAGTTGCCGGTGGATGCCCAGCCGGCGCGCGGCCTCGGCGCGGTTGCCCTGGCTCTGTTCCAGGGCCGACTGGATCATCTGTTTTTCCAGCCGCGCCACCGCTTCGGGCAGCGTTCCGGTCAGCGCCGACGCGACAGTTGACGGCGCCTCGCCGGCCTCGGCCAGCGCTTCGTCCAGATCCGCCGCATCGATGCTGGCGCCACGCACCATGACCTGGCTGCGCTGCATGACGTTGCGCAGCTCGCGCACATTGCCCGGCCAGCGGTGCGCAAGCAGGCGCTCCTGCGCAGCCGGCGACAGGCTCTGCGCGCGCGCTGCATTGGCACTCAGAAAGTGCTGAGCCAATAGCAGAATGTCCTGGCCGCGCTCACGTAATGGCGGCAATTCGATCGGCACCACATTGAGGCGGTAACGCAAATCGCTGCGAAAGCGCCCGTCGGCCACGCAGGCTGCCAGGTCGCGATGGGTAGCGGCCAGCACGCGCACATCGACCTTCTGCGGGCCGCTGCCGCCCAACGGCGTCACCTCGCCTTCCTGCAGGAAGCGCAGCAGCTTGGCCTGCATCGGCAGCGGCATGTCGCCGATCTCGTCGAGAAACAAGGTGCCGCCATCGGCTTCGCGAATCAGACCAGGACGGTCGCTGCTGGCGCCGGAAAACGCGCCTTTGCGATGGCCGAACAGCTCGCTCTCCATCAACTCCAGCGGAATAGCCGCGCAGTTGACCGCAATGAACGGGGCGCTGGCACGCGGACTGGCCCGATGCAAGGCGCGTGCGGCCAGCTCCTTGCCGGTACCGGTTTCACCGGTGATCAGCACCGGCAGATCAGACGCTGCCGCCAGCCCGATGCGCTTGTGCACCGTGCGCATCGCCGGGCTGTGGCCGACCAAGGCATCGTCGTCTTCGGGCGGTGCTTGTGGCGTTTCCGTCGCTGCTGCCTGGGCATCGGCACGGCTGAGCAGCGCGCGCTCCACCACCTCGACGATGTCGGCCCGGCCCACCGGCTTGACCAGATGATCGAAGGCGCCCAGCGTCATCGCTTCGATGGTGTTGCCGCTGGACACATAGGCGGTGAGCATCACCAGCGGCACCTGCCGCGCCTGCGCATCGTCCAGACGTGCACGCAGCACCGCGATGCCATCCATGCCCGGCATGCGGAAATCCACGAACGCCATATCGATCCCGCCTTCGCTCAGCCGCGCCAGCCCGTCCGGCCCGTTGTCGGCCGCGACCACCGTGTGCCCGAGCGAGCGCAAGGTGGCCTGCAAGGTCGTGCGAAACGCCGCATCGTCGTCGATGATCAAGATGCGCGCCATGGCAACTCCAGGATGAAATGCGTCAGCCCGTCGGCATGTGCGTAGCGCGCCTGCCCGCCATGCGCGCGCGCGATCTCGCGCACCAGCGCCAAGCCCAAGCCATTGCCGTCAGTACGGCCACTGACAAAAGGTTCGAACAAGTGCGCAGCGATCGGTTCGGCGATGGCCGCGCCACGGTTGGACACCTGCAGTTGCAGCATGCCTTCCACGTCTGCCGCTTGCAGCATGACCTCGCTGCCTGGGTCGGCGTGCTGCACGGCATTGCGCAACAGGTTGTGCACCGCGCGGCCGAGTTGCTGCGGATCCAGGGTCCAGCGTAGCGGCGCAGCCGGCAGCAGCAAGCGGGGCGCTGGCGTGCCCGGCGGCAACGGACTCTGCTCCAGCAGCGTCGCCAGCCAGTCCTGCACCACCACCGTCTCCAGGTGTAGGCGAATCGGCTGCACCATGCCGAGCAGGCTCTCGACCACGCCATCCAGGCGACGGATCTGCCCCAGCATCAACTCGCCATGCGCGGCATCGTCCGGCGTCGCATCGCGGCGCGCGATCTCGTTTTCCAGCGCCAACCGCATCGTGGCGATCGGGTTTCGGATTTCATGCGCCACCGTGGCCGTCATGCGCCCGAGTGCGGCAAGTCGCTCGTGTCGCGACAGCTCGTCGGCCAGGCGGCGTGTCTGCGCTAATGCCTGCGCGTTGCGTTGCGCATAGTCATTGACCGCTGCACCCAGCCGGTCCAGCTCCGGCGTGCCGGTCGGCGGAATGTGTGGCGTCTCGGTGTCGGCGGCCAGCGCCTGCTGGATGCGCTGCAGACGCTGGCTCCAACGCCGCACTAACACGCCCAGCGCAATCGCCGACATCGCCACCATCGCGAAGATCAACAGCATGCCGACGACCAACGGCCGCCAGGCATCGGCCTTGCTGGCCGGCACCCGCGTCATCGTCCATGCCGCGCTGTTCGATGCCAGCGGGCAGGCGCTGATCAGCAGCACCTCGCGGCGGCCGTCGCGGCGGTACTGCGTCGCTTTATTCTGTCGCACGCTCTGCTGCGCCGTACTGACGATATTGGCCCATTCCGCGGCGGGAATATCGGTCTTGTGATCGCTGCCGTCGTAGGTTGGGTACGCGTAGGCAACAAAGCCTTTATGCAGGTCCCAGACACCACCTTCGACACCTGGGGCATCGGCCAGCACCAGGTGCACCACCACCGCTGCCAGGCCCACGCCATCGTCACCACTCCGCGCCGCCTCGCTGGCCCCGGCATAGCGCTGCACGATGCGCGTGCATTGGCCGCTCAATTGCTGGCGTGCCTCCTCCAGCCGCACGCCCTCGGTCTGCCGGTACAAGCCGTACAACATCGTGGCCACGCCCAAGCAGGCGGCCACGATCACCATCCAGATCAGCAACAGTTGCCGGAGCAGCGAACGGGGCATGGGCGAAGCGGCCTGAAGAGGTCAGCCAGTGTGCGTGAGTGCAACTGAATTAACGCAGGTTGGTCCTGACCAGCTCGATCACCTCATCGCCCCGCCCGCTCATCACCGCCTTGAGCAGATACAGGCCCATGCCCTTGGCCTGTTCGAGTTTGATCGCCGGCGGCACCGCCAGCTCTTGCGTGGCAATGCGCACATCCACCAACGCCGGACCCGAATGCGCGAAGGCCTGCCGCAATGCACGTTCCAACTGCGACGACTCATCCACGCGAATGCCGAGAATGCCCATCGCATTGCTCATCGCGGCAAAGTCCGGATTGCGCAACTCGGTGCCGGTATCCAGGTAACCGGCAGCCTTCATTTCCATCGCCACGAAACCCAGCGATGCGTTGTTGAACACCACCACCTTCACCGGCAGATTCAACTGTGCCAGCGAAATGAAGTCTCCCATCAGCATCGCAAAGCCGCCATCGCCCGACAGCGAAATGACTTGCCGGCCAGGAAATGCTGCTTGCGCGCCCAGCGCCTGCGGCATCGCATTGGCCATCGAGCCGTGATTGAACGACCCCAGCAAGCGGCGCTTGCCGTTCATGCGCAAGTAGCGTGCTGCCCACACCGTGGGCGTGCCGACATCGCAGGTAAACACCGCATCCTGATCGGCAATCTGGCTGATCAGCCGCGTCACGAATTGCGGATGCAATGGCTCGCCCGGATCTGCCGGCACCGCAAGATCGTCCAGCCCTTCGCGCGCCTTGCGATAGTGCGCAAGCGATTTTTCCAGGAAGCCGCGCTCTTCACGGCGCTGCAGCTGCGGCAGCAATGCCGCGATGGTTTCGCCGACATCGGCGGCGATGCCCAGCTGCAATGGGGTGCGCCGACCGAGCGCGCTCGGGTCGCGATCCACCTGCACGATGGTCGCGTCCTTCGGATAGAACTGCCGATACGGAAAATCGGTGCCCAGCATGATCAAGGTGTCGCAGTTGAGCATCGCGTGGTAGCCGGAACTGAAACCGATCAGGCCGGTCATGCCGACATCGAACGGATTTTCCCACTCCACGTATTCCTTGCCGCGCAGCGCATGCACCACCGGTGCACCCAAGGTATCGGCCAAGGCCACCACCGCATCATGCGCGCCAGCGCAGCCACTGCCGCACAACAAGGTCACCGCTTTGCTTTGCTGCAACAGCGCGGCCAGTTGCTGAACATCCTCGGCGGCAGGCAACACACGCGGCTGACGCAGTGCCGGCCACGCGCTGGAGACATGCTTGTCGACCTCCAGCAGCGCGATATCGCCCGGAATCACCACCACAGCCACGCCTTGCTGCAGGATCGCCGAGCGCATCGCGCGATGCAGCATTTCCGGCAGCTGCGCCGGGTTGGTCACCAGCTCCACGAAATGACTGCATTCGCGGAACAGCTCTTGCGGGTGGGTCTCCTGAAAATAGCTCAACCCGATTTCGGACGAAGGAATATGCGCGGCAATCGCCAACACCGGTTGGCGGCTGCGATGGCAATCGAACAGCCCGTTGATCAGATGCAGATTGCCCGGCCCGCAGCTGCCGGCGCACACCGCCAGCTGACCGGTCACCGCCGCCTCGGCACCCGCCGCAAACGCGGCGACTTCTTCGTGCCGCACATGCATCCACTCGATGGTCTGCATCTCGCGCAAGGCGTCGGTCAAGCCATTGAGGCTGTCGCCGGTCACGCCCCAGATCCGCTCAACCCCAGCACTCTGCAGCGTCTCGGCCAAAAAGCGCGCCAACGTTCTGTTCTTCGCCACGATGCAGCTCCACGCGTGTGTTCAACAAGCGTGCAATGCTCCCAACGGTGATGTCAGTGCAATGTGCTCGTGTAACGAGTTCGCGTAAAAACGCTGGAAAATCAGGCGGTCCATGCAGTTGGGCACACACGTCTCACATCGGCGCTGTGTAAGCGCTAGAGCGTCACCTTTTGCACGTGCTGTATGCACACGATCAGGCAACACAAGAAAGCGCAGCTGAATCTGGTGCGATGATTCATCACCTGGTCAGTTCAAAATTCATGTCGCGTTCCAACGAATAACGGAGAATTTACATCTCGGCAGCGAACGGCATTCGCCTCAGCGCCGGTCCAATCAAAAAAGTAGAGGTATCCCGATCATGAAGACTTCTTTGCTGGCCCTCGGCCTTCTCGCAGCTCTGCCGTTTGCGGCTTCGGCTGCTGAAAACCTCTCCTACAACTTCGTCGAAGGCGACTACGTGCGCACTCCGACCGACGGCCGCGATGCGGACGGCTGGGGCGTGAAGGCATCCTATGCCGTTGCTCCGAACTTCCACGTGTTCGGCGATTACAGCAAGCAGAACGCTGACGACAACGACAACCTGTTCGAAAACACCAACTCCGACTTCCAGCAGTGGGGCGTTGGCGTGGGCTATAACCACGAAATCGCCACCAGCACGGACTTCGTTGCCCGCGTTGCATACCGCAAGCTGGACCTGGACACCCCGAACGTCAGCTTCGACGGCTACAGCGTTGAAGCCGGCCTGCGCAATGCCTTCGGCGAGCACTTCGAAGTCTATGCACTGGCTGGTTACGAAGACTTCTCCAAGAAGCGTGGCATCGACATCGGTGACAACTTCTACGGCCGCCTTGGCGCCCAGGTGAAGTTGAACCAGAACTGGGGCATCAACGGCGACATCCGTATGGATGGCGACGGCAACAAGGAATGGTCGGTCGGCCCGCGCTTCAGCTGGTAAGCCGCACGTCTAACTGCAGCGCGACTCTCTCTCCCGCGTTGCATTGGAAGCCCGGTCCCCCGACCGGGCTTTTTTCTTTTGGGCGATCGGTTGGCGGTTTGTAAGCACACGCCACGCACCGCGGCGTTTTGCACGGGGAATCCTCGCCAACGATGCACCACCACGAGGACGTGGCCGCGTTCGCGTTGGGTGCGTACCAGTGCCTGACACTTGATCCGCCCAGGCTCCCCATGCGCCGCACAGCAGCCCATCAACAAAACGCCCGGCATTGCCGGGCGTTTTGTTATGCATCTTCGCGATGGGCACCCAAGTGCCGCCCAGTCGTCAGGTAAACAAGGTCTGCGGATACTCGGGCTTGCGCTCGCGTGCCAGCAATTCCTTCAAGCCTGCTTCCGGGGTGATTTCGCCATGCAATACCGCACGCACGGCGTTGGAGATCGGTAGCTCGATGCCGTGGTGTTCGGCCTGGCGCATGACCTCATCGGCCGTCTGCACTGATTCGACCACCTGGCCAATCTCGCGGATCGCATCGTTCAAGCTCTGCCCACGCCCCAACGCCAGGCCCAGGCGACGGTTGCGCGACAAATCGCCGGTGCAGGTAAGCACCAGATCGCCCAAACCGGCCAGACCCATCAGGGTTTCCGGACGTGCGCCGATCGCTGCTGCCAGACGCAGCATCTCGTTCAAGCCACGCGTGATCAAACCGGCGCGTGCATTGAGACCAAGCTGCATGCCATCGGCCACGCCGGTGGCCACAGCCAGTACGTTTTTCATCGCACCGCCCAGCTCGGCGCCCACCATGTCGTCGCCGGTGTAGGCGCGGAAAGTGGGACCATGCATCGCGTCGGCGACCACTTGTGCAAACATCGCATCGTCGCCGTGCACGGTGATGGCGGTCGGCAGGCCGAGCGTGACTTCCTTGGCGAAAGAGGGCCCGGTCACCACGGCCAGCGGAACTTTGGGGCCGAGGATGTCGCGCGCCACTTCATGCAGAAACCGCCCGGAACCGGGTTCGAAACCTTTGGTTGCCCAGGCAACGCCGGCACCCGCTGGGCGCAGCGGTGCGATCAGCCGAATGGTCTCGGTAAACGCATGCGAGGGCACCACCACCAGAATCCAGGTGGCGTCAGCGACGGCTGCCTGCAGGTCGGTGGTGGCACGCAGGCTGTCGGGCAGTGGAATGCCCGGCAGATAACGCGCGTTCTCATGGGTGCGGTCGATGGTGTCCACCATCGCCGCATCGCGGCCCCAGAGCACGGTCGGGTGACCGTGTCTGGCGAGCAGCGCGGCCAGGGCCGTGCCCCAGGAACCGGCGCCGAGAACGGCGATCTTGTGGGTCGAATCGCTCATCGGCGCAATAAGGCTTAGGCGTTGCCAGCCGGCTCGGAATCGGCCAGCGAGGTGCCTTCGTTCTGGCGCTGGCGCAGGGTTTCTGCATACAGGGCTTCAAAGTTGATCGGCTGCAGGTAGAACGGCGGGAAGCCGCCGGCCTGAATCAGGTCGCTGACCAGCGTACGCACGTACGGGAACAGGATGTTCGGGCACTGGGTGCCGAGCAGCACGTCGATCGCCTGCGGCTCCAGGCCAACCAGGCCAAACACGCCGGCCTGCTGCACTTCAGCCACGTAGGCGGTCTTGCCACCGGCGGTGCAGGTCAGGGTCACGGCCAGCACCACTTCAAAGGCGTTGTCGTTGAGGCGCTGGACCTTCTGATTGAGGTTCAGCTGCAGCTCGGGCTGGTTGGCGTCATTGAAGACGGCCGGTGCGTTTGGCGATTCGAAGGACACGTCCTTGACGTAAATCTTTTCGATAGTGAAGGCGGGGCCAGCAGCGGCGTCGGCCGGCGCAGCGGCGCCGTTGAGGATTTCGTCGGACATTCCTAACTCCAGAAACGGTTCGGTGGATGCAGCGTTGAGTGATGCAGACGTGAAAGTGTGAGTCTCTCACGCCAGCAATGGGGGCTTGGCGGGCGCCGCACAAGGCGGATCAGCGGCCCTTGATCAGTGGCAGCTCGGCCATCTGCCAGGCGGCGACGCCGCCTTCGAGCCAGTACACCTGCTCGAAGCCGGCTTTCTTCAGCGTCTTGGCTGCACCAGCGGAGGTGGTGCCACTACGGCAGACCACCACCACAGGCGAGGCCTTGGCGTTGGCCAGCAGCTTGCTGGCCGGGTCGAACTTGGCCAATGCCACATTCCGGCTGCCGGCGATGTGGCCTTTTTCGAAATCGGCGGTCGGCGACAGATCGATCACCAGCGCGTTGTCGCTGTTGATCAGACGGGTCAGCTGGGCCGGCGTGAGCGCGCGATAGCCGCGGAACAGACGCGCGACCTCGGTGACGATCAGCGCGATGGTCAGGCCCACCAGGGCCAGCGACAACATGGGGTTGCGGCCGACAAAGGCCTGCAGCTCTTCGAAATTCACGGGGTCAGGGTCAGTCGAGCGGGCGGGAATTGTCGCACAGCTGGCGCACGCGAGGCCCAGCGCGCAGGGGCCGGACTACTGGCCTTTCCACAAATCGGGCAGGCCGCTGGCTAGCCACCAGCGCTTCTGCTCGGGATTCCAGCGCCAGATCTCGATGCTGCGCACCAGCCGTTCGGCCTGGGTATTGCGGTTGATCACCCGCAATTCGACCTCGCGGCGCAGGTCGCCGTTGGAGTCTTGGCCCACGCGCACCTCGCGGTAGCCGGAGATCTGGATCTGCTCGTAGCGCGACCGTTCCAGGTCGCTGAGCGGATGCGCCTGGGCATACGCCGGCTCAACGAAGCCCTGCGCGGCGTCGAAGTCGTTCCAGCGCACGGCGGCCGTGTAGGCGGCCTGGGTGGTTTCCAGCGCGCGCGCCTGCGCGCGGCTGCCGGCATTGACCACCCCGCTCAGCATTGCCAGCCCGAGCAGGACGACCATTGTGAAGACTGCACGCATGCGTATTCCCCCTGATCCAGCGCGCATCCTACCGCTTTGGAAACGCCACGAAACGCCCGCTCAACGTGGCCGCAGCGGCGCCCGAGCCCAGCGCGATCTGCGCGCGCATGCCGATGCGCGCCTTGCCGCGCTGCCGGAAGGTCGCCAGAAACGTCTCCCAACTGCCCAACTCGGATGGCTCGGCATTGGCCACCAGGTCTTCGTAGACCGGCGCGACATAGCGCAGTTGGCTGTCGGCGACGTAGACATCGGCACTGTGCCCGACCAATTGCAGTTGCAGGGTCAGCCAGCCCCAGCTGGCCAGCGTCATCAGCGAGGCCAGGCTGCCGCCGAACGCATTGGCCTTGTCGTTGACGTTGGCCTGCAGCGGCGCGCGCAAGCGCAGCGCACCCTCGTGCAACCCATCGACGGCGATGCCCATCGACAGCACCGGTGGCATGGCGATGAACTGCGACTGCAGTGACTGCAGGGCGGATGCGAGCGTGCACGAAGGAGTCATCGGCAAAGACTGAAAGACGGCGAAGGGCGGCATCATGCCGCAATGTTCTGCGGGCGTGTTGTGCACTGCGTGACATGCGGTACCGCATGGTGAATCCAGTCATCGCCGCACGCGACGCACGGGCTGGCTTCGCTTGGAAGTTCCGTGCAACAGATCGACCGAAACTTCATGCCCGGCCGAATGGCGCGCAACGTTGTACTGCAAGCTCAATCAACAAGCCATGCCGACCACATGCCCGCCGGGCGACATCGCAACCATCGGTCCCCGCGCTAAGGCGCAAACACAACCTTGCGATAGCCCTGCGCCACCCGCAGCAACGCGGTGGCCTTTGCTTTCCAATGCGTGCTGCGCTGCTTCTGCGCGTGTGTCAGCGGCGCATCGATCGTGCTGGTGAACACGATGTCTTCGGCCGCCGTATGGAAGAACTTGTCCTGGATACAAGCCGCCGGCGAGAGTTGATACGTGGACAGCTGGTGCGCGACTGGCGACTCGTTCCATCCGAACAAAAATATATCGGTCATGGTGTGCCAGCGGGCCTGCGCAGCCAGCAACAATCGCGCGGCATCCCTGCTGATGATCAACGCACCCGCGCATACCGGCCAGCAATGTTGATACGTCGATGGGCGCACCAGGCGCAGTTGGCGCCCGGCGACGTCGGCAACCTTGGCATCGAGCTTGATGCGGTTATAGGACGGCTCCAGGCGCACGATGCTATTGCCACCCGGTAGCCAATCGGTACTGCGCAACAGCGTCGGCAGCGCATCGGACAGATGCATGTCGTCTTCGAAAATTGCGGTATAGGCGTCAGCGGAGTCGGCCGCAATGCGCCACGCGGCCTGGTGACTGAGAAAGCAGCCGATGTTGGATGCGGTCCACGTGCGCGGGCCCGTGCTGAAGGCATCGCCCGATCCTTCCAATGGGCGCTCGCGTATGAAGTCGGCGATCTGCTCGGCCGTCAACGTGGCGCCATCCACCGCTGCAATGCGCTCGAACGGCAGGCCCAGCATATCGAAGCGCGCCGACATGGCCTGTAGCCGGTCGCTGCTGCGCTGCATATTGATAAGGTAGGACTTGATCACGACGCCACTCCAGCACGGTTGCAGGCCAGGATCGTGACGGGATTCCCAGCGGTTGCAATAGGTTCTGGACTGAGACGAATGGCGCCAGTCAGGGAGCCAAAACATCGCTCCCGCTGCCGACACTTCGCCATCGATCCGCACTGGCACACCTGGATGCGGCGACAGTGCGCCGCAGGTGTCAGCGCTCTCGCATAATCACGCCATGACCGGCCTTGCCCATCCCGATGCTGCCTGGACCCTTATTTCGCTGCGCCCCGGCGGCGAACACGCGCCGCTACGGCGGGCAGTTGCCCGGCATGGCGGGCGCGTGCTCGCGCTGTCGCCGTGGCGTTTGCAGACCAACGACACCGCACAGGTGCGGGACGCGCTGCAGCAGGCGCTGGCAGCACCGATTGCAGTGTTCACCAGCCCGGCGGCCGTGCACGCGGCGCATCGGCTGGCGCCGCTGCAGCGCCCGGCGCAGGCGCACTGGATGAGCGTAGGCGATGGCACTGCACGCGCATTGCAGACTTGCGGCATCGACACTGTGGTGCGCCCGACGCGCATGGATAGCGAAGGCCTGCTCGCGCTGCCGCTGCTGCAGGCGCCGCTGCAGGCCGTCGGGCTGATCACCGCACCCGGCGGACGTGGCGTGCTGGCGCCAACGCTGGAACAGCGCGGTGCGCGCATTGTGCGTGTCGATGTTTATCAACGCATCCCGCTGCGCTTGCGCGCGTCGGCCATCCAGTCCTTCGCGCACGCATTGCCGCGCAGCGTGCTGGCATTGAGCAGTGCCGAAGCACTGACGCTGGTCCTGCAACAGCTGCCTGCTGCACTGATTGAGAGATGGCAACAGCGGCCGGTAGTCGCGTCCAGCGATCGGATGCTGGATGCCGCGCACGCCGCTGGCTTCATCCATGTCATACGCGCAGAAGGTCCACTGCCAATGCAGCTTGCCGCTGCTGCGGCAGCGATCGTGACACCACCGCGACCTTGCTGAACTGGGAAGTCATGCACAGCTTGCGAGTGTCCGCCGCTGCACGCCATGCTGTGGCAGATGACTGCGGCGCCTGCGCCGGTTATGACCGCCCGAGGATGTCCGAATGACCGAAATGCCCGCTCCCATGCGACGCTTTCCCTTGGCATGGCTGCTGCTTGCAGTGGCCGTGGCGGCCGCTGGCGTTGCGCTGTTCCTGGGCTGGCGCGCATGGCAGAGCTATCAAGCCGCACAATTGCAGGCTGAGCAGGCGCAGCAGCAGCGCTGGGATGGCACCCAGCAAATGCTGGAAACACTGCGCCGCGATCAGCGCCTGGCTAACGAGCGCCTGCAGGATGCGGCCGCCACCAACCGTGTGCTGCGCGATGAAATGCTGGGCATGAGTCAACGCAGCGCGTTGCTCGAAGACACCGTGCAGAAGCTGGCCGACCCCAATCGTCACGGCGCGCAGGCGCTGCGTCTGGATGAAGTGGAGCTGCTGCTGCGGCTTGGCCAGCAACGGCTGAGCATCGCCGGCGATGCTGACGGCGCGCGGCGTGCGTATGCGCTGGCCAACGGCGCGCTCAACGGCATCGACGACCCCGGTTACCTCAATCTGCGTCAGGCATTGGTGCAGGAACGCGATGCGCTAGATCGTCTCGGCGCAGGCCCGCAGGCGGAAGTCGGCCAGACCCTGGCCAGCGTGGCGGCCGAACTGCAGCGCCTGCCGGAGCAGACCGCACAGGACAGCGGCGCGGCGCAACCATGGTGGCAAAAGGTGCTGTCACCGTTGGTGGAGATTCGTCCCAGCCGCGGCGATGCCTTGCTCAACGGCAGTGATCGACATGCCGCGCGCGATGCTTTGCAAATCGAAATCAGCCTGGCCCGTGCAGCCGCAGAACGCGGCGATGCCGTCGGGTTCGCACAATCGCTGCGCCGCGTGGATACCTGGACCACCCGGCTGTGGCCGGACTCGCCGCAACGTCGTCAGCTGCGTACACGCCTGCGCGGCCTGCAACAAGCGCCACTGCGTCCGCGCCTGCCGGAACTGGGCACCACCCTGCTGCAACTGCAGGCCATGCGTGAAGGGAGATCCACCCAATGAAAGTCTTGCGTACCGTCTTGATTCTGCTGGTTGCCGTGGCGCTGGGCGTGCTTGGTGCGCAGTGGCTATCGCACCAAAACAGCTACGACCTGGGCAACGTGGTGGTCAGCGTAGGTGGCAACGACTACCACGCCGCCATGCCGCAAGCGCTGTTGATGCTGCTGATCGCCTTGCTGGTGCTATGGCTGCTATGGACGTTGATCAGCCTGCCATTTCGCGTGTGGGGCAAATACCGCCGCAAGAAGGGCCGTGCGCGTTTGATCGAAGGCCTGCGCGCTGCCGATCATGGCCAATGGCAGCGTGCCGAGCGGCTGCTGGTCAGTGCCAGCGAAGACGATGAAGTGAGCGGCATTGCCCTGGCCGCGGCGGTGCGGGTGGCCGATGCGCGCGGCGATGACGCGGCCGCGACTGCACTTGCACAGCAACTGGCCGAGCGCGATCCCACCGCCTATGCACTGCTGCAGGGCGAGCGGCATCTGGCACGCCAGCGCCCGGTGGAAGCGATCAATGCGCTCGATAGCGCCAACGCGCAGCCGCTACCGGCACGCGGACTACTGCTGCGCACGCATGCACTGACCCAGATCGGCCGCGCCGACGAAGCCTACGGCCAGCTTGGCGCCCTGCGTCAGCAGGCGGTGTTGGCGCCCGATGCCTACAGCACGCTGGAAGCGACGCTGGCCGAGCAGACCCTGTTGCAGGCCAGCGACGCCAATGCGCTGGCCGAGCGCTGGGAAGCATTGGCTAAAGCATTGCGCACCACGCCAGCGGTGGTCGGCGCCTACGCGCAGCGCGCGGCCGTACTGCATTGGGACGATGCGGCCGTGCATAGCCTGGAGCAGGCGCTGGACGCGCAATGGGACGAATCGCTGGTGCGGCTGTACGGCGTGCTGCCGCTGGAAAAATACGATTCGCGCCGCGCTAGTGCGCAGCGCTGGTTGACTCAATACCCGGATAGTCCGGGCCTGCTGCTAACCCTGGCGCGGCTCGCACGTCATCAACAGCAGTGGTCGCAGGCCGAAGAATTCCTGCATCGCGCGATCGCCAACGGCGCCGGTAGCGAAGCCTGGGAAGAGCTGGGACACGGTTTTGCCGCATCAGGCGATCTGCTGTCGGCCCAGCATTGCTACGCCAATGCCTTGCGCGCTGCGCGCGGCGAACCGGTGCACGACGGCATGCCGCAGCAGTCCGTGCGCGCGCCGATCATGGCGACGGATGACACTCAGCCCGCCGATCCGCATGCATCGGACGATCGCATTCTGTAATCGAAACAGCGGCGGTATGCGGTTCGCGTACCGCCGCACCTTTTTGGCTGACAACGCTTGCCAATGCGCGTCATGCAGGTATGCAGTTCATCGACGAAATTGCGCTTGGCCTATCGCCGCTCACAGCCTTGGGCGTCGCCTCGAGAAGACGCCGCAACTCATCCACTGCGTATCGTGACAGCTTGGGCACTTCCGTATTCGTTGTGCACTGAGCGGTGAACACTCGGCCCATGCGGCCCTTTTACATGGTTCTGGTGATGCGCGATCTGGATCGAATCCGCAGCAACTATGGCGCGGCCGGCAACGCCCGCAAGAAGTCGTCGCAAGCCCCGAGATAGCGTGCCTGCTGGTGATCGATCGACTGTACCGACAGCACCCGCGCACCGAGCCTGCCGACCACGAGCATCACCGCCATCACGCCGGCGCCGATCACCCAGCGCAGCTCACTCGGCAACGACAGACCGCACACCAGCAAGGCAAGCACCGATGCCATCGTGATGGCCACATAGCGCACGCGGCGTTGCTCGTGGTGCGCGCACAGCGTCAACACATGCGCGCTACGCTTGCGCAACGCGATGGCCAGAATCACATACGGCAGCACCCCCATCAGCAACGCCAGGTAGATCACCGGGTGATGCCAATGAAAGATGTAGCGACGCGATGGCATGTCGGTCGGCGCATTGCACTTGATGCAACGCGGCGGCAGATTCGCGCCCGGCGTGCACACCAGTACATCGTCCTCGCGCCACACATCGCCGTGTGCGGGGGTCAGATACAGCGTGGGTGGCTCACGTCCATCAGTATTCGACATCCATGTGTCCTTGCAAGTTTAGATTTGGGATTCGGGATTGGGATTCGTAAGAACGGATTCACTTCTACTTTTGCGAATTCCCGAATCCCGAATGCCCAATCCCGTGTCGCGCAGCGGCATCAGCGCTCGACGATCGCCACCACGCCCATGCCGCCGGCGGTGCAGATCGAAATCAATGCACGGCCGCCGCCGCGTTCTTCCAGCTGCTTGGCGGCAGTCGCCACCACGCGCGCACCGGTGGCGGCGAACGGGTGGCCGGTGGCCAGCGACGAACCCAGCGGGTTGATCTTGTCGGGGTCGATGCGGCCCAGTGGCGCATCCAGGCCCAGCCGGTTGCGGCAGTAATCCTCGCTTTCCCATGCGCGCAGCGTGCACAGCACCTGCGCGGCGAAAGCTTCGTGGATTTCGTAGATGTCGAAGTCCTGCAAGGTCAGGCCCTGGCGCGCCAGCATCTGCGGCACCGCAATTGTCGGTGCCATCAACAGGCCTTCGCCGTGCACGAAATCCACCGCCGACACCTGCGCGTCGCGCAGATAGGCCATTGGCGTGTGGCCGTGCGCCAGCGCCCAGGCTTCGCTGGACAGCAGCACCGCGGCGGCGCCATCGGTCAGCGGGGTCGAATTGGCCGCGGTAAGCGTGCCACGGCCGGAGGTCTTGTCGAAGGCCGGGCGCAGCGTGGCGAGCTTTTCCAGCGAGGTGTCGGCGCGCAGGATGTTGTCGCGCGAGACGCCGCGGAACGGGGCGATCAGCGAATCGAAAAAACCGCGCTCATACGCAGCGGCCAGCTTGTGGTGCGAAGCCACCGCCCATTCGTCCTGCGAATCGCGTGAGATGTTCCATTCCTTGGCCATGTCTTCGCAGTGGTCGCCCATGCTCTTGCCGGTGCGCGGTTCGGCCACGCCAGGAAATTCCGGCTTGAGCTCGGCCAGCTTGAAGCCGCGCAGCAGCGTCTTGAGCTTGTCGCCGGTGGCCTTGGCGCGATTGGCGGCCAACAGCCGCGCGCGCAACTTCTTGCCGTAGACGATCGGCACTTCGGAGGTGGTGTCCGAGCCGCCGCCAATGCCCGAATCAATCTGCCCCAGCGCAATCTTGTTGGCGATGGTGATCACCGAATCCAGGCTGGTGCCGCAGGCGCGCTGCAGGGTGATGCCCGGCGTCAGCGGCGACAGACCGGACGAGAGCGTCGCCTCGCGCGCCAGGTTCCAGTCCGAGGAGTGCTTGATCACCGCGCCCATCGCCACTTCGCCCAATTGCTGCCCATGCAGCCCGAAGCGCTCGACCAGCGCGCCCAGCGTGCGCACCGACATGCCCAGGTTGCCCACATCCGCGTATGCGGTGTTCTGACGACAGAACGGGATACGAACGCCGCCCAGAATGGCGACGGGACGGGCTGCGGGCATCGGCTGACCTGGCATGGAGGACTCGGGGACATGGCCTGCACAGGGCCGGCAGGGATAATGGCCCGCAGTGTAGCTTCGACCCCGTGATGGGCCAACCGCGAATCATGAGTAAGACCGAACACGGCGTAACTGCCATGGGTGTGCTGGCGCTGGAATTGACCGGCGGAAGCGCGCCCGAGCGTGGCGCATTGGCGCCCGAACAGGCCGGCATGCTGGCCGAACGCATTGGCCGCGATCTGGCGCAATGGATCCCCGAAATCCGCGATCTGGAACTGAGCGTGGCGCTGGCGCATTTCGATCCGGCCGAAGTGTTGCGGCCCGGCTGGCCACTGCATCGGCGTCTGGAAGAGCTGCAAGCGCGCGCACCTGGTCGTGACCAGGGCCCGCGCGTGTTGGCCTTCGGTGCCGATGCGCAGGGCGAGATTCCGCTGCCGTTCCGGGCCGATGCGCAGCTGGTAGGCGGTGGGCTGCGCGTGCTGCCGTTCCTTCTGTCCGGCGATCCGCAAACGGTCGCCACCGTGGCCGATGCAATGGAAGAAGTCTTGCTCGCTCAGGGCATGGCGCAGGCCGACACCGCGTTGCTGGCGCAGGAGAGTTTTGGCGCCCGCATCGAGCATGCGCGCTATCTCACCGCCAACGATCTGGCGGCGATGATGTCGATGCAGTACGACAACCAGGGCTTAGCGCCGCTGTGGCCGCTGATCGAAGCCGCGCTGTTGGCACCCCAAACCGAAGAATGGCTGGAACAACCACCCGAGCCGGTGTTGCGCTACACCGATGGCGAAGTACGCATCGCCCTGTTCGACCCGGCCGGCTGGTGCGACTACTACGCACACGACCGCGAAAACTGCGAACGCCTGCGCGGTGTGTACGAGCACTATCTGGCGCGCCAGCGACAGATGGCCGCCGTGCTAGAAGCGCATGGCTTGCCGGTGCTCTACGTGCATGTCGAACCGGGCCAGGATCCGCGGCAGGCACTGGCGGCATGAGCCAGACGCCGGTATCCATGCCCCCTGCATTACAGGGCGTGCTGGAAACCGGAGTGTATGTGGCGGATCTGGAACGCGCATGCGCGTTCTACGCACGTGTACTGGGCCTGCAACCGATGCATCGTGATGCGCGCATGGCTGCCTATGGGATTGCGCCCGGGCAGGTCTTGTTGCTGTTTCTGCAAGGCAGCACCTCAGCGACGGTCACGCTACCGGGCGGCACGATTCCGCCGCATGACGGCAATGGGCGCCAGCATTTTGCACTGGCCATCGCAACCGATGCCCTGCCCGGCTGGGAAAACCATTTGCATGCCTGCGGTGTCGTCATCGAAGGCCGCACGCAATGGCCAGGCGGCGGGCAAAGCATTTACTTCCGCGATCCCGATGCACATCTGCTGGAGCTGGCGACACCGGGGTTGTGGGCGAATTATTGAGTGGTCGTTACTGCTGCTTGAACTACGTTGCACCTATCGATGGACAGTGAAGCTATCGACGCAATCGACGCTCTGGATGCATGACCTGAGCTTCTGCGTCCGCTTGTACTGCATCCACGCGAACGTTTCGATGTGTTCTCTGCATTGAGCGTACAGCCGCGCTTCGACGAATACAGCTGTACCTAAAAAAAAACGCCGCAACGATGACCGCTGCGGCGTTCTTTATGGTGAATCAGCCGCTGCGATGCATTAGCAGCGGCATTGGCCCATTTACTTGGTCGCCGCCTGCGCGTTATCGGTGGTGATCACGCCGCAGGCCAGACGGCCGCCGGCGTTGCCGGTGGGCTGGGTTTTGTAGTCGTCGGCATCTGCGTGCACGATCACTGCGTGGCCGGCGATATCAAACTGATCGGCCTTGCCGAGATTGACGTTGCTCGACACCGGGCCGTCGATGCTGGCGTTACCCTGCGCATCGGACTTGATGTTGGGCATGTCGCCACCGTGGTGCGGTTCGGCGCTGACATTGCCGTGAGCGGACTGGGAGGGGTTGAAGTGGCCGCCCGCGCTGCTGCCGTCTGGCGCGCTGCAATCGCCCTTTTCGTGGATGTGGAAGCCGTGCTCGGTATTGGGCTTGAGGCCACTCAGCTGACCGGTGGCACGCAGTGCGCCGTCGACGGTCTTGAAGGTCACCGTGCCTTTGACGTCATTGCCCTTGGTCGGCTTGAGCTCGGCGGTTGCAGTGGTGGTGGCGGCCGCTTCGGTGACCATGGAGGCGGCGTGTTCGCCACCGTGCGCCGCTTCGGACGGCGTGCTGGCCTGCGGCGCGGGTGCCGGCTCGGCCGGCGCGGGCTCGTCGCGCTTGCACGCTCAACACCAGGGCGGTGGCCAGAAACAAGGTGGTCGGAACAATACGCATGGAGTACTCCTGAAGAAAGGCCGCAACTGCAGCCGTTGTTGCCCTAACTCAGGGCTGCGAAGGGGGCGTGCCCCATTGGGTGACGCGAATGACGCCGCAGGCAAGGCGCGCGCCGGCATTGCCGCTGGGCTGGCTGCGATAGTCGTCGGGGTTGGCATGCACGATCAGCGACTTGCCGACCACATCCGTCGGAGCGCCGTCGCCCAGACTGATGCCGGACAGAATCATGTCCAGATGCACCACGCCTTCGGCGTCTGCACGCAGATTGTCCATGTCGCCCAGATGATGCGCGCCGCCGCCGGCACGCCCGTGCGGCGCACCGCCCAGGTTGAAATGCGCGCCAGCGCTGCTGGCATCGGCCGCGCTGCAATCGCCACGCTCGTGCACATGGAAGCCGGACACGCCACCCGCGCGCAAGCCACCGACGGTGCCGGTGAGGCGAATGCCCTGCAATGCCGGCACCAGCACCACCCGGCCGCTGACCAAACTGCCCGAGGCCGATGTCAGCACTGCTTCGGCCTGTTGCACTGGGCGAGTGGGCACCACGCGAGCGCCCGGCGGTGGCGGCGCCTTCGGCGGCGGTGGCGTGCTGCTGCAGGCGGCCAGCGCCAGCGCGGTGAGGACAACGATCGTCGGCGACCGGTAACGCATCAAGCAGTTCTCCTGATCAGGCTGGAAACCTATGCGGACGCATGTTCACGTGTCATGAAATGCACGTGGCGGCGGCTCAGGAGTTTACGGGTTGCGATGGGTGGTCGGGCGTTTGAGGCCTGGGTTGATGGGAGCGCGCTAGCTGCTTGTGGGAGTGCGATAAACATGGATCTCGCGCGCCGCGCCATGCCGCGCGCTATGTCCCCTTCTCCCGCCGCGAGAAGGTGCCCGAAGGGCGGATGAGGGTACGGTGTCGCTGCTCCCTTTCCCGCCGGGCCGTCGTCCTCCTTCGTGGGTGATGAAGATGGCGCGCAGCCGGATGAAGTACCAGCGAAGGCCAGTGGAGGTTAAGTGCGCGAAGGCTGCGCCCCGTACCCTCTCCCCCCTTCGCGCCCCCGGCCCACGCCAGCAGCGCGGGCGCTCCACAACACGTGCACCTCCGGTGTGCAAGCCGCGCCTTGTCGCCCCAGTGGGAGAGGGCTCAACTCCGCGCGTGGTCTGCTGCGCGATTGCGATAAGCGTGTATCGCTTAGGCGTCGATCCATCTTCAAGCGCGAGACCTTCCAACGGGAGAGGCCTTGGGCAACCTCAGCGGCGTTTGCGCCCCGGGCCAAGTTTACGGGTGACGGTGTTGCGGCCCAGGCCCAGGCGGGCGGCGGCTTCGGCGCGGCGGCCCTGGGTGAGTTGCAGGGCGGCTTCGAGCAAGGTTCGGTCCAGGCGCTCGCGCGCTTCGGCGTGCAGGCCCTGAGCACCTTCGCTCAGGCGTTGCGCGGCCCAGCTGGAGAGCATGTCGTCCCACTGCCCATCGCTGCGACCGCTGCGATGACGACGTCCACCACGTGCCAGTGCGGCGTCCACATCGACCACGTCGATGATGTCAGCAGTGGCCAGTGCGGCCAGGCGCCAGCACACGTTTTCCAGTTCGCGCACGTTGCCTGGCCAATCGTATTGACGCAGGTCTTCCAACGCGGCCGACGAAAGGCGTTTGGGCAGCATGTCGAGCTTGCGCCCGGCCATGGCCAGGAAGTTTTCGGCCAGTTGTGCGATGTCGCCACGGCGTTCGCGCAGCGGCGGCAGTTGCAGCCGCACCACATCCAGGCGGTGCAGCAGATCTGCGCGGAAGCGGCCTTGTTCGACCAGCGCTTCCAGATCCTGGTGGGTGGCGGCGATCACGCGCACATCGACACGGATCAGTTCGCGCCCACCGACGCGGAAGAATTCGTTCTCTGCCAGCACGCGCAGCAGGCGGGTCTGCAGCGGCAACGGCATGTCGCCGATTTCATCCAGAAACAGCGTGCCGCCATCGGCTTGTTCGAAGCGGCCGATATGCCGTTTGGTCGCACCGGTGAAGGCGCCGGTTTCGTGGCCGAATAACTCGCTTTCCAGCAATTCGGCGGGAATGGCGGCGGTGTTGAGTGCGACGAAGGGTTTGCGCGCGCGCGGCGATTCGTTATGCAGCGCGCGCGCGACCAGCTCCTTGCCGGTACCGGTTTCGCCGTTGATCAAGACCGACAGCGGCGCCTGCGCCAGACGCCCGATCGCGCGGAACAAGGCCTGCATTGCGGGCGTGTCGCCGATCAACGAGGCCGAGCCCTCGGCCAGGCGCGTGGCGACGATTTCTTCGGCGCCCGCATCGGCATCCGGCAGCGCGCGCGCGGCCAGGGCCACCGCATCGTCCAGGTCGAAGGGCTTGGACAGGAACTCGTGCGCGCCGCCCCGGAAGGCGCCGGCAGTGCTGGCAACGTCGGTGTAGGCCGACATCACGATCACCGGCAGTTGCGGGTGTTTGGATTTGAGTTTGTCGAGCAAGGTCAGGCCGTCTTCGCCGGGCATGCGCACGTCGGTAAACAGCAGGTCCGGCGTGGGCCGCATGGCAAGCGCCTGCAGTGCGGCGGCAGCGCTGTCGAAGCCGTCCACCGCGTAGCCGGCATCGCGCAAGGCGGTGGACAGCACGAAGCGGACCGAGCGGTCGTCGTCGACTACCCAGATGTGGGATACGGCGGCGGCCTCAGCCATGCAGATGCTCCTTGTCGTGATCGCCGGCCAGCTCGGGCAGCAGCAGGGTGAAAACGGTATGGCCCGGACGCGAGCGATAGGTCAGCGTGCCGTGGTGTTCGCGCGAGACCTGCTGGGCCAGCGCCAGGCCCAGCCCGCTGCCTTCGGCGCGGCCGCTGACCAATGGCAGGAACAGGTGCTCGGCCAGTTCTTCCGGCACGCCGCCGCCGTCGTCGATGATTTCCAGCCGCAGCGACATCGCATGCACGCGGTCGCGGATGCGCTGGCCGTGTTCGACGCGGGTGCGCAAGGTCACACGGGTGGCGCCGGCCTGGAAGGCGTTGCGCACCAGATTCCACACCGCCTGGGTCAGGCGGTCGCCATCGCCCAGAATGTCCGGAATGCTGGGGTCGTAATCGCGCTGCACCTGCACCGACCAGCCGCCCTCGGCTTCGGCCAGGCGCAACACCCGTTCGAGTACCACGTGGATGTTGAGGCGGTCGTGCGGGCGCGCCGGGGTGGGCGAGAGCAGCCGTTCGAGCAGGGTGTTGAGGCGCTCGATCTCGGTGCCGATCAGCTCGAGCAGCTCACGCTCGTCTTCATCGCGTCCAGCCGAGCGGCGTGCGAGTAGCTGCGCGGCGCCCTTGAGCCCGGCCAACGGGTTACGCAGTTCGTGCGCCAGCCCCTTGAGCGCGGCGCTCAAGGCATTGGGCAAGGCGTGGGTGGGATCCAGCGCAGGGAATTCGTCGACCGGGTGGGTTTCCAGCAGCCAGCCGCCATCGTCCAGCCGCGACAGCCAGCCTTCGGCAAAGCGCGGCGCGTCGTTGGGCAGGCCCAGCGCCAGCCGGTGGAGACGCAACACATCACGCTCGTCGTTGAGCAGGAAGCGCGCCAGCGCATCGCCCTGCACTTCCAGCGCGGCTAAGGGCTGGTCGACCAATCGCCGTGTACTGACCCCGAGCCAGCGCGCGAATGCCGGATTGACACCGAGCACGCGTCCCTCGCGGTCGGCCCAGGCAACGGGCGTACCCAGGCTGTCCAGCGATGGCATGGAAGAGGAGGTCACGATTGCACCAATTTAGTGCAAACAGAATGGGAATGCGCCGATGGCGCGCAAAACGAAGCGTGTGTTGAAACAATGCTGGCTGGACGGCGACGGGGCGCACCGATCCAGCGTGCATCCGCGCCGGCAGTCACGGGCGTGGGGCTGGTCATGCAGGCACCTCGGCGGTTGTTCCGCGCCAACGGGGCGACGGGGGGAAAACGGACCCGGCTGGGCAGTCCCATCCGGGTCATTGCGCCACCCGCGGCAGTGTGGCCGCGGGTGTGCATGCTCAGGACTCGTACGCGGCTTCACCATGCGAGGTGATATCCAGACCCTCGCGCTCGGCTTCTTCGCTCACGCGCAGGCCGAAGACCAGCTTGGCGACCACAAACCCCACCACCGAGACCACGCCGATCCAGCCAAGGGTGATCGCGACGCCCAGCGCCTGGATGCCCACCTGATGGACGATGTCGTAATCGCCGCCCTTCTGGCCGCCCAGCGAGGCCGCCGAGAACACACCGGTCAGGATCGCGCCGATGATGCCGCCCAGGCCATGCACGCCGAACACATCCAGGCTATCGTCGGCACCGAGCAGGCGCTTCAGGCCGGTGACGCCCCACACGCACAGCACGCCCGCAGCCAGACCAATGACGATCGCGCCGAACGGGCCCACGGTGCCGCAGGCCGGGGTGATGCCGACCAGGCCGGCCACCATGCCCGAGGCCACACCCAGGGCGGACGACTTGCCCTTGATGATCTTCTCGGTCAGCGACCAGCCCAGGATGGCGGCGGCGGTCGCCAGCAAGGTGTTGAGGAAGGCCAGCGCCGCACCGGCATTGGCTTCCAGGTTGGAGCCGGCGTTGAAGCCGAACCAGCCCACCCACAGCAGCGAGGCACCGACGAAGGTCAGGGTCACGTTGTGCGGCTTGATCGCCTCACGCCCGAGCCCGGCACGCTTGCCGACGAAGTAGGCGCCGACCAGGCCGGCAACACCGGCATTGATGTGCACCACGGTACCGCCGGCGAAATCCAGCGCGCCCAAGCCGAACAGATAGCCGCCTGTAGCCCAGACCATATGCGCCAGCGGCAAGTAGCCGAAGGTGAACCAGATCACCGAGAACAGCAGCACCGCGGCAAACTTGGCGCGTTCGGCAAAGGCGCCGACGATCAGTGCGCCAGTGATGCCGGCGAAGGTCGCCTGGAATCCGACGAACACGTATTCCGGCAGGCTCACGCCCTTGGTGAAGGTGGCCGACAAGGTTTCGATGGTGACGCCCTTGAGCAGCGCCTTGTCCAGATTGCCGATCCACGCGCCTTCGCCGGAGAATGCCAGGCTATAGCCGTACAGCACCCACAGGATGGTCAGCAGCGAGAACACCGTGGCCACCTGGATCAACACCGACAACACGTTCTTGGCACGCACCATGCCGCCGTAGAACAGCGCCAGGCCCGGCACCACCATCAGCAGCACCAGCAAAGTGGAAGTGAGCATCCAGGCGACATCGCCCTTCTCCACCACCGGGGCGGCTTCGGCAGCGGCGGCTGGCGAGGCGGCCGGCTGCGCCGACGGCAGCGGTTCGGTGGTGACCGGCTCGGTCGGCAGTGGGGTGACCTGCGGTGCGGACTGCGCATTTGCACTGCCCATGCCAACGACCACCAGTGCACTGAACAACATCAGCATGCACACGCTGTAGAACCGGGCTTTCCACCCGGCAAAAAGAGCTGTCTTCATACGAACTCCGGGGCTGGTGGGGTCAGAGCGCATCGGCGCCGATCTCGCCGGTGCGAATACGCACCACCTGCTCGATCGCGGTGACGAAGATCTTGCCATCGCCAATCTTGCCGGTGCCGGCGGCGTTCTGGATCGCCTCGACCACGGCGTCCAGGCGGTCATCGGTGACCACCGTTTCGATCTTGATCTTAGGCAGGAAGTCGACGACGTACTCAGCACCGCGGTACAGCTCGGTGTGGCCTTTCTGGCGCCCGAAGCCCTTGACCTCGGTCACGGTGATGCCCGACACGCCCGCTGCGGACAGGGCCTCGCGGACCTCGTCGAGCTTGAACGGCCGGATGATGGCGGTGATCAATTTCATGCGCATACCCCGAATGGTGGAAAGAACCGGCCGGCATTGCGCCGCCCGGCAGTGTCAGTCACCTGGATGCCAACCCCGGCATCCGATCGTTCGCGATTGCGCGGACCCCAGCGGATGTCATGCATCCGCCTCGTGGGAGAGGTCAGGCCCGCGCGCCGCGAACGATGTGCTCTCTCATTACCCCTGCAATCCACGGCCGGTGCCATGGATCGCTCAAACAAGTGTGCGGCGATGGCAGAGGTGGGAGGGGGGCCTCCACCATCGCCGCGGTGGAACTCAGTTGCCGTAGTACAGCTGGTACTCCAACGGGTGGGTCGCAGCACGGAACTTGGTGACTTCCTGCATCTTCAGCGCGATATAGCCGTCGATGAAGTCGTCGCTCATCACGCCGCCGGCCTTGAGGAACTCGCGGTCCTTGTCCAGCGCTTCCAGTGCCTGATCCAGGCTGGAGCAGACCTGCGGGATCAGCTTCTCTTCTTCCGGCGGCAGGTCGTACAGGTCCTTGTCGCTTGGTGCGCCCGGGTCGATCTGGTTCTTGATGCCATCCAGGCCGGCCATCATCAGCGCGGTAAAGGTCAGGTAGCCGGACTGCAACGGATCGGGGAAGCGCATTTCGATGCGACGCGCCTTCGGGTTGGTGACCCACGGAATGCGGCACGAGGCCGAGCGGTTACGCGCCGAATAGGCCAGCATCACCGGCGCTTCAAAGCCCGGGACCAGACGCTTGTAGCTGTTGGTGCCGGAGTTGGCGAAGGCGTTGATCGCACGGGCGTGCTTGAAGATGCCGCCGATGTACCACAGCGCCATCTGCGACAGGCCGCCGTAGCCGTCGCCGGTGAACAGGTTGACGCCGCCCTTGGCCAGCGACTGGTGCACGTGCATGCCCGAGCCGTTGTCGCCCACGATGGGCTTGGGCATGAAGGTAGCGGTCTTGCCGTTGCGGTAGGCGACGTTCTTGATGATGTACTTCATCGTCAGCAGTTCGTCGGCCTTCTGCACCAGCGAGCTGAACTTGGTGCCGATCTCGCACTGGCCGGCGGTGGCCACTTCGTGGTGATGCACTTCGGTTTCGATACCGACCTGTTCCAGCGTCTTGATCATTTCCGCGCGCAGGTCGTGCAAGGTGTCGGTCGGCGGAACCGGGAAGTAGCCGCCCTTCACGCCCGGACGGTAGCCGCTATTGCCGCCGTCGTACTTTTCACCGGTGTTCCAGGCCGCTTCTTCCGAACCCACCTGGAAGAAGGTGTGGCCCATGTCGTTGGCAAAGCGCACCGAATCGAAGATGAAGAATTCCGGCTCCGGACCGAAGAAGGCCTGGTCGGCGGTGCCGGATGACTTCAGATAGGCCTCCGCACGCTTGGCAATGCCGCGCGGGTCGCGCTCATAGCTCTGCATGGTGGCCGGGTCGAGGATGTCGCAGGTCAGCACGATGGTTGGATCGGCGAAGAACGGATCCAGATACGCAGTGCCAGCGTCCGGCAGCAGCACCATGTCCGACTCGTTGATGCCCTTCCAGCCCGCGATCGAACTGCCGTCGAACATCTTGCCTTCTTCAAACAGCGCCGGCTCGATGATATTGGCCGGAAAGGTGATGTGCTGCTGTACACCACGCATATCGACGAAGCGCAGGTCGACAAACTCGACCTTGTTGTCCTTGATCAGCTTTTCAACATTTTCCACGGACATCGGAAGAAACCTCAGGCAGGAGTTAAGTGGTTCGTGGGCGGTACTACAGCAGGGACCGTGCCAAGCCTTTGAACTTCACAAGCCCTTGATTTTGCTTACATCGCTCGCGACCGCTAGATACACTTAGCACCGCAACCGTGCAAATCACCAGCCATAAAGCACCAATATGGTGCGTGCCGCAATGCACTATCCTGACCCTCCCCCAACCCTCTCCAGTCCGATGTCCGATCTGATTTCCGCCCTGCTGTTGGGCATTCTCGAAGGCCTTACCGAATTCCTGCCGATCTCCAGCACCGGCCACCTGCTGATCGCCGAACAATGGCTCGGACGCCGTACTGACTTCTTCAATATCGTCATCCAGGCCGGCGCGATCCTGGCCATCTGCCTGGCGCTGCGGCAGCGGTTGTGGACCCTGGCCACCGGCCTGGGCGAGCGCGACAACCGCGATTATGTGCTCAAGGTCAGCGTGGCCTTCCTGGTCACTGCGGTGGTCGGGCTGATCGTGCGCAAGGCCGGCTGGCAATTGCCCGAAACCCTGCAGCCCGTCGCCTGGGCGCTGCTGATCGGCGGTGTATGGATGCTGGTGGCCGAACACTTCGCCGGCAAGCTGCCCGAGCGTGACGTGGTGACCTGGAAGGTAGCCATCGCGGTGGGCCTGGCGCAGGTCGTGGCCGGCGTTTTTCCCGGTACCTCGCGCTCTGCCTCGACGATCTTCATCGCCATGTTGCTGGGCCTGAGCCGGCGCTCGGCAGCGGCGGACTTTGTGTTCATGGTGGGCATTCCGACCATGTTTGCGGCCAGCGGTTACGCGTTGCTGGAGATGTACAAGGAAGGCGGTTTCGGCACCGAGAACTGGGCCGATGTGGCCGTGGCCTTCGTGGCGGCGACCATCACCGGTTTTGTGGTGGTGAAGTGGCTGCTGGGCTACATCAAAAAGCACCGTTTCACCGTGTTTGCGGTCTACCGCATCGTGCTCGGCGCGGCCTTGTTGCTGTGGCTGCCGGCTGCGACGGGCTGAGACGCAACGACAACTGTCGGGCCTGCACATCGCGATCACCGCGACGTGCAGGCCCGGCGTCCACGTCGTGACGCCGGTCATTGCCCCCGGCGCACGCTGGCGGTATCACTGACGCATTGATCCCCGGGAGCTGCGCATGCGTGCCGTGTTCTTCGTCCCTGCTTTGCTGGCGGCGGGCGTGACGGCCTGCGGATCGGGCACCTCGCCGGACCTGCCCGGCTCCCACCACGCCACTGCCCAGGCGCCTGTCATGGCCACCCCTGATGCGGATAACGCCCCGTTGCGCAACGCTTTGCGCGCGCAGCACTGGCACTTGCAGCAGGCCAGCGATGCGCACGGCACCGCCTTGCGCAGCCTGTTCGTCGACGGCCTGCCACCACCGGTGCAACTGGACTTCAACGATCAGCGCATCCAGGTCAGCCAGACCTGCAACGCCTTGGGCGCCAACTACAGCGTGGCCCAGGCGCAGGTGCAAATCGGCCGGGTGGTCTCGAGCAGGCGGATGTGCGCCGACGCACGCCGGATGGCGCAGGAGCGCGCTGCCAGCGACCTGCTGTCCGGCCGCTTCGCCGTGGTCATGGACACCGCCGCGGCCGCGCCCCGACTGACCCTGACCCGCAGCGATGGCACCCGGCTGATTTTCGGCGGCACCCCCACTGCAACCACCCGCTACGGCGGTCCAGGGCAGACGCTGTTGATCGAAGTGGCCGCAGACACGGTGCCCTGCGTGTCCGACCCGACGCGGCGCTGCCTGCAAATACGCGAGCAGACGCAGGCCGGCCAACCGGCCACACACGACTGGCAGCCGTTCGAGGGCACGATCGAAGGCTTCGAGCACGAAGACGGCATCCGCAATCTGCTGCGCGTGACCCGCGACCCGGCCGGCACGGACCCGAACGCCAAACAGGTGTACGTGCTCGACCAGATGATCGAAGCCAGCAGCTAACCCAGCGCCGGCGCAGCATGGGGCCTGTCAACGGCGCCGCGCGCTGCGACGCCATTGCGGCGCGTCAGAACTGGATCAGGACCTTACCCATGTGCTGCGACTTGGCGAAGTAAGCGAAGGCCTGGGGCGCCTCATCGAACCGGAACATTTTGCTGTGCAGGGTTTTGATGCGGTGCTGCTCGATCGCGCGCAGCAGGTCCGCGAACATCGCCCGGCTTCCGTTGGCGATACCGCGTATGGTCAGATTCTTGCGGATCAACGACACATAGTCGGGAATCGGCGAAGAGGTGCCGGGAGTGACGCCGATCACCACGATGGTCGCGTTGTCAGCTGCCGCCTTGATCGAGTGTCCCAAGGTGTCCTGCCCGCCGGTCTCGATGATGACGTCGGCGCCACCGCCGGAAAGCTGCATCACCGCCCCGGCCCAGTGGGGATGGGTGCGATAGTTGACGGTGATCTCGGCGCCCAGGCGGTGCGCGAGGGCGAGCTTCTCGTCGCTGGATGAGGTGATGGCGACGCGGGCACCGTGGAGCTTGGCGAGTTCCAGCGCGGCCATCGAGACGCCACCGGTTCCCAGACAGAGCACCAGATCCCCGGCCTTGATCCTGGCAACTTCCACCAAGGAGTGCCAAAGCGGTGACTGCTGCCGATGCCAGCGCAGCGACATCCTGATCGTCCAACGATGCGGGCACCTTGATCAGCGTGGAGGCAGGCAGCACTACCTTTTCCGCCAGCCAGCCATCGTGGGTGACGCCCAGATCATGGGCGAACATCTCGGTGCGAACCTGCCCTCCAGCCAGGTGGGGAAGTGCCCGCTGACGACACGGTCGCCCGGCGCGACGTCGCTGACGCCTGCACCGACGGATGTGACGATGCCCACACCTTCGGCAACGGGAACGCGCGTTTCCGCGAGCTTGCCGGCGTGGGTGCCTTACGGGATCTGCAGGTCACGGTTGATCACGCCAACCAGTCGTGGAGCGACGACGACCTGACCCGTCCGGCAACCGGCTCGGGGATCTCGGCCGCGACCAGGCTCTCGAGGCCGGTTTGAGTGCCAATCTGGAATGCTTTCAAGGGATTACCTGTACTCAGACGCCGTCCGAAGGTGGCTGGCGTCATGGGGATGGAACGATCGCCGCCGCCGTCGCGATCACTCAGCGCAACGATGGGTTCAACGTGTAGGTGCCGTGCAATGCGGCTTCCGCCAGCACATGGCCCTGGATTGCCGACAGCACGTCGGCGGCGGTGAAGCTGTCGGGCAGGCTGAGCGTGGCCACGTCCAGCGCGAACACCCGGAAGAAATAGCGGTGCAGGCGCAGGTCGTTGAACGGGGGGTATGGGCCGTCGTAGCCGCGGTAGTCACCGGCCATGTCGGCATTGCCGGCGAACCACTGGGTGTAGGAATTCAGGCCCTGCCGGGCACCGGCCGGGCCGGGCGGTTGCTGCTTGCCCTTGACCACAAAGCCGTCGCTGCAGCTGCCGGCGGCAATCTCATGCACATCGGCGGGGAGATCGGCCATCGCCCAATGCACGAAATCGGTGCGTGGCTGCTCCACCGGAATCTGCAGATCGTCGCGGCCGACGGTGTCGGGCACGGTCGGTACGTCCGGGTCCAGGCACAGCAGCGCGAATGACTGCGTGCCGACCGGCACCTCGCTCCAGGCCAGATGTGGGTTGCGGTTGGGCGCAAAACCGTCCGGCGTACCGGCGGCAAATTCCACTGCGATGGGCTTGCCGTTGTCGATGCTGGTGCTGGTCAAACGCATGGAGGGTCTCCGAGGGAAGCGATACGGACCAGGGTGCCTGGGTCCGTGCCGCAGCGGAAGACCTCGCCATGGAACCTTCTGATGCGCTCGGTCGGGTTTATCGTTGCCCGCGCAGTGCGCCGGCAAGCAATGCGACAACGCGCGGTTGCGCTCACCCCCACCCGGCGGTGAGCGCAACCGCGTTGTTCGCGCCTCAGTCCTGCGGGTAGCCGAAGCGCGCGGCGATCAGGGTGAGCAGATCGAATTGCGCGCCGAGTACGCCGCGGTAATTGCGCCAGCGCCCGGAGGCCAACCGCGCCGGGCCGCGTGGCTCGACCAACGGGAAGCTCAGACCGAAGGCCTGTTCAAGCGCAGTCGAAATGCCCTGCGGATTGTTCTCGATGCCGTCCAGCCGGATGATCCGGTGCGGGTACAGATCGCGTTCGTGCAGCACAGCCAGTTGTTCCAGTGCGATCAGCAACCACTCGGTGGCCTGCTTTGGCGACTGCAGTGCCAGCGGCGCAGACGCGCCGGCCGAGAGCCAGTCCAGCAGCATGTCGCGCGGGTCGCGTAGCGCAATCGCCAGCCGACCCTCGGGCAGGTGCGGGCGCAGCGCGGTCAGCAAGGTGTTGTCCCACCACAGCAGCCAGTCGATGACATTGCCATCGCCGATGCCGCGGCGCGGTAGTTGTGCCTTCCAGCCTTCCACCAGCGCCGTCGGTGCCAGTTCGCCGGAAGCCAGCTGTTCGAGCGTGCGGTAGCTCTGCAGCGCATCCGACGGCGGCGTGGTGCCGTAACGGTCGCCGCGCACCAGCGGGGTGGCCGTGTCCATCACCGCGATCAGGCGTTCGACATGCGAGCCGGGCATGCCCCACACAAACAGCGGGCGCGCGGTGACGGTGTCGGGGATGGTCCCCAGCGCCGGCCACTGCGTCGGCTGTTTGGTTGCCTGCGGCGGCAACGGCAACCGGTGTTGGGCCTGTTCGCGGTGGAACTGCATCCAAGTGCCCACGGCGGCATCGGGCTGCCCGGCGCGGTCCTGCACATTGCCCAACCACGGCCGCAGCACGGTCTGCTGCGGCGCAGGCAGCGATTCGATCAACGATTCGACACAGGCGATCGCCGCCGGCGGGTCGCGCTCCAGCAAGGCTTCGACAATGCGCTGCTCGCCGCTGATGCGGCCCGGCTCCACCGCCACGATCTGGCGCGCCACCATCTCCGCTGCGTCGGCATGGCCCTGCATGTCGTGCACGCGCATCAGCGCTTCCAGCGCCGGCAGGTGCTCGGGCATGGCCAGCAGCCAGCGCTCGATCACTGCCTGTGCCTGCGGCCCGCCGACCGGCTCCACCGCCAGGCGGGCCAGCCACAGGTCGTGCGCAGTGGCCGAGGTGGCCAGCGCCGCATCCAGGGTGTCGCGCGCATCGTCCACCGCGCCCAGTCGCTCCCAGGCGGTAAGCAGCGCATGCAGCGTGCGGCGGTCCGCCGGCCAGTGCGCCAGCGCCAGGCGCAGATGCGCGGCGGCTTGGTCTGGGCGACCGGCCTGCAGTTCCATCTCGCCGGCAAGCCGGCGCATGGCCGGCAGATCGCCGCCGGGCTGCTCGAGCACGCCCTGCATCGCCGCCAGCGCATCGTCCAGACGGCCCTGGCGCTGCGCCAGCTGCGCAATGAAGGCGCGTAGCGCGATGCCGGGCGGATTGAGCTCGATCACGCGCTCGAAGGCGCGCTCGGCGAACGCAAAATGCTCCTTCTGCAGATACGCAAAGCCCAGCGAAAACAACACGCGTGCATCGTCGGGCAGTTGCTCGGCGGCGCGGGTGAGCAGCGACAGCGCGCGGTCGCTTTGGCCCCGGCGCATCTCCACCACGCCATCGAGCGCCAGCAATTGCGGATGCTCCGGCGCCAGGCGCGCGGCGGTGCGGCTGAGCCGCTCGGCCTCGTCCAGATCGCCACGTGCCACTGCCAGATGCGCCTGCATCACGTAGGCGTTGAATTGGTTGGGATCCAGCGCGGTAGTGCGCGACAGCGCGGCATCGGCGGCAGACAGATCACGTGTCGCCAGCAACGCGCCGGCGCGCAGCAGATGCAGGTCGGCATCTTCGGGCGTCAGCATCAGCGCGGTGTCGATGCTGTCCAGCGCCAGCGCCGGCTGTCCTTGTTGCTGCAGCGCCACCGCCAGCCAGCGGTGCGCGGCAACGTCGTCGGGCGCGGTGGTTGCCCACTCACGGGCCAGCGCCACTGCATCGTCGGCCGCATTGCGGCGCAGGGCTTGAAGAATGGCGTCTTGCATAGCGGCGGTGGGTCCCGGACAAACCACTATTGTAACGATGCGCAGTGCGGCGACTCGCTGTGCCAGGAGCGCTGGCGTTATCGCGACGCCGGCGTCTTGTGCAAGGCGTGCGTCATTGCCCTTGAACTCACATCAACCGATCGCGCCGGTCAGGCGGTTGAACGCTTGCCAACGTTCGACGCAGCACGCGTGCGCCATAGGCCACACCGAGCGCTCCAAACACCAACTGGCCCATGTGCCAGAGCGCAGCGTGCGCGCCGACGGAAACCGCTCTTGCGCGTGAGCGGAACACCCTCTCTCCGGTCTGCAGATAGGTGTAGAGGCTGATCGCGCTGAAGTAGACCATCACGCAACCGACAACCACTGCTAAAACGGCGACGACGGCATCCATGTACGGATGTCGTCCCAGCATCATTCGCGAGCTGACGTCAGCCGCTCGGCCACCCAACGTTCGGCAAAGCCATCGCCGCGGGCGTTTTCCAGAAAGCCGCAGTGGCCACCCCAGCGCGCGATTTCCAGCTGCGCATGCGCCGGCAACTGCCAGGCGGCAAAATCCTCGAACGGAATCACCGGGTCGTCTTCGGCCATCAGGATGTCGACCGGCACCTGCAGGTTGGCCAGGCGTTCGCCGGCAATCGAATAGCTGTCGAAATACGCTTCCAGCGAGCCGTGCCCGGTGTGTTTGACCGCCAGCCAGGCCATCAGCCCGCGGATGTCCAGCGCCAGGGTGGCGTCGTCGTAACCGTGCTGGTCGGGGAACAACGCGCGCTTGCGCAGCAGCGATTCGCGCCATTTACGACGGAAATACCAGTCGTAGAACTGCGGGCCTTTTTCCAATTGCGTCATGGCGGCGGCCGGGTCCAGCAACGGGCACACCGCCGCCACGCGTGCCAGCGGCAGGCCGGCGGCGGGCGCACGTAATGCCAGCCGCAGCGCGAAATTGCCGCCCAGCGAATACCCTGCAGCCAGCAACTGCGGCGCGGGAAAGCGCCGCCACAAATCGCCTGCGGCATTGACCACTTCTTCGATGCGATCGGAGTGGAACAGATCCACATTGAGATGGTGGGTGCCGCCGTGGTCGCGGAAGTTCAGCCGGAACACTTGGTAGCCCAGGCCAAGCAGGCGCGCGGCGGTCAGGCGCATGTAATTGGAATCGGCACTGCCCTCCCAGCCGTGCAGCAACAGCACGGTGCCGCGCAGCGGCGCATCGCCGGGCGGGATGCTCATCCAGCCCTGCAGGCGCACACCATCGCCGCCATCGAGAATGTGTTCGCTGGTGACCGCGCCGCTGGCGGCGAGCAACTGGCGGCTACGGATGCGCCGCAAGGCGCTGCCGCCAAGCACCGATTGCACATGCGGATTGCGCAGCCAGCGCGGCGGCAGATAATCGGAGGCGTTCATGCGCGCATCGCACCGGTGTCGCGGCTGACCGCAGGGAAGAGGTGCGTGCGCATCGTTGGCTAGGACTCCATCGCCGCGATGATGCGTTGGCGCGAGATGTCGGCCAGTCGGCGACGGCCTTCGATATCCAGCGCGCGAATCGGCTCAAGAAAGTGCACTTCGGCCAGCCGCGACGGCTCGCCCAGCAGACGCACGATATTGGCGAAGAAACTCTCGCGCTCACCGAACGCGACCACCGCCTGCGCACTGCCGCGCACGCCGTAACGCAGCGCCACCGGCTGTACCGGCACACCGGCTTCTACCGCCGCTTGGAAGATGCGCGCATGGAACAGGCCAACCTCGGTGCCGCTGCGGGTGCGCCCTTCCGGGAACACACCGACCGGCTTGCCGCTTTGCAGACGCAGCAGCATTTCCTGCAGCACTCCGCCCATGGATTCGGTATTGCCGCGCTGATGGAAGATGGTCTGGCCCTTGGTCGCCAGCCAGCCCACCAGCGGCCAGCCGGCGATTTCGCGCTTGGCCACAAATCCCATCACGCGTTGGCTGTGCAGCATGGAGATGTCCACCCAGCTGACGTGGTTGGCCACGAAAAGGGTCGCGCCCGGCAACGGCGTACCGAAGTGGCGCAGCCGGAAGCCAAACACGCGCATCAGGTTGCCCTGCCACCAGCGGATCATCAGCTCGTCGAGGGTGTCGTCGTGCCCGACGCGAATCCGTGCCAGCGGCGGCGCCATCACGCACAGCACAGTGACCGGCAGGCACAGACACACATGCAGCAACAGCAACGGCACCCGATACAGGTAACGAAGCAAACGCAACGCGCCGCCAGCATCGCGCGTGGCGTACAGGGATGACTCGCTCATTCGACGAACGGAACCGGTAACGGGGGAAGGAAGCGCAAGCATTGTGACAGCAGCGTGGCTGCCGCGCAGTGCCGGCAGCGGGCGACGCTGTTCCATGCATGCCACCGCCGGGCGAGCTCAGCCATTGCCGCGCGCAACCACCGCCAGGGTCAACCGCGACACACAGACGCGTTTGCCGGCCGGGTTTTCGATGGTGATGTCCCAAACATGCGTCCTGCGCCCCACGTGCACCGCGCGCGCGGTGCCGGTCACCAGCCCCTGGGTGGCGGCGCGCAGGTGATTGGCATTGATCTCCAGCCCCACGCAGATCTGGGTCGACATATCCACGCACAGGTTGCCGGCGCTGCTGCCCAGCGTTTCGGCCAGCACCACCGAGGCGCCACCGTGCAACAGGCCATAGGGCTGCCTGGTGCGCGTATCCACCGGCATGGTGGCGCGCAGCCAATCGTCACCGGCTTCAGTAAACTCGATGCCGAGATGTGCGATCAAGGTGTCACGGCTGGCGGCGTTGAGGGCAACTAGATCGACGGGTTCGCGGAAGGTCATGGGCTGGGAATCGGGAATCGGGAATCGGGAATCGGGAATCGGGAATCGGGAATCGGGAATCGGGAATCGGGAATCGGGAATCGGGAATCGCAAGAGCATCCAGGTGTCTGGCGTGCGATGCAACGTTGCAATGCGGCTGGATGCCAACAGCCAGCAGCGATGATGCGATGCGTTGAACAAATCCGTCTGCGACGGGTGCAACTTCTCAGCGCTGCTCTTATTACGTACCGACTCTTAGCAACCTGCGCACATCTACGAGGATCTACCGGCAATAGAGCGCAACATCTTGCATCAAACTGTCTTCACCAGTGCAACGCATCAGCCGATCAAAGAATCGGCACCAGTCCGGCGCCGAAGGCGGTGAGCATGCGAACCAGCAGCCATTTCGGGCCGACATTGACCTCCGGGAAGTCGCCCACCGCTACATAGCACTTGCGGAACTGCGGGTCCTGGCGCTTGAGCGGGAACGGGCAATCCGGGCCGGGCTGGAACTGGTAATTGGTAGCGTAGCGCCACGGCCAGAAGTCCAGCACCGGCAAGGCTTCGGAGACCTTTCCCACGCTGTAGTTCAACCCGCTCAGCACCGGCGGTTTTTCGCGCGGGGCCACCGTCCAGGCATTTTCCGGAGACATATCGCGTTCGATGCTGGCGGCCAGCGCCTGCGCAAAGCGCGGGTCGTCGATCACCACGGCCGCTTCGGTGTTGTAGTTCTCGCTGCGCGGGTCGAAGTTGTGCGTGCCGATCACGCCGATCCGGCGATCCACCACCAGCGACTTGGCATGCAAGCCCATGCGCGCACCGGCGCGGGTCACCGGCAGCGGCTTGTTGACTGCGCGCGTGCCCAGGAACGAGGGCCGCGTTTCGGTACGCAGCACGCGCCGATCGACCTCGCTGCCGCCCGGTGTACGACCACTGCCACTGCTGCCGCGTAACACGCTGCCAGCACTTGCGCTTGTGTTCCCATCTGCACCGCTGCTGCCGCGCATCGCATTGCCCGCTGCGCTGCCGCCGATCAGGCGATTGTTGCGGCTGTCTTGATTGATTTCGGAAGCAGGGTTGAGCGGATCCGGCACCAGATTAGCGTAATCCACCGGCGCATCCAGCGGGAATGGCTTGAACTCGTACACATTGAAGCCCAGCTCGCGCATGTTGCGGCGTTTGAACTTGTAAGACAGCGCATACACGATGGGATTGTCGGTGGCCGCCAGGCTATTGGTCGACACCACGATGCGCGGCGGCTGCGGGTGTTTGCGCAACGTGCGGAAGATCGCCTGCGCCTGGTCGGACAACACCAAGTACGGCGTCTGCAGCAGCACTTCCTGCTGCGCGCCGGCAATCAGGCCATCCAGTTCCGGCGCTGTGGAAACCGCCTTGGCCGCATGTTCCTTGCGGTGTTTTTGTGGCAGATCGGCCACATACAGCACGTGCTGCACCGGTATGGCCGGGGTCACGAAAGCCTCGCGTACGAATTGCGCATCGCGCGCTTCGTGATCCACCCGCGCCACCCGGTCGGGCCGGCGGAACTCGGCCGGCGGCATCGTCGGCACGCCCTGCTCCAGCAGCAGGCGCCCGACATCGTTCAGACGCTCGGCCGGGACGCTGCGCCGGGCGCGCCAGAACGCATCGAAATTGGCGGCCATGGCGCGCACTTCCGGCCCGGCCAGAATCACGTCGCGGTCGCGGAAGTTGTACTCGCTGTCCCAGTCGTAATAGTCGTCCTGGTAATTGCGCCCGCCAACCACGCCGAGCACGTCGTCCACCACCAGCAGCTTGTTGTGCATGCGCTGGTTGAAGCGGCGGAAGCAGCACAGCACGCTGCCGGCATAGTCGAAGTAGTTGAGTTTGACCTTGCCGAAGGTGGGGTTGTAGATGCGCAGCTGCAGGTTTTCGTGACTGCTGGCCAGCGCACCGAGAATCTGCAGATCGGTGATCGCCGACAGCTGATCGATCAGGATGCGCACCTTGACGCCGCGTTGTGCGGCATCCATCAGCGCGTCCATGATCATGCGCGCACTGTCGTCCTTGTCGAAGATGTAGGTCTGCAGGTCAACGCTGCGGGTGGCGCTGCGGATCAGGTTGAGCCGGGCCACCAGCGATTCTTCGCCGTGGTCGACGATGGTGGCGTAATGCCGCGGCGCCGCTGGTGTGGAGGCAGTGATCGCCTCGCCGCCCAGCGCGCGCAGCGGCGACGGCTGCGCGCAGCGATTGGCCTGGGTGCAATCCACCACGGTGCTGCGTGCCGCAGCGGCGACGCCGGCGGCACGGTTGCGTTCGGTTTGCGACAGGCTGGCGCATCCGGTGCCGAGCAACAACGTTGCCAGCACGCACACCCTCAACAGGTACTTCACGGGCGCCGCGCCTCCTGCAGGCGCCCACGCAGAATGAACGTCACCCTGTCGCCCAGGGCCATCTGCCACGCATTCATTCCGTAACGTCCACGCAGGACCGTTCCTCGACTGATCACGTCGCAATCATAGCCCGGCCGCGTGCATTCGGCCGGCACCACATGCAGCGTTTCCAGATGGGTGATTCCGCGGATGGTCAGGTTGCCGACGATGTCGCCACCCTGCTTCACCACTTCGTCGACATACGGCAGCGACTCGAATTCGACGACCGGGTACTGCGCAACGTCGAAAAAATCTTCCCCGCGCATCCAGCTGGTGTAGCGGTCCTTGCCGGGGATCTCCACCTGAGTGGCGTCCAGCCGGAAGCGCACCTGCTGACGCCCGTCGGCCAAGGTCACCACGTCACCGCGAAAACGCGGGAAAAACCCCTCGATCTTCATTCCGAAGCGCGTCTTGATCTCGAACCCGAAGCGCGATTGGGCCGGGTCGATGGACTGCACCTTCTGCTGCGCCATGCAGGGGAACACGACCCAGAGCGCGAGCCAGGCGTACCAGCGCAGCGACGATGACACGGATCAAGGCCACCAGAAGGCGGTCAGGCGGGCGATGCCCGGCTCGATGGTGGCGTCCAGCGGCAAGGCCAGCAACGCGATCGAGGCGGTGGGCATGCCGCGGTAATCGCCGGTCTGCCCGCTGTGCATCAGCGCCGCCAGCCGTTCCAGGCCAGGGTTGTGGCCGACCAGCAGCAGTCGCTCGGCCTCGCGATGTTCGTCCACCAGGCTGGCCAGGGTGCCGGGTGTGGCCTCATAGATGCGTTCGTCCAGCCGTTGTTCGATATAGCCGGTGAGCTCGAGCACCGCTTCCAGGGTTTCTCGGGCGCGCCGGGCCGGCGAGCACAGCACCCGGTCGGGCACCAGCCGCTGCTCGCGCAGCCAACGCCCGGCCGCTTCAGCCTCAGCGATGCCGTGCGGCGACAGCGGGCGATCAAAATCGGCCTGGCCGGTATCGGCCGGTTCGGCGTGGGCGTGTCGCAACAAGATCAATTCGCGCATAGGAACTTTCCGGTTCTAGGACTTCTTGAGCCACTTGAACAGCGGCTCCCAGTCCTGTTGATGGTCGCGCACCTGCGCCGAGCGGTAATCGAACAAGCTGCGTCCCAGCCCGGCCATCACTACATAGGCCTGGGTGTCGCGCAGTTGGGTCACCAGCGGGTACGGCCAGTTGCCGATCATGTCGGCGGCCTGTTGCGAGGTTTGGGTCCAGGGGCGGGCGCGATTGAGCACCAGGCCCACCGGCAGCTTGCGCTGGTGCACACGCGGCACCTTGGCCAGCGTGTTGAGAAAGCCGACCACCGCTTCGATATCCAGCGCCGAGGACAACACCGGCACCACGATGGCATCGACATGGTCGAGGAATCCGCCCAGATCGTCGGCCATCGCTCCGGCCGGCGCATCGATGATGAGGGTATCGGTGCCGTCCGGCACGGCTGCCTGCCAGCTGCGGCGCTTGGTGGCGTCAATCGGCAGTACCGCACTCTCCAGGCTGGCGCGGCGCTGTGCCCAGCGGGTGGACGAGCCTTGCGGATCGGCATCTGCCAGCACGGTGCGCTGGCCTTGCAACGCCGCATGCGCGGCCAGATTGGTGGCGATCGTGGTCTTGCCGACGCCGCCTTTGGAGGCGGCCACCAGAACTGTCTTCATGCACGCCTCGCTTCCGGGAGCAAGCCGGCAGCGTACACCGCGGCAAGGTGAGGAAGTAGTCGAAACCTGTTAAACGCGTTGATGTTGTATAGGCAAAGACAGCGCCGACCTCCAGCAGATGGCCGCAAACGCCTTGTGCCGCACGTGCGCAAGGCAATGGCTACACACCTCTCACCCAGCGCAAGATCATCTACACGTGTTGCCCAAATGCAGGGGTGCATTGCATGGGCGATGGCGTCGTCGCAATGCAGCATGGCAGTGGTATCGGGCCTCGCCCTTTACCCAAGTTACCCAAGGGACGGGCGCAAGCGCATGCGGGCAGCACTGCTGCTGTCCTGCTGCCTCTAACGGATATCAGTGCCGCAGCCTTACGCCACCAACCACGCCAGCAGCCAGGCCCACGCCGGCAGCGTCAGCAACGACAACAGAATGCTGTAGCCAACCATCGCTGCAGCCAGACGTGGCGCCAGCCGGTGCGAAATGGCCAGCGCGGCGGCGGTGATCATGGTGGGCATCGCCGATTCGAGCACAGTGGTCTGCAGCATCTGCCCGTGCAGGCCGAGCGCCCAGGACAGCGGCAAGGCCAGGACCGGCATCAGCAACAGCTTGAACACCAGGCCCACGGCCAGCGGCTTGAGTTCGTCCGCAGGCAGGCGCAGCTGCAGCGAAAAACCCACCGACAGCATCACCAGCGGCAACATCGCATCGGAAAGGTTCTTGAGGCCGGAGCCAATCCAGTTCGGCGGTTGCTCGGGCATCAGCGTCAAGGCGAACAGCAGCGCCCACAAGGGCGGGAACTGCAGCACCCGCATCAGGATCAGCCGCGCGGTTGGCGGGGTATCGCCGCTGTAGCGGGCCAGCACGTACAGCCCGAACGTGGACAGCAGCACGAAGGTGCCGAACTGGTCGTAGACCACTGCATACGGCAACGCGTGATCGCCGAGCAGCGCGCGCACCATCGGAAAACCGATAAAGCTGGAGTTGGTGAACACCACGCACATCAGCAGCGCGGCGTATTCGGCGCGGCCGACGCGCAGCAGGCGGCTGCAGCCCCACAGCAACGGCACGATGATGGCGGTGAGCAACCACGGCGTGGCAATCACCCCGCCCAGCGAGGCGTCCAGATGCAGGCGCGGGACATAGGTCAGCACCGACGCCGGCAGGCAGATGTACAGCACGATGCGGTTGAGCACATCGGCGCTGTTGTCCGGCAATACCCGCAGGCGGGCGAACAACAGACCCAGCCCCAACATGGCCAGAATCAAGGCAAATGCATCTACCGCCATGCGTGATCGTGTCCGTTGGAAAGCGATGCACAGGATCGCATAGCGTGCGTGGCGCGCATCGTTGAATCTGTTGGCTTGGCTGATGCGAGGCGCACGCCACCCAAGCTCCGGTCACCGTGAAGCTCCAACGGCATTGTTTGGCTATGCGGAAGCCAGCATATCGAAGGGGCGATGCCCTTATCGCTCCAGCCAGTTAGTTGGACAAGCGCATCCTTGCAACGTGTCTGGCGATGCTCAGCGGACAAGGCCCTGCAGCAGACCCACAGCGTCGAGTGCGCGGTGGCCTCACGCTCGCGGGACGCGCCTTGAACCCGTCCATGGGGGACCGATGGCGGCATCCATGCCGCAAGCGGCGAGGACACCGCACTAGACAGTTGGTCGGTGGATTTATAGAAGCTGCTCATGGTGCGGAGGCAGTGCGGCTTCGCGCTTGGGCGCTGCAAGCTGGCCGCGCTTGTTTACATAACTAGCAAGCGCCACCTGTCGCCCGCACTCACACACCGACCATCTCAATTGGTCCTTGCCCGCTCACCGTCGCGGGACCCTTGGCGGCATGGATGCAGCCACGGAGCTTACAGGGACGTACTTGCAGCGTGCCCTGCGATGGTAGGCGGCAAGGGCCCTGCAGAAAGCTGCAGACCAATGCGCTGCATCTCACGCATCGACCTCACAATGTCAGGAAGCCAAAGTTCTCAGCCGTGATTGCGCGATCAGGCGCAGACCTGATCAGCCTTTCACTGAGCTAGCGGATCGATGTTACCAGCCTTCGCTGCAGGTAAGCGGCAGGCAACGCACCAGATCGATAGCGAGCCATCAGGTACACGGCAACCCGTCGATCCGGTGCACAACCCGCGCTGCAGGAGATCCCCGCAGCGCGGCACGGCGGTTACGGAAACGCGGGCGGCTTGGCCTGCCAGGCGGCAAAGACCTCGGCCAGGGTGGCGCGCTCTGCTTCGCGCCATTCCGGCAACAGTGTTGCGTAGTTGGCGGTGCTGCTCCAAAGGTCGGGCCAGGTGCGCACGGCTGCCGCATACCACTCGACCGCCTCCTGCTTGCGCCCTGTGCGCCAGAGCGCGAGTGCAGCCGTCGTCGGCAACCAGGCCGCCGTCGCCGGACGGCCGTTGGCCAGGTTGGCCCATTGCTGCAGCGCCTTGTCAGGCTGGTCGGCACGCAGCAGATCCCATCCGTAGTTCCAGGTAATGGCCCGGTACTGCTGGCTGCCGTTGGAGACCAGCGCCAGCGCGCCTTGGTAGAGCTCATCACCTAACTGCGTGCGCCCGCCGGCGTAGGCCAGCGACGCCAGCTGCGCGCGCGGATCGGCCGCACGGGCATCACGCTGCACCATCGCCGCAAGCCGATCGACGACTGCATCGCCCTGGCCTTGTACGGCGACCACGGCCTTGGTTGTGCTGCGGTCTTCGTCGAAATAGAACTCTTTGGGCTTGGGCAGGCTCTGCGCCTGCGCCAACGACCACACCCCTCCGAGCAGGGCCAGAGCGGCCCACGCGTATTTCCTTTTCACTGTATTTTCCCCTGACAGCAAACGACTCCTTCCCGTCCCCATCCTACCTGCAGCGCGTCGGCTGCGCATCCGCACGGGGACGGGTGCGTGAAAGCTGACTGTTACACTTTGCGCCGCCGTTTTGGAATCCGTCGGGTGCGTCAGATAGTTTCAGATGACACGCACCGGGGCCCAGCCACCTTTCCGGGCACGCCATGACCAGTACCGCTGCGCTTTCTTCTCCCGACTCTGCCAACACGCCGAAGCTCGGCCAGGTGGATACGGATTACACGCTGGACCACAAGTACACGCGCACCGATGGGCGCATCTACCTGTCTGGTGTGCAGGCGCTGGTGCGGCTGCCGCTGCTGCAGCGGCTGCGCGATGACGCCGCCGGGCTGCAAACCGCCGGCTTCATCAGTGGCTATCGTGGCAGCCCGCTCGGCGGGCTGGACCTGGAACTGTGGCGTGCGCGCAAACACCTCGACGCGGCCAAGGTCACGTTCACTCCCGGCCTCAACGAGGACCTGGCCGCCACCATGGTGTGGGGCACCCAGCAGACAAACCTGTTCCCCGGCGCGAAAGTGCAGGGCGTGTACGGCATGTGGTACGGCAAAGGCCCGGGCGTGGACCGCAGCGGCGACGTGTTCAAGCACGGCAATGCCGCCGGCACTTCTCCCTTCGGCGGCGTGCTGGCGCTGGCCGCTGACGACCATGCCTGCCGCAGCTCGACCCTGCCGCATGGGTCGGAAGAGGAATTCGTCAGCGCGATGATGCCCATCCTCAACCCCGCCGGGGTGCAGGACATCCTGGACATGGGCCTGCTGGGCTGGGCGATGAGCCGCTACACCGGGCGCTGGATCGGCTTCAAGACGATTGCCGAAACGGTGGAATCGTCCGCGTCGGTGGACATCAATCCGTTCGCACGCACGATCGTGCTGCCAGAGGATTTCGCACTGCCGCCGGGCGGTTTGAGCATCCGTTGGCCAGACCCGCCGGTAGATCAGGAGATGCGCCTGCACCGGTATGCGATTGCCGCAGCGCAAGCCTTCGCACGAGCAAACCACATCGACAAGGTGGTGCTGGATTCGCCGCACGCACGCTTGGGCATCGTGACCACCGGCAAGAGCTATCTGGACGTGCTGCAGGCGCTGGAATACCTGGGCCTGGACGCGCAGGCTTGCGCGCAGATCGGCATCCGCGTGTACAAGGTCGGCATGAGCTGGCCGCTGGAGCCGGTGGGCATCAGCGCATTTGCGCAGGGTCTGGAAGACATTGTGGTGGTGGAAGAGAAAAAGGCTTTCATCGAGCGCCAGATGAAGGAGCTGTTCTACAACTGGCCGGTCAGTGCCGGCGCGCGGCCGAGCATTGTCGGCAAGTACGATGAGCAGGGCGCGTGGATCTTGCCCTCCACCGGCGAGCTGACGCCGGCAACCATTGCGGGGGTGATCGCCAGGCGCATCCAGCCCCTGCTGCAATCGAGCACGATCAATACCGATTCGATCGAACAGCGTCTGCGCTGGATGGATGCCAAGGAAACGGAAATGGCCTTGCCGCGCGCGCAATTCCCGCGCGTGCCGCATTACTGCTCGGGCTGTCCGCACAACACCTCCACCGCAGTGCCGGAAGGCTCGCGCGCGCTGGGCGGTATCGGTTGCCACTACATGGTGACCTGGATGAATCGCGCCACCGACACCTTCACCCACATGGGCGGCGAAGGCGTGACATGGTCGGGGCAAGCGCCGTTCACCGATACACCGCATGTGTTCCAGAACCTGGGCGATGGCACCTATTTCCACAGTGGCTCGTTGGCGATCCGGCAGTCGGTCGCCACCGGGGTCAACATCACCTACAAGATTCTCTACAACGATGCGGTGGCGATGACCGGCGGCCAGCCGGTGGACGGCACGCTCACCGTGCCGGACATCGCGCATCAACTGCGCGCCGAAGGCATCCACGACATTGCGGTGGTCAGCGACGACATCGGCAAGTGGACGCGGCGACGCGACCTGTTTCCTGCCGAGGTCGCGTTTCACGATCGTGCTGAGCTGGATGCGGTGCAGCAGCATCTGCGCACCGTCAAAGGCGTGTCGATCCTGATCTTCGACCAGACCTGCGCCACCGAAAAACGCCGCCGTCGCAAGCGCGGCAAACTGATCGATCCGCCCAAGCGCGTGATGATCAATTCGCTGGTGTGCGAAGGCTGCGGCGATTGCGGCGAGAAAAGTTTCTGCGTGTCGGTGTTGCCGAAAGAAACCGAATTCGGGCGCAAGCGGCAGATCGATCAATCCAATTGCAACAAGGATTATTCCTGCGTTTCTGGCTTCTGCCCGAGCTTTGTCACTGTGCATGGCGGCGCGCCGCGCAAGGGTAAGCGGCGCGATGCCAGCACGCTGCTGGACACGCTTCCCTCACCGCCCAAGCGCACCTCGCTGGAGCGGCCCTGGAATATCTTGATCACCGGCGTCGGCGGCACCGGCGTGGTGACGATCGGCGCGCTGCTCGGCATGGCCGGGCATCTGGAAGGCAAGGGCGCCACGGTGCTGGACCAGACCGGCCTGGCGCAAAAGGGCGGTGCGGTGACCACGCATATCCGCATCGCACGCCAGCCTGACGACATCCACGCCGTGCGCATCGCTGCCGGCGAAGCCGACCTGGTACTGGGTTGCGACATGGTGGTGGTCAACGATTATTGGGTGCTGTCCAAGGTGCGCGACGGCCGCACCCAGGTGGTGCTCAACACCTACGAAGCCATGCCAGGCAGCTTCACCACGCAACCGGATCTGCAGTTTCCCGCTGCCGAGATCATCGCCGGTGTGCGCACCGCACTCGGTGGCAAGGAGCCGTTGTTGCTGGATGCCACGCAGCTGGCAACTGGGTTGCTGGGCGATGCCATCGCCAGCAATCTGTTCGTGCTCGGCTACGCTTGGCAACACGGGTTGGTGCCGTTGTCGCATGCAGCATTGATGCGTGCAATCGAGCTCAATGGCGCGGCCGTTGCGATGAATCAGCAGGCATTTGCCTGGGGCCGCTTGGCTGCGATCGATCTGCCGGCGGTGCAACGCGCCGCGGGTCTGGCCGGCACCGACGCGCCTGCACACCTGCACGGCGACATACCGCAAGCGCGCGACCCAGGCAGCTGGGAAGAGCACGACCTTAGCGGTCAGGGCGCACCGCGTGCGCTGGCGCAGACCGATGGCAGCACGCTGCATGGCGAAGTCGCTGCACCGGCCGATCCGCTCGACGACGAGCAGCTGGCGCAATCGCTGGACGACGCCATCGCGCGTCGCGTTGGTTTCTTGACCGACTACCAGGATGCCGCCTATGCGCAGCGTTATCGCAGCCTGGTCGAACGCGTGCGCACACACGAGCTGCAGCGCGTGCCTGGCAGCAGCGCACTCACCGAGGCGGTGGCGCGTTACGCCTTCAAACTGATGGCCTACAAGGACGAATACGAAGTGGCGCGGCTCTACACGCGTGGCGACTTCCAGCGCCGGTTGCAGCAGCAGTTTGAAGGCGACTACACGCTGCGCTTCCATCTGGCGCCGCCGTTGCTGGCGAAGAAAGATGTGCACGGCAACGTGATCAAACGCGAATACGGGCCGTGGATGTTCACTGCCTTCAAGCTACTGGCGCGGTTGAAGTTCCTGCGTGGCGGCAAGCTCGACGTATTCGGCTACAGCCAAGAGCGGCGTGGCGAGCGCCAGTTGATTGCCGATTACAGTGCAACGGTCGAGATGCTGCTGGAACGTCTGGATGCCGATACCGTCGGCCTGGCAGCGCAGATTGCCAGCATTCCGGAACATATCCGTGGCTATGGCCACGTCAAACATGCGCATCTGCAGGAAGCCAAGGCGCGCGAAGCCGCGCTGCTGGCGCAGTGGCGCAATCCGAAGGCGTTGCATGTGGTGCAGGCGGCCTGAGGCCGCGCTCGGCGAGCGTTTTAGCGCGGACGGTTGCGACTTTTTCTGAAGAGGAGGTGGCCTTTTCGCCGCTTTGCTGTTTGCTCTATCGGCGCAAGGCGAGCGGCAGGTAAACCGTTGCGTCGTTCGGATGTACTCAATGATTGGAGCAAAGCGTGCTGAATCGAGCGCGCTGCGCCCTCGCCGCTCGCGGGACACGCCGTAAACCCGTCCATGGGGCTCGATGGCCGCATCCATGCCGCCAACGGTCCCGCAAGCGGCAAGGACACCGCACCAGGTTGTTGGTCGGCGGCTCAAAGGAGTAGCTCGCCATACGAGGGCGGCACGACCTCGCGCTCGGGCGCTGCAAGCTGACCGCGTCTATTCCATAGAGCGAACTTCGCTGGTTGCCTGCACTGACACACCGACCACTTTGGCTGGTCCTTGCCCGCTCACCGCCGCGGGCTCTTTGGCGGCATGGATGCCGCCAAGGAGCTTACAAGGACGTACTTGCAGCGTGTCCTGCGATGGTGGGCGGACAAGGGCCCTGCAGCCAAGCTTCAGATCGACCGATCTTCGACCAGCGGGTCGAGATCATCTGCTCTGCAATGGATCAATGCGAAGTCGTCCTATCGGGACCTGAGTGCGCAGGCCGAACCTCAACCGAAACGCGGCCCGCGCATCAGGCGATCGGCCCGCGAACATCAGGCAATTGCACTGTTCTGCCTTGCTGGGTGACACGAATGACACCAGCACATGCGGCCGCTGCGGCCACCGCACGCACTTGCGGCATAAGGTTGCGCCACACGGCAGCGTCATCGCTCAATGCGCGCGCCACTTCGGAGGGGCAGATCGATTGCTCAGGCTGCCGTTGCGCAAGCAAATGCCGGATCAGCGCGGCAATTTGCGCATCATCGGGCGGCTGCACGCCTGCCCCGGGTGATCACAGTGGACGCAGAAGGCGCAGGCCGAACCAATCCTTGGCATCGTTCCAGCCATGCGTGACCTTGAGCCCGGCTGCGGCAGCAAGGTCGGCAAAGCGCGCATCGGTGTATTTGTAGCTGTATTCGACCTGCATCGCTTCGCCTTCGGCAAAGTCAACGTCCTTGTCGCCGACCTGCACGCGCTGGGCACGTTGGCTGATCAGGAAGGTTTCGATGCGGCCGCGCTCACGTGCATACATCGCGTGGTGACGAAAGCCGTCCAGATCGAAATTGCTGCCGATCTCGCGGTTGAGCCGCGCCAGCAGGTTCAGGGTGAACTCGGCGGTGACACCGGCCGCATCGTTGTAGGCGGCTTCGATCAGCCCGGCATCCTTGTCCAGATCGATGCCGATCAGCGCGCTGCCGTCGCTGCCCATGGTCTGGCGCATCGCATCCAGCAATTCGATCGCCGCAGCGTCGGTGAAGTTGCCCAACGTGGAGCCGGGAAAGAACACCACGTGGCGCCGCGCCGGGCGCTGCGCATCGGGCAGACGCAACGGCTTGGTGAAGTCGGTGCACACCGGCAACATCTGGATCTTTGGAAATTGCTGGGTCAGCCGCGCGGTGCTTTCCAGCAGCGCGGTGCGCGAGATTTCCAGCGGCGTGTAGGCCACCACATCGCGCAGGCCCTGCAACAGTAACTCGGTCTTGCGGCCGCTGCCGCTGCCGTATTCGACCACATGCACGCCGGCACCGATCGCCTGCGCGATCGAGGTCATGCTGGCTTCCAGCAAACTCAGCTCGGTGCTAGTGAGGTAATACTCCGGCTGCTGCGTGATGGCTTCGAACAACTGCGAGCCGCGCGCATCGTAAAAATATTTCGACGGCAGCGTCTTAGGCGTTTGCGACAACCCCGCCAATGCATCGGCGGTGATGTCGTCCGGCTGTGGGCGCAGGTCGGTCAGCGCAGCGTGCGCGCGTTGCATGGCATGGGCGGCGGCGTTCAAGGCAGATCCTTGGCAAGGCGCACGCCGGCAAATTGCCAACGTGCATCGGAGGGGAAAAAGTTGCGGTAACTGACACGCAGGTGGCTGGCTGGGCTAGCGCAACTGCCGCCACGCAGCACCCACTGCGCATTCATGAATTTGCCGTTGTATTCGCCCAGCGAACCGGGCCATGGCGTAAAGCCTGGATACGGCAGGTACGCACTGCCGGTCCATTCCCAAACATCGCCGAACAGCTGCTGGATACCGGTGTCGACTGCTTCAGCGCCGCGCGGATGCAATGCATCGCTGTCGACGAAATTGCCCTGCACCGACACGCCTGCAGCGGCCTGTTCCCACTCGGCTTCGGTGGGCAGGCGCGCGCCGGCCCAGCGTGCGAACGCATCGGCTTCGAACAAACTCAAATGGCAGACCGGCGCATGCGGATCGCGCGTGCGCCAACCGTCCAGCGTGAACTCGCGGCCATCGGCATCCCAGTACAAGGGATGTTGCCAACCTTGCGCCTGCACCATCGCCCAGCCATCGCTGAGCCAGGCACCGGCGCTGCGATAACCGCCGGCATCGATGAATTCCTGAAACTCGGCGTTCGTCGCGACGCGGCTTGCCAGCGCATGTGCACCGACCAGCACGCGGTGGCGCGGCGATTCGTTGTCGTAGGCAAAGGTGTCCGATTGCGGCCATGCTGCGGCCCCCATCTCGACAATCTGTTCGTCGCGCGCATGCCAGCGCAGCGTACTTGCCACAGCCGCGGGCGGCGTTGCCGCCTCACGATAGGCCGGCTGCAACGGGTTGCTCCACAACGCATGTTTGATGTCGGTAAGCAGCAACTCCTGATGCTGCTGCTCGTGCTGGATGCCGAGCTGCACGATGGTGCAAGCCTGCGCATCGAGCAGGCCATCGCGCAGGCGCTGCTGCATCTGCGCATCGACCGCAGCGCGGTAATGGCGCACCTGCTGCAACGAGGGGCGCGACAGCACCCCGCGCCGCGCGCGCGCATGCATCGGGCCCACGCTCTGGTAGTAGCTGTTGAACAGGAAATCCCAGGACGGGTCGAACACGCGGTACGCCGGGTCGGCTTGCAATACGAAGCGTTCGAAAAACCAGGTGGTATGCGCCAGATGCCATTTGCTCGGGCTCGCATCGGGCATGCTCTGCACCATCGCGTCTTCGGCGCTCAAGGGTGCGGCGAGACGATCGCTCAGCGCGCGGGTCTGCGCGTAGCGTTCCAGCAGCGTCAACTGCTGTTGCTGGTGGTGGCCCAGCAGAGGGGAGAGTGCAGACATCCCCATATGCTTGGGGAGCGCCCGTGAACGTGCCGTGTCGGCAGCGTGGCAGCCAGCGGTAAGCTGTTGGAATGTCATTGCCTTCTCTGTCCAGCACGCTTCCCACTCCCCTGGATTGGAGCCAGCGCCATCACGCATTTGCGCTGCCTGCCGAGGTCACTTATCTGGATGCAGCATCGCGCGGTCCATTGTTGCGCGCCGTGCAGACGGTGGCGCACCAGGCGGTCGATGCGATGGCCGCGCCGTGGCGGTTGCCATTCGATACATGGTTACAGCAGATCGAGCAATTGCGCGTGCTTGCCGCCGCGCTGTTCGACGGCGATGCCCACGCGGTGGCGATGGTGCCATCCGCTGCGCATGGCTTGGCGACGGCCGCACGCAATCTGCCCGTACAACCCGGCGACGCAGTGCTGGTGCTGGAAGGGCAATTCCCTTCAAATCTGTTGATCTGGCAGCGCCGCTGCGCAGAGGCCGGTGCGCATCTTGTGGCGGTCTCCACGGGCACCGATGGCAGCTTGACCGATGCAGTGCTGCAAACCATTGCCGAGACCCCTGCGCTGCGTATCGCAAGCTTGCCGCATGCGTACTGGCTGGACGGGCGGGCACTGGATCTGGACCGCATCAGCGCCGCCGTGCACGCGCGCGGGGCAGCGCTGGTGCTGGATCTGAGCCAAAGCTTGGGCGTGTTGCCGCCTGATCTACCGCGCTGGCAACCGGATTTCGTGGTCAGCGTCGGGCACAAATGGTTGCTCGGGCCGATGGGGTTGGCGTGGCTCTGGGTGGCACCGCAGTGGCGCACAGACGGGCTGCCGATCGAAGAACACTGGATCGGCCGCGATGCCGGCAGCAGCTGGGAATTTCCGATTGCCACCGCGCCGCTGTATCGCAGCGGTGCACGGCGATTCGATGCCGGCGGAGTCGCCGATCCGCTACGGATCGCGATGGCCACAGTGGCATTGCAGCAGATCAATGCGTGGCAGCCGGTGGGTATCGCGGACACGTTGGGGGCATTGACCACGCACTGGGACGCGGCCTTGCAGGCGCGTGGTCTAGGCAGCTGGTGCACGCCTGGTCATGCACCGCATCTCACTGCGCTGCGGCCACCGGCAGCTGCGTTGGACGCAGTGGCGACCCTATTCGGCACGCTCGGTGTGATCTGCACCCGGCGGCACGGACGCTTGCGGATCGCGCCGCATTTGAGCGTCACCAACGAGGCGTTGTCACGGGTGATTGCAGCGCTTCCGGGTAGGTGAGAGAGGCGCGCTAGGGTTAATAACGCGCATCTGGCGTATGTTGCCCGGCATGCGTAGCAGCGAACGCACGCGATGAGGCATTACCGGTAGAGCTTCATCGCGCGCCAGCGCGCTCTGACCGGTGATGATTCCGCGCAATTGTTGGTGGTAACAGCGATGCAGTGCCCAGGACCTTTAGCAAGCCCACTGGGCCAGCCTTTGTAGGAGCGGGCTCGTTCGACGGGCATTCGTGCCCATGTCCATCACACCTGCGGCCACCGATGCCCACAGCACGTCACTGCCGCTGACTCATCCGCAACCCACGCGGCGTTACCCAGCGCTCCAGTCCTTCGAACACCGCCTGCACCAACAGCGCGAGCACGGCGGCGGGAATGGCGCCTTCCAGAATCAAGCCAATATCGTCCAGGCGGATACCGGTGAGAATCGGTTGGCCGTAGCCGCCTGCGCCGATCAGCGCGCCCAGCGTGGCGGTGCCAACGTTGATCACCGCGGCGGTCTGGATGCCGGCCACAATCGTGCGGCGGGCCAGCGGCAGTTCCACACGCCACAGGCGTGTCCACGCCGGTAACCCAATGGCGTGCGCGGTCTGACGCAGCTCGCGCGGGATTGAGGTCAGCCCGGCATGGGTGTTGCGCACGATCGGCAGCAGGCTATATAGAAACAGCGCAGCAATCGCTGGTTTTGCGCCGATCCCGAACACTGGAATCATGAAAACGAACACTGCCAGCGACGGCAGCGTCTGCAGCACACCGGTCAACGACAACACCACCTGCCCCAGACGTGGACGCCGTGCTGCCAGCACGCCCAGCGGTAGCGCAAGCAGCAACGCCAGCCCTAACGAACTGCCGACCAACGCCAGATGCTCGCGCGTATGCACAAGCAACCGCGTCACACGCGAGTCCGTTTCAGAGGCCGGCGTGACGCCCAACCAATGCGCGGCAACCGCCGCTTCGGACTGCCGCTCCAGTTTTACCTGTGCGTTGAGCCGCTGCATGGTGGCTTCATCGATGCGTCCTTGCAGCCCCTGCAATGCCTGCAACATCGCCGGCGAGCGTTGCGCCAGATCCTTGCGATACAGAAAAATCGCCTGGTAGTCCGGGAAATAATGCTGGTCGTCGCGCAGCACCTGCAGTTGGTAATACGGAATTTCCGCATCGGTGCTGTACAGGTCGGTAACTTCGATCGCGCCACTCTGCAGCGCGCGATAGGCCAGGTCGTGATCCAGCCCGGTCGCGCTCTGCGGTAACGCGTACGCCGCACGCACACCCGGCCAGCCATCGGCACGCTGCATGAATTCATTGCTCAAACCGATCTTGAGCGTGGGATGCCGTGCCAGATCCGACAACGCGGCGATGCCCAACGCCTGCGCACGTTCGCGCTTCATCCCGAACGCGTAGGTATTCTGGAAACCCAGCGAATCGGTCATCGCCAGCCCGCGCGCGTCGAGTGCGGCGCCCAGTTCGGCTTGGTTGGCGTTGGGTAGTTGCAGCAGTTCCTGCGCCAGCGTGCCGGTGTATTCGGCATACGCATCGATTTGTCCGGTCTCCAGCGCGCGCCACAGAATGCGCGTGCCACCGAGCTGAGCGCGGTGCTGGACATCCACACCGTCGCGCTTGCCGGCGGCGGTGGCGATTTCTCCCAGGATCACCGCTTCGGTGAAGTTCTTCGAACCGATGGTGACTTGCGCGGCCTGCACGCCGAGGCTGCAGATCAGCAACACCACGGCGATGAGCGCGCGCGCCATCATGCGGCATCGCCAATGCTGCGCTGCGCGGTGAGAAAGCGCTGCACGAACGCATCGGCTGGTTGCTCCAGCAAGTCGCGCGCACTGCCCTGCTGCACGACGCGGCCAGCGCGCATCAGCACCAGGCTATCGGCCAGATAGGCGGCTTCGGCGACGTCATGCGTCACCAGCACCACGGTCTTGCCCAGCTGCGCAAACAGTTCGCGCATCTGCGCCTGCAGGTCGTAGCGCACGATGGGGTCGAGCGCGCCGAGCGGTTCGTCCAGCAACAAGGCCGGCGGGTCCAGCATCAGCGCACGAATCAGTCCGACACGCTGGCGCTGACCACCGGAGAGTTCGGCCGGGTAACGCGCCAGCAAGTCCGCTGGCAGTTGGCACAGCGCGCATAGCGTCTCCAGGCGCGCGGTGATGCGCTCACGCGTCCAGCCCAGCGTCTGTGCCAGCAAGCTCACGTTGCTACGCGCGTCCAGATGCGGAAACAAGCCGCCCTCCTGGATCACGTAGCCGATGCGCTGCCGCTGCGCCTGCAGGTTGGCGCGCTGCAACGGCCTGCCGTCGAAGGCGACCGTGCCGCTGTCCGGCCATTCCAGCCCGACCAGCATGCGCACCACGGTGGATTTGCCGGCGCCGCTGGGGCCGATCAACGCAGTTGTGACGCCGCTGGCGAACGTCAGCGTGACCGCGTCGAGCGCGATGGCTTGGCCGTAGCGGCGGCTGACCTGATCGAGAGTGAACATGCGGCCGAGCTTGCCGAACGCAGCGTCAGACGCGCGCGAAGGCGCGCATCAGCGTGGCGGCGCCAGCAGTTCGCGCGCGCTCAGGTAACCATCGCCATTGGCATCCTGCCGCGCGAAACGCCCGATCAAGGTGGCGCGATGCGCCGCGCGGGTGATCGGCTTGCCGCGACGGCCGGGCAGTTCATCGCCTTGCAGCACGCCATCGTGATTGGTATCGCGCTGGTCGAAGGCATAACTCATCCAGGCCAGATACTCGTCAAGACTCACCCGTCCATCGCCATCGGTGTCCATGCGTTGCAGATATTGCTGGCTGTCCTGCACCTGGGCATGCGCTGCAACTGCAGGCAAGGACGCAAGACATGCGATCAGCCCAGTCCGCACGATCACGCCGCACGCGCCGCGTGCACGCACCACGGCGCGCCTGCCACCCGCGTTACGCACCACTTAACGCATACCCTTTGAGCCGTGCCGCATATGACTGCAAGGCTGCATTGCCGCTGGCTTCGGCCTCGTGGCACCACTGCTGCAACTGCCTGAGCCGTTCGGAGGCATCGTGGCTGCGCGCTTCCAGCACGGCCGTCAGCCGCGCACGGTACTCGACAAGCGTGCGCATGCGCGGACGCTGCGCCACCCACGTCTGCAACTGCGCACGTGCCTGCGGCTTGAGCCAGCGCCCGTCGTCGACCAGGCCCTTGCGCAGGCGGCGCGGCAGCAACTCGCGCAGCTTGGCGCCGGTGGCGGCCGCTTCTTCGCACAGCGCCGGCTTGAGCACGTTGCGCTGATAGTCGGTCATGGCCTGGAAGCGGTGCGACAACAGCGCCTTGAGCGTGTCGGCATCGGGCACGGCGATATTGGGGCGGATATCCAGCGACGGTGCCACCCGCAACACCTTGGCAAGGCCGAGTGCCTGCAGGCCACGAATCGCGACCCAACCGATATCCAGCTCCCAACGCCGCATCGAAAAGCGTGCCGAACTCGGGAAGGCATGATGGTTGTTGTGCAGTTCTTCGCCGCCGATCCACAGCGCCCACGGCGTAAGGTTGGTGGAGGTGTCGGCCGATTCGAAATTGCGGTAGCCCCACCAGTGACCGAGGCCGTTGACCACACCGGCCGCCCAGAACGGAATCCACGCCATCTGGATCGCCCACAACGCAATGCCCGGCAACCCGAACAACAAGGAATTGATCACCAGCAAGGCGATCGGGCCGGCGTTGGCATGCGGGGTGTACAGATGCCGCTCGATCCAGTCGGTCGGCGCACCCTTGCCGTACTGCTCGATATCGGCGCGCTGCGTGCGTGCCTCGCGGTACAACTCCACGCCGCGCCAGAACACCTGCGAAATGCCCTTGGTCTGCGGGCTATGCGGGTCTTCCTCGGTCTCGACCTTGGCGTGATGCTTGCGATGGATCGCTACCCACTCGCGGGTGATCATCGAGGTGGTTAACCATGTCCAGAAGCGGAAGAAATGCGCAATGACCGGATGGAAATCCACACCGCGATGCGCCTGGCTGCGATGCAGGTACAAGGTCACCGCAAAGATGGTGAGCTGGGTGAACACCAGCAGCACTGCCAGCATGCCCCACACCCCCAGCCCCGCAACGCCTGACGTCAAAAAGTCGATGATCGGTTCGGACAACATCGGCATCTCCACAGCAGCGCTCTCGGGGTGATGCAGACATGATGGGGGCGATCGCGGCAAACTTCACCCTCCGGATGCGTAGAGTTGCACCTACATTTCTAAAGCGGTTCGCACGTTCCCTCCCCATTGCGCCTGATGTCGCCCGTATGACTGTTGCTACCGAGAATGCTGCCGATTCCGCTGCCGTTGCGAACGCCACCCCATTGATCGAACTCGACCAAGCCAGTGTGATGCGCGGCCAGGTCCGTGTTCTGCATGCGCTGCGTCTACGCATCGCGCTGGGGCAGCACACTGCGATCCTGGGCCCCAATGGCTGCGGCAAATCGTCCTTCATCAAATTGATCACGCGCGAGCTGTACCCGCTGGCGCGTGCCGATGGCCAGCCGGCCGTGAAAGTGCTGGGACAAACGCGCTGGCAGGTGGATCGTCTGCGCTCGCAATTGGGCATCGTCACCGGCGATCTGAGCGTCAATCTGGCCGACATGCCCGGGCTGGATGTGGAAAGTGCGGTGCTGTCGGGCTTCTTCGCCAGCTACGTGGTGCCGCCACATCGCGAGATCAGCGACGACATGCGTGCACGCGCGCGCGAAGCGCTGACGCTGGCGCGCGCATTGCCGCTAGTGGACCGGCAATTTGCCGAGTTGTCGGCCGGCGAAACCCGACGGGTGCTGATTGCGCGTGCGCTGGTCAATCGCCCGCAGGCGCTACTGTTGGACGAGCCGTCCACCGGGTTGGATCTGGTCGCGCGCCAGCACCTGCTCAACACGATGCGGCATCTCGCCCAACAAGGCATCACGCTGGTGCTGGTGACCCATCACATCGAAGAAATCGTGCCGGAGATCGCGCGGGTGATCCTGCTGCGCGCCGGCAAGGTGGTGGCTGATGGCACGCGCGATGCGCTGCTCACCGATGCCAGCCTGTCGGCGGTGTTCGACGGCCCAGTGCGAGTGCAGCGCGATGGCGAGCGTTATTGGGCGACGGTGGGCGACTAAGGGCAGCCCCACCCGCAGCGCGCACAGGCCGTGTCCTTGCACGCGTTGCTCGCCGACGCTCGGCATCGCGACGGCGAAGCGCTCCGGACGGGCCGCAACCACGTCCCAACCACGCGCTTCAGACATGACCTTGGACACGGGACGCACCTGCCGCGGTTGCGCTTAGACTCGCCGCACACACAGACAGGAGTCGTTGCGATGGCGCAGTGGTATTTCCATACTCCCGGACAGGCCGAGCGTATCGGCCCGCTCGACGATGCCAACGCCCGCGCGCATGCGCAGCGCCAGCCCAATGCGCTGGCCTGGCGCGATGGGCTCGATGGCTGGACCCCGGCCCGTCAGCTGGCCGAGCTGCAGGGCAGCAGCAGCGCGCCGCCACCGCTGACCGGTGCGGCCGGGCGCGCCGATGAGATCGACTACCGCATCGTCGGCAACGACATGCAGTTCGTCGAAGTCGAGCTGGACCCGGGCGAAAGCGCCATCGCCGAGGCCGGTGCACTCATGTACAAGGACGCCGCGGTGCAAATGGACACCGTGTTCGGCGATGGCTCGCATGCCGGCCAGAGCGGCGGCGGCGGGCTGATGGGCAAGTTGCTGTCGGCCGGCAAACGCGTGGTCACCGGCGAAAGCATGTTCACCACCGTGTTCACGCACGCCGGCAGCGGCAAGGCCAAGGTCGCGTTCGCCGCACCCTACCCGGGCACGGTGCTGGCGCTGCGTTTGTCCGAACATGGGGGCCAGCTAATCTGCCAGAAAGACAGCTTTTTGGCCGGCGCCCGCGGCGTGTCGCTGGGCATCGCGTTCCAGCGCAAGATCCTCACCGGCCTGTTCGGCGGCGAGGGTTTCATCATGCAGAAACTCGAAGGCGACGGCTGGGTGTTCGTGCATGCAGGTGGCACGGTCGTCGAACGCGAGTTGGGCCCCGGCGAGCGCATCGACGTGGACACCGGCTGCGTGGTCGCCTACCACGCCGGCGTGGACATGGACGTGCGCCGTGTCGCCGGCCTGAAGAGCATGTTCTTCGGCGGCGAAGGCATGTTCCTGGCCACCCTCACCGGCCCGGGCAAGGTCTGGCTGCAATCGCTGCCGTTCTCGCGCATGGCCGGCCGCATGTTGCAGGCCGCCCCGCAAGCCGGTGGCCAACAGCGCGGCGAAGGCTCGGTGCTGGGCGGCCTGGGCCGCTTGCTGGATGGCGATAACAACTTCTGACCACCATCCCGGCGCGGCCGCACCGAGATCAGGACGGCGGCGGCATCACGTTCATCACCGCCAGTGTCATCGCTTCCACGCCGGTCCGGATGCTTGGCTGCGGCACCGGCGCGAAGTCCGGCGAATGGTTCACCGGAATGCGCTCGCCCGTTTGCCGGGCCTGCTGCAGCCACTGCGGATCGAGTCCACCGATGCCGAAGTAGAACGACGGCACGCCGGCAGCGACGAAGGCCGAATAGTCTTCGCTGGCGGCACTCGGTTCGCGCTGGCGCTCCGCGTCGACCCCGAACGCCTGCGCGAACACCGCCCCGGTACGCTCGGCCAGCGCTGCATCGTTGATCACCGCCCTGGACCCGCGCTCGCCCAGGGCGATCTGCGGCGCCGGCGCGCCGGCCATCTGCGCGCTGGCCAGCGCAGTACGTCGCACGCCGTCGAGCAGCTTGTCGCGCACCTGGGGGTCCTGGCTGCGGATGGTGCCGCGCAGCTGCGCGCGGTCGGGGATGACGTTGCCGGCAGTGCCGGCATTGAATGCCCCAATGCTGACCACGCCAAACGCAGCCGGGTCTTTTTCGCGACTGATCACGCTCTGCACGTCGACCACGAAACGTGCGGCGATCAGGATCGGATCGATCGTCGCGGCGGGCATCGCGCCGTGCCCGCCCTTGCCTTGGAACACCACCTCCAGCGCATCGGAGTTGGAAGTCACCGCCCCGGCCTTGTAGAACACATGGCCGTAGGCGTCCGGGCCGACATGCAGCGCAAAGCCGTAGTCCGGCTTGCCGAACCGGGCAAACAGGCCATCGTCAAGCATCGCCTGCGCACCACGACCCTTTTCCTCCGCCGGTTGGGCGATGAACATCAGCGTGCCGCGCCATTGTGCGCGCAGCTGCACCAAGGTTGCGGCCGTCCCGACCCAGGCCGCCATGTGAATGTCGTGACCGCAGGTATGCGCCACATAGGTATCGCGTTCCCTGGACTGCAGATGGACGTCGCTGGCGTACGCCAGCCCCGTGGTTTCGCGCATCGGCAACGCATCCAGTTCAGTACGTACCATGATCGTGGGGCCGGGGCCATTTTGGTACATCGCCACCAGCCCGGTCCGGCCAATGCCCGTGCTGACCTGAAACCCCAGCGCGCGCATTTCCTTGGCCAGCCGTTGCGCAGTCGCGGTTTCCTCGAAGCCGAGTTCGGGATGCTGGTGTACGGTCCGGTATAGGGCCTCCCACCGTGGATAGTCTCGATCCAGAATGCCATCGACCTGCCGCTTGACCGCTACCGCGTCCAGCGCATGACAGGGCGATGCGGCTACCAGCAGGAACAGCGCCAGTGCACGCAGCGGAAACCGCGCCGATACGTGATTGAAGATGATGCTTCTGCAAACTGTGGGGTTGGCCGAATTCATGCCGTACGCTACCAACACAAGGGCGCCCGATACCATCATGACAGGCGAGGTGTGCGCGCAGCGCGCAATATCTGCGCATCGACGCCTCGTCGCCCGTCGCCGATGCAGAGGGCGGCCAGGGCTGCGGCGTGTATGCTGCGCCGCTGTCCACATCGCGCCCTGTGCACGTTCGCCATGACCGCCTTTCCTAGTAAGTGTGTCCTGTTGTCCCTGTCAGTGGCCTGGCTGCTAAGCGCCTGCGGGGGCGAGCCGCGCTCGGCGACACCGGCGCCGATGGTGCAGGCGCCTTCGGCCGCAGCCCCCAAGCCCATCAAGATCGGCGTCGCGCTCGGTGGCGGTGCGGCCAAGGGCTTTGCGCATATCGGGGTGATCAAGATGCTCGAGGCCAACGGCTTCGCACCGGTGGTGGTGTCCGGCACCAGCGCCGGCAGCGTGGTGGGCGCGTTGTATGCAAGCGGCATGGATGCGTTCGAAATGCAAGAAAAGGCCGTCGCGCTCGACCAGACCAGCATCCGCGATGTGCGGCTGTTTTCCGGTGGGCTGGTGCAGGGCCAGAAACTGCAGGACTACGTCAATGAACAGCTGGGCGGCAAGCCGATCGAAAAACTGCGCAAGCCGTTCGCGGCGGTCGCCACGCGGCTGGAAGATGGCGAACGCACCGTATTCGTGCGCGGCAATGCCGGCCAGGCGGTGCGCGCGTCCAGCAGCATCCCGGGCGTATTCGAGCCGGTGACCATCGGCCACTATCACTTCGTCGATGGCGGCGTGGTCAGCCCGGTGCCGGTGGATGCGGCGCGCCAGTTGGGTGCCGAATTCGTGGTGGCGGTGGATATTTCCAGCAAAGCCAGCGGCAAGAATCCGGGCGACCTGCTGGGCACGGTGAACCAGTCGATTTCGATCATGGGCCAGCGCCTGGGCGAGGCCGAACTCAAACGTGCCGATGTGGTCGTTCGCCCGAAGGTCAACGAGATCGGCTCGGCCGATTTCAACCAGCGTGCGGCGGCAATCCTGGAAGGCGAGCGCGCTGCAATGGCGGTGATGCCGCAGATTCGCGCCAAGATCGCGCAGCTGCAGGCGGCGCGCAGCAGCGCCACACGGACCGCCGCCGACCAGGCGAAAGCGGCAAAGCAGCAGGCTTACGAGCGCTGCCTGGAACAACGTTCGCGTTGGGAAAAATTGCGCGGCAAGGAAGAGGCCTGCGTAGCACCGTGATGCGGCTGCGGTGCGAGGCGATGCGCAGTTGATGCGGGTGCCGCACAAGTTCATGCGGAGCTGAGCGGGCGTGGGGCACCTGTTTCGAGACGCGCGCATTCAAACCAGATGCGTAGAGCGACTGCGTTGTTGATGCCTTGTGTTGATGCACTGAGGGTGGCCGCACAAGGTCGCGGCCGGGGCCGCTCCTACCGGGGCGGGGGTCTTTGGGTGTATCGGCGACGTCGGCACGGCCAGCGCCGCTCTTGTAGGAGCGGCTCTGGCCGCGATGCCGTCCCGGTTACCACACCGCACGCATCGCACTGCAATGCGTGTCGCGTGTGAATTGGCAGAGTCAGTGCAACTAGGCAACGAGGATGCAACTCTCAGTAGCCCCTGCTGGTCAGCGGTGCCTGCAGGGCGCCGTGCGTAGCCTAGCGGCCACACCAAGTCGGCGTCGACTCTCGAGCGCCCGTACTAGCCTGGTACAGGGGGGGCGACGCTGGCGACCTGCAGCTGCAACCCGGGTGCAGTACGGCCGACGCGAGGGGCCACGCACTACCTGCGCCGCTCGAGCGGGGCCGCCCAGCACCGGGTCGCCTACGTCTTCTCTGACGTACATCCCCCGATCAGGCGGCCCGCAGCCGCGCCAGCAGCGACGTACTGGCGTAACCGTCCTGCGGCAACTGCTGGCTACGCTGGAATGCACGGATTCCCTGGCGAGTTTGCGCCCCCAGCACACCGTCGATGCCGCCCACGTCGAATCCCTTATCGGTCAGTCTCTGCTGCAGCTCGGTGATCTGGGCCGTGCTATTGAGCGGCGGATCGTCTTTAGGCCAGGGTTGCTCGACCCCGGCCCTGCCCGCATAGCCATCTGCCAGCAAGCCGACCGCCAGGGCATAGGCGGTGGAATTGTTGTAGCGCAGAATGCTGCGGAAGTTATCGAACACCAGGAAGGCCGGGCCGCGGTATCCGGTGGGCAATAACACCGATGCCTGCTGCTGCGCCAGTGCGGGTGCAATCGGCTTGCGGGACGCCACGCCCAGGCGCTGCCATTCGGCGACGGTCTTCTTGATCGTCAGGTCGGCCTGCGCGTAGTCGAAGCCGGCTGGCAGATGGACTTCCTGGCCCCAGGGAACAGCGCTGGTCCAATTGTTCTGCTTGAGATAATTCGCCGCAGAGCCCAACGCGTCCGCCTTGGAATTCCAGACATCCCGCTTCTGGTCGCCATCCTCGTCGACGGCGTAGTCGCGATAGGTGCTCGGAATGAATTGCGTCTGTCCCATGGCGCCGGCCCACGAACCCACCAGTTGTGAGCGAGCAATGCTTTTTTCCGTCTGCAGGATTTGCAGGGCCGCAAGCAGCTGCGTGTTGCCATATGTGGTGCGCCGCCCCTCATGCGCCAATGTCGCCAGCGAGCGAATGACATAAAAGTCCCCGATCTGCGTGCCGTACCCGCTTTCCATGCTCCAGATGGCGGTCAGAATGCCCGGATCCACACCATAGTGCTGCCGCAACTTCTCGAAGAGGGCGTGCTGGCTGATCAGCAGCTGCTGTCCTTCCTGGATGGCGGAAGGTGTAACACGCGCGTCGAGATAGTCCCATAGATAGCTGGTGAATTCGGGTTGCTGTTGATCAAGTTTCTGCACCGATGGATCGGGTGTGACACCAGCGAATGCATTATCCAGCGTGGTGGCTTCAATGCCGGCGGCAAGCGCACGCTGGCGGAAGTCGGCCAGCCACTGTTCGAAGCTCGCAGTGGGTGCGGAATCCTGCTGTTGCCCACCGGCGTCGGTTACGGAGGATGCGGTTGTTTCGGGAGCGATGGCTTGCGCTGCTACGCTGGTTGCGGCCACACAGACGCTGACACCAAGCGTTAAACGCAAAAGGCGCGAAGGCATGATCATGAGATACCCGAGGTGGTGGTTGAGCGGCCACTCTAGTCCTCCTGTTCGCAGGATATAATTATTGTAGCTATGCGTTTTTGACCGCGAGGGGAAGGCAGGATTCGCCCGGTAAAAAACAGCTGATTGCGTCCTAACGCGTTGTCGCCGTAAGAATTCTCCGGGAGGAGTCGATCGGCACGCTCGCAATGGCATTGCGAGCAGGGTGCCAGCGTCGACCGCTCAGGTGCGGCTTGGCCGTCCCAACGCCCCGCCACACGTAGCTGTTAGCTCTCGCAGCCCATCCGGTGCTCTGAGCGTCATACGCGAAACCCTTCTCGCAGCAGCGAAGCCCAGATGGCCCGATGCGTAGCTGCAGCGCCAAATCAGAAACTCCCGCATCCCGCCTACCCGCGTATATCGACAATCAGAGCGTCATCCCTCATCCGCCTAGAGACGCTATGAACGACTACGGTTCTTATCGCTACCTGCCTGCCGATGGTTGGTACGCCATCTATCCACAAGCTGCCGAGGCCGATGAGCCACGCGTCTTCCAGCGCGTGGCGCTATGGCGGGTGGCCCCGCATGGAACGATCGTTGGCCTGATCTCTTCGCCCGACAATAGCCAGGACGAGAGCGAATCGCAGCTTCTGAGCGCACCACGCGGTCTAGGCGTCCACTACATCCACATTGATGATCTGACGGCAGACGAACGCGAGCAGATCCGCCGCAGACGTCTCAGTTGATCGCCTTTGCGAGGTCTGGGTACACCGTCATCGTACAAAACGTTGATCGGCGCGCTGCTACGCGTCGCCGGCGACTGGCGCAAGCACAAGAAAGCTCCGCGTGAAGCGGGGCGTTGGAACGACTGCAACGGCACAAAGACTCTGCCAATTGTCATCGCTCGGCGCCATGCCTCATCAGGCGCCTGCATCGCCATCGACCTCAGTAACGCCAACGTAGCGACACGCTGACAAAACGCGGTTCGCCGTAGTTCTGATAATCCAGATTCGCCCAATAGGTTTTATCGAACGCATTGCGCACCGCAAGCGATGCGGTCCACTGCTCACTGATGCGGTAGTTGGCATTGAAATGCACCAGCGCATACGGGTTCTGCACCACGGTGACCGGCGTGTGGCGCCGCTGCCGTCACCGGTGGGGCGTTCGATATTGAAGCCGCGCACCGCGCTCTGCCAGCTCACGCCGCCGCCGATGCTCAACCGGTCCCATGCGCCCGGCAGGCGCCACTGGGTGGAAAGCTGCAGGTAGTCTTCGGGCAGATTGGCGTAGATCGCATCGGTCGGCGCGCGCGTCACCTTGACGTGGGTGTAGCCGGCGTTGATGGTCCAACCGGGCAGCACCTCGCCATTGAAGTCCACTTCCCAGCCGCGGCTCTTGGTGCCGTCCACGCCGATGTACGCCGAGCTGCCATCCGGTAGCGAGGCCTCCGGCTGGGTCATGTCGCGCACTGCGTAGTTGTCCTGCTTGGCCTCGAACACGGCGGCGGTGGCCATCGCATAACCATCGAACAACTGCGCCTTGATGCCGGCTTCCAGGTTGGAGCCTTCCACCGGTGCAAGCAGGTTGTTGTCCTTGTCGCGGTAATTCTGCGGGTTGAAGATTTCGGTGTAGCTGGCGTAAACCGACACATCCGGCACGATGTCGTAGACCAGCCCCACGTACGGGGTGACTTCGTCGCTCACTTCATAGCGGCCACTGGTGCCGGTGTACGTGCCGCTGGCATCGAAAGCCTGGGTGCGCGTTTCCCACGAACTCAGTCGCGCGCCGGCAATCAACGACAGCGGGTCGGCCAGCCGAAAGCGTGTGGATGCATACACACCGCGCTGGGTCGTGCGTGCCTCGCCACGCGCGCCGGTGCGCGTATACGTCACTTCGGACGCATCGCCATTCCAGTTGCGGATGTTGGGAATGAAATAGCAGCGCTCGGGCGGGCCAAACGCATTGGGGCAGCTCGCCCAATCGGCAGGATAGCGCTGCGCCACGCTATACGTGGTCGATTGCAGGTCTTGCCAGCTGCCGCCGATCACCACATCGTGCTGGTGGCCGAACAGCGCAAACCCGCCGGAGAGATACACGTCGACGCTGTCGCGCGTGTCCTGCGTTTGGCCGGCGCCGGTGCGTAGAAACACCCCGCTGCCATCGGCGGCCGGGTAACCGGTGCCGTACACGCGCAAGCTCTGCACCGTGCCCTTGGTGTGGGCAGTATTGACGCGCAGTAACCAGTCCTCGCCGATGCGTTGTTCCAGGTTGGCGAACGCGGTGCTGGTCTCGCGCTGCCAGCGCGTCCATTCCGGCGCCATGTTGGTCGAGCGCGACAGGTTGGCGTAGGAGCCGTCTGCAGCGAAGAACGGCACCGTGCCCCAGGTCGAACCCACCGGGGTGTTGTCCTGGCGCTGGTAGCACACGGTGAGCGTGCTGCTCTCGGTCAGGTCGCCTTCCAGCACCGCCATGCCCGACATTTTGTTGTCGTGGTAGCGGTCGTAGTAGTAATCGCGGTCCTGCCAGGCGGCCACCACGCGGCTGCGAAAACGCCCGTCTTCGGTCAGCGGCGCGTTGACGTCGGCCTGCATGCGGCGGAAGTCCCAGGTGCCCGCGCTCACTGCAAACGAGGCGTCGAAGTCCTTGCCGGGGCGCTTGCGCAACAGGTTGACCGTGGCCGAGGGAATGCCCGCACCGCTGAGCAGGCCATTGGCACCACGGATCACTTCGATGCGGTCGTAGAAGACCGTGTCGTATTCCTGATTGGTGGCGCCGCTGTAGGTCGGCAAGCCATCGACCTGAAAATCGGTGATCTGGAAGCCACGCGCGAAATACAACGGCCGCTGGGTGTCGTAGAACGACACGTTGACGCCTGTGACGTGACGCATCACATCGTCGATGCTGAAAAGCGATTGCTCTTCCAACCGCTGCAACCCGATCACGCTGACCGACTGCGGCGTTTCCTGCAGGGTCAGCGGCAAGCGCGTGGTGGTAGCCGGTTGCGCGCGGCTCACCGTACCGTTGACGCTGACTTGGTCGAGCGTCTTGGCGTTGGTCGCATCGGCGACCTCGTCGGCGTACGCGGTGGAAGCCAAGGTCGACAGCGCGCATAGCAGCGCGGCAGACAACAGGCCAAGGGGAGCAATGGCAGCAGACATGGGGCGTTCTCGTCGATCGCTGCGGACGCAATGCGTCACGCAACAGGGAAAGGCACAGGCACACGCGGGCGTCCACTCGAACCGACTGGCTGACCCTGCAGGGGCTGGCGATGCGACACGAACGACATGGCCGGACGCGGCCAAGATGTGAGTTAAATGTAAATCGTTATCGTTTGCGGGGCAAGCAACCGGACATTTCTTGCATGCCAGCGAGACGTCGCACCACATGCGGCGGCTGCCTGCAGCGTTGCATCACCCGCGCAAGGCAATGCGTCTTCAGCCCTTCGGCCCGCTTATGCCAGATGCGACAGCGGCAGACCTTCCGGCGCTTTCACCGTGCGCAACACGAAGCTGGAATTCACATCCGACACACCAGTGGCATTGAGCAGGCGATCGAGCAAAAACCGCGAGAAATGTTCGAGGTCGCGCACCTGCACCTGCAGCAGATAATCCATGTCGCCGGTGAGCGCCCAACACGCCACCACCTCATCCCAGCCGCGCACGCCTTCGGCAAAATGTTCGATATCGGCCTGGCCGTGCTGCTCCAGCTGCACACGCACGAAAGCCTGCAAGCCAAGCCCCAGCGCGCGGGCATCCAGGCGCGCGCCATAGCCGGCGATGATGCCGGCAGCCTCCAGCCGCTGGGTACGTCGCAGGCACGCAGATGCCGACAGATTGACCTGCACGGCCAGCTCGGCATTGCTCGTGCGCCCCTGGCTCTGCAGCAAGGCAAGCAAGCGCAAATCGGAGCGGTCCAGAGCGATGGGCTGATTCATATGTTGCGCAGCAGCAGGCGATGACGCACGAATCTTGCGCTATTACGGCCGCGCCACACAAGATTCGCAATCCCGTTGCGTACACATCCGGCTAAGGTGAGCGTTGATCATCGGAAGTGCCGCCGCATGAATACCGCCCCGCAACGCGTTGAAAACCAGCTCACCGATAAAGGCTATGTGCCGGTCTACACCACCGCCGTGGTGGAGCAGCCGTGGGAAAGCTACAGCGCCGACGATCACGCCACCTGGGGCACCTTGTATCGGCGCCAGCGCGAGTTGCTGGTCGGTCGCGCCTGCGACGAATTCCTGCAGGCGCAGGACGCGATGGGCATGGGCCAGACGCACATTCCGCGCTTCGATGCGCTTAACGAGGTGTTGCAAGCCGCCACCGGCTGGACCCTGGTCGGCGTGCAGGGCCTGCTGCCGGAGCTGGATTTTTTCGATCACCTGGCCAACAAGCGCTTCCCGGTGACGTGGTGGATCCGCCGCCCCGATCAGATCGATTACATCGCCGAACCGGACCTGTTCCATGACCTGTTCGGGCACGTGCCGTTGTTGATGAATCCGCTGTTTGCCAACTTCATGCAGGCCTATGGTCGCGGCGGGGTCAAGGCGCACGGCATCGGCCCGGATGCGCTGCAGAACCTCACCCGGTTGTACTGGTACACGGTGGAATTCGGCTTGATCGACACGCCGCACGGCCTGCGCATCTATGGCGCGGGCATCGTATCGTCCAAGGGCGAATCGCTGCATTCACTGGAATCGGCAGCACCGAACCGCGTCGGGTTCGACCTGCAACGCATCATGCGCACGCGTTACCGCATCGACAGCTTCCAGAAGACCTATTTCGTCATCGACAGCTTTGCGCAGCTGATGGAGGCCACCGCGCCGGACTTCACGCCGATTTATGCCGATCTTGCGCAACAGACGCAGGTGCCGGCCGGCGATGTGCTGCCGACCGATCGGGTGATCCAGCGCGGCAGCGGCGAGGGGTGGAGCCGTGACGGCGACGTGTGAGGCAACTGATGGAATAACGCACCGCCGGCCGCTGCGAGCTGCAACGCCGCGCGGTGGTGAAGCTGCGATGTGACATACGCCTACTCGACACCGTTGCCAACGCAGACTAAGGTCAAACCTCCCCACACCGCCTTGGCTCAATGGACCTGACGCATCTGCGCATCCGGCGCTTGGAGCTGGACGACACCCGCCTGCTGTTCACCCTGGCCAACGGCATCCGCATCGACGAGCCCATCCAGGCGCATCGGTTATTGCTCAAGGCATTGCCGCCGCAGCGCGCGCAGTGGCAGATCACCGAAGACGGCTTCGGGGTGAATTGGCCAGCAGTAGCGCCGCCCACCCCGGAAGGCCTGCTCAACATGCCCGAGCTGCTGTGGCGACGCCGCAGCGCGCGGGCGCTGGCAAAACTCACCAGCCTGCGCGGACGTCTGGACGCGTTATCGCCTGGCGAACGCGAACTGGTGGCGTTGGCGCGCCTGGACGCAGACATGCGCCAGAGCGGCTACGCGCGCTATTTCGACCGCTGGGATGCCGCCACCCGCGAGGATGCGGTGCGGGGGCTGGCCGCGATGGGCGCGGCACAACTGCGCCAAGCCATCGAAGGCCTGGGCGCCGTGTTCGAGCGACTGGAAGAAGATCCCAACCTGCTCAGCATCGAAGACATTCTCGATGCCATGAACGAAACCGACCGCCAGCGCGTGGATGGCTGGGAAGAGGTTTACTACCGCCGCTCGGGCGACCTGGCGCGCCTGGGGTTGACACATTACGGGGTGGATAAAGCCTGACGCTGTTGAAACGCTTGCAGCTGTTTGCTCCCGGCCGCGGCGGCGACTGCCACAATACGGTACTCATACGAACGGCCACGCTTCGCCGATCCACCGGCGCGCTAATCTGCAAGTGGAAGCAGGTCACTGCAGTCAGGCCGTTCCGAGTGACAGAGCGGCGCGCATGAAAGATATGGCGTCGCCTCATTACAGCTGCGCCGTATGAGGCGCGACGGTTACTTGGATGCGGTATATGCCAGCAACAGCACCAGCGGCTCTTCGCCGGTTTGCTGCAAGGCATGCGTGCTGCCCGGCCGCGTCAACAATGCATCGCCGGCGGCGACATCGTATTGCTTGCCGTCCAGCGCGTATAAACCGCGCCCACTGACGATGTAATAGATCTCATCCTTGTTGTGCAGGTGCAGGCCGATGCCGGCGCCTTTGTGCAGCACGCGTTTGCGCAGCACGAATTTCAACCCAGGTGCGTCGGCGAAGAACGGATACGCCGTGGTCGGGCCGGCGCCGCCATGCGGGCCGGATTGTTCGCGGGCGAGATCGCGCTCGTGCACCATCAGCGAGGGATGCGCCTGTGCAGCGCGTTGGGCGCCGATGTCGGGCGCGGCACCGCAATCGGCGTCGCGACGCAGCTGCGGTTTGAGCGCTGGCTGCAGCTGCACCCAGCCGTGCACCACCAGGCAGGCGATGGCGGTGGCGCCGGCGCGGCTGAAGTGAGTGCCGTCGGCCTTGCCTTGGTCGGGCACGAACAGGAAATACGGTTTGGCCGCCTGTTCGCCGAGCACGCGGATCCAGTCGCTGGAGCTGGCGTTGAGATCGATCAGACCCACGCGTTCCTGCGCGGCGAGTTGCTGCATGGCCAGGGTGTAGCGGCCGTGGGTGTCGAGCAGCGCACCGAAGTCGTACAACAACCGCGCAGCTGGAGTGATCAGGATGGGCGTAGCGCCCTTGTCTCGCGCAGTGGCGATGTAGCGGCGCAGGAACTGCACGTAGTCGGTCGTGGGATCGGTGTAGCGCGTGGGGTCTTCGCGCTTGGCGTCGTTGTGGCCGAACTGGATCAGCAACACATCGCCGCGTTGCAATTCTCTTGCGATGGCATCCAGCCGCCCTTCGGCGATGAAACTGCGCGCGCTGCGCCCGCCCTTGGCATGGTTATGCACCTGCCACTGCGCCGGATCGAACCAGTCCTGCAGCAGTTGGCCCCAACCGGCCTGTGGAGCACGCTCGGCGCTGTACTCGGCAGCGGTGGAATCGCCGGCGATGAAGATGTGGTGTGGCGCGGCGTGGGCGATGCATGCGGAGAGCAACAGCAATGCGAACAGCAGCAGACGCATGATGGGCTCCGGCGTGGATGCTGAGCGGGAAAAAAACGTAGCGAGCAGTCGTCAGGTGGGTGCGGACGGTGCGGAGGAAGCACGACATCCGACTTGTTTGTGCCGATTGAGGACACCGGCCGCGCGCGCTTGGCGACTGCGCAGTCGCTTTGTTATTCGCACCAGATGCTGGGCGCTATTGCCTTCTTCCATCGGAATGTTGTCCTTTTCATGGGGAAAGGAGGTGCCGAAGAGCGGATGAGGATGCGTCGGTATCAGCAATGTTGAACATGCTGCCGTTGCCTCAAGCCTCTTCGTTTAAGAGGGCGGTCTTCCGCCGCACCCTCACCCCAGCCCCACTCCGCGCCCCGGCCCACGCCTTGCAGCGTGGGCGCTCAAAGGCAGGCGCGCCGATGGCGCGCTAGCCCTGCCTTTTCGCCCGGCAGGAGAGGGGCTCAAACGCGTTTACTGATTACGCAGCAGCAGCTTCGGTCTTGCCCAGCAGCCCGGCGACGAAGTTGCGGATCTCTGCATCCTGCGCGTTGTCGAAGAAGCACTGCTGGAAACGCTCGCCGCCGATCGCCTGCTTGATCAGTTCCGGGTCGATGGCGCGCAGGCCGTCCAGGTAGGACTTGGCGGTGGCCTGCTTGACCTGGGTCAGGATGTCGGCGTTGGCCGCCTGCGATTCGCGACGCTCGGCCGGGTAGCCCAGACCGCGCTCGCCGCTGAAGGCCTTTTCGAAGATGTAGCGCACGTTGATTTCCGCGCCCCAGCCGTAGCCCTTGGCGAATGCCAGCGACAGCGCGTTGCCGTTATTGACCTGGGCGAACAGGTACGCGTCGGTCGGCTCGATGCAGTACCCGCAGAACACGCCCGGGTGCGCGTTGAGCGACATCATCGCGCCCTGGCCGGTGCCGCAACCGGCGACCACGAAGTCGACCGCCTTGGAGTTCAGCAGCAGGCTGGCGACGATGCCCAGGTGGATGTAGGTCAGGCGATGGTCGTTGTCGCCGTCCATGCCAACATTGAATACGCTGTGGCCTTGCTCGCTGGCGACGTCGTTGAGTTGCTGCAGGATCACCGGGTTCTTGGCGGCCTGACTAAACTCATTCATGAGTGCGATTTTCATGGGAATGCTCCGATTGGTTGGGGAAGTTTTTTAAAAAGTTGTTGCTAGATAGCGATGATGCGTGCGTTGGGTTGCCGGTCTTTTTGGACTGCGCGCGTGTTGTTTGCTGAAGCGGCCAACGCGCTGATGCAGAACGGAAGAGCAATTGCAGGAGAGGAAGTGCGCATCTGGTTGATGCGTCGTCGCCGACTCTCATCCGCCTTTCAGGCACCTTCGCCCCATAAAGGGCCCAAGGTTCCGGAGGGAGGAGGAGTGCTGCAATGCACTCGGCTAAGCGCGTTGACTCAGCGCGCCAACCAACCACCATCGACCGGAATGATCGCGCCATTCACGTAGTCCGAAGCGCTGCTGGCCAGGAACACCGCAGTGCCGCCGAGGTCGGCCGGCACACCCCAGCGCGCGGCGGGAATGCGGTCCAGGATCGACTTGTTACGGTCTTCGTCGGCGCGCAACTGCGCGGTGTTGTCGGTGGCCATGTAGCCCGGCGCAATGGCGTTGGTGGTCACGCCCTTGCTGGCCCATTCGTTGGCAAGCAGGCGGGTGATGCCGGCGATGCCAGACTTGCTGGCGGTGTAAGACGGCACGCGGATGCCACCCTGGAACGACAGCATGGAGGCGATATTGATGATCTTGCCGCGGCCCTGCGCGATGAAATGTCGGCCCGCCGCCTGCGCCATGAAGAACGCCGACTTCAGATTGACGTTGAGCACGTCGTCCCAATCCTGCTCGCTGAAATCCACTGCATCGGTGCGACGGATCAGGCCGGCGTTGTTGACCAGGATATCCAGCCCGCCGAGGCCGGCGATGGTCTCGTCGATGATGCGCTGCACCGGCTCGATGCTGATCAGGTTGGCTTCGATGGCGATAAAGCGACGGCCCAGCGCCTTGACCTTTTCTTCGGTCTCGATGGGTGCCTGGATGCCGGCGGCGGCGATGTCGGCGCCCGCCTCGGCCAACGCCAACGCGATGCCCTGCCCCAAGCCCGTGTTGGCACCGGTGACCAGTGCGACCTTGCCTTCGAGACTGAACGGATTGCTCATTACCTTATCGCTCCTGCTGGATGTGCCGTGGTGTGCTGAGTAAGCCGCGCAGTGCGCGGCCGAGTGCGTTGTACGAATTGATGCAGCGCCGGCGCCCGTCTGAATCTCGCTGGCGTTGTTGGCGCCGGCTTGAACACAGCGGCGTCATGACGACTGCCGGCCGCGTCGGTGCAGGCGCGTTGCTGCAGGCCTTACTTGAGCTGGCAGATATCCAGCACATGCATGTCGGTGTAATCCAGGTTTTCGCCGCCCATCGCCCAGATGAAGGCGTAGTTGCTGGTGCCGGCACCCATGTGGATGGACCACGGCGGCGACACCACCGCTTCGTTGTTCTGGATCACGATATGGCGCTGCGCGTCGGGCTCGCCCATGAAGTGATAGACGCGGTCGTTGGCGCCCAGGTCGAAATAGAAATACACCTCGCTGCGGCGGTCGTGCAGATGCGGCGGCATGGTGTTCCAGACGCTGCCGGGCTTGAGCACGGTCAGGCCGAGCAACAGCTGCGACGACTGGCAGGTGGCCGGCACGATGTACTGGTAAATGGTGCGCTCGTTGCTGGTTTCCAGCGCGCCGCGCTCCAGTGCCACCGCATCCTTAATTGAGAGCTGCTTGGTCTCAAAGCGCGCATGCGCAGGGGTAGATGCGAGATAGAACTTGGCCGGGTTGGTGGCATCGTCGGACGCGAAACTGATATCGGTGCTGCCCATCGCCACGTACAGGCCGTCCTTCGGCTCCAGCGTGTAGGCGGTGCCGTCCACGGTCACCGTGCCGGTACCTGCGCCGACGTTGAGAATGCCCAGCTCGCGACGCTCCAGAAACGGATGCCCGGCGGCAGAGGCGGGCTCGGTTTGTTTAGGCAGGTCCAGCGTCTTGCCCAACGGCGCGGCACCACCGAGCACGAAGCGCTCGTAGTGGGTGTATTTGAGCGTCACCGCATCGTCGACGAACAGGCCGTCGAGCAGGTAGAGCTCGCGCAGCTCATCGTTGCTGGCGCCCTTGATGGCGCCGGGATGGGTGGCGTAATGCGTTTTGCAGTACAGGGACATGGCACATCTCCGAGGCAAGCGAGGGGGAACATGGGCTTGCACGGGGGTAGTCTACCGGCTCTGGTTAACCGGTGTCATTGCGCAGTGCACGATAGTTGGGATGGGGGGCTGATGGGCCCCCTGCTTCCTTCTCCCGCCGGAAGAAGGTGGCGCGCAAGCGCCGGACGAGGGTACGAGGCTGCGCGCTGTGTTGGGAGCGCGGCTTGGTTGGTCGGGTGGCCGCTTATATGCGCCTCCTTCTGAGATCACGGCTGAGCGTTCTCAAATGGCGGTCTGCCGCCGTACCCTTACCCCTCTCCCGTCGGGCGAGGGGCTTTGATTCCTTCCCCCGTCGGGAGAAGGTGGCGCGCAGGCCGGATGAGGGTACGCGGCTGCGCGCGCTCCCGAGTGGGAGGGCTTTACGTGCTCAATCCTCCGGCGGTTGGCAGGAATCTCTGACGATCAGGTGCGGCCGCACGCTGGCGGTGGGCAGCTGAGGGGCGTTGTCGGGCTGGATCAGCATTGCGGCGGCAGTACGGCCGGTGTCGCGGGTGTGGCGGCGCACCGAGGTCAGCGGCGGCCACAGGCGCGAGGCCAGCGAGCTGTCGTCGTAGCCGATGACCGAAAGTTGGCGCGGGATGTTGATGCCGGCGCGCAGGGCGACCTTGTATATACCGGCGGCCATTTCGTCGTTACCGGTGAAGATGGCGGTGGGGCGCTTCTTGCCCAGCAGCAGCTTTTCGGCCGCGGCCACACCGGATTCGAAGGTGTAGCCGGCCTCCACAATACGCTCCGGCGGCAGTTCGATGCCACGCCGGGTCAGCGCGTCGGCAAAGCCGGAGGTGCGCTCGATCGAGGAGCGGTAGGCGCTGGGGCCGGTGACCAGGGCGATGTCGCGGTGGCCGAGCGAGAGCAGGTAATCGGCTGCTTCGGCGGCGCCGTCGCGGTCGTGGGTGATCACTGTCTGCGAAGTGGTGTCCAGCGCGATCGAAGCGATGCGCGTGTAGCGGCAGCCGATCTCGGCCAGCATGTCGGCCAGCGCCTGGTCTTCGGAGGCACGCGGCACCAGGATCACTCCATGCAGCTTCTGCGCTTGGGCGAAGCGGCGCACGCCTTCGATGTAGCCGGGGCTGCGGCTGTCGCAGGGGTGCACCACCAGCTCGAAACTGGAGCCACGCAGCGCGTCCAGCGCGCCGTATTGCATGTCCACGATGTATTGCGCGGTGGGGTTGTCGTAGACCATGCCGATCAGGAACGAGCGCCGGAACGCCAGCCCGCGCGCGAGCGGATCCGGCGCGTAGCCGACCTCACGCATCAGCGCCTCGACCTTCTCGCGGGTGTCCTGCCGCACCAGCGGCGAATTGTTGATGATCCGCGAGACGGTCTTCTTGGACACGCCCGACATGCGCGCGATGTCGTTGATCGTCGCGACCTTGCCCTTCGGCAGGCCGGGCATTCCCTCTTCAGGCATCTTGCGGGCGGGCATAGCGGTCAACCAGTGAAGTTGATTGGATTCTACCGGCCCCGGGGGCGGTAGACCTGAGCGACGCCTGCCGCTGCACCGGTTGCGCCAGGTCGGGCCTGCCACAGCGGGCAGCGCCACGCCATGCCCGCCGATGCAGAACGATCAGTCCAGGGCGCGGTAGCGGAAGTTACGGAATTCCACCTGGCCCGTGCCGGCGGCGTACAGCGCCGGCTTCAGGGCCAGGAACTTGCCGGCCACGTTGTGGTGGTAACCGGACACTTCCATCTGCACCGGGTACTTGGTCCACGTCTTGCCGTCGCTGCTGCTGTGAATGGTGACGATGTGGCGGTTGTTGGTGACGCGCAGCCACAGCGTGCCGCCGTTGGTGCTGGGCGCCAGCGTGCCCGGGCGTTCTTCGCCATAGCGGTGCATGACGAAGTTTTCGCCATTGCTGCCGACGCCGGCGTAGAGCTTGTCGCTGTAAAACAGCAGCGCCCCACCCTGCCCGCCCGGTGCTACGGTCATCTGCACCTCGAACTGGTAGGCCGGGTCGGTGGCGATCACCGTCAGCGGCGAGGCATTGCGCGGGGCGGTGCCCTTGCCCTGCAGACGCAGCACGCCATCGCCCACCTGCAGCCGCTTGGCTTCGTCGGCGGCCGGGTTGAAGAACGCCCACTGCGGGCTGAGCGTGGCGGCGCGGAAGTCGTCCGACAACGCCATCCCATGCTGCAACGCTTGGCCGCTGGGTTTTTTCAGCCGGGTGCCCAGGTCGCCGCCCTTGGCGACGAACCAGCCGTCCGCGGTCCACTCGATGGGGTCGAGCAAGGCCTGGCGGCCCAGCGTCCAATAGCCGTGTTCGTAGCCGTGGTAGAGCATCCACCAACGCGTGTCGGTGCCTTCCACCAGGGTGGCGTGGCCGCGCGACCACCATGGCTCGTCGGCACTGTTGGTGCGCGTGATGGGGTTGTTGGGCGCGTTCTGCCAAGGGCCATGGATGGAGCGCGCGCGCGCGGTGATCACCATGTGCCCGGTCGGCGGGCCGGCGGTGCCGCCCACGGCGGTGGTCATGTAGTACCAGCCGTTGTGGCGGGTGATCTTGGGGCCTTCCTGGGCGTAGCCTTCCACATCCCAGCTTTCCGGGTATTTCCAGCCGTCATAAACGTGCTTGGGGCTGCCGACCACCTTGAAGCCGTCGTCGGACAGCTGCACGTAATCGCCACCGCTCAGGAACAGATAGCGCTTGCCGTCTTCGCCCACCGCATGGCCGGGGTCGATGTACTTGCCCAGGCCAATGTCGATCGGCGCGCTCCACGGGCCCTTGATGTTGTCGGCCCAGACCACGAAGTTGCTGCGCTCGCCCTGGTCGCCGCGCCGCGCCGGAAAATAAATGTAGTAACGCTTACCGTGCTTGATCAGATCGGGCGCCCAGATTGCGCCGACGTTCTGGGTGATGGCGTGGCCTAGCGGCTGCCAGTTGACCAGATCGCGCGAGTGCCAGATCGGCAGGCCCGGGTACGCATCGAACGAAGACAGCGTGAGGTAGTAGTCGTCGCCATCCTTGAGCACCGATGGGTCGGGGTGGTCGCCGGCCAGCACCGGATTGAGAAAGGTGCCATCGCCCTGGTCGGCAATGCGCTGGTGTTCGATGCCGCGCTTCCAGTCCGCCGCAGCACTCAGGCCGGCGCACAGCAGCAACCCGCCAGCAAGCAGCCAACGCCATCTGGATGAAGTGGTACGCACACGCATGCTTTCTCCTGATCCCGGATGTCGGGCGTTACCACGAGCGGCGGTTAATGCCACCGGTTAACCAGATGCGGCAGAACGTGTCCGCCGGCAGCGGTGCCTGACGCATTCGCAAGGCACCGCGTGTAGTCGGGAGTGATCGCTACGACGCGGCGCGCCGTAGCGATCACTCGCCTGCAAGTCATGCAGTCGCTCAGGTCATCCGGCGCGCAGGGCGCGCGGCAACCACAGCGACAATTCGGGGAAAAACGACACGATCAACAGCACGCACAACGCCGCCAGCCAGAACGGCCAGATGGAGCGCATGCTTTGCGCGATGGTGATCTGCCCGATGGAGGTGCCGATGAACAGCACCGAGCCGATCGGCGGGGTGATCAGGCCGATACCGCCGGCCAACACCATCACCAGACCGAAGTGGATCGGGTCGATGCCATATGCTTTGACCACCGGCAGGAAGATCGGCGTGCAGATCAGGATCTTCGGTGCCAGGTCCATGAACATGCCCAGCAACAGCAGCATCACCACGATCATCAACAACACCATGTTCTTGCTGTCGGCAATGGCTTGCAGGAACTTCACCGCTGCCGCAGGCACCTGCAAATACGCCAGCAGCCAGCCGAATACCGCGGCGGTGGCGATCACGAACAGAATCACGCCGGTGGTGCGCGCCGCGTGCGTCACCGCGGCGAAGAACTCGGCCCAGCGCAATTGCCGGTACAGCAATGCGGTGACGATCAACGCGTACACCACCGCAATGGCGGCGCTCTCCACCGCGGTGAAGATGCCGGCGCGAATACCGATGAAGATCAACGCCACCAAGCCCAGGCCCGGCAACGCACCGATCAAGCGCAGCGCCACGGCACGCCAGCCGGGGAACGGCTCGGTGCCGTAGCCGCGATGACGCGCCACTGCATAGCCGGTGACCATCATCGCGGCGGTCATCAACAACGCGGGGAAGATGCCGGCTGCAAACAGATCGGCAATCGACAAGCCGCCACCGGCCGCCGCGGAGAACAGGATCAGGTTGTGCGAAGGCGGCACCAGCAGCGCCACCAGCGCAGCGGTCATGCTCACGTTCACCGCGTAATCGCGGTCGTAGCCGCGTTTGATCATCTGCGGAATCATGGTGCCGCCGACCGCCGAGACATCGGCAATTGCCGAGCCGGAGACGCCGCCGAAGAACAGCGACGACAACACGCTGACCTGACCCAGACCGCCGCGCACACGCCCCACCAACGAGGCGGCCAACGCGATCAAGCGTTCGGAAATGCCACCGCGCAGCATCAACTCGCCGGCGAAGATAAACAGCGGAATCGCAATCAACGACGCCGAGCCGCTGCCGGCCGAAATCTGCTGCACCAGCACCACCGTGGGCAGGTCCAGATACAGCAGCGTGGCCAGTGCGGCCGCGCCCAAAGCGTAAGCCACCGGCACGCCGATCAGCAGCAGCACCACGAAGGTTCCCAACAACATGGCGATGCCCATCAGCGCACTCCTCCGACATGGACCGGGCGCAGCACACGCCACAACTTGAACAAGGCGAACACCACCATCAGCGCACCACCGATCGATAGCGGCAAGTAGTTGATGCTCTGCGGCATCTGCGCGCCGGCCATCTTGATATCCAGCCCATTGATCAGCAGCACCGCGCTCCACCACGCCAGCACCGCACCGATGGACATGATCATCAGCGGGCGAATCACTTCAAAAATCTTGCGCATCAGCGGCGGCACATGTTCGCCCAGCAGATAGAAGCCGAAATGGCGGTTGGTGTGCACGCCGGCCGCCGCGCCCAGGCTCAGTGCGGTGCTCAGCAACAACAAGGTCACCGGCTCGGTCCAGCTGGGCGAGTCGTTGAGCACGTAGCGGGTGAACACCTGCCAGCCCTGCACGACCACCAGGCCCAGCAGCGCCAGCGAGGCCACGCCAACGGCGATATCGGAAACGCGGTCCAGCGCGCGCTGCAACGGCGCGACCGGGACGGCGAGGGTCTCGGGTTCGGTCATTGAATCACCTCTAGGCAAAATCGCGGATGCGGCGGTACAGCGCTTCGATCTCCGGCTGCTTGCGGTATTCGGCCAGCAGTGGAGCGGCGGCGGCGCGGAACGCCGGCATGTCGACCTGGTTGAGCTTCACGCCGTAGTCGATCACCTGTTTGCGCGCGACTGTCTCGGAGGCATCCCACATGTTGCGCATCACCGGCACCGACGCACGCGCCAGTTCCACCACCAGGCCACGGTCGGCCGGGCTCAGCGATTCGAAACTCTTGCGCGACATCACCAGGATGTCCGGCGCGTAGGAATGCTCGCTCTGCGACCAGTAATGCGCGGCTTCGAAATGCCGGCTGGACTGGAAGCTGCGCATATTGTTTTCCGCACCGTCGATCATGTGCGTTTCCATCGCCGAAAACGTTTCGCCCAGTGACATCGGCGTCGGGTTGGCACCCAGCATGCGCATCAACTTGAGGAAGATGTCCGACGAGGCGACCCGCAGTTTCAGGCCCTTGAGATCTTCCGGGCGGTGCAGCGGATGCTTGGTGTTGTAGAAGCAGCGTGCGCCCGAATCGTAGATGGCAAGACCCACCAGATCGCGCTGCTCAAAGCTGCGCAACACGCTGTCGCCGACATGTCCGTCGATGGCGCGACGCAGATGCGGCACCGAGTCGAACACATACGGCAGGCACAGCGCCTGGGTGAGCGGGAAGGTGTTGTTCAACGCGCCCGAATACACGCGGGTGATGTCGATGGCGCCGAAACGCGCCATGTCGATCGCCTCCGACTCGCGGCCCAGCTGGCCGGAGTGGTACTGGCGCAACTTGAGCCGGCCGTTGGTGCGCTCTTCGAGCTGCTTGCCGAACCAGCGCACCGCTTCCACGGTGGGATAGTCGCCAACGTGCACGTCGGTGGCGGTCAGCAACTGCCCGCCGGGAATCGGCGTGGTGGCGCCGGCACCCAACCAGGGGGCAGCGGCGGCGGCACCGAGCCCGGCACCGAGAAAATGTCTGCGTGTGATCATTGGCGCCCTCCCAAGCGTCTGGTCACGGGGACCGCCGTTAACTGGCGGACACAGCCGTACAGGAAATATCGCCGATGCCGGCGAAGCGAATCAGGGCACGCTGCCCCACTTCGATGTCATGGATACCGGTGGCATTGCCGGTGGCAATGAGATCACCGCGCTTGAGCGGACGCCCGCGCTGTGCCGAACGGCTGAGCGCAAATGCGTAGGCCGCGCGCAGGCCGCCGGGCAGTGTGGTGGCGCCGCCGGTGCCAACCACCTGGTCGTCGATCAAGGTTTCGGCCGTCAGCGCCGCCTCGTCGCGTGCCAGCCAATCGGTCACTTCCGGTCCCAGAATCAAGCCGTTGTTGTTGCCGAAGTCGGAAATCACCACCCGCGGACCCAACTGGTTGATGGTCGCCAGCGGGCTGCTTGCGATTTCCACACCGATGAACAGCGTGGCCGGCAGCTGCGCGGCCTGCTCCGGGGTGAAGTGGGTCTGCTCGGCCGGGGCATCGGCGCCGAGCACCAGCACGTATTCGGCTTCCACCGCACCGAAGCCGCCGACAAAGACCGGGAACTCGGTTGTTCCACCGGTAGCATTCCAGACTTTCTGCGAGAAGATCGGCCCGAGCAGACGCTCGTCGCCGGAGGCATCGCGGCGCTCGGCAGCGATATAGCCCACCTTCCAGCCGACCACCTGGTCGTGCCATTGGCTGATGGCGATGTCCTGCACTTGGTAGGCGGTGACCAGATCGTCGGGGATCTGCCCGGGAAAGTCGGGCAGCGATGCCCCTGCACGGCGTGCCTCCACAAAGCGCTGGGCGATGTCGGACAGCGTGGATGTGGACGATGGCTGAGTGGCGGCGTCGTTGCTCAAGGGTGTCTCCCCGATAGGTGTTTTGTTGCACTGCCAATCGACAGCGGCACGGTGTGCTGTATATGGTAAACCGGTGTCATTGGCAATGTGCACTGCGGCAATTGTGGTCGCGGTGGCGAAGTGGCCCTGGGAGGGGTGAATGAAACAGACACGCCATCTGCGCGTTCTTGCTGCGTTTTCGCGTGCTGCACGGCGCGGCCTGGTCATGCTTGTGTTCGGCACGCTGGCCGGCACCACGCAGGCCGCCGAGCGACCCAGTGGCGACACCGCCGCCGAACAGGCCAGCCGGATCGCCCTATGGCCCACGCCGTTGGCGCCGGGGGACACGGCATTGCCGCAACCGCAGCGCATCGTCGATCGCAGCAGCGACCCGGCGCAGCCGGATCGCTACATCCAGCAGGTCAGCGCGCCGTATCTGGTGGTCTATCGGCCCAAGCGGCCCAATGGCACTGCCCTGCTGGTCACGCCCGGCGGCGGCTATCAGCGCATCGTGCTGGACAACGAAGGCAGCGCGCTGGTGCCCAGCTTTGTCGGTACGGCCGGCATCACCTTGTTCGTGCTGCGCTACCGGCTGCCGGGCGAAGGCCATCCCAACGGCGCCGACGTGCCGCTGGCCGATGCGCAACGTGCGTTGCGACTGATCCGCGCCAATGCGGCCCGCTATGGCATCGATGCGCAGCGCGTGGGCGTGATGGGCTTTTCGGCCGGCGGCCATGTCGCCGCGAGCCTTGGCACGCGTTACGCCGCGCAGGTGTATCCGCAGGTCGACGCGGCCGATGCGCTGAGCGCGCGACCGGACTTCCAGCTCCTGATCTACCCGGTCATCGACATGGATAGCGCCAACGCGCATATGGGCTCGCGCGATCGCCTGATCGGCAGCGCGCCGAGCCAGGCGCAGGTACAGGCCTATTCGCCACAGTTGCATGTGGATGCACGCACGCCGCCCACCTTTCTGCTGCATGCGCAGGACGACACTGTGGTGTCGGTGCGCAACAGCCTGCTAATGCACGACGCGCTGCTGCGCGCCGGGGTGCCGAGCGAGCTGCACGTGTTCCCGCAGGGTGGCCATGGTTTCGGTACCGCCAGCGGCACCGGCCTTACCGTGGCCGCGTGGCCGCAGCTGGCGCAAGCCTGGATTGCGCATGTCACCAAGCCGCAGCCGTCTGTATCTAAACCCGCATCGCCAGCTGCGCCCGCGAAGCAGGAGGTGGCGCGATGACAATGCAGGCCTCCCCCGACACCCGACGCCGCACCCTGCTGCGCGGCGGCCTGCTCGCCACTGCTGCGGCAACACTTCCCGGCTTCGCTGTCGCGGCCACACCGCCGCCGCCACGCGACGACAGCGCGCCACTGGCACGCGTGCGTAGCGGCGCACTGCGCGGCTATCGCGATCAGGGCATCTGCGTATTCAAGGGCATTCCGTATGGCGGCGATACCGCCGCGCGGCGCTTCCAGGCACCGCTGCAGGAAACACCGTGGCAAGACGTGCGCGATGCCAACGGTTTCGGTGCGGCCGCGCCACAGCTCAAAGCCAGCGAACCCACCAGCGAGAACTGCTTGTTCCTCAATGTGTGGACGCCCGGTCTGCGCGATGGCGGCAAGCGGCCGGTGCTGTTCTATATCCATGGCGGCGGCTACACCACCGGGTCTGGCAGCGACCCGCTCTACGATGGCGTGCGCCTGTGCAAGCGCGGCGACGTGGTGGTGATCACCGTCAATCACCGGCTCAATCTGTTCGGCTATTTGTCGTTGGCGCAGTTGGGCGATGCCAGTTTTGCCGACTCCGGCAATGCCGGGCAGTTGGACCTGGTCCAGGCGCTGCAGTGGGTACGCCAGCATGCGGCCGAATTCGGCGGCGATGCCGGCAACGTCACCGTGTTCGGGCAATCCGGCGGTGGCGCCAAAATCGCCACGCTGATGGCGATGCCCGCCGCACGCGGACTGTTCCATCGCGCCTGGACCATGAGCGGGCAACAAGTCACCGTGGCCGGCCCGCGTGCAGCCACCCAGCGCGCGCAGCTGCTGCTGGATGCGTTGAAGGTGTCGCCAGGCGAGATCGCACGCCTGCGCACGCTGCCGGTGGCGCAGCTGCTGGCAGCCGCGCAAGTCCGCGACCCGTCGCGGGTGGAAAACAGCGCGCTGTATCTCGGCCCGGTGCTGGATGCGCGCAACGTGCCGGTGCATCCGTTCTGGCCCACCGCGCCGCTGCAATCGGCACGTATTCCGATGGTGATCGGCAATACGCGCGATGAAACACGCGGCTTTCTCGGCAACGATGCAAAAAACTTCGCGTTGAGCTGGGACGAGTTGCCGGCCAAGCTGGAAGCGCAGCAATACGTGGATCTATTGCCGCAGGTGGTCATTGCCGAATACCGGCGGCTCTATCCGCAGTACACGCCGTCCCAGGTGTTCTTCGCAGCCACCACGGCCGGTCGCTCGTGGCGCGGCGCTGTCGAAGAGGCCGAAGCGCGTGCGCGGCAGGATGCACCTACCTGGGCCTACCAACTGGATTGGGGCTCGCCACTGGATGGCGGCAAGTTCGGCGCCTTTCACACGCTGGATATTCCGCTGGTGTTCGACAACATACGCCAGCCCGGTTCGCGCACCGGCGACAGCGCCGATGCACAACGCATGGCCGAGCAGATGAGCGAAGCGCTGATTGCATTTGCGTGGCATGGCGACCCCAATCGTCGCGGTGCGCCACACTGGCAGACGTACTCGTTGAAGCGGCGCGAAACACTGGTGTTCGATACGCCAAGCCGCTTGGAATTGGATCCGCGCGGCGGTGAGCGCTTGTTGTATCAACAAGCGCCGTTTATTCAACGCGGAACGTTCTGATTGCTTGGCAATGCATGAACACCTTGCATGGCTGCGCGCGGCCTCACAGGTCAGCGCGCAGCAGGCACCGGCGCATCTGCCTCGATCACGCCTTCGCGCTTGAGCTCTTCCCACACTGCCGATGGAATGGCCACCCGCATCGACGCCGCATTGGCGTGCGCCTGCTCGGCCGTGCGCGCGCCGGGGATGACGGCCGACACCACCTGCGGCGCAGCGGCAAATTGCAGCGACACCGTGCGGAGATCCACACCATGCCTGTCGCAAATGGCCAGCGCTTTCTGCCGCTTGGCTGGTGCCCACTTCGGGATGGTGCCGTCGTAGAGATAACGCTCGCGCCCGGCCAGATAGCCAGCCAACAACGGTGCACCGACCACCACCGAGGCACCGTGTTTTGCGATCTTCGGGAAGGTGTCATGCAACGCCTGCGCATGATCGAGCAGCGAGTATTGGCAGGCCAGCAGGAAGATGTCGGGGTCGGCTTCTTCGATTGCCCGCAATGCCGGCTCCGGGCGATTGACGCCAAAGCCCCAGGCCTTGATCAAGCCCTCCTTGCGCATCTTGGTCAGCTCCGGCATGGCGCCCTTCACTGCCTCGGCGAAACGCTGCTCCCACGGCATGCCCAGGTCTTTTTCGTTCTCCGGTGACAGGTCGTGGATGTACGCGATGTCGATCTGCGACACGCCCAGACGCTGCAGGCTATCTTCAATCGAGCGCCGCACACCGGAGGCGCTGTAGTCGTAGCGATAGTCGAATGGCGAGGGCTGCTGCCACATCGTCTTTGGCGGTTTGTCGGTGGCGGTGAGCAGGCGCCCGACCTTGGTCGACAACACGTAATCGTCGGCCGGATGAGTGTGCAGATGATGGCCGGTGCGTCGCTCGGACAAGCCCAGCCCGTACCACGGCGACGTATCGAAATAGCGCACGCCCGATTCCCACACGGCTGCCAATGTCTGCTCACCCTGTGCGTCGCTCGCTGGCGCAAACCCGTTACCGATCGCAACGCCACCAAATCCAAGACGACTGCGTGGCCGGTAGCGTTCGCCCTTGAGGACGGGATTGGTCGGCAATGCGCTCGCATCGGTTTTTCCGCGCGTCGGCATCACGCTGCCAGGTGCTGACGATTGCGCCATCAACGGCGCAGCGGCCAATGCCGCAGTGCCGGCAGCGGCAGCGGAAAGAAATTGGCGACGTGTATTCATGGCGATTCCTTGGAACAACGTGGTCCACTAGCATGGCCCCGCCGGTGTGCATGCCAAGTCAGCGGACTCAGCCCACCGCTAACTGCTGCAATTGCGCGCGTGGCACACCATCGCCCAGCCATAGCATGGCCACGCTGATCGGCAGACTGAAGCGGCGTGGGCCGGCACTGCCTGGATTGATGTACAGCACCCCGTTGCGCGCGTGCACCAGCGGCTTGTGCGAATGACCACTGATGATGACGTCGGCCTGCACCTGCGGCGCCAGTGTTTTCAGATCGTGCAGCACATGGATGCGCACACCATCGATCTGCAGATCCAGCGTCTGCGGCAAACCCGCGGCCCAGGGCTTGTCGTCGATATTGCCTGCGATGACATGCAGCGGTGCCAGTGCACGCAACGCCTCAAGCACGTCGGGCTTGCCCACATCGCCGGCATGGATGATCTGCGTGCAACCATCGAGCGCGGCAAGCGCCTGCGGCCGGAGCAGCCCATGCGTGTCGGAGATCACCCCGATACGCGTGCCAGTGCCCATCTCGCCATTATCTCGTTTGAGCACGACCATCTGACCTGTTGCAACCGTCTCGACCAGGAGACATCAGCTTCGTCATGGTCGAATGACGACACCCGGTATGCAATCGATGCGGGGCGCATGAGGCAACTTGCCAACGATGGCTTGATGCATGAGTTAGCTGCCGCATCCAACCGGGCGAGTTGCCCGGTTGGATGTGCAGGACGCGTCAGCCGTACGGCGTGAGCACGATGACGCCCAGCGGTGGCAACAACAGCGGCACCGAGTGCGCGTGGCCGTGCATGGACTGTGGCTCTGCGGTGACGATGCCGCCATTGCCCATGTTCGCACCGCCATAAATGCCGGCGTCGCTATTGAACACCTCGCGCCACTGGCCGCCTTGTGGCACGCCGATGCGATAGCCGTGCTGCACGACTGGGGTGAAGTTGATCACCACCAGCACCGGCGAATCGCCGCGTTTGCCCTTGCGCAGGAATGCCAGCACGCTGTTGCCGGCATCGTCGCCCACCACCCACGCGAACCCAGACGGATCGTCGTCGTGCACATGCAGTGCCGGGTATTCGACATACAGCCGGTTCAAATCGCGTACCAGTGTCTGCACGCCGCGGTGGCGTGGGTCGTCCAACAAGTGCCATGGCAGACCGCTGTCATGGTTCCACTCAGTTGGCTGGCCGAACTCGCAACCCATGAACAGCAACTTGCGGCCCGGATGGGTGAACATGAAACCCAGATACGCACGCAGATTGGCGAAGCGCTGCCAATCGTCGCCCGGCATGCGGCCGAGCAAGGAGCCCTTGCCGTGCACCACTTCGTCGTGCGAAATCGGTAACACGAAGCGCTCCGAATACGCGTAGACCATGCTGAAAGTCAGTTCGCCATGGTGGTAACGGCGATAGATCGGATCCAACCCGGCGTAATGCAGGGTGTCGTGCATCCAGCCCATGTTCCACTTGTAGTGGAAGCCCAGACCGCCATGCGCGACATCGGCAGTCACGCCAGGAAACGCGGTGGATTCTTCGGCAATCATCACTGCGCCAGGCGTGTGCTCGCGCACCACCTCATTGAGCCGGCGCAGGAACGCGATGGTCTCATAGTTCTCGCGCCCGCCGTGGATGTTGGGCACCCACTCGCCGGCGTTACGGCTGTAATCGCGATACAGCATCGAAGCCACCGCATCCACGCGCAGACCATCGACGTGGTAGCGCTGCAGAAATTCCATCGCGCTGGCGATCAGGAACCCGGACACCTCACGGCGGCCATGGTTGTAGATCAGCGTGTTCCAGTCGCGATGGAAGCCTTCGCGCGGGTCGGCATGTTCGTACAGCGCGGTGCCGTCGAAATGCGCCAGGCCGTGCGCGTCGGTGGGAAAATGCGCCGGCACCCAATCGACGATGACGCCGATGCCTTCGCGGTGGCAGCGGTCGACAAAGCGTGCGAAACCATCGGGCGTGCCGAAGCGCGCAGTAGGCGCGAACAAGCCCAGCGGCTGATAGCCCCACGAGCCGCCGAACGGATGCTCGGTCACCGGCATCAACTCGACATGCGTAAAGCCCATATCGGCCACATACGGAATCAGGCGATCGGCCAGGCCATCCCAGTCCAGATCCACGCCTTCTTCGCGCAACCACGAGCCGGCATGCATCTCGTAGATGCTCATCGGTGCGTCATGCGCCTGACGCCGCGCACGCGTCGCCATCCAGCCGTCGTCGCTCCATTGGTGCGGCGTTGGATCGGCCACAATGGAAGCAGTACCCGGCGCAAGCTCTGCGCGGCGGGCCACCGGGTCGGCCTTGGCCGGCAACTCGTGCCCATGCGGGCCACGCAGCTGATACTTGTAATGCGCGCCGGGGCCGACGTCGGGCACGAACAACTCCCACACGCCGGACTGATGCCGCAGCCGCATCGGGTGGCGCCGCGCATCCCAGCTATTGAAATCGCCCACGACCGCCACGCGTGAGGCATTCGGCGCCCACACCGCGAACCGCGTACCGCGGACGCCATCCACCTCGACCACGTTGGCGCCCAGTGCGTCGGCCAGCTGCAGATGGTGGCCTTCGCTGATCAGATGCAGGTCGAAGTCGCTGAGTTGCGGACCGAACGCGTACGGGTCGGCAGTCTCCTGCTCGCCACCGGGCCAGCCGATGCGCAGCCGATACCGGCCCTGCGCCGGCAAATCACCGGAGAACAGGCCCGGCTCGGGACCGGCGTCCAGCAGAACCACCTGTCCGTCCTCGAGCACCGCACTGACGCGCTCGGCGCCAGGCAGATAGGTGCGCAAGACGCGCCCGCTGTCAGTTGGGTGTGCGCCCAAAACGGCGAATGCATCGCCGTGGCGTGCCTCGGCCAGGGCGCGTACCACGCCGGGATCCCATCGATTACTCACTGCTGTCATTACTCCACTCATCATGTGTCCCCTGCACCGGCGCGTGCGCGTTGCAGGATGCGTCGCAAGCCTTCGATCGGCACCATGAACCAACCCGGACGATTAGCGGCCTCATAACGCACTTCGTAGCAAGCCTTTTCCACCAGGAACAGCAAGGTGGCTGCGTTGAACGCCGCCGGCGCAATCCACGGATGGGCGCTGGCGTCGAGCACGGCATGGTAAGCGTCCAGGAAGGCCTCTGTGGAGCGGCGGCGGAACTGCACCAGAAATTCGTCCAGATGCGTGTCCACACCCACGCCCGCACGGGCGGCGGTGCCCTCCTCGCCGCGTGCCGACACTTCGCTGGCGTAATCGAGCGAGCGCAGGAAGCCGGCCACATCACGCAGCGGGCTGGCCTTGGCGCGGCGTTCGGCCAGCGGCTTGGCCGGCTCGCCTTCGAAGTCGATCAGCACCACATCGTCGAAGGCAACCAGGATCTGGCCCAGATGGAAATCGCCATGCACGCGCGTGAGCAGCGAGTCGGCCAAGACACTCGGCGCCTTGGCGAGCAAGGCATCCAGCTGCGGGCGCTCGGCCAGCACTGCTTCCAGCGCCTCGCGTTCAGTGCTGTCTTCGCTGCCGGCCAGGCGTGCATTGACGGTATCCCACATCTCTTCGACCTGACGTCCCACACCGGCGACCACATCGTTGGCGGTAGGCAGGTCGATCCGTTGCGGTGCGAAATCGGCATCCTCGGTGTCGCGCGAGAGTGCTTCATGCAACTCGGCCAGGCGTTTGCCGACCACAGCGGCAAACGCGTCGTAGCCAGCGACGGCTTCGGCACGCGCTTCGTCGGTCTGCGCGGTGGCGTATTCGTCGAAGCTGCGCGCCAGATGATCCAGCGTCCAACGCCAGGCATCGCCTTGATTGCGGATAAAGCCCTGCAACAACGCGATGGTCGTGATCGTGCCCTGTCCATCCACGCGGCTCACGCTGCCCAGCAGCGGCGCGGCGTTGGCGTAGCCCATTTCGGTCAAACGACGGCCGATCTCGATCTCCGGGTTCGCGCCCACGGCAACATGCCGCAGCAGCTTGAACACGGCTTTGTCGGCGACCACCAGCGAACTGTTGCTCTGTTCGGCCGACAACCAGCGGATTTCCGGGTCTTGCGGAATATCCAGTGTTGCCAGCGCCGGGGTGGCTTCGAAACGCACCTGGCCTTGTTGCGATGCCTCGTCGCCATCGCGGAAGTCCAGCGCTGCATTGTTACGCAACGCATCGATCACGCCGCGCACCATGGCCTTGAGCGCGAACGCATCGGTGAGATAGCCCACCTCGCGGCCTTGACGCACGCGCGCCAGCGCCAGCTGCTCGGCCAGCGTGCTGGGCTGCTCGCGTTCCCACACGATGCCCACCGGCAGCATGTAGCGCTCGTGGCGGCCGTCTTCCAGCTCCACCTCCAACTCCAGCAGCGTCATCGGCTCATCGCCCGGTAGCGGTGTGCGGCGCGCGATGCGCACGCTGCGCAGTGCCTGATCCTTGGCCGAGAACCAGCGCCGTGCCGACAACCACGCCGGCAAAATTTCCCCTTCCAAGGTAGGCAGATGCGGCAGCAGCGCGGCGCTTTCATCCGCATCGCTACGCAGCACCAGCGTGCGGTAGTCCGGCAACGGCACCGGGCTAGGCACATGCCAATCCGGCAAGGTGCCTTCGCTCACCAGTTGGAACGCATAGAAGCCGAACGGCGGCACCGTGAGCAGGTAGGTCAACCGGCCGATCGGCGGAAAGCTGCCACCGCCGATGATGTCCACCGGCACGCGGCCTTCGAACTCGGACAGATCCAGCTCCACCGCCTGCAGCGTGTGCGAGAGGTTGGCCACGCACAGCACGGTTTCGTCCTGATAGCAGCGCAGGTAGGCCAGCATGCGGCGGTTGCCGGGGTACAGAAAGCGCAGCGCGCCACGGCCGAAGGCCTGGTAGCGCTTGCGCACGCTGAGCACGCGGCGGGTCCAGGTCAGCAGCGAATGCTGGTCGCGGATCTGCGCTTCCACATTCACCGCCTGGAAGCCGTACAGCGGGTCCATCACTGGCGGCAGCACCAGTTGTGCGGGATCGGCGCGCGAGAAACCGCCGTTGCGATCGATCGACCACTGCATCGGCGTGCGCACACCATCGCGGTCGCCCAGATGGATGTTGTCGCCCATACCGATTTCGTCGCCGTAATACAGCACCGGCGTGCCGGGCATGGTCAGCAGCAACGAGGTCATCAACTCGATACGGCGGCGGTCGCGCTCAAGCAGCGGCGCCAGGCGCCGCCGAATGCCGAGATTGATACGCGCGCGGCGATCGGCGGCGTAGGTCTGCCACAGATAATCGCGTTCCGAATCGGTGACCATTTCCAGCGTCAACTCATCATGGTTGCGCAGGAAGATTGCCCACTGGCAACTCCCCGGAATCTCCGGGGTCTGCCGCATGATGTCGGTGATGGGAAAGCGGTCTTCGCGCGCGATCGCCATGTACATGCGCGGCATCAGCGGGAAGTGGAACGCCATGTGGCATTCGTCGGCGTTCTGGCCGAAGTATTGCTGGGTGTCTTCCGGCCACATGTTGGCTTCGGCCAGCAGCATGCGGTCCGGGTACTCGGCATCCAGGGTGGCGCGGATCTTGCGCAAAATCGCGTGCGTTTCCGGCAGGTTTTCGTTGGAGGTGCCGGAACGTTCGATCAAGTACGGCACTGCGTCCAGACGCAGGCCGTCGACACCGCGATCCAGCCAGAAGCGCATCACCTCCAACACTGCTTCCAGCACTGCCGGGTTGTCGAAGTTCAGATCCGGCTGATGCGAATAGAAACGATGCCAGAAGTACTGCCCAGCCACCGGGTCCCAGGTCCAGTTGGATTTTTCGGTATCGCAGAAAATGATCCGCGTGCCTTCGTATTCCTGGTCGGTGTCCGACCACACGTAGAAGTCTCGCTCGGGCGAGCCGGCCGGCGCGTTGCGTGCTCGCTGAAACCACGGATGCTGATCGGAGGTGTGGTTGATTACCAGTTCGGTGACTATGCGGATGCCACGTGCATGCGCCTGCGCCACCAATTGCTCGAAATCTTCGATGCTGCCGTAATCCGGATGCACCGCCATATATTCGGCAATGTCGTAGCCGTCGTCACGGCGCGGGCTGGGGTAAAACGGCAGCAACCAGATGGTGTCCACGCCGAGTTCGGCGATGTAATCCAACTTGGAAATCAGCCCCGGAAAATCGCCGATGCCATCGTCGTTGGAGTCGAAGAACGACTTGACGTGCACTTGGTAAATGATCGCGTCCTTGTACCAAAGCTGGTCGGCGACCACAGCGGATTGCTCCGCGTCGGCTTGTAACGATGCCACTGCATTCATGCGACCTCTCCTGCGCGGATGCGCCATAACGCGAACGGTCGCGTTGCCTCTAGACGGATGTGTTGATTCTTGCCATGCCACTCGAAGCGGTGCCCGTCCCACAGATCGTCCACGGCAACGCTGGCGTGATCGGGCAGGCCCAGTTCCCACAACGGGATTTCGATATCGGCGTCCTGCCCGGCATGCGGGTCAAGATTGATTGCCACCAACACCATGCTGCGGCTACGCGACAGGTAGCCGGCATCCACGAACTTGCCGTAATACAGCACCTGGTCGTTATGCGCCTGGTAGAAGCGCGTGCCCAGGTGCGACTGCAGCTCTGGATGCATGCGGCGCAGCTGATTGAAGCGGGTGATCTCGTCGACGATGTCGCCGGGCGCACGCTCAGGCCAGGCACGTAACTGGAATTTTTCCGAGTCCAGATACTCTTCCTTGCCAGGCGCCAACGGCGTGGCTTCGCACAGTTCGAAGCCCTGATACATGCCCCACAAGCCTGAGAGCGTGGTCGCCAGTGCCGCGCGGATCAGGTGCCCGTTACGCCCATTGGTCTGCAGGAACAGCGGATTGATATCCGGCGTATTGACGAAGAAATGCGGGCGGAAACATTCGCGCGGCACGCCTTCGTTCAACTCCTCCACGTACGCCTGCAGCTCGTGCTTGTGGTTGCGCCAGGTGAAATAGGTGTACGACTGCGAAAAACCGCACTTGGCCAGGCGGTACATCATCTTCGGCCGGGTAAAGGCTTCCGAAAGGAACACCACGTCCGGGCGGCGCCCGCGCACATCGGCAATCAGCCACTCCCAGAACGGGAACGGCTTGGTGTGCGGGTTATCGACGCGGAACAGCGTGACGCCTTCATTGACCCAGAACAGCACTGCGTCGCGCAGTGTGTTCCACAAATCCGGCACCGCGCCGCTGGCGTAAAAATCGACGTTGACGATGTCCTGGTATTTCTTGGGCGGGTTTTCTGCGTACGGAATCGAGCCATCCGCGCGCCAGGTGAACCAGTCTTTGTGTTCCTTCAACCACGGATGGTCCGGCGCGCACTGAATCGCAAAATCCAGCGCCACCTCCAGTCCCTGCGCGCGTGCTGCCTGGATCAAACGACGGAAACCTTCCAGCCCACCGAGTTCGGCATGGACTTCGGTATGACCGCCATCGGTTGCGCCAATCGCGTATGGGCTGCCCGGCTCGCCCTCCACCGCCGTGACCGAATTATTGCGGCCCTTGCGGTTGTTCAAACCGATCGGGTGGATCGGTGGCATGTACAACACGTCGAAGTTCATCGCGCGGATATGCGACAGCCGTTTGATCACATCGTCAAAGGTGCCATGCCGGTTGACATCACCGCTCTGCGAGCGCGGAAACAACTCGTACCAACTGGCGAAGTGCGCCGCGCGGCGTTCCGATTCGACCCGGAAGGTGACCGGATATTCAGAGCGGAACGGCTTGTCGTCGGCCAGCGCCATTGCCTGCGCGGTGTCCGGCTCCAGCACGATGGCCAGCTGCTGCAAGGGTTCACTCTGCGCACCGATGCGTGTAAGTATTGATTGCAAGCGCTCAGCGAGCGTGCCCTCGCTGCGTGCCTGGGCGGCCTGCACGACCGCGACCGCTTCCTGCACATCGACCGGCAACACCGTATTGGCGGCGCGCTTCTTTTCCAGATCCGCATGCAAGGTGGCAAAGACATCGCGCCAAGCCTCGACACGGAATTCATAGGTGCCGATGCGCTCCAACGGGAACTCGGTACGCCAGCGGTCGTTGCCCAGCGCACGCATCGGCGCGCTGGCCCAGGTCTTGGCATCGGCCGGGCGCCACAGCACCGCCACCGCAATGCGGTCGTGACCATCGCAAAACGCGTCAGCCTCCACGCAGATGCGGTCGCCCACGGTGCGCTTGACCGGAAAACGGCCGTTATCCACCGACGGCGTGACCGACTCGATGCACACACGCGGCCAGGCACCGGCCGTCTGCGCGCGCGGGCGCATGCGTGGCACCGCCAGCACATGCCGCGCCGGCACGCTGCGGTACACGCGCACCTCGCCCGGCTCCAGCGCATCCAGCGTGGCGCCGGACAGGCTGCGCCCGTCTTGGGCCACCAAGGCTTCAGCATCGCCGAGCAGCCGCAGCAAATCAGAGGCCGGCACCGGCACCACGTGGCGCGTGGCGCCATTGATAAATAACAAGGAGGGCAAGCCACCCAGCGGCTCGACTGCCACGGCAGTGAGCCCGGTCGCCTCACGCAGCAGGGGGCGAAGCCGCATGCCGGCATTGCTGGTGGGCAGGCCATCGGTTGCGCGCATCGACAGCGGCAATGCATCCAACTGCGCATCGTCCAGCAACCAGGCACCGCCCAGCGCCAACGCCAGTTGCCAATGCTGCTCCGGCGCTGCAGCACGCTTGCCGTCGGGCGCATCCAGCACCGCAACGACCTGACTCCCCAGCGCACGCAACGCGGTGTCTTCGTCGAAGAACCAGCTGCCGCGGCCGTCCCACCAGGCGAGCGACGAGAACGCCGCGTCGAACCCGGCACCGGCCAGCTGCTGCAACGCCTCCAGCCCCAATCCTGGCGTCCACGCGGCAAATACCACCTCCGGCGCCTGTGCATGCACCAGAGCGATCAACTCGCGCCACCGCTGCACCGGCACCTGCTGCGGCTGCAACAGACGGAAACCACCGACGCCCTGCCCGACCCACTCCAACAAGCGCGCGCTCCACCACTCCACCAGCGCCGCACCTTCTTGCGCATAGGCGAAACGGGCCTCCGCCACTTCCGGCGTGGCACGCGGCTGACGCGGATCCGGCACCGCCGTGCTACGCGCCCGGAACCACTGCGGGTTGTCGCGCACCACTGCGCTGGCACCCCCGACTTCGTCTAGACGCACATCGATCAACAGCTTCACGCCTGCACGCCGCGCCGCCTGCACCGCCTCCTGCAGGCGCTCGGCATGCGTATCGGCGCCAGCCGAGGGCTCGACTAAGCGACCTTCCGCGTCGCGCTCGAAGGGCGCCGGCATTACCACGTAATCGCAGCCAGCCTCACGCGCCGCCACGCAGCGCTGCTCCAGCCCGGTAGATGTCTTGGTTGCTTCGTTGAGAACACAGATCCGCATGGCGCCCCCTCAGCAGGCAGCGGCGCGCAAGCGCACCGTTACGTGGCAAGCCAGCGCACGCTTGTCATGTAGCAGTGACGCAAGCCCCCGCTCGCTACACGCCGCACCACCTACATGTACCGAACCTTGCCGTATTGCCGCTTGCCGGCAAGACACCCGACCGCCCTTGCCACCCGTGACTGCACTCATGCGCAACTCCGCAACGATTCTTGACCGATGCAGTCAAACATCCCCACTGCGAATTTCATGTGTCGGTGGAATTGACGAAAATCAAACAAGCGCGGCTGTGGTGGCGTCAGCAGAGCACGAAGGCTTGCCGCCAGCCATCGCATGCACCGTCGCGTGACAAGCGCCACCGCAAGCATGTCGTGCAAGCACTGCATTGGTGCACGTTGAATCAGGTGGCGATGCAGACTGTGGCTGCGGGCTCAGCGATGTTTCTTGGATGCGCATGGCAGCCATACCTCCACATGCCGGTGCGCGCCCCATAGCACTTCCTGCGCCCAGCAGTGACGACAGACACGATGTAAGCGACGACATCGGCTGCTGCACGGGCTGATACCACTCGACTCAACAAGCCGTGACGTTACACAAGAAGCCACGACGCTCAGGCGCTGCACGCGCGGCGTTCATTCCAAGGACGCAACATCTTCGAGCTGGGGTCCGGCAGCCTCTGCTTTCACCGTCGTAGTCCCTTCAAGTTGCTGCACCAAAAATAAAAATTATCTCTATGGCTTTTTTAAAAAGGCTTCTAATTTACTTAGAACCCCGACCTCTTTTTTAATCTCGGTATATTTCTAAATATAAACCGCGCTTGTTGCACCCTTAGGGACATACATCCTCTGTCGTTCATCGACTGGAACCAGTTCTTTCTGGCCAGCACGTAGGGATTCCCCCTACAGCCACAGCGGGTCCTGCCCATTAAAATATCGTTAGGGGTGGCGCGTCAGCGTCGCTGATAGCTGTTACGAGTCAGGCGGTCATTTACAAATGGATAGCGGCATAAAGGGAAAGGTGCGCTTGCGCGCCACGTGGTGTGCTGTGCTTATCGCGGGCGCCACACAACAGGTCTCGGCTCAACAGATCAATGACCCTGCAGCGCAAGAACTATTGCGCCAGCAGGAACGTGAGCGCGTCTTGCGTGAACAACAGGAAGCGCGGCCGGACGTGCGCCTCGAACGTGCCCCAGACGACGGCATCGAACGTTTGCCCAAAAACGAAACGCCCTGTTTCCTGATCGAGCGCATCGTGCTTGATGGTCCCGGCGCGGACGACTTTCGTTGGGCGTTGACCTCGGCCAACACCAAGGATGATCCGGCAACCGGGCACTGTCTCGGCACCGACGGCATCAATCTGGTGATGAAGCGGGTTCAGAACGCGGTGATTGCGCGCGGCTACGTCACCACGCGGGTACTGGCGGCCCCGCAGGACCTCACCGGCGGCACGCTGACGCTGTCGCTGGTACCAGGGCGTCTGCACACCGCGCGCTTCAGCGCGCCTGACTCGGCGCGTGCAGCGATTGCCAATGCAGTGCCAGCACGTCGTGGTGAGCTGCTCAACCTGCGCGACATCGAGCAAGGCCTGGAAAACTTCCAGCGCGTGCCGACGGTCACCGCAGATATCCAGATTGCGCCCGCCGCAGGTAGCGGCACAGGGCCAGGCGACAGCGATCTGGCCATCGCCTGGCAGCAACGTTCACGCATCCGCGCCAGCCTGAGCCTGGACGATGCCGGTAGCGATGCGACCGGCAAACTGCAGGCCAACGGCACGCTCTCGCTGGATAATCCGCTCGGTCTCAACGAGTTGTTCTACGTCAGCGTCGGCAAAGGCGTGTTCAACGGCGCCGGCAAAGACACCGACAGCTGGACCGTGCACTACGACATTCCATACGGCTATTGGTTGTTCGGCGCGACTGCAAGTTCCTACGATTACAGCCAGACCGTTGCCGGTGCCATCGAAACCTACGATTACAGCGGGCGTAGCCGCAATGCAGAAGCGCGCATCGACCGCCTGTTGTTCCGCAACGCGGCCATCAAGTTGGGGGCCTATGGCCGCGGTTGGTGGCGGCAGTCGACGAGCGCAATCGACGATACCGAGATCCAGGTGCAACGGCGCCGCACCGCCGGTTGGGAGTTGGGCCTGAACCATCGCCAGTTTCTCGGCAAGATCACGTTAGACGCCAGCCTGGCTTATCGGCGCGGCACCGGTGCATTCAACGCTTTACGCGCTCCGGAAGAACTCGCCCACGCGTTCGATCCGTCGATCCCGCTGGAGGGCACCTCGCGTATCAAGCTCATCGTGGCCGATGCACAGCTGACAGTGCCGTTTCAGCTTGGCAATCAGCGCCTGCGCTACAGCGCGTCCTGGCGCGCGCAATGGAATCGCACACCGATGGCACCGCAGGATAGCTTCGCGATCGGCGGGCGCTTCACCGTGCGTGGTTTCGATGGCGAGACGACCTTGAGCGGTGATCGCGGCTGGTCACTCCGCAATGACATCGGCCTGGCGGTCGGCGGCGGTCTGGAGGCGTATCTGGGTGCCGATTACGGGCACATCGGCGGTCAATCCACGCGCTTTCAGGCCGGCGATTACTTGGCCGGCATGAGTCTGGGCCTGCGCGGTGGCTGGCAGCATTTTTCGCTGGACACCTTTGTAGGGTCCGCACTCGAAAAACCGGCCAATTTCCCGACCGACTACACCACCTTCGGCTTCAGCCTGTCCTGGCGTTATTAACATCCACAAGGATTAGTGACATGAATCGCGTCTACCGTCTGGTCTTCAACCGCGCACTGCGCGTCTGGCAAGTGGCGTCGGAGCTGGTACGTGCTCCAGCTGGCAGTACAGGTGCCAGTGCTCCCCGCGCGCATCACGCCACGATCGCACCGCTGCGCTTCGCCATGCTCTGCGCGCTCGGCTTTGTCAGCCTGGTCGGCGCCGCACAGGCGCAGTCGGCTGGGCGCATCGTCGCCGATCCCGCAGCGCCCGGAAGCGAGCGCCCGACGGTCATGACCGCGCCCAACGGCGTGCCGCTGGTCAACATCACCACGCCCTCTGCCGCAGGCATCTCGCGCAACCGCTACTCGCAGTTCGATGTGGGCCGCGAAGGGGCCATTCTCAACAACGCCCGCAGTCAGACCCAGACCCAATTGGGCGGCTGGGTGCAGGGCAATCCGTGGCTGGCCACCGGCAGCGCGCGGGTCATCCTCAACGAGGTCAATGGGCCGGCCAGTCGACTCAATGGCTATGTCGAAGTCGCCGGCCAGCGTGCCGAGGTGATCATCGCCAATCCTGCCGGCATCCAGGTCGATGGCGGCGGATTCCTCAACGCCAGCCGGGTGACGCTGACCACCGGCACGCCGATCCTGTCCAACGGCGCGCTGGAAGGTTATCGAGTTAATGGCGGCTCCATCCAGGTCGCTGGTGCTGGCCTGGATACCAGCAGTGCAGACTACACCGATCTAATCACCCGCTCGCTGCAGGTCAATGCCGGCATCTGGGCCAACCAGCTGCAGGCAAGCCTGGGCAACAACGTGGTCAGTGCAGACCAGGCCCGTGTCACGCCGCAGGCTGCCAGCGGCCCGGCCCCCACTTTCGCACTAGATGTGGGCGCGCTTGGCGGCATGTTCGCCAACAAGATCTGGCTGGTCGGCAATGAAAATGGCGTCGGCGTGCGCAACGCCGGCAACATCGGCGCGCGCGCCGGCGAATTGGAAGTCACGGTCGACGGACGGCTTGAAAATACCGGCACATTGCAGTCGCAGCAGGACACCCGCGTCGCGGCCAGTGGCGGCATCGCCAACGCCGGCACGCTCAGTGCCAAGCGCGAGTTGCACCTCACCACGCCAGCCGATCTGGACAACAGTGGCGGCACCTTGAATGCGCAGCGGCTGCAGGTCGATGCGTCATCGGCACGCAACCAGGGCGGCAACATCGAGCAAACCGGTCTCCAGGCGCTGGGTATGACTGCTGGCAGCGTCACCAACCGCGCAGACGGCAGCCTTGGTGCGGTTGCCACTGTGCCGACCAGTGGCGGGACAACACCCGGAACAGGCGGCAACACCGGAAACGGAACGCTCGATAATAACGGTAGCAATGGAGGAAGCGGCAGCGTCACGCCTCCTTCAAGCGGCCAGGCTCCAATAGTTGCACCGCTGGCGGCTGGCGCGCTGACGATCGCAGGTCTTCTGGACAACGATGGCGGTCGCATCACCGCGGGCGGCGACGTGTCGCTGTCGGCGGCCAATGGCCTGGACAACAGCGGCGGCCGGCTCGGCGTGGCCGCACTGAGCGCACGCGGCGATCTGCTCAACCGTGCCGGCACGCTCAATGTCTATGGCGACGCAGATCTGCAGCTTGGCGCATTGGTGAACGATGCCGGCCGTCTCAGCGTGGCAAATGCATTGCGATTGGACACGCAGTCGTTAAGCAATCGCAGTGGCGAGTTGCGTCATAGCGGTGTTGGCGCCCTGGCCATGCAGGTGCGTGGCTTACTGGACAACACGCAGGGCGTGCTCGCCAGCAATGCCGCAGCACTGCAGCTCGATGCGCAGAGTGTCGTCAACGCGGCCGGCCGCATCGAGCACGCGGGCACGCAGGGGCTGACACTGGCCGCGCAAGACTGGTCCGGCGCCGGTGGCAGCATCGCTACCTTGGGCGCGCTCACCTGGCGCGCGGGTACGGTGGATCATCGCAATGCTGCAGTGAGCGCCACGCAGCTAACCTTGCAGGCCGACACGTTCGATAACCGCGGCGGCGCGCTGCTGTCGACCGGGCCACAGGCCGCTACGCTGCAGGTTGCCGGTCGTCTGGACAATGGCGATAACGGCAGCATCGCCAGCAATGGCGATCTGACCCTGCGCGCCGGCACGCTCGGCAATGCCGGTGGCCAGATTCAACACGCCGGCACCGGCCTGCTGAGCATCGCTGCCGACGCGCTTGAAGGACGCGGTGGCCGTCTGATCAGCAACGGCGAATTGACGGTGACAGGCGGCAACATCGATCTCGCCGCAGGCAGCACCTCTGCACAGCAGATCCGCATCGACGCCAATGCGCTCAGCACCGCCGGCGGCAGCCTCGTCTCGCAGGGCAATCAGGCCTTGCTGTTGAGCGTGCGCGATCACCTGGACAACCGTGCCGGCAGCCTTGCCAGCAATGCCGGCATCACCATCAACGCTGGATCGTTTGGCAATCAGGGTGGCTCGGTCCTGGCAGCAGGTAGCCAGGCCGCAAGCGTGACCGTGGGCGGCACCCTGGACAACAGCGCCGGCACCATCTCCGGCAATGCTGCAGTCCTGCTGCAGGCTGGCAGCCTACTCAATCGCGGCGGAAATATTCTCGCAGCCAACGGCGCGGCGCTGCAGGTCCGTGCAGCCACCGTGTTGGACAACAGCCAAGGTGGCCGCCTCGCGACCAGCGGTGACCTCAACGTCAGCGCATCCACACTGGATAACCGTGCCGGCGCCATCGAGCATGCCGGCAGCGGTGCACTGACCGTAACGGCCGATGCGCTACAAGGCGCTGGCGGCAAGGTGCTCAGCCTGGGCAACTTGCAACTGCGCGGCGGCGCGCTCGATCTAGGCCTCGGCAGCACCACGCAGGCGCAGCGTATCGACATCAGCGCGGATAGTTTGCGTACCGCCGGCGGCATTCTGAGCGCCACCGGCAACGACATTATGCATCTGCATGTCACTGGTGCATTGGATAACGACGGCGGCACCATCGCCGGTAATGGCGCGCTCGCGTTGCAAGCAGGCGCCCTCTCCAACCGCACCGGTACGCTCAGTGCCGCCGGCACCGCCGACAGCCGTCTCGATGTCACCGGGCAACTGGACAATACCGGTGGTCGCATCGCCAGCAACAGCGCGACCTTGTACGTTGGCGCAGACCATCTCATCAACCAGCAAGGCACGCTCAGCCACTCCGGCACGCAAGGCATGGACATCGTCGCCGGCCGTGTGGATGGCAGCAAAGGCACCATCGCCAGCAGCGGTGCGCTGTCCTTGACAGCAACCGATGTCGACCACCGTGAAGCCACCATCGGCGCCGATCGCATGGATCTGCAGGTGCAAACACTGGACAACCGCGGCGGGCGCATCGTCGCCAGCGGCACCGGCGCCAGCAGTGTCCAGGCCAACGCGTTGAACAACGCGGGCGGCACACTTGCCGGCAATGGCGACCTGTTGCTGAGCAGCACCCTGCTCGACAACACGCTAGGCACCATCCAACATGCTGGCATCGGGCAACTGCAGATCGCCGCGCAGACACTCGCCGGCACTGGCGGCAAGATCATCAGCAACGGCACGCTGCGCGTGACCGGGCAGAACACCGACCTGACCAATGCCAGCACCTCGGCACGCACCATCATGGTCGCCACCGGCAACCTCACCACGGCGGGCGGGCAACTGTCGGCCAGCGGAGACCAGCTCCTCAAACTCGACGTCTCCGGCACGCTGAACAATCGCGGCGGCACCATTGGCGGCAACGGGCTGTTGGCGCTGGACACGCAGAATCTCATCAACACCCAAGGCACGGTGCAGGCTGCCGGCAGCGGGCAGTCGTCGCTGACCATTGCGCGGGCGCTGCAGAACCAGCAAGGCAAGATCCTGCTTGGCGGCGACGGGCGCATCACCGCCGCCAGCGTCGACAACCAGGCCGGCACCTTGCATGCGGCCGGTGGCGTGTTGCAGCTGGACGTGGACGGCGTGCTCGATAACCGCGCTCAAGGCGTGGTGTCCAGCGTTGGAAAGCTGGAGCTTGAGGCCGGCACACTCGACAACACAGCAGGCACCGTCGTTGCAGGCACCGACCTCTCGGTAATCACCGACACTGCGATCGGCAACAACAATGGCGCCATCCAGGCCACCAATGCCTTGCGTCTGGAAAGCGCCGGTCTGTCCAACCGCGCCGGCAACATCATCGGCGGTAACGTCGTGGTCGACACGCGGGCACAGCAGCTGGACAACACCAGCGGCACCATTGGCAGCCAAGTCGGCGCACTCGATGTGCGCAGCGGAGCGCTCAATAACGCAGGCGGGCGACTGCAATCGAAGGCTGCATTGCTGCTGCAGACCAATGGCCAATCCATCACCAACACCGGTTCAGGTGCCAATGGCGGCATCCTGGCTGGCGGAGGCCTGCAGGTGGACGGCGGCGCGCTGGACAATCGCGGCGGCGCGGTGTTCGCCCAAGGCGATGCACGCGTAGCTGTGAGCAGTGTCGATAACAGCGGCGCCGGTGTATTGAGTGCGGCAGGCAACCTTGCCCTCACCGCAGCGGCGCTGAACAACGCTGGCGGCCGAGTGCAGGGCAGCCAGGCCGTCAACCTCACGTTGGCAGGTGCGCTCGACAACCAGGGCGGCCTGGTCGCTGCCGGCGGCTTGTTGACCTTGAACGCATCCAGCGTAGACAACCGCAACACGCGCAACGGCGCAAACCCGCTCGGCCTGCAAGCAGGCCAGCTGCAGTTGCAAACGCAGGCGCTGGACAACCGTCAGGGACAAGTCGTCACCGACGGCGCAGGCAATTTGCAGGTGACCACCTCGCTCAACAATACCGGCGGCCAGATTTCGTCTGGCGGCAGCTTGGACATGCGTGCCGATGCGGTTGCCAATACCGCAGGGCTGCTGCGCTCGGACGGCAACCAGAGCCTCACCGCGCGCAACCTGAGCGGCGATGGACAGGTCCAGTCGCAGAGCGATCTCACCCTGACCCTGCGCGAGGGCCTGACCAACACCGGCGAAATGATCGCCAATGGCACGCTCGCCATCCATACCGACGGCGACATCGCCAATCAGGGCGTCCTGCGTGCCGGCAACATCGATCTTGCGGCACGCAACGTCGACAACGCCGTCAACGGGCAGATCACCAGCCAAGGCATTACCCACATTGCGACCGGCGGCCAGTTGGTCAACCGCGGCCTGATCGACGGTGGCCTCACCCATCTGCAAGCAGCCACGCTGGACAACGTGGGCACCGGGCGCATTTACGGCGACCACGTTGCGATTGCCGCAGGCAACTTGCTCAACCGTGCCGAAACCATCGCCGGCGTCACCCGTGTCGCCACCGTGGCGGCGCGCGACCGCTTGGACCTGGGCGTCGGCCAGCTCAGCAATACCGATCGTGGCTTGATCTATAGCGATGGCGACGCTGCCATCGGTGGCACGCTGGATGGCAATCGCCTGGCCACCGGCATCGCGCGTCAGATCGACAACCTCGGTTCCACCATCGAGGTAGCCGGCGATCTCGATCTACACGCCACCACCATCAACAACATCCGCCAGAACGTCGTGGTCACCCAGACCACCACTACATTGGCACCGGTGCGCCTGGATCAGCCGAGCTGGCGCAACAATGGCCCGAACGGCAGGTCCGATATCCGCTCCACCAGCCATTACAGCGCCAGCGAGATCTACTACCTCAACCCTGATGACATCCTGGAAGACAGTCCCTACATCACCCCGGATGGGTATCACGTGCGGCGCGCGGTCATCCGCGTCACTCCACAGACCAGCGCCTATTTTTTTGAACGCGGCGCCTTGTACAGTGCCACCGGCCAGCGCTCGCGCCTGAACCCGCAATCGGGCACGCTGACCCTCTACTACATCGGACGCCAGGACAACCAGGCCAACCCCGATCAAGTGGCCGTCGGCGCTGACGATCCGTTCGTCGAGGTGTCGCAACTCCAACCCGGCTCGCCCGCGTTTCACTATGCCAGCGACACGCTCCGGTATTCCAACGCCTACGGCACCTGCACCACCAACTGCGTGCAGCTGTGGGCGCAGTGGGCCTATACCGATCCCGATCACATCCTGCTGAATCCGCAGGGCACCGGCGGCGGTGAGCTGGGCGACAACGAACGCTATCGCATGGCCACCCGCACCATCGTCGAAGACGTGCTGCAGCCGGGCGCGGGTCCGGAAGCCGTGATCCATGCCGGCGGTGCAATGCGCATCGGCACCGATGCCTTGCGTAACGAATACGCACGCATCGCGGCCGGCGGCGACCTGGGCATCAGCGGGCTCACCCACAACGCCGATATCACCAACCTGGCCTACACGCTGTACCGCACAAGCGGCCAATGTCAGCATCGCCGTCACCGTGGGCGGCAGCCAGAGCGAGAGCGAGACCAAGCAGCGCAGCGCCACCTCCAAGGGCTCCACCCTGCAGGCCGGCGGCAACGTCAACCTGATCGCCACCGGGGGTGGCGAAGACAGCAACATCCTGGTGCGCGGCAGCAACATCAAGGCCGGCAACAACCTGCTGCTGGCTGCGGACAACAACATCACCTTGGAAGCGGCCCAGGACACGTTCGAGCAACACAGCACCAGCAAGAGCAAGAGTGCAGCCGTTGGCGTGGCGATCACTTATGGCGCAGACGGCTTTGCCGCCGGCGTGACCGCCAGTGCCAGCGGATCGCGCGGCAAGGCCGATGGTATGGATGTCACCCAGCGCAACAGCCAGCTGTCGGCAGGCAACACCGCCACCCTGATCAGCGGCAACGACACCACCCTGAAAGGCGCGGTGCTCTCGGCCAACACGGTGCTGGCCGACATCGGCGGCAACCTCAACATCGAGAGCCTGCAGGACACCAGCACCTACGCCAGCAAGGACAAGGCGGTGGGCGGCAGCGTCACCTTCGGCATCGGCTTCAGTGCCAGCGCCAGCTACAGCAGCAACAAGGTCAATGGCGACTTTGCCAGCGTCACCGAGCAGAGCGGCATCCAGGCCGGCGATGGCGGCTTCAACCTGCGCGTGGGTGGCAACACCGATCTGAAGGGCGGCGTGATCGCCAGCACCCAGGCGGCGGTGGATGCCGGCGTCAACCGCCTGCAGACCGGCACGCTGACAGTCAGCGACATCACCAATACCAACAACTACAAAGCCACCGGCATCAGCCTCTCGGGCGGTTATGCCGCCGGCGGCAGCGACGGCAAGGACGGCGCCAAGACACAAACGCCGCCGACGACCAACCAGGGCAGCAGCTGGTCATGGCAGAACCAGGGCAGCGGCGCGCAAGGTGCGAGTGCGGGCTACTCCAGCAAGAGCGTAAGCTCCCCCACCTGGCAGACACCGCATAAGTAGATCTTTCTGGCATTGTTTCCTCAGCCAGGAGGTTCTATGCGCACATCAAAGTTCACCGAGACGCAGATCGTCGCGACGCTTAAGCAGGCCGACGCCGGCGTGTCCGTCAAGGACATCTGTCGCCAGGTCGGTATCAGCACAGCGACGTACTACCAGTGGAAGAGCAAGGACGGAGGCCTGGAGGCTTCGGAGTTGCGGCGGGTCAAGGAGCTCGAGTCCGAGAACGCCAAGCTCAAGCGGATGTACGCCGAGTTGGCGCTCGACAACGCGGCCATGAAGGATCTCATCGCAAAAAAACTCTAGGGCCGGCGCGCAAGCGCGAGGCCGTGCGGTACCTGATCGAGGTGCACGCGCGGCCACTGCGTCGGTCCTGTACATGCGTCGGGCTTGCGCGTGCGGCGTGGTATGCGCCACCGCTCGACTGGACAGTGCGCGATGCCGAGTTGATTGCGGCGATCGCACGTGTCGTCGAAGATCGACCGAGTCGCGGCTTCTGGAAATGCAGCGACGTGCTACGCAGGGTGCGTCCTGACTGGAACCCGAAAAGAATCTATCGCGTATATAAGGCCATGCGGCTCAACCTGCGCCGCGCTGCGAAGCGGCGTCTTCCGAAGCGCGAGCGTGTCGCGCTGTATGTCCCGAGGTTGCCTGACACCGTCTGGTCGGTCGACTTCATGAGCGACGCCTTGGCGTGCGGCCGGCGCTTCCGCACCTTCAACGTGGTCGACGACTTCAACCGCGAGGTGCTCCACATCGAGGTGGATACGTCGATCAACTCGCATCGTCTGGTGCGCGTGTTCGAGCAGATCAAGCACGACCGTGGCCTGCCGCAGGTCGTGCGTTCCGACAACGGGCCCGAGTTCCTGGGCGAAGCATTGACCAGCTGGCTAAAGATCAATGGCGTGGCGATCCGATACATCCAGCCCGGCAAACCGAACCAGAACGCTTTCATCGAGCGTTTCAACCGCACTTTTCGCGAGGAAGTGCTCGACCAGCACCTGTTCACCCGACTCGATGATGTTCGCGAGGCCGCGCATTGGTGGATGATCGACTACAACGAAGAAAGACCACACGATTCACTCGGCGGGCTGGCGCCTGTCGAGTACCGCAACCAACACGCCGGAAGTTCTACTTTTAAAGTGACTGCTTGACGGGGGAGCTTACGACTCACCGCTTGAGCCCGTTGCCTACTTTTTCGGTACCGCCAGCATGTTGTTACGTTGAGTCACCTCAGCAACCTCGCCTTCCGTTACCAGACGCAAACGCGCGTCCTTGCCAGTACTAGCAGACGGCACCGCCAACCGCACAACCGCCGTTCTAGGCGTCAAATCGCGCGGCGCGGCAAGCGCCGGAAACCCTGCCCGCGCCAGCTCCTCCCCACGTGCATCCTCCAGCACCACAAACCCAGCTGGTGCATCAGCATGCCCGAGGCTGTGCACTGTCACTTCGATGGCGTCTGCGGTCACGCGTACGTCGCCGTGGCCGATGCCAAGGTCCGGGCGTAGTTCGACCGGGGTGGTGGCTGCGATGCGCTCGAACTGCAAGATTGTGGTGCGGCTTGCGGGGAAATCGATATCGAGGGAAGCGCTTTTTTCGAAAGCCACCTCGCGCGTGGTGCCGGTGCTGTCGATCTTGCCTTCGCCGTCGCGGTCCACGCCCTGGGTGATGCGCCATTGGCCTGGGGCGACGTTCCAGCCGGTCATGCTTGCGCGCTGAGGTTTGCTGGAGGTGTTGTAGGCAATGACGGTGAAGCGGTCTTGCTGTGGCGCGGGGATGGCGATGGCCACTTGGGTGGCGGCTTCTGGGTCGGCGAAGCGCCAGCTCACGGTGTGCCCGGGGTAGGTTTGATTGCGCTTGAGAGCAACGCCGCCAAGGCGTGCGCGTTGTAGGTTGACGGTGGGGGATTCGACGCGATTGCTCCACCAGTGGCCTTCGGTGTTCATGTAGAAGTTCTGCAGCTTCTCTCTTGCTTCGCTGCGGTAAATGCTGGCGAGATAATCGAGGTTGCCAGTTTGTTCCCAGGCAACAAAGTGCGGGAAGTCCGGGGCGCTGCCGTCGTCTTTGTTTGCGGCGTCGATTAACTTGCTGGCCCAGTCATTGCGCTTGCCCATGACGTCGAGGAAGTTTTCGTTGAGCAGCGACAGGCCATTGGGGCCGCTGTTGGCGACGCGGTAGTTAATCGGTTTGAGATAGCGGTCTTCGCAGGTGAAGCGGTAGGCGGCCCAGAAGGTGTGCAAGGTGTCGGCGCCGCCGCTGCCTTCGAAGAGTTCGCCGCCGCGGGTTTTGCCGGTTTGCCAGTTGATCTCGTTGGGCAGGGCCCAGTTGCCCTTGGTATTGGTGTAGGCATGGGCGAGGTAGCCGTCGGCTAATCCGGTGACGATGCGGCGGCTGTTGGGGTCGGCGTTATAGCCACCCAGCAGGATGGCCGGGTGCACGATGGGGAAGGAGTACGGTTTTTGCCATTGCCAGTTGGGTTCGCGGTAAACCTTGCGGCCGCCGAACCAGTTACTGGCGAACAGCAGGTGGCCCTGCGGGTTGACCTGGATGATGGCGTCGAAGGCTTTGACGGTTTGCATCAGGCGCTCGACGGTGCGCGGGTCGCCCCAGTTGAGATACAGCAGGGCGCTGTTGATGTTGATGCCTTCCTCGTAGGAATGCAGCTCGTCGGTCTCGATGGTGGACAGGCCGTTGGTGAACATGCCATTGCGGTAGTTGGCATCGGACAGCGCCAGCATGGAGGCGTTGATGATGTCCGGGTCCACGCCCATCAGCGCGACGCCGGGAAATTGCTGCACCAGATCCGAGTCGTCGGAAATGCCGCCGCCGAAATCGCCGTAGGCCACCTGGCGCTGCTCGATCCACCAGCGGATGTAGCGGCGCGTGGCCTTGAGGTCTTCCAGCTGCCAGAACGCCCAGGCAGGCACGCCCTTGGGCACGGTCGGCATATCGACGGGCAACTCGCTCTGGTTGCCGTAGCTGATGTCGTTCCAGTATTGGCGGCCAAGCGCGTTGTCCGGGTAGACACGTAATAGGTCGGTGATGTCGGCATCTAGCCGTTTGTAGAGCAGCTGACGCTTGGAGGTGGTGTGTTCTTCGACCAGGAAGCCCCAGTTGTCCTTGACCTGGTTGAAGCGGTCGGCGATGTGTTCCTTGATGGCCTCGGCGCGCGGTTTGAACACCAGCTGCAATTGGGTGCCGTCGAGCACGTTGGCGTTAAAGCCTGGCGCGGCGGCGGCGATGCTGAGCATCAGGCTTTCGTTGCTGAGGATTCTGTCGCGCAGGTCCAGCCACAGCGTGCGGGCCTGGCCGGGGGCGACGGCGACCGAGACATCGATCATGTCGCGTGCGGGCCAGATGGGGTCCTTGATGCGGATATTGAGCGGGATGCTGCCGTTGTGGGTGGCCGGCAGGTTCAGCGCCGGCAAGGTGATGGCGATGCCGTCCAGGCCGTCGTGCATGTTTTCCCAGCCGTAGGACCAGCTGCGCATCAGCGCTTGATCCGGCGGCGGATTGCCCAGGCTGGAGGGCACCAGGATGTGCACGATGGGGTGCTGCGTGATGTTGGCTGCGGCCTTGTCGCTGGGGCGCTTGCGGGCCGGCGCCTTGGTGGGCAGTGCGATGACGGTCTGGCGCTCGCTCGCTGGGTAGCGGCCGGCGATGACAGCGCGCAGCTCGGCGAGGTTGTCGTAGTCGGGCTGGATGTCGCTGCGCACGGTATAGCTGAGTTGCACGCTGCCTTTGGGGACTTCGCCCGGCTGCACGTCGTAGGCCCAGATTTCCTGGATGGGGGTTTCCTGCGCGGTGTTGGCAAAGCGCAGCGTGCCGCCGCGGCGTTCTTCAAATTGGTCGACGCTGCGCACCACGCCTTGCTGGCGTGCGAACAAGGGTTGCAGCTGTGCATTGGGCGCGGCGTAGGTGGCCTGGCCGTAGGCGGCGCCGCGTAGTTCGATGCGGTTGAAGGGCTCGTCCGGCAGGGTGAGGTCGAGCGCCTTGCCGCCTTCAACGTAGGTGTTCCAGTCGGGCAGTTGGAAGTAGTCGTTGCGCCCCGGTAGCCGCGAGCGGTTGTAGACGCCGGGCCAGGTGGTTTCGGCGATGCCGTCGGTGGCCTTCCACATCCATTGCTTGAGATCGCGCGCATCACTGAATTCAACCTTGCGGATGCGGGTGACCGGCGCGGTGAGTGCAGGCGGTGCGTGGCCGTTGTCCCAGCCGTAGCGATGCAGGAAGGCGGCGTATTGCGCATCCGCAGGCGTGGCGGGTGCGGTGGTGGGTTCCTGCAGGCGTGCGAGTGCGCTGGCGCCCGCGCTGTCGAGCATGCGGTCGTAAATGCGGATCTCGTCGAAGTCGCTGCCGCGCAGGAAGTTGTAGCGGCTCTGCACTTGATGCGGCGACATCACGCGGCCGGCGAGGCCGAACTGATCGAGTGCGGCGTCGAAGTCGAGCGCGCCACCGTTGGCGCAGGCTTGGCCGCAATCCACGCGTGCGGCTTCCTTGCCATCGACATACAGGCGCACGCCGCGGGTTTCGTCCCAGGCAAACGCAATGTGGGTCCAGTCGCTGGCGGCCGGGTTCTTGTCGAGCTTGAAGGAGACACGGGTGCGCGCGAGGTTGGCGTCGGTGACGAAGGCATCGAAGCCGTGGCCGTTCCAGTCGATGCGCAGCCAGGCCATGTCCCAGCTGGTGTGGTCGGCGTAGCCAACGCGGAAGATCACGAACGGCGCTTCGCCGACCGGGTAACGCGAACGCCAGAAGAAGCTGAGCGTGCCGCGCTGGGTGTAGAGGTTGCCGGGCGCATTCCACGACAGCACGCCGTCGTCGGCCCATTCGATGGCGTTGCCGCGTTTGCCTGTGGGCACCAGCGCGATCTTGTCGCGGAAGTTGGGCACGCCATCGCCGCGGGCGACATCGGCTTCCAGACTGCGGTCGGCCGAGACGCGGAACAACAACTCCGGTGCATCGGCAGCGACCGCACTCACCGGCAGCGCTATCAGTAACAGCACACCCATCCAAGCCTTCAACACGCTCACTGCCTGACTCCTCAAAAAGCATCGCCGCACGGGGTCACCGCGCGGCGAATATTCGATACTGCATGGCGTTGGCAGCCCCACGCCGGCCGGGGTCTGCCACCTGTCTTGCCCGGCGCAGCGATGGTCTGTATAGACTACGCGGTGCCTGTCTGCGCGTGCGTCGCGTAGTGATCGCCAACGTCTGCATGCTGGCGATCAAGGCGATGCGTGGTGCGGGCGGGCTGCAACGCACATCACTGCATCGCGTGCAGAACTACGTGATCAGCAACGCGCCGTGCGAATGCGTTGAAGCGTGGGATCACGCCCGCTACGCGATGTGCGTAGCGGGCAGACACCTGTTAGAACTTGTAGCGCAGGCCCAGCAAATACTGACGGCCGGTTTCGGTGTACTGCAGCGGCAACTCACCGGTTTGCGGCGACGACACCCATTCGTCGGACGCTTCGTTGGTGAGGTTGATGCCCTCCAGGCTCAGCTCCAGCTGCTTGCTGATCTTGTAGCGCAGCGAGGCGTCGATCATGGTGGTGCCGGTCATGCCGTGCACGCCATCCACGTTGAATCCTGCTTCCGTGCCTGGGGCCTGGGTCAGGTAATCGTCGCGATTGGTGGCCGAGATACGGCCGGCGAAGGTCTCGCCTTCGTAGAACAAGGTTGCATTCCACGAGGAGCGCGACAGCCCGGTCAGATCGTTTTTCATCACCGGTGTGCCGGTGCTGGACAGGTACTGGATCTGCGAATCGACCCAGGTGTAGTTCAGTTGCACGCCCAGGTTTGCCCACTTGCCCGGCAGGAACGTAAACGGCTGGACATAGTTCGCTTCCACGCCCTTCAACTCGCCGCCGGGTGTATTCAACGGAATGCTGAAAGTGAAATCGTCGTTGACGCTGGCGCCGGTGCCATCCAGCAACGCAGCCGGCAGGCCACTGCTGGAATACGGGCGAACTTCGCGCGCGGTCTGGATGAAGCTTTCGATGTCCTTGTAGAACACACCGACACCCAGCATCGCGCCTTCGTTGAAGTACCACTCCAGGCCAAGATCGACATTGGTGGCTTCGATCGGATCCAGATCCGGGTTGCCGCCGGAGACGGTGCGTGCGCCACCGGCCACGGCCACGGTCACGCCAGGCGTGAGGCTGCCCAGGCCGGGACGCGACATCACCTTGGCCGCACCCAGGCGCAGCAACAGGTCGGGCGCGAGCTCGGCCACCAGGTTGAACGAGGGCAGCGTGTTGTTGTACTTGCGGCCCACCGTGGTCAGCGCCGGTGCGTTGTTGATCAACGCATAGCCGGAGGACTCCTGCTCAGTGCGTACATAGCGCACGCCGAAGTTACCCGACAGCGGGATGGAACCCAGGTCGGTGGAGAACTCGCCCATCAGCCAGACGCCGCGGTCTTTTTCTTCAACACTGCGGGTGTTGTTGGCACGCGGCGCCACGGCGAAGGTGCCGCTGTTGCTGTAGATGCCAAGCTGGTCGGCCACTGCATCCAGATTGGGAATGACCCAGTTGGACGGGCTGCCATTGATGCCCTTGAGACCAGCTTGTTCGGTCAGGTCCGACGGCACGATGCGGCTGCCGTTGGCAAAGGTCGGCACCGACACTTCGCTGGCGCGACGCAGTTCAACCGTGCTGAAGGTGTAGTTCTTGGCCAGCACGCCACCCTTGAGGCGGAAGCCGGGGCTGATGTTCCAGTTGAAGTCGATCTGCGCGGTATCGAAATCGTTGTCGACGGTCTGCGGACGCAGGCGGATTTCGGCCAGTTCCCAACCGGCGGGGTTGGTCGGGTCGATGCCGTAGTTCAGCACCGGCGCGCGGTTGTTGCCACGATAGTCGTAGCTGTACCCGTCGACGTCGTACTTGTCCATGATGATGGTGGTCTGCACCGGGTTCTCGTGCGCCGAGCGCGAGGTACCGACACGACCAGACACGGAGAAGGCATCGTTGAAGCGGTGCTCCAGATCCAGGCTGACCTGCTTGAATTCGGTATTCCATTCGTCGTGGCGGTTTTCCGAGCGAATATCGACGTTGTCGAATTCGCCGTACACCAGCGCGTTGTTGCGGATCTCGCCGTTGCGCACAATGGTAGCCGGCTTGCCGTCGCGATCGGCACGACGCGGCGTGCCGCTGTCGCGAGCGCGGCTGAAGGAGATCGCCTCGATATAGTGCTCATCGCGCGTGGCGTCGATCTTGGAATACAGCGCATCCAGCGAGACGGTGGTGCGGTCGGTGGGCTTCCACTGCAACGACCCGGTCACGCCCAGGCGTTGCTGGTCGTGTTCCAGCTGCACATAGCGAGGGAATCGCGGGTGGTACACGTCGGCCGAGCGCGCGGCGGCGTAGGGCGATGCTGCACTGAAGTTACCGTTGCTCGGACCATTGGCCCAGCGGCCGGTGTTGGAGCCTTCTTCCAGCACCTGCCGCTCGGTATAGGCCACCGACAGCAAGGCGCCAAAGGTGTTGTCTGCCCAGGTATTGGCGATCAACGCGGCCACACGCGGGTTGGCCTTCTCGGCCATGGCGTTGTAAGCCGCCTGGGTGCTGGCGGCGAAGGTGAAGCCGTTGTAGTCGAACGGGCGCGCAGTGCGCAGGTCGACAGTGGCACCCAGCGAACCTTCTTCTACATCGGCCGAGGCGGTCTTGCGTGCGATCAGCTGCGAGAACAGGTCCGAGGCGAACACGTTGAAGTCGAAGCCACGGCCGCGGTTGGTGCCGCCGCTTTGGTCGCCGGCGCCCACGGTGGTGAGCGCTTCCATGCCGTTGATGCGCACGCGGGTGAACTCCGGGCCCAGACCACGCACGGTAATGGCCCGGCCTTCGCCGGCATCGCGGGTGATCACCACGCCGGGGATACGCTGCAGCGACTCGGCCAGGTTGAGGTCGGGGAACTTGCCAATGTCCTCGGCGACAATGGCATCGACTACGCCGGCTTCGCCGCGCTTGATGTCCAGCGCCTTCTCAACGCTGGCGCGGTAACCGGTCACCGTGACGGTGTCCAGGTCCACTGCGGGCTCGGCCGGCGATGGGGCAGCTTCTTGTGCGGCAACGTGGCCGCTCAGCACCAGGCCGATCGACAGTGCGAGCAAGGTAACCGGTGTCTTCCGGTTGGTGGTCCGAAATTGCATGTCCTCCCCTCCCAAGGGTCCATAAACAATGTGAATTAGCGGGTTGCGAGCGGAAATGACACCGTTGGTCAAAACGACGTTACCAGCTGAATCGCCCTGTAACATCTTGCAGCGCAGCACAAAACGCCACCAAATTTCCGAAAAAGGGGTGCAAGCCGTCACCTCACGTCGCATCATGCCCGTGGTAGCCAGCAATTCACGCCGGCCACAATGACACCGATGGTCATCTCGATGCGTGGCGGCGCCCCCACTCCGCCACGGATCACCCAGCCGAGGTAATTGCCGCATGAGCCGTGCCCGTATCCTGTGTTTTGGTGAGTTATTGCTGCGCCTTGGGGCGCCTGGTCACGCGCTGTTGTTGCAGCAGCCTCGGCTGGACGTGCACTGCGGTGGTGCAGAAGCGAATGTCGGCGTGTCGCTGGCGCATTTCGGCCATGAAGTGGCCATGGTCAGCACGGTTGCGGACAACCCACTCGGTGCGGCGGTGCTAGGCGAATTGCGCCGGCATGCCGTGGATACCCGCCACGTGCGGCGTGTGGATGGCCGCATGGGCCTGTATTTCTTGACTACCGGTGCCATCCATCGCCCCAGCGAAGTGATCTACGACCGCGCCGATTCGGCGTTTGCGCTGGCACCGGCCGATGCCTACGACTGGCCGCGTCTGCTTGAAGGCGTGCAGTGGCTGCACTTGTCCGGCGTGAGCCCGGCGTTGGGTGCCGATGTTGCGCAGGCCACGTTGGCGGCGGCGCGTGCCGCGCGTGCGGCCGGGGTGAAGGTATCGTTCGACGGCAATTATCGGCCGAAGTTGTGGCAACGCTGGCAAGGCGATGCGCGCGGCATCCTGCATCAGTTGTTTGCCTGCGCGGATGTGGTGTTTGCCGATTACCGCGACATCGGCGTGGTGCTGGGCGGAGAGTTTGCGCAGGACACGCTGGAAGCGCGCGTGGAAGCGGCCGCGCAGCAAGCCTTCGCCGCCTTCCCGCAGTTGCAGTTGATGGCGTGCACGCAGCGCGTGGCGCATAACGTGGACCACCACAGCCTGGGCGCGATGCTGGTGCCACGCGAAGGCGCGGTGGCGCGTGCACCCATCGAAGAACTCACCTACATCATCGACCGCATTGGCGGCGGCGACGCGTTTGCGGCCGGCGTGCTGCACGGCCTGATCGAAGGCTGGTCGCTAGAAGACACGGTGCGCTTCGGCCTGGCCGCCGGCTGTTTGAAGCATTCGATTCCGGGCGATTTCAATCCGCTTTCGGTGGCCGATGTGCAGGCGTGCGTGGGCGATGCGCGGTTTGATGTGAAGCGGTGAAAGGCCGGGAATTGGGAATCGGGATTGGGAAATCGTAAAAGCTGAGAGCGCTGGCTTTCGGCACTTTTTCTAGAGTTGTTGATCAGAGAGCACGGTGTACTTAGCTAACACGCTGTTGCGTGGCCTGCGGGCAGTGGGCAGATGCTCGCTAGGTTTTGCTTGCAGCGCTCACGGTTTCAAGCCGGCCTGCGTGCGCGGCGTTTGTTGATAATCCATGCCAGTGGGGTGCTCACCAGCACCACGCAGACCGATGCCGGAACGCTGAAAAACGCCGCAATCAACAACGCGTTTTGCCACGGCGGTGCCGAGCCGTCCTGCATCACCACGGCGCACATCACAGCCGTGGTGATCACAAGATTGACGGGTATTTTAAGCGCACCGTGCACAAGGATAACCGCAAGAGCACGCGCAGACGCCAGTGACCAGAAAGGTCAGGACAAGATGGGCGACGAGTTTGTCCATTGGAGGCAGAGATTCGGGATTAGGAAGTGGGGATTCGTCACAGCAAGGGCAACCAGCATCGCGTGCCGCTTGTCCTTGCCGCAAACCGTTCGGGGCTGCCGAAGATCAGCGATGCGGCAATCCCACCGCTCTTGCGAATCCCGAATCCCCAATCTCTAACCCCGGCAATCAAGCCAACTCGATGCAATCGAAGCTGACATCCGTCGCCACATCGGCGTCGTAATCCACATCGGTGCGCTCGAAGCCGAACAGCTTGAGGAACTCGTGCTTGTAGCCAGCGTAGTCGGTGAGCGCGAATAGGTTTTCGGTGGTGACCTGCGGCCATAGCGCCTTGCAGGCGTCCTGCACGTCATCGCGCAATTCCCAGTCGTCCAGACGCAGGCGGTTTTCGTCGTCTACTTGGGCCGGCTGGCCGTCTTCGCGGTACAGGCGCTCGCGGAACAAGCGATCCAACTGTTCGATGGTGCCTTCGTGCAAGCCCTTCTCTTTCATGATCTTGTAGACCATGGAAATGTACAGCGGCATCATCGGAATGGCGGCGCTGGCCTGGGTGACCACCGACTTGAGCACCGCCACATTGGCGCCGCCACCGTGCTTGGCCAGGCGCGCGTTCAAGCGCTGCGCGGTGTGGTCCAGATCGACCTTGGCCTTGCCGAGTGCGCCATGCCAGTAGATCGGCCAGGTGATTTCGGTGCCGATATAGCTGAAGGCCACGCTGCGGGCGCCATTGGCAAGCACACCGGCGCCTTCCAGCGCGTCGATCCACAGTTCCCAATCCTGCCCGCCCATCACGGTGATGGTGTCCTCGATCTCCTGCGCGCTGGCCGGCTCGATCGAGGCCTGGATGATGGTGTCCTTGTTGGTGTCGATGGCGGTGGCGGTGTAGGTCTCACCGATCGGCTTGAGCGCCGAGCGCTTCACTTCGCCGCTGCCCGGCAGCTTGCGCACCGGCGAGGCCAGCGAATACACCACCAGGTCGACCTGGCCGCCCATTTCATTCTTGATCAGCTCGATGACCTGCGCACGCGCCGCATCAGAAAACGCATCGCCATTGATCGACTTGCTATACAGCCCGGCGGCCTTGGCATGTTTGTCGAACGCGGCGGCGTTGTACCAGCCGGCGGTGCCGGCCTTGGTCGCGGTGCCGGGCTTTTCGAAGAACACGCCCAGCGTGTCCGCACCGAACCCGAAGGCGGCGGTGATGCGCGAGGCCAGGCCATAGCCGCTGGACGCGCCGATCACCAGCACTTTCTTGGGGCCGTCATTGCGGACGCCGCGCGCACGCGTTGCGGCGATCTGCTCGAGCACATTGCGCTCGCAGCCAAGCGGATGCGTGGTGGTGCAGATGAAGCCGCGCACTTTGGGATGGATGATCAACGGGAACTCCTGGTCAGCAAGATGCTGGCGGCATCTTAGTGCCTGGACGAGGTATTGGGGAGGCCCGGTGCTGCCGAAAAAAAGGCGTGCCGCAGTCGTGGCAGACGAGCATTAGAGCCATCCACGACAACGCTCCCCACAGTGCGTCAGGTGTCCCCCTGCCGCACAGCGCCATGCATGGCGGCCCGTGAGCCGCCATCCACCGGCGTGAGTACCCAGACCCAGCACATGCCGCCTGCTGGCTCAGCCAGCAGGCGGCAGCGCATTGTCGGCTGCGGCGTCTTGCGGTGCCATCCACGCTTGCAGGGGCTCGGTGGATGAGTGGCAGGCCATTAGCCGCGCGACACGTGCGCAAGAAGTATTTCGATCAATGCACGGGGATCATGCCTAACCTGATAGGCATTATAGACCGCTGCATGACTTACCGGTTTGTTATCGCTAATATCTTTGAGTAGATTTCCCACCTGCGTCCTATGCCATTCATTCATTTGCACCGGGTTTATCACCGTCTGATACCCGTACAATATATTCATCGCTTCCGCCATCACATTGGGAGCGATTTGCGCCTGGGATCCAAGCAGGGTGCTCTCCCCTCCCCTATAGGATTGTTCAGCTTCGACAGCCTGATACTGCGTTCTAGTGAAAGCTTCGAGGTCTCTCCTGCATTTCGCCAGAATTTTAGCCAACTCATCTCTGGATCTAGTCCTGGTATCACCTGCAAGTCGACCTTGCGCATTCTGCACGCCTTCGACGGCTCTCTGATACGTGCGCCCGAGTGCGGGATTATTCGCACATTGGTCTCTTATATTGATCAGATTTGGGAGTATCTCATTCTGAATTTCACGATTGCTCCGATGCTCTTCGTTGCTTAGCGCCCGTGGAGGCGGCGACACAGGGCGGCTGGACAATCCCGCAAGGCGCGGATTGACGTCGGAGCCGCGCCGTGCCTGCCAGCATCTCCATCTCTGCGCTGGTCGTTTTCGGCCGGGCGAGAACTTGAAGAAGAACTGCTGGATCCAAAAAAACGTCCAATTCGACGCACTTTATTTCTCCTCATTCAAATGATGGGGCACCATCAAAATACGATTTCGAATCCATGCCCTGGCGAGCAGCGAAAAAGTGATGCCTCGACCGAAATGCGTGTCGGCTTGACGAAGAAAAGTTCAGCATCCTGACTTTGCAGATGCGGCAACGATCAGCGCAATGGGACTTGGGTATCGGTCGCATGGCGCACTCCGCAGCAGACCGGGACGCGGCGCCGAACATTTGCTGTGGCCGCTGAACGATCATCGCGGCACCCGTTCGCCGCCTGTCTTTACATCCAAGGGCCACCGCCGCTGTCCGTTGCCGATGATCGTTTCGGCCGCTTCCGATTAGCACGCCTCCGCCGAAGCACGCTTGCCGCCCATCCTGTTCCATTCCATCGATGGCGGCGCGTATACCGAGCACACCTTGCTGCGCCGTGCGTGCGCAGCGACGAACAGCGACCACAATCGCCTTACGCGGCAGCGAGCTGTGCTATTTTTCTGCCGTGCTTGGTCGCGCCTGTTGGCGATTGTCGAGGCCCCTTCCAGTTGTGCGACCGGTATCTCAGCGATGTCTCTTCGACGCGAGCGCGTCATGCAGCTGGGCTCGGTTCCGCGGTTCCGCCTTGGGCCATTGCTGGTGGAGCCGGAGCGGCTGACGCTGATCGACGACGGCCAGACCATCGCGCTGGAACCGCGCATGATGGAGTGCTGATCGCGCTGGCCGAGCGCGCCGGTGAGGTCGTCAGTGCCGAGCAGTTGTTGGTCGAGGTGTGGCACGGCAGCTTCGACGGCGACAACCCGGTGCTCAAGACCATCGCCCAGTTGCGCCGCAAGCTGGGTGACGACAGCCTCCAGCCGCACTTTATCGAACCATCCGCAAGCGCGGCTACCGGCTGCTTCCAAAGGTGGTGTTTCCGGACGCTTACCGCGGTGCAGTGATCCGCACGCAGGCGTGGGTGCACGGCAACCCGTACATGAGGCTGCAGGCATTCGATCCGGCGCATGCGGACGTGTTCTTCGGCCGCAGCCATGCGATTGCGCAGGTGCTGGGTGTGTTGCGCGCGCAGGTGCACAGCCAGCGCGGGATGGTGCTGGTGAGCGGTGCCAGCGGCTGCGGCCTTGCAGGCGCTGTGCAGCAGCGTGCACGTGGCGGTGCTGATGCTGACCCGCAGCGATTTTTATCCGCGCTTGATCGATGTATTGTCGGACATCGTTGAACTCAAACGTGGCGATGGGCATGTGGATCTGCTGCCGCCACGCGACGGCGAGATCGGCCAGATCATCCGCGCGCTGGCAGCAATGGCCGGGCTGCGCTTCGAAGAAGATCACAACAGCGCCGGCCGCCTGGACGATGCGTTGCGCGACGCCACCGCACGCCGCCCGATGCGATGCCGTTGCTGCAGCACTTGTTGCATGCCCTGCATGCCCTGCACGCGCAACGCAGCGACGACGGCCTGCTGACGTTTGCCGCATATCCGCCCTGGGTGGGCTGGAAGGCGCGCCGGCGCATCATGCCGAGCACACCTTCCGCGCATTGTCTGGCGATGCGCAGGCCGCGCTGGGCGAGGTACTGACGCTGTTTGGCGTGATCCACCCGACAGCGATGCGGTGACCGCGCGGCGTGCGCTGTGGTCGGCATTGCCGGCAAACAGCGCAGCGCGCGTGCTGGTGGATGCGTTCGTGCATGCGCGCCTGTTCGTCAGCGAGCTGGTGGCCGGCGAGCCGGGCTTTGCGGTCGCGCACGAAGCCTTGTTGCGGCAATGGCCGCGCGCGGCCGAATGGATCCATGAAAACCGCCGCCTGCTGCAGGCGCGCAAACGGTTGCAACTGGCTGCACAACGCCGGGCCGCCGAAGGCCGGCGCACCGATCATCTGCTCAATAGCGGCCGCCCGCTGAGCGAAGCACGCGAAGCTGCGCGGCGCATGCCGCAGGATCTGGACGCACTGGATCATGCCATCCTGCGCGCCTGCGAACGCTCGCAACGCCAGCGCCGCAGCGTGCACGCCGCCGCCGCACTGCTGGTAGTGCTGGCCAGCGCCTCGCTACTGCTCGGCTGCAAGCACGCCAGGCGCAGCAAGTGGCCGAACAGCGGCGCGATCGAGCACAGCAACTGGTGGGCTACATGCTGGGCGATCTGGCCGAGCAGTTGCGCACCGTGGGCAATCTGAAATTGCTCGATAGCGTGGGCAGCCGTGCGCTGCGTTATCTGGAGGATCTGCCCAGTGCCGACATGCACACCGGCGATCTGATCAACCACGCACGCGCCCTGCGGACCACCGGCGAAGTGTTGATGAATCAGGGCAAGGTGAAAGCGGCGCATGCCGCGTTCACGCGTGCCGCCGCTACTGCCGAACAGGCGCGCATGCAGGCGCCCGAAATGCTGGAGGCGCATGCGAACCGGTCAGGCTGCCTATTGGTTGGGCTATATGGCGTATCAAGCCAAGCAGCTGCCGTTAGCGCGCGAGTACTGGTCGCAGTACCTTGCTGCTTGCGAACACCTGGTACGCGCAGCCCCGCAGGATCCGCGCTGGCAGCTGGAGTTGTCGTATGCGCTCAACAATCTGGGCACCTTGTCCAAAAGCGAAGGGCACGCAACTGCGGCGATCGAGTTCTTTGCACGTTCCTGGTGGCTTACCCAGCGTATGCGGCGCAGAGCCGGCGCCTGCTGCCGCTGGTGTGGTGACGGCGCAGACGGCAGCGGCGTCGCGCATGGATGCCAGGCAGTGCTTCTTCTGCTTGCACACAGGTTCGGCCCACACGACATGCAACCTGGCGTGCTGCTGCACGGTGTGGGCGGCCACGCACGGTCCGATCTGCGACGGCCGCCAGCGCAGCCAGGTGGATACGCTGAGTACGATCGGTCCCACCGCGTCGCATCCCTATCGCTGCCAGGAGAGTTGCATGCTTGCACGCATCTATATCGTTGCTGCATTCTCTTGGCAGCGCCGGCGTGCACGCCGCCGACCTGAACGTGGACGTCAGCGGTTTGCGTTCGCAACAAGGCAAGCTGCGCATCGCGGTGATCGCCTCGGCCGCACAACTGGACAGTGCACAGCCGCCGGTGCAGGCGCAGACGCTGCCGATCACCAGCAGCACACCGCACATCCAGTTCAAGAATCTTCCGCCCGGCCGTTACGGCGTGATGATCAATCACGACGAAAACGCCAACGGTAAGCTGGACACCAACCTGATCGGCGTGCCGGTGGAAGGGTATGGCTTCAGCAACAACCCCACCGGCATGCGCAAGCCTGGCTTCGACGAGATCGTCTTTGACCTGCCGGCCAGCGGGAAGCGCATCAGCGTGCAGATGCGCTGACGCCGGCACGCGAAAGGAGCACTGCCATGCACCGTCGTCGCTTTCTGCAATCCCTGTTGGCCGCCAGCGGCAGCGCCGCGCTCGGCAGCTGGGCGTTGTTACGCAGCCTGCCTGCACACGCCGCAGAAGCGGCGGCGTTTCATACTCAATTGCAACGCACGCCGTGGTTGCTGGGCTGGCGCAGCGTGACCAGCCCCACCTTCGGGCCGACCACCACAGCACTGCAGGGCAAACTTCCCGAAGGACTGGCAGGCAGCCTGTATCGCAATGGCCCGGCCTGGACTGAGCGCGCCGGGTTCCGCTACGAACACTGGTTCGATGGCGATGGCATGGTGCATCGCTGGCAGCTGGGCGGCACCCAGGTACAGCACTTCGGGCGCATGGTGGCTACGCATAAATTCACCCAGGAACAGCAGGCCGGGCGTTTTCTGTATCGCGCCGCTGGCACCTCCGTGCCCGACATGCAGCCGGCCCGCGATAACGACGACGTCAACACCGCCAATACCTCGGTGGCGATGCTCAATGGCCGGTTGTTCGCATTATGGGAAGCGGGATCGGCGATTGAGCTGGATCCGGATGCGTTGCGCACGCTCGGCCCGGTGACCTGGCGCGACGATCTGGCTGCGATGCCGTTTTCCGCACACCCATTGATCGACCGCGACGGCAGCGCATGGAACTTCGGCTCAATCAATGCGGCAGGCGCCAGCGGCGTGGTGCTCTGGCACCTGGGCGCAGATGCCACGTTGCGTCACGTGCAGTTGCTGCACACCGACGCCCCCGGCTATATGCACAGCTTTGCCATGACAGATCGGCATTTGATTTTGGTCATGGCGCCGTACCGCAGGCTGGACGGCGAGGGCGCGTTCTTCGAAAAAATGCGCTTTACGCCCGAAGCGCCATCGCGGATTGCGGTGGTGCCCAAGGATGCGTTGGACCAACCACGCTGGTTTGAAGCCGACTTTGCGGTGGCATACCACTTTGCCGACGCCTATGCGCATCGCGACCGCATCGTGGTGCGCGCCATCGTGTACGACGATCCGGAGCAGGCGCGCTCGCCAATGCGTGCGGCCGTGCACGGCGACCCGGCGGCCGCACCATCACAGGTGCAACTGCGCAGTCTGCATCTGGACCTGAGCAACGGCCGCGCGCATTGGCAGCCGCATCCGGTGGATAACCTGGAATTGCCGTTGTACGACCGCCGCACCCCGACCACCACCGGCGCACGCCTGTATGCCCCATGCATCGATGGGCCCAACAACTCGCCGTTTCTCAATGCCGTGGCCGGCTATGACCTGGAACGCGACCGCCGCCAGGTGCATCGCTACGGGCCGGACGTGCTGGCTGAGGAACATGTGTTCGTCCCCAGGCCCGGCAGCGACCGCCCAGACGATGGCTGGTTGGTCGGCACCGTGCTGGACACCCGCCGCGCCCGCACCGGGCTGATGGTGCTGGACGCACAACATATCGAAGCCGGGCCGGTGGCCCAGGCATGGCTCCCGTACGCGCTACCGCTAGGGTTTCACGGGCATTTTGCGCCCGCCTAGGCGGGCGCACAGCGACGGGCATGGCACTGCGTCGAGCCAATCTGGACCTAGAGTGCTGACTGGCGGTCCCGGTGCCGTGCTGTCTTGTATGGATCGTCTTACACTCGGCCGCTCCCCGCCGCTGCCGTCCCGTCTTCGATGATCATTTCCGCCGCTTCCGACTACCGCGCCGCCGCCGAAGCACGCTTGCCGCCCTTCCTGTTCCATTACATCGATGGCGGCGCGTATGCCGAGCACACCTTGCGGCGCAATGTCTCGGATCTGGCCGATATCGCGCTGCGCCAGCGGGTGCTGCGCAATATGTCGGATCTGAGCCTGAGCACCGAGCTGTTCGGCGAAACCTTGGCGATGCCGGTGGCTTTGGCGCCGGTCGGCCTCACCGGCATGTATGCACGCCGCGGCGAAGTGCAGGCCGCGCGTGCGGCGGCCGCGCGCGGCATTCCGTTCACCCTGTCCACGGTGTCGGTGTGCCCGATCGAAGAAGTGGCGCCGGCGATCGAGCGGCCGATGTGGTTCCAACTGTATGTGCTCAAGGACCGCGGCTTCATGCGCAATGCGCTGGAGCGCGCCAGGGCGGCGGGCGTGACCACGCTGGTGTTCACCGTGGACATGCCCACACCGGGCGCGCGTTACCGCGATGCGCATTCGGGCATGAGCGGGCCCAATGCCTCGCTGCGGCGCATACTGCAGGCGGTGACGCATCCGCGCTGGGCGTGGGATGTGGGCCTGCTCGGCAAACCGCATGATTTAGGCAATATTTCTGCCTATCGGGGCAGCCCCACCGGCCTGCAGGATTACATCGGCTGGCTGGGCGCCAACTTTGACCCGTCCATTGCCTGGAAAGATCTGGAATGGATCCGCGAGTTCTGGACCGGGCCGATGGTAATCAAGGGCATCCTGGACCCAGAGGACGCGCGCGATGCGGTGCGTTTCGGCGCCAACGGCATCGTGGTCTCCAACCACGGCGGCCGTCAGCTCGACGGCGTGCTGTCCAGCGCGCGCGCCTTGCCGGCGATTGCCGATGCGGTGAAGGGCGAGCTAAAGATTCTGGCCGATTCGGGCATCCGCAGCGGGCTGGATGTGGTGCGCATGCTCGCACTGGGTGCCGATGCGGTGCTGCTGGGCCGCGCGTTCGTCTACGCGTTGGCGGCCGCCGGGCAGGCCGGCGTGGAAAACCTGCTGACCCTGATCGAAAAGGAAATGCGCGTGGCGATGACGCTGACCGGGACGCATTCCATCGCTGAGATCAGTGCCGACGCATTGAGCCGGGTGACGCGCGAGCGGGCCGATGCGATCTCGCCTTAAAGCCGCTAAAACGTAGCGCGCAATCGACTGCTGTGAGTGGCGGTGAAGCGCGCGCCGATATGCGGGCATGCCACGCATGCAGTCCGTTCTGCGAGCCTGCCTACCCTGCCTTGCGCCTTGGCGCCGCCGTCTTGGTGGCGGTCTTCTTGGTCGCCTTGCTCGCGGTCTTCTTGACGGCTTTTTTTGCCGCCTTCTTGGCCGCGGTCTTTTTTGCAGGTGCGCCTGCCGTGTCGGCGCTGTTCTTCTTGGCCGGTGTGCGCGTATTCGCTTGCAGGCTCTTCTGCAGCAACGACATGAAATCCACCACATTGGTGGTGGCATCTTCGTGCTGAGGCGGCTCCACATCCACCGTGGTCGTGCCACCCTTATCCTGAATACGCTTGCGTAAAATCTTTTCCAGCTTGCCGCGGAATTCGTCGTGGTAATCCTCCGGCTGCCACGTGCCAGACATCGACTCGATCAGCTGCTTGGCCATCTCCTGTTCCTTGGGCGTGATGCGGTACTCACCCACCGCGCCGGCAGGCAGTTTGTAGTCCTGCGGGTCCACCACCTCCTGTTGGTAACGCAGCAGTAGCAGGATCAAGGCATGGCCCTGCGGCATCACCGCCGCTAGATATTCGCGGGTGCGGATGACCACTTTGGCGATCCCCACCTTGCCGGTATCGCGCAAGGTTTCGCGCAGCAGCACGTAGCCTTTCTCGGCTTTTTTCCCAGGCACCAGAATGTAGGGCTTTTCGAAATAACGCGGGTCGATATCGGCCGCATCGACAAAGGTTTCCACCTCCACCGTTTCATGGCTTTCCGGCGAGGCCGAGCGGATGTCCTGCTCTTCGACAATGACGTAGCTGCCCTTGTCGTATTCGAATGCCTTAACGATCTCCTTCCACGGCACCTCGTCGCCGGTGTCGGCATTGACGCGCTCGAAGCGGATCGGCTTTTTGTCACGTGAATCGAGCATGCGGAAATGCAGATCCACCTTGCGCTCGCCCGACATCAACGATACCGGCACATTAAGCAAACCGAAGGAAAGGGTTCCGGTCCAGATCGGTCGTGCCATCAGTGCGCTGCTCCATGGATCGCTGCTTCGGGAATGTGGTCCAACGCCAGCCAGGCGTCCTCGACAATGTCGCGCACCTGCGGCCAGTCCAGTCGCGATGCGCCACGCATGCTGTCCCACTGCGCGGCCAGGGCCTGCTCGCAATTGGCATCGGCGCCGCGCGGCCAATCGGCGGCGTGAGTGATACGTGCGAATGCATAGGCCGGCGATAAATCGCGCCAGGTTGGCCCACCCCGCCGACGGCGGCGCTGGTAGTCGGCCAGGCTGTAGCAGTGGAAATCCTGCGGCACGCCAGCGGTATCCGGCACGCGCGATTTGCGATGCGCGCGTGTGGGCGGAGCGGGCTCGACAAGGGCGCTGAGCAGACGACGGTCGGGACGACGATCCTCGGGGCGCATAAAGCGGCTCCACGGTGCGGCATGGGGGCTGACATCAGTAACGCCGCTGCCGTGAGCCATGCGTGAGAAATTCGCACACATTCTGCGATTTGCATGCTCTTCACCGCAGGCGCGGTGAACTGCCACTCCATCTTGTTTCAGGAGTACGCCATGTCCCGCGACCCGTTACGCGACCAGCCCACCCAACCAGGCGAGCAGCACGGCAAGCGCGACGCCGAACACTATGAAGACCGTGGTGCCGGCGATGCACCGGGGCGCCTGATTCCTGCCGATGGCCAGACGCCGGCAAAGAAGCCAGGCACCGCGCCGTCAACGACGACAGACGACTGAATGCATGTGGTTGGCAAGTATCTCGTTGGAAGCGTGTTGTTGAAGGACGAACCGGCTGGTGTCAGGTCGCTGCGTAGCAGGTGCTGCTGATCTCAGTGCGCTTTGCTCACGCCCGGCCGGATCATCGCGCACGATGCGCATGTCCACGTGGTCTGCCCACGCTGCGTTGCACACCAGCAGACTGGCTGCCATCGCCACCACAACGACCGTTCGTTTCCAAGCCATCATCACCGCGCTCCATGCCTTGACTGAGTGTCAGAGGCTAGCATTCCGCTTCGACAACATCTGGCCGCACTGCTGATTTGCTTAGACGCGATCAGGATGACGTCCGGCAAGTGCAGAGCGACGTCGGAGCGCCCGGCGGCAATCCAGCGATTAGCTCCACGCCCGATCACCGTTTGCCTCGCGTAATAGCGCACTAGCCGGCCGCCGTACTTCCTGCCGCACGCCATTGGCGTACCACCGCAAGCACACGGGTGCCGTCTGCCGCACTGCTATCGCGTGCGGCGTAGTCGTGTGGCCGGGCTTGAACTTGGGCCGCTACCGTTGCGCACGCAGCATGTGGGTCTGCCAGCACGGCGGCACGCTCGGTTGTGTTCAATACCAGCAGAATCGAGAAGCCGGCGGCTGAGATCGAGCAGTTGATATCCAGCCAATAGCGATCGTCATCGCGCAAGAGAAACCAATCTGCTGGGGCGTGATCGACAACGACCATGGGTGTGGCCTGGCGTGTGGATGCAGAGACACTACGTGCGGCTTATCGCCACCGGATGAACACATGCGCGTTATCCACGGCACTTTATAGCGCCCGAGGGCGCATCAATAATGTAAGCAAATCGCGCTCGCCGTTTGAATCGCAAAAAACGCTTGCCTGATGAGTTGCGAGACAATTGTCACCAAGCGGCATGCGCGTTTTGCAAACGCCCAGCCGCCACACGCTCACCCGCCAAAATCCCACTGCAGCCCCACGGTATAGGTGCGGTCCGGGCCGGGTTCGTCATAGCGGCCGTTGCCGTCGTTGACGATGACCGAGCCCACGTACTGCCGGTCCAGCACATTGTCGATGCGTGCGAAGGTGCGCAATGCACCGAGCGTGGTGGTCCAGCGCCGCGAGGCTTCCAGATTGACCAGCGCGTAGCCGGGTGCACGCTCCGTGGCCAGGTCGTTGACCACGGTGGCGCCGGAGGCCACCGATTCGGCGGCGAATTGCCACTGCCCCGGCTGCCATAGCCAACGCGCAAACAGCTGCTGACGCGGCACGCCGGGCAGGCGCGATCCGCTGGCCACCACTGCGGTGGGCGTGGCGCAGCCGCTGCTGGCACAGGTGAGGTAGCCATCGCGTACGGTGGCGTCGACGAAGGTATAGGCCAGCTGCAGCTGCTGCGTGGCGCCGATCGGTTGCTGCCAGCTGAGCTCTGCGCCCTGGCGCCGCGTCGCGCCGATATTGCGATAAGTGCTGCGCCCATTGGTGTTGCTGGCCACTGCCAGTTCGTCGTCGGTGTCAGCGCGGAACAACGCAAGTTCTACCGCCGCGCCGCTCTGTGCACGCCACTTGCTGCCGACTTCATAGTTGCGGCTCGTCGCCGCGCCCAGGTCCAGCGCCAGGCCGGCGCCGCCATCGCTGCGGTAACCGAGTTCGTTGAAGGTGGGCGTTTCGAAACCGCGTCCAACCGAGGCGTAAAAGCGTAGATCCTCGTCGGCGCGGAACACGATGCCGACCACCGGCGTGGTCGCCGCATAATCGCGCTGGCCGCTGTCGTCGGGATTGCGGCCCACAATGTAGTGGTCGTCCGACTCGAAACGCACTTCACTATGGCGCACGCCCAGCAGCGCCGACCAGCGCTCGCTCCACTGCCACCACAGCTGCGCGAACTGGTCCACGTTCTCGACCTGGTCGCGCTGGTTGCGGCGCAATGCGCCCTTGACGCCGAGTGTGTCGCCGACAAAGTTTTCGTAACCGGTGCGGTGCTGGCGCTGGCGGTCGACATTGGTGCCGACGGTGAGCTGCAAGGGCCGGCCCAGCGCCTCGCCCTGCCAAGCCCAGCGCGCGTCGGCGCCTTCGTAATTGCTGTCCAGATCGATCACCCCGCCCGAATGCAGCGGGTTGCGCTGCACCGCCACCGGAATCGCCAGGAACTGCTCCACGCTGCGCTGGCCGCCATAGGCCATCAAGCGCAACGTCTGGTTGTCGAATTGCTGGGTGAAGATGGCGCCGGCCTGCGATTGGCGCACCGACTTGCGGGTATTGAACTGGGTGGCCACCGATGTGGCCTGCGCCGGGTTGGCATTGAACTGCGCGCGGGTCAGGCCGAGCGGATCTTGTGCATCGGGTGCATCCAGATAATTGAGCACCAGGTCCAGCCGGCGGCCCTCAGCCAGATCGAAACCGAGCTTGGCATTGACCGAGTCGCGCTTGGCGCGGCTATGGTCGCGGAAGCCGTCGGTTTCGAAATGATTGGCGGCCAGGTTGTAATGCACCGCGCCCTGCTGGCCGAGCAATTGCGCGCCGACGTTGACGGTCGCGTTGCTGCCATAGGTAGCGCGCAGCCGCCACGGGTCGTTTGGGGCGCCGTCGGCGCTCCACAACTGCAGCACGCCGCCGGAGGAATTGCCGTACAACGCCGAAAACGGCCCGCGCAGCACCTCCACCCGCTCGGCGCCCAGCACGTTGAAGTGCGACAGCTGGCCCTGGCCGTCGGGCATGCTGGCCGGAATGCCATCGACCAGCAGCCGCACGCCGCGCACACCGAAGGTGGAGCGCGCGCCGAAGCCGCGAATCGACAGCTGGGTGTCCTGCGCGTAGTTCTGGCGGTCGCGCGCCACCAAGCCGGGGATGCCGTCCAGCAACTCGGAGACCTGCGCGCCGCGGCGGTCGTCGTCGTCGGCAGACACCGCGGTGAACGAGGCCGGCAGATCGAAATCCTCCACCCCGCGCACGCGCGCAGCGTCCACCTGCACGGCAGGCAAGCGCTGGATCGGTGTGGAGGCGGGCGGCGCCGGATCGGCGGCCAGGACGAGCGGCGTGGCGCTCATAGCGAACAGGCCGCAGGCGGCGGCCAACAAGGTGAGTCTGGGCATGGGCGTAGTGTCCCTCATCCGTACTGCGCGCGCATTGTTGCGTACGGAACGAAGCATGCTACGCCGGCCATGGGCTGCTACGATGAAGTGGTTTGGCCCAGCAGCGGCCATTCCCCGGAAGTCCCTCACTCTTTCGTCCTTCAGCGAGTCATGCCGTGTCCTTCTTTGCAAACGTGGAACAGGTTCCAGGCGACCCCATCCTGGGCCTGACCGAGGCCTACAACGCCGACAGCCGCCCCAACAAGGTCAACCTGGGCGTGGGCATCTATTACGACGAAAACGGGCGCATCCCGCTGTTGCGCGCCGTGCACAAGATCGAGCAGCAGCTCGCGCAGGACGCCAAACCGCGCGGTTACCTGCCCATCGACGGCCTGGCCGCGTACGACAAGGCCACCCAGGAGCTGCTGTTTGGCGCCGACTCCGCGCTGGTGACTTCCGGCCGCGTGGCGACCTCGCAGACCGTCGGCGGCAGCGGCGCGTTGCGCGTCGGTGCGGACCTGCTCAAGAAGCTGCTGCCTACCTCCACTATCGCCATCAGCAACCCCAGCTGGGAAAACCATCGCGCGGTGTTCGGCGCGGCCGGCTTCGAGGTTGTGGATTACACCTATTTCGATGCCGCCAGCCATGGCCTGAACTTCGACGGCATGCTCGCCGATCTGGCCAAGCTCGAACCGGGCACCGTGGTGCTGCTGCACGCCTGCTGCCACAACCCGACCGGCGCCGACCTGAGCAAAGAGCAGTGGAAGCAGGTGGCCGGCCTGTTGAAGGAACGCAACCTGTTCCCGTTCGTCGACATCGCCTACCAGGGCTTCGACAAGGGCATCGAGGCCGACGCGTATGCGGTGCGTCTGCTGGCGGCCGAAGGCATCGACAGCTACGTGGTCGCCAGCTCCTACTCCAAGTCGTTCTCGCTGTACGGCGAGCGCGTGGGCGCGCTGTCGGTGGTCTCGGCCACTGCCGCCGAAGCCAAGGCGGTGCAGTCGCAGGTCAAGCGCATCATCCGCACCATCTACTCCAGCCCGTCCACGCACGGCGCCGCCTTGGTGGCCGGCGTGCTGACCAGCCCGGAGCTGCGCGATCTGTGGGAGCAGGAACTGACCGAAATGCGCGAGCGCATCCATTCCTTACGCGCAGGGCTGGTGGAAAAACTCGCCACGCTGGGCGCCCCGGAGTTCGACTTCATCCAACGCCAGGCCGGCATGTTCTCTTACTCGGGCCTGACCAAGACCCAGGTAGACCGCCTGCGCGACGAGTTCGCGATCTACGCCGTCGGTACGGGGCGCATCTGCGTGGCTGCACTGAGCCAGCGCAACCTGGACTACGTGGCCCAGGCTGTGGCCACTGTCAGCCGGGTGTGAGTCAACGCTAGCTGTCATCGGCGATATCGGCCGGCGTCAGAAAGCCGGGAGCGCGCAAGCCTCCCGGTTTTTTTGTGCTCGTTATTTGATCTCCTGCCCCCGACCGCGCAGCGCGTGTCGGATGCAGATTGGGCGCGTGACACGCGCTCAGCACAGGCGCTATCCACACACATTCGATCAGCGGCGATGCAACCGCGCAGCGAGTGATCGAAATCTAACGCTGCAATAGCGACAATAGCGGCCCACTTCCTACACAGGCTGCCCGTTCCATGTCGCGCCCCTCGCTGACCCGCTTCCTGATCGAAGAGCAACACGCCGGCCGTATCGATGCGGAATTGCGCCAGCTGATCACCATCGTCTCGCGCGCCTGCAAGCGCATCTCCATCGCCGTGAGCAAGGGCGCCCTGGGCGGTGTGCTCGGCGATGCCGGCACCGGCAACGTGCAGGGCGAGGCGCAGAAAAAGCTCGATGTGCTCAGCAACGACATCCTGCTCGAAGCCAACGCCTGGGGCGGCCATCTGGCCGCGTGCGCGTCCGAAGAAATGGACCACAGCCAACCGGTGCCCGACCAATATCCCAGCGGCGATTTCCTGTTGTTGTTCGATCCCTTGGACGGCAGTTCCAACATCGACGTCAACGTGTCGGTGGGCACGATCTTCTCGGTCTTGCGCGCGCCCAAGGGCACCGAAAAGCCGGGCGACGAGCACTTCCTGCAGCCGGGCACCCAACAGGTGGCCGCCGGCTACTGCATCTACGGCCCCAGCACCATGCTTGTGCTCACGCTGGGCCACGGCACCCACGCCTTCACGCTGGAGCGCGAAGAAGGCAGCTTCCTGCTGACCCAGGCCAACATGCGCGTGCCCGAAGACACTGCCGAATACGCCATCAACATGTCCAACCAGCGCCACTGGGAACCGGCAATGCAGGCGTATGTCGGCGACCTGCTGGCCGGCAAGGACGGCACGCGCGGCAAGGAGTTCAACATGCGCTGGATCGCCAGCATGGTGGCCGACGTGCACCGCATCCTCACCCGCGGCGGCATCTTCATCTACCCTTGGGACAAGAGGGACGCATCCAAGCCCGGCAAGCTGCGCCTGATGTACGAAGCCAACCCGATGAGCATGCTGGTGGAACAAGCCGGCGGCGCCGCCACCACCGGACGCGAACGCATTCTCGACATCCAACCGACACAGCTGCACCAGCGCGTGCCAGTGTTCCTGGGTTCGAAGAACGAAGTGGCTGAAGCGACGCGGTATCACTTGGATGCGGATAAAGCGTAACAGCAGTTGCAGCTCAAGCAGTACGCAAGCTCGATTCCACCAAGACACCCGCCTAGTGCGGGTGTCTTGGTTTATGGCACCGGCTGACTGCGTTGCCGATTAAGCGGCGGGGGCTGACAACTCCATCGCTGGACCAGCCTTGGAAATACAGCGTCCGAATATAGTGACTACCTCCGTGCAGGCAGGCCTGCACGCTGGCCACTGCAATCGTTGCTGCAAACGACTTTCATCGCTAACAGCTCAACTTGACCAACGATACTGGCAGCGCTGTCGCACTGCATCGGATACTGCGTCTTCTTTTTGCCGACAATTGGGGGAACTGAGTATGACGTTAGCGAGTGCTCGCTTTCTGCTCGTGCTCACCGGCGTGGTGTTGCCGTATGCAGCACGCTTGCCATTTGGGCTGGAGTGGCTGCAGCAATATACGGATACCGGCGCAGGCGGTTGGCTGTTGTTGGTTGCGTTCAATGCGATTGCCTGGGGCGCGCTGCTCGGCATCAGCTTCTTGTACCGGCGGCCGATTGCATTGTTGGTGCCGTGCCTGATCGGTTTCGGCGCGCTCGCCTGGGCGCATGCCACGCTGGATTTGCACGCCGATGCGCAGTCGGCGTTGGCGCTGCTCTTCATTCCGATATACGCGTTGCTGCCGAACGCAGTGGGCGGCGCACTCGGCTATTTGTTGGATCAGAGGCGCCGGCGTAGCGCAACGCACTGAGACTGTGCTGAGGTGCCGGCTTCAGCATTCAAGCGGACACTGTCAGGTAGTGCGCATGCGGACGTTTGCAGCGAAGTGATCCGTGGGTGTCATCCGAGTTTTCTTGCCCACTTCAGAGAGCGCACGCCCTGCTAAAGCGCAACTGTCTCTGCAGCCGGACCAAAGCTTGGTAGACATCGGGGCCAACATGCGCGCCAGTCACGCGTGCTCGCGTTCGCTTATTACAAGCCTAATTACGGTTTGCAGGGCGAGAAATTTTCTGGATCAAAACGAGCGGCACTGACCACACGGTATGCGCGGTAACGCTCGTCGCCTCTCGCGCTGCACGCATCGATTGGAGAGACCGCACGTGGACCGTCGTACCTTCCTCACCTTGTCCGGCATCGGTGCCGCCGGCTTATTGCTGCCGCACACACGCTTGATCGCAGCCGACCAATTGCTCACCCCGGCCGATGCCGCGCGCAACCGGCGCCTGGCCGATAGCGCGCTCACCACCGCCAAGGCCGCAGCTGCCAGCTATTGCAATGTGCGGGTGGGGCGCTATTAGCGTCAGTTCGTGATCACGCGCGAGGCGCAGGTGGTGAACGTGGTCAATGCCGAATCCAGCGGCGTGGGTGTACGTGTGCTGGCCGATGGCGCATGGGGTTGTGCGGCCACCAACACGCTGACCAGCGATGGCGTGGGCACCGCCACGCTGCAGGCGGTGGCCATTGCCAAAGCAAATGCGCGGTTGGACGGCGCGCCGGTGCAATTGGCGCCAGTGACGCCGGCCAGGCAGGTCAGCTGGAAGACGCCGATCAAGAAGAACGTGAACGAGTTCCGCAAGGCAAGGTTGCAGATGGCGTTTTCCTGGACGAAATAATCTGCCGTGGCAACGCAACGCATGGCTATGTGCATCGCGGGTTGGTCCAGAGCAGGCACTCCTGACGATGGCGTCGTTCCCGCATCGCATCTCAACACGCGCGTTGGAAATTGCAGGAGACGCGTCGGCTTGTCATTCCATGGACACCACACGCGGCCACAAGGCCGTTACCGGTTCCTGCAAGGCTAGCAACTCTTTGCACACCGGCATTGACCCGACAAATCTGCGTTTATCTGCAGGAACACGCTGCATGCCTTCGCATGATCGACAGCTGCTTCTCCATCGGCTGCGCTCGGCAAGCCGGTGATTCAACTCGTGGCCGTCATACGCCGCCACACCCGGCAATAATTGTTCGCCGGCAATGCCACGTCGTCGATCAGCTGCAATCCCACCGATGCAGCCAACGCATCCACTGCTTCGGCATCGCGAATACCCGATGCGGGGTCGCGCTCGCGCAGCATCGCGTCGAAGTCACGATTGCTCTCGCTGGTGAATTGCCCGTTGCGGTTGAATGGTCCGTAGATCGCCAGCACCGCATCGGGCGCCATCACCGCCGGCAAGCCGGCAAACAAGGCCTGCACCTGCGGCCAGCCCATGATGTGCAAGGTATTGGCGCTGTAGATCGCATCGAAGCCGCGCTGGCCGTTACGCAGCACCGGCAAGCCGGGCGGTGGTGCAAGCCCGGGGGCGGGCGTCAACGCGGCCTGCAATGGAATAGGCGGTGGCGCGTTCGGAAGCGCCGCCTCGTCCAGCCACGTCCGTATACCGGGCAAGTGCTGCGGATGGTCGCTGGCCTGCCACTGCAACCACGGCATGGCGGCGGCGAAATGCACCGCGTGCTGACCGCTGCCGGCGCCGATTTCCAGGACATGGCGACGGTCACCGAAGTGGCGCAGCAGCACTTGCAGGATCGGATCGCGATTGCGCGCGGATGCGGGCGAGAATGGCTTGGACATGCATGACCTCTGGGCGATTGGTGTGCACTGCGGCCGGCCTTCAAGGCCATGGGGTGGCGACAGGGCACCATTGCAGGCGTGCGGTCGCCTGGCATCGGCAGCCGGCCGCCGGCCGCCATGCGAAACGGTCGCCGGATATGCGATGCCACAGTGCCGCGCTACAGAAAATAGCCCTAAGGAAACTCTGAACAACTCCCCTTGATCCTGCGACAATCACACAGACGCAACGGGACAACGACGATGCAACTGACCTTCGGCGATGCGGAGTACAACGGCAAGCGCAAGCGGACGCGGCGTGAGGTGTTCTTGGCCGAGATGGACCAGGTCGTGCCGTGGAAGGATCTGCTGGCACTGATCGAACCGCACTACCCGAAGTCGGGGCAGCCGGGGCGACAGCCGTATCGGCTGGAGACGATGCTGCGCATCCACTTTTTGCAGCAGTGGTACGCACTGAGCGATCCATCGGCGGAAGAAGCACTGTACGACACGGTGTCGATGCGCCGTTTTGCGAAGATCGGCGGGCTGGATGAGGTGCCGGATGAAACGACGATTCTCAACTTCCGGCATTTGCTGGAGCGGCATGATTTGGCGCGCAAGCTGTTCAACCGGGTCAACGCGCACCTGTCGCGTAAAGGGCAGAGTCTGCGGGGCGGGACGATCGTGGATGCCACGATCATTGCGGCGCCAAGTTCGACCAAGAACAAGGATGGCGAGCGCGATCCGGACATGCACCAGACCAAGAAGGGCAACCAGTACTTCTTCGGGATGAAGGCGCACATCGGGGTGGACGATGAGTCGGGCCTGGTGCACCACGTGGAATGCACGGCGGCCAACGCAGCGGACATCACGCAGGCGCACAAGCTGCTGCACGGCAAGGAAGACACTGTGAGCGGCGACAGCGGCTACACCGGGCTGGACAAGCGCGATGAGATGAAGGGCAAGCGCACGCTGCGCTACCTGATCGCGGAGAAGCCCTCGAAGCTGAAGCAGATCAAGAATAAGCGCGAACTGAAGTTGGCCAAGCGCTGGGAGCACACCAAAGCCAGCCTGCGTGCGAAGGTGGAACACCCGTTTCGGGTGATCAAGCGTCAGTTTGGTTACGTCAAGGTGCGCTATCGCGGTTTGGCGAAGAACACCGCACAGGTGCTGACGCTGTTTGCACTATCGAATCTGTGGCTGACGCGCAAAGCGTTAATGCCTGCTGCGGGGAAGCTGTGCCTGTAATCCAGGCAACACCCCGCAAACGTGCCGAAACCGGCAAAAAATCGGCGATTTGAGCGCCCTCAGCGCGGCGGATGCGGTTGCTTCGTTTTCCGGTCGCGTTGATCAGACCATCCCTAAGTTCGATACGTCCTTCACTAAATACGATGGGATTGAGCATGCCTACCAGCAACCGACGTAACGTTAGGAAGACCCTTGTTCTCTTCGCACTCGCCACTACCGCGATGTCCAGCTTCATTTCACCTGCCAGCGCGGCAGTGCTCGGCAATGTCACGGTCTACGGTTCAGTGCTGGATGATACAAACTCCAGCGCGACCGCTCCTTCCAATAAGGCCGTCTACAAATACCTGTGGAATGCTGGCTGGAGCTCGTGCACGGCCACTTATCCAGCAACCAGATCGCTGGCGCTGACGGGAGTGGTTGCCCGACAAGGCCAAAGCAACGGTTATTGGCCCAATGTCGTTGCTTACTGGGACTGCAAGAATACGCCCTGACACGCGGCCGACGACTCTGACGTACGTGGTTGCGAGGCGAGGCAACGAGGACCTCGCCTCGCAACCACGCGTCTGGGAAACGCATGTGCCAGGCATCGCCCTCAACGCGGCGGCGACAATGCCTCATACGCACGCCGTACCGCATCTTCGCCAAAGCGACGCTCTAGCCGGCGCACGATGAAATGCCCACGCGCCATCGCCTGAAAGTGGCGCATGAACACGGTATTGAGCGTGGCGCCACTGACCGCGCCGACCAGCGGCACGGCCTGCACGGCCAGCTTTTCGCCCACATTCACCGAAAACTTCGCCGCGACGCGCGACACCAGCGAGACCAGCGCTGGCGCGCCCTTGCTGGCGAAGCCGTGCGCGGCCACATAGCTGGCCGCAGCGCTCAGTTGCTGCGCCATCGCCGCACGGACTGCGAAATAGCCCGATTCGGCGCCATCGTCGCTGGCACTGCGGCCGCCATGTGCCAGCACTTCCAGGCAGGCCAGCGCGGTTTCCGGCTCGTGCAGCGATTCGCCTTCTGCACGGGCAATATCGGCGATGGAGCGCAGCATCACCGTGGTGGTCACCGGCAGCTCCACCATCAAGCCCGGCAGGCCGAAAAAGCCACCTGCACCGCCGGCCACTGCCACGGCCAGCGTGTGCCGCGCGGTGGATGCAGGCTGCTGCGCATCGGTCTTGCCACGCAGACTCAGTAGCGCCGATTTCATTGCGACCTGCAGCGCGCGGCGGGTCACGCCATCGATGCTGCGGGTCACCATCTTGGGGAGCCGCTTGGTAATCAGACTCTCGATCGGGGCACCCAGCGCATTGGCCAATTGCGCCGCAACGCCGGGGTTTTCCAGCAAGGCGTGGGCGGTTGCCAAATCGCGCTGCGCGGCAGCGTCCATCACCGGTATCGGAAGCGTTGTCATGCCTGCTCATCATGGTTGGGACTTGAGCGATGGTACCCAGCGCGATGTGAGCGCCGCACAAGCGAACTGAACACTGCTGGGCCTGCAGCGCTATTGGCTGTTAAAATACTGGATCATCGGCGTCCAGGCAGCGAATGCTCACCAGATGAATCGCGAGATCCGCCACAGCATCGTCATTGCTGCCGCACCCGAAGTGGTGGCTGCCGCATTGTCCGAGCCCCGCCGGCTTGCGTATTGGTGGACCCGCGAAGTGAGCCTGGCCGACGATCTGGTGCGCCTGGATTGGAGCCGGCAGGGCTGGCGGGTAGAACTGAGTATCGATGAAGGCGCCGATCACCAACTGGTGTGCTGGCGCTGCCACGATTCCAACATGCTCGATACCGACGCCTGGAAAGGCACCGTGATGCGTTTCGAGCTGCGCCCCACCAGCCAGGGCACACAGATCGATTTCGTGCAGTCCGGCTACCGCGATTCGCCGTGCAAGGAGGCCTGCGCGCGTGGTTGGCGCTTCTTTCTGGGCAGCAGCCTCAAACGCTATGTGGAAACCGGCGAGGGTGCGCCGTCGGCCGATATGCGCATGCCCGAGTTGCTGGAGCAGCATGCGCACAGCGCGCGCTGAAGGCGGCTGCGGCGAGCTTCAGCATCGCTCAACGCGCTGCGTCGATCACAGCAACAGCGTGTTTGACCTGAAACACAGCGAGCTTTCTAGCCATTGCGCGTGTGACGAACAAGAACAGCCAACAGGGCTACTACTGCGTAAACTGCCAAGCGGCTATTCGCGGCATTTCGTTAGCTCTTTAGCCGCCATCTTCGACGATTCCGGCCGTGGTCCGCCTTCCGGTTGGCAGCGATGCACAGCGCCATCGCCCGCATCGGGTATCGCACTACGTAACCCGTTACTGCGACAACACAACAATGCGCCTGTCGCAACAGACGCATGTCGTGCGAAAAACGCCAAGCGCTCACGCCGTGCGCGGTTGGCCCATCGATGATGCTGTGTTGACCGGCAACTGCGCATCCACGGTCACCGGGCTGTCGGCCTGCAACAGTGCACGCGCTTCAGCATCGCTGGCCACCGCCGGCGGCGAGCCGCGTAGCGGCAATCCTGCGGTTTCGCGCACGCACAACATGGTCACCAGGCCAACCGCCGCCGCACCCATCAGGTAGTACGCCGGCACCAGTGGGTCGCCGGTGCGCTCTACCAACCAGGCAGTCACCAATGGCGTGGTGCCACCGAACAACGACACCGAAACATTGAAGCCGATCGACAACGCGCTGTAGCGCACCGGCGTGTAGAACAGCGCCGGCAAGGTGGATGGCATCGAACTGGTGAAGCACACCAGCGCCAGACCAAGCAGCATCAACCCGGCGAAGATCAACCCATCGTTGCCGCTGCCGATCAGCAACAGGCATGGAATTGCCAGCGCAAACAGCGCAATGCAGGCGCCGATGATCATCGGCCGCCGGCCCAGTTTGTCGCTGAACATACCGCCGACGATGTTGAGCGGCATCATCACAAGCATCACCAGGATGATCAGCAACAAGCCCTTGCTCTCGGCATAGCCCACGGTGACGCTGAGATAGCTGGGCATGTAGGTCAGCAACATGTAGTCGGTGACGTTGAACACCAGCACCAGTCCCACGCACTTAAGCAGTTGCGGCCAATGCAGGCGCAGCAGCGTCATCAGGCCTTGCGCGGCGGTCTGGCGTTCGCGCTGTTCGGATTGTTCGGTATAGGCGCGAAATGCCGGGGTTTCTTCGAGCTTCATGCGCATGTACAGGCCGAGCAGGCCGAGCGGGCCGGCGATCAGGAATGGCACGCGCCAGCCCCAGTCGAGCATCTGCGCCGGGGTGACGCTCATGTGCAACACGGTGACGGTGGCTGCGCCGGCGATATAGCCGCCGAGCGTGCCGAATTCCAGCCAGCTGCCCATCAGGCCGCGATTGCGGTCGGTGGCGTATTCGGCAATGAAGGTGGCCGCGCCGCCGTATTCGCCGCCGGTGGAAAACCCCTGCAGCAAACGCGCCAGCAACAGCAATGCAGGCGCCCACAGGCCAATGCGCTCGTAGGCGGGAATCAGGCCGATGCTGAAGGTGCCCAGCGCCATCATGATCATCGTGGCTGCGAGGACTTTCTGGCGTCCGAAACGGTCGCCGAGCGGGCCGAATACCATGCCGCCAATCGGCCGCACCAGAAAGGCCACGGTGAAGGTGGCAAAGGTGGCGATCAACTGCGCGGTCGGGTTGCTGGACGGGAAGAATACCTGGCCCAGCGTCACCGCTAGATAGCCGTACACGCCGAAGTCGAACCACTCCATCGCATTACCCAGCGCCGCAGCGCCGACGGCTTTGCGCAGCATGCCGCGGTCCACCACGGTGACATCATCCAGTTGCAGCTGGCGGCGGCGTTTGAACCAGCCAAAGTGCGAACGCATCGCGCGGGCATCGTGCATAAGTGGTCTCCGTAAGTCGCGCCTCGGATTGCTCGTCGGACGCAGGCCATCGCTGCCCGCTCGCCCTGGCAACGCACAGGACACGGCACATCACGCAAGCACGGCAACGCATTGCACTGGATGACACCGGAGGCATTCCCGGACGGCCGCGTGGATTCAGCGACGCTGCAGGACAGACGACCAAGGGGTGGGCAATGCCCAGGGGCTTGATCGGCACGTTATGGTACTACAGCACGCAAATCATTGCAGGCGCGACCGCGTGCAGTGCCGGAAAAGGCCGTATGTCCAGCTGCGTTGTATGCATTGGCAAACGATGTGCACCGACGCGTCCGCTCTGTGTGTGCGTGCGCAGTGCCGTCATGGATGCGTGCGGCCTGCATCGAAGCAGTCAGTGCATCAGCGATAACGCCGGGCATGTCGACCTATTTCAGAAAGGCTGGCAACTGCTGCACCGGCTGTGAGTCGAGCGCGGCGAGTGCTCGAAACGCTACTCCGCTGCTCGCGTACCGCCGCTGCCGCGCCGTCCGCACACACCTAACCAATGCTCACTAGGCTCCTTTGGCTACGCTTAACTTCTGCGTAGGTGCGGCAATACGAAGCAATGCATCTGTCCAAGCGCGAGGCCAAGCTCAGCAATACAGGAGGTAATCAGCCTGCGTCCAGCACCGACAACATGTCCTGCAGATTCTCACGCGTCTGCGGCCGCACGGCACGTGCCAGTTCTTCGCCATCGCGCAGCAGGATGATCGTGGGCCACAACTTGACACCAAAAGAGCGGCCCAGCGGCCGCCCTTTTCCATCTTCGATCTTGCGGTAGTCGATCGCCTCGTATCCGCCCAACAGCTTTTGCAGCAGCGGTTGCGCGGCAATGCAGTGGCCGCACCAATCGATGCCGAATTCCAGTACTTGCAGCCCGGCCTGTCTATCCACCTCGCTGCGTTCCGGTGCCTGGGTGGCGTACTCGCGAACGAACCCCATTGTCTCGATACTCCGCGTGATTACGACAGGGCGCGCTGGATGTCTTCCAGCGGCAGGTTGGTCAGATCCTTGGCCAGGTCACCCACCAGACGCTGCTGGGTTTCCTTGTGCAGCAGCGGGCGCACGCGGCCCAGCGTGGTCGGGTCGGCCACCAGCACCAGATGCGTGTACTCGTGTTTCAGCGCGCCATCGTTCAAGGCGTGCGAGAGCTGCTTGGCGAAGGTCATTTCGTCGCGGTCCGCCTCGGTGAGATCCTGCGGCGCCTTCCCTGCCGGGCCATCGTCGTCGACGTTCTGCACGTCGGTACGCGCGTGCTGGCGCAGCACCACCTTGGATTCGTTGCCGGTGTTGGTGAACCAGCGCGCTTCGCCGCCGTCGGCCACGACTACCAAAGCACCCTGAGGAATTTGCAGACTCATCCGATTTCTCCTGATCAATGTTGGCGCCGCAGCTGCAGCGCCAGTCGGCCTCAACCTAGGCGAGAAGATGTAAGCAGCGCGCCTAGCCGATGTCAGCGTGGCGTTAGCGTGGTGCAGCCAACGTCGGCGGCGGCAGACCCAGGTGCTTGCTGAAGAAACGCGCGGCCACCCCCAGCGCCTGCTGGCTCTCCGGCAGCGCGTTGGTGAGGTGAAAGGCATGCCCAGTCCATCCCACACATGCAGATCCGATTCGCGCCCCAGATCCACCAGGCGCGCATGCGTGTACGCGGCATTGCTCAGCTCGGCCGCACGCGTGGCGGTGAGAAATAGCGTTGGCGGGAACTGCTGCAGCACCGCATCGGAAAACACCGGCGACACCAGCGGATCGTGGAAGTCCACATTGTCGCCGTAGTACAGGTCTTCCCAGATCGGCAACGCACCGGCCTTGTCCGGCAGCAAGGCATCGTTTACTGCCGCCACCACAGTGCGCGAATCGCCGCGGTAGCGCGCATCGCCTGCGGCGCAGAACAGCCCGGCCGCCGCTGGCATCGGCAACGTTTCCTTGGCAAACCACGCCAGCGATTCGCCGGTGAGCACGCCGCCGGCCGAACAGCCGAACAGGCCGATGCGCTCGGGCGCGTAGGTCTTGAGCGCGGCGCGATACACCGCCGCCACGTCCTCGCTGGCGGCCGGGAAATGGTGCTCGGGCCCCATCCGGTAATCCACCGCCACCACGGTCATGCCGGTCATCGCCGCCAGCGGAATGGCTTCCATCAATCCGAACGATGCCGCGCTGCCCATCACGAAGCTGCCGCCATGCAGTTCGATCAACATGCGCTTGGCCTGCTCGGGTGTGCGCGTGCGCGGCTCCACCCGCAGCACCGGCACACCGTTCCAGGTTTCTGGCGTGATCTCCACCGCGTAGCGCGTGCGCAGCTGCGCAATCACGCCCTCGGCCCAGCGCTCGGTATCGGCGCGGATGCTCGGTAATTGCTTGAGCAAGCTGGCGTTATCGGCCTTGTCCAGCGGATTGACGCGGGCCACGTCGGCAGCCACATGCGCACGCGCAGCCGGGCTCAGATACTCCGACACCGGCAGGTCGAAGGCAGGCACATGCCGGATGCCATCGGGGGCGGATGCAGCGGCCGGTGGTGCCGGTTCGGCGGCGATTGCGTGCATGCTGCACGCGGTACAGGCCAACGTGAGCGCCAGCGTTTTGTTCAACCAATGACGTGTCATGCAATGCCCTCCCAGGCAAGTCGAACCGCCAAGGATAGCGTCAGCGACCGGCTGGCATCGCGTGCAGACAACGGCGTTGCATGTAACGACGCGATGTAACGCAAATACTGCAACTACGCACACCGCAGCGTGCAATCGGAGCATCGCATCAAGCGTGCGTGAGCGTTCGGGATCGCAGCGGGCATGCGCGTCCAGCGCTAGGCGGACATCGAGATTCCGCAACCACCGGCACCGACCTGCGCCTGCCGACGGGTGGATGCATGCATCAAGTGCATCGTGCGCTCAGCCGGCGGCCGCAGTCGGTGGCAGATGCTGCAAGGCCTGCAACGTGGAGGTGGTCAGCGGCTTCGGCAGTGCGTCCAGCGCGAACCAACCGATATCGGCGATCGCTTCCGGCTCGCGCCGCTCGGCATGCTCGCTGCCCCGGATCGCGGCCACATACACCGGCGCGACCCAATGCTGCTGCGGCGTCAGCTCCGGCTCGAAGTAGCTGACGATGCACAGCACGCCTCGCAACTGCACGTGCAGGCCGGTTTCTTCCTGCACTTCGCGCACTACCGCGTGTTCCACCGTTTCCATCCAGTCCACCTTGCCGCCGGGCAGGCCCCAGTGGCCTTGCTCGGGCGCACGCCCGCGCAGCACCAGCAGCAGGTGGCCATCGGCCCGCTGGATGAAGGCGCCACAGCCAACACGTGGACGCAATTCGGAAGACATCGGCATCGGAACGCTCGCAGGCTCTGGCGCATCAGTGTCCCAGATCTGGTCCATCAGCGACCATGCGCATGCGACTTATAGACGGCCAAATGTCAATTCCACAGGCGCTGTCGCAGCTGGAATGAACGCACCCCGCGCGATCCCCACTGCACGCAGTATCCAGCGCCGGCTAACGAATTCCTAAAGTCGGCGCCCGCATAGTCGCGGGCGAAGCCCATTGTGGAGGTCGCTCATGTCCGCATTCGCCAACCCGCGCCGCGCCGGGATTCTGCCGCAATATCTGCTCGAACACGTGGCGCAGGCGGCGCCCACGCATGCGCGCCAGTGCGCGGCGCTGTCGCGGCAAATCACTGCGCAGCTCCGGCAGCAGCGCGCGCTCGGCCTGCTAGCGCGCGACGATGCGCCAGCTGCAGAAGCCGAGGCAAAACAGGCTGCCCAGGCGGTGCAGCGACGCATTTACGATGCCCAGCAAGGCACTGCCCTACCCGGCGGCACTCTGGTGCGCGATGAAGGTGCCGCGGCGACGCAGGACGTGGCCGTGACTGAAGCCTACGACTACCTGGGCGCCACTCACGACTTCTTCCAGACCGTGTACGGACGCAATTCGATCGATGCCAAGGGCATGCCGTTGATCGGGACCGTGCATTACGAGCGCGGCTACGACAACGCCTTCTGGAACAGCGAGCAAATGGTGTTCGGCGATGGCGACGGCGAAGTGTTCAACCGCTTCACTATCGCCATCGATGTGGTCGGTCACGAACCAGCCACGGCGTGACCGAGCGCACCGCCAACCTGATCTATCAAGGCCAGTCCGGTGCATTGAACGAATCGGTTTCGGACGTGTTCGGCGTACTGATCAAGCAATACACGCTGCACCAGAGCGCCGACCAGGCTGACTGGATCATCGGCGCCGGCTTGTTGATGCCTGGCATCAAGGGCGTGGGCCTGCGCTCGATGCAGGCACCTGGCAGCGCGTATGATGATCCCGCCCTGGGCAAAGATCCGCAACCGGCCACCATGGCCGGCTATGTCGACACGCAAGAGGACGATGGCGGCGTGCATTACAACTCCGGCATTCCCAACCACGCGTTCTATCGCGCCGCGGTCGCGATCGGCGGTGCTGCGTGGGAGAAAACCGGGCGCATCTGGTATCGCGCGCTCACCGGCGGCGAACTGGCCGCCGGCGCGGACTTCGCTACGTTCGCTGCGCTGACCGTCAAGGTGGCCAGCGCCGACTACGGCGCCAACAGCAGCGAAACCGCAGCCGTGCAGCAAGCCTGGCGCGATGTGGGTGTGCTCGCATGAGCCCGCAACGGCCACCGGTGGAAACAGGCGTGACCCTGCGCCTGGCACGCGAAGGCGGCGTGGCGGCGTTTCCCGCCATGCGCCGCGAGCGCCAGCTGGCGATGGACGCGCTGGACGATGCGCAGCGGCTGCACTTACGCAGTGTGCTGGATCAGTGCATGGCACACGCGCTGCCGACCCCGCAGGCCGCTGGTGGCGACCGCCGCTATTTCAGCATCGTGTGGGACGGTGCCAGCGAGCCGTTGCGCATCCCCGAAGAACATGCCCCGGCCGAAATCGTGCGGCTGTGGAAGCAGGGCACGCTGTAGCGTAGGTTAACTGCCGCAGTGTGGCTTGGAGGGATCGCTCTACAGCGACACGTGTGCCACGTATCGCTTTACCTCTGACACAAACGTAGACACCGCGCAGTCCGCGGTGTCTGTCGGTAAGCGAATGTGGTCCAACTGCGGATGCCTGCACCCTTTAAGCTGCCTAGATGCTCTAGGGCTGCACAGCTGGTGAGGCATGGTGGGGCCCACCGCGTTAGCGCGACGTGCAGCGCAGCGGTCAGTCTGAAGACACCTCCCTCATCGCTGCACTGCACCAAGCACGCGCGGCGCGGCGCCCAGTCAATTTTCTGGATGCGCTTCCACCAGATGCGCCAGCAGCATCAACGGATTCTGCCAGCCCAAATAACAGGCATGCAGCGGAATCTGCTCGGGAACGCCTTCCTGCGCCACGTGCAGATCGGTACCGCACGGCAGCGTATGCAGCTGCACCGTGGTCAGCATGGTGCCGGGCAGCGCTCGCTGACGCACGCCATTGCCGCGCAGGTGAGCGCGGGACTTGAGGAGGCCGCCGCTGACCACGCGGTCGAGCTGGCCGACCTGGCGCAGGAAGGCTTCGATCCGCGCTTTACCCAGGCCGACGTCGCGCTGTTTCAGCAGCAACCTGCACCGCCGCCAGATGTGGCGGCTGAACACGCGCGGCTGGATGGCGCCGATGCGCTGCTGCTGGTGTTCCCGATTTACTGGTGCTTGTTTCCTGCACTGCTAAAAGGCCGGATCGATCGGATGTTTACGCTGGGCTAGGCGTTTGAAGAAGGCCCGGATGGCAAGATCGTGAAGAAGCTGCAGCACCTTGATGTGCACATGCTGGCCATTGGCGGTGCGGACGAGCGCACCTATGCGCAGCACGGCTACTTCGGTGCAATGAGACGCAGATCAACCACGGCATCTTCGATTTCTGCGATGCGCAGGTTTGCACCTCGGAGTTGCTGACAGTGCCGGATGCGGGCTTTCCGCAATCTCACTTCGACAAAGCGTGTGCGATTGGTGGGCGGTTGTTTGCCGCAAGAGCATTTGCTGGTAGCGCACCCAGCTGACCCCAAGCTACAGCGCTGCGTCGTTGTGATTGGCAGGTCTGCCCAGCTGCGCAGCGTGCCTACGTGGCTGCTGCCGATGATGCTCGCACGTCATGACGTCGCTTGCATGATGCATGCTCTAGTCCTGACGTGCCACCGCATGACCGTTACTGTTGGCGCATGCAATCTATGCTGCCGCGCGTCCGGGTCGCCCACCACCACACATCACTCAAACGGCCGAGGAGACGGACGCGGGGAGTTGGCAAAGATCTGGTACAGCACTGCCGCACGCTCGTCTGCAACGACGTTCTCGATATCGCTCAAGACTCTTTGTGCGATCGCGGCCGATGCCTTGCGATCGCCGAGCAGATAGGCAAGCCGCAGATACGCTGCGCTGTCGACCAGATTCTTTTGCGGGGTGTCGCAGATGTAGGCTTCGGACAGCCCGTAATAGGCGTAGATATTTCCGCTGGCTGCGGCCTTCCTCAGTATCGCCACGCCACTGTAGAAGCGACCGCTGAGCGCGGTCGTGGTGCCGTAGAGCACTGTGGCGGCCTGGTTGCCCGCTTGCGATTCGGCCTGCAACTGCGCCAGATCCATCTTGCTCAAGCGTGCGTGCTCGGCCGGCGATGGGTAGCCGTGGGCAATCAGCCAGTGCGCTTCTGCCGGCGAGCTGGCCAGCAACGGGCCGCCAGCGATGCAGGCAACTGTGCCGGGCTGGCAGAGATACGGTGTGGTGTCGGCATGGGTGGGCGCTGCGCGCGTCACCGCGGGCTGCGGCACGTTGTCTGGTGCAGCGCTGGCGCTGACGGTGCGTGCGTGGGCTGCGGCTGTGATGGCTGCAGCTAAGTGCGCAGGCGGCGACGCATGTGTGCAGCTGCTGCCTGCCACGGCAGTGAGTGCGGTCAGCGCGATGCTGGCGAATTTCATAGGGCTGTCCTGTTGGCGTGCGGGATGTGCCGGGTTGCACATCGCCGCAGCTGCGTTGCTCCTTGGAGCCTGCACTTTGGGTGGCAGCGATGACGCGGTCAAGACCGCCGCAACGGGCTGCGTGTTTGGCAGCAGCGCCGTGTTCGCGTAGTCGGCGGGGCCGCCGAGGCAGCTGAGACCAGTGCTACGCCAAGCATGCCCCGCTGGTGCGATGGCGGCTGCAGCTGACGCATCGCCAGCATGCTTGCCCGTCTCCCCCGTTCGGGTCATCGGGGGGTGACCCGTCCCGGTGTTCTGGATTGGCAGCAAAGGGGCCAGCATGAGCACACCGCAGCCATCGCAACACGCCATGGCCAGTGCTCCCCGTTTTTGAGAGATCGCGTCGATGACATGGTCCGACTGCTCCACGCAACGCATAGCACCGGCTGGTTGTGTGCTTTCCCCGCCCTGCGGTCGTGCACGGCTGTTTGCGCGGCGGCGGCTGCCTGGTGCAGGCCTGCACGGCGCCGCCGCTGGCGTGGCGTGCCTGGACGCCAGGAGCCCGTCATGAAGCCCTATCTGCTCTCGCTCGCCGCCGGCCTGCTGGTCGGCGTAATCTACAGCCTGCTCAACGTGCGCTCGCCGGCACCGCCGATCGTTGCGTTGGTCGGCCTGCTCGGCATCCTGATCGGCGAACAGCTGCCGCCGCTGGCACGCCAGCTGCTGACACGCAGCCACACCGAAACGTCATGGCTCCAGCAGCAGGTCACGCCGCATATGTTTGGGCATCTGCCCAAGGCACAGCGCCCACCGACGCAGGCTGATGGCGCTGCGCTACCGCAAGACGCGCGGCACGACGGCTGATCGCGTTGCGTGCATGCATGGCGATGGCGCACATGCGATCTGCTGTGCAACGCGCAAGTTGGCGCGCCATCGCTGCACAGACATCCATTCCCAATGTTGGAGCGCGTCGCTGTCAGCGACCGCCACAGCAGCACCAGCACGTTGACGCAACAGCGCGCCGCATGCGCGCGGCTGCGCCCTAAGCACTCCACTTTCCAAGGAACTTCCATGCGCCTGATGCTCTCCCTGAGCCTGTCTGCTGCCCTGTTGCTGCCGGCATGCGTGCAGGCGGCGCCGCCGGTGTCGGTGGGCCCGCAATACGACACCACCCATGTGTACGTCGCACCCGACGATGTCGATGCGTTCGCGCGCAGCTTTGCAGCCACCTTTGAAGGGCAAAGCACCCGTCAGGTGATTGCCACCGTGACGCCAACGCCGAGCAGCACCAGCTCGCAGCTGGTGCAAACCAAGGCCGGCACGGTGTCGTTGTTCGGCTTCCGAACGCCGATCCCCTACCCGTTCGGGTTGGAACGCACCGGGTACCTGGTAACCGACATGGACCAGGCCATCGCCGCAGCGCGCGCTGCCGGGGCGGAAGTGCTGGTGGAACCGTTCAAGGATCCGATCGGCCGCGACGCGGTGATTGCCTGGCCGGGCGGCGTCACCATGCAGCTGTATTGGCATGACACCGCACCGCACTACGCGCCGCTGGCCACCATTCCGGAAAATCGCGTGTACGTCTCGCGCGACCGTGCCGATGCCTTTACCGCTGCATGGCTGGCGTTCTCGCACGGCAAGGTGGTTAGCGATGACCGCGAGGCCGACGCTGTGCTGATCGGCCGGCCGGGCGATACCTATCGCAGCATCCTCATCCGCTCCGGCTTCGGCGATGTGCACGTGCTGGTGACCGATGGCCACCTGCCGTACCCCTACGGCCGCGAGCTCACCGGCTACGCGGTGCAGGATCTGGAAGCGACGCTTGCGCGGGCCACCGCATCGGGGGCGAAGGTACTGGTGCCTGCGGTGGCGGGTGCGCACCGCCGCTCGGCGATGGTGAGGTTCCCCGGCGGCTATATCGCCGAGCTGCATGCCGATACCCCGCTCTGATCGACATGACAGCACGCCTGGCGTTGCTGCTGATCGCGCTGGTCTACGCGCACACCGCAGCCTACGCGCAAGCGCTGGTGCCTGCCGGCGACACTGCAGCCGCGCACCCCAAGATCGCATCCAATCGCTGGCAGGAAGATTGGTCGCCGCTGGCCGATCCTGCGCTGCGTACACAGCCGTTCGATCGTTTCAAGTTTGTGGCGCTCGGCGATGCGGCTTACGCATCGTTCGGCATCAACCTGCGCGAACGCTTTGAGAGTAATCATGCGTCGGCGCTGGGGATTGGCCGTGCGCGCGACAGCTCTCTGCTGCAGCGCCTGCAGGCGCATGTTGACCTGCGCGTTGGAGAGCACTGGCAGCTGTTCACCCAAGTGGAAGACGCGCGTGCTTTCGACCAACGCCAGCAGGGGCCGGCCGATGCCAATCGCGCAGATTTGCGCATGGCGTTCCTCGCCCACACCACGCCGTTGGGCAACGGCGCATTGAAGTGGCGCGTGGGCCGGCAGGAGTTTGCATTCGACCTGCAGCGCTTTGTCTCGCTGCGCGATGGGCCCAATGTGCGTCAGGCGTTCGATGCGGCGTGGGTCGACTACGAAACCGGCCCATGGCGCGTGATCGCTTTCGTCAGTCAGCCCGCGCAGTACGCCAACACGCGCAACTTCGACGATTTTTCCAACCACCATCTTCGCTTCGACACCGTGCGTGTGGAGCGCCACGTATTGGGCACCAACGAGTTATCGCTGTATTACGCGCGGTATCGACAGGACGCCGCCAGTTTTGTGGATGCATCCGGCGATGAACGTCGCCACATCCTGGATGCGCGCTTTGCGGGTGCGCATCGGCAGATGGATTGGGATGTGGAGGCCATGGGGCAGCGTGGACGCGTCGGCAGCAGCCGTGCGCGTGCCTGGGCCATGGGCATCAAGACCGGCTATACCTTGCATACCACCGCATTGACTCGGCGCCTGGGCCTGCAGGTGGATACCGCGTCCGGCGACCGTCATCCCGGCGACGGCCGCGTGGAGACCTTCAACCCGCTGTTCCCGAATGGGGCGTACATCAACCTGGCCGGCTACACGGGCTACGCCAACCTGCTGCTGGTCAAACCGATGCTCACCGTGCAACCGACCGCAACACTCAGCGTCACTGCGGCGGTGGGGCTGTTGTGGCGCCAGCGCACCGCCGATGCGGTGTACGTGCAACCGGACATTCCGCTGGCTGGAACGGCGGGCACCGGCACGCGCTGGACCGGCCATTACCTGCAGCTGCGTGGCGACTGGAAGCTCAACGCGCATCTGCAGACCGCGTTGGAAGTAGTGCAGTACCAGGCCGGCGACAGTGTGCGTGCGGCGGGCGGTCACGACAGCCATTACGTTGGCTGCGAAATGAAGTTCATGTGGTAGCTCGCCGCCGCAGCGCGCGGCGGCGTTGCCGTGCCTGGCGAGCGATTGGCGAGCGCCTCCTTGTGCGCAAGAACTGCTGGAGCAGGCGCTGGAACTGAGCAAGATGCTGGCAAGTGACTTCGGCTACCTGCGTTCGCCTACCCATTCCATCGGTGGCACACCTGCCTGGTTGGCAGTGCGCGTAAGCAGGCCAGAACTACGCGCTGTGGCGTAGATCGGCGCCAAGGATCACGCGCGGCCGGTCTCGGCGCCACGGATGCATGCCGCGTCACGCAACAGCGAGAGCACTTGTCGCTGGCGCGATGGATCGCGCCGGCGCCCTACATTTCACCCAATGGCCGCAGGCACAGCCAGATGGCATACCAATGCGACAGCGCGCCGCCCAGTACATGGGCGTGCCAGATGGCGCGGTTGTAGACCAGGGATTTGCGCACATAGAACGCCACGCCCACGGTGTAGAACGCGCCGCCGGCGACGATGAGCCAGAGCACCGCGCTGTCCAGCCCGGCGATCATCTGGTTGACCACCAAGCTGCCCGCCCAGCCCAGCAGTAGATAAATCGCCACCCAGAAGCCCTTGGCGATGCCGGGCAGGCACAACTTGGCAAACACGCCGAACAAGGCCACGCACCAAACGCTGAGGATCATCACCCAGCGCCAGGTGCCATCGAGCGCGACCAGGAAAAACGGCGTGTAGGAGCCGGCGATCATGACGAAGATGCCGGCGTGGTCAAACTTGCGCAGCATCGGTTGGCGCTGCGGCGGGGCGAAGTTGTAGGCCGCCGAGCAGGCGAACATCACCAGCAGGCCCAGCGCATAGATGCAGGTGGCCAGCAGCATGGTCTGGCTGGCGTGCGCGCGCCACACCATCCAGGCGCCCCCGACGATGGCCAGGAACAGGCCGGCGGCATGCACCGCAATATCGGCACGGCGGGCGGAGACAGACTTGTAATGCGGATCAGTGACGTTGGCGGACACGGGCACGGCGTTTCTTCGATGTGGGGGATCCCACAGCGTGCAAGGCAGCCGTGACGCTGTGGGGCGCACAGGATACCCGGCTTGCTGAATCCGCTCAGTGAGGCAGGCTGTGCGCGGCGGCGCCGGTCTCATACCCTGAGACATCCTTTTCGTTTGATCTCCCTCTTTGGGAGCCTTTGCCGTATGCCTCCGTTTGCCCTCGCTCCCCGCACCGAAACCGCCGAACGCGCGCTGGCCACCACCGACGGCCGGCCCACCCGCGATGGGGCGCTGCTCACCGAGCGCCTGGAACGGCGCTACCACGACCGCATCACCGGCAGCTTCACCATCCCCGGGCGCGACGGCCGCTACGCACCGATCCCCGACGATGTGCCCAGTGCATTGGCCGATGCACTGCACGCACGCGGCATCAGCCAGCTCTACAGCCATCAGGCCGACGCCTGGGCGGCCACCCAACGCGGCGAGCATGTGGCGATCGTGACGCCCACCGCGTCAGGCAAATCGCTGTGCTACACGCTGCCGGTGGTAAGTGCGGCGATGACCAGCGGTGCCAAGGCGCTGTACCTGTTTCCGACCAAGGCGCTGGCGCAGGATCAGGTGGCCGAGCTGCTGGAGTTGAATCGCGCCGGCGAGCTGGGCGTCAAGGCCTTCACCTTCGATGGCGACACGCCCGGCGATGCGCGCCAGGCGATCCGCCTGCATAGCGACATCGTGGTGAGCAATCCGGACATGCTGCACCAGGCGATCCTGCCGCATCACACCAAGTGGGCGCAGTTCTTCGAGAACCTGCGCTATGTGGTGATCGACGAGATCCACACCTATCGCGGCGTGTTCGGCAGCCACGTCACCAATGTGCTGCGCCGGCTCAAGCGCATCTGCGCGTTTTACGGCGCCAACCCTCAGTTCATTCTGCGCTCGGCCACCATCGGCAACCCGCATGCGCACGCGCAGGCCTTGATCGAAGAACAGGTGCATGCCATCACCGAATCCGGCGCACCCACCGGCGACAAGCACGTGCTGTTGTGGAACCCGCCGGTGGTCAATGCAGATCTGGGCTTGCGTGCGTCGGCGCGTTCGCAAAGCAACCGCATTGCGCGCATCGCCATCAAGAGCGGCTTGAAGACGCTGGTGTTCGCGCAGACGCGTTTGATGGTGGAAGTGCTGACCAAATACTTGAAGGACATCTTCGACCACGACCCGCGCAAGCCGCCACGCATCCGCGCGTACCGCGGCGGTTATCTGCCCACCGAGCGGCGCGAGGTGGAGCGTGCGATGCGTGCGGGCACGATCGACGGCATCATTTCCACCTCCGCGCTGGAGCTGGGCGTGGATATCGGCGCGCTGGACCTGGTGATCCTCAACGGTTACCCCGGCAGCGTGGCGGCCACGTGGCAACGCTTCGGCCGCGCCGGGCGCCGTCAGCAACCGGCGCTAGGCGTGCTGGTTGCCAGTTCGCAACCGTTGGACCAATACGTAGTGCGGCACCCGGATTTCTTCGCCGATGCCTCGCCCGAACATGCGCGCACCGCGCCGGATCAACCGCTGATTTTGTTCGATCACATTCGTTGCGCTGCGTTCGAATTGCCGTTCATTGCCAGCGAACCGTTCGGACCGATCGACCCGCTGGTATTCCTGGAAGCCTTGGCCGAAAGCGAAGTGATCCATCAGGAAGGCGACCGCTGGGAATGGATCGCCGACAGCTACCCGGCCAACGCGGTGAGCCTGCGCTCGGTGGCCGATGGCAACTTCGTGGTGGTGGACAAGAGCGACGGCAAACAGCAGATCATCGCCGAGGTGGATTATTCGGCCGCTGCGCTGACCTTGTACGAAGGCGCCATCCATATGGTGCAGAGCACGCCGTACCAGGTGGAGCGGCTGGACTGGGAAGGCCGCAAGGCCTACGTGACGCGCACGCATGTGGACTACTACACCGACAGCATCGACTACACCAAGTTGAAGGTGCTGGACCGCTTCGATGGCGGCGTGGCCGGGCGCGGCGACTCGCATCATGGCGAAGTGCATGTGGTGCGGCGCGTCTCCGGCTACAAGAAGATTCGTTACTACACGCATGAAAACATCGGCTACGGGCCGGTGAATCTGCCGGATCAGGAATTGCACACCACCGCAGTGTGGTGGCAGTTGCCGCAGGCCACACTGGGCAAGGCGTTCGCGTCCAAGCAGGATGCGTTGGATGGTTTCCTGGGCGCTGCATATGCGCTGCATGTGGTGGCCACGGTGGCGGTGATGGCCGACGCGCGCGATCTGCAAAAGGCCGTGGGCAATGGCGACGGCGCGTGGTTTGCGGTGGCCGACCAGACCGGGCGCGGGCAGTTGCGCGGCGTGGAAGCAGGCGATGCCGCTACCGTGGAATTGCAGCAGGCCTTTGTGCCCACGGTGTATCTGTACGACAATTTCCCCGGCGGCGTGGGCTTGAGCGAACCGCTATGGCTGCGCCAGGCCGAGTTGCTGCAGCGCGCGGACGAGTTGGTACGGCGGTGCGATTGCAGCGCCGGTTGCCCTGCCTGCGTGGGTCCGGTGCTGGCCGCGCACGAAGAAGGCAAAGGCGAGTCGCCCAAGTCGCTGGCATTGACAGTATTGGCATTGTTGTTCGATGCGGATGCACCGCTGCGGCATGCCACGCAGGTGGAGGACGACCTGGCGCTGGACGTGCTTGCATGAGTGTGAGTGCGGACCGGCTGCGCTTGCTGCGGCGTCAGGCTGGGCATGCGGATGCGCCTGTGCCGGTGATGGCTGATGGTGGCGATGTACCGCAGGGCCCGGCGGCGGTAGATGCGAAGGACGTGGGTGCCGCGCTTGTGGATGAGGTGCCGCAGCCAGCTTCCGGCGCAGCCGCGCAGGGCACGTTGCCCGCGCCCGGCAATGCTCCGCGTGTCAGCGCGCAACGCCTGCAGTTGCTGCGCCGTCAGGTCGGCGGGCTCACGCCTGCAGCGCACAAGGACGATGCGGTGATGCCGACGCGTGCGCAGCGGGCAACAAGCCCCAGCGCCGCGTCATCTGGTTCACGCGCTCCTTCGCTAGATAGCGCGGCTGCACGTCACGGCGCCGTTTCCGGTCGCTCTAACGACGCGCGTGCGCAGACCGGCGCGCCCACACGCACGCGCCGCGCCTTGCAGTCGCCCACCTCGGCGCTGCCTGCGCGCGATGCATCGGTATTTGCGTGGGTGGAGCACGATGTGCAGCACACATCGGCGGTGCGGTCGGATGTCGGTGTCGGTGAAAGCGTCAGTGTGGATGCCACTAGCGCAAGTCCTTGGCGGACATCGGCAGCATCGATGTCGGGACTACCACAGACACAACGGCGTACCGATATCGCCGGCCTGCGCAAGATGATCGGCCTGCGCGAGCGCGCGGTGGCGGCGCACACGCCAGTCCGTGCGCCATCCACCGATCGGGATCTCCCTGGCAACGAAATCGCACCCGGCCTGCATCTGATCAAAGCGTTCCTTCCGCGGGCGATTCCATCCGAGGCGCTCTCGCTGGCTTTCGCCAAACGCGACGATGCCGTCGACCCGATGGACCTGCTGTTTTTCGATACCGAAACCACCGGCCTGGCCGGCGGTACCGGTACCCGCGCCTTCATGATCGGCGTGGCCGACTGGTATGTCGATGCCGTGCAAGGCAGCGGCCTGCGCGTGCGTCAATTGATGATGTCCACGATGGCGGCCGAAGGCACGATGCTCGATCTGTTCCGCACCTGGCTGTCGCCGCGCACCGTGCTTTCCAGCTACAACGGCCGCTGCTACGACGCGCCGCTGCTGAAGACACGCTACCGCCTGGCACGCCGTGGCGAACCGATTTCTGCACTGGACCATGTGGATCTGCTGTTCCCTACCCGCCGGCGCTATCGCGGCATCTGGGAGAACTGCAAGCTGGCCACCATCGAACGGCAACTGCTGCGCGTTGTGCGCGAAGACGACCTGCCCGGCTCCGAAGCGCCAGCCGCATGGTTGAGTTACCTGCGCGGCGGCAGCGCGCGCAACCTGCGCCGCGTGGCAGAACACAACCACCAGGATGTGGTGACGCTGTCGCTACTGATGCAACGGCTGGTGGCAGTGGACGCGCAGGAGCGGGAGGTGATTCCGCTGCTAGAAAGTCCGTAGGACGACAGGATGCAGAGGTGCAGGCGGGCAGCAGCTGGCGCGACGAACAGAACACCACAGTCCTCGCGCACAGCCATGCACATCGCAATAGCGGCGACTGCCGAGCGGTGGCAACCCACTGGACCACCGGCACTCGCGCATCGGCATGACAAGGCTCGTCGGTGCGGACGTCGCCGTTGTGCTGGACACAGCGCCCAAGAGAAAGCCTCGCACTTGCAGCTGTCGGTGGCGCGGCCTTCTCCGCCGCCCCGGCTGGCTTTGGATCCGGTCTGCCGCCCCGGCGAAGCCAGCGACGGGTCGGCGCCTGTCAGCAAACGCATCATTGCGCCGCCATCATTCCTCCAGCTTGCCATCCTTGGCCTGCTCGTTGAGGTAATGACTCACGGGCGCACCGCGATAGCGCTCGGTGAGCATGCCGAGCGATTCCGCACGCGTGTCGATGGCCGCGCGTGCTTCCGGCGTCAGCTGCGCAGCGGCACCGCGATCCAGGCGCGCGCCCTCACGCACTGCATCGACGCTCTGCTTGTCCAGCGTCCGCTGGCTTGCGGCGAACTCCTGGCGACGCAAGTTTGCAAGCGCCGCATCGCGCTTTGTGTCGATGGTCGTTCCGGGCGGAGCATTCAACTCCACGCCGGTGTGTCCGCGTGGCAACGTGCGGTCTTCGCGCAATGCCAGCACCTCTTCGTTCGGCTCATCGGTAAGCACGCTCTCGCCCTGATCCCGAAAGGTCCCGGCGGTGCCGCGTTTCGGCTCGAATCCGTCTTCGTTCACCGGATTGATCTCGCCAAACATCCCCCACGTGAAGTATTGCCGCCCTCCATCAGACTTCGCCAACGAAAAGTCTTCGAAACGGTAGGCAGCACTGAATGCGGCCTCCTCGTAACCGTAGCCTGGCTGCCGCAGACGTGCGCGGGCTTCCTGCATGGCCTTGCCGGCGTTGCTGTCCGGGTGAGCAACCGTGACTTCTGCGATCACCGGATGCATGCCGTTCCAGCTTTGCATCCAGCCCGTTGCGGTATCGGCCAATCCGCTGACGCCGTCGCCACCGGGGAAGACAGCGCGCATCTGCGGGTTCTCGATGTGGGACTGGTCCAGGATCGGCACAACCTTGATCTTGCTGAGATCGTTTCTGAGCTTGCGCCGCCGCGGTTCGTCGCTGGAATGCAGCGGGTTGATCTGCAGACGCTTGCAGAGATTTGCAAACAGTTGATCGAATCCGCCCTTGTAGGCGCTCGAATACACCTTGATTGCCGTGAACGGAATAATCTGCGGTTGGCTCAGCAGCATCAAGGCGACGTCTTCAGGCGTGTTCTCCTTGCAGTCCAGCACGACCGACATGCCGGGTTTGGTCCCGCTCACGTGGCGCAGCACCTGATCGATACTGGCGAGGCGTTGATCGGTCTTGACGAAATTACCGTCCACGGGATTACGAATCACGATGGGTTGATCGCGTAATTCCGCGTACGGCATATCGGAGATCAGGCGATTATCGGGATGGTCTAGGGTTCGCCCCACCGTGAAGTCGTGGAAAAGCATCGGTACACCGTCTGCGCTCACCTCGACATCCAACTCCACGGTGCGGTAGCCCTTCGCATACGCGTTATCGATCGCAGAAAGCGAATTTTCCGGAATGCCATGGCGAAAGTCGTACAACCCACGGTGCACCATGACGTCCTTGCCGATCGCCTTGGTGCTGTCGGCATGCAGATAGTTCGCGTGCACGATGGTCTTGAGGTGCTCCTGGACTTCCTTGGTCTTGCCTTCAAGCAGACGATGATCGTCTGGCTTGTAGAACCCGGCGCCACCTTCCTGGGCGGGGATCTGGTGTCCCCGATACCGTGGAACCGCCAAGGTTTTGCGCCCCGCCGGCGTGCGTGCGGCGGGCTGCAGCCAGTCCGGCGTTGCCAGCCCGTGGCCGGGTAGATCCAGCGCCTTGCCCAGCGCGGTAAGCGCCGCGTCGCTGAAGGTGTCGCCAGACGCAAACGCGCGCTGCAGATTGAAGATGATGCGACCCTGCTGCGCATCGATCAGCACGGGACCGGCCGCCGCACGTGCGCGTGCGGGCAACCCGCGCGACATGGCATTGAATGCAGCCGTATCCAGATACACCGGCTCCAGTGTGCCGGCGGCGAAGCGTGCGGCAATGCTGTCGGGCGTGAGCGCCGTGCCGGCCTGCGCAAGATGCGTAGCAAGCTTGTCTTGCAGTGTCTGCACGGTGATCTGCCGCGCCTGCACTTCGGCCAGGCGCTGCTCTGAGAATTCGCTGTCGAGCGCCACCAAGGCCGGCTTGCCGGTCATCGCACTGTCGTTCAATGGCACCAGCGGAGGTGTGCTGCCGGCGCGGCGACGCGGACGTTCCCGCAGTGGCGGGGTGTCGCCCTGCATGTGCGGCACCTGCATCGGGCTGCTCGCACTGGTGTGCGTCGGTATCTCCAGCGCGGCAGTGTGGGCGACGGACGGTTGCAGAGGGCCTATACGCATAATGACCTCGAAAACGCGGCGGGCGGCCAGTAGACCGCATGGCATATGACAATTCGCAACCGAGGCGAAATATGCCACCTGTATGCGAAACGCTGCCTGCGGTGCGCACGCTGTACTGCCGGCCAACGCATGCCTGGTTTCGATGCGTTTCGCACCGCGTGGCGCGCGCATCAGCGCGCATGTCGCCTGCTAGAACAGCGTTTCCGTGAACGGCAGCATGGCCGCGCCCAGCACGCTGGCGTGGGTCGTCACCTGCCCGACTTTCAGCGCCGGATACGGCAATGCAACGCCACGTCGCGGCGCTGGTTCGAAGGCAATGCGGGCGATCAACCGGTGCGCAAGATCGGTTGGCAGGCGCGCGCCAAAAACAATGACACGCGGATCGATCAACGCAATGATTGCCGCCACCGCAAGCGTCACCGTCGGTTGCACCGCATCCAGCCACGCGTCGATTTGCGGCCACGCTGCATCGTAGTGCTGCAGCATGGTGTGCAGGTCCGGTAGCACGTGGCCATCGGCCGCCAGCGCTTGACGCAGGCTTTCCAGTGTTGGCCGCGCCATGCCGGTAATGGCCGAGATGCGCCCCAGTTCGCCCACATTGCCGTGCCCGCCGCGACGTACGTGGCCTGCAGCGATCACGCCGGCAGCAAAGCCATCGGCGATCGACAAATACACAAGATCCGGTGATTGGCGGCCAATGCCATACACGGCTTCCGCCAAGGCGGCGCAATGGGCATCGTTGTCCATCCAGACAGGGAGCTGCAGGCATCCGGCGACAAACCGGTCCAGCTCCACCTGCATCCATTCCGCTGCCAGCGACAGGGGCGGATTGACCCGGGTGCCGTCACCGATGCGCGGCCCGGTCATGCTGAGACCGACGCCGAACAGCTGCTGCCGATCCACGCCCGCCGCCAGTAGCAACGCCTCCAGCAATGCCGGCAGTTGCGCACGCACCACCGCCAACGTTAGCGGGAAGGCGGTGAACTGGCGCATGCCACGGACCTGCCCGGCGAAGTCGATCAGCACCACCGCGATGCCATCGACCATCAACGACACCCCCACGCTGTATGCATACCCCGGCACCAGACTCACTTGCGCGCTGGGTTGGCCGCGGCCGCGACGCGACGAGGGCCCCAACTGCAGCAGGCCATGTGCCACGAGCGGGTCGACGATGCCCTTGATGCCGGGCACGCTGAGCCCGCTGGCGCGCGGCAGATCCGAACGTTCGCACTGCCCGGCACGGCGGATCAGATCCAGCAGCAGGCGCTCGCGGGGGCTGGCGGCCTGCCCGTCGCTGCGACGGCGGTAATGCGAACGAATGGCTGCGTTTGCGAACAAAGAGGGGCTGCAGGGAGAAACGTCCGTCGTTGTCATAATCGTTTTAATTAAGCAGCTTAATTTAATCCGCCTGCGGCCCCACGGTGGGGCCAGCCGACGTTGGTATCGTGCCATGCGCCTGTTGCATCCCTATCCCCATTCCCTCCCCCGTCGCCCCGCCCTGTCTGGCCCACCGCATCCGCATGCGCTATCGCTTGCGCTGGGGCTGGCCTTGATCGCTTGGCTTCCCTGGCAGTCCACCGCTGCCGACATGTCCGGCGGAGCCGACGCGCTGACCATGGATACGGTGCAGGTGCGCAACCCGTTCCAGTCGCAGAACACGCGCGCCATCGCCACCAAGCAGGCGGCGCCCACCATCGTGGATTCGGTCGCCGCCGACAGCATCGGGCAATTGCCTGACTTCAATGTGGGCGATGCGCTGCGCCGGGTCACCGGCGTGAGCACGGTCGAGTACCAGGGCGAACCGCGCTATGTGACGGTGCGCGGCCTCAACGGCAACTACAACAGCATGCTGATCGACGGCTTTGCGTTTGCCAGTAACGACATCGGTAGCCGCCAGGCGCTGATGGATGTGCTGCCGGCGAACTTTGTCGACCGCATCGACGTGGTGAAGTCGTTGCTGCCGGAAAACGATGGCGGCGCGATCGGTGGTGTCACCAATCTGGTCACCGGGAGCGGCTTTGCCCGCCCCGATGGCCTGCTGACCGCCTCGGCCAAAGGCGGCGCCAACCTCATGGGGAGCCGCTATGGCGGCCGCACGCCAATGGGCGAAGGCGAGCTGAAATGGGGCAAGCGCTTCGGGCGTGACGGTGAGTTTGCGTTTCTGGGTGCGGCCAGCGTTTGGCGCCGTGACATTTCGGTGCCGCAGCAGGAAAACGGCGGCGCCCTGAACTGGTACAACGCCGATGGCACGCGCGCACCGGTGGCCTATGGCGGCACCGGCGCTGCAGTGCCCAGCGAGCGGCGCTGGTACAACTATGACAACACGCGCGAACGCCGCGGCGTGACCGCACGCGTGGATTGGCAGCCGGAGGGTCCGCTCAGCGGCCATGTGTCCGGCTACACATTCCGCCAGCACGAAGCCTCCGACCGCAATATGCAGGCCGCCCAGGTGCAAAACAGCGCGCGCCTGACCCGCAGCGGCCCGGAAAGCGGCACGCTGGATAACCTCAACCAGCTCGTCGAGTTAGGGCAACTGCGCTGGAAGCGCGGGTTGTCCGGCATCAACGGCGAACTGCTGGCCGAGCTGCCCGCCCAGTGGCGCGGCGCGCTGCGGGCAAGCACCTCGCGCGCCACGGTGGACAACCCGCAGACCTGGGACCGCTTCCAGCAAAACCACCTGGCCTACGGCTTCGATTGGAGCGGCACCCTGCCGGCATTCACGGCCTTGAACCCCGCACTGGCCGACGACCCGACCCGCTACGCCAACCTCAACCACCAGCAGGAGCGCACGACCTACGCCGAACGGGTGAGCGACCTGCAACTGGAGCTACGTCGCAACATGGACGAAGACAGCCGGGGGCTGGGACTGGCCTGGGGCCTGCGACAGGTGCGCACGCACATGCAGACCGCGTTCCAGCGCACGACCTGGAGCGGTTTGCCCTATTCGCTGGCCGATGTGCTGGGCGATCCCACCTGCGCCCTGGGTTGCAACGCGCCCATGTTGACCATCGACCCGGACCTGGCCGACGCCCGCTGGGATGCCGCGTCCGGCCTGGCGCGCGGGGTGGTGGACACCACCGCGCAGAACAGCGGCAGCTACAGCGTGGATGAGCAGGTGCGCGCCGGCTTCGCACAAGCACAGTGGCGCGGCGAGCGCTGGCGGTTGACCGGCGGCGTGCGCCTGGAGCAGACCCGCTTTGGCAGCAGTGGCCAGCAATTGAGCGGAACCGTCTGGACGCCTGTCAGTGCGCAGCGCAGCTACCGCAACTGGTTGCCATCGCTGGCCGGCCAGCTGCAGACCAGCGCCAACGGCACGTTACGCTTTGGTGCCTCGCGCTCGATCGGGCGACCGCGCCTGGACCAGATGGCGTTGAACGGCGGCGTGCTCACGCTGGGCAGCAACCCGTCCACGCTCAACCAGGGCAACCCGGACCTGCAGCCGCGTCGCTCGCAGAATCTGGACCTTGGCCACGACTGGACGTTCGACGACGGCGGCAGCCTGCTGTCGATCGCGCTGTTCCACAAGACCATCGACAACGAGATTTTCCGTTACGGCCAGCTGCAGAGCATCGACGGCCAGCAGGTGCTGGTCACCCAACCGCGCAATACCGACCGGCCGGTCCACATGCACGGCGTCGAACTCGGCGCGATCAAGGAACTGGGCCCGTGGCTGCCCGCGCTGGCCGGGCTGTCGGTCGGTGCCAATGTCACCTTCCTGGACGTGGACTACCCGGTGATCCTGGGCGATGCGATGGCAGCCGCACCACCTTATCGGTACTGCCGCAGCAGCCCAAGCAGCTATGGAATCTGACCCTGAATTACGCCCGCGGGCCGCTGCACAGCACCCTGGCCTGGAGCCGTACCGGCGAGCTGTGGGACGACCGCTACCCCAACTACAGCAACCAGCAGGAGTTCTATCGCAACCGCTACCAGCAACCGCTGGACCGTCTCGATCTGAAACTGGCCTGGGACCTCTCGCCCGCGGTGGCAGTGAGCCTGGACGTGCTCAATCTGGCCGGCCAGGGCTACGAGTACCGTATCGGCCGCCACCAGGAATACGTGCAATCGGCCTGGAAAATGGCACCCACCGTGATGCTCGGCATCAACATCAAACTCTGAGGGCTTTCCCATGTCGTCGTTTCTGGACACACGCATCAGTCGTCGTCACCTGATGGCTGCCGCTGGCACCTCGCTGCTGGCCAGCGGCATCCCCGCCCTGGCCAAGACGCCGCCACCGTCGGATGTTGGCCGCAAGTTTTTGCGCTCGCGGCGGCCGATGCCGTTTGCCGGCAACACCTTCGTGGGTCATCTAGAGCAGCAGGGCGATGGCTATGACAGCTTCGACCGCGTGCTGAACATCTACCGCGAACTGCCCGAACAGCGCTTCGCCAACAAATTCGCCTTGCTGCCGCCAAGCAGTTATCACGTGACCTTGCTGGGCGGGGTCAACGAGAGCGACCGTGCGCATGGGCCATGGCCAAGCGATCTGACGCGCGACCATGCCTTGGCAGACATCAACGCCGACTATCTGTCGCGAGTGAAAGCGCGCGCTGCGCCGCCGCTGGGCGCTTGCCGCTTCTTGGTCAACCCGACGGCGGCCAAGACCGGCGCTAACGACAATCTGCTGATTCCGTTAAAGCCGGCGGACACACAAACCGCGCAGCGCCTGGAAGCTGCGCGCCAATCGCTGATGACACTGACACGCTTGCAGCGCCCCGAGTACACCAACTTCCAGTTTCATATTTCGCTGGCCTACCTGTGCGACACGCTCGATGCGGCAGAACAAACCGCGTATCGCACGGCGGTGCGCGGCTGGCTCACACAGCTGGCAGCAGCAGGGCCGATCACGGTGCCGCGCTTTCATTTTTGTACGTTCGACGACATGTACGCGTTTCGCACGCTGCATGAGGTCTGAGGATGGGTGGAGGCTGCTACGGGGCTGTGTGACCTAGACGCGCGCCTCTGTAAAACCCCTCTCCCCTCGGGGCGAGAAGGCACGGTACGCGCGTCCTTGCCGCGCGTGCCTTGAGCGCCCGCACTGCAAGCGCCGGCCGTGGCGCGCACAGAGGTTGGGGCGAGGGTACGCAGCGCATCGCGCTGATAGCATCACTCGCATCGGCGCCGGTGGCCGCAAGCTGCGCAGCAAAGTCGCTTGCATCGATATCCAGCCGCCAGGTGGAGATGCTGCCGGGTGCGATACCCGGCCACTTGGTCGCCACATCGCCAGGATGGCGCCCGGCCGCGATCACATGAATCTGCGCCGTTGCCGCCAGCGCACGCACAATGCGCGCACCGAGTGGCCGAAGCCGCCCAACACCACTACCCGATACGTCATCGCCTGCTCGCCGCCTGCGTCTGTGCACAGTATCGGCGAGCGCACCCTCATCTGCGCTCGCGTTGTTGCACGGCTGGCACCCTGCGGCTAACCGTTGATACGCGTCGCGTGGCCGCTTTTCAGTGCTTCGCGCAACACCTTCAACGCCTGCTGCGTGACCAACCGGAATGTGCCAGCCTGCTTGCTTGCCAATGCGGCTTGTTGCCGTGCCAGTGCCTGTTGCTGCTGCGTCAATCCCTGCAGCGCATCGGGCGTTGCAGGTTGCTGCGCTTGCGTGGAGGCAGTGGCCGACGCTGTGCGTGTCGACGCCTGCCGCAGGCGCGGCTCAGCGTGCGCAGACAGCTGCGCGTCGAGTACAGCCTGCCGTTCGCTCAAGGCGTGCTGACGTGCGGCCAATCTGGCCTGAGCATCGGCCAATTGCTGGCTGCGCAGATGCGCCACAGCCAGCTGATGGAGCAAGCTTGGATCACGCACCAGGTACTGTTTCCCATCCGCACGAAACCACAGCACGCGTCTTCCATCGCCCGCGTCGCTTCGCGCCGTCTGCAGATCGTCGGGCGTGCCGTGCATCACTTCGCGATCGCCGTGCACCAGCACATAGGCGTCGCCTTCGCCCTGCGTGTTTGCAGTGGCATGGCCGCAGGATTTTTTCATGCCGGCACGCAGCCGTGCCGGTGCTGCTGCAGCAGCGGGTGCAAGGGGTGCGGCGGGTGCGACCGGCGTTGTTGAAGAAATAGCGGGCGCAACAGGCAACGCCCGCATTGCGTTGGCTGCGGGCACTGCTGAGCCTGCCCCGGTAACTGCAGGCGCGGGCGCCATGAGTGCGACCGGCGCTACCGGAGAGATCGCAGACACGCGCAGTGCAACGACAACCGGTGCGGTTTGCGTAGAAGTCACATCAGGTGCTGCTGGTGCAACCCTTGCCCTGTCCCCGACAGGCGAGATATGCGCGATGGGTGCGACCTGCGCCGATGAAGAAGGTGCAGGTACAGCCAGCGCAGGCGCTGCAGCGGCGGTTGCGATCACGGTGGGGCCGGCGGCGGCGGCAAGGGCCAGCAGCAACGCCGAACGCAGGCACAGCAATGGAACAGTGGTCTGGATCATGTGAGATCTCCACGAAAGGCACAGCGCGTTGAGTGCCGCCTGAGCAGTGCGCATCGGCGGATGGAAACAGCGATCACGCGGCCACGGGGTTGCCGACGCTGCAGACGTCGAGACTCAGCAAATGCAGGGCTGTGGCGGCCCGTGGTGATGCAGGTACTGCCTTTACCGATGCGATGCCAGCGCATTGCGTCGGCAGATGCGTGGCGTCAGGAACTGCGCTGAAACGCAGCGGAAAAACACCGTGCTCACCGCGCGGTGGCAGCGGACGGTGCTCTGAATCGGCATGTACCACCCGTACACTGCGTTGCTGATCTGCCGTCCACGCCCACCTGACGACTGCGCACGACGTTCTGTTACCCACTCTTACTGCGGCCGCGTGTCTGCCGGCCGTGCACAGCCGGAGGTGGAGTCACGCGGCACACCATGCGTTGCTGCTCCGTGGCCAACGGCACCCATCGCCGCCGTGACGTGCGGTCTACAGCGGCCCGCGATGCTGCCGCTCTCTATTGGATCGCTAAAGCAGCAAGCAAGATGGTGCAGGCAGCTACCAGCTGTGGCGATCAGCTGGCGTAATTAGCACGCTATGACGAGGTTCGTCGCCGAATCCACGCATGGTCCATGCCGGCTCCTCGTATCGACCGCGCCCGACTGACGGTGAGCGCAGTCGTTTCATCAATGGTTCCTAGCTGCTCTTCGCCGGTTCTGCTTCTGCCTGCGCTTGGTCTGCCTCTGCTTGCGCTTTTTCGGCCTCTACTGCGCCTGCGCGGCCTCGCGTTGCGCTTGCGCCGCTTCCCGTTGCCCGCGTTCGGCCTCGGCGCGGCCCTGACGAGCGGCCTGCTTGGCCATTTCAACCTGCTGCCGCGACAGCTCGTCTGCTTGGCGCACTGCAGCGGCATACGCGTAGTGCGCCTGACGATGCTGCAGCGCGACTTCGCGAATCTGTTGCTCGGCTTGGCGTGCTTGCTGTTGCGCGTCCTGTTTGGCCTGCGCCAGTTCCGGGCCCAACGAGGCCAGTTGTTCGCGTGCTTCCTGTAATGCGTCCTGGGCTTCCTGCATCCGCTCCTGCTGCAGCTCAAGGTCCTGGTTGTTGGCAGCGAGCGCCTCGTGCACCGCGGCTTGCGCGCCACGGGTGGCATCGCGGCGGATGCGGCCCAGGTCGAGATTCCAGTTGCTGTCCGTTGGGTCCGCATCCTCGTCATGCAGCGGCTCGGCGCCCAGCACATCGGCAATGACACCGTGGGTGGCAGGGGCGGCCGCTTCCGCAGGTGCGGCCGGCAGCGCCGGTGCAGGCAACGCGCTCATCGGCGCTGCTGCGTCTGCAGTGTTGACCTGTGCGCGTGCAGCGCCCGCTGCTGCCGGGGCGGTAACCACAACCGGCTGCATGTGGGCAGACGTCTCCGGTGCGGGTTTGGCTACCAGACGCAGCGGCAGCACACCGCACACCGCTACTGTGGCCAAAATCATCGCGGCGGCCAGCCGTGGAAACGCGCGGGTGTCCTGCAACATCGACAATCTGCGCTTCAAACCAAGAAATGAGGGGGACGCGCTCGCCACGCCGCCGCGTGGACGCGGCGCCACACCCAGTTGCAACAACAAGCGGCCGTACTCATGGCGGCAATGCCGATGCCCGGCGACCACGGCGGCATCGCAGGCGGCTTCGCGGGCGATTGCATACTCGCGCGCGGCCAGATGCACCAGCGGGTGGAAGAAAAACAGGTGCTGCGCCAACGCCGGCAGCAAGCCCCACCACAGATCGCCACGGCGCAGATGGATCAACTCGTGGGTCAGCGCCATGTCCAGATCGTCATCGGCCATGTGCGGCAGCCGTGCAGCAGGCAACAGCAACACCGGTTGCCACGGACCGATCAACTGCGGCGAGTCGATCTGCGACGACAACCGCAGCGACGGCGTGCGCGATAAGCCATGCGCCTCAGCAGCCATCTGCAACGCCTGCACCAAGGCCTGGTCGGTGCAGGGCTGGGCCGCGCGCACCAATGCACGGCTGCGCAGATAGGCGCGCCCCGTGCCGGCCGCCAGCACCAGCACGCCCGCCGCCCACAACGCCAGCAATGCCGCAGCAAGGGTGGGCCAGGCACCGCCCTGCATCGCCTGCGCGGTGGCGCCGGCATGTGCAGCCGTGGATGCCGCGGCAGCGGCAGTTTCCATCGACGCCAGGCTGCCGGTCGAACCCAGCGCAGTGGTCACGCCATGCGCTGGCAGCACCGGCAGCTGCACCGGGCTGCTCCACACCAGGCCAACCACCGCCTGCACACCTACCAACCACCACAACCAGGTTTGCGTGGCCGCTGGCAGGCGGCGCACGCCACGGCACAGCGCCCACACCACCAACACCAGCACCGCGGTCTGCACGCTGGTGGCGCCAAGCTTCCATAACACCGCTTCGATCAGGGGCGACATGACTCAATCCTCCTTGCGCTGCGATTGCAGCTTGGCAACCAATGCTTCGAGTTCGGCCAGTTCGGTATCGCTGACTTCGGCGCGCTGCGACATCCACGCCACAAACGGCGACACCGAGCCCTGCAGGGTCTTTTCGACGAATTGCCCCACTGCGCCTCGCACCACATCGTCCTGCCCCGCGGTGGCGCTGTAGCGGTACATGCCGTCCACTTGCTTGCGACGCAGAAAGCCCTTGGCCCGCAGCCGCTCCATCATGGTCAACACCGTGGAGCGGGCGAGCCCACGCGGCTCACCGAACGCGGCAGCCACTTCGCCCACGCTGGCATGCCGCTGTTCTTCGATGTACTGCAGCAGGGCCAGCTCCTGGTCACCGATGGTCTTGCCACGCATGCCGCTCTCCCTGACTACAGTTGTCGCTACCGTAGACGTGACTACAGCTGTCGTCAATAGGTCGGATGGCAGGGGTGCGTATGGATGTTTGTCGTGGCGCCTGGTTGCCTGGCGAGGCCAGATGCCCTGGGGCGACTTCAGACGTGTTGCGCGCAGCAGCTGAAAAAGGCGCTAGCGGGCTTGGTGCGCTTTCGACCGGAAGGACGTGATTGCCCTACCCCTTCAACACCAGCGACATGTCCGGATAGCGGGCGCAGATGAAATCCACGAAGGCGCGCACCTTCGGTGCTGCCAGGCGCCTAGAGGTATGCGATACCCATAGCGCCGGCTCCACGCTGGAGATGGTGCCCATTGCACTAACGCGCCGCGTGCGAGTTGCTCCGACGCAATCGACTGCGGAATCAACGCAACGCCGCCGCCGGCGATCACGGCATCACGCACCATCAGAAACGAGGAAAACTGCATCCGCGGCACTGGCTCCAACACCAGGCGCCCGCCATCCAGCACTCAGGTGGTGGGCTGGATGCTCGACATCACCACGCCCGGCACCGGATGCACTGCTTCGCCGGACGGCATCGCGATGGACGGTGCGGCCACCGCCACCAACCGGTCCTTGGCAAAGCAGCGACCGACCAGGCTGCTGTCCGGACTTGGGTTGATGCGGATGGCGACATCGCACTGTTCTTCCACCAGATCGACCGTGCGGTCCTCGGCCACTACCTCGAGCGTGATCTCCGGATAAGCCACACAGAAGTCAGCGCCGATTACTGCGCCTGCGCAGGCACCAGGTCGAAGATCTGTTCGGTTGCCGCATCTACCGCAGCGCGCGTGTACAGCAGCGGGAAATAGCTTCCCTTGAGCCATAGCGGTGCGAGGTCGCGGTAATGCCGGCTGGCCGGGTCGCCGGATTGGCCGGGGTAATTCATGGCGCGAGAGTTATCCCAATTGCCCAGGTCGATGATCAAGCGTGCAGAAGGACCGATCGTCTGGCGAAAATCGGCAGGGTCGTAGCTGGACTGATTCGGCGTATAAGGGCTGCCGCCCTTGGCGAACGGGCCGATATCAAGCAGCGCGCGATCGACACCGGCCACCGCGCTCATCGCGTGCGAGATCTTGTTGGTGTGCAGTTTGCCCCATTGCCACTGCGAGGCATTGGGGCCTTGCAGCGAGACAAGCGCCTGGTACGCACTGCGCAACGACTGCAGCAGCAGCTGGTCGCGGCGTGCGGCCGGCGTTGCGCCGAACACGGCGCCGGGATGTTCCAGCGCATCCAACATGGCCGCGGCATCGGGCGCGCCGAAGCTGTCGGCCTCTGACGGCTGTAATCGCAACGCTTTGTATGCATTGCCCAGATAGCGACTGAACCAGACCTCTTCCAGCACTGCGGCGGGCGACGCGGCGCTGATCTCGCCATTCCATGGCCGCAGCAACGTAAGTGCGGCGCTGATATCAGGGTCCTGCGAACGCAGCGGTCGCAACAATGCGACCAGGCGTTGCGCGGGCAAGGAGACCTGATCGTTCTGCAGTTTTTCCGAATCCTCCAGCGTCACCTTGGGCAGCAGCGAGAGCACCTGGGTGATGCGGGCGTGGCGTGCCTCATTGGCCCACTCGAAGCCGAGTTTGCGCTGCGCAACCGGGTAGCCGGAGGGCAGGTTCATCTCGTTGGAGGTGGTGATGAAGCCGGCTTTGGGATTCTTTGACCAGGGCAACACCGTGCTATCCCAGAAGCCGTTCCATTCGTAGCGGCCATCGCCGGGCACTGGCAGCAATCCATCGCCGTGATCGCGGCGCGGGGTCATGCCGGCGGTGGCCCAGCCGATGGTTCCGTCGACATCTGCATATACCTGATTGACCGACGGCGCTCCCCAATGGGCGAGTGCGGTTTTGAACTGCACGAACGAGTTGCTGCGCAGATAGCGTAGCGAGCCCAGATAGGGCGCCGCACCGGGCTGGCTCCACACCGACCGCAGCGCATACGCCAGATGTTTTTCGGCATCGACATAGATCACCGGCCCGTGACGGGTGAATTGCAGCTCTACTGTCACCGGCGCGGCGCCGCGCACGGCGATCTGTTCGTGCTCGCTGCGCAGCGGCTCCCATTTGCCCTGGTACCAGTAGGACGCGTTGTCGTCTGGACGCAACCGATAGACGTACAGATCTTCCTGATCGATGTTGAAGATGGTCAGGCCGAACGCGCTGGTGCGGTTATGCCCGATCGCAATGCCGGGCGCGGTGGGCTCGCCGGCGCCGATGATGTCCAGGCCAGGGCTGTTGAGATGCACGAAGTAGCGCAGGCTGGGCACGCTGTAGGCCCGATGCGGGTCGTCAGCCAACACTGCATGACCGGTGGCGGATTTGTGCGGTGCGATGACCCAGTTGTTGCTGCCTTCGGCGGAGGCTTGTTCGTCCGTGGCCGAAGGCGTTGATGCGATTGCCGCCAGCTGCGTGCCTGCGCTCAGCTTGGGGCTCTGCGTCGCCAGCTCATAGACCTTCAATACGTCTTTCGGCAGACACGGGTCCAGTCCCTCTGGCAGCGTGGTGGTCCAGGTCGGCTGCAATGTCAGGCGAACCGCATCGACTGCCAGCGAGGCCTTGCAGGCCACGTTCGCACGCGCGACTTCGCTTTTGACATTACGGCTCAGGCCAGTGGTGCGGATGCGCAGCACATCCTCCGGCGCCCAGCGTTCAGGGCGATACCCCAGCTTGCCGAATTCGTAGGGCAGTGCCTGCCGGTGGCTGTCCAGCCATGTGATATACGCGTTGATGCCGGCCACAAAGCGACCCACGTCGCGCCGGGCATCGGGCCCGTAACTGCTCCATTCCTGCGCCATGTCGCCGCGATACAGAAACAGCCGCGCGGCGCGATCCTGTTCCACATAGGTTGGCCCGAACGCCTCGGACAGGTGGCCCAGGCCTTTGCGTCGCAGCAGATCCAGCTGAAACAAACGGTCGCGCGCCACATTGAAGCCCTGCACGAAGAACGCGTCGTCGTCGGTCTGCGCGTAGATATGTGCCAAGCCCCACCTGTCCACGCGGATCTGCGCCGGCTGTTGGAGACCTGCCACCGTCATGGTGGCCTGGTTGGGCGCAGGCGCTGCACGTGCAACGGTCGGCGCCAGCGTGGCGCAGGCGACACCCAGTGCACACAGCAAGGCAGTGAGGGTCATGCTGGCGATCGCATCTGGTGAACGCATCAGCCTGCACCCCTCACAATGCGGGGCGGCGCGCGGCCCGGAAGCGCTGGCGTCGCAAGCGAATCCCTGCGGGCCAGCGTTGCTGCAGCGTACCCCGGTGCGCAGACGATCGCCGGCAATCCAGAGAGGTGTCTGTCCTCTGACACGGTGCGGCGCGGCATCTTCATGCCATCCCGACAACACCACCTTCACGCTTGCGGCATTCTTGCCCTGGAGATTCCCGATGATCCGTATCCTCGCCCCGCTCGCTGCCGTTGTGTTGTTGTCGGCCTGCGCTTCCACTCAGGTTGCGCAAGTGCAGCCGATCGACGGTGCCATCTCCGGCCAGTGCCATATCGACAAGGTGCGTGGTGCAGTAGGTCTGGCGGCAGCGGCGCAGACCATCGAACGTGCGCGCGTGGATAGCGACAGCCAGCAGGTCATCGTGCGTCGCGGTGAGCGCGCCACCGGCGGCACCACCGCCAGCGGTCTGGCCGATCCGGCGCAGGGTGCCAGCGAAAGCGGCGGCGATCAGCTCACCATCGAAACCGGCCCGAGCAACAGCATCACGGCGATGTATTGCGGCTGATTGTTGGGGATTGGAGATTTTGGATTGGAGATTTGGGATTCGGGATTCGGTAAAGCACCGCAGCTTTTCCGGCTCCCGGGTCTGCCATTTGCAGTGTCTGACAAACGTATCTAGCCGTCGTCTGTGGCCGTGAACGGTCGCAAGCGCGGCGTGCGCAGGACAGCCATACCGAGCACCGGCCGCGCTCATCTGGTGAATTGCGCGTGTACGGTACCTTCCTCGGTGCACTGTTCGTGCTGGGCAAGCATAGTTGTCTTAGCGCAACTCTTTACGGATTTCGCTTCTATGCTGACTTCCGCTTCGACGCCGGCTTTGCCTGTGCCTTGAGCTTGCTACGCGACGCGGTCAGGAACTTCAGCGTGGCTGCTTCCCATTGGCGCTCGCCGCGCACGCCGGTGGCCATGGCCTGCAGCTGGCCCGCGCGCCAGCCTTCGAACACGCGCGGGTCGATGTAGGCCTTGCGGCAGACCGAGGGTGTGTTGCCCAAGGCGTCGGCCACTTCGCGGATGACATCGTTTTGCACCTGGGTCAGCGCGCGTTCGCTGCTGCGCTCGGGTAATGGCAGACGCGCCAGGCGCTGCAATGCGGCCAGCGTGCCGCCCCAGGTGCGGAAATCCTTGGCAGTGAAGTCTTCGCCCATGGCCTCGCGCAGATAGTCGTTGACCTCGCCCGAATCCACCGGCTGCAACTGGCCATCGTCGTCGCGGTACTGAAACAACGATTGCCCCGGCAATTGCTGGCATTCGCGGATCAGTTTGACCAGCTGCTTGTCGTCCACTTCGATGTCGTGGTCCTGGCCGCTCTTGCCGCGGAACTTGAGTCGCGCGCGGCCGCCTTTCAAAAACTCCATATGCCGGTTGCGCAGCGTGGTCAGCCCGTACGAGCGATTGCTGCGCGCATATTCGGCATTGCCCACGCGCACCAAGGTGTCGGCCAGCAATGCCACCACAATTGCCAATACTTTTTCGCGCGGAAATCCTGACAGCACCAGATCGCGACGCAACCGCCGGCGCAGTTTGGGCAGCGCAGTACCGAAGTCGATCACGCGTTCGAACTTGCCTTCGCCACGCACCTGCGCCCAGTCGGCGTGATAACGGTATTGCTTGCGCCGCCGTGCATCGCGTCCGGTGGCCTGCAGATGGCCGTTGGGCTTGGCACAGATCCACACCTCGGTATACGCCGGGGGAATGGCCAGCGAACGGATGCGCTGCAAGGTCTCGGCATCGCCAATGCGTTGCCCGTCGGCATCGCGGTAACTGAAACTCTTGCCGGCCTTGCGGCGGCTGATGCCGGGCTGCTGATCGTTGACGTACGTGAGCCCGGCCGCGCGTGCGGTGGCCTTGGCCTGCGCCACGGCCGCCGCGCTTGCCACGGCAGCGGTAGCGACGGCGGCACCAGTGGCCACCGCAGCAAGCTTGCCGGTGGTGCTTACGGTGGCTGCGGCACTGCGAAGAACACGTTTGGCTTTCATTGCGCACAGGTCGAAGGACTGGGCGTAATTGTTGAGCGCGGCGAGACTAGGTGATGTCAACGGAACGACAACGCCGTGTGCGCAAGCCATGCCCGTCGCGTGACTTTGTGCTTATGCTTGGGCATCCCTTCGCTGGAGTGATCGATGCGCGCTGTTCTGCCTATTGCCCGCCTGACTTGCACCCTGGTTGTGCTGACTGCATTGACTGCCTGCAACAAACCGCAACCCGATGAACAGGAAGCCGTCACCGCCAAGGCCCAGCACGCGGCCGAACAGGCCTCTGCCCCCGCGCCGGATGCAGCGCCGGAAGCGCCGCCGATCGGTACCTGCGATGCCACCCAGGTGCAATCGCTGGTGGGCCAGCCGTTGACCGATGCGGTGAGCGAACAGGCGCGCAGCGATGCAGCCGCCAAGTCGGTGCGCGTGCTCAAACCCGGCCAGATGACCACCATGGAATTCAACGGCGAACGGCTCAATCTGGAAGTGGACGCCAAGAACGTGGTCACCTCGGTGCGCTGCGGCTGATACGGCGTTGGCGCCTGTCGCAAGACCGGCGCCAAGCCTGCTGGCACAAGGGATTGCAGCGGCTCTTGTTGCAGCTGTAACGGTGTATTGCGGCACCGCATCAACTGTGGTCTAGTCGATCATCCGGTGACCTCTTCGAACGCTCCACGGATCGAGCGGTGCAACGTCGTCGCCGCTCTCCTGGATCGCAAAGAGGCAGACATGGCCCCCCGCACTCGCCAAGGGCTCAACGACTACGGTCTCTACAACAGCGTGCGCGATGAACGCGACGCCTGTGGTTTTGGCATGGTCGCCCAGTTGGACGACCAACCTTCCCGCTCGCTGGTGGACACCGCGATTGCGGCGCTCTCGCGCATGACCCACCGCGGCGGTGTCGCCGCCGACGGACTCACCGGCGATGGCTGTGGCCTGCTGATTCGCAAACCCAATGCGTTCCTGCGCGGGCTCGCGCGCGACGCCGGTATCACCCTGGGCAGGCGCTACGCGGCCGGTGTGGTGTTCCTGCCGCTGGACGAGGCCGATGCCGCCCGCTGTCGCACCGAGTTGGAAGCGCAGCTGCAGAGCGCCGGCGTGCACTTTCGCGGCTGGCGCGTGGTGCCTACCGACGACAGCGTGTGCGGCCAGCTGGCACGCGACACCTTGCCGCGTATCGAGCAAGTTTTTGTCGATGCCGGTGCCGAGCAGACCGAAGACGGCTTCACCTTGGCACTGTTTCTGGCGCGCCGCCGTGCCGAGCAGGCGCTGCACGCGGTCAACAATTTCTACGTCACCACCCTCTCGCCCAATGGCATCAGCTACAAGGGCATGGTGCTGCCGGACAAGCTGAGCACGTTCTACCCGGACTTGCAGCGCAGCGATCTGTCCTCCAGCGCGATTGTGTTTCACCAGCGCTTTTCCACCAACACGCTGCCGCGTTGGCCGCTGGCGCATCCGTTCCGGCTGCTCGCGCATAACGGTGAAATTAACACCATCGAAGGCAACCGCCGCTGGGCGCAGGCGCGCAGCAAGGTATGGCAGACCCCGCGTTTCGATATCGCCGAATTCGATCCGGTGATCTCCATGCACGGCTCCGATTCGCAGAGCCTGGACAACATGCTGGAGCTGCTGATCGCCGGCGGCATGGACCTGTTGCAGGCATTGCGCATCCTGGTGCCACCGGCGACCCAGTCGCTGGAGTTCAAGGACGCCGATCTGGCCGCGTTCTACGAGTTCTACGGCCTCAACACCGAGCCGTGGGACGGCCCGGCCGGCATCGTCGCCTGCGACAGCCGCTATGCCGCCTGCATGCTCGACCGCAACGGCCTGCGCCCGGCGCGCTGGATGCTGACGTCCGACCGCCACTTCCTGGTGGCCTCCGAAGCCGGCGTGTGGGAATTGCCGGCCGAGCGCATCACCCGCAAGGGCAAGCTCGGTCCTGGCGAGATGATGGCGATCGATCTCAAGCGCGGCGACCTGCTCGATTCCGATGCCATCGACCGCATCAACCGTGCACGCGCCCCGTACAAGCAGTGGTTGCAGCAGGGCGTGACCTATCTGCAGACCGAATTGATCGACCCCTCGCTGGTGGAAGAGCCCTTTAGCGAGCAGACCCTGCGCAGCTACCACAAGCTGTTCCAGCTCAGCACCGAGGAAGTGGAGCAGATCCTGCGCCCGCTGGCCGAGACCGAGCAGGAAGCCACCGGCTCGATGGGCGACGACACTCCGATGGCGGTACTCAGCCGCCAGACCCGGCCGTTGTACGACTACTTCCGCCAGGCGTTCGCGCAGGTCACCAACCCGCCGATCGACCCGCTGCGCGAAGGCATCGCAATGTCGCTCACCACCCAGCTCGGCAAGGAGACCAACATCTTCCACGCCGGTGCGGAGACGGTGAACCACGTCATCCTCAACTCGCCGGTGCTCAGCCAACGTAAGCTGCGTCAGCTGCTGAAGATGGAGCAGTACGTCGCGCGCAACCGCCTGATCGACCTGTCCTACAGCGTCGAAGAAGGCCTCAAGGCGGGGCTGGAACGCATCTGCCAGGAAGTGGAAGCCGCCGCCCGCGAGGGCGCGGTGATGCTGCTGTTGTCCGACCGTTACCCGGTGCCAGACCGGCCGATGGCGCATGCGCTGCTGGCGACCGGTGCGGTACACCACCACCTGTGCAAGGTGGGCCTTCGTTGCGACGTCAATCTGATCATCGAAACCGGCACCGCGCGCGATGCGCACCACATGGCCTGCCTGCTCGGCTTCGGGGCCACCGCGGTGTACCCATATCTGGCCTACCAGACGTTGTTCGACCTGGGCCGGCGCGGCATCCTGCAGCTGAGCAAGGGCGGCGAGCAGTCGCAGATCGGCCGTCGCTACCGCAAGGGCATCTACAAGGGCCTGTCCAAGATCATTTCCAAGATGGGCATCTGCACCATCGCCAGCTACCGCGGCGCGCAGTTGTTCGAAATCGTCGGGCTGGACCCGGACGTGGTGGAGCTGTGCTTTGCCGACACGCCCGCGCGCATCGGCGGCGTTGGCTTGCAGCGGCTGGACACCGAAGCACGCGAGCTCACCGCGCGCGCCTGGAACGACCAGCTCAAGCCGGAAGTGGGCGGGCTGCTCAAGTACGTGCACGGCGGCGAGTACCACATGTACAACCCAGACGTGGTCATGACGCTGCAGCGCGCCACGCGCACCGGCGATGCTGGCGACTGGCAGAAGTACGTGGACGCGGTGCACTCACGCCCGGCCTCCACGCTGCGCGATCTGGTGCAGCTCAAGCGTGCCGCCACCCCGACCCCGCTGGATGAGGTGGCCCCGGCCATCGATGTGCTGCGGCGCTTCGACACCGCTGCGATCAGCCTGGGTGCGCTATCGCCTGAAGCGCATGAAGCGCTGGCCATTGCGATGAACCGCCTGGGCGGGCGCAGCAATTCCGGCGAAGGCGGCGAAGACCCGGCCCGCTACGGCACCGAGAAGCGCTCCAAGATCAAGCAGGTGGCCTCCGGCCGCTTCGGCGTGACCCCGGAATATCTGGTCAACGCTGAAGTGCTGCAGATCAAGGTCGCCCAGGGCGCCAAGCCTGGCGAAGGCGGCCAGTTGCCCGGCCACAAGGTCAATGAACTGATCGCCCGGCTGCGTTACGCCAAGCCCGGCATCGGCCTGATCTCGCCGCCGCCGCACCACGACATCTATTCCATCGAAGACCTGGCCCAGCTGATCTACGACCTCAAGCAGGTCAACCCGACTGCGCTGGTGTCGGTGAAGCTGGTGGCGCATGCCGGCGTCGGCACGATTGCCGCCGGTGTGGTCAAGGCCGGCGCCGATCTGATCACGGTGTCCGGCCACGACGGCGGCACCGGGGCCAGCCCGGTCAGCTCGATCCGCTATGCCGGTGTGCCGTGGGAACTGGGCGTGGCCGAGTCGCACCAGGCGCTGGTGGCCAACGACCTGCGCGACCGCACCATCCTGCAGACCGATGGCGGCCTGAAGACCGGCCTGGACGTGGTCAAGGCCGCGCTGCTCGGCGCCGACAGTTTCGGCTTCGGCACCGCGCCGATGATCGTGCTGGGCTGCAAGTACCTGCGCATCTGCCACCTCAACAACTGCGCCACCGGCGTGGCCACCCAGGACGAACGCCTGCGCGCCGGCTACTTCACCGGCCTGCCGGAGCGGGTGGAGCACTTCTTCCGGCTGCTGGCCGAAGAAGTGCGCCAGTGGCTGGCGTATCTGGGCGTGCGCTCGCTGGACGAAATCGTCGGCCGTACCGACCTGCTCGAACAGCTGGACGTCTCGCCGCGCGCCGGGGTCAAGGTCGATCTCTCGCGCCTGCTCACCCATGCGCAGTATGACGGCAGCCACTGCGCCGCCCAACGCCTGTACGAATCGCCGGACAGCCTGGCCACGCAGATGGACGGCCTGCTGGCCGATGCGATCGCCAACAAGACCGGCGGCGACCATCGCTTCCTGATCCACAACACCGACCGCTCGATCGGTGCGCGCCTGTCCGGCGCCATCGCGCGCGTGCACGGCAACCACGGCATGAGCGATGCGCCGTTGAACCTGCGCTTCCGCGGCACCGCCGGGCAGAGCTTCGGCGCGTTCAACGCCGGCGGCCTGCAGCTGGAACTGGAAGGCGAAGCCAACGATTACGTGGGCAAGGGCATGGCCGGCGGCCGGCTGGTGGTGCGGCCGCCACGCGGCGCGCGTTTCGAAGCGCGTAGCACGCCCATCGTGGGCAACACCTGCCTCTACGGCGCCACGGGCGGCGAGCTGTTCGCAGCCGGCCGCGCGGGCGAGCGCTTTGCGGTGCGCAACTCCGGCGCGTTGGCGGTGGTGGAAGGCGCCGGCGACCACTGCTGCGAATACATGACCGACGGCGTGGTGCTGGTGCTGGGCAAGGTGGGCCTGAACTTCGGTGCCGGCTTCACCGGCGGCCTGGCGTACGTGCTGGATATCGAACGCGACTTCGTGGACCGCTACAACCACGAGCTGATCGACATTCACCGCGTCTCCGCTGAGGGGTTCGAGAACCATCGCCAGCACCTGCACACCTTGATCAGCCGGCATCGCGAACTCACCGGCAGCATCTGGGCGCAGCAGATCCTGGACGAGTTCCGCGACTACATCGGCAAGTTCTGGCTGGTCAAACCCAAGGCCGCCAGCATTGAGTCGCTGACGGAGTCGCTGCGGCGCGCCGCCTGAGCAACGGGAATGCGGAATCGGGAATGGTGAAAAGCCCGGTTCATCGGCTCCACTCCCGTTCTCACAGACCCGCCTTTGCGATTCCCCATTCCCGATTCCCGCCCTATGAGCCGCAAACAAGCCTTCCAATTCCTCGACCTGCCCCGGACCATGCCCACGCGCATTCCGGTGGAGCTGCGCACGTCCGGCGACTGGGGCGAGTTGTACGGCAAGTTCGACAAGGCCGACGCCCAGTACCAATCCGGCCGTTGCCTGGACTGCGGCAACCCGTATTGCAGCTGGAAATGCCCGGTGCACAACGCCATTCCGCAGTGGCTGCAGCTGGTGCAGGAAGACCGCATCGAAGAGGCCGCTGCGCTGTGCCATTCCACCAACCCGCTGCCGGAGGTGTGCGGGCGCGTGTGTCCGCAGGACCGTCTCTGCGAAGGCAGCTGCACGCTGGAAGAATTTGGCGCGGTCACCATTGGTGCGGTGGAGAAATACATCGTCGACACCGCCTTCAAGATGGGCTGGCGCCCGGACCTGGGCAACGTGCAGTCAACCGGCCACCGCGTGGCGGTGATCGGCGCCGGCCCAGCCGGTCTGGCATGTGCGGACCGCCTGGTGCGTGCCGGTATCGAAGCGGTGGTGTACGACCGCTATGAGCAGATCGGCGGGCTGCTGCAGTTCGGTATCCCCAGCTTCAAGCTGGACAAGTCGGTGATCGGCAAGCGCCGCGAAATCCTCGAAGGCATGGGCGTGCAGTTCCGCCTGGGCGTAGAGATCGGCAAGGACGTCAGCATCGAGCAGCTGATGGGCGAATACGATGCGGTATTCCTGGGCACCGGCGCCTACCGCTACACCGACGGCGGTCTACCGGGGCAGGACCTGAAGAACGTGCTGCCGGCGCTGCCGTTCCTGGTGCAGAACAGCCGCATCGTTAGCGGCAACGATCCACATGGCCGGCCGATCGCCGGCTGGGAAGACCAACTCGCCCTGCCCGACCTCAACGGCAAGCGCGTGGTGGTGCTGGGCGGCGGCGACACCGGCATGGACTGCGTACGCAGCGCCATTCGCCTGGGTGCAGCCAAGGTCACCTGCGCGTATCGCCGCGACGAAGCCAGCATGCCCGGCTCCGCACGCGAGGTCGCCAACGCCCGCGAAGAAGGCGTGCGCTTTTTGTTCAACCGCCAACCGCTGTCGATCGAATCCGGCGCCGACGACGAAGCCATCGGCGTGACCGTGGTGGAAACCAAGCTGGGTGAGCCCGACGCCAGCGGCCGCCGCAACGCGGTGCCGGTGGAAGGCAGCGAATCGCTGCTGGAAGCGGACGTGGTGATCATCGCCTTCGGCTTCTCGCCCACCCTGCCCGACTGGTTGTCCTCGCAAGGCGTGGAAGCCGGCAGCAACGGCCGCATCGTCGCCCCGGCCGACGGCAACGGCCGCCTGCCCTACCAGACCAGCAACCCGCGCCTGTTCGCCGGCGGCGACTGCGTGCGCGGTGCCGACCTGGTGGTGACCGCAGTGGCCGAAGGCCGTGACGCGGCGGGCAGCATCGTGCAGCTGCTGGGAGTGAAAGCGCAGGTCAAGGAGCCGGCTGCTGCGTGATTAATCATAGGGCTTGACCGATGGTTATCTGCACATGACGTTTGAAGGCCTAAGCCTTCCAACAGTTGTCTGGTCTGGAATAGTCGCGGCTGCAATTTCGCTAGCGGGAGTTCTGCTTTCAAATTGGAGTAATTCCCGACGTTTGCGCATGCAACTGCAGCATGACGCAGCCGGAAAGCTCAAGGATCGTCTCGGTACCCTACGTAAAGAAGTTTACCTGAAGCTCTACAGCGACATTAAAGCGCTACAAGGACACCTTGGTATGCTGTCGGCGAAGGATCCCACGTCGCCGGAGTTCGGAATACCCGTCCAAGTTGTCATTGCGCAGCTTGCGAGGGTGCAACTGGTCGGCGGTTCCGAAGTGATGAAGCATGCTGGCGAGCCAAGTGCATCATTCACGGGGGTCACTGTTTTTCCTCATGGCGGCTACAAAGCCCATGTACGAGCTTAAATCCGAAATAGCAATTGCGGATCAGCTCTACAACCAAAATATGCAAGAAGTCCAGCGTATTAATATAGAGATGAGGGCACAGAACGAGTCTGGTCATCCTGACTTCGCTCGTATGGCAGCACTTCAACGATCCTTCGAACATTTCCGTGGTCAGTGCAATATGCGCAGGCAAGAGCGTGACCAAGCGTGGGAGAAGTACAACGCCTTAAATCTACAGTTCGTGGGTGTAGTCAAAGGCCAGGTCGAACAATTGGAACCGGCACAAGCTAGGTTAATGGCTGCGTTAAAGAACGAGATCGGTGTCCCTACAGACGTCAAGTTTCTTCTAAGGAAACTCTGAACAACTCCCCTTGATCCTGCGACAATCACACAGACGCAACGGGACAACGACGATGCAACTGACCTTCGGCGATGCGGAGTACAACGGCAAGCGCAAGCGGACGCGGCGTGAGGTGTTCTTGGCCGAGATGGACCAGGTCGTGCCGTGGAAGGATCTGCTGGCACTGATCGAACCGCACTACCCGAAGTCGGGGCAGCCGGGGCGACAGCCGTATCGGCTGGAGACGATGCTGCGCATCCACTTTTTGCAGCAGTGGTACGCACTGAGCGATCCATCGGCGGAAGAAGCACTGTACGACACGGTGTCGATGCGCCGTTTTGCGAAGATCGGCGGGCTGGATGAGGTGCCGGATGAAACGACGATTCTCAACTTCCGGCATTTGCTGGAGCGGCATGATTTGGCGCGCAAGCTGTTCAACCGGGTCAACGCGCACCTGTCGCGTAAAGGGCAGAGTCTGCGGGGCGGGACGATCGTGGATGCCACGATCATTGCGGCGCCAAGTTCGACCAAGAACAAGGATGGCGAGCGCGATCCGGACATGCACCAGACCAAGAAGGGCAACCAGTACTTCTTCGGGATGAAGGCGCACATCGGGGTGGACGATGAGTCGGGCCTGGTGCACCACGTGGAATGCACGGCGGCCAACGCAGCGGACATCACGCAGGCGCACAAGCTGCTGCACGGCAAGGAAGACACTGTGAGCGGCGACAGCGGCTACACCGGGCTGGACAAGCGCGATGAGATGAAGGGCAAGCGCACGCTGCGCTACCTGATCGCGGAGAAGCCCTCGAAGCTGAAGCAGATCAAGAATAAGCGCGAACTGAAGTTGGCCAAGCGCTGGGAGCACACCAAAGCCAGCCTGCGTGCGAAGGTGGAACACCCGTTTCGGGTGATCAAGCGTCAGTTTGGTTACGTCAAGGTGCGCTATCGCGGTTTGGCGAAGAACACCGCACAGGTGCTGACGCTGTTTGCACTATCGAATCTGTGGCTGACGCGCAAAGCGTTAATGCCTGCTGCGGGGAAGCTGTGCCTGTAATCCAGGCAACACCCCGCAAACGTGCCGAAACCGGCAAAAAATCGGCGATTTGAGCGCCCTCAGCGCGGCGGATGCGGTTGCTTCGTTTTCCGGTCGCGTTGATCAGACCATCCCTAAGTCAAATTGAGGCACGGCAACTGCGGGTTGACCGCAGTCGAAGGCATTCTGCAGATATTTTCCGATCCCAAAGCTCGATAGCCTATACAGCTCATAGCACTTTGTAGGAGGCGTTGCCTTGGGTAGCGCTTAGCATTCCCAAACATCAAATTTGCCATCAATATAATGGTGACGTGTAGCGCCTCGATGACCGTTTTAATGCCAACGTAGATGCGCCACCGCTTGCGCCAAATAACGACGCAAGCGGCGGCATCGCAACGCTATGCAATAACGAATCAGGCCGCCTTATCCAGCGAGGCCATATCGATCACGAAGCGATATTTCACGTCGCTCTTGAGCATGCGCTCGTAGGCCTCGTTGATCTGGTCGGCGCGGATCGTTTCGATGTCCGAGACGATGTTGTGCTTGGCGCAGAAGTCCAGCATTTCCTGGGTCTGGCGGATGCCGCCGATCAGCGAGCCGGCCAGGGTGCGGCGCTTCATCACCAGGTTGAACACGGCCGGCGACGGGTGCGACTGCTCGGGCACGCCGACCAGCACCATGGCGCCGTCACGCTTGAGTGCGTTGAGGAACGGGTCCAGGTTGTGCGGCGCGGCCACGGTGTTGAGGATGAAATCCAGGGTGTTGTGCTGCGCCGCCATCTGCGCTTCGTCTTTGGAAATCACCACTTCGCTGGCGCCCAGGCGCAGTGCATCAGCACGCTTGCTTTCGGAAGTGGTGAACAGCACCACGGTCGCGCCCATCGCCTTGGCGATCTTCACCGCCATGTGGCCCAGGCCGCCGAGGCCGACTACGCCCACCTTCTGGCCCGGACCCACCTTCCAGTGTGCCAGCGGCGAATAGGTGGTGATGCCGGCGCACAGCAGCGGTGCCACCGCGGCCAGGTTGTCGCTGTGGGTGATGCGCAGCACGTACTTCTGGTCGACCACGATATGGTCGGAGTAGCCGCCGTAGGTGTTCTCGCCGCCACCGAACATCGGCCCGTTATAGGTGCCGGTGAAGCCTTGTTCGCAATACTGCTCTTCGCCTTCCTGGCAGGAGGCGCAGCTGCGGCAGCTGTCGACCATGCAACCAACACCGGCCAGGTCGCCGACCTTGAAGCCGGTAACCGCATTACCTACCGCACTCACGCGGCCAACGATCTCGTGGCCGGGCACCGAGGGGTACACCGTGTTGTGCCATTCGTTGCGTGCGGTATGCAGGTCCGAGTGACACACGCCGCAGTAGGCGATGTCGATGTGCACGTCGTTGGGGCCGGGCGCGCGGCGTTCGAACACGAACGGGGCAAGTGGTTGATCGGCGGCCTGGGCAGCGTAGGCGTGGGCTGTGCTCATGGGGAAACCTCCGGAGTGTTGCGTCGTCGGCAAGGTGCGCCAACAACAGAAAAGAACGGATCGATAGCTTAAGACGCAGCACTGTCGCACTCTTGCGACAGTGCGTCTTACCCTGGCCTATTGCGGGCGCTACCGCAGCGGCATGATGCGCTTTTCGCATGTTCGCATGCGGTCAAATCCGCGCGATGCGCGTGAATGGCACGCTAACGTGCGAGCTCCCAGGCTCACGCAGCCGCTGATCGCCCTGCACCATCTGCACTGGCCGTGCCCTCCCCCCGCGGCCGCCCACGTCGATGCCGAAGGAGGCTCCCATGTTCCGCATTCCCCCGCACTTCTCCCGCTTGCGCACCGCCGCGCTCGCGTTGACCTTGCTCGCTGCCACTCCATTGGTCCAGGCCAAGGAGCCGGCCGACCCGAAGAAGGAAACCGCCGGCCTGAAGTATGTCGGCGTCAATCTGTCCGGCGCTGAGTTCAACTCGCGCAAGAAGCCCGGCACGTTGTTCAAGGACTACACCTACCCGGCCGCCTCGGATTTCAGCTATTTCGCCGGCAAAGGCATGAATACGATCCGCCTGCCTTTCCTGTGGGAACGCGTACAGCCCGAGCTCAATGGTCCGCTGGACCAGGCCCAATTGGGCTTGATCAAGGAGTCTCTGGAGGCGGCCAAGGCCAACAAGCAATCCCTGATCCTGGATCTGCACAACTATGCGACGTACGACGGCAAGCGCGTCGGCACCAGCGATGTGCCGGCCAGCGCGTTGGCCGATCTGTGGCGCAGGCTGGCGCTGGAGTTCAAGAACGACAAGGCGGTGATCTTCGGGCTGATGAACGAGCCCAATGGCATTTCCGCACCGGATTGGGCCAATGCCGCGCAGGGAGCGATCAATGCGATCCGCAAGACCGGCGCGAACAATCTGATCCTGGTACCAGGCACGGCGTACACCGGCGCACACAGCTGGCGCAGCACCAGCTACGGCATCTCCAACGCGAAGGCGCTGGAGATCCTCAAGGACCCGGGCAACAACCTGGCTTTTGAAGCGCACCAATACCTGGATAAGGACTACAGCGGCACCAAGCCGGTGTGCACCAGCGATTCGGTAGGCCAAGAAAAGCTGGAGGGCTTCACGTCGTGGTTGCGCGAGAACAAGCAGAAGGGCTTCCTGGGCGAATTCGCCACGGCCAACAATCCCGTCTGCGACAAGGCGCTGGAAGGCATGCTGACCTACATGGAAAAGAACAGCGACGTGTGGCTGGGCTGGAGTTGGTGGGCGGCAGGTTCCTGGTGGAAGCCGGACTACCCCTTCACCGTACAGCCCGGCAAGGACGGTAGCGACAAACCGCAGATGGCGATCCTGAGCAAGTACGCACGCCGCGCCGGCAAGTAAGCAGCGGCATAGGCAGAGCGTGGTCGCAACCAGTGTTGCGGCCACATTTTTTTGTCCATTGCCGTGCACCGCATTGGAGGGCAGTCTGCTTCGGAGAGGACCAGACCGCCGCTAGCTCGCCGTGGGCAGCGCAGAAGGCACAAGCGATCCGCGCCAGCTCAAACGCTCCGTGTTGCCGCTGTGCGCTCTTAATCGCGTGCAACAGCCCTGCATCGAGCGCCTGCCATGTCTTCCATGGGCATGTGCAAGCTGCAGTGCAAGCGGCCGTCTCGGCGACGCGCTGGTGCTACGCTCCCGCGCCACGATGCGTGGACGACGCGCAAGCGATCTCATCCTTTAATCGCGCCACCGCGATTGCGCACGACACCTGCGCATTGCCTGCCGCCGTGGTTGGCACCGGCAGACGACAGCGTTGCAATCAGGCAACCCATCGCGATGGACAGACAAACGCTGCAGTGCAGAGGCACTGCACACAATGCAGCTGCATTCGCCTGCGATGCACACTACGCCATCGCGCAGTCATGGACCGTGCCACTCGTTTGAAGCGTGCGCAAAAGGTGCGGTGCGTTCGGGCCACGCGTGCGCGCTCTAACACAAGAACTGCGTGTCACTGCACAGCTTGGCCGATTGATCCCTCTTAACCGTGGTTTGTGCGGGCGTATACGCCTAGTCTTGTGATGGACGCGTTGCTGTCGTACATCGAACGAGCTCATGCCCATCTCGGCACGTCGTCCTTGCACACGTCTCTCGCACGCAGAAGTCTCAGGAGTTTCCCCATGAAATCCATCACCACGCGCAAGCGCCGGCTGCATTGCCGCGCGCTGTCTTTGCTATTGCTTGCCGTCATGCCGCTCGCGCAGGCGCAAGACAGCGGACTCAAATATGCAGGCGTCAATCTATCCGGCGCCGAAATCAATTCCTCGCAAATGCCCGGCGTGCTCAACATCGACTATCACTATCCGGCGGCCGATGAATACGCCTACTTCGCCGGCAAGCAAATGAACACCGTGCGCTTGCCGATCCTGTGGGAACGGCTGCAGCCCAAGGCGGGTGGCGAGCTGGACCCGGCACAACTGACGTTGATCCGGCAAGCGGTCGCCAATGCCAAGGCAGCAAAAATGTACGTGATTGTGGATGTGCACAACTACGCCAAGTATTACGGCCACACCATCGGCAGCACGAAAGTGCCGATCAGCACCTTCAACGATTTGTGGCGACGGCTGGCGATTGCCTTCAAGGGCGACAACGCCGTGATTTTCGGGCTGATGAATGAGCCTTGCGACATCAGTCCGCAAGCGTGGGCGGCGGCCGCGCAGGCGTCGATCGACACCATTCGTAAAACCGGCGCCACCAATCTGATTCTGGTACCGGGCGCCTTATGGACAGGCGCGCACAGCTGGTACTCCACGGTGGCCGGACAATCCAATGCAGTGGCGATGGCGTCCATTCGCGACCCGCTCAATCGGTATGCCATCGAAGCGCATCAATACCTGGATGCCGATTCCAGCGGTACCAGCGGCGGTTGCGTCAGCGCCACGGTCGGGGCCGAGCGCCTGCTCAGCTTCACCGAGTGGCTGCGCCTGAACAAAAAACACGGGTTCCTTGCCGAATTCGGTACCGGCAACACGGCCACCTGCAAGCGCGCGCTCAACGGCATGCTGGGCTACATGGAATCCAATAGCGATGTGTGGATGGGCTGGTCCTGGTGGGCGGCAGGCACGTGGTGGAGCCGGTCGTATCCGTTCAACGTGCAACCAGATGCGCAAGGGCGAGACAAGCCGCAGATGTCGCTATTAAGCCGACATGCGCGCCGGATTACCGATTAAGCACGGCCCACACCGCTAGCGAGCAGTGGTCAGGTGGGCGCGGATGGTGCAGAAACCACAGCGTACGCGTGGGCCATGCCACGCGACTGCCGCGCCCGCTTGATGACTGCACGCTGGTGTTTCAGCTGTTGTCGGCAACGACAGCGCTAGTCAAGACGCGTGCGGGCACGGAATGCAATCGTCACCGCATGCATCACTCTTCTGTCCGGTAGCGAGCATGCGCTTTCTACCGGGCTGAGCATTACTGCTTTTATCGCTGTCTCCTCGAATTTTGAGGAAAAACCTATGTCGACATTATCAGTGGCATTTTAATGCGGCGTAGCGTCATAGATATGACGTCATGGCAGTGACGGCAGACGCGTCCATACGACGCAAAATCGACAGCGCGGACACACCCACGCCGCAATTGCGCGAACAGCGCGCTATACCAGGCGATTTTGTGCGGCTTATCAATCTCAACAAAGCGCCTTGCAGAGTATGACTGCGATGCAATTCGCATATTGGCGCTCTATAACCACGCTCGGCGATTGGCACGGCATATGCAATAACTCAGGCGGATGCAGCGCATCCCGCCAAACGCGTAAGCCCTTCCCTTAAATCTCGCTCGCCGCCGAAGGAGTTATGTCATGTCCGCTCTGTCTTTATCTCTGCGTACGCTGCTGCAATATGCTGTGTTTTTCATTGTTTTTGGTAGCGTCTCGCTTGCCCACGCGGAGACGCGCGCGCTCACCTATGCGGGCGTCAATCTCTCCGGTGCCGAGTTCGCATCTTCCAAAAGGCCCGGAGTCCTTAACAAGGACTATATGTACGCCGCGGCCAGCGATTACACCTATTTCGCCGGCGTTGGCATGAATACCATCCGCCTGCCGATTTTGTGGGAACGACTGCAGCCCACCGCGCGCGGCGACCTGGATCCGACCCAGCTGGCGTTGCTGCAACAGGCTGTGGCGCGCGCCAAGGCAGCCGGCATGTATCTGATCATCGATATCCATAACTACGCAAAGTATTACGGCTACAAGATCGGCAGCCCGGAAGTACCGGTGGCCGCGTTTACCGATCTATGGCGCCGTCTCGCCCTGGAGTTCAACAGCGACAATGCGGTGATGTTCGGGCTGATGAATGAACCCAATAATATTTCGGCCAGCGAATGGGCCGGCGCAGCGCAGGCCGCCATCGATGCCATCCGCAGGACCGGTGCCAATAACCTGATTCTGGTGCCCGGCACATTGTGGACCGGCGCGCACAGTTGGTATTCCTCCACGAACGATGGCTACTCCAACGCCACCGCGCTGACGTCCATCTACGACCCGCTCGATCGCTACGCCTTCGAAGTGCATCAGTATCTGGATGCCGATTCCAGCGGCACCAGCAGCACCTGCGTCAGCAGCACCATTGGCGCCGAGCGCCTGCGCAACTTCACGCAGTGGCTGCGCACCAACCGTAAGCGCGGCTTTCTGGCCGAATTCGGCAGCGTCAACAATGCGGTCTGCAACCAGGCGCTGAAGGGCATGTTGGCGCACATGGAAAGCAACGCAGATGTCTGGCTGGGTTGGACCTGTTGGGGGGCCGGTTCGTGGTGGAACCTCAGCTACGCGTACAACGTGCACCCCAACAAGGATGGCACCGACAAGCCGCAGATGGCGATTCTGTCGCCGCAGGCTGCACAAGCCACGCGGGCGCCGGTGACTTCCGCTAAAGCGACCGCAAAGACAAGCACCTCCACTGCACGCACGACACGCTGATATCAGCCACAAGGCCGCCGCAAGGCGGCTTTGTCTTTTGAATGCACGCAGCGCGCGTGGTGTGGGTGATCTGCAAAATCGCGACGCAACCGCACAGTGCATGGTATTCGCATTGCAGATAGTGCCATCGATGCGCTCAACCTTTTGTTCATCCCGACGTAAACAACGCGTGCATTGCCGGTGAATGGGCGCTTCGGTATTTCAGCTAAGGAAACTCTGAACAACTCCCCTTGATCCTGCGACAATCACACAGACGCAACGGGACAACGACGATGCAACTGACCTTCGGCGATGCGGAGTACAACGGCAAGCGCAAGCGGACGCGGCGTGAGGTGTTCTTGGCCGAGATGGACCAGGTCGTGCCGTGGAAGGATCTGCTGGCACTGATCGAACCGCACTACCCGAAGTCGGGGCAGCCGGGGCGACAGCCGTATCGGCTGGAGACGATGCTGCGCATCCACTTTTTGCAGCAGTGGTACGCACTGAGCGATCCATCGGCGGAAGAAGCACTGTACGACACGGTGTCGATGCGCCGTTTTGCGAAGATCGGCGGGCTGGATGAGGTGCCGGATGAAACGACGATTCTCAACTTCCGGCATTTGCTGGAGCGGCATGATTTGGCGCGCAAGCTGTTCAACCGGGTCAACGCGCACCTGTCGCGTAAAGGGCAGAGTCTGCGGGGCGGGACGATCGTGGATGCCACGATCATTGCGGCGCCAAGTTCGACCAAGAACAAGGATGGCGAGCGCGATCCGGACATGCACCAGACCAAGAAGGGCAACCAGTACTTCTTCGGGATGAAGGCGCACATCGGGGTGGACGATGAGTCGGGCCTGGTGCACCACGTGGAATGCACGGCGGCCAACGCAGCGGACATCACGCAGGCGCACAAGCTGCTGCACGGCAAGGAAGACACTGTGAGCGGCGACAGCGGCTACACCGGGCTGGACAAGCGCGATGAGATGAAGGGCAAGCGCACGCTGCGCTACCTGATCGCGGAGAAGCCCTCGAAGCTGAAGCAGATCAAGAATAAGCGCGAACTGAAGTTGGCCAAGCGCTGGGAGCACACCAAAGCCAGCCTGCGTGCGAAGGTGGAACACCCGTTTCGGGTGATCAAGCGTCAGTTTGGTTACGTCAAGGTGCGCTATCGCGGTTTGGCGAAGAACACCGCACAGGTGCTGACGCTGTTTGCACTATCGAATCTGTGGCTGACGCGCAAAGCGTTAATGCCTGCTGCGGGGAAGCTGTGCCTGTAATCCAGGCAACACCCCGCAAACGTGCCGAAACCGGCAAAAAATCGGCGATTTGAGCGCCCTCAGCGCGGCGGATGCGGTTGCTTCGTTTTCCGGTCGCGTTGATCAGACCATCCCTAACTGAACTTTCGTCGCGGCTGCTTGCACGTTTTCACCTGATTGCGATTATGTGCCCGCCAGCATGGGCGCACTTCACAGCAGGAGCATTCTCATGACACAGCGATTGATGAAGACCGCGCTGATCGGTGCACTGGCTTTGGCGTCGCACGGTGCGTTTGCACAGGCGGCAGCCGACAAGCCGGCCAAGCCGCTCACTTCCGTCGAGGTCACCAGCATGCTCACCGCGAAGGGCTATACCAAGGTGCACGACGTCAAGTTCGAGCATGGTGTTTGGAAGGCAGACGCACGTAGTGGCGATGGCAAGGACGTCGACGTGCACATCGACCCGCTCACTGGCCGCGTCTACGGCGACCAGACCACCTCCAAGCTCAGCGAAGCCGATGTGCGCGCAGCGCTCTCTACCGGTGGCTATGCGGACGTGCATGACCTCAAGTTCAAGGACGGCCTGTGGAAGGCCGATGCCAAGCGCAACGGGCAGAAGGTTGAACTACACGTGGATCCGGAGGATGGACACGTGGTGAGTGTGGATAACGATTGAGGGTCAACACATCGCGCTCGCGCTCAGCGGGTAGGGCAGGGTGGTGCATGCAGATGCATCTGCCAACGCGCCATTGCCACTCCACTTTTTTATTCGCAGTGCGCTTGTCCGCACATGCACGCAGCCACAGCAAGCGACCAATCGCGCGAAATCATGTGTGCGCAATGTGGCGAAGCCATCGGCCAAACGCCTGACATATCACAGCAACGCAAAGGGCCTCCGAATGGAGGCCCTTTGCATGACACGTGTTTCTCACTGCTTGCGGCGGACCCACTTTGCCGATGCGTTGCTGCTACCAGCAGCAACGCATCCACATGCCTCAACGTGCGGACTTGGCGTTCTTCGCATTCGTGGCCGTGGTCTCAGCGTCGCTGGCTTTTTGGCCAGCGGGCTGCGCAGTCGCCGTGCCTGCACCGGGCTTGCCAGCCATCATGCGGTCGCGTGCGGCCTTGAACGGGTTGCCGGGGTACCAGTTGGGCCAACGTTCGCCGGCTGCCACTTCCTTGCCCACGCCATAGACCACCTGCAGGTCTTCGATGGTGCCGTCAAGCTTCCAGGTGGCGGCGTCGTATTCGTCGCCGGGCGCGTGATAACGATGGCGTCCGTAGTCCTCGGCCGCGGCACGTCCGGCGGCAGTGCCGCCTTCGCGCAGGTCTTCGCCGCCATCGGCATACAAGGCCGGCACGCCGGCCTTGGCGAAGTTGAAGTGATCCGAGCGGAAGTACGAGCCGCTTTGCGGCGTGGCTTCAGGGTGCAGGGTGCGTCCCTGCATCGCGGCGATCGGCTTGAGGATGTCCTCCAGCTCCGAGCTGCCCATGCCCACCACGGTGACATCGCGCGCGCGTCCGGCCACCGACATCGCATCCAGATTGATCACCGCAGCGATCTTGTCCAGCGGAAAGCTCGGGTTGGCCACGTAATACTTGGAACCGAGCAGGCCGGATTCTTCCAGCGTCACTGCCAGGAACACCACCGACCGCGCAGGCTTGGGATCCTGATGCGCGAATGCATCGGCAATTTCCAGGATGCCGGCCACACCGGTGGCGTTGTCCACCGCGCCGTTGTAGATGTTGTCGCCGCTTTCGCCCGGATGCTTGCCCAGGTGATCCCAGTGCGCCATGTACAGCACCGCCTCATCAGCGTGGCTGGTGCCCGGCAGCACGCCGACCACGTTGCGTGAGGTCTTTTCGGCAATGCTGCTCTTCAGATCCACCGACCAGCTGGCCTTCAACGGCACCGGTTTGAAGCCGCGCTTGCTGGCGTCCTTGTAGGCCTGCGCCAGGCCCAGCCCGGCATTGGCGAACAACTGCTTGGCGGTGTCGGCGCTGATCCAGCCCTGCACCGGCAGGCGCGGGTCGGGGTCGTCCTTGGCCGGCAGATCGTATTGCGGGCCGGACCAGGAATGTTTCACCACATCCCAGCCGTAACTGGCGCCGGGCGTGTCGTGCACGACCAACGCCGCCGCCGCGCCCTTGCGTGCGGCTTCTTCGAACTTGTAGGTCCAGCGCCCGTAGTAGGTCATGCGCTTGCCGTTGAACAACGTGGGGTCGTCGGTGTGGAAGCCCGGGTCGTTGACGAACATCACCACCGTCTTGCCCTTCCAATCCTGGCCGGCGTAGTCGTTCCACTGCTGCTCGGGCGCATCCACGCCATAACCGACGAACACCAGCTCGCTGTTGTCCAGCTTGACCTCGGCCTGACCGGTGCGCGTGCCGACCACGATGTCGGTGCCGAACGCCAGCGCGCGGGTCTTGTCGCCACTGCGCAGACTGGGCGCGGTAGATGCATCGGCGGTGGTTTCCACCATGGGCACCTCCTGGAACCAGCTGTCGCCATTGCCCGGCTGCAGCCCGATGCGCTGCATCTGGTCGCGGATATAGGTCACGGTCTTTTCTTCGCCGGGCGTGCCCGGGCCGCGGCCTTCGAAGTCGTCGGACGCCAGCGTCTTGACCAGTTCGGCGAAATCGCCGGTGGTCAGCTCCGGAGAGAAAGTGTGGCGACTGACCGGCGCGCTGGGCGCGCTATCGGCAGGCGTCTGCGTCGTGGGCGCTTGCGGCGCATCGGCGGGTTCACGTTTGCAGCCAGCCAGGGCCAGCGTCGCGGCCAGGCACAACAGGATCTTGCGGGGCATCGGAACTCCTCGTGCGGCGGAATCCCGATCTTAGAGCGTGTGCGGCATGGTGAGGTGAGCGCGTGGCTGGGTGTGCTGCGTCAACATTGCCGGCAGGGCGCCAGAAGCAGACGCCCTTGCCCCCGCGCACGCAGGTGCAGATGCGTGCGAACGCGTCAGTCCTTGGGCGCCACCTCGCCGTCGAAGCTGCGTGCCGTGGCGCCGCTCACCGCGCCGATCTTGGCGCTGCGGTGAACATACAGGGTGACCTCGCGCTCAAAGTGCAGCGGTCCATCGACCACCGCGTTCGGGCCGATCACCACGCGCGGCGTGCGTGCGGTCTGGAACGAAAAACCGAAGCTTGGCTTGGTCACTTTGATGCCGCCGCGCACATGCGACCCCACCCCGACTGTGATATCGCCGTTGACCGTCTCAATGCTCTTGCCGAGCTCGGTTCCCACCAAGCCGATGCTGCCGTTCACGGTTTCCACGCCACCACTGACCTGGCTGCCGCGCTCGGTGAGGACGCTGCCGTTGACCGTTTCCAGCCCGCCGGACACGGTCACTTTCTGGCCCAAGGTAATCGCCCCGTTGACGGTTTCCACGCCACCGGTGCGCGCGTTATCGCCGATGCGGATGCCGCCATTGACGGTTTCCACGTTCTTGGTTTGTGCACCGGCGCCGATCTCGATGGAGCCGTTCACCGTTTCCAGCGAGCCATAGATCTTGCCGGCGTCGGCGCTGATGCGGCCGTTGACCTTGCTCACGTCGTCGTCGGCCCAGGCACTGGTGCAGACCAGGGTCAGTGCCAAGAGGAGAATTTGGGGCTTCATGCTGAACCTCGCGCGGCGGCGGTTGTCTGGGGCGTGGCGGCGATCACATCATGCTTGGCTACAATCGCGCACCTGCCTGAAGTCACTGGATCTTTCGTTGCCCCTTTCGCCCGCACCGCTGCCGCGCTCGCCGCTCGCTCCTGCCACCGGGCGTGGACAGATGTGGCTGGCAGCGTGCGCGCTGGCCTGCACGTTGCTGGGCAGCGTGGGCGCAAGCGCGCAGAGCCAACGCGAGACCGAACGCAAACTGCAGCAGCTGCGCGATGAGCTCAAGACCATCAGCGCCGATCGGCGCGAACTGGAAGGCAAGCGCGGCACCGCTGCGCAACAGTTGCGCCAGGCCGATGAGAAAGTGGCAAGGACCGCACGCGCATTGAGCGAGACCGAAGCGGCAATGCGCGCGCAGGAACAACATCTTTCCACTCTTCAGCAAGAACGCGCGCAGTTGCAGCGTGGCCTGCAAAACCAGCGCGCGCAGCTGGCGGCATTATTGCGTGCGGCCGATCAGGTAGGCCGCAACGCGCCGTTGAAAGTGCTGCTGTCGCAAGACACCGTTGGCGATGCCACGCGCATGCTGGCCGATCACCGGTATGTGCAAAACGCGCGTGCGCAGCGCATCCACGCCTTGACCAAACAGCTGGATGCACTGACGAAAGTGGAACAGGACATCGCCACCCGGCGCCAGGCGCTGGATGCAGCGCGTGCGCAGCAAAAGGCGCAGGCCGCCACGTTACAGAAAGATCGTTCGCAACAAGCGGCCACCGTCGCGCAACTGGACGATCGCTACAAACAACGCGCTGAACGCGAAAAGGCGATCGGCCAGGATGCCAAGGCACTGGAGCAGCTGCTCGCCAATCTGCGCGCCGCCGCCGCCAAGGCCGAAGCCGAACGTCGCGCTGCCGCCAAACGCGCTGCCGCCGAAGCCGCTGCACAGGCAAAACGCGGTAAAACCGAGCGCCCCGATCGCCCCGGCAAGACGCCACCAAAGGTCGTCGCCAGTGCACCGGCCCCCAAGGTCGGTGGGCTCAGCTGGCCGGTGTCGGGCAATCTGCTGGCGCGCTTCAATGCCACATTGCCCGATGGCCATACCAGCAAGGGCGTGCTGATCGGCGCGCCCAAGGGCACCACGGTCACCGCAGTGGCCGATGGCACGGTGGTGTTTTCCGACTGGATGACCGGCTACGGCATGATCCTGATCGTGGACCACGGCAACGGCTACATGAGCCTGTACGCGCATAACGACACCTTGCTGCGCGATGCCGGTGCGTCGATCAAACGCGGCGAAGCGGTGGCCAAGGTCGGCAGTTCGGGCGGGCAGGGCGTGCCGGCGCTGTACTTCGAATTGCGTCGCAACGGCCAACCGGTGGATCCATCGAGCTGGCTGCAACGCCGCTGAGCGCCGCGCACCGCCCGCAATTCAACGCGGATTTACCGCGGCTTCGCGCATAATCCGGTCAGCTCCGCGCTGCGGGGCGCCTTTATCTCTTGTCGGAGTGCTTCATGCGCGTAGCCGTCCTGTCCGTTGCCCTGTCGCTGGCCCTGTTCGCGTCGCCCGGTTGGGCGCAGAAGGCCGGCCCCGCCGCCCGGGCCACCGCGGACGATCCGGAAGCCAATGAAGCTGCTGTTTCCAAGGTGCCGCTGGACGAGATCCGCCGCTTCGTGGCGGTGTACAACGCGGTCAAGCAGGCCTACGTTGACCCGGTCGAAGACAAGAAGCTGATGCACGCCGCGGTGCGCGGCCTGCTTTCTGATCTGGACCCGCACAGCACCTATTTCGACAAGGAAGACGCCGAAGCCTTCGACGAACAGGCCACCGGCGCTTACGACGGCATCGGCGTGGAATTGCTGCAGCAACAGGACAACACGCTGAAGGTGATCGCGCCGATCGACGACACCCCGGCCGCGCGCGCCGGCATCCGCGCCGGCGATGTGATCGTGGCCATCGACGGCAAGCCGATCGATGCCAGCAAAGCAATGGAACCGCTGCGCGGCGAATCCGGCAGCAAGGTGGTCCTGACCATCGTGCGCGACAAGACGCCCAAGCCGTTCGATGTGACCCTGCAGCGCGAAACCATCCGCGTGGCCAGCGTGCGTAGCAAGATGCTGGAGCCGGGATACGGCTATATCCGCATCAGCACCTTCCAGGCTGATACAGGCGCCGACTTCCAGAAGAACCTCAAGCAGCTGCAGGCCGGCGGCAAGTTGCGCGGCCTGGTGCTGGATCTGCGCAGCAACCCCGGCGGTCTGCTGACCTCGGCGGTGCAGGTGGCCGACGATCTGCTCGACAAAGGCAATATCGTCAGCACGCGCGGGCGCATCTCGATCAGCGATGCCAAGTTCGACGCCACCCCGGGAGACCTGCTCAATGGCGCACCGGTCGTGGTGCTGGTGGACGCCGGCTCGGCCAGTGCCTCCGAAGTGCTGGCTGGCGCGCTGCGCGACAACAAGCGCGCACGCATCATCGGCAGCCGCACCTTCGGCAAGGGCTCGGTGCAGACCGTGCTGCCGCTGGACAACGGCGACTCGGTCAAGCTCACCACCGCGCGCTATTACACGCCCAGTGGAAAGTCGATCCAGGCCAGCGGCATCGTGCCGGACGTGATGCTCACCCCCGAGCCGCAGCCGGGCGATGCCGATGTGCCGGCCAGCCTGACCGACTACAGCGAGGCCACCTTGCCAGGCCACCTGCGCGGCGACGACGAAGGCGAAGAGGGCTACAGCGCCGGCGACGTACTGCCGGGCGACGGCCCGATCAGCGAAGCCCTGGCCGAACTCAAGCAACCCGGCTCCGCTGCCAAGGCGCAAGCTGCACGCAAGGCCAAGGCGCAGGCCGCGCAGAAGGCGAAGGCAGCCAAGGCCGGTGCCGAGGCCAAGCCTGCCGCAGCGCGCCCGGCAACCACAGACAAGCCCAAATCGGCCGAACCGGCAGGCAAAGCAAAGCCTGCGGCTGCACCCGCTGCGCCAGCCGAACCGACGACGCCGACGCCGACGCCGACGCCAGCAGAGAAGACCACCGAGCCGGTCAACTAAGAATGGGCAACAGACCTGCGCGCCTTGTCGTGACGTAGGTCTGCTCGGCGCGCAGGAATCGGTGGGCGAGTACGTGCCGCGCCCAACACTGGCCGGCGCTTACGTGGCAGCAGCGCACGCGTCTTGTCGGTTGCTTCAAGGCCGCGCTAATCCAGCGGGGATCACACCCGCTTTGTTGTTGCCAATACCTCGGGATTGACCAGATTGCGCGGCGTGCCCGCGGCAAACGCCAGCACGTTGTCGAACGCCGCGTCGAAATACAGCGCGTAGCTGTCGCGTTCCACATAGCCCAGATGCGGCGTTGCCAACACGCGCGGGTGCAGCAGCAGCGGATCGTGTGGGTCCAGCACCGGCTCGTGTTCGAACACATCCAGCGCGGCGTACCCGGGCCGGCCAGCATCCAACGCAGCGAGCAATGCGCCAGGCGCAATCAATTCGGCACGGCTGGTGTTGACCAGCAACGCATCGCCACGCATGCGCGCCAGATCCTGTGCGGTGATGTCATGCCGCGTCTGCGCAGTCAGCCGCCGATGCAGCGACACCACATCGCTGCGTTCGAACAGTTCTTCGCGGCTGCCCGCAATCGCGAAGCCGTCGCGCGCTGCCTGCGCACAAGACGCCTCGCCGCCCCACACCAACACCTGCATGCCGAAGGCGCGCCCGAAGCCGGCCACGCATTGGCCAATCCGTCCGTAACTCCAGATCCCCAACGTGCGCCCGTGCAGCACGCGGCCCAAGCCAGGATCGCCCAGTGCCTGCCATCGGCCTTGCTGCAAGGCATGCTGGTACTCGGTCAGCCGACGACTGACCGACAGGATCAATGCCCAGGTCAGCTCGGCCGGTGCCACCGGCGAACCCACGCCTTCAGCGACTGCCACACCCAGCGCGGTACATGCCGCCACATCCACATGCGCGCCCACCCGCCCGGTTTGACTGATCAGTTTCAGCCGTGGCAGCCGTTGCAGCAGCGCCGCATCCACCCGCGTGCGCTCGCGGATCAGCACCAACGCATCGGCGTCGGCCAGACACGCAACACGCACATCGAGATGCTCGTCCAGTGCGCCTATTACCTGCACCTGGTGACCTTGCATGCGCTGCACAAAGGGCAGCTGAGCCACAGCACCCTGATAGTCGTCGGGCACCAGGATGCGCATCAGCGTGGCTTGATCGGCGAGGGGAACGGAGTGACCACCTTGTCGCCGGTGGTGGCATCGCGAATCACCGACTGGCCTTTTTTCTCGACCTCTTCGATCCGCACGATGCTCTGCATCGGCAGGTGCAAGGTCTTGGTGTTGCCGAATTCTTCGCGCAGGCGTTCTTCGGTGGGGTCCACCACCAGCCCATCGTGCACGTCGAACACCAGCTCGCCGATCTGGTTGAAGCCCCACAGATGGCTGCCGGTGACCTCACGCGCGTAGAGCTCGTACACCTTGCCGTGATTGAGGAAGGTGACTTTGTACAGAGACTTGGACATGCCGCGATTATAGGCGCGCCCGCCTGGCCGCCGAAGTGCGCGGCATCGCGCGTTACTGGCTCCGCCGCGCAGCGCTCAGAGCCTGCTCAGCCCAACGCCCGGTGCGCTGCGCGCCTCAGAAGCCGTGGCGCTTGCGCAGCCGCCGCGCGATCGCCGCGCGCACCGACAAGCCGTACACGATGCCGAATACAAAGCCGGCGATATGCGCCGACCACGCCACCATGCCGAAGGCCGGGCCGATGTAGGCGAACACCACCTGCAGCATTGCCCAGGCGCCGATCAACAGCGGCGCCGGCACCCGGATGAATTCCAGAAACACGCCCAGCGGCAGCACCACGCCCAGCTTGGCGCCCGGAAACAGCGCCAGATAGGTGCCGATCAACGCCGACACCGCGCCCGATGCACCGATGATCACGCGGTCTGGAGTGCCGATGGCAAAGATCGCCGCCAGGTTGGAGGCCGCGCCGCCGACCAGAAACAGCAGCAATAACCGCCATGGGCCAAGGATGCGCTCGGCCGGCAGCCCGAAGATCAGCAAGAACACCAGGTTGCCGAGCAGATGCGACCAATCGGCGTGCAGGAACAGCGCAGTGAACAGGCGCAGCACGCTGCCGTCGCGCAAGGTGGCCCACCAGTCGCCCAGATTGGAGACGCCACTGGAAAGTGCGCCCCAGTCCAGCCACAGCGTATTGCGCGCCTCGCCCGGCCGACTGATCGACCACAGATACGCCAGCCACACCGTCGCGAACAGCAGCGGCACCGCCCAGCGCGGCGTGGGTTTTTTGCGGGAAGGAAGAGAGACGAACATCGGACGGGGACAATAGCCGGTCCGCGCCGCTGAACCCAACCCTAACCTGATGCCACGTTCAGCGTGCGATTCGTTATTGTTCGGTTAATCGCCATAGGTATACTGCGTACGGCGTCGTATGTCGGGGGGGGGTCTCCGGCGCGCTCCGGGCACTGGATTGGTGCTGGACGCGGGCGCTGAATCGACCATTGCAGTCCTTATCCGGAGAGCTACAACTTATGTCTACTGCTTCCACTCTCAGCCGCGCCACCCTGTTGGCCGTCGGTGTCGCTGGCGTGCTGGCCGTTGGTCAGGCGCACGGCGCCGCATTCCAGCTGAAGGAAAACAGCGCCAAGGGTCTCGGCCGCGCATTCGCAGGTTCGGGCAGCGCCCCGGACGATGCCTCGATCATCGTCAACAACCCGGCCGGTATGCGCCAGCTGGACGGTCGCCTGTTCCAGGCCGACGTCAGCGCCATCAGCTTCTCGGCCAAGTTCCAGCCTGAGTCAGCCAACTATGCCAACGGCGCTCCGGTCTCCGGCGGCAACGGCGGCGATGCCGGCATGATCGCACCGGTCCCGGCGATGTACTTCCACGTGCCGTTCGGCGAGAACGACAACATGCACCTGGGTACCTCGCTGACCGCGCCGTTCGGCTTCAAGACCGAATACGACCGCGACTGGGTCGGCCGCTACCACGGCACCAAGACCGAGCTGCAGGCGATCGACTTCAACGTCGCGTTCTCCTATGACGTGAACCCGTACGTGTCCTTCGGTGCCTCGGTGTTCGCCGAGCGTCTGGATATCGACCTGGCCAACGCCGTCGATTTCGGCAGCGTGCTGGCCGCGCGCCGCGTGCCGGGCTTCGCGCCGGGCAGTGCCGATGGCTACTCGCGCATCAAGGGCGACAGCACCGAAGTGGGCTTCACCCTGGGTGGCTTGTTCAGCATCGATGAGAACACCCACATCGGCTTCAGCTACCGCTCGCAGGTGGACCACAAGATCACCGACGGCACCGCCGACTTCACCACCCCGGGTAACGCTGCTGCCGTGCTCGCGGTTGCCGCACCGGGCACCTTCGTCGACACCAAGGGCCGCGCCACCGTCAAGCTGCCGGCCAGCGCCACCGCCAGCTTCACGCATAACGTGAACGAGCAGTGGTCGATCATGGCCGATGTCACCCGCACCGCCTGGAGCAAGTTCGACCAGGTGACCGTGGACTTCGCCTCCAACCAGCCCGACAGCGTGCTGGACTTCTCCTACCGCGACACCACCTTCGCCTCGATCGGTGCCGACTACCGCATGAGCGATACGGTGACCCTGCGCGGCGGCCTGGCATACGACCAGACCCCGACCACCGCCGAACACCGCGACGTGCGCGTGCCGGACGCGAGCCGCAAGTGGGTTTCGCTGGGCATGAGCTGGCGTCCGTCGGCGCAGACCGAGTACAACTTCGGTTACACCCACCTGTTCACCAGCGACCCGACCAGCGACACCCGCAGCGCCACCGGCGACCGTCTGGCTGGCAGCTACGACGTGAAGGGCGACGTGCTGGCCGCTTCGATCAACTACAAGTTCTGATCGTCGCAGCCTGCGTTGTTTGACGAAAAACCCCGCTTCGGCGGGGTTTTTCTTTGCTGCGTTGCACGCCCAACACGCGCAACCAGCAACCAGCGAAGCGGGCAAGGCATCGCGCATCAACACCGCGCTTCACCACCTTGCGCGGTATCGCCACGTGGCCACGCATTGGTGATGTCGACAACGTCGCGTGCGGATCCCGCTTGTGCGCCATGCATGGCGAACGCTGCAGCCGGCGCGCCAGATTGCTATGGTCAGGCGCATGAGCCAACCCGACTTCATCCAGATCACCGACAACGCCGTCTCGCGCGAAGATTGCGCGGCCATCGTGCAACGCATGCGCCAGAGCCAGCAGCTGCATCCAGGCCGCATCGGTGGCGGTGTGTTCCCCGACCTCAAACATAGTCGTGACCTGCGCATCAGTGGCATGGCCGAATGGGCGGAAGTGGAAAGCCGCCTGCAGCAGGCCGTGTTCGACGGCGTGCTCAGCTATCTGCGGCAGTATCCGCAGGCCCTGATCTCACCGCTGATGCTGCAGGTGACCACCGCCGATGGCACACCGCATCGCCTGGTGGCCGAGGACATCGTGCAGATGAGCGACCAGGCGTTGGGCGATCTGACGCGCACCTGCCTGCGCCCGGGCGCGATTAATCTGCAGTGGTATACCGCCGATCAGGGCGGCTACCCGTATTGGCATTGCGAGCTGTATCCGCGCGATGCCAGCGCCGACACGCTGCATCGGCATCTGCTGTGGACGCTGTATCTCAACGACGACTTCGCGCAAGGCGAAACCGAATTCCTGTTCCAGCAACGCAAGGCCCGCCCACGCACCGGCAGCCTGCTGATTGCCCCCACTGCCTTCACCCACACCCACCGCGGCAACCGCCCGGTCGGCGGTGACAAGTTCATTGCGACGAGCTGGATTTTGTTTCAGTCGGCGCAGGCGCTTTACGGCGGGGAATAGGGAATAGGGAATGGGGATTGGATAAGAGCGGAACGCTTGGCCGTTACGCGCCGGGCTATCGAATCGTGCAAGAAGTACGCTGCGATGCTGCCAACAACGGCGGGCCTGACGATGACGCCGCTCTACTTCGATTTGGCAGACACATGCCACGCACCAAGCAATATCTGCAGGACCGCGGTGCTGCGCTGTTACAAATCCCCGCTCCCGAATCCCCAATTCCCGCCCTAAAACAGCACACCCTGCGGCGACGCAGGCACCGGCTTGGCCGGTGGGGCCGGACGGCGGAATGCGCTGCAGTCCAGCGCCGCCATGGTGCGTGCATCGAAGCCGGCGCGGCGGTGGGCGAGGGCGAAGCGGCGCGCCAGCAGGTCCGCGTACACGCCCTGTCCGCGCAGGCGCGTGCCGAAGGCACTGTCGTAATCCTTGCCGCCACGCAGTTGCTGGATGGTGCTCATCACATGCTCGGCGCGCTGCGGGTGATGGGTCTGCAACCAATCGCGAAACAGCGGCGCCACTTCGTGCGGCAAACGCAACAGCACGTAACCGGCACTGTGCGCGCCGGCAGCGGCAGCGGCTTGCAGGATCGCTTCCAGTTCGTGGTCGTTGATCCACGGAATCACCGGCGCGGCCATCACGCCAACCGGCACGCCGGCATCGTGCAGGGCACGCATCGCGCGCAGGCGTGCATGCGGAGCGGACGCGCGCGGTTCGAGCTTGGCCGACAGATGCGGGTCGAGGGTGGTTACCGAAAAATGCACGTTGACCAGACCCTCGCGCGCCAACGGCGCGAGCAGGTCCAGGTCGCGCGTCACCAGCGCATTCTTGGTGATCAGCGTGAACGGATGACGCGTCTCCCATAGCACCTCGATCAACTGGCGCGTCAGCGCACGCTTGCGCTCGATCGGCTGATACGCGTCGGTGTTAATGCCCAATGCGATCGGGCTGGGCACATAACTTGGCCGCGACAACTCACGTCGCAGCAGCTCCGGCGCATTGGTCTTAGCGAACAGCCTGGTCTCGAAATCCAAGCCCGGCGAGAGATTGAGATACGCGTGCGAAGGTCGCGCGAAGCAGTAACTGCAGCCATGTTCGCAACCACGATACGGATTGACCGATTGCGAGAACCCGATATCCGGCGATTGATTGCGGCTAATGATGCTGCGCGCAGTTTCGTCGGTCACCTGCGTGCGCAATGCCGGGGCGGCAAACTCATCGCTGTCGTCGGCGCACCAGCCATCGTCCACCGCCTGCTGGGTGGTGACCTCGAATCGCCCGGGCAGATGGCCGGTTGCACCTCGGCCCTTGATCGCACTTGCCATCGCGTCATCGTACGGCCGCAGCGTCTCGCCCGCTGCGACTGCACATTCAACCCGATGAAGCCGTCAGACCGTTGCAGCGCCACCGGGTTGGCGACGCGGTCATCGCAACACCGCGTGCGCCCCGTAGAATCCGCGCATGCTCGCATTTGCACAGGGCGCGTGGGATTGGCTGGCCAACACTCCCCACCTCGAAGCGCTCCTTCTCGCCGCCTATGTGCTGTACCTGCTGTGGATCGCCGCCTGGATCGTGCTGCAAAAGCGCGAGCCGGTGGCCACGCTGAGTTGGGTGCTGTCGCTGGCGGCGCTGCCGTATCTGGGGCTGTTGATCTACTACTGGCTGGGCCCGCAAAAGGTCAAACGCCAGCGGCTGCGGCGCGGGCGCTCGCGCTCGGGCATGGAGAGCTACAGCAGCGTCTGCCCGCCGGATGCCGACTGCACAGAGCTGGCCAAGATCGCCCAATCCACCACCGGGCTGGCGCCCAGCAGCGCCACCGAAGTGCACTGGCTGGTGGATGGCGCTGCCACGTACGCCGCCATCATCGAAGCGATCCGTGATGCGCGCGACCACATCCATCTGGAGTACTACATCTTCCAGCCCGACCGCAGCGGCACCGCGATCTGCGCTGCGCTGATGGAACGTGCCCGCGCCGGAGTCAGGGTGCGGCTGCTGATGGATGCGATCGGCTCATCGGCGATGACCCGGCGCGTGTTGCGCACGCTGCGCGAGGCCGGAGTGGAAACCGCCTGGTTTCATCCCTCGCAGCTGCTCAAGCCGTTCAAGCGCCCGTGGTTGAACCTGCGCACCCACCGCAAGGTGATCGTCATCGATGGCCGAGTCGGCTTCACCGGCGGCATCAACGTCACCGACGATGAAAACGAGCAGGTGCGCAAAGATGCCTATCGCGACCTGCACGTGCGCCTGCAGGGCCATGTGGTGCGCAGCCTGCAGCTGGTTTTCCTGGAAGACTGGCTCTATGCCACCGGCCAGGGCCGCGCCGCATTCCATGGCCAGCAACTCTGGCCGGACGATGTGCCCACCCGTGCGCGAGGCACGGTGGATGCGCAGGTGCTGGTGTCTGGCCCGGATTCGTCCTGGGAAGCGATCCACCGCCTGATGGTCGCAGCCATCCATGAGGCCAAGCACCGCGTGTGGCTGGTCACCCCGTATTTCGTCCCCGGCGAAGCCGCGCGCATGGCGCTGACCTCGGCCGCGCTTGGCGGGCTGGACGTGCGCCTGCTGGTGCCGCGGCTGAGCGATTCGCGGCTGGTCACCTACGCGGCACGCTCGTATTTCGACGAGCTGCTGGAAGCCGGCGTGCGCATCTACGAGTACGGCCCGCGCATGTTGCACACCAAGGCGCTGCTGGCCGACGACGATGTCTGCATCGTCGGCAGCGCCAATTTCGACAGCCGCAGCTTCCGGCTCAATTTCGAATTGTCGATGCTGTTCCGCGACCAGGCAGTGGCGGCAGAGATGGCAGGGCTGATCGGCGCCGACATGGAACAGGCGCAGGAAGTGCGTTTCGTGCGGCATCGGCCGTTATGGCGTTCACGCCTGCCGGAAGCCTTCGCGCGGCTGTTATCGCCGCTGCTCTGACCAACGGCGCGGTGCCCACGTGGAACCACGCCGGGCACGGCGTTACACTGCCGCCACTCAACGGGGAGCTCGTCATGCACTGGCTGTTTCTGCTTATGGCACTGGGTGCGCTGGTGCTGGCCTTCAGCACGCCGCACGTGTGGTTGCTGGTGGTTTCGCTGCTGGTGGCATTGCTGCTACTGCTGCTGTGGACACGCGGCTGGTTCGCCTCGCGCATGGACGACACCCAACGCGACACCAGCAGCATGATCGACCCGGCCGAGCTGCGCCGCCTGCGCGAGCTGGCAGAAGCACGCAAGTCGGCTGCACTGGCCGCTGCACGCGACAACGAGCCGCAGGTCTGATGACCGCCGTATGACCACTCGGCTCAGCGTTAACGTCAACAAGATCGCGGTGCTACGCAATTCGCGCGGCGGCACCGACCCGGACGTGGTGCAAGCTGCACGCACCTGCATCGCCGCCGGTGCGCACGGCATCACCGTGCACCCGCGCCCGAACCAGCGCCATATCCGCGCCGACGACGTCTTCGCACTGAGCGCGCTGACGCGTGCGCATGCGGTGGAATTCAATATCGAAGGCAACCCGTTCGCGCCGCCGCGCGCGGGCTATCCGGGGTTGCTGGAGTTGTGCCGCGCCACGCGCCCGGAGCAGATCACGCTGGTGCCGGATGGCGACGGGCAACTGACCTCCGACCATGGCTTCGATTTTGCGCAGGACACCAGGCAACTTGCCTCGCTGATCGCCGCGTTCAAGGCGGTCGGTAGCCGTGTCAGCCTGTTCGTCGATGCCGGTAACCCGGACATCGCCCGCGCAGCCGCATTGGGCGCAGACCGCATCGAGTTGTACACCGGCCCATATGCGTACGCGCATGCCAGCGGGCAGGCAGATACCGCATTGGCACTGTTCGCCGATGCCGCGCAGCGTGCCAGTGCCGCCGGCCTGGGCATCAATGCCGGACACGATTTATCGCAAGCCAATCTCGGCGATTTTCTCGCCACAGTTCCGGGCGTGCTGGAAGTATCCATCGGCCACGCCTTGATCAGCGAAGCCCTATATCAAGGGTTGGATGCGAGCGTGCGCGCGTACGTCGAGATTTTGCGCGGCGGTCGCTTTACCGCCTGATTTGGCGCAATGCCGACAGTCGATCGTGCGCGAACGCTGGTTGGCATGGCGACGCAGTGGCGGTGTCGTTTGATGCAGCGGCGAAGGACACGCCTGTTATTGGGGTAGTAGGCAGACAGCAGCTCGCCGCAGGCGATGCAAGGTGATCCACAGGGAATGGACGATGGCCGCGCGCATCGGATCAGCACGTGGCCACTTTGTCGCGTGCCATCTGGCACCGCGCCAACCAGATAAGCCGGCAACGTTCTAATGCACTGGCTGCTCAGCCGCCAGGAGCAATGTGATCGAGATCGCTGCGCCATAGCCATGTTTGCAACTACCCACTACTACCCACACAACAGAAAAAAAAAACGCCACCGTTTCCGGTGGCGTTGCAGTCGCGTCATGACTGTTGTGTTGCGGTCTTGCAGAGACGTTTACTGCTGCATGAAGCCGATTTTCTTCATCTGCGAGTTCTTCGCAGCGGCCAGCACCTTCGCCATCACTTCGTACTCCGCATCCGGATTTGCATCGATGCGTAGTTCCGGCTGATTGGTCGGATCGGCCTGCACCACTTCTTCCATCTTCTGTTGCAACACATCGACCGGAGTCGGACTGTTGTTCCAGAACACCTGGTTGCTGGCGTCGATACGCAACTCGATCGGCGGCGGCGGTTCGGTCGTCTGCGGTGGCGGGTTGAGCACCCGCTGCGGCAGGTCCACGGCGATCGGATAGGTCATGATCGGCGCGGTGACGATGAAGATGATCAGCAGCACCAGCATCACGTCCACGAGGGGCGTGACGTTGATGTCGGCCATCGGCCCACGGCTTCCACCAGTACTAAATGCCATGGCTTACTGCCCCTTCACTTTGGTTGCAACGAAACCGACGTCCAGCATGCCCTGACCCTGCGCGATCTTGGTGATCTCGTTGATCGTACGCATCTTGGTCGTGCGGTCGCCACGCAAATTGAGCGGCGGCTGCGGGGTCTGCTGTGCTGCGGTGGACAGGCGCGACTCCAAGGCTTCCTTGGAAATCGGCTCGTCGTTCCAGTACAGCGACCCATCTTCCTTGACGGCCAGAGTGATCGGCGCGGCGCGTTTCTCCGCATCTTCCTTCTGGATCAAGTTGGCCTGTGGCAGCTCCACCTTGACCTTATGGGACATCAGCGGCGCCGTAATGATGAAGATGATCAGCAGCACCAGCATGACGTCCACCAGGGGCGTCACATTGATGTCGGCCATCGGGCCACCGCTGTTTCCACTACTGAAGGCCATAACGGGCTCCGTCTAAATCGTTGCGAAGTCGTTCTTTACAACCGGATTAGCGAACGCGCGAACCGGTGGCGAAGAAGTCGTGCAGGTCGTGGGCGAAGGTGTCGAACTTGGCGATCACCGAGCTGTTGACCTTGGAGAAGAAGTTGAACGCGAACACGGCGGGGATGGCGACGAACAGACCGATCGCGGTCATGATCAGCGCTTCACCCACCGGGCCGGCAACGGCGTCGATGGAGGCCGAACCGGTTGCACCGATTTTGATCAGCGCGCCGTAGATGCCCCACACGGTACCGAGCAGACCGACGAACGGTGCGGTCGCACCGACGGTGGCCAGCAGGGTCATGCCCGACTGCAGCTTGGTGCTTTCGCGGGTCACGGCCTGACGCAGGGCGCGGTCGACGAACTCCGAACGGCTCAGGCTCTCGCCCAGGCCACCGGTGCTGCCTTCGGCGCGCTGGTGGTGAGCAGCAGCCTGGGCTGCGTCTAGTGCGATCTTGGAGAACGGCTCGGAAGCCGGCTGTTCTTCCATCGCGCGGATGGCGTCCTGTGCATTCGGGGCATCCCAGAACGCGGTGGTGACGCGGTCAGCCGCGCTCTTCAGACGTGTGGCACGGAAGATGTTGATGACAGTCCAGTACCAGGAGGCAGCGGACATGGCGATCAGGGTGATCAACACGACCCAAGACACGGCGAAATCGCCGGGGCTGGAGGTCATTTCGGTGATCAAGTGCTCGAAGCCCATCTGCGACAGAGCGGCCGACGGATTGGAGCCCCCTGCAGCGGCGGCGATAAAGAATTCCTGCAGCATGACGCTTACCTTTGTTGTGTGTGGTGATGAAGGGTGGAGCGAAAGGAAGACAGGATCCTGGGCCGACCGTAGCCGGCCCGTGGATCAGTTCAGAGCAAAGTTGACCGGGACGCGGACACGTCCGGCGGCTTTCTGCCCGTTGACAGTGGAAGCGTTGAACTTCCACTTGCGTGCTGCGTCCATCGCGGCACGGTCAAGGTCGCGGTTGCGGCTGGACTTTTCGACCGACACATTGGTCACGTTGCCGCTGGCATCCACATCCACGATCAGGATGACCTCACCTTGGACACCGGCACGGAATGCCGCCGGCGGGTACTTCGGTGGGTTCATGTTCTTGGACGAGATATCGACGCTGGCGCCAATGTCGCTCGGCGGAGCCGGAGGGCTCGGCGGGCTGGGCGGCGTGACGATATCGCTCGGACGCGGGTCGGGAACGTCGACCACCGGAGCTTCCGGCGGCGGCGGAACCGGTGACGGCTTCGGCGGCGACAGATTCTTGACCGGCGGTGGCGGCTTGTCTTCCGGCGGCGGCGGCGGCGGGGGAGGAGGAGGCGGTGCATCCACCAAGGTAACCATGGTGGTGCGCTCCTTCTCTGCCGGAGCCTTCGGCGCCACTGCAGGGATCAGCAACATCATCAGTGCAGTGAGGTGCAAAGCAATTACAAAAGCAATGCCGATAATGCGGGCCCAGCTCAGACCCTGGTTCCCGGCATCATAGTCATGCCTGTGGATAACGAGTTGTTCCGTCATGCGCCGATGGCTCTTTCAGTGGGGGCCCGGATCACTGTGATGATCCCCAGGTTTTCGGACGGTTTTGACACCGCAGGAACTCCCAAGCTTATACCAATCCCGAGTCCTGTAACCACTAAAAACACAGGGATTTCGGGGGTTTATTTTCTTTTTTTACTTCAGGTTGATGATCTTCTTGGCGTCTTCTGGTTTTTTAACACCCTTGGCGATCGCCTGCTGTGCGGCCTGCTTGGCCTCCGGGATGCGACCTTCCGAGTGCAGCACCTTGGCCAGATTTAAATACGTCTCGCCATCCTTGGAAAGCGGTGCGGCCTTCTGCCAGTTTTCGATCGCCTTCGGCACATCGTCGCTGTAGTAATACGACTGTGCCAATGCGAGGTATGTCTGATAATCAGGCTTGAGGATGCCTTTTTGCATACCTTCATTGATAACCGCGATGACGTCCTTTTCTTTGTTCTCGGTGTTGGCGTAGATGGAATACAACTGCTTGTATTCCTTTTCTTCGGTCAACTGCCCGGCGGCACGCAGCTTGTCCATCACGGCTGCGGCCTTTTCCATCTGGTCGGCCTGCATGTACATGCTGGCCAGGTTGAGCTGGGCCTTCTTGTCGTTGGGCGTCTTGGCGGCAAGCGCTTCGGCGGCAGCGACGGCCTCGCCGGTCTGGCCAGCTTCGGCATAGGACGCCATCAGCAGCTGGTTCCAGGTGTCCTTCGGCTCGGGCGAAGCGGCAATAGCCTGCTTCAGCACCGGAATCGCTTCCTTGTAGCGCTCGGCCTGGTACAGCGCTTGACCCTTGAGGATCAGATCTTCCGGACGCTGCGACTTGCTCTCTTCCAGGTACTTGTCCAGCGTGGCCAGACCTTCGGCCTTCTGGTCGTCCTGCAGCTGCAACTGGGCCAGCATCAGCATCGACTGGAACTGGCCGTTGTTGTCCAGCGCGTTCAGGCCGATGGCCTGCTGCAGATACTTCTTGGCAGCGGCGGTGTCGTCCAGGTTGTAAGCGGCCTGGGCAGCCAGCTGTGCGGCCAACGCCTTGTCGGCTTCGTTGGCAGCGCTGTTGGCCAGGATCTCATCGGCCTGGCTGCGCACGCCCGGATAGTCTTCGCCCTTGTTGAAGGTTTCGATCAGCTTCTGCAGCTTGCTGCTCAACTTGGAGGACGGCTTGATCGTCGGTGCCTGACGGGTCGACTGTGGGTACAGCTCCTCGGCCTTGCCGCTTTTGGATTTACGGCTGGCGCGTTCGGAAGAACGGTCCGACTGCGCGACCGCATCGGTAATGACAGCCCCACCCAGCGACGCGGCAATGAACAAGGACAACAGGGCTTGCTTGCGGTTGAGCAGTTTCATGTTTCACCTCGGACGATCCGCCGTCGGGCGGTACGAAAAGCGGAATGGGCGCTGTACGAAAAATCTGGGCCGGCAAACTTAGCAGAAAGTCTCAGTTCTCGAAAACGGTTTCCATGTTGTGGTGTGACAAACGGCAACGGGGTAAACAAGTCTTAGCACAGCTAACATTCAGTGACCGGTCGCAACACCTGCGCCCGCAGTGTAACGAGGCAGGCGTTGAATTCAGGTCAGTACCCGCACGAAACAACAAAAGCCGCGTAGATGCTGTTAGCGGCTCTAGCCACAACGTGGCACGCGCCCGGCTTGCTTGGCCTGCTGGTACACCGGTTCAAGCTGACCAACGTCGGCCTGCAGTTCGCGGATGCGGTTGGCAGGATCGGGGTGGGTCGACAGCCACTGCGGTTGGCGATTGCCGCTGGCGGCCATCATGTTCTGCCACAGCGTTACCGCCTGCGCCGGATCGAAACCGGCCTGGGCCATCAGTCGCTGACCGACCACATCGGCTTCGCTTTCCTGGGTACGCGAGCCAGGCAGCAGAAACACTGTCTGGGCAGTCATACCGCCAACCTGATTGACCGCGCTGGCCGCGCCGTCGCCATAGGCGGCGCCGGCAAGCGCGCCGATGATGCCCAGACCGGCTTGCGCGCCAAGCTGACGGGTGATGCGCTCTTCGTGATGGCGCGAGATGACGTGGCCGATCTCGTGTCCGAGCACAGCCGCGAGCTGATCCTGGGTCTTGGCCACGGTGAAGATGCCGGTGTTCACCCCGACCTTGCCACCGGGCAGGGCGAACGCGTTTGCTTCGTTATCCACGAACAGCGCGGTTTCCCACTTGGTTTCGCGCCATTGCGGTGGCAGCTGTGCCACCAGTGCGTTGACCACGCACTGCACGTAGGCATTCTGCTTGCCGTCGGTACTGACTTTTTCCTTGGCCTTGGTCTGCGCGAAAGATTGCGCGCCCAACTGGTCTAATTGCTGTTGCGACACGCCACCGACCACCTGTCGGCGGCCGGTTGGCGAAGTTGTGGTGGCACACGCCGTCAGTGCAAGCACGGCAACAACGGTCAACAGCCTAGCTTTCATTCGGATCCCCCTAGAACCATCCGGCCATTTTGGCAGGCTCGTCTTAACATTTCGTCAAGCGGCTGCGTGCGGCTACCGGGGCGTGCTTGCCCGGTAGCGATTGGGCCAGAGCGTGCGGGGTCATTCCGTAATCAGGTACCGTCGCGTTGCGACGGCAGGGCAGTCGCAGGTCGCCGCTATTCGCGCTCAGCCGAGCCCGAAAAAGTACAACGCCGCCAGCGCGGTGGCGTTATTGATGCCATGCGCAGCGATCGGGGCCCACAGCGTGCCGGTGCGCCAATACAGCCACGCGAACGCCGCGCCCATACTGCCGTACACCAGCCACAGCTGGGCGATGGCGGCAGGGCCATTGCCGCTGATACCGGGAACTTCATGCACCAGGGCGAAAATCGCGCCGCTCAAGACGATACCCAGCCATGGGCGGCCGGCACTGAGCAGGCGCCCGAACAGCACGCGGCGGAACAGCAGCTCTTCGTAGGCCGGCGCGATGACCACCGCAAACAGGGTCAATGCCAGCGGCCATTGCTGGAGCGCTTCTTCCATCAACGGCAGGTTGGTCGGCACCGGTTTGATGCCCAGCGCCGAGGCCGCCACGCTGACCAGATTGCTGAGCAGGAAGACGGCGGCGGCGATCAGGGCGGTCCAGCCCCAGGTGGAGGGGCGGCGCGCGGCAGTCCGCGAGGCGGCCTGTTCGGCGGCAGTGGCACGACGACGCCAGTAGTACAACAGCAACGCTGGCGTGGCCGTGCTGACCAGCGCGGTGACCAGCTGCACCAGCACACCGGGTTGGCCGATGGCGGCCATCACCTCGGTGGAGGACGGCGTCAGGCCCTGCGCCTTGGCCGCCTGTACATGGCTGAAGCCACGCACCGCGCCCCACAACGCAAAGCCGGCCACGCTGAGGGTTAGCAACAGGCCGGCGGCGATGAGCACGTCGACCCAAAACCCCACGAGCACAGGCAGCAGCGGCGGCTTGCCGGCAACTGCGCGAGGTGCCGGGGGAGGTGGAAGATCTGTGCTCATCGTCGTTCCGCGAACACCGCCCCGAGCAGCACGCCGCGAGTGCGACGTGCGCGCCGGGGGTGGCAGCTCAGATATCCAGGTTGGACACCTTCAGCGCGTTGTCCTCGATGAAGTCGCGGCGTGGTTCGACCACATCGCCCATCAGGGTGCTGAAGATCTGGTCGGCGGCCACCGCGTCCTCGATCCGCACCTGCAACAGGCGACGGGTGTCGGGGTTGACCGTTGTTTCCCACAGCTGTTCGGCGTTCATTTCGCCCAGGCCCTTGAAGCGCTGCACCTGGCGGCCCTTCTTGGCCTCATCCAGCAACCAGGCGTGCGCCTGCGCGAAGTTGGTGATCGGGTGGCTCTTGTTGCCGCGCACGATCTGCGCGCCTTCACGCACCAGGTCGTGCAGGGCCAGCGACACCTCACGCAGTGGACGCAGTTCGCCGCTTTCGAATGCACCCATCGGCAGCACCTGGGTGAACTCTTCGCCCATATGGCGGCGGATCGCCACCAGCGTGGCAGGCGCGTTCTCGGTGGCCGGGTCGAAGCGCAGCTGGTAGCGCGCGGTGCCCAGGGTGCCGCGATTGAGCACTGCCTGCAGCGCATCCAGGGTCGGATGGTGGTCGCCTTCGGCCTGCAGTTTTTCCACATCCAGCGGCGGCAGGTCGATCAAGGCGGTGAGCAGCGCCGGGTCGTAGCGGTGCGCGTTGCGCGCAATCGCTTCGTTGGCGCTGGTAAACAGCATCAGCAGTTTTTCCAGCGCTTCGCCGGTGATCGGCGGCTCGTCGGTGGCCGGAATCAGCGCCGCACCTTCGACCGCATTGCTGGCCAGATAGGCGTTGAGCGCGGCGGCGTCCTTCAGATACAACTCGCTCTTGCCCTGCTTGAGCTTGTACAGCGGCGGCAGGCCAATGTAGATGTAGCCGCGCTCGATCAGCTCCGGCATCTGCCGGTAGAAGAACGTCAGCAGAAGGGTACGGATGTGCGAGCCGTCAACGTCGGCGTCGGTCATCAGGATGATGCGGTGGTAACGCAGCTTGTCCGGGTTGTACTCGTCACGGCCGATGCCGGTGCCGAGCGCGGTGATCAGTGTGCCGACCTGATCGGACGCCAGCATGCGGTCGAAGCGCGCACGTTCGACATTGAGGATCTTGCCGCGCAACGGCAGCACTGCTTGGTTCTTGCGGTTGCGTCCCTGCTTGGCCGAGCCACCTGCCGAGTCACCCTCGACGATGAACAGTTCGGACAGCGCCGGGTCTTTTTCCTGGCAGTCGGCCAGCTTGCCGGGCAGGCCGGCGATGTCCAGCGCGCCCTTGCGGCGGGTGAGATCGCGCGCCTTACGCGCGGCTTCACGGGCACGGGCGGCATCGACGATCTTGCCGGTGATCGCCTTGACTTCGTTCGGGTTCTCTTGCAGGAACTCCTGCAGGCGCGCACCGAAGGCGTTTTCCACTGCCGGGCGCACGTCCGAGCTGACCAGCTTTTCCTTGGTCTGCGAGGAGAAGCTGGGGTCGGGCACCTTGACCGACAGCACCGCGATCATGCCTTCGCGCATGTCGTCGCCGGTCAGCGCAACCTTGGCCTGCTTGGCGATGCCGTTCTGTTCGATGTAGGTGCTCAGCACACGCGTCAACGCGGCGCGGAAGCCGGCCAAATGGGTGCCGCCATCCTTCTGCGGGATGTTGTTGGTGAAGCAATACATGGTTTCCTGGTAGGCGTCGGTCCATTGCAGGGCCACGTCCACCACGATGCCGTTGTGCTCACCGGTGACCGAGATCACGTTCGGGTGCAGCGGCGACTTCAGCTGCGCCAGATGCTCCACGAAGCTGCGGATGCCGCCTTCGTAATGGAAATCGTCGCGACGGCCCTCGCCACGCTCGTCGATCAGGGTGATCTTGACGCCGGAATTGAGAAACGACAGCTCGCGCAGGCGGCGCGCCAGGATGTCGTAATGGAACTCCACGTCGCTGAAGATGGCCACGGACGGCTTGAAGCGCAACGTGGTGCCGCGCTTGGTCGAGGCTTCCAGCTGCTTGAGCGGGTATTGCGGCTCGCCCAGCGCGTATTCCTGCTGGTAGTGAAAGCCGTCGCGCCAGATGTCCAGCCACAGGTGCTCGGACAGCGCGTTGACCACCGAGACGCCCACGCCGTGCAGGCCGCCGGAGACCTTGTAGCTGTTGTCGTCGAACTTGCCACCGGCATGCAGCACGGTGAGGATGACCTCGGCCGCAGACACGCCTTCTTCCTTGTGGATGTCGACCGGCACGCCGCGCCCGTTGTCGGACACCGCCACCGAGCCGTCGACCAGGATCTTCACCACGATGTCGTCGGCATGGCCGGCCAGGGCTTCATCGACAGAGTTGTCGACCACCTCGAACACCATGTGATGCAAGCCGGTGCCGTCATGGACGTCGCCGATGTACATGCCGGGGCGCTTGCGGACGGCTTCCAGGCCACGCAGCACGGTGATCTTGCTGGAGTCGTACGTGCCGCTGGGTGTTGGCGGGGTGTTTTGTTCGTCGGTCATGCGCGTGCCGTTGGCTCCACAACACGGGCGCTGACGGCGGCAGCCGCTTCGCACCGTGGGAAAAGGGGGATAGCGGGCAAATTATACCAGTCGGCCCACCCCGGCCGTTGGGTCAGTCTGAGGCGGCTTGCAGCGCGAGCTGGCCGTGTTCCACGTGGAACCGTTGCAATAGCGCGGCAGCGTCTACGAGCCCGGGCGGGGTCTCGGTCGCGGTGATCAGCACCTGCGCTGGCGCTGAGACAAGCCGTTGCAGGACGCGGGCTTGGTGATGCCGGTCCAGTTCCGACCCAAGGTCATCCAACGCGATCACCGGCCATTCGCCGCGCTCGAAGGCAAAATCCTCGGCCTGGGCGAGGAGGCAGGCGAGGGCGGTGAGCTTGGCTTGGCCGCGAGAAAGCGCATCTTTACCAGGAAGCACGTCGAAACGGGGCATCCAGTCCGCACGGTGCGGGCCTTGTGAGGTGTAACCGTTCTGGCGGTCACGCTCGCGGGCAAGCAAGAGGGCATCGGCGAGCGAGACCTCGTGGCGCTTCCAGCCTGGGGCAAATGCGAGTGCGGACAGCCCGAGCGATGGCGCGATTGCACCCGCCACCGGAATCAGGCGGTCCTGCAGGCGTTCCAGGTAGCGCATGCGCCTGGACGTCAGCGTTTCACCGGATTCGGCGAGTTCGTGATCCCAGGCATCCAGCATGCGCGGCTGCGCGCCTTGCTTGAGCAGCGCGTTGCGCTGCTTGAGCGCTCGGGCGTAGCGTCGCCAGAGGGCCAGGAAATCGGGTTCCACGTGGAACAAGCCCCAATCCAGGAAGCGACGGCGAGGTTCACCACCACCGCTGATCAACACGTGGCTACCCGGCTCGAAGGTCACAACAGCCAGCGCAGCACATAAGGATCCCAACTGCGCCACGTCTTCGCCATCCAGACGCCCCGTCCATTCCTGGCCGCTATGACGTAAGCCGGCACGACGTGTCCGCTCTCCTGCAACGCCGCTGCCTTCTTTCCATTCCACGAAGACTTCAAGGTCATTCGCGCCTTGTTGGATCAGGCCGTCACGGACGCGGCCACGGAAGCTGCGGCCATATGCCATCAGGTGCAGCGCCTCGAGCACGCTGGTTTTACCCGCGCCGTTATTGCCAGTCAGCAGATTCAATGCACTGGCGGGATGGAGCTCGACGGTCTGAAACCGACGAAGCCGATGAATGGACAACCGCACTACATGCATCGATCGGTGTGCTCCGGGATGTAATCCGGCATGCCGGTCGGGTCGAAGGATACGTGATCGGCATGAAACCCGTGCAGACACGCCAACAGGCGGTGTTGGACAGATAGGGGATAACTTGTGGATAAAAAAAGATGCCCGAAGCCGTTTTTGCCTTATCCACAGCTTTTAGGCCGGCAAATAGGCCGATAATCACAGGGTTTCGAGGCCATAAATAGCTTGAAGAACAATAACTTGATCCACTTTTCGGCGAAATCTGTCCCTACCATCACCACCAAGCTCTTAAGTTATTTCTATTTTTAAAAGCAAAGCTAGATGTGCATAAGTCAAAACCGGGATTTCCAAGCCAGCGAATCTTTGTCACCGGGTGGGTCAGCACGATGGCGATGGGTTGTCGCTCTGCTCTCGGGCTGAACCCGTTTAGTGCCAGAACTCTGGAATGTACTTCCCCGCGATCACTTCCAACAAACACTTGGTCTCACAAAAGCGAACACCTAGGGCAATTCAGAGCCGAGTACGGCTTCGTCGTTCGAGTGTGGGTAAGAACTCGTAATCTGAACGGAGCCCACCCAGATTGCGGGTACGTTGAAAATCGCTTGTTAGTCCCGGAGCCCGACTGTCACGGGGAATCTGTCCAGGCCAGCGGCCAACGCTGTGTGTATTCGAGATATCTCGGACTTCTGCATAAACTCACCCACGACACCGGTCGCACCCCAGTTCCATCCTGCATCGCGAGTAATCCGAAACTTGGGTCTACCGTCATCGAAAAAGGGCAGCCAATCAGGGCGTGTGGGAATGTATTTTAAGCACTTGCCTGATGTATCTCGTCAGCAACGAAGCCAACAGTGTCAGCGTCTGGTGATCCGAAATATCGCGATGAAGATTCTCCCTCCGGCGATTGAGCAACATGCCTTGCCTGTTCTGCTAGCACTACGGTCCCAGCAGCCCGCCTTTCCGCGTTATGGCGATGACGCCCAACCAAGTTAGGCAAACTAGGCCCAACAAGCTGCAGAACAGGCAAACAAAAAAGCCCGGCTTTCGCCAGGCTTCTCGTGTTCCACGTGGAACGAGGCGCTACAGACGCAGCGGCATCACCACGTGACGGGACTTCTCGCTGCTTGCCTCACGCACCAACGCAGACGAATTCGCGTCGCGCAGCTGGATGACCACGTGCTCATCGCGCAAAGCCGATAGCGCGTCGAGCAGGTAATTAACGTTGAAGCCAATCGCTAGGTCGTCGACCTTAGTATCGGCTTCAATCTCCTCCTGCGCTTCTTCCTGCTCGGGGTTGTGCGCGCTGATCTTCAGCTGACCCGGCGAGACTTCTACACGCACACCGCGGTATTTTTCGTTGGACAGAATGGCCGCACGCTGCAAAGACGCACGCAGCGCCTCGCGATCCACCTTGACCTCACGATCGGCACCAATCGGAATCACTGCCTCGTAATCCGGGAAGCGGCCGTCGATTAGCTTGGAGGTGAAGGTCACATCGCCACGCTTGACGCGGATATGGCTACGACCAACTTCCAGCTCGACCTCCCGATCCGCGCCTTCCAGTAAACGTTGCAGCTCGGTCACGCCCTTACGCGGCACGATGATCTGACGCTTGGCGCCGCCAGCCTTCTCCAGCTCCATCTCGCATAAGGCCAAACGGTGGCCGTCGGTCGCCACACAGCGCAGCAAACCGTCGCGCAGGTCGAACAACAGACCGTTGAGGTAATACCGGACGTCTTGCTGTGCCATCGCAAACGCGGTGCGTTCGATCAGCTCTTTCAGCCCGGCCTCTGGCACCACCACGCGCTCGGTCGCTTCAACTTCGTCCACGGACGGGAAGTCGTTCGCCGGCAGCGTCGCCAGCGTGAAGCGGCTACGCCCGGCCTGCACGGTGACCTTGTCGCCGGTCTGCGAAATGGTGACGCGGCTGCCGTCGGGCAGGGCGCGCAGGATGTCGAACAACTTGCGGGCAGGAATCGTGGTTTCGCCGTCCTGCGCGTCCTCCACCATTGTGCGCGAGATCATTTCCACTTCCAGGTCGGTACCGGTCAAGGACACCTGTCCGTCCTTGACCTGCACCAGCAAGTTGGCCAGAACAGGCAGGGTTTGACGGCGTTCGACCACATTGACCACTTGGGCCAATGGTTTGAGGAAGGCTTCGCGCTGCAGTGTAAAACGCATGTGGTTCCGTGCCCCTATGCTTTAAAAGATAATGGAATAAATCAAAAGCTTGGTGGTGATGGTAGGGCCGTTTTCAGCGGATAACCACCATAACTGTTTGTTTCTAAAGACATTTCAGCGCCTGAAACGCTTGGGACTAGTGCGCCTGAGCTGGTGGGAAACCCTGTGGATAGTTTTTTCCATCGGACCGCGGCGCAACGTTATCCACAGATTCTCCCGCATTTGACCCCAACGTTTCCACGCTTTTCTCCAGCGGGCACACGATTGCGGTCAACGGGCTACTCGCTGAGCTTGCGAATCAGCTTTTCCCAGTCCTCGCGCAGCTTGCCGTCGGCCTCCATCAGCGTGCGGATCTGCCGGCAGGCATGCAGCACGGTGGTGTGATCGCGGCCGGCGAAAGCGTCGCCGATCTCCGGCAGACTGTGCTCGGTGAGCTCCTTGGCCAGCGCCATCGCCACCTGGCGCGGACGCGCCAGCGAACGCGTACGCCGCTTTGAAAGCAGATCCTTCATCTGCAGTCCGTAGTAGTCCGCCACGGTCTTCTGGATGTTGGGGATGCCGATCGCCTGTTGCTGGGCGCGCAACAAGTCGCGCAGCGTCTCCTGCGCAAATTCCACCGTGATCGAGCGCCCGGTGAAATTGGCGCGCGCCACCAGCGTGTTGAGCGCGCCTTCCAGATCGCGCACATTGGAGCGCATCTTCTTGGCGATCAAAAATGCCACGTCGTCGGGAATCTCGGCGCCACGCTCGCGCGCCTTGGCCAGCACGATGGCTGCGCGGGTTTCGAAATCCGGCGGATCGATCGCCACCGACAGGCCCCAGGCCAGGCGCGACTTCAGCCGCGGCTCTAGGCCTTCCACTTCGCGTGGATAGCGGTCGCAGGTCAGGATGATCTGCTGGCGGCCGTCGAACAGCGCGTTGAAGGTGTGAAAGAACTCTTCCTGCGTGCGGTCCTTGCCGGCGAAGAACTGAATGTCGTCGATCAGCAACGCATCGATCTGCTGGAACTGGCGCTTGAACTGGTCCATCGCCTTGTCCTGCAACGCCCGGATCATCGCGCTGAAGAATTGTTCCGAACGCAGGTACATCACCTTGGCGGCCGGATTGGCCTGCCGCAGCGCATTGCCGGCCGCGAACATCAGGTGGGTCTTGCCCAGGCCGGTGCTGCCGTACAACAGCAACGGGTTATGCGCACGGTCGCCGGGCTTCTGCGCAGCCTGGATCGCGGCGGCCAGACCCAGTTGGTTACTGCGGCCTTCCACGAAATTGGCGAAGGTGTAATGCGAATCCAGGTTGCCGGCGAACGGCACGATCGGCGCCGCTTGCGGTGCAACGGCCGCCGCGACGGGGGCAGGAGCCGGCTCGGGCGCGCGCGGGCGCGAACCCACGGCTAGCGCCACTTCGCCATTGCCACAGAAATACGCCAGCAACTCGCGGATGCGCGGCAGGTAGCGTTCGCGGACCTGGTCGACAATGAAGGCGTTCGGGGCGTACAGCACGATGCTGTCGCCGCGGTCTTCGGCTTGCAAGGGTTTCAACCATGTGTGGACATCTTCGGGCGGGAATTCAGCTTCGAGACGTTCCAGACAGCGGGGCCAAGCATCCATCAAAGTATGATCATCTGTTGCTGGCTGCGGCGCGCAGAA